>NZ_JAMGSL010000007.1 GCF_025195125.1 Streptomyces sp. Je 1-79
CCGTTCTTCGCTTTCGCGTTTCCCTTTCCGGCGTTTCCGACTCTATCAGATCCTTTCGGGCCTGATTCCCAGTCAGAGGGGGTTGTCTTCGCGGCTGTTGGGCCGTTCCGACGAGTGAGACTTTAGCGGATTCCTTGCCTCCGACGCTAATCGGGGGTTCGCGCTCAAACCTTCGAACGCGGATTCCTCATTTCGCAAAAACGCACGGAAAGCGTGACGGCACGACGAACGCACCATCAGCTGGTAGTGGGTCTTGCGGAATGGTTGTCCGGGGCCGACCGGAGTCGGTGCTCACGTCGGACAACTCGGAGAACACTACGTATCGGGGAATCCCGTGTCAACCCCCGTCCTCGGGCGTACTCTCTCCGTATGACCACGCATGCGCACACAACCCAGTGGTGGGCCGCCTGACCGGCGGCCCTCACTGACGCATGCACTCAGCGGCCGCCGTCTCGGCGGCCGTTCGCGTATCCCCCTCCGGGAGTGCGGCCGACGGGCCGGCGCACAGGAGAGAGGGAGAACGAACGCGATGAAGCGGATCTTCAGCGGGATCAAGCCGACCGGGCACCTGACCCTGGGCAACTATCTCGGGGCCGTACGGCGGTGGGTCGAGGTGGACCAGCACCGGTCGGACTCGCTGTTCAGCATCGTGGACCTGCACGCCCTGACCGTCGAGCACGACCCGGCGCGGGTGCTGCGGCTCAGCAGGCAGGCGGCCACGCTGCTCCTGGCGGCCGGCCTCGACCCCAAGCTCTGCACCGTCTTCGTACAGAGTCATGTGGACGAGCACGCCCGGCTCTCGTACCTACTGGAGTGCACGGCCACGGACGGCGAGCTGCGGCGGATGATCCAGTACAAGGAGAAGGGCGCGCGGGCGCTGGCGGCCGGGCAGGGGGTCAGGCTGTCGCTGCTGACCTATCCGGTGCTGATGGCGGCGGACATCCTGGCCTATGGGACCGACGAGGTGCCGGTGGGCGCGGACCAGACGCAGCACGTGGAGCTGACCCGGGATCTGGCGGTGCGGTTCAACCAGCGGTACGGACATGTGTTCACGGTGCCGCGGGCGACGCATCCGGTGGTGGGGGCTCGGGTCATGGATCTGCAGGACCCGGGTTCGAAGATGGGGAAGTCGCACGAGAACGCTGCGGGGATCGTCTATCTGCTGGACGACGAGGTCACCGTCCGGCGGAAGATCATGCGCGCGGTGACCGACAGCGGGCGGGATGTCGCGTACGACCGGGAGGGCCGGCCAGGGGTCGCGAATCTGCTCGATCTGCTGGCTGCCGCGACGAGTGGGAACCCGGAAGCCTTGGCCGGTGTATATGAGTCGTACGGATCGTTGAAGCGGGACACGGCGGACGCGGTGATCGAGATGCTGCGGCCGGTGCGGGAGCGGCACGCGGAGCTGGCGGCCGATCCCGTCCATGTGGATCAGGTGCTACGGGACGGGGCCGAGCGGGCCCGGGGGATGGCGCGGCCGTTGGTGGACCGTGCCTATCGGGCGATCGGGTTGATGCCCGCCGTGTGACGGAAGGCGCTGCGGTAGTCGCGCGGGCTGGTGGCGAGGTGCGAGGCGAAGTGCTGGCGCATCGTGACCTCGCTGCCGAAGCCCGCGCGGCGGGCGACTTCGGGGAGGGGATGGTCGGTGAGTTCGAGGAGTTTCTGGGCGGCGGCGACACGCTGGGCGATGAGCCAGTGGAGGGGGGTGGTTCCAGTGGTGGCCTGGAAGTGGCGGGCGAAGGTGCGGGGTGACATACCGGCGCGGGCGGCCAGGCTTGCGACGGTGTGCTGTTCGTCGAGGTGGGCGAGGGCGTGGGAGCGGACGTCGGCCAGGGCGTCGGCGTCGCGGTCGGCGCGGGGTGTGGGGTGCTCGATGAACTGGGCCTGGGTGCCGGTGCGGAAGGGGGCGGTGACCATCGAGCGGGCGATCGAGGCGGCGGCCTCGGCGCCGTGGGCCGTGCGGACGAGATGGAGGCAGAGATCGATGCCGGCGGCGGTGCCGGCCGAGGTCCAGATGCCGGTGTCCTCGACGAAGAGGGCGTCGGGTTCGACGGTGACCTGGGGGTGGCGGGCGGCGAGGGTCGGTGCGAGTTGCCAGTGGGTGACGGCGCGGCGGCCGTCGAGGAGTCCGGCCTGGGCGAGGACGAAGGCGCCCGCGCAGAGAGAGGCGACGGGGGTTCCGGCGGCGTGGGCCCGGCGGAGGGCTTCGAGCACGGGAGCGGGGGTCTCGGCGTCGGGGTCCTCGATACCGGGGACGAGGACGAGGTCGGCCTGGGCGAGCCAGTCGAGGGGGCGGTCGGGGGTGAGGGTGAGACCGCCACGGAGGGGGATGGGGGTGGCCGGGTCGGCGGCGACGCGGCCGAGTTCGAAGGGAGGGAGACCACGGAGGCGGCGGTCGCTGCCGTAGACCTCGGTGATGACCGAGATGTCGAAGGCGCGGATGCCGGGGAACGCCATCAGGGCGATGCGACGGGGTTCGGCGGGTGCTGTCGGCATGGGTGGCAGTAAACCATCGATCGCTGACTTTCTTCCCGCTGGATGGGGCGGCCCCGGGGCGGCAGCATCGTGGGTATGGAGATCGCGGAGAACGCAGCACTGGTTGTCGTCGACGTACAGAAGGGCTTCGAGGAGGAGTTCTGGGGGAAGCGGAACAACCCTGCCGCCGAGGAGAACATCGCGGCGCTGATCGACCTGTGGCAGGGGACGGGGCGGCCGGTCGTGTTCGTACGGCACGATTCGCCGGCCGGGTCGCGGTCGCCGCTGCGGGTCGGGCACGAGGGGAACGACTTCAAGGACTTCGTCGAGGAGCGGAGAGGGAAGGGGGACGGGCCGGAGCTGCTGGTGACGAAGAGCGTGAACTCGGCGTTCTACGGGGAGCCGTCGTTGGACGCGTGGCTGACCGGGGAGGCCGGTGGCGGGGCCGTCGAGGGCCGGCGTGGGCAGATCGTGATCGTCGGGATCCAGACGAACATGTGCAACGAGACGACGGCGCGGATGGGCGGCAACCTCGGGTACGACGTGGTGTTTCCGCTGGACGCGATGCACACGTTCGACCTGGAGGGGCCGTTCGGGTGGGCGGCGACGGCGGAGGAGCTGACCCGGGCGACGGCGGTGTCGCTGCACGGCGGGCGGTTCGCCCGGGTCGTGTCGACGGAGGACGTGCTGAAGGGCGCGGCGGCCGCGTAGGCCGGGGGCCGGTCAGCCGTTGCCGGAGGCGAGCTCGCGGCTGCGGTCGCGGGCTGCTTCCAGGGCGGCGATGAGGGCGGCCCGTACGCCGTGGTTCTCCAGCTCGCGGATGGCGCTGATGGTGGTGCCGGCCGGGGAGGTGACGGCCTCGCGGAGCTTGACGGGGTGCTCGCCGCTGTCGCGGAGCATCACGGCGGCGCCGATGGCGGCCTGGACGATCAGGTCGTGGGCCTGGGCGCGGGGGAGGCCGAGGAGGATGCCGGCGTCGGTCATGGCCTCGACGAGGAAGTAGAAGTAGGCCGGGCCGGAGCCGGAGAGGGCGGTGGCGGCGTCCTGCTGGGACTCGGGGACGCGCAGGGTCTTGCCGACGCCCCCGAAGATCTCCTCGGCGTGGACGAGGTGCGCGGGAGTGGCGTGGCTGCCGCCGGAGATGACGGACATGCCTTCGTCGACGAGGACGGGGGTGTTGGGCATGACGCGGACGACGGGGGTGCCGGTGGTGAGCCGTTCCTCGATGAAGGAGGTGGGGATACCGGCGGCGGCGCTGATGACGAGGCGGTCGGCGGTGACGTGGGGGGCCAGCTCGTCGAGGAGGCGGCCCATGTCCTGGGGCTTCACGGCGAGGATGAGGGTGTCGGCGCGCTTGGCGGCCTCGGCGTTGGTGACGGTCTCGACGCCGTAGCGGGCGTGCAGTTCTTCGGCGCGCTCGGTGCGGCGGGCGGTCACCAGGAGGTTGGCGGGGCGCCAGCCGGCCCGGATCATGCCGCTGAGGAGCGCTTCACCGATCTTGCCGGTGCCGAGGACTGCGACGGTCTGGGTCATGGCTCTGTTCACCTCGCCGGAAGGGGCATGTGCCGGTCCATCTGCGCGCGGACGGTTCGTCCGGGCGCACAGACATCCTCGCACCGTGGGGGTGGGTGCGGTGGGGGCGTCCGAGGGGCGGTACGCCCCGTGGCGCGTCAGGCGGTGCGGCGGCGGAGGGTGGCCGCGCCGAGGGCGAGGACGAGCAGGGCGCAGCCGGCGACGACGAGGGCGTCGCGGAGGAAGTCGCCGGTGATGTCGGGCTGGCGGAGGACTTCGTTCATGCCGTCGACGGCGTAGGACATGGGCAGCGCGTCGGAGATGCCTTCGAGGACGGGCTGCATCTGGTCGCGCGCGATGAAGAGGCCGCAGAGGAGCAGCTGGGGGAAGATCACGGCCGGCATGAACTGGACGGCCTGGAACTCGGAGGCGGCGAAGGCCGAGACGAAGAGGCCGAGGGCGGTGCCGAGGAGGGCGTCGAGGAGCGCGACGAGGAGGAGGAGCCAGGGGGAGCCGACGACGTCGAGTCCGAGGACGCCGAGGGCGAGGCCGGTGGCGAGGGCGGACTGGACGATGGCGAGGAGTCCGAAGGCGAGGGCGTAGCCGGCGATGAGGTCGCCCTTGCCCAGCGGCATGGCGAGCAGGCGTTCCAGGGTGCCGGAGGTGCGTTCGCGCAGGGTGGCGATCGAGGTCACGAGGAACATCGTGATCAGCGGGAAGATGCCGAGCAGCGAGGCTCCGATGTTGTCGAAGGTCCGGGGGCTGCCGTCGAAGACGTACCGGAGCAGGAAGAGCATCAGGCACGGGACGAGGAGCATCAGGGCGATCGAGCGCGGGTCGTGGCGCAGTTGGCGCAGGACGCGGGCGGCGGTGGCGAGGGTGCGGGCGCTGCTCATCGCTGGGGCTCCTGGAGGGGTACGGCCGCGCGGGCGTCGGCGGCGTCGACGAGGTGGAGGAAGGCCTCTTCGACGGTGGCGGTGTCGTTGCGGCGTCGCAGGGCTTCGGGGGTGTCCTCGGCGAGGATCTCGCCCTCGCGCATGAGGAGCAGCCGGTGGCAGCGTTCGGCCTCGTCCATGACGTGGGAGGAGACGAGGAGGGCGGCGCCGCGCTCGGCGGCGATGCGGTGGAAGAGGTTCCAGAGGTCGCGGCGGAGGACGGGGTCGAGCCCGACGGTGGGTTCGTCGAGGACGAGGAGTTCGGGGGTGCCGAGGAGGGCGACGGCGAGGGAGACGCGGCTGCGCTGGCCGCCGGAGAGACGGCCGGCCAGGGAGTCGGCGTGCGAGGCGAGGTCGACGTCGTCGATGGCGCGGGCGACGGCGGTGCGGCGGTTCTCGCGGTGGGCGCGACCGGGGAGGAGGACGGCGGCGAAGTAGTCGAGGTTCTGGCGGACGGTGAGGTCGTCGTAGACGGACGGTGCCTGGGTGACGTAGCCGATGCGGGAGCGCAGGGAGGCGTCGCCCGCCGGGCGGCCGAGGACGTCGAGGGTGCCGGTGACGTTGGCCTGGGTGCCGACGATCGCCCGGAGCAGGGTGGATTTGCCGCAGCCGGAGGGGCCGAGGAGGCCGGTGATCCGGCCGTGGGGTACGACGAAGTCGAGGCCGCGCAGGACGGTGCGGTCGCCTCGTACGACGGTGAGCCCGTGCGCCGCGATCGCCGGGGCGGGGCCCCCTTCCGAGTAATTCATCATGCGATGAATAATGCGCGCGAGGGGTCGGGGCGTCAAGGAGCGCGCCCTGACCTGATGGGCGTTGCGGGATCGCGGGGGGGGGCTCGGCGGCGGTGCGGCCGACGGGGAGCCGGAGGCCGGCGGCGGGTGCGCCGGAAGGTACGGGGGCTGCCTCCGCACCGGGGTGCGGAGAAGTGCGGCAGCGGTCGGTCGTGGCCGAGCCGGGGGGCGGGGCGAGAGCGGCGACATGGGCCGCGACGTGCTCGATCGCCGTGCGGCGCGGGCGGCGGCCGCGCCGGGTGTGCGAGGGGGCTTCCTGCCCCGTGGGTTACTTGCGCTTGGGCTTCTTGCGGGCCGCCGGGTTGCCCGTGCGGGCGCCGCGGCGCTTCTCGAACCGGCTGCGGGCCGTCTCGTACTCGGCGCGGCGCAGCTTCTCGCCCGGCGCCTCGACGAAGCAGCGGAAGAAGTAGGCGAGGAGGGAGCCGATGAAGCCGATCATCTTGAGGCTGCGCAGTGAGTCCTCGCGGGCCGGGTCGGCCGGGCGGCGGACGAAGCCTTCCCAGGTCTTACGGAAGGCGATGGCGCTGCAGACCGCGAACATGAGCACCACGAGCATGTTCACGAGACCGCCGACCTCGGCGATCTCGAGCCCCTGGTAGGCGAACCGCAGCACGAAGCAGCCCACCGCCGCGGCGGCGAGCGCCCCGACGGCGACGCCGGCACGGCGCAGCCCGTACTGCCCGTCGTGCTCCACCCAGGTCGTCCCGAAGAAGCGGATCTCCTCGGGCTGCGGCCCGGCGGGGGTGCCGCCGGGCTCGGCGCTGCGGTCCTTGGCGGTCTGCTCTTCGTCGCTCACGAGGTCGATTATCCCCGGGCGGGGAAGGAACCGGTCAGCCGCAGCGCGGTGCGACGTACCCGTCACTGCCCGTCTTCACGTACGCGTCGGAGATGAACTCCCCGCTCGCGATGTTGTCCCAGATGTTCGTCGTGCCGTACGGGCCGGTGACCCGCTGGCCGGGCGTCTGGCAGCGGATCGCCACCCAGGTGCCCGCGGGCAGGATCCGTACGACCGAGAACTGCGTGCCCGGCCCCGAGCGGACATTGACCCGCACCCCCGGCGCGACCGGATACCGGGTGACGCTCATCGCGGCCACCCCGTCCAGCTCCGCGGCGGCCGCGGCTTCCTTCGTCTCCTCCACGCCCATGGCGTCCTCCCCCGTCGGCGCAAAAGCGCTCCGCTTCGATTCACTCTCTGCGACGCGCAGGCTAGCAAGCCCCTCCGACATCCCAGGTGCCATCGACTAGGCTCCGTGCGTCGCGCACGCGCGCGAACTCGACGGGGACCACACGGGGGTGGGCGATGCCGCCGATGCGCAGGACCGGCGCGGACCGGGAGGCGGAAGAGCCCGAGTATGCGGGCGAGTACCGTCTCCAGGCCTGCCTCGGCTCGGGCGGGATGGGCGTGGTCCATCTGGCCACCTCCGCCTCCGGGCTGCGGCTCGCGGTCAAGGTGGTGCACGGACAGTACGCGGAGGACCCGGAGTTCAGGGCCCGTTTCCGCCAGGAGGTGGCCGCCGCGCGCCGGGTGAGCGGAGCCTTCACCGCGCCCGTCGTGGACGCGGACCCCGACGCCGTACGGCCCTGGATGGCCACGCTGTACGTCCCCGGCCCCACCCTCGCCGACCAGGTGAAGCGGAACGGCCCCCTCTCCCCCGCCGAACTGCGCCGGCTCACCGCCGGGCTCGCCGAGGCCCTGCGCGACATCCACCGGGCCGGCGTCGTCCACCGCGACCTCAAGCCGAGCAACGTCCTGCTCACCGACACCGGACCGAAGGTCATCGACTTCGGCATCTCCCGGCCGGTCGACAGCGATCTGCACACGGAGACCGGGAAGCTGATCGGGTCGCCGCCGTTCATGGCGCCGGAGCAGTTCCAGCGGCCCCGCGAGGTCGGACCGGCGGCGGACGTCTTCGCGCTCGGTTCCGTACTCGTGCACGCGGCCACGGGACACGGGCCGTTCGACTCCGACAGTCCGTACATCGTCGCCTACCAGGTCGTCCACGACGAGCCGGACCTGACCGGGATCCCGGAGGCGCTGGCTCCGCTCGTCGCGCGCTGCCTGGCCAAGGAGCCGGCGGAGCGCCCGACTCCGGCCGAGATCATGTCGGCGCTGCTGCCGCCCTCCTACGAGGCGGCGGCGTTCATACCGGCGCAGCGCAGGCCTCCCACGCTGCCCGACCCGCTCCCGGACCCGCCCAGGTCGTCCGGGGTGTCGGGGGCGTGGGACGCGGACACTCCCGTACGGGTCCAGGCGCCGCGCACCCGCCGTCGGCGCCGGCCGCCGGTCGTGGCCGCCGCCGCGCTCGCCGTCCTCGCGGCCGGCGGGGCGTTCGTGGCGCTGCGCGGCGGTGGCGGCGACGAACCCGCGCCCCGGCCGAACCCGGTCGAGGCGGCCGCCGCCTTCGACGGCTGGCAGACCGTCCTGCGGAAGGACGGCGAGCCCTCCGCGCCCAGCTGCGCCCTTGGCGCGGGCGCCCTCTACTGCGCGGGCGGCGGCACCGCGGCGGCCCGGCTCGACCCCGAGACGGGGCGGGTGCTCTGGTCGCTGCCGGCGGCCGCCGGTCAGGCTCCGTCCACGCCGTCCGTACTGCGGGGCGGGCTCGTTGCCTTCCCCTCACGGAACGGTCCCCTGCGCACGTACGCGGCCTCCGGCGGCGCGCCCGGCTGGCACACCACCCCCGCCCCCGCCGCCGAACAGGCCGTCCCCGCGGGCACGGCCGTCGCCCTGTCCACCGGGACGGGCGGCCTCCGGGCCGTGGACGGCTCGACCGGGAAGCAGCTCTGGCGCCACGGCCTGCCCGGGTTCACGGCGCCCCATCTGGGCTCTTACGACGACCGCACCGGACTCGTGACCGTCCACGAGGCCTCGGGCGACGGGTCCCGCACCCGCGTGGCCGTCGTGCGCCCCACGAGCGGCGAGGTGGTGTGGCAGCGACTCCTGGAGGGCGACCTCTCCCCGGTCGCCCACGCCGAGGACGGCGCGCTGTTCCTGGCTTCGCACCACCGCGGCATGGAGGTCGACGGCCTGGTCCGCTACGACCCCGCCGACCACTCGGTCCGCCGGTCCGCCCTGCCGCACCGGCTCTACGACCCGATGATCGCCGTACGCGGCGACACCGCTTATCTCCTCGACTTCAGCGGCCACCTCGCCGCCCTCGACACGGCGGCCGGCCCGTCCGGTCGCGTTCTGTGGGAGCTGGAGACCGCCGCGGGGAGCGTCTCCCCGCCGGTCCTAGGGCCGGGCGAGCGGCTGTATCTCTCCGTGGCCGACGGGCGGTTGATCGCCGTCGACACCGGGCGCGGGGCGATGCTCGGGCAGACCGGACCGCGGCTGCGGGACGGGCGGCTCGGGTACGCGACGAGCGTGCCCGCGCCCGTCGTCGCCGGGGACAGGGTGTTCGCGACCGCGCCGGACGGATCGGTCTTCGCCGTGGACGGGCGGGACCCGGCCGCCTGGTGACGACGGGTCAGCCGCAGTGCTCCCACGGGCTGGTGTACGTGTAGGTCCCCACGCCCGCCTCGATCATCCCGCCCCAGGTGACGCACTTCCCCGCCGCGTGGGCCCGCACCGGGCCGGCGTACGAGCTGTACGTGCGCTGGTCCTTCTTCGTCGCCGAGCCCTTCACGGTGAGCCAGGCGCCGGTCGGGAGGGCGAAGCCCTCGGTGGCGGGGGCGTGCACGGTGACGACGCAGTTGGTGCCGTTGGACGCGTTGTAGAGCAGATGGACGCGGGCGAGAACGGCCGAGGCGCTCCGCAGGGTGTGCGAGTCGATCTGGACGTAGCCCGAGCCGCAGATATCGCCCGGCGTCGCCGCGACGGCCGGGGTGGTGTTCAGGGCCGCGAGGGCGGCGACCGCTGTGGCGACGACGGTGGTGCGGCGTACGGAGGCACGCATACGACTCCCCAATCGTGAGCATGACAAGCATCGGCACGAAGCGAGCCGTGATCGTAGCGCACACGCGCGAACGCGGGGAGTGAGCGTCTCCGCCCACTCCCCGCGTCCTCGGTCCTCGCGTCTCCGCGCGCCGGGGCCGGCCGGCTCGGCTACGAGACCGGGGCCGGTCCGGCTCCGCGCCGGTCGTCGCCTCAGGCCAGCTTCGAGACGTCCCGCACCGCGCCCTTGTCCGCGCTCGTCGCCATCGCCGCGTACGCCCGCAGCGCCGCCGAGACCTTCCGCTGCCGGTTCTTCGGGGCGTAGACCCCGCCCAGCGCCTCGCGGCGGGCCGCCAGCGTGGCGTCGTCGACCAGCAGCTCGATCGAGCGGGTGGGGATGTCGATACGGATCCGGTCGCCGTCCTCGACCAGGGCGATCGTGCCGCCCGACGCCGCCTCCGGCGACGCGTGACCGATCGACAGACCCGACGTACCGCCGGAGAAGCGGCCGTCCGTCACCAGCGCGCAGGTCTTGCCCAGCCCCCGGCCCTTGAGGAAGGAGGTCGGGTAGAGCATCTCCTGCATGCCCGGGCCGCCGCGCGGGCCCTCGTAACGGATGACGACCACGTCGCCGTCCTTGACCTGCTTGTTGAGGATCTTCTCGACGGCCTCGTCCTGCGACTCGCAGACGACGGCCGGGCCCTCGAAGGTCCAGATCGACTCGTCCACGCCCGCCGTCTTCACGACACAGCCGTCGACGGCCAGGTTGCCGCGCAGGACCGCGAGGCCGCCGTCCTTGGAGTACGCGTGGGCCGCGTCGCGGATGCAGCCGCCGGCCGCGTCCGTGTCCAGGGTCTCCCAGCGCTCGGACTGCGAGAAGGCGGTCGCCGAGCGGACGCAGCCGGGGGCCGCGTGCCACAGCTCGACGGCCTCGTCGGACGGGGAGCCGCCGCGCACGTCCCAGGTCTCCAGCCAGTCCTTGATGGAGCGGGAGTGGACGGTGTGCACGTCCTCGTTGAGGAGACCGGCGCGGTACAGCTCGCCCAGGATGGCCGGGATGCCGCCGGCCCGGTGCACGTCCTCCATGTAGTACGTGCCGCCGGGCGCCACGTTCGGCGCGACCTTGGCCAGGCACGGCACACGGCGCGAGACCTCGTCCATGTCGGACAGGCCGTAGTCCAGCTCGGCCTCCTGGGCGGCGGCGAGCAGGTGCAGGATCGTGTTGGTCGAGCCGCCCATGGCGATGTCCAGGGCCATGGCGTTCTCGAAGGCCGCGCGGGTGGCGACGGAGCGCGGCAGGACCGAGTCGTCGTCCTCGTCGTAGTAACGACGGGTGATGTCGACGACCGTGCGCGCCGCGTTCTCGTACAGCGCCTTGCGGGCCGTGTGCGTGGCGAGGGCCGAACCGTTGCCGGGGAGGGAGAGGCCGATGGCCTCGGTCAGGCAGTTCATCGAGTTGGCGGTGAACATGCCGGAACAGGATCCGCAGGTCGGGCAGGCGTTCTCCTCGATACGGAGGATGTCCTCGTCCGAGATCTTGTCGTTGACCGCGTCGGAGATCGCGTCGACCAGGTCGAGCGTACGGACCGTGCCGTCGACCAGCGTGGCCTTTCCGGACTCCATCGGGCCGCCGGAGACGAAGACCGTCGGGATGTTGAGGCGCAGGGCCGCGTTCAGCATGCCGGGGGTGATCTTGTCGCAGTTGGAGATGCAGATCAGGGCGTCGGCGCAGTGCGCCTCGACCATGTACTCCACGCTGTCCGCGATCAGGTCGCGGGAGGGCAGGGAGTACAGCATGCCGCCGTGGCCCATCGCGATGCCGTCGTCGACGGCGATCGTGTTGAACTCGCGGGGGATGGCACCGGCGGCCGTGATGGCCTCGGAGACGATCCGGCCGACCGGCTGGAGGTGGGTGTGGCCCGGGACGAACTCCGTGAAGGAGTTGGCGACCGCGATGATCGGCTTCCGGCCGATGTCCGCGCCGGGTACACCGGAGGCGCGCATAAGGGCGCGTGCGCCCGCCATGTTGCGGCCGTGGGTGACAGTGCGGGACCTCAGCTCGGGCATCGTCGCTCGCTCCTCAGTGATGGGTGTGCTTGCTGTCGAGCGTACGCCGGACGACCAAGATCTGGACGTCGTGTCCGCATGGCGGACGCGCTGTTCAGCCTTCGGTCAGGACCGGGCGGGGTTCGGCCGGGTGGCGGTCGGGTCCGGTCAGGGCTCGGTCGGGCGGGCGGGGCGGGGCGGGGCCGTCAGGCTTCGGTGGGGCCGTCAGGCTTCGGTGAGATAGCGCTGGAGCGTGGGGGCGACGTGGGCCACGATCTCCTCCGGGTCGGCGGAGGCCATCGGCTCGACCTTGATGACGTACCGCAGGATCGCGATCCCGATCATGTGGGAGGCGGCGAGCTCCGCGCGGAACTTGGGGTCCGGTACGTCGAGGTCCCCGGCGATCCGCTCCAGGAGCCGGCGCAGGACGAAGCCGCGCAGCACCTTGGCCGCCGCCTCGTGGGTCAGCGCGGAGCGGATGATCGCGAGGAGGGGGGCGCGGCTGACCGGGTTCTCCCAGACGCCGATGAAATAGCGGGCGAGCCGTTCGCCGATCCCGTCGAGGGGACCGCCGAGGATCGCCGGGAGGACGAGGGCGGGCTCGAAGGAGACCTCGATCGCGGCGGCGAAGACCTCGTCCTTCGTACCGAAGTAGTGGTGGACGAGCGCCGGGTCCACCCCCGCCGCCTTGGCGATGCCGCGCACGGAGGTCTTGTCGTAGCCCCGCTCGGCGAACTGCGCGCGGGCGGCTTCCAGGATGCGTTCGCGGGCGCCCGGTCCGCTCTCCTCCTCGGTACGGGAGGGGCGGCCGCGGCGGCGCGGGGCGGCCGGGTCGGTCATGAGCGGGGCACGCGGGAGCGGCCGGCGGAGGCCAGGTGGAGCCGGGTGAAGGCGAGGGCCTCGGCGAGGTCGGCCTCGCGTTCGGCCGCCGACATGGCCCGCCGGGTGTTGACCTCGATGACCACATGGCCGTCGAAGCCGGTGAGCGCCAGCCGCTCCAGCACCTCCGCGCAGGGCTGGTTGCCGCGGCCGGGGACCAGGTGCTCGTCCTTGGCCGAACCCTTGCCGTCGGCGAGGTGGACGTGGCCGAGGCGGTCGCCCATGCGGTCGATCATGGCGAGGGCGTCCGTGCGGGCGGTGGCGGTGTGCGAGAGGTCGACCGTGAAATGGCGGTAGTCGTCCTTGGTGACGTCCCACTCGGGGGCGTACGCGAGCATCTCGCGGTCCTTGTACCGCCACGGGTACATGTTCTCGACGGCGAACCGGACGTCCGTCTCGTCGGCCATCCGCCAGATGCCGGTGACGAAGTCGCGGGCGTACTGGCGCTGCCAGCGGAACGGCGGGTGGACGACGACCGTGGAGGCGCCGAGCTTCTCCGCGGCCGCCTGGGCGCGCCGGAGCTTGGTCCAGGGGTCCGTGGACCAGACGCGCTGGGTGATGAGCAGACAGGGCGCGTGGACGGCGAGGATCGGGACCTGGTGGTAGTCCGAGAGGCGGCGCAGGGCCTCGATGTCCTGGCTGACCGGATCGGTCCACACCATGATCTCGACGCCGTCGTAGCCGAGGCGCGCGGCGATCTCGAAGGCCGTCGCCGTCGACTCCGGATAGACCGAGGCCGTCGACAGGGCGACCTTCGCATCCGGGATGCGCACCACTGGTTCTGCCACGAAGGACAGGGTACGGGGCGGGGCGGGGCGCGGGGAGGTGGTTCCTGTCACGCTCGGTCGCGGCGCGTCGCGTCGCGGCACGCTCGGTACGCGGCGCGCGCGGTGCACGCCGGCGCGGTGAGGCGCGTCGCGTCGCGGCACGCTCGGTACGCAATGCGGCGGTGCGTGGGTGGCCCGCCACGCGCGCGTGGAGCGGCTACTCCTCCGGCAGGTGGTCCAGGCGGCGCAGGATCACACCCTCGCGCAGCGCCCAGGGGCAGATCTCCAGCTCGTCCACGCCGAAGAGGTCCATCGCGCCTTCGGCCACCAGGGCGCCCGCGAGCAGCTGGGGTGCACGGCCCTCGGAGACGCCGGGCAGGTCCGCGCGCTGTCCGGCGGTCATGAGGGCGAGCTTGGGGACCCACTCCTCCAGGGACGAGCGGGTCAGGACGCGCCGCAGGTAGAGCCCCTTCTCCGAGCCGGGCGAGCCGGCGATCCGGGCGAGCTGCTTGAAGGTCTTGGACGTGGCCACGACGTGGTCGGGCTTGCCGAAGCGGCTGAACTCCCCCACCGTACGGGCGATCTGGGCGCGTACATGGCGACGCAGAGCCCGGACGTCCTCCGTGTCGGGCGGGTCGCCCGGCAGCCAGCCCGACGTCAGCCGGCCCGCTCCCAGCGGCAGCGAGACCGCCGTGTCCGGCTCCTCGTCGATGCCGTACGCGATCTCCAGCGAGCCGCCGCCGATGTCGAGGAGGAACAGCTTGCCGGCGGACCATCCGTACCAGCGGCGGGCGGCCAGGAAGGTGAGCCGGGCCTCCTCCTCGCCGGTGAGGACCTGGAGGTCGATACCGGTCTTCTGCTTCACGCGATCCAGGACGGCGTCGGCGTTCGTCGCCTCGCGCACCGCGGAGGTCGCGAACGGCAGAACCTCCTCGCAGCCCTTGTCCTCGGCGGCCTGCAGTGCGCCCTGGACGGTCGCGATGAGCCGCTCGACGCCGTCCGGGGCGATGGCCCCGTGCTCGTCGAGGAGCTCCGCCAGCCGCAGCTCCGCCTTGTGGGAGTGCGCGGGCAGCGGGCGGGCGCCGGGGTGGGCGTCCACCACGAGCAGGTGCACTGTGTTCGAACCGACGTCGAGGACTCCGAGTCTCATGGACGGAACGCTACTGCTCCCGCCCGCATACGCTGGTGGTGTGCCAAAGACGAAAAAGGCGAAGCCGGGCAAAGACAGCGCTGCCAAGGCTCAGAAGACCTCCAAGAAGCAGGGCGGGGCCTCCGGCCCGGGCGAACCGGACGAGAAGGGCCTCGACTTTCCGCGCGCCTGGGTCGAGTTCCCCGACCCCGCCGACGACGAGCAGGTCTTCCGCTGCGACCTGACCTGGCTCACCTCGCGCTGGACGTGCATCTTCGGCAGCGGCTGCCAGGGCATCCAGGCGGGCCGCGCCGACGACGGCTGCTGCACGCTCGGCGCGCACTTCTCCGACGAGGACGACGAGAAGCGGGTCGCCTCGCACGTGGAGCGGCTCACTCCGGAGCTGTGGCAGTTCCACGACGTGGGCACGGAGACGGGCTGGACGCAGCTCGACGAGGACGGCGAGCGGCAGACCCGCCGCTGGGAAGGCTCCTGCATCTTCCAGAACCGCCCCGGATTCGCGGGCGGCGCCGGCTGCTCCCTGCACATCCTGGCCCTCAAGGAGGGCAAGGAGCCGCTGGAGACCAAGCCGGACGTCTGCTGGCAGCTGCCGGTGCGCCGGACGTACGACTGGATCGACCGCCCCGACGACAGCCGGATCCTTCAGGTGTCGATCGGCGAGTACGACCGACGGGGCTGGGGCCCGGGCGGGCACGACCTGCACTGGTGGTGCACGTCGGCGACCTCGGCGCACGGGGCCGGTGAGCCGGTGTACGTGACGTACCGGCCGGAGCTGACCGAGCTGATGGGCAAGGCGGCGTACGACGTGCTGGTGGAGCTGTGCGAGGCGCGGCTCGCCGCCCAGCTGCCGCTCGTGGCCCCGCACCCGGCGGACCCCGCCCGGCCGTAACGGGGCACCCGCTCGTAGCGGGGCACACGCTCGTAACGGGGCACTCGCTCGTAGCGGGGCACCCGGCCACCGCTGCGTGCGGCGCTTGCCGGGTTCCCTGATCCGGGCCGGGTGGCCCGCCCGGCTATGGCGTCGGCGTCGACGGGGAGTCCGAACCGCCCGGGGTGCCGGGGTCCGTGGACGCGGGGGGTTCGGTCGTCGGGGTCGGCTCCGTCGTGGGCGGAGGGGTCGTCGGCTCCTCCGTCGTCGGAGGCGGTTCCTCGGTGGTCGGCGGCGTCGTCGGCTCCTCGGTGGCCGGAGGCGGCTCCTCGGTCGTCGGCGGGGGCGTCGTCGGAGGTGCGGGCGTGGTCGCCCCGCGGCCGTCGATCCGTACGACGGCACCCGAGGGGTTCACCCCGACCCTGGCCGACCAGGAGCCCGCGGGCTCGCGCGCCTGGTCCACGGAGATCCGCACCGTCACCGACTCGCCCGGCCGCAGCGTGCCCGAGGCCTGGCTCACGTACAGCCAGGGCGCGTCCGTCCACAGCGACCATTCGACGGGCGAGCCGCCGGAGGCGGTGAGGGTGAGCAGTGTCGTGTCGCCGTCCCCGTGGGCCGCGACCGTGATCCGGCCGGGGCCCGCCTGGCCCGGCAGCGACGGTCCGACCGGCCCGCCGGGGCTGATCACCTCGACCGAGACGTCCGGGGACCGGCTGCCCTGGGTGAAGCGCGGATCGGGGGTGGTGCGGGCGTTGCCCGCGTTCTCGTAGTGGTCGTACGGGGCGCCGTCGAGGCTCGTCGGGTCGTCCGCCTCGCGTGCGCTGACCGGGGCTCCCGCGCCGCCCTCGCCGACGGGCCCACCGCGGTACGAGGCCCACAGGGCGAGCACCGGGGCCGCGACCACGGCCGCCACGACGGTGGTCGTCACCGCCCGGGCCCGCATCCGGTCGCGGCGGGCCGCGTGGTCCTTGGGATCCAGGGGGAACCCTGCCGACCCGAAGCGCGGGGCGCCGGCACGCGCGCGTGGGACGTGCAGCATCGCCACGTACGCGGCGGCCCTGGGAGCCTCGACCAGCGGGAGCCGGGCGGGCGTGAGCGTCGTCGCGCCGGGCCACGGGCCGCCCGCGCCCGCCCGCTCGGCGGCCCTGCGACAGCGCGGGCAGTCGTCGACGTGGCGGACCAGCTCGGCGCGCAGGGCCGCGGAGAGCAGCACCTGGTGGTCGCCGGTCAGCCGGGCGACGGTGGGGCAGTTCCCCGTCTCCACGACCGCGAGCGCGGCCCGGGTGCGCTCGACCTCGCAGGCGGCCGAGGAGAGCAGTTCGCGGGCGGCGAGCGGGTCGAGGGAGAGCACGGCGGCGACCTCGCGGTGGCCGAGGCCGTGCCGGACGGCGAGCTCCAGCGCCTCGCGCTGCTCGGGGGTGGTGCCCGCGGCCTCGGGCCAGGCCAGGAGTGCCAGTTCGGCGCGGCGGCGCTCGGCGACCTCCTCGGAGACGCGGGGCGGCTCCGGGGCCGCGGCGACCGGACGGCCGGTGTGCGCGCCCTGCCGCTTGCGGCGCTGCTCGCCGAGGCTGCGCAGACAGGCCCAGCGCGCGAGCGCGTAGAGCCAGGCCTTGCGCCCGTCCTCGTCGGAGGGGCAACGGCCGCGGTGCCGCTCGGCGACGGCGAGGACGTCGCCGAGGACGGCGGTCGCGACGTCGTGGTCGCAGAGCACCGAGAGGCAGTAGGTGAACAGACCGTTCAGATACGCCTCGTAGCGGGCGGGCGGGTGCTGACCGAGTGTGCGGGGACCTTCGGCCGCCCGCCGGTGCGCCCGGTGTGCGCCGGTGGTGTGGGTGGGGGGTTCCAGCCTGCTGCTCGTCACTGGGTGACCGTAGGCAGGGCGGGGCGGACTCTTCGTACCGGTTGAACACTTTTAATCCTTACGGGTGAAGGTATCCCTCGAAAGGGGACAGGAAGGCTGCATTCCGATGCCGTGCGCCCGGCGGCCTCCCGGCTCGGCGTCCGGTGTCAGTGGCGGCCGCTACGGTGTGGCGCATGGCTGCCCGTACGAAATCCGCCAAGGACCGGCCGTCCTACCGCTGCACCGAATGCGGCTGGACGACCGCCAAATGGCTCGGCCGTTGCCCCGAGTGCCAGGCCTGGGGGACGGTCGAGGAGTACGGCGCGCCCGCCGTCCGCACCACCGCCGCCGGCCGCGTCTCCACCGCGGCGCTCCCCATCGGCCAGGTCGACGGCCGGCAGGCCACCGCCCGCTCCACCGGCGTGGACGAGCTGGACCGGGTCCTCGGCGGGGGGCTGGTGCCCGGCGCGGTCGTGCTGCTCGCCGGCGAGCCCGGCGTCGGAAAGTCCACGCTGCTGCTCGATGTCGCCTCGAAGGCCGCGAGCGACGAGCACCGCACCCTGTACGTCACGGGCGAGGAGTCCGCGAGCCAGGTCCGGCTGCGCGCCGACCGGATCAAGGCGCTCAACGACCATCTGTACCTGGCGGCCGAGACCGATCTGTCCGCCGTCCTCGGACACCTCGACGCCGTGAAGCCCTCGCTGCTGATCATGGACTCGGTCCAGACCGTCGCCTCCCCCGAGATCGACGGGGCACCGGGCGGCATGGCCCAGGTGCGCGAGGTCGCCGGAGCGCTGATCCGGGCGTCCAAGGAGCGCGGCATGTCCACGCTGCTGGTCGGCCACGTCACCAAGGACGGCGCCATCGCCGGCCCCCGGCTCCTGGAGCACCTGGTGGACGTCGTCCTGAGCTTCGAGGGCGACCGGCACGCGCGCCTGCGGCTGGTCCGGGGCGTGAAGAACCGGTACGGGGCGACGGACGAGGTCGGCTGCTTCGAGCTGCACGACGAGGGGATCACGGGGCTGGCCGACCCCTCCGGGCTCTTCCTGACCCGGCGCGACGTGGCCGTGCCCGGCACCTGTCTGACGGTCACGCTGGAGGGACGCCGGCCGCTGGTCGCCGAGGTGCAGGCGCTGACGGTCGACTCCCAGATCCCCTCGCCCCGGCGCACCACCTCGGGCCTGGAGACCTCCCGGGTCTCGATGATGCTGGCCGTCCTGGAGCAGCGCGGGCGGATCAGCGCGCTCGGCAAGCGGGACATCTACTCGGCGACGGTGGGCGGCGTGAAGCTCTCCGAGCCCGCCGCCGACCTGGCGATCGCCCTGGCCCTGGCCTCCGCCGCCAGCGACACGCCGCTCCCGAAGAACCTCGTCGCGATCGGCGAGGTGGGGCTCGCGGGCGAGGTCCGCCGGGTCACGGGCGTGCAGCGACGCCTGGCCGAGGCGCACCGGCTGGGCTTCACGCACGCGCTGGTCCCGGGGGATCCGGGGAAGGTGCCGGCGGGCATGAAGGTGACCGAGGTGGCGGACATCGGGGACGCGCTGAGGGTGCTCCCCCGGAGCCGCAGGGCCGCCGCCCCGCGCGACGAGCAGGGGTAGCGGGGCCACGAGGACGTGGGGCGACGGTCGTCGCGGGCCACGAGCGGGGTCCCCGGACGAAGCCCGTCCCGGGCCGCGAGCCGGGCCCCGGACGAGGGTCGTCCCGGCCGCGAGCCGGGCGCCGGGCGAGGGTCGTCGCGGGCCGGGAGCGGGGGGCTCACGGGAGGGGCGCGACGGGTGGCGGGGGGTGTGCTCCGGCGTGCGGCAGAGGGGCGCGGGGCGGTGTCGCTAGACTTTGCCCTGGTCTCGCCCATCCGTACGAGCCGGAGGAGTGCAGTGGCAGCCAAGGACGGGAACGAAGCGCTGATGCGCGCGGCCCTCAGCGCGGTCGCTCCCGGCACCGCACTGCGCGACGGCCTCGAGCGCGTTCTGCGGGGCAACACCGGCGGTCTGATCGTGCTCGGCATGGACAAGACGGTGGACTCGATGTGCACCGGCGGCTTCGTGCTGGACGTGGAGTTCACGGCGACCCGGCTGCGTGAGCTGTGCAAGCTCGACGGCGGACTCGTCCTCGACAAGGACATCTCCAAGATCCACCGGGCCGGTGTCCAGCTCGTGCCGGACGCCTCCATCCACACCGAGGAGACCGGCACCCGTCACCGCACCGCGGACCGGGTCTCCAAGCAGTGCAACTTCCCGGTCGTCTCCGTCTCCCAGTCGATGCGGCTCATCGCCATCTACGTGAACGGCGAGCGCCGCGTGCTGGAGGAGTCGGCCGCGATCCTCTCCCGCGCCAACCAGGCGCTCGCGACCCTGGAGCGGTACAAGCTCCGCCTCGACGAGGTCGCCGGCACGCTCTCCGCGCTGGAGATCGAGGACCTGGTGACCGTGCGGGACGTCACCGCCGTCGCCCAGCGCCTGGAGATGGTCCGCCGGATCGCCACCGAGATCGCCGAGTACGTCGTCGAGCTCGGCACGGACGGCCGGCTGCTCTCGCTCCAGCTCGACGAGCTGATCGCGGGCGTGGAGCCCGAGCGCGAGCTCGTCGTCCGCGACTACGTGCCCGAGCCCACGGCCAAGCGTTCGCGCACGGTCGCCGAGGCGCTCACCGAGCTCAACGCGCTCACCCACGCCGAGCTCCTCGAACTGCCCATCGTGGCGCGGGCCCTGGGCTACAGCGGCTCCCCCGAGACCCTCGACTCCGCGGTCTCCCCGCGCGGCTACCGGCTCCTCGCCAAGGTCCCGCGGCTGCCCGGCGCGATCATCGAGCGGCTCGTGGAGCACTTCGGCGGCCTGCAGAAGCTCCTCGCGGCCAGCGTCGACGACCTCCAGACCGTCGACGGTGTCGGCGAGGCCCGGGCGCGCAGCGTCCGCGAGGGCCTGTCCCGGCTGGCGGAGTCCTCGATCCTGGAGCGGTACGTCTAGCCGGTACGTCTGGCCGGTCGCGTACCGACGCGTCCACGGACACGGAGAAGGGGCCCTACGGAGACTCCCAAACGGCCCCTTCCGCGTACCGCCGGTCAGTCCGGCGTGAACCCGTCAGTCCTCTTGCCCGGCGCGTACCCGGTCAGTCCTTGGCCAGCGTGAAGGAGGCCGGAAGGACCTTCACGCCCGGCATCGCGGCCTCCACCAGGTACGTGCCCGGTCCCACCGGGCCCGCCGGGGCGGTGGCGCACTGCGGGGCGCTCTGCGCGCGGTCCCACTCCACGGTGTGGGTGATCGACGAACGTGCCGGGACCCGGAACAGGACGGCGCCGGCCGGGCGCGGGCAGTCCTTGGAGGACCAGACCTCGTCGTCCTGGTCGTCACTGATCGTCAGAACCGCGTTCCGGGGGCCGAGATCGGCCTTGCAGTCGTTCGCCGAGGTGTTCCTGGCGACGAGCTGGAAGCGCGGCTTCTCGCCCGGCGCGTACGAGACCTGGGCGCTGCGGAGCGTCAACTGCACCGCTCCGGGAGCACAGTTCGGAAGCGGGGAATCGGCCGGAACCTGCTGGCCCGCGCTCGCTCCCGCGCCGCCGTCGCCGCCGTCCGTGCCGCCGTTCTCTCCGCCGTCGCCGGAGCCGGCGTCCCCGCCCGCGTCCGTACCGCTGCCGCCGTCACCGCCGTCACCACCGTCGCCACCGGAGTTCTCGCCGGAGTCGCCCGACTCGTCACGCCCGCCCGGCTGTTCGCTGATCGCGGGACCCGAACCGGAGGGGCCGGGGGTGATCGAGGGCGCGGGAGAAGCGCCGTTGGAGGAGTCGTCGGCCTTCTTCCCGCCGCCTCCGCCGGAGGTGACGACCCAGACGGCGATCAGCGCCGTCAGGGCGATCAGGCACAGCGCGATCGCCCTCCGTCGCCAGTAGATGGAGGAGGGAAGCGGCCCGACCGGATTGCGCAGTGATCCCACGCCACGAACCTTACGAGAGATCGGCCCCAACTCCCGCCCCACCCGCCGCCCCAGGCATCAAGTTTTGCCGATGATCACATCCTGGGCTCTCGTTCTCCCTGCAATCCCCCACTTTCGTCAGGGGTGGCCGTGGTCCTTCGCCCGGGGCGCGGGGCCCGTTCCGCCGGTTAGCGTCATCGATCATGAACACGCTTTCGGACGACCTCTATCGCGATGTCACGGACTTCGCCCACGCCACCCCGCACTGGTTCCAGCAGCTCGCCGAGGTCTGGACGGAGGCCGGACTCCTGCTCTTCGGCGTACTGTTCCTCGCCGGCTGGTGGCGCGCCCGGTACGCGCCGAACGGTGCGATGGCCCTGGCGCTGCTCGCCCCGCTCGCGACCGCGTTCGGTTACGTGGTGAGCGAGTCGCTCAAGTCACTGGTGGACGAGGAGCGTCCGTGCCGGGCGGTCGCCGGGGCACCGGCCTCGCTCGTGCCGTGCCCGCCGATCGGCGACTGGTCCTTCCCCAGCAACCACGCCGCGATCGCGGGCGCCGCCGCGATCGCGCTCGCCCTCTCCTGGCGCGGGATCGTCTGGCTGACCCTCCCGATGGCACTGCTCATGGCCGCCTCCCGGGTCTTCGTCGGCGTCCACTACCCGCACGACGTGACCGTCGGTCTGGTGCTCGGCGGAGCGGTCGCCTTCCTGGTCGTCAAGGCGGCGAACCGGCCCGTGGCGGCGCTGGTGGGCACGGCGCGATCGAGCCGGAACGGCGTCGTGGTGTGGTGCGCGGGGCGCGGACCGCGCCCGCGCGCCTCCACGCGCCCCGAGGGCGTGCGCCACGGCGCGTACTGAACGCGCGCCGGACGTGCCAGGATCGGGGGTGCGATGACTTCCACCGATGCCTCCACCCCCGTGTTCGAAGCCCCGGCCGTCCCGGCACCCGCCGCACTGCACGGGCCCGTCCTCGCCTGGTTCGACCGGCACGCCCGCGACCTGCCCTGGCGCCGCCCCGAGGCGGGGGCGTGGGGCGTGATGGTCAGCGAGTTCATGCTCCAGCAGACCCCGGTCGTCCGGGTCCTGCCGGTGTACGAGCAGTGGCTCGCGCGCTGGCCGCGCCCCGCCGACCTGGCCGCCGACGCCCCCGGCGACGCCGTCCGCGCCTGGGGCCGGCTCGGCTATCCCCGGCGTGCGCTGCGGCTGCACGCCGCGGCCGTGGCCATAACGGAGCGGCACGGCGGCGACGTGCCGAGCGAGCACACGGCGCTGCTGGCGCTGCCCGGGATCGGGGAGTACACGGCGGCGGCGGTGGCCTCGTTCGCGTACGGGCAGCGGTATCCGGTCCTCGACACCAACGTCCGCCGGGTGTTCGCCCGGGCGGCGACGGGTGTGCAGTACCCGCCGAACGCCACGACCGCCGCCGAGCGCAGGCTCGCGCGGGAGCTGCTCCCGCAGGACGAGGGGACGGCGGCGCGCTGGGCGGCGGCCTCGATGGAGCTGGGCGCGCTGGTGTGCACGGCGAAGAACGAGGACTGCGGGCGGTGCCCGATCGCCGACCGGTGCGCGTGGCGCCTGGCGGGGAAGCCGGCCCACGACGGACCGCCGCGGCGCGGTCAGACGTACGCGGGCACGGACCGCCAGGTGCGAGGCCGGCTGCTCGCCGTCCTGCGGGACGCGCCGGGCCCGGTGGCGCAGTCCGCACTGGACGCGGTCTGGGACGAGCCGGTCCAACGCGCCCGCGCCCTGGACGGCCTGGTCGCGGACGGCCTGGTGGAGCCCCTGGAGAACGGCGAGTACCGCCTCCCGCAGTCCTGAAGACCCTCGGCGCACGGGCGGGGCGGCACGGCTGCCCCGTCCTGAGGGCGACGCGACGTGCGGGCGGGGCGCGGCTCCCCCGGCCCCGACGGCGCCCGCCCGTATCCGCACCGCACGCGCGGGCACCGCCCTATACCCATCCCAGGCCCCTGTTACACAACCGATGGACAGCCGTGCGGACTCCGACGGCTGGCTCGCACAGCCTCGTGACAAGCGCTCCGTAGCGTCATCGACGTCAGGCAAACAGGCAGGTCACGGGGATGGAGGCGGTCGCGATGCCGCACGGCGAGGTGCTCGACTTCGAGGAGTACGTACGGACTCGGCAGGACGCGCTGTTGCGCAGCGCCCGCCGGCTCGTGCCCGACCCCGTCGACGCCCAGGACCTGCTCCAGACCGCGCTCGTCCGCACCTACGGCCGCTGGGACGGCATCGCCGACAAGTCGCTCGCCGACGCCTACCTCCGCCGCGTGATGATCAACACCCGTACCGAGTGGTGGCGCGCCCGCAAGCTCGACGAGGTCCCCACCGAGCAGCTGCCCGACGCGTCCGTCGACGACGCCACCGAGCAGCACGCCGACCGGGCGCTCCTCATGGACATCCTCAAGGTCCTCGCCCCGAAGCAGCGCAGCGTCGTCGTCCTGCGGCACTGGGAGCAGATGAGCACCGAGGAGACCGCGGCCGCGCTCGGCATGTCGACCGGTACGGTGAAGTCCACGCTCCACCGCGCACTGGCCCGACTGCGGCAGGAACTGGAGAGCCGCGGCGTCGAGGACGCCCGCGCTCTGGAGCGGTCGACCGTACGACGTGACGAACGGGGGCAGGACCGGTGCGCGGCCTAGGCGCCAGATACGACGGCGACGACGGGCCCGGCGGCCCGAACCGCCGGATCCTCAAGGCGGCGAGCATCACGGCGGTGGCCGTGCTCGCCGCCGTCGGCCTGTTCCTGAGCGCCTGCTCGACCGGCGGTACGGGCTCCCGGGACGAGGGCGCGGCCCGCGCCGAGGTGGGTTCGGCCGCCCCCGCGCCGTCCCCCTCCGGCTCCGCCTCCGCCGGGCAGATGCCCGCCGAGCGGGTCGACCCGATCGCGCTGATCAAGGGCGACCCGAAGATCGGGGAACGACTGAAGGCGGATCTCAAGCCCTGCGTCGCGGACGCGTACCCCGTGGACACGTCCTACGGGAACCTGACCGGCGGCACCTCGCCCGACGTCGTCGTCAACGTGATGACCTGTGGTGACGCCGTCGGCATCGGCACGTACGTGTACCGCGAGGTGGGCGACGGTTACAGGAACGTCTTCATGGCCGAGGACGCGGCCGTGTACGCGACCATCGACCGGGGCGACCTGGTCGTGACCAAGCAGGTGTACGCCAAGGGCGACCCGGTGGCGTACCCGTCGGGCGAGGACGTGATCACGTACCGCTGGGCGGGAAACAGGTTCTCCCAGCACGACTGGGTGCACAACGACTACAGCCGCGCGGTCGGCGACGGTGGCATCGACGGCCCCCCGACGGCCGAGCCGAGCGGCAGCTGAACGGAAGGTGGAAGGGCGCCCGATGGCCGAGACCCATGTGCTGTTCGTCGAGGACGACGACGTCATCCGCGAGGCCACCCAGCTCGCACTGGAGCGGGACGGCTTCGCGGTGACGGCCATGCCCGACGGACTGTCGGGCCTTGAGGCGTTCCGGGCGGACCGGCCCGACATCGCGCTGCTCGACGTGATGCTGCCGGGCATGGACGGGGTGAGCCTGTGCAGGCGCATCCGTGACGAGTCGACCGTGCCCGTGATCATGCTGTCCGCGCGCGCCGACTCCATCGACGTCGTCCTCGGCCTGGAGGCCGGGGCCGACGACTACGTGACCAAGCCCTTCGACGGCTCCGTGCTGGTGGCCCGGATCCGGGCCGTGCTGCGCCGCTTCGGCCACGCCGGCGGCCCGGCGCCCGGTGGCCCGGGGCGGGACGAGGCGGCGACCGGCGCCGTGCTGGTCTTCGGCGACCTGGAGGTCGACACCGAGGGCATGGAGGTCCGCAAGGGCGGTGCGCCGGTGGGCCTGACCCCGACGGAGATGCGGCTGCTGCTGGAGTTCTCGTCCGCGCCGGGCACCGTCCTGTCGCGGGACAAGCTCCTGGAGCGGGTGTGGGACTACGGCTGGGGTGGCGACACCCGGGTCGTGGACGTCCATGTCCAGCGGCTCCGCACCAAGATCGGCCAGGACCGGATCGAGACGGTCCGCGGCTTCGGCTACAAGCTCAAGGGATGAGCGCGCCCGATGCCTGAGAAGCAGGTGCGCAGGTGAAGCCGCCCGCCCTCCGTACCGGCGTCCGCTGGAAGATCGCCGTGGCCATCGCCGCCGTCGGCGCCCTCATCGCGGTCACGCTCAGCCTGGTCGTGCACAACTCGGCGCGCGTCTCGATGCTCGACAACGCGCGCGAGGTGCAGATGGAGCGGCTCCTCTTCGCCCAGCGGATGTACGAGAGCTCCAAGCCGAAGGAGCCCCGGTTCGGCACCAAGCTCAACGACCCGATGCTGCCGCCCCAGCTCGACCAGCTGATGCGCGACAAGCGGCGCGGTACGTACGTGCAGGAGCACCGTCACGGCGGTCCGCCGGACGTCTGGGCGGCCGTGCCGCTGGCCAACGGAGACGTGCTGTCGCTGCACATCCCGTTCGCCGACAACAGCGCGACGATCATGGAGGATCTCGACCGGGCGCTGATCATCGGCTCGGTCTCGGTGGTCTTCGGCGGCTGCGCGCTCGGTGTGCTCATCGGCGGCCAGCTCTCCCGCCGGCTGCGGAAGGCCGCCGCGGCGGCGGGCCGGGTCGCGCAGGGCAACACGGACGTACGGGTACGGGACGCGATCGGTGGAGTCGTACGCGACGAGACCGACGAGCTGGCCCGTGCGGTGGACGCCCTCACCGACGCCCTTCAGGAGCGGATCGAGGCCGAGCGCCGGGTCACCGCCGACATCGCCCACGAGCTGCGCACCCCGGTGACCGGCCTGCTCACGGCGGCGGAACTGCTGCCGCCCGGGCGCCCGACGGAGCTCGTACGGGACCGGGCGCAGGCGATGCGGACGCTGGTCGAGGACGTTCTCGAGGTCGCCCGGCTCGACAGCGCCTCGGAGCGTGCCGAGCTCCAGGAGATCGCGCTCGGGGAGTTCGTGGAGCGGCGGGTCCGGGCGCTGGACCCGGAGGCGGTCGTGCACGTGGTCCACGAGTCCTGGGTGAGCACCGACCCGCGGCGTCTTGAGCGGATCCTCATCAACCTGCTGGCGAACGCGGCCAAGCACGGCAAGCCGCCGTTCGAGGTCACGGTCGAGGGCCGGGTGGTGCGGGTCAGGGACCACGGCCCCGGCTTCCCCGAGGCGCTGCTCCGCGAGGGCCCGAGCCGCTTCCGTACCGGCGCGAGCGACCGGGCGGGGCAGGGGCACGGGCTCGGGCTGACGATCGCGGCCGGGCAGGCCCGCGTCCTCGGTGCCCGGCTGACCTTCCGCAACGCGGCGCCCGAGGGCACACCGCAGGGGGCGGGCGGCGCGATCGCGGTGCTCTGGCTGCCGGACCACGCGCCGACGAACACGGGCAGCTTCCCGATCATGAAGTTCGCGGACTAGACAGCGGCCCGGGAGCGGGCGGAAACGGGAGAGGGCCCCGGCACACCTGGTGTGCCGGGGCCCTCCTGCGTACGGGCTTCCGTACGAGCCCCGTCCGAGCCCGTACGAGCGTGGGTCAGACGGTCTCGGCGACCTTCGGGCCCTTGTCGGAGCCCTCCGGCTTCGGCTCCGGTCCGGCGCCGCGCAGTGCGACCTCCTTGACCAGGAAGGCGAGGACGACGCCGACGACCGCGACCGCCGCGCCCACCAGGAAGGCGGAGTGCGTACCGGCGGCCACCGCGTGCTGGTACGCCTCGCGCAGAGCTTCCGGCAGCTTCGCGAGCGAGGCCGCGTCGAGCTGGGCGGACTGCTGGGTCAGCTCCGAGCCGCCGCGCGCCGCCATCTCGTCCTGGACGCGGCTCGTGAAGAGCGCGCCCATGATCGCGACGCCGAAGGAGGAACCGAGGGTGCGGAAGAGGGTGGTCGCGGAGGAGGCGACGCCCATGTCCTTCATCTCGACGCTGTTCTGCGCGACGAGCATCGTGATCTGCATCAGGAAGCCCATGCCGGCGCCGAGCAGCGCCATGTAGACCCCCGAGGTGAGCCGGGAGGTGCCGGTGTCCATCTGCGCGAGCAGGAACAGGCCGATCACCATCAGTGCCGTACCGATGATCGGGAAGATCTTGTACCTGCCGCTGTTGGTGGTGATCCGGCCGGAGACCAGCGAGACGACCATCATCGAGAGCAGCATCGGCAGGAGCAGCAGACCGGAGTTGGTGGCCGAGGCGCCCTGCACGGACTGCTGGAAGAGCGGCAGGAAGAGGACGGCGCCGAACATCACGAAGCCGGTGAGGAAGCCGATCACCGACATGAGGGTGAAGTTACGGCTCCGGAAGATGTGCAGCGGCACGACCGGGTCGCTCGCGCGGGTCTCGGCCCAGAGGAACGCGGCGAGCGCGGCGACACCGGCGACCGAGAGGCCGACGATGGTCGCGGAGCCCCAGGCGTACTCCGTACCGCCCCAAGTGGTGACCAGCACGATCGCGGTGATGCCGACGGTCAGCAGCGCGGCGCCGAGGAAGTCGATCCGGGTGGAGCGGTCGCGCTCCTTCCTGGGCAGGTGGAGCACGGCGGTCACCATCGCGAGGGCGACCGCGCCCAGCGGCAGGTTGATGTAGAACGACCAGCGCCAGCCCCAGTGGTCGGTGATGGTGCCGCCGACCAGCGGTCCGCCGATCATGGCGAGGGCCATCACGCCGGCCATCATGCCCTGGTACTTCCCGCGCTCACGGGGCGGGATCAGGTCGCCGATGATCGCCATGACGCCGACCATCAGACCGCCGGCGCCCAGGCCCTGGACGGCGCGGAAGCCGATGAGCTGGCCCATGTCCTGGGCCATGCCGCTGAGCGCCGAACCGATCAGGAAGATCACGATCGAGGCGAGGAAGACGCCCTTGCGGCCGAACATGTCGCCGAGCTTGCCCCAGATCGGGGTGGAGGCGGCCGTGGCCAGGGTGTAGGCGGTGACGACCCAGGAGAGGTGCGCCAGGCCGCCGAGCTCGCCGACGATGGTGGGCATGGCGGTGCCGATGATCATGTTGTCGAGCATCGCGAGCAGCATCGCGATCATCAGGGCGAGGAGGACGACGCGGACACTGCGCGGCTGCTCCGCCTCCCCGGCCTGCTGCGGTGGTGGTGTCGTGGTGGTCATGTCCTGCCCGTCCCCTGGTCGCCCGTTACTCGACCGGGCTACTTACTTGCCGCCCGGCTAGTTACTACACTGGGGGACGGTAGACGCGTAACTAGCCGGGCGTCAAGTAAGTAAGAGTGTGTGGGAGCGAGCAGACCATGGCCAGAGGCAACACCCGCCAGCGCATCCAGGACGTTGCTCTCGAACTCTTCGCCGAGCAGGGGTACGAGAAGACCTCGCTGCGCGAGATCGCGGAACGGCTCGACGTCACGAAGGCGGCGCTGTACTACCACTTCAAGACCAAGGAAGACATCCTGATCGGGCTCTTCCAGGACCTCACCCGCCCCATGGACGAGCTGATCGCCTGGGCGCAGACGCAGCCCCGCACCCTTGAGACCCGCCAGGAGGCCCTGCGCCGCTACCAGCGGGCGCTGCTCGACGCGGCCCCGCTGTACCGGTTCATGCAGGAGAACCAGGCCACCGTGCGTGAGCTCAGCATCGGCCTGACCTTCAAGGAGCGCATGCTCGAACTGACGGAGCTGGTGCAGGAGCCGGACTTCGCGATGGCCGACCGGGTCCGCTGCGTCAGCGCCATCTTCACGCTGCACGCCGGCACGTTCTTCATGCAGAACGTCGAGGGCGACCTCCAGGACAAGCACGAAGCTGTCCTGGAGGTCGCCCTCGATCTGCTCACTCAGGCGCATCACGCGCCGTAGGGAGTGGTACGGGTCAGAGGGTGACGCCCACCGAGCGCAGGAACGCGGCCGGGTTGAGGGCGGAGCCGTAGTTCGGGGTCGTACGGATCTCGAAGTGCAGGTGCGGGCCGGACGAGTTGCCGGTGTTGCCGGACAGCGCGATCTTCTGACCGGCGCCGACCTTCTGGCCGATGTGCACGTTGATCTTCGACAGGTGCGCGTACTGCGAGTACTTGCCGTTGGCGTGCTTGACGACGATGGCGTTGCCGTACGCGGGGCCGTCGCCGCCGCCGTTCGGGCCGGCCTTCACGACGGTGCCGGCGCCGGCGGCCTTGACCGGGGTGCCGACCGGGACGGCGAAGTCCTGGCCCGAGTGCTTGTGGGCCCACATGGCGCCGCCCTGGTTGAAGCTGGCGGACAGCGTGTAGCCACCGACCGGCTTGACCCACGAGGGAGCCTTCTTGGCGGCGGCCGGGGCGGCCTTGACGGCCTTGGCCACGGCGGCCTTGGCGGCGGCCTGCTTGGCGGCGACCTGCTTGGCGACGGCGGCCTTGGTGGCGGCCTGGGCCTGGGCATCGGCCTGCGCGGCGACGGCAGCGGACGCACCGGTCGCGGCAGTCGCGATGGTGGCGGCCTTGCCCTCGGCGGCGAAGGCGGACCCTGCTCCGGCCACCAGCGACGCTCCGAGACCCGCGGTAACGAGAGCGACGGCGGTGATACGGGCGGCGGGGTTCATGACGCGCTTCGACATACGGGGGAAAACCTCCGGAAAGAGCGGGACCCGACGCGAGCGGTGCGCCGGGCGGGCTGTTGCTCATCCTTGGTAACCCAGCCCCCCATCCGGGGTAAAACCCCCCATCTACGACATTGCGTCGTAGCGATCCCCCGTGAAGTTCAGGTCTTGACGACCCGGGACACCCCCCACTGAAATCGGACAAAGCGGCACAAGGGATTCGGTTTATCCGCACGTCGGACCAGTCCGGAAGGGGCCGATAGGCCGTCTCCCCCATGGTTCGGCACCGTTCGGGACCAAAGTCCCGACGACTGCGCCCTGAACGTCCCGAATCGACACCAAACGACATCACTATTCCGGTTAGTACCCCTCGAAACGCCTGTGCGCCTTGTCACGGCGCACCCGCCCCCAATGCGACCTGGGTCACGCAACCGGCCCCCTCGACAGGCCGTCCCCCACTACGGTTTGGCAGGACACGATCTTGTTCGGGGAACGTTCGGGGGACGTACGTGGAACCAGCGCTCATCGCCACCCGCCTCGCCTCGGCGGTGATCGGCCCTCTGCTACGAAAACTCCTGGTCAAAGACGCTCCCGGGGCCGGTCTCACCGGCGCCCGCAAGCCGATCCGGCTCTCCGGGCTGGTCTCCTTCCGGGGTGAACGGCGCACGCTGACCGACCGGGACGTCCGGAAACTGGCCGCCACCCTCGTCGAGCGCGCCGTGAGCGGTCCCGGAGAGCCACCGTTCCCCGCCGACGAGACCGAGGCGCTGACCGACACCCTGGCCGCGACGCTCCTCGCCCTCGGCGACCTCGACATGGACGACGTCCAGGCGGTCCACCTCGGCCACACCGCCCTCGCCGAGCGGCTGCGCGCGGCGGCCCCGGCCCCGGACGGCCTCTCGACGGACTCCGTCCTCTTCCTCGGCTCGCTCACCGAGTGGGCCTGCCTGCACATCCTGGAGTTCTTCACCAAGCGGTCCACGTTCGTGGCCAGGAGCCTCGTGGAGCAGACCCGGGGCCAGGCGGAGCTGACCGCCAAGGTCGACGAGGTGATCCGCCGTACGCCCCGGGTGGACGCGCGGGACGCCGAGTTCGAGCGCCGCTACCGGGCGTACGCGGCGAAGAAGCACGGCAGCCTCACCATCTACGGGGTCGACCTGCGGGACGCGCCGGAACGATGGCCGCTGGACGTGGCGTACCTGTCGCTGGAGGCGACGAGAACGGCGACGGGGCCGCGCGCCACGGGGCAGCCCCCGGCCGGGTCCCGCTCCGGGGACGGGCGAGGCTCAGGGGACGGGTTCCACCCCGAGGGCCGGCGAGGCTCCGGGGACGGGCGAGGCTCCGGGGACGGCCGGGGCGGCCGGGGCGGTCTGGAGGGCGCCCACCTCCGCCCCTTCTCCGAGGGCGCCGACCCCGAGAGGGACCTCCTCCTGCTGACCCCCGAGCAGCACCGCGCCTTCGACGTCCAGGGCGGCCCGGCGGACCAGGTGGTCGCCCACCACGGCAGGGTCCTCCTGCGCGGCCTCGCCGGCTCCGGCAAGACGACGCTCGTCCAGTGGCTGGCCGTCTCCGCCGCACGCGAGGACCTCGCGGACGGCATGGCGTACCTCCGCGACCGGATCCCCTTCGTCCTGCCGCTGCGCACCCTCACCCGTCACGGTGAGCGGCTCCCCGCCCCCGACCGCTTCCTCTCCGCCATCGGCTGCCCGCTCTCCCCGCCCGAGGGCTGGGCCGACCGGGTCCTCGCCGCCGGGCGCGGCATGATCCTCGTCGACGGGATCGACGAGATCCCCGAGGCCGAGCGCGACCGCGCCCGCGGCTGGCTCCGCGACCTCGTCGGCACCTACGACGGCAACCGCTGGCTGGTGACCTCCCGCCCCACCGCCGTACGGGACGACTGGCTGGCCGGCGAGGGCTTCACCGAACTCACCCTCGCCCCCATGTCCGCCGCCGAGGTCGCCACGTTCGTCCGCCGCTGGCACCGGGCCGCCGGGCCGGAGGCCACACCGTACGTACAGCCCCTCCTGGCCGCGCTGCGGACCACCTCCGACGTCGCACAGCTCGCGACCAACCCTCTGATGTGCGGCCTGATCTGCGCCCTGCACCTCGGCCGCCGCGGCTTCCTCCCGCGCGGCCGGAAAGCGCTGTACGAGGCGGCCCTCTCGATGCTCCTCACCCGCCGCGACCGCGAACGGGACATGACCACGCCGTACGGGATCGAGCTGGGCGAGGCCCCGCAGATCCAGCTGATCCAGCGGATCGCGTACTGGCTGACGCTCAACGGCCGTACCACGATGGACCGTTCGCACGCGGAGTCGGTCGTACGGGAGGCGGTGCCCGCGATCACGGAGGCGGCCGGGTACGACCCCGGAGCGGTCTTCACCCACCTGCTCCACCGCAGCGGACTCCTGCGCGAACCGACCGAGGAGACCGTCGACTTCGTCCACCGCACCTTCCAGGACTACCTCGCGGCGAAGGCCCTGGTGGACCGCTGGGACATCGGCGTCCTCATCCGGCACGCGGCGGACGACCAGTGGGAGGACGTCGTCCGCATGGCGGTCGGCCACGCCCGCCCGCGCGAATGCGCGGAGATCTTCGACGAGCTGCTGCGCGCGGGCGACGCGACGGCGGACCGCCGTACCCGGCTGCGGATCCTCGTGGTCGCCGCGACGGCCCTGGAGCACGCGACGGAGGTGGCACCGGAGATCCGGGACCGGGTCCTCGCGCGGACGGCGGCGGTGATCCCGCCGTCCGGGTTCGCCGAGGCGCGGGAGCTGGCGTCGGTGGGCCGGGCGGTCCTCGACCTGCTGCCGGGGCCGGAGTCCCTGGACGACACCGACGCCCTGAACGTGGTGATCACGGCGACCCACATCGCGGACGACGCCGCCGTGCCGTTCCTCGCCAGGTTCGTCGGCAACGGCAGTCTCAACGTCCACTCCCAGCTGATGTGGGGGTGGTCCCGGTTCGCGACGGCTCCCTACGCGGAGGAGATCATCGCCCGGCTGGACCCGGAACTCGTCGACTTCACGCTCGTCTCCGACGAGCAGGCCGCCGAAGTCGTACGTCTCGGGCTGCGTCCCGCCTCTCTCGACCTGCGCCCGAGTCTCACCACCGAGGGACTGGCCCTGCTGGGCGACAGGCTCGCCGGGGCACGCACCCTGCGGATGCCGGCGTCCTTCACCCGGGCCCTGGAGTCCTTCCCCGCCGAGAACGGGCTGGAGACCCTGGCCCTGATCGACCACACCGACGAAAGGCTCACGTTCCTCCCCCGCCTGACCGCCCTCGCCGGACTGGCGATCTACGGCGAGCCGACGATCGCCGAGGAGGACTGGCTCGCGATGACCCGCCTCGACCGGCTCTCGTTCCTCTCGCTGCCCGCGGAGGTCGTCACGGAAGCCCCGGAGGCGCTGCGGCTGCCGCGGGTCGAGATCCTGTACGTGCAGTGCGCCCGGACCACGGCGCGTCTGGACGTCGTCGCCCGGACCTTTCCGGCCCTGCGCCGACTGAACCTCGTACACGGCGACGAAGGACAGGTGTACGACCTGACACCCTTGGCGTCCCTGTCCGGACTCGCCCATGTCGTGGGCTACGGCCGCTTCACCGGCACCGAGAACCTCGCGCCCACCGTCGACATCCAGCCATGAGCTGACCGCCCCTGCCCTCCCCCGGTACGTTCGCGCCCATGACCGACATAGAGCTCGCCGACGCCATCGAATCCGTACGCGACCAACTCGTCGAGGCCGCCGGCCGCGCCACCGGGAAGGCCGTCGCCTTCGAAGTGGGCGACATCGAGATGGAGTTCACGATCGAGCTCCGCAAGGAGGTGAAGGGCGGGGGCAAGGTCAAGGCGTGGGTCGTCGAGGCCGGGGCCGACGCCTCCCGCGCCCGGGGCGACATCCACCGCGTCTCGTTCACCCTCAGGCCCCGCGACGCCCGGACGAACGGGCCCTGGCTGGTCGGCAGCGAGGACGCCGGCGACACCTCCGACTTCGGTGGCGGGCCGGCGCGTTGACGGCCCCCGTACCGCGGCCCTCCGTCCGGCTCCCCGTCGTCGTCCACTCCGAGCAGCACGGACGGCAGGGCAGCGGCGTCCTGCTCACCGCGGACACCGTCCTCACCTGCGCCCATGTGCTGCGGACCGCGTACACGGCCTGGGTGTCCGTGCCCGGCCGGGCCGAGCGGGTCCTCTGCCAGGTGATCTGGTCGGACCCGCGGCTCGACGCCGCACTGCTCCAGGCCCCGGAGAGCCTGGTCCTCCTCCCTCCCGGCGCCCCGTACCGGGCGACGGTCGGCATGCTCGCGGGCGACCGGCCGCTGCCCGACTGCGAGATCCTCGGCTACCCCCGCGTACAGCGGTACGCGGAAGGCCGGAAGCTGGAGAGCGACCAGTACCGCGGCACGCTCCTCCCCCTCGCCGGCCTCGTCCGCCGCACCATGGTCCTCGAACTCGACGCGCCTGCGGCCGCCGAGCCCGCCGACGGGAGCTCGCCGCTCGCCGGGCTCTCCGGCGGACCCGTCGTCGCGGGCGACGGTCTGCTCGGCATCGTCAGGGAGATCCCGCGGGGCCGCGGCCACCGGCGGGTCGAGTGCGTGCCCCTGAGCGCCATCGCCGCCGACCCCGACTTCCTCGTCGCCTTCACCCAGGCCACCGGCCGTGGCTTTCCCGCGCTCACCGCCCTCACCCGGCACAGCTCCGCCGACTCCCCCTACGAGCAGGAGTACGGGGAGGCCATCGGCGCCGCCTACCGCCGGACCAAGGTCTTCGGGCTCGACGAACTCGACCGCCGGTCCTCCACCTGGGACCTCGACACCGCCTACCTCACGCTGGAGGCGACCGCGAAGAAGGACGGCCCCACGCCCGTACCGCGGCGAGTCGACGACCTGCTCGCCGTCCGCCCCCGTGTCCTGCTCCGCGGGGACGCGGGAGCGGGCAAGACCACGCTCGTGTGGTGGCTGGCCGCCCACGCGGCGGCCGGCACGCTCGGCCCCGGCCTGGCCAGGCTGAACGGCCGCGTGCCGTTCGTCGTCCCGCTGCGGACCGTCCGGGCCCACGGGTCGGCGTTCCCCTCCCCCGGCGAACTCCCGGGCGTCGCCGGGCTGATGGTCGACCCCGCGCCCGACGGCTGGGCCGGCCGCGTCCTCGCCGGGGGCCGGGCTCTCCTGCTCGTGGACGGTCTCGACGAGGTGTCCCGGGAGGACCGCGAAGCCGCACACGCCTGGCTGTCCGGACTCCTGGCCCGCTATCCCCGCACCCGCTGCGTGGCGACCGTCCGGCCGCTCGCCGTGGGGCCGGGCTGGCTGGACGCCGAAGGCTTCGAGGAACTGACCCTGCTGCCCATGCGGGACCAGGACATCCAGGACTTCGTCGCCGCGTGGCACGACGCGGCGCGGCTCGACGGCGACGCCGCGTACCTGACGGCGCTCGAACGGGACCTCGTCGAGCAGTTCCGCCACAACCCCACGCTGGCCGACCTGGCCCGCACACCGCTGCTGTGCGCCGTCGTCTGCGCCCTCCACCGGTTACGGGAGGGGTTCCTGCCCGAGACGCGCTGGGCCCTCTACGACTCGGCCCTGCGGATGCTCCTCGGCGCCCGGGACGCCCGGCGCCGGGTCGACGCCCCCGACGGCGTGCGGATGTCGGTCGAGGAGCACCAGGAACTCCTCCAGCGGCTCGCGGCCTGGCTGGTCCGGGCCGGGCAGACGGAGTTCACGCGGGAGCAGGCGCTGCACCAGCTGGACCGTGCCCTGCCGGGAATGCCGCGGGTCAAGGAGCAGGGGAGCTCCGAGGAGGTCCTCACCCACCTGCTCAACCGCAGCGGCCTGCTCCAGGAGCGGACGGACGACGTCTTCCAGTTCGCCCACCGCACCTTCCAGGACTTCCTGGCGGCGAAGGAGTTCGTCGAGGACGACCTGGTCGCCGAGCTGCTGCGGCACGCCCATGACCAGCAGTGGCACGACGTGCTGCTCCTCGCGGCCGGGCACTGCACCCGCCGTGACCTGCCCGTCCTCATCGAGGGCCTGCTGGCGGCGGGCTCCGCCACCCGCAAGCGCGACCTCAAGACGAGTCTCTACATCCTTGCGGCCCTGTGCGCCCAGCACGCGACGTGGCTGGACGGACACCTGCACGGCCGGGTCCAGTCGGCGGTCGCCTCGGTCACCCCGCCGCTGAGCCCCCTCCAGGCGGCCCACTTCAAGCGGCTGGGCCGTTTCCTGCTGCCGCTCCTGCCTGCACCGCAGGGGCTCCCCGCGACGAGCGTGGACCGGGTCGTCGACCTGATCGCCGCGGTCGGCGGCCCGGAGGCCCTCCCCTACGCCGAGGCCTTCGCCCGCGCGGGACAGGCCGTGACCGTGGCCCAGCACTGGCGGCGCTTTCCCACGGAGGCGTTCGCGCGCGGCGTCCTCCCGCTGCTGCCGTCCTCCGCGCCCCTCACCGTGCACGACAGGGAGCAGCTGCGTCACGTACGGCACCTTCCGCAGACCCGGCTGCTCGTCGTCGGCGACCTCACCCCCACCGACCTGGGCGAGGATCTCGCGGGGCGCCCGCTCACGGAGCTGTGGTTCGCCGCGAACTCCCTGCTGACACGCCTGGACGTGCTGCGCGCGCTGGACACCGACCGGCTCCGCCGCCTGAGTCTGGCGTCGTGCGCCAACCTGAGTGATCTGAGCGCCCTCGCCGACCTGCGCGCGCTGGAGTACCTGACGCTGTCGTCCATGCGGGTCGACAGCGCGGCCCTGGACGTGGTGAGCCGGATCCGGGGGCTGCGCCGGCTGGAGGTGAACCACCCGCTGCGCGACCCGGACGGGCACCTGGACCTCTCCCCGCTCCGGGAGGCGCGCGACCTGGAGGTGGCCGTGCACGACGTCCCCCCGAGAAGACTGCGCGGTGCCGCCGCGATGGGTCTCCGCGTCTCCCTGACGAACCCGGGCGACCTGGACCTGGCATGACGAAGGGGCTGCCCCCGGGCCCTTGCGGATCCGGGGGCAGCCCCTTCGGTGGCTTTCGCCTTACGCGTCCTTCGAGAGGTTCGGGCCGGCTCCGCCCGTCGCCTGCTCGATCGGCGGGACGTCCGGCAGCGCCGACTTCTCCTCGCCGCGGAAGGTGAACTTCTTCTCCTCACCCTCGCCCTCGGTGTCCACGACCACGATGTGACCGGGGCGCAGCTCACCGAAGAGGATCTTCTCGGAGAGCGAGTCCTCGACCTCGCGCTGGATCGTCCGGCGCAGCGGCCGGGCGCCCATCACCGGGTCGTAACCCTTCTTGGCGAGCAGCTCCTTCGCGGACTGGGAGAGCTCGATGCCCATGTCCCGGTCCTTCAGGCGCTCGTCCACCCGGCTGATCATCAGGTCGACGATCTTCAGGATGTCGGCCTCGGTGAGCTGCGGGAAGACGATGATGTCGTCCACACGGTTCAGGAACTCCGGGCGGAAGTGCTGCTTCAGCTCGTCGCTGACCTTGGCCTTCATCCGCTCGTAGTTGGACTTCGTGTCGCCCTGGGCCGCGAAGCCCAGGTTGAAGCCCTTCGAGATGTCCCGGGTCCCGAGGTTGGTCGTCATGATGATGACCGTGTTCTTGAAGTCCACGACCCGGCCCTGGGAGTCGGTCAGACGACCGTCCTCCAGGATCTGGAGAAGGGAATTGAAGATATCGGGGTGGGCCTTCTCGACCTCGTCGAAGAGGACGACGGAGAACGGCTTGCGGCGCACCTTCTCGGTGAGCTGGCCGCCCTCTTCGTAGCCCACGTATCCGGGGGGAGAACCGAAGAGGCGGGAAACCGTGTGCTTCTCGCTGAACTCCGACATGTCGAGGGAGATCATCGCGTCCTCGTCGCCGAAGAGGAATTCGGCGAGCGCCTTGGACAGCTCGGTCTTACCGACACCGGACGGGCCGGCGAAGATGAACGAGCCACCGGGACGCTTCGGGTCCTTCAGACCGGCTCGCGTACGACGGATCGCCCGCGAGAGGCCGATGACGGCGTCCTTCTGGCCGATGACGCGCTTGTGGAGCTCGTCCTCCATGCGGAGCAGTCGGCTCGACTCCTCCTCGGTCAGCTTGAAGACCGGGATGCCGGTGGCGGTCGCGAGGACCTCGGCGATCAGCTCGCCGTCGACCTCGGCGACGACGTCCATGTCGCCGGCCTTCCACTCCTTCTCCCGCTTGGCCTTCGCCGCCAGCAGCTGCTTCTCCTTGTCGCGGAGAGACGCCGCCTTCTCGAAGTCCTGGGAGTCGATCGCGGACTCCTTGTCCCGGCGGACGCCGGCGATCTTCTCGTCGAACTCGCGGAGGTCCGGCGGCGCGGTCATCCGGCGGATGCGCATCCGGGATCCGGCCTCGTCGATCAGGTCGATCGCCTTGTCCGGCAGGAAGCGGTCCGAGATGTACCGGTCGGCCAGGGTCGCGGCCTGGACGAGGGCCTCGTCCGTGATGGAGACCCGGTGGTGGGCCTCGTACCGGTCGCGCAGACCCTTGAGGATCTCGATCGTGTGCGGCAGCGACGGCTCCGCGACCTGGATGGGCTGGAAGCGGCGCTCGAGGGCCGCGTCCTTCTCCAGGTACTTGCGGTACTCGTCCAGCGTGGTCGCACCGATGGTCTGGAGCTCGCCGCGGGCCAGCATCGGCTTGAGGATGCTCGCGGCGTCGATCGCGCCCTCGGCGGCGCCCGCACCCACCAGGGTGTGGAGCTCGTCGATGAACAGGATGATGTCGCCGCGGGTGCGGATCTCCTTGAGGACCTTCTTCAGGCGCTCCTCGAAGTCACCGCGGTACCGGGAGCCGGCCACCAGCGCGCCGAGGTCCAGGGTGTAGAGGTGCTTGTCCTTGAGGGTCTCGGGCACCTCGCCCTTGACGATGGCCTGCGCCAGGCCCTCGACGACGGCGGTCTTGCCGACGCCGGGCTCGCCGATGAGGACCGGGTTGTTCTTCGTACGGCGGGACAGCACCTGCATGACCCGCTCGATCTCCTTCTCGCGCCCGATGACCGGGTCGAGCTTGGATTCGCGGGCCGCCTGGGTGAGGTTGCGGCCGAACTGGTCGAGGACCAGGGACGTCGAGGGGGTTCCCTCGGCAGGACCGCCGGCCGTGGCGGCTTCCTTGCCCTGGTAGCCGGAGAGCAGCTGGATGACCTGCTGCCGCACCCGGTTGAGATCGGCACCCAGCTTCACGAGGACCTGGGCGGCGACGCCCTCGCCCTCGCGGATCAGGCCGAGCAGGATGTGCTCCGTGCCGATGTAGTTGTGGCCGAGCTGGAGGGCCTCGCGGAGCGACAGCTCCAGGACCTTCTTGGCACGCGGGGTGAAGGGGATGTGGCCGGACGGGGCCTGCTGCCCCTGCCCGATGATCTCCTCAACCTGCTGGCGGACCGCCTCGAGCGAAATCCCGAGGCTCTCCAGGGCCTTAGCGGCGACACCCTCACCCTCGTGGATAAGGCCCAGGAGGATGTGCTCGGTGCCGATGTAGTTGTGGTTGAGCATCCGGGCTTCTTCCTGAGCCAGGACGACAACCCGCCGCGCGCGGTCGGTGAACCTCTCGAACATCGTTAATCGCTCCTCAGAGCGGTCAGTCAGTTAGGGGTCGATCCCCTCCCTGTCCTTCCGCAGCTTAGTCCCGCAAGCGGGGACCGCTCATTCCAACTGCCGACATCCGTCCGGATCACCCCCTTGTCCGTGGGGAGACCTGCTGCCGAACAGCCGACAAATGCTCCAACTCGATGGTGCGAGACGATGTTCCCGCAGGCCAAGCAGTTACCCGCGCCTTCAGTACGCCGATGGCGAACGTGAGACGCCAAAACCCGCGGTTCGCCCCTCCTCACTAGGAATGTCTTACCCGTCCGCACTGACACTCCATGCGGCACACCCCGGTTCCCTCCGCTACGGGCGAACATCCTTACGCTGCCGAATGCACCCGTACGCCCCCATCGCGGACACGGTGCGCAGTGGATCGAGGACGCAGGGTCGCCGACGCCGTAACCAAGGGACCCCCGAGGACGTTCCCCGGACATGTCCTTCTCCGCGCGGTGCGTGCCGCGGCCCCGCCCGCCCGGCGACGGTGGTCCGGCGCGGTGGTACGAGGAGAGGCTCGGCTGGGCGACCGTGGCCGGCCCTCCGGTGGGCCTGCTGACGGGCCTGCGCTTCGACGTCCTGGAGCTGCCCGCGGCGGCCGGCCGCGCGGTGCTGCGCAGGGCGGGTGCGGGCGGCACCGGGCCGGTGGCCCTCGTGGGCCGGAGGATGCGGCTACTGGTGGCCGCGGGAAGCGCGGAGGAGCTGCCGGGGCTGCTCGACTGGCTGGAGTGGGGCGGGATCTCGCTGGACCTCTCCGCCCTGGGCGCCGGCAGCCGGATGGCCGCCCCTGTTCCCCCAGGATGGAGCGGTTCCGGCGCACCGGGCGCCGCGGTGTGGCTGCGCGCCCCGGAGCCGGGCCGCGCGGTGGAGCCCTCGCTGCCGGCCCTGTGGACCGCCGCGCGGGGTGGTGCGGCCGCCCCCTGTCTCGTGCGGCTCGTGGCCGCGGCGGCTGCGGAGTGCCATCGGGTGCGGCTGCTGAGTGCGTGCCCCCTGGACGGTCTCCCCGGGCGCCCCGTGGGACGGCCGGTGGAGCGTTCCGTGAGGCCGGTTCCTCAGCAGCTGACTCCTCAGCGGTTCGCGTCCTCGTAGGCCGCCTTGATCTCCGCCGGGACGCGGCCGCGGTCGTTCACGTTGTAGCCGTTCTCCTTGGCCCACGCGCGGATCTTCGCGGTGTCCGGGCTGCCACCGGTGGCGACGCGGCCCTTGCCGCGCGTACCGGCGCTGCGGCCGCCCGTGCGCCGACCGCTCTTGGTGTACGGCTCGAGCAGGCCACGGAGCTTGTCCGCGTTGGCGGTGGTGAGGTCGATCTCGTAGGTCTTGCCGTCCAGCGCGAACGTCACGGTCTCGTCCGCCTCGACGCCGTCGAGGTCATCGACAAGAAGGACCTGAACCTTCTGTGCCACCGGATTTCCTTTCATCGAAAATGCAGTACGCGGAAAGGAAACCGCTTTTCCCGGAAAAACACAAACCCCTGGGAGAGGTTCAGAAGCCCGGCAACGCGGGAAACGTGCGCGATTCGGACATAGGGTTCCGGACGCTCGTTACGCTCACAGGTGCAGAAGCATCCGGCTGTTGCCCAAGGTGTTCGGCTTCACTCGTTCGAGACCGAGGAACTCGGCGACACCCTCGTCATAGGAACGCAGGAGCTCGCTGTACACATCTCCGTCGACCGGAGTCTCGCCGATCTCGACGAAGCCGTGCTTCGCGAAGAAGTCGACTTCGAAGGTCAGGCAGAATACCCGGCGCACACCGAGCCAACGGGCGGTGTGCAGCAACTTGTCGAGCACGTGATGTCCGACGCCCGCGCCCTTGAACTCGGGATCGACGGCGAGAGTGCGTACTTCGGCGAGGTCTTCCCACATCACATGGAGTGCGCCGCAGCCGACGACGACGGCGTCCTCGTCGCGTTCGGCGACCCAGAACTCCTGGATGTCCTCGTAAAGCGTCACGGTGGCTTTGTCGAGCAGGATGCCCCGGCCGACGTACGGGTCGACAAGGCGGCGTACCGCGGCGACATCACCGGTGCGGGCGCGACGAACGGTGACGGCTTTCGGGGCGGCGGAGGACGACGGCATGGGGGGACGTTATCGCCCGTCGCCCTCGTTCTCGTCGCCACCCTCTCCGGCGTCTTCTGCGGCACCCTCTCCGGCGTCTTCCGCGGCGCCCGGGGCCGCGGCCCCGCCGGCGCCCCCGCCCGCCCCCTGACCGGCCGCTTCACGGGCCGCCTCGGCCTGCGGGGCGGGGGGTTCGGGCACGTTGTGCCCGACGATACGGATCGCGTCGTTGAGGGCCTCTCGCTGCTCGCTCGACATCATGCCGAAGAACGCGACAAGGGCGGAGGCCGGGTTGTCGCTCTGGGCCCACGCTTCGTTCATCAGTGCGGCGGAGTAGGCGGCGCGGGTGGAGACCGCGGTATATCGATAGGCGCGGCCGTCGACTTCCCTGCGTACCCAGCCCTTCTGATGGAGATTGTCCATTACCGTCATGACGGTGGTGTAGGCGATGGACCGTTCCTGCTGGAGATCCTCCAGGACTTCCCGGACGGTCACCGGGCGGTTCCATTGCCAGACGCGTGTCATGACGGCGTCTTCCAGCTCTCCCAATTGGCGGGGCACACCGCCACCATAGTCGGCGAAGCGGGAATGGCCGCCTATTGACGGAGGAAACGCAACAAAAAGGACGTACGACATGAAATCTGTCGTACGTCCTTCGGAGCGGGCGGGGCTACGAGGTGGCGCCGTCCGCCTGGCGGGCGGCCTCGGCGCGGGCGAGGGCGGCGTCCACGGCCGCGTCCTCCTTGGCCTTGTTGGGGCCGCCCTGGCTCTTCACGATCGTGACGACGAGAGCGGTGAAGAACACGGCCATCACGATGGGGGGCAGGAGCGCGGATACGTAGTCCATGCCGTCCAGAGTAGCTATCCGGCCGCGCGTTCCTCCGGCGGGGGCGGGGGTACGGGGCGTCGGCGCGGCGGGAACACCTCGGAGGGCTTGGGGGCCGGGCGCTTCTTCGGGACCGGCTGCTTCGGGGTGGCCGGCTTGGGCTCGTCGGCCGCTCCACGGCCGCCGGGGAGGGCGAGCAGCCGGGCGCGGGGCGCGGTGGCCACGGCCTGGGAGACGCGGGCGAGGCGGGCGCGCACGGAGCGTTCGGCCAGGACCTGGCAGCGCTCCAGGAGGCCGGCGGCCCGGGGGTGGGACCGCAGGGCGCGCAGGGCGGCGAGGTCGTCGGCCCCGGGGTCGTACCCGGCGCCGAGGGCGTCCCGGAGGAGCTCCAGGTAGCCGGAGAGCGAGCCGGGCAGGGCCTCGCGGTAGCGGGCCAGGTCGGCGAGGAGGAATGCGCGCAGCCGACCGGCCTCGCGGACGGCGTCGTCCACGGATTCGGCGAGGCGCAGACAGTCCTGGACGTCCTCGTCCTGAAGGGGGGCGGGGTTGAGGGCGGTGGCAAGGGCGCGTCGGAGCACACGCAGCTCGTCCGCGCTGAACGCCATGCCGCCGCGGGATCCGTATGGCGTGGGCATGGGGTGACAATACGCGCTAATCGGACAAATTTCGTTTACCGATCAGCTCGGTGTGGCGGCGCCCGGCCCGCGCCGGCGCCGCCCACGCGGGACCCGTCGCGCTACATGCGCGAGACGTTGCGTTCGTACACCAGGCGCAGGCCGATCAGCGTCAGCCAGGGCTCGTGCTCGTCGATCTCCTTGGAGTCGGCGAGGACCATCGGGGCGAGGCCACCCGTCGCGATGACCGTGACGTCGGACGGGTCGCCGTCCGCGCCGACGAGCTCGCGCTTCATCCGGGACACCACACCGTCGACCTGGCCCGCGTACCCGTAGACGATGCCCGACTGCATCGCCTCGACGGTGTTCTTCCCGATCACGCTGCGCGGGCGGGCCAGCTCGATCTTGCGGAGCATCGCGCCCTTGACGCCCAGCGCGTCCACCGAGATCTCGATGCCCGGCGCGATCGCCCCGCCCGCGTACTCGCCGCGCGCCGTGACCGCGTCGTAGGTCGTCGCCGTGCCGAAGTCGACCACGATCGCCGGGCCCCCGTAGAGCTCGACCGCCGCCGCCGAGTTGACGATGCGGTCCGCGCCGACCTCCTTGGGGTTGTCCGTCAGGACCGGGACACCCGTCTTGATGCCGGGCTCCACCAGGACCGCCGGGACGTCGCCGTAGTACCGCCGCGTCACCTCGCGCAGCTCGTGCAGCACCGACGGGACGGTCGAGCAGATCGCGATGCCGCCGATGCCGTCACCGAGCTCCACCCCCAGCAGCGGGTGCATGCCCATCAGGCCCTGGAGCAGGACCGCCAGCTCGTCGGCGGTGCGCCGCGGGTCCGTGGAGATACGCCAGTGCTCGACGATCTCCTCGCCGTCGAAGAGGCCGAGGACGGTCTGCGTGTTGCCGACGTCGATGGTGAGGAGCATCAGACGGCCGCCTCGGAGGCGTCCCGCAGGTCGAGGCCGATGTCGAGGATCGGGGAGGAGTGGGTGAGCCCGCCCACCGCGAGGTAGTCCACGCCCGTAGCCGCGTACGCCGCCGCGTTCTCCAGCGTCAGCCGGCCGGAGGACTCCAGGACCGCGCGGCCGGCGACCAGCGCGACGGCCTCCTCGGTCTCCATGGGGGTGAAGTTGTCGAGCAGGATCAGGTCGGCGCCCGCGTCCAGGACCTCGCGGACCTGGTGCAGCGTGTCGACCTCGACCTCGATCGGCACCTCCGGGAACAGCTCCCGTACGGCCTTGAAGGCCTGCGCCACACCACCGGCGGCCACCACGTGGTTGTCCTTCACCAGCGCCGCGTCCGACAGCGACATGCGGTGGTTGACGCCGCCGCCGCAGCGCACCGCGTACTTCTCCAGGGCGCGCAGGCCGGGCGTCGTCTTACGGGTGTCCCGGACGCGGGCCCTGGTGCCCTCCAGGGCGTCCGCCCACGCGCGCGTGGCGGTGGCGATGCCGGAGAGGCGGCAGAGGATGTTCAGCGCGCTGCGCTCGCCGGTGAGCAGGTCGCGGGTGCGGGTGGTGACGCTCAGGAGCTTCTGGCCGGCCTCGACCCGCTCGCCGTCCTCGACGTGCCGCTCGACCTCGAAGGTCTCCGTACAGACGATGGAGAGCACCGCCTCGGCGACCCGCAGGCCGGCCACCACGCCCGCCTCGCGGGCGGTGAAGTCGGCGGTGGCGACCGCGTCCTCGGGGACGGTCGCGACGGTCGTCACGTCCACGCCGCCGTCGAGGTCCTCCTCGATGGCCAGGTGGGCGATGTCCTCGACCTGGACGGGGTCGAGGCCCGCGTCGGCGAGCAGCTGCGCGAGCGCGGGGTCGAGCCCGCACTCGTAGACCTCGTCGCCGTCGGCGCAGCCGCAGCCGTCACCGCAGCCGCCCGCCTCCTCGGCGGGGGCGCTGATCTGGATCAGGGGTACGTCCACGGGCTGCGGACGTGCTTCTTCGGGCGTGCTCACGGCTGCGGCTCCCTGGTTGCGTCGGGGGTTACGGAGGGAAAGTCTGCGGTGGCGGTGCGGCGGACCACGAGCCGGCGGTCCGAGGTGAGGCGCACGATCAGATGACGCTGCCAGTCCTCGTCGCGCTCGGGACGGTCCTCGCGCCAGTGACAGCCGCGGGTCTCCCGGCGCTCCAGGGCGGCGGCGACCAGCACCCGGGCGACGCACAGGAGGTTCGTCGTCTCCCAGGAGTCGACGCCCGGCTCGGCCGTCTTGCCGGAGTGGTCCTCCGCCGCGGAGAGGCTCAGCGCCTCCAGGGCGTCGGCGGCGTCCTGAAGGCTCCCGGCGGACCGCAGCACTCCGGCGTCCGCGCTCATGATCCGCTGGATGCGGACCCGGGTCTCGGGCGCGAGCAGCGGCAGCACGGACGAGGTGGCGGACACGACCGGCAGGCCCTCGCGGTGCGGGCCGCGCGTGGCGATGTCCTCGGCGATCCGCTCGGCGAAGACCAGGCCCTCCAGGAGCGAGTTCGACGCGAGCCGGTTGGCTCCGTGCACGCCCGTGCAGGCCACCTCACCGCACGCGTAGAGGCCCGGGACGGTGGTCCGGCCCGTCAGGTCGGTGCGGACGCCGCCGGAGGCGTAGTGGGCCGCGGGGGCGACCGGGATCGGCTCGGTGACCGGGTCGATGCCGTGGGCCCGGCAGGCCGCGAGGATGGTGGGGAACCGCTTCTCCCACATCTCGGCGCCGAAGTGCCGGGCGTCCAGGTACATGTGCTCCGCGCCCAGCTCGTGCATCCGGCGCGTGATCGCCTTGGCGACGATGTCACGGGGGGCGAGCTCGGCCAGCTCGTGCTGCCCGACCATGAACCGGACCCCGTCGGCGTCGACGAGATGGGCGCCCTCGCCCCGTACCGCCTCGGAGACCAGCGGCTGCTGGCCCTCGGAGCCGGCGCCGAGGAAGAGCACCGTCGGGTGGAACTGGACGAACTCCAGGTCGGAGACCTCGGCCCCGGCCCGCAGGGCGAGCGCCACGCCGTCGCCGGTGGAGACGGCCGGGTTGGTGGTGGCCGAGAAGACCTGGCCCATGCCGCCGGTCGCGAGGACCACGGCGGGGGCGTGGACGGCGCCGACGCCGTCGTGCTGGCCCTCGCCCATCACGTGCAGGGTGACACCCGCCGTACGGCCGTCCTCGTCCTTGAGGAGGTCCAGGACCAGGGCGTGCTCGATGGTGCGCAGCCCCCCGTCCCGTATCGCCTCGACGAGGGCGCGGGAGATCTCCGCGCCGGTCGCGTCGCCTCCGGCGTGGGCGATCCGGCGGCGGTGGTGGCCGCCCTCGCGGGTCAGGGCGATCTCGCCGTCGTCGGTCTTGTCGAAGTCGGCGCCCGTGGCGATCAGCCTGCGGACGGCGTCGGGGCCCTCGGTGACCAGCAGCCGTACGGCCTCGGTGTCGCAGAGCCCGGCACCGGCGACGAGGGTGTCGTCGAGGTGCTGCTCGGGGGTGTCGCCCTCGCCGAGCGCGGCGGCGATGCCGCCCTGCGCCCAGCGCGTGGAGCCGTCGTCCAGGCGGGCCTTGGTGACGACGACCGTGCGCAGTCCGGCGGCGGTGCAGCGCAGGGCCGCGGTCAGCCCCGCGACACCGGAGCCGACCACGACGACGTCGGCGTCGATGGACCAGCCGGGCGCGGGCGCGTGCAGCCGTATTCCGGTCACTTGGTGGCTCCGAGGGTCAGCGGAATGTTGTCGATCAGGCGCGTGCCGCCCACGCGCGCGGCGACGGCGAGGATCGCCTCGCCGTCGTGGTCGTCGCCGACCTCGGTGAAATCGGCCGGGTCGACCAGGGCCAGGTAGTCGAGCCTGAGCGGCGGCTCGCCCTTCGCCGCGTCGTCGAGGACGGCACGGGCCGCGGCCCGGACGGCTCCGGCGCCGCCGCCCTCGGACGCCTGGGCGACGGCGTGGGCATCGGCGGCGGCTCGGGCCTCGCCGAGCCGGGAGAGCGCCTCCGCGCGGGTCTCGGCACGGTCCTGCGAGCCGGGCAGGGAGGCGGCCCGCGCGCACAGCGCGTGCTGGGCCGACAGCCGGTCGCTCGCGGCGAACAGGGCACGGGAGAGGGCGAGGGCCGTGCGGCGCTCGCCGGCGGAGAGGTAGCGGTTCCGGCTGGACAGGGCGAGGCCGTCGGTCTCGCGGACGGTCGGCACGCCGACGATCTCCGCGGGGAAGTTCAGGTCGCGGGCCATCCGGCGGATCAGGGCCAGCTGCTGGGCGTCCTTCTGGCCGAAGAAGGCCAGGTCGGGGCTGGTGAGGTGGAGCAGCTTGGCGACGACGGTGAGCATGCCGTCGAAGTGGCCGGGGCGCGAGGCGCCTTCGAGACGCTCCCCCATGGGGCCCGCGCTGATCCGGACCTGGGGCCCCCCGCCGGGGTAGACCTCGTCGACGGAGGGGGCGAAGACCGTGTCGGCGCCGGCCGCCTCGGCGGTCCGGAGGTCGGCCTCCAGCGTCCTGGGGTAGCGGTCGAGGTCCTCGCCGGCGCCGAACTGCAGCGGGTTGACGAAGACCGTGACGACGACGAACCCGTCGGGTCCGACGTACTCGCGGGCGGTACGGACGAGGGTGGCGTGACCGTCGTGGAGCGCGCCCATGGTCATGACGACCGCGGTACGGCGGTTTCCGGCCAGTTCGGGCGGGGTGGAGGAGGCGGACGCGACGGCGGGCGAGCGGCGGGCGAGCGCGTGGAGCTCGGCCGCCGTACGGACCAGTGCGAAGGTGGTCGATGTCATCGGTCGGTCTCCCCGTCGGCGAGCACACCCAGCAGATCCTCGGCCAGCTCGGGCTTGAGCAGGCCGTGCGCGAGCGCCCGGTCGGCGGTCGTGCGGGCCATCGCCAGGTAGCCGGCGACGGTGCCGGGCGCGTGCTTGCGCAGCTCGGCGACGTGCGCGGCGACCGTGCCCGCGTCACCGCGCGCCACGGGTCCGGTGAGGGCCCCGTCGCCGGAACGCAGGGCGTTGTCCAGGGCGGCGCCGAGGAGCGGGCCGAGCATCCGGTCGGGGGCGGCGACGCCGGCCGAACGGAGCAGGTCCATGGACTGGGCGACCAGGGTGACCAGGTGGTTCGCGCCCAGCGCGAGGGCCGCGTGGTAGAGCGGGCGGGCCTCCTCCTCGATCCACTCGGGCTCGCCGCCCATCTCGATGACCAGGGCCTCGGCTGCCAGCCGCAGCTCCACGGGCGCGGTCACCCCGAAGGAGCAGCCGGCCAGTCGCTGGACGTCGACGGAGGTGCCCGTGAACGTCATGGCGGGGTGCAGGGCCAGCGGCAGCGCGCCGGCCCGGCGGGCGGGGTCGAGGACCTTCACGCCGTACCGCCCGGAGGTGTGCACGAGCAGCTGCCCGGGCCGTACGGACCCGGTCTCGGCGAGGCCCTCGACCAGGCCTGGCAGGGCGTCGTCGGGAACGGTCAGCAGCACCAGCTCGGCGCGGGCGAGCACCTCGCCCGGCGGCACGATCGGCACGTCCGGGAGGAGGGTCCCGGCGCGCCGCACGGAGGCGTCGGAGACCGCGGATACGGCGACGGGGCGGTGTCCCGCGAGCTGGAGGGCGGCCGCGAGGGCGGGCCCCACCCGGCCGGCTCCGACGACTCCGACGGTGAGTCGCGCGGGACGGTCTTCCGCTCGGGGTTCTGCTGGTTGGTTCACGCGGCAACGGCCTTCCGTTCCAGTCCGCGGGGGGTACCGGACGATTTCTGGTCATGCTACGCCAGCGTTTCGCGCTCCTCCGTGACTGTCCACAGGGTGTGGGTGGTGGTGTGATGATCGGCCCATGGACGAAACGGAAGCGCGACTGCACCGGGCGAAGGTGTGGGGCGGTGCGCGGCGGTCGCTGTGGCACTCGCCGGTGGAGGGCACGGTCGGGGAGCGCCTGCGGGAGCTGGCCGACTGGGCGGGGGCGGCGGACGGCGACGGCGGCCCCCTCGACACGTACGGCGACGGGCTCGTCGAGCAGGTCGAGGAGCGGGTGGCCGATGAGCTCGGGTTCCCCGCCGCGGTGTTCTTCCCGACCGGGACGATGGCCCAGCAGGTGGCGCTGCGCTGCTGGGCGGGGCGGACCGGAAGCCAGGTCGTCGCCCTCCATCCGCTGGCGCACCCGGAGGTCCACGAGGGCGGTGCGCTGACGGCGGTGAGCGGGCTGCGGACCGTCCGTCCCACGGACGGTCCGAGGCTGCCGACGGCCGAGGAGGTACGGGAGCACCCGGAGCCGTTCGGAACGCTGATGCTGGAGCTGCCGCTGCGGGACGCCGGGTTCGTGCTGCCGACCTGGGACGAGCTGGTCGAGGTCGTGGAGGCGGCCCGGGAGCGGGACGCAGTGGTGCACGTCGACGGCGCGCGGCTCTGGGAGTGCGCCCCGCACTTCGGCCGCGATCTGCGGGAGATCGCGGGGCTCGCGGACAGCGTGTACGTCTCCTTCTACAAGTCCCTGGGCGGTCTTTCCGGGGCGGCACTGGCCGGCCCCGAGGACGTCATGGAGGAGGCCCGGGTGTGGCGGCACCGGTACGGGGGACTGCTCTTCCAGCAGTACCCGGCGGCGGTGTCGGCGCTGCGGGGCCTGGAACGCGAGCTGCCGCGCCTTCCGTCGTACGTCGCCCACGCGCGCGTGGTGGCGGCCGCGCTGCAGGCGGGGTTCGAGGAGGCCGGCGTGGGGTGGTTCCGGGTGCATCCCGAGCCGCCCCACACCCACCAGTTCCAGGTCTGGCTGCCGTACGCCCCGGACGTCCTCACCGCCGCCTCCCTGGCGCTCACGGAGGCGACCGGCACGGTCCTCTTCCGCCGCTGGAGCGGCCCGGGAGCGGCGGGCCCGCCGGGGGTCGCCGTGACGGAGGTGACGGTGGGCGCGCCCGGCCTCGAGTGGACGGAAGCCGAGGTACGGGAGGCGGTCCGCGCCTTCCTGTCCCACGTGCGGCCCACCGGCCCGGGAACCGGCGGCCCGGGAACCGGCGGCTCCGGGACCACCGGCGCGGGGCCCGGCACGCCCTCGCCGCCGGACGGAGCCACCGGCTGAGGGCCGGTCGGTCGGCGCGCGCCGATTGACCGGCGGCGTCAATCGGTTCGACACCACCCCCGGGCCGCCCCGCACCATGGGCGCGTGAGCGTGACCATCGACATCACCGGGCTGCCGCACGAGCGGATCGTCTTCTGCCCCTCCCCGCTGGCCGAGCTGGGCGCCGCGCTGCACGCGCTGTCCGAGCCCGGGCACCACGCCGGGCTGCACGGCTGGGCCACCACCACGGCCGCCGGGCTGAGGCCCGAGCTCGCCGACCGGATGCACGAGGCCGACTTCATGTGGCGGTCCACGCGCTCCGACTTCCTGCTGCCCGCCCAGCCGCGCGAGACGCTCGCCGAGGAGCTCGACGACCTCGACCGCATGGAGGACGAGACGTACGTCGGGGCTGCGCTGGAGATCTCGTGCAGCAGCCAGTACGCGGACGGCATGCCCTCCCCGCTCGTCGACGCCCCGGCCCGCCGCCGCGCCCTCGACCTGGCCGCCGCGCGTGGTCCGCGCCAGGCCGCGTTCGTCGAGCGGATGCTCGCCGACCCGCCCGGCACACGCGCGTGGGTCCGCCGGCTCCTGGAGGACTGCGACGACGCGTTCTTCGCCGGCACCTGGCGCCGGGTCCGGGTCCAGCTCGCCGCCGACGCCCGGCACAAGACCGAGCTGCTGCGCCGCAAGGGCCTCACCGAGGCCGTCACGGGCACCTCCCCCGCGATGAGCGTGGAGGAGGACGCCCAGGGCACCCGGATCGTCATCGACAAGCTGGTCCACGCCCGGACGACCGCCCACGGCTCGGCGCTCACCTTCCTGCCGACCGCCTTCGGCTGGCCGCACCTCACCGCCCTGCACGCACGCGGCTGGCAGCCGGTGATCCAGTACCCCGTCTCCACCCGCGAGCTCGCCGGCACCGCCTCCGTGGACACCGTCCGGCTCCGCCTGGAGGCCGTCGCCCACCCCATGCGCATGCGGATGTGCAGGAACCTCGCCCGCGCCTCGTACACGACGAGCGAGCTGGCCGACGCGTACGGCATCACCGCGCCGGAGGTCTCACGGCACCTCGCCGTCCTGAAGAAGGCCGGGCTGCTCACCACCCAGCGCCGCGGCCGCTACGTCATGCACCAACTGGACGTGACCGTCGTCGCCCGCCTGGGCAGCGACTTCCTCGAAGCCCTCCTGCGCTAGGAGCGAACCCCGGCGTCACGGCTCAGATCGCCCCGCCGCCCGCCCGGACCAGGCCCGTCTCGTACGCGAGGACCACCACCTGCACGCGGTCGCGCAGACCGAGCTTGGTCAGGATCCGGCCCACGTGCGTCTTCACCGTCGCCTCCGAGAGCACCAGCCGGGCGGCGATCTCGCCGTTCGACAGGCCCTGGGCGACCAGGAGCATCACCTCACGCTCCCGGTCGGTGAGCCGCTCCAGCTCCTTGTGCTGCGGCTCGCGGCCCGACGACGGCAGCATCGGCGAGAAGCGGTCGAGGAGACGGCGGGTGGTGGACGGGGCCACCACCGCGTCGCCGCTGTGCACGGAGCGGATCGCTCCGAGCAGCTCGCTCGGCGGCACGTCCTTCAGCATGAAGCCGCTCGCACCCGCCTTCAGCCCGGAGAACGCGTACTCGTCCAGGTCGAAGGTGGTCAGGATCAGCACCTTGGGAGCCTCCGGCTCCGCGCAGATCCGCCGGGTCGCCTCCACCCCGTCCAGCTTGGGCATCCGTACGTCCATCAGCACCACGTCCACCGCCGTGGAGCGCAGCACCTCCAGCGCCTCCACGCCGTCGCCCGCCTCGGCCACGACCTCCATGTCCGGCTGGGCGGCGAGCACCATGCGGAAGCCGGTGCGCAGCAGCACCTGGTCGTCGACGAGCATCACGCGGATGGACATGTGGTTCCTTCGGGATCGTCAGTGGGCGGGCTTCAGGGGGAGCAGGGCGCTGATGCGGAAGCCGCCCCCGGGGCGCGGCCCCGCGTCCAGGGTGCCGCCGACCATGCCGACCCGCTCGCGCATGCCGATCAGGCCGTGACCGCGGCCGTCCGCGCCCCCGTCCTCGTACATCTCGTGGGTCGCGCCGCGCCCGTCGTCCTCGACGAGCAGGCCGAGACCGTCGTCGAAGTACACCAGGCGGACGCTGGCTCCGGCATCCGGTCCGCCGTGCTTGCGCGTGTTGGTGAGGGCTTCCTGCACGATCCGGTACGCGGTGAGCTCGACACCGCTCGGCAGCGGACGCGGCGTGCCCTCGATCCGGAAGTCCACCGTCAGACCGGCCGTACGGACCTGCTCGACCAGATCCTCGATCTGCTCGACATCGGGCTGGGGCACGTACTCCCCGGCCTCCTGGTGCTCGCCGGTGCGCAGGATGCCGAGCAGCCGGCGCATCTCGGCCAGGGCCTGCCGGCCGGTCGAGGAGATCGTCTCCAGGGCCTGCTTGGCCTGCGCGGGCGAGGCGTCCAGGACATAGGCGGCGCCGTCGGCCTGGACCACCATCACCGACACGTTGTGCGCGACGACGTCGTGGAGCTCGCGGGCGATCCGGGCCCGCTCGGCGGCGACGGCGACCTTGGCCTGCGCCTCGCGCTCCTTCTCCAGGCGGGAGGCGCGCTCCTCCAGCTGCGCGAAGTAGGCACGGCGGGTGCGCAGGGAGTCGCCGAGCACCCAGGCGAGCACGAACGGGACGGTCATGATCACGGTGAAGAAGACGTGCGCGAGGGCGGAGCCCGGGCTGGTCTCGGAGGGCCATCTCAGCATGGAGAGCGTCGCGGCGCTGAGACCGCCGGCGAGCGCGAGGCGGGACGCCCAGCGCGGCCCGTCGTGCGCGGCCACGGTGTAGATGATCACCAGCATGGCGAAGTCCGCGAAGAAGGGCTCCAGCCCGAGGCCGAGCTGGGCGACGCCCAGCGCGACGGTGAGCAGCAGCATCTTCTCGGGCGCGCGGCGGCGCAACGCGACGACCAGGGAGAAGAGCACGGCGACCACGCCGTACGCGACGGGTTTGTCGACCGCCGGGTAGGTCCCGCCCACCCACAGCATGGAGAACCCGAGGAGGACGACGGCCCAGAAGGTGTCGACGCCCGTCGGGTGTCTGCGGATGAAGTCGTAGAGGCGCTGCACGTAACCCAGCGTAGGGAAGGCAGATAGGTGCAGGGGTCAACCGTGGGGTCGATCCTTGGCGTGAAGGCCGTACTCCGCAAGGTGGAGACTGGGGCCTGTGACGGATGAGACGTGTCAGTGGCAGGGGTGGCGCGAAGCCACGGAACAGGCTCTGTACGGCCCCGGGGGCTTCTTTCTGGGCCCCGAGGGCCCGGCCGGTCACTTCCGCACCTCGGTGCACGCCTCCCCGCTCTTCACCGCGGCCGTCGCGCGGCTGCTGACCGCGGTGGCGGAGGAGCTGGGCACGGACGAGGTCGCGTTCGTGGACATGGGCGCGGGGCGCGGGGAGCTGGTGACGGGCGTCCTGGCCGCCGTGCCCGAGGGGCTCTCGGTACGGGCGTACGGCGTCGAGCGCGCGGGCCGGCCCGTGGGGATCGACCCCCGGGTGGAGTGGACGGACCGGCTCCCGGAGGGGGTCCGCGGGCTGCTCTTCGCGAACGAGTGGCTCGACAACGTGCCGGTCGACGTCGCGAGCGTCGACGAGTCGGGGGTCGTGCGGTACGTCGAGGTACGGGCGGCGGACGGCGCGGAGCGGCTGGGGCGGCCCGTCGAGGGCCCGGACGCGGAGTGGCTGGAGCGGTGGTGGCCGATCAAGGAGCCCGGGGAGCGGGCCGAGATCGGGCGGCCGCGCGACGAGGCGTGGGCGGCGGCGGTGGGCTCGCTGGCGGCGGGGAAGGCGGTGGCGGTGGACTACGGGCATGTACGGGGGTCCAGGCCGCCGTTCGGGACGCTGACAGGGTTCCGGGCGGGGCGGGAGGTGGAGCCGGTGCCGGACGGGTCGTGCGATGTGACGGCGCATGTGGCGATGGACGCCTGCGGCGCGGGCGGCGGGGAGCTGACGACGCAGCGGGACGCGTTGCGCCGCCTCGGCGTCCGCGGCGAACGGCCGCCTCTTTCGCTCGCGTCGTCGGACCCGGCCGCCTACGTGCGGGCGCTCGGCGCGGCGGGCGAGGCGGCCGAGCTGACCGCGCGCGGCGGGCTCGGCGACTTCCTGTGGCTCACCCGGAGGGTGCCGGCGGCGTAGCTCACAGGAGGGACGGGACCGTCCTGCGGGACGGGTTCCCCCGGGGAGCGGGCCGGCAGGGATACTGGCCCCATGACGGAGACGACGGTCGGAATCGGCGGGGCGGCGGAGAGCACCGACATGGTGCTGAACATCGGGCCGCAGCATCCCTCGACCCATGGCGTGCTCCGCCTGCGGCTCGTTCTGGACGGTGAGGTGATCCAGCGCGCCGAGCCGGTCATCGGGTACATGCACCGCGGCGCCGAGAAGCTCTTCGAGGCGCGCGACTACCGGCAGATCGTCATGCTCGCCAACCGCCACGACTGGCTCTCGGCCTTCTCCAACGAGCTCGGTGTCGTCATGGCAGTCGAGCGGATGCTCGGCATGGAGGTCCCCGAACGCGCCGTCTGGACCCGCACGCTGCTCGCCGAACTGAACCGGGTCCTCAACCACCTCATGTTCCTCGGGTCGTACCCCCTCGAACTGGGCGGTATCACCCCGGTCTTCCACGCGTTCCGGGAACGTGAGGAGCTCCAGGCCGTGATGGAGGAGGTCTCCGGCGGCCGGATGCACTACATGTTCAACCGGGTCGGCGGGCTCAAGGAGGACCTTCCCGCCGGGTGGCTCGACCGGGCCCGGGCGGCCGTCGCCGACGTGCGCTCGCGGATGGACGTGTACGACAAGCTGGTCCTCGGCAACGAGATCTTCCGCGGCCGTACGCGGGGCGTCGGCGTCCTGACGCCGGAGACCGCGCACGCGTACGGCGTCTCCGGGCCCATCGCCCGCGCCTCGGGCGTCGACTTCGACCTGCGCCGCGACGAGCCGTACCTGGCCTACGGGGAGCTCCAGGACACGCTCAGGGTCGTCACCCGCGAGGAGGGCGACTGCCTCGCCCGCTTCGAGTGCCTCCTCGACCAGACCCACAACTCCCTGGACCTCGCCGACGCCTGTCTCGACCGGATCGCCGAGCTGCCGCAGGGGCCGATCAACCAGCGGCTGCCCAAGGTGCTCAAGGCGCCCGAGGGCCACACGTACGCCTGGACCGAGAACCCGCTCGGCATCAACGGCTACTACCTGGTCTCCAAGGGCGAGAAGACGCCGTACCGGCTCAAGCTGCGCTCGGCGTCGTTCAACAACATCCAGGCGCTGACGGAGCTGCTGCCGGGCACGCTCGTCGCCGACATGGTGGCGATCCTGGGCTCGCTCTTCTTCGTCGTCGGCGACATCGACAAGTAGCCGCCCGGCGGCCCGGCGGCCGGGGTCGGCCGCCCGCGCGCATGACCACGAACTCCGCCGCGCGGTGCCTCGTGCCAGGGCGGGCCGCGGAACGCCTGGGCGCACACGGCGATCAACTCGTCCCGCAGCGCCGTCACTTCCCCGGCCGCGAGGCGCCGATCGTCACGAGCCGACGGCCCCGCGCAGCTCCGCGACGTCGATCTGCTCGGTCTCGTCGTGCGCGGTCAGGTCGATGACCTTGCCGATCGCCCGCTGCTCGGGAGAGCGGCGCGCCACGGTCGCGAGGACCTCCTCGCCCACCACGTCCGCGAGATCGGCGTCCTGTACGGCCTCGATGGCGGCCGCCGCCTTCTGCATGCCGAAGAAGTCGAACCCTCCCTCGGGGCGCGGGTTGCGCCGGCTCGCGTAGGGGACGATCGCGGACGCGGCCGGGACGGCGCGGACCGCGGGCAGGGCCGAGGGCGCGGGGACGACGGCGGTCGACGGTCGAGCGTGCTGCTCGCTCCCGGCGGCCGCCGCGTGCTTCCCCTGCGGCTCCTCCGTCTCCCGGGCACGCTCCGCGAGATCGCGGCTGCGGGCGGCCTCGGTGGTGCGACGGGCCTCCTGGGCGGCGGCGTTGCGCGCCAGGTTGCGCAGCGCGTCGGCGGCCTGGCGGTACAGGTCCGGGGTCGGCGTGGATCCGGCGGCCGGCAGCTCCTTCGCCGGGGAGGTCGCCTCCAGGGCGAGCTGCCTGCGGCCTTCGAGGGCGCTGGCGCGCTCGGTCTCGGCGTTGGCGTACCGGCGCAGCAGCGCCGCGTGCTCGCCGCGCAGACCGGCCAGTTCGACCCGCTTGGCGCGCAGCTTGGCGTCGAGCTTGGCCCGCAGCTCGCGGGACTCGTCCAGGTCGGCCTCGAGCTCGGCTATCCGCTCCTCGGTCTTCCACTGGTCCGCGGCGCGGGCCCGGGTCAGCTCGGCGACCTGGCGCCCGGCGCTCCGGTCCCAACTTCGCATGATGACGCCACCGGTGACGGCGGCCGCCGCCGCCGCGGCCACGAGCAGCCGCAGCGCCACCGGATCGGCGAGCAGCCAGGCGCCCGCGGCACAGACGACCGACGCTCCGGCGACCGCGGAAGGCGGCAGAAGCTTGTGGAGGGGAGGTGAATGGCGGTGGCGTCCACGTGGCATGGCCTGAAATTTACCGTGCGTAGGCGCCGTATGGGGTGTCGGCCCGGCAATCTCTTGGCCACTTCTCGTCGTCCGTGACCGAGTCCCGGTCAGGACCGGGCCGACCCCCCTTACCGGTCCTTACTTGCTGACCAGGCCCTTCGACTGCAGATAGGCCTTCGCCACGTCCTCCGGCTTCGCCCTCTCGGCATCCACCTTGCGGTTCAGTTCGGCGAGATCGGCCGTGGTGAGGACCTTTGTGATCTTGTCGAGGGCGGCGGCGATCTCGGGCGATCCCGCGTCCTTCGCATTGACCACCGGCAGCACATTGTCGGCGTTCTGCAGCTTCTTGTCGTCGTCGAGGAAGACCAGCCCGAAGCTCTCGATCGTGGCGTCCGTCGTGGTGGTCAGCACCAGCTGGTCCACGCCGTCCTTGACCGCCTGCTTGGACTGCGGGGTGCCGACGCCCTTGGGGTCGATCCCGGTCACGTCGATCCCGTAGGTCTTCTTCAGACCCGGCGCGCAGAACGGCCGTATCTCGCATTCGTCGCCGGCCGCGATCTTCACCTTCAGCTTCGCGGCACCGAGATCGGAAAGCGTCTTCAGCTTGTTCTTCTCGGCGAATTCCTTCGACACCGCGAAGGCGTTCTGGTCAACCGCCCCACCGACCGCGAGGACCTTCAGTCCACGGGGCTCCGCGAGCTTCTTCAGCGCCTCCACCGTGGCAGCCGCGTCCCCGGACGCGACCGGCTTCTCCTCGGGCGCCTTCGGGCCGTTCACCTTCGCATTGAGGAATTCCGCGATCGTCGCCGCGTATTCCGGTACGACGTCGATCTCGCCCTTCTCCAGGGACGGTTCGTACAGCTCGCGGTTCTTCACCGTGGTGACGGTCGCGGAGTATCCGGCGTCGTTCAGCACCTGCGCGTAGAGCTCCGCGAGCACCTTGGACTCGGTGAACGCCGCGGCGCCCACGACGAGCGAGCCCTTCGCCGAACCGGACGCGCCGCCGCTGCCGCCCTTCTTCCCCTCTTCCAGGCTGTCGCCGCCACAGGCGACGAGCGAGACGGTCAGCGCCGCCGTACCCAGTACCGCACCCGCGATACGCGAGGTCCTGCTCACGATGTCACTCCTAGGTCGTCGTTCCGTCGTCACAAGCGGTTCCGTCGGTTCAGGCACGCCGTCCGAGCAGCCGGTCCGCCCCCACCAGCACGAGCTCCACGACGAGGGCGAGCAGGGCCACGAGCAGGGCGCCCGCGACCACCTGGGGGGTGTCGTACGTGTTGAAGCCGGCGGTGATGATCCGGCCCAGGCCCCCCTGGCCGACCATCGCCGCGATGGTCGCCGTGGCGACCACCTGCACGGCGGCCGACCGCAACCCTGTCATGACCAGCGGCCGGGCGAGGGGCAGTTCGACCTTCCGGAAGACCTGCCCGCCCGACATCCCCATGCCCCGCGCGGCCTCGACCACCGCCCGGTCGACCTCGCGCATCCCCACGTACGCGTTGGTGAGCAGCGGCGGCACCGCGAAGAGCACCAGCGCGATCACCGTGGGGACGTAGCCGGCGTTGCGCAGCGGCGACACCATGAAGAGCGCCAGGACCGCGAAGACGGGGATCGCCCGCCCCACGTTGGAGACGTTCACGGCGAGCGCGCCGCCCCGGCCGAGATGTCCGAGCCCCAGCCCCAGCGGCAGCGCGACGGCGCAGGCGAGGAGGAGCGCGACCCCGCTGACGTACACATGCTCACCGAGGCGGTGCCACACCCCGCCCTCGCCCGCCCAGTTGGCGCCCGTGCCCAGCCAGCTCCAGGCGTCCGCCACGATCCCCATGCCTCTACTCGCCCCCCGGGGCCGTGCGTATGCGGGTCCACGGCGTGAGCAGCCGCTGCACTCCGAGGAGCAGCAGATCCGCGACCACCGCGAGCAGGACGCACAGCACGGAGGCGGCGAGCACCTGCGCCTTGAAGAACGTCGGCAGCGCGTCCTCGATGAGATTGCCCAGACCGCCCCGGCCGACGATCGAACCGACCGTCGTGAGCGCGATCGTCGAGACCGTCGCCATCCGTATGCCCGCCATCAACGCCGGAAGCGCGAGCGGGAGTTCGACCTCCCACAGCAGCCTCGCCGAGCCGTACCCCATACCGCGCGCGGCCTCCCGCGCCTCGGCGGGGACCGCGTCCAGGCCCGCCACCATGTTCCGTACGAGAATCGTCAGCGAGTACAGCACGAGGCCCGTCACCACCAGCGCGGCGGAGAGCCCGAAGAACGGCAGCAGCAGCGAGAACATCGCCAGCGACGGAACCGTGTAGAGCAGCGTCGTCAGGCCGAGCACGGGGCCGGCGAACCGGGGCCGCGACCGCACGAGGAGCGCCAGCGGAAAGGCGACCGCGACGCCGACGACCACGGACACGACCGTGATCCCCACGTGCTGGAGCAGCGCGTCGCCCAACTCCTGGCTTCGGGTGCGCAGATACTCCCCGCAGATCCAGTCGTTCGTCACCAGACAGTTTGCCGCGCTCATGTACCCTCCCCCCGGTCACCCACCGTGCCGAACACCTGTCTGGTCGACCCTAACCCCCGGCACCGACAATCGCCGAGGACCGCCACATCGCGGCAACACGCCCTTCACACGCACCCGTCCCGCACGCGTCAGAATGGGGAACATGATCCGGTTCGAGCATGTGACCAAGCGGTACGCGGACGGCACCACCGCCGTCGACGATCTCTCCTTCGAGGTCGCCGAGGGTGAACTGGTCACGCTCGTCGGCCCGTCCGGCTGCGGCAAGACCACCACCATGAAGATGGTGAACAGGCTCATCGAGCCGACCGGGGGCCGCATACTCCTCGACGGCCAGGACATATCCGCGGTCGACCCGGTCCAACTGCGCCGCCGGATCGGATACGTGATCCAGCAGGTCGGCCTCTTCCCGCACCGCACGGTCCTCGACAACACCGCGACCGTCCCGCACCTCCTCGGCGCCCCGCGCGCCCGCGCCCGCGCCCGCGCCGCCGAACTCCTCGACCTGGTCGGGCTCGACCCGAAGAAGTACGGCGACCGCTACCCCGAGCAGCTCTCCGGCGGCCAGCGCCAGCGCGTCGGCGTGGCCCGCGCGCTCGCCGCCGACCCGCCCGTGCTGCTGATGGACGAGCCGTTCGGCGCCGTGGACCCGGTGGTCCGCGAGCACCTCCAGAACGAGTTCCTCCGTCTCCAGTCGCAGGTCCGTAAGACCGTCCTACTGGTCACCCACGACCTGGAGGAAGCCGTCCGCCTCGGCGACCGCATCGCCGTCTACGGACAGGGCACGATCGAGCAGTTCGACACCCCGGCCAGGGTCCTCGGCGCCCCCGCCACCCCGTACGTCGCCGACTTCGTCGGCGCGGACCGCGGCCTGAAGCGGCTCTCGGTCACGGCGGTGGACTCCGCCGCCCTGGAGGACGTCCCGGTCCTGCGCGCGGACGACACCGCCCCCGACGCCACCCGGTCCGACACCGCCCCCGCCTCCACCCGGTCCGGCGCCCCCTGGTCCGTCGTCCTCGACGCCGAAGGCCGCGTCACCGGCTGGGTGTCCGCGGACGAGCCCGGCCGCACCCGCCCGGCCCCGGACCCGGTCCCGCTCGGCGCCACCCTCCGCGAGGCACTGGCCGCGCTGCTGCAGAACGACACCGGCTGGCTGCCCGTCACCGACCCCGCCGAGGGCGGCCGGTACGCCGGCGTCCTCACCCCGGCCGCCGTCCACCGGGCCCTGCGCGCGGCGTCCCCGGAACCGCGGCCGGAAACGGAGGCGGAACCGCGGCCGGAACCCGCGTCGGAGACGGACCCCGAGCCGGGCAGGAAGATCAGTTCGCGCTGAGCCGCCCGCTCATCCACACCAGGCCCGGCGGGATCTCCCGGTTCCAGGTGTTGAAGTTGTGCCCGCCGCTGTCGAGCGTGATCGAGGAGACCCGCGCCGGGGCCTTCACCTTCTTGATGAAGTCGAGCGTCCCGCGCAGGTTCCCCTCGCCCTGCTTCGACGTCGTCACCAGGAACGACGTCGACGCGCCCCGCGGCCGACGGTCCAGGCTCCACAGCAGGTCCGCCCGCTTGCGCGCCCGGTCGTCGCCCTTGAAGAGATCGCCCGTCGTCACGTCCTCGGCCGCCTTGTAGTACGCCGAGAAGCCGGCCCCCGCCGCGAACCGGTCCGGGTGGTGCATCGCTATCTTCAACGCGCAGTAGCCGCCCGTCGAGTTCCCCATGAACCCCCAGTTCCGGGCCTTCGTCCCCACCCGGTACGTCTCCGAGACCGCCTTCGGCAGGTCCTCGGCGAAGAAGGTCTCGGTCTGCGGCCCGCCCGGCACGTCCACGCACTCGGTGTCCCGCGGCGGCGCGACGGTCGGCCGCAGCATCACCAGGATCATCGGCCGCATCCTCTTCTCCTTGACCTGCGTGAAGGCGGTCTTCGGGTACTTCAGCCCCTTCAGGAGGTTCTCGGCCGTGCCCGGGTAGCCGGTCAGCACCACCGCGGCCGGGAACGTGCTCGACGCGTACGCCTTCTGGAAGTACTCCGGCGGCAGGTACACGTACGCCGGCGACTCGATGCCCGACTTCCGGCCGGCGACGACGACCTTCTGGATCTCGCCGCCGACCGACGGCCGGGAGGCCCCGGGCACGTCCAGCGTCTGCCTGCCGACGACCTTGACGTCCTTCGAACCGGCCGAGTGGTCGACGACCACCCCCATGTCCTGCTCCTGCCCGAAGAGGTCGGCCCAGGAGCCGTAGAAGAGGAAGGAGTTGTTCGCCGCGAGACCGACCGAGGCGAAGAGCGCCAGCTGGGTCGCGAGCAGCAGTCCGACCCTGCCGAGAACGGCCCGCACACCGCCACGGGCCAGCCGGGGCCACAGCCAGACCGTGGCCACGAACAGCACCACCGCCAGCGCGACGGCCAGCGCCAGAACCTTGTTGCTGGTGAGACCCATGAGTCGCCCGAGCCCTCTTCCTGAGAATTTCCTGTGGGTGAATGAACCCGCTCCCCCGCGAGGCCGTCCTAGAAAGCGCAAAACCTCCGGACCGGCCCGCCCCTGACCACCGCGCGGCCACCGGAGATCGAATCTTTCGCGGAGCCACGGGAAGCACGGGAAGCGATGTCTGTCACGGTAGATGGGGACAAATCAGGATTGGTTCCGGTTCGGGTACGCCGGATTCTGCACGGACCTCGGCCCGAGAAGGTGCCCTCGCTCGTCGGTACGGCCTGCACCCTCATCGGCCTGATCGACATCGCCGCGGGCGTCTTCCCGCGCTTCCGGGCCAGCCGGATGCACGCCGTCGCCGAGGTCCTGCCCGGCACGCTCGGACCGCTCTCCGCGGCCCTCTCCCTCAGCGCAGGCGTCCTCCTCCTGCTGCTCGCCCACGGCCTCAAGCGCCACAAGCGGCGCGCCTGGCGAGCCGCCGTCGTCCTGCTGCCGCTCGGCGCCGCCGCCCAGTTCGTCTGGCGCCACTCCGTCCTCGGCGCCCTGCTCTCCCTCGTCCTGCTCGCCCTGCTGCTGCGCCACCGCAGCCAGTTCGCCGCCCTGCCCGACCCCCGCAGCCGCTGGAAGGCGCTCGCCAACTTCGTCCTCATGGGCGCCGGATCGATCCTCCTCGGCCTGGTCATCGTCAGCGCCCACCCCCGCCGCGTCATCGGCAGCCCCAGCCTCACCGACCGCCTCGAACACGTCCTGTACGGACTCTTCGGCTTCGAAGGCCCCGTCGGCTACACCGGCAACGTCGACTGGACCGTCGGCTACTCCCTCGGCGCGCTCGGCATGCTGACCGCCCTCACCACCATCTACCTGGCCTTCCGCCCCGAACACCCCGCCGCCCGGCTCACCGAGGACGACGAGACGCGCCTGCGCGCGCTGCTCGACAAGCACGGAGCCCGCGACTCCCTCGGCCACTTCGCGCTCCGCCGCGACAAGGGCGTCGTCTTCTCCCCCAGCGGCAAGGCCGCCGTCTGCTACCGCGTCGTCTCCGGCGTCATGCTCGCCAGCGGCGACCCCATCGGCGACGTCGAGGCCTGGCCCGGCGCCATCGACCGCTTCATGGACGAGGCCAAGGCCCACTCCTGGACCCCCGCCGTCATGGGCTGCTCCGAGACCGGCGGGGAGGTCTGGACCCGCGAGACCGGCCTCGACGCCCTCGAACTCGGCGACGAGGCGGTGGTGGACGTCGCGGATTTCTCCCTCTCCGGGCGCGCCATGCGCAATGTGCGCCAGATGGTGAAGCGGATCGAGCGCAACGGCTACACCACCAAGGTCCGCCGCGTCCGTGACCTGTCCGACGGCGAACTCGCCCGCGTCCGTCGCGCCGCCGCCGACTGGCGCGGCACCGACACCGAGCGCGGCTTCTCCATGGCACTCGGCCGCATCGGCGACCCTGGCGACGGAGACGCCGTCATAGCGACCGCCCACAAGACGGACGAGGCGGCGGGAGACGGGCGGGCGGACGACGCCGACTCCCCCTACGGAGACCTCAAGGCGATCATCCACTTCGTGCCCTGGGGCACCGACGGCATGTCCCTCGAACTCATGCGCCGCGACCGCTCCGCCGACCCCGGCATGAACGAGCTGCTCATCGTCGCCGCCCTCCAGGAATCCCCCCGCCTGGGCATCGAACGCGTCTCCCTCAACTTCGCCATGTTCCGCGCGGCCCTCGCCCGCGGCGAGAAGATCGGCGCGGGCCCCGTCCTGAGACTCTGGCGCGGACTGCTCGTCTTCCTCTCCCGCTGGTTCCAGATCGAGTCCCTGTACAAGTTCAACGCCAAGTTCCGGCCCCGCTGGGAACCCCGCTTCGTCGTCTACCGCAAGAGCCGCGACCTGCCCCGCATCGGCTTCGCCGCCATGCAGGCCGAGGGTTTCGTCAACCTCGCGCTGCCCCGCCCCTTCACCCGACGCCGGTCCACCGCCGGCCCCCGCCCCTGCGCCCACGTCGTCACCCCACAGGCCGACCAGGAGGTCCGCGCGGCGTGACCGAGGCCCCGGGCCCTACGCTGGGCGTATGAGTACGTCGATCGGTCGGGGCACGGCCTTGGGCCTGCCGGAGTGGGACCGCTGCGCGGTCATGGGCGTCGTCAACGTGACGCCGGACTCCTTCTCCGACGGCGGCCGCTGGTTCGACACCACGGCCGCCGTCAAGCACGGACTCCACCTGGCCGCCGAAGGAGCCGACCTCGTCGACGTCGGCGGCGAGTCCACCCGCCCCGGCGCCAGCCGGGTCGACGAGGAAGAGGAGCTGCGCCGGGTCGTCCCCGTCGTCCGCGGCCTCGCCTCCGAAGGCGTCACCGTCTCCGTCGACACCATGCGCGCCTCCGTCGCCCACGCAGCCGTCGCGGCGGGCGCCACACTCGTGAACGACGTCAGCGGCGGCCTCGCCGACCCCCGGATGGTCCCCGCCGTCGCCGCCGCCGAGGTCCCCTTCGTGGTCATGCACTGGCGCGGCTTCAGCCAAGACATGAACAGCCTCGCCGTCTACGACGACGTCGTCGTAGAGGTCGTCACCGAACTGCGCCACCGCATGGAGGCCGTCGTCGAGGGCGGCATCGCACCCGAGCGGATCGTCATCGACCCCGGCCTCGGCTTCGCCAAGCACGCCCCCCACGACCTCGCCCTCGTCGCCCACCTCCCCGAACTGCGCGCCCTGGGCCGCCCGCTGCTCGTCGCGGCCTCCCGGAAGCGCTTCCTCGGCCACGTCCTCACCCGCGAGGGCGCCACCCCGCCCCCGGCCCGCGAACGCGACGCCGCCACCGCCGCCGTCTCCGCCATCGCCGCCCACGAAGGGGCCTGGGCCGTCCGCGTCCACGAGGTCGGAGCCACCGCCGACGCCGTCCGAGTCGCCAGAGCCGTCGAAGGAGCCCGGTGACCCACCAGACCGACACCGAAGCGGTCGAGGCCGCGAACACCGCCTTCTACGAGGCGATGGAGCGCGGCGACTTCGAGGAGATCTCCGAGCTCTGGCTCGACGACGGCGCCACCCCCATCAGCTGCGTCCACCCCGGCTGGCCGGTGCTCTCCGGACGCGGCGAGGTCCTGCGCTCGTACGCCCTGATCATGGCGAACACCGAGTACATCCAGTTCTTCCTCACCGACGTCAAGGTCTCCCTCGCCGGCGACGTGGCCGTCGTCACCTGCACCGAGAACATCCTCAGCGGCGGGCCGGCCGAGGACGGCGCCGAGCTCGGCCCGCTCGTCGGCCAGCTCGTGGTCGCCACCAATGTGTTCCGCCGCACATTCGAGGGCTGGAAGATCTGGTCCCACCACGGCTCCCCCGTACTCACCGAATCGGACGACGAGGAGGACGAGGAACCGGGCGCCTGACGGGTTCCGGGGGCCGATCGGGTGATCCGTCGGATTGGAATCCGGACCTCTGGGTAGGGGCCGCACTCAGCCCCTGTGGCCGCCGCCCGAACCCCCGTGGGCAAGCGCTGTCGGTGCCCGCAGGTAGATTCGATGCTGGACACCCGGCCGTCCGCACCCGGCTGCGTGGCCACAAGAACTACGACAGCAGGAGTGATTCGCGTGGATCGTGTCGCGCTGCGCGGCCTCAAGGCCCGAGGACACCACGGCGTCTTCCCCAAGGAACGCGAAGAAGGCCAGACCTTCATCGTGGACCTCGTCCTCGGCCTGGACACCCGCCCCGCGGCCGCCGACGACGACCTGACGAAGACCGTCCACTACGGCGTCGTGGCGGAAGAAGTCGTGGACGTGGTCCAGGGCGAGCCCGTCGACCTGATCGAGACGCTCGCCGAGCGGATCGCCGAGCAGTGCCTCAAGCACGCCGGAGTCCAGGAGGTCGAGGTCGTCGTCCACAAGCCGGACGCGCCGATCACGGTCCCCTTCGACGACGTGACCATCACCATCACCCGGAGCCGAGTATGAAAGCCACGCACAGCGACCCCACCGTGCAGCCCGTACCGGCCTCCGTCGTGGAGGCGGTCGACGCCGCCGACGTGACCCTGTCGAACCCGAAGTGGGCCGTCATCGCGCTCGGCGCGAACCTCGGCAACCGTCTGGAGACGCTCCAGGGCGCCGTCGACGCCCTGGAGGACACCCCGGGCCTCCGGGTCAAGGCCGTCTCCTCCGTGTACGAGACGGAGCCCTGGGGCGTCGAGCCCGGCAGCCAGCCCTCGTACCTCAACGCCGTCGCGCTCGTGAAGACGACCCTGCCGCCCAGCTCCCTCCTGGAGCGGGCACACGCCGTCGAAGAGGCCTTCCACCGGGTCCGCGAGGAGCGCTGGGGCGCGCGCACCATCGACGTCGACATCGTGGCGTACGCCGACGTGGTCTCCGACGACCCCGTCCTCACCCTTCCCCACCCCCGCGCCCACCAGCGCGCCTTCGTGCTCGCCCCCTGGCACGACGTGGACCCCGACGCCCAGCTGCCCGGACACGGCGCGGTCGCCGAGCTGCTCACGGCGGTCGGCCACACCGGCGTCGTGCCGCGCGCCGACCTGGAACTCCGTCTGCCCGAGTAGTCGTTAGGCTCGTGGAAGACCGCCCGCGAGACGACACGAAGGACACCCGGTGAAACAACTGCGGCTCAAGGTTCTCGCCGGACTGTTCATCGTGGCCGGAATCCTGTCCTGGGGCGCGGCACGCCTCTGGGACGCGGTCGGCACCCTGCCGAGCGTGCCGCTCGCGGCGCCGATCGTCCTCGCGTCGATCGCGGTCGTCCTGACCGCGACGGCCCTCTCCCTCCGCTCCCGCCTGAAGGCCCAGCGCGAGCGCCGCCCCGGCGCGAAGGGCGTCGAGCCGCTGATGGCGGCCCGCGCGGTGGTCTTCGGCCAGGCGAGCGCCCTGGTCGCCGCCCTGGTCGCCGGCATGTACGGCGGTGTGGGCGTCTTCCTCCTGGGCTCCCTGGACATCCCGGCCCGCCGCGACCAGGCGATCTACGCCGGCTTCTCGGTCCTGGCGGGCTTCGGCGTGATCGCGGCGGCCCTCTTCCTGGAACGCGTCTGCAAGCTCCCCGAGGACGACGAGAACGGCAAGGGCACGGCCCCGGTGGCCTGAGGCTCGGCGACAGACCCCGTCGATGCCGTCGGAGAAGCCCGGGAACGCCGACTGGGCCATGCGCGCAGGCTCACGGCCCCCTCTGACACCCCGGCCCTACCTGGGCGCGCGCACGAGATGCCCGTTGACCAGGAAGCTGGGGTGCGGTTCGAGCCGGTAGCTGTAGAACGTGAAGGGCTTGGCACCGAGGGCGGGGCGGGGGCGGACTTCGCGGACCTGGATCCAGGAGGACTCGGGAGGGTCGATGCGGTGGCGCTCGGGGACGAAGGTGCCCCTGCTCTCCCAGCGATCCGACACGCAGAGCTGGGAGCCCCTCGTCCGTGAGGGGGTGAACCGCGCTCCGATGATCTGAGCCAACTCGGCCAGGAACGGCGCATTGGCGCTCACGATCATGCGCCCCGGCCAGCTCTTGATGCGGCAACCGTCACCGTCGACGTATCCGTCGAGGAAGCCGTCGAAGGTGTCGATGTCCCGGAGTACCACCCGCGGAAAGCGCTGCCGCATGTGATGCGCGTCCCCGCCCACGTAGTGGCGCAGCGCGTCGGACAGGTACGACGACACCACCCGTACCCGGAAGCCCGCGAGATCCCGCTTGAGGTAGCCCGACGGCCGGCTCACCGACTCCACCCGGGCCGGTAGCCCCGTGCATGCCGTCAGGGCAGCTGCGTACCGGGACGCGAAGTCCTCCTCGTTCACGACGAGCGATACATAGTTCTTGCCGACCGTCCCGTCGGCGCACGTGGCCCCGACGAAATAGCCGAACTCGTATCCCGGCTCAATCGTCGGCCGCTCCCTGCACAGCTTCCGTGCGAGCGTCCAGGCGACCGTCGTCCCCACCGCGTCCCTAGCGGGTGTCCACCCGTTCTGCGTGGCGAGCAGCAAGTCCGGGCTGGCGATGAACGCCATGTGGTCCGTGACCACTTCGACGGCACACCGGGTCTTGGCCGCCGTCACTCCCACCACCGTGGTCTGCGCCGTCCGATCACCGTCCAGCGTCCACAGCAAACTGCCGAGAGCCACGTTCCTCGCTTGGGTGCGGCCCTCGACCAGGTTCACCAGCATCTTGCTGGAAAGCCCGTACCCCATACCGATCCCCCTTGATCAGCGATCCCTCCACTGATCAAGGACGGTATGGAGCAAGGCGGACAGCATGCTACGAACGTGCCAATATCAGAGACATGGCCTCGGAACGTGTAGTAGCGTCACGCAGTTGACCACGTACCGCCGAGGTCGTCGTCTTCGCGCCCGGCTTGCGGATGCCGCGAAGCGACATGCACATGTGCTCGGCCTCGATGACGACGATCGCGCCACGCGCCTCAAGGATGTCCATCAGCGAATCGGCGATCTGCGTCGTCAGCCGCTCCTGCACCTGCGGACGGCGAGCGAAGACATCGACGAGGCGCGCCAGCTTTGACAGGCCCGTAATTTTGCCCGTTTCCGCCGGAATGTAGCCAATGTGAGCTACGCCATGGAATGGCAGCAAATGATGTTCGCATTGCGACGTCAGTTCGATATCTTTCACGAGCACCAGCTCGTCGTGCCCCAGGTCGAACGTCGTCGTCAGGACGTCCTCCGGCTTCATCCAAAGCCCCGCGAAAAGCTCCCTGTACGCCCGCGCCACCCGCGCCGGCGTCTCCCTGAGGCCCTCGCGGTCCGGGTCCTCGCCGACCGCGATGAGGAGCTCTCGTACGGCGTTCTCGGCGCGCTTCTCGTCGAACTCGCCGATCGTGCCCTCGCCGTCCAACGTCACCGGGTCGGTCATCTGTGCCTCGTTCCTCTGAACTGATGTGCGCGAAAATGAGCCGCGCCCCCACAGGCTAAAACCTGTGGGGGCGCGGCTTCCATTCCGGGTGGCCGGGGTCAGGACTCCGGAGTCTCCTCCGGGGCGACCTCGATGGCCTTGGTGGTGTCCACCGTCGCCGTCGCCGCCGACGAGCCGTTCGCTCCGTTCGTCAGTGCCAGCTCCTTGGGGGAGAGCACCGGCGGGCGGGTCGAGGGCGTACGGCGGGACGAGCCCGTCCAGGCCGGTCGGGCCGGGCGCTTGACGATCGGCGCGAAGATCTCGGCGATCTCCTCCTTGCCCAGCGTCTCCCTCTCCAGGAGCTGCAGGACCAGGTTGTCGAGGACGTCACGGTTCTCGACGAGGATCTCCCACGCCTCGTTGTGCGCGGTCTCGATGAGCTTCTTGACCTCTTCGTCGACCAGCGCGGCGACCTCTTCCGAGTAGTCGCGCTGGTGCGCCATCTCACGGCCCAGGAACGGTTCGGTGTTGTCGCCGCCGAACTTGATCGCGCCGAGCCGCTCGGTCATGCCGTACTGCGTGACCATCGCGCGAGCGGTGGCCGTGGCCTTCTCGATGTCGTTCGCCGCGCCCGTGGTCGGGTCGTGGAAGACGAGCTCCTCCGCCGCGCGCCCGCCCAGCATGTACGCCAGCTGGTCGAGCATCTCGTTGCGGGTGGTCGAGTACTTGTCCTCGTCCGGGAGCACCATCGTGTAGCCGAGGGCCCGGCCGCGGGACAGGATCGTGATCTTGTGGACCGGGTCGGAGTTCGGCGAGGCCGCCGCGACCAGGGCGTGACCGCCCTCGTGGTACGCGGTGATCTTCTTCTCCTTGTCCGACATGATCCGGGTCCGCTTCTGCGGGCCCGCGACCACACGGTCGATCGCCTCGTCCAGCGAGTGGTTGTCGATCAGCTTCTTGTCCGAGCGGGCGGTGAGCAGCGCCGCCTCGTTCAGGACGTTGGAGAGATCGGCACCGGTGAAGCCGGGCGTGCGACGGGCGACGGCGCCGAGGTCGACGTCCGGCGCGACCGGCTTGCCCTTCTGGTGGACCTTGAGGATCTCCAGACGGCCCTGCATGTCCGGACGGTCGACGGCGATCTGCCGGTCGAAACGGCCGGGACGCAGCAGCGCCGGGTCGAGGATGTCGGGCCGGTTCGTGGCGGCGATCAGGATGACGCCGCCCTTCACGTCGAAGCCGTCCATCTCGACGAGGAGCTGGTTGAGGGTCTGCTCGCGCTCGTCGTGGCCACCGCCGAGTCCGGCACCGCGGTGACGGCCGACGGCGTCGATCTCGTCGACGAAGACGATCGCCGGGGCGTTCGCCTTGGCCTGCTCGAAGAGGTCGCGGACCCGGGAGGCACCGACACCGACGAACATCTCGACGAAGTCGGAACCGGAGATCGAGTAGAACGGCACGCCGGCCTCGCCCGCGACGGCGCGCGCGAGGAGGGTCTTGCCGGTTCCGGGCGGGCCGTAGAGCAGCACACCCTTGGGGATCTTGGCGCCGACGGCCTGGAACTTCGCCGGCTCCTGGAGGAACTCCTTGATCTCGTGGAGTTCCTCGACGGCCTCGTCGGAGCCCGCCACGTCGGCGAAGGTGGTCTTCGGCGTGTCCTTGGTGATCAGCTTGGCCTTGGACTTCCCGAAGTTCATGACTCGGGAGCCGCCGCCCTGCATCTGGTTCATCAGGAACAGGAAGACGACCACGATGAGGACGAAGGGAAGCAGCGAGAGCAGCACCGACAGGAACGGGCTCTGCCGCTCAGGGGAGACGGTGTAGCCCTTGTCGAGGTCGCCGGAGGCGGACTGCTCCTGGAGCGTGGTGGTCAGGTTGGCGCCCTGGTCACCGATGTAGCTGGCCTGGATCTTGGTGCTGCCGCCGTACTTGTCCTTGTCGGCGCCCTTCTTGAGCTCGACCTTGATGACCTGCTCGTCGCCGGTCGTCAGCTTGACCTGGTCGGCCTGCTTGTCATTGATCGCCTGGACGACCCTGCTGGTGTCCACCGTCTTGTAGCCCTCGGACGAGCCGACGACCTGCATCAGCACGACCACGGCGAGGACGGCCAGCACGATCCACATGACCGGCCCACGGAAGTATCGCTTCACGTCCATCCATACGGAGCGAGAACGCTCCGTCCCTCCTGCCCGTAGGTAAATGCTGCTGTGAGAGCTGCTATGAGAAAAAGCTGTTCTTCGGACGGTACCTCAGCCTGGTGACCCGTGACCGCCTTCCTCTGCTCCAACGGCGGGAGGGCGGTCCGGGTTCCCGTGCGTCAGCCTCCGTAGACGTGCGGCGCGAGCGTGCCGACGAAGGGGAGGTTGCGGTACTTCTCGGCGTAGTCGAGTCCGTATCCGACGACGAACTCGTTGGGGATGTCGAAGCCGATCCACTTCACGTCGATCGCGACCTTGGCGGCGTCCGGCTTACGGAGCAGGGTGCAGACCTCCAGGGAGGCCGGCTCGCGCGATCCGAGGTTGGACAGCAGCCAGGACAGCGTCAGACCGGAGTCGATGATGTCCTCGACGATCAGGACGTGCCTGCCCTTGATGTCGGTGTCGAGGTCCTTGAGGATGCGGACGACGCCCGAGGACTGGGTGCCGGCGCCGTAGGAGGAGACGGCCATCCAGTCCATGGTGACGGGGGTGGACAGCGCGCGCGCCAGGTCCGCCATCACCATCACGGCGCCCTTGAGGACACCGACGATGAGCAGGTCCTTGCCCGCGTACTCCGCGTCGATCTTCGCGGCCAGCTCGGCCAGCTTCGCGTCGATCTCTTCCTTGGTGATGAGCACCGACTTGAGGTCGGTGCCCATGTCCTTCTCGTTCACCCGGGTCACTTTCGTTGCAGCTTGCGTCAGCCTTGCCGAATGACCAGTCTGCCACCCTGCCGTCGTGCCTCGACGCGGCCGGGCAGATTGATGGCGCCCTGGCCGCGCCAGCCGGTGATCAGCCGGTCGACCTCCTCGATGTGGCGGGCGAAGAGGGAGCCGGCGGGTGCGCCCTCGGCGATCATGGCGCGGCGCAGGATGCGGCGGCGGACGGCGGGCGGGAGTCCGAAGAGTTTGGCGCATTCGAGCCGGCCGGCCTCGTCTCGTACGGCGGATTCGGCGTCGGCGGCCCAGGAGTCGAGAGCGTCGGCGTCGTCGCGGGAGAGCTGGGCCGTACGGGCGAGGGCTTCGACGACACCCTTGCCGAGGGCCTTCTCGAGGGCGGGGAGGCCTTCGTGGCGGAGCCGGGAGCGGGTGTAGGCGGGGTCCGCGTTGTGGGGGTCGTCCCAGACGGCGAGTTCCTGGGCGACGCAGGCCTTGCGGACGGTCTGCCGGTCGAGCTCCAGGAAGGGGCGGCGGTAGCGGCCGGCGGCACCGGAGACGGCGGCCATGCCGGACAGGGAGCGGATGCCGGAGCCGCGGGCGAGGCCGAGGAGGACGGTCTCGGCCTGGTCGTCGCGGGTGTGGCCGAGGAGGACTGCGGTGGCGCCCCGGCGCTCGGCGGCCTCGTCGAGGGCGGCGTAGCGGGCGTCGCGGGCGGCGGCCTCGGGCCCGCCTTCGCGGCCGACGGTGACGGCGACGGCTTCGACGGGGTCGAGGCCGAGTGCGGACATGCGTCCGGCGACCTCGGCGGCCCGTTGTGCGGAGCCGTCCTGGAGGCCGTGGTCGACGGTGATGCCGCCGGCGCGGACGGCGAGTTTGCGGGACTCGAAGGCGAGCGCGGAGGCGAGCGCCATGGAGTCGGCGCCTCCGGAGCAGGCCACGAGCACCAGGGGCGCGGGGGCCGGGGGGCTGGTCGTCTCGGTGTCGGTCTGGTGCTCGGTGAGGACGTCGTGGAGTACGCGGCGGACCGCCAGGCGTATCGCCGCGACCGCAGGATGGGGACCCATGTCCGGTGCCCTTCGTGAAGGAGTGGGGTGCCTCGGTCGGAGTCTTAACGGTCGGAAGAGGGGGTTCGGTCACTCAGAGTGCGTCGATGGTGACAGAAACCTGGCCGTTACCCGAGCATTGCACGCCCCACCCCTGCTCTACGGTCCCTCGGATGGGTGATTGGCGGTGTGTTCTTCCGTCGTACGTCGCACCCGTCTCACGAGTCTGCCTTACGGTGCACCCTCGCCACCCAGTCGGCCGGTGCGGCGATCTCCGACTTGGTGGGGAGCGTGTTGGGCGAGGTCCACACGCGGTTGAAGCCGTCCATGCCGACCTCGTCGACGACGGCCCGGACGAAGCGTTCTCCGTCGCGGTACTGGCGCAGTTTGGCGTCGAGGCCGAGGAGCTTGCGCAGGGCGAGGTCGAGGCGGGAGGCGCCGCGGGCGCGGCGCTGCTGGAACTTCTCCCGGATCTCGGCGACGGACGGGACGACCTGGGGGCCGACGCCGTCCATGACGTAGTCGGCGTGTCCTTCGAGGAGGGACATGACGGCGGTGAGGCGGCCGAGGATCTCGCGCTGCTCGGGGGTCTGGACGATCTCGACGAGGGAGGGGCTCGGTTCGCCCTCCTCGCCCTCGGGGCGGCTGCCCGTGAGGGCCTGGACGGCTTCGCGCAGCCGCTCGACGACGGTGGAGGGGTCGACCTCGGTGGCGCCGAGGAATGACTGGATCTCGCCCTGGAGGTGGTCGCGCAGCCAGGGGACGGCGGTGAACTGGGTGCGGTGGGTCTCCTCGTGGAGGCAGACCCAGAGCCGGAAGTCGTGCGGGTCGACGCCGAGTTCGCGTTCGACGTGGACGATGTTGGGGGCGACGAGCAGGAGGCGGCCGCCGCCGTTGTCACCGGCGGGCAGGTCGCGGCCGGCGGGGGCGAAGGTCTCGTACTGGCCGAGGATCCGGGAGGCGAGGAACGACAGCAGCATGCCGAGTTCGACGCCGGTGACCTTGCCGCCGACGGCGCCGAGCACGGTGCCGCCGGCCGTGTTGGAGCGCCGTTCCTGCATCTTGTCGAGGAGCGGGGAGAGCAGTTCGCGGAAGCCGGCGACGTTGGCCTTGACCCAGCCGGCCCGGTCCACGACGAGGACGGGGGTGTCGCGTGGTTCGTGGCCCTCGGGGATCATCCGCGTGAAGGCCCTGACGTGTTCCTCGGACGCCTTGGCGTGCCTGCGGAGCTCCGCGACGACGTCGCGGGCCTCTTCGCGGCTCACCTCGGGGCCCGGCCTCACCAGTCGGGTCGCGGTCGCGACCGCGAGATTCCAGTCGACCATCTCGGCACCACCGATGCTCGTCATGCGTCAACCGTACGTTCTCGTCGGCCGTTCGGTGAGGCTTCGTACGCCATCAGCCCTGGGGGGCGAGTGCGGCGGAGAGCCGGTCGAGCGCGGGCTGGGCCGTGTACGGGGAGGGGGTGCGGCCGGCGAGGAAGGCGAAGGCGAGGAGCCGGCCGTCGGCGGTGACGACGGTTCCGGCGAGCGTGTTGACGCCCGTCAGGGTGCCGGTCTTGGCGCGGACGAGGCCGGCGCCGGTGGTGGCGGTTCCGGTGTCGAAGCGGCCTTCGAGGGTGCCGCTGAAGCCGCCGACGGGCAGTCCGGTGAGGACGGGGCGCAGGGCGGGCCGGGTCGGGTCGGCCGCTCGGGTGAGGAGTCCGGTGAGCAGGGCGGCGGAGAGCCGGTTGTCGCGGGAGAGGCCGCTGCCGTCGGCGAAGCGTGTCCCGGCGGTGGGCAGGCCGAGGGAGGCCAGTTCGGCGCGGACGGCCTTGCCGGCGCCGGTGAAGCTCGCGGGCTGCTTGCGGGCGAGGGCGGTCTGGCGGGCGAGGGCTTCGGCGAGGTCGTTGTCGCTGTGGGTGAGGGTCCGCTCGACGAGGTCGGAGAGCGGGGCGGACTCGGTACGGGCCAGCTGGACGGCCTTGGAGCCGTCCGCGGCCTTGCGGTCGTCCGCGGCCTTGGGGTCATTCCCCGCCTCGGAGCCGTTCCCTGCCTTGGAGCCGTTCCCTGCCTCGGGGGCGTTCGCGGCCTTGGGGGCGCGGCCGGGGGTGGGGGTGCCCTGGACCTTCGTACCGGCCTTGGCGAGGAGTTCGGCGAAGGCCTCGGCGGTGTCCCGGGCCGGGTCGGCGGAGCGCGGGGCGGGGCCGCTGTCGGAGGTGTCGAGCCGTCCCGCGTGCAGCATCAGGGCGCTGACCGGGGCGATGTTGTCGTTGGGGCCGATGGGGTGGCGGGCCGGGCCCTGGTAGAGGCGCGTGTCGTAGGCGATCCGTACGCCGCCGGTGACGCCCCGGGCCTTCAGGGCGCGGGCGGTCGAGCCGGCCAGGCTCTTCAGCCGGGCGCGGTCGAGGGTGGGGTCGCCGCCGCCGACGAGGGTGACGGTGCGCGCGTCCGGGGAGGCGACGACGGTGGTCGGGATGCGGTGGTCGGCCCCCAGGGCGGAGAGCGCGGCGACCGAGGTGGCGATCTTGATGGTGGAGGCCGGGGTCATGGGGGTCGTGGCGCCCTCGCCGTAGAGCTGCTTCCCGGTGGTGGCGTCGACGACCGAGGCGGTGCGCAGGGGGCCGAGGCCGGGGTCGGCGAGGAGCGGTACGAGGACGGCGGCGAGGTCGCTCCCGAGGGCGGTCCGCGGGGTGTCGAGCGCGCGGAGCACTCCGGCGGCGCTGGGGGCCGGGGCGGGGCGCTGGGGGCCCGCGGGGGGCCTCGGCGCCGCGTGATGTGCGCCACCTGTCGGGGTCGCGGCGGCCGCCCGGGCGCGCTCGGCCTTACGCTGACCGTTGTCCCACGGTCCGGCGGCGGTCACGGCTCCGGCGGAGAGGGCCAGACCCAGTACGGCGGAGCACGCCGTGAGCTGCCAGGTCCTCGGCTCCGGCATTGCTGACCAGCCCCTTTCGCGATCACACACAGGCGTGAGGGACACTTAATCACTGCGCGTTGCCGCAGGCATTCACATGTGTTGATTCAGGAGGAGCCACCCGTGGAGTTCGACGTCACCATCGAGATCCCGAAGGGGTCGCGGAACAAGTACGAGGTCGACCACGAGACGGGTCGCATCCGCCTGGACCGCCGCCTCTTCACCTCGACCAGCTACCCGGCCGACTACGGCTTCGTCGAGAACACCCTCGGCGAGGACGGCGACCCGCTGGACGCGCTCGTCATCCTGGACGAGCCGACGTTCCCCGGCTGCCTGATCAAGTGCCGCGCCATCGGCATGTTCCGCATGACGGACGAGGCCGGCGGCGACGACAAGCTGCTGTGCGTCCCCGCCTCGGACCCGCGTGTCGAGCACCTGCGCGACATCCACCACGTGTCGGAGTTCGACCGCCTGGAGATCCAGCACTTCTTCGAGGTCTACAAGGACCTGGAGCCGGGCAAGTCGGTCGAGGGCGCCGACTGGGTCGGCCGCGCCGAGGCCGAGGCCGAGATCGAGGCCTCGTACAAGCGCCTGGAGGCGCAGGGCGGCGCCCACTGAGTGGGTCCGCCTTCGACGTCGTGACGGGCGGCGCACCTCTGCGGAGGTGCGCCGCCCGTCTCGCGTGAGGTCGTATGCCCGTGGTCATACTGGGCAGAAGGCGCGAATGGGAGTGAGGGCGAACAGAGTGGTCGTGGAGGCGGACGGCCCGGAGGACCGGAAGCCGCAGTCGGACGAGGCGCGCAGCGCCTTCACCCCGCCGTCGGGTGTCGAGCAGCCGGTGTTGCCGGAGGAGGAGCACCCGACCTCCGAGTTCGCCGTTCCCGAGGGGCTGGCGCCGGAGCCGCCGGCCGAGCCCGAGGGTTCGGCGTTCGCGCCGCCGTCGACCTACTCCGCGAAGCACGCGCCGCCGGCCTTCACGCCGGCCCACGGCCTGCCGATGGTGCGGCTGCCGGCGGACGCGCCCTGGCAGGACCGGATGCGGACGATGCTGCGGCTGCCGGTCGGCGACCGGCCGGTGCCGGAGACGGCGCGCAAGGAGGACGAGGCGGGGCCCGCGGTGGGCCGTGTGCTCGACCTGACCCTGCGTATCGGCGAGCTGCTGCTCGCGGGCGGGGAGGGCGCGGAGGACGTCGAGGCGGCGATGTTCGCGATCTGCCGTTCGTACGGTCTGGACCGCTGCGAGCCGACGGTCACCTTCACGCTGCTGTCGATCACGCACCAGCCGTCGCTGGTGGACGACCCGGTCACGGCCAACCGGACCGTACGGCGCCGGGGCACGGACTACACCCGGCTGGAGGCGGTCTACCAGCTGCTCGCCGACATCAACGCGGACGAGGTCTCCCCTGAGGAGGCGTACCGGCGGCTGGCGGAGATGAGGCGCAACCGGCACCCGTACCCCGGATGGGTGCTGTCGTCGGCGGCGGGTGTGCTGGCGGGCGCGGCCTCGGTGCTGCTCGGCGGCGGGTTCACGGTCTTCATGGTGGCGGCGCTGGGCGCGGTGCTCGGCGACCGGCTGGCGTGGCTCTGCGCGGGCCGCGGGCTGCCGGAGTTCTACCAGTTCCTGGTGGCGGCGATGCCGCCGGCCGCGATGGGGGTGCTGCTGACGCTGCTCCACGCGGATCTGCGGCCCTCCGCGGTCATCACGGGTGGCCTGTTCGCGCTGATCCCGGGGCGGGCGCTGGTGGCGGCCGTCCAGGACGGTCTGACGGGCTTCTACATCACGGCCTCGGCCCGGCTCCTGGAGGTCGGGTACTTCTTCGTGGCGATCGTGGTGGGTGTGCTGTCGGTGCTGTACCTGGCCGTGCAGTTCGACGCGCAGCTGAACCCGGACGGGGTGCTGAACCCGGTCGAGCGGCCGGTGGTGCAGATCCTGGCGTCGATGGTGCTGTGCGCGACCTTCGCGATCCTGCTGCAGCAGTCGCGGCAGACGGTGCTCTTCGCGACGCTGAACGGCGGGGTGGCGTGGGTGATCTACGCGGCGATCGCCGTGACGGCCGGCGGGTCGGCGGTGATGGCGACGGCGGTGGCGGCGGGTCTCGTGGGTCTGTTCGGGCAGCTGGCCGCCCGCTACAACCACACGTCGTCCCTGCCGTACGTGACGGCGGCGATCGGGCCGCTGCTCCCGGGTTCGGCGACGTACTTCGGGGTGCTGGGCATCGCCCAGAACAACCTGGACCAGGGCTTCGCCTCCCTGGCGAAGGCGGCGGCCCTGGCCCTGGCGATCGCGATCGGCGTCAACCTGGGTGGCGAGCTGGCCCGGCTCTTCATGCAGGCTCCGCGCGCGGCGGCGGGCCGCCGCGCGGCGAAGCGGACGAGGGGCTTCTGACCCGGCCCTGCCACGCGAAGCGGGCCGGACGCGAGCCGGACGCGCCGGGCCCGACCTGCGGGGCCGATGTGCCGGGGCCCGACCTCCGGGGCCCACGGGTCGGAGCCCGACGTGCCGGAGCCCCGAGGAACCGGGTTCCGGTTCTTCGGGGCTCCAGGGTCGGGCTCTCTGCGTCAGCGCTTGGCGTGGCGGCCGCGGCCGCCCGGGTTCTGCGTCCCGGGGCCGTCGTCGCCGGTCTCGGCCTCCTGGGCCTTGGCCTTCTTGGACTGGGAGCGGGCCCGGAGGTACTCGATCACGATCGGGACCACGGAGATCGCGACGATCAGGATGAGGATCGCCTCGATGTGCTGGTGCACGAAGTCGATCTTGCCGAGGGAGGCGCCGAGCACGGTCACGCCCGCGCCCCACAGCACACCGCCGATGATGTTGAAGGTGATGAACGAGCGGTAGTTCATCCGGCTCACACCGGCGATGATCGGCGTGAACGTGCGCACGATCGGCACGAAGCGGGCCAGGATCAGCGACTTGGGGCCGTGCTTCTCGAAGAACTCGTGCGCCTTCTCCACGTTCTCCTGCTTGAAGAGCTTGGAGTCGGGGCGCTTGAAGAGGGCCGGGCCGACCTTGCGGCCGAAGAGATAGCCGACCTGGTCGCCGATGATGGCGGCGGCCACGACGAGCGTGCAGACGAGCCACAGCGGCGTGTCGAGCTTGCCGGTGGTGACCAGCAGTCCGGTGGTGAAGAGCAGCGAGTCGCCGGGCAGGAAGAACCCGATGAGCAGGCCGGACTCGGCGAAGACGATGACGAGGACACCGATCAGACCGAAGGTCTGAATCAGATAGTCCGGGTCCAGCCAGCTCGGTCCGAGGGCAAGCGTATTCACGGGGTTCCGGGCTCCTGCGGTCGGTGGGGGCGGGGGACGGCTGCCCCAAAGTATCAACGCATTCTTACGGCTCCGGGTTCCAAGGGCATCCCACCGGTCCTCTCCAGGATGCGGCGGTGGGCGGCCGGGCCGACGCTGGTGGCCAGGAGGTGGATGCGTATGGGCATCGAGGATTACGGCGGCGGTCAGGGACCGCAGACGGATGTGCTGGTCGTCACCACGAACGACGTTCCCGGCTACGAGATCCGGCAGGTCATCGGCGAGGTCTTCGGGCTGACGGTGCGCTCCCGGCATCTGGGCAGCCAGATCGGCGCCGGTCTGAAGTCGATGATCGGCGGGGAGCTGAAGGGTCTGACGAAGACTCTGGTGGAGACCCGCAACCAGGCGATGGAGCGGCTGGTGGAGCAGGCGAAGGCGCGCGGCGCCAACGCCGTGCTGATGTTCCGCTTCGACGTGTCGGAGGCCGCGGACGTGGGGACCGAGGTCTGTGCGTACGGCACGGCGGCGGTGATCGCGCCTCGGGCCTGAACGGAGGGCGACACCCCCAACTCTCGGGGTGTTGTGCGGCTTTTGTGCCCCTATGGTGGGGCGGTGGCCATCGATAACCCGTCGTCCGGGCCCCCGCCCCCCACCCCCCGGTCGCCCGCCCGCACCCTGTTGCCGCAGGTCCTGCCCGCCCTCGTGGTCGGCGTGGTGGCGAGTCTGCTCTTCCTCGGGATCGAGTGGCTCTCCGAGGAGTTCGAGCACGTCCTGTGGCACACCCTTCCCGGTGCCCTGGGCATCGGCGGCTTCTCCGTCTTCTGGACGATCCTCATGCTCACCGCGACGGGGTTCGCGGTGGGTCTCGTCGTCTGGAAGGTGCCGGGGCACGCGGGTCCCGATCCGTCGGAGACGGGCCTCGGCGGCAAGCCCCTCGCGCCCGCGGTCGTCCCCGGGCTGCTTCTCGCGGGCACGCTCACGCTGGCCGGCGGGGTCAGCCTCGGACCGGAGAACCCGATCATCGCGGCCAATGTCGCGCTGGCCTACTGGATCGGCAGAAAGGCGGCGCCCGCCGCGCCCGGTGCGGTGTGGGTCGTACTCGCCTCCTCCGCCACCATCGGCGCCCTCTTCGGCACCCCGGTGGCCGCCGCCCTGGTCATCTCCGAGGCCCTCACCCGCCAGCCGGACGCCAAGTCCTCGCTGTGGGACCGGCTCTTCGCCCCGCTGATCGCCGCCGGAGCCGGGTCGATGACCACCTCGCTCCTGGCGCACCCGACCTTCGACATGTCGCTGCCCGAGCTGACCGACCCGGGCTGGGACGATCTGCTCGCCTCGATGGTCGTCGCCACCGCCGCGGCCCTCTTCGGCCTCCTCTGCTGCTACGGCCTCCCCCATGTCCACCGCGTCTTCCAGCGGCTGCGGCACCCGATGCTGATGATCCCGGCCGGCGGTCTTGTCCTCGGCCTGCTGGGCGCGTTCGGCGGGTCGCTGACGCTTTTCAAGGGCCTGGAGCAGGTCAAGGAGCTGACCGAGAACATCGGCAGCTACTCCTCGGGCGAACTGGCCAAGATGGCCGTGGTCAAGCTCGCCGCCCTGCTGGTCGCCGCCTCGTGCGGATTCGTGGGCGGCCGGATCTTCCCCGCGGTCTTCATCGGCGTCGCCTTCGGCATGTTCACCCAGGCGCTGGTCCCCGAGATCCACCCCGCCGTCGCCGTCTCCTCCGGCGTGCTCGGCGTGCTGCTCGCGACGACCCGGCAGGGCTGGGTGAGTCTCTTCGTCGCCGCCGTCCTCTCCTCCTCGCCCTCGATGCTCTCGCTGCTCTGCCTGGCCTCCCTGCCCGCCTGGCTGGTCGTCACGGGACGCCCTCAGCTCGAACTGGACGAGCAGGGCGCCGCCCTGCACTGACACACCCCCGGACCGCACCGCACACCCCCCGAAGGAGCCCCCATGGCACTGCACAAGGGCCACGCCGAGCCCGAGCCGGACCGGCACCTCGCCCTCAACCCGTTCTACGGCCTGGCCAACCCGGTCGGCGGCATGACCGAGGCGCCGCCGCTCCACCGGCTCCCCGACGGCCCGCTGCCGCCCATGAGCGCCTATCAGGTGGTCCACGACGAGCTCATGCTCGACGGGAACTCCCGGCTCAACCTCGCCACCTTCGTCACCACCTGGATGGAGCCCCAGGCCGGTGTCCTGATGGCCGAGTGCCGCGACAAGAACATGATCGACAAAGATGAGTACCCACGGACGGCCGAACTGGAGCGGCGCTGCGTGGCCATGCTCGCCGACCTCTGGAACGCCCCGGACCCCTCGGCCGCCGTCGGCTGCTCCACCACCGGCTCCAGCGAGGCATGCATGCTCGCCGGTATGGCCCTCAAGCGCCGCTGGGCCAAGAAGAACGCCGACCGCTATCCCGGCAGCGCCCGGCCCAATCTCGTGATGGGCATCAACGTGCAGGTCTGCTGGGAGAAGTTCTGCAACTTCTGGGAGGTCGAGGCCCGGCTCGTGCCCATGGAGGGAGACCGCTTCCACATGGACGCGGAGTCGGCCGCCGCGCTCTGCGACGAGAACACCATCGGTGTGGTCGCCGTGCTCGGCTCGACCTTCGACGGCTCCTACGAACCGGTCGCGGAGATCTGCTCCGCGCTCGACGCCCTCCAGGAACGCACCGGCCTCGACATCCCCGTCCACGTCGACGGCGCGTCCGGCGCGATGGTCGCCCCCTTCGTGGACGAGGACCTGGTCTGGGACTTCCGGCTGCCCCGGGTCTCCTCGATCAACACCTCCGGTCACAAGTACGGCCTGGTCTACCCGGGCGTCGGCTGGGCCCTGTGGCGCTCGCCGGACGAGCTCCCCGAGGAACTCGTCTTCCGGGTCAACTACCTCGGCGGCGACATGCCCACCTTCGCCCTCAACTTCTCCCGGCCGGGCGCCCAGGTCGTCGCGCAGTACTACACGTTCCTGAGGCTCGGCCGGGAGGGTTACCGGGCGGTCCAGCAGACCACCCGGGACATCGCCCGCACGGTCTCCGAACGGATCGAGGCGATCGGCGAATTCCGCCTCCTCACCCGCGGCGACCAGCTGCCGGTCTTCGCGTTCACCACCGCCCCCGACGTGAGCCGCTTCGACGTCTTCGACGTCTCGCGCCGGCTGCGGGAGCGCGGCTGGCTCGTCCCGGCGTACACCTTCCCCGCCAACCGGGAGGACCTGTCGGTGCTGCGCGTGGTCTGCCGCAACGGCTTCTCGGCCGACCTCGCGGGGCTGTTCATCGACGACCTGAACCGGGTCCTGCCCGACCTGCGCCGCCAGTCCGGTCCGTCGGCCGACGACAAGGCGGCCGCCACCTCCTTCCACCACTGAGCGCGCCGGCCGGCCGTCATGGGTTCGCGCCCTCGCACGCCAGGCCGAACTCCGCCCAGCTCTCGCCGTCGACGGATATCGCGTAGCGGCAGTCGGTGGCCGTGCGAAGCAGCCCGATCGGCGTACGGCGGACAAAGCCCGGCCCCTCGCCCGAGGGGCGGAAGCCGCGGCCGCCGTCGACGCTGACGTACTCCCGGTCCTCGGCGGCGATCAGCAGCCGGCCGTCCCGGCCGGGCACGGGCAGCCCCAGGAGCGAGCGCGGCTCCACCACCGGGCCCGTCGTCCACATCCGCTCCCAGGTGCGGCCGCCGTCCACGGAGCGGTGCAGGGCGCGCAGGGGGTTCTTGACCGGCTTCCCGCCCTTCAGCTCGCCCATCTCCGCCGCGTAGACCGCCTCCTGACCGACCGCCACCGAGGTGTACCAGCCGGGGCCGGCGGCCGGGCTCGGCAGCCGGGCCACCGACCAGGAGCGGCCGTCGTCACGGGAGACGGCGACCGCGGCCCGGCCCGAGAGGGGGTCGGTGCCGGAGACCCACCAGGAGCCGTCGGGCTCCGCCACCGCGGCCGGCCTCGGCCGCGCCCCGAGCGACGGCGCCTCGGCGAGCGCACGCCTCCGGCCGTCCTGCGGGGAGACCACGACCAGCCGCTCGCGGACGCAGTCGTCCCCGCGCGGACCGGCGGGCCGCGCGCAGTCGGTGACGAGGACCGATCCGGGCGGTATCGCCGGGGCCGTCCCGGTCGTGCGCAGGTCGCCCTCGCGCCAGGTCCGCCCGCCGTCCCGGGTGAACCAGGTCCGCCGCGCCTCCGGCTCCGCGCCGCCCTCCCGCTGCCGCGGATTCCGTCCGGCGAGGAGCTGCCCGGGTGGTCGCACAGCCCGGGATTCGCGGCGGACGGGAGCGGGTTCGCGCTCCTCGCCGACTGCGTGGAGGACGCGAGGACGCCGGACCCGCCCGGACCGCCCGGACCCCCCGGCGAACCCGAACCGACCGACCCGCCCGGCACACTCGGACTCGAAGCCCCCGCAGCCGAGGGCCCCGCCCCGGAAGGCCCCGACCCCGAAGCCCCCGCACCCGTACCCGCACCCGTACAAGCCGTCAACACCAGCGCCACGACGGCGCCGGCCGCTCCACAGAGCCTGCGCATCGCCCGTCCCCCTGCCCCTCGCCCGGTCCGCGGTGAACCGTCTGCCTTAGGTACACCGCTCGACCGGTTCGGGTTCCCGCTACGCGCTCAGCCGCCTGAACCTCCGTACCGCCAGCGGGAAGAAGACCGCGAGCAGCACCAGCGGCCACACCACCGCCGCCATCACGTGCCCCGGCTCACCACCCGGGTTGCCGAACAGATCCCGTACCGCCGTCGCCGTCGCCGACATCGGGTTCCACTCCACGACGGTCCCCAGCCACCCCGGCATGGAGCCGGGCGAGGCGAAGGCGTTGGAGAGGAAGCCGACCGGCCAGACCAGGATCTGCACGGCCATCACCAGCTCGGCCCGTCCCGCGACCATCGCCAGGTAGATCCCGATCCACAGCATCGCGAACCGGAGCAGGAGCAGCAGCCCCACCGCTCCGAGGAAGGCCCACCCACCGCCGTGCGCCCGCCAGCCGATCGCGTACCCGACGCCGATCATCAGCAGCAGTCCGGCCGCGGACTGGAGCATGTCGGCGACCGAACGGCCCACCAGGACCGCCCCGTCGGCCATCGGCATCGAGCGGAAGCGGTCGATCACACCCTTGTTGAGGTCCTGCGTGACGGCCGTCATCGTGCCTTCGAGGCCGAAGACCATCGTCAGGGTGAGCATGCCGGGCACGAGGAAGTCGACGTACTCGCCCTCGATCCCCCGTCCGCCGCCGACGAGATAGCCGAACATCAGCAGCATCATGATCGGGAAGACAAGGCCGACGACCATCTGCACCGGCTGCCGCGCCCAGTGGGCCAGTTCCCTCCTGGTCATGGTCCAGCAGTCGCTCATCACATACGTCGCGCTCACGCCGCCGCCTCCGCCTTCTCGTCCTGTGCGTCTCCGGTCAGATGGAGGAAGACCTCGTCGAGGGTCGGCCGCCGCAGGGCGATGTCCTCCGCCTCGATACCGGCCGCCTCCAGGGCGCGTACGGTCTCGGCGAGCGCCGCCATCCGGTCCGTGACGGGCGCGCTGATCCGCCGCCGGTCCGTGTCGACCCTCACCTCGGATCCGGCGGCCGGCAGCAGCCGGGCCGCCTCGCCGAGCCGCCGGGCGTCGCGCAGGACGACGTCGATGCGGTCGCCGCCCACCTTCGCCTTCAGCTCGTCGGCCGTCCCGTCGGCGACGACCCGGCCGTGGTCGACGACCGAGATCCGGTCGGCGAGCTGGTCGGCCTCCTCCAGGTACTGGGTGGTGAGCAGGACGGTCGTCCCTCCGCCCACCAGCGAGCGCACCGACTCCCACACCTCGCCGCGGCCCCGCGGGTCGAGTCCGGTCGTGGGCTCGTCCAGGAAGAGCACCTCCGGATCGGTGATCAGCGAGGCGGCGAGGTCGAGGCGCCGCCGCATACCGCCGCTGTACTGCTTGACGGGCTTGCGTCCGGTGTCCGCGAGCCCGAACCGCTCCAGGAGCTCGTCGGCCCGCGCGCCGGCCCGTCGGGCGCCCAGGTGGTACAGCCGCCCGAACATCTCCAGGTTCTGCCGGCCGCCCAGCTCCTCGTCGACGGCCGCGTGCTGTCCGAGAAGGCCGATCCGGCGCCGCACCTCGGACGCCCGGGTCCGGACGTCGAAGCCGGCCACCCGCACCAGGCCCTCGTCGTGCCGCAGCAGCGTCGCCAGGATCCGTACCGCCGTGGTCTTCCCCGCGCCGTTGGGGCCGAGCACCCCGTGCACCGTGCCGCGCCCCACGGCCAGGTCGAGGCCGTCGAGCGCCTGCTTGTCCCCGTACCGCTTCCGCGCGCCTTCGACGACGATCGCGTCAGTCATTCCAGCCCTCCAAGCCAGTAGTCAAACTTGACCACTCGGCCGAAGGTACGCCACCCGCTCGATTGGTCAAACTTGATTAGTCAGTTTCCGGGTCGGGCTCGCCCGTCGCGAACGGGTTCTCCTGACCCTCGGCGAGCACCCCCACGAAGGGCTCACCGCCCTCGCCCGCGAACGAGTACGCGCCCGCCTCGATCCGCTCGATCAGACCGAGCGTCCACTCCTTGCCGGCGTCGGCGGAGTGGACCCAGAGGTGCATGATCTCGCCGATGTGCCCGAGCTGCTGCGGGCCGCCCTCCGGCGTGTAGTACTCGGTGACGGACGTACGCCACTCGTCGAGCGCCCGCACCCGCTGCCGCAGCAGCTCCACGACCTCCCCCCGGGGGAGGTCCACGATGAACCCGATCCCCGCCGAGAGGACGTCCATCTTCTGGTCGTACGTGGTCAGCGCCTCGCGCAGCAGCGCGAAGTACTCCTCGGTGCCCTTCTCCGTCACCTCGTACTCGGTGCGCGGCGGGCCGCCCGCCGTGCTCGGCGCGATCTCGTACGCGCGCAGCAGGCCTTGCTTCGCCATCTGCTTGAGCGCGTGGTAGATCGAGCCGGGCTTGGCGTTGGACCACTCGTGCGCGCCCCAGAACTCCAGGTCGTTGCGGATCTGGTAGCCGTGGGCCCGCCCGTGCTGGCGGACCGCGCCGAGGACAAGAAGCCGGATCGCTGACACCCTCGTACCTCCTAGTCAATTTTGACTAGGGTACGCGTGATCACCCCGCGACCGGGGCCGTGGCCTGCTCCTCCGCGATCAGGGTGAAGGAGTCCTTGCCGTCCAGGGACTCGCGGATGATGTCCGCGTGGCCGGCGTGCCGCCCCATCTCCTGGACCAGGTGGAGCAGCATCCAGCGGATCGAGACGCGGCCGTCCTCGGGGAACCACGGCGCGGGCGGCAGCGGGAAGGTCTCGTCCAGGCTCGGCACGGACCGGACGAAGTCCTCGGTCTCCTTGGCCACACCCTCCCAGAAGGCCAGCGTGCCGGGGATGCTCTCGTCCTCCACGAGCCTGAAGCCGTCGCCCCACGTCTCCTGGGTGCGGTGCTTCTCGTTCGGACGCTGCTGGGCCAGCCGGAGCCAGGCCAGCTCCACCTCGGCGACGTGCTTGATCAGGCCGGAGAGGCTGAGCGTGCTGGCGCTGGGGCGGCTCGCCGCCTGCTCCTCGGTGAGACCGAGGGCGGCGCGGCGGATCGCGGCCCGCTGGACCTCGACGAAGTTGAGGAACGCTCCGCGCTCGTCGCCCCGGGCCTCCGCGGGAACAAGAGCAACCATGATGTCCGCCTTCCTGACACGAAAGAGATGGTGGGTGCCGGGGAGTTCTCCTCTCCCGACACCCACCACGCTACGAACCCTTGAGGACAGCTGCTGTCCTAGAAGGGGAACCGGCTTCGGCCGTGCTGGATCGAGATCCACTTCTGGGTCGTGAAGGCGTCGATCATCGCGTCGCCGTTGAGCCGGCCGATGCCCGAGTGCTTCTCGCCGCCGAAGGGCACGATCGGCTCGTCGGCCACGGTGCCGTCGTTGATGTGGATCATGCCGGTGTGGATGCGCTTGGCGACCCGTACGCCCCGCTCGATGTCACCCGTGTGGACGGCGCCGCTCAGGCCGTACGGCGTGTCGTTGGCGATCCGTACCGCCTCCTCCTCGCCGTCGAAGGGGATGAGGAGGGCGACCGGGCCGAAGATCTCCTGGCTCAGCACGGGCGCGTCGGCCGGAAGGCCGCTCAGGACCGACGGAGAGACGACGTTGCCGTCCGCCGAGCCGTGCAGCAGGGCTGTGGCGCCGGCCTCCACGGCCTGCTCGACGACGGCCGAGACCGACTCCGCCTGCTGGGAGTTGATGAGCGGACCGATGTGGGTGGCGGGGTCGGCCGGGTCGCCGACGCGCAGGGTCTTCACCTTCGCGACGAACTTCTCGGTGAACTCCTCCTCCAGCGTGCGGTCCACCAGGATCCGGTTGGCGGCCATGCAGACCTGGCCCTGGTGCACGAAGCGGCTGAAGACGGCCGCGTCCACGGCGTAGTCGACGTCGGCGTCGTCGAGGACGATCAGGGCGCTGTTGCCGCCGAGTTCGAGGACGGCGTGCTTGAAGTTCTGCGCGCAGACGGTCGCGACGTGGCGGCCGACCTTGTCGGAGCCGGTGAAGGAGATCACCTTGGGCACCGGGTGGGTGAGCAGCGCGTCGCCGATCTCGGCTATGTCGGTGACGACGACGTTCAGCAGACCGGCCGGCAGACCGGCGTCCTCCAGGACCTTCGCGACGAGGGTGCCGCCGCAGATCGGGGTGTTCTGGTGCGGCTTGAGGACGACCGCGTTGCCGAGCGCGAGCGCGGGCGCGACCGACTTGAGGGAGAGGAGGAAGGGGAAGTTGAAGGGGGAGATGACACCGACGACACCGACCGGGAGACGGTAGACGCGGTTCTCCTTGCCGTCGACCGGCGAGGGCAGGATCCTGCCCTCGGGCCGCAGCGCCAGCTGGATCGCCTCGCGCAGGAACTCCTTGGCGAGGTGCAGTTCGAAGGCCGCCTTCAGGCGCGTGCCACCGAGTTCGGCGACGATCGCGTCGCCGATCTCCTGCTCGCGGTCCTCGATGATCCGCAGGGCGCGCTCGAAGACGAGCCGGCGGGTGTACGGGTTGGTCTCGGCCCACTCGCGCTGGGCGCGCTCGGCGGCGCGGTAGGCGCGGTCGACCTCGTCGGCGGTGGCCACGGTGATCGAGGCGAGCTTCTCCCCGGTGTACGGGTTGAAGTCGATGATGTCCCACGAGCCGCTGCCGGGCTTCCACTCGCCGTCTATGTACTGGTGGGCCAGGTCGGTGAAGTAGGACATGTGGCGAGACCCCTTAACCCGCGGTGGCGGACGTGGCGACTGTGACGACTGGACTCTGATGTCACGTCATCGTACTTACGTCCTACGTGAGTTGAAGGAGACCTCGGAGAAGATCCCGGCTTTCGGCCGGATCGGGACTGTCCTCGGCCAGCCGCTCCATCACGCGCGCGTACTGGGCGACCTCCTCGCGCTTGTCGAGGTACAGCGCGCTGGTCAGCTGCTCCAGATAGACGACGTCGGAGAGGTCGGACTCGGGGAAGCTCAGCATCGTGAACGCGCCGCTCTCGCCGGCGTGGCCGCCGTAGCTGAAGGGCATGACCTGGAGCGTGACGTTCGGGTGCTCGGAGATCTCGATGAGGTGCCTCAACTGCCCCTGCATCACGGCCCGGTCGCCGTACGGGCGGCGCAGCGACGCCTCGTCGAGGACGGCGTGGAAGCGCGGAGCGCGCTCGGAGACGAGGACCTTCTGGCGCTCCAGGCGCAGCGCGACACGGCGCTCGACATCGGCGCGGGGGGCATCGGGCATGCCCCGGGTGACGACGGCGTGCGCGTACGCCTCGGTCTGCAACAGCCCGTGCACGAACTGGACTTCGTAGACGCGAATGAGGGAGGCGGCGCCCTCCAGGCCGATGTACGTCTGGAACCAGCCGGGCAGGACGTCGCCGAAGCTGTGCCACCAGCCGGCCACGTTCGCCTCGCGGGCGAGCCCGAGGAGCGAGCCGCGCTCGCTCTCGTCGCTGACGCCGTAGAGCGTGAGCAGGTCCTCGACGTCTCTGGCCTTGAAGCTCACCCTGCCCAACTCCATACGGCTGATCTTGGATTCGGACGCGCGGATCGAGTAGCCGGCTGCCTCGCGGGTGATGCCGCGCGACTCGCGCAACCGCCTCAGCTGCGAACCCAGCAGGATGCGCCGCACGACGCTCCCGCTCGCTCCGCTCGATTCGACTGCGGTCACGGCTCCAGCCTCTCCTTCGCGGTCTCGGGCCCCCGGATTCTGCCACTAAACGCTTCAGCCCGTACACATTCGATTACGGAAAGACGGCAACTTCAGGGCGACTTCCTGATCAAGGCGAAAGTAGTCGGCAGAAGATATGCACAGAATCGGCACGGTCATGGACAGGTCCGGCGCGTGCACGTGCATCTGCCCTTGCATCCAGTGGTCGCATTCGGAACGATGGACCCCGCGCAACCGCACCACATCCGCGATTCGCCGCGATTCCCGGGAGTGCCTCGCATGGGGACGAATGGATCGACCATGCTCGAGCCGTTACGGCAGGGGCTTCCGCCGATCGATCCCGCCGCCGTCTCCAGCTCGGCCTCCTGCGCCCTGCCGCCCGCGTACGAAGCGGTGCGCGGCGCACGGAAGTTCACCCGGGCGACGCTCGCGCAGTGGGACCTCACCGAGCGCTTCGACGACGTCGCCCTGGTCGTCTCCGAACTCGTCACCAACGCCCTGCGGCACGCGCTGCCGTCGGAGGCGGCACACGGCGCACGGGAGGTCCGGGGCCATCACGAGGACGGCCGGAACGGACCCCCCGTCCGCCTGCATCTGATGCGCTGGACCAGCCGGCTGGTGTGCGCGGTGCGCGACCCGAGCCACAAGAGCCCGGAGACGCGCGCGGGCGACGAGGACTTCGCGGCCGAGTCGGGACGCGGGCTGTTCCTCGTCGACTCCTTCAGCGACGGCTGGGGATGGCACCCGCTGGCCGGGACGCTGCACGGCAAGGTGGTGTGGGCGCTGTTCCGCGTCGGACCGGAGTGACGCGCGTAGTACGTGAAAAGGGCCCCGGCGGGATGCCGGGGCCCTTTCCCGTGCGCGCGGTGGACTCACACCAGGTGGTCGAACTCCCCGTCCTTGACCCCCAGCAGCAGCGCCTCGATCTCGGCGGGCGTGTAGACCAGCGCGGGCCCGTCCGGGTGACGCGAGTTGCGCACGGCGACGTTCCCGCCCGGCAGCTTGGCGAACTCCACGCAGGACCCCTGGGAGTTGCTGTGCCGGCTCTTCTGCCACACGACACCCCGGAGCTCCGTGGCCGCCATGCCGTTGTACGCGTGGTGCGCGTGCTGCATTGGTAGCTCCCCGAGATGTTTGATGCAGGTGTCAACTTCCTCGGATCATAGCTGTGTTCATATGCCGATGCATGAGCAGATGCACGTGCACGCGGGGTGGCGTAGCGACTACGCGACTCAGCGTGCTACCTGCGAGTAGGGCAAGAACACCCGCCGGTAGAGGGGACGCCGTCACGGGCCAGAAGGTTCCGGCGCGTCAGGCGCGCGTCAGGCGTGCATCAGGCGCGCTTCGGGGCGGCTTCCTCGGCGAGGGCATGCGAAAGGTCGTCGAGTGCGTCGACGAGGAGGGCCGCGCTCCTGGTCAGCAGCGGGTCGTCGGCCGGTCCCCAGGCCGCGGCCGCCTCCCTGACCTCGTCCCAGTCCGGCGCCCTGCGCTCCCGTACCGCCTTCGCGCCCCGTTCGGTCGCCCGGCGCAGCGCCTCGGCGAGCGTCGCGGCGGCCGGGACGGGCGGGGTGCCGCGCTCCGGGAGATGCGCCTCCATCAGCATCGCGACCCTGCCGAACTGGGCGAGCGCGTGCCCCGCGTCGTCCGCCGCCGCCCGTGACAGACCGCGGTGGCGCACCGGTTCGTGGGTCGCCCGGTCCACCGCCTCCTGCCAGGCGATCCTGGCGGCGCGGGTGTCGAGCAGCGCCTCACGCACGTCGGGACAGGCCGTACCGGCCGGGTTGGCGTAGTGGGCGACGACGGAGGCGGCGTAACGGCCGTCGGACACCAGCCAGTCGGCGAGCCGGCCGCGCAGCCGGGGCGTCTCCCAGGCCGGGTACACGGCGTACGCGAGCATCGCGAGGATCCCGCCGAGGAGGGTGAGGACCACGCGCTCGAAGACGGTCTGCGTCCAGGCCGAACCGCCCACGCCGAGCAGGAAGACGACGTACGCGGCGACGCACACCTGGGTGACGGCGTACCCGGTGCGCAGCAGCAGGTACATCCCGAAGGCGCAGATCACGGCGAGCGCGGCGGAGAGGTACATGCCCGGGTCGGCGGCCTGCACGATCCCGGTGGCGAGGGCGACGCCGACGAGGGTGCCTCCGAAGCGGGCGACGGAACGGGAGTACGTCTGCGAGAAGTCCGGGCGCATGACCATGACGGAGGCCATCGGCGCCCAGTAGCCGTGCCCCAGGGGGAGCGCGGAACCGAGGACGTAACCGGCGGTGGTGACCGCGGTGACGCGGACGGCGTGGCGCAGGACCGGCGAGTCGGGGCGCACCTCGGCCCGCATCCTGGCCGCGACGACGGGGACGAGGCGCACGAGCGTGGGGCGGGAGCGGGCGTCGGAGGCGGTCTCGGTCCGGGGCTCGGCGGTCTCCACGACGTCGTCGAGGAGGGCGGCGAGACGGACGGCGGCGCGGCGCGGGGGTCCGTCGAGGATCGCGCCGGTGTCGGGGGTACGGAGCGCGGCGACGGCGGCGGGCGGGAGGTCGACGGGCTCGCCGTGCCGGATCGCGTGGGCGGCGGCGTCCAGCACCTCTCCGGCGGCCGCGAGGAGCTCACGGACCCTGTCCCGTTCCGGGCCCTCGGCCGAGGCGCCGACGGCCGGGTCGGCGAGGGAGGCGAGCACCGGGCGGATGCGCTCGGCGAGACCGCGGGCGCCGTGCAGTTCGGCGGGGCGGCGGCGGGCCTGGCGCGGGGTGACGGCGGCGGCGCTGCGGGCGGTCATGAGCGGGACGGGGTCGAAGGAGGCGACGGGGTCGTCACGGAGGCGACGGGCGTAGTCCGCCTCGGCGGCGAGCGCGTCGGCGAGGGCGTCGCGCTGGGGTCCCCAGCGGCGGACCGGCAGGACGACGAGGAGCGCGGCCTGCACGAGCCCGCCGACGGCGATCATCGCCGCGTGGCCGGCGGCTTCGGCGACGGAGGTGGGGAGGGTGACCGTCACCAGCATCATCGCGACGTTGGAGGAGGCGATGATGCCGACGGTGGGGCCCGCGGCCCAGGCGAGACCGGAGAGGAAGGTCCACACGGCGAGCAGGGCCAGGAAGAGGGCCAGGTGGTCGCCGGCGTTCGTGAGGTAGCCCAGGAAGGTGGAGACGGCGAGGCTGGCACCGGAGGCGAGGGCGAGGGTCGGGCGGGGGCGCCAGGAGCGCTGGAAGGTGGCGATGGCGGCCTGGAACGCGCCGAACGCGGAGGAGACGGCGGCGCCGGGCCCGAAGAGCGCGAGGGTGACACCGACGACGAGGGCGAGGCCGAGGGCGGCGCGGGCGGCCACGAGCGGTTCCAGCCGCCGCCGCTCGACGGTGAGCCCGGAACGGGCGGTCTCCTTCAGGGCCCGGAGCCAGCTCATGGCGCCGAGCCTAACGGCGCACCGGGATGAACGGGGCATTTCCCCCCGCCCGCCCTGGGGCCCGGGTCGCTTCCGGCGATGTCACGTTCGGCGGCCCATGCTCGTCCCATGAGCATGACCGACACCAAGAACGTGCTGCTGGCAGGGGCGAGCGGGGTCTTCGGACGCCACGTCGCCGAGGAGCTCACCGAGGCCGGGCACACCGTGCTGGGGCTGGGGCGCGGGGCGGAGAACGAGGTCGTCGCCGACCTCATGGACCGGGACGGGCTGCTCCGTGCGGTGGAGGGGCTGGAGATCGACACCGTCGTCCACGCGGCGACCGCCCTGCGGGAGCCTCCGATGAGACACCGGGACATGGACGCGACCGACGCGCTGCGGGTCACGGGGACCGCCCATCTCGTCGAGGCGGCCCGGGCGGTGGGTGCACGGCGGATGATCGCCGAGTCGATGGTCTTCGGGTACGGCTACGGGGACTTCGGGAACCGGGTGATCACGGAGGACGACGTCTTCGGCCCGGTCGGCCTCGACGCGCCGTCCCAGCGGCACGTGGACGCCATGCGGACCAAGGAGCGGCTGATGCTCGGGGCCGGGGGGATCGAGGGCGTCGCGCTGCGGTTCGGCCTCTTCTACGGGCCCGGCGGCACCGAGACCGTGGTGGACCTGCTGCGGAGGCGGAAGCTGCCGGCGGTCGCCGACCGGGGCCGGGTGCTGCCGTGGGTCCACCTCCAGGACGCGGCGCGCGCGGTGGCGCTGGCGGTCGAGCGCGGGCGGCCGGGACAGGCGTACAACATCGTGGACGACGGCCCGATGGGCTTCGGCGCGCATGTGCGGGCGGTCGCCGCGGTGTTCGGCACGCCGAGGCCGCTGACCGTCCCGGCCTGGCTGACCCGGCCGATGCCGTACGCCCACCGGGTCTGCACCAGCAGCCTGCTCGTCTCCCCCGCCAAGGCCGAGGCCGAACTCGGCTGGACCCCGCGCTACCCCGACTGCGCGTCGGGCCTCGCCGCGCTGACCGAGTGGTGACCGGGGGTGGGCCGGGGGCGGGGCGGGGGGCCACGCCGGACGGGCCCCGGTGCCGGCCCGGCCACGTGCGACGGGGCCACCTGCGACGGGGCCGATGCCGGGGCAGGGCCGCGCGCGGCGGGCCCGACGCCGGCCGAGCCGCGTCGGGCGGGCCCGATGCCGGCCGAGCCGCGTCCGGCGGGCCCGATGCCGGCCGAGCCGCGTCCGGCGGGCCCGACGCCGGAGCAGGGCCGCGCCCCGCCGGGGTCGATGCCCGGCGCAAGACCGCGCCCGGCCGCCCTGCTCCTCCCCCCGCGCGGGCGGGACGCCTCAGTGCCTGTCGCGGATCTCGCGGTGGCCGCGGCCCAGGCCCGCCGCGTTCGCGGCCGTCGTGCCGTGGGTCCAGCCCGCCTCGTCCCACATCGCGCGGACGCGGGTCGTGCGGGTCTCGGGGAACATCTCGTCCGCCCGGGACGTGACCGCGACCTCCCGCGAGGCGAGCGCCGGAAGGAGGCTGGGGGCCTCGGCGGCGACGCGTCGCGTCGTGGTCGCGAGGCGGTCGCCCAGCCGGTTCGCGTACGCGAGCAGGAACGACTGGCGGAAGGACTTCGTGCGCTTGCGGCCGCCCGCCCGCTGCTCCGCCTCCGCCCGTGTCATCGCCGCCGTGCCCTGGACCAGGAGCGAGGTGTAGAGCAGCTCCACCGGTTCCAGGTCCGCCTCGAAGCCGACCACGGTCGAGAAGCCGTACGGCTCGTTCCACACCGCACGGCAGTGGTTCGCCGTCGCCACCGCGTCCAGCAGGATCGCCTTGGCCTGCTCGTAGGGCGGCTCGACCCCGATCCGGATCGCCCCCGGCACGTCCCCGGAGGGCGTACGGGACTCCAGCGCCGCCTCGTCCAGGCTGTGGCGGGCCATCAGCTCCTGGGCCTTGGCGGTCAGCGCCTCCGCCTCCTCCGGGTAGCCCGTCGCCTCCGCCTTCGCGAGCAGGGCCCGTACGCGCGTCAGCATCCGCGGCTCCCCCGCGACGGCTGCCGGGAGGGCGTCCCCGGGCACCGGGCCCACCGGCTCCAGGGACGGCAGCCTGACGAGCAGGCGGTACAGCTCCAGGGTCGTCGTCGCCGAGGAGAAGCGGTCCGCGCGGGCGGGCGCGGTGTCCAGGTCGGACAGTTGCGCGGCCCACCGGTGCGGCAGGCGTTCGTAGCGCCCCGTCTCCGAGGCGATCAGGGCGCCGGCGAGCCGCACGTGCTCCTCCGCCAACTCCCGCCGCACCAGCCGTACGAGATCCGCCGGCTGCCAGCCCCGCTCCCACGCCCGCCGCACGAACTCCTCGCCCCGGAGGGTCAGTTCCGCGTCCGCCGACCGGTCGGCGGCGAGCAGCGACGCCGCCGTGTCCAGGGCCGTGTCGTCGTTCGTGTACAGGGCCTCGAATGCCTTCTCGACCGTACTCCTCGTCGTACTCACGACGGCTTCGCGTCCCCTTCCTCGCGCGCCCGCCTCCCTACGAGACGCGCGCGCTCCTTCCAGAATGATCCTCACCGAACAGGATCACGAAATCGGGGGGAGCACGCTGACCGGGTGGGCCGTACGCGGGAGGTAGGGCCAGGCATACCCCGCGGACGCCCTCCAGTGGTCGTGATCGGCGGACGCGGAAACGGTTCGCTTGAGCCATGACAACGACGCGCTCCGACACCGCTGTTCGGCTCACCGGCCTCCGCCGCCACCACCGCGACGTCCGCGCCCTCGACGGCGTCGACCTGGACTTCCGTACCGGGACCTTCACCGCCGTCATGGGCCCCTCCGGCTCCGGCAAGTCCACGCTGCTCCAGTGCGCCGCCGGACTCGACCGGCCGACCGGCGGGACGGTCGAGGTGGGCGGGGTCGCTCTGGAGGGGCTGAGCGAGCGCCGGCTGACGCTGCTGCGGCGGGACCGGATCGGGTTCGTCTTCCAGTCGTTCAACCTGCTGCCCTCGCTGACCGCCGCGCAGAACGTGGCGCTGCCGCTGCGGCTGGCCGGGCGGCGGGTGCCCCGCGGCGAGGTGCGGGCGGCGCTGGAGCGCGTCGGACTCGGCGGACGGGAGAGACACCGTCCCGGGGAGCTGTCCGGCGGTCAGCAGCAACGGGTCGCGATCGCCCGGGCCTTGATCACCCGGCCCGCGGTGCTCTTCGGGGACGAGCCGACCGGGGCGCTGGACTCCGCCACCAGCCGTGAGGTGCTGACGATGCTGCGGGAGCTGGTCGACCGGGACGGCCAGACGATCGTCATGGTGACGCACGACCCGGTGGCGGCGGCGCGGGCGGACCGGGTGGTCTTCCTCGTCGACGGTCGGGTGGAGGGTGAGCTGTCCGCGCCGACGGTCGAGCGCGTCGCGGCCCGTATGGCGGGCCTGGAGACGGCGGCGGGGACGGCCGCGGACGCGACGAGCGCGTACGGGACGGGGGCCCTCGCATGCTGACCGTCGTCCTCTCCGGCCTGCGGGCCCGCTGGGCCGCCTTCCTCGGCAGCTTCGTCGCCCTCGCCCTCGGTGTCGGGCTGCTCGCCGTCATGGGCCTCGGCCTCGCCTCGACCGTCGACGCGCCGGAGCGCGCGCCGCAGCGGTTCGCCTCGGCGCCGGTGGTCGTGAAGGGGCGCGACGCGGTCACCGTCGACGTACGGCGGGGTCCCGACAAGGCCACGGTCTCGCAGCGGCTCGACCGTCCACAGCCTGTGGATATCGAACTGCTTGCCGAGCTGAAGGCCCGCTGGACCGTCACCACCGCCGGCGGCCCCGACGCCGTCGGCGTCCACGGCCCGGCCGCCGAGGTCCGTGCGCTGGTCGACGGGCGCGGGCAGGTGCTCACCGGGGACGACCGGCGGCTCGCCGACCCCGGGCCCGAGCGGGACGCCCAGGCGCTCGTCGCCCTCAACTCCCTGCTCGGCACCGCCGGTGGTGTCACCACCTTCGTCTCCGTCTTCGTCGTCGCCTCCACGTTCGCGTTCGCGGTCGCCCTGCGGCGACGCGAGTTCGGGCTGCTGCGGACGGCGGGCGCGACGCCCGGCCAGGTGCGGCGGATGCTGCTCGCGGAGGCCGCGGGCGTCGGGATCCTCGCCTCGGCCGCCGGGTGCGCGCTTGGCGCGTGGGGTGCGCCGTGGCTGGCGCGAGTGCTCGTGGACGGCGGGCTCGCCCCCGACTGGTTCACGATCGGCGACGCCGCCTGGCCCTTCCACACGGCCTTCTGGACCGGGGTGACCGTCGCCCTCACGGGCGCCTTCGCCGCCTCCCGCCGGGCCGGGAGGGTCGGCCCTGCGGCCGCGCTGCGCGAGGCGGACGTCGACACGGACGTCCTGCCGCTCGGCCGGGCGCTGCTCGGCACGGGGCTGCTGGTCACCGGCGCGGCGCTGCTCCTCTGGACCTGCGCCACCGAGCCTTCGGAGCTGCTCAAGCGCAAGACGTACACGACCCTGCCGATGCTTCTGATCACCGGCGCGGCGCTGCTCGCCCCGGTGCTCGTCCGGCCGGTGGCGCGGGCGCTGCGGCTGCCGGGGGCGACGGGGATGCTCGTACGGGAGAACAGCGCGGCGGCCGTCCGCCGTACCTCCGCCGTCGCCGCACCGGTCCTGGTCACGGTCGCGCTGGCCGGCTCGCTCCTGGGCGCGGCGACGACGGTGACGAGCACGAAGGCGGCGGAGGCGCGGGAGCAGACCCGCGCGGAGTGGGTGGTGGCCGGGGCGGACCTGCGGCCGGTGCCCGGTGCCTCGGCGACCGCGACGACGTCCGTCTTCGTACGGGACGGGGACGCGGCGCTCGTGAAGTACGGGGCCCGGGCGGTCTCCGACCCGGCGGCCTTCGCGGAGCTCGCCCGGCTGCCCGTGGTGGCGGGGGACCTGGCCGATCTCGACGACCGGTCGATCGTCGTCAACGAGGAGTGGGAGCGGCGGACGGTCGGCGAGCAGGTCGACGTCTGGCTCGCGGACGGCAGCGGGCCGGTACGGCTGCGGGTGGTGGCGGTCCTGGCGCTCGGGACGGGCGACAACGGCCCGTACGTGACACGGGCCAACGCTCCGGGCGCGACGGTGGACCGGGTCGAGGCGGCCGGCACGGGCCCGGAGGCCCTCGCGGCGTCCGGCGGACCCGTGCGCACCGTGGAGGAGTGGGCCGCCGCCACGCACCCCACGGCCGGCCCGGAGACCCGACTCGGGCTGCTCCTGGTCCTCGGCATCGCCCTCGTCTACACCGTGATCGCGCTCGCCAACACGCTGCTGATGGCGACCTCGGCACGGGGCGCGGAGCTGGCCTCGCTCCGGCTGGCCGGCGCGACGCGTACCCAGATCCTGCGGGTGGTGACGGGCGAGGCGGCCCTGGCCGTGGCGATCGGGGCGGTCCTCGGCCTGGCGGTGACGGCGGCCTGTCTGGGGGTCCTGGGGGCGGGGCTCGCGGCCCTGTCCGCGCCGGTCTCCCTCGCGGTGCCGTGGACGGCGGTCGGCGCGGCGGCGGGGGTGTGCGGCCTGGTCGCGACGGTGTCCGCGGCGCTCCCCGCGTGGCGCCTGACGCGCTGAGCGGGGAAGGTGGGTGGACGGGGCGGTGACCGGGGTCGGAGCCGGGTCACCGCCCCACCCTGTCAGTGACCGCGGCCGGACCACGCCCCCGCCATGACGGTGACGTGGGCCGGACCACGCCCCCGCCCTGTCAGTGACCGGGTCCGGGGCCGGTCCACACCCCCGCCGTGTCAGTGGCCGCGGCCGGGCCACGCCCCCGCCGTGACGGTGACGTGGGCCGGACCACGCCCCCGCTCTGTCACGCGCCGTTCTTGATCCGCTCGACCTGGTGGACCGCCGCCCGGTTCACGTTGCCGAGCTCGGTCTCGATCGCCCGGACGTACGCGACGACGCCGCCGACGCGCAGGTACACATGGGTCACCCGGCTGCTGGACGCGAACGCGTCGGTCTCGTCCGCGCCGGCCTCGACCCGCACCGGCTCGGGCGCGTCGCCGTCGCTCCGCTCCTCGTCCGCCAGCCCCTTCATCACCACGGCCGCGGCCGCCGGCGAATCGAACGAGACAAGGGTGAACTCGAGCTTGCCGTCGTCCGAGGACCCCCTGACCGCAAGCTCCTGGTGACCCGCCGCCACCAGCCCCTCGCACGCGGTCCCGCTCTCCTCGGCGCAGAACTCACGCGCCTCCTGCCCCTGGGCCACCACCGCCTCGTCGCCCGAGAAGATGTCACCCAGGCTGGTCTCGGTCGGAAGAGCCGCCCGTATCTGCTCCGCGGTCAGCGCGACGGGAGCCACCTTCCCGTCCGCACCGAGCGCCGAGGTGCCGCCGTCGCCCCCGCACCCGGTCAGCGCCGCCACCAGCGCCGCCACGCACACTGTCCCCCGAACCACGGCCTTCACCCTGAACTCCATTCATCTCTCCGTCGCTTGATCACCTCACTTAAACATCAGCCGGTCCGTGTCCCGCACGCCGGTGCCGGTCATCACGAAAGCCTCACTCGGCGCGGACTGCTACGGCAGCAGGATCAACTTGCCGCGCGCGTGGCCCGATTCGCTGAGTTCCTGGGCCCTGGCCCCCTCCTTCAGGGGCAGGATCTCCGCGACACGGACGGTGAGTTCGCCCGCGACCGCCAGGCGGGCGTGGGCGGTCAGCCAGGCGCGGGCGGTCTCCGGAGCGACCGTGACGCCGCTGAAGACGATGCCGTGCTCCTCCGCGTCCACGGCCGCGATCGTCACGATGCGGTCCTTCGCGCCGCCCGTCAGCTCGATCGAGACCGGCAGCGTGTCGTGGCCGGCCGCGTCGAAGACCGCGTCGACGCCCTGGGGCGCGGCCGCCCGGACCCGGTCGGCCAGACCGTCGCCGTACGTCACCGGGACCGCGCCGAGCGAGCGCAGGTACGCGTGGTTGGACTCCGAGGCGGTACCGATCACGGTCACACCCGCGGCCACGGCGAGCTGGACGGCCACCGAGCCGACCACGCCCGCGGCGCCGTGCAGCAGGAGGGTCTCGCCCTGCACCACCCCGAGCAGGTCCAGGACCCGCTGGGCGGTCTCCCCGGCCACCGGGAGGCTCGCGGCCTGCTCCCAGGTCAGTCCGGCCGGCTTGGGGGCGAAGACCTCGGCCAGGGCGTACTCGGCGTAGGCGCCGGTCGTGGTCCAGCCGAACACCTCGTCACCGACCTCGACGCCCGTCACGCCCGGCCCCAGCGCGTCCACCGTTCCCGCGAACTCCAGGCCGGGCACGGCGGGGAACGTCGTCGGGTAGAACCGCTCCACCCAGCCGTAACGGCGCTTGTGGTCGACGGGGTTGACGCCCACGGCGGCCACCTTGACGCGGACCGCTCCACGGTTCGGCTCGGGAACCGCGGCCCCGGTCTCGTGGCGCAGCACTTCCGGGCCGCCGAACTCCTCGTACGTGATCGCTTCCATCGCATCCTCCTCGGTTCGGCCTCCAGCTTCGATCACCTGCCCCCTCCCACCGGCCCGCCCAACGGCCAGTCCCACCTGGCCGAAAGGCCGGGCGGTCCGCTCGGACGCGTGACTACGCTGCCTCGCATGGACGCGCACACACTGAACTCCGCGTACGAGATCGTCCGGCAGCCGCTCGGCCAGATCCTGCCCCGGCTGTCGGCCGTCCTCGACCCGCTGATCCCGCACCGGGCCGCCGCCGAACTCGCCACGCACTGCGCCCACTCCCCGTACAAGACCGTCGGCGACTCGGCCCTCCCGACCGCCGCCGAACTCACCCCGCTGCTGACCTCCGGCACACCCGGCAGCCCGTGGCAGGGCAGGGCGGCGGTCGGCGGCACGGAACGCGAGGTCGTCGCCGTCACCAGCGACGCGACCGCCCGCCGTTCCGTCCTCGTGCTCGTACGGGAGGACGGCGCCGAGCCGGTGCCCGGCGGGACCCTGGCCGTCGCGCAGGCCCTCTGGGACCTGGTGACCAGTCACTTCGACCGGTTCGCGACGGAGGCGATGCCCGGCGCCCTGGCCCGTTCGCGGGCCGCGGCCGACACCCGGGCGCGGGTGATCGCCGAGCTGACGACGGCGCACTCGGCGGCGCTCTCCGGGATCCTCGGGGTGCTCCGCAGCCGGGCCCTGGACGACACGTCGGCCCGGGTCACCGCCACCGACCTGGCCGTCAACGCGCTGATCGAGATGCGGGCCGAGTCGAAGCGGGACCGCTCGGTCGCCGAGGAGCCCGCCCGCGAGGCGTTCGAACGGCTGGCGGACGGGCTGCGGACGATGCTGCGGCACAGTGCCGTCCGGCTCGAACTCGGCCCGCCGGACTCCGCCCGCTCGCTGGCGGCGGACGTGGCGCACGGCGCCCGGGCGATCGTCCGGGCGCTGCTGATCGTCGTCCTGGAGCAGGAATCGGTGGGCCGGGTCCACGTCGGCTGGCAGATCACGGAGCACGAACTGCGGGCGACGCTGCGGGACGACGGCGCCGGCGCGCTGGACGACTGCGACATGGGGGCGGGCAGCATCACCGACCGGCTGGAGGTGCTCGGGGGCCGGCTGGAGATCGACGCGGTCCCGGGCTGGGGTACGACGATCACGGCGACCGTCCCCCTGGCCACCGCCGACGCGCCGCTCGCGGCGGTGGACCCGCTCACCGGCCTCGGCGGGCGGGAGCTGGAGGTCCTGACCCACCTCGCGCTCGGGCACCGCAACCGGCAGATCGCGCAGGAGCTGCACATCAGCGAGTCGACGGTGAAGTTCCACGTCGCCAACATCCTGACGAAGCTCGGCGTCGCCTCACGGGGCGAGGCGGCCGCGCTCTTCCACAGGGCGGCGTGACGGGGGGCGCCGGCGGCGAGGTGGCCCGGGGTCGGCCTGGGCATGACCGGGGTCGGCGGGGCGGCCGAGGGTCCGCCCGGCGGTGCGGGAGCGGTGTTGTCAGTGGCGGGTGCCAGACTCGCACCCATGAGCGAGAGGTGGGCGCTGGCCGCCGAGGCGGAGGGGGACGGGGCGCGGCTCGTCCCCCTCGGCCCCGACGGGCTGCCCGCCGGTCCCGTCCTGCGCGAGCCGGACCTCGTCGAGGCCGTCCGTTCCCGGCCCGGCGTCGCCCGCTGGGTGTGGCGGTCCACCGCCGAGGTCCATCCGCGGCTCCTCGCCGCCGGGGTGCGCGTCGAGCGGTGTTACGACATCGAGGTCGCCGAGGGGCTCCTCCTCGGCCACGAGGGGCGGCTCGGGGAGCCCCGGTCCGCGGCCGCCGCCCTCGCGCGCCTGCGGAACGCTCCCGTACCGCCGGATCCACCCCAGAGGGCGGCCGAGCCCGGCTCGCAGGACTCGCTCTTCGAGGCGAGACCCAGCGCCACGGCCGTCCCCTTCGAGGACCTCCTCGCCGTCTACGCGGAGCAGCAGCGCCGCCACGACCGGGCCGAGCACCCGGGGCGGATGCGGCTGCTCACGGCCGCCGAGTCCGCGGGCATGCTCGTGGCGATCGAGATGAACCGGGCCGGGCTCCCCTGGCGCGCCGACGTGCACCGGGAGCTGCTGCACGAGCTGCTGGGCGAGCGGTACGCGGGTGGCGGTGAGCCCCGGCGCCTCGCCGAGCTCGCCGACGAGGTCTCGGCCGCCTTCGGCCGCCGCGTCCGCCCCGATCTGCCCGCCGACGTCGTCAAGGCCTTCGCCCAGGCCGGGATCCGGCTGCGGTCCACCCGCCGCTGGGAGCTGGAGGAGATCGACCACCCGGCGGTGGCACCGCTCGTCGCGTACAAGAAGCTGTACCGGATCTGGACCGCCCACGGCTGGTCCTGGCTCCAGGACTGGGTGCGCGACGGGCGCTTCCGGCCCGAGTACCTGCCCGGGGGCACCGTCAGCGGCCGCTGGACGACCAACGGCGGCGGCGCCCTGCAGATCCCCAAGGTCATCCGGCGGGCCGTGGTGGCCGACGAGGGCTGGCGGCTCGTGGTCGCCGACGCCGACCAGATGGAGCCCCGGGTGCTGGCCGCGATCTCCCGCGACGCCGGTCTGATGGAGGTCGCCGGACACCCCGACGACCTGTACCGCCGGCTGTCGGACCGGGCGTTCTCCGGCGACCGCGACCACGCCAAGATCGCCCTGCTGGGGGCGATCTACGGCCAGACCAGCGGCGACGGCCTGAAGAACCTGGCCGCGCTGCGCCGCCGTTACCCCCGGGCCGTCGCCTACGTCGACGACGCGGCGAAGGCCGGTGAGGAGGGCCGGCTCGTACGGACCTGGCTCGGCCGGACCAGCCCGCGGGCCGTCGGCGCCGGCGCGGACGAGGAGGCGGGCATTCCGCAGGAGGGCGGCGACGAACCGGTCGCCGGGGAGGGCGAGTTCACGCCCGGGTACGCCTCCGGCAACGCACGGGCGCGCGGCCGGTTCACCCGTAACTTCGTCGTCCAGGGCAGCGCGGCGGACTGGGCGCTGCTGATGCTCGCCGCGTTGCGCCGCGCCCTCGGGGGGATGCGGGCGGAGCTGGTCTTCTTCCAGCACGACGAGGTGATCGTGCACTGCCCGGCGGAGGAGGCGGAGGCCGTGACGGAGGCGATCCGCGCTGCCGGGGACGAGGCCGGGCGAATCGCCTTCGGCCCGACGCCGGTACGTTTTCCGTTCACGACGGCGACGGTCGAGCGCTACGCGGACGCCAAATAGCCGACGCCGGACGGGCCGACGCCCTACGGGCCGACGCCGGACGGGCGGCCGACGGAACGGACCGACGCCGTACGGACCGGCAGCGGACGGGCCGGGCCCCCGCCGGGGCCCGTCCCAACCCACCCACCTTCCCGGCGCCGTTACTTCGCCTCGAACCTCGCCCACTTGCCGCTGAGGGCGATCGACGTGAGCTGCTCCGTCGTCAGTGCCGGCTCGGCGCGCGTCGCGGCCTCGTTCTGTGCTCCGGTGTTGAAGGCGGAGACCACCACGCGGAAGCCGGACGGGGTGATCGTGTCGGCCGTCCACCAGACCACACCCGCACCGCCCTTCTCACCGGGCTGCCGCACCACCTTCACCAGCCGCCCGTCGGGCAGCTCGGTGGCCCCGGCGAAGAGCTCGCCGGCGACGTCGCCCATCCGGTTCTGCACGTTGACCTGCACGAGGCTCTTGCCCTTGCCGTCGTTCACGACCACGTACGCGAAGTCGCCGTCGCCGCCCTTGGAGACCACCTTCAGGCCCTTGGGGAGCAACGACCGCAGGGTCGCCCGCACGGCCGCGCCGTCCACCTGCGGCGGTGCGGTGTCCCCGCCCGGCACGGACTTCGTCTTCTCGGGCACGGTCAGCTGCTTGAGCAGCGGCCGCCACCCCTGGGCCGTGACCAGCGTCCTCAGCTGGGCCGGGCTGAAGGGCGGGTCCGTGCGGGTGACGGCGGAGCCCTTCTCGCCGGGGGCGTTGTACTCGCTCGCGTCGATCAGGAAGCCGTCCTCGGTGAGCAGAACCGCCCGCCAGTTCTTCGTCTCCACCCGCTTGTCCGGGTACTCGTACCCCTGGAAGACCATCAGCCGGTCGCCGTTCGGAAGCACCTCGCTGGTGCAGGCGTCGTGCGGCACATAGGTCTTGTCCGGGCACTCCACCTGGCCCGCACCGGCCTCCTGGCTCTCCCCGGCGCGGAAGAGGCCGACGGAGACGGCCGAGGCGCCCTTGCCGTCCTCGTAGACGCCCGTGACGTGCTCGCCGGTGCCGTTCTCGTTCTCGATGGTCCACGTTCCGGCGGGGGTGTTCGCCTTGAGGACGGCGGCCAGGTCCTCGACCGCGAGCGGGGACCGAGGCCCCCGCTTGTCGGCCGGCTTCGACGTGGACCTCGGCGCGGCGACCGAGGAGCCCCCCTGGTCCCCGCCCGGACGCAGCAGCTCACCGCCGTACACCCCGCCGACGCCCACCACCGCGAACGCCAGCACACCGCCGGTCACCGCGAACGCGCGGCGGCGCATCAGCCGGCGCCGACCGCGGGTCAGGCCGCCCGCCACCAGCCCGCGGCCGTCGTCCGTGGCGAATCCGTCGCCGGTGCGGCGCAGCGCCTCACCGAGCTCCTCCGCGAAACCGTCGTGTCCCTCGTCGTGTCCCTCGTTCTGAGGCATGCCGAATCACCGTCTCCGGTCCATGAGTGAAAGAAGAAAGAAGCCTGCGAACGTACGTAGGTCAGCGCGAGGCGAACTCGACGATGCTGCCGCCGAGCCGCTCCCGGAGCTTGCCGAGGGCCCGCACCGAGCGGGTGCGGACCGCCGCGGAGCTCACCTGGAGCGCCTGCGCCGTCTCCTCGACGCTGCGGTCCTCCCAGTACCGCAGCACCACCACCGCCCGGTCCTTGGGCGCGAGCGCCGCCAGCGCGTCGAGCAGGGCGATCCGCAGCGCCGGATCGTCGCCGTTCTCGGGCGGCCTGTCGGGCAGCTCACCGAGTGGACGTTCGGTCGCGGAGCGTCGCCGCCGGTGGCTGAGGAACGTACGCACCAGGACGGTCTGCGCGTAACCGGCCGGGTTGCCGATCCGCTGGACGCGGCCCCACAGGCTGTACATCCGGCCCAGCGTCTCCTGGACCAGATCCTCGGCGAGATGGGTGTCCCCGCTGGTCAGCAGGCATGCCGACCGGAAGAGATGGCCCGTCCTCGCCGTGGCGAACTCCAGGAACCCGTCCGCGCGGGACTGTCTCATGTCCCTCCCCTCCGCCGCCGTGGTCGCCGTACACCTTGATGACGCGATGGACCCGGGGAAATGTTTCACCTGAGGTTCTACGAGTTCGGACCCCGCCGAATGTCCTGAATGCTCAGGATTGGGTATCTCTGGTACATGAACGGATTTCTCGTGGATTCCGCAGGGGTCACGACGGCGGCCGGTGTGTGGCAGTCCGGGATGGCCCAGGTTCTCGGCGGCCTGGTCGTGGTCGCCGTACTCATCGGCGCCTTTTGGTTCGGGATGAGGGTCCGGGACAAGGAGTCCCCGACGCCCAAGCCGGAGGACCAGCCGCACCGGCCGGAGGGCGGGCTTCCCGGAGAGACGTCCGAGTACCGCAAGTCGACGGAGATGCCCCAGACCGACGGCGAGCACCGGCTCATGCCGTACGAGCTGAAGAGGGGCTCGGAGGATTCACCCGAACCGCCGAGCGAGGAGAAGCGCAAGTGGGGCGGCATCTCCAGCGGCGGCTTCGGCAGCGGGGGTACGGGGCACGGCGACTGAGCCGTGGTCGACCACGCCGTACGTCACGACGATCACGACCGGGGCGCGGAGGAGCCCGGGGCCCGGTTGCGCGCTGTCGCGTACGGGATGCTGGGCTCGTCCGCCGAGGCGGAGGAAGCGGTGCGGGAGGCGTTGGCGGCGCGGGAGGCGCGGCGGCTGAGCGGCGCCGAGGGCACCGGCACCGGCACCGGCTCCGATACCGACTCCGTCGCCGACTCCGACGCCGGGGAGATGACCGCCGCGGTGGCCCGGGCGTGCCTGGCCAGGCTGCGGTCGCGCGAGTCGCGGCGCGAGGACCCGTGGGATCCGTGGGACCCGCGGACGGCCGGTGAGCCGGGCAGCCCGCGCCGGTCCGAGGAGGCGGCCCTGGAGACGCTGCCTCCCAGCGAGCGGGTGGCGTTCGTGCTGCACGAGATGTTCGCGGCGCCCGTCGAGGGGATCGCCCCGATCGTGGACCGTACGCCCGCGGCCACCCGGCAGCTCGTGAGCCGGGCGCGGACGCGGGTGCGGGGCACGGAGGAGATGCCGGAGCCCGACCTTCCGCGCCAGCGCGAGGTCGTGGCCGCGCTGCTCGCCGCCGCACGCGGCGGGGACCCGGACACGCTGCGCGCGCTGCTCGACCCGGACGTACTACTGCGGGCGGACGCCGAGGCGGCACGGTCGGGCGCGACGACCGCCCACGGCGCCCGGGCGGTCGCGGAGAGTCTCGCCGAGCGGGCCCGGACGGCCCGGATGGCGCTGATGGACGGCGCGGCCTGCCTCGTGGACGCCCCGGACGGCCCGGAAGGCGGCCCGGAAGGCGGCCCGGGAGGCGGCCCGGGAGGCGGTCCGAGGGCCGTGATCGCCTTCACTGTGATCGAAGGCCGTGTCACAGCCGCGGACATCCTGATGGACCCCAGCCACCTCGGCCGCCTGGGCCTGCGGGCCCCGGCGCAGTGATCCGCCGGGCGCGGAGCCGCCGAGCGGCCTGTCCTGTGGATCAGGCCGGATCTGGGAGCAGGCGTGCCAGGGCGTGCCAGGCGCCGCGAACCCGGCACGATCCGAAAGGCAGGCCCAAGGCAGGCCCTACTCCGAAGGCCCGGACGGAGCCGCCGAGCGGCCCGCGCGGTCCGCGATGTGGGCCGGCGGTGCGATGCCCGCCGGGAGCACCGGGTCGGCGATCGGGGTGCCGAAGGCGGTGACGACCGGAAGGACACCGGCCCACAGCCCCAGTTCGGCGTCCGGACTGTCGCCGTCGTCCGGCGGGCCGGAGGCGATCTTCACCGACGCCTCGGTGAGGTCGAGGGCGAGCAGCGAGGTCGCCGCCAGCTCCTTACGGCTCGGCCGGCGGGCGTACTCCCACTGACCCGGCGCGCACTGCTCGGTCAGCGCCCGCAGCCCGCGCAGCTTCTCCTCGGGGTCGGTCACCTCCTGGGGGACGCCGTAGACCATCGCGCACCGGTAGTTGACGCCGTGCTCGAAGACGGAACGGGCGAGCACCAGTCCGTCGACGTGCGTCACGGTGACGCAGACGGTGGCGTCGGGCGCCTGGACCAGGCTGCGGCTGGCGACCGAGCCGTGGAGGTAGAGACGGTCGCCCTCGGTGCCGTACGCGGTGGGCACCACCATCGGCGTGCCGTCGACGGTGACACCGAGGTGGCAGAGGAACCCGGCGGCGAGCACCGCGTCCAGATCGGCACGCCGGTGGCTCCCCTTGTGCCGCATCCGGCGCAGCCTGGTGCGCTCGGTGGGGGCGGGTTCGTCCGGCGCGGGTAGCTGTTCGACGGCGGTGCTCATCGTGTCCTCTTCGTAGGGGTCGTGCGGGTGTGCTTCCGGGTGTTCTACGGGCTTCAGCCGCGGGCCGCCACCGGTGCCCGCCTGTCGGAACGGCGTCCGGCGGCCAGCGAGTCGCAGATCTCGCCCGCCCGCACGGCGGCCATCGACAGCAGGTTCGCGGTGATGCCGTGGCTGTGCTCGGTGCCGCCCATCAGATAGACACCGGCCTCCAGCTCCGGCCCGGTCTCCACCCGGTAGTCGCGGCGCACCCGCAGCCGGCCGTCCTCGTCCCGGGCGCAGGCCGCGTCCAGGCCGCCGAGCAGCCTGGCCGGGTCGGGCTCGGTGTAACCGGTGGCATAGACGACGGCGTCGGCGGTGAGTGCCTCGCTCTCGCCGGTCGCGAGGTTCCGCACCGTCACACGCACCTCGTCGGCCCCCTCCTCGACCGAGGTGAGCCGTGAGGCGCCCATGATGCGCAGCCGCCGCTCGCCGCGGACCTTCTCCTGGTAGGAGCGGCGGTACAGCTCCTCGATGAGGTCCATGTCCACCACGCCGTAGTTGGTGTTGCGGTGGTAGTCCATCAACTGTCGGCGCACCTCGGGGTCGGCGCCGTGGTAGAGGCCGACGGCCTCCGGATCGAAGATGCGGTTGGCGTACGGGCTGTCGTCGGCGGGGCTGTAGCCGTAGCGCGTGTGGACGGCGACGACCTCGGCGTTCTCGTACGTACGGTGGAGGTGGTCGGCGATCTCGGCGGCGCTCTGTCCGGCGCCGGCCACCACGAAACGGCGCGGGTCCGCGGACGGCAGCGTGGCGAGGCGGTGCAGGAACTCGCTGCTGTGCCAGAGACGTTCGGAGGAGGACACGCCCTCGGGCAGGCGCGGCACGAGCCCGGTGCCCAGGACGAGGTTGCGCGCCCGGTAGGTCACCGCCCCGGCCTCCCCGATCGCGGCGACGTCGACCTCGACGACCGGGCCGACCTGGGTGGAGGAGCGGATCGCGGTGACTTCGAGGCCGTAGTTGACCATGTGGTCGACACCGTCGGCGGCCCACTGGAGATAGTCGTGGAACTCCTCGCGGGTGGGGAACAGCACCTTGTGGTTGATGAAGTCGACGAGCCGGCCGCGGTCGTGGAGGTACGGCACGAAGCCGAAGCGGCTGACCGGATTGCGCATCGTGGCCAGGTCCTTGAGGAACGAGACCTGCATCGTGGCGTCCGGGATCAGCATGCCGCGGTGCCAGCCGAAGGCGGGCTGCTTCTCCAGGAAGACGGCCGTGAGCTTCTCGTCGGGCGCGGCCCGCTCGTTGTACTCCTCGATGGCGATGGCCAGGGCGAGGTTGGCGGGGCCGAAGCCGACGCCGACGACGTCGTAGACGGGCGTGGTCTCGTTCATGGCGGGGCCTTTCGGTGTCAGGAGGTCGTGCGGGCGGTGACGGCGGCGCAGCCGGCGGCGAGGAGCAGCGCAAGGAGCAGCCCCGTACCGGCGAAGGAGAGGAAGACGGCGGCGATCACGAGGGTCACGACGGCGGTGGTGCGCAGGGCGCGGCCGGTGCCGCGGGCCCGGAGGGCGGCGACGGCGGCGGCCACGTAGAGCAGCAGGAATCCGCTGCTGGTGACGATGAGGACGATCTCCTCGCCGGTGCCGGTGAAGAGGAGGGCGGTGAGGACGGCGGTGTACGCGAGGGTCAGCACGACCGTCGCGGGCACCGGCCGGTCGGCGAGGACGCGGGGCAGGATGCGGTCGCGGGCGGCGGCCCGTACGACACGGGTGGCGCCGAGGACCCAGGCGTTGGTGGCGACGACGGCGAGACCGAGGGCGAGCAGGTCGCCGACGACGGCGCCGGTCTCACCGAGGGAGGCGCCCAACAGGGCGGTGATGACGACCGGTTCGTCGCCGGGTACGGCCAGGTAGGCGGCGGTCACGGCGGCGTACAGCAGCCCGACGATGGGCACGGCCCAGCGGATCGCACGGCGGTAGCTGCGTGCGGGGTCGTCGACCTGCTCGGCGAGGGTGGAGACGTTCTCCCAGCCGAGGAAGGAGAAGAAGGCGGTGACGACGGCGATGCCGACGCCGCCCCAGCCCTGCGTCAGGAACGGCGTGTACTCCCCCGCGTCGAACCGCGGCGCGGCGATCACCACGGCCCCGCCGAGCCCGAGGAGCAGCACGACGAGCGAGGCGGCCTGGACGCGGGCCCCTGCGGCGAGGCCGAGCAGGGTGAACGCGGCGGAGAGGGCCATGAAGCCCATGGCGAGGGGGTAGACGGGCCCGTCGGGCTGCCCGAGCAGGCCGAGGAGGCAGCGGGCGGAGACGATGCCCATGACGGGGTTGCCGATGACGTACGTCGCGACGAGCAGCAGCGCGGCGGCCCGCCCGGGCCTCGCGCCGAGTCCCGCGCCGACCATGGCGGCGAGCCCGGAGGCGTCGGGGCGCCAGGCGGACATCTCGGCGAAGAACCGCGCGAACGGATAGGAGCAGACGGCGAGCGCCAGCCAGGCCAGCACGGAGGCCGGCCCGGCCTGCCGCTCGGTCAGCCCGGGCACGAGCAGGATCCCGGTGCCGACGAGGCTGCTGACATAGAACACGACGAGCGCCCGAACCCCGAGCCGCCCCGACGGGGCGACCTTGCCGGGCGGGGCGGGACGGTCCATGAGGTCGGTCATGGGGTCACCTCCGGTGGTGGATGGACGGGTCGGGTGGGGGTGAGGGCGCGGGGCCTGTGGTGACAGTGCGGGGAGGAGCCGCGGCGGCCAGGGCGGGGGAGAGCGGTGGCGGACGGGTTCAGGTGTTCCTCACGGCGTCCAGCGCCTCCGCCGCCGCGAGTTCGGCCGCCGCCGGGGCCGTCTTGAAGCCCGCGCCGGACCAGCCCGTGGCGAGGACGATGCGACTGCCCGGCCGTTCGCGGCCGAGGTGGGGCAGGGAGTGCGGGGTGTACAGGTCGACCCCCTGGCGGCCGCCGAGGAAGCGGGCCGACGGGTCCGCCAGCCAGGGCCAGCGGACCGCCGCGCCCTGGCGGATGTACGCCACGTGCTCGTCGGTGAGCGTGTCCTCGCCGCCGGCGGGTACGTCCCACTCGTCGACGGGCCGCCCCGCCATGTACCCGCCGGCCGCCTCCCCGGTGACCTGTGGCCTCCCCCAGACCCCGGTCACCATGTCGACGACGGTCGGCAGCCCGGCCGTGTCCGGGTGGTGGAAGAAGCCGTAGCGGATGCTCTTCGTCCGCCCCGCGTCCGAGCCGCTCAGCCGGTGCCCGGCGATCGCCCCGGTGCCGCTGCCCGCCGCCAGGACGACGGCCGACGCCTCGACGGGCCCGCCCGGTTCCAGCAGGACCCGCACCCGGTCGGCGCCGGGCGGCGCGACCAGCTCCCGCACCCGCGCGGGCAGCAGGATCGCCCCGCGGGCCAGGGCCCGGTCCCGGTACACGCGCGCGGTGCGCGGCGGATCCGCGTACCCGCCCTGCGGCTCCCACACGGCCGCGGTCACCCCGCCGACCGCGAGCCCGGGGAAGCGTTCCCTCAGCGCCCCCGGTTCCAGCAACGCGGCGGGCACTCCCGCCCCGTTGAGCTCGGCGACCCCCTTCTCGGCCTGCTCCAGGTCGGTGTCGCCGCACAGCACCAGCGACCCCGTCGGCACGAAGCCGTACGGTCCCGGCACCAGAGCCGCGGGCCCCCAGGCCAGCTGGTGGCTGCGCAGCGCGAGCCCCCGCAGGTACGGATCGGCCTCGAAGGCCCGTACGAGCCCCCCGGACCACGCCGTGGCGTGGTCCCGGCGCCCGTCCATCGGCGCGACGAGCGCCACCCGCGCACCCTGCCGGGCGAGCACGGCGGCGGTCGCCGAGCCGACGACGCCGGCTCCGACGACGATCACGTCGTAGGCCCGTCCGCGATGCCCGCCGCCCGAGGCCCGCCCACGCGGCGGCGCCGGCACGCGGGCCAGGTCCCATCCGACGCTCCCCTCCACCGGCTCACCGAGCGCGGTGAAGGCCCGGTCGGCATGGGTGCGTACGGCGGCCAGCAGGGTGCGGCCGGTCCGCTCCGGGTCCTCGGTGAGCGCGCGGGTGGCCGCCGCGAAGGCGGCCATGACGTGCGCCTCGGGCCCGCCACGCATCCGGGCCACCCGGGCGTCCCGGCCCGCGTCCCCGAGGAGCTCGGCGAACTCCTCGACCGCGCAGTCGTCGGTGAAGTACAGCGCCCCGCCGAACCCGGCCTCCCGCCACTCCCGCCCGACACGCGCCGCCCCGCCGTGCGTCCCGCAGACGACGAGCGCGGTGAGCTCCGCGGCTTCGGACCCGGGTGCGGGGACGAGGGCGGGTGCGGGCACGACCGCCGGTTCGGCGTCCGGTCCTCCGGCCGGCGCGGCCGCCGTGACGCCGGTCGCGAGCGGCCCGAGACCCGGCACGGCACCGGTCGCGGGGCCGCTGCCGTCCGAGACCACCGGCCCCGCCGGGACCGGTACCCGCCCGTCGTGCCCCTTCCTCCGCTCGTCCCGCCACTCGTCCCGTACGAGCCGCGCCAGGCCCTCCCCATACGCCGTCCCGTCGTGCGTGACGGCGATCCGGGTGTGGCCGGCGGACCGGACGGCTGTGCGCAGGTCCCGTGCCTGGGCCCGGTCGTCCGGGCACCAGCGAAGAACGGTGCCCGCGCTGTCGGTCAGCAGACCGGGCGTGGTGGCGAGGGGCAGCAGGACCGGGAGCCCGCCCGCCCGGTAGACGGGCAGGGCGGCGCGCGCACCGGCGCTGTTGAAGTGGCCGATCACCAGCGTGTGCCGGCCCTCGGCGACGACGGCCTCGGCGATCTGCCGGGCGGTCTCCGCCTCCCCCCGGTCGTCGTACAGCTCCCAGTCGACGGCCCCGTGCAGGCCCGCGGCCCGCTCCAGATGCTCACCCCAGGCGGCCCGGCCGCCGGAGAAGGGCCCGACGACGGCCCCCCGCGGCAGCCCGCCCTCGGCGCCCGCCCCGCCCGACCCCGGGACACCCGGGACGCCCAGGACACCCGGGACACCCGGGACACCCGGGACACCCGGGACACCCGGGACGCCCAGGACGCCCAGGACGCCCGGGGCACCCGGGGCACCCGGGGCACCCGGGGCACCCGACGATGGGACAGCACCGGTGAGACCCGACGGATCGTCCGCACCCCGGGAGCCCGACGGATCGCCCGCGTCCGCCCGACCGGCCGGGCCGTCCCCCATGGCCTCAGCCACCGAAGACCGTCCCCGGCCAGGCCGCCAGCGGCGCCCCCGGGACCAGTGGCGTCAGGGCCACCGCGTCCACGGGCCGTACCGCCGGGAGCCCGAGGAGTTCCGCGAGCCGCGCCGAGCCGTAGGGCAGTGCCGGGGCCGCCCACGCCGACAGCGCGGCGGCCACGGCGAGCTGGGCGGCCAGCGCCGCCCGGTACGCCGAGGCGCCGTCCGGCCGCTCCGCCTCGAAGCCGTTGACGTACCCGAAGTCCTCGGCCAGCGCCACGACCTCGTCGAGCAGCGCGACCGCCCGCCGGGCGTCGTACCCCTCGACCCCGTACGCCTCCCGCAGCTGACCGACGGTCTCCGTCAGCCGGGCGCGCAGCCGCTCCCACGCCGCCCCGCGCGGGGCCTCCGCCGGGACCAGGCCCCCGCCCTCGGCGACGGCGGCGAACAGCCGGCCGAGCCAGCCGTCCCACCGCTCCGCGAGCCGGGTGCGGCTGATCTCCAGGGCGGATGAACTGAAACTGGTCTGGCGCCCGTTGGGCCGGTCCGCCAGCACGTGGTACCGCAGGACGTCCGCGCTCGTACGGGCCAGCTCCTCGTGCGCCCAGATCGCGTGCCGCCGGCTGGTGGAGAACTTCAGCCCTTCGAGCCGGTAGAACTCGTTGACGACGAAGGCCCGCGGGAGCGCGATCTCCGCGTCGTACGCCCGGAACGCCGCCGGGAAGAGCACGGCGTGGAAGTAGCCGTTGTCGAAGCCGAAGAACTGCACGGGCGCGGGCGCCGGGCCGGTCTCCCCGGTGCCGGTCCACTCCAGCAGATAGCCGGGGGCCATCTCGAACCAGACGTAGATCCGCTGCTCGGTGAAGCCGGGGACGGGTACCGGAACGCCCCATTCGGAGGGGTGGCTGACCGCGATCTCGGGCAGTCCCTCGTCCCGCATCCACTCGCACAGCGACCGCAGGTGCGGAGGCATGTCGACCTCGGCCCAGTAGTCGGTGAGCTGCTCCTCGAAGGGGGCGAGGGGGAAGTAGAGCCGTTCGCAGTCGCGGAGTTCGGGGGTGTCGCCGCAGACGGTGCAGACCGGGTCGATCAGGTCTGCGCAGTCGTTGGGGCGGCCGCAGGGCTCGCAGGCGTTGCCGTTGGAGGCGGAGCCGCAGTGCGGGCAGCCGCCCTTGAGGTACGCCTCGTAGAGCCAGCGCTCGCAGCCGGTGCAGTACGGCAGCGGTCGCGTACGGGCGACGATGTGCCCGGCGTCGTACAGCTCGTGGAAGAACTCCTGGACGGCCATCTGGTAGCCGACGTCGCGGCGCGGGCGGACGATCGCGTCGAAGTCGGCGCCCGCCCGCTCCCACACGGACTCGATGGAGGCGCCGTAGCCGTCGGCGACCTCCTCGCCCTTGCGGCCCCCGTCGTTGAGACCGCGGACGGGGACGTAGCTCTGGTTGTCGTCGAGACCGGTGGTGTACCGGACGCGGCCGCCCTCGGCCACGAGGAAGCGGCGCAGGACGTCGCCGGCGAGATAGGGCCCCGCGAGATGACCGATGTGCAGGTCGCCGTTGGGGGTGGGCGGGGTGGCGGTGATCCAGTGCGTCGCGCTCACGCCGCGACCTCCTCGTTCTCGGTACGGACGGCGGTCTCGCGCAGCGGCCAGTAGAGGGAGACCCAGCTCAGCTCCACGGCACCGGTGTTGTGGACGACGTGCTCCTGGTTGCGGGGCAGGACGACGAGGTCGCCGGCGTGGAACGGCGGTTCGAGGACGCCGTCGAGGGTCACGCTGCCGGTGCCGGAGAGGATGAGCATGACCTCGTCCTGGTTGTGGCAGTCGGGGTCGGAGTCACCGCCGGGCGCGAGGAAGCAGGCCATGGCGCCGACCGGCGGATCCTCGTCGGCGCCGGCCCACGGGATGAGCCGCTGGCAGGCGAGGCCGAACTCCTCCTTGGCGGAACTGCGGTCGATACGGAAGCGGTTCGGGGTGCGGTCGGCCATGGCGCCTCCTGTGCGATGAGCGGTCGTGGTGGTGTCGGTGGTGGTGTCGCCCCCGTACGGGGTGGCGGCGACGGCCGGCTCCCCCGGGGGCGGGATGGGCGCGGTGAAGGGCATACGGGTCTCCTGGAACGGGCGGCGAGTGGCGGTCACGGGCGGCGGGCACGGGCGGCGAGTGGCGGCCACGGGCGGGCGACGCCGGGTGGGCGCGCGGCGGGCGCAGACGGGCGACGCCGGGTGCGGGCGAGCGCCGGGCACGGGCGCGCGGTGAGCGGCGCGCGGCGCGGATGCGGGAGAGGGCGACGTAAGGCGCCGGACGGTGTGCGTGCCCCGGGGCGCTCACTCCACCTCCGGGTGCGCGCCACCGGCGCGTCTCACTCCGCCCCGTACCCCCGCACCGCCGCGACGGGGATCCGGGCGAGGCCGGCCATGACCTGGCGCGGCCCGGCGCCCCACGCGTACCGCCGCTTCATCGGGGCGAAGTGCGTGGCGACCAGTTCGAGGAGCGGACCGAGGTCGTCGGGCGTGGCGCCGAGCAGTGCGAGCAGCTGTTCGGTGCGGGTCATCCCCGCCCCGGGCCCGATCCCGTGGACCGCGGCGTCCTGCCAGGTGGCGCCGGCGCTGCGGGCCACCACGGTGTTGTGCAGGGCGAAGCCCTGGTTGTCGAGGGCGTGGATGCCGACCGGCGCGGCGACGGCGGCGCGCGTGGACTGGACGAGTTCGATCACCCGCTCGGGGCGGAGCGAGCCGAGCGAGTCGACGAGGAAGACGGCGTCGAGCGGGCCGAGGGCCGCCGTGTCGTCGAGACAGCGGTCGAGTTCGGGGTACGAGGCGAGGTCGATCTCGGTGAGGAGGAGACAGACGCCGAACCCGGCCTCGCGCAGCCGGCCGAGCGGGGCGGCGGCGCGCGCCACCTGGTCGTAGCGGACGGCCAGGCGCACCAGGCCGACGGGGAGAGGGAGACCCGCGATCCGGTCGGCGATGCGGTCGGCCGCCGTGGTCGAATCGGCCTCCACCGAAGGGAGTTCGGCGGCGTCGAGGAGGACGGCGAACCGCGGCCCGTGCCATGCGGCGCGGGCGGCGACCGCGATGCCGTCCGGCAGGATGTCACCCGGCCGCCCACCGGCCGCCGGGTCCTGGACGCGCCCCAGCTCGATGACGTCGATGCCGAGCCGCGCGCAGACCGCGAGGTAGTCGGCGACCAGTTGGGGTGACGGCGTGGCGCCGGTGAGCTGCCCGGTGGTGCGCAGGGTGCAGTCGAGCAGCGTCATGCGGTCATCCCCAGCCGGTGTCGTTCGTGCCGGGACCGGGGACGGGAGCGCCCCAGCCGGTGTCGTAGGTGCCGCTCACGACCGCCGCTCCCCATCCCGTGTCGTCGGTGCGGGCGCCGTTTCCGGCGATCTGCGTTCCGGTGACGGTGCCGAGGCCCGCGAGGGCGAGGGTCAGGGTGGCGAGCACGGTGGTGCGGATCCGCCGCTTCATGTCGTCTGCTCTCTCTTCCGTTACGTAAGTCCGGTTGATTTCAAGGGATGTGCACGGCTCGCGTGCTTCACGAGCTCTGTGAGCTTTGACCTTGTGGGCGGTGAGATGAACGTATCCGGGATTGCATGACTATCGGGCGGACCGCATGGCTCATTAGGCTGCATGGCAGCAAGAGGACGGTGTTACAAACGGGGGTAAGGGTGGCGATACCAGACAGAAGCGAGCGGCCCGAAGGGCTCGCGGTGGGCTTAGGGGGGACGGCTCCGGGGGCGCCGGACGATCCGACGACCCGCGTCTACACAGCGGTGCTCGGCCGCGATCCGACCCGCCCGGCCCACCCGGGCGACCTGGCCGAGGAGCTCGAACTCCCGCTGTCACGCGTGGAGTCGGCGGTGTCCGCGCTCCTGGACATGGGCCTGTTGCGCCGCACACCGGAGCGGGGCGTCCTGCCCGTACCACCGGACGAGGCGGTCCAGCGCACCCTGGGTCCGCTGGAGCGCGAGATGCGGGCCCGACGGCTGCACCTGGAGCGCACCCGGGAACAGCTGATGGCGTTCATGCCGCTCTACGAGACCCGTCTGGCACAGCTGACCCACCTCCGGCAGGCGGAGTACGTGGAGGTCCTCACCGACCTCCGGGCGGTCCGCGAGGCCATCACCGAGCTGGGCCGGACGTGCGAGCGCGAGGTCATGACGGCACAGCCGGGCGGCGGCCGGCGCGCGGAGGTCCTGGAGGAGGCGGTCGCCCGCGACGAGGAGCTCCTGCGCCGCGGCGTCCGGATGCGCATCCTCTACCAGCACACGGCCCGCTTCTCCTCGGGCACGTGCGCCTATGTCGAGCGGGTCGGCAAACTGGGCGCCCAGGTGCGCACGCTGGACGACGAGTTCATGCGGATGCTGGTCTTCGACCGCGCGACGGCGGTCATCCCGGTCCCGGACGACCCGCACGCGGCGGTCCTGATCCGCGAACCGCACGTGGTCTCGTTCATGGTCGGGGCGTACGAACGGCTCTGGCTGGAGGCGCTCCCGTTCGAGACCGAATGGGACCGCCAGACCATCATGGACATCTCCGACGAGCTGAAGCAGACGATCGTCCGCCTCCTCACGGAGGGCCTGACGGACGCGGCGATCGCCCGCCGCCTGGGCCTCTCGGTCCGCAGCTGCCGCCGCCACGTCGCGGACGTGATGGCGGCCCTGGGCGCCGAGAGCCGCTTCCAGGCCGGCTATCTCCTGGCCCAGCAGGACCGCGACCAGCCCCTGGGCTGACCCGGAGGGGGAGCCGGAGGGGGAGCCGGAGGGGGAGCCGGAGGGGGAGCCGGAGGGGGAGCCGGAGGGGGAGCCGGGGCGCTCCCGGCTCCCCCTCCGTTCGGCTCAGCCCGACACGCGGAAGTCGTAGTAGCGCTCACCCGCGACGAGGACCGAGGTGACGTGGACCGGAAGCCCTTGTGCGGTGCGGGGCACGTCCTGGGAGGTCTGCCGGGTGAAGCCGAGGGAGACACCGGGAACGAAGGGGTACTCGGCCTCGGACGTGTCGACGGTCCAACCGCGTTCCGCCGCCCGCCGGAACAACTCCTCGGCGGGCGTGGCGAAGACGTCGTCGCCGTCGAGCATGACGCGCACGTCCGCCTCCCGGCCCTCGCCGGGCCACCACAGTTCGACGGCGGTGACGGCCTCGCCCGACTCCTCCAGCAGGATGTTGACGCGCACGTTCCCGCACGAGGTGTAGATCGTCTTCTCCTCGTCGTCCTGCTCGACCTCGTGCGGCCCCCACGGGGACACCGCCGCGACCGCTTCGTCGAGGGACATTCCCAGCCGTACGGGGCCGGCGCCGCGGGGCGGGTCCAGAACAACGTCCACAGGTGCTCCTTCCGCGCTCTACTTGAGAACGTCGTAGTCGATCGTCCAGCCGCGCTTCGTGAGCATCTTCTGGAACTTCCGGTTCTTTTCCAGGCTGGCGATCATGTCGGCGATGTGAGTGTCGTACTTCGTGCCGAACTTCTTCCGGCATTCGTCGATGTCCATCTTCATCGCCAGATCCCATCGACCCGCGTCGATCAACGCTCTCTGATCGGCGCGCCATTTGATGGACTTGTGGCTCGATCCGGTGCTGGTCATCTTACGGTGATCGTCGTACTCCATCCTGATGGCCGGGCCCATTCCCGCGCCGCCACCGTCCGCGTTCGTCCGGAAGCCCGCCTCGTCCAGGTGCGCGTAGGCGTTCTTCGCCGGGATGTGGTTGATCTCCATGTCGACGTCCGTGCGCCGGTTGCCGTCGTCGTCCTTGAGGTTGGCGGGTGTCATCCCGCTGTACCAGCCGCCCGACTCGGTGCAGCCCTTGGCGATCTTCAGACCCTCGGGGTCCATCCAGGCCTGCGGGTTGGTGACGTAGGCGAACGGGTTCGGCGCGGCCGCGAGCCCGAGCGGGTCGGGACTGACGAAACGCGCGGTGGTGGGGTCGTAGTGGCGGAAGCAGTTGTAGTAGAGCCCGGTCTCCGGGTCGTCGTACTGGCCCGGGAACCGCAAGGGTGTGTACGCCACGGCGTCCCTGTTCCACCGCGTGCTGCCCCACACGGTGGTGCGGGCCTGCCATCCGACCCGGCCCTGCTCGTCGACGAGTTCGCTCGGGGCGCCGATCAGGTCGGTGACGATCGCGAAGAACCGGGAGTCCGTCTCCGCGCCCGCCCCTGGCACGTCGTCCGGACGGATGCGGCGCTCCCGCTGCGTCAGCGGCACGCGTCCGTCGTGGTCCCAGGTGAGCGTGGTGTGGTTCGCCGTGTCGGTCTGCTCGACGAGCCGGGTTCCGTCCCAGGTGAAGAACACGGAGTGGAGCACGGTGCCGCCGTCCTCGGACATGCGGTGTTTGGCGGTGCGCCGGCCGAGCGGATCGTAGGTGTACCGCCACAGCGCCCCGTCCGGGGTGCGGCATGCGACGAGGCGGCTCTCCGCGTCCCAGGTGTAGTGCCAGGTGTCGGGCTTGCGTGACAGTCGGGTCCGTTGGCGCCGCACGGTACGGCCCGCGGCGTCGTACTCGCAGCGCACCTTGCCCGCGGCGAGCAGCCGCGTGCCCTCGAAGGCACGCGCGCCGCGGGCGTCGGTCCGGCGGGCGGCGTCGGGCCACATGCCCTCGGTCTGGTTGCCCGCCGCGTCGTAGGCATAGGTCTCGGTCCAGTCGTCCCCCGTCACCCGGACCGGGCGTCCCACCGTGTCGAGTGCGAAGTGCGTGCTCGTCCGCCTGACCTCGTCGGTGATCCGCTCCAGGAAACCGTCCGCGCGATAGGCGAAGGAACGCGCGCGTACGGTCTCCCCGGCCGTGGACAGCTCGTGTGACGCCAGCCGCCCGGCCGAGTCCCACTCCTGGGTGAGAGTCAGCGCGGGGGCGTCGCGGCCGACGGTGCGGGTCAGTTCCCGGCCGCGGGGATCATGGGTGAACGTCAGCGTGTGGCTGCCGCCGCGCAGCGCGGTGCGATTGCCGACGGCGTCGTAGACGGAGTCCGACACCGCTCCCGTGGGAGTCGTCCGCCGCACGGTCCGGCCTGCGGCGTCGTACTGGAACCGGATGGTCCGGCCGTCGACGGTCTCCGCCACGACGCGGCCCAGCGCGTCCCGTTCCCACACCACCGTCGAGGTGGGCGAGGCCACGCTCAGGGCCTCTCCGTCGGCGTCATAGGTGTAGCGCGTGACCACGCCGGCCACGTCCTTGGACACGACCCGGCCGCACACGTCGTACGCGGTGCGGATCTCGTCGCCCTGCGGCGTCGTGTGCAGCACCAGACGGCCGGCGGCGTCGTACGCGTAGGTGCTGGTCCGGCCGTCGAAGTCGGTCTCGGACACGGTGTTGCCCGCCGCGTCGTAGACGTACGTCCAGGTGAGGCCCTGCGGGTTGCGCACCTCGGTGAGGCGCAACTCGGTGTCGTACGCGAACTCGTAGCGTGCTCCGTCCGCTCCGGTACGGGCGGAGAGACGGTCGAAGTGGGTGTACTCGAACCGCGTCGTGTCGCCCCGGGGGTCGGTGTGCGAGAGGCAGTTGCCCTCGGCGTCCCAGGTCCAGGACTCCTCCCTGCCGTCGGGGTGGACGCGGCGGGAGAGCCAGCCCTCGGCCCGCCAGTCCATGACGGTGACGGCCCCGGTCGGGTCGGTCGTGCGCACGGGGTGGCCGAAGGCGTCCCGTACGACCGACGAGCGCTGTCCGAGCGGGTCGGTGACCGTGAGCGGAACGCCGACGGCGTCGTGCTCGATCCGCCGGACCGCGCCGGTGGGGTCCGTCTCCTCGACGACGGCGCCCCGGACGTCGAGGCGGTAGGAGGAGGTGGTGCCGTCGGGAGCCGTGAGGGAGACGCGGTTTCCACGGTCGTCGAACCGCTGACGCCATACCGCACCGTTGGGACGGGTGATCTCCTCGGGCAGGTCGAAGTCGTTGTACACGGTGGACACGACGGTGCCGTCGGGGCGTCGGATCGACGTCAGGTTCCCGCGCTCGTCCCAGGTGAACTCGGCCGTGTTGCCCAGCTCGTCGGTCCGGGAGAGCAGGTTGTCGTACTGGTCCCACGCGCGCAGGACCGTGTTCCCCAGGGGATCGGTCTCCGCGACCACCTGACCGGCCGCGTTGAGCCGGGAGACGGTGACCGCGCCGGTGGAGTCGGTGAAGCGGGTGGTGCGCTCGATGTCGTCGTAGGAGAAGAAGGAGGACAGCGCGCCGTCGGGACCGATGGTCTGCACGACCCGCCCGGCCACGTCGTAGACGTACCGGTAGCAGTGGCCGTTGCGGTCGGTCCACGATGTCACGCGCTGCTCGTCGTCATAGGTGAACAGCAGCGGATCCCCGGAGAAGTTCCGTACGGTTTCCAGCCGTCCCTGGTCGTCGTATCCGAACGCGGCGACCTCGACCGGACCGTCCGGCGTGTGCAGGGCCAGAGCGGTGATCCGTCCCCGTGAGGGATCCGACGACACGGCGAGCCGGTACCCGCCCTCGTGCACCACCATCGAGGGCAGCCCGTCCTCGCCGCGCCCTATTCGGAAGGCGTTGCCGTTGCGGTCCTCCACCTCGGACAGCCAGTACAGGCCACCCCCCTTGTACGAGTTGCCGGTGAACCGCCGCGAGAGACCCGAGTGCCGGTCCAGGACCTCGTAGGTGACATCGCCCAGCGCCGTACGCTGGACGAAGGCGAGCGGTACCCGGTCCCCCTCCAGCGGAAGGACCTCCTCGCCCTCCTCCGTCGGCAGGTGGGGGTAGAAGAGGACCGAGCCGTCCTCGCGCGCCCAGGCCGCGCCCGCGCCGGTCGGCTCCAGCCGTTCGTCCAGGGTGGAGGTCCAACTGGCGCCGAAGCAGTGCCCGAAGCGGTAGCTGGAGATGTGCGTGCGCTGCAGCACCAGCGGCAGCACCCCCGGAAGTGAGACGTCGGTCTGGGTGAGCACCATCTCGCCGGACGCGACGTCCACAGGGTCGGTCTTGCACCGCCGCTTGAAGAGCGAAGCCGCGAGCTCCCGGGTCCGTTCCCCCACCTCCCGCAGCGACTTCGGGCGGCGGCGGCCCTCCTCGGACCTCCCCTTGAGGCCGTCGAGACCGCCTCCGTCCTTGCCGTCCTTCGTGGCGACGGACCTGACGCGGTCCCGGACGTCGCCGTCGGTGTCCTTGTGCGTCTTGGAACTGTTCCTGATCGCGTCCGGGACCTTCTTGCCGACGTGGTCGCCCAGGTCCTTGAGCGCCTTGGTGAGCTTCTCGGTGATGCCTTCGATGGTGGTGTCGAGGACGGCGGTCAGGGAGTCCTTGCCCTTGGCGCGGCCGTGGTGGCTCCTGGCCTTGCCGAGCTTGCTGCCCGCCCGGGTGTTCATGGAGATCTGTACGTTGGCCAGGTGCGTCCCGGTCCTGCCGTGCGCGTCGTGGTCGATCTCCGGGCCGCCGCCGGGGCTGGGGCCGGCCGGCCCGCCGGCGGAGTTGATCTGCAGCCCGTCCTTGCCGGCCTGCACCGTCTGGTCGGTGTTGTAGCCGTTCTGCACTCCCGCGACGTTCATCGCGGTCTGGATGGCGAGGTCGGCGACGATGTTCTCGATCGCGGCGACCGCGGGCTCGGTGAGCGTCGCGACGATCTCCGCGACGGCCATCTCCGCCATCTCCTTGAGGATCTTCTTGAACGCGATCCGGGTGGCGACGATCTTCGCGCCGGCGAGGAGGGTCGACAGACCGGCCGTCACGGGTGCGAAGGCGAGCGTGATGCCCACCGTGGCGCACAGATCGGCCAGTTCACCGACCGCGGCGATCTTCCGGGCGACGATGATGTCCGCCACGCGGTCGAGAGCGCCGGCGACGATCCGGGCGGCCTTGGCCAGGTCCTTGTGCTTGCCCTGCACCTTGGACCAGTGGCTGTCCAGCGCGGTCAGAGATTCGCTCTGCCCGCTGGAGAGCAGCTTCTGAATGTGTCCGTAGGCGGTCCCGGCGTCGTCGTCCGCGTCGTCCGCGAACTCGCGCAACGAGTCGGCCATGTCGCGGTAGGCGTCCTCGTCCACGTTCGGCCAGCCCACACCGACGACATCGAGCATCGTGTCGACGCCCTCGGGAATCGTGTACCCCACGACGCAACAGCCCCCGTTCTCAACTGCAAGCAGAAAAACCTATGATCCCACCCCGATGTGACGCCCCGTCGAGAAGGCCTGGTTCCCGAGCCACCCTCAGATACCTCGCGGCCAAGCCGGAGGGCGCGGCTGCGCGACCTGTCGCCGTTCTCGGTGGCACGGTCGACTTCAGCGAGGCAGTGGGTCCGGCTCGAGGCAAAGGACCGCGGCCTCCACGACGGGAGCGAGCCGCCACACCACCGGCACGATCTTCAACGAGCTGGGGGCCCGGCCCCAGGTGACCGTCTCCCCCAGCTCCGGCCGCCGGTCCAGCGGGTCCCGCAGGGCCCTCCTGAGACCAGAGCTGAGACCAGAACCGAGACCACCGGCAGACGGGCGGCCCGGGCTCGGCTCCGGATCCGCTCATGAAAAAGCCCCAGGTCACGGCGAGTGAGTCCTGGGGCTGATCCGAGCCGCCTTCGGGATTCGAACCCGAGACCTACGCATTACGAGGGCCCGCAAGATCATCCCGGGTGGTGCCGGAAGATGCCGCCGAATCCCGTTTTCGCTGAACAGAGGCTTGCGACCTTGATCAGCGTGACGGCTCGTCCGCCCTGGTGCCACCCAGTCCGCTCACGCAGCGCTCACGCAAGAAGAGCGTCCGGCGACCGCAAAGCCGCAGGTTCCCGGTCGTGCCGCAGACGACCCGGACCGCGGCATCCAGATGCCGCCGCACCGGGCAGCACCCCATCGGATCTGATCGAGTACCTCCAGTCGACGGCGCGACGCGGCACAGCCAAGCACTCGCGGCCGGCCATGCTGACCTGCCGTCAACATCCGCCGTATGGGCTACTTTTGTCAGTGGTCGCGTGTACCGTCCAGAACGACTCTGGACCACATCCACACCGCAGCCGCGCCTCCACCGGCATGGCTGGTAGAGGGGCGAGACGCGTTGAGCATCACTCAGGGGCTGTCCCAGTCGGTCGAACTCAAGAAGCCACTGACTGCGCTAATCAACAGGGGCTGCGTACCGGTCGGCGGTATCTACCGTCTGGACTACGACTCAGCTGTGGTGCTGACCGATGACTTCAAGAAGGAGAAGGCCGGGGGAGTTCCGAGGGGCGGCTTCCTTCTTGCCGTCGCGGGAGACAACACAGAATCCGGTTTCATACTCGAAGATCAAGAGATCATCCTGCTTCGAGTCCGCGGCACTGCGCCACTGCCCAACGAGTCGGAACTCATTCAAACTCGGCTGGCAGTCGTTCGCGACGCAGGCGCATCGGGGGTCGGATTCGACGATGTCACCGATGTGCTGACACGAAACGAACTCCAGCAGTCAGCCTTCGACTGCGAAGTTTTGGGCACCTTCTACACCGAGACTGAGGGACGCGAAGCCGCGATCGAGTTCGGGGCCGACATCGACAACGTAGTCGTCTCTGCGCGCTACCAAGTCTTCCTTCCATCGATTCAAGTCTTGTCATGGCTTGCGTCCTACCCTGAGCCCACCGACAAAAAGGATGCCCTGGCAATCGGAAAGGTTCGATTCGCCGCTACGCGACGCAAGGCTCTGATCGCCGGCACCGACAAGGCGGAGGCTCACATCAATGTCTCCGACTTCGTCGGGCGAAAGACTGCTGTGTTCGGTATGACCAGGACCGGAAAATCCAACACGATCAAGACACTAGTAACAGCGGTCCACCGGTACGGTTCGGAGCACAAGCGCTCGATCGGTCAATTGATTTTCGACCCTCAGGGTGAGTACGCGAACGTCAATAAGCAAGACCGTACGGGCCTTCGCCTTCTCGGAGACAATGAGAGCACGGTGCGGATCTACAAGGTAGATCCCAACGCCTCAGACAACCGGGAGAAGCCACTGCGCATCAACTTCTATGACCGCGAGGTCCTGGAAGCCGCCTGGAGCCTGGTCAGTGAAGCAACCGTTCCCGTCAATACCAATTATGGCAAGAGCTTCCGGTCAGCGGTCCTCTCCGAACCCGACCAAAACGATCGCAGCAAGCATGCCCGCTGGGGGTGGGCAATGGTCGCCTTCTTCGGGCTCCTGTCCAAGTGCGGTTTCGAGGCAGCAAGGTTGCCGCAGGATCTCGTAATCGTCGCCCCAGCCCCTATTCAGGACTTCATTACCGCACACCCTGCGGCTGTGTCGCAGGTTCGACCGGGCTCCTATCGCGTCAACAGCCCTTCGGGAGCGCTCCAACTCGCCGAATGGGTGGGCGAAAGGGAAAGCGAATTTCCCAAATGGCATGACACTCAGGATTGCCACTTCAGCGCCATTTGGGGCGTCTATAAGTACACTGGCGTAACGTCCGCCATTCGCACCATTCGCCCATTCCACGCCCCTCAATCGGCAGGCGATGTTGCAGAGCATTTGTGGCACGACATGCAGGAAGGTCGACTTGCGATTGTTGACCTCTCCAGTGGAAACGACCAAGTCGCCAAGGTCATGTCCGAGCGTATCGTCAGCCACTTGCTGAACCGGGCGGGAGAGCGATTCCGCGACGACCGCGATCCAGTGGATATGCAGATCATCGTCGAAGAGGCGCACAACCTATTTGAGCGCAGCGGGCGAGAGGTGGCCGATGACCCATGGGTGCGCCTGTCAAAGGAAGCCGCGAAGTATCGGATGGGGCTCATTTATGCTACACAGGAAGTCACATCCGTTGACAAGCGAATGCTTTCGAACACGTCAAACTGGCTGATCGCCCATCTCAACTCTGACCACGAAACGCGAGAGCTGTCTCACTACTACGACTTCAAGGTATGGGCTCCGAGCATTATTCGAGCAGAAGACGTCGGATTCGTTCGTATGAAGACCTACTCGGGAAAGTACATCGTTCCGGTGCAGATCTCTAAGTTCGACCACGCCATGGTGAACGCTGCCCGCAATGCAGCTGGCTTGGCAGACGTCGACGTCACGATCGAAAGCGAGTAACTCGTGCCCTACGATGGTGAGAAGGCTTCCAGGCTTGGCCACGTGGAGACGGCGAGGAACGAAGCCGTCAAGGCTGCCCTCCAGCGCTGGACCATCACCAGCGCTCGCCCCAATGGCAAGGATGGCATTGCTGAACTGTGCTCACCCCTCGAAGACTTGCCCCTCATCGGTAAGCTTGATGAAGTTGATTTCTCCATCACCGTCGACGGCTCGGACACCGAAGTAGACACCACCCGTGACCATCCAACCGTAAAGGTCGGTTATCTCCGGGTTGCGGGTTCCGTGGTTCGACTGGATGTCTTTCGCAGCCTTTCACGAGTGAAGCACATCGACCCACGCGAGGTTCGCAAATCTCATTCTGAATATGCCTTCGACGTCGCTCTACCTGGATCTCAATTGACTCGCCCAGGTATGAGCGGCGTGGACACCTGGCGCGTGGAACTCAACGACTTTCTTCACAGTTCCCGTTTCGACTCCAACACTGAGATGACCCTCGCAGATGGACTTCTCGCACTGCACGGCACGCGCGGCAAGCCGGCGTCCGGGATCGGCCTGCGCGTCTGCCCTGGATGTGGACAAAAGGCGGGTAGCAGCCTCGCGCTTTCAGCCGGAAAACAAGGCGGCTCATGCCCCGCCTGCAACGCACACCTTTACCTCTCGGATGTGCTACGAACCCACGAAGAATACAACGTAGAGGGTTCAAACTTCACTCCGCTCGGGCGCGTCATGAACGTGGCCGAGCGACTGATGTCGGTGTGCTACTTGAATTTCTTCGCCGATACCGCTCCAGAGGTTCTCCGGCACACCCTCTTCATCACTGATGGGCCGCTGGCTTTGTTCGGCCCGCTTGCTCCGCTCAAGCGAAGGTTCGAGGAACACCTCGGCAACTTGAGCGACTGGTGCACAGATCAGGGACTCATCCCTCCTCTTATCGTCGGAATCGAGAAGTCGGGCGCCTTTGTTGAACATGCGGAATTGATCAAGGATCTAATTCCGCCGGGTCACGTCATGCGGCTTACCAACGCCTACATCAATAGAATCTCCGGACGCCCCGAAGGTAACGAGTACGGCGTAGACGAATTCTATGGACGCCGCTTCATCTACCGCACTCGAACCGGCGACCCTCTAGTCATCACGGTTCTCCCTAGATCGGGGCTATCGCCGTACGACGGCAACCGCCCCGAAGTGGAAGGGTGGGAGGCATATCCGACGCTCCGCCTGATATGTGAGGTTCTCGACTCCCTGAGGACTCGCATGTATCGGCATGCCGTCGTGCCCATCGCTCTGGCACACTCGGCCGCGGCACTGCCTCTCGGTGTGGGACGCTCAGTCTTGACGATGATGGCCCAGCAGAACATCCCTGGCCTGAAGCCCCACCTCCAGGCGGTCCAACCACCCACGTACTTCAAGCGGTAGGTCGATCATGTTCCGGATCACTCACGCGTCCGGCAAGATAGGCAGGTGACCTCTGTGACCTCGTCGGCGACTACTACCGCCGCAAGCGGCCCTGCCCGGATTGCCACCTTCTTCGGCGCCGACGAGGCGATCCATACCCAGACGCGCCCGCTGCCCCAGCAGTTGGAGCCCATCTCCCACGCGCTCTCCCAGGGGCGTTATCAGTCCCCCTTGCGCTATCCAGGCGCCAAGTCCTCACTAGCTCCCGTGATTTCGCGAGTGATTACATCAGCGAAACAGTCTCGGGAGGTTCCCGAGGTAAACCTTCTAGTCGAGCCCTTCGCCGGCGGTGCGTCAGCCTCATTGCGATCCATCGGCGAGGGAATCGTAGACCGCATCCTACTCGCAGACGCCGACCCTCTTGTTACGGCATTTTGGCAAGCGGCGGCCGCCGACACCGAACAGCTCATCGACCGAATGCACGAGGAATGGAAGAGGTATGTTCGCGATGGTGGCGCCTCGGCCGTAAGCCGATGGGATTACTGGCGCGCATGGTCTCCGCGTCCGGCGATGACATCGCAGGATCGCCGCCTCAGCATGGCCACGCAATGCCTGTTCCTCAATCGGACCACTTTTTCCGGGATCTTGCATGGCAAGGCTGGACCTATTGGGGGTCGCGCTCAGACCAGCAACTACCCCATTGGATGTCGCTGGAATCCCGATGCACTCGCCGAGCGACTTAGGTATGTTGGCCATCTCTACGATATCGGGCGTCTAGTAGACGTATGGTGCAAGGACTGGCGGCAGACCCTGGATGATGTTCCCGAGCATTATCCGCAACTCCTACCGTCTCGCGTGGTTGCCTATCTAGATCCCCCGTATATCGAGAAATCTTCCCTTTTGTACCGAACCTCGTTCGACCCCCGTGGCGGCTACGGCGGTGGTTCGAGCGTCGGAACGTCCGCTGATCCACTTCACCTCAGTCTTGCAAGCTACCTGCGAACGAGGGCACAGTTCCGCTGGCTGCTAAGCTACGATAATCACCCCATGCTTATGCAGAGTAAGTGGCTTTACGCGCAATCCAGAATGACTCCGTCAGAAGTCGATCGCGAGACTCTCGGCGTGCGGCAGTGGCGGATTACCAAGAGATTGGTCGCCACGCGCTACTCGGCAGCTGGACGTTCCGGAAAGAGATCAGCCGAGGAATTGCTGATCACCACGCTTCCTCCAGCGACCGTGCCACTGGACGAACAGCTTCGCTTGCCGTAGCGGGTCAGCTCTCCCTTGTCGGCGACTCCCCGTGTTCGAGATAGAGGGTGAGACCGTTCGTCCGGGCCTTGATTCCCGCGGAAATTCGGCGAGCCAGGCGGGGGATGGTGAGGTCCGACACCTGGACTGCGTCGTGAAAGTCGTAGCCGCGGAGCTCCTCTGCTTGCAGGGCGATCTGGCGGCGGTCTTCTGCGCTCAGGCGACCGCCGTCGAAGAGGTAGAGGACCTTGTCTCCCTCTCCGGGGTTCGGTGCCCAGTCGACGGCGAGGAGGCGACCGATGTGTGGTGCGATGCCGAGTTCCTCCTGGACCTCGCGTACACACGCTTGTCGAGGTGACTCCCCTTCTTCGACGTAGCCCCCTGGGATGTCGCGGTAGTCCTTGTAGGACGGCTCGACGAGGAGGACTCGATCGGATTCGTCGAAGAAGAGAGCGCCGGCAGCCATGCGGGGGCGGGCCATCTTCGCTTCGTGCTCGTTCTCGCTCACCTTTCGGACTCTAGCTGCCAGCGACGACGCCCAGCCTGCGGGCCAGGTCTGCCACGGGATGGGAAGGCCGGCCCCTGGGGCCACGTATCCAGCCGATGACCAGTTCCCGGCTCAGGTAGTGGTGGCGCACCTGCTCGGGGGCGGCCTGTTCGGCTTCCAGCAGGACGGCCAGGGCTTCGTCGGTGCGGTTCCAGGAGCTCAGCGCCCTGGCGACTTCGAGGCTGTGTCGTACGCGCCGCTCCACCGGCAGGGCGGTCGTGTCGATTCGTGAGCCCAGATCTGCGGCGATCTGGATGTCGCCGAGTTCGCCGGCGGTGGCCACGCAGTGGATAGCCACGTTGGTCGGGCCGAAGGCCGTCCACATGTGATTGGCGTCGCCGCCGAGTCGTTGCGCGGCCTCGTCGGCTTCGCGGAGGAAGGTCTGCGTGGTCGCCCGGTCATCTGCCCGCGCCGCGGCCATCGCGCCGGCGAGGAACAGCGTGCCGTACACCGAGAGGTACTCGTGATTGGCGTCGCCCAACTCCGGCTGCATGACGGCTGCCGCGTCGTTGACCAGCTGGACCGCGGCTGTGAAGCGCCCGGTGGCCAGGAGGCAGTGCGTGACTGCTCGGAAGAGCGATCCCGTAACCTCGCTGCGGCCGCTGGACTGCGCTGCTGCCAGGCCACGGTCAGCGGCGATCCATGCCAGCTCGGGCTCTCCTAGTTTGCCCAGCACCATGGCCGCCCCGTGGTAGGCGAGAGCGAGCAGCGCGTGGGCTTCCTCCGCCTCGTGCCCCGAGTAGGCGCGGGATGCGGCGAGGGCATCGGCCAGGACAAGGGGGAGACGTCGGGTGGCAAAGCCGTACCGGGACGCCTGGTAGGCATCGAGCACATCGCGCACGTTGCCTCGAAGGTCCTGCAGGGCGGGGGGCTCATCGTCGGCTGCGAGGCTCAGTAACGGGGTGAGCTGCTTGTAGTCCATGAGTGTTTCGCGCAGCGCAGGGACGGTCCGACGCCCGCTGTCGGCCGACCACTCCATGAGGGTCGGCTCGGCAAGCAGGTCTCCGAGGGAGATGTCGAGCGCGTCGGCAAGTGAGGTGATCACCGAAAGGCGATCAAGCTCGATCCTGTTGTTCTCCGCCTTGCTCAGCCAGTCCGTCGTCCGGCCGACAAGGCCGGCCAGGACCTCTTGGGAGAGGCCGCGCCGACGCCGGTACCAGGCGACGCGCTCCCCGATGGTCAGGTTCTGTGTCATCCCGCGCATGTCCTGATCATCACCTCGTGGCCGAAGTGGACCCCGGAAGGATTTTCCGGGGTGCCCTGGGGTGCCCTGGCTACTGTCGCAGCAGACCGAGAACGCCGCAGGGCGATGCGAGCAACTCAGCCCGTGGCAAACGGCTTTGACCAAGGACGTTCATCTGTCCCACCCGTCTTCCTCAGGCCGAGAGATCGGAGTTTGTCATGCGCGAAACCATCACGACCGAGGGTGGCTACCTGTCCATTGAGACGGGCACCGCCACGCCCGGTGCGACCACGATCGTCGAGCGGAAGGGGCTCGGTCACCCGGACACCCTGGCCGACCACCTCGCCGAGCGGCTGTCCCGCGCTTACAGCCGCTACACCGTCGAGCGCTTCGGCGCGGTGCTGCACCACAACTTCGACAAGCTCGCCCTCCTCGGCGGTGCCAGCGAGGTCCGCTACGGCGCCGGCCGCATGACAGCCCCTGTGCGCGTCCTGATCAACGGGCGGGCCGCGCCCATGTGCGGGGGCGAGAAGATCCCCGTCGAGGAGATCGTCGAGGCCGAGGTCAGGGCATTCTTCGCCGAGCGGCTCCCGGAGGTGTCGGAGCACCTCAACATCACCTTCAACATCACCAGCAACTCCAGCCCCGGAGCAGTCCTCACCAGTGACGCGGTGCCGGACCGCACCCGCTGGTTCAACCCCCGTTCCATCGACGACCTGCGTGAGCGCCGGGTCCGGCTGTCGAACGACACCTCCCTCGGAACCGGCTGGGCGCCGGAGAACCTCTTCGAGTCGTTCGTCCGCGAGCTGGTGGACTACTTCTCCGGGGAGAGCGACTTCACTATCTCGCACGCGTGGTGCGGATCGGACGTGAAGCTCATGGGCTACTGGGACGGCGAGCAGGCGGACGTCGTCCTCTGCGTCCCGCAGAAGTCGCGGCTCGTCGCCAGCCGCGCGGAGTACGTGCGGAACACCGAGAGCGTCCTCGCCGAGTGCTACCGGCTGGCCGGCCTCCGGCTGCCCGGAGCCGTTACGCGCTTCCGGCTCAACGCGCGCGATGTGCCGGAGAAGGACGAGCTGTACCTCACCTACACCGGCAGCTCGATCGAGTCCGGCGACGAGGGCGTCGTCGGCCGCGGCAACCGGGTCAACGGACTGATCACGCCACTGCGGCCGATGAACTTGGAGGGTGCCAACGGCAAGAACCCCGTCTACCACGTCGGCAAGCTCTACAACATCGCCGCCCAGCGCCTGGCCCAGCGGCTGCACGAGGCCACCGACGGGCACGCGGAGGTGCATCTCGTCAGCACCACCGGCCAGCGCCTCGACCAGCCGTGGCGGATCCTGGTTCGGCTGTCCTCCCCGGAGGTCGAGACTGACAAGGTCCAGGCACTCGTCGCCGAATCCTTGGAGGGCTTCCCCGCCCTCACGGACGAGCTGGTCTCCGACGGGATCGTGCTGAGCTGATGGAGAAGCGGACGCTCGGCGAGGTCTCCGAGGAATGCCGACGGCGGCTGGTCACGCACTACGGCCCGGGAGTTTCCGGCTGGCTCGACGCCGTGCCGACGCTGATGGAGCGCGCGGCGGAGCGCTGGAAGCTGACGCTAGGGGCCTACCACGACGCCGGACACGCCTCGGTGGTCGTCACGGCCGGAACCTTCGACGGACGTCCGCTGCTTCTCAAGGCGTGGGCCGATCCCACCCGGTTCCGCAACGAGGTCAGTGCCTTACGCCTGTGGGCGGGCGGGCCGACGGCGGGCGTCGTCGAGGCGGCGGACGACCTGGCCGTGGCGGCCCTGGAAATGATCGGAGGGAGCCCCGGAGGCGGTGAGCGACCGCCCCGCGAGCTTCCGACCGTGGCCGCCGCCCTCCAGGGCCTCCACACCTTCGGCCGCCGTCGGCGCCGGCCGCGTGACCTTCCGCTCCTGACCACGTACCTCCACCAGGAGGTACGCCCCAGGGTGCGGCGCCGACTGGAATCGGTCGACGCCAGCCCGTGGCAGGAGCACGTCGACGCGGCCGTCCCGGCCCTCGTGGCCCTGGAGGAGGACTCCGCTCGATCCACCGTCCTGCACGCGGATCTCTACCGAGAGAACGTCCTCTTCGACTGGCTGGGCCACCCCCGCCTGATCGATCCCCTGCCGATGGTGGGCGACGCGGCCTTCGACTGGGCCTTCTGGACCGTGTACTACGACCTCGGGCACGGCACGGACGCTCGCTTGGCCACAGCCGCCCGGATCTCCCGCATCCCCGTGCCCGTCCTGGCGCCATGGTGCAGGGCCCTGGCCCTGGACGGCCTGCTCTTCTACCTCGACACCGATGATCCGCGCGCGCCGAGGATGGCCGACGTCCTCGCATGGCTGTCGGCGCCGACCCCAAGGAACCGATCATGACGACCTACGTCCTCCGCCACGGACAGACGAACTACAGCCGGCGCTACCTCGTCAACGGCGATCCGACCAAGCCCATCCGCCTGAGCGAGGAGGGCCGCCGGTCGCTGAACAGGGGATGGAGCAGCGTGCCCCTCCACAGCGTGAAAACGTGGCTGGCCAGCGAATTCCCCCGCGCCCAGCAGACCGCCAACCTGCTGATGGGAGTCCCTGGGCCGGAACTGATCACCGATCCTCGGTTGAACGAACTCGACTACGGGGAATTCGAGGGAAACCCGTTCCTGGAGTACGCCGTCTGGCTCGACGGCCACGGCGCCCACGAGCGCCCGCCGGGCGGGAGCGAGTCGCAGCGCGCGGGTATCCGCAGGATGCTCACCGGGGTGCTCGCGGCCCTGGAGCATCCCGGCCCCCGCGTCATAGTGGCCCACGGCCTGCTGGTCTCCGTTCTTCTGTGGCGCCGCGAACGGACTCCTGGCGGGGTCATGCCCCTCTTCTTCCCGGAGGCCCCGTACATCGAGCCGGTCGCCATCCCCGATGACGAGTTGCCGGTATTCGTCGGGGCCCTGATGAACGATCTTGAAACTGGCATTCTCGATCACGCGGTCGGCTCTGGTGACAGGGAGGTAATGCGGATCGGCGAAGTGGCCCCGGTTGCTACCGTCGATCCCGTATCCCACCACTCGCCGGATCAGAAGGATCTTCCTCATGCATGATGCCCGCGCCCTGATTGAAATGGGTGCCGAAGCGGTTCGTCGGCTCGCTCGTCGCGGTTACTCCCTGGACCTGTCCGAGCTGGAGTCCCTCCAGTCTCGTCGCAACCAGAACATCCGCTCGGCCGATGAGCTGCGGGCCGAGTCCAAGCGGGTTGCGAGTGAGGTTCAGCAGACGGCCAAGCAAGGCGGCGACATCAGCAAGCTGAAGGAGCGAGCCCGCGAGATCAAGGAGCAGGTCCGCGACATCGAAGCGGGGCAGGAAGAGATCGAGGCCCAGCTCCGTGGTCTGCTCCTGAGCATCCCGAACCTGCCGGACGACTCCGCGCCTGATGGCGACTCCGAGGAGTTCGCCATCGAGATCCGGCGCGTCGGCACGCCTCCCGCGTTTCCGTTCGAGCCGAAGGACCACGTCGATCTCGGAGAGGCCACCGGCATCCTCGACTTCGGCCGCGCGACCAAGCTGTCCGGCCCGCGCTTCGCGGTCTCCCGCGGCGCCGGCGCCGCTCTGGAGCGGGCCCTGGCCACGCTCTTCCTCGACATCCACACCCGCCGACACGGGTACACCGAGTACGCGGTCCCCTACCTGGTCACCCGCAAGACCATGACCGGCACCGGCCAGCTCCCGAAGTTCGAGGAGGACCTGTTCAAGACCGGCGTCGCCGACCGTGAGCTCTTCCTCATCCCGACGGCCGAGGTTCCGCTGACCAACCTCTACGCGGACGAGATCATCCCGCCCGCCGAGCTGCCGCTCGCGTTCACGGCGCACACTCCGTGCTTCCGGTCCGAGGCCGGCTCGTACGGCCGCGACACCCGCGGTCTCATCCGCCAGCACCAGTTCGCCAAGGTCGAGATGGTCAAGATCGTCGACCCGGAGACGGCGGACGCCGAGCTGGAGGAGATGGTCGGCCACGCCGAGGCGTGTCTCAAGGAGCTTGGCCTCGCCTACCGGGTCATCAAGCTGCCCGCCGGCGACACCGGCTTCTCCGCCCAGCTCACGTACGACCTCGAGGTCTGGATCCCGAGCCAGAACACGTACCGCGAGATCTCCTCGGTCTCCAACTTCGGAACCTTCCAGGCCCGCCGGGCGAACATCCGGACCCGCGGCGAGGACGGCAAGCCCAAGCTCGTCGCCACCCTCAACGGCTCCGGTCTGCCCGTCGGCCGCACCCTGGCCGCGCTCCTTGAGCAGTGCCAGCAGCAGGACGGCTCGATCGTCCTGCCCGAATCACTCTTCCCGTATCTCGGCTTCCGCCGTATCTCGGCGGACGGAACACCGGAGGCATAACGTGCTCGTCGGCGTCTGCGACTTCCCTGGTAGCTACGCCTTTCCACCCGCCGGATACGGCGGGATCGAACGATGGCTGTGGGCGGTCGCCGTAGGCGCCCGTGCCGCAGGCGCCGACGTACACCTCCTCGGGCCGGGCTGGCTCACGGACCTGGAGCACGACTGGGTCCGCAAGCCGGTCCGCCTGGAGGACATCTCCACCGGATCGCTCGCCGAGCGCGAGCTGCGCGACACGGGTTACGACCTCCTGGTCGTCGGCCACGAGTACCCGTCGCTTCCCGCGTGGACGCGCACCTGGAACGAGCTGGACTGCGACGTCGCCACCTTCCAGCACTCGCCCGTCTTCCAGCACACCGCCACCGCCTTCGACGGCCAGCGTTCGCGGCTCTACTGCTACTCGCCCGAGATGATCGAACGGTACGCGGACCACCGGCCGATCCCTGAGCTCGCCGTCCATCTCGGCCTCGACGAGGAGGAGCCGCCGGCCACCGCGGGCACCGATCTCGTCTGGCTCGGCCGGATCGACGAGGAGAAGGCACCGCACATCGCCGTGCGGGCGGCCCAGATCCTTGGGCGCCGCATTCGGATCGTCGGCCCCGTCTTCGACGAGGCGTACGTGCGACGCCACGAACGGCTCTTCAGCGCCGACCACGTGAAGTGGATCGGCGAACTCGGCGGTCCCGCCAAGACCGCAGCCATCGCCGACGCCTCGGTCTTCGTCTACACGTACGCCCGGCCGTACGTGGAAGCCGGTGCCGCGGTCTTCGGAGAATCCCTCCGCGCCGGCACCCCCATGGCCGCCCTGACCTGGCGCGAAGGAACCTGCGCCCACGCCGCCCTGTGCGACGAGACGGGCGCGGTCGCGGTCGTCGACCCCAGGGAGGAGGACGAGACCGCGGCACGAAGGCTCGCCGACGCGATCGAACAGGCGGAAAGCCTTGACCACCAGAACGTCCAGGCGATCGGCATGCAGCGCTTCGACCCGGCGCGCCACTTCCAGGCGATGTCGGCCCGATCGTGCTGACCCGCGCCGCCGGCACCGTCGGAGACGACCTTGCCCAGCGGATACCCGGCGTATTGAACGCCGCGTTAGGCCCCCACTGGGAGTTCACCGCCGACGGCCCCCACATCGAGATTCTTCACCCGCACCGGGGCAGCCCCTACCAGCCGCCACGCAGATCACCCACATGGAGGGAGATCCTCGACTCCTTGGAAGCCGGCTTCGCGCGGGACGGCGCCCCACGTGACGCCTGCCTCCCACTCCGGTGGGGCAGGGAGACCGAACTGACGATCTCCGCTATCCAGGCCCTGGACCCGGTCCTCAAGGACGGCCAACCCCGCACATATAGAAGCGGATTCATCCCGCAGCCGGTCGTCCGCTTCACCGGTCAACGGGACGCGGAAGGCCAGTTGATGGACGGCTTCCTGACCTCCTTCGTCAACGTCTCCCGAGTCCAACCCATAGGCAGCCTGGACGAGTACGGCGCCATCCTCGACGGCTGGCTGACCGTTCTCTCCCAACTCGGCTTCCACGCACGGCACCTGAGCATCTACGGAACGCTCACCCCGTGGCGCCGACGGCAGGTCGAAGGCATCACACTGCGCTTCCGTCACCTGGACCTCACCCTCGGCGACATCGTCCTCCTGTGGAATACGGATCACCCGGACCGGATGGCCGTTGACCTCGGCACTGGACTGGAACGCCTGGCCTGGGCGCGTACCAGGGCGAGCTGGCACCCCCTGATCTTTGGGCGCTTCGCACAGATGGCGACACCACCGACGCTGGATGCCCTCCGTACCGCCACACTCCTGCTCGGCCACGGGATCGCCCCAGCAGCTCGGGGTGCAGGCGGAATCACACGGCGCGTCATAGGCGCCATCGACCCCGAAGCCACCCGCCTCGGCGTCAGCGCCATGGTTCGAGCTGCCTACGACTACTGGTCGCTCTTCGACGCCTTGCGTGCTCCATGGCCGGAGATCGCTCGCGTCATCGAGGGAGAGGGAGAGGCGGGGCGCTCGGCCCTGGCGGCCTAGAAGTTGCGTGCAGCGCTCGTTCTCGCCCCAAGCCTCGAAACGGCTGAAGCTGGTAGGTCGAGCCGTAAACGCGCAGGTCGAGCGATGAGCGACTGATGGGGTGCGGGGTTCTTCTGACCGAAAACCCATCACTCCCGGTGATCGACTTCTTACATGCTGTCGGTGGTGCGTGCTGTCATACGACCGGCGCGGGGATGCACCAACGGTCTTGGATAGAGGGGGAATTCCTTCATGACGGTTCAGCTTGCGGACCACGTTCGGGATGACGTCCCGGTATGGGCGCAGACACGGTGGCATGTGGGATCAACCGCGGCAGGCGGTGCCACATGCAAGGCGCACCTGTCTGCTTCCTCCACCTCGGCGCAGCTGGGCGATACTCGATGAGCCGCCGCCCGGCGCGGCGAACTGCACGGCGTCGACGGGTCAGCCGTTCCAAGAGACAGGACGAACAGATCGTTCTGGCATTCGGTGCCGTGGCGGTGATTGGCTTGATTGCCGCCGTCGTGCAGTGGCTGCTCACGCACTGGTGGGTTCTCGTCCTCGCGGCCGTCGTCGCCGTGGTCATCGGTGGCTTCTGGTACCAGAGGGCCAAGCAGAGGGCGGAATGGGCACGCGTCCGTGCGGCAGCCCTGCGGCTGAGGATCGCTGAGCTGGACGCGCTGGATCACCGCGCGTTCGAGTTTGCCGTACGGGACCTGATGCGCCGCGACGGGTGCGACGCCGAGCAGCTGGGTGGCGCCGGGGACAACGCGTGCGACGTGCGCGCAGTCGACCCCGCTGGCCGAGTCTGGGCGATCCAGTGCAAGCACCGCCGCGACGGGGCTCGCGGCTCTGCTGTGGGCGTCGGGGTACTGCAGCAGGTCAACGGCACTGCACGCCAGATCCACGGAGCGGACGTCGCGGTCGTCCTCACCAACGGCCGCTTCTCCTCAAAGGCGATCCCCTGGGGCAAGCAGCACCGAATCCACCTCGTCGACCGCCGTGTGCTCAGTGAGTGGGCTGCGGGATCCCGGCCCTTGTGGGACCTGCTTGACCGCATCCCACCACCGCGCCGCCCTTCGGCGCTGTCCTGATGCTTCGGAACGTGATGCAGGAAAGCGGAGATGTCTGATGAATTGCCTGCCAGGAGGGCGTGCAGCGTGATCTTGACCATCAACATGGCGGTCCTACTGGCCGTCATCATCGTCCTGCGCCTCCGTCGACGTACCCAGGCCCGAAGCCGATTAGATGAGAAGGCGACCGTGATCATTGTGCTCGTTTTCGGAGTGCTGGTTGCTCCGACAGCCTTCGGTCAGGGCGTCTTAGACATAGTGACCCAACTTGCGCGCGGCATCTCGCAGTCCGGCAGCCCCTGACGCTTCCCGGGCATGCCGTTGCCGCAGTCGGCATACGCGCCGGTTGCGTCGAGTTCGAACCTCCGCCTCGCCCATGCCACGTCCTGGACGTGTGGGAATGGGGCCGGCCGCCCGCGCCAGAGGTTTACGGAGAGGGAGCGGTTGCTGCGCTAACGGAGGCGGTGGGGAAGTCGGTGGCATAAGCGATCGCTCTCGGGGCTGGCGGCGGGGTCCAGCCCCGAGAGCATGCAATGGCTCAGTCCAGGGTGATCAGGCGCTGGGCCAGGAATCGGACTTCGGGTGCAAGACCCCCGAGGATGTCGCGGGTGAGCTGAGTGCCGGGCCGGGCAGCGAGGTCCTGGACGGCGGTCCAGTTCTCGGCGATCAGTTGGAGAGCGTGCTGGGCCCGGTCGATGGTGTCCTGCCGGTGGGCGAGGAACTCTTCGGCGCGCTGCTGTGCCTGGCCCCATGTGATGTCGCCGCGTTCGACGAGCTCGGCCAGGGGCGGGGTGGTGTCGCCGTCCGCGTGGCACAGGGTGTCGGCATCGATCACGTACTGCCGGAGCCGTTCCGTCTCCAGCCGCTCGTCCAGTTCCGCCGTGGCGTCTTCGAAGGTGAGGAGGCCCTCGGTGACCTGTGCGGCAAGGTCGGGGGCGTGCTCGCGAAGGCGGTCGTACTGGGCCTTGAGGGCGGCAGTCCGGTCTCTCTGCTCGCGGGCGGCGTTGTAGGCGGCGTCGAGACCGAGTGTGCCGACGCGGACTTGTTCGGCCAGGTGAGGGGCGTGCTTGAGGACGGTGGCCGCGTTCGACAGGCGGGTGAGGCTGAGGCCATGGTGCTTGGCCTGGTCCCGCAGGGAGTGTTCCGAAACGGAACAGGCCATGGCGGTGATCATTGCCTGCTGACCCTTGCTGATGTGCCGGCGGAACAGATTGCCGGACATGATCAGTCTCACGTGATCGGTGCCGGTGTAGGTGGTAAAGCGGGGCTCGACGCCGGCGACCTCGCAGGCGGCGAGACGGTTGCGGCCGTCGAGGAGGACGCCGTCGGAGTCGAGGACGATCGGCTCGTGCTGGCCCTCGGTCCTGATCGAATCGGCGAGGTCGAGCAGTTCGTCCCGGTCGAGCATCGGGAACAGGTCGGCGGCGGGATGGATCTTCAGGACGGGGTCCTTGTTGTCGGCTGCGGTGGTGGAGGTGGGTGGCTGTTGCGTGGCTGTCACAGGGGTCCTTGTGGCTGTCAGCGCTGTCGGTGGCGCTGGGCAGTGGGGGGCGTGGGTGTGGTGGTGGGCTGGGGGTTTCGGGTCTGCTGTCCGCTGGGTGCGGGCGCCATGGTGGTGCGGCGGCGGGCGGCTTCGGCGCGGGGGTTGGGGGCGGGGTTGCGGCTGGTGTGCTGGATGCGGGTGATCAGGACGCGGGCGGGTTGGCGGGCGGTGGTGAGTTCGCGCTTGGCGGCGGCTTCCTTGAGGAGTTGGTGGGGTTTGTGGCCGCCGGCTTCGGCGTCGGCGAGGACGGTGGCGAGGGCCGGCCAGGCGGGGTCGGTGAGGATGCGTTCGGCGTGGTCGGGGACGGCCGTCCGTACGTCGTGGGCGAGGGTTCGGCGGGCCTGGTCGCTCGGCTGACGGGTGGCGAGGCTGTCGACGACGGGCGTGAAGGCTCGGTCGGCGGCAGTCTTCAGGTGGTGGAGGGTCTGGCGGGCGGCTTCAGTCTGGTGGGCGTGGTTCTTTGCCTCGTGCCAGCGGGCGGCGACGATCGTGGCCCAGACGAGGGTGGCCAGCAGGGTCGCCAGGGCGCTGCCGTCGGGGCCGGTGGCGGTGTGGGCGAGGTCTCGGGCTGCTCGGCGCAGGGTGGTGGCCGCCTGGTTCTTGGCGCGGATCTGGGAGCGCTGGGCGCGGGCGAATGCCCGTGAGGCGGCTCGTAGTTCGGCGTGGAGGTAGGTGGGGACTTTCTGGGCGGTGGCTTCGATGAGGTCGCCGAGCGCGGTGATGTGGGCCTGAGCGTGGGTGTCGTCGGCCATCTGCTGGTGGAGGGTGTCGAGGGCGTCGGTGGCCTGGTGCCAGGGGGTCGCGGGCTGGTCGCGGCGGGCGGTGGGGTGTTCCTCCGGCTCGGTGGTTTCGAGGCGGGCCTTGAGCTTGGGGAGGGTGAGGTCGGGGGCGATCTTGCCGCCGGGGTGGAAGATCTGTTCGCCGTCCTTGTTGAGGTCTCCGGGGCGGCCGACGGCGTAGCCGAGGAGGTCTCCGGAAGGTCCGCGGCGGGGTTTGACCGCGATGCCCATGGCTTCGAGGTAGGCGAGGAGTTCCTCGGCGTTGCTGGCGTGGGGGATGGCGGCGCGGATGCGGTCCTGGAGCCAGTCGCGGCTGGTCTGCTCCCAGCCGAGGCGTTGTGCTTTGTGCATCTCGGCCTGGGTGGGTCGGCGTCCGGCGGTGCGGTCGCCCTTCTTCAATCGGCGCAGGCCGTAGTCGGTCTCGATCTGGCGGCAGGCGTCGCCGACGCGGATGCCGCTGTCGTGGAGCTTGGGCCGGCGGCCGTCTTCGCGGACCGTGGTGGCGAGGATGTGGATGTGATCGTCCGCGTGGCGTACGGCGATCCACCGGCAGCCGAGGTCGTCGCCGGGCGGTGCGATGCCGGCGGCCTCGACAATGCGCTGGGCGATCTCGCCCCACTCCGCGTCGGAAAGGTGCCGGTCCTCGGGGGCGGTACGGACGGGGCAGTGCCAGACGTGGTCGGCGACCTTCTTGCCGAACTCGCTGTTCCGAAGATGGACGGGCTCGTCGAGGTGGCGGGCGAGCTGGGTGAGGGTGGCGTCCGCGTCGCGGCCGGGGTCGGGCATGCCGAGCATGGCGAAGCCGGCGACGATGTGCGGGTCGGTGTGCTCGTCGTGGCGGCCCGGGCCGTAGAGGTAGGCGAGCAGGCCGCGGGTGTTGGACCCGGCCGGTTTGATGGCGGCGATCACGCGGCCTGGTCCTTCCTGGAGTCGGCGGGTTCGCGCAGGGCCTCGGCGATCAGCTCCAGCAGGCGGTGGAGCTCGTCGAGTCGGTGGCGGATGTCGGGCGGGGTGAGGTCGCTGTTGAGGGCGCGGGCGATCTGGTTGACGTTGACGCCGATCCGGTTGAGCTCGCGCAGCACCTGGGCGCGGAACATGTGGGTGCGGCGCCGGTCCTCGGACAGCGGCAGGTTCGCGGTGAACCGACCGGCGATGAAGGCGAGGACGATGTCGGCGGCGAAGCCGGATTCCCCCTTGTAGCCGTGCTCGGCGGCAGCCTCCTGGAGGTTGGCGTGCTCGGCGCCGGTGAACCGCAGCGGGCCGACGCGGACGGTCCGCTTGGTGCCGGTGAAACGGCGCATCGCCGGCTGGACGCTCTGCACCGCTCGCTCGCCGGCCGTCGGCTCGGTGGCGGATGCGGGGCGGAGGATCTGCTGCTGGATGGCGTGGAGCTCGTCCTGGTCGGGGCCGCCCTCGGTCCCGACCTCCCGGTCCGGCGCCCCCTGGCGCTGGGCCTTCTCCGCCACCCCCGGGGCGGAGACCCTCGAAGACCGGCCTTGAGTCGGACTCGGGGTACTACTGGCTCCGCCAGGGGCCGTCCGTCCGAACGCCTGCCGCAAACGGTCCATGAACGTAGGCGGCTTCGGCTGGAGGGACGCCATGTCGGTGCCGGTAGTGGCGTCGTCGTGAGGGTCACGGGGCACGGGCGTTCTCCGATGAGCGGGACGGGGCGGGTGCAGGGGGCACAGGGAGGGCATGTGTGCGTATCCACAGGAGCGGCCCTCAGGGTGTGGACAAGGCCGCAGTCGGGGTGGTCTGAATGGTTCCGACCACCCCGACCGGGCTCAGGGTTGGAAGGTCAGGAGGTTTCGGAGGCGACCTTCGCCTCGGCCCGGAGGATCTTCATGACCTCGGTCAGTCGCTCGCCGGCCATGCCAAGCCCCTGCGCCCGAGCAGCCTTCTTCACGATGGCTCGCGACAGCTCCCCCTGCTCAGCGGCAGCGGCACGGCCGATCTCGACCAGGTCCTCCAGCGAGGCGTCCGGTGGACGTCCGCCTCGCCGCTTGGCCTCCGTATCCCCGGCAGGCTGTTCCGGAGCCTCGGTGGTGGTCTCGCGGGTGATCAGGATGTGGAGGTGGACCGCGCCGGCCAGAGCGAGCGGCGCGATGGTGGAGAGGACGCCCACGGTGGTGTCGCCCAGGTACAGGCCGTCGGATGTGCGCTGTTGGTTGAGGCGCAGGGCGTGCAGGGCGTTCGCCCAGATGCTCGCCGTGGTCGCTGTTCCGAACAGCGTCCATATGTAGAGGCGAGCTCGGAACGGGGCGGTGCGCAGGACGAGGAGGGCTCGTACCCCGTACGCGATGAACCCGTCGATCACGAGCGGGAAGAGGTAGGTGAGGAACCCGCGGATGTGGATGGCAACGGCCATCTGCTGGAGTGCGTCGTACGAGAGGGCACACGCGGCGGCGCCGAGGGTGAGGATCGCGGCGCGGTCCCAGACCGTCGCCTGGTGGGCTGTCCGGTAGTGGGCGGGTATGGCAGGGGTGCTCAAGCGGGAAGCTCCTGTGGTGGTGGCGTGATGTGTCTTGGGCGTCTTGGCCGTTGCAAGCGCAGGTCAGGGCCGGTACGGCAGGCCCGGTCGGTCTCCGTCTTGGCCGCACTCTGGCGGGGACGGCACGGGTCGGCATTCCGTCTTGGCCTCATGGACGGTGACCTGCGGCGATACGGCACGTACGTGTGGGACGGCGCGAGACGGATGCGGGCGACGTACCGGCGTCTGCGCGGGCGGTCGTGATCGTGTTGCCGTCTTGGGGCCGGTTGCCGTCTTGCATGTATGCCCTTTGACCTGCGCGATCGCGGCAGGGACGGCAAGGACGGCAACCAGCGGGGGCAGGGCGGGGTCAGCCCTGCGGGAGGGTTGGTGCGGCGTCGACCGGATGGACGGTCGGGCAGTAGCGGCGCCAGGGGTCGAGGAACTTATTGCGCATGTAGCCCTTGCGCTGGGTTCCGTCGGCGATGCGGACGTTTCCGGGCTTGATGCCGAACTGCCGGAGCATCGAGCCGAGGTCGCGCGGGCTGAGCCCGCTGCGCCCCCACTCAGCCCACGGGCTCTCCGGGTCCTGGCGCAGGTGGTGGATCAGCTCCTCCGTGGAGAGGCTGTCCACCTCGCGCTGGGCGACGAAGACGCGCCTGATGTCGGCCAGGATGCGGGCCCCGCTGGGGTGGTCCTCCTCGGCCGCCGCCTCGGCGGAGACCATCTGCCCGCACGCGGTACGGGCGCGGCGCGGCCAGGTGCCGGCGGCGAGGTCGGCGACGATGACCAGGGGTTCCCAGGTGTCTGCGGCGCGGTCCTCGACCGGCATGGCCGGTTCCAGGTCGGCGGCCTCGTCCAGCAGGGGGCTCGCCCATGCGGCGATCCGGTCGCGCAGGCCGTGCAGGGACGGGATGTCCCGCCGTGACCGGAAGGGGCGGACGGTCTCGCCTTCCGCTCGTCGGCGCATGCGGATGACCACCGACCGGTCCATGATCGTGTCGGGCAGGTCGCCGATTCCGGCGATGGCCGCCATGGCGAAGGTGGCGAACCGGTGGGGTGTGTGGTCGTTGCCGACGACCCGGGTCACGTATCGGTTGCGCTGATGGCCGGCATTCAGCAGTCCGCGCATCTCCTCGTTCTTCTCCGCCTGCTTCGGCGTGCCGAAGATCGTGTCCGCCTCGTCCACGAGGAGCGTGGGCGGCTCCTCGGTGATGGAGCGGAAGACCGCCGCCGGCGTGGTGTTGATGGTGAGCATCGGCTCGTGAACCGTCTCGGTGAGAACGTCCAGCAGCCGGGACTTGCCGCACCGCTTCGCCGGCCCCACCACCGCCAGGCGCGGGGCGTGCTGCCACGCCGGCTGGAGGTGCGTCGCCGCCACCCACAAGGTGACCGAGTCGAGCGCCTGCTCGGAGGGGAGGATGACGAACTTCGATATCTGCGCACGCAGTTCATCCAGCAGCTCCGATCCGTGCGTCGGCTCGGGGTCCGGCTCCGGCTCCGGCTCCGGCTCCGGCTCCTCGGCAGGCTCGTCTGCCAAGGTGCCCTCGACGCCGTCGGCGGCAGAAGCCTGACCGATGTACTCGCCGGGCTTGCCAGGGACGGGAACCAGCGGCCACGCGGGCTTCTCGGGGGCGGAATAGGGCTGGGATTCGTGGTGTTCCACAGGGCAGCTCCTCGTCTGGCGGTCGCGGGCTCGCACGCCCTTGCCGCCGGGTTGGTTCTTCCAGGGCCGTTCGGGGTTGCTCGGGCCTCCGGCGTCGCACCGCCGGGGGCCCATTCCCTTCTCGCGGGCATCAGGCCACCGCGAGGGACCACGAACCGTACGTACACGCCTGGCCACAGTCCAGCGCTTCTGTGTCAGCTCAGCGCAGAACGGCCTGCTATGTTGCCTCGCCCTCAAGCGGCCAGCCCCAGCAGATTGAGCAGATCCGCGGTCACCACGCGGTATGCCTTGCCCAGGCGCAGGACCTTGCACGGGTACTCGCCTCGCTTGGCCAGCTCGTAGCCCTTGCTCCGCCCGAGCCCCAGCGCACGGTTGCCTGTGTCCAGGTCAACGGCAGCAGGAAGGGCCAGCAGCTCCTCGCGGCCCATCCCCGTCAGCCCGGCCCCTGTCGCGTTGTCGCGCACGCAGCGCTCCTCTCGTACAGCCGTCGGCGAACGTGGTCATCACGTCCGGCTCCGGGCTACGAGAAATAAGTCTGACCGAGCTAATGTGTCGCCATGACACAACACCGATTCGATGATGAAGACGAGGACAACGTCCCCGAGTGGGTGGACCAGGTCATGGCGACCGTGGCTAAGGAGGTGAGACGACGCAGGAAGGAATTGGGGATGAGCGCACAGAACCTGGCCGACGCCTGCGAGGAGATCGGTCATTCGATCCCACGCAACGTGATCGCCAACATGGAATCCGGACGCCGCGCCAGCCTGCCCCTGGTCGACGTCATGGTGCTGGCCGAGGCGCTCCACACGAACCCGATCTGCCTGATCTACCCCGTCGGCTACGTCGAGCAGGTCCAGAAGCTCCCCCTGCGGCACAGCGAGCAGACCTGGGACGCCATGCGGTGGTTCACCGGAGCCGAACCCGGTGAACCGCTCGCCCTGGACCTGATGCTTCGTCTGTTCCACCAACACGAGAACGAGCAGCGGGCCTTGCACGCGGCCGAGTCCAGCGAGCAGGACGAAGCCTGGAAGGCGAAGTCGGCCGGCGACGCTGCTCAACGCGAAGAGGCCCTCAGCGCCCAAGCCTTCTACGCCGAGAGGGCCACGCTCGCCAAGGAGCGGCTGCGCCGCCTCCGCGCATCCATCCGCGAGGAGGGCGGCACGCCCCCAATGCTGCTGCCATCCCGGTTCACGAGCCCATTCGACGACAACAACCACCTGGAGGAAGACTTTTGAAGGGTTCCACCTACCGCCGCTGTTCCTGCCGTGACCCCAAGACCGGCAAGGAGCTCGGCACTTCCTGCCCCAAGCGCAACAGCAGGAATCACTGCACATACTCCATACGCCAGGAGCTTCCGCCCCGCGAGGACGGCAGCCGACGGGTCCTTCGCGCGTGGCGGGTACGGCAGCCTCAAGGCCGCCCAGGCTGATCTCGACCACGTGCGGGCCCTCCTGGGGCTCGCTGAGGCCGACGACCCCGAGGGCATACAGCTGATCGCCGCGATGCTGGCAGAGGTCAGCGGTGAGAAGCTGCCCCTGCCGGACGTGGAGGAGACCCGGCGCCGGCTCAGGGCCGGCCAGGATCTCATCGGCAGCCTGACCGTGGCCGAGTGGCTGGGCCGGTGGCTTGCCGGCAAGCGCATTCGGAAGTCGGGCATCAGCCGGTACGAGACCGACGTCCGCGTGCACCTCAAGCCGCACATCGGCCACCGGCGCCTCGACCGGCTGCGTGTCAGCCACGTCAGCGACATGTTCACCGCCATCACCGACGCCAACGCCGAGATCCTGGAGCAGCACGCCCAGCGGCGAGCGGCGGTCGAGGAGTTGGCGACCGTCCCGTGGAAGGGTGTGGCGAACCGCGCCCGCCGCAAGGCGATGAAGGCAGCGATCGACGCGATGCCGCCCTTCCGCCGCGTCACCGGCCCCGCCACGCGCCAGCACATCAAGGCCACGCTCCGCGCGTCCCTCAACGACGCGATCGGGCAGCAGATCATCACCTTCAACCCGGCGGCCCACGTCGAGATCGACCCGGTGCGCAAGCCCAAGGCGCTCGTGTGGACGGACGAGCGGGTCGCCAAGTGGGAGCAGACCGGCGAGAAGCCGTCCCCCGTGATGGTCTGGACGCCGGAACAGACCGGTGCCTTCCTCGACTTCGTCGCCGAGGACCGGCTGTACGCGATGTGGCACCTGATCGCCTTCCGTGGCCTGCGGCGAGGCGAGGCGTGCGGGCAGCCCTGGTCGGAGACCAACCTCGACCGGCACTCCCTCACCGTGACCGGCCAGCTCGTTCAGGACGGCTGGGAGGTCGAGGCGTCCGAGCCGAAAACGGACAGCGGCTTCCGTGTCGTGGCACTGGACGACGACACCGTCCACGTCCTGAAGCGGCACCGCGAACAGCAGGAGGCCGACCGCGCGGAGTGGGGGTCGGCCTGGGTCAACACCGGACTCGTCTTCACCCAGGAGGACGGATCCTGGCTCCACCCGGGCAAGGTCACCGACCTCTTCGAGCGCCTTGTCGCCGCCTCCGGCCTCCCGCCGATCCGGCTGCACGACCTCCGGCACGGCGCCGCCACACTCATGCTGGCGGCCGACATCGACATCAAGATCGTGTCGGACACGCTCGGGCACAGCGACACCCGGATCACGCGCGACATCTACCAGAGCGTGCTCCCCCACGTCGGCAAGAGCGCCGCCGAGGCCACCGCCAAGCTGGTCCCCCTCCAACGCAGGGCCGATCAGGAGGAGCAGGCCCGGAAGGCCGCCAAAGAGGCGAAGAAGGCCGAGAAGGCGAAGGGCAAGGGGAAGAAGAAGGGCAAGACCAAGAAGGCCGCACGCAAGGGCTGACAGCCGCTCCGCTCACGCATCGCTCACGCAAGCACTCCTACGGCATCCCCGTCGTGCGGCTCGGCATGCCCCGGGCATGAAAAAACCCCAGGTCACGGCGAGTGAGTCCTGGGGTAATTCCGAGCCGCCTTCGGGATTCGAACCCGAGACCTACGCATTACGAGTGCGTTGCTCTGGCCAACTGAGCTAAGGCGGCATGCCGTGCGATTCCCATACTGGGCGCAGCGGCCTCGCCAAGTCTACACAGTTTCCGGGGTGCTCCCGACCACCCTCCGAGTGGCCCGCGCCACCCCTCACGTGCAGCGCTTGCCGTCCTTCGGGGCCGTGCCCTCCAGGAGGTAGGTGTTGATCGCGGAGTCGATGCAGTCGCTTCCACGTCCGTACGCCGTGTGGCCGTCGCCCTCGTACGTCAGGAGCGAGCCGGAGCTCAGCTGGTCCGCGAGGGACCGGGCCCACTTGTAGGGGGTCGCCGGGTCGCGCGTGGTGCCGACGACGACGATCGGGGCCGCGCCCTCGGCCGTGATGCGGTGGGGGCGGCCGGTCGGGGGGACGGGCCAGTAGGCGCAGTTCAGGGCGGCCCAGGCGAGGCCCTCGCCGAAGACGGGGGACGCCTTCTCGAAGGACGGGACCGCCTTCTCGACGTCCGCCGGGCCGGCGAAGGACGCCGGGAGGTCCAGGCAGTTCACGGCGGCGTTCGCGTACATCAGGTTCGCGTACGTGCCGTCCGGCTCGCGCTCGTAGTAGCTGTCCGCCAGGGCGAGCAGGCTCGCGCCGTCGCCGCTCATCGCGCTCGTCAGCGCCTCGCGCAGCTGCGGCCAAGCCCCTTCGTCGTACATCGCCGCGATCACCCCGGTCGTCGCCAGGGACTCGCCGAGCTTCCGGCTCTCGCCGGTCGGCACCGGGTTGACGTCGAGCGCGCGGAAGAAACCCTTCAGCGCGTCCGACGCCGCGTCGACGGAGGAGGTGCCGAGCGGACAGTCCGGCTTCTGGACGCAGTCGGCCGCGAAGGCCCGGAAGGCCGTCTCGAAGCCGGCCGTCTGGTCGCGGTTGAGGTCGATCGCGGGCAGCGCGGGGTCCATCGCCCCGTCCAGGACCAGGCGCCCTACGCGGCCGGGGAACAGCTCGGCGTAGGTGGCGCCGAGGAAGGTGCCGTACGAGGCGCCGACGTAGGTCAGCTTCTCGTCGCCGAGCACGGCCCTCAGGACGTCCATGTCCTTCGCCGTCTCGACCGTGGAGACATGCGCCAGGAGCGCGCCCGAACTCTTCTCGCATCCCGTCGCGAAGCCCTTGTAGGACGCGGTCAGGGCGGTCGTCTCGGCGGCGTCGTCGGGGGTCTGGTCGACCTGGGTGTACGTGTCCATCTGCGGCCCCGACAGACACTCGACGGGCTCGCTGCGGGCCACCCCGCGGGGGTCGACGGCGATCATGTCGTAACGGGCGCGGACCGGGGCGGGGTAGCCGATGCCCGCGTACCCCTGGAGGTAGCCGACGGCGGAGCCGCCCGGTCCGCCGGGGTTGACCAGGAGCGAGCCGAGCCGCTTCCCGGGGCCGGTGGCCGCCACCCGCGAGACGGCCAGCTTGATCTCACCGGCCGTCGGCTTCGCGTAGTCGATGGGGACGCGGAGCGTCGCGCACTGGAACGTCGGCACACCGCAGTCCCGCCAGGCCAGCTGCTGCCCGTAGAAGCTCCGCAGGGCCGGATCGGGCGTTACGGCCGCTGCCGGCGGCGCGGCCGCCGAGGGGCCCGAAGGCGCGGCGGCGTCGCTTCCGCCCGTGCAGCCGGAGAGGATCAGCCCGGCGGCCGCGAGGGCCGTGGCGGACGTGCGGAGCAAACGCCTGGAGTCCATTCCCGGAGGGTATCCGTACGGGTACGGAGCGTGTCCAATTCTGTGGACGGGTGCCCGTATCGCGCCGGGCGAGCCCGAGCCCGCGCGTGGACGCGGGCCCCATATCGCGCCGCGCGATCCCGGCCCCGTGCGTGGATGCGGGCCCGTATCGCGCCGGGATGCCCGACCCCGCGCGTGGGGACGCCAGCCCGTACCTACCGCGCCGGGAGGCCCGGCCCCGACGGTGGCTGGGCCGTGTGGCGGCGCTGGTGCCGACGCCCCGGCCTCTGCAGGGCCACCGCCGTCAGTCCCGTAGCGCCATCGTCATCGCCTCCACCGCCAGCAGCGGCGCGACGTTCCGGTCCAGCGCCTCGCGGCAGGCGAGCACCGCCTCGATCCGGCGCAGGGTCCGCTCGGGTGCGGTGTCCCGGGCGATCCGCTCCACCGCGTCCCGTACGTCCTCGTTGGCGATCGGCGTCCGCGTCCGGAGCTGCAGGGTGAGCACGTCACGGTAGAACCCGGTGAGGTCGGTCAGCGCCAGGTCCAGGCTGTCCCGCTGCGTACGGGTCTTGCGCCGCTTCTGGCGCTCCTCCAGCTCCTTCATCGCGCCCGCCGTGCCGCGCGGCATCCGGCTTCCCTGGCCACCGCCGAGCGCGGCCTTCAGCTCCTCGGTCTCCTTGACGTCGATCTCCTCGGCGACCTGCTTGGCGTCCTCGCCCGCCGCGTCGATCAGCTCCTGGGCCGCCTTGAGGCAGCCGCCGATGTCCCCGACCCGCTGCGGCAGCTTGAGGACGACGGCACGGCGGGCCCGGGCGCGCTCGTCGGTGGCGAGTCTGCGGGCACGGTCGATGTGGCCCTGGGTGGCGCGCGCGGCGGCCGCCGCGACCTGGGGATCGATGCCGTCCCGGCGTACGAGCACGTCGGCGACCGCCTCCACGGGGGGCGTGCGCAGGGTCAGGTGGCGGCAACGGGAACGGATCGTGGGCAGCACGTCCTCCAGGGACGGCGCGCAGAGCAGCCAGACCGTGCGCGGGGCGGGCTCCTCGACGGCCTTGAGGAGCACATTGCCCGCGCCCTCGGTGAGCCGGTCGGCGTCCTCCAGGACGATCACCTGCCAGCGGCCGACGGCGGGCGACAGCTGGGCCCGCCGGACCAGTTCGCGGGTCTCCTTCACACCGATGGAGAGCAGGTCCGTGCGGACGACCTCCACGTCGGCGTGCGTCCCGACGAGCGCGGTGTGGCAGCCGTCGCAGAAGCCGCATCCGGGCGCCCCGCCCAGCGCCCGGTCCGGACTCACGCACTGCAGCGCGGCGGCGAAGGCCCGCGCCGCGGTCGCCCGGCCGGATCCCGGGGGCCCGGTGAACAGCCAGGCATGGGTCATCTTGGACGCCTCGGGGGCGGCCTCACCGGCGGCGTGGGCGGTCACGAGCGCGTCGGCGTCCCGCGCGGCGGCGGCCAGCTGCTCCTCCACCTTCGTCTGTCCGACCAGGTCGTCCCATACGGCCATGTGCCCTCCTCAGGTACGCCCTCCATTGTGGGGCACCCCTCTGACACACCGGGACGAGCCGGGTGACGCGCAGGGGCTGCGGTGACCAGGACGACGGGGCGCCCCGCGCCGACCCGCGAGGACCCGGGTCGGCTGTGGGCGACCCGGCCGACTCGCGCGGGCCCGGGTCCGCCCGGGAACGCCGGACGGGGGTGCGGCCTGGCCGCACCCCCGTCCGTACCCGCCTCACCTCAGCGGCGTCGGCGCCGGCCGTCGCCCTCGTCGTCGTGGGGGCCGAGCAGCTCGTCCGCCAGGGTCGGGAGGTCGTCGAGCGGGGTCTCCTCCGCCCAGTCGGAGCGGCGGCGCGGGCGGCCCTGGTCGTCGAGCTGGGGCAGCTCGCGCGTCTGCTCGTTGGAGCCGGCGGACTGCTCGTCGCGGAAGATCCCCGGCGGAACCCGGTCGGCCGGATCCGTCCCCCGTACGGGAGGCAGCACGGCCGTCTCGTCGGCGGCCCGCACCGGCGGCAGCACGGCCGTCTCGTCGGCCGCCCGCACCGGCGGCAGCACCGACGTCTCGTCCGCGTCCCGCACCTGCGGCAGCACCGAGGTCTCCGCCTCGGGCCGGACGGCGTCCGGGTCGACGACCGGCGTCGGGACGGTGATCTCGTTCGGCGAGACCGTGCCGTCCGGGTCGACGACGGGCGTCGGCACCGTGATCTCGTTCGGCGAGACCGTGGGCACCGTCTGCGTCACGTCGTCGGGCCGCACGACGGGGGTCGCCACGGTCACCTCGTTGGCCGACATGCCCGCCGCGCGGGCGGCCTCCGCGGCCTTCGCGGCAGCGGCCTCGGCCGCCTTCCGTGCCTCGGCGGCCTCGGCGGCCCGCTTCGCCTCCGCGGCTCGCTGCGCCTCGGCGGCCTTCCGCGTCTCCTCCGCACGGGCGGCGTCGGCGGCCTTCCTCGTCTCCTCCGCGCGGGCGGCCTCGGCGGCGGCCTTCTCCGCGGCCTCGGCAGCCGCCTTCCGGGCCGCCTCCTCCGCGGCCTTCGCCGCCGCGGCCTCGGCCAGACGCCGTGCCTCCTCGGCCCGCAGCAGGGCCTCCTCGGCCTTGCGCTGCTTCTCCAGGCGGCGCTCCTCCGCCTCCGCCCGCAGCCGGGCCTCTTCCTCGGCCTGCCTGCGGCGGCGTTCGTCCTCCTCGCGGCGGGCCTTCTCCTCGGCCTCGCGCCGCTTGCGCTCCTCCTCGGCGGCCAGCCGGGCCTCCTCGGCGCGCCGGCGCGCCTCCTCGGCCTGGCGCTCCGCCTCGCGGCGCCGCGCCTCTTCCTCCTCCTGGCGCTTGCGCTCCTCCTCCTCGGCACGGAGCCTGGCGAGCTGCTCCTGGCGCTCGCGCTCAAGACGCTCCTCCTCCGCCTTGCGCGCGGCCTCTTCCTCGGCCCGGCGCCTGGCGTCCTCCTCGGCCTTCCGCCGCGCCTCCTCCTGGGCCTTCACCTCGGCCTCGGACAGCGGCAGCATCCGGTCGAGCCGGTGCCGTACGACGGTGGTGACGGCCTCCGGCTCCTGGCCGGCGTCGACGACGAGGTAGCGGCCGGGGTCACCGGCGGCCAGCGCGAGGAAACCGGCCCGCACGCGCGCGTGGAACTCCGGCGGCTCGGACTCCAGCCGGTCCGGGGCCTCGGTGAACCGTTCCCGCGCGGTCTCCGGGGAGACGTCGAGCAGCACGGTCAGGTGCGGGACCAGACCGCCGGTCGCCCAGCGGTTGATGCGGGCGATCTCGGTCGGCGAGAGGTCCCGGCCGGCGCCCTGGTAGGCGACGGACGAGTCGATGTACCGGTCGGAGATCACCACGGCGCCGCGCTCCAGGGCGGGCTTGACCAGCGAGTCGACGTGCTCGGCGCGGTCGGCGGCGTAGAGCAGCGCCTCGGCGCGGTTCGAGAGCCCGGCGCTGGAGACGTCGAGCAGGATCGAGCGCAGCCGCTTGCCGATCGGGGTCGCGCCCGGTTCGCGGGTGACGACGACCTCGTGGCCCTTGGCGCGGATCCAGTCGGCGAGCGCCTCGGCCTGGGTGGACTTGCCGGCGCCGTCGCCGCCCTCCAGGGCGATGAAGAAGCCGGTCGGGGCGGGCGCCTGCGCCGGGTCGGCGCCGCGCAGCGCGTCGCGCAGGTCGCGGCGCAGCGGTACGCCGGCCCGGTCGTCGGTCTTGGCCAGGACGAGGGCTGCGACGGGCAGCAGCAGCGCGCCGACCAGCATCAGGGTGAACGCGGCGCCGCCGTGTGCGAAGACGAAGCTGCCGGAGGCGAGCCGGTGCGGCCCGATCGCGGCGGCGAGCAGCGGCGCGCCGAGCGCACCGACGGCCATGGCGACGCGGGCGACGGCCTGCAGGTGCTCGGTGACGCGGGGGCGCCGGGCGTCCTCGGTCTCCTGGTCGACAAGGGTGTGACCGGTGTTGGCGGCGACACCGGCCGCGTACCCGGCGAGCACGGCGAGGAGCAGGACCGTCGCCGTGTCCGGCACGAGGCCCGTCGCGAGCAGCGCGACACCGGTGAGGGCGATCGCGAGGGCGAGGAGCCGGCGGCGGGAGAGCGCGGGGAGCACGGAGCCCGCCGTCCGGATGCCGACGGCGGTGCCGCCGCTCAGCGCCAGGATCAGCAGCGCGAAGGTGACCGGACCGCCGCCGAGGTCGTAGGCGTGCAGGACGGAGACCGCGGCCGCGGCGGCGATGGCGCCGGCGACCGTGGCGCAGGCGAGGACGAGCAGCCCGACCGCGCCCGTGCGGCCCTTCTCGGAGGCGGGACGGCGCAGGCCCTCCAGCGGCGAGCGGGGCCTCGGCGTCTGTCCGCCGGGCAGCTCGATGAAGTACAGGACGGAGACGGAGGCGGCGAACAGGCCGGCGGCGACGTACGAACCGAGGGCGGCCTGGTGCAGCGAGAACCACTCGATACCGGTGCCCAGCAGGTTGCTGAGCAGGGTGGCGACGAGGAGCACGGCGGCCGCGGCCGGTACGGCCAGGAAGCCGGTACGCAGCGACAGCCGGCGCAACGCGTCGAGGTGGTCCGGCAGCGGGCGCACGGCGGCGCCCTCCGGCGGCGGCGCGGGCAGCAGCGCGGGGGCCGCGCCCTCACGGGCCACGGTCCACAGCCGCTCGGCGGCGCCGACGACGAAGACGGTGCCGAGCAGGAAGCCGAGCGCCTTGTTCGGCACCCAGTCGATCCACAGGGGCGCGATCACGAGCAGCGCGACCCGCAGACCGTCGGCGCCGATCATGGTCCAGCGCCGGTCGAGCAGGCCCGCGGGCCCGGTCAGCGTGGTGAGCGGCCCGAGGAGGACGGCACCGAACAGCACCGAGGCCAGCAGCCGGGCACCGATCACGGCGGCGACGGCGAACGCCGCGCCGCGGTATCCGCCCCCGAACGCGCCCTCGGAGACGGCGGCCTGGAGCCCGAGGAGGACCAGGACGAGTACGGCGAGTGCGTCACCGGTCCCACCGACGAACTGCGCGCTCCACAACCTTCTCAAGGGCTGATGGCGCAAAAGCGCCCGTACGGCACGCTCCCTGGAGTCTGCGACAAGCGCGACGTCGGAGTCTGGCTGCTCTGCTCGCGTCATCCGTCCACCCTATCCGGACCCTCTGACTCCCCGTGGCCTCCACCCGAACAAACGTCGGGTGGCCGGGAAACACGTAAGGGGCGGGGGTCCATGACCCCCGCCCCTTACCCGGTCAGAGCCCTACTCGGGCTTCGACGCCGCCGACTTCGCGGCCGTCGTCTTCGCCGCGGCGCTCTTCGCCGTCGTCGTCTTCTTCGCGGTCGTCTTCTTGGCCGCCGTCTTCTTCGCCGGCGCGGCCTTCTTGGCGGTCGCCTTCTTGGCGGCCGTCTTCTTGGCCGGCGCCTTCTTGGCCGTCTTCTTCGCCGGCCCCTTGGCCCGCTTCTCCGCCAGCAGCTCGTAACCGCGCTCGGGCGTGATGTCCTCGACGCTGTCCCCGGTCCGCAGGGTCGCGTTCGTCTCGCCGTCCGTCACGTACGGGCCGAAGCGACCGTCCTTGACGACGACCGGCTTCTCGCTGACCGGGTCGGTGCCCAGCTCCTTCAGCGGCGGCTTGGCGGCGGCCCGGCCACGCTGCTTGGGCTGCGCGTAGATCGCGAGCGCCTCCTCCAGCGTGATCGTGAAGAGCTGCTCCTCGTCGGTGAGCGACCGCGAGTCCGTGCCCTTCTTCAGGTACGGGCCGTAGCGGCCGTTCTGCGCAGTGATCTCGACGCCCTCCGCGTCCGCGCCCACCACTCGCGGCAGGGACATCAGCTTGAGCGCGTCCTCCAGCGTCACGGTGTCCAGCGCCATCGACTTGAGGAGCGAGGCCGTCCGCGGCTTCACCGCGTTCTTGCCGGTCTTCGGGGTGTCCTCGGGCAGGATCTCGGTGACGTACGGGCCGTACCGGCCGTCCTTGGCGACGATCTGGTTCCCGCTGACCGGGTCCACGCCCAGCTCGAAGTCGCCGCTCGGCTTGGCGAACAGCTCCTCGGCGTAGGCGACCGTCAGCTCGTCGGGCGCGAGGTCCTCGGGCACGTCCGCCCGCTGGTGGCCCTCGGTGTCCTTCTCGCCACGCTCGACGTACGGGCCGTACCGCCCGACGCGCAGCATGACGCCCTCGCCGACGGGGAAGGAGGAGATCTCCCGGGCGTCGATCGCGCCGAGGTCGGTCACCAGCTCCTTGAGCCCGCCGAGGTGGTCGCCGTCGCCGTTCCCGGCGTCGGCGGCGCCACCGGAGGTGGTCTCGGGGGCGCCCTCGCCGAAGTAGAAACGCTTCAGCCACGGCACGGCCTGGGCCTCGCCCCGCGCGATGCGGTCGAGGTCGTCCTCCATCTTGGCGGTGAAGGAGTAGTCGACGAGCCGGCCGAAGTGCTTCTCCAGCAGGTTGACCACGGCGAAGCTCAGGAAGGACGGCACGAGGGCCGTGCCCTTCTTGAAGACGTAACCGCGGTCCAGGATCGTGCCGATGATCGACGCGTACGTCGACGGGCGGCCGATCTCGCGCTCTTCCAGCTCCTTGACCAGCGAGGCCTCGGTGTAGCGGGCCGGAGGCTTGGTCGCGTGGCCGTCGGCGGTGATCTCCTCGGCGGAGAGCGCGTCGCCCTCGGCGACCTGCGGCAGCCGGCGCTCACGGTCGTCCAGCTCCGCGTTCGGGTCGTCTGCCCCCTCCACGTATGCCTTCATGAAGCCGTGGAAGGTGATCGTCTTGCCGGAGGCGCTGAACTCGGCGTCCCGGCCGTCCGCGGAGCGGCCGCCGATCTTCACCGTGACCGAGTTTCCGGTCGCGTCCTTCATCTGGGAGGCGACGGTCCGCTTCCAGATCAGCTCGTAGAGCCGGAACTGGTCGCCGGTCAGACCGGTCTCCGCGGGGGTGCGGAAACGATCACCCGAAGGACGAATCGCCTCGTGCGCCTCCTGCGCGTTCTTGACCTTGCCCGCGTAGACGCGCGGCTTCTCCGGCAGGTAGTCGGCGCCGTACAGCTGCGTGACCTGCGCCCGGGCCGCCGAGACGGCGGTGTCCGACAGGATCGTCGAGTCCGTACGCATGTACGTGATGAAGCCGTTCTCGTACAGCTTCTGGGCGACCTGCATGGTCGCTTTCGCCCCGAAGCCCAGCTTCCGGCTCGCCTCCTGCTGGAGGGTCGTCGTACGGAACGGGGCGTACGGCGAGCGGCGGTACGGCTTCGACTCGACCGACCGGACGCTGAACGAGGTGTCGGCGAGCGAGGCGGCGAGCGCCCGCGCCTTCTCCTCGTCGAGGTGGAGGATGTTCGCGGTCTTCAGCTGCCCGTCGGCGCCGAAGTCACGGCCCTGCGCGACGCGCTTGCCGTCCACCGCGTTCAGGCGGGCGACCAGCGACGACGGGTCGGAGGGGTCACCGGCGCGGCCGGTGGAGAAGGTGCCGGTCAGGTCCCAGTACTCGGCGGAGCGGAAGGCGATCCGCTCACGCTCGCGCTCGACGACGAGACGGGTGGCGACGGACTGGACGCGGCCCGCGGAGAGGCCTCGCATGACCTTCTTCCACAGGACCGGCGAGACCTCGTAGCCGTAGAGCCGGTCGAGGATACGGCGGGTCTCCTGGGCGTCCACCATGCGCTTGTTCAGCTCGCGCGGGTTGCGGACGGCCTCCTGGATCGCGTCCTTGGTGATCTCGTGGAAGACCATCCGGTGGACGGGAACCTTGGGCTTCAGGACCTCGAGGAGGTGCCACGCGATGGCTTCGCCCTCGCGGTCCTCATCGGTGGCGAGGAAGAGTTCGTCGACCCCGGCCAGCTGCTCCTTGAGCTTCCTGACCTGGGCCTTCTTGTCGGCATTGACGACATAGATGGGCTGGAAGTCGTGCTCGACGTCGACACCGAGCCGGCGCACCTCGCCGGTGTACTTCTCCGGCACCTCGGCCGCGCCGCTGGGGAGGTCGCGGATGTGCCCGACGCTCGCCTCGACCACGTATCCGGGGCCGAGGTAGCCCTTGATCGTCTTCGCCTTGGCAGGCGACTCGACGATGACGAGTCGGCGGCCGCCCTGTGCGGTCTCGCTGGTCGGGGACAACTTCGCTCTTCTCTCCGGTCGACGCTCGGTGGCACGTACGGCGCTGGCACGTATGGCGGCGGCACGCTCGGTGACGCTGCCGTCGCTGCGGAGTGTGACGGTACAACCCGCCCCCGTGTCAAACGGCAAAAGCCCGCAACGGCCACTCGAACGGTAACCCGACTCCTGGCATTCCTGCCGCCCGGACTCCCGGACCGGTGAGGCGCGAGCAAGCGGAACGACGTCGTCACGCCCGCCCGAAGCACCACACACCGAGAAGAAGGAAAGTCAGTCCGAAGATCGTCGTCAGCGTGGCGGCGGCCCGGGTGCCGACCCCCAGCGCGACCGGTTCGCCGTGCGCCACGCGGACCCCCGTCCACAGCAGCAGTGCGGCTCCGAACAGCGCGAACGCCGTTCCGGCGAAGATCGCAGGACCGCTCTCCATGCCCGTACCCCGTTCCCTTCACGGGCCCCCGTGGCCCCTGGAGGCCGAGGCTGGCACCTCCCGGCATCGTGGGTGCGAATTCCGGGTGAACGACGCGGAGGGTCCGGGACGGGTTCACGAATATGGCCGGTAGTGCCCCTCTCCCCCGGCACCACGTTCGTCACATCACACGAAGGCGGCGGGGCGCGCCGGGTGCGTCGGGTGCGTCCCCGATCACATCGGGGGCGGGCGGCCGTCACCGCTCGCGTGCCGGTGCGTCCCCGATCACGTCGTCACGCCGAGGGCGACGGGAGCAGGAAGCCCTCCTCCACGAGGACCCGGATGGCCTGCGGGGTGCGGTCCCGCAGCAGCACGGGGTCCTCGCCCATCAGCTGACCGATCGCGTCCAGGATCCGCCCCGCGCTGAGCGTCCCGTCGCAGACACCGGCGAAACCGGCCCCGACGTGGTCCACCCTGGTCGCGCGCCGCATGCCGCGGTTCTGCCGCAGCACCACGTGCTCCGGGTCCTCGGCACCCGGCAGTCCGACCTGCTCCTGCACGACCTCGGGCGCGAGGGTGAAGTGGTCGGCGAGCAGGGCCGCGTCGTCACGCGTCCGCAGATAGTCCTGCCGCTCGAAGTGGGCGCGCACGGTGTCACCGAGCGGCTGTTCGACCGGGTGCGGCCACTCCTCGATCACGATCGACGGCTCGACCGCGCCGGAGGCCACGGCGGCGTTCCTGCGCAGCGTGATCCAGCCGAAGCCGACCGCCTTGGTCTTACGGGCCTCGAACTCGTCCAGCCACGCCCCGTACCGCCGCGCGTACTCCGCCGGCTCCGAGCGGTGGTCGCCGCTGTCCCGCAGCCACAGCTCGGCGTACTGGGTGACGTCCTGGACCTCGCGCTGCACGATCCAGGCGTCGCAGCCGGGCGGCACCCAGGAGCGCAGCCGGTCCTGCCACTCCTCGCCCTCGACGTGCTGCCAGTTGGCGAGGAACTGCGCGTGACCGCCGTCGTTGAGCCGCTCCCCGGCCTCCCGTACGAGCGTGCGGCACAGGTCGTCGCCGCCCATCCCGCCGTCGCGGTAGGTGAGGCGCGCGCCGGGCGAGATGACGAACGGCGGGTTGGAGACGATCAGGTCGTACGTGTCGCCGTCGACCGGCTCGAAGAGCGAGCCCTGGAGCAGCTCGGCCTCGCGGGCCCCGGAGAGCGCGAGGGTGAGCCGGGTGAAGTCCAGGGCGCGCGGGTTCAGGTCGGTCGCGGTGACCAGCGTGGCGTGCTGGGCGGCGTGCAGTGCCTGGATGCCGGAACCGGTGCCGAGGTCGAGCGCGGAGGACACCGGCGTACGGACCGTGATGCCGGCCAGCGTGGTGGAGGCGCCGCCGACGCCGAGGACGACACCTTCGTCCTTGCTGCCGATGCCGCCGGCCCCGCCGACCGCGCAGCCCAGGTCGGAGACGATGAACCAGTCCTGCCCGTCGGGCCCGCCGTACGGCCTGATGTCGACGGCCGCTCCGACCTGATCGGCCTCCCGATCGGCCCCGTCGACGCGGTCCTCGTCGACGCCGTCCTCGGCAGCCGCCTGGATCAGCCAGCCGTCGGCCAGGCACTCCTCCAGCGGCAGCGCGGCGGCGGCACGGGCGGCGGGGACGGGGCGCTGGAGCAGGAAGAGCCGTACGAGGGTCTCCAGCGGGGAGTCCCCCCGGGTGGCCCGCAGCGCGGGCACGGTCTCGCTGCGGGCGAGCGCGGCGTAGGCGGGGGCGCCGAGGAGTTCGAGCAGGCCGTCGGCGGTGAAGTCGGCGGCGAGCAGCGCTTCGCGGAGCCGGGCGGCGTGCGCGGGGACGGGGAGGCGGGAGGTCAGGCTGGTCGTACTCACCCCACCATTGTGGCGGGCGCCACCGACATTGCCGCGTCAGCCCCGCCCGGCCCGAAGTCCCGTCCCGAGAAAGGCGCCGGGACCCGCCCCGGCCGTATGGGTGCGCGAAGGGCCCCGGGCGAGCCGCGCCCGCCCGGGACCCCTCGTACGACCTGCGCCTGACGCGCGAGACGACGTGGCGGCCGCGCTGTACGGCCCCTGACCGCCGCGGATGCGGCCCGCGCCTGGCGGGCTACTCGCCGCTCTTGCTCGCGGAACTCGACGGCGTGGCGGACGCCTTGCCCGACGGCGTGGCGGACGTCTTGCCCGACGGCGTGGAGCCGGGCTTCGGGGCGACCGAGGGGGTCGCCTTCTGGCAGCCCGGCTGCTTCGCCATCGCCGTGCCCAGCTCGCCGGACTGGAGCTTGGCCAGCGCGTCCTGGTCCATCTTCTCGATCCGCTTCAGGCCGTCGGCGACATCCTGCAGACCGTCCGCGAACTTCTGCTGGTTGCTGGGGTCGAGCGCGTCGACCTGCTTCTTCAGGCCCACGTAGGCGACGGCCGTGGCGTTGAGCTCCTTGACCGCGTCCTGCTGGAGCTTCTCGCCGTTGTCGACGGGCGGCGCTCCTGCGGCCTCGATGGACTTGGCGAGCGCCCGGTCCGCGTCGGCGATGTCCTGGAAGGCCTTCGAGTCGGCGGCCTGGATGTCCGCCGGCTTGCCGTCGGCAGCCGTCGAGATGATCAGCTGCTGGGCGTCGGCCCGCTTCTGGATCTGGGGCTTCGCCTGGTCACAGACCGTCTTGGCCCAGTCGTTCACCTTGTCGCCGTCGTCGCTGCAGCCGGACAGCGTGAGCACCAGTACCGTGACGCCGGACAGCGCGACAGCAAGCTTCTTGTTCACCGGATCGGTCCCTTCCAAGGCTCTCGGCCCCGGAACATACACGCCGAACGGGCGACATCCACCTTTCGTGCGACGGATTCATCCCCTATTGCAGCCGATTGCACCAAGGGAGACACGTCTCACTCACCCATGGCGACGGGCGGACAGCACGTCAACACGTGCTGCCCGCCCGTCCCCTGACCTGGTGTTACGAAATCACCGGTGTGTCCGGCGAGGTCGCCGCCCGCTGCGCGGCGTTGCCTTTGTCACCCACGTCGTCGCTCGTGTCGTCGCCCACGACCACGGAGCGTCGCTTGGAGACGTAGACCGCGCCGACGATGACGACGATCGCGAGGATCGCGATCAACGCCCGCAGTCCGCCGCTCGCGTCGTCGCCGAAGCTGAACTGCACCACGGCGGGCGCGATCAGCAGCGCGACCAGGTTCATCACCTTCAGCAGCGGGTTGATGGCCGGTCCCGCGGTGTCCTTGAACGGGTCGCCGACGGTGTCGCCGATGACGGTCGCGGCATGCGCGTCGCTGCCCTTGCCGCCGTGATGTCCGTCCTCGACGAGCTTCTTGGCGTTGTCCCAGGCGCCACCGGAGTTGGCGAGGAACACCGCCATGAGCGTGCCTGTGGCGATGGCCCCGGCGAGGTACGCGCCCAGAGCGCCGACGCCGAGCGCGAAGCCGACCGCGATCGGCGCCATCACGGCGAGCAGCCCGGGCGTGGCGAGTTCGCGCAGCGCGTCCTTGGTGCAGATGTCGACCACGCGCCCGTACTCGGGCTTCTCGGTGTAGTTCATGATCCCGGGGTGCTCGCGGAACTGCCGCCGCACCTCGTAGACCACCGCGCCGGCCGAGCGCGACACGGCGTTGATCGCGAGCCCCGAGAAGAGGAAGACGACCGCGGCGCCGAGAACCATCCCGAACAGGTTGTTGGGCTGCGAGATGTCCATGGAGAGAGTGATCTCGCCGGCCCTGGCGCCGACATCGGCGACCGCCGTGGCGATCGCGTCGCGGTACGAGCCGAAGAGCGCCGCCGCCGCGAGGACGGCGGTGGCGATGGCGATGCCCTTGGTGATGGCCTTGGTGGTGTTGCCGACGGCGTCGAGGTCGGTGAGGACCTGGGCACCCGCGCCCTGGACGTCACCGGACATCTCTGCGATGCCCTGGGCGTTGTCGGAGACCGGGCCGAACGTGTCCATGGCGACGATGACGCCGACCGTGGTGAGCAGACCCGTGCCGGCCAGGGCGACGGCGAACAGCGCCAGCATGATCGACGCACCGCCGAGCAGGAACGCCCCGTAGACGGAGAGGCCGATGAGCAGAGCGGTGTAGACGGCGGACTCCAGGCCGATGGAGATACCGGCGAGGACGACGGTGGCGGGCCCGGTCAGCGAGGACTTCCCGATGTCCCTGACCGGTCGCCGGGTCGTCTCGGTGAAGTAGCCGGTGAGCTGCTGGATCAGGGCGGCCAGGACGATGCCGATGGCGACGGCCACCAGGGCGAGGATCCGCGGGTCGCCGGGGTGGTCGTTGATCCCGGGCTCGGTGACGCCCTTGAGGTCGGCGTAGGAGGACGGCAGGTAGGCGAAGACGGCGATGGCGACCAGGGCGAGGGAGATCCCCGCGGAGATGAAGAAGCCGCGGTTGATGGCGGACATTCCGCTGCGGTCGGCGCGCCGCGGGGCGACCGCGAAGATGCCGATCATCGCGGTGACCACGCCGATCGCCGGGACGATCAGGGGAAAGGCGAGCCCGAGGTCGCCGAAGGCCGCCTTGCCCAGGATGAGGGCGGCGACGAGCGTGACGGCGTACGACTCGAAGAGGTCGGCGGCCATGCCGGCGCAGTCGCCGACGTTGTCGCCCACGTTGTCGGCGATGGTCGCGGCGTTACGCGGGTCGTCCTCGGGGATGCCCTGCTCGACCTTGCCGACCAGGTCGGCGCCGACGTCGGCGGCCTTGGTGAAGATGCCGCCGCCGACACGCATGAACATGGCGATGAGCGCCGCTCCCAGGCCGAAGCCCTCCAGGACCTTGGGCGCGTCGGCCGCGTAGACGAGGACGACGCAGGCGGCACCGAGCAGGCCGAGGCCCACGGTGATCATGCCGACCACTCCGCCCGTGCGGAAAGCGATCTTCATCGCCTTGTGCGCGACGGTCGTCAGATCCTTTTCCGGTTCTCCAGGCTCCGGGGTCGCCTCTCGGGCGGCCGCGGCCACGCGTACATTCGCCCGTACGGCCAGCCGCATGCCGATGTATCCGGTGGCCGCCGAGAAAAGCGCACCCACCAGGAAGAACAGGGAACGCCCGGCTCGCTGCGACCAGTCGTCGGCGGGCAACAGCATCAGCAGGAAGAACACGATCACGGCGAAGACCGCGAGAGTGCGCAACTGCCGCGCGAGATAGGCGTTGGCACCTTCCTGTACGGCGGCGGCGATCTCCTTCATCGAGTCGGTGCCCTCACCGGCGGCCAGCACCTGGCGCACCAGCAGCTGGGCGACGACCAGGGCCGCCAGCGCGACGACCGCGATGACGATGACGATCGTACGGTTCCCGTCCGTCAGTACCGCGGCGGCGAGAGAAGTGGGGTGTCCGGTCAGTTCTGGGTTGAAGAGCCCCGCCATTCGTCCTCCTTGACGTTGCGAGCTCAAGATGGACGGATTGTAGGGAGCAGAACCTGATCAAAACAGGGCGCCGCAAACGGAATTCCCCATTGCCTTGATCTTCCCACCGAATGCGGTAATGGGCCCAAAGCATTTACCGATGATCGATGATCTAGAGAAATGAAAAGAGGCCCTGCTCGGCAGGGCCTCTTTCATGATCTCGGTCTGTCGCCCGCCGATCGCCGACAGCGGATCGCTCGGGAGTTCGAGGGGTGAGGATTCGGCCAGAGCCGGTCAGGACCGGTCCGGTCAGGACCGGTCGGGTCGGGTCAGGTCGGGTCAGGGAAGCGCGATCGCCGGAGTCGTCGGCCAGCTCATCCTGATGACCCCGCCTTCCTCACCGGCCCTCACCTCGACGTCGTCGACGAGCCCGCGGATCACCGCGAGGCCCATCTCGTCCTCACCGTCGGCGTCGTCGAACTCCTCGACGGGAGCCTCGTCCCGCGCACCGGGCACACCGGCGGCATCGGCCGCCGCCACGCCCGCGCCCGGAACCTCGTCGCCGACCTCGATGGAGAACGTCTTCTCCTCCTCGGTCAGCACCACCTTGACGGGGGTGGACACGCTGTTGCTGCGGTGGAGCCCGACGGCCCGGGAGCACGCCTCGCCGACGGCGAGTCTGACCTCGTCGAGGACCGCCTCGTCGACCCCGGCCCGGCGCGCCACCGCGGCCGCCACCAGGCGGGCCGTGCGGACATGCTCGGGCTGGGCGCTGAAGCGGAGTTCAACGGTGGCCATGCGGTCCCCCTGGGAAGTCTGGGCGGGCAACTCGGAGGACCGGGCGTGTCGGCCCGGCTCTCCACTCCTTCTTCCGACGCCTGCCGGTCGTCAGTCGGTGGCGTTGACGGCCTCTTCGACCGTGGTGTGGATGGGGAACACCTTGGTCAGACCAGTGATCCGGAAGATCTTGAGAATGCGCTCCTGATTGCAGACCAGGCGCAACGAGCCCTCATGCGCGCGCACGCGCTTCAGGCCGCCCACCAGCACGCCGAGGCCGGTCGAGTCGAGGAAGTCCACGCCCTCCATGTCGACAACCAGGTGGTAGCTGCCGTCGTTCACCAACTCGACCAACTGCTCGCGCAGCTTGGGCGCGGTATACACATCAATCTCGCCACCGACCTCGACGACCGTACGGTCGCCACTCGGGCCGGACACATTGCGAGTCGACAGGGACAGGTCCACGGATCCTCCAGCACCTTGCTATCGAGCGGTCGCCCCTCAAGTCTCCCCGGCGGAGTCGGGGGACGGATCGCCAGCCGCGATGGCATTCAATCACTTACCAGCAGCCATGCACGACGCCTTGGGAGCATTGTCCGTCACGCCAGTGACACACTCGGTGCCGATGGCCAAGAATCACCGCCCCAGTCGTCCAGCCGGGGAGACGGGCAAACGCCCCTCCCCCGGCATGGTCCTCGACCGGCTCTCCTCGGGCGAGAGCCGGGCCGCGCGCATCACTCATACGGAGCACTTGCCCGCCCGGGCGGGCCGCCATGCAGTCTGGCCGCATCGCATCCGAACGGAAGTGATCAGCGCGATCCAGGCGGCGGGCATCGAGCACCCATGGGCCCACCAGGCAGAGGCCGCCGAGCACGCTCTGGACGGCGAGTCCGTGGTGATCGCGACGGGCACCGCGTCGGGCAAGTCGCTGGCCTACCTCGCCCCGGTCCTGACGACCCTCCTGGACGGCTCAGAGGCCGCGAACGGCCGGGGGGCCACCGCCCTGTACCTGGCGCCCACCAAGGCCCTGGCGGCCGACCAGCGCCGTGCGGTCCGTGAGCTGGCGGCTCCGCTCGGCAACCGGATCCGGCCGGCCGTCTACGACGGCGACACGCCGGTCGAGGAACGCGAGTGGGTCCGCCAGTACGCGAACTACGTGCTGACCAACCCCGACATGCTGCACCGGGGCATACTCCCCGCCCACCCCAGGTGGGCCTCCTTCCTGCGCTCCCTGCGCTTCGTCGTGATCGACGAGTGCCACACCTACCGGGGCGTCTTCGGCTCCCATGTCGCCCAGGTGCTTCGCCGGCTCCGGCGTGTCTGCGCCCGGTACGGCGCGAATCCCGTCTTCCTGCTCGCCTCCGCCACCTCCGCCGAGCCCGCCCTCGCCGCGGGCCGGCTGACCGGCCTGCCGGTCTCGGAGGTCTCCGACGACGCCTCCCCGCGCGGCGAGCTGGTCTTCGCCCTCTGGGAGCCGCCGCTGACCGAGCTCCACGGCGAGCAGGGCGCCCCGGTGCGCCGCACGGCCACCGCCGAGACCGCCGACCTGCTGACCGACCTGACCCTCCAGGGCGTCCGCTCAGTCGCCTTCGTCCGCTCCCGGCGCGGCGCCGAACTGATCTCGGTCATCGCCCAGGAGCGTCTCGCCGAGGTCGACCGCTCCCTCGCCCGCCGGGTCGCCGCCTACCGGGGCGGCTATCTGCCCGAGGAGCGCCGCGCACTGGAGCGCGCCCTGCACTCGGGCGAGCTCCTCGGGCTTGCCGCCACGACGGCCCTGGAGCTGGGCGTGGACGTCTCCGGCCTGGACGCCGTGGTGATCGCCGGGTACCCGGGCACCCGGGCCTCCCTGTGGCAGCAGGCGGGCCGCGCCGGCCGCTCGGGCGAGGGCGCCCTGGCCATCCTCGTCGCCCGGGACGACCCGCTGGACACCTTCCTGGTCCACCATCCCGAGGCGCTCTTCCAGCAGCCGGTCGAGTCGACCGTCCTGGACCCCGACAATCCCTACGTCCTCGCCCCCCATCTGTGCGCCGCCGCCGCGGAGCTTCCGCTCACCGACGCCGACCTGGCCCTCTTCGGCCCGGCCGTCACCGACCTGCTGCCCCAGCTGGAGGCCGCCGGACTGCTCCGGAAGCGCTCCACCGGCTGGTACTGGACCCGCCGCGAGCGTGCCGCCGACCTGACCGACATCCGCGGCGGGGGCGGCAGCCCGGTCCAGATCGTGGAGGCCGGCACCGGCCGCCTGCTCGGCACGGTCGACGAGGCCGCCTCCCACACCGCCGTCCACGAGGGCGCCGTCCACCTCCACCAGGGCCGCACGTACCTCGTGAAGAGCCTCGACCTGAAGGACTCCGTCGCCCTGGTCGAACAGGCGAGCCCGCCGTACTCGACCACCGCCCGCGACACCACCTCCATCTCCGTCCTCGAAACCGACACCGAGATCCCCTGGGGAGCCGGACGCCTCTGCTACGGCTCCGTCGAGGTGACCAACCAGGTCGTCTCCTTCCTGCGCCGCCGTCTGATCACCGGCGAGGTGCTCGGTGAGACCAAGCTCGACCTGCCGCCCCGCACCCTGCGCACCCGCGCCGTGTGGTGGACGGTCACCGAGGACCAGCTCGACGCCGCCCGGATCAACCCGGAGATCCTCGGCGGGGCCCTGCACGCCGCCGAGCACGCCTCCATCGGCATGCTGCCGCTCTTCGCCACCTGCGACCGCTGGGACATCGGCGGAGTCTCCGTGCCGCTCCACCCCGACACCCTGCTGCCCACCGTCTTCGTCTACGACGGGCATCCGGGCGGCGCGGGCTTCGCCGAGCGGGCCTTCCACACCGCCCGCGCCTGGCTGACGGCCACCCGCGAGGCGATCGCCGTCTGCGAGTGCGAGGCGGGCTGCCCGTCCTGCATCCAGTCCCCCAAGTGCGGCAACGGCAACGACCCGCTGCACAAGCGCGGCGCCGTACGCCTGCTCACGGAACTGCTGCGGGAAGCCCCGGAGGAGCCCCAGGAGGCCCCTGAGACGGCCCCTGAGACCCAGTAGGCCCAGGAGGCCCAGGAGGCCCCGCCCGCGCCCTGACCGCCGGTGCGTACGGCCCCAGGCGCACCGCCGCCGTCACGTCGGCGATGTCGCCCCGTACCGAGCACCGCACCACCACGGCACCCTGCGCGTCCGCCACCCGTGCGGCCGCCGCGCACGCGGCCTGCTCGCCCCACAGGGCCCGGTCGGCGGCGGCGAGCGCGGCCAGGTCGGCCGCCCCGCCGGCCCGGTGCCGGGCGGCGACCGCCTGGCCCAGCGCGAGCACCGCCCCGAACACCACGCACAGGACACAGGCCGCGAAGGCCGTCCACACCGTCGCCATCCCCCGATCACGGCCCGCCCGACCCCGCGCCGAACCCGCCCGGCCCCGGTCGTCCAGAGCCTCCGCCGCACCCGGCCCGCCCCGCGCCGAGGCACGAGCCGCGCCCGTCCCTCGCCGAGCCGCGGCCGGAGCCGCGCCTGTCCCGGCCTCGCTCATGGTGGTGTCACCCCCGCCGTGTCCTCGGCGAGCGCCGCCGCCCCGGCGCGCAGTGTGAGCCCCATCCCGCCGGGGCCGGGTGTCGGTGCCTCCACCGTCACCCGCCACAGCTCGCCCGAACGGGTGACCGAGACGCTGGCGCCCTCGGGCGCGGCCGCCTTCGCGGCTGCCTCGGCGCCGGAAACCGGCTCCGACCTGGCCACCGCCCGCGCGCCGGCCCGGGCCGCGTCCACGCACTGGATCTGCGCGGCCGCGGCGGCGAGCGCCCAGACCAGGGCCATGGTGAACACCACCAGGGCCGGCAGGGCCATGGCCGCCTCCACGGTCACGGCGCCCCGGTCGTCAGAACGGCGCATCGAGCGCCTTCCCGATCACGGACTCCAGCGCGCCGGAGACCGATCCGCTGGTCACGATCTTGTACAGCACGGTCGCGAAGCCCGCCGCCGCGATGGTGCCCATCGCGTACTCCGACGTGGTCATCCCCGCATCGCTCCGGGCCGCCCAGCGGGCCCGCCACCACGCGCTCATCCTCTTCATGCCAACCCCCATGTGTCGTCCTCGTGTTCGTGTTCGTGTCGGTGTTCGTGGTCGGGTTCGTGTTCGTGCGTATGCGTGTCGTCGCGTTCGTTCTCGTCCTCCGTCAGCTCCGCAGCAGTCCGGTCGCGAGGCCGATCACCACCGGGGCCACCCCCACCGCCAGGAAGGCGGGCAGGAAGCAGAGCCCCACGGGGGCGGTGATCAGCACCTGGGCCCGCTGCGCCCGGGCCGCCGCCTTACGGGCCCGGTCCGCCCGCAGATCGGCCGCGTGTCTCGAGACGGCCTCTGCGGCGGGCGCCCCGGAGGAACCGGCCCGTTCCAGACAGCGGGCCAGCCCCTCCGCGCCGGGTATCGCGCCGAACCTCCGCCACACATCGGCCGGTTCACCGCCCAGCCGCAGCTCCGCGGCGGTCCGGGCCAGCCGCTCACCGACCGGCCCGCCCAACGACCGCCCCACCGCCTCTGCGGCCTCGCCCGGCCCGGCTCCGGCGGACGCGCAGGCCGCCAACAGATCGGCCGCGAGGGGCAGCTGGCGTGCGGCCTCTTCCTCGTCGCCCGTCGCCGGGACACGGCGCGTGCTCCACCACCGCACACCCCAGCCCCCCGCGATTCCCACCAGGACTCCGGCCGCCCCGCCGATCAGGGCCCAGCCGACGACGGCCGCCGCAAGCGGCACGGCCCACCTCCGCAGCCAGGGCGGAAACCCGCCCCCACGCCGCCCGTCATCCACCGCACCGGTCGCCACCAAAGCCGCGATCCGCTTCCGTGTCCGTCGCTCGCGCCGCCGGTCGGCCACGGTCCAGGCCGCCCACGCGACCGAGGCGGTCACGGCGACCACCGCCCCCAGCCTGTGGACGAACTCCCCCAGGAGCCCCGCCGATCCGGTCACACCCGCTCCCCTCCTCGGACGATCCGCGCGGCCCACCACAGGCCGGCCACCTCCAGCGCCGAGCCGACGGCCAGACACGCGAGCCCCACCGGCGCGTGCAGCAGCACGTGGAGCGGGCGTGCTCCCAGCGCCGTACCGAGCGCGAGGCCCACCGCGGGGAGCACCGCGAGGACGGCCACCGTCGCCCAGGCCCCGGCCAGTTGGGCCCGCAGCCGTTCCCGCTGGTCCCGGTGGTCCCGCAGCGCGGCCTCCAGCCGGTCGAGCCCCGCGGCCAGTCCCGCGCCGCCGTCCACCGCGACCTGCCAGCAGGCCGCCAGGCCGGCCAGGCCGTCCGCCCCCTCCCGACGCGCGGCGCTCCGCAGCGCCTGCGCCACATCGCCGCCGAACCGGGCCGCCGCGACCACCTCCGCCTCCTCCTTCGGCCCGAGCGCCCCCGTCGCCCCGACCGCGAAGAGCAACGCCCGCGCGGGCTGGCGACCGGCTCTCAGCTCGGCCGCGACCGCGCCGCACAGGGCCACCACCGCGTCGGACCGCGCCTCCCGCTCCTTGCGGTGCGCCACCGCCCGCAGCCGCCGCCCCGCCAGCGGCACCGCGATCGCACCCGCCGCCAGCGGCAGCGGGGACTGCCCCAGGACCGCGATCACCGCTGCCACCGGAAGGCACAGCCAGGCGCGGCGCCCCCGCAGGGCGCCCCACCACCGCTCGCCGACCGCCCGCCACGAAGGCCGCGCCCTCCCCGGAGCGCCCGGAGGCCCCAGGGCCCCGACGCCCGCGAGGACCACCCGCGCCCGCCGAAGACCCCGCTCCCGCTCGGCCCCCCACCAGATCGCGGCCCCGGCACACAGCACCGCAGCGCCCTGGGCCAGCGCCCACTGCTCGATCCTCACGCCCCGCCCCCGATCAGCGTCCGCAGCCGCTCCCAGCCCCGCTCCCGCTCGAACCCGGCCGCTCCCCAGCGCAGCGCGGGCACGGTCACCACCAGCCCCTCCCGGTCCCTCTCCAGGACATGGATCTCGGCGATCCGCCGCCGCCCCGCCCGGTCCCGTGCGAGATGCAGCACGGCCGAGAGCCCGGCCCCCAACTGGCTGTGCAGCGCGGCCCGGTCGAGTCCGGCCGCCGTACCGAGGGCTTCGAGGCGGGCCGGTACGTCCGCCGCCGTATTGGCATGAACCGTTCCCGAACCTCCTTCATGGCCCGTGTTGAGGGCGGCGAGGAGATCGACCGCCTCCCCGCCCCGCACCTCTCCGACCACCAGCCGGTCGGGCCGCATCCGCAGCGCCTGCCGGACCAGGTCCCGCAGGGTCACCAGACCCGCGCCCTCCTGGTTCGCCGGGCGGGCCTCCAGGCGCACGACATGCGGATGGTCGGGCCGCAGCTCGGCCGAGTCCTCGGCGAGGACGATCCGCTCCCGCTCGCCGACCAGACCGAGCAGCGTGGAGAGGAGCGTCGTCTTCCCGGAACCCGTCCCGCCGGAGATCAGATACGAGACCCTTGCCTCGATCAGGGCGCGCAGGATCCGCTCGCCGCCCGGCGGGACGGTGCCCGCCGCGGTCAACTCCTCCACGGAGAAGGCCCGCGGCCGCACGACCCGCAATGACAGGCATGTCGATCCGACCGCCACCGGCGGCAGAACGGCGTGCATCCGGGTGCCGTCCGGGAGCCGGGCGTCCACCCAGGGCCGGGCGTCGTCCAGGCGTCGCCCGGCGACCGCCGCGAGCCGCTGCGCCAGTCGGCGCACGGCGGGCGCGTCCGCGAATCGGACCGCCGTCAGTTCGAGGCCCGCTCCCCGGTCGACCCAGACCCGGTCGGGGGCCGACACCAGCACGTCGGTGACCGCGGGATCGGCCAGCAGCGGTTCCAGCGGTCCCGTGCCGACCAGCTCGCACCGCAACGCCTCGGCCGCGCCCAGGACTTCCGTGTCACCCAGCAGCCGCCCCTGAGCCCGCAGCGCCGCCGCGACCCGCGCCGGCGTGGGCTCGGCCCCGCTCTCGGCGAGCCGTTGCCGCACGGCCTCCAGGAGCGCCGCGCCGCCCGTGGGCGTCTCGGCGCTCACGGAGCGTCCTCCGTGACCAGGGCGCGCTCCCAGAACGCCGCGCAGAACCGTCCGAGCGGTCCGCTCGCCTCGCCGCCGGGCGGCGCTCCGGCGTCGAGCGCCGCCAAGAGGCCGGGATCGTCGGGGAGTTCCCCGGCGAGCGGCAGACCCAGGGTGTCCGCGACCCACTGATCGTCGAGCCCCGGCGCGTACGGTCCGCGCACCACGGCACGCAGGTCGCGCAGCACCGCGCCCGCGAGCGAGGCGACCCGGTGGGCCGCGGCGACGGCCCGCAACTCGCCGGGGACGACGAGGAGTCCGAGGTCCAGCTGCGCCAGCGCCTCGTTCACCGCCGCGTCGATCCGGCGGGGCAGGTCCACCACGACGATCCCGCCCCGCCTGCGCGCAGCGGCGAGCACCGACCGCATGGCTTCGGGCGGCACGACGACCGCGTCTCCGCGGTCCCAGCTGAGGACCCGCAGCCCGCGCACGGACGGCAGCGACTCCTCCAGGGCGCCGCCGGCGACCCGCCCCTTGGAGGCGACGAAGTCGGGCCAGCGCCGCCCTTCGGCCCGCTCCCCGCCGAGCAGGACGTCGAGCCCGCCGCCGAGCGGGTCCCCGTCCACGAGCAGGGTGCGCCGCCCGGTCCTGGCGCCGGCCAGCGCGAGGGCACAGGCCAGGGTCGAGGCCCCGGCGCCGCCGCGTCCGCCGATGACGCCGACGGTCAGCGCCTGCTTTCCCGCGCCTTCGGCCGCGTCGGCGATGCGGTCGACGAGCCAGCTTTCGGCGTCCGGCAGCCGCAGCACACAGTCGGCGCCGATCTCGACGGCCCGCCGCCACACGTCGGGGTCGCCGAGGGGACCGTCGCCGAGAGGATCACGGAGGGGGTCGTCGAGCCCGTGGCGGTCCCGGCCGACAAGGATCACCCCCTGCCTGCGCGCCGCCCCACGGCAGCGGGCCGCAGCGTCCTCGCCGACCAGGACGAGCGGGGCCTCGGCCCAGCTCGCACGGCGCTCCGGCACGGTGTGGTGCACCTCGGGTTCCGCCCCCGCCGCGGCGCACAGCCGCAGCAGGTCGTCGAGCAGCGCAAGGTCCTCGGTCACGATCAAGGGTCCGGCCCGGCGTCCCGCACCGCCGGTCGGTCCGTCGGCGGCCGGGGAGGAACGGGTGGACCTCGCGGCCCTGTACGCCCCCGCCGTTCTGAAAGTCATGGTTCCCGCCACAGCACACGCCCCCTGTCCGTGCGATCCCGCCCGCGCCGGTCGCGCGGCCGAGATCGGTGATTCCTTCCGTCCGCGGAGTTCGCGGTGGGAATCACCGTGGCGCCATCCCGGAAATCGTGTGGATCTTGCTCAAAAACTGTGGATAACTCAGTCGTTGTGAATATCCCCGTCCCCCATACCGGGGATACCCGGAGAGCGCCCCAGCGGCTACGCTGAGTGACGAATCGAGGGCATCACGCCGTCGCGGCCACACGGCCGACGAGAGGGGGACGAATGAGGATCCGAGGGACGAAAACGCGTCCGGACATGCGACGACCCCCGCCGGGGGGGAGAGCGGGGGTCGTCTCTCCGGCCGACTCGGGGGGGGAGGAGCCGGACCGGGTTAGCACGGTCGCGAACGATCCGTGACTTCCATGGTGTACCCGAGAGCCTTCTCAGGCAAACCCACACGCCCGAGCGTACGCCGAATGGCGGGCACCTATGCTCGGCTCGTGGAAAACCACTCGTTGCCGCGCACAGCCGCCTTCTTTGACCTGGACAAGACGGTCATTGCGAAGTCGTCGACGCTGACCTTCAGCAAGTCCTTCTACCAAGGCGGACTGATCAACCGCCGCGCCGTCCTGCGGACGGCGTACATCCAGTTCGTCTTCCTCGTGGGCGGCGCCGACCACGATCAGATGGAGCGGATGCGCGAATACCTTTCCGCGCTCTGCAAAGGATGGAACGTATCGCAGGTCAAGGAGTTGGTCGCCGAGACCCTGCACGAGCTGATCGACCCGATCATCTACGACGAGGCGGCCTCCCTCATCGAGGAGCACCACGCCGCCGGCCGGGACGTGGTGATCGTCTCGACCTCGGGCGCCGAGGTGGTGGAGCCGATCGGCGAGATGCTCGGCGCCGACCGGGTCGTGGCGACCCGGATGGTCGTCGGCGACGACGGCTGCTTCACCGGGGAGGTGGAGTACTACGCCTACGGGCCCACCAAGGCGGAGGCGATCCGGGAGCTTGCGGAGTCCGAGGGCTACGACCTCTCGCGCTGTTACGCGTACAGCGACTCGGCGACCGACGTACCGATGCTGGAGGCCGTCGGCCACCCCTACGCGGTCAATCCCGACCGGGCTCTCCGCCGTGAGGCCACCGCTCAGGACTGGCCGATCCTGGTCTTCGACAAGCCGGTCCGTCTCAAGCAGCGGCTGCCGGGCTTCCGTATGCCGCCGCGCCCCGCACTCCTGGCCGCGGCAGCCGTGGGCGCGGCCGCGGCGACCGCCGGTCTGGTCTGGTACGCCAACCGGCGGCGTCACGCCACCCTTGCCGATCGCTTTGCCCGGATTTGAGGCGAAAGTAAAGAACTGGGAGCCAGGACTTTCGCTTCCCATCCGACAGGAGTAGAAAGGAATCAGGCCCGCGAGACCTAGGACATCCGAGAGGATCACCTGTTGAGCAAGAAGGCCCCACGGACCACGCACAGAAACTGAGCACCCACGCGACGTCGACCCGTCGATTACGGGCCAGCCGCACCAGGCGATGGGCAAAGTTCCCCGCCTGATGGGCACATATCGAGGACGCTTGGTAACTCGGCAGACGTGCCAGCGGCGGTACCAGGACTGGTACCGCCGCAACCCTTTTCCGGGCCGGTTCGGCCCGAGCCGCCACGTCGCGCCGATCGAGCCGGCCAGCGGCGATCAGTCGGGAGCGATCAGCTGGCGCCCATCAGCCGGCGCCCATCAGCCAGCAGCGTTCAGGCCGCGCCGCGCTGGAGCGCCTCGCAGACGGCCGTCGACTCCCGTACGCCGAGCTCGACCGCCCGCCCGCAGTGGGCGATCCAGGCGGCCATGCCCTCCGGGGTCCCCGACAGATAGCCCTCGAAGGCGGCGACGTACGCCGCTCGTCCCTGTTCCGCGTGACCGACCTCGGCCGGGCAGATCGACTTGGGGTCGAGTCCGCTGCCGATCAGCACGATCCGTTCGGCGGCCCGGGCGATCAGCCCGTTGTACGAGGTGAAGGGGCGCAGCGCGAGCAGCTCCCCGTGCACCACGGCCGCCGTCACCAGGGCCGGGGCCGCACCGCCCGCGATGATCAGTTCGGAGAGCCCGTCGAGCCGCCCCGCGACCTCCGCCGGGTCCGGCAGCGGCGCCTCGATCAGCGGCTCGTCGACCGACTCGCCGGCCTGCCGGGGCCTGCCGACCGAGTCGCCCGCCTCGCCCAGCGCCGCGCCGAGGGCCACGTCGCCGACCGCGACGAGGTGGAGCCGGGCGAGCACCCGCAGGGGCGACTGTCGCCAGATGGAGAGCAGCTGCCCCGCCTCCGCGCCCAGCCGCAGGGCCGCACCCACGGTCCGCGCCTCGGCGTCGCCACTGAAGTCGGTGCGTCGGCGGACCTCTTCCAGGGCCCAGTCGGCGCCGGACAGCGCGGCCGAGCCGCGCGCTCCGCGCAGGGCGGCCTCGGAGGTGATCTCGTTGCTGCGGCGCCGCATCACGCGGTGGCCGTAGACCCGGTCGACGGCCTTGCGTACGGAGTCCACCGAGTCGGTGACGCCCGGCAGGGAGCCGAGGGCGGCCAGGGGGTCAGAGGCGTGCGTACTCATAAGTAGCGAGGCTACGCGCCCGTGGCGCCCGCCCCACCTTGGAGTGGTCTTCTTCACGGACCTTGACCACTCGACGCGATCGGCCCGCTACGCTTCGTGAACATGAAGATCGCTTTCGTAGGGAAGGGCGGCAGCGGCAAGACCACGCTGTCCTCGCTCTTCATCCGCCACCTCGCCGCCAATGAGGCCGCCGTCGTCGCGGTGGACGCCGACATCAACCAGCACCTCGGGGCCGCGCTCGGGCTCGACGAGGTCCAAGCGGCGGCGCTGCCCGCGATGGGCGCGCACCTGCCCCTCATCAAGGACTACCTGCGCGGTTCGAATCCACGGATCGCCTCCGCCGATTCGATGATCAAGACGACCCCTCCCGGGGAGGGCTCGCGGCTGCTGCGGGTCCGTGAGGACAACCCGGTCTACGACGCGTGCGCGCGGACCGTGCATCTCGACGACGGCGACGTCCGGCTGATGGCCACCGGACCGTTCACGGAGTCGGACCTGGGGGTGGCCTGCTACCACTCCAAGGTCGGCGCGGTGGAGCTGTGCCTCAACCACCTGGTCGACGGGGTGGACGAGTACGTGGTCGTCGACATGACGGCGGGCTCGGACTCCTTCGCCTCCGGGATGTTCACCCGCTTCGACATGACCTTCCTGGTCGCCGAGCCGACCCGCAAGGGGGTGTCGGTCTACCGCCAGTACAAGGAGTACGCCCGGGACTTCGGCGTCGCGCTCAGGGTCATCGGCAACAAGGTGCAGGGCCCGGACGACGTGGAATTCCTGCGCGCCGAGGTGGGCGACGACCTGCTGGTGACGGTGGGCCACTCGGACTGGGTCCGCGGGATGGAGAAGGGCCGCCCGTCCCGTTTCGAGCTGCTGGAGGTGGACAACCGGATGGCGCTCCAGGCGCTCCAGGACGCGGCGGACGACTCGTACGCGCACCGCGACTGGGAGCGGTACACGCGCCAGATGGTCCACTTCCACCTCAGGAACGCGGAGAGCTGGGGCAACGCCAAGACCGGGGTCGACCTGGCGGCGCAGGTCGACCCCGGCTTCGTCCTCGACGAGGCGCTGGCCGTACCCCAGCCCAGCTGACGGCCGGCAGCGACCCCGGCCGGTCCGGGGTCCGGTCGAAGCCTCACCAACGCCGCCGGAGCGTCATCAGCGACCCCGAAGCCTCACCGTCGGCGGCCGCCTCGCCGTGCTGCAAGGCGGCCTCCGGCGGGGTCAGTGCTCTTCGGGTCGCTTCGGCTCCGGCTTGGCCGAGGTCAGGGACCCGGCCGGCGCAAGGGGCTTGGCCGAGGTCAGGGACTGTGGAGCCAGGAAGGTCGTCCAGCCCCCCTTCGGGGCCTCGCCGACCTTCAGGGTCCGCATCTTCGCGATCACCGCCGGGTCCTGGGCGTCGAGCCAGTCCGCGAGCTGCCGGAAGGACACGCACTCGACGTCCTTCTGCACGCACACCGTGGCGATGGTCTCCTCGATGGCGCGCATGTACGTGCCGCCGTTCCAGGACTCGAAGTGGTTGCCGATGATCACCGGTGCCCGGTTGCCGTGGTACGAGCGGTTGAAGGCCTGCACCAGGCCGTCACGCATCTGGTTGCCCCAGTACTCGTGCATGTTCGGGTCGCCCTGCGTCTTCGTACCCGACTGGTTGACCATGAAGTTGTAGTCCATGGAGAGCGTCTGGAACGCGCGGCCGGGGACCGGGACCAGATGCATCGACAGGTCCCAGAGCCCCTGGTCCTTCTTCGGCCAGATCTGGTCGTTGACGCCGCTGGTGTCGTAGCGGAAGCCCAGCTGGGAAGCCGCCTTGACGAAGTTCTCGCGACCCTCGAGACACGGGGTGCGGGCGCCGACCAGCTCCTTCTCGTAGTCGAACGGGAGCGGCTGCTCGGCGGTCAGGCCGGCGTTCGTCTTCCAGTTCTTCACAAAGGACTTGGCCTGGCGGATCTCGCTCTTCCAGTCCTCGACCGACCAGTTGCCGACGCCGCTCTCCGGCCCGCAGAAGTGGCCGTTGAAGTGCGTGCCGACCTCGTTGCCCTCCTGCCAGGCGCCGCGCAGCTCCCGCACGGTGTCGCGGATGCCCTCGGTGTCGTTGAAGCCGATCTCCGAGCTGCCGGCGTTGTGCTGCGGCGGGTCGTAGAGCTTGCGCTTCTCCTCGGGCAGCAGATAGACGCCGCTGAGGAAGTACGTCATGGTCGCGTCGTACTTCTGGCCCACCTTGCGGAAGTGGGAGAAGAGCTTCTGGCTGTCCTCTCCGGCTCCGTCCCAGGAGAAGACCACGAACTGCGGGGGCTTCTCCCCCGGCTTCAGCTTCTTCCACACCGGCTGGTGGGGCTGTGCGCCGGTGAAGGCGGTGGAGCCGTCACCGATCAGGCGCACCGCGTTCTCCGGGGCCGCGGCGGGCTTCTTCTCCCCGGCCGCGCCCTTCGGCCCGGCCGTCTTCGTCGAGTCCGAGCACCCGGCGAGCCCGGTGGTCAGGGCGACGGCGAGGGCACCGACGGCGAGTGCCCTTCTGCGGACAGTGGTCCTTCTCCCGGCGGCTGACATCCGCCCACCTCTCCTCGGATTCCGTGCGGCGTGCGAGCGCCGTCAACGTCGCACCACGGACGCCGGAATGATGAAACGACAAGCGGCATGGACGTCAGGTGTCACTCCAATCGGTGAATCATTGCCCTGTTTGCCCCGAAAATAATGCCGCAGTCTTTACTCTCCATTACGATCCATTTACCGAGCGTTGATGATTGTTCGGCCATCCCGCCACTGCACGCCGTGACCCAGCCGCGCCTGCGCTGCCCCGGAGGAGACGGGAACCATGCCCCTCTGCCCCTCACCCGACCGCACCACGACCCGGCCCGACGCACAGCGGCCCCACAGCCCGCCGGGTCACGATCGCCGCCGCTTCCCCATCGCGGGCGTCGACCTGTCCGCGTCGATCTCCGTCTTCCTGATCGCGCTGCCGCTCTCCCTGGGCATCGCGCTCGCCACCGGAGCCCCGCTCCAGGCCGGCCTGGTCGCCGCCGCCGTCGGCGGTCTCGTCGCCGGCCGCTTCGGCGGCGCTCCGCTCCAGGTCAGCGGCCCCGCCGCAGGCCTCACGGTCGTCACCGCCGAGCTGATCCAGCGCTACGGCTGGCGCACCACCTGCGCCATCACCGTCCTCGCCGGACTCGCCCAACTAGGTCTCGCCGCCCTGCGGGTGGCCCGCTCCGCCCTCGCCGTCTCCCCGGCGATCGTGCACGGCATGCTCGCCGGCATCGGCGTGACCATCGCCCTCGCACAGCTCCACATCGTGCTCGGCGGCACCCCGCAGAGTTCCACCGTGGACAACGTCCTCGGTCTGCCGGCGCAGTTGGCCGACCTCCATCCGGCCGCGCTGTCCATCAGCGCTCTCACCGTCGCCGTGCTGCTGCTCTGGCCACGCCTCCCCGGGCGCGCCGGACACGCGCTGCGGAAGATCCCGGCGGCGCTCGCCTCGGTGGCGGCGGCCACGGCGCTGGCGGCCTTCGCCGGGCTCGCCGTCCCCCGCGTCGACCTTCCGTCCTGGAGCAGCCACATCCTGCCCGGGCTGCCGCAGGGGCCGGTCCTCGGCATCGCGGCCGGCGTCGTCACCATCACGCTGGTCACCAGCGTGCAGTCGCTGCTCTCCGCCGTCGCGGTCGACAAGCTCGTGGCCGCCCGCGCCGACCACGGGCACGGCGTGCCCCGCTCCCGGCTCGACCGCGAACTCGCGGGCCAGGGAGCGGCCAACATGGTCTCCGGCGCGCTCGGCGGACTGCCCGTGGCGGGTGTCGCGGTGCGCAGCGTCGCCAATGTCTCCGCGGGCGCCATGAGCCGCAACTCCACGATGCTGCACGGCCTGTGGATCGTGCTGGCCGCGCTGCTCCTCGTCCCCCTGCTCGACCTGATCCCGCTGCCCGCGCTCGCCGCGCTCGTGATGGTGGTCGGGATCCAGATGGTGAACATCACCCACATCCGCAGCGTGACGCGGCACCGCGAGGTCCTCGTGTACGCGGTGACGCTGAGCGGTGTCGTCCTCGTCGGGATCCTGGAGGGCGTCGCGCTGGGGATCGCGGTGGCCATCGCGGTCGCGATGCACCGCCTCGCCAAGACGCGCATCACCCGCGAGGAGCACGAAGGCCGCCATCTGGTGCGCGTACGCGGCCAGCTGACCTTCCTCGCCGTGCCCCGGCTGAGCCGGGCCCTGCACCAACTGCCTCCGGGAGCCCATGCGGTCGTCGAGCTGGACGGGTCGTTCATGGATCACGCCGCGTACGAGACGCTGCACGACTGGCAGGCGGGCTATCTGCGAGCCGGCGGCACGGTCGACGTCACCGGCCCCTCCGGCGACCGGATCGGCGAGCCCGACTCCGCCTCCCACGGCTGCTGCCGCCCCTGGACCCCCTGGCGCAACCACCACTGCGGCGAACCCCACGCCGGCGACGGGACCCGACGGCCGACCGGGCATCAGCTCGCGAGCGGAATCGGCAAGTTCCAGCGCAACACGGCCCCGCGCGTCCGGGACGAGCTGGCGCGCCTCGCCCGGGAGGGCCAGCGCCCCTCGCAGCTCTTCCTCACCTGCGCCGACTCCCGGCTGGTCACGAGCATGATCACCGCCAGCGGCCCCGGCGACCTCTTCACCGTACGGAACGTGGGCAATCTGGTTCCGCTGCCCGGTGAGGAGAGCGGGGACGACTCGGTGGCCGCGGCGATCGAGTACGCGGTGGAGGTGCTGCGCGTCCAGTCGATCACCGTCTGCGGACACTCCGGCTGCGGTGCCATGCAGGCCCTGCTGAGCAGCACACCCGGACCGGACGCCCCGCAGTCCCCGCTGCGCCGCTGGCTGCGCCACGGCCTGCCCAGCCTGGAGCGGATGGCCAGCCGCAGACACGCCTGGGCCAGGATCTCGGAGCGGCTCCCGGCCGACGCGGTCGAGCAGCTCTGCCTGACCAACGTCGTCCAGCAGTTGGAGCATCTGCGGGCGTACGAGCCGGTGGCCCGGCGGCTCGCCGAAGGCACGCTGACGCTCCACGGGATGTACTTCCACGTCGGCGAGGCCCAGTCGTACCTGCTGGCGGGGCCGGACGAGCAGCACCGCTACGACGACGTCTTCGACCTGGTCCCGCCCTCCAAGGCGCCCGTCGAAGACCTGGACGCGCCGGACGGCGGCCCGGACGCGCGGGACAGTGGCCCGGACGCGCCGACCGGCGGTTCCGGCACGCCTGCCGAAGGCTCGGGCGCGTCCGTCGAAGGCACGTCCGTAACAGGCCCGGACATGCCGGCCGGCGGCCGGATCACGCCGAACATGATCAAGGATCGGACGAGGGTCCGCGCGTCCTGAACCTTCCCTTCCCGACGTCCGTGAGACTGAGTGGCCCCTTCCTCCCACCGCTCGGGAGGGAGGGGCCACCGCACGCCCGCCACCTCACAGGTCTAAACCAATTCCCTGGAGACTCTTGTCACCCGGGCATCTGACTGATGAGCTATGACGCGGGACACATAGGCACATAGGACGCCCTGGGAAAGGGAGATGTCGTGAGCAACGAAAGCCTGGCCAACCTCTTGAAGGAAGAGCGGCGGTTCGCGCCGCCGGCCGAGCTGGCCGCGCACGCCAACGTGACGGCGGAGGCGTACGAGCAGGCCGCGGCGGACAGGCTTGGCTTCTGGGCCGAGCAGGCGAAGCGGCTCGCCTGGGCCACCGCGCCGACCGAGACCCTCGACTGGTCGAACCCGCCGTTCGCCAAGTGGTTCGCCGACGGCACGCTCAACGTGGCGTACAACTGCGTCGACCGCCACGTCGAGGCGGGCAACGGCGACCGGGTCGCGATCCACTTCGAGGGCGAGCCCGGCGACAGCCGTACGATCACCTACGCCGAGCTCAAGGACGAGGTCTCCAGGGCCGCCAACGCCCTGACCGAGCTGGGCGTCACCAAGGGCGACCGGGTGGCGATCTACCTCCCGATGATCCCCGAGGCGGTCGTCTCGATGCTGGCCTGCGCCCGCATCGGCGCCGCGCACTCCGTGGTCTTCGGCGGCTTCTCCGCGGACGCCATCGCCACCCGCGTCGAGGACGCCGACGCCAAGCTCGTCATCACCGCCGACGGCGGCTACCGCCGTGGCAAGCCGAGCGCCCTCAAGCCGGCCGTGGACGAGGCCCTCACCCGCACCGACAAGGTGGCCAACGTCCTCGTCGTGCGCCGCACCGGCCAGGACGTGGCGTGGACCGAGGGCCGCGACGTCTGGTGGCACGACGTCGTCGCCCGCCAGTCCGCCGAGCACACCCCCGAGGCCTTCGAGGCGGAGCACCCGCTCTTCATCCTCTACACCTCCGGCACGACGGGTAAGCCCAAGGGCATCCTGCACACCTCCGGCGGCTACCTCACCCAGGCGGCGTACACCCACCACGCGGTCTTCGACCTCAAGCCGGAGACCGACGTCTACTGGTGCACCGCCGACATCGGCTGGGTGACGGGACACTCGTACATCACGTACGGACCGCTGGCCAACGGCGCGACGCAGGTCATGTACGAGGGCACCCCGGACACCCCGCACCAGGGCCGCTTCTGGGAGATCATCCAGAAGTACGGCGTCACGATCCTCTACACGGCGCCCACCGCGATCCGCACGTTCATGAAGTGGGGCGACGACATCCCCGCGAAGTTCGACCTGTCGAGCCTGCGCGTGCTGGGCTCGGTCGGCGAGCCGATCAACCCCGAGGCCTGGGTCTGGTACCGCGAGCACATCGGCGCCGGAAAGACCCCGATCGTGGACACCTGGTGGCAGACCGAGACCGGCGCGATGATGATCTCGCCGCTGCCGGGCGTCACCGAGACCAAGCCCGGCTCGGCCCAGCGCCCGCTGCCCGGCATCTCCGCCACCGTCGTCGACGACGAGGCCAACGAGGTGCCGAACGGGGGCGGCGGCTACCTGGTCCTCACCGAGCCGTGGCCGTCGATGCTGCGCACGATCTGGGGTGACGACCAGCGCTTCCTCGACACGTACTGGTCGCGCTTCGAGGGCAAGTACTTCGCCGGCGACGGCGCGAAGAAGGACGAGGACGGCGACATCTGGCTGCTCGGCCGTGTCGACGACGTCATGCTCGTCTCCGGACACAACATCTCCACCACCGAGGTCGAGTCGGCGCTCGTCTCGCACCCGTCCGTCGCCGAGGCGGCGGTGGTCGGCGCGGCCGACGAGACGACCGGCCAGGCGATCGTCGCGTTCGTCATCCTGCGCGGCACGGCGAGCGAGGACGAGGGGCTCGTCGCGGAGCTGCGCAACCACGTCGGCACGACGCTCGGCCCGATCGCCAAGCCGAAGCGGATCCTGCCGGTGGCGGAGCTGCCGAAGACCCGGTCCGGCAAGATCATGCGGCGACTGCTGCGGGACGTGGCGGAGAACCGGGAGCTCGGCGACGTGACGACGCTGACGGACTCCTCCGTCATGGACCTCATCCAGACCAAGCTGCCGAGCGCGTCCAGCGAGGACTAGGACGGCGGCCACGCCGGCACGCCGGTCCTGGCGAAGGGCGCCCCGCTCCGGTCCACCCGGAGCGGGGCGCCCTTCGCGTCCGCTTTCGCATCACCCTGCGGCTCCACGACGAGCCGGAGTGGCGCCCGGTACCTAAAGTGAAGATCACCGGACACAACCCCCCGCTCGTTAGGTAAAGTAAAGATCGCGTCAGAGACGCGACAGAAACACCTAGGTGCGCCGGGAAGTCTGGTCGGCATGTGCTTTGTGCTGCCCAACCGACCGGAGGTCGCCGCCCGTGCCCGCCCCCGCACCCACCCCCACCGACCGCAAGTTCCTCGGCCGCATGTCATGGCCCGAGCGGCGGTACGTCACCGACGCGCTGCGCGCCGAGACCGTCGGTGGCGTGCTCCTCCTGGTGGCCGCCGTCACCGCGCTCGTCTGGGCGAACTCCCCCGTCAGCGCGAGCTACGAGACGGTGTCCGACTTCCACATGGGCCCCGCCGCCCTCGGTCTGGACCTCTCCGTCCAGCACTGGGCGGCCGACGGCCTCCTCGCGATCTTCTTCTTCGTCGCCGGCATCGAGCTCAAGCGCGAGCTCGTCGCGGGCGAGCTGCGCGATCCCAAGGCCGCCGCGCTGCCCGTCGTCGCCGCCCTCTGCGGCATGGCCGTACCGGCCCTCGTCTACGCCCTGACCAACCTCATCGGCGGCGGCTCCATGGACGGCTGGGCCGTGCCGACCGCCACGGACATCGCCTTCGCGCTCGCGGTCCTCGCCGTGATCGGCACCTCGCTGCCGTCCGCGCTCCGCGCGTTCCTGCTCACGCTCGCCGTCGTCGACGACCTCTTCGCGATCCTGATCATCGCGGTCTTCTTCACCAGCGACCTGAACTTCGCCGCCCTCGGCGGCGCCGTCGCCGCCCTGGCCGTCTTCTGGGTGCTGCTCCGCAAGGGCGTGCGCGGCTGGTACGTCTACGTTCCGCTCGCCATGGTCATCTGGGGCCTGATGTACAACAGCGGTGTCCACGCCACCATCGCCGGTGTCGCCATGGGCCTGATGCTGCGCTGCACCAGGCGGGAGGGCGAGGAGCACTCCCCCGGCGAGCACATCGAGCACCTGGTCCGGCCGCTCTCCGCCGGGCTGGCCGTGCCGCTGTTCGCGCTGTTCTCGGCGGGTGTGAGCATCAGCGGCAAGTCCATCGCGGAGGTCTCCACCAACCCGGTCACCCTCGGCGTGATCCTCGGCCTCGTCGTCGGCAAGACCGTCGGCATCTTCGGCGGTACCTGGCTCGCCGCCCGCTTCACCCGGGCGGAACTCAACACCGACCTGGCCTGGGCGGACGTCCTCGCCGTCGCCTCCCTCGCCGGTATCGGCTTCACCGTCTCCCTCCTCATCGGCGAGCTGGCCTTCGAGGGCGACGCCGCGCTGACCGAGGAGGTCAAGGCGGCCGTCCTCATCGGCTCGCTCACGGCGGCCGTCATCGCGACGATCCTGCTCAAGCTGCGGGTACGGAAGTACGAGGCGCTGCTGGCGGACGAGGAGCGCGACGAGGACCAGGACGGCATCCCCGACATCTACGAGGAGGACAACCCGGCGTACCACCTGCGGATGGCCGAGATCTACGAGAAGAAGGCCGCCGAGCACCGCCACCGCGCCCAACTGGCGGGGGCATCGCGCGACGAGGGCGACAGTCCGGCATGATCTGAGGTCGGACCGTAGAAGAGAAGAGGGAGCAGCGATGAGCGACCCGGTCAACGGAGCCGAGCGCAGCCTCGGTCAGCTGGTCGCCTCGGCGACCGCCGAGATGTCCGCACTGGTGCACGACGAGATCGCCCTGGCCAAGGCCGAGATCCGGCAGGACGTCAAGCGGGGCGCCATCGGCGGTGCGGCCGGCACGGCCGCCGCGACGGTGCTCCTCTTCTCGCTGCCGATGCTGAGCTTCGCGCTCGCCTACGGCATCAACAGCTGGACCGGCGGCCACAACGGCGAGGGCGGCTGGAACCTCGCCTGGTGCTTCCTGCTCTCCTTCGCGGCGAACGTGCTGCTCGCGGGGCTGCTCGGGCTGCTCGCGTACGCCAAGTTCAAGAAGGTCAAGCCGCCGGAGAAGTCCATCGCGTCGGCCAAGCAGACGGCCGCGATCCTCCAGAACGCCAAGCCGCACCCCCGCCCCGAGCAGGTGGCGCTGCCCGCGGCGGTCCAGGAGAAGGTCGCGGCTGTGGGACGCTCGTCCACATGACCGTCCCTGAGAGCAGCAACGGCAGCGGCCCCGTCGGCAGCCCCGTACGGATCGACGGCCCCTGGACCCATCGCGACGTGGCCGCCAACGGGGCGCGCTTCCACATCGCCGAGATGGGCGACGGGCCCCTCGTCCTCCTGCTGCACGGCTTCCCGCAGTTCTGGTGGACCTGGCGCCACCAGCTGCCTGCTCTCGCCGACGCGGGCTTCCGGGCCGTGGCGATGGACCTGCGGGGCGTGGGCGGCAGCGACCGTACGCCCCGGGGTTACGATCCCGCCAACCTGGCGCTCGACATCACCGGCGTCATCCGCTCCCTGGGCGAACCGGACGCGGCACTGGTCGGTCACGACCTGGGCGGGTACCTGGCCTGGACGGCGGCGGTCATGCGGCCGAAGCTGGTGCGCCGGCTCGCGGTCTCCTCGATGCCGCACCCGCGCCGCTGGCGCTCGGCGATGCTCTCCGACTTCTCGCAGTCGCGCGCCGGATCGTACGTATGGGGCTTCCAGCGCCCGTGGCTGCCGGAGCGTCAGCTCGTCGCGGACGAGGCGGCCTTGGTCGGGCGGCTGATCGAGGACTGGTCGGGCCCGGGCCTTCCGGACCAGGACGCGGTCGCGGTCTACCGGCGGGCGATGTGCATCCCGTCGACGGCGCACTGCTCGATCGAGCCGTACCGGTGGATGGTGCGGTCCCTGGCGCGACCCGACGGCATCCAGTTCAACCGGCGTATGAAGCGCCCCGTGCGGGTACCGACGTTGCATCTGCACGGCTCGATGGACCCGGCGATGCGGACCCGCAGCGCGGCGGGCTCCGGAGAGTACGTGGAGGCGCCGTACCGCTGGCGGCTCTTCGACGGCCTCGGGCACTTCCCCCACGAGGAGGACCCGGTGGCGTTCTCCACGGAGCTCATCAACTGGCTGAAGGACCCCGAACCCGACCGGTGACGAACGGCCGTTCCAGAACCGGCCATGTGCCCGACGCATACTCCAATTGGCGGGCCCCGGGGCGGTTACCGACCTTGGGCCACGGGCAGACGTCGGGGTATGGGCTGGACGCACGACTACGGTGACACAGCACGCAACCGCCGCTCGGCCGCTGGGCCGGGCACTCACGAGAGGAGTGGCCCGCAGGAACAGGGCCGCTCACATCCCGTGCAGGAGATCGGGATCCCGCGCATCCTGCGCCGCCGGGCCCGCTGGGTATCGGCCCGGCTCAGGCACACTCGGGACTGAGCCGTACGGCCGTACCGGCGCACGACGGCAACCCCGCTCGCAGACTGCCGCACCCGCTGAACGGCGGGTGCGGCAGTCTGCGAGCGGCGGTCCGGTCAGAGCGCGCAGCCCTGGCTGTCGACCTGCTGGGTGGCCGCGCGGCCCTGGGCGATGTCGTCCCGGATCTCGTCGACCGTCAGCGCGTATCCGGTGTTCCTGTCGTCGAGCGAGCGGGCGAAGATCACGCCGGACACCTTGCCGTCCTCGGTGAGCAGCGGGCCGCCGGAGTTGCCCTGACGGACCGTCGCGTACAGCGAGTAGACGTCCCTGCGCACCTCGCCGCGGTGGTAGATGTCGGGGCCGTTGGCGCTGATCCGGCCCCGGACGCGGGCCGAGCGGACGTCGTACGAGCCGTTCTCGGGGAAGCCCGCGACGATCGCGCTGTCGCCGCTGCGGGCGTCCTCGTCGGTGAACTGCAGGGGCTTCACGTCCAGGTTCGGCACGTCCAGTACGGCGATGTCGCGCTGCCAGTCGTAGAGGACGACCTTCGCGTCGTACAGCTTGCCCTCGCCGCCGATCTGCACGGTCGGCTCGTCGACGCCGCCGACGACATGGGCGTTGGTCATCACCCGGCGGTTGTCGAAGACGAAGCCGGTGCCTTCGAGGACCTTGCCGCAGCTCGGGGCCGTACCGACGACCTTGACGATGGAGCGCTTGGCCTCGGCGGCGACCGGGCTGCCGGCGAGCGCCGGGTCGGGCGGCCTGACCTCGGTGATCGGCTCGTTGGCGAACGGGGCGAAGACCTGGGGGAAGCCGTTCTGGGCGAGGGTCCCGGTGAAGTTCGTGAACCAGGTGGACGCCTGATCGGGCATCACCTGCTCCACGCCGAGCAGCACCTTGGAGCTGCGCACCTCCTTGCCGAGCGTGGGCATCGAGGTGCCGGCGAGCGCCGAGCCGAGCAGCCAGGCCACGAGGAGCATCGCGACGACGTTCACCAGCGCGCCGCCGGTGGCGTCCAGGGCGCGCGCCGGTGACCAGGTGATGTGCCGGCGCAGCTTGTTCCCGAGGTGGGTGGTGAAGGCCTGTCCGACCGAGGCGCAGACGATCACCACGACCACGAAGACGACCGTCGCCGTGGTGGAGACCTCGGCGTGGTCGGTCAGCCAGTCCCAGACCACCGGGAGCAGCAGGACGGCGACGAGGCCGCCGCCGAGGAAGCCGATGACCGACAGGATGCCGACGACGAACCCCTGGCGGTAACCGATGATCGCGAACCACACGGCGGCGAGCAGCAACAAGATGTCCAGCACGTTCACCGTCAATAGCCTCGCAGATTCGTCTTCGGTCGCCCCGCCCCCGGGGGTCAGCCAATCATGAGCGCCAGTCCAGCGGGACCTGCTTCGCCCGGTCCCAGGGGCGCTCCCAGCCGGCGTAGTGGAGGAGCCGGTCGATCACTCCGGCCGTAAAACCCCAGACCAGAGCGGATGCGACGAGGAAGCCGGGGCCTTTGTGGCCGCTGGGGTGGACGGTGGTCGCGCGGTTGGCGGGGTCCGTGAGATCCGCCACGGGCACGGTGAAGACCCGGGCGGTCTCCCCCGGGTCGACGACCCCGACCGGGCTGGGGGTGCGCCACCAGCCGAGGACGGGGGTGACGACGAAGCCGCTGACCGGGATGTAGAGCTGGGGGAGGACGCCGAAGATCTGGACGCCGGAGGGGTCGAGGCCGGTCTCCTCCTCGGCCTCGCGCAGGGCGGCCCGCAGCAGCCCTCCGTCGGCCGGATCGCCGTCCTCGGGGTCCAGGGCGCCGCCGGGGAAGGAGGGCTGGCCGGCGTGCGAGCGCAGCGAGCCGGAGCGTTCCATGAGCAGCAGCTCGGGACCGCGCTCGGAGTCTCCGAAGAGGATGAGGACGGCGGACTGGCGCCCGGCGCCGCTGGCGGGGGGCAGGAAGCGGCTGAGCTGCTCGGGCTCGACGGTGCGCGCGGCCCGGTCGATGGGGGCGAGCCAGTCGGGCAGCCCGTCACGGTTGAGCAGCCCGCCGGTCCCGACGCCGTGGGTCGTGGGCTCGACGGCGGCTGCCTCGACGGCGGCTGAGGAGGCCGGCCTGCCCGCACCGCCCGGCCCGCCCGCACTGCCCCGTCTGCCTCCGGGCGCGGCTCCGGTCGTCTTCTCGGTCTCTTCTTCAGTGCGCGTCATAGGCACCCCCGTGTTTCACAACGCCATCCGTGCGTGGGTTCGTTCCCTCGTGCCTCGGCTCACTCGGCCCCCGGGGCCACGCCGGTGGCCGGGGCGGCCGGACGGCCGGGATAGTCCGGCGGCGGGTTGAGGCGCTGGCCCGGGAAGCCGCCCTTCTCGTACTTGAGGAGCTTCCGCGCCTTCTCCGGGTCGGTCTCGCCCTCCCCGTACGCCGGGCAGAGCGGGGCGATCGGGCAGGCGCCGCAGGCGGGCTTGCGGGCGTGGCAGATCCGGCGGCCGTGGAAGATCACGCGGTGCGAGAGCATCGTCCACTCGCTCTTCGGGAAGATCTCGGCGACCTCGGCCTCGATCTTGACCGGGTCGTCGCTCTCGGTCCACTTCCAGCGGCGCGCGAGGCGCATGAAGTGGGTGTCGACGGTGATGCCGGGCACCCCGAAGGCGTTGCCGAGGACGACGAAGGCGGTCTTGCGCCCCACGCCGGGCAGCTTGACCAGGTCGTCGAGGCGGCCGGGCACCTCGCCGCCGAAGTCGTCCCGGAGGGCCGCGGCGAGGCCCATGATCGACTTGGTCTTGGCGCGGAAGAAGCCGGTGGGCCGGATCACCTCCTCGACCTCCTCGGGGACGGCGGCGGCCAGGTCCTCGGGCGTCGGGTACTTCGCGAACAGCGCGGGGGTGGTCTGGTTGACCCGCAGGTCGGTGGTCTGGGCGGAGAGGACCGTGGCGACGAGCAGCTCGAACGGGTTCCGGAAGTCCAGCTCGGGATGGGCGTACGGAAAGACGTCGGCCAGCTCCCGGTTGATCTTCCGGGCCCGGCGGACCATCGCGAGCCGCGATTCCGGCTTCGCGGGCTTCACGGCCGCCTTCGAGGTCCTCGGCGCGGGGCTGGCGGCCGCCTTCGAGGTCCTCGGCGCGGGGCTGGCGGCCGCCTTCGAGGTCTTCGGGGTCTTCGGCTTGGCGCCCGCCTGCGCCGTCGGCCTCGTACCCGCCGCGGCCTTCGTGCCGGTCTTCGCCGTCGCCTTCGCGGCGGGCTTCGTGCCGGTCTTCGCCGTCGCCTTCGCGGCGGCCTTCGTGCCCGTTCTCGGCGTCGCCTTCACGGCGGGCTTCCCGGCAGGCTTCTCCGAGGACTCCGCACGCTTCCCGGCAGCGCTCTCCGGGGACACCTCCGCGGGCTTCCCGGCAGCGCTCTCCGGGGACTTCTCCGCGGGCTTCCGGACGGCCTTCGTGGGGCGTTTAGCGGTATTTGTCCGCTTCGGCGCACCCTGTTCGCCCACAGCGGAATTACCCTTGGCCGACACTCTTCCAGCCCCCTTGGCCTGCGCTCTCACCGGCGAGTTGGACACCCGGCCAGCCTAAGGGCCACCACCGACATCCGCCCTGGGCATGGCCGATCACGACCCAATCGGGCCCCTGGCGTACGGACGGGCGGTTCGGTACGTCAAACTTGTTGTGATTGATCGCACTGTTTTGTGCGTCCGGCATCATGGGATCAAGGTCCCCTGAGCAGGTCGACATAGGAGAGAACTCGTGGACGACGTTCTGCGGCGCGCCCCGCTCTTCGCGGCGCTCGATGACGAGCAGGCCGCGGAGCTGCGCGCCTCGATGAGTGAAGCGACGCTCGCCCGTGGCGACGCGCTGTTCCACGAGGGAGACCCCGGCGACCGCCTGTACGTGGTCACCGAGGGCAAGGTGAAGCTCCACCGCACCTCCCCGGACGGCCGCGAGAACATGCTGGCCGTCCTCGGCCCCGGCGAGCTGATCGGCGAACTCTCGCTCTTCGACCCGGGCCCGCGCACCGCCACCGCGACCGCGCTGACCGAGGTCAAGCTGCTCGGCCTCGGCCACGGCGACCTCCAGCCCTGGCTGAACGCCCGCCCCGAGGTGGCCACCGCCCTGCTGCGCGCGGTCGCCCGCCGGCTCCGCAAGACCAACGACCAGATGTCCGACCTGGTCTTCTCCGACGTTCCGGGCCGTGTCGCCCGCGCGCTCCTCGACCTGTCGCGCCGCTTCGGCGTGCAGTCGGAGGAGGGCATCCACGTCGTCCACGACCTCACCCAGGAGGAGCTGGCCCAGCTGGTCGGCGCCTCCCGCGAGACGGTCAACAAGGCCCTCGCGGACTTCGCCCAGCGCGGCTGGCTGCGCCTGGAGGCCCGCGCCGTGATCCTGCTGGACGTGGAGCGCCTCGCGAAGCGCTCCCGCTGAGCGGTTCCGTACGTACGAGGAAGGCCGCCCGGTCGACGACCGGGCGGCCTTCCTCGTGTCGGCGGGACCACGGCGGCGCCGCGGCCGTCCTCAGCGCTTGGTGCCGTCCACGATCAGCGGGTTGCCGCTGCCGGAGCCGCACGGGACCGCGTAGACCGGGTTCTGCGCCGCGGCCTCCTTGTACGCGTCGATGCACTGGTTCATCAGGACCTTGTCGGTCAGCGACGCGTTGAGGATCTTGTTGGCCTGGGCGATGCCCTCGGCCTCGATACGGCGCCGGTCGGCCTCGGCCTTGGCCGTGCGGGCCGCCTCGGTGGCGCGCTCGGTCGCCTGCTGCTGCTGGATCTTGCGGTCGATCTGGTCCTGGAGGGCCTTCGAGGGCTTCACGTTCCGCAGGTTGACGGCCGTCACGTCGATCCCGCGCGGGGCCAGCCGCTCCTTGATGAGCGTGCCGATCTCGGCGTTGATCTTCTCGCGGTCCGTGGCGTAGCCCTGCTCGCTCGTGTAGCGGGCGAAGACGTTGCGGACGATCTCCCGGCTGTCCGGGTAGACCAGGCGCTGCTGGATGGACTCCTCGCTGCCCGCGAGCCGGTACAGCTCGACCGACTTGGACGGCGTGACCGCCCACTTCACGGTCACCTCCACCTCCATCACGCCGCCCTGCGAGGAGCGGACCTCGACCACGTCCTTGTCGGAGAGGTTGAGGTCGACGGGGCGGGTGGAGAAGGTCGTCACCTCGGTGAACGGCGACTTGACGTGCATGCCGGAGGTCATCGGCGAGCCCACCTTGCCGAACGCGACCGGGACGCCGACCTCGTACGCGCTGACCACGTACGTCATGCTCGCGATCAGCGAGAAGACGCCCGCGAGGACGGCTCCGAGGGCGCCGAGCTTCAGCCCCTTCGAGTCGTTCGAGCGGGCGACGAAGAAGAGCACCACCGCCGCTATCAGCAGCAGGATGGAGATGACGAACATGGGCGTTCCCCCCGAGGGCTACGGTCCGCAGTAGGCGAAGTAAGCGGAGCGTAAGACACGAACCGCGAACCCTCGAGGGTGGGGGTCAGATCAGCCCGTGCTCCCGCAGGTACTCCATCTGGGCCCGTACGGAGAGTTCGGCGGCCGGCCACAGCGACCGGTCCACGTCCGCGTAGACGTGTGCGACGACCTCGGAGGGGGTCCGGTGGCCGTTCTCGACGGCCGTCTCGACCTGCGCGAGACGGGAGGCACGGTGCGCGAGATAGAACTCCACCGCGCCCTGGGCGTCGTCCAGGACCGGCCCGTGGCCCGGCAGGACGGTGTGGACCCCGTCGTCGACCGTGAGCGAGCGCAGCCGGCGCAACGAGTCCAGATAGTCCCCGAGCCGCCCGTCGGGGTGGGCCACGATCGTCGTGCCGCGCCCCAGGACCGTGTCGCCCGTCAGGACGGCACGGTCGGCGGGCAGATGGAAGGAGAGCGAGTCCGAGGTGTGACCGGGCGTCGGCACCACCCACAGCTCCAGACCGCCGACCGTGATCACGTCCCCGGTGCCGAGCCCCTCGTCGCCGAGGCGCAGCGCCGGGTCCAGGGCCCGCACATGGGTCCCGGTCAGCTCGGCGAACCGGCCGGCGCCCTCGGCGTGGTCGGGGTGGCCGTGGGTGAGCAGCGTGAGCGCGACCCGCTTGCCGAGCTCGGCCGCGGTGTCGATCACACGCGTCAGATGGCCGTCGTCGAGCGGACCCGGGTCGATGACGACCGCGAGGTCGGAGTCGGGCTCGGAGACGATCCAGGTGTTGGTGCCGTCCAGCGTCATCGCGGACGGGTTCGGCGCGAGGACGTTGACGGCGCGGGCGGTCGCGGGGCCGGAGAGCACTCCGCCCCGGGGCTGCCCGGGCAGCGCGGCCGCGTCGCTCATCGCGCCTCCCCGCCCCTCGGGATGTGCTTGGTGAACTCGTCGTGGCCCGGCCAGCTCAGGATCAGCTCGTCGCCCTCCAGGCGCGCCTGTGCAAGGACGGGAGTCAGGTCCTGGACCGCGGCCTCGACCAGAGCCTCCGCGGCCGAAGCGAACCGGGTGAGACCGCGCAGGGTCGAGATCGTCGGGGGCATCATCGTGAGCTCGCCCCGGTCGTAACCGGCCGCGGCCTCCGCCGGACGGATCCAGACCGTGCGGTCGGCCTCCGTAGACGCGTTGCGGGTGCGCTGACCGGCCGGCAGGGCGGCCACGAAGAACCAGGTGTCGTACCGCCGGGGCTCGAACTCCGGCGTGATCCAGCGCGCCCACGCGCCGAGCAGGTCCGAGCGCAGCACCAGTCCGCGCCGGTCGAGGAAGTCGGCGAAGGACAGCTCCCGGGCGACCAGCGCCTCCCGGTCCTTCTCCCAGTCGTCGCCGGTGGTGTCCCCGACCACGGAATCGGCGGTCTCCCCGGCGAGCAGCACGCCCGCCTCCTCGTAGGTCTCGCGCACCGCCGCGCAGACGATCGCCTGAGCCTGTGCCGTACCCGTGACACCCAGCCGGTCGGCCCAGACCTCCAGGGAGGGCCCGGCCCAGCGCACCGGGTGTTCGTCGCGCGGGTCGACACCTCCGCCGGGATAGGCGTACGCGCCGCCCGCGAAGGCCATGGAGGTGCGCCGTCGCAGCATGTGGACGCTCGGCCCGTCCGTCCCGTCGCGCAGCAGCATGACCGTGGCGGCCCGCTTGGGTGTCGCGGGGGTGAGTTCGCCCACGGCGAGAGCGCGGATGCGGTCGGGCCATTCCGGTGGGTACCACTGACCATTCGACATGGCCGGATGGTATGCGCAACTACCCGGATGCACGAGAGCCGATTCCCCCGGGGCGGGAGAACCGGCTCTTCACGGGCGTGGGCGGTCAGTCCTGGACGAGCTCGACCTGGACCTCGACCTCGACCGGGGCGTCGAGCGGGAGCACGGCCACACCGACGGCGCTGCGCGCGTGCACGCCCTTGTCGCCGAGGACCGCGCCGAGCAGCTCGCTGGCGCCGTTGACGACGCCCGGCTGTCCGGTGAAGTCGGCGGCCGAGGCGACGAAGCCGACGACCTTCACGACCCGCTTGATCCGGTCCAGGTCACCGGCGACCGACTTCACGGCCGCGAGCGCGTTCAGCGCGCAGGTGGCGGCGAGCTCCTTGGCCTCCTCGGCGGTGACCTCGGCGCCGACCTTGCCGGTCAGCTGGAGCTTGCCCGCCACCATCGGGAGCTGGCCCGAGGTGTAGACGTACACGCCGGACTGCACGGCCGGCTGGTAGGCGGCCAGCGGCGGAACGACCTCCGGCAGGGTCAGGCCCAGCGCGGCGAGCTTCGTCTCGACGGCGCCCTTCGCGCCCTCGCTCATCAGGACTTCTCCCGCTTCAGGTAGGCCACGAGCTGCTCGGGGTTGTTCGGCCCGGGAACGACCTGGACGAGCTCCCACCCGTCCTCGCCCCAGGTGTCCAGAATCTGCTTCGTCGCGTGCACGAGAAGGGGCACGGTCGCGTATTCCCACTTGGTCATGGAGCCGACTGTATCCGCTGCCACAGGCAGCCTCCTGCTTAGCCGACCGCTCCAGTGGTTAGGCTCGAAGACGTGAGCAGGCTCCAGGTCGTCAGCGGCAAGGGCGGTACCGGTAAGACGACGGTCGCCGCCGCCCTCGCGCTCGCCCTCGCGACGGAGGGCAAGCGGACCCTCCTCGTCGAGGTCGAAGGCAGACAGGGCATCGCACAGCTCTTCGAGACGGAGGCCCTTCCGTACGAGGAGCGCAAGATCGCCGTCGCCCCGGGCGGCGGCGAGGTGTTCGCGCTGGCCATCGACGCCGAGCGCGCGCTCCTCGACTACCTCCAGATGTTCTACAAGCTCGGCAGCGCGGGCCGGGCCCTGAAGAAGCTCGGCGCGATCGACTTCGCGACGACGATCGCGCCCGGGGTCCGGGACGTGCTGCTGACCGGCAAGGCCTGCGAGGCGGTCCGCCGGCGCGAGAAGCACGGTGGCTACACCTACGACCACGTCGTCATGGACGCCCCACCGACCGGCCGGATCACCCGCTTCCTCAACGTCAACGACGAGGTGGCGGGGCTCGCCCGGATCGGCCCGATACACAATCAGGCGCAGGCGGTGATGCGGGTCCTGAAGTCGCCGGAGACGGCCGTGCATCTGGTGACCCTGCTGGAGGAGATGCCGGTCCAGGAGACCGCGGACGGCATCGCGGAGCTGCGCGAGGCCGAGCTGCCGGTGGGCGGCGTCATCGTGAACATGGTCCGTCCGCACGTCCTCGACGAGGCGGCGGTCCGGGCGGCCTCCGGCGACCACCGGGACGCGGTCGCCCGGACCCTCGCCGCGGCGGGCGTCCGCGGCGGTACGAAGCTGGTCGGGCCGCTCCTTGAGCAGGCGGCCGAGCACGCGCAGCGGGTGGAGCTGGAGCGCGAGCAGCGGGCGGTGCTCATGAAGCTCGGCGTACCGGCGTACGAACTCCCCTTCCTGGGGGACGGGGCGGACATCGCGGGCCTGTACCGGCTGGCGAAGGACCTGCGGAAGCAAGGGGTGGGCGTGTGACGGGCTCGGTGGACACCGCGGCGAACGGTCTGGACTCCGTACCCGTCCTGCACCTGGATCCGCTCATCGACGACCTGGGCACCCGGATCATCGTCTGCTGCGGCGCGGGCGGGGTCGGCAAGACGACCACCGCGGCGGCGCTCGGCGTACGGGCGGCGGAGCGGGGGCGGAAGGTCGTCGTCCTGACGATCGACCCGGCGCGGCGGCTGGCCCAGTCGATGGGGATCGACTCGCTGGACAACGTCCCGCGCAAGGTCGACGGGATCAAGGGATCCGACGGCGGCGAGCTGCACGCCATGATGCTCGACATGAAGCGGACCTTCGACGAGATCGTCGAGGCGCACGCCGACCCCGACCGGGCCCGGGCGATTCTGGAGAACCCCTTCTACCAGTCCCTGTCGGCCGGTTTCGCCGGTACGCAGGAGTACATGGCGATGGAGAAGCTCGGGCAGTTGCGGGCCCGCGACGAGTGGGACCTGATCGTCGTCGACACCCCGCCGTCCCGCTCCGCGCTCGACTTCCTGGACGCGCCGAAGCGGCTCGGCTCCTTCCTGGACGGGAAGTTCATCAAGCTCCTGATGGCCCCGGCGAAGATGGGCGGCCGGGCGGGGATGAAGTTCCTCAATGTCGGCATGTCGATGATGACGGGGACGCTCGGGAAGCTGCTGGGGGGTCAGTTCCTGAAGGACGTACAGACCTTCGTGGCCGCGATGGACACGATGTTCGGCGGCTTCCGGACCCGGGCGGACGCGACGTACAAGCTGCTCCAGGCCCCGGGCACGGCGTTCCTCGTGGTCGCGACGCCGGAGCGGGACGCGCTGCGCGAGGCGGCGTACTTCGTGGAACGGCTGGCCGCGGAGGAGATGCCGCTGGCCGGGCTCGTCCTCAACCGCGTCCACGGCAGTGGCGCGGAGCGGCTGTCGGCCGAGCGGGCGCGGGCCGCGGCGGAAAATCTTGACGAGGGGCGCATTGTGGATCAGGGGGCCGGGAAGGCTGGAGTGCGTGGCCCCCGGGCCACGGCCCCAGAGCCGTCAGACACCCCGACCGCCGCCGGAACCACCCGCACCACCGGTACCGCCCCGAGCACCGCCGCCGCACCTTCTTCGCCCGCCGAGGCTGCCCCCACAGCCGACGGCGACGCACTCGACATCCAGCAGTTGACCGCGGGCCTGCTCCGACTCCATGCCGAGCGGATGCAGGTCCTCGCGCGTGAGCAGCGCACGCGCGACCGTTTCACGGCGCTCCACCCCGAGGTGGCCGTCGCCGAAGTGGCCGCACTGCCCGGCGACGTACACGATCTGTCAGGTCTTCGGGCCATCGGAGACCGGCTCACGGCCGGCCGCATGGACCGGCTGCCTTCGGCCTGATCCCGCGTACCCACGGGGCCCGCGTCGCACGTCGGCGACCGGCGTAGGACCGGGCCTGATGGTGCGTACGGGCCTGACGGGCGAGCGGGCCTGACGGGCGTACGGGCTTGGCCCTCACGCCATCGGACCGTCGTACGTCCCGTACCGGCCGGCGAACCGGCTGCCTACCCCACTGCCGCGTACGCCTCGTACGTCGCGTCGTCCTCCATCGCCACGGGCAGCAGGCCCGCTCCCCGCTCGTACTCCGTCCGCGCCGTCTCCAGCAGTCGCCGCCACGAGGTGACGGTCGGCCGCCGGCGCAGCAGGGCACGGCGCTCGCGCTCCGTCATGCCGCCCCACACGCCGAACTCCACGCGGTTGTCGAGCGCGTCGGCCAGGCACTCGGTCCGCACCGGGCACCCGGTGCACACCGCCTTCGCCCTGTTCTGCGCCGCTCCCTGCACGAAAAGTTCATCCGGATCGGTAGTGCGGCAGGCCGCCTGCGCACTCCAGTCAGCTACCCAGCCCATACCGGCGCCGTCCTCTCCCGAATCGAGGCTCCCCCACGGCGGTAGCGGCATATTCACCGCTGCCAGTTGGTGACGTTACGGAAGGTGGGCACAGCGCAACACCCCCTTCGGGCCCAATCTTGAATGGCCCGAACGGACTATGCGTACGCGGCAGATCACCCAGGGGAGTGACCGATGGACATGCGTGTCGAACCCGGCGAACCGGTACAGTTCGCCCGACTGTGACGGAGTCACAAGGGGCGTCGAGTGACGCACGGGGCGGAATCGGGCATGACGTCCCAAGGTTCGGGGCCAAGGAAATTGCTGCCGATGTCACGCCCGGTCCTTGATGCGGAACCTCACTGCTGTGACAGTTGAGAGCAGCTTAGGCCAAGGCCTGTACGCGTGTCCGGCGAATGGGAACGTCGGCACCGGGCGTGCTCCAGGGGCAGGATCGCGGCGGCCCGGACACCGCCGGATGTCACGGTCTGGTACTCGAACGCTCCGAGACGCCCCCGCTCCTGCGGAACGCAGGGCGCTACGGATTAGGCTGCCCCCCATGGCAAAGAAGCGCTCGGGCGGAGGTCTGACCGGGACCCAGCAGGCCGCCAAGTTCCTCGGTGTCAGTGTGCTCTCCGGAGCCGTGCTGGCGGGCATCGCCCTGCCCGCGGCCGGAGCACTGGGGCTCGCGGCGAAGGGCACGGTCGAGGGGTTCGACGAGATCCCCTCCAACCTGAAGACGCCGCCGCTGAGTCAGCGGACCACCATCCTCGACTCGGAGGGCGGCACCCTCGCCACCGTGTACTCGCGCGACCGGAAGGTCGTGCCGCTGGAGAAGATCTCCCCGTACATGCAGAAGGCGATCGTCGCGATCGAGGACTCGCGCTTCTACGAGCACGGGGCGATCGACCTCAAGGGCGTGCTGCGCGCGATCAACCGCAACGCCCAGTCGGGCGGCGTGGCCCAGGGCGCGTCCACGCTCACCCAGCAGTACGTGAAGAACGTCTTCGTCGAGGAGGCCGGTGACGACCCCGAGAAGGTCGCCCAGGCCACTCAGCAGACCATCGGCCGCAAGGTGCGCGAACTGAAGTACGCGATCCAGGTCGAGGAGGAGCTGGGGAAGAAGAAGATCCTCGAGAACTACCTCAACATCACCTTCTTCGGTCAGCAGGCCTACGGCATCGAGGCGGCGTCCCAGCGCTACTTCTCCAAGCCCGCCGCGGACCTGAAGCTGGAGGAGGCGGCGATGATGGCCGGCCTCGTCCAGTCGCCCAGCCGCTACGACCCGATCAACGACCTCCAGGAAGCCACCAAGCGCCGCAACACGGTGCTCCAGCGGATGGCCGACGTGCGCGACGTCAGCCAGGCGGAGGCCGACCGGGCGAAGGCCACGCCGATCAGGCTGAAGGTGAAGACCCCGAAGAACGGCTGCATCACCGCCGTCGACGGCGCCGGCTTCTTCTGCGACTACGTGCGCAAGACGATCCTCAGCGACCCGGTCTTCGGCAAGACCGTCGAGGAGCGGCAGAAGCTGTGGAACCTCGGCGGCCTGACCATCCGGACCACGCTCGACCCGCGAGCCCAGGAGGCGGCCAACGAGGCGGCGGTCGCGAGGATCAACGAGGACGACAAGGTCGCCGCCTCGGTGGTCCAGGTCCAGCCGGGCAGCGGCAAGATCCTCTCGATGGGTCAGTCGCGCCCGTACGGCCTGGACCAGAAGCAGCACCAGACCACGCTCAACCTGGCCGTCGGCAGCAAGATGGGCGGCACGACCTACGGCTTCCAGGTCGGTTCGACGTTCAAGCCGATCACGGCCGCGGCGGCTCTGGAGAAGGGGCTGAGCCCGGCGCAGTCGTTCGCCACGCCGTGGAAGATCTCGCTCCCGATGGACTCCTTCCGCACCTGCGCCGGCGGCCCGGCCGGCGGCGGCAACTGGGACCTCCAGAACGAGCTGGAGTCCGAGGCCGGCCAGTGGGACATGACGAGCGCGCTCGGCAAGTCCATCAACACGTACTTCGCCAAGCTGGAGGAGATGGCCGGCCTGTGCGAGACGGTCGGCATGGCCCGGAAGATGGGGTACGAGCGCGAGCTGGGCAAGCCGCTGAAGGAGCTCCCCTCGATCACCCTGGGCGGCCAGGAGGCCACCCCGCTCGACATGGCGGCCGTCTACGCCACCTTCGCCAACCGCGGCACGTACTGCACCCCGATCGCCATCGAGTCGATCAAGGCCGCCAACGGCGAGAAGCTGAAGGTGCCGCGGACCGAGTGCTCGCGGGCGATGAGTGAGCGCACGGCCGACACCGTCAACCAGATGCTGAAGGGCGTCGTCGAGGACGGCACGGGTACGAAGGCGGGTCTGAGCGACCGCGACAACGCCGGCAAGACGGGTACGACGAACGACCGCAAGGACGCCTGGTTCGTCGGGTACACCCCGAACCTGTCCACGGCCGTCTGGGTCGGTGACGACGTCGGCGAGAAGCAGTCGATGTTCGACATCACCATCGGCGGTCAGTACTACGACAAGGTCTGCGGCGGCTGCCTCCCGGGCCCGATCTGGAAGATCGCGATGACCGGGGCGCTGAACGCCTCCGAGACGCCGTCCTTCGCCCCCATCTCCGTGCCGCGCGGCGAGAAGCCGGAGGACAAGGAGAAGGACAAGGGCAAGCGGCGTGACGACAAGCCGCGCGACCGGGACGACGACAAGCCGTTCCCGGGCGGGATCACGATCCCGCCGGACCTGATCGGCGGCACCAACGGCCGCGGCGGCAACGGCCCCTAGGGGGCTCAGATCCGCTCGGACCGTGATCACATGACTGAGGGCGCCTCCCACCGCGGGAGGCGCCCTCAGTCATGCGTACGGACGTTGTACGGGCGCCGTGCGGACCTTGTACGGCCGTGGTACGGACCCTGTACGGGCGATCAGCCCGCGAGCAGCTTCTTCACGAGGGCCGCCACGCGCCCGCCCTCCGCCTGGCCGGCGACCTTCGGGTTCACGATCTTCATGACGGCACCCATCGCGCGCGGGCCCTCGGCTCCGGCGCCCGCGGCCTCGGCGACGGCGGCGGCGACGATCTGCTCCAGCTCGTCGTCGCTCAGCTGCTTCGGCAGGTACGCGTCGAGGATCACGCCCTCCGCCTGCTCCCGCTCGGCCGACTCGGCGCGGCCGCCCTGGGCGAAGGCCTCAGCGGCCTCGCGGCGCTTCTTCGCCTCCCTGGCGATCACCTTCTGCACCTCGTCGTCGGAGAGCTCGCGCTTGGTCGTACCCGCGACCTCCTCCTTGGTGATCGCGGTGAGGGTGAGCCGCAGCGTCGAGGAGCGCAGCTCGTCGCGCTCCCTGATGGCGGCGTTGAGGTCGTCCTGAAGCCTGGCCTTGAGCGTGGTCATGTCCCCAAGTGTGTCAGGTGGTGAGGCCCACCCGCCCGCGCATTTCCGCTCATCGGGTCTGCGACGATGGGGGGATGCGCGCACGGTACGGGATCCCCCTGAAGATCACGGCAGGTCTCACGGCGACGGCCGCGGCCGGACTCGTCTACGCGGCGGGCTTCGAGGCCCGCTCGTTCCGCCTGCGCCGGGTGACGATCCCGGTGCTCCCGCGCGGGATGCGGGATCTGCGGGTCCTTCAGGTCTCCGACATCCACATGGTGTGCGGCCAGCGGAAGAAGCGGGCGTGGCTGCAGTCGCTCGCGGGGCTGCGCCCGGACTTCGTCGTCAACACGGGCGACAACCTCTCGGACACCGAGGCGGTCCCGGAGGTGCTCGACGCGCTCGGGCCGCTGATGGAGCTGCCGGGCGTGTACGTCTTCGGCTCCAACGACTACTACGGCCCGCGGCTGCGCAACCCCGCGCGCTATCTGCTGGAGAAGACCCAGGGGCGCCACGGTCTCAACGGCAACGCGCCGGTGGTGGGCGCGGTGCACAACCCGTGGGAGGACATGCGGGACGCCTTCGACGGGGCGGGCTGGGTGAACCTGACCAACACCCGCGGCCGGCTGAAGCTGCCCGGCCTGGAGCTCGCCTTCACCGGGCTCGACGACCCGCACATCAAGCGGGACCGGTACGAGCGGGTGGCCGGCGGCCCGGAGGCCTCGGCCGACTTCTCGATGGGCGTGGTGCACGCCCCGTACCTGCGGACGCTCGACGCGTTCACGGCGGACGGCTACGGGCTGATCCTGGCGGGCCACACGCACGGCGGCCAGCTGTGCATCCCCTTCTACGGCGCGCTGGTGACCAACTGCGACCTGGACACGGACCGGGTGAAGGGCCTCTCCACGCACACCGCGGAGGGCCGGACCTCCTACCTCCACGTCTCGGCGGGCTGCGGCACGAACCGCTTCACCCCGGTCCGCTTCGCCTGCCCCCCGGAGGCGACCCTCCTGACCCTGACGGCCCGCGAGGACTGAGACCGGCACCATCGACGCGGGGCGGGCGCCGCCGACCCGGGACCGGCGCCCGATCGGGGACCGGGGCCCGATCCAGGACCGTGTCCGACCTGCGGTGACGGGCCGCGAAAACCGGATTTCGTCTCAGGGCGCGGGTGGGCTAAAGTAATCGATGTCGCCGCGACGTGAAGAGCAGAGCAGTGACATCGGGGTGTAGCGCAGCTTGGCAGCGCGCTTCGTTCGGGACGAAGAGGTCGTGGGTTCAAATCCCGCCACCCCGACAGCCGTAAGACCAGGTCAGGGGCCTGATTCGAGAGATCGAATCAGGCCCCTGAGTGGTTTCCGGGGCCGGCTCGGGAGCCGTCTGGGAGCCGACTCCGGGATCCCGCTCCCGTCGCAGGTCAGGAGCCGTCGGCAGCCGGGGCCTGCGCTCGGCTTGGAGGGGCTTCTGCCTAGCCCGCTCCACCGCCACGTAGAGCGCGACCGATTTCTGCGTTCCCCTCCGGAGTACCGGGCCTGCGGGCGACCGACCCGTTCGGGGAGTGCCGACAAGATCCGAGTATCGGGGTCGGACGTGGCGTGCGGCGCGCATGCCGCGGAGATTCGGCCAAGGCCCTCTGGGCCCGCGTAGAGTTCTTCATCCACCTGTTCCGCGCTCCGGCGGGGTGTGTAGGGTCCCGCGTTCTGGAGTAGCCGTGACCAGATCCGGCAGCAATGCCCGCAAGCGGGCCGCACGACGCATGGCCGAGGCCGAGCGAATCACCTACACAGAAGCCCTTCGACGCCTTGTGGCGATCGGAGAGACCCGCCCGGTCAGCCCGCAACACGCTGACCGTCCGTGCCCGTCGGACTGTCCGACACAGCCCGCCGTCGACGACGACGTTCCTTTCTGGGAACAGCCGAGGTGTCCGGCTCACCAGCCTGATGCACACGGCGGCTGGCACCTGGGCGATTCATACCCGCTCACGCGCATCGATTTCCTCACCGGGGGTGGTGACAACGCTCCGGTCTCCAGCCTCGAGTTGGACGAGAACTCCGTGACGTCTGTGCCCGAGTTGGCGGCGTTTCGATCCAGACTGTCCGCCGCAGCGCAAAGAGAGTTCGACCGCGACTGGGAGCTCCTCCACGACTCGGAGCATTGGGGGACCGAACTCATCTTGACTCTCCGACAGGCGGACGAGGAGGCACTCGCCGAACGGGCCCTCGCTCAAGAACGGCAGGCCATCCGGCACGAGTTCCGCGTTGCCCTTGGCGTCGACGACTTGGGCTACGAGGAACTGTCCGACGAGCGTGCACCGACGCGGACGAACCACGCCGAGGAGATCGAGCACCTGACTGATGTCATCGACACGGCAACCGGCTTGCTCGCGATGTTGCTGAACCACACGAACACGACGACCAAGGACATGGAACAGAGCCCGTTCGCCGCGCTGATCGCCCAAGGTCGCCCGGCCACAGCCGACGAGGTCTTTGCTGCGGCCGATTGGGAGCTGCAGAGTCCTTCCTAAAGGCGTCGCCCCACTGGTCGGTCAGGCCGGCTATGAGGCGGCGGCGCATGCCCGGGGAGACGTGGGCGTAGCGGGCGGGTACGGGCCGCCTCCTGGGGTGCCTTCTTCAGGTACCAACCGGAGACCGGCCGCCCGCCTGACGGCTCGGGTTGTCGAGGCGGGGTGGGAGTTGGGAGTGAGTCGTGGGAGCTGCGGGCGCTGTTGCTCACACACTGAGCAATTGGAGGACCCCTTCACCGTTCGGGGTCTCGGGCTATGAGTGCCCTGCACGCCCGGCTCAGAGCAACGAGCTCCGACATCGTGCGCGACGCAGCGCCTTCCTCGCAGGGCCGCGGGCGCGCCCTCCGTGTTCACCTCGCGCTGCCCGCTCGCCTGCCGCCCTGGTAGATGTCCGGGATGCCGTCGGCGTCGTCGTCGCGTTCCTCGTCTTCGTACAGGCGCTTGTAGACGCGGTTGCGGCGGCGTAGGAGGACGGTGGCGAGGGCGGCGGCGGTCAGGGAGCCGATGAGGACGGCGGCCTTGATGTGTTCGGCTTCGGTCGGGTCGGGGAAGGCGAGTTCGCCGATGAGGAGGGCGACCGTGAAGCCGATCCCCGCGAGTGTCGCGAGGCCGAACACGTCGGCCCAGGCCAGGTCGGGGTTGAGCTGCGCTCTGGTGAAGCGGGCGGCGAGGTAGGTGCCGAGGAAGATGCCGAGGATCTTGCCGACGACGAGGCCGACGACGACGCCGAGGGGTTCGGGGGCGGTGAACACCCCGGTCAGCGCGTCCCCGGAGACCGTGACGCCGGCGGCGAAGAGCGCGAAGAGAGGGACGGCGACACCCGCCGAGACGGGGTGGACGAGGTGCGAGACCCGCGCGCCCGGGGAGGCCTTCTCCCCCTTGTCGCGGGTGGTGCGCAGGATCAGGCCCATGGCGACGCCCGCGACGGTGGCGTGGACGCCGGAGTTGTACATCAGCGCCCACGTCGCGATGGAGAGCGGCGCGTACCACCACCAGCCGCGTACCCGGAGGCGCTGGAGGGCGTAGAAGAGGACCAGGCCGGCGAAAGCCCCGCCCAGCGCCCGGAAGTCGAGGTCCGAGGTGAAGAAGATCGCGATGATGAGGATCGCGCCGAGGTCGTCCACGACGGCCAGCGTGAGCAGGAACGCCCGGAGCGCGGACGGCAGATGGGTGCTGATGACCGCCAGGACGGCGAGCGCGAAGGCGATGTCGGTGGCCATTGGGACGGCCCAGCCGTCGAGGTTCCCGCCGCCTGAAGCGGTCACGAGGAGGGAGAGCGTCGCTGGGACCGCCATGCCGCACAGGGCCGCGACGATGGGGAGGGCGGCGGTGGCGGGGGTGCGCAGCTCGCCGACGACGAGTTCGCGCTTCAGCTCGATTCCCGCGACGAGGAAGAAGACCGCGAGCAGTCCGTCGGCCGTCCAGTGCCCGACCGACAGGTCCAGGCCCAGCGCGGGTACGCCGAAGTGGAAGTCGCGGACGGACTCGTAGGCGGCGCTCCACGGGCTGTTCGCCCACACCAGCGCGACGACGGCAGCCGCGAGCAGGACGAGACCCCCGACGGTCTCCGTACGCAGCGCCTCCGCGATGGCCTGGCGCTCCGGCCAGGGCAGGAGACCGAAGACGGTGTTGCGCCGCGGGCGTGCCTCGGTCATGGGGGAAGGGCCTCCGGGGGATGTCGACGGATGGGCACACAGACCCTCGGACGCCGACCAGACTTCCCGGCACACCAGCATCACGTTGATGCGTCCTTAACACCCTATCCGGTGGCCGGGAGCCTCACCAGGGCGTCTCTCACCTGCGAAAACGAGTGAGGGGGCGATGGCGGTCGAAACGACCGCCGTCATGAGTCGGGGCTCCTGCTCGGCGTCGGCCTGCTCGCGCTGGGCGCGCGTGAGCGGCATCAAGACGCGTAAAGACTGCCGGGCTCCGGCAGTGAACTCCCGTGCGGCCAGGTGGGAGCATCCGGCGACGGCAGAGGTGGCACCGCATCCGCGTGCGATTCTGCCGAGCCGCTCGCCGCCGTCGACAAGATGACCGCCATCTCCACCGACGGCGCGAGCCGGTTGACCCGCACCGTCACCGACAACGTCGCCCAGGGCATGGCCCGGGCTTCGCCGGCGGCGCTCAACCGCCTGGCGGCTGCTCGCGGCCCGGCAGCTGGGCCGCTCTCGCCGCCTCGGCCTCGGCCTTCGCGTCGCTCACGACGGCATCGGCCTGCTTCGCGACCTCATCGGCGGCCGCGGCAGCGTCGAGCGAGAACGGCGAGCCTGCCTCCAGCTCCGGCGCCGCGCCTTCGTCCGGCGCGCCGTCGGCATCGGTGGTGGTCGCTTCCTCCGGTGGCGCCGATGCGGGAAGACCCATCGTCGACTGATCGCCGAATGCGTGGGTGACGGCGCGAACCGCCTCGGTCAGCTCCCCCGGGATCACCCAGAACGTGTTGTTGTCGCTCTTCGCCAGGTGCGGAAGCGTCTCGAGATACTTGTACGCGAGAATCTTCGGGTCGGCATTGTTGCGATGGACGGCCTGGAAAACGCGCTCCACGGCTTTCGCCTCGCCGTCCGCCCGCAAGATCATGGCTTGTTGCGTGCCCTGTGCTTCCAGGATGTCCTTCTGCTTCGTGCCCTCCGCGGTGAGGATCTTGGCCTGCCGCTCGCCTTCGGCGTGCAGGATGGCCGCGCGCTTGTCGCGCTCGGCCCGCATCTGCTTCTCCATCGCCTCTTTGATCGTGTGCGGCGGATCGATGGCCTTGATCTCGACGCGGTTGACCCGGATGCCCCACTTGCCCGTGGCGTCGTCGAGGACGGTGCGGAGCCGGGTGTTGATCTCCTCGCGTGAGGTGAGCGTCTGCTCCAGGTCCATGGAGCCGATCACGTTCCGCAGCGTGGTCACGGTGAGCTGATCGATCGCGTGCAGGTAGTCGGCGACCTCGTAGGCCGCCGCCCGCGGGTCGGTGATCTGGTAGTAGAGCACGGTGTCGATGTTCACCACGAGGTTGTCCTCGGTGATCACCGGCTTGGGCTCCGACGAATACACCTGCTCACGCACGTCGAGTTTGGTGTTGACACGGTCCGCGACCGGCAGGACGAAATTCAGCCCGGGTTGCAGCGTGCGCCGGTATCGGCCGAACCGCTCGATGTTGTAACGGCGCGCCTGCGGAACGATCCGCACCGTGGCAGCCACGAGAAAGACAACAACAATCGCCGCCACAAGAATCGGGATGACAATCGGGTCCACAATTCCTCCGCTGGGACGTGTTCAGCCGTTCACGGAAGCAGTTCGCGGGGATAGACGACGGCCGTGGCACCTTCGATCTCCATGACATCGACCAGCGCTCCCACCGGGATCACATGGCTTTCGTCGAGTGAGCGGGCGGACCAGTCCTCACCGGAGATCTTGATCAGGCCGCGTGTCGCGGTGACCTCCTGCATGACCTCGGCCCGCTTGCCGATCAGCGCATCGCTGCCCTCACGTGTGAGGGGTTGCTGTGCCATGTGCCGCAGCGCGACAGGGCGGACGACGACGAGAGCCGCCGCAGCAGCCACCCCGAGCGCGACGAGCTGGCCGAGAAGGCCGATGCCCGCACCGGCGACCACGGCGGCGACCAGTGCAGCGCCCGCCAGCAGACCGAAAACCAGCGTCAGGGTGAAAAACTCCGCGACACCGAGCGCCGCGGCGGCAAGCAGCCATACGAACCACGGCATCGAATCAGCCTCCCTCAGGGGACTTATCCACCAATTTACCCAGCCAGAACCAGGACAGAACCGGCTTTTCCCATCCCGTCTGTCATCAGGGCGCCGACGGCGACAGAGGCGCCGAGGCAGCACCGCCCGCGTTGCCCGGCGGGCAGGAGGCCATCGCGCAACCGCCGTCACGCCACCGCCATCGCGCAACCGCCATCGCGCAACCGCCATCGCGGGCCGGCCCCCGTGGTGGCGGTTGCGCTCTCCCTCAGTGCAGCCTGGCGGTGGCGTACGACTCGATGGCGTCGCGCTGGAACGCGGCCAGCCCCGGGGCGATCGTCTCGTAGGCGGTGCGCCACGCGTCGTTGTCCACACAGGAGCGTCCGATGGCCCGGTACTCCTCGGCGGAGACGGCACGCAGCCGGGCCAGCGCCCGGTACTGGGCGTCGATCTCGGCCTGTACGGGATCGGCGTCGGCCGTGTTGCCCGCGGCCATGAGTTCGGCCAGCCGGATCATCTGCGCGGTGCGCTCACGGTGCCCGGCGTCGGCATCGGCCTGACTCATGGCGGCAGCGCGCCGTCCGACCTCCTCGGCGAGTTCGGGGAACTCGGACATGTTCTCCGCGTACTGGGAGGGCTGGACGCCCTCGAACAGGTTCTCCGGCCGGTTGATGGTCATGGGGTTGCCGTCCTTCCTGGACTGCTCCAGTTCGGCGATCGTGCGGGAGACCGTGCCGGCCAGGGCATCGAGCCGGTCCCGCTCCGCGAGCAGCCGCCGGTGGTGGCCCCGCAGGGCATCCACCTCGTCGACCTGCTCGGACAGGATCCGGCCGATCACCGGCAGCCCGACGCCCAGCGCCCGCAGCACGAGGATCTGTTGCAACAGCAGAAGCTGGTGCTCGTCGTAGTAGCGGTGACCGTTGGCGCAGGTCACGACCGTAGGAGCTGCCGCAACGGCAACTTCAACCCCGAGGACCATGTTTCTCGCACTCCGTCCGCTGCCGGAACCCCAGGCGGCGCCCCGCGCTTCGAAGTCACCCGGAGCATCAGAACGCTGCTCCCCGGCGGCACTTCTCCCGCGTCGGGACCGTCCTGGGCGCCAGACGCCGGGGCCCTCAGGTCTCACGCGCCCCCGTGGAGCCGGGGCGTGTGCAGGAAGTCGATCAAGCGGCTCTACCCTGTTACGGCATCGGTGCCGGACGGCGGAGTACGGCGACGCGTGCTCCTCTCAGGTTGTCGACCGTCGAAAGGCTGGGTCTCAGGTGCTGATCGCGGACCGATATCGGCTCCACGTGTGTGTCGGCCGTGGTGGCATGGGCGAGGTGTGGCAGGCCACCGACGAGGTGCTCGGCCGGTCCGTGGCCGTGAAGTTGATGCTGGGGCACGAGACCGACCCCTCCGCGGCCGACCGGTTCCGGCTGGAGGCGAAGACCGCGGCGCGGCTGAGCCATCCGCATGTGGTCGGCGTCTTCGACTTCGGTACGTGGGACGGAAAGCTGTTCCTCGTCATGGAGTTGGTCGAGGGGTCCAGCCTCGCCTCCGACCCCGGGGCGCCGCCCCTGGTGCTGCCGGCGGAGCGGGTGGCCGTCGTGGCCGCCCATGCCGCCGCGGGGCTCGCCGCCGCGCACCGGGAAGGTGTGGTGCACCGGGACATCAAGCCCGGGAACCTGCTGCTCGACGGCGACGGGACCGTGAAACTCGCGGACTTCGGGATCGCGCGGTTCGTCGACGACCCGTCCGCCGCGCTCACGACCACGGGCCAGATCGTCGGCACCGGCCTCTATCTCGCGCCCGAGCGCGCCCTCGGGCGGCCCGCCTCGCCGGCGTCGGACGTGTACTCCCTCGGCTGCGTGCTGTACCAACTGCTCACCGGACGGCCCCCGTTCCAGGGCGACACCGCAACCGCCCTGCTGTACCAGCACATCGACACCCCGCCCGCGCCGCCGCGGCAGCTCGGCGTGGGGCTGCCCGCCGCGTTCGAGGCCTACCTCCTCACGCTGCTGGCGAAGGAGCCGGAGCAGAGACCCCCGGCCCAGGCGATCGCGGACTGGTTCACCTCGGGCGCGTGGCGCGAGCACCCGCAGCCCCCGCACCGGCCCGTACCGCACCGGCAGGCCCCTCACCCGGCGCCCCGGAGCCAGCCCCGGTCCCAGACGCGCTCCCAGTCCCGGACCCAGCCGCGTTCCCAGACGCGCTCCCAGTCCCGGACACAGCCGCGGCCTCAGCCCCTGCCCCAGACCGGGTCCCGGGCCGTCGCGCCCCGGCGGCAGGCGCGCAGCGGCGAGAGCGGCCTCGCGGCCCTCTCCCGCCGGCGCCCCCGGAAGACCGCGGCCGTCGCCGGCGGCATAGCCTTCGTGGTCTTCCTGCTGATCGGCATGGCCTGGCTGTCGTGAGACGCCGGAGGCGGCCATACGCCGGACGGGTTGCGACGGACGGGTTGCGACGGAATTGAACGCCGTGCAAGTCGCTCGGTTACCCTGGAGCCATGGCGCGTGAGACCTTGACCCGGGACCAGATCGTCCGAGCCGCCGTCGAGCTGCTCGACAGCGAGGGCATCGACGGCCTGAGCATGCGCAAGCTCGGGCAGCGGCTCGGTTCGGCGGCGACGGCCATGTACTGGCACGTCGGCAGCAAGGAGAGCCTCATCGTCCTCGCGGGCGACGCCGCGTGGAGCGAGCTGTCGTTTCTCGACCCGGCCGAGGTGGGGTGGCGCGCCGCCGCCCGCGCGCTGGTCCACGACACGTACACGCTCGGCAAGCGCCACCCCTGGCTGGTCCCGGCCATCAGCTCGCACTACGTCTACGGCCCCGGCATGGCCCGCTTCCAGGACCACTCCTGCGCGATCTACGAAGCGGCCGGCTTCGAGGGCTGGGAGCTCGACTGGGCCGTCAACTCCGCCTTCACCTTCGTGGCCGGCACCCTGCTCGTCGACGCGACCGAGGCCTCGATCGCCACCGCGCAGGTCCCGCGGGGCAAGGGCGACGAGGGCAAGCCGGCGCAGAGCGTCACCGACTGGGCGTACGGGATCGCCGCCCGCTACCCCCGGCTGCGCGCCCGCATGGAGGCCCAGCAGGGCGCCGACCCCGCCGCGATGATGAGCGAGAAGTTCGAGTTCGGCGTCGAGGCGATCCTCGACGGCCTCGAAGCCCGCCTGGGCGAGCGCGCACCCGGTACGTCGGACCGCACCTCGGACCGCGCGGAGAACCGGCCGGCCTAGGGGTGCCCCCGAGGCGCGACCGACGCGAGCGCCAGGCCCGGCACGCAGGCGGGCGGAGACCGGGGCGGAGGCGTTCCTGCCATCGGCGGCAGGCCAGGCCGATCGGGGCCGGGGGCAGCGGAGGGCATCCACCCGGCCACATCGTCGGCCCGTCCGGCGCATTCGCCGGACCCGGTCGCGCCGAGCGGTCTGCCCGGCCTCATGGGCGGCCCGAGACTCACCCGTGACCTGCGGAAAGATCCACAACGGGGGTTACCGCGGGTTCCGTCGCCACGCGCACAGGATCGTCACCGAACCGACATACCGAGCGGTCGGAAACCCCTTACGCGAGGGCTATACCCATGAGTAACGTACGCGGACCCCGCCAGCGCCACCCGCCCGTTCCCCGGGGCGGCAAGGAGCAAGATCGATGTCGTACCACCAGCCTTTCCCCGGTCCACCGCCCGTACCGCAGCACCAGAATGCCGGGCGGCACCGCCAAGAGGCGGCGTCGCAGTCCTGGGAGGGTGGATCGCCGTCCTGGGACACCGATCCGCAGGCAGCCTGGGACTCGTCCCCACGAGCCTGGGACTCGTCCCCGCGAGCGTGGGACTCCTCGCCGCAGGGCTGGGACTCCGCGCAGCAGCCCTGGGACGCGTCCCCGCAGCCGCAACCGCCCGCAGCCACCGACAATCGTGATGATCTGCACCGGCTCGGATCGGCCTACCGCAGGCTCCGCCGCGTCGCCACCTTCACCGCGCTCGGCTACTTCGTCATCTTCCTGTTCCTGTCCGGCTACGCCCCCTCGATGATGACCGGCAACCTCACCGGTGGTCTCACCACCGGCCTGGTCCTGGGGCTCCTCCAGCTGCCCGTGGCGCTGGCTGCGATCGCGCTGTACGAGCGGATCGCGCGCAACCGCGTCGACCCGCTCGCCGCGGCGATCCGCGAACGCGCCGAGCAGGCGGCCGCGGCAGCCGCCCCCCGGCCAGAACGCCAGAGCCGCTCCGGACGTCCCGTGTGGCAGCAGCCCACCGGAGGTGCGCGCGCATGACCAGCTTCGGCTCCGGGGCCCAGACCATGTCGCTGATGGCGTTCATCGCGGTCATCACGGTCACGCTGCTGCTGTGCGTGATGACCGGCCCCGACCGCGACGACCTGGGCGAGTTCTACACCGGCTACCGCTCGCTCTCCCCCGTGCAGAGCGGCCTCGCGATCGCCGGCGACTACATCTCCGCCGGCACCGTGCTCGGCACCATCGGCATCATCGCGCTCGTCGGCTACGACGGCATCACGCTCGCCCTGAGCACCGTGCTCTCGCTGGTCCTGATGATGTTCCTGCTCGCCGAACCGCTGCGTAACGCCGGCCGGTTCACGATCGGCGACGTCTTCACCCGGCGTCTCCCCGGCCCCGCCGTGCGGATCACCACGGCCGCGGTCACCCTGACCGCACTGCTGCCGCTGGTGGTCTTCCAGCTCGCGGGCGCCGGCGATCTCCTCTCCGTCGTCCTCGGCTTCGACGCCGACGGCTTCAAGACCGGGGCGATCGTGTTCCTGGGCCTGCTGATGATCGCGTACGCGGCGATCGGCGGCATGAAGGGCACCGCCTTCATCCAGATCGTCAAGACCGTCGTCCTGCTCGGCGCGTCCCTCGCGATCGCCGCGCTCATCCTCAACCGCTTCGACTTCAGCCTGCCCTCCCTGCTGGACGCCGCCAAGCGCGGCAGCGGGGCGGGAGACGCCTATCTCGCCTCCGGCCTGCAGTTCGGCGGCAACGAACTCGACATGATCAGCACTCAGTTGACGGTCGTGCTCGGCGCCGCGGTGCTGCCGCAGATCACCATGCGCATGTTCACCGCGCGCAGCGCGGCAGCCGTGCGGCGCTCGATGTCCTGGGCCGTGTCGACCGTCGTCGTGACCTGTCTGCTGATCGCCGTCATCGGCTTCGGCGCGGCGGCGATCGTCGGCCACCAGGGGATCGTCGCCGGCGACCCGCAGGGCAAGACAGCGTTCCTCATGGTCAGCCAGGCCGTCATGGGCACGGACCAGTCGACCGTCGAGACACTGCTGTTCACGGCCGTGGCGACAGCCATCTTCCTCACCCTGCTGGCCTCGGTCGCCGGGATCACCCTCGCCTGCGCCAACACCCTGGCGCACGACCTCATCACGCACGGGCTGCGCCGCAAGGCGCAGCTGAAGGCCTCCGCAGAGATGGTCATCGCCCGGTCCGCCGCGGCGGGCGTCGGGCTCGTGGCGATCGCGATCGCCGCCGGTGCACGGCATCTGAACCTTCAGGCACTGCTCACCCTGTCGTTCTGCATCGGCGCGTCCGCGGTCGCACCGGCCCTCATCTACAGCCTCTTCTGGCGCCGCTACTCCCGTACGGGACTGCTCTGCACCCTCATCGTGGGCAGCGCCTCCGCGTTCATCCTCATGACCGGCAGCAACCTGGTGTCCGGGTCGCCCCAGGCGATCTTCCCGGACCAGGACTTCAACTGGTTCCCGTTCACCACGTCGGGCATCCTCTCGGCCCCGCTGGGCTTCCTCGCGGGCTGGCTCGGCACGGTGCTCCACGAACGTGACCCGGCCGACCAGCGCATGCGGTACGAAGCGGTGGAGGAGACGATCCTGGCCGGCACACCCGCGCCGAACAGCACCTCCGCGTCCTGACGCGCACGCCCCGACGAAAGGGCGCCCGGCCTGAGGTTCCAGGCCGGGCGCCCTTTCGGCTGTCCCGAGATGCCTAGAGCCTCTCTCGAAAGACCCCAGGGAGCCCCGAGGCGCAACCGGCCGTCCCAGGGGGCACCCCCGCGGCGTCCCTAGGGGTGCCCCCGTGGCCCGTTGACCCGAACGGGGTCCCCCAGGTGGCCCCGTGGCCCGCCGTCCGGTCCCCTGGTGACATGCACCCCCTCCGGACAGCCGCCGAGGCGGCGGCAACCGTTCCCCCCGAAGTCGTCTCCGACTCCGGCCCGTCCCTGCTCGCCCTCGGGCTCGGCGCCGCCGCCGTCGCCGGAGCGGTCGGCACCGCCGTCGTCCGCAGCCGGCTGTCGAAGACGGTCAGCGGCTCGCCCACGCGAGCACCCCGAGCAGGATCAGCGTCAGACAGACCCCGAGGTTGAGCACCTTGTAGTGCACGAAGACCGCCGCGAACTCGCGGATGGTCGCGGTCGGCCAGAAGTACGCCGCCGTCGGGGAGCCGACGACCTGGCCGTTCACCCCGGCCCGACGGGCCGTCAGGGAGGCCCGGAAGGCGTGGAAGTTGTTGGTCACGATCACGCACTCCGCGCCCGGGAGGACCTCCTCCATCAGCTCCCGGCTGAAGAGCATGTTCTCCTCGGTGGTCCGTGAGCGGTCCTCGCGCAGGATCCGGTCCTCCGGGAAGCCGCGCTCCACGAGGTACTCCGCCATCGCGTGCGACTCGGGCACCTCCTCGTCCGGCCCCTGCCCGCCCGAAGTGATCAGGACCGGCGGCCGCCCGCGCGCGGCGAGCGATCCGTACACCTCACGCCCGCGCTCCAGCCTGCTCGCCAGCAGCGGCGGGACGCGTCGCCCGCCGATCAGACCGGAGCCGAGTACGACCACGAAGTCCGCGTCGCCGTGCAGCGGCATCCGTCCGTACAGGAAGGCGTAGCCGACGAAGCAGACGAAGAGGAAGGAGACGTAGCCGAGCACCAGCAGGGTCGTGACGGCGATCAGACCCAGCGTCGGGGAGCCGGTGACCGCGGCCGCCACCGTCAGGCCCATCACACCGAACATGCCGAGGCCGGCGAGGAGCGAGAGCAGGTTGGCGGGCTGCCTGCCCTCCTTGCGGACCATCTTCACGCCGTTCGCGCACAGCAGGCCGGCCAGGACGACCGGGCCGAGGCCGAGGCCGAGCAGCGCGACGATCATCGCCGTCTCGGTGACGCCCGGCGGCGCGCTGTCGATCCCCACGAGCAGGGCGAGGCCGAGGAAGGTGACGGCGAGACCGAGGAACACGGCGTTGCTGAAGCGCCGGGGGTCCCGCACCACACCGACGCCGAAGAACGCGAGGAAGACGGCGGCCACTGCCAAGGCGGTCATCGCGCCATCGTAGGCAGCGGGAGCCCGCTCCGTCCCTGCCGTTTCCGAACCGGATCCCGGACGATGGCGGCCATGGAGTTCGCCGTGTTCGTGACGCTGCCCGGGCTGGTCCACCTGGCGGGCGGCCACGGGCGCGGCGACCCGGTTGGGGGCCGCGCGGCGACCCGGTTGGGGGCCGCGCCGTGATCCGCGTAGGCGTCCGCCCGGTGATCCCGATGGGCGGCGGGCGAGGCCGGTAGCCGTCCAAGTTATCCACAGGCTGCGGACGAGGCGAACGGATTGTCGGCCGACCGGAGCATGATGGGGGCCATGACCGAGAGCAACGAGATCACCGAAACCCCCGACGTCCCGGCCTGGGAGCAGCGCTTCCGGGCACCCCGCGTCTCCCTGCCCGAGTGGGCCGAGGAGGCGCCGGACCGTTCGCTGTTCGTCTCCAACGCGACGGGGACGTACGAGCTGTACGCCTGGGACCGGGCGAGCGGCGCGCAGCGGCAGGTCACGGACCGGCCGAACGGGACGACGGACGGCACGCTGTCCCCGGACGGCCGGTGGATCTGGTGGTTCTCGGACAAGGACGGGGACGAGTTCGGGGTGTGGATGCGCCAGCGGTTCGACGGCGGCGCCGACGAGCCCGCGGTGCCGGACCTCGCCCCCTCGTATCCGGCGGGGCTCGCGATCGGCCGGGAGGGCACGGTGGTCGTCGGGCGGTCGACGGACGAGGAGGGTTCGACGATCCATCTCGTACGGGGCGGGGCGGCGCCCGTCGAGATCTACCGGCACCGGGAGTCGGCCGGCGTGGGCGACCTCTCGCACGACGGCTCGCTGATCGCCATCGAGCACACCGAGCACGGCGACGCCATGCACTCGGCCCTGCGGGTGCTGCGCGCCGGCGACTCCTCGGTGGTGGCCGAGCTGGACGACTCCAAGGGCGGCACGAAGGAGCTGGGCCTGGCGGTGCTGGGCTTCGCGCCGGTGGACGGGGACACCCGGCTGCTGGTCGGGCACCAGCGGCGGGGCCGCTGGGAGCCGCTGCTGTGGGACGTGACGACGGGCCGCGAGACCGACCTCCGGCTCGACCTGCCGGGCGACGTGTCGGCGGAGTGGTACGCGGACGGCACGGGCCTGCTGATCGTGCACAGCTTCGAGGCGCGCAGCGAGCTGTGGCGGTACGACATCGCGACGGGCGCGCTGGTGCGGGTGGAGACCCCGGCGGGGTCGGTGTCGGAGGCCACGACCCGTCCGGACGGCAGCGTGGAGTACCTGTGGTCGTCGGCCGCCGAGCCGCCGCAGGTGCGCTCGACGGACGGCGGGGTCGTCCTCGACCCTCCGGGGCTGCGGGCGCCCGGGTCGGTGCCGGTGGAGGACGTGTGGGTGGAGGGCCCCGGCGGCCGCATCCACGCCCTCGTGCAGCGGCCGGCGGAGGGCGAGGGGCCCTTCCCGACGATCTTCGAGGTGCACGGCGGGCCTGCCTGGCACGACAGCGACGCGTTCGCCTCGGGCCCGGCGGCCTGGCTCGACCACGGCTACGCGGTGGTCCGGGTCAACTACCGCGGTTCGACGGGGTACGGCCGGGAGTGGACGGACGCGCTCAAGCACCGGGTCGGCCTGATCGAGCTGGAGGACGTCGCCGCGGTCCGCGAGTGGGCGGTCGCCTCGGGGCTCGCCGACCCGGCCAGGCTGGTCCTGTCCGGCGGCTCGTGGGGCGGCTATCTGACGCTCCTCGGGCTTGGCACGCAGCCGGACGCCTGGTCGGTCGGGCTCGCCGCCGTCCCGGTCGCGGACTACGTGACGGCGTACGAGGACGAGATGGAGGCCCTGAAGGCGCTGGACCGGACGCTCTTCGGCGGCTCGCCGGATGAGGTGCCGGACCGCTTCGAGGCCTCGTCGCCGCTGACGTACGTGGACCGGGTCACCGTTCCGGTGTACATCTCGGCGGGCGTCAACGATCCGCGCTGTCCGATCCGCCAGATCGACAACTACGTGGACCGGCTCGGCGCCCGGGGCGCGGTCCACGAGGTGTACCGGTACGACGCGGGGCACGGCTCCCTGGTGGTGGAGGAGCGGATCAAGCAGGTCCGCCTTGAGCTGGCCTTCGCCGCGCGGCACCTGGGGACCCGGCCGGTGGAGGGGTGAGGCGGCTGCGTACCGTGGAGGGGTGTACCGGTTCCTGAGAACGCCCCGCTGGTGGGGGATCAACGTCTTCGTCCTGCTGGCGATCCCGTTCTGCCTCTTCATGGGGACCTGGCAGATGGGGAAGTTCGAGGACCGCGTCGACACCCACCGGGAGGCGGAGCGGGCCCCGGACCCGGCCACGCTGAGGACCGAGCCGCTGGACACGCTGCTGCCGGTAAACAAGGAGACCTCGGGCCGGCACGCGGAAGCGAGCGGCCGGTACGGGGAGCAGTTCCTGGTGCCGGACCGTGAGCTGGACGGCCGCGCGGGCGCGTACGTCCTGACGCTGCTGAAGACGGACGGCGGCAAGTCGCTGCCCGTCGTACGGGGCTGGCTGCCCGCCGGCGCGAAGGCCCCGGCCCCGCCGTCGGGCGAGGTCACCGTGGTCGGCGCCCTCCAGGCGTCCGAGAACGCGGGGACCAAGGGCGTCCGGGCGGCGGGCGGGCTCCCCGAGGGCCAGCTCTCCATGATCAGCGCGGGGTCCCTGGTCAACGTGGTCTCCGACGACGTCTACGACGCGTGGGTCACGCTCACCGACTCCCCCGCCGGGCTGACCCCCGTCCCGGCGGCGGCAGCGGCGGGCACGTCGCTGGACCTGAAGGCGTTCCAGAACCTCGGCTACACGGCCGAGTGGTTCGTCTTCGCGGGCTTCGTCGTCTTCATGTGGTTCCGCCTCCTGCGCCGCGAGGTGGAGACCCGCCGCGACGAGGCCCTGGGCCTCTAGGGCGAAACACGCCCTAGGAGGCGTCCAGGACGCCCGTGCGGTAGATGGTGCCCGCGCACGCGTTGGGGATCGTCGTGGCCGCCTGAGGGCCGCCGGGCTCGGCCGTGTGGCTGACCGAGACGCTGCCGTCGGCGGGCGTCCCGTCCAGAACGAACTGCGGCGCCGTCCCCTCGACCGTCTCACCGTTGCCGGTCGAGCCCGAGCCGCCCGACGCCGCGCCCTCGCCGTCCTTCGTCGGACTCGGGGTCGGCTCGGGGCTCGGGGTCGGTTCCGGGTCCGGGGTCGGCTCGGGGTCCGGGGTGCCGGTGGTCGGGCACGTCTCCGCGGGGACCCAGGCGAACCTCACCTCGTACGCGTTGTCCGGCCGCAGGAGCAGCGTGGGCGACTCCTGCGAGGGGTCGGGCAGGCCGCTCGCCGCGTCCCCGGGGGTGTGCGCGACGACCGAGATCCTGGACGGGTCCGCCGCCCCGAGGGCCTGGAAGCCGATGCTGCCGTCGCCGCTCACCACGCACTCCTTGCCGGAGACGTTGGCGACGCGGAACGTGCCGTAGACCTTCCCTTCGGCGTCCGGGCCACCCGCCTGCACCGAGCTGACGGCCAGCTGCGCGGCGTCGCACACCGGCGAGGAGCCGGACGGGGACTTCGAGCCGCCGCCCGTGCTCGCGTTCACGGAGTCCTTGGTGTTCCCGCCGTCGGCGCCCTGGCTCGGGGTCGCCGTGCCGGTCGGCGTACCGTCGCCGTTGCCACCGGTCTCGACACCGGTCTCGGAGCCGGTACCGCCCTGCGCCTGTTCGCCGTGGCCGGCGTTGACGGCCTGGTCGGCGGTGATGCCGCCGGAGCCGGCGACATGCACGAAGGCGGGCACGGCCGTCCCGAGCAGAACGGCGGCCGCGGCGAAGCCGACGACGGCCTGGCGCTTGCGGGTGCGCCGGGCGGGCACCGCACGGCGCAGGTGGTCGAGGGCGCCGTCGGTGGGCTGGAGGTCGCCCACGGCGCCGTGGAGCAGCCTCCTCAGCGCCAGTTCGTCGCCCTCGAAGAGCTCGTCGTGGCCGTCGGCCCGCTCGTTGTCCGGCCCGTCGTTCACAATCCCGTGTCCCATGTCGTCGCGTTCACCGTCGGGCGGTCCACTCGTACCGCCGCTGTTCGCATCGCCGGAACCCGTACCGCCGGAGCGCGTACCGCCCGAGCCCGCATCCATGCCGTCGGAGCTCATGCCGTCGCCTCCATAGCGACGCGCAGCGCCGCGATGCCACGCGAGCCGTACGCCTTCACCGAACCCAGGGATATGCCGAGCGTCTCGGCCACCTGGGCCTCCGTCATGTCCGCGAAGTACCGCAGGACCAGCACCTCGCGCTGGCGCCGCTGCAGTCCGCGCATCGCCTTGATGAGCGCGTCCCGCTCCAGCTGGTCGTACGCGCCCTCCTCCGCGCTCGCCATGTCCGGCATCGGCTTGGACAGCAGCTTGAGTCCGAGGATGCGGCGGCGCAGCGCGGAGCGGGAGAGGTTGACGACCGTCTGGCGCAGATAGGCCAGGGTCTTCTCGGGGTCCCGGACCCGTTTGCGCGCGGAGTGGACGCGGATGAACGCCTCCTGGACGATGTCCTCGCAGGAGGCGGTGTCGTCGAGGAGCAGCGCGGCGAGACCGAGCAGCGAGCGGTAGTGCGCCCGGTAGGTCTCGGTCAGATGGTCGACGGTGGTGCCCGCGGACACGATGCCTTCAGTGCTCTCGCGGGGCGAGGGGATGCCGGTCACGCCGGCCGTCCGGGTCCCTGCGGGCATGGGGGCGATCACCGGCATGCCGCCGGCCGGACGCGGTCGTCTGAGCGGGCGCACCACGGTGCCCACGGTGCCGCGTACGGGGACCGTGAGAGCGGGGACCACTGCCGTGCCGCGGAGCGGGACGACGGCTGCGATATCGAGTACCTCTGCCACGCCTGTTGGACACGCTTCCCCCCGTCAGGGTTGTACGAGTACGCCACCGTTTTTGACGGTGCACCAAATACCCTCATGCGTACCCGCTCTTCCCCAATGCCCCGTTTTTCACAGCACGTTCCGCACCACACCACATGGGTGCGCACAGAGACGCCTCCCACCCAACTACCGGTTGCGGTAAGGGTGAAGAGCATCGTCGAACATGCCGTCACCCCAGTTCAAGGGGCATGTGCCGCCGACTTGCTCACAGGTCGTTCACAGATCCTACAAAGTCGAACGATCAGGCGTCGTCGATATCCGGACGCTCCGGGCGAATGATCGACTCCGCGATCTGTACGGCGTTCAGCGCCGCGCCCTTGCGGAGGTTGTCGCCGCAGACGAAGAACTCCAGCGCGCGCTCGTCGTCCATCGACCTGCGCACGCGCCCCACCCAGACGGGGTCCGTGCCCACGACGTCGGCGGGCGTGGGGAAATCGCCCGCGGCCGGATCGTCGAAGAGCACCACACCCGGTGAGGTCGCCAGGATCTCGTGCGCCCGACCGACGCTCACCGGGCGCTCGAACCGCGCGTGCACGGAGACCGAGTGCGCGGTCACCACCGGGACACGGACGCAGGTGGCGGCGACGGGCAGCCCGGGAAGGTCGAGAACCTTCCGGGTCTCCTCGCGCAGCGACAGCTCCTCGGAGGACCAGCCGTCCTCCCGCAGCTCCCCCGACCAGGGCAGAACGTTGAGCGCGACCGGCCCGGGAAACGGCCCGGTGTCGTCGCCGACGGCCCGCCGTACGTCACCGGGGTGCGTGCCGAGCTCGGTCCCGGCCACCATGGACAGCTGCTCGCGCAGCGCGGCGACACCGGCCTGCCCGCCCGCGCTCGCGGCCTGCTGCGCGGTCACCACCAGCTCGACGACGCCGAACTCGGCGTGCAGCGCCCCCACGGCGACGATCAGCGCCAGCGTGGAGCACCCGGGGCTCGCGACGATGCCCCGGGGCCGTACGCGCGCGGCGTGCGGATTGATCTCGGGCACCACCAGCGGCACGTCCGGGTCCGACCGGAACGCCGCCGAGGTGTCCACCACGACCGCGCCCTTGGCGACGGCGATGGGCGCCCAGCGCGCCGCGATGTCCGCGGGCGCGAGGAAGAGTACGAGGTCGACGCCCTCCAGGGCGTTCTCGTCGAGCGCGAGGACCTCGGTCTCCTCGCCGCGCACGGCCAGCTTGCGGCCGGCCGAGCGCGGCGAGGCGACGAGTCGGATCTCGCCCCAGACGTCCGCGTGCTGCGTGAGCATCTGGAGCATGACCGCACCGACGGCTCCGGTCGCACCGACGACCGCGAGCGTCGGCTTGCGGGTCATCGTCCGGTGCCTCCGTAGACGACGGCCTCGTCGGAGTCGCTGTCGAGACCGAAGGCGCTGTGCACGGCGCGCACGGCCTCGTTGACGTCGTCGGCGCGGGTGACGACCGAGATGCGGATCTCAGAGGTCGAGATCAGCTCGATGTTCACACCGGCGTCGGACAGGGCGCGGAAGAAGTCGGCGGTGACGCCGGGGTTGGTCTTCATACCGGCGCCGACCAGGGAGATCTTGCCGATCTGGTCGTCGTAGCGCAGCGAGTCGAAGCCGATCGCGCCCTTCGCCTTCTCCAGGGCGTCGATGGCCTTGCGGCCCTCGGCCTTGGGGAGGGTGAAGGAGATGTCCGTCAGGCCGGTGGAGGCGGCGGACACGTTCTGCACGATCATGTCGATGTTGATCTCGGCATCCGCGACGGCGCGGAAGATGGCCGCGGCCTCGCCCGGCTTGTCCGGCACGCCAACGACGGTGATCTTCGCCTCGGAGGTGTCGTGGGCGACGCCCGAGATGATGGCCTGCTCCACCTTGCGGTCCCCTTGCGGCTCGTTGCTGACCCAGGTGCCCTGCAGCCCCGAGAAGGACGAGCGGACGTGGATCGGGATGTTGTAACGGCGTGCGTACTCGACGCACCGGTGCAGCAGCACCTTGGAGCCGGAGGCGGCGAGCTCCAGCATGTCCTCGAAGGAGATCCAGTCGATCTTCTTCGCCTTCTTCACCACGCGCGGGTCGGCCGTGAAGACGCCGTCGACGTCGGTGTAGATCTCACAGACCTCGGCGTCCAGCGCGGCGGCGAGGGCGACGGCGGTCGTGTCCGAGCCGCCGCGGCCGAGCGTGGTGATGTCCTTCTTGTCCTGGGACACACCCTGGAAGCCGGCGACGATGGCGATGTTGCCCTCGTCGAGGGCGGTGCGGATCCGGCCCGGCGTGACATCGATGATGCGCGCTTTGTTGTGGACCGAGTCGGTGATGACACCGGCCTGGCTGCCCGTGAACGACTGGGCCTCGTGGCCCAGGTTCTTGATCGCCATGGCCAGCAGGGCCATGGAGATCCGCTCTCCGGCGGTCAGCAGCATGTCGAACTCACGCCCGGCAGGGATCGGGGATACCTGCTCGGCGAGATCGATCAACTCGTCCGTCGTGTCGCCCATCGCGGAAACCACGACGACCACCTGGTGGCCGTTCTTCTTGGCATCCACGATCCGCTTGGCGACGCGCTTGATGCCTTCGGCATCGGCAACGGAGGAGCCTCCGTACTTCTGCACGACAAGGCCCACGTGCGCTCCTCGCTCAGTCTCTGCCGCAGTCATTACTGCGGTCGGCTCAGTTTAACGAGCGGTCCGGAATCGCCGACCTGATATCGCATCCTGAGATGTCCCGCTCAGGTAGTGATCACAACCGGAAGGCTCCGGACCGCCCGGTGGGATTGCCTGCCCGGGAGGAGCGGGGGTACGCGGCAACACCCCGAGATGTGCGCGGGCTCACACGCCGACCGCCGTCAGGGGCGCGGCCGGGAGGGGGCGGCTGGGGAGGGCGGCAGGGCGCCGCCGGCCGGGGCGCGGCCGGGAGGGGGAAGGGCGGCAGGGCGCCGCCGGCCGGGTCAGGGCACCGGCCGCCAGGGCCCTCCGGGAAGGCCGCGGCCCGGAAGGGCCGCGCCGCCTACTTCTTCAGGACTCCCAGGCCCAGCGGGCCCGCGATCTCCTCGGCCATGACGCGGCCCGCCTCCTCCGCGAGGTCGTCCTCTGCCAGGTCCTCGTCCGTGTCCAGGCCGTCCAGGGCCGCGAGGGGCTGGTCGAGCCGCACGTGGGCGACGAGGGACTGCAGCGCCCGCAGGGTCGCCGAGGCCGTCGGACCCCAGTTGGAGAAGTACGAGAACTGCCACCACCACAGGGCCTCGCTCGTACGCCCCGCCCGGTAGTGGGCCAGCCCGTGCCGCAGGTCGGTGACGATGTCGGCGAGGTTGTCGGAGATCCGGGCCGGTACGGGCGCCTTGCGCGGCTCGTACGGGTCGAAGACCTCGGAGAAGACGTCCACCGGTTCGAGCATGGTCGCGAACCGCTCGCGCAGGTCGTCCACGTCCGGCTCCGGACCGGTGTCCGTCTCGTACCGCTCGTCCGGAAGGATGTCCTCGTGCGCGCCCAGCCGGCCGCCCGCGAGCAGCAGCTGGGAGATCTCCAGCAGCAGGAAGGGAACCGCGCTGTCGGGCTCGTCGCCCTTGGCCACTTCCGTGGTCGCCACGATGAACGACTCGATCGAGTCGGCGATCTGGACCGCGAAGTCGTCCGGGTCCTGCGTGATCGCGTGCAGTGTGGCATCAGACATCGCGGGTGCCTCCTTCGAGCGCGGGCGCGGGCGCGCAGACCCTGTCGTCATACATCTAGCAGTCGCCGCCCCTCGAAGGCACGCCCCAGGGTGACCTCGTCGGCGTACTCCAGATCGCCGCCGACCGGCAGGCCGCTCGCCAGACGCGTGACCTTGAGGCCCATGGGCTTGATCATCCGCGCCAGGTACGTCGCGGTGGCCTCGCCCTCCAGGTTCGGGTCGGTCGCCAGGATCAGCTCGGTGACCGTGCCGTCCGCGAGCCGGGTGAGCAGCTCACGGATGCGCAGGTCGTCCGGGCCGACGCCCTCGATCGGGCTGATCGCGCCGCCGAGGACGTGGTAGCGCCCGCGGAACTCACGGGTCCGCTCGATCGCGACGACGTCCTTCGGCTCCTCGACCACGCAGATGACCGACATGTCCCGGCGCGGGTCGCGGCAGATGTTGCACTGCTCCTGCTGCGCGACGTTGCCGCAGACCGCGCAGAACCTGACCTTCTCCTTGACCTCCAGGAGCGCGTGCGCGAGACGCCGCACGTCGGTCGGCTCGGCCTGGAGGATGTGGAAGGCGATCCGCTGGGCGCTCTTGGGACCGACGCCGGGCAGCCTGCCCAGCTCGTCGATGAGGTCCTGAACCACGCCTTCGTACAACGGAACGCCCTTCTCAGAAGTGCTTGTTTCTTACGGTAGTGGCTGCGGGGGCGCCTTAGAAGCCCAGGCCCGGCTTTCCGCCGGGGCCGGGGCGGCTCAGAAGCCCAGGCCCGGCATTCCGCCCAGGCCCTGCGCCAGCGGACCCAGCTTGGCCTGCTGGAGCTGCTGCGCGTTGTCGTTGGCGGCCTTGACCGCGGCCACGACCAGATCGGCCAGCGTCTCGGTGTCCTCCGGGTCGACCGCCTTGGGGTCGATCACCAGGCCGCGCAGCTCGCCGGAGCCGGTGACCGTCGCCGTCACCAGGCCGCCACCCGCCTGACCCTCGACCTCGGTCGCGGCGAGCTCCTCCTGAGCGCGCGCGAGATCCTGCTGCATCTGCTGAGCCTGCTGGAGAAGCTGCTGCATGTTGGGCTGGCCACCACCGGGAATCACGGTCACTCCTGGCATTTCGACGGTAAACGGATGACATCCGGACGACTGATGTGACGACTGACGTTCGGTACGGCCGAGCCTACGTGGTCCATGCCCGGCCTGCCGCCACAACTCTTTCGAGTGAGAAACTGCGGGCTCCTCTACCTGATCAAGACCCCCTTGCGGGCGGAAATCCCGGGATTCCGGGCCCACAGCCCACCATTCGGCGGTAGGAAGGGCAGGCACCACGTGCACCGCACGTCACAGCAGGACACGAGCGCTGAGCTGAACAGAGGAGTGCCCCGGTGAGCCAGCAGCCGGAGATGCAGCCGCCGCAGCCGCCGCCCGGGCAGCCGGGTCAGCCGGGAGAGCCCGGGCGGTCCGCCGCGCGCCGCGATCTGACCGGGACGCCGTTCCCGCTCGGCGACTGGGGCGAGCCCGCGGAGCGTCTGGACGAGCTGTACCGCTGGGTCGAGTCCAACGCGCTGCGCACGGCGGAGTGGTACCTGTCCGACCGGGTCTGGAAGCGCCGCTGCGCACGGGCGCTGCGGATCGGTACGGCGCTGGGCGTCGTCGCCGGCGCCGCACTGCCCCTGCTCGACTTGACGGGCGCGGTGGACGGCGCGGCGGGCTGGGGGTACCTGTCCCTGCTGCTCGGCGCGGCCTGCATGGCGTGCGACCGGTACTTCGGGCTGACGTCGGGCTGGATAAGGGACGTCGCCACGGCACAGGCGGTGCAGCGCAGGCTCCAGGCACTGCAGTTCGACTGGGCGTCGGAGAGCGTACGGGAGGTCCTCGGGCCCACCGAGGGGACCGCGAGCGAGGCCGCGGAGCGGTGCCTGGGGGTGCTGCGCCGGTTCTCGGAGGACGTGACGGAGCTCGTACGGGCGGAGACGGCGGACTGGATGGTCGAGTTCCGCTCCGGCCCGGCGCCGCTGGCGCTGCAGTCGGCGGGCACGGGCGCGTCCCGCCCCGAGGGCGGGCATCCCTCGTCCCGCTTCCCGCTCCCGCCGAACACCCGCCCCAACATGCCGAGGCAGCGGCCTCCGGAGCCGCGCTGAGGCGGGCGGCTGACGCGCGGGCGGGCTTACGCGGGCAGGCTTACGCGGGCGGGCGACGCGGGCGGGCGACGCGGGCGGGTACGTGGACGCGCGCGTACGTGAAGGGCGCCCCCCTCACCGGAGGCGCCCTTCCGTCATCGACGGCGACATCAGCTTCATCGAGGTGACATCAGCTCAGGATGATCATCGAGCCCTGGCCGAGGCTCCGCGTCGCCGCCGCGTGCAGACCGAGCCACACATGGCGCTCACGCGCGAAGGGACTGTCGTCGTACGCGATCGGCCCGGCCGGTTCCTCCAGCGAGGTCGGCCGCTCCGGCGGCAGCGGCGCGGCGGGCGGGTTGGCCGGGTCGATCCCGATGGCGGGACCGACGAACTCCAGTTCTCGCAGCAGCCCGTGCGAGGAGCCCAGCGGGCCGCCGCCCTCCAGGAGCTCGTCGTTGGAGAGCGGAGCCGGGAAGTCCACGGGGACGTACGCGCCGGCGTGGTCGTAGTGCCAGACGAGGTGGGACTGCTGCGCGGTGGCCTCGAACATCTCCAGGAGCTGCTCGTAGTCCCCGCCCAGCTCGTCGACCGGCTCGACGGGCAGGCCGCACAGGTGCAGCAGATAGGCGCGGCGCAGGAAGTGCAGGGCGTCGTAGTCGAACCCGGCGACGGGCGCGACATCGCCGGACAGCCCCGGCATGTAGGCGAACACGGGGACGGTGGGCAGACCGGACGCGGTCAGGGCCTTGTCGTAGGCGGCGATCTCTTCGGCGAAGGGATTGTCGGGGCTGTGGCACAGCACGTCGACAAGAGGGACCAGCCACAGGTCACAGGCCAAGGGAGGCTCGCTCTCCGTCAGTTGCAGGGACGGCCAGGGTAGTCGGCGCGGTCCGCGTCGCACACCCGGTGGTGACCTGCCCCTCGACACACCGCGCGACACCCGCGCGGGGCCGCCGGCGTCGCCCGGTCGGCACGACTGCCGCTCGCGGTCGGCACGACCACCGCTCCACGCGGTCAGCGCGACTGCCGCTCCACGCGGTCCGCCCACTCCAGCGACTGCTGGTTGTACGCCCGTACGACCTCGACCGCCGCGTCGGCGTCACCGAGGGTCAGCGCGTCGACGAGGTCCACGTGCCCGCTCCACAGCCAGCCGATGAGGTCGCGGTCGGAGCGCAGGTACGGCACGGAGAACACCCACGCCTGGACCCGCAGCCGGTGCAGGAAGTCGGCGATGTAGTCGTTGGCGGAGACCAGCCGGGCCAGTTCGCGCCAGTAGCGGATGTCGTACCCGATGAGGATGTCGAGGTCCCCCGCGCGGGCCGCCCGCACCGCCGCCTCGCCCCGGCGGCGTATGGAGACGAGCGCGACCCCTCGGGAGACGTCGGGCCCGGGCCGGTGGACCGCGGGATCGTGTCGCCGGAAGATGCCGTCCACGACGAGCATGCGGGCCTCGACCATGCCGCGGTAGTCGTCGATCGTGAACTGGTGCACGCGGAAGCCGCGGTGCTGGTCGGAGTCGAGGAGCCCCTGCGCGGAGAGGTCGACGAGGGCTTCGCGCACCGGTGTCGCCGAGACGCCGTACTGCTCGGCGATCTGTTTGACGGTGAATTCCTCGCCCGGCTGCAAACGCCCGGCGAGCACTTCGTCACGGAGCGCGTCCGCGATCTGCCGCCGCAGGGTGTTGCGGGTGACAGCTCCGCTCGCGGGCATGGTTCGGCCCCCTCCGTCCGGCTCTGGGACACCCTAGACCAGACGGAGGGTCCGGCTCCGTGACGCTTCTGACGTCGTACGCGACGGACGCCCACGCGTCAGAAGCCCTCCCACGTCACACGGTGTGCTCGTCGGCCACGGAGAGCGCCGCGTCGAGGGCGGCGAGGCCCTCCTTGGCCTCCGCCTCGGAGACGTTGCAGGCGGGGACGGCGTGGGTGCGGTTCATGTTGATGAAGGGCCACAGGCCCTGCTTCTTGGCGGCCGCGCCGAAGGCCGCCATGGGGGCGTTGGCCTCGCCCGCCGCGTTGTACGGGACGAGCGGCTCGCGCGTCTCCTTGCTCTTGACGAGGTCGAGCGCCCAGAACGTACCCATGCCGCGGACCTCGCCGACGGAGGGGTGACGCTCGGCGAGCTCGCGCAGGCCCGGGCCGAGGACGGTCTCGCCGATGTGGGCGGAGTGCTCGACGACCTTCTCGTCCTCCATGACCTGGATGGTGGCGACGGCGGCGGCGCAGGCCAGCGGGTGACCGGAGTAGGTCAGTCCGCCCGGGTAGGGCCGCTTGTCGAAGGTCGCGGCGATCTTCTCGCTGATCGCGACACCGCCGAGGGGCACGTAACCGGAGTTCACGCCCTTGGCGAAGGTCATCAGGTCCGGCACGACGTCGAAGTGCTCGGCGGCGAACCACTTGCCGGTACGGCCGAAGCCGGCCATGACCTCGTCGAGGACGAAGACGATGCCGTACTTGTCGCAGATCTCGCGGACACCGGTGAGGTAGCCGGGCGGCGGGGTCATGATGCCGGCGGTGCCCGGGACGGTCTCCAGGATGATCGCGGCGATGGTGGCCGGGCCCTCGAAGGCGATGGTGTCCTCGAGGTGGGCGAGCGCGCGCTCGCACTCCTGCTCCTCGGTCGTCGCGTAGAACGGCGAGCGGTAGAGGAACGGCGCCCAGAAGCGCACGACGCCGGCGGAGCCGGTGTCGGAGGCCCAGCGGCGCGGGTCGCCAGTGAGGTTGATCGCGGTGGAGGTGGCGCCGTGGTACGAGCGGAAGGCGGAGAGCACCTTGTGGCGGCCGGTGTGCAGCCGGGCCATCCGTACGGCGTTCTCGACGGCCTCGGCGCCGCCGTTGGTGAAGAAGATCTTGTCCAGGTCGCCGGGGGTGCGCTCGGCGATGAGGCGTGCGGCCTCGGAGCGTACGTCGATGGCGAAGGCGGGCGCGAAGGTGGTGAGCTTCGCGGCCTGCTCCTGGATGGCGGCGACCACGCGCGGGTGCTGGTAGCCGATGTTGGTGTAGACGAGGCCGCTGGTGAAGTCGAGGTAGCGGTTGCCGTCGTAGTCCCAGAAGTACGAACCCTCGGCGCCGGCGACGGCGAGCGGATCGATCAGGCCCTGGGCGGACCAGGAGTGGAACACGTGCGCGCGGTCTGCGGCCTTCACGGCCGCGCCGGCCTGGGGGTCGACATGAGGGGTCATAGGCCCAGGGTAAGGAAGCGCAGGTCGGAGCGGCCATGACCATCTTGTCCACCGAGACCGACACGGACCCGACACGTTGCCGTTCGTACGCGCCGGGGCGGCGGCCGTTCGTACGTCGAGAGGTTTCCGCGCGTACGCGCCGAGTCCAGGGCCCGCACGGAGGGCCTATTGACAGCATCCTGTCGACATGACAGTCTTCTGTCATACGAGCACGGCACAGACCGCACGCAGGAGGCCCGAAATGCCCCGCACCGTCCACCTCGCCGTCTACGACACCCTCGCCGACTGGGAGACGGGCCACGCCACCGCCTGGCTCGCCCGGTCCGGTTTCACGGTCACGACCGTCGGCCCCGTCGCCGACAAGCCCGTCACCACCATCGGCGGCACGCGGATCGTCCCCGACCTCTCCCTCGAAGACCTCCGGCCCGAGGACAGCGCCCTCCTGATCCTTCCGGGCGGCGACCTCTGGGACACGAGCGACGACCTCGTCCCGTTCGCCGCCGCCGCCCGCCGTTTCCTCGACGCGGGCGTCCCCGTCGCCGCGATCTGCGGCGCCACGGCGGGGCTGGCCCGGGAGGGCCTCCTCGACGACCGCGCGCACACGAGCGCCATCTCCTACTACCTCGCCGCCACCGGCTACCTGGGCGGCGACCACTACGTCGACGCGGACGCGGTCACGGACCGGGGCGCCGGCGGCGTCGGCGACCTGATCACCGCGGGCCCGACCGAGCCGGTCGCGTTCGCCCGCGAGGTGCTCGGCACGATGGGCGCCTTCAAGGGCTCGAAGCTGGACGCCTGGTACCGCCTCTTCCACGACTCGGACCCGGCGGCGTACGAGGAGCTCAACGCGGACGACTCGGGCGACGCGGCCGGGTCGGGCTCCGCGGACGGGTCGGGCTCCGCGGACGGGTCAGGCGCCGCGGACGGGTCAGGCGCCGCGGACGGGTCGGACGACTCGGACGACTCGGACGACTCGGACACGACCGACGACTCAGGTACGGGAGGCGCGATGGGCGGCTCGGAGCGTTCTCCGGGTGGCGCGGCGTCGTGAGTCGCGAGCAGCAGGACACCCTCGCCCGCACCGCGCTCGGGGTCTTCCGGCTCAACGGCCAGTTCCTCGCCGTCTCGGAAGAACTGGCCCGCCCCGTCGGCCTCACCGCCGCCTGGTGGCAGGTCCTCGGAGCCGTACTGCGCGCCCCGCAGCCCGTCGCGGGCATCGCCCGCACCATGGGCATCACCCGCCAGAGCGTCCAGCGGATCGCCGACCTCCTGGTGGAGCGGGGCCTCGCGGCGTACGAGCCCAATCCGGCCCACCGCCGCGCCAAGCTCCTGGCGCCGACACCGGAGGGGCTGGCGGCCGTCGAGCGGCTCGACCCCGGTCACGCGGACCTCGCGGCACGGCTCTCGCAGGCCCTGGGAGGCCAGGCGGAGTTCGACGAGACCGTACGGGTGCTGGAGCGGCTCTCCCGGGCCCTGGAGGCGGTCAGCGGGAGTGACCCCGCTCCCCCGGTCGGTACATGGCCCCCTGCACGTACTCCATCGCCCGAGTGAAGACCGGGTCCGTCATCCGGCGGGCCATCTCCTCCTCGTCGACGTCCTCGATGTGGGCCTGGATCCACCACAGGTTCCCGAACGGGTCGCGGACCCGGCCGACCTTGTCGCCGAAGAAGAGGTGCGTCACCTCCGTGACCGACGTGCCGCCCGCCTCGACGGCCTGACGGTGCGTGGCCTCCGCGTCCTCCACGTAGAGCCGGATGAACGCGGGCGTCGGGTCCCAGCCGGGCGGACTGTCGAACGCCATCAGCCGGCCGTTCCCGATCCGGAGCTCGGCATGGCCGATCGTCCCGTCGTCCAGGACGAAACGGCCGAGGTCCTCGGCGCCGAAGGCGCGCTCCAGGTAGTCGATGAGCCCGGCGGTGTCGTGACCGATGATCCAGGGCGTGACGGTGGTGTACCCCTCGGGGATGTTCGCGTTCATGGCGTGACGGTACGAGGGGACGAGGCCAGATCCTGTCCTATTCGGGGCAGTTGCGCGCATGTGCTGCGCAGCACGCCGACGGCGGGCCCACGGAGTCAGTCCCCGTGGGCCCGCCGTCCGGATCGTGTCCGCAGGCCGGATCGTGTCCGCAGGCCGGATCGTGTCCGCAGGCCGGCGGTGCGGCACCGACAGAACTAGCAGTACAGGTTCGCACCCGTCGGTACGCCGAGGATCTGGGCGAACTGCTGGTACTTGGTCACCCGGCTCTGGACCTGGGCCGGGTTCCTGCCGTCGCACTCCAGCGAACCGTTGATCGAACGGATCGTCTGACCGAAGCCGGCACCGTTGACCATGGCGTTGTGGCCGGTCATCGTGCCCGGGCCGTTCTGGGTGTTCCAGTACCAGAGGCCGGTCTTCCAGGCGACGGCCGACTCGCGCTCGACGCGCCAGGGGTCGTTCAGGAGGTTGATGCCGAGGGCGTCACCCGCGGCCTTGTAGTTGAAGTTCCAGGAGAGCTGGATCGGACCGCGTCCGTAGTACGCGGCCTGGCCGGCGGGGCAGCCGTAGGGCTGGCCGCTGTCGCAGTAGTGGGGGTAGTTGGCGGTGTTCTGCTCCACGATGTGGACCAGGCCGCCGGTCTCGTGGTGGACGTTGGCGAGGAAGGCGGCGGCCTCCTGCTTCTTCACGGTGTCGCCACCGGTGTTGGCGAAGGCGGGGTAGGCGCTGAGGGCCGCCGTGAGGCCGCTGTACGTATAGAAGGAGTTCCGGCCCGGGAACATCTGGTTGAACTGGGCCTCGGAAACGACGAATCCGGACGTGGGCGGCGGGGTCGTGCCGCCACCGCAGGCGCCCTCGTGGCGCCAGACGTCCGAGGTGCCGGGGCGCTCGTTCTGGGTCCACCACTTGGCGTACCAGTTGTGGCCGTTGAACGAGGCGGTCATGCCGCCGGTGTAGACGCTGGAGGAGTTCCAGGCGCCCACGCAGGCGGGTGCCGCACCGGCCGTCGCGGCGGGAAGGAAGACGGCCAGTCCGACGGCCGTACAGAGTGCGGACATGAGTATGAGCAGACGTCGCAACATGCGCTCGCCCTTCCGTGGGGGAGAGCCCAGCGAAGCGGCTTTGGTCTGGACCTGTCAAGGTCTAGACCAACACTTGTGACGATGATTGGTCCATTGCTCGACACCGGAAGTGGTGCGACGCATCGGCCACGCGTACCGCCCCGCGGCACCCGTCAGCGCTCCAGCACGCGCTCCAACAGGCTTGTCAGCAGCTCCCGTTCGAGCTTGGTCAGGCCCTCCATCAACTCGTCCTGCACGCCGGCCAGCACCTCGTCGAGGCGCTTCAGATGCCGACGGCCCTGCTCGGTCAGGGTGATGACGTTCCGTCGACGGTCGTCCGGGTCGGGGGTCCGCTCGACGTGTCCGCGCGCGGCGAGCTCGTTGATGACGGCCACGAGGTCGCTGCGGTAGATCCCGGTACGGCGGCTCAGGCCGGCCTGACTGGTCGGGCCGTCGTCGTCGAGCGCGGCGAGGACCAGATAGTGCCACTTGCGGGCGTCCTGCTCGGCGAAGCTCGCGTTGACCAGGCGGTCCGCCCGCGCGGCGGCCATGGCCAGGAGGCGGCTGGGCAGGCCCCGGAGGCGGGCCGGGGCCTGGCGCTCGTCCATCTCCGCGCCTTCACCTGTCCCTGCGCCCACCCCGGCCTCGGGGGCGTCGTCCGCGGTGCCCGCGTCGTCCGTCGTCATGCCCGCAGATTACCCCTTGCGTTAGTGGCCCGAACGATATAGCTTCGTTAGTGGCACGAACGTTAGTGATGGAAACGTTAGAGGGGGGAACGAACCATGCCCATGATCAAGGTCCTCGACTCGACCATGTATTACGAGGATTCGGCTTACGAGGAGTCGGCTTACGAGGAGTCGGCCTACGAGCAGTCGAGCTACGAACGGTCGAGTCACGAACGGTCGGGTCACGAGCAGTCGGCTGCCGCCGTGCCCACGGACGCGGCGCCGCTCGTCTTCCTGCACGGCAACCCCACCTCCTCCCACCTGTGGCGGCACGTCCTCCCGGCTGTCGGAGGCGGACGGCGGCTCCTCGCCCCGGACCTGATCGGCATGGGGCGATCGGGCAAGCCGGACATCGCCTACACGTACGCGGACCAGGCGCGGTATCTCGACGCCTGGTTCGAGGGGCTCGGGATCGAGGAGGCCGTCCTGATAGGGACGGACTGGGGCGGTTCGCTCGCCTTCGACCGGGCCGCACGGCACCCGGAGGGGGTGCGGGGCGTGGCCTTCATGGAGACGATCCTGCGACCGATGAGCTGGGAGGAGTTCCCGGAAGGCGCGCGGGAGCAGTTCCGGTCGTTCAAGTCCCCCGGGGTGGGAGAGGAGTTGGTCCTGGAGCGGAACGCCTTCGTCGAGGACTCCTTCGCCCAGACGGTCCTCACCGGCCTGAGCGAGGCGGATCACGAGGTCTACCGCGCGCCGTACCCGACGCCCGAGTCCAGGCGGCCGATGCTCCAGTGGCCGCGCTCGATGCCGCTGGACGGGGAGCCGGCCGAGGTCGTCGCCCGGATCGAGGCGTACGACGCGTGGCTGGCGGACAGCCCGGACGTGCCGAAGCTGCTGCTGACCTTCGAGGGGTCGCCGACCCTGATGATCGACCCGGCCATGGCGGCCTGGTGCGAGGCGCACATATCCGCGCTGGAGACGGCCCACTGCGGCCCCGCCGGCCACCAGGCGCCGGAGGACCGCCCCGAGGAGATAGCCGCGGCGATCACCGCCTGGGCGGACCGCCACGGCCTGGGCCTCCGGCCCTCCGGCGGCCGGGAGAGCCTGCCGTCGGCAGCCTGATGCCCGGCCGGGGGCCGTTCGTGGACCTGACGCTCAGATCATGAGGATGATGCGGCCGGGCCGGTGGCCCGCCTCCGCCCTTCGGTGTGCTTCCGCAACCTCCTCCAGAGGCATGACATCCGCCACGCGGGTGATCAGCTCCCGGGCGGCCACCTTTTCCAGGGTCTCCTTCAGCCGGGCCGCGTCCGGACGGCCTCGGACGGTCTCGACGCGGATGTCCCGCTCCGCGTGCGGAGTGCGGTCGGCGGCGAGCGCGATGAAGGCGCCCCCGTCCTTCACCGCGGCGAGGGCCGGGACGGAGTGGAAGGCCCCGTCGAAAGCGGCGTCCACCCGTTCCGGGAGGACCTCGAGCACCCTCGCGACCACCTCCTCCGGCGTGCCCCGCAGGATGCTGTGCTCCGCGCCGAGGAGCTTCAGTTCGCGCTCGTCGCCCTCGTGGGCGACGGCCAGCACCCGCAGTCCGGCCGCCGCGGCGTACTGGACCGCGAGGCGGCCCACGACCCCGCTCGCACCGGTCACGAGCAGCGTCGACCCCGCCGGGAGCGCGAGCCGGTCGAGGCCCTGCTGGGCGGTGGCCGAGGCCAGCGGGACGGAGGCGGCCACGGTGAAGTCCACGTCGTCCGGGATCGGGGCCAGCCACTCCGGGGCGGCGCGCACGACCTCGGCGTACGTCCCCTCGCCCGTCAGCTCCTCGAACCAGGGCAGGAAACCGGCCACGCGGGTGCCGGCGGCCATGCCGGGCACCGGATCCAGCAGCTTGCCCGCGAAGTCCGTTCCGAGAACGAAAGGAGGCGTGAGTTCGCCGACGTGGCCCGGGTAGCGGCCGGCGCGGATCCGGAGGTCCGCCTGGTTCACACCGGCTGCCTTCAGCCGCACGCGGACGCGTCCGGGGACGTCACCGGCCTCGGGCTCGGGCCGGCGGGCCATCCTCAGGACCTCAGGGCCGCCGTAGGCGGTCACTTCGACGACACGCATGGGGTTCCTCTCCGACGAGCCCCCTCGTGGCCATTACACCCACGGTCCACACCCCCGGCAACCGATACTCCGCCAACCCGTCGCCACCCGTCGCCGCCCCGTACGCGACCGAACGGGTCGCCACCGAACGGGTCGCGACTGAACGAAGGGAGAACTCCTGGTGGCGAGAAGCAACCTTCCCCACGGAACCGCACACACGTCCGTACCGTCTCGCTCGTGGACTGGGTTACCGCAGAGAACGTCATCGCCGTGGTCACCGCGCTCCTCGGTGTGCTCGTCTCCGCCGGTGTCGTCGCGTACGAGCGCTCCATGCAGCGGGGCCGGCGGCTCGGATACCGCGTGCAGCTGAACACCCCGCTGCACGTGGCGGACGAGTCCGTGGGCGACCTGACCCTGCGCGACGGCGACATCGGTGATGCCAACGGTTCCACCCTCGTCCTGCTCCGGATCGAGAACGACGGCCTTCGCGAGATCAACCACGGGGACTACGCGCAGTCGAGCGAGCCCGAGGGGCTGAAGATCACCTTCGGCGGCCGGACGGTCCAGGCCGTCGTCGCCACCATCCCTCGGGCGTTCGAGCCGGTGCGCAACGACATGGCGGCCGGGCCGGGGCTGCGCAAGGACGGGGAGGCCGTCCTGATGCCCAAGGTGGCGCTGGAGCGCACGCAGTACTTCAAGCTGCTCGTACTGCTCTCCGGCGGCGTGACCGAGCGCGCGATCCGGATCACCGGCACCCGGGACGTGGTGGACATCCACCGCAACGAGAGCATGAGCGTCGACGACAAGGCGCCGACGTTCAGCCCCGCGGCCCGGAACATCACCCTCGTCCTCGCCGCATGCGTGGTCACCCTCGCGACGATCATCGTCCGCAGCGAGACGCCGCCGCCCATCGGCTGCGCCCGGGGCACGCTCACGGTGACCGGCTCCACGGCGTTCGCCCCGGCGGTGCGCGAGCTGGCGCGGAAGTACGAGAAGGACTGCGAGGGGTCCACCGTCGTGGTCGACGCGCACGGCTCGACGGCGGGGATACGGGAGCTGGCCGCGGCCGGCGCCGCCGCAGGCAAGGGCTCCCCGGCGGTCGTCGCGCTCTCCGACGGACGCAAGCCCGGCGGCTACCCGCAGCTGCGGGAGAGCATGGTGGCCGTCTCCCTCTTCACCCTCGTCGTCAACGACGGGATACCGGTCACCAGTCTCACCCTGGATCAGGTCCGCCGCCTCTACCAGGGCCGGATCACCAACTGGAAGGAGATACCCGGCGGCCCGGACAGACCGGTGCGCCTGGTCAGCAGGGACGCCAACTCCGGTACGCGTGAGGTCTTCCAGCGCCGCGTCCTCGGCCGTAACGAGCCCGCGAACTCCTCACGGGACTGCGAGCACCGGGACGACCTGGAGGCCCCTGTGCTGCGCTGCGAACTCGACAGCACGGAGCAGGTGCTGTCCACGGTCGCCAAGCTGCCGGGGGCCGTCGGCTACACCGAACTCCGTGCCGCGAGCGGGCTGAAGGGGCTGCGCCGGGTGGCGATCGACGGCCGGACGGCGAACGTGGACGAGATAGGCGAGTCGACCTACCCGTACCGGGAGATCGAGTACGCCTACACCTGGGGCGAGCCCCCGGCCGACTCGCTGACCTCCAGTTTTCTCACCTATCTGAGCCGGGGCAGCGGCCAGGACGTCATCCGTACCCACGGGCACCTGCCGTGCGCGACCCCCAAGGGACTGCGGATCTGCGGCGAAGGATGACGCCACGCCGACCAGGGCGTCTGGCATTCTCTAGCGACGTGGAGCCATTGAACCCGGAAGACCCGGTCAGCATCGGCCCGTTCCGTCTGCTCGGACGGCTGGGCGCCGGCGGCATGGGCCGGGTGTTCCTGGCCCGTTCGGCCGGTGGGCGGACGGTGGCGGTGAAGGTCGTGCACACGGAGCTCGCGGCGCAGGACGAGTTCCGTCGCCGGTTCGCCCGTGAGGTCGCCTCGCTGGAGCGCGTCGGTGGCACGGGCACGGCGCCGGTCCTCGGTTCGGACACGGCGGCCGAGGCGCCCTGGGTGGCCGTCGGTTATGTTCCGGGGCCGTCGCTGCGGATCGTGGTGGGCGACGAGTTCGGGCCGCTACCGGCCGTGACGGTACGGACCCTCGCCTCCGGGCTCGCCCGGGCGCTCACCCATGTGCACGCCGCCGGGCTGGTCCACCGCGATCTGAAGCCGTCCAACGTCCTGCTCACCTTCGACGGCCCGCGGATCATCGACTTCGGCATCGCCCGCGCCGTCGAGACGATCACCGACGGCGGACTGACCAGCACCGGCGCGGTGGTCGGCTCGCCCGGCTTCATGTCCCCCGAGCAGGTGCGCGGCGAGAAGCTGACCCCGGCCTCGGACATCTTCTGCCTCGGGGCGGTCCTCGTCTACGCGGCGACGGGCCACTCCCCGTTCGGTACGGCGGACAGCGGTGTCCACGCCACGATGTTCCGCATCGCCCACGACGAGCCCGATCTGACGGACCTTCCGGCCGAACTGGCGGGTCTGGTCCGGGCCTGCCTCGCCAAGGACCCGGCCGCCCGGCCGTCGGCCGCCGAGCTGGTGGAGACGATCACGGTCGCCGATCCCTGGCTGCCGGCGGAGGTGCTGGCCCGCCTCGGCAGGCACGCCGCGCGGGTCCTGGAGGCGGAGGCCACCACCGCCGGCGGCTCGGGCGCTACGGGCGGTACGGCCGGTGCGAGGGCCGACGACCCCACGCCCCCGCCGGCCCCGAAGGCGCCCGAGCGGCGGCGCGGCGCACTGGTCGCCGTCGCGACGGCCCTCGTCGTCGCCGCGGCGGCCACGCTCACGTACGTCTTCTGGCCGGACCCGACCAAGGGCCTCGACGATCAGAAGAACCGTGCGCGCGGGCAGACCGGTGACGTGTCCGCCCGGCCGTCGGGGATCGTGCCGGCCGCGTTCCTCGGCGCCTGGGAGGGCGTCCAGCGCGGCTCGGCCGACCACCCCAGGGAGACGAGCCGGATCGAGATCGGCCAGGGGGCGGCGGGCGCCAAGGCCGCCGTCTACGTCCAGGTGAGCGAGGAGCGGCTGTGCATGGGCCGTTCGCGGCTCGTCTCCGCCGACGAGGACAAGGTGGTCCTCGGCGAGTCCGACGTCACCACGAGCGTCCCCGCCCAGCGCTGCACGCCCGCCGCCCACCAGACCCTCACCCTGCGCTCCCCCGACGTCCTGGAGTGGACCTCGGGAGCCGCGAAGACCACCTTCCGCAAGGCCCGGACCGGCACGAACATCGTGCCGACGCAGTTGGTCGGGCGGTGGAAGATGGAGAACGACCGGCTGATCTACGGCGACAACGCCGAGCGCTACAGCGACGAGGTGACCATCACCCAGGGCCCCGTCGGCGCCACGGTCTACCGCCGTGTGCACGTCTACCCACGCCTCGACGACGAGGGCAACCCGAGGCCGGACTCGGTCAGTTGCACCTTCACGGCGATCCTCGCCGGCTCCGGGACGCCCCTGGTCGTCGGCCCGGGCACCACGGACCCGGACGCCTCGGACCGCGACTGCGAGCGGGCCGGGTACGCCGGCTACCTGACGATCGACCGCTTCAAGGGCCGTGAGCGCCTGCTGGTCTTCCCGATGCTGGACGGGGAGCCGGGCGAGTACTACCGCGGCTAGAAGCGCCCGGGCACGCAGCCAGAGGCGTAGCACGGGCAAGGGCCCGCACCCCGGGGTACGGGGTGCGGGCCCTTGGCGCGGCGGCCGCCTCTCGTGCCCTCCGTTCCGCCCGCGGGACGGAGGGCACGACCGGGCCTGTCCGGCTACTTCAGGAACGAGTTGATCTCGATCGTCTCGGTGCGGCCGGGGCCGACGCCGATCGCGGAGATCGGGGCGCCCGACATCTCCTCCAGGGCCTTCACGTACGCCTGCGCGTTCTTCGGCAGGTCCGCGAAGGTCTGGGCCTTGGTGATGTCCTCGGACCAGCCCGGCAGCATCTCGTAGATCGGCTTCGCGTGGTGGAAGTCGCTCTGCGAGTACGGCAGCTCCTCGACGCGCTTGCCGTCGATCTCGTACGCGACGCAGACCGGGATCTGCTCCCAGCCCGTCAGCACGTCGAGCTTGGTGAGGAAGAAGTCCGTCAGGCCGTTGACCCGGGTCGCGTACCGCGCGATGACCGCGTCGAACCAGCCGCAGCGACGGTCACGGCCGGTGGTGACACCGCGCTCGCCGCCGATGCGGCGCAGCGCCTCGCCGTCCGCGTCGAAGAGCTCCGTCGGGAACGGCCCGGCACCGACTCGGGTCGTGTACGCCTTGAGGATGCCGATGACCCGGCTGATCTTCGTCGGACCCACACCGGCACCGGTGCAGGCGCCACCCGCGGTCGGGTTCGAGGAGGTGACGAAGGGGTACGTGCCGTGGTCGACGTCCAGGAGCGTGCCCTGGCCGCCCTCGAAGAGCACGACCTTGTCCTCGTCCAGCGCGTTGTTGAGGATCAGGGTGGTGTCCGCGACGTACGGCTTGATCTGCTCCGCGTACTGGAGCATCTCCTCGACGATCTGCGCGGCGTCGATCGCGCGGCGGTTGTAGAGCTTGGCGAGGAGCTGGTTCTTGCCCTCGAGCGCCGCCTCGACCTTCTGGATGAGGATCGACTCGTCGTACAGGTCCTGGACCCGGATGCCGACGCGGTTGATCTTGTCGGCGTAGGTCGGGCCGATGCCACGGCCCGTCGTGCCGATCTTGCGCTTCCCGAGGAACCGTTCCGTCACCTTGTCGAGGGTGACGTTGTACGGAGTGATCAGATGCGCGTTGCCGCTGATCAGGAGCTTGGACGTGTCGACGCCCCGCTCGTTCAGCCCGCTCAGCTCGGAGAGCAGGACCGCCGGGTCGACGACGACACCGTTTCCGATCACCGGGGTGCACCCCGGGGAGAGGATTCCGGAAGGGAGAAGATGCAGTGCGTACTTCTGGTCGCCGACGACGACCGTGTGGCCGGCGTTGTTGCCGCCCTGGTAGCGCACTACATAATCAACGGATCCACCGAGGAGGTCGGTGGCCTTTCCCTTGCCCTCGTCACCCCACTGAGCACCGAGCAGCACAAGTGCGGGCACAGGCGTACACCCCTTCCGGGTGGGGCATGTCCAAGGTCAGGGGCCGAGGCCGCCTCACCGGTGTGCCCCGGAATAGACGAAGCCCCTGGCGCAATAGCGCAAGGGGCTCTTGCACAAAGATGCTACCCGAGGAAGGACCGAGGTGTCGGCTCACGACCAGCTGCTGGTGGTCATCGACCCGGTCGCCCGCCGAAATGACGGCGAGTCCGTACGGATCGCGAAAGATGTGTTGTGTGCGGGAGCGGAGGCGAAGATCTGCCTCCCGGACAGCCCGGAGGAATTCTCCCGGGCCCTTGCGCGCCGGGGATCCCGGCGCCCTGTGGTGGTCGGTGACGACCGTGCACTGCTACGGACGGTGACGCTGCTGCACCGGGAGCGTGACCTCGCGGACGGGGCGCTGTCGGTCGTCCCGATCGGCGCACCCGACTCGCTGGAAGTGGCGTACGCACTCGGCGTGCCGCAGAGCGCCGTGGCAGCCGCCCGAGCGGTGCTCGACGGGGTGGTGCACCGGCTCGACCTGCTCGTCGACGACAGCGACGGGGTCGTCCTGGGCGATCTGAGCATCCCGGCCGGACGGCGCCCGGCCGCCCCGGCCCCCGCCACGCCGACCGTCTGGGACACCTGCCGGTCCCTGGTCCGCACCCTGGTCCACCCGGTTCCGGCGCAGACCGCGACCCGCGTCCACCGCCTGCGGGTGGAGGCGGACGGCGTCCTGCTGAGCGACGTGAACGCGCCGGTGGAGGGTGTGAGCGTGCGGTCGTCCCTGTCGGGCCTGGCCGCGATCACCATCCATCCGCCGTCCGCTCCCGCGTTCCACACCGACGCCCGCACCCTGACGGTCTCGGGGCCGGACTTCCGCTACCGCGCGGACACGGTGGTGTCGGGCCCGGTCCGGCGGCGGACGTGGACGGTACGGGAATCGGCGTGGGGGCTGACGCTGCCGAGGCAGTAGGACCCCGGCGGTGCGGTTGCGACGCGCCCCGCTTGCCGAACCTATCGTTTTTCAATAGATTCCCATCGTGACTCGATCGAAGGAGCGACGATGGGAAGACTGACGGTGCTCGCCCTGCGCGCCGTGCTCGCGATGGTGCTCACCGGCACCGTGTTCGTACAGGCACTGATGGTGTGGGCGCTGGTGAGCGGGAGCGACCCGGAGGACGGGTCGCTCCCGCTGACCCCGCTGCGCGTGATCACGATCCTGGGCATGGTGTCGGCCCAGGTCGCCCTGGTCTGCGTATGGCGGCTGGTGACGATGGTGCGACGCGGAACCGTGTTCTCCCACACCGCCTTCCGCTACGTGGACACCGTGATCGGCGCCATCGTGGCGGCCGCCCTCGTGTGGTTCGCGGTCACGGCCCTCAACGCACCGGGCCAGCGGGAGGACCCTGGCGTCACGGTCATCATGGGCGGGGTCGGCCTGGCGATCCTGGGGGTCGCGCTGATCGTGCTCGTCCTGCGCACGCTGCTCGCCCAGGCCGTCGCGCGCGACGTCGAGGCGACGCGGATGCGGGCCGAACTCGACGAGGTGATCTGATGCCGATCACCGTCGACATCGACGTGATGATGGCCCGGCGGAAGATGTCCGTGGGCGAGCTCGCGGAACGCGTCGGGATCACGCCGGCCAACCTGGCGGTGCTCAAGAACGGCCGCGCCAAGGCGGTGCGTTTCACGACGCTCGCGGCGCTCTGCGAGGTACTGGACTGCCAGCCGGGAGACCTGCTGCGCTGGGAGCCCGGGCCCGAGGACGACTCCGCGGCCGGATCCGGGCGCGGGTCCGAGGGTGGGTCCGTGGACGGATCCGAGCGCGGGTCCGAAGCCGGCGCCGCCGCCGAGACAGCCCCGGCCGGCTGACGCCGCCCACCCCCGCCGCGCCGAAGACCGGGGCCGAGGACCGCGACCGCGACCGCGACCGCGCGAACCTACGCCTCGGTCCCGGCCCTCGCCTTGGCCGCCTTGCGTTCCCGCCAGCGGTCCATCATCCCGAGCATCTCCTCCTGGAGGAATTCGAAGAACTCCGCCGTCTCCGCCGTCCGCCTGCCCGCCGCCGTGTCCGGACCGAGGCTCTCCGCGCCGTCGCGGAGCACCTTCTCCCAGCGCGTCAGGACCTGGTCGCGGCGGGTGATCGTCTCGTACCAGACCTCGTTGTGGAGGACATAGCGGTCACGGCGCGAGCCCGGGTCGCGTTCCCGGCTGACCATGCCGACCTGGTTGAGGTACCGGACGGCTCCGGAGACGGCGGCCGGGCTGATCCGCAGCCGCTCGACGAGTTCGGCCGAGGTCATGGACGCCGATTCGGAGACGAGCAGCGCCGCGAAGACCCGCGAGGCCATCCGCTGCATCCCGGCCTCGACCAGTTCGCCGGCGAACCGCTCCACGAATCGGGACACGGCCTGGTCGTCGCCGTCGCTGCTCGTCTTCATCTCGCTCATCCCCCAACTTTATACGCTTCCTTAACTTCACAACTTTGTGAAATCAGCGTACGTTCTGAATCATGACGAAGGCAATCACCGTGGCCGGGCTGCACAAGTCGTTCGGCCGCACGCACGCGCTGGACGGCCTCGACCTCGCGGTCGAGACCGGTGAGGTGCACGGCTTCCTCGGCCCCAACGGCGCCGGGAAGTCCACCACCATCCGGGTCCTCCTCGGGCTGCTGCGGGCCGACTCCGGCGCCGCCCAGCTCCTCGGCCGGGACCCGTGGCACGACGCCGTCGACCTGCACCGCCGTATCGCGTACGTCCCCGGCGACGTGACGCTCTGGCGCAACCTCTCGGGCGGCGAGGTCATCGACCTCTACGGACGGCTCCGCGGGGGACTCGACAAGGCCCGGCGGGCCGAACTGATCGAGCGGTTCGAACTCGACCCGACGAAGAAGGGGCGGACGTACTCCAAGGGCAACCGCCAGAAGGTCGCCCTCGTCGCCGCCTTCGCCTCCGACGTGGACCTGCTCGTCCTCGACGAACCCACCAGCGGCCTCGACCCGTTGATGGAGGAGGTCTTCCAGCGCTGCGTGGCGGAGGAGCGCGGACGCGGACGCACGATCCTGCTCTCCTCGCACATCCTCAGCGAGGTCGAGACCCTCTGCGACCGGGTCAGCATCATCCGCAAGGGGCGGACGGTGGAGAGCGGTTCGCTCGCCGAGCTGCGCCATCTCACCCGTACGAGCGTCACCGCCGAACTGGCCGGCGCCCCCAACGGGCTCGCCCACCTCCCCGGAGTCCACGACCTCGCCGTGCAGGGCCACCGGGTCCGGCTCCAGGTCGACACCGACAAGCTCGACGCGGTCCTGCGCTCCCTGACCGAGTCCGGCGTACGGAGCCTGACGAGCACCCCGCCCACGCTGGAGGAGCTGTTCCTCCGGCACTACGCCGACGAGACGGCCGGGGTGACGTCGCGATGAGCGCGCTCGCCGTGCAGCTGACCGGGGCCGGAGCGCTGGCGCGGCTCGCCCTGCGCCGCGACCGGCTGATGATGCCGGTCTGGGCCGTCGTCACCGGCGGGCTGGTCGCCAGTGGGGTCGGCTCCCTGGAGAGCCTGTACGGGACCCAGGAGCGCCGCGCCGAGCTGGCCGCGTCGATGACCGCCAACAGCTCGATGCGCTCGCTGTACGGGCCGGTGTTCGGCGACTCGCTCGGCGGGCTCGTGGCCTGGCGGTTCGGCACCTTCGCCGCCGTCCTGGCCGCCGTGATGAGCCTGATCATCGTCGTGCGGCACACACGGGAGGAGGAGGAGACGGGGCGTCAGGAGATGCTCTCGTCCGCGGTGGTGGGCCGGCGGGCACCGCTGACCGCCGCCCTGCTCGCCGCACTCGCCGCCAACACGGCGGTCGTGCTCCTCATCACGGCCGGGCTGGCAGGCCAGGGCGCGGCCGGGGCGCTCGCGCTCGGGCTGGCGGTCGGCGGCACGGGCATGGTCTTCGCCACGACGGCGGCGATCGCCGCTCAGCTGACGGAGAGCGCCCGGCTCGCGAAGGGCCTGACGTCCGCCGTCCTCGGACTGGCCTTCGTCCTGCGGGCGGCCGGGGACGCGGGGACGGCCGGGGTCGGTTCGTCGGTGCTGACGTGGCTCTCGCCGGTCGGCTGGGCCGAGAACGTCCGTGCCTTCGCGGGCGAGCGGTGGTGGGTGCTGCTGCTGATCGCCGCGGCCGTGCTCGCGCAGGGGGCGGTGGCGTACGGGCTGGCCGGCCGCCGTGACGTGGGCATGAGTTTCCTGCCGACCCGGCCGGGTCCGGCGGAGGGCCGGCTCTCCACGGCCTGGGCGCTGGCCTGGCGGCTGCAGCGCGGGGCCGTGCTCGGCTGGTCGCTGGGGTTCCTGCTCGGCGGCCTCGTCTTCGGCGGGATGGCCGAGGGCGCGGCCGACATCGTCGGGGACAACGAGCAGGCGCGGGAGATCTTCGAGCGGATGGGCGGCCGGAGCGGTCTGACCGACGCGTTCCTCGCGACGATGGTCGGCATGTTCGGGATGGTCGCGGCGCTGTACGCGGTCGGGTCGGTACTGCGGCTGCACGGCGAGGAGACCTCGCAGCGGGCGGAGCCGGTCCTGGCGAACGCGGTGGGCCGGGTCCGCTGGGCGGCCGGTCACCTGGTGATCGCCTTCGCGGGCTCGGCTCTGATCATGGTTCTGAGCGGCCTCGGCCTGTACGTCTCGTACGGCCGAGAGGCAGGCCCGATCCTGGGCGCGTCGCTGGCGCAGCTCCCGGCGGTCTGGGCGCTGGCGGGGCTCGCGGTCCTGCTCTGGGGCGCGTTCCCCGGGGCGGCGGTGGCCGGGTGGGGCGTGGCGGGCCTGTGCCTGGCGCTCGGCTGGATCGGCCCGGCGCTGGATCTCCCGCGATGGGCCTTGAACCTCTCCCCCTTCGGCCACCTGTCGAAGCTGCCGGGCGGGGAGATGTCATGGACCCCGGTCTGGGTCCTGGCGGTCCTGGCGGCGGCTCTGGTGGCCACGGGCCTGTGGCGGCTGCGCCTCCGGGACCTGACGACCTCCTGACCGGCGAGCACCGAAAAGGGGTCCCCGGCCCCAACTCCCGGAACGGGCCCCCTTCGGGCGGCTCTCAGACCTCCACGAGCAGTTCGTGGACGCCCCTGATCACGTACCCCGGCTTCCACCGCGGCTCCGCCGCCAGGCGGAGGTCCGGGGCGGCCCGCAGGACCTCCGCGAACATCGAGGTGAGTTCCAGACGGGCCAGGGGCGCGCCCAGGCAGTAGTGGATGCCCGCGCCGAACGTGATGTGCGGGTTCTCCGTGCGCGAGAGGTCCAGGACGTCCGGGGAGGAGAAGCGCGCCGGGTCGCGGTTGGCCGAGCCGAAGAGGAGCGCGACCTCCGAACCGCGCGGGATGACGACGCCGCCGACCTCGATGTCGTCGAGGACCCAGCGCTCGAACATCTGCAGCGGGGTGTCGTACCGCAGCAGTTCTTCCACAGCTGTGGACAACATTCCGTCCGGGTCGGCCCGCAGCGCCGCCAGCTGCTCCGGGTGCCGCAGCAGCGTCCACCAGCCGTTCACGGTCGTGTTGACCGTCGCCTCGTGGCCCGCGTTCAGGAGCAGCACGCAGGTGGAGACCATCTCCTGCTCGGTCAGCTCCTCCACGGCGATCAGCGACGAGATCAGGTCCTCCCCCGGATCCTTCCGCCGCCGCGCGATCAGCTCCCGCAGGTACGCGGAGAAGTCCAGCGACGCCCGCACCGCCCGCCGCGCCGTCTCCTCCGAGGGGTTCAGCTCGAACATCCCGCAGATGTCGGCCGACCACGGCCGGAGCATCCCGCGCTCCTCGTCCGTCTCCGGAACCCCCAGCATCTCCGCGATCACGGCGACCGGCAGGGGCTCGGCGACCTCGGCGAGGAAGTCCCCGCCGCCCCGCTCGACCAGGCCGCCGACCAGCTCCGCCGCCAGCCTCCGTACCGTCGGCGCCAGGTTCTCCACCGTCCGCGGCGTGAACGCCTTCGACACGAGCCGCCGGATCCGCGTGTGGTCGGCCGCCTCCAGGTCGAGCAGCCCGTGGTCGTTGAGGGTGTGGAACGGTTCGTGCGCGGCGGGCGGAGCCGTGCGCCCGAACTCCTCGTGCGTGAAGCGGTGGGTGTACGTGCGGCCCAGGCGCCGGTCCCGCAGCAGCGCCGACACGTCCTCATGGTGCGGGATCAGCCATTGGCGGGTCGGCCCGTACCAGTGCGCCCGGCCCGTCGCCCGCAGTTCGGCGTAGGCGGGGTACGGGTCCGCGACGAAGTCGGGCGACCACGGTTCGAAGGGAACGTCCATGGCCGGACGCTACCGGCCTACCCGCCGACCTGCACCAGTCTCGCCTCGTACGCGAAGACCGCCGCCTGGGTCCGGTCCCGCAGCCCCAGCTTCACCAGGATGCGGCTCACATGCGTCTTGATCGTCGACTCGGCCACCACCAGGTGGTCGGCGATCTCCGCGTTCGACAGCCCCTGCGCGATCAGCACCAGGACCTCGGTCTCCCGCTCGGTCAACTCCCCGACCTGCGACAGCGCCGGCGCCCTCGGTGCCTCCGCGGCCTTCGCGAACTCGGTGATGAGCCGCTTCGTCACGGTCGGCGCGAGCAGCGCCTCGCCGGCCGCCACCACGCGTACCCCGTCGGCCAGCTGGCGCGCGGAGGCGTCCTTCAGGAGGAAGCCCGAGGCCCCGGCGCGCAGCGCCTGGTACACGTACTCGTCCAGGTCGAAGGTGGTCAGGACCAGGACCTTCGCGTCGGCGTCCGCCGCGACGATCTCGCGGGTCGCCTCGATGCCGTTCAGCTCGGGCATCCGGATGTCCATCAGGACCACGTCCGGGCGCAGCGCCGCGACCTGGGCGATCGCCTCGCGGCCGTTGACGGCCTCGCCGACCACCTCGATGTCCGGCATCGCGCCGAGCAGCACCGAGAAGCCCTCCCGGACCATCATCTGGTCGTCGACGATCAGTACGCGGATCACTGGTCCGTCTCCTCACGCGTCACGGGGATGAAGGCCGTGACCTCGTAGCCGCCGTCCTCGGTCGGCTCGGCCGTCATCTCACCGTTCAGCATCGTCACCCGCTCGCGCATCCCGGTGATGCCGTGCCCGGCGCCCGGGGAGGGCTTGACCAGGCCGCGTGCCGGACCGTTGACGATCCGCAGGCCCAGGCCTCCGAGGACGTACGAGACCTCCACCTTCGCCCCGGCGCCCGGCGCGTGCCGCAGCACGTTGCTCAGGGCCTCCTGGATGATCCGGTACGCGGAGAGTTCCACGCCCTGCGGCAGCTCCCGCACCGCGCCGGTCACCGTCTGCTCGACGTCGAGCCCGGCCTCGCGGACGTTGCCGATCAGCCCGCCGAGGTCGGCGAGCGTGGGCTGCGGGGCGTCGGGAGCCTCGTAGTCCTCCGCCCGTACGACTCCGAGGACGCGCCGCAGCTCGGTCAGGGCGGCGACCGCGTTCTCACGGATGGTGACGAAGGCCTGCTCCAGCTCAGGCGGCGGGTTCTCGACCCGGTAGGGGGCGGCCTCCGCCTGGATGGCGACCACCGACATGTGGTGGGCGACGACGTCGTGCAGCTCGCGGGCGATGGTGGTGCGCTCTTCGAGCAGCGTCCGCCGGGAGCGCTCCACGGCGGTCACGGTCTGCTGCGCGGTGACGGTCTCCTCGGCCTCGCGGCGGACCTGGACGACGGTCACGAAGAGCATCGCGAGCGCGGCCGGGAAGAGGACCGAGGCGGCGTTGTCGCTGCCGCCGCGGAGGGTGGCGGCGAAGAAGGCGTAAGCGAGGGTGATCACCCACATCCAGGCGGCGGTACGGGGCCGGGTGCGGGCGGCCACCACCGTCATGACCACCACCTGGGCGATGCCGGACGTCGGACCCCACGGCCAGCCGTCGCCGTACGAGCCGAGGAAGGCGACGAAGGGGGTGAAGGACAGCGCCGCCCAGAACGCGAGCACCGGGCGGACCAGCGTCAGCAGCACGGCCACGGCCGGCATTCCGGCGAACACGAGGACGAACACGCCGTTGCCGGGCCCGATGTCCAGCCCCACCGCGAAGACGAAGAACGCGAAGGCGGCCACGATCGCATGCGGCGTCCAGCGGGCCTTTCTGCGTATCCGTTCCGGCAGGCGCCGGGTCACGGGGCCGTCGACCGCCATCGGATTCAGCGGCCGGTAGGCGAACGCGTCATGGAAGAGGTCCTGGCGCAGCCCGCCGAGCGCGCCCTGGGCCAGGCGGAACTCGGGGCTGCGGCTCGTTTCACGGGTGTCTGTCACGTCCGCAACGGTACGGGCGGCGACGGACGCGGTCGTCACCAAGACGGCGGATCCTCCCCCGTCCGTCCCAGGTACTACGCGCCGCCGGGACGGGGTGACCCGACCCGCGTCGGCCGGACCCCCGGCGTCGGCCGGATCCGACGCGTCGGCCGGGCCCCCGAGCCGGTCAGGACCCCCGGCACAGGCCCCCGCCCCGGTCAGAACGCCAGCTGGGCGATCTCCTCCGCGACCACCGCGGACGCGTCCGCCGCCGGGTCGATCAGCGGGAAGTGGCCGACGTCCGGGAGGAGGGTGAGGCCGACCGTCTCGCCCGCCTTCGCCGCCGCCTCCACGTAGGCGTCGGCGACGGCCTGCGGGACGACGACGTCGTCCCGGCCCTGCGCGACCACGGTGGCGATCCCGGTCGGCAGCAGCAGCGCCGGGTCGGCGTGCCGGGCCCGTACGTCGAACTCGCCCTCCCCGCCCAGGAACTGGGTCACCGCTCCCCCGCACACCCCGAGCTCCACGGCCCGGTCGAAGTGGGCGATGGGCGCCAGCGCGACCACCCCGCGCAGCTCGGGCGCGGAAGGCAGCCGCCAGGGCGCGTCCGGCGCGAGGACGTGCCGGGCCGCGGCCCACAGGGCGAGGTGACCGCCCGCGGAGTGCCCGGTGAGCACGATCCGGCGGGAGTCCGCCTGCGGCAGGTGCTCGGCGGCCAGCCGCGGGACGGCGTCGAGCGCGGCGGCCACGTCGTCGAAGGTGTCCGGCCAGCGGCCGGCGACCGGTCCCGTACCGCCCTGACGAGGGAGGGCGCCGCCCCGCCGGTACTCGACGTTGGCGACGGCGAACCCCCGGCGGGCCAGAAAGTCCACGAAAGGGGTCAGATGCTGCCGGTCGTACGGCGCCCGCCAGGCACCGCCGTGCAGGGCGACGACGAGCGGGGCCCGCTGCCGGCCGTCACGCGGCGCGTAGAAGTCGACGACCTGGTCGGGGTGGTCGCCGTACGCGGCGGACGCGTCCGGGGCGACGGCCGGGTGCGAGAACGCCGACGCTTCTTCGGCGGCGTCGCGCGCGGCGGGGTCCGGCATGCTGTTCCAACCTCTCGGGGACGGGGCCGAATTGGCCTGACCTGCGGGGACCGTATCAGCACTGACGCCCCCACAGATCAAGCGATCATCGGACCGTCCGACCTCAGCCGTCGAGGTCGGACCCGGCCTCCGCCAGCACCTCGGCGAGGATCCGCGCCGCCCGCTCCGCGTCGGCGAAGCCGACATACAGCGGGGTGAAGCCGAACCGCAGCACGTCGGGGCGGCGCAGATCGCCCACCACCCCGCGCCGGATCAGCTCCGCCATGACGGCGGGCGCGTCGGCGCACCGCAGCGCGACCTGGCTGCCGCGCTCGCCGTGCGCCTCGGGCGTCAGCGACTCCACCCGGCCCGCCGGGACGTACTCCCGCACGCACTCCAGGAAGAAGTCCGTCAACGCGAGGGACTTCGCCCGCACGTCCTCGATGCCGACGCCGTCCCAGACGTCCAGCGCCGACTCCAGGGCCAGCATGGACAGGATGTCGGGCGTGCCGACCCGGCCCCGGAGCGCGCCCTCGGCGGCCGCGTACCCGGGGGTCATCCCGAACGGGTCCGCGTGGGAGTTCCAGCCCGGCAGCGGCGAGTCGAACGCGGCCTGGTGGCGCTCGGCGACATAGAGGTACGCGGGCGAACCGGGGCCGCCGTTCAGGTACTTGTAGGTGCAGCCGACGGCCAGGTCGACGCTGTGCTCGTCCAGGCCGACCGGCAGCGCGCCCGCGCTGTGGCACAGGTCCCAGACCGCGAGGGCGCCCGCCGCGTGCAGCGCGGCCGTGATCCCGGGCAGGTCGTGGAGGCGGCCGGTGCGGTAGTCCACGTGGTTGACGAGGGCGGCGGCCGTGCGCGGGCCCGCCGCCTCCGCCATGGCGGCGGGGTCGACGGCCACGATCCGGCGGCCGGTCATCCGGGCAGCCGACTCGGCGATGTACCCGTCCGTGGGGAACGTCGTGGCGTCGACGAGGATCTCGTCCCGGTCGTCCGCGCTCAGCCGGGTGGCCGCGACGACCGCCTTGAAGACGTTCACACTCGTCGAGTCGCCGACCACGATCCGGCCCGCAGCGGCGCCGACGAGCGGGGCGATCCGGTCGCCGATCCGCTCGGGCGCGGTCCACCAGCCGCTCTCGTCCCAGGAGCGGATGCGCAGCTGCCCCCACTCGCGGGTGATGACGTCGGCCATCCGGTCGGGCACGTGCGCGGGGAGCGCGCCCAGCGAATTCCCGTCGAGGTAGACGGTCGCGTCGTCCAGGGCGAACTTCTCGCGCAGTTTGGCCAGCGGGTCGTCCCCGTCACGGAGCAACGCGGTCTCGCGCAAGCTCTCAGACATGGCTGCGGGCCGTCCACAGCTCGGGGAAGACGTTCTTCTGCGCCCGCTTCTCCAGCCACGCGACACCCGCAGAGCCGCCGGTGCCCGTCTTGGAGCCCATGGCCCGACGGGTGGCGACGAGGTGGTCGTTGCGCCAGCGCCAGATCAGTTCGGCGACATCGCTCAACGCCTCGCCCAGGCGGACGAGCTCGCCGTTCTGGTCGGTGTCGGCGTAGATACCGGCCCAGATCTCCTCGATCTCGGGCGACGGCTCGTACTTCTTCGCCAGATCGCGGCCGAGCACGGCCTCCGGGACGGGGAGCCCGCGGCGGCCGAGGAGCCTGAGCACCTCGTCGTACAGGCTCGGCTCCTGGAGCGCCTTCTCCAGTTCGGCGTGGACCCGGGGCGCCCCGCGGTGCGGCACCAGCATCGACGCGGACTTCTCGCCGAGCAGGAACTCCATCCGCCGGTACATCGCCGACTGGAAGCCGGAGCCCTCGCCGAGGGCGGCGCGGTAGGAGTTGAACTGCGCCGGGGTGAGCTGGGCCAGCGGCCGCCAGGACTGGTTCAGCGCCTCCAGCTCGCGCACGGAGCGCTTGAGCGCGTCCATCGCCACGGGGATGCGGTCCTCGCGCAGCGCGCGGCTCGCGGTCTCCCACTCGTGGACGATGACGGTGAACCACAGCTCCATGACCTGGGTGGTGACCAGGAAGACCATCTCGCCCGGATCGTCGGAGCGGAGGTGCTGGAGGTGGGTGAGTACGTCCGCCTGTACGTAGTCCTCGTACGGCGTCGTGCCCGCGAAGTCGAGGTTCGGGTCTTCGACCGAACCGGCTCCGGAGGCATCGGGGAAGGTGGACATTTCTGTCTCCTCGATACGCAACTACCGGGTAGCGGTCCGCTCCTTCCGTGTGGCAAGTGGAGCCCCGGTCCCCTCGGGTCCGCGCGCTTCGTCGCACGCGGTCCCATGCGCATCATGGCACGATCGGACCCTCGATGTAGCTCCCGTCTTCGTCATACGGATATGCGTTCGAACGACAGCCCTTGAGCCCCTTGATCTGCTGCATCATCACCGGCGCGGGCTTTCCGGCGCCCGGACAGCTCATGTGCGTCCTGATGCCGAGCTCGTGCCCGACCTCGTGGTTGATGATCAGATGCCGGTACTCGGCGGGGGTCCCGGCGAACGTCGGGGAGCCGAGCAGCCAGCGCTTCAGGTTCACCACGACGCCCTGCGTCGTCTCGCAGTTGAGCTCGCCCCGGGTGTTGAGCCCCTGGGCGAGACAGAGCCTGTCGGCGGTCGCCGGGGTGGCGATCCGGATGACGAAGTCGGCGTTCTCGGTGACCAGCTGGAACCGGCCACGGCCGTGTGCGGCCCAGCCGCGCGGATGGTCGAGGATCTGCTGGATCTCGCCGGCGACCTGGCGGGCGGAGAGGTCGATGCCGCCCTCGACCTGGACGCGGTAGCGGCGCAGGGAGCCGCCGGTGCCGACGGCGTCGCCGGAGGACTGGGCGGTGGTGAAGGTGCCCGAGCCGCTGGCGGGCACCTTGGGCTTCTTGGGCGTGGCCGACGCCTTCGGCCTGGCGGACGACTGCTTCGGCTTCGGCGTCGGGGTCGTGGCCTTCGGGGTGACGGGAATCGCCGTGGTCGTGGCGACCGTGGGAGCGGCCGCCTCCACGGCACCGTCGGCGCCGGAGTCCTGGCCGCCGTTGTAGTGGGCGAGTGCGGCTCCGCCGCCGAGGGAGAGCGTGATCAGCGCCAGCGCCGGAAGGGTGAGCCGTGCTGTGGGGCGCCGCCCGGACCTGCCCCGGCCGCGGCCCCGGCCGCGACTTCGGCTCTGCGTTCGTCCCCGGCCCGCGGGTGCGGCGGCGCGCTTGCCCAAGACAGACTTCTCCCCTGCGTAAGCCGGTTGGGGGGAAGAGGAGTGGGGCCTCTGCGCCGGCTGCTCTCGGTACAACGGTCCGAAGGATCGTAACCGTCGCTTCGAACGGCCTCGAACATTCCCGGAACGATGACCGGTTTCCCCCTGTCCCGCGGGACAGGGGGAAGCCCGCGTCGTGGAGCGGCGTCAGCCCAGCGTTTCCGCGGCCGTCTCCGAGGAGTCACGCAGGAACGTCGAGCAGCGCTCGTACTCGTCCTTCTCACCGATGTCCCCGGCCGCCCGCGCCAGCGCGTGCAGGGCCCGCAGGAAGCCGCGGTTCGGCTCGTGCTCCCACGGCACCGGGCCGTGGCCCTTCCAGCCGCTGCGCCGCAGGGCGTCCAGGCCGCGGTGGTAGCCGGTGCGCGCGTACGCGTACGACTCGATGACGCGACCGCCCTCGTACGCCTCGTCGGCGAGCTGGGCCCAGGCCAGCGACGACGTCGGGTACTTCGCGGCGACGTCCGCCGGCGCCGTGCCGGACGCGAGCAGCTCACGCGGCTCCGGGTCGTCGGGCAGATGGGTGGGGGGCGGTCCCCCCAGCAGGTTCTCGTGGATGGCCATGGGGCCAGTCTGCCTCAGCGGCCACCCTCCCGTGCCGAGCGGTCCCCCGGGTCCAGCGGGGGCGACGTGATCCCGCAGTGGACCTTGCACTCGGGATGGCAGTCGGCCTCCCCGACCGGCTTACGCACCGTCGCCCAGGCCAGGACCGCGCCCGCCACCATCAGCCCCGCGCACATCGGCATCGCCCGCTTGAACGTCTCCCCGAACTCCTCCGCCGAGCGGTACGCCTCCGGCCCCATCCCGGCGAGCGTGGGCAGCGCGGCGACCGCGAGCAGACCGGCCGCCCGGGCCGCCGCGTTGTTGATCCCGCTCGCCAGGCCCGCCCGTGCCACGTCCACCGAGGCCAGGACGGTCGCGGTCAGCGGGGCCACCAGGACGGTCAGCCCGAGACCGAGCACCACCACGGCCGGCAGCACGTCCTGTACGTACGAGGCGTCCTCGCCGACCCGCAGCATCAGGACCATGCCGACGGCGCACAGCAGGGGGCCCAGGGTCAGCGGAATCCGGGCCCCGATCCTCTCCCCCAGCTCGCCCGACTTCGCCGAGAACAGCAGCATCAGCACCGTCGTCGGCAGCAGCGCCGTCCCGGCGGCGAGCGCCGAGTAACCGGACACCACCTGGAGCTGGAGCGCGGCGAGGAAGAAGAAGCCGCCGAGCGCCGCGTACACGCACAGCGTCACCAGGTTGATCACGGTGAACTGGCGGGAGGCGAAGATCGACGGGGGCACCATCGGTTCCGCCCGCCGCCGCTCCAGGACGACGAACGCCGCCCCTACGAGGACCCCCAGCGCCCCGGCCCACCACGCCTCGGCGATCAGCGCGTACGTCACGAGGCCGAGCGCGGCCGCCCCCAGGAAGGCGCCGAGCACGTCGAAGCGGCCGTGGGCGGACTCGTCCCGCGACTCGGGCACATGGCGCAGAGCGACCGGCACGCAGAGCGCGGCCAGTGGCACGTTCAGCAGGAACACCCACCGCCATCCCGGCCCGTCCACCAGCCACCCGCCGACGAACGGCCCGATCGCCGCACCGACCCCGCCGAACCCGGACCAGAGTCCGACGGCCTTGGCCCGGTCGTCCGGGTGGAAGCTCGCCTGGATCAGCGCGAGCGACCCGGGGGTGAGCAGGGCGCCGCCCACACCCTGGAGGGCACGGGCGGCGATCAGCACCCCGGCGTTCGGCGCCAGCCCGCACAGCAGCGAGGCGAGCGCGAACCAGACGGTCCCGATCACGAAGACCCGCCGCCGCCCGTACCGGTCGCCCAGCGCCCCGCCGAGCAGGATGAGCCCGGCGAGCGTCAGCATGTAGGCGTTGACCGTCCACTGGAGCGCGGCCATGTCGGTGCCGAGATCCTCGCCGATGTGCGGCAGGGCGACATTGACGACCGTGGAGTCGAGCAGCGCCATCCCGGAGCCGAGCACGGTGGTGAGGACGATCCACCGCCCCGTCCCCGAGGCGAGCCTGATGTCCATGCCTGCCATCGTCCCCGCGACGGCACGGACCTGCACGTTGTTCAGGCGGTACGGAGCCTGGTCGCCGCACGGATCAGGGCCTCCACGCCCCGTTCCGCCTTCTTTCTCGGACAGCCGACGTTCAACCGGACGAAGCCCGGCTCCCCGTACACCCCACCGGGCATGATCGCGACCTTCTCGACCTCCACCAGCTCCCGCTGGAGCGCGCTCTCGTCGATCCCGAGCGGCCGCAGATCGATCCAGGCCAGATACCCGGCCTGCGGGGGCGTCCAGGTCACCCCCGGCAGTCCCTCCGCGAGCCGCTCCTCGATCAGCCGCATCGTGCCCGCCACATACGCCCGCAGCTCGTCCAGCCAGGGCCCGCCCCGGGTGTACGCGGCGACGTGGGCGGTCAGCGAGAGCACGGCCGGAGAGGCGAGCCCCTCGCCCGTCTCCATCCGGCGGACGAACGCCTCGCGCTCGTCGGGGTCGCCGACGATCCCGTACGAGCCGCTCAGCGCCGGGAAGTTGAAGGCCTTCGTGCCCGACGTGATCAGGGCCCAGCGCCGGCCGCGCCCCGCCTCGACGAACCGGGTGAAGGGCAGATGGCGGTGCCCGTCCGCCACCAGGTCCGCGTGGATCTCGTCGCTGACGACCGCGACCCCGTGGCGCTCGGCGAGGAGCGCGAACTCCGCGAGCTCCTCCTCCCGCCAGACCCGGCCGGTCGGGTTGTGCGGCGAGCAGAGCAACAGCATCCGGCTGTCCGGCCGCGCCAGCTCGCCCTCCAGCGCCTCGGTGTCCCCGACCGGTACGCGGCGCAGCTCGCGCCCGAGGCCGGTGACGGCCTTGCGGAAGCCGTCGTACGTCGGGGTGTGCACCACGACCCCGTCGCCGGGCTCGGTCCACATCCGGATCAGCTGCGAGAGCTGGCACAGGACGGACGGGGCGTAGACCAGCGCCCCGATGTCGATCGCGGTGTCGTGGCGCGTCGCGTACCAGTGGCGTATCGCCTCGCGGAACTCGCCCAGGCGCCAGTCCGTGTAGCCGAACACCCCGTGCTCGACCCGCTCGTGCAGGGCGCGGAGCACCTCGGGCGGGGAGGCGAAGTCCATGTCGGAGATGGTGAAGGGGAGCAGTTCGCCGACGCCGAAGCGGTCCGCGATGCCGTCCCACTGGACCGAGCACGTGCCGCGGCGGTCCGTCTCACGGTCGAAGTCGTACGTCGTCACTCAGGCCTCCTGGGGATGCGAAGGGCCCGACACCACGGGTGCCGGGCCCTTCGTTCACATCGTGGCTACGTCAGCCGACTACTTCAGCTTGGTGCCGGTGGAGCGCAGCGCGCCACACGCCTCGGTCACGCGGGTGGCCATGCCCGCCTCGGCGAGCTTGCCCCAGGTGCGCGGGTCGTAGGTGGACTTCTTGCCGACCTCGCCGTCGACCTTCAGGACGCCGTCGTAGTTCTTGAACATGTGGTCGGCGACCGGACGCGTGAAGGCGTACTGCGTGTCGGTGTCGAGGTTCATCTTCACGACGCCGTTCTCCAGCGCGGTGGCGATCTCCTCGGCGGTGGAGCCGGAACCGCCGTGGAAGACGAAGTCGAACGGGTTGGCCTTGCCGAAGCGCTCGGCGACGCCCGCCTGCAGGTCCTTGAGCAGCTCGGGGCGGAGCACGACGTTGCCCGGCTTGTAGACGCCGTGCACGTTGCCGAAGGAGGCGGCCAGCAGGTAGCGGCCCTTCTCACCCAGGCCCAGGGCCTCGGCGGTACGGATCGCGTCGTCGACGGTGGTGTACAGCTCGTCGTTGATCTCGTGGGTGACGCCGTCCTCCTCGCCACCGGTCGGGGTGATCTCGACCTCGAGGATGATCCGGGCGGCGGCGGCCTTCGCCAGCAGCTCCTGGCCGATGGCCAGGTTGTCGGCGAGGGTCTCGGCGGAGCCGTCCCACATGTGCGACTGGAAGAGCGGGTTCTGACCGGCCTTGACGCGCTCGGCGGAGACGTCGAGCAGCGGACGGACGTAGCCGTCCAGCTTGTCCTTCGGGCAGTGGTCCGTGTGCAGGGCCACCGTGATGTCGTACTTGGCGGCGACGATGTGCGCGAACTCGGCCAGGGCGACGGCGCCCGTGACCATGTCCTTGTTGTACTGGCCGCCCAGGAACTCGGCGCCACCGGTCGAAATCTGGATGATGCCGTCGCTCTCGGCCTCCGCGAAGCCGCGCAGCGCGGCGTGCAGAGTCTGGGAGGAGGTCACGTTGATGGCCGGGTAGGCGAACTTGCCTGCCTTCGCCCGGTCGAGCATCTCGTTGTAGACCTCGGGGGTTGCGATGGGCATTCGTCCGCTCCTTGTGATGTGCGGGTGGGTGCGTTACTTGAACCCTGACCTGGGGCGACGTCATCGTCGGGGCCCATCTTTCCAGACTCTTGTGCGGACACCATGACGAAGGGGCGGAGCGTTTCACGTGAAACACTCCGCCCCTGGTCAAAGCCCCAGGTCAGGGATGGCGCCGGGGCGGCTCCGGGACCTAAGTCACGACTTCGCCTCGATCAGCCGAGACCCAGCTCGTCGAGCGCGAAGGCGTAGAGGTACGGCACGCCCGCCGTGGTGCTGATCTTCTCGCCCGCGCCGGTCGCCCGGTCCACGATCGTGGCCACCGCGACCACCTCGGCGCCGGCCGCGCGCGCCGCCTCGACGGCGGTGAGCGGGGAGCCGCCCGTGGTGGAGGTGTCCTCGACGATCAGGACCCGGCGGCCCTTGATGTCCGGACCCTCGACCTGGCGCTGCATGCCGTGGGCCTTGGCGGCCTTGCGGACGACGAAGGCGTCCAGGCGCTTCCCCTGGGCGGCGGACGCGTGGAGCATCGCGGTCGCGACCGGGTCGGCGCCGAGCGTCAGACCGCCCACGGCGTCGAATTCCAGGTCGGCGGTCAGGTCGAGCATGACCTGACCGACGAGCGGCGAGGCGGCGCCGTCCAGCGTGATCCGGCGCAGATCGACGTAGTAGTCGGCCTCCAGACCCGAGGAGAGGGTCACCTTGCCGTGCACCACGGCCTTGTCCTTGATCTGCTGGAGCAGGTCAGCGCGTACGTCAGTCATGCTCATGAGCTTAGAGCCGCCGCCAGGCGAACGTGGCCGCGATCTCCAGCGGCTCGATCGGGGTCACGTACTGCGGCAGCGTGTTGAGCCCGTTCGGGGGGCCGGACTGCGGCTCCACACAGACCGCCGCCTCCTGCTCGTCGTAGATCACGACCCACTCGGCGCGGCTGGTCACCTTCAGCTCCAGCTGCTCCGGCCAGGTGAGGGTCACGTCGACACCGTCGGGCATGCCGAAGCAGTCGTCCCAGGGGCCGGGGGCGGGGCCGATCCGCCGTCCGGTGGGGAGGTGGTCCTCGCCGCGCTCCTCCTGCCAGTCGGGCGTGAAGTCGAGGCGCACGGGAGCACCGCCGTCGAGGCTCCGGTTGAACCAGGGGTGCCAGCCGGCCTGCGCCGGGAAGGAGTCGGCCAGGGTCTCGACACCGAGCTGGAGCGTGAGGCTCTCCTCGGTGAGTGCGAAGGTCTGGGTGACGCGGCCGGCGTACGGCCAGGGGTCACCGAGCTCACAGGTGAACGCCGCCGTGGCTCCGTCGGTCTCCGCCGTCCGGGCGGCCTTCCACACGGTGTCGCGGCTGGTGCCGTGGATGGCGTGCGGCGGCGCGTTGAGGGGCATCTGGTGCTTCACCCCGCCGCTGCGGAACTGCCCCAGCTCGATCCGCCCGCACCAGGGCACCATCGGGAAGACGCCGTACCGCTCGCCCTGGCGCAGCAGCTCCGTGCCGCCGATGCGCAGGCTCTCGATACGGCAGCCGTTGTCGGGGTTGATGGTCAACTCGGCGTCGCCCGCCGTCAGTCGCGTCTGCTTGCTCACGCCCCGACAGTAGACGGGATCAGCGCCGGCGGCGCAGCGCCCGGCCGACGACCACCGCGGAGGCGAGCGCGAGTGCCGCGGCGGGGGCGATCCAGCGCAGTGTGGCGCCCGCGCTGGTGGACTCGGGGGCGGGGACGGGGGCGTACCGGCCGCGCGGCGGGGCGTGGTCGACCTCCTCGGCGCTGCGGCCGATCATCGTGCGCCGGGCGTGGGCGGCCTCGGCGGCCGGAGGCTCCGCGGGGTACTCGACGGGGGCGTCCTCGAAGTCGCTGCCCTGGAAGGGGTCGAGCGAGGGCGGGGGAACGGGCGTCTCGAAGACCGACGGGCGGTGCGGCTCCTCGACCCCGTCGTCGACGCCGTCGCTGTCGCTGTCGGCCTCGTCCTCGATCCGGGACCCGGTCCCGTCGTCGACCGGGGACTCCGTCCCGCCGTCGATCCGGGACCCAACCCTGTCGTCGGGCCCGTCCTCGGTCTCGGGCCCGGACCCGTCGACGGCCGCCGTCTCCTTCGCCGCACGGCCGTTCATCGCACGACCGTTCACCGCACGGCCGTTCTCCGCGTCAGGCTCCGCGGCGGCGGCCACCGAGGCCACGAACTTCTCGATCAGCCGCTGGGCCGCCGACTCCCGCGCCTCCGGTGAGAGCTCCGCGAGCCGGCCCGCGGACTTCACGGTGCCGGTGAACGTGAGCGTCGTACCGTCCGCCAGCGGGGTGAGCGCGATCGCCAGGGAGAGCTTCACGGAGCCCTTGCCGCGGACCTCGCTGCCCTTGCCCTCGACGGCGAGGACACCGCCCCGTTCAGCCATCCGCAGCGCGCCCCGGTAGGTGATCGTGTTGCCGCCGGCCCGGATCTTGAGCCGGCCGGAGAGCGGGCCCGCCTCCGCGTCGGCGTCCTGCTGGAGGCCGGGCACGCAGCGCGCCACCCGTACGGGGTCCGTCAGGGTCTTGTAAAGGACCTCGGCCGGTACCGGAACGAACACCTCATGCTCCATGGAAACCGAGCCTACTCAGACCGGGCGTCGGCGTCGCCTGTTTGTCCCGGGTCCGTGGCCGGCGACCCCCGCGCGGTCAGCCGCCGTAGCGCGGGTGGACCAGCGTCGAGGGCGGCGGCGGGGCACCCCGGCCGTCCCGGGTCCGCTCGGCCGCCCGCGCCCCCGAGACCAGGACGCCGGCCGTCAGGGACCGCAGCGGGGGCGCGTCCGGAGCGAGGCTCAGCTCGGGCGGGTAGGTGCCGGGGGCGGCGAGCAGATATCCCCAGTCGCCCGCCGCTGTGTCCGTACCGTCCGAGCGGCCGGCCCGGTCCGGGCCCGCGGCGAGGTGTGCCCCGCGGCCGTGCGCGCTGTAGGGCCGGGTCGCGAAGCCGGCCGCGCGCAGGGTGGAGTCCACCGTCCAGAAGGTGCGGGGCCGGGCCGAGGCCGAGCCGGCGTGGACGACCAGCCGTCCGCCATCGGTCAGGACCCGGGCCGCCAGCCCGTAGAACTCCTCGGAGTAGAGCTTGGCGCCGGCCGAGATCCCCGGGTCGGGCAGGTCCGAGATCACCACGTCGTACCGCTCGCGCGGCCCCTCACCCGCCCCCGCCGGCCCGGTCGTCGCGCTCTCGCGCAGCCAGCGGAACGCGTCCGCGAAGGCGACGCGGACGCGTGGATCCCGCAGGGCGTGGCCGTTGAGATCGGCGAGCTCGGGCTGGTGCCGGGCGAGCCGTACGACCCCGGGGTCGAGCTCGACGACGGTGACCGAGCGGACTCCGGGGTAGCGCAGGACCTCACGCGCGGCGAGGCCGTCCCCGCCGCCGATGACCAGGACGCGTGCGTGCGGCCCGTTCATCGCGGGGTGCACCAGCGATTCGTGGTAGCGCGACGCGTCCTCACCGCCGGCCCGCAGCCGGCCGTCGACGAAGAGGTCCGGCGGGCTGCCCTTCTCCCCGGTGACCACCACTTCCTGGAGGTCGGTCTGTACGGCGACGCGCACCTGGTCGCCGTACACCGCGCGGCGCGCGGCCCGTTCGAAGTCGTCGACGAGGACGGTGGCGGTGGCGAGGACGGCGAGCACAGCCAGATTCGTACCGATGAGCAGCGCGCGGGACCGGCCGGTGAGGTCGCGCCGGAAGAGCCACAGCACCAGCCCGCCGCCCGCCACCGCGTTCACCGCGCCGGTGACGAGCGCGCCGGTGAGCTGGCCGAGCCAGGGCAGCAGCAGGAACGGAAAGGCGAGGCCGCCGACCAGCGCGCCGACATAGTCGGCGGCGAACAGGTCGGCGACGGTCCCGGCCGGATCCGCGGTGCTCTCCTTCTCCCGTACGCCGGGGGAACGCGCCGACTCCGCCCGTTGGATCAGCGACATGAGCAGCGGGATCTCCGCCCCGATGAGCACCCCGATGGCGAGGGAGAAGCCCACCAGGACGTACCGCGCCTCGCCCAGCCAGGCGAAGGCCGCGTACAGCACGAGGGCGGAGCAGCCTCCGATCAGCGCGAGTCCGCCCTCGACCAGACCGAAGCCGACGGCGGCGCGACAGCGCAACCGCTTGGCGAGCAGCGAGCCGACGCCCATCGCGAAGACCATGACGGACAGCACGACGGAGGCGTGGGTGACCGAGTCGCCGATCAAGTACGAGGCGAGCGCGACCAGTTCCAGCTCGTAGACGAGGCCGCACGCGGCGCAGACGAAGACGACGACGAGGACCGGAAACCGCACCGCACTCGGCCGCACGGGCAGCCGCGTCACCCTCTTGGGTGGCATGGTCAGGGGCGGCTCGATCATGTTCGTAACGCTACGTCACACATCTGTAGCTGCTTGTCACCCACACGAGTGCACATGATGCTCCGGGGCGGCGCATTACAGCGTGACGGGCATACGGTCGCCGATCCGGGTCCTGGTGACGACCAACTGCCCTTCCTGCGGGTACGCGTGCCAGGTGCGCCACCACACCTGGCCCTCGTGGCGCTGCGCCAGCATCGCCGTGAAGGCGTACGGGGAGCCGGGGAACGTCCCCGCGAGGCCGTTGGGATGGTCGGTGACAAGGGCGAGCAACTCCTGCGCGCGGCCCGCGAAGGAGCCGTGCGAGAGCTTCTCGACGCGGGCGGCGAATTCGTACTCCCATCCGCCGATGCGCTTGGAGACGCCCAGCGGCAGCGGTGTACTGCTGCCGGGCATACAGGCGACGGTCTCCGAGCAGCTGTGCTGCTCTTGCTCCAGAAGCACCTGATGGGAGGCGCCGAGGAGCCGCAACTGCAGCTTGGCGCCCGTCAGTTCGAGGTCGAGTACGGCGAGGGCGGGCAGCGGCTCGCGCCCGAGTGCCCAGGCCAGATCGGCCGCGCGGGTATCGGTGTAGGAGGTCTTCAGGGTCGTGAGCATGGGTCGGCTCCGCAAACACGGTTTGACGGGTGGGCCGGGGGCGCCCCGGAGAAGGGTTCAACGGGATGGGGGGATCGCCGGCTCGGGTCCACACACGGTCCGAGGGCTGTCTCTATCAAGAGCGAGGGAATCACGGACTTCGAGCGACACGCAGCGCTTTTACCCAACTTGCCGTGGTTTCCATCCCCTTCGGGGACCCCACAGTTCACTTGTTCAATCGGATTCGGTCCGTGGCTCCAACACGAAGGTGCCCGGCGGATGTTGGACGGCCGGGCACCTGGTCGAACGCGGAGTCGACCGCCCCGTGCCGGTCGACCCCGCGTCAGTCTCCCCCGCCTCCTCCGCCGCAGCCGCCACCCCCGCCGCCGCCTCCGCCTCCGCCTCCGCAGGACGACCCGCCGCCGCACGCCGAGCCTCCGCCGCACGACGAGCCCCCGTCCGACCAGCCGCCGCGGCGCCGCCTTCCCCCGCGACGCTCGCCGGCGACGGCCGACCCGATGCTCACCGCCACGACCAGGACGACGACCGCGATGATCAGAGCTTCCATGTGTGACACCCCCGTAGGTCTTGTGTGACAGGGGGATGCCCCTCGCCGCTCCGGCCCAAAGCGCACTTGAGGAAGTCCAGAGCTTCGACCGAGGATGGCGGGTATGACACGACCGCTGCTCAACCGCCGGCTCGCCGACTTCGGGACGACGATCTTCGCCGAGATGTCCGCACTGGCCGCCCGGACCGGGGCGATCAACCTCGGGCAGGGCTTCCCCGACACCGACGGCCCGGAGGAGATCCGGGAGGCGGCGGTCCGCGCGCTGCGCGACGGGCGCGGCAACCAGTACCCGCCCGGCCCCGGCGTCCCCGAGCTGCGCACGGCCGTCGCCGAGCACCAGCTGAAGCGGTACGGCCTCACGTACGACCCCGACACCGAGGTCCTGGTCACGGTGGGCGCGACGGAGGCGATCGCGGCCGCGCTGCTCGCCCTCGTCGAGCCCGGCGACGAGGTGATCGCCCTGGAGCCGTACTACGACTCGTACGCCGCCTGCATCGCCATGGCGGGCGGCACCCGCGTCCCGGTCACCCTCCGCCCCCACGAGGTACCGCGCGGCGGAGCCTCCGACGGACGCTTCCGCCTCGACCTGGACGAGCTGCGGGCAGCCGTCACCGACCGGACCCGGCTGATCCTCCTCAACACCCCGCACAACCCGACCGGCACGGTCCTCACCTGCGCCGAACTGACCGCGATCGCCGAGCTCGCCGTCGAGCGCGACCTGCTCGTCGTCACCGACGAGGTGTACGAGCACCTGGTCTTCGACGGAGTCGAGCACCTGCCGATCGCGAGCCTGCCGGGGATGCGGGAGCGCACGGTCACCATCGGATCGGCCGGGAAGACCTTCTCCTTCACCGGCTGGAAGGTCGGCTGGATCACCGCGAGCCCGGAGCTCGTGGCCGCCGTCCGGTCCGCCAAGCAGTTCCTCACGTACGTGGCGTCGGGGCCGTTCCAGTACGCCGTCGCCGAGGCGCTGCGCCTGCCCGACACGTTCTTCGACACCCTGCGCGCCGACATGACGGCCAAGCGCGACCTGCTGTGCGACGGGCTGACGCGGGCGGGCTTCGAGGTCTACCGCCCGGCCGGCACCTACTTCGTCACCACCGACATCCGCCCCCTCGGCGAGACCGACGGCTTCGCCTTCTGCCGCTCTCTCCCCGAGCGCGCGGGCGTGGTCGCCATCCCGAACGCCGTCTTCTACGACGACCGGTCGGCGGGCGAGCCCTTCGTCCGCTTCGCGTTCTGCAAGCGGACCGACGTCCTGGAGGAGGCGGTCTCCCGGCTGAAGGGCCTGGCACGCTGACCCGCGCCGGGCAGGGGCCCAGCGCGGTGGGGATTTTTTCACCCGGACGGGCCCCTCGCTCGCGCGCGCCACCTCCGTGCCACGTCGATGGTCGGGTAGACCGATTTATCGGGCCGATCCCGATTCCCGTGCGCACGGAGGTGCACCCTGTCCGCCGAGACTCTCGACCGCCCGGCCCGGACCGCCGGAGTCCGGAGCGTCCCCCGCCGGCGGGCCTCGCTCTACCGGGCCGCCCCCGCGCTCGGTCTCTTCGCCGCCGCCCGGCTGACCGGGATGCTCGTGCTCGCGGCCTGGTCCTGGCACGTCGGACGCTCGCCGCGCGCCCTGCTCGCCCAGTCGTGGGACTCCGACTGGTACACCCGGATCGCCGCGCACGGCTACGGGCACACGCTCCACTGGCCGGACGGCGTCGTCCAGTCCGACCTGGCGTTCTTCCCGCTCTACCCCGCCCTGATCCGAGCCGTCACCACCGTCCTGCCCGTCGAGGGCGGCACGGCCGGGCTGCTGCTGTCCTGGCTCTCCGCCGGCGTCGCGGCCTGGGGGATCTATCTGATCGGCGAACGGCTGTACGGACGGCCCACCGCCGTCCTGCTCGTCCTGCTCTGGGGCCTGCTGCCGCACTCGATCGTGCTGTCGATGGCGTACACCGAGCCGCTGATGACGGCCCTGTCCGCCTGGTCGCTGTACGCGCTCCTCACCGGCCGCTGGCTGTGGGCCGGGAGCCTGGCCGCCCTGGCGGGCCTGTCCCGCCCCAACGGGGTCGCCATCGCGGCGGCGGTCCTGGCCGCGGCGGCGTACGCGCTGTGGCGCGGCCGCGGCCGGGTCGGTCCGCGGGTGTGGGCCGGAGCCTGTCTCGCGCCGGCCGGGTGGCTCTCGTACCTGCTCTGGGTGGGCGCCGGGCGCGGCGATCTCCTCGGCGGCTACTTCGCCGTCCAGGACGGCTGGACCTCGCGCTTCGACTTCGGGGCCGGCGCGCTGCGCTTCGTACGGGACATGCTGCGGGGGCCGACCCAGTTCGGCTTCGGGGCCGCGCTGCTGATCACGGCCGCCGGGGTGCTCCTCTTCGCGCTGCTCGCGCTGGTGGAGCGGCCGCCGCTGCCGGTCCTGGTCTACACGGCCGTCCTGGTGGTCATCACCGTCGGCGGCTCCGGCTTCTTCGAGTCCAAGCCGCGCTTCCTGCTGCCCGCGTTCCCGCTGCTCCTCCCGCTGGCGCAGGCACTGACGAAAGCCCGGCCGAGGGCCGCGATCGTGGTGATCGCGGCGCTGGCCGGGCTGTCGTTCAGCTTCGGGGTGTACGCGCTGACGTTCGCACGCATGGCCCTGTGAGGGGGCCCGTGAGGGCTCAGGCCTCGTCGCCGTCGGAGGACTTGTCCTCCGGGGACTCCAGGCCGAACTGCTCCACGAGCCACTTGTCGAACTCGATCGAGGCGCGGACCCAGCTGACGGTGGAGGACACGAAGTGCTCCAGCGCGACGCCGGTGCCGATCAGCATCTGCGCCTCACCGATGAGGCGGAGGGTGGCGGAACCGTCCTCCTCCTCGTGCAGGTGCGTGTAGACCTTGGGCCACAGCGTGCGGCGGTTCCAGTCGTCGATCGCGTCGAGGATCCTGACGCGGTCGTCGGCCGAGTGCGGGCGGTCGTAGAACGTCCGCACCGAGAAGACACGCTGGTCCTCCTCGCCGCGGAACATGAAGTACGTCCGGAATTCCTCCCACGGCGCCGCGAGGTCACCCTCGTCGTCGACGACGTACTTCAGCTCCATCTGGTCCAGGAGCTGCTTGACCAGGTCCTGGTCGGGGACGACGGGGCCCGCCGGTCCTGCGGCCTGAGGCTGGGGCTGGCCCCCGAAATTCGGAATCGAGGACGGGTCGATGCTCACCGTGAATATCCCTTCGTACGGTTGCCGCCATCCTCCCCCATGCCGGGCGGTGCCGCGCAAGCCCGGACTGCCGCGATCCGCTGCGGGCTGACAAGATCTCGTTCCCATGGGGGACGAAACGAAGCCGGCGAAACCGCGTGCGCGCACCTGGATCTGGGTGACAGTGCTGGTCACACTGGTGTGCGGGGGCCCGCTCGCCCTGCTCGGGTGGGGAGCCCTGGTCTGGGACGAGATCGGGGAAGGGCAGGAGATGCCCTGCGCGGCCGCGCTCTCGTTCGCCGAGGCCACGCTGCCCCGGAGCGCCCGGGACGCGACGTGCCGGGGGTGGAACTGGCAGGACGACCAGGTCGCCGCCGACTTCCGGATGCCGTCCGGTGAGGTCGCGGGCTGGCTGGCCGGCACCTACCCGGGCGCCACGGTCCGGACCGTCGGCTCCTGCGGAGCCGATCTGTGCCTGGACGCCTCGTACGACAGCGCGGGCCTGGCCTCGGTCGCCGTCGAGGTGACGTACGAGGGCCGCCGCCCGGCCCTCGTCCATCTCGTCGCCACCTCGTGGTGAACGGCGCCTACTGCGCCGCGCCCACGATCAGACCGTCCTCGAAGCGGTCCACGCGGACCGTGTCGCCGTCGCGGACCTCGCCCGCGAGGATCTCCTTGGCGAGCCGGTCGCCGATCGCCGTCTGGATCAGACGGCGCAGCGGCCGGGCGCCGTACGCCGGGTCGTTGCCCTCCTCGGCCAGCCAGGCCAGCGCCGCCGGGGTGACGTCCAGCGTCAGCCGCCGTTCGGCGAGGCGCTGGGCGAGCCGGTCGATCTGGAGCTGTGCGATACGGCCCAGCTCGGCCTCGTCCAGGGCCGAGAAGACCACCAGGTCGTCGAGCCGGTTGAGGAACTCCGGCTTGAAGGAGGCCCGGACGACGTCCAGGACCTGTCGCTTCTTCTCCTCTTCGCCGGTCAGCGGCTCGACCAGGTACTGGCTGCCCAGGTTGGAGGTCAGGATCAGGATGGTGTTGCGGAAGTCCACCGTCCGGCCCTGGCCGTCGGTGAGCCGGCCGTCGTCGAGAACCTGGAGCAGGATGTCGAAGACCTCCGGGTGGGCCTTCTCCACCTCGTCGAGCAGCACCACGCTGTACGGGCGGCGGCGCACCGCCTCCGTGAGCTGGCCGCCCTCCTCGTACCCGACGTAGCCGGGGGGCGCGCCGACCAGCCGGGCGACGGAGTGCTTCTCGCCGTACTCCGACATGTCGATGCGGACCATGGCCCGCTCGTCGTCGAAGAGGAAGTCCGCGAGCGCCTTCGCCAGCTCGGTCTTGCCGACGCCGGTGGGGCCGAGGAAGAGGAACGAGCCGGTGGGGCGGTCGGGGTCGGCGATCCCGGCGCGCGTACGGCGTACGGCGTCGGAGACGGCCCGGACGGCCTCGGTCTGGCCGATGAGCCGCTTGCCGAGCTCGTCCTCCATGCGCAGCAGCTTCTGCGTCTCGCCCTCCAGGAGGCGGCCGGCGGGGATGCCGGTCCAGGCGCCGACCACGTCCGCGATGTCGTCCGGGCCGACCTCCTCCTTGACCATCGTGTCCTTGGCGACCTCCTGCTCGGCCTCGGACGCCTCCTCCAGCTCGCGTTCGAGCGTCGGGATCTCGCCGTAGAGCAGCTTGGAGGCGGTGTCGAAGTCGCCGTCGCGCTGTGCCCGCTCGGCGCGGCCGCGCAGCTCGTCGAGCCGCTCCTTGAGCTCGCCGACGCGGTTGAGGGACTGCTTCTCCTTCTCCCAGCGGGCGGTCAGGCCGCGCAGCTCCTCCTCGCGGTCGGCGAGGTCGCGGCGGAGCTTCTCCAGGCGTTGCTTGCTCGCCTCGTCGGTCTCGTTCTTGAGTGCGAGCTCCTCCATGCGCAGCCGGTCCACGGAGCGCTGGAGCTCGTCGATCTCCAGGGGCGAGGAGTCGATCTCCATCCGGAGCCGGGAGGCCGCCTCGTCGACCAGGTCGATGGCCTTGTCGGGGAGGAAGCGGGAGGTGATGTACCGGTCGGAGAGGGTGGCGGCGGCCACGAGGGCGGAGTCGGCGATCTGGACCTTGTGGTGCGCCTCGTACCGGCCCTTGAGTCCGCGCAGGATCGCGATGGTGTCCTCGACGCTCGGCTCGGCGACCAGGACCTGCTGGAAGCGGCGCTCCAGGGCGGGGTCCTTCTCGATCCGCTCGCGGTACTCGTCCAGGGTCGTCGCGCCGACCATGCGCAGCTCGCCGCGGGCCAGCATCGGCTTGAGCATGTTGCCGGCGTCCATGGCGGAGTCGCCGCCGGCGCCCGCGCCGACGACCGTGTGCAGCTCGTCGATGAAGGTGATGATCTGGCCGTCGCTGGCCTTGATCTCGGAGAGGACGGTCTTCAGCCGCTCCTCGAACTCGCCGCGGTACTTGGCGCCCGCGACCATGGCGCCGAGGTCGAGCGAGACCAGGCGCTTGTTGCGGAGGGACTCGGGGACGTCGCCCTTCACGATCCGCTGCGCCAGTCCCTCGACGACGGCGGTCTTGCCGACGCCGGGCTCGCCGATGAGGACCGGGTTGTTCTTGGTGCGGCGGGAGAGGACCTGGACGACGCGCCGGATCTCCTGGTCGCGCCCGATGACGGGGTCCAGCTTCCCTTCGCGCGCCGCGGCCGTGAAGTCCGTGCCGAACTTCTCCAGTGCCTTGTACTGACCCTCCGGGTCGGGTGTGGTCACCCGGCGTCCTCCCCTGCTCTTCTCGAACGCGTCGAGCAACTGCCTCGCGCCGGCCCCCTGCTGGGTCAGCACCTTGCCGGCCTGTCCGCCCTTCATCGCGATCCCGATGAGCAGATGCTCGGTGGAGAGGTACTCGTCCCCGAGCTCCTTGGCCTGCTTGTCGGCCTCGGCGATCACGGCGAGCAGCTCACGGTCGGGCTGCGGCGGCGCGACCGTGGAGCCGGTCACGCTGGGCTCGGCGGCCAGCAGCCGCTCCGCTCCGGACCGTACAGCGGCCTGGTCGGCCTCGACGGCGGCGAGCAGGTCGACGATGTTCTCGTTGTCCTGACCGGCGAGCAGCGCCAGAAGCAGATGCGCGGGGGTCAGGTCGGGGTGTCCCTCGGACACGGCACGGCTGCTCGCCGCGTTGATCGCGTCCCGGCTCCTGTTGGTCAGTTCGGCGTCCACGTGCGCTGTCTCCTCCTCGACGTCCGGCTACACACGGTCCATGACTCATCCAGCGTACACAAAGTTGAGTCTATTCCGCTCAAGGTGTCGCGCAGGGCTCTGCCGCGGGTAGGTTCCGGGCATGGCGACTGACCCGCGGAACCCCGACGACTCGTATCTCAGCTTCTGGCGCGAGTACCACATGTCCACCCTGACGACCCCGCGCGCGGACGGCACCCCGCACGTCGTGGCGGTGGGTGTGACGTACGACCCCGAGGGGGGCGAGAACGGGCTGGCACGGGTCATCACCAACAAGCACAGCCACAAGGTCGCCAACGTCCTGGCGGCGGGCGCGGAGGGCGCGCGCGTGGCGGTCTGCCAGGTGGACAAGGGCCGCTGGGCGACCCTGGAGGGCGTGGCCCGCATCCGTACGGAGCCGGACGTCGTCCAGGACGCGGTGGACCGCTACGCGACGCGCTACGGCCGGGTCCCGGCGCCCAACCCCGACCGGGTGGTCATCGAGATCGCGCTGACGCGGGCGATGGGCCGGGCCTGAGGCGCCGGTCCGGTGAGCCCCGCGTCGGGGTTACGGGGACAGCACAACGGCGCCATCGCGTTTCAGGTCCGCGATGGCGCCGCTGTGTGGGGGAAGCACCTGAGCGATCTACAACGACGGGGGAACCGCTCAGGCACTGCGGGGGGTGGCGGTGATGGTCTCGGGCTCGACGAGCTGGTGGTCACGCTGGTCGAGATTGACGAAGATCATGCCGTACCGGATGGCACAGCGGACGGGCTGCGGAGCGCCACGGGGCTTCCGGAGACATCGGTAGGCGCGAATATCCTCATCGTCTCCGCGTGTGATGATGATCGGCTCACCGAAGAGGGTGACCATCAACGAATCGCCACCGTGCGGCACGGCTGTGACGAGGTCGATGAAATGCCACCCGGAGCGGTAAGCAGCCGCCATCTCACGGCGGAATCGAGGATCTTCGGGAACCGTCATGCCCGCACGGACTCCCAACCAGGGTCGGAATCGGCCGCCGGCGCTGCGCCCCAGCCCGGGTCGCTCACCTTGGCGACAGCCTGCTGCGGAGCGAGGCCCCAGCCCGGATCCTCGGCAGCTGCCACCGCGCCGACCGCGGCTGCAGCTATGAACGCGACACCAACTACGGTGCGTATGAGCTTCTTGGCCATGACCGAGCAACCTCACTTGGTGTGTATCTCCTGCTCCCCCGCAGGCACGACGATGGCTCACTCCTCACGTTTCCACCACTGGCTCAATGCATCATGTTCCTGTATCGGAAAAGCCTGGGGGTGTACATATGCAAATAGAACCGGATAAAACGGGGCATCCTCATACGCACGCCGAGCTGTGCGAAGCGGGCACACGGGTCTATAAAGAGGCCCTGCGAACGGGGCGTGTCGCACGGTCGGACATCGAGTCGACGCCCTGTCTGATGGACCTCGACCTCCTTCGGCCCGACCCGGACGACGTCCAGTGGCTCCGGCCGGTTCCCCCCTCGGCCGCCCTGGCCCGGCTCCTGCTCCCGATCGAGAAGGAGATCCAGGAGCGTAGGCGCCTGAGCATCGAACTCTCCGACGCGTTCGAGCCATTCATGTCGATCAGCACCCAGGACCCCTCCACGACGCACGCCATCACGGTCCTGGAAGGCCTGACGAGGATCAACACCTCGCTGGACCGCGTCGTGGCCGAATGCTCCTCGGAACTGCTCACCGTGCAGCCCGGCAGCGGCCGCAGCGCGCACACCTTCGGCGAGGCCCTGCGCCGCGTCCGGCCCCTGCTCGGCCGCGGCATCCGGATGCGGACGCTCTATCAGCACACGGCCCGGCACCAGCCCATCACGCTGGCCTACCTCGAACGCATCGGCCCCGAGGTCGAGGTCCGCACCCTCGAGGAGATCATCGACCGGCTCATCATCGTGGACCGCAAGGTCGCCTTCGTGCCCGCCAGCCGGGACCGCCAGGTCGCCCTCGAACTGCGCCACACCGGCCTGGTCGAGTATCTCGTCGGCGTCTTCGAGCAGTTCTGGCTCCAGGCGATCCCGCTGGACAACCCGGTCACCTACGAGCCGCCGCTGGACGGCATCAGCGGCATCCAGCGCTCCATCGCCAAACTCCTCGTCGAGGGCCACGTCGACGAGGCCATCGCCCGCCGGCTCGGAATGAACGTCAGGACGTGCCGGGCCCACATCGCCAAGCTCGCCTCCGCCCTCGGAAGCGGCAGCCGCGCCCAGCTCGGCTACCTCATCGCCCAGTCCGGAATCCTGGAGCAGGAACACTGATCGTGTACGTACAGATCGACCTGGACGGCCCCGCGGGGACCCTGCGCGTCTCCGGGCACGGAATGCCCACCGTGGAGCTCGTACGGGCGCTGGGCGACGCACCCGAGCCGCTGATCCCCATCGGCACCCGGCGCGCGTCCCGGCTCACCCTGACCGTCGACGGCGCGCCCGCGCGCATCCGGCCCGGCCGGGGGCGGCTGCTGCGGCGCTCGTACCGGGTCGACGCCACGGTCGCCGGCACGCGCTACCGGCTCGTCCCCTGCTCGTACGCCGAGAGCCGGCTGCTCCGCGACGGCCGCCCCCTGGGCGCCCTGGAGTCCTCCGGCGACGGCACGGTGGACGCGGAGTGGGCGCCCGGCACCGGGCCCGAGCCGCTGGACCGGGCCGTCGGGACCGCGCTCGCCGCCGCGTTCGGCACGGGCGCGGCGCCCTGGTGGGACACGGCCACGAACATCGTCGCCGAACTCATCCCGTAGGACCGACGGCCGCCGGAGAGCCGCCCGTACGTACGACGAGACCCCCTCCCCGGAGGACCGGAACGGAGGGGGTCTCGTCGTACGGAGCTCTACTCGCCGCGCTTCGGGCGCCACACCACCAGCGCGCTCGCCTGCTGCACATCGGTGTACGGCACCAGGTCGCGCCGGTAGGAGGCGTGCACCTGCGCCTCGCGCTGGCGCATGGCCGACGCCGCGCCCTCCACCGCCGCCGACAGCTCGGCGACCCGCTGCTGCAGCGCCGCGACCTGGTTCTCCAGCTCGATGATGCGCTTGATGCCCGCCAGGTTGATGCCCTCGTCCTGCGACAACGCCTGCACCGTGCGGAGCAGTTCGATGTCACGGGCCGAGTAGCGCCGGCCCCGGCCCGCCGTGCGGTCGGGCGAGACCAGACCGAGGCGGTCGTACTGACGCAGCGTCTGCGGGTGCAGGCCCGACAGCTGGGCCGCCACCGAGATGACGTAGACCGGTGTCTCGTCGGTCAGTTCGTAAGGGTTTCGGCTGCGTCCCGGTCTGTCCATCGGGTCAAGCTCCCTTCGCGGCCTGGAACAACTCTGCCCTGGGGTCCTCGCCCGCCGTCGCCTCACGGTAGGTCTCGAGGGCCTCGCGGGCCTTGTCGTCGAGCTCCTGGGGCACCGCGACCTCCACCGTCACCAGCAGGTCGCCGCGCGTCCCGTCCTTGCGGACCGCGCCCTTGCCCCGGGCTCGCATCGTCCGGCCGTTGGGGGTGCCGGCCGGAAGCTTCAGCGTCACCGCCGGGCCGCCCAGCGTCGGCACCTTGATCTCGCCGCCGAGCGCCGCCTCGACGAAGGTGACCGGCACGGTGACAGTCAGGTTGTCGTCCTTGCGGCCGAAGACCGGGTGCGCGTCGACGTGGACCACGACGTACAGATCGCCGCTCGGCCCGCCGCGCTCGCCCGGGGTGCCCTTGCCGCGCAGCCGGATCCGCTGCCCGTCGGAGACCCCGGCGGGGATGCGGACCTGCATGGTGCGGGAGGACTTGGCCCGCCCGCTGCCCTTGCAGACCTCGCAGGGGGTCTCCGCGATCAGGCCGCGCCCCTTGCAGTCCACGCACGGGTCGGTGAGCGAGAACGAGCCGCTGCCGCCGCGCGAGACCTGGCCGGTGCCGACACAGGTCGGACAGACGCGGGGCGTGCCGTTCTTGTCGCCGGTGCCCGAACAGGCCTTGCAGGGCGCCTGGGAGGACATCCGCAGGGGCACCGTGGCGCCGTCCACGGCCTCGGTGAAGCTGAGCGTCACCTCGGACTCGATGTCCTGACCGCGGCGCGGCTGCGTACGCGTGCCCGCGCCGCCGCCCGCGCCCCGGTTGAACAGGCCGCCGAAGACGTCGCCGAGACCACCGCCGAAGCCGCCGGCCCCGGCCGTTCCGCCGGGACCCTGGGCGCCGCCGAAGAGGTCGCCCAGGTCGAAGTTGAAGTTGCCGCCGCCCGGGCCTCCGGCACGGAAGCCTCCGTTGCCGAAGAGCGCGCGGGCGTCGTCGTACTCCTTGCGCTTCTTGGGGTCGCCGAGGACGTCGTTCGCCTCGGAGATCTCCTTGAAGCGCGCCTCGGCGCTGGTGTCGTTCTTGTTGGCGTCCGGGTGGTTCTCGCGGGCGAGCTTCCGGTACGCCTTCTTGATCTCGGCGTCGGTGGCGTCCTTGGGGACGCCGAGAACCTTGTAGTAGTCCTTCTCGACGAAGTCCTTCGTACTCATCGACGTCCCTCCTCTCGGACGATCCTCGCGCTAGCCCTCCTCGGGGCCACCGCTCTCCTCGTCTGCCGACTTCTCTTCCTTCGCGGCCGGCGTCGCCCCGGGCTGGGGCTCGGCCACCGCGACGCGCGCGGGCCGGATGGTCCGCTCGCCGATCCGGTACCCCGGCTGCAGGATCGCCACGCAGGTCGTCTCGGTGACGTCCGGTGCGTAGCTGTGCATCAGGGCCTCGTGGATCGTCGGGTCGAAGGGCTCGCCCTCCTTGCCGAACTGCTGCAGCCCCATCTTGGCGGCCACCGTCTCCAGCGACTCGGCCACCGACTTGAAGCCGCCCACGAGCTCGCCGTGGTCCCGGGCCCGGCCGATGTCGTCGAGCACGGGCAGCAGCTCCGTCAGGAGACCCGCGACCGCGATCTCCTTGACGGTGACCCGGTCACGCTCCACCCGGCGGCGGTAGTTCTGGTACTCGGCCTGGAGCCGCTGGAGGTCCGCCGTGCGCTCGCCGAGCGCGCTGCGCAGCTGGTCCAGCTGGGCCGTCAGACCGGCCGTCTGTGCGGCGTCCCCGGCCGGGGCCGCCGGACCCTCCTCCGTGGAGGGGGTCTCGGCGGCCTCGGCGACGTCGTCGGTGCCGGCGCCGGAGGGGACGTCGGGCTTCTCCTCGAAGCCCGGGGTCTCCTCCGTCATCAGGCAGCGCCACCCTTCTTGGGCTCGTCGTCGACGATCTCGGCGTCGACGACGTCGTCGTCGGCCCTGGCCTCGCCCTGCGGGGCGTCGCCGCCGGCGGCCTGCGCGGCCTGCGCGTCGGCGTACATGGCCTGGCCGAGCTTCTGGGAGACGGCCGCGACCTTCTCCGTGGCCGTACGGATCTCCGCGGTGTCCTCGCCCTTGAGCTTCTCCTTCAGCTCGGCGACGGCGGCCTCGACCTCGGTCTTGACCTCACCGGGGACCTTGTCCTCGTTGTCCTTGAGGAACTTCTCCGTCTGGTAGACGAGCTGCTCGCCCTGGTTACGGGACTCGGCGGCCTCGCGACGGGCGTGGTCCTCGTCCGCGTACTTCTCGGCCTCTTCGCGCATCCGGTTGACCTCGTCCTTCGGCAGCGAGGAGCCACCGGTGACGGTCATCTTCTGCTCCTTGCCCGTGCCCAGGTCCTTCGCGGTCACGTGCATGATGCCGTTGGCGTCGATGTCGAACGCGACCTCGATCTGCGGGACGCCACGCGGGGCCGGCGGCAGACCGGTCAGCTCGAACATGCCGAGCTTCTTGTTGTACGCCGCGATCTCGCGCTCGCCCTGGTAGACCTGGATCTGCACCGACGGCTGGTTGTCCTCGGCCGTCGTGAAGATCTCGGACCGCTTGGTCGGGATCGTCGTGTTGCGCTCGATGAGCTTGGTCATGATGCCGCCCTTGGTCTCGATACCAAGCGACAGCGGGGTCACGTCGAGGAGCAGGACGTCCTTGACCTCACCCTTGAGGACACCGGCCTGCAGGGCGGCGCCGATGGCGACGACCTCGTCCGGGTTCACGCCCTTGTTGGCCTCCTGGCCACCGGTCAGCTCCTTGACGAGCTCGGCGACGGCCGGCATACGGGTGGAGCCACCGACGAGAACGACGTGGTCGATCTCGGACAGGTTGATGCCCGCGTCCTTGATGACGTTGTGGAACGGCGTCTTGCACCGGTCCAGCAGGTCGGCGGTCAGCTGCTGGAACTGAGCCCGGGTGAGCTTCTCCTCCAGGTGCAGCGGACCCTCGGCGGAGGCGGTGATGTACGGCAGGTTGATCGACGTCTCGGTGGAGGACGACAGCTCGATCTTCGCCTTCTCCGCGGCCTCGCGGAGACGCTGGAGAGCCATCTTGTCCTTGGCCAGGTCGACACCGTGACCGTTGGCGAACTGCTTCACCAGGTAGTCGACGACGCGCTGGTCCCAGTCGTCACCACCGAGGTGGTTGTCACCGTTGGTGGCCTTCACCTCGACGACGCCGTCGCCGATCTCCAGGAGGGACACGTCGAAGGTGCCGCCACCGAGGTCGAAGACGAGGATCGTCTGGTCGTCCTTGTCCAGGCCGTAGGCCAGGGCGGCCGCGGTCGGCTCGTTGACGATGCGCAGGACGTTGAGGCCCGCGATCTCACCGGCCTCCTTGGTGGCCTGACGCTCGGAGTCGTTGAAGTACGCCGGGACGGTGATGACCGCGTCGACGACCTTCTCGCCCAGGTACGCCTCGGCGTCGCGCTTCAGCTTCTGCAGGATGAAGGCGCTCATCTGCTGCGGGTTGAAGTTCTTGCCGTCGATCTCGATCTTCCAGTCGGTGCCCATGTGGCGCTTGACCGACCGGATGGTCCTGTCGACGTTGGTGACCGCCTGGCGCTTGGCGACCTCGCCGACGAGCACCTCACCGTTCTTCGCGAAGGCGACGACGGACGGCGTGGTCCTGGCGCCCTCGGCGTTGGTGATGACGGTGGGCTCGCCGCCTTCCAGAACGCTGACGACGGAGTTAGTCGTGCCCAGGTCGATGCCGACCGCACGTGCCATTTCAATTCCTCCAGCTGACTGACTTGAGTGGATCTCACTCAAGGATGCACGACGAGGTCGAGTGCGTCAACAGACCTGAGTGGAGGTGACTCAACTCTTCACCCTGAGAGGCGCTCAAAGAGCCGCGGATGGCGCGTCATTCCCCGGATCGGACCCCTGACCCGTGAGAGAGTCCGGGATACCCCTGCCGGGCAAAGCGGGAGTACCGGGCATATCCCACGAATATCCCATGAACGTCACTCGAAAGGGTGTGGGGAAGCGTCATGACGGCCAAGCGCGCACTCGACCTCCTCGGCGGGCTCGCCCTGCTGGCCGTCCTCGCCCCCCTGCTCGCCGCCGTCGCCCTCTCCCTCGCACTCGCCACGGCCGGTGCCGGCGGGGTGATGCGCCGCAGGACCGTCGCGGGCCGGGGCGGGCAGGCCTTCACCATGCTCACGTTCCGCACGAAGGGCCCGCTGGCCGGACTGCCCCTCCTGCTGCACGTCGTACGGGGGGAGATGTCCCTGGTCGGCCCGTGTCCGCTCACGCCCGGACACCGCGAGTGCGTGGGCGAGTCCCGGCGCCGCCTCTCGGTGCACCCCGGCATGACCGGGCTGTGGCAGATCAGCGGGCGCTCGGAGCTGCCCTGGGAGGAGCGCGAGCTGCTCGACCTCCACTATGTGGACCACCACTGGCTGGGAATGGACCTGGCCATCCTGGCGCGTACGCTTCCAGCAGTCCGTCGGCGTCGCGCGGCACGGCCCTCGGCAAGGCTTGCCTGAGCGACACAGATCACCGCAGGCGCCGCTACAGCGCGGAGCCGTGAAGGGGTAATCTCAGCACGGACTGAATAAGTTACCGCTTAGTAGCGCCACACTGGAGAGTGCAGGCGCTCCGCCTCGCAGGCCCGCCCGAGGAGCCCCTCATGCAACTCGCCGCGATCATCGTGTCGATCGCCATCACGGTGGTGGCCGTCGCGCTGTTCGGCCGCGCCATCGCGCAGATCTACCGCTTCGTGAAGCTCGGCCAGCCCGTGCCCGCGGGAACGCGCACCGGCGATCCCACCCAGCGCACCATCACGTTGGTCAAGGAGTTCCTCGGCCACACCCGTATGAACCGCTGGGGCATCGTCGGCGTGGCGCACTGGTTCGTGGCGGTCGGCTTCTTCTCGCTGCTGCTCACGATCGTCAACGCCTTCGGCCAGCTCTTCCAGGCCGACTGGCTGATCCCGATCATCGGCGACTGGCTGCCGTACGAGATCTTCACCGAGTTCCTCGGTCTGATGACCGTGCTCGGCATCGTCACCCTGATCGTGATCCGGCAGCTGAACCGGCCGGGCGGGGCGGGCCGCAAGTCCCGCTTCACGGGCTCCAAGACCGGCCAGGCGTACTTCGTCGAGGCCGTCATCCTGATCGTCGGCGTCTGCATCATGACGCTGCGCGCCCTGGAAGGCGTCCAGCACCACGTGACGAGCTGGGAGCCGGGCTTCTTCGCCTCGTACCCGCTGATCGCGCTGCTCGACGGGCTGGACCTGAGCACGATCCAGCACCTCACCTACTTCTTCGCGGCGCTCAAGATCGTCACGTCCTTCACCTGGATGATCACGGTCTCGCTGAACACCAACATGGGTGTCGCGTGGCACCGCTTCCTCGGTTTCCCGAACATCTGGTTCAAGCGGAACTCCGACGGCTCCACCGCGCTGGGCGCGCTCCAGCCGATGACGACCGCGGGCAAGGAGATCGACTGGGAGGACCCGGCCGAGGACGCCGTCTTCGGTGTCTCCCAGGTCGAGCAGTTCTCCTGGAAGGGCATCCTCGACTTCTCCACCTGCACCGAGTGCGGCCGCTGCCAGTCGCAGTGCCCCGCCTGGAACACGGGCAAGCCGCTCTCCCCCAAGCTCCTGATCATGTCCCTGCGCGACCACGCGCACGCCAAGGCCCCGTACCTGCTGGCCGGCGGCGGCAAGGACATGGAGGGCAACGAGCAGGCCTCCGCCGAGCAGCTCAAGGACGTCCCCGCCGCCGCCCTCGCGGAGGCCGAGCGCCCGCTGATCGGCACCGCCGAGGAGAACGGCGTCATCGACCCGGACGTGCTGTGGTCCTGCACCACCTGCGGCGCCTGTGTCGAGCAGTGCCCGGTCGACATCGAGCACATCGACCACATCGTCGACATGCGCCGCTACCAGGTGATGATCGAGTCCGCCTTCCCCTCGGAGGCCGGCACGATGCTCAAGAACCTGGAGAAGAAGGGCAACCCCTGGGGCCTGGCCAAGAAGCAGCGCGTCGAGTGGACCAAGGAGGTCGACTTCGAGGTCCCGATCGTCGGCAAGGACGTCGAGGACCTCACCGAGGTCGACTACCTCTACTGGGTCGGCTGCGCCGGCGCCCTGGAGGACCGGGCCAAGAAGACCACCAAGGCCTTCGCCGAGCTGCTGCACATGGCGGGCGTCAAGTTCGCGATCATGGGCGGCGAGGAGAAGTGCACCGGTGACTCGCCGCGCCGCCTGGGCAACGAGCCGCTGTTCCAGCAGCTCGGCCAGGAGAACGTCGCGATGCTGAACATGGCGTTCGGCGAGGACGACGAGGACGAGTCGACCCGTAAGCCCAAGTCCGCGAAGAAGATCGTCGCGACCTGCCCGCACTGCTTCAACACGATCGCGAACGAGTACCCGCAGCTGGGCGGCGAGTTCGAGGTCATCCACCACACGCAGCTGCTCCAGCACCTCATCGACGAGGGCAAGCTGATCCCGGTGACGCCGGTCGAGGGTCTGATCACCTACCACGACCCCTGCTACCTGGGCCGCCACAACAAGGTCTACACGCCGCCGCGCGAGATCATGGACAAGGTCCCGGGCCTGCGTCAGCAGGAGATGCACCGCCACAAGGAGCGCGGCTTCTGCTGCGGCGCCGGCGGCGCGCGGATGTGGATGGAGGAGCGGATCGGCAAGCGCATCAACAACGAGCGCGTCGACGAGGCCCTCTCCCTCAACCCGGACATCGTCTCCACCGCCTGCCCGTTCTGCCTGGTCATGCTGACCGACTCGGTCAACGGCAAGAAGAACGAGGGCAAGGCGAAGGAGTCCGTCCAGGTCGTGGACGTGGCGCAGCTGCTCCTCGACTCGGTGAAGACCCCGGCGGAGCCCGAGGCCGACCCCGAGTCGGACCCCTCCGGCTCCTCCAGCTCCTCCAGCTCCTCCGGCGCCGAGGCGGAGTCGGTGTCGGCCGAGTAGTCGGTTCCGTACGTACGAAGGGCCGCCCCGCGCATGCAGCGGGGCGGCCCTTCGCCGTGTCCGGCCTCCCCTGAGGACCTCCTGGGAGACCCCTAGGGGATGTCACAGCTCAGTGGCAAAGGAGCGCCCTCACAGCGGAAGCGGGTACGTTCATTGACGTGGCTGGATTCAGGAACGGACGCGGCCGGGACAACCGCCCCCCGCAACAACAACCGCAGCAGGCGCCGTACGGGTACCCCGCGGCCCCGCCGCCCCACCCGCAGCAGCAGTGGCCTCAGCAGGCCCCTCAGAGCGGCAACGGCGGGTACGGGGAGCCGGAGTACTTCGGCGACCCGCACGGCGGGCAGCAGCAACAGCAGCACTACGCGGCGAACACGCCGGGGCACACGCAGATGTTCAGCGTGAACGACGACCCCTACGGCGACGCGGCGACGTACGACGCCGGCGCGGCCCCGGTCCCGACGGGCCCGCGCCTGCCGTGGAAGGCCCTGCTGAGCGGCATCGTGATGCGCCCGGCGCCGACGTTCCTGCAGATGCGGGACCACGCGGTGTGGGGCCCCGCGCTGGTCGTCACGTTCCTCTACGGGCTGCTCGCGATCTTCGGCTTCGACCAGGCGCGTGAAGAGGCGATCAACGCGACGCTGTCGACGGCGATCCCCTACGTCCTGATGACGGGCGCCGGCTTCGTCGTCGGCGGTCTGATCCTCGGCGCGGTCACGCACACCATGGCGCGCCAGCTGGGCGGCGACGGCAGCTGGCAGCCGACGGTGGGCCTGTCGATGCTGATCATGTCCATCACGGACGCGCCCCGGCTGATCTTCGCGCTCTTCCTGGGCGGCGAGAACGGCCTGGTGCAGGTCCTCGGCTGGATCACCTGGCTGGCGGCGGGCGCACTGTTCACGCTGATGGTGAGCCGCTCGCACGACCTGCCGTGGCCGAAGGCACTGGGCGCGTCGGCGATCCAGCTGGTCGCCCTGCTGTCGCTGATCAAGCTCGGCACGCTGTAACCACGTACGGACATACGAGAGGGCCCCCACCGCGAGCGGTGGGGGCCCTTCTCATGAGCTCACGCGGGCCTCAGGCGTCGAGGACCTGACCCTCACGCCGCACGACGGGCGGCTCGACCGACCACGGGAAGTTGATCCACTCGTCGGTCTTCTTCCACACGTACTCGCACTTCACGAGGGAGTGCGACTTCTCGTAGATGACGGCGGAGCGGACCTCGGCGACGTGGTCGACGCAGAAGTCGTGGACGAGCTTGAGGGTCTTGCCGGTGTCGGCGACGTCGTCGGCGATCAGGACCTTCTTGTCGGAGAAGTCGATCGCGTTCGGGACGGGCGCGAGCATGACCGGCATCTCGAGCGTGGTGCCCACACCGGTGTAGAACTCCACGTTCACGAGGTGGATGTTCTTGCAGTCGAGGGCGTAGGCCAGACCGCCGGCGACGAAGACGCCGCCGCGGGCGATGGAGAGGACGACGTCGGGCTCGTAGCCGTCGTCGGCGACGGTCTGCGCGAGCTCGCGGACGGCGCGCCCGAAGCCCTCGTACGTCAGGTTCTCGCGTACTTCACTCATGCCGGCCGCCGCCTCACACCTGGGTCCGATGGAAGTTCATGAAGGAGCGGGAGGCCGTCGGCCCCCGCTGCCCCTGGTAGCGCGAGCCGTACCGCTCGCTGCCGTACGGGAACTCGGCGGGCGAGCTCAGCCGGAACATGCACAGCTGCCCGATCTTCATCCCCGGCCACAGCTTGATCGGCAGGGTGGCGAGGTTCGACAGCTCCAGGGTCACGTGCCCGGAGAACCCGGGGTCGATGAACCCGGCGGTGGAGTGGGTGACGAGACCCAGCCGCCCGAGCGAACTCTTGCCTTCGAGCCTGGACGCGATGTCGTCCGGCAGCGTGATGACCTCGTAGGTCGAGGCGAGCACGAACTCGCCGGGGTGCAGGATGAACGCCTCGTCACCCTCCGGCTCGACCTCACGCGTCAGGTCGAGCTGCTCGACGGCGGGGTCGATGTGGGGGTAGCGGTGGTTCTCGAACACCCGGAAGAAGCGGTCAAGCCTCACGTCGATGCTCGAGGGCTGCACCATGGATTCGTCGTACGGGTCGATGCGGACCCGCCCGGCGTCGATCTCGGCCCGGATGTCCTTGTCTGAGAGAAGCACGCCCCCACGATACGCAGAGGGCGCGGACCTGCCCCAATCGGGAACACTCCGCGCCCCTCCGGCCGTCAGCGCCGCTCAAGCTCCACGGGCACCGCGTGCCGCAGCCGCGCACAGCGCGGACACCGAACGAGCCGCCCCGGCCCGATCCGCCCGGCCCCGAGCTGCTGCAACGGGAACGAAGCGGTACTGAACACGTGCCCTTCGGCACAACGGACGACGGTGCGCTCCATCGAACCCATCAAGTCCCTTCCCCGACAAGTGGTGGACGAGACAGCCACATTAGAGCTCCCGAGCACGAGGCTCCAGACGCCGCTCCGTGACGGCGACGTACGCCGTGGACCAGGCCATGGGGTACAGTGTCCGAGTCTGCGGTACCGATCAACGGTCCGCGAGGCGGATGTAGTTTAATGGTAGAACATGAGCTTCCCAAGCTTATAGCGCGGGTTCGATTCCCGTCATCCGCTCTTGAACGAAGCCCCAGGTCAGCGACCTGGGGCTTCGTTGTTGTCTAGACCTCTCAGCCCGTGCCGTGCCCTCCGCGTGCCCCAACTCGCGGGAATGCCCTGGCTGGAGGCCCTTTCGTGCACCGCGTAGCGCTCGGTTCAGCCGCAGCAGTCGCACCCGGGGCGGCAGCCGCAGGCGTCCGTGGTGGCAGCGACGGGCGGTGCGGCCACGGCGGCAGGTGTCGCGCAGCAGCCCTTGCCCTGCCAGGCGTCGCGGCCTTCCTTCACCGCGATGGCAGCGATGACGAGGGCCGCGATCGGGTCGGCCCACGTCCAGCTGAGGGTCGCGTTGAGGACCAGGCCCACCAAGAGGACGGCGGAGAGGTACGCGCAGAGCAGCGTCTGCTTGGAGTCGGCTACCGCGCTCGCGGAGCCGAGTTCGCGGCCGGCCCTGCGCTGGGCAGCGGACAGGAACGGCATGACCGCCAGGGAGAGGGCGGCGATGACGATGCCGGGAACTGAGGCCTCCGCTTCGCCGGATCCGGTGAGTGCGCGGACGGCGTCGAAGGTGACGTAGGCGGCGAGGGCGAAGAAGGAGACGGCGATGATCCGCAGCGTGGTCTTCTCGCGGGCGTCGCGTACCGCGTGGTCGCGGGCGGAGAACTGCCAGGCGACGGCGGTGGCGGAGGAGACCTCGATGACGGAGTCGAGGCCGAAGCCGATCAGCGCAGTGGAGGAGGCGAGCGTCCCGGCGGTGAGGGCGACGGCCGCCTCGACGACGTTGTAGGTGATCGTCGCGGCGACCAGCAGGCGTATTCGCCTGGCGAGCGCATCACGGCGGGCCGGCGAGGGCCCGATGGATATGGAGGCCATCAGCAGCAGCCCTTCGTCTCCGCGTCCGGGCAGGTCTTGTCGTTCTCGACGGCCACGACGACGGAGCGCAGGTCGTCGAGAGCGTGGCCGAGACGTGCGTCGGCGAGCTCGTAGCGCGTGCGCCGACCGTCGGGGACGGCGACGACCAGGCCGCAGTCGCGCAGGCAGGCCAGGTGGTTGGACAGGCGGGTCCGGGAGACACCGATCGCGTCGGCGAGGTCGGAGGGGTAGGCCGGCGTCTCCCGCAGGGCGAGGAGGATGCGGCAGCGGATCGGGTCGGCGAGCGCGCGGCCGAAGCGGGCCAGCACCTCGATGTCAGGGGCGACGGTGAGCACGCTTCGACAGTACAGTGAACCGTGAATTCACGAAACCATGGACTTTCCGGTCATCGGCGGGCATCATGCCCACGGAATCGGAGCGTGGACCAGGGGGCGGGCATGGATTCGGTGGTCGTGGGCGGGGTGCGGATCGCGTACGAGCGGACGGGGCGGGGCCGGCCGGTGATCCTGTCGGGCGGTACGGGGATGCCGCCGGTGACGTGGGAGCTGTGCGGGCTGCGCGGTGCGCTGGTGGCGGCGGGGTTCGAGGTGGTGACGTACGCGACACGGGGCGTGGCGCCGTCGGACGCTCCGCCCGCGCCGTACTCGATGGCCGATCTGGCCGGTGATCTCGCGGGGTTGCTGGATCACCTGGGCATCGCGGACGCCGCCGTGGTCGGGTACTCGCTGGGCAGTTTCACCGCCGAACTCCTCGCCCGTACGCGGCCCGACCTGGTCGGCTCGCTGGTGCTGATGGGTGGGGCGGGCCCGCTACGGGGGCTGCTGGACGCGGTGGTGGAGGCGGAGGCGGAGCTGGTCGGGTTGCTGGGGCACCTGCCCGCCCGCGTACGCGGCGCTGCAGACGCTGCAGAGCACGCTGCCGCCGCTGGTCCTGCGCGACGACGCCGAGCAGGTGGCCGCCTGGCGGGAGCTGCTGGGCGGGCAGGCGTCGGTGTGGGCCTCCCCCGCCGGCGAGGCCGGCCAGGCCGCCGCGTCGTGGGGGTGGCTGCGCGGTTCGGACCGGATGGCGGCGCTCGCCGGGATCCGGGTGCCGGCGCTGGTCCTGGCGTTCGAGCACGACCTGTACTTCCCGCCGCACACGGGCCGCACGGCGGCCGACGCCCTACCGGACGGACGGTTCACGCAGGTGGACAGTGCCGCACACGGCGGGCCGCTCACCCACCCGAAGGAGACCGCCGACGCCGTGCTGAGGTTCCTCGCCGCACAGTGATCCTCCAACAGTTCGACGTCGGGGCGGGTGTGTACCGGGGCCGTGGACATCAAGAGCTGCGGGGGACCACCAGGCCGGACTCGTAGGCCAGGACCACGAGCTGGGCGCGGTCGCGGGCGTGGAGCTTGGTCATGGCCCGGTTGATGTGGGTTTTCGCGGTCAGTGGGCTGATCACCATGCGGTCCGCGATCTCCCCGTTGGAGAGGCCCTGCGCGACTAGGGCGACGGCTTCGCGTTCGCGGCCGGTCAGTTCTTCCAGCCCCGTGCCGGTGGAGGTGGGCGGCGGCTGGGTGACGTACCGATTGATCAGCTTGCGGGTGATCGAGGGCGCGAGGAGGGCGTCGCCGCGCGCTGCGACGCGAACGGCGTGCAGGAAGTCCTCCGGCACGATGTCCTTGACCAGGAATCCGGCGGCGCCGGCACGCAGGGCGTCGAAGACGTACTCGTCCAGACCGTAGTTGGTCAGGATGACGACGTGCACTGCGGTCAGGGCCGGGTCAGCGGCGATGCGCCGGGTCGTCTCAATGCCGTCGAGGACCGGCATCTGGATGTCGATGAGTGCGATATCGGGGAGGTGCTTCCTGGCGAGTTCCAGGCCCTCCTGCCCGTTGGCGGCTTCGGCCACGACCTCGATGTCGTCTTCGAGGTCGAGGAGCGCGCGGAATCCGCTGCGGATGAGGGGCTGGTCGTCGACCAGCAGGACCCGGATCACGATGCTCTTTCCAGGGGGAGTTCGGCCAGGACGGTGAAGCCGCCCTCGCTCCTCGGTTCGGCGCGGAGCCGGCCGCCGAGGGCGGTGACGCGTTCGCGCATCCCCAGGAGCCCGATGCCCGGCTGGGGCGCACTGTCCGGAGTGGCCTTGCCGTCGTCGTCGATGCGGAGGGCGAGGGTGTCCGGCCGGTAGTCGATGTGCACCGACGCCGTGCCGGCGCCGGCGTGACGGGCGATGTTGGTCAGTGATTCCTGAACGACCCGGTAGACGGTCCGGCCCACCGCGGCCGGTACGTCTTGGCACCGGCCCTCGATCGTCAGCGTCGCCTGCAGGCCGCTCTTACCGGCCCGTTCGACGAGGTCGGGTACGTGGTCGAGTCCGTGCGGCGGGGTGGTGTCATCGTCGCGCAGGGCCTCCAGGGTCGCGCGGAGTTCCCGGGACGCTTCCCGGCCGGCTTCCCGGATGGCCAGCAGGGACTCGGGGACGTGTTCGCCGCGTTTGCGGGCCACATGGACGGCGGCCTCGGATTGGACCTTGATGACCGAGATCTGGTGGGTGAGCGAATCGTGCAGCTCGCGCGCGATGTGCAGGCGCTCCTCGTCGGCGCGACGCCGCGCGGTCTCCTCGCGGGTGCGTTCGGCTTCGTCGGCCCGCCGCTCGGCCTGCCGGAGTGCCTCGCCTGCGGAGCCGGCCGCGATCAGCCAAGCGATTTCGAGGGCGCTCCGGGCCTGTGCGAACGCCTCGCCCGTGTCGTGGAGGCCCGAGACGAGGGCCGCGAGGGGGAGCGCGGCCAGTACGGCCACGCTCACCACGACCGTGAAGAGCCGGTGCCCCGCCCGCATCGCGGCGTACACCGCGAAAAGGTAGGCGACGGCGGCCACCTCTAAACCGGCCGCCTGGTAGCCCACCGCGCACACCCCGGTGACGACCAGTACGGGGACGGGCGCCCGGCGTCCGGCCGCGAGCGCCAGGCCACCGACCGTGAGCAGCACGTAGCCGAGCAGGTCCAGGCCGGAGGCAGAGTGCTGCCCGGACAACCCAGCGACCAGCAGCGCCGCCGCCACGCCAACGGCGATCACCCAGTCCCTGACACCGGCCGGGACTTCGAACCGTCGTTTGCTCATGCGCGCACCCTAGCCACGTGCTCCCGCGGGCGAATCCCGCCTGCGGACGAGCGGCCGACTACCGCGCACGCAGTACCTGCGCCGCGCCTGCCGCCGCTGTCGTAGCGGCAAGTGACTGCGACTGCGGGACGACCAGCGGTGGGTCCGGCCGACATGCTCGGACGAGATCCAGTCGTGGGAGAACAAGGAGCACCGTGATGTCTGTTCGTCGCCTGTCCGCCGCCGCGGCCGCCCTGTTGGGAAGTCTCGGGCTTGCCGCACCGGCGGCGCACGCCTCGGCCCAGCCGCTGGCCGCTGCCGTCACCGACTTCAGCCTCGGGAGGCTCGGAGCCACCACTGGCGGGCTGCTGGGGCTGACCGCCGTGATCATCGCCGGGCTGGCGCTTGCCCGCCCCGCCAGTCGCCTCGGCACTGCCAACGGGCCACTCGGGGCCGTCACATCCATGGCGGCGGCGCTGATGGCCATGGCCCTCGGGTCACTGGTCGCGGCCACCGCCGACGGTGGCCTCGGCACCGGCAACGGGTTGGGCGGGGCCTACGTCGCCCTACTCCTGGGGCTGACCGGGACGGTGCTCGGCGGGCGGGCTCTGGCACGCTCCCGCCGCCGCACCGGCTGACCGGCACGGTCACGCCTTGCGGGCGGTCACCGCACGGCCTGCCCTGTGGGCAGCGCCACGAGCGAGCGGCCCACGGTGCGAACTGACTGTGCCGCCCGAGACGCTGCGGACATGGCAGCAGGGCAGTACGTACGACCGGAGGCCTGGTCAGCCGTTCTGGTCACCAAGCGGCGATGACCGGTGCGTCCGGCTCGTGCTGCCGCCAGGCTTCGTTGATGCGCCCGAGCCGGACCGCTGCGCCGATGCCTCGCAGGGAAGCGACCTTGCCGTCACGGACTTCGAACGCCACGGCGCCGACGACCCGGTGGTCGACCACGGCAACGACGGCCGGGGAGCCGTTGACCAGCGCGAAATGGAACGCGGGCGAGCCGCCGGCCAACCGCCGCTTCGCCGGTGTCGGCTTGAAACCGGCCCGCACGTAGGAGGCGACCTGCTGGGGCGTCGTGTACTGCAAGAGCCGCTTGGCCAGCCCGTTGCCGTCCGAGAGTGCCATCACGTCGTCGGTGAGCAGCGCCACCAGCCGTTCGGTGCGCCCGGACGTGGCGGCGGCGAGGAATTCCTCGACGATCCGGCGAGCGGCTGCGGGGTCGGGCTCGCCGCTGCGGCGGCGCTCGTCGGCGACCCGGGTCCGGGCCCGGTGGACGTGCTGCTGGCTGGCGGACTCGGTGATGTCGAGGATCTGGGCGATCTCGGCGTGGCTGTAGGAGAAGGCCTCGCGCAGGACGTAGACGGCCCGCTCGACCGGTGAGAGGCGCTCCATCAGGGTCAGTACGGCCAGGGACACCGATTCGCGCTGCTCGAAGGTGTCGGCCGGGCCGAGCATCGGGTCGCCCTCCAGAAGCGGTTCGGGCAGCCAGGCGCCGGCCGTTCGCTCGTGGCGTGCCTGTGCCGAGCGGAGCCGGTCGAGGCACAGGTTGGTGACGACCTTGGTCAGCCATGCTTCCGGCACGTCGATCCGTTCCCGGTCGGCGGCCTGCCAGCGCAGGAACGCGTCCTGCACGGCGTCCTCCGCGTCGGAGGCCGAGCCGAGCAGACGGTACGCGAGCGAGGCCAGCCGGGTCCGGCTTGCCTCGAACCGACTGGTGCCGAAGCGCTCACTGACGGTGTCCATGTGAATCACCCTAGGCGGCTACGCAACCGCCTTGCCGGCCTGGGCATCCGACGCGTACGAAGGTGTCTTGGCGGCCAACTCATCGGGCGCAGTGGCCAGGTGGCGCTTGCGCTTGGGCATGCAGAAGGTCGGGTGCGAGTTGGTCCACAGCGACATCCTGAGGATGCCTGCCTTGATCCGCGCGGCTTTGCGGCCGCCCATGTACTTCGGCTTCGCCTGCGCCTCGTGGTCGACCATCTGCAGGATCCCGTCGTGGCGCCCGAGGCTGATGTGGTTGCCCGGGTACTCCAGCTTGACGTGTCCGATCTTGCTGCCGGTGAGGCTGCCCACGATGGCCTTCATGGCCTGCATGCCGGTGTAGCCGGCCGTGGCGCAGGACATCGGCAGCGGCAGGCCGTTGTCGCCGATCGTGAAGACGCTGTCGCCGGCGGCGTAGACGTTGGGGTGCGAGACCGATCGCATGGTGCGGTCGACGACGATCCGGCCGGTGTCGGTGACCTCCAGTCCGGCAGCGGCGGCGATCGGATCGACCGCGAACCCGGCCGTCCACACAGTGGCGTCGGACGCCAGGGCGGTGCCGTCGGTGCACAGCACCCGCGTCGCCTCGACGGCTTCGACGCTGGTGTGCTCCAGGACGGTAATGCCCAGCCGGTCGCAGACCCGGCGCAAGTGGCCGCGAGCTCCGTTGGAGAGGTGGGCGCCGAGCTCGCCGCGGGCGACCAGCGTCACCAACAGGCCGGGCCGGGACTCGGCGATCTCGGTCACGGTCTCGATGCCGGTCAGACCGTCGCCGACGACCAGAACGGTCCCGCCTTCCGGCAGGTCGTCCAGGCGCTCGCGCAGACGCAGCGCCGAAGGCCGGGCCGCGACATCGAAGGCGTGCTCGGCCACGCCCGGGACGCCGCGGTCGTCACCGTGGCTGCCGAGCGCGTAGAGGAGCGTGTCGTAGCCGAGTTCCTCACCGCCGTCGGCGTCGGCCACGGCGACGGCCTGGCGCTCGGGGTCGACGGCGACGACGCGGGCCAGGCGCAGCCGTATCCCCGTGCCCGCGAAGATGTCGGAGAGCTTCTGGGTTTCGATCTCCTGACCGGCCGCGACCTGGTGGAGCCGCAGCCGCTCGACGAAGTCCGGCTCGGCGTTGACCACCGTGATCTCGGTGTCGGCCGGGGAGAGTCGGCGGGCCAGGTTCCCGGCCACGTAGGTCCCGGCGTAGCCGGCCCCGAGGACGACGATGCGGTGCTTCATAGGATGCTCCTGTCGGTTGCTCCGCTGGGCTCTCGGTGACTTGAGCGGGACAGCGACCCGATTCCTGACAGGCACCCGATGTGACGTGAGTCACACATCGACAGGGCCGTCGCGGGCGACGATCGGACGCCGAGGCAGCGCGGCTGGAGTCTGGCCCGGGACTACCGGGCCGGCTTCAGGGGGCCGGTGGCGTACAGGACCACCCGCGCGGCGGCCGGTGCCCGGTCAGGCCTTGCGTGCGGTCACCGCGCGGCGTACCCCGTAGGCCGCGGCTCCGATGGCCAGAACCGCCGCGCCGCCCATCACCGAGGAGGCCGGGAGGGCGAAGGCGAGTACGAGGCACCCGGCCAGCCCGACGACCGGGATGGTCCGTGCCGGTCGACCCTCGTCCGGGGCGAGGGTCCATGCGGAGGCGTTGGCGACGGCGTAGTAGGCAAGCACCCCGAAGGAGGAGAAGCCGATCGCCCCGCGTACGTCGGTGGTCGCCGCGAGTACGGCGACGACGGCGCCGACCACGAGTTCGGCGCGGTGCGGAACCTGGAACTTCGGGTGGACGGCGGCCAGGGCGTGCGGGAGGTGCCGGTCGCGGGCCATGGCCAGGGTCGTGCGCGAGACGCCGAGGATCAGGGCGAGGAGCGAGCCGAGCGCGGCCACCGCGGCGCCTACCCGCACGACCGGTGCCAGCCAGTCCGCGCCTGAGGCCCGTACGGCGTCCGACAACGGAGCCGTGGCATCCGCCAGCCTCTGCGGGCCCAGCACGACCAGGACGGAGACGGCCACGGCCGCGTAGACGGCGAGGGCGATGCCCAGAGCGATCGGGATGGCCCGCGGGATGGTGCGGGCGGGGTCGCGGACCTCCTCGCCGAGCGTGGCGATGCGGGCGTAGCCGGCGAAGGCGAAGAACAGCAGGCCCGCGGCCTGGAGCACCCCGCCGAAGGTCGCGTCGTCACCGATACCGAGTCGGGCGGTGTCCGCATCGCCGGAGGTGACTGCGGCGACCACCACTGCGGCCAGCACCGCCAGGACCACGGCGACGATGGCCCGGGTGAGCCAGGCGGATTTCTGCACCCCGGCGTAGTTGACAGCGGTCAGCGCGACCACGGCCGCGACGGCGACCGCGTGCGCCTGGCCGGGCCACACGTAGGAGCCGACCGTCAGCGCCATGGCCGCGCAGGAGGCGGTCTTGCCGACCACGAAGGCCCATCCGGCGAGGTAGCCCCAGAACTCGCCCAGCCGCTCCCGCCCGTAGACGTAGGTACCTCCGGAGGCGGGGTAGCGGGCGGCCAGGCGGGCCGAGGACGTCGCGTTGCAGTACGCCACCACGGCGGCCAGCGCCAAGCCCAGCAGCAACCCCGACCCGGCCGCACCGGCCGCCGGGGCCAGAGCCGCGAAGATCCCCGCCCCGATCATCGACCCCAGGCCGATCACCACGGCGTCGAACACACCCAGGTGCCGCTTCAACTCGCCCGTGCCCGCAGGCCCCGACACCGCGCCCATCGCTTGCTCCCCAGCCCCATTCCGGCAGACGTACCGGCGCACGGTATAGGAACAAGGTGACGGTGCGGGGCAGGAGCCGGACGGGTGGGGTGGCAGACCTGCCGCCCCACCCATCGAGGATCAGGGTTCGCGCGCCAGTCTCGGCGCGGCCACCGCCTTCTGGCGGGCTGCTCGAACCCGCGCGTCGATGCCTCCGGCGACCTCCTGCTGGCGTTCGTCGTCGGAGTGCTGGTAGATCATCGCGGCCTTCTCCGAGGACTGGCCGGCGCGGACCATCGTGTCCTTGAGGGTCGCGCCGGACTGCGTGGAGAGGGTGTGGCCGGTGTGGCGCAGGTCGTAGAAGCGGAAGTCCTTCGGCAGGCCGACCTTCGCTCGGGCCTTGGCCCACTTGCGGCCGAAGGGGCGTCGGCACGGGCGAAGTCGCCCTGGACGATGTCGTCGTCCTGGTTGGTCTGCCCACCGCCGATACTCTGGCGCTCCCGCCAGCTCTCGACGCCGAAGACCCATTCGTGGATGCGCATTCCGCCGTCGCCGAGCGGGTTGTCGGGACCGGAGTCGGGGCTGGCGACGAAACCGTCCAGGGACATCCCCAGGCTCGCGAAGACCTTGCTCATGCCCGCTCCTTGGCGGTGAGGAAGGCGGCCAGGGCCGGGGCGAGGAGGCCGGGGGCGATGGTGTGCTCCTGGCCGGGGAAGATCTGGAGGGTGAAGTTGTCGGCCAGGCCGGCGAGTTCGCGGGCGCCGGTGAGCATGTGGGGTGCGCCCGCGTCGCCGCTGCCGACAAGGACCGGCACGGTCACGGCCTGCCAGCGGTCGGTGGGCAGGGGGCGGCCGGACATGGTGTCGCCCATGATCCGGCCGTCGTAGGGGAGCGTGGGGGCGACGGCTTCCATGTCCGCCCAGAAGGGGGCCTGGCGCATGCCGTCGACGGCCTCGACAGGCATGCCCACCGCGGCGGTCATGAAGTAGGCGGCGGCGTCGCCGTACGCCCCCCGTTCCACCAGCTCCTCCAGGTGGGCGACGTAGTCGGCGGGCAGCGGCGGACGGCTGTCGTCGGTGACGAAGGGCGGCTCGTACAGGGCCAGCCGGGTCACGGCGCTGCCCCGGGCCGCCGCCTCAAGCGCCAGCACGGCACCGGAGGACATGCCGAACAGCATGGCCTCGCCGCCGGCGTGCTCGATCAGCGCGTCCAGGTCCTCGACCTCGTGCCGCACGTCGTACACCGGCCCGTCACCGCTGTCGCCACGGCCCCGGCGGTCGTAGGTGAACACCGTGAAGTGCTCGGACAGCAGGCCGGCGAGTTCCGCCGACGCGTGCCGCGTCATGAAGGCGCCGCCGACGAGTACCAGCGCGGGGCCGGAGCCCCGCTGCTCGAAGGCGATGGCGGTGCCGTCGGCCGAGAAGACCTTGTCCATGTGAGACCCCCATAGGTACGCGGTCGGCCGGGAAGGCTCCCGCTTCGGAACTGGACGGTACAGTACCCATGCGAGTACTGGTCAGTCCAGTACTCTTCGGAAGCGGGAAGACGACGGACATGAGGAGTCGACGATGGACAGCCGTTCAGCACGCAAGCACCAGGCGATCCTGGACGCCGCGACCACCGTGTTCCTGGACAAGGGGTACGCGGGGACGAGCATGGACGACATCGCGAAGCTGGCCGCGGTCTCCAAGCAGACCGTCTACAAGCACTTCGCGGACAAGGAGAAGCTCTTCTCCGAGATCATCCTGGCGACCACCGACCGCATCGACAGCGTGATCGATCTGGTGGCCGACGTTCCCTCCACGGCGGACGACCTGGACGAGAACCTGACCCGTCTCGCCCGCCGGCTCCTGGCCACCCTCACCCGACCCGAGGTCATCCGGCTGCGCCGGCTGATCATCGCCAACGCCGACGCCTTCCCCGCGCTCGGCGCCGCCTGGTACGAGCAGGGATTCGAGCGGGTCCTGGTCACCCTGGCCGCCACCTTCCGGCACCTCACCGACCAGGGAGTACTCCGCGCCGACGATCCCGTGCTGGCCGCACACCACTTCGCGGGGCTCCTGCTGTGGATCCCCGTGAACCAGGCCATGTTCCACGGCAGCGCCCAGCACACGGAAGCCGATCTCGACCTCTACGCGACAGCCGGCGCCCGCACCTTCCTCGCCGCGTACCGCGCTCCGGTCACTCCGTGAGATCTGGCGGCCACGCCCCACCGCCGCGCTGCCGTTCGTGCTGCGCCTGGCAACGATGCCGCAGGTCCCGAGTCGCTACCTGGCGCATCCACCGACTCGGCCAACGCCACACACCCGGACCCCGCGCGCAGGCGGCCATGGCCCGCAGCACCGCACGAATCCCCGTCGGCCCGACCCCCACGCCACCGCCATGCTCGGCGCCCCGGCGGCGGTCTGACCCGTGACCCACGGGCAACCGTGAGCTGACCCCCGAACAGCCAGGAGGGCCCGGCCGGCAGCCGCCGGTCGGGCCCTCTCGCGTATCGGTGGGCAGGTGTCTCTACGGGCGCGACGTCAGTGATCGGAGTAGCTGAAGTCGCCCATGGTCCAGGCGCTGACGTCCGCGATCGAGACGCGGTACATCCCACCCGTCTCCGGGATCCCCACCGTGCCCTGAAGGATCCGCGCCATGTGGAAGTGCAGATGCGTGGGCGGCCCGTCCCTCCGTGTTGTAGCGGTGAAGACGGCGGAGAACCCTCCCAGGCGGGCCGAGTCCGCCAGGACCTCCGAGACCCGCTGCCTCCACACCGCTTCGGGCGCCAGCCGGCCGGTGATGACAGCGCCACCGGTGACCACGGTCAGGGACATCTGATTGCTCTGCCCGGACTCCACCAGCGTGGCGACGTCAACGAGCAGCTCGTCAGGCTTCGACATGAAACCCGATCCTATTCAGAGGTCGCCCGGTCCCCTCAACCGGTCGCGCCACCGGGCGAGAAGGGCAGTCACTCCTCCCGCCGCTCTGGCGGCGTTCCGACACGACGAGGATCACGGTGTCGGCTGGCTGGGAGGCGGGCGCCGGACCCGCGTCACTGCTCGAAGTCGATTACCTACCCAGCGGACACACGGAAATCTATGTCGGCCGGAGTAGACATTGGGCCGCGGCGTAGTTATGGTTTCTCTCGTAGCCCAGAGAGACAGCAGGGCCTGGCAGAGACGAACTGCCGGCAAGCAGTACCAGCAGTACACGTAGTTGCAGTGAGCAGGACGGTGCGGTGGTGGAGTTCCGAAGCCAGGGCTTTCGCAGGATGGCGACGGGGCTGGCTGCCGGACCGGGTGGCCCGCAGTGATCAGGGGCCGCCGCAAGCGGGACCGCGGTCATGGCAGGTGCGGTACCCGTGAGTGCAGTACGCAGTACCCAGCAGTGAAGTGAGGCGGTACCTCGGTGAAGGCGTCGGCTGCGGGCGCGCGCACCGGGAAGTTCGGCAGTGGGGTTCCAAGCCAGAGCAGACGCAGGACGGGCAACGGGGCTGGCTGCCGAAGAGTGGCGCTGTCAGAGGCCACTGAGCAGTTCGCATCACCAGCAGTACCCGCAGTACGCAGTACCCCGTAGTAAGTAGTTGATCACCGAGGAAGAACGGAGGAACCCGCGCCATCAGGATCGCCCGGGCGGAAGCCTGAGCCCGGGTACCGCAGGACATCGATAGTGAGGTGGTCTCCGGTCAAGCAACCGCGATCCCCGCACCCCCGACAGCAGCCAGGTCGGGTCTGCGGACACAGAAAGCCGGCGCAGTAGCAGGGCCGGCAGGTGGTGTAGTAGTTCCTTCGGGGCCCTGGTGCCAGTACGGCGCCAGGGCCCCTCAACGCGTTTCCCAGAGAGGTGCAAATGACAGCGGATGACTCGTACGGCCGTCTTGACGACGACGACTACCCCGCCTACACGATGGGCCGGGCCGCCGAGATGCTCGGCACCACACAGGGCTTCCTCCGGGCCATCGGCGAGGCCCGCCTGATCACCCCGCTGCGCTCGGAGGGCGGTCACCGCCGCTACTCGCGCTACCAGCTGCGCATCGCCGCACGGGCCCGGGAACTCGTCGATCAGGGCACACCGATCGAGGCCGCCTGCCGCATCGTCGTCCTCGAAGACCAGCTCGAAGAGGCCCAGCGCATCAACGCCGAATACCGCCGCGCCGCCACATCCGACGCGCCACCGGACTCGGCTTGAGGTGAGTCCGCCCGCCGTCGGCATCGACCGACAGGTGCGACCCGAGGGCTTGGCGGAGGATTGCTCACGAGCAGATGCCCGCGCGAGGTCCGCCCCCATGCCGGTACTACGAGTGGCCTGGTAGGCGCCGTACGCCCGGCCTGCGCGGAGCACTGACAACTTCCTCCCGGCACGTTGAGCGTCGGTCGGCGCTGTCGGCGTCGGCCGGAGAGTTCATGCCGGGAGTTGCACATCAGGCCGTCGACGCCTGTCGAGACCGCTCCCACTCGGGCGGGAGTGTTCGTACTCGACTTCACCGCCAGTAGCCGCGGGTCCTCCAGCACGGGTAGTGCGTCCGCTCCTCAGTGGAGGGTGAGGGGGGTCGCGGAGGTGACGTGGGAGAGCTTCTGCGGGTTGCGGACGTAGTAGAGGCCGGTGATGCGGGTGGCCTCGACGTGGATCGCCATCACTCCGTCGATCTCGTCGTCCAGGCGGACGAGGAGCGCCGGGCTGCCGTTGACCACGGTGGGGGCGACGGTGATCCTCCGCTCGTTCCTGCCGAGGCCGCCGAGCATGTAGCGGGTCACCCTGTCGGCGCCGGCGACCGGGCGCAGCGCGGCCTGCTTGATGCCGCCTCCGTCGCTCATCAGGACGACCTCCGGGGCGAGCACGTCGAGGAGGCCCTGGGGGGTCCCGGTCTCGAGCGCGCGCCGGAACTCTTCCAGAGCCGCCCGGGTCACGCTCGCCGGGACCGCCTGGCGGGGGCGGCGGGCATCGACGTGGCGGCGGGCGCGGTGGGCGATCCGGCGGACGGCCGCGGGGCTCTTGTCGACGGCGGCGGCGATCTCGTCGTAGCCGAGGCCGAAGGCCTCGCGGAGGACGAACACGGCGCGCTCGGTGGGCGACAGCGTCTCCAGGACGAGCATCATCGCCACCGACACGCTCTCGGCGAGCTCGACGTCCTCGGCCACGTCCGGGACGGTGAGCAGCGGCTCCGGCAGCCAGGGGCCGACGTACGCCTCCCTGCGGCGCTGCAGGGTGCGCAGCCGGTTCAGCGCCTGCCGGGTCGTGATCCGGACCAGGTAGGCGCGCCGGTCGCCCACCTGCCCCAGATCGACCTCGACCCATCGCAGCCAGGTCTCCTGGAGGACGTCCTCGGCGTCGGCCGCCGATCCGAGCATCTCGTAGGCGACGGTGAAGAGCAGGTTGCGGTGGGCGACGAAGGTCTCGGTCGCCGGGTCGTCGGCGTGGTCGTTCATGTCCGGTCCTGAACCCTCCGCGTGTGTCTGCTCGGTCAGACCGCTGCCCGCGGCGCGGTGGCGGGTGCCTCGGCCTGCCTGGCCCGGAGCAGTCGTTCGCGTGCGGGGCCTCCCGAGACGCGGTGCAGGCGGTACCCGCCGGGCTTGCCCGCCTCGTCGGCCAGGTGCTTGACGACGCTGACGCACACGACCTCCTTGAGCTTCGCGCCCAGGCGGCCGTCGATGTTGAACCACACCGCGACGTCGGACCGGTTGGCGAACTGGAAGATGCCGTCGCCCCGGCCCAGGCTGATGCACTGGGCGGCGAACGACTGGTTGAGGGTCTCGGGCCGCTCCCCCGCGATCCGGCTGAGCACCGTGTCGGCGGCCCGCGCGCCCATCGGCATCGCGGCCTGGCAGCTCATCCGCAGCGGCAGGTCCGACGGCGCCGCCGAGTCCCCGGCCGCGATGACGCGTTCGTCGTCCACGCTGGTCAGCGTCTCGTCCGTGAGCAGACGGCCCAGGGCGTCGGTCCTCAGCCCGCTGCGTACGGCCAGGTCCGGCACGCCGAAGCCGACGGTCCAGATGGTCACAGCGCTCGGCAGCTCGCGGCCGCCGCTGAGCCGGACGGCCTCACGGGTCACCGCCGTCACCCTGGTGTCGGGGCCGTCGAGCACGGTCACCCCGAGCCTGGCCAGGCGCCGGGCGACCGAGCGGCGGCCCCGGGGGTGCAGGTACGGGCCGAGGACTCCGCCGCAGACCAGGGTGACGGCGCGGCCCGCCTCCGCCAGTTCGGCGGCGGTCTCGATGCCGGTCGGACCGGCTCCGACGACCGTCACGGCGGCCGTCGCGGGCGCGGCGTCGAGGACCGGCCGCAGCCGCCCGGCCTCCTCGAAGGTGCCGATCGGGTAGGCGAACTCGGCCGCCCCGGGCACGCTCGGGTCGGCGCTGCCGCTGCCGACCGCGTAGACCAGGTAGTCGTAGCCGACCGTGGAGCCCGACGCCAGCGTCACGCGGCGGCCGGCGGCGTCGATCCGGGTCACGGTGTCGACCACCAGCCGGACGTCCTCGCCCAGGACCTCCCGGTAGTCCACGACCGCGCCGTCCGTCCCGCCCACCAGCTGGTGCAGGCGGATCCGGTGGACGAAGCTCCGGCGCGGGTTGATCAGCGTCACCGTCACGTCGCCGCGCTGCGTGAGGCGGTTGGCCGCCATGACTCCGGCGTACCCGCCGCCGATCACGACCACATCGATGTTCTCGTTCATGGTGTGTCCTCCGCTTCAAGGGGTTCGGCATCAAGACACCGACGGCCCGGTTTCTGTGACAGGTACGGCCATGTGAGCTACGCGACAATCGAGTTCACGTCTGTGCTGTCACTGCACTGCTGTGCAGCGACTGCACGAAGATATACTTATTTCCTGAGGGGACGTCAAGCCCCCGCCGACCCACCGACCTGGGAGCGACAGTCCACGATGACCAGTGACGATCCGGCCCGCCGTGGTGGCCGTGAAGCGCAGCGACGCCGCACCCGCAAGGCGATCGTCGACGCGGCGGTCCGGCTGAGCGCCGGCGGAGCGACGCCCTCCATCGACGAGATCGCGGCCGCCGCCGACGTGTCACGGCGCACGGTCTACGCGTACTTCCCGAGCGTCGACCACCTGCTGATCGACGCGACCGCCGGCGCGCTCAACGAGCCCCCGGTCGAGCAGGTCCTGGCCGACCCCTCGATCTCCGACGACCCCGCGGCCCGGGTGGACGCCCTCATAAGGACGCTGTTGAAGTACTCACCGCAGTCGCTTCCCCTCGGCCGCCGGCTGATCCGCCTGACCGTCGACACCCCGGCGAGCGAGACTCCGGAACCGGCCGCCCCGCGTCGCGGCCCCCGCCGGATCGAATGGCTGGAGCAGGCGTGCGCCCCTCTGCGCGGCACCTTGAGCCAGGAGGCGTACCAGCGGCTGATCTCGGCCCTGACGATCGTGGTCGGCTGGGAGGCGCAGATCGCCCTGCGCGACGTCCGCGGCCTTGGCCCGCAGGCGGAGGAGGAGGCCATCACCTGGGCGGCGCGAGCCCTGGTGGAGGCGGCGATCAGGGAGCACGAGGCGGGCGGCGCGCAGGGCGACAACCCCCCGCGCACCGGCCGGCAGTGACAGCGGACCGCGACCGGAGCGCACGCCAGGTGAATTGAATACCTGTGTTCGCGGTCTCAGGATTTAGCAGTCCCCGCAGGGAGAGTTTTTCACGGCACCACACAGGGAGAAATGTTCGACGAACATAATCCGCTGCGGCGTGCTACTGTCGGAGTCGGTTGCAGTTTTGGTTCCCAAAATTTTCAAGCGCCCCCGGGCCGGCCTCCGTGCCGCATGGGAGCGCTTTGTATTTCCGGGTCATTTTCCGGGCAGGGCATCATCGCGGCGACACGGCGTCCGTACCGTACGGACTCCGGTGCACTGCCCAAAGGAGAAATGACATGACTGCTGGCACCGTGAAGTGGTTCAACGCGGAAAAGGGTTTCGGCTTCATCGAGCAGGACGGTGGCGGCCCTGACGTGTTCGCCCACTTCTCGAACATCGCCGCCCAGGGCTTCCGCGAGCTCCAGGAAGGCCAGAAGGTCACCTTCGACATCGCGCAGGGCCAGAAGGGCCCGACGGCCGAGAACATCGTTCCCGCCTGACGCTGACGCGCCATTCGTAGCTGGGGCCCGCATCCCTCGGGGTGCGGGCCCCAGCTGCACGCATTCCGCAGTGACGTCACCTGCGGAACATAATGTTCAGGGGCACGGTCTCATGGATTTATTTTCCATGCGCCACCACCCCTTTACTGTCGCCCGCCTGCCCGCTTGCGCCGGCAATTGTTTCTCGGGCCCCTTTCGCTTTCGCATTCCATTCGGCCCGTGCCTGTGATTCCCTGCGCCGCTCATCCGCTGCCGGAATTCCTCGATACGCGCCGTATCGAGGAAGGTTCTGAATGAACCCCACACGCACGAACAGCCGCTCCTCCCGTGCCCGCCGCGAGGAGGGCCGGGCATACGGATCCTCCGCCGGTTCGAGCCGGGGCAGCCGCTTCGGTTCGTCCACGCCGAGCCGCTCGGGAACGCCCGGCCGCTCGGGCGCTCCCGGCCGCTCCGGCGGTTACGGGCAGCGGCGGTTCGCCGCGCCGCAGGGGGAGTTCGCCCTGCCGAAGACGATCACTCCCGCGCTGCCCGCCGTCGAGGCGTTCAGCGACCTCGACATGCCGAAGACCTTGCTGGCAGCGCTCACCGCGCAGGGCGTCTCCGTACCGTTCCCCATCCAGGGCGCGACGCTGCCGAACTCCCTGGCGGGCCGTGACGTCCTGGGCCGCGGCCGGACCGGCTCCGGCAAGACCCTCGCTTTCGGCCTCGCCCTGCTGGCCCGCACCGCCGGGCAGCACGCCGAGCCCCGTCAGCCGCTGGCCCTGGTTCTGGTCCCCACCCGGGAACTCGCCCAGCAGGTCACCGACGCCCTCACCCCCTGCGCCCGCGCCGTGAGGCTGCGCCTGGTCACCGTCGTCGGCGGGATGCCGATCGGCAGGCAGGCCAACGCGCTGCGCGGAGGCGCCGAAGTCGTCGTGGCCACCCCCGGCCGCCTCAAGGACCTCATCGACCGCGGCGACTGCCGGCTGGACCAGGTCGCGATCACGGTGCTCGACGAGGCCGACCAGATGGCCGACATGGGCTTCATGCCGCAGGTCACCGCGCTCCTGGACCAGGTCCGCCCCGAGGGCCAGCGCATGCTGTTCTCCGCCACCCTGGACCGCAACGTCGACCTTCTGGTCCGCCGCTACCTCACCGACCCCGTCGTCCACTCCGTGGACCCCTCCCAGGGCGCGGTCACCACGATGGAGCACCACGTCCTGCACGTGCACGGCGCCGACAAGAACCGGCTGACGACGGAGATCGCGGCCCGCGACGGCCGGGTGATCATGTTCCTGGACACCAAGCACGCCGTGGACCGCCTCACCGAGGATCTCCTCGCCAGCGGAGTACGGGCCGCCGCCCTGCACGGCGGTAAGTCGCAGCCGCAGCGCACCCGTACCCTCACCCAGTTCAAGACGGGACACGTCACCGTCCTGGTCGCCACGAACGTCGCGGCACGCGGCATCCACGTCGACAACCTCGACCTCGTCGTCAACGTGGACCCGCCGACCGACCACAAGGACTACCTCCACCGCGGCGGCCGGACCGCACGGGCCGGCGAGTCCGGCCGGGTCGTCACCCTGGTCACACCCCAGCAGCGCCGCGACATGACCCGTCTACTGACGGCCGCCGGCATCGTGCCCCGTACCACCCAGGTCCGTTCCGGCGAGGACGAACTCCGCCGGATCACGGGCGCCCAGGCCCCGTCCGGCATCCCGGTGACGATCACCGCGCCGCCGGCCGAGCGGCGCAAGCGCGGCGCGGCCTCCCGCGGTCGGCGCGGTCCCGCTTCGGCCGCCCGGCGCGGCACCGGGCGGCGTACCGCCGTCGACGCGGCGGCCTGACACCGCGCCCTCGCCCTGTCCGAACCGCCCCACCACGGCGGAACCGCCCCTTCCTCTCCCTGTGAGGCACCGTGCGCTGTGTCATCGCCCGCTTCCCCTTCGAGCTCACCAAGAGCGGCGTCCTGGACTCCATGAAGGGCGTCAAGCCCGAGGAGGTGACCGGCGAGTCCGTGATCATCGGCCGCCGCACCTACCCCGTCAAGCAGGTCGGCCAGGTCATCACCTCCCAGGACCGCCGCGATTTCAGCGCCGACGAGGTCGTCCGGGCCATGACCCGGCTCGGCTTCACCTGCCGCGGCCCTGCCCGCCCCGCCGCGCCCGCCCGCGCCCTCGACCCGCTCCAGCACGCCTCCGCGCTGCTCGGCGTCCCGGTCGGCGGTCCGGTCGGCGTCCCGGTGGGTGGTCCGACCGTCTGATCCGTAGCATCGAGAGGGCCCGACCGGCACACACCGGTGCGGGCCCTCCCGCGTTCCCAGGCCGAGGCCGACGACCTCCCCGACCCGACCCGCTCCCGCCGGAAGCCGGGTCGGGTCCGCTGACACAGAAGGCCGGCGCGGCATCAGGGCAGGCAGGTGGTGTAGTAGTTCCTTCGGGGCCTGGTGGCGTGCCGCATCCGGGCTCCTCCTCGCGTTTCGCAGAGAGGTGCAAATGACAGCAGACGACTCTTACGGGCGTCTCGACGACGACGACTACCCCGCCTACACGATGGGCCGGGCCGCCGAGATGATCGGCACCACCCAGGGCTTCCTTCGCGCCATCGGCGAAGCCCGTCTCATCACCCCGCTGCGCTCGGAGGGCGGTCACCGCCGCTACTCCCGCTACCAGCTGCGCATCGCCGCGCGCGCCCGGGAACTCGTCGATCAGGGCACCCCCATCGAGGCCGCCTGCCGCATCATCGTCCTGGAAGACCAGCTCGAGGAAGCCCAGCGCATCAACGCCGAATACCGCCGCGCCGCCGATTCGTCCGGACCCTCGGACCGGCCCGAGGCGCAGTAGTTCGGCCGGCCGCTCACCGACCGGCCAGGGCCATGCGGGCGACCGGTCAGGAATCGAGAAGCGGACCGGTTCGGTCCCCAACTAGCGTGGTGGGCATGGACATCACCATTCACACCACCGTCCTCCCGCAGGACGACCCGGACGCCGCCGTCGCCTTCTACCGGGACATCCTCGGCTTCGAGGTCCGCAGTGACGTCGGGCAGGGAAAGATGCGCTGGATCACCGTCGGCCCCGTCGGGCAGCCCGGGACCTCCATCCTGCTCGCGCCGCCCGCCGCCGACCCCGGGATCACCGAGGACGAGCGGCGCACCATCGTCGAGATGATGGCGAAGGGGACCTACGGGTGGATCCTGCTGGCCACCCCGGACCTCGACTCCACCTTCGAGAAGGTGCAGGCCGGGAACGCCGACGTCGTCCAGGAGCCGACCGAGCAGCCCTACGGCGTGCGGGACTGCGCCTTCCGCGACCCCGCGGGCAACCTCGTCCGCATCCAAGAGCTGCGCTGAGCCGTTCACCCGGAAGGGAGTCCCCCTATGTGCCATCCTGCGTGGATGAGCGCACTCACCGCGGCGCAGCGCCTCGACGACCTCGCGCGGCTGCGCCGTGTCCGCGACCGGATCGACCGTGAGTACACGCAGCCGCTGGACGTCGAGGCGCTCGCCCGGGGCGCCAGCATGTCGGCCGGTCACCTCAGCCGGCAGTTCCGGCTGGCGTACGGCGAGTCGCCCTACTCGTACCTGATGACCCGGCGCATCGAGCGCGCGATGGCACTCCTGCGCCGTGGCGACCTCAGTGTCACCGACGTCTGCTTCGCGGTCGGCTGCTCCTCGCTCGGCACCTTCAGCACCCGCTTCACCGAACTGGTCGGCATGCCGCCCAGCGTCTACCGGCGCCAGGCGGCGGACGGTGTCGAGGGCATGCCGTCGTGCGTCGCGAAGCAGGTCACCAGACCGGTCAGGAATCGAGAAGCACCGGCACCCGCGCCGTAACTAGCGTTGCGTGCATGAACTTCATCGAGACCGTCACCATCGAGGTGGCCGACAGCACGGCCGCCGACCGCTTCTACACCGTCTTCGGTCTGGGCGAGCAGGTCCGCCTGCGGGCCTCGGACGCTCCGACCACCGGCTTCCGCGGCTTCTCGCTGTCGCTCACGGTCGCCCGGCCCGCCGACGTCAGGGCCTTCGTCGACGCCGCCGTCGACGCCGGCGCCACGGTGCTGAAGCCCGCCACCAAGTCGTTCTGGGGCTACGGCGGCGTCGTCCGGGCCCCCGACGGGACGATCTGGAAGATCGCGTCGTCGGAGAAGAAGGACACCGGCCCGGCCACCCGGCGGATCGAGCACGTCGTGCTCCTGCTGGGGGCCGAGGACGTGGCCGCGAGCAGGCAGTTCTACGTCGAGCACGGCCTCACCGTGGCGAAGAGCTTCGGCCGCAAGTACGTCGAGTTCGCCGCGCCCTCCGGGCGCCTGAAGCTGGCGCTGTACGGGCGCCGCGCCCTCGCCAAGGACGTCGGCGTCCCCGTGGACGGCACGGGATCGCACCGGCTCGTCCTGGGCGGCGGCACCGCGTCCTTCACCGACCCGGACGGGTTCGCCTGGGAGCCCGCCGCCACGACGGCGGACCGCGTCTGACCCGACGGCGGACCGGGTCCGACCGGGGCCTGGCCCGCCCGCTGGGGGCCGTTCCCCGCTACGGGGCCAGGCGGACGAAGGCCACCTCGAAGTGGTCCACCGCGACCACCCGCTGGCCCTCCCGCTGCGAGGACTCGTCCCGTACCCGCGCCGCCTCCTGCTCGCTCTCCAGCATCGACGCCTCGTCCGCCCACAGGGTCAGCGACCTCGCCTTTCCCGTGGCCCGGTCCACGAGGTAGTACGCACCCCGGAAGCCCGGGAGGTTCTCGACCAGCTTGACGATCACCTCCGACTTGGCGGCGAGGTCGCCCTCGGGCGGAACCGGTGACCCCTGGTAGCTGCTCAGCCTCGCGAACATCGACGGTCGTCCTTTCCTCGGCCTTCCCGGCGGACGGGCGGCTCAGGACCAGCGTGCGACGGCGTGGCTCGACACGCATGCCGAGGCGTCCAGGCGGGACAATGGGGTACGGGCGGGGCCTGAGGAAAGGCGGGATGCCGTGGCGTCGTACGTAGCCGTGACCGCGCTCAGCCATGCCGGGCTGATGCGGGAGCACAACGAGGACAGCTTGGTCGTCGGTCCGTGGACGCTGTGCGGGACGGTGACCGAGAACCCCCAGACCCTGGTCTTCCCCCTGGGGAGATCGCTCCTCGTCGCCGTCGCCGACGGCCTCGGCGGGCAGCCCGCCGGCGAGGTGGCCAGCGCCCTGGTGGCGCGCCGGCTCGCCGCCATCGGACCCGCGCTCGACGGGACGGAGACCGTCACCGAGGCGCTGAACCTCTGCAACCGGGCCGTGTACGCGGCCGCCGAGGACCGTCCCGAGCTGGCCACCATGGGGAGCACGGTCGCGGGAGCCCTCGTCCTGGAGCGGTCGCTGCTGTCGTTCAACGTCGGCGACAGCAAGGTCTTCCACGTCTCCCGGGACGGTTTGCGCCAGGTCAGTGTGGACGACAGCCCGCCACCCGTGCCCGGGCACCGTACGACGTCGGCCGTCACCCAGACCCTCGGCGGCAGCCACGCCTTCGAGGCGGTCACCCCGCACGTCGCCGAGATCCCGCTCTCCCCCGGCGACCGCTATCTCGTGTGCAGCGACGGGCTGACCGACCCGGTGACGGACGAGGAGATCGACCGGCTGCTGCGGGACCACGACGACGGCAAGGCGGCCTTCGAGCTGTGGAAGGCCGCGATCGACGCGGGCGGGCCGGACAACATCACCCTCGCCCTCGTCCGCGTCGGCGAGTGAGCGATCAGGTCTTCCCTGCCGCGGGATCGCCGGGATCCACGGGTCCGGCGCGCTCCCCGGGGTCCACAGGGTCCGGGCCCCCGGACCCCCCGGGCCCCCCGGGTCCGCCGGGTCCGCCGGGTCCCGCGGGGGGTCGCCCGGGGTCGGCGTCCGCCGTGGGTTCCGGGTCCGCCAGGAACTCCGTCACCGCCAGCAGGAACAGCAGCGTCAGCGCCAGACCCAGCACCACCCAGCCCGTGGGGTAGCTCCACAGGATGTACGTCACGACGGCCGCGGCCACCAGGATCCAGGTGATCCACGCCCGGTGGCGGGTGATGAACGGGCCGACCGGGCCCGTGCGGAACCCCACGCGGTCGGCCGTCGTACGGGTCGCCGCGATGCCCGAGTGCCACAACTGCCGGACCACCGTGGCGGACCGGCCGGGGCCGGAGAGCCAGGCGGCGACGGCGAGCACCACCCCGAGGACCACGACCATCCGGATCGTCGTCCGCAGGAGCCGGACCATCGCGTCGTAGACGGAGCCGGCGGCCGGCTGCGAGACGGTCTCGGGCAGGGCGTTGAGATAGACCGTACGGAAGACGGTCAGGCCGATGGCGAGGACCAGGGCCGCGGCGGCGAAGCCGAGGGCCGCGGCGATCAGGGAGCGGCGCTTGTGGGCGGAGAGCAGTACCCCGCCCGCGGCGAGCAGGATGGCGATGACGGGCAGCCAGAGGCCCATGATCTGGAGCAGCCGGAAGCCGGTCTTCACCTTCCCGATGTCCTCGGACTTGAGGACCGTGAAGTCGGTGTGCACCTCGGGGATCTTCTCGGCGACCGTGAGGCCCGAGTCGACGAGGCGTGTCTTGACGCGTTCGATCACGGGCGCGAGGTCGATCGTCACCGTGTCGTCCTTGATCTCCACCGCGCCTTCGTCGCTGCCGGTCAGGGCGCGGACGACCGAGGTGTGGATCGCGCGGTTGGCGTCGGTCCAGACCGTCTCGAAGGCGTCGGAGGCGACGACCTCCTGTGTCTTGTCGTGGACGAAGCTCCGGACGGCGCCCTCCAGGGAGTCGCCGAGCCGGCCCAGGGCCTTCTCCAGGAGCGGGCGCTGCTCGGGGGCCACGCCCTCCAGGAGGTCCTTGAGGTCGATGTGCTCCATGACCGCGCCGGTGACCCGGTTGGCGACGGCGGCCTGGACGTCGGGGTCGGAGGCGAGCGGGGCGACCGTGTCGACGTAGCGGTCGGTGTCGCCCACCACGTCGGACGTCCAGGCGGCGACGATGCCCAGCGGGGCGAGGACACAGCCGAGGACGATCAGCAGCGCGGCGAAGAAGGAGCGCAGCCGGTGGCGGCGCACGGGCGGACGCGCGGTGTCCGCCTCCAGGGCGGCGACCCGCGCGCGGAGCGCTTCCAGTTCGTGGTCGGAGCCTGGTGTGTTCATGTCTCCGCTTTCCCGGGCATTCGCCGACATGGCTACGCATCAGGCCAATCCTCCGGTCGGGTGCGGGGGTTGTCGCCGCGGACGGGTCCGATCGTGGCCGGTCACCCGGGTGCCGCAGCGTCACCGCGCGGGGCCGGGGCCCCTGTCGTACGATCGCCGGCCGCGCGATCATGGGGGGCATGAAGCCGCGCTGTGCCGTACTCGACGACTACCAGGGCGTCGCCCTCTCCTCCGCCGACTGGAGCCCGCTCGCAGACCGTGTGGACGTACGCGTCCTGCGCGAGCACCTGACCGACCGGGACGCGCTGGTCGCCGCCGTCGGGGACTGCGAGATCCTCGTCGTCATGCGGGAGCGGACGCCCCTGGACGCCGAGCTGCTCGGCCGGCTGCCCAGGCTGCGGCTCGTGGTCACGTCGGGGATGCGCAACGCCTCCATCGACCTGACGGCGGCGGCCGCGCTCGGGATCACGGTCTGCGGTACGGCGAGCGGCTCGGAGCCGCCCGCCGAACTGACCTGGGCGCTGATCCTCGGCCTGGCCCGGCAGGTGCGGGCCGAGGCGCAGGGGCTGCGCGAGGGAGGGCCCTGGCAGTCGACGGTCGGCGCGGACCTGGCCGGGCGGACGCTCGGGCTGGTCGGTCTCGGCAAGATCGGCGGCCGGGTCGCCCGGGTCGGTCTCGCCTTCGGCATGGAGGTCCTCGCCTGGAGCCCGAACCTGACGCAGGAGCGGGCGGCGGAGCACGGGGTCGCGTACGCGCCGGGCAAGCGGGAGCTGCTGGAGCGCGCGGACGTGGTGTCGCTCCACATGGTGCTGTCCGAGCGGACCCGGGGGATGGTCGGGGAGGCCGAGCTGCGGGCGATGCGCCCGTCGGCGTACCTGGTCAACACGTCACGGGCGGGGCTGGTCGACGGCGAGGCGCTGCTGCGGGCGCTGCGCGAGGGCTGGATCGCGGGGGCGGGGCTCGACGTCTTCGCCACGGAGCCGCTGCCGGCCGACGACCCGTTGCGCACGCTGCCGAACGTCCTGGCGCTGCCGCACCTGGGGTATGTGACGCGGGGGAACTACGACCGCTACTTCGGGCAGGCGGTGGAGGACATCGAGGCGTTCCTGGCGGGTACGCCGATACGGACCCTGGGCTGACGCCGACCGACGGGGGCCCTGGGCTCACGTCCGTACGGGCGCCGGGCTGACGCCGGTACGGGCGCCGGGCTCACGCCGTCCGACGGGGCCCTGGGCTCACGCCCGTACGGGCGCCGGGCTGACGCCGGTACGGGCGCCGGGCTGACGCCGACCGACCGGGGCCCTGGGCTCACGCCCCGGCGCCCCCGCCCGCCCGGGGCGCCGGGGCCTGCCCGGCGTGCAGACGCTGAACCACCGCCCGGCGCCCGGGCGGTGGCCGGCGTCCGCGACGGCGTTCAGGGTGTCGACAGGGCGCCCCTGACGAGGGTCAGCAGTTCGTCGTCGGTCAGGCCCAGGGTCCGGGCCTCCGTCACGACGGACCTGACCCGTTCCGCGAGGTGGGCGCGGGCGCCCACCGGGGCGCCCGGCACGATGACCGCGCCCCGGCCCCGGCGGAGCTCGATCAGGCCCTCCTCGCGCAGGCGCTGGTAGCCGCGCAGGACCGTGTGGACATTGACGCCCAGCGAGTCGGCGAGCTCCCGGGCCGCCGGAAGGCGTTCGCCGGGGGCCGCCGAACCGTCGGCGAGGGCGCCGCGCACGCACGCGGCGATCTGGTCGCCGAGGGGCACGGCGGAGGCGGGATCGACCCGGAACAACATGGTCAGACGCTCTCACGCCGAGCCACAAGCGCGTTCAACAGGGCCGCCGCCGTCCCCGCGTCGGGGACGCTGACCGCGAACTCCCGGCCGCCCTCCCGCCGTACCACCAGCGCCTCGCCCGAGCGCAGGACGAGACCGGAGCGGTGGGCGCGGACGCGGTAGCCCCAGCCGCCGAACTCCCCCAGGGCGTCGATCTCCCGGGCGCTCGCGCTCTCGACCCGGTCGAGCGGTATCCGCATCCGAGGCCGGGGCAGGAGCGCCGGGCGCAGGGTCAGCCCGCGCCGGTCGACCGTGACGCGGGCCTGGGCCAGACCCAGGACGAGAAGTCCGCTCGCCCCCAGGACGAGGGCGACCGGCCAGGGCGCGGCGAGGAGGAGCAGGAGCCCCGCCACCACAAGGACCGCGCCCATGGCGGTCATCGGACGCGAGCCCGTGCCCCGCGACCAGCCCGCGGCCTCGCCCGGGCCGAGCGGGAGCATCGGCGACGACGGTTCGAGGACGCCGGGGACGGCCGGGGCGTCCTGCGGTACGAGCCTGGCCAGGGCCCACCCGGCCAGGGCGAGGGCCCCGCCCGCACCGGCCGCGACGGCGAGGTTGGTGAGCGGCGAGACCACCCGCGCCGCGTCGGACGCGTCGAGGTTGTCCCGTACGAGCAGGATCAGCAGCGTGCCCGTGGCGCCGGCGGTCAGCCACGCGCCCCAGAGCGCGCCGCGCCGTACGAGCAGGGTCCAGCCCGTGCCGAGGCCGAGCAGCAGACCGGAGCCGACCACGGCGAAAGCGGCCAGGCCGGTCCAGCCGTCGGCGCGGCCGTCCGTCGAGAAGTGGGTGGCGAGCGGGTCGGGCAGCCGGTCGCCCCACAGCCCGAACAGGGTCAGGTGGAGAGCGAGCGCGAGCAGGAAGGGGAGCGCGGCGAAGAGACGAAGGCGGGGCGGAACGCGGTGCATGGGACCTCCCGTACGGTGAACTTGTTAGTACTCTACTAGAACAATGCGCTTATCGCCCAAGGGGTGCCCGGTTGCCGCCAGTTGTCGGCGCGGAACGTCGGCAAAGGGCCCCGCGGGTCCGTGACGGCGGGGCGGGGGTGTGGGACGGTGGAGGTATGGCCGTACCCGTGATCCTCGACTGCGATCCCGGTCACGACGACGCGTTCAACATCCTGCTGGCCGCCGCCCACCCGGCCGTCGACCTGCTCGCCGTCACCACCGTGGCGGGCAATCAGACGGTGGAGAAGACCACCCTCAACGCCCGCCGGGTGTGCTCCGTCGCCGGGATCCGCGGGGTGCCGATCGCGGCCGGCCGGGACCGTCCGCTGCACGGGGCGCCGCTCGTCGCCGAGAACATCCACGGCGACTCGGGGCTCGACGGCCCCGGCTTCGGCGACGCCGAACCGGACGTCCCGCAGGACCCGCGCGACGCCCGCACGCTGATCCGGGACGTCCTGCTCGCGCATCCCGCGCCCGTGACGCTCGTCCCGACCGGGCCGCTGACCAACATCGCCACGTTTCTGCTCGCCCATCCGGAGCTGACCCCGCGCATCGAGCGGATCGTGCTGATGGGCGGTTCGGCCGACCGCGGGAACACCACCCCGGCGGCGGAGTTCAACATCTTCTGCGACCCGGAGGCGGCGGACATCGTCTTCTCCAGCGGGGTGCCGATCACGATGTTCGGGCTCAACGCCACCCACCAGGCACAGGCGACCGCGGACGTCGTCTCCCGGATCGCGGCCCTGGGCACCCCGCTCGCCAGGCTCTGCGTCGAGCTGCTGACCTTCTTCGCCGCGACCTACCGCGAGGTGTACGGCTTCGACGCGCCGCCGCTGCACGACCCGCTCACCGTGGCGCACCTGATCGACCCGTCGCTGATCAGCCTGGTGCGGGCGGCGGTGTCGATCGAGCTGACCGGCACGCACACCCGGGGCGCGACGGTGGTGGACCTGCACGGAGTGACGGGCCGTCCGGCCAACGCGGAGGTGGGGGTGGAGGTCGACGTCCCGGGCTTCTGGGACCTGATCGTGGAGGCGGTACGGGTGTTGGGCGAGCGCACGTAGAACGCGGACGCCCAGGGCTGCCGGGCGGGACGACCGGCCCGGCAACCCCGGAGGCGCCTCGGTCCGGCAACCCCGGAGGCGCCTCGGTGGTGCACCTCAGCGGTGCTGCCTCAGAGGCGCCTCAGTGGTGCACCTCAGCGGTGCCGCCTCAAGCGACGCGCGTCCGCCTCAGTCGTCCAGTACGCCGTGCAGGGCCTTCGCGAACTCGGCCGGGGCCCCCTGCTGGCCGAACTCGCCGCCCAGGAAGCCGCCGTGGTGGCTCGGGAACAGCGCGGGCTCGCCGCCCAGACCGGCGGCGACCTCCACACCGGCACGGGCGGCGAACTCGCCCTGGGACTCCTCGCCCACCGCCACGACGATGCGCGTCGACGCGGCACGGAGCGCGGCGAAGTCGGGCCGGTAGCCGGTGCACCCGAGGATGTTCTGCCCGAGCAGCGGGTCGTCGCGCGAGCCGTCGTCCTCGGCGGGCAGGCCGAAGTCGGCGGGCGAGGGGGCGGGCTCGTCGGCCCAGTTCGCCGGGAAGGGGCCCTTCCGGCTGGTCACGCCGAGGAACTTCGCCATCGCGGGGCCCATCCCCTCCCGCAGGTACGTGGCGTGGATGTCGGCGCAGACCTCCAGCGCCGCCTCCCGGTCCGGAAGAACCTGCGCCGTCGGCGGCTCGTGCGCGACGAGCGTCCGGACCAGGTCCCCGTGCCGCTCCACGAGGGCGAGGGCGTTGACCGCGCCGCCGCTGCTCGCGAAGACGTCCACCGGGCCGGTGCCGAGCGCCTCGATGATCCGCCGCAGGTCGTCGGCGTGCTCCTCGGGGGTCGTCCGGGCGGCGCCGTCGGTACGGAGGCTGCGGCCCACTCCCCGCGGGTCGTAGGTGATGACGGTCCGGTCGGTGAAGTGCGACGCCAGCGTTCCGAAACCGCTCGCGTCCATGGGGGAACCGATCAGGAACAGGGGCCGGCCGGCGGAGTCTCCGGCACGGATGTCGTAGCGGAGGGTGGCGCCGGGCGCGTCCAGGGTGCGGGTGTCGGTCTCGGTCATGGTTCTCTCCTCGGTCCTCGCACGGTCACAGGGGTAGACACCCGGGGTCCGCGGAACTCATCGCTCTGGCGCGCGGCACCCCCGAAAAGATTGACGAGACGAACCGTCTTGCGAAACCGGAGAGGACTCTCTACTCTCGAACGAGCAAGACAAGACGATACGTCTCGTCTCTTCTATGGCAGTCGACGGCAGGAGATCGCCCTTGTTCCGTGTCCAACTCACCGACGTCACCAAGCGCTACGACGACCGGCTCGTCCTCGACCGGGTCTCCCTCACCGTCCGTACCGGCGAGCGCCTCGGCGTCGTCGGCGACAACGGCTCCGGGAAGTCCACGCTCCTCCGGCTCCTCGCCGGCCTGGAACGGCCCGACAACGGCACCGTCGCCGTCGACTCCCCCGGCGGTCTCGGCCACCTCGCCCAGACCCTGGACCTCCCGGACACGGCCACCGTCGGCGACGCCGTCGACCTGGCGCTCGCCGACGTACGGAAGCTGGAGCGGGCGATCCGGGCCGCCGAGGCGGAACTCCCGCGCACCGGGGACCTCGACGGCTACGCCGCCCTCCTCGCCGCGTACGAGGCGCGGGGCGGACGGGACGCCGACCGGCGGGTCGAGATCACCCTCAGGCAGCTCGGCGAGACCGCCCCGCCCGACCGGGACCGCCCGCTCGCCACGCTCTCCGGCGGGCAGCGCTCCCGCCTCGCGCTCGCCGCGACCCTCGCCGCCGACCCCGAGCTGCTGCTGCTCGACGAGCCGACCAACGACCTCGACGACGAGGCCGTGGCCTGGCTGGAGGAGCGGCTGCGCACCCACCGGGGGACGGTCGTCGCCGTCACCCACGACCGGGCCTTCCTCGACGAGGTCACCACCGCCGTCCTGGAGGTCGACCACGAGCTGCGGACGGTACGCCGGTACGGCAACGGCTACGCCGGCTATCTGACCGGCCGCGCCGCCGAACGGGCCCGGTGGGAGCGGGAGTACGAGGAGTGGCGGGCGGAGTCCGCCCGCTACTCGGCCCTCGCCGACACGAACATCGACCGCTTCTCCGCCATCCCGCGCAAGGCCCCGGCGTCCTTCAGCGGGGCGGGCGCGTTCCGGGCCCGGTCACGGGCGCACGGCACCATGAGCAGGATCCGGGCCGCCCGGGAGAGGCTCCAGCGGCTCACCGAGAACCCGGTGGCGGCGCCCCCGGAGCCACTGCGGTTCACGGCGGACATCGAGGGCCGTGCGGGCGCGGTCGCGCTGACGGACGTACGGGTGGAGGGCAGGCTGCGCCTGGACTCCCTGCACCTGGCTCCCGGCGAGCGCCTCCTGGTCACCGGCCCCAACGGGGCGGGGAAGACCACGCTGCTCAAGGTCCTCGCGGGCGAACTCACCCCGGACGTAGGGACGGTGACGGCCCCGCCCCGGGTCGGGATGCTCCGCCAGGACACCGCGCCGCCGGACGACGCCCGTACGGTCGCCGCCGCGTTCGGCGAGGGACGGGAGGAGGAGCTGCTGCGGCTCGGGCTCTTCGCGGCAGCCGATCTCGCCACGCCCGTACGGGAGTTGTCGACGGGCGGGCGACGCAAGCTGGAGCTGGCCCGCCTGGTCACCCGCCCGGCGGACCTGCTCCTCCTCGACGAACCGACCAACCACCTGGCCCCCGGCCTCGTCGAAGAGCTGGAGGCCGCGCTCGCGCGGTACACGGGCACGCTGGTGATCGTCACCCACGACCGACGGATCCGCCGTGGCTTCCGGGGCAGGCGTCTCGACCTGGCCCCGGCGCACGCGACCCCGGTCTAGCCTTCGGCGCCGTCCTCCAGGTCGCCCTCCGTGTCCAGGAACACCTGGCGCAGGGCGGCCAGGGTCTCCGGATCCGGCTTCTCCCACATGCCGCGCGACTCGGCCTCCAGGAGGCGCTCCGCGATGCCGTGCAGGGCCCAGGGGTTGGCCTCCTTCAGGAAGGCCTGGTTCTCCGGGTCGAGGACGTACGTCTCCGTCAGCTTGTCGTACATCCAGTCGGCGACCACGCCGGTCGTCGCGTCGTAGCCGAAGAGGTAGTCGACCGTCGCCGCGAGCTCGAACGCGCCCTTGTAGCCGTGGCGGCGCATCGCCTCGATCCACTTCGGGTTGACCACCCGGGCGCGGAAGACCCGCGAGGTCTCCTCGACCAGGGTCCGGGTGCGGACCGTCTCCGGGCGGGTGGAGTCGCCGATGTACGCCTCGGGCGCCGTGCCCGTGAGCGCGCGGACGGTCGCCACCATGCCGCCGTGGTACTGGAAGTAGTCGTCCGAGTCGGCGATGTCGTGCTCGCGCGTGTCCGTGTTCTTCGCGGCCACCGCGATCCGCTTGTACGCCGTCTCCATCTCGGCGCGCGCCGGGCGCCCTTCGAGGCCGCGGCCGTAGGCGTAGCCGCCCCAGACCGTGTACACCTCGGCGAGGTCCGCGTCCGTCCGCCAGTCGCGCGAGTCGATCAGCTGGAGGATGCCCGCGCCGTACGTGCCCGGCCGGGAGCCGAAGATCCGGGTGGTCGCGCGCCGTTCGTCGCCGTGCTCGGCCAGATCGGCCTGCGCGTGCGCCCGTACGTAATTGTCCTCGGCCGGCTCGTCGAGCGAGGCGGCGAGCCGTACGGCGTCGTCGAGGAGCCCGATGACGTGCGGGAACGCGTCCCGGAAGAAGCCCGAGATGCGCAGCGTCACGTCGATGCGCGGCCGCCCCAGCTCGGCGAGCGGGACCGCCTCCAGACCGTTCACCCGGCGCGAGGCGTCGTCCCACGTGGGACGGATGCCGAGCAGCGCAAGGGCTTCGGCCACGTCGTCGCCCGCCGTACGCATCGCGCTCGTGCCCCACAGGGAGAGCCCGACGGAGGTCGGCCACTCCCCGTTGTCGGCGCGGTAGCGCTCCAGGAGCGAGTCGGCGAGGGCCTGGCCGGTCTCCCACGCGAGGCGGGAGGGGACGGCCTTGGGGTCGACGGAGTAGAAGTTCCGGCCGGTCGGCAGCACGTTGACCAGACCGCGCAGCGGCGAGCCGGAGGGGCCGGCAGGGACGAACCCGCCGTTCAACGCGTGGACGGCGTGGGCGAGTTCGTCGGTGGTCCCCGCGAGCCGGGGCACGACCTGCTCGCAGGCGAAGCGCAGTACGGCGGCGACGTCGGGACCGTACGCGGCGGCGACCGCCGGGACCGCGTCCAGGGACCAGTCCGCCGCCTCCATCGCCTCGACCAGCTCGCGCGCCGTCGCCTCCGCCTCGTCGGCGGTGGTGCGGGTCGCGGCCGACTCGTCCAGGCCCAGAGCCTCGCGCAGACCCGGCAGGGCCTGCGTACCGCCCCAGATCTGCCGGGCGCGCAGGATCGAGAGCACGAGGTTGACCCGCGCCTCACCGGCCGGCGCCCCGCCGAGCACATGCAGACCGTCCCTGATCTGCGCGTCCTTGACCTCGCAGAGCCAGCCGTCGACGTGCAGCAGGAAGTCGTCGAAGCCGTCGTCCTCCGGGCGGTCCTCCAGGCCCAGGTCGTGGTCGAGCTTCGCCGCCTGGATCAGCGTCCAGATCTGCGCGCGGATCGCGGGCAGCTTCGACGGGTCCATGGACGAGATCTGGGCGTACTCGTCGAGCAGCTGCTCAAGGCGCGCGATGTCGCCGTAGGAGTCGGCGCGCGCCATCGGCGGCACCAGGTGGTCGACGAGGGTCGCGTGCACGCGGCGCTTGGCCTGCGTGCCCTCGCCCGGGTCGTTGACGAGGAACGGGTAGACCAGCGGGATGTCGCCGAGCGCCGCGTCCGGGCCGCAGGCGGCGGACAGGCCCGCGTTCTTGCCGGGCAGCCACTCCAGGTTGCCGTGCTTGCCCAGGTGGACCATGGCGTCCGCCCCGAAGCCGCCGTCCTCGGCGCGCGCGGCGATCCAGCGGTAGGCCGCCAGGTAGTGGTGGGAGGGCGGCAGATCGGGATCGTGGTAGATCGCGATCGGGTTCTCGCCGAAGCCGCGCGGCGGCTGGATGAGGATCAGCAGGTTCCCGCGCCGCAGGGCGGCGAGGACGATGTCGCCCTCGGGGTTACGGGACCGGTCGAGGAACATCTCGCCCGGCGCCGGACCCCAGTGCTCCTCGACGGCCTCGCGAAGCTCGGCCGGGAGGGTCGCGTACCAGCGCTTGTAGTCGGCGGCCGGGATGCGGACGGGGTTGCGGGCGAGCTGCTCCTCGGTGAGCCAGTCCTGGTCGTGGCCGCCGGCCTCGATCAGGGCGTAGATCAGCTCGTCGCCGTCGCCGGAGACGAGCCCGGGGATCTCCTCGACCGGGCCGAAGTCGTACCCCTCCTCCCGCAGCCGGCGCAGGAGCGCGACGGCGGACGCGGGGGTGTCGAGACCGACCGCGTTGCCGATCCGGGAGTGCTTGGTCGGGTACGCGGAGAGGACCAGGGCGAGCTTCTTCTCGGCGTTCGGGATGTGCCGCAGACGGGCGTGGCGGACGGCGATCCCGGCGACGCGCGCGGCGCGCTCGGTGTCGGCGACGTACGCGGGCAGGCCGTCCTCGTCGATCTCCTTGAAGGAGAACGGGACGGTGATGAGCCGGCCGTCGAACTCGGGGACGGCGACCTGGCTGGCGGCGTCCAGCGGGGAGAGGCCCTCGTCGTTCTCCTCCCAGGCCGCACGTGAGCCGGTGAGGCAGAGCGCCTGGAGGATCGGTACGTCGAGGGCGGCGAGCGCGCCCGCGTCCCAGGCCTCTTCGTCGCCGCCGGCCTGCGCCTCGGCGGGCTTGGTGCCGCCGGCCGCGAGGACGGTGGTGACGATCGCGTCGGCCCCGCGCAGGGTGTCGAGCAGCTCGGGCTCGGGGGCGCGCAGGGAGGCGACGTAGAGCGGCAGGGCGCGGGCGCCCTGGTCCTCGATCGCCTCGCAGAGCGAGCCGACGAAGGCGGTGTTCCCGCTCATGTGGTGGGCGCGGTAGTAGAGCACCGCGACGGTCGGGCCGTCGGTCGAGCGGGGGGCGCGCTCCAGCGGGCCCCAGGTGGGCGCGGCGGCCGGGGCGTCGAAGCCGTGGCCGGTGAGCAGCACGGTGTCGGAGAGGAAGCGGGCCAGCTGCTCCAGGTTGGCGGGGCCGCCGTGCGCGAGGTAGGCGTGGGCCTCGGTGGCGACGCCGACGGGGACCGTGGAGGCCTCCATGAGCTGGGCGTCCGGCGCCTGCTCCCCGGAGAGGACGACCAGCGGCTTCCCGGCGGCGCGCAGCGCGTCGAGGCCGTCCTCCCAGGCCCTCAGCCCGCCGAGGAGGCGTACGAGAACGAGGTCGGCGCCGTCGAGGAGCCCCGGCAGGTCGTCCAGGGCGAGGCGGGAGGGGTTGGCGAACCGGTACTCGACCGGACCGCCGGCCGCGCGGGCGCTGAGCAGGTCGGTGTCGGAGTGCGACAGCAACAGAATTCGCATGCGTGCGCAGGCCTTCCTCGGGGTTGTCCGCGCCCCGGGTGGTCGTGTGGGTTGGGGCCTCCCCTGCTCGAGCGAAGCCGAGAGCTTGGGGAAGGGAGTTCCTGACTCACCCGTCCCCTTGCGGGGCCGGGCTCACAGTGGCGGGACCGCGCCGGATTCTCACCGGGCTTCCTCCCCGGGGTCCTGGGACCCCATGCCGATCTGCATAGTAGATCGTGGCCGCGGCGGCCCGGCGGGTCACCCGGATTCACGTGGGTATGCTCGCCGCCATGCCGACCGACCCGCCCACCACGCCCAACCAGGGCGAACCCGTCATACGGGACCGTGGCGACGCCTGCCCCGGGGCGCTTCGACTGCACTCCGCCGACGACGGCCGGCTGGCCCGACTGCGGTTGCCCGCAGGGTTGTTGACGGCACGCCAGGTCGAGGTCCTGGCCGCTGCCGCGGAGGAACTGGGCGACGGACGGGTCAGCGTCACCTCGCGGGGGAACGTGGAGCTGCGCGGGCTCGGCGAGAGCTGCGGTGCGGAGCTGGCCGGGCGGCTCGCGGAGGCCGGGCTGCTGCCCTCCGCGACCCATGAACGCGTCCGGAACGTCGTGGCCTCGCCGACGGCCGGACTGGACGGACTCGGCTGTGCTGACGTGCAGTTGTGGGCCCGCGAGCTGGACGCGCTGCTGTGCGCGGAGAGCGCCGCGGCGGCCCTCTCCGGCCGTTTCCTCTTCGTCCTGGACGACGGGCGCGAGGATGTGGCGGGGCTCGGCGGAGATGTGACCTTGCTCGCAGGAGAGCGGTCGGTACGGCTCCGGATGGGCGCCCAGGTCTTCCTGGTCGCCGCCCCCGACGCCCCCCGTGCCGCGCTCGCCGCCGCGGGCGCCTTCCTCGAAGCCGCCCGCGCCGCGGGGAACGGTGCCTGGCGGGTACGGGAGCTCCCCGAGGGAGTGGAGCCCGACGTGTCCGCCGCCCTGACCCGCGCGGGCATCCCGGCCCACCCGGCCGCCACCCGAGCGACACCGACCGCGCCCTCAGGAACGGCGACCCCGGCCACCGCCTCAGGAACGGCGCCGCACACGGCCTCCGGCGGCCCCGCACCGCACCCCGCCTCCCCCGAAACGGCGCCGCGCGCCGCCTCCGGTGGGCCGCTGCCCGGAGTCGTCGGGCGTGGCGGGCGGTGGGGGGTCAGCGTCGGCGTGCGGCTCGGGCGGCTGACCGCCGCGCAGCTGCGCGCGCTCGCCCCCGGCGCCGGCGGAGAGCTGCGGCTCACCCCCTGGCGCGGCGCGGTGCTGACCGGGTTCGACAGCCGCCCCGCCGCCCAGGAGCGGCTCGACGCGCTCGCGGCCGCCGGTCTCGTCACCCGCCCCGACGACCCCTGGGCCGGCGTCGGCGCCTGCACCGGGCGCCCCGGCTGCGCCAAGTCCCTCGCGGACGTACGCGCGGACGCCACGCCCCGCACCGCGGGCCTCCCCGTCCACTTCTCCGGATGCGACCGCCGGTGCGGCCACCCCCAGGGCGCCCCCGGCACCTGGGTCGACGTCGTCGCCACCGCCGACGGCGGCTACCTCGTGGACGGCCGCCCCACCCCCCGTACCGACCTCACCGCCGCCGTCGCGGAAGCCCGCGGCCCGTCGACACACACGAGATGAGCGAGAGCAACAGGATGTTCGACTACGAGAAGGACGGCGCGGAGATCTACCGCCAGTCCTTTGCCACGATCCGCGCCGAAGCGGATCTGGCGGGCCTGCCCGCCGACGTCGCCCAGGTCGCGGTCCGCATGATCCACGCCTGCGGCATGACCGACCTCGTACGCGACATCGCCTACTCCCCGCAGGTCGTCTCCCGCGCCCGCGCCGCCCTGCGCGCCGGCGCGCCCGTCTTCTGCGACGCGCAGATGGTCGCGAGCGGGGTCACCCGCAAGCGGCTGCCCGCCGACAACGACGTGCTCTGCACACTCTCCGACCCCTCCGTGCCCGCGCTCGCCGCCGAGCTCGGCACCACCCGCAGCGCCGCCGCCCTCGAACTCTGGCGCGACCGCCTCGAAGGCTCCGTCGTCGCCATCGGCAACGCGCCCACCGCCCTCTTCCGCCTCCTGGAGATGATCGAGAAGGGCGCGGGCCGTCCGGCGGCCGTCCTCGGCATCCCGGTCGGCTTCATCGGCGCCGCCGAGTCCAAGGACGCGCTGGCGGACCGCGGCCGGGAGCTCGGCCTCGACTACCTCGTCGTCCGAGGCCGGCGCGGCGGCAGCGCGATGACCGCCGCCGCGATCAACGCCATGGCGACCGAAGCGGAGATCCAGGCATGAGCGCGAAGACCCCCGGCAGGCTGTACGGAGTCGGCCTCGGGCCCGGCGATCCGGACCTGATGACGGTGGCGGCCGTGAAGGCCATCGCCTCCGCCGACGTGATCGCCTACCACTCGGCGCGCCACGGCCGCTCCATCGCCCGCTCGATCGCGGCCGAGCACATCCGCGAGGACCACGTCGAGGAGCGGCTGATGTACCCGCTCACGGTGGAGACCACGGACCACCCCGGCGGCTACCGGGGCGCGCTCGACGACTTCTACGAGGAGGCAGCCGCCCGCCTCGCCGCCCATCTGGACGCCGGCCGGACGGTCGCCGTGCTCGCCGAGGGCGACCCGCTCTTCTACGGCTCGTACCAGCACATGCACAAGCGGCTCGCGGACCGCTACGACACCACCGTCATCCCCGGTGTCACCTCGGTCAGCGCCGCCGCCGCCCGGCTCGGGGAGCCGCTCTGCGAGGCGGAGGAGGTCCTGACGATCATCCCCGGCACGCTGCCGGAGGACGAGCTGACGGCGCGGCTCGCGGGCACGGACTCGGCGGTCGTGATGAAGCTCGGCCGGACGTTCCCGACCGTGCGGCGTGCCCTGGAGCGGGCCGGGCGGCTGGACGACGCCCGGTACGTGGAGCGGGCGTTCATGGCCGGGGAGCGGACGGCAGTCCTCTCCGAGGTGGACCCGGAGACGGTGCCGTACTTCTCGGTGGCCGTGCTGCCCTCCCGTATCGACGCGGCGGCGCCCGAGTCCCGGGAGACCGGCGGCGAGGTCGTCGTGGTCGGCACCGGACCGGCCGGCGCGCCCTGGCTGACGCCGGAGTCGCGCGGCGCGCTGGTCAACGCCGACGACCTGGTCGGCTACACCACGTACCTCGACCGGGTCCCGGCGCTGCGCCCCGGCCAGCTCCGGCACGGCTCGGACAACAAGGTCGAGTCCGAGCGCGCCGAGTTCGCGCTCGACCTGGCCCGGCGCGGGCGCCGGGTCGCGGTCGTCTCGGGCGGCGACCCGGGTGTCTTCGCCATGGCCACGGCGGTGCTGGAGGTGGCGTCGGAGGAGCGGTACGCGGACGTTCCCGTACGGGTGCTCCCGGGGGTGACGGCCGCGAACGCGGCGGCGGCCGCGGCCGGGGCCCCGCTGGGCCACGACTACGCGACCATCTCCCTCTCCGACCGCCTCAAGCCCTGGGAGGTCATCGCGGAGCGGCTGCGCGCGGCGGCCGGGGCGGACCTGGTGCTCGCGCTCTACAACCCGGGCTCGAAGTCCCGTACGCACCAGGTGGCGGCCGCCCGCGACCTGCTGCTCGAACTCCGCTCGCCGGAGACTCCGGTGGTCGTGGCACGGGACGTCGGCGGCCCGGAGCAGTCGGTACGGGTGGTGACCCTGAAGACCCTGGAGCCGTCCGAGGTCGACATGCGCACCCTGCTCCTGATCGGCTCGTCCCAGACGCGCGCGGTCGAACGCGGCGACGGCCGCACGATCACCTGGACGCCACGCCGCTACCCGGAGGCGTGACCCGGGAGGCTCCCGACGAGGGCCGGCTCAGGCCCCCGCCCGCCCGCTCACCCAGGCCGCCGCCTCGTCGACCGTCGCCGCCACCGGGACCCCCTCCGGGACCGGCGGGCGGCGGACGACGACGACGGGGATGCCCGCCTCGCGGGCCGCGGCGAGCTTGGGCGCCGTCGCAGCCCCGCCGCTGTCCTTCGTGACGAGGACGTCGATGCCGTGGCGGGCGATCAGCTCCCGCTCACCGTCGAGGGTGAACGGCCCCCGGTCCAGGAGGACTTCGGTGCGGGCGGGCATCGGGGGCTCGGGGGCGTCCACCGACCGTACGAGGAACCACTGCGGGCAGTCCGCGAAGGCCGCGAGCCCCATCCGCCCGGTCGTCAGGAACACCCTCCCCCCGGAGGGGTGCCCCTGCCCGAGGCCGTCCAGGATCCGCGCCGCCTCCGCCAGGGAGGCGACCTGGTGCCAGTCGTCCCCGGCCGCCGGGACCCAGCCGGGGCGGCGCAGCGCGAGCAGGGGAACATGGGCGGTGGCGGCCGCCCGGGCCGCGTTGAAGCTGATGGTCTCCGCGAAGGGATGGGTGGCGTCGATGACCGCGTCCACGGCGTGCGCGCGCACCCACTCCACGAGCCCGTCGACACCGCCGAAGCCGCCGATCCGGACCTCCCCCGCGGGCAGCCGGGGGGCGGCGACCCGCCCGGCGAGCGAGCTGGTGACCCGTACGGAGTCGTGCAGCCGCCCGGCGAGGGCGCGGGCCTCGGTGGTCCCGCCGAGAATGAGTACGTGCACGGGAGCCCTTTCATGAGCGCAGGCGGCGGGCGCGACGCCCAACTCAAGCACACCGGTCTGCGCCCCGGCTGGACGACCGGGGCGTGCGCGACGGCGGCCACGACGGCCGCGTACACGGCGCTGCTGTCGGGCGACTTCCCCGACCCGGTGACGATCACGCTGCCGAAGGGCCAGCGCCCGGCGTTCGCGCTCGCGGCCGAGGAGCTGACGGCGGACCGCGCCATGGCGGCGGTGGTGAAGGACGCGGGCGACGACCCGGACGTCACGCACGGGGCGCTGATCCGGTCGACGGTACGGATCCTCCCGGCCGGCTCCGGCGTCGTCTTCCGGGCCGGCCCGGGCGTCGGTACGGTCACCCTGCCCGGCCTGCCCCTGGAGGTCGGCGAACCGGCGATCAACCCGGTCCCGCGGCAGATGATGCGCGACCACGTGGCCGAGGTCGCGGCGGCGCACGGCGCGGGCGGCGACGTGGAGATCACGGTCTCCGTCGACCACGGCGAGGAGATCGCCCGCTCCACCTGGAACCCGCGGATCGGGATCCTCGGCGGGCTGTCGATCCTGGGGACGACCGGCGTCGTCGTCCCGTACTCCTGCTCGGCCTGGATCGACTCCATCCGCCGGGGCGTGGACGTGGCCCGCGCGGCGGGGCTGACGCATGTGGCGGGCTGCACCGGCTCCACCTCGGAGAAGACGGTGACGACGCTCTACGACCTGCCGGAGATCGCCCTGCTCGACATGGGCGACTTCGCGGGCGCGGTCCTCAAGTACATCCGCCGTCACCCGGTCGACCGGCTCACGGTCTGCGGCGGCTTCGCCAAGCTCTCCAAGCTGGCCGCGGGCCATCTGGACCTGCACTCGGCCCGCTCCCAGGTCGACAAGGCCTTCCTCGCGGACCTGGCCCGCTCGGGCGGCGCGTCCGATGCCCTGGCCGGGGAGATCGCGGAGGCGAACACGGGCCTGGCGGCTCTCCGTCTCTGCGAGGCCGCGGGCGTTCCTCTCGGGGACCTGGTGGCCGCCCGCGCCCGCGACGAGGCCCTCGCGGTCCTGCGCGGCGCGCCGGTCGCGGTCGATGTCGTCTGCATCGACCGCGCGGGCACGGTGGTGGGGCGCTCGTCGCCTGCGGGTCCGTAGCAATACCGGCATAGCGGATGCGGCGTGCACCGCCCGAACCTAGGCTGGCCACGGCAGAACCCCTATCGAGAGGGAGTCCCATGGCGAAGCGCGGCAACAAGAAGCGTGCCCGCAAGAAGAAGAAGGCGAACCACGGCAAGCGTCCCAACGCCTGACCGTGGTGGTGCCGGTGGCCGGGCCCTGTCCAGGGGCCCGGCCACCGCCGTGCGGAGCCCGGTCAGGCGGGGCTGTACGACGTCACGCGGGCCGTCCGGATCGCGCGGCGCCGTGCGACGTCACGCGGGGTCGTCCGGGCCGGGGCGGCGGTCAGCAGACGTGCCGGTCCCGCGTCGGGTCGTAGAGGTGGCTGTCGCGGAACTGCGAGGCCGCCAGCGTCCGGCCGACCAGGATCACCGCCGTCTTCGTGATCCCCGCCTCCTTCATCTGTGCCGCGATGTCCTCCAGCGTGCCCCGCAGCACGATCTCGTCGGGGCGGCTGGCCATCGCCACGACCGCGGCCGGGCAGTCGGCGCCGTAGTGCGGCAGCAGCTCGGCGACGACGCGGTCGGCGTACCGGGCCGCCAGGTGGAGCACCAGGAGAGCGCCGCTGCGGCCGAGGGTCGCCAGGTCCTCGCCCTCCGGCATCGGGGTGGCCTGCTGGGCGATCCGGGTGAGGATCACCGTCTGACCCACCGTCGGGACGGTGAGCTCCCGCTTGAGCGCGGCGGCCGCCGCGGCGAACGCCGGGACGCCGGGCACGACCTCGTACGGGATGTCCAGCGCGTCGAGCCGGCGCATCTGCTCCGCGACCGCGCTGAAGACGGACGGGTCGCCGGAGTGGAGCCGCGCCACGTCCTGCCCGGCCTCGTGGGCGCGGACGATCTCGGCGACGATCCTGTCCAGGTCCAGGTCCGCGGTGTCCACCAGGCGCGCGTCCGGCGGGCACTCGGCGAGCAGCTCGCGCGGGACCAGGGAGCCCGCGTACAGACAGACGCCGCAGGCGGCCAGGGTGCGGGCACCCCGCAGGGTGATCAGGTCGGCCGCGCCCGGGCCCGCGCCGATGAAGTAGACGGTCATGCTCGAACTCCTGGTTTCGTTACGGACCACTGCGTGACCGGCATCGCCTGGCGCCAGCCGGTGAAGCCGCCCACCGGGACGGCCTGGGCGACGGCGAGCCGGACCAGCTCCCCGCCGTGCTCCCGGTACCGCTCCGCGAGCAGCGCCTCGGACTCCATGGTCACCGTGTTGGCGACCAGCCGCCCGCCCGCCGGCAGCGCGTCCCAGCAGGCGTCGAGCAGGCCGGGCGCCGTCAGACCGCCGCCGATGAACACCGCGTCGGGGGTGGGAAGGCCGGCGAGACCGCCGGGAGCGGCCGCGGTGACGACCCGGAGCGCCGGGACGCCGAGACCGGAGGCGTTGCGCGCGATCCGGGCCGCCCGCTCGGGGTCCTTCTCGACGGCGACCGCCCGGCAGGCCCGGTCCGTACGCATCCACTCGATGCCGATGGAGCCGGAGCCGCCGCCGATGTCCCACAGCAGCTCTCCGGGCGCGGGGGCGAGCGCGGCGAGCGTCGCCGCCCGCACGTACCGCTTGGTGAGCTGGCCGTCGTGCTCGTACGCCTCGTCCGGCAGACCGGGTACGGCGCCGAGCCGCGGGGCGCCGGGGGAGCGCACGAGGTCGAGGGCGATCACGTTCAGGGGGTCGGTCCGCTCGTGCGGCCAGGTGGCGGCCGTGCCGTCCACGATCCGCTCGCGGTCCGAGCCGAGCTGCTCCAGGACCCGCATCCGGGTCTCCGGGAAGCCCTTCTCCCGCAGCAGGGCCGCGACCGCGCCGGGTGTCTCGGCGCCCTCGCTCAGGACGAGGAGCCGGCGGCCGTCGTGCAGGGAGGCGGAGAGCGCGGCGAGGGGCCTGCCCACCAGCGAGAGGGTCTCCACGGCCTCCAGGGCCCAGCCGAGGCGGGCGCAGGCGTAGGAGACGGAGGAGGGGTGCGGGAGGACCCGGAGGGCGGCGCGGCGCTCGGCGTCCACCGTCTCGGCGAGCGTGCGGCCGATCCCGTAGAACATCGGGTCGCCGCTGGCGAGCACCGCGATCCGCCGGCCCTCGTGCGCGGCGAGCAGGCCGGGGACGGCGGGCCGCAGGGGCGAGGGCCAGGCGATCCGCTCACCGGGGCACTCGGCGGCGGGCAGCAGACCGAGCTGTCGGGGGCCGCCGATCAGGACCTCGGCGGCGGACAGGACGCGGCGGGAGCGCGCGGGAAGGCCGTCCCAGCCGTCCGCGCCGATCCCGACGACCGATATCGCACCGTTCACGTCGGCGAACTCTACGGGAGCCGTCCCCGGCCGCTCCTTCTGGCCGGGAGACGGACCAGGAGAGGGGGCGGTAGACGGGGCGGAAGAGGGACGGGAGAACGGGCGGGAATGGGACGCGGGGGTGCGTGGTTGAGCGGGATAGTTTACGATTCAACCAACAGCCCCCGAGGCGAGAGGTGAGCACGATGCAGTTCGGGATCTTCACCGTCGGTGACGTGACGACCGACCCCACGACCGGCCGCACCCCCAGCGAGCACGAGCGGATCAAGAACACGGTCGCCATCGCGCTCAAGGCGGAGGAGGTCGGGCTCGACGTCTTCGCGACCGGTGAGCACCACAACCCGCCGTTCGTGCCGTCCTCCCCGACGACCCTCCTCGGGCACATCGCCGCCCGGACCGAGAAGCTGGTCCTCTCCACCTCGACCACGCTGATCACCACCAACGACCCGGTGAAGATCGCCGAGGACTACGCCACCCTCCAGCACCTCGCCGACGGGCGCGTGGACCTGATGATGGGCCGCGGCAACACCGGACCGGTCTACCCGTGGTTCGGCCAGGACATCCGCCAGGGCATCCCGCTCGCCATCGAGAACTACGCGCTCCTCCACAGGCTGTGGAGGGAGGACGTCGTCGACTGGGAGGGGAAGTTCCGCAGCGCGCTCCAGGGCTTCACCTCCACGCCCCGCCCGCTGGACGGCGTCCCGCCGTTCGTCTGGCACGGCTCCATCCGCTCCCCCGAGATCGCCGAGCAGGCCGCGTACTACGGCGACGGGTTCTTCGCCAACCACATCTTCTGGCCCAAGGAGCACACCGAGAAGATGGTCCGCCTCTACCGCCAGCGGTACGCGCACCACGGCCACGGCACGGCCGAGCAGGCCATCGTCGGCCTCGGCGGCCAGATCTTCATGCGGAAGAACTCCCAGGACGCCGTACGGGAGTTCCGCCCGTACTTCGACAACGCGCCCGTCTACGGCCACGGCCCCTCCCTGGAGGAGTTCAGCCGCGAGACCCCGCTGACCGTCGGCTCCCCGCAGGAGGTCATCGAACGCACCCTGTCCTTCCGGGAGTACGTCGGCGACTACCAGCGGCAGCTGTTCCTCGTGGACCACGCCGGCCTGCCCCTGAAGACGGTCCTGGAGCAGCTCGACATCCTCGGCGAGGAGGTCGTCCCGGTGCTGCGCAAGGAGTTCGCCAACCTGCGGCCCGCCGGCGTCCCGGAGACCGCCCCGCTCCACCCCGCCGTCACCCGCACCACCGACACCCGGAACCAGGAGGCGTAAGTCGTCATGGAGACCCTGAAGCTGGTCGCCGTGTCCGCCGGACTCAGCGCCCCCTCCTCCACCCGGCTGCTGGCCGACCGCCTCGCCAAGGCGGCCCAGGAGCGGCTCACCGAGCAGGAGTACATCGTCGAGGTCCGCGTGGTCGAGCTGCGGGACGTCGCCGTCGACATCGCGAAGAACTTCGTGTCGGGCTTCCCGTCGGCGCGGCTCCAGGAGTCGATCGACGCGGTGACCGGCGCCGACGGGGTGATCGCCGTGACCCCGGTCTTCACCGCCTCGTACAGCGGTCTGTTCAAGTCCTTCTTCGACCTGCTCGACCCGGCCGCGCTGACCGGCAAGCCGGTGCTGATCGGCGCGACCGGCGGTACGGCCCGCCACTCCCTCGTCCTCGACCACGCGCTGCGCCCGCTCTTCGCCTACCTGCGGGCGCTGACCGTCCCGACGGCCGTCTACGCCGCCTCGGAGGACTGGGGTTCGGGCGGCGACGCGTACACGGACGGCCTGCCGTCCCGGATCGCGCGGGCCGGACACGAACTGGCCGACCTGGCCGCGGCGAGGGGCCCGGCGGGCGCGGCGGACGACGACGAGGTCGTGCCCTTCGAGCGGCAGCTCGCCGACCTGCGCCTGGACTGAGCCTCTCTGCCATGTCTGGATTGATCCTCTTTGTTACGTTGGGGGCAGATGTGCCGTACGACGAACGGAGATCGAGATGGCCGGCAGGATCGTGGTGGGCGTGGACGGTTCGGAGCCCGCTCTGAAGGCGCTGCGGTGGGCGGCCGGGCAGGCCGCCCTGACCGGGGACGAGCTCCAGGCGGTGATCGGCTGGGAGTACCCCGCGTCCTGGGCGGCGGCGCCCGGGGTACCGCCGGACTTCGACCCGGAGCAGCTCGCCCATCAGATCCTGGACGAGGCCCTGGCCGGGGCGCTGGCCCCGGAGGTCGCCGCCGCCGTCACCCGCACGGTCGTCGGCGGCAACCCGGCCCAGGCCCTGATCGACCAGGCCAAGGGCGCGTCCCTGCTGGTCGTCGGCGACCGCGGCCACGCGGGCTTCAAGGCGGCGGTCCTGGGCTCCGTCTCCACCAACGTGGCCCAGCACGCGCCGTGTCCGGTGGTGGTGGTCCGGGGCGTGTGACGCGTTGTCATGCGCCCGGGGCCCGCCGGGAGCAAAATGCCCTCATGGACATCAAACTCGAACTGATCGGCGTCCCCGTCACCGACATCGACCGGGCCAAGGCCTTCTACGAGAAGGTGGGCTTCCACGCCGACCACGACATCCCGGTCAGCGACGACATCCGCTTCGTCCAGATGACGCCGCCGGGATCGGCCTGCTCGATCGCCTTCGGCAAGGGCATCACGGAGATGGCCCCGGGCTCCCTCGACAACATGCAGGTCGTCGTCGTCGACATCGAGGAGGCCCACGCCGACCTCAAGGGCCGGGGCATCGAGGTCAGCGAGATCGACGACCAGCCCTGGGGCTCCTTCGTCTACTTCGCCGACCCGGACGGCAACCGCTGGGCGGTCCAGCAGACCACCCCGCGGGGGCAGTGACCACGTGCAGTGACTACTTGCGGTTGTAGAGCCGCATCGTGATCGCGCCGAAGACCACCACGAACAGCGCGGACCATCCGAGCGACCAGGCGATGTCCGCCGCCGGCCAGTTCCCGGCCATCAACTCCCGTACCGCCGTCGCCAGGTGCGTCACCGGGCTGTTGTTCACGAAGGCCTGAAGCCAGCCGGGCATCGTCTTCGGGTCGACGAACACGTTGGACAGGAACGTCAGCGGGAAGATCACCATCATGCTGACGCCCATGACCGACTTCTCGCTGCGCAGCATCAGCCCGAACATCGTCCAGATCCACGAGAACGCGAACGAGAACACCAGCAGCAGCGCGACGCCCAGGAGGACGCCGACCACCCCGCCGTCCGGCCGGTAGCCGATGATCATGCCGACGGTGAGCATGACCGCCGAGGCGATCAGATAGCGGACGACGTCACCGAGGAGATACCCGACCATCGGGGCCGGCCGCCAGATCGGCAGCGTCCGGAAGCGGTCGAACACGCCCTTCTCGATGTCCGTGTTGACCGAGACACCCGTGTACATCGTGATCATCACGACGCTCATCACGAGGATGCCCGGCAGCAGGAACTGGATGTACGCCGAGACCGAGCCGGCCAGCGCGCCCCCGAAGAGGTACGTGTACATCAGCACCATCATGATCGGGAACGCCGTCACGTCGAACAGCTGCTCCGGCACGTGCTTGATCTTCAGCATGGCCCGCCAGCCGAAGGTCATCGACGCGGAGAGCGCGCTGGGGCGCGGCGGGCGGGACTGCCCCACGAGCAGCGCCGCGAGCTCGTCCGCCCTGGGGGCGACGAAGTCGAGGGTGTCGGTGGTCTGCGTGTCCTTGCCGGTGGTGACGGTGGTCATGCCGTCGTTCCTTTCCTGTCCGTCAGCGCCAGGAACACCTCGTCGAGGCTGGGCTGGCCGAGCCCGAAGTTGTCGACCGTGATCCCGGCCCGCGCCAGCTCCGTCAGGGCCCGCGCGGCCTGCTCGGCGGCGCCGAGGTCCGTGCCGTGGCCGTCGACGGTGGCGGTGAGCGCGACCGGGTCGGGGTCCAGCTGGACGGTGGCCTTCAGGGCGTCCCGGAGGACCCGCTCGGCCTCGGGGCGCTGCTCGGGGTCCCGGAGCCGTACGTGCACCGATCCCGAGCCGACCGAGGCCTTCAGCTCGCCCTTCGTGCCCTCCGCGATCACCTTTCCGTGATCGATGACGGCGATACGGGAGGCCAGCTGGTCCGCCTCGTCCAGGTACTGGGTGGTGAGCAGGACGGTGGTGCCCTGGGCGACGACCGCCCGGACGATGTCCCACACCTGGTTGCGGCTGCGCGGGTCGAGCCCGGTCGTCGGTTCGTCGAGGAAGAGCAGGTCGGGGGTGTTGAGGATGGACGCGGCGATGTCGATACGGCGCCGCATGCCGCCCGAGTAGTTCTTGATCTGCTTGTCGGCGGCCTCGGCGAGTCCGAACGCGGCGAGCAGCTGCGCGGAGCGGTCCCGGGCGGCGGGCCGACTGTGGCCGAGGAGCCTGCCGAGCAGGACGAGGTTCTCGGTGCCGGTGAGGTCCTCGTCGACGGAGGCGTACTGGCCGGTGAGGCTGACCCGGCCGCGCACGGTGTCGGCGTCCTTGACGACGTCGTTGCCGAAGACCCGGGCCCGGCCCTCGTCGGGCCGCAGCAGGGTCGCGAGCATCTTGACGGCGGTGGTCTTGCCCGCGCCGTTGGGGCCGAGGACGCCGTAGACGGTGCCGGCCGGGACGCGCAGGTCGATCCCGTCGACGGCACGGTTCGTGCCGAAGACCTTGACCAGGCCCTCGGTCTCGATGGCGAGGTCGGTCATGCGCATGCCTCCCGGCTGCCGGATGCGGTCCGTTCCACCCAGTCTCCGACGGACGCGTCCCGGACGCCAGAGAACGACCCGATCTCCCCCGTCCGGCGGAGAGGGACCGACCACCGCGCCGACGCCCCGGCCCCCGCCCCGGCGGAAGGCTGAGGTCCATGCCGAAGATCAAGGCCCTGCCCGGCGTGCCCCGTTGGGCCGCCCTCGCCGCCCACGCCGTACCGCTGATCGTCCTCCCTTCGGGGGTCTGGCGGATCGCCCTGACCCTGGGGCTGCCCGTCGCCCGCGTCGACGACCCGGGGCTCGCCCAGAACGCGTACCAGATCGTCCTGACCGTCGTCGCCGAGCTGCTCGCCTTCCTCACGCTCGGCCTGGTCCGCTCCTGGGGCGAGGTGTTCCCGCGCCGGCTGCCCTTCGTCGGCGGGAGGCCCGTCCCCGTGCGCGGCGCGACGGCCGCCGCGCTGGGCGGGGCGTCCGGGCTCTTCGCCCTGACGGGCTGGTACACGTACGTGGCGTTCGCGGGGATCGGCGCGGACTCGCCCGGCGCCCACATCGACGGGCCGGTCCAGGAGGCCCTGCTCCACGCCTGCTACCTGCCTCTGGCGGCATGGGCGCCGCTGCTCGTCGCCGTGACGGTCGCCTACGCTCGCCGACGGGCCGGAGCGCGCCCGGCGGCCGGGACGTCCTCGTGCGTGTAGAGCCAGTAGAACGCGGCCGCGGTGGTCCCGGCGGCGATGATCAGGCCGAGGATGGTGGCCGAGAGCACGCTCGGGTTCGAGAGGCTGAAGAGGAAGCCGACGGCGCCTCCGGCGAGTACGCCCCAGGCCACCGCGTGCGGTTCGCGCGGCAGGACCTTGCCCCACCGGCGCAGCGCGTACACGGCCCCGGCGAGCACGGCTCCGGAGACGATGCCGAGGACGACCTCGCCCCAGTCGATGACGCCTCCGCCGCGCACGATCGCCGCCGCGTAGAAGCCGTAGGCGAAGCCCAGCGTGAGGGGCAGACCCCAGCCGTGTGTACTCAGGTGCCTCCGGGCGGGCACCGCTGCGTGTGCGGCCATGGCAGGAGCTCCTTCACTCTCGCCCCCCTGCACCCTCTAGGGCACACCCGGAGCCCCCGCGACCGCAACCGGACCGGGGGACCGGCCGGGGTCCCGGCCGGTGCCGGGCCCCGGTCTCCGGGTCAGCGCGGCGGACGGACCGCGACCGCGTCGATCTCGAAGAGCATCCCGGGCAGTGCCAGGGCGGCGACGCCGCTCAGTGTCTGCGCGGGCAGCCGGTCGCCGAAGGCGCCGTGCAGCGCCTTGCCCAGCACCTCCAGCTTCGCGAGGTCGTGATCGACGATGTACGAGCCGAGGCGCACCACGTGCTCGAAGCCGAGCCCCACGCCCTCCAGCGCGCGCCGGAGGTTGGTGAAGGCAAGTTCGACCTGGGCGGCGAAGTCCCCGGGGACGGGCGCGCCGGTCTCGTCGGAGGCGTACTGGCCGCCGATGAAGACCGCCTCACCGGGCGCGGAGACAGCGTGGCTGTAGCCGAACGGGGACGGGTCGTGCAGCGTGGCCGGGTTGGTGATCGTGCGCTGGTCGGTGCCGGTCATGAGGTGTGCTTCCTTCCGGACAGTACGGCCGCCAGGCAGGCGGCCAGGGTGAGCGCGGCGCCCGTGCGGAGCACCGCGGTGAGCGTGGTCGCGTCGACGAGCAGCCCGCCGAGGAGGGAGCCGAGCGCGATCGAGAGGCAGAAGACGCTGACGTGGAGACCGGTCGCCGTCTCCACGTCCTCGGGTGCGGCGGCCATGAACCAGGCCTGGAGGCCGACGGAGACGCCGCCGTAGGCCAGCCCCCACAGGAGCAGCAGCGCGGCACCGGCCGGGGCGGTTCCGCCGGCGAGGGCGAGCGCGAGGAGCGCGGCGGTCAGGCCGGCGGCGAGGACGGCGAGGGTACGACGGGGGGAGCGGCCGGCCGCAGGGCCGGCGAGGAAGTTCCCCGCCACGCCCGCGATTCCGTATCCGAGGAGGAGCACTCCGACGAGTTCCCCGGAGACGTGGACGTGCTCGGCGAGCACGGGCCGTACGAAGGAGTAGGCAAGGAAGTGGCCGGTCACCAGGAGGAGGGTGAGGACCAGCCCGGCGCGGACTCGCGCGTTGTCACGGAGGAGCCCCAGCAACCCGGTGCGGACCCGCGCGCTGTCGCGGGAGAGTCCCAACAGCCCGGCTCCGGCCCGCGCGTTGTCACGGGAGAGTCCCAACAGCCCGGCGTCGGCCCGCGCGTTGTCACGGGAGAGTCCCAACAGCCCGGCGCCGGCCCGCGCGTTGTCGCGTAGCAGCCCCACGGCCCCGGCGCGGGTTCCGGGGGCGCGGTGCGGGCCCGGCAGGCGGGGCAGCAGTGCCACGAGAGCCCCCGTCGCCACCACCACCACCCCCACTCCGGCGAACGCCCCCCGCCAGCCCGTCCATTCCGCCGCCGTGGTGGCCGCCGGGACGCCGAGCACGGAGGCCGCCGAGACCCCGCCGAAGACCACGGCCGTGGCCCGCCCCACGTCGGAGGCGGGGACGAGCCGGGGCGCCAGACCGCCCGCGAGGGCCCAGAAGCCGCCGATGGCGACACCGAGGAGGACCCGGGCGCCGAGGACGACCGCGAAGTGTCCGGCGGCGGCGGTGGCCAGGTTCGCGGCGGCGACGAGCGCCATCAGGGCGACGAGGACCGTGCGCCGGTCGGTCCCGGCCGCCCGCAGGGCGATCAGCGGGGCGGAGACGGCCGCCACGAGGCCCGGGACGGTCACCATCAGACCCGCCGTGCCGGCGGACACCCGCAGCTCGGCCGCGACCGGGGTGAGCAGACCGACCGGCAGCAGCTCCGCCGTCATCACGGTGAAGATGCCGAGCGTGACGGCCCCGACGCGGGCCCACGCCCCGCGAGCCGTCGGCACCCCCGGTTCAACCTGGATATTCAACATCCAGAATCACCCCCTTGAAAAGCCCTCCCGGCCGGGAGGGCGCCTCGAACGAACCGATGCGACTCAGACGTTGGCGAACCAGTGGCGGATGCGCTCCGGGGCCGCGGGCGCCTGGAGCTCCGCCCGCCGCCGTACGTCATCCAGCGTGCGGGCCGCCAGCTCGCGCCTCCACGCCAGCTCCGCCGCCCCCATCGCCCCCGCGATCGCGCACTCGGCCGCATAGCTCCCGGGCGGTCCCGCGCCGGGCCCCTGCTGCCGGATCTCGGAGCAGCGGAACGCCTCCTCCGGGCCCTCGATCGCCGCGACGACGTCCATGAGGGTGATCCGGTCGAGCGGCCGCGCCAGCCGGAAACCGCCCTTGGGCCCGGAGACCGAGCTGACGATCCCGGCCCGGGAGAGGGCCTGGAGCTGCTTGTTGAGGTAGGCGGCGGGCAGCTCGTGGTACGCCGCGAGCCGCGCCGCCGTCACCGCCCGCTCCGGCCCGATCCAGGCCAGGTTGAGGCAGCTGTGCAGCGCCCATTCGACGCCCTCGTTCATCCTCATGTTCTGGATATTAGATGTCCAGGATTTCCGAGGCAAGCGCACCGAGCCGTCGCAGCGCGTCGTCCAGGACCGGGAGCGCCGGCGAGGCCAGCCCCACGCGCACCGCGTCCCGCGCACCGCGGCCGCCCCCCGCGAAGGCGGCGCCACCCCCGCGGCCGCCCACCGCGAAGGCCTCGCCCCCGGTCAGCGCGATGCCGCGCTCCGCCGCCGCGGCCACGAACGTCTCGGACCGCCACGGCGCCGGCAGCTCCCACCAGCAGTAGTACGCGTGCGGCGAGGTGCGGATCCGGTACGCGCCCAGATGCCGCAGGACCAGCGCGTGCCGGGCCGCCGCGTCCGCGCGCTTGGCCGCCACGACCTCCGTCACCGTCCCGTCCGCCGCCCACCGGGTCGCCGCCGCGAGCGCCAGACCGCCGGCGGTCCACGCGCCGGAGCGCAGCGCCCGCGCCAGCGCCTCCGTCCGGCCCTCCGGCGCCACGAGATGGCCGACGGTCAGCCCGGGCGCGAGGCGCTTCGAGAGACTGTCCACCAGCACCACGTGCTCCGGCGCGTGGGCGGCGAGCGGCGCGGGGGCGTCCGGCACCAGGAACGCCCAGGTGGTGTCCTCGATCGCGGTCAGCCCCGACTCCCGCAGCACGGCCGCCAGTTCGGCCCGCCGCCGCGGACCCGCCGTCAGGGAGAGCGGATTGTGCAGGGTGGGCTGGACGTACACGGCGGAGAGGGGCCCCGTGCGACGGGCGGCCTCCAGGGCGTCCGGCCGCATCCCCTCCTCGTCGAGCGCGATCGGCACCAGCCGTACCCCGAGCCGCTCCGCCACCGACTTGACCAGCGGATACGTCAACTCCTCGACGCCCAGCGCGCCTCCGGGTGGGACGAGCGCGGCGAGCGACGCCGCGATGGCCTGGCGCCCGTTGCCCGCGAAGAGCACCCGGTCGGGGTCCGGCTCCCAGCCGGGCCGCGCGAGAACCCGGACCGCGGCGGCGCGCGCCTCCGCCGTGCCCGCGGCCGCCGCCGGACGGCTCGTCGCCGCGCCCAGCACGTCGGCGCGGGCGAGGGACCCCAGGGCTCGCGCCATCAGCTCCGACTGGCCTTCCGCCACCGGGTAGTTGAGCTGGAGGTCGACCGGGGCCTGCCCCGTCGCCTCGGCGAGCGCGAGCGCGGCCCCGGGCGGCGGCGGAGCCGCCCGTACGAACGTGCCCCGGCCGACCTCGCCGACGACCAGGCCCCGGCGGGCCAGCTCTCCGTACACGCGGATCGCGGTCGAACCGGCGATCCCGTGACGACGGGCGAACACCCGCTGGGGAGGCAGCCGGTCGCCGGGGCGCAGCCGCCCGTCCGCGATCCGTTCCGCCACCCGGTCCGCGATCCGGCGGTACTCCTCCATCGGGCCGGCCGTCCTCTCGCACCACACGCGTCGCCATCCGGCATTGCACCGAGAGCAAAGGATCTCATTGCACCGAGAAGGGACGTCTGCCTAGCCTCTGACCATGCCTTCCGCAGAGATCGACGGAATCACGATCGGCTACGAGGACAAGGGCACGGGCCCCGCGCTCGTCCTGGTCCACGGCCACCCCTTCGACCGCACGATGTGGCGGCACCAGATCGACCGCTTCTCCGCCGGCCACCGGGTCGTCGCCCCCGACCTGCGCGGCTACGGCGCCACCACCGTCGTCCCCGGCACCACCCCGCTCTCCGTCTTCGCCGAGGACCTCGCCGCGCTCCTCGACCGCCTCGGCATCGAGGAGTTCGTCCTCGGCGGGCTCTCCATGGGCGGGCAGATCGCCATGGAGTGCTACCGCCTCTTCCCCGGCCGGATCCGCGGTCTGGTCCTCGCCGACACGTTCCCCTCCGCCGAGACCGAGGAGGGCAGGGCCGGCCGGTACGCGCTCGCCGAGCGGCTGCTGCGCGAGGGCATGCGGGGGTACGCCGACGAGGTCCTGGACCGGATGGTCGCCCCGTACAACACGCACGCCGCGCCCCATGTGCACCGGATGATGTGCGCCACCGACCCGGCGGGCGCCGCCGCGGCCCTGCGCGGCCGGGCGGAGCGGCCCGACTACCGGGGCGTGCTCGCCAGGGTCTCCGTACCGGCGCTGGTCGTCGTCGGCCGCGACGACGCGTACACCCCCGTATCGGACGCGGAGGCGATGCACGCGACGCTGCCCCACTCCACGCTGGTGGTCGTCGAAGGGGCGGCGCACATGCCGAACCTGGAGCGGCCGGAGGAGTTCGACGCGGCGCTCGCCGCGTTCCTCGACTCCCTCTGAGGCCCCGAAACGTCCCTCTGAGGCCCTGAAACGCCCCCTCCGGAGCCGTCTCCCCGGCTCTCCAACACCCGCGTCACCCGGACGGCTCAGTTGAACGGTCGCTGCCGGACGGGCCGTCGCACGATGGGCCCATGAGCCAGAACACCGCACCTCCCCGCCCGCCCAGCACCGGTTCCGGCGGCGCCTGGGCTGCCGGCGGCACCCTGTTCGCCGGTGTCCTCATGCTGGTCATCGGCATCCTGGACGTCCTCCAGGGCATCGCCGCCATCGCCGAGGACGACGTCTACACCCGGGTCGGCGACTACGTCTTCAAGTTCGACCTGACCAGCTGGGGCTGGATCCACATCATCCTCGGCATCCTCGTCGCCGTCTCCGGCGCCGGAATCCTCAAGGGCTCCGAGTGGGGGCGCATGGGCGGCATCACCCTGGCCTCCCTGAACGTCATCGCCCAGTTCCTCTTCCTGCCGTACCACCCGTGGTGGGCACTGTTCTCCATGGCCATCTCGATCTTCGTGATCTGGGCGCTCGCCACGGACGACACCTCCTTCGGCAAGGACAGGGTGTGACCCCCACCAGGACCCGCACCCGGACCCCCGCCCCCACCCGGACCCCTGCCCGGACCCTCGCCCGCGCCGTCTGCGCCGCCGCCCTCCTCGCGCCGGCCGTGACCGGCGTCGCCGGGTGCACCGACGAGAACCAGCAGAAGGCGCAGGACATCGTCTCCACCGCCACGGCGGCCGTCGCCTCGGCCGCCCAGGAGAAGATGAACGCGGTCAAGGACGGGGTGAAGGCGACCGAGGAGGTCAAGGCCGGGCCGACGAAGACGGACGGCGACCGGACCACCGCCGAGATCACCGCCACCAACCCCACGGACGCGAACGCCGACTACACCGTCTGGGTCAACTTCCGGGACGGCGGCGGCAATCTGCTGGACTCCGTCGTCCTGAACATCGACGCCGTGGAGCCCGGGAAGTCCAAGACCGGGACCGCGCGCAGCAATCGCACCCTCACGGGGGAGACGAAGGCGGACATCAACCAGGCGCTGCGACACTGACCCGTGTGGAGCACGTCCTGGCACCTCACGCGTCGTCCCCGCCCGGGCCCCGGCCCGCCCCGGCACCCCTACGGCCCGGACGGCGCCTCGCCGCCTGGGCCGCCGGCCTGCTCGTCGCCGTACCGACGATGGTCACCGGCTGCCGGCTCCTCGACAGCGACGCGCTGACCCCCGTACCGCAGGCGCTGTCGTTCCTGCCCTGGCTCACCCTCCCTGCCCTCCTCGCGGCGCTGCTCGCCCTGGCCGCCCGGCGGCGCCTGCTCGCCGGGTGGGCGGTCCTCGTCCTCGCCGGCACCGCCTGGTTCACGCTGCCGTACGGGCCGGACACCACCACCGCCCGCGGCCCCGTCGTCGAACGGCTCCGGGTGCTCGCCGCCAACGTCGAGTTCGGCGAGGCGACGACCGCCCTCACCGAGGCCGTACGGCGGGAGCGTCCCCGGATCGTCTACGTCTCCGAGTGCGACCGCGCCTGTGCCGGAGCCCTCACCTCCGCCCTGGCCACAGCCCTCCCCCACCGGACGGTCGTGGACGGCGAGGGCTCGACCGGCTCCCTGATCCTGAGCGCCCACCCGCTGACCCCCCGGCCCCCGATCCCCGCCGCCATGGGCATGCCGGGCGCCACCGCCCGGATCGGCGGCCGGGACGTCGAGCTCCGCCTTGCGCACCCGCTGCCGCCCGTCCCCGGCCAGGTCGGCCTCTGGAAGAGCGAGCTGGGGCGGGTGGAGGACTTCGCCGCCGCGCACCGCGACAGCGGCCCGGTGCTCCTGGCCGGCGACTTCAACGCCTCCCAGGACCACGCCTCGTTCCGCGCCGTCCTCGACGCGGGCCGGCTGCACGACGCCGCCCGCCTCGCGGGCGCGGCCCGGACACCGACCTGGCCGCGCGAACTGTCCGTGCCGCCGTTCGTACAGATCGACCACGTGCTGGTCAGCGACGACTTCCGGGTGCGCGGGGTGCGGTTCCTCGACCTCGCGGGATCGGACCACCGGGCCGTCCTCGCCGACCTCGACCTGCACGCCGGGCGCTGATCGGCGACGCTGGAACCATGGACCGGATGTACGACGACGAGCAGATCCTGGCGAACATCGGCTCCCTCGTCGAGGAGGAGCGGGCCCTCCGGCAGCGGATGGGCGGGCTGCTCCCCGAGGAGCGCACGCGGCTCGCCGAGCTGGAGGTGCAACTGGACCAGTGCTGGGACCTGTTGCGCCAGCGCCGCGCGAAGGCCGAGTTCGGCGAGGACCCGGACACGGCCGCGGTCCGCCCGGCCGCCGAGGTGGAGGGCTACCGCAGCTGACGCCGCCTGCCGAAGACCCGCCCCCGACCCACGTAACGTGAGCCCATGGCACGTCCCGCGCGGCTCACCCCACCCCGCTGGCTCACCGCCGGGCTCCGCCCGGCCCCCGCGCCCATCCCCTGGGCCGCCGTCGCCCGCGCCTCCGTCGCGATGTCCGCCCCGCTCGCCGTCGGCTTCGCCGCCGACCGGCCCGTCGAGGGGGCCCTGGTCTCGATGGGCGCCCTCTCCGGGGTCATCGGCGACACCGCCGACGCGTACCGGATGCGGTTCTACAACATCGCCGTCCCCCAGCTCTTCGGCGCCCTCGGCGTCACCCTCGGCAGCCTCGTGTACGGCGAGGGATGGCTCGCCGTCGCCGTACTCACCCTGATCGCCCTCGTCTCCGGGATGATCTCCTCGATCGGCGCCGTCGCCTCCGTGTCGGGTCTGCTGCTGCTCCTCAACGCGGTCGTCGGCGCCGGCCTGCCGATGCCCGACCCCTGGTGGAAGCCGCCCCTACTGCTCGGGCTCGGCGGGGTCGTCGTCCTCGTCCTGACCCTGCTCGGCTGGCCCCTGCGCGGCGGGGTCCCCGAGCGGACCGCCGTGGCCGGCACCTACCGGGCCGTCGCCGACGTCCTCGAAGCCGCCGGCACGGACGCGTACGACGAGCGACGCCAGGACGTCACCGCCTCCCTCAACCAGTCGTACGACCTCGTCCTCGCCCGCCGCACCCGCGAACACGGCCGCGCCCCGATCCTCGTCCGGCTGCTCGCCCAGCTCAACGCCGTCATCGCCCTCGTGGAGGCAGCCCCGGCCGCCCACGTCGCCGCACGCCGCTTCCACCGGCCCCTGTCTCCCGCCGTCCCCGCCGCCGTGCGCGCACTCGCCGACGCGGTCGAGGCGGGCCGCACCGACACCCCCGTCCTCGACCTCCCCGAGGCCACCCGCCCCGCCGAGAAGGCCGTCGACCAGGCCCTGCGCCACGCGGCGACCGTCGTCCACCAGGCCGAGCCGAACCCCTACAACGTGGACGACCGCCTCGGCCGCCCCGCCGCCCTGCGGGTCCGGGCCCGCCGGGTGGTCCGCGGCGTCCTGCTCTCCGAGGCCTCGTGGCGGTACGGGCTGCGGCTCGCGCTCTGCATCGGCCTCGCCCAGGCGGTGGTCTCGGTCATCGACGTACCCCGCTCGTACTGGGTCGCCCTCACCGTCACCTTCGTCCTGAAGCCGGACTTCGGCTCGGTCTTCTCCCGGGCCGTGCTCCGCGCGGCCGGCACGGCCTTCGGGCTGGTCACCGCCGCGCTCGTCTTCGCGGAGGTGCCGCGCGGCTGGTGGTACGTACCGGTGACGGTCGTGCTCGCCGGACTGATCCCCGCCTTCTCCGCGAAGGGATACGCCTTCCAGACCGCGGCCATCACCCCCGTCATCCTGCTGCTCTCCGACCTCCTCAACCTGCAGGGCTTCGACCTGGTTCTGCCCCGGCTCTACGACTCCCTCCTGGGCTGCGGCATCGCGCTGGTCGCCGGCTACCTCCTCTGGCCGGAGTCCTGGCACAGCCGGATCGGCGACCGGCTCGCGGACTCCGTCGCCGACTCGGCGGCCTACCTTGCGCAGGCGTTCTGCCCGCCCGCGCAGGAGGACCCGGCCGCCCGCCTGCGCGCCCGGCGGAAGCTGTACCGCGATCTGTCCGCCGTACGCTCCGAGTTCCAGCGCGCCCTGACCGAACCGCCGCCGACCGGCACCGTGGCCTCCGCCTGGTGGCCGCTGGTCGTCGCCGTGGAGCGGATCGTCGACGCCACGACCGCCGCCCGGGTCCGCGTCGACCACGGCGCCCCGCCACCCGATCCGGCGGAAGTCACCGAACTGGAGCAGCAGTTGCGGGAGCTCGCCGACGGGCTGCGCGGAACGGACGTGCTCGTCGAGGTACGGGCGGAGCTGACCGGCGACGACGAGGGGGCGCTCGCCGCGCTCCGCCAGGAGGTGACGGCGGCCCGGGCCATCGCCACTCCCCGTGCGGCGCCGGGGTAAAACGCCCCTGCGGGGGCGTACGGATGCCCTTACCGGCGGTCACAGAACGGAACGTTCCATCCGCCGTTACCGGAATCCGTCTATGCGACTACGATGCGCTCGATTCACCTTGATCCGTGCGCGGTCCTGCGAACAACCGACTCGGCGGCACGGTCACTTCGTCCTGCACCGCCCCCCGTGCCCCCAAGGACAGCCGCCATGCGCACGACCACCGGCAGAGGGCTCCAGCCCAATGTTCTCGGGACCTTCGACACCATTGTCATGGCCGTCGCGGGCAGTGCGCCCGCCTACTCCCTTGCCGCCACCACGGCCGTGCTCTTCGGCGCGGTCGGGCTGGCGGGACCCGCAGCGCTGCTCTACTGCGCGATACCGATGCTCGGCATCGTCCTCGCCTACGCGCGCCTCGGCCGGATCGACGTCAACGCCGGCGCCGGATACTCCTGGGTGGGCCGCACCCTCCACCCCTTCCTCGGCTTCCTCTCCGGCTGGGCCCTCGTCGTCTCCGCGACCGTGTTCATGGTCGCCGGATCGCTCCCCGCCGGCGCGCTGACGCTCTCCCTCTTCGACCCGGAACTCGCCGGGAACACCCCGCTCGCCGCGGCCGTCGGCGCCGGGTGGTTCCTGATGATGCTGCTCGTCGTCCTGGGCGGCGCCCGGCTCACGGTACGGGCCCAACTGATCATGTCGGGCGTCGAGATGTTCATCCTCGTCGCCTTCATCCTCGTCGCCCTCCTGCACCGCGGCCACGCCACCGCGTTCGACTGGTCCTGGTTCGGCCTCGGCCACTTCGACGGCCCGGCCGGCTTCGCCTCGGGCGCGCTGATCGCCGCGTTCTACTACTGGGGCTGGGACGTCACCAGCAACCTCAGCGAGGAGACCCGCGACAGCCGCCGCACGGCCGGGCTCGCCGCGCTGGTCGGCGTCGGCGTCGTCTTCCTGGTCTTCGAGGCGTTCACGGTCGCGGTCAACGTGCTGCTGACCTCGGGCCAGATCGAGTCCGCGGGCGCGAACGTCCTGGCCGTCCTCGGCCAGGAGATCTGGCCGGGCGTCGGCGGCAAACTGCTGGTCGTGGCGGTGCTGCTGTCGACGGTCGCCACCCTGGAGACCACCCTCATCCAGGTGACCCGCTCGCTCTTCGCGATGGGCCGCGACCGCACGATGCCGACCGCTCTCGGGACCGTGCACCCGCGCTGGAACACCCCGTGGGTGGCGATCGCCGCGGTCGGGGGAGCGGCGCTGCTGATGTTCGGCGCGGCCGCCGCAGCCGGTTCGATGGGCCGGATCCTCAGCGACGCCGTGTCCGCGATCGGCCTCCTGATCGCGTTCTACTACGGCCTCGCCGGCATCGCCGCCGTCGTCGCGTACCGCAGGATGCTCCTGACCTCCGTACGGAACTTCCTGGTCGGCGGTGTCTGGCCGCTGCTCGGCGCGGCGTTCATGCTGTGGGCGTTCGTCGAGTCGCTCGGCGAACTGTCCACCACGGCCCGGGTCATCGGCCTCGGCGGGCTGCTCGCCGGCGTGGTCCCGATGCTCGTGTACTGGCGCCGGGGCAGCGCGTACTACCGGCCCGCGCGGCTCGACGCGGTGCGCGCGCTGGCGGCCGCGGAGCCCTTCGGCCGGACGGCGCCCCGCGCCCGCCGCTCGGACGAATCGCTCTCCACCGACTTCTGACCCCGGGCCCGGGCCCCGGCCCGCCCCTCTCCACCCGACTCCCGACTCCCGACTCCCGACTCCCGACTACTGGTTCCCGACTACTGGTTCCCGACTTCCGGCTTCCGACTACTGGTTCCGACTGGTTCCGACTACTGGTTCCTGGCTTCCGAGGGAGGACCTGGATGGCCGCTCTCCGCCGATCGGCGCGCTCGGCCCGCGCTGCCCGCTTCACCCCTGTCTTCGACCCGGACTTCGGGGACCGCGCCCTCACGGAGGCGCGGCACGACATCGTTATCGGCCGCTGGCAGGGCGTACGGGATCTGCTGCGGGACACCGGCGAGGACTGGGCGCGCCGGACGCACCGCGTGCGGCTGCTCGCACACGCCGCCGCGGGCAGTTCGTCCGTCGAGGCGTGGCGTGCGGCCGAGCCGGACAGTCCGGACGCGGCGGTGCTGCGGGCGGCGACCGAGGTGGTGCGGGTCTTCGACACGGCGATCGCGGCCGGCCGGGGAACGGCCGTGGACCGGGGACGGGTCGACGCGACCGTCGACGCGTGTCTGGGAGCCGCGGAGGCCGCGCCCGCCGACCCGATGCCGTGGGTCTCCCTGCTCTCGGTGGCGCGGCTGTACGAGGGCGGGGTGCCGCGGCGCGAACTGCGGCAGTGGTTCGACGAGCTGCGGCGCCGTGACCCGTACAACACCGAGGGCCACGCCCAGGTGATGCGCTACTGGTCCGCGCGGTGGCACGGCACGCACGGGGCGATGTACGACTTCGCGCGGGACGCGGCGGGGGTGGCGCCGCCCGGTTCGCCGCTGCCGGTCCTGGTGCAGGTGGCGCGGGTGGAGGAGTACCGCTACATCGCCGACGGGGCGCTCGGCCGGGGGCCGGTGCGCGGCTTCGACCAGCACTGGAAGCACGAGTTGGCGGTGGACGAACTGCGCCGTACGCACGAGCGCTGGATCGGCGGCCGCGAGCCGGGCGGCCCGGTGGCGCCGGAGGAGGTGCCCGACCTCAACTATCTGGCGCACGCGGCCTGTTACGCGGGCCAGGTGGAGGTGGCGCGCGAGATCCTCGGGATGCTCGGCACCCGTGCGACATGGGTGCCGTGGGCGTACACGGGGGAGCCGGAGGAGCAGATCGTACGTTTCAGGGAGGGCCTGGGGGTGGTGTGAGGGGCGGTGCCACGCCCCCCACACCACGTCTCACGCGGCTCAGACGCCGATGTCGCGGCCGTCCTTGCGCCAGACGGCGACGACCGACGGGCGGACGATCCTGCCGGGTCCGTCGGGCCACTGCGACTTCGGGTTCTCGACGGAGGCGCCGTCGAGCTCGCCCGGGTGCTGGACCGCGACGACGACACGACGGTCCTGGATGATCGGGCCGCAGGTCTCGGCGCCCCTGGGGACGGTCAGGAACTGCTTGATCTCACCGCGCCGCTCGCCCTGCGTGGCGACACCGAACAGGCCGTCGTGCGAACCGAGCTGGGCACCGTCCGTGGAGATCCACAGGTTGCCGTGCGGGTCGAAGGCGACGTTGTCCGGGCAGGAGATCGGGGAGACCTTCTCCTTGGGGAAGCCGGCGAAGTACGTGGCCGGGTCGTTCGGGTCGCCCGCGACGAGGAAGAGCCGCCAGGCGAAGCCGTCGGAGGCCGGGTCGTCCCAGTGCTCGGCGAGCTCCAGGATCTGGCCGTGCTTGTTGAGGTTGCGCGGGTTGGCCTCGTCCGCGCCGGCCTTGCCGGCCTTGCCGCGGTCGGTGTTGTTGGTGAGCGCGACGTAGACGCGGCCGGAGCGCGGGGACGGCTCGACGTCCTCGGGGCGGTCCATCTTGGTGGCGCCGACCTTGTCACCGGCGAGGCGGGTGAAGACGTACACCTCCTCGGCGGTCATGCCCTCGACGTGCGAGACATCGCCGGTGGCCAGCGGGATCCAGACGCCGGAGCCGTCGAACTCGCCGTCGTTCGGAAGCTTGCCGGTGCCGTCGATCTGGGCGGCCGGGCTGTCGCCGGTCAGCTTGGCGACGTAGAGCGTGCCCTCGTCGAGGAGCGTGAGGTTGTGCGCGTGGGCGGCGCGGGAGCCGCCCTTCATCATCCGCTTCGACGAGACGAACTTGTAGAAGTAGTCGAAGCGCTCGTCGTCGCCCATGTAGACGACCGGGCGGCCGTCGGCGGTGAGGCGGGGCTGCGCGGCCTCGTGCTTGAAGCGGCCGAGCGCGGTGCGCTTCTTCGGGACGGACTCGGGGTCGTACGGGTCGAGTTCGACGACCCAGCCCTGGCGGTGCACCTCGTTCGGCTCCTGCGCGAGGTCGAAGCGCTTGTCGAACCGCTCCCACTTGCGCTCGGAGGCGCCGGTGCCGATGCCGTACCGCTTGTCGGTGGCGCTGGAGCCGTTGGCGAAGTACTGGTTGAAGTTCTCCTCGCCGTGCAGCGTCGTGCCCCACGGGGTGGTGCCGCCGGCGCAGTTGTTGAGCGTGCCGAGGACCTTGCGGCCGGTCGGGTCGACGGAGGTCCGCAGCAGCGGCGAGCCGGCGGCGGGACCGGTCAGCTCGAACTCGCTGGTGGTGTGGAGACGGCGGTTGAGCGGGTGCCTGGTGACGGGCGTGAGCTTGCCGGAACGATTCTCTTCCTGGACCACGACGACGGAGAAACCGTGGGCGGCCCAGGCGATCTCGACCTGCTCGCGGGTCGGGTTCTCGGCGCTGTAGCCCTTGAACATCAGGATCTCGTCGGTGTACTCGTGGTTCGCGACGAGGACCTGGCGGCCCCGCTCCCCGGGGAGGGGGAGGAGGCTCAGGAAGTCGTTGTTGTACCCGAACTGCCCGGCCTGGGCGGCGGCGGTCTGCTTGTCGGCGTCGAAGGCCGGGGCGCCGCGGAGGATCGGCTCGCCCCAGCGGATCACGACGTTCTGCCCGTAGCCGGCCGGGACGGTGACCTGGTCGGCGGTGTTGGGCGCGACGGGCGTGAAGCGCAGGCCACGGGCGCCGTCGGGCCGGTAGGCGCCCTTGGCGGCGGCCGAGGCGGCGTCGCCGGCGGGGCCGGCGGCGACGGCGGGGCTCCCGCCCGAGCCGACGACGGCGCTGCCGGCGGCGGTGGCGACGGTCACGACGGCGGCGGCGCGCATCATGGAACGGCGGGAGAGAGCGCCGGCTATGACATCACCGACGTACTCGTTGTCGCTGGTGTTGGGCACCTCGTGGAAGCAGGCGTCTCCGCACCGGAACCGACAGGTGAGGGCGGAACGGCCGCCTCCGTGCGGGTTGGTGCTCAGCAGCGGCAGCAGTTTGCGCACTTGGTCCTCCTCCGGCGCGTGGTGCGCCGCCCCATGGTCCCGACATGGTGTCGGGATTCCGTCCGGCGGTGACGTTATGTGCACACCTCTGCACGGGGGAGGCGCTGAAGTGAACGCCGCATGAATGAGCGGAAACGGGGTCCGTTTCAGGGCCGGTTCGGGACACGCGGCGGTATCGCTTCCGGCCAGGGAAGGGGCCCACGACGCTACGATTCCGGAGCCTCGGGTGACGTCCGGGGGCCGCCCTTCCGGGTCCGCTTGGGGCGCGCGGCGGCCTCGAATCCGGGGCGGTACGGGGCCTGCGGCGGCTCCGAATCCGGCTCCGGTTGGGGCGCCGGGGGCGACACACCCGGGGCCGCTAACCTTACGTGTCCGCCCTGGCCAGGGATGATTCCTACCAGTACGGACATTCACCGCACCCAACTCATGCGAAAGGCCTCGCCCATGGGCATTCGGAGCTTGCTGCGCAAGGTGTTCGGACGCGATCGTGCGGAACAGCCCGCCGATTCCCCGGCAACCTCCGTCCCGGCCCAGGCGGCCCCGTCCCGCCAGGAGGACGCCGCCACGACGCAGCCCCCCGCGCAGGACGAGACCCAGCGGGCGGCGGACGACCTGGTGGCGGCGGCCTTCGACAACCCGAAGGTCCCGGCGGCGAGGACGCCCCGGGGCACGGAGGAGACGTCGGGGGATGCGACGGCGACCACGACCGCGACCGGTGACACGACGGAGGACGCGGCGTCGGTGACGGCCGCGGAGGAGCCTGCGGCGGCCGCGGAGGCCGTGGCGGAGGAGCCGACGGCCGCGGCCGTGGCGGAGGAGCCGACGGCCGCGGAGGAGGCGGAGGCGGAGAAGCCGGCTGCCGATGTCGCCGTGCCGGAGGCGGCCGAGGCCGAGGCGGCTCCGGCTGTCGACGAGCCCGTGGCGGAGGAGCCCGTCGAGGCGCCCGCGGCGGACGTGGTCGACCTGCCCAAGCAGGCCACGAAGGAGCCCGTGGACGAGAGCCCGGCAGCGGCCGAGGCAGAGGCGGCCCCCGCCGTCACGGAGACCGCTGCGGAGGCGGAGGCTTCGCCGGCCGCCGAGGAGCCCGTCGCGGAGGAGCCGGAGGCCGAGGCCGCCGAGGAGTCGACCCCTGCGGTCGCGGAAGTCGCCGAAGCGCCCGCCGCGGACGAGCAGGAGTCGGCCGCACCGGCCGAGGCCGCGCAGGACGAGCCGGTCGCGGACGAGGCGCCCGTCGCGGACGAGCCCGAAGCGACCCCGGCGGACGAGCCCGAGGCCGCTGCTCCGGTCGCCGAAGAATCGGTCGTGGCCGACGAGCCGGTGGTCGTCGACGAACCGCAAGCCGTCGCGGCCGAGGCCGCCGAGGCCACCCCCGCCGACGAACCGGCCGACGAACCGGTCACGGTCGACGAGCCGCAGGCCGTCGTCGTGGCCGAGGCCACCGAGCCCACCCCCGCCGAAGCCCCCGCGCTCACCGCGCTCAAGGCCGACGCGCCGCAGCTCGTCGAGGCGTACGAGGCCGCCGCGGGCGTGCTCCGGGAGCGGGGGATCGCGGGCGCGCGGGCCGCCGTCTACCTCGTGGTGGACCGCTCGGGCTCGATGCGCGGCTACTTCAAGGACGGCTCCGTCCAGCGTCTCGCCGAGCAGACCGTCGCCCTCGCCGCCCACCTCACCGAGGACGCCACCGTCACCGCCGTCTTCTTCTCCACCGACATCGACGGCACCGCCGAACTCCGTCCCGCCGGCATCGACGGCCGCATCGACGAGATCAACGCGGGCCTCGGCCGCCTCGGCCGCACGAACTACCACCGTGCCGTCGAAGAGGTCCTCGCGCACCACGAGAAGACCGACCCCACCCGCCCCGCCCTCGTCGTCTTCCAGACCGACGGCGCCCCCGAGTCCAGGACGGCCGCCACCCAGGCGCTCGCCGAGGCCGCCGAGCGCCCGATCCACTGGCAGTTCGTCGCGTGGGGCGAGGAGGACGGCAAGGCCTTCGACTACCTCCGTAAGCTCACCGCCCCCCGTACCGGCCACCACCTCGCCGGTCCGACCCCGTCCGAGACCGCCCACGCCGACTTCTACCGCGGGCTGCTCTCCACCTGGGAAGGCTGACCAGGGCACACAGCGCGCCTGGTGGTGACCGGCAACGCCACGGTCACCACCAGGCCCCCGCCCTCCTTCTCCGTACGGGCCACGGCCTCCACGGTCCCCCCGTGCGCCACCGCGATCGACCGCACGATCGACAGACCGAGCCCCGCCCCCGGCCCCATCCGGTCGCGCCCCTCACCACGGCGGAACGGCTCGAAGAGCCCCGGCACCTCGTCGGCGGGCACCACGGGCCCCGTGTTGACGACGGTCACGACGCCCCCGTCCACGCGCACCTCGGCCGAGCCTCCGGGCACGTTGTACGCGACGGCGTTCGCGACGAGATTCCGTACAAGCTGCCCGAGCAGCACCCGGCTCCCCCGTACGACACCACGCGCGTCGGTCCGACCGGCACCTCCCCCACCCCCACGGCCCCCCGCTTCCCCGCCGAACGCCACCCCGTACGTCTCGCACTCCTCGGCGACCACGGCCCGCAGCGGCACGTCCTCCCGCTCCTCCAGGCCCCGCTCGCTCCGGGCCAGCACCAGCAGCCCCTCGATGAGCCGCTCGCTGCGCCGGTTGCTGTCCAGCAGGACCTGCTTGACCTCGTTCGCGTCGTCGAGCCCGACCTGGATCGCGGCGCGCTGCGTGGCGAGCGGGGTCCGCAGCTCGTGGGAGGCGTTCGCGATGAACCGCCGCTGGCTGTCGAACGCCGCCTCCAGCCGCCCGAGCAGCGCGTCGATCGTGTCGCCGAGCTCCTTCAGCTCGTCGTCGGGCCCGCTCGCACCGATCTTCTCGTGCAGGTTCCGCTCCGAGAGCCGCCGCGCCCGCTCCGTCATCTCGTGAACCGGCCGCAGCACGCGCCCCGCCGTCCACCAGCCCACCACGACCGCGCCGAAGGCCATGACGACGAGGGCGAGGCAGGACCACATGAGCATCTGCTCGCCGGCGGCCCGGCTGACGTCGTCGCTCAGCCGGTACGCGGTGACGGTCTCGAACGGCGCCACGACCCGTACCCGCGCGGCGATGGCGTCCGCCTCCCCCTCCGTACCGGCGCGGGACAGCAGGTTCACGATCGTCAGCAGGCACCCGCCGAGGACGACGAAGACGCCTCCGTACACGAGCGCGATCCGCGTCCGGATCGTCGACCCGGCCCCGAGGAGACCGGCGCTCACAGCGCGTACCCCACGCCCTGCACGGTCCGGATCAGCGCGGGCTCGCCGAGCTTCCCGCGCAGCTTGCTCATGCAGACCCGTACCGCACCCGTGAAGGGGTCGGTGTGCACGTCCCAGGCCCGCTCCAGGAGCTCCTCGGCGGAGACGGTGGCGCCGTCCGCCTCCAGCAGGATCTGGAGCACGGAGAACTCCTTCGGCGACAGGTCGAGCGCCCGTCCGTCGCGCGCCGCGGTGCGCCGCACGGTGTCCATCACCACCCCGGCCCGTTCGAGGGCCGGCGGTACGGGCCGGGAGCTGCGCCGCCGCAGGGCGCGCACCCGGGACACCAGCTCGGGGAACTCGAAGGGCTTGCCCAGATAGTCGTCGGCGCCGAGGTCGAGCCCCTCGACACGGTCCTCGGTGGAGGCCGAGGCGGTCAGCATCAGGATCCGGGTCCTGGCGGTCCTGGCGACGAGGGCACGGGCGACGTCGTCGCCGTGGACGCGGGGCAGGTCGCGGTCGAGGACGACGACGTCGTAGTCGTGCAGGCCCAGGTAGGCGAGCGCCGCGTCGCCGCTGTAGACGGTGTCGACGGCGAACCCGGCCCGTCGCAGCCCGGTGGCGACGAGCTCCGCGAGGACCTCCTCGTCCTCGGCGACCAGTACGCGCATGTCCACTTCCTCGCTGCTCGGCACGCGGCTCGTTCCACGCCCTCGTTCTAAGCCCTCGTTCTAAGGCCTCGTTCTACGCCCCCCGACGTTTCGGGAACGTCTCCGTGCGTCCACCGCCCGATATCGGTGTGAGTGGATCTTGAACTGCCCGTTAGGATTTCGACCATGGCGGCCACTGGATCCGAGAAGCAGGGGGCGAAGGCGTTCTACGTCTCGACCCCCATTTACTACGTCAACGACGCTCCTCACCTGGGCCACGCCTACACGACCGTCGCAGGCGACGTGCTCACGCGCTGGCACCGTCAGCGCGGCGAGAAGGTGTGGTACCTCACCGGCACGGACGAGCACGGTCAGAAGATCATGCGCACGGCCGAGGCGAACGACGTCACGCCCCAGGCCTGGTGCGACAAGCTCGTCGAGGAGGCCTGGAAGCCCCTCTGGGAGCACCTGAACATCGCGAACGACGACTTCATCCGTACGACGGAGAAGCGGCACACGGACCGTGTGCAGGAGTTCGTGCAGGACCTGTACGACAAGGGCGAGATCTACAAGGGCGGGTACGAAGGCCCGTACTGCGTGGGCTGTGAGGAGTACAAGCTCCCGGGCGATCTCATCGAGGCTGAGGACGGCACGAAGCTGTGCGCCGTCCACAAGAAGCCGGTGGAGATCCTCAAGGAGGAGAACTACTTCTTCAAGCTGAGCGAGTACGGCCCGAAGCTCATCGAGTTCTACGAGGCGAACCCGGGCTTCGTCCAGCCGGAGTCGGCGCGCAACGAGGTGCTGAACTTCGTCAAGCAGGGCCTTGAGGACCTCTCGATCTCGCGCTCGACGTTCGACTGGGGCGTGCCGGTCCCGTGGGACGACAAGCACGTGATCTACGTGTGGATCGACGCGCTGCTGAACTACGCGACGGCGGTCGGCTACAACGAGAACCCGGAGAAGTTCAACGAGACCTTCCCGGCCAACGTCCACCTCATCGGCAAGGACATCCTGCGCTTCCACGCCATCATCTGGCCGGCGATGCTGATGGCCCAGGGCTTGCCGGTGCCGGGCCGCGTGGCCGCGAACGGCTGGCTGATGGTCGGCGGCGAGAAGATGTCGAAGTCGAACCTGACGGGCATCAAGCCGCAGGACCTGACCTCGCACTTCGGCGTGGACGCGTACCGCTGGTACTTCCTGCGCGCGATCGCGTTCGGCCAGGACGGCTCGTTCTCCTGGGAGGACTTCACCGCCCGCTACACGAGCGAGCTGGCGAACGACTACGGCAACCTCGCCTCGCGCGTGGCGGCCATGGTCGGCAAGTACTTCGACGGCGCCCTGCCGGCCGCGACGGCCGACGGCGACGCGGAGAAGGCGATCCACGAGGGCCTGGCGAAGGCGGTCGCGGCGGCCGACCGGAAGATCGGCGAGGAGCTGGACTTCCAGGGCGGCATCCTGGCGATCTTCGACTTCGTGAAGCAGGTCAACGGCTACATCACGGAGCAGGAGCCGTGGAAGGTCGCCAAGGACGACTCGGAGACGGGCCGCGCCCGTCTGGCGACGATCCTCTACACGGCGGCGGAGTCCCTGCGCGGTGTGGCGGTCCTGCTGAACGCGATCATGCCCGAGACCTCCCAGAAGCTCTGGGACTCCCTGGGCGCGGAGGCCTCCCTTGGCGCCCTGGCCTCCCAGCCGGTCCAGTCGGCCGGCGAATGGGGCAAGCTCCCGACGGGCACGACGGTGACGAAGGGCGCGGTGCTCTTCCCGCGCCTGGAGGAGCCGAAGAAGGACTGACGTCCACCTGCTGTACGGCGAAGGCCGCCACCCCGCTCGGGGTGGCGGCCTTCGCCGTGTCGTACGTGTCAGACGATCACAAGGACGGCGACGGCGGGCGCCATGTAGACCAGCGGGAAGGGCACGTGGCCGTACGAGCGGGCGCGGAGCACGGTGATCACGGCCCCGGCGAAGTACAGGACGAGACCGATCGCGGCGAGGGTCCCGACGACGGGCACGAAGAACCCGACGAGGAGCCCGACGGCCCCGGCGACCTTGGCGGCCCCGAGCCGGTTCCACCACGCCCGCGGCACCCCGTACGCGGCGAGCGGCTCGACGACGAACTTCGCCCGGAGGAAGACCGAGGCGCCGGAGAACCCGGCCATGAACGCGGCGACGGCGGTGACGACGATGGCGGTGGTGGTCATCTCGGCGAACATCTCGACGGCTCCTTCAGCCTCTCCCGTATCCGCTCGACCGAGCCGGACACAGCACTGACGGAGCGGGGCCGGGAAGTGTGACAGCGGCGCCCGGACTCTCTGCCGACAGCCGGTTGGATGTCCGGATCTCGGGCGCAGCGTGTGCAACGCGATCCAGTTGTTACGGCGCAGTACACATCTAGACTTTTGTCACCGTGGGGAAGGGGATGTCCGTGACAGCTGGGGGGACTAGCGAGATGACGACACAGATCGCGTATCCGGGCACGTCGAGCACGCCGGTACCGGCCCCGGGACAGCGGGTCACCGTGCGCCACCGTCCCTGGGTGGTCACCGATGTCGTCCGCTCGACCGCCGCCAGCGACGATCCCGCGCGGGCAGCGGGCGCCGCAACCGCCCACCTGGTCAAGCTGTCCTCGCTGGAGAGTGACGGCCGCGACGAGGAACTGCGGGTCGTCTGGGAGCTGGAGCAGGCGACAGACGTCCACGACCAGTACGAACTGCCTTCCCCCGTCAACGGCTTCGACGAGCCGGGGCGGTTGGACGCCTTTCTGGACGCCGTGCGCTGGGGTGCGATCGCCTCCGCCGACAGGACCGCGCTGCAGGCCCCGTTCCGCTCCGGCGTGGAGATTCAGGACTACCAGCTGGACCCGGTGGTCCGCGCCCTCTCCATGCCCCGGACGAACCTGCTGATCGCCGACGACGTCGGTCTGGGAAAGACCGTCGAGGCCGGCCTGGTCATGCAGGAGCTGATGCTGCGGCATCGTGCCCGTTCCATGCTCATCGTGTGCCCCGCCGGGCTGACCCTCCAGTGGCGGGACGAGATGCGGGACAAGTTCGGCCTGGACTTCCGGATCGTCGACACGAAGATGATGCGCGAACTGCGCCGGGCGGCCGGTCCGTACGCCAACCCGTGGACCCACTACCCCCGGCTGATCGTCTCCATCGACTGGCTGAAGCGAGAGCGCTCGCTGCGGATGCTGCGCGAGGTGCTGCCCCAGATCCCCGAGTACCCCCGCGCCTTCGACCTGCTGGTCGTCGACGAGGTGCACACGTGTGCCCCGTCGGGTACGGGCAAGTACGCCGTGGACTCACAGCGCACCCAGGCCGTGAAGCTCCTGGCGCCGCACTGCGAACACAGGCTGTTCCTCTCCGCGACCCCGCACAACGGCTTCTTGGAGTCCTTCACCGCGCTTCTCGAACTGCTCGACGACCATCGTTTCGCCCGGGGCGTCAAGCCGTCGGCCGAGCAGCTGAGCCGGGTGATGGTCCGCCGGATGAAGTCGGACCTGCCGCCCCTGTGGAACGGCAAGCCCCGCTTTCCGAAGCGCGTGCCGCACGCGCTGGAGATCGATCACAACGACGAGACCCGCGAGGCGTACGCGAAGCTGGCGGAGTACGCCCGTTCCCGCCGCGGCGACCACGGTGAAGGCAAGGCGGGCCGGGCGGCCGCCGACTTCGTGACGACGCTGCTGAAGAAGCGGTTCCTGTCCTCTCCGAAGGCGTTCGCGGAGACCGTCCACACCCACCTGGACACGATGAAGGCCCGTCAGGCGGGCCCCGTGGAGGAGCCGGCCCCCAGCATCCGAGTGCTGCGACCGCTGATCGAGGGCATGGAGGAGGCCGAGGAGGCGGACGAGCAGGAGCAGGCCGAGGCGGCGCAGCGCGCCCTCACCGCCGCCCGGCACGCGATGCGCCCGCTCACGGACCGGGAGCACACGCTCCTCAAGGAGCTGAACGTCTGGGCGGCCGGGGCGGGGATGCGTCCTGACGCCAAGTTCGAGCGCTTCAGGAAGTGGCTGGACGACATCGTCTGCCAGGCCGGCCCGGAGGGAACCTGGGAGGACCAGCGGGTCATCGTCTTCACCGAGTACCGCGACACCCAGCGCTGGTTGTACGGGCAGCTGCTCGCCGCCGGGTATCCGGCGGAGCGGATCGCGCAGCTGTACGGCGGCCAGGACCGCGACGAACGCGAACGGGTCAAGCAGGTCTTCCAGGAGAGCCCCGACCTGTCGCCGGTACGCATCCTTCTCGGCACCGACGCGGCCAGCGAGGGCATCAACCTCCAGGCGCACTGTCACCGGGTGCTGCACTGGGAGATCCCCTGGAACCCGAACCGGCTGGAGCAGCGCAACGGCCGCGTGGACCGGCACGGGCAGAAGGCCGGCCAGGTGGACGTGTTCCACTTCGTGCCCCGGGGCTGGCAGGGTTTCGCCCCCGCCGACGATCATGTGACGGATTCCGGCTACGAGGACGGCGCTCTGGAGGACGAGCTGCACTTCCTGGCCGTGGCCGCCCGCAAGACCGAGCGCATCCGTGAGGACCTGGGCAGCGCGGGCGAGGTGATCGCCTCGCAGGTGGAGCAGAAGATGCTGGGGCGCCGCTCCAGCTGGACCACTGCCGACGCTGAGATCACCAAGCGGTCCGGGAAGGCCGTGCTGAAGGTCGAACGCGATCTGGCCCGGGACCTGGAGCGCCTGGTGGGTGCACTGGCCGACAGTCGTCAGGATCTTCACCTCACTCCAGCGACGGTCGAGCGGGTCGTCCGTACGGGGCTGCTGCTCGCCCACCAGAAGGACCTGGCAGAAGTCCCCGACCCCAAGGCCGGGCGCGCCCGCTGCTTCCGGATTCCGGAGCTTCCCGGCGCCTGGGCGCGGGCCAGGAACGACGGTCTGCGGCACCCGCTCACCGGCAAGGAGCGCCCGGTCGTCTTCGACGAGACCGAGGCCCGCGACCGCACGGACGTGGTGCACCTGCACCTGGGGCACCGACTGGTGCAGATGTGTCTGCGGTTGCTGCGGGCGGAACTGTGGTCGCCGGCGGCATCGGCCAAGCTGTCACGCGTGACGGCCCGGGTGGTACCGGACGGGCTGCTGCGGCAGCCCGCCCTGGTCGCGCACGGTCGGGTCGTCATCACCGGCCGCGGCGGCGCGCGCCTCCACGAGGAGGTGATCGCGGCCGGAGGGCTGATCGACGGTGGCAAGCTCGCTTCGGCGAAGAAAGACGAGGTCGAGGCCTGGCTGGCGGCCGCGACCGAGGAGGAGCTGCCCGCAGACGGGGTACTGACCGAGCTCGCCAGTCTGTGGCCTCAGCTGGAGGAGCGGCTCGGTCGCGCCCTGAACACCCAGGCCAACCGTCGCTTCCGCTCCTTGGAGACCCTTCTCGCCAAGCGCTGCGAGGAGGAGGTCGAGGGCATGCGGGCGGTCCTGGAGGACCTGAGGCAGTCCATCCGGGATCGGCTTGACGATCAGGGACACTGGCAGCAGGAGTCCCTGTTCGACATCGACGACGAACGGCGCCAGCTGCGCGCCGACCGGGATGCGCTCCTGGAGCGCTGGGAGCGGCTGCCGCAGGTGATGGAGTCGGAGACGGCGGCGCTGCGCCTCCGCTGGGCCGACCCGACGCCCCGCTGGTTCCCTGTCGCCGTGACCTTCCTCGTCCCCCGTTCCCTCTCGCCCGTCTCCCTCTCGCCCGTCTCCGCCACCGCCGCCACCCCCGCCCGCCAGGAGAACCACTGATGCCGACCGCCGCCCCCACCGCACGGAAGAAGTTCCCGCCGAAGGGCTCGGTCCCCACCCCCGCCGAGCAGCACGAGGACTGGCTGCGGCTGCTGCGTCCCGACGGGCCGTTCATCTCGCTGCCGGTGCTGGTTGGCGCCTTCCAGACAGGCCTCGACACCGTTCCCGACGAGGTGCGGGCACAGCTGCGGCAGGCATGGGCGGAGGTCCAGGAGGACCCGGATCTGCTGCGGTCGTCCTGGGAGCGGTTCGTCCTGACCAAGCTGCTGGACTGGCGGGCGCCGGGCATGCGCGAGGGCTCTGCCATCCCCGAGTCACTGCACGCCGGCGGGAACACTCCCGACGCCGTCCTCCTCGGCCCCGGGCAGTCGGGCCTCGCTCCACGCGCGCTGTTCTTCCGTACGGACGGCTGGGGCGACCGCCTCAACCAGCCGCGCGGTGAGCAACCCGGTCTCGTCGAGCGCGCCGCCGAGCTGTGCCGGGCACGGCAGGTGCCACTGGCCCTGATCACCAACGGCCGCGAGTGGGCACTGGTCCACGCCCGCCCGAAGGAGGCGACGACCGTCGCCGTCTTCGACGCGGACCTGTGGTCCGAGGAGCCGATCCTGGCCCGCGCCTTCGCGAGCCTGCTCGCCGCCCGCCGCGTGATCCGCCCTCCGCTGGACGCCGACGGCAAGCCCTCCGACTCGACGGCGGGCCTCTTCGAACGCACCGCGAAGGCCCAGTCCGACGTCACCGACACCCTCGGCCGTCAGGTCCGCGAGGCGGTGTCCCTGCTGGTCGCCGAGCTGTCCCGCCTCGACCGGGAGACGAGCGGCAGGCTCCTCGACGGTGTACCCGCGAAGCACGTCTACGAGGGCGCGCTCACCGTCATGATGCGCCTGGTCTTCCTCCTGTACGCCGAGGAACAGCGCCTGCTGCCGGCCGGCGACGAGCTGTACGACGCCTCATACGCCGTCGGCCCGCTCCACGAGGAGCTGGCCACCGCGCAGAGCCTCCACGGCGACGAGCTCGGCGACCGCGTGGAGGCGACCTGGCCGCGTCTGCTCGCCGTGTTCGCCGCGATCCACGGCGGCTGCACGCACGACCGCCTGTGGATTCCCGCGTACGGCGGCTCCCTCTTCGACCCGGCGCGCTTCCCGTGGCTCGTCGGCGCCAAGGTCACCGACCGCGTCGTGTACGAGATCCTCGACGCCCTCCTCACCCTGCGCGCCCGCAAGGGCTTCAAGGGCAGGGAGCGCCTCTCCTACAAGGGTCTCGACGTCGAGCAGATCGGCCACGTCTACGAGGGCCTCCTTGAGTACGGCTGCCACTGGGCCGACGAGCCGTACGTGGGCGTCTCCTTCGGTCGGGACAAGAAGTACGAGGCGGTACTGCCGCTGGCCCGCCTGGAGGAGTGGGAGACGGCCGGGACCCTGGCGGAGGAAGTCGCGACGGCAGCGGGTACGAAGGCTGCGACGGTGTCCGCCTCACAGGCCAAGTCGGGCGTGGCGACGGTCGAGCTGGAGACGGCCTGCGGCAGCGACCTGGAGCTGGTGGAGCGGGCCGCCGTCTTCTCCGGCCTGTACGGGCTCGACCTGCGCGGCGAGCCGAAGGTGTGGCCGGCGGGCTCGGTCATCGTGGTCCGCTCCGGCAACCGCCGTGACACGGGCACGCACTACACCCCGAAGGCGCTGGCGGAGGAGGTGGTCGAGCACACGCTTGCCCCGCTCTGTTACGCCCCCGGCCCCGCCGAGGGCGCTGAGAAGGGCGTCTGGGAGGCCAAGTCGGCCGACGAGCTGCTGAAGCTCCGCATCCTTGACCCGGCGATGGGCTCGGGCGCGTTCCTGGTCTCGGCGTGCCGGTACCTGTCGGACCGGGTGGTCGAGGCGTGGCTCCGTAAGCCGGACCTCCCGCCGGAGATCGCCAAGGACGTCGACCGCGACGACCACGACCAACTGCACCAGATCGCCAGGCGGTTGGTCGCCGACCGCTGCCTGTACGGCGTCGACCGCGACCCCATGGCGGTGGAGCTGGCGAAGCTGTCGCTGTGGCTGGTGACGCTGGCGAAGGGGCGACCGTTCTCGTTCCTGGACCATGCGCTGCGGTCGGGGGACTCGCTCGTCGGGGTCATCGACGTGCGGCAGGTGAAGATGTTCCACCTGGAGCTCAAGGGGCGGCAGCAGAGCGAGGACGTCGAGCGGGCGCTGGACGTCACGGAGACGCTCCTCTCGGAGGCGGCGGAGCTTCGGCGGAAGATCGAGGCCATGCCGGTGGACGACATCCGGGTGGTGCGGGAGAAGGCCGAGCTGTTGGCGCAGGCCGAGACGCGGAGTGAGCGGCTGCGGCTGGCGGCGGACGCGGTGGTGGGCGCGGCGCTGGCGGCAGAGGGCATCTCCGACGAGGAGGCGTCCGACATCTCCGGCGAGGAGAACGTGGGCGGCGCGCGGGGCGCGGCGCGCTTCCGTGATGCGAAGGAGGACGCGAAGTCCCGGGCGTACCGGAACCGGCTGGACTCGGTGGCGGGACTGGTGGCGACTGCGCTGGAGGGCGGGGCGAACGCGAAGGCCGCCGAGGGGCAGGCAAGGGAGATCGTCGACGGGTGGCTGAAGGGGCCTCGGGCGGAGGCGGTGCGGCCGTTGCACTGGCCGCTGGAGTTTCCGGAGGTCATGGGGATGGGGACGGCTGCCGGGTTCGACGCGGTGGTGGGGAACCCGCCGTTCGTGGGCGGGCGGATGCTCACGAGTGCCGTTGGCGCTGACTACCGTGAGTACCTCGTCAACCGTGTGGGCAAGGGCGTGCGCGGTGGAGCCGACCTTTGCGCATATTTCCTGCTGCGCAATCTCATCCTTGCTCCCGGTAAGCGAACGGGAATCATCGCGACCAACTCCATCGCACAGAACCAGAATCGCGAAGTCAGCCTCGATCAAGCCACGGATGCGGGATGGTCGATCTATCGAGCAGTTAAATCGCGACCGTGGCCTGGAACAGCAGCCTTGGAAGTCTCGCTCGTCTGGCTGGGCCCCACCGCGGCAGACGAGACTCCATTCCTGGACGGTAGTCCGGTGCGGGAAATTTCCCCTGGACTGGATCCGGCATCAAGGGCGACTGGAAAGCCATACCCCTTGGCTTCGAACGAGGATCAGTCGTTTCAGGGCTCCATCGTCTTGGGGAAGGGTTTTATCTTGCCTCCTTCGACTGCCAACACTCTAATTTCTCAGGACCCACGCAATCGCGACGTGCTCTTCCCTTACATCAACGGCGAGGACCTAAGCTCCCGATTCGATCGTTCAGCCAGTCGCTGGGTAATCAACTTTCACGATTGGCCAGAAGAACGGGCACGCGAATACCCAGCAGTGTACGAGATCTTGGAGCGCGAGGTAAAGCCTGTACGGCAACGCCTTAAGCCCGATGGAACTTACACCCTCCGCAAACCACTCCCTCAACGATGGTGGCAATACGCGGACAAAAGGCCGATGCTGACGCTGCTAATGTCGGGCCTAGGGAAGGTTAATGCAATCGCCCGTGTCAGCAAAGCGGTAATCCCAGTAAGACTGCCCACCGGCCAAGTAATGAGCGAACAGGTAGTCGTGTTCCCGACCGACTCGACGGCAGAACTGGGACTACTATCCAGCTCCATCCACCTGGCTTGGATCGTGAAGTGGGGTTCTACACACGAAACTCGAGTCCGATATACGCCTGCAGACGTTTACGAGAATTTTCCGAAGCCGCTGGACGTCGACCCCATCGCGGCACCGGGGAAATACCTGGAAACCGTCCAACGTAAAGTTATGACTGATCGTGAAATCGGTGTAACTAAGCTGTACAATCTCGTTCACGAAGAATCAGAGTCTAGCCCTGACATCCAGGCGGTGCGCAGGGCTCACGTAACAATCGACCAGGCCGTCGCCGAGGCATACGGCTGGACCGATCTCGAGCTCAAGCACGGGTTCTACACGACCCCGCAGGGCGAGCGCTTCACCGTCGCTCCCGACGTCCAGATCGAAATTCTGGACCGCCTTCTGGAGCTGAATCACGCTCTCTACAAGGAGGAGGTGGAGAAGGGGATGCACACGCCGGAGGCCAAGCGGCGGCGGGCTGCCGCTCGTAAGGCCAAGGCACAGGCGCGGGCAGCAGCGCGCGATCCGAAGGGCGCCTCTGAGCACTTCGACGACGGGGGGCTGTTCCCTCCGTCGGACCGTCTGTTCTGAGCGGATGGACCGTGTACCCGCGTCGGGATACACCCGGCGCGCGGCACACGTAGTGGGGCTCAGTTGGACGCGTACGACACGAACCCCGCCCACACGCCCGGCGTCAGCGCGAGCTGCGGGCCGTCGACGCACTTGGAGTCGCGGACGTAGACCGTGCCGGGGGCAGCCGCGACCTCGACGCAGGAGTCGCCCTCGCTACTGCTGCTGTAGCTGCTCTTGAACCACGCCAGTTCGGAGGCGCCCCCGGCCGAGGTGTTGCGGATCATGTCTCTCCCAGCAGTTGCTCAATGAAGGCAGTCGACTCACGCGGAGTGAGCGCCTGAGCCCGGATGACGCCATACCGCAACTCCAGGATATGGAGCTGTTTCGGCTCGGTCACCGGCCGCCCGTTGGCCACAGCCGCAGAGCGCCCCACCGCCGATCCGTCATCGAACTTCAGCACCTCAATACCGCCCGCCAGCCCGGCGTGCTCCTCGCGGTTCACCGGCATCACCTGAAGCTCGACGCTGCGCAACTGCCCAACCTCCAACAGCCGCTCCAGCTGAGCTCGCAGCACCATCCGCCCACCCAGCGGGCGACGCAGCGTCCACTCCTCTAGGACGAAGCTGAGCTCAGGGGCGGGATCCCGCTGAAAGATGCTCTGCCGAGCCACGCGACCCGCCGCCATCCGCTCGACCTCGTCCTGCGTGTACGCCGGCCGCCGCATCAACAGCAGCCCGCGCGCATACTCCGGCGTCTGCAAGAGGCCGTGGATGTTGAGCGGGTCATAGAGCTGGATCTCGACCGCTCGTTCCTCCATCTTCGCCAAGGCCCGCACCTTCCTCGGGTACCGGACCTTCGCCACGTCCTCCTTCATGGCCGAGAGCAGGCCACCCGCACCCAGCACCTCGTCCGCCTTGTCCAGGAACTCAGGTCGCGGGATCCGCTTCCCGCTCTCAATCTTGTAGATGAGGTCCTCGCCGTAGCCGGTGGACGTCCCCAGCTCGGCGGCACGTATCCCTACCGCTTCCCGTCGCAGCCTCAACTGACGCCCCACCGTGGCGACAACAGCCACACCCCAGTCGTCGTCCGGGTCGACCTCCCACCCCGGCTCGTCCGCTTCGGTCTTGAGCCGCTGCGCCCCACCGTCCACCGACATACCGCACCCTTCCCTCGCCCCGTCGTGGCGCGATGCCCCTACCCCTGAGGAAGGTCCGGACAGCCCGGACACCAGTGGACAAGCCCCGGACAGTGACTCTACGTATCGCTCCAGTCGCTATGCACGGTACCCACAGACGGCCACGCTCGGTGACGTGAACGAGCAGAACATCACCCAAGTCCATGGACCCAAAAGCCACTTCAGCGCTCTCCTGTCCCCCACACCCCGAGGGGCCCGGCTTGCTCGGCTGCTCGCCGTCGAATGGATGCGGGATCACAGGGTGCCGTACGGCGTGACGGAGTCCGCGACCCAGGTCGTCGCCGAGCTCGCCACGAATGCCGCGACGCACGGCCGGGTCGCCGGCCGGAGCTTCCGACTCGCACTCCTCAACCACGAGGACGTCCTGCGTATCGAGGTGACGGACACCCGGGGCGAAGGCCTCCCGCGTATCCCGCCGGCGCACCCCGAAGGCGACTCCGGGCGCGGGCTGCTCCTCGTCGAGGCGCTGGCCGACCGATGGGGTGTCGAGCTCGGTCCCGTACCCCGGAAGACCGTATGGGCTGAACTCGACCTGTCACGCCCCTGACCTGCAAAGAAGGCTCAGTCACCGAACTCCGGGAAAGCGGACTTCGGTGGGGCGGACGGTCTCCTCAAGGACGACCACAGAGAGAAAGAAACCGGACCAAGCCCCACCCCTCCTCCCTGCCCAGGCCGGACTCACTCGCTTGAGTGAAAAACACCAAATCGGCTGGCTTCGAGGCAGGTTGATTGATCTACGCTCAGCGCGACACACCACATCACCGCTGACATGCGTCGGCCCCCGCCGGGACTGCGAATCCCGGTGCGGGGGCCTGACCACCGAGGAAGTAAGAGGCTTCCCGATGGGTACCCAGAACACTAGCGTGCACCCGCATGCCCAGTCCCGTAACGGCGGGAAAGACCACCCTTCCCGGCGCGCCCGTGGAGCCACGCGCTACGGCGGCGTCATCCACGACAACGTCCGCCACACCACCCGCTTCACCGTGGTCGGCAACCATCTCGCCCAGCACGACGCCCTCTCGCTGACGGCCATCGGCCTGGCTCTCCACATCCAGTCACTCCCCAGCGGCGCCCAGGTCGACATCGACACCCTCGCCGCCCGCTTCCCCGAGGGAAAGACCCGGATCGCCAGCGCCCTGCGCGAGCTGGAGGCCCACGGCTACCTGCGTCGTACCCGCGTGCGGACCGACCAGGGCCGCATGGTCACCCGCACGGTCTCCTGCAACCAGCCGGGCCGGACCGGCGACGGGGACGGGCCGAGCCCCCCGTCTCGGCCCCGGCGGGCCGACGAGAAGGCACCGCGTCACCGCGCCCTACCCGCCGTACCGCAGCCCGTGTACCCGACGCCGGATCTCCTCCAGACCGCCCTCGGGGTCCTCTCCGGCCTCCGCCGCACAGACCCCCGGCTCCTGATCTCCACCACGGACGCCGGACACCTAGTCCCGGGCGTCGCCGCCTGGCTGGAGCGCGACCTCACCCCCGAAGCCGTACACCGCGCCCTGACCACCGCGCTGCCGCCGGAGCCCCTCCACCGCCCGGCCGCGCTCCTGGCCCACCGCCTCACGGCCCAGCTCCCGCCCCTGCCGCCGTTCCGTACCCCTGAGAACCCGGCCGCCCGGCATCCCCTCCAGAACTGCGACATCTGCGATCGCGCGTACCGGGCCCCCGAACCCGGCACCTGTGGGGCGTGCAGGCCAGCGACCTAATCCGCTGAAACGCCCGCGCCGCCAGGGCCCCAGGGGCAAGATGTGGCGGACTGGCCAGCCCATCGCCGTGAGGACGTTCCCCGTACACGACAGGACCCCGCATGCTGCCTGCCTTCGCCGCCAACGGATTCCTTCCTCTGGGCCGGTACTCCGTCTCCTTCGACGAGGCCGAGTCCATGCTGGTCAGCGCCCCTGAGTTCCAGGACTCCGCAACACGCACGGGGTTGTGGGACGGCTTGCTCGACTACATCGACTGCTTCCTCACGCTTGAGGACGCTTATGCGAGCGAGCTCAACGGACACACGCTCGTGCACAGGCTGTGGCTCGGCGGCAGCTTCGTCAGCGCCAAATCCGATCCCGGAAACATCGACGCGACACTCCTGATCGACATGCGAGCCGAGCGGTCGATCCGTGGAAAGCCTGGGTCCAAATGGCTGACCACAGCTTTCAAGAGCCGGGACAGGATGAAGGAGAGGTTCGGCGTCTCACCCCTCAGGATCGGGTACCAGCCCGTTGCTCATCTCTTCGAGCCGGAGCGCTTGACGCCCGAGGAACGGACATACTTCACCCAACGCGGCGTGTGGGACGACTGGTGGCAGCGCTGCCGGCTGCCCGATCAGTCCGACCGCTCGCCGTCGGAACAGAGTGCCGCCCCGGCACGCGGATACCTGGAGGTGCGACTGTGACCGGCGACAGCTGGCGGGAACGCAGGCGTGCTCTCCTGGGCGACGCCCCCGCAACGGATGATCCTGCTTCGCGTCTTCTCGACGCCATGGGCGTCGAGGACAGGGACGACGAGGAGATAGAAGCTGAACACCGGGCAAGCCGCCTGGCCGCAGTGCGCGAGTTCGCACCGAACGCCCGGCTCGACGAAGAACTCCAGCTCCGACTGACGGGTCCGGACACGGAAGGCGGCGCCCTCCGCTTCCAATGGGGTGACGCCCTCCTCCACCCCATGGAGACAGCGGTCTCCGTGGCAGCGGGCACCCCCGTCCAGCTGGAGCTCACCGGCATCTCTGCAGGCAGCACAGTCGTGCACGCCCGTCCGATCGCCCCGGCTGCCCCTCCCGAGCCGCACGCCCTGGACACCCTCGCCCCATCCGCCGCCGGCACCGGCATGAGCACGCTCACCAAACTGCTCGCCGCACTGGAGTCCGAGAGCGACGTCCGCGAGTGGGCGAAACTCTTCGACTCGGTGGAGGTGCTGTCCCGTGCCCTGAACAAGTACAGCCTCGACCTGGGAGTGACCTGGTACGGGGCCGACGGGGACATGCGCCGGGCCCGGCTGACCGAACGAGGCAGGCGCTACGTGGCCCGCCTTCGAGCGACCCAGGACCGCGACCAGGAGATCGTGATCTCCGGCCGCATCACCGAACTGCGTGAAAGCGGCTGGGTGAAGGTCAAGACGGGAGTGGCCAAGAACGCGTACGCCTACGACGTCCACTTCGAAGATCCCGAAGAACTGGTACGAATGCGCCCCGGCCTCGGCGACAACGTGCACTTCCGGGTCCGCTTCCGGCAGCGGCTGGACTCCGTCGGCATCGCACGGTCCACCGAGTACACCTACCTGGGGCCGGCTGCGGAGCAGACGTCACTCCCCCTCGCACCCTAGAAGCGCCCGCGAGCACTCCGACTCCCTGCATCCCCCGCTCCCCTCACTCCAGCCTGATCACGAACTCCCGCACACCCCGCATCCGGACCCCGGTGCCGTACGGCTCCACGTCTCCCTGAACCGCCACTTCCAACCCCCGGCGCCAGGCCACCGTCGCCTTGTCCACGTCCTCGGGGCGTAGCTCCACCCGCACACTGCGCACCCGCGACGAGGGCTCGTGGAGCAGCCGACCGTAGATCGTCGCCTCTCGGTGACCCTGCCCGCTCAGGCGGGTGACGACCCCGTGGAGGACCGCTCCCTCCTCGCGGGCCGCCCGCTCCCTCAGCTCCTTCGCGCCGGCCACCAGTGCGGCCAGGTGAACCCTCTTGATCGTCACCGGGGGCGAGGCCTGCGTCATCGGCATCTCGGGCGCCCAGTCGAAGGACAACGAGAAGGGGCGCTCCTCCTCACCCGCGATCCGCACCAGCGCCTCGCACAGGTTGGCCGACAGGCCCGCACTGACGTATCTCCCGAAGCCGTCCAGGGAGTCGCGATGGCTCGCCTCCTCGGCGGCCGCATGCGCGCAGGTGACACCAGCGAACAGCATGCGTGACACCTTGCGGGTGAAGGACTCGAAGGGCCTCAGGGCCGGTCCGCCGCCGGGAAACACGTCATCGTCGGCGAAGAGCGACTCCTGCAAGTTGGCACTCACGTCCCGGGAGGCCCCGTTCCGGCGATCGGACGCGAGCTCCGGCAGCGGGGTGTGGGCCGCGACGACATAGCTGCCGACACGCGTCTGGTCGAGTCGTACCGCCGTCACGTGGTCCTTCACCAGCTGAGGCTTCTGCCCGGGCTGCACCGACTGCGGCGCGAGCGCCGAGGAGGCGGCAGCCGTGTGCAGATCCTTCAGACCGTTCAACGCCGACACCAGGTCGAGCAAGGGAGCCGTTCCTGACGGGCCTGGCGGCATCAGCCGCAGAAACTGCCAGTCAGAAGAGGGCAGTTGCATCTCCCTGAGGATCTCGCTCGCGCGGCGTTCCTCGACGACCGAGAGGGTCTCGAGGATGTCGGCGACCCGGCCGGCGTAGTCGCGGCGTCGCCGCATCGGCACCAACACCTCGTACGGCAGCGAGGATTCACCCGCGGTGCCCCACTCCCACAGCTCACCGCTTGCCAGGCCGCGCTCGGACCGCCAGCCCTTGCCGCTCAGATAGCTGCGGACGACCTCGGGGGCGAGGTCCGCGGCCTTCTCGAACTCCGTATCCGTGATCACGGTCATTCCACCGCCAGCATGTCCTGGTAGTCCTTGGCGAACAGGTCGTGCAGGGACTCGACGGTCAGCAGATTGGCACGGGGGACGTGGAGCGTCTGCTTGTCCGTCTTCTTGCCCTCCACCAACTCACGCTCGTGGAGGCACATCCAATACGCGGCGCGCCGCACCGACAGTCGGTCCTCGGTCGCCTCCGACCAGGCCAGCGGGTCCGAGGGGGCCAGGACGAGGAAGAGAAACCGCGGGATGCTGTACTCCCGGCCCGCCAGGAGGTTGTAGTTCTTGTTCTCGAGCCGGAAGTCGATGTGCTCCTCGTGGACGGTCGGCGACGAGGTGCACTTCACTTGCGCTTCGATGAGCGGGTACCGCCTGGTCCCCGCCCGACCGGGGTGACCCAGCTGCCAGTCCACACCGACCCTGTCGCGTTCGCGTCTGGCAGCGTCGATGTTGGCCGCAGCGGCCAGCATCCTGATGAATGTCTCACCGAAGTCGCCCCGGTGTCCGTTCTCCCCGAAGCCGGTGGATGCGGTGACCCACGCCGGCCGCAGCCCGGGATGTCCCAGGGGGACCCCGTAGTTCCCCTTGCCATGGTGCTGCTGCGGGATGCCGCCGGTCCTGCTGTCCGTCATCGCTCCCGCTTGCCTCCGCACCCCCGCTACGTCACGCGGTCCCGCCTGACGCGCCCCAGGACACGCACAGTAACGAGCGTCACACGCAAGGCCAAGGAGCTTGATCGAGATCAGGCCGAAAGCCCCTCCTCGGTTGGCTCGAAACGACGGCCGTGATCCGATTCCGTGCGGAATGACATACCGGTTGTCGGCAGCCCCACCTAATCTGACCCCGTGACCCAGGACTCTCTCGATGCTTCGGGAACCGGACCGGAACTGCCCGAGCCGGTACTGACCGTGCCCACTCCGCAGGAGCTGCGCGACAAGCTCGCCGAGCTCGTCGTCCGTGACCTCCTCGGACCCACTGGGGACGAGGCCGAGGAGCTGACGGGAAGTCCCCTGGACCACTACATCATCGGGCGTCTGGCACCCGGCGGCGCCCAGAGCGTGGGCGAGGAGAAGCCGCGGACCGTCGGCCTGGAAGTGGCACCGGAGACGCTCGACGAGACGAGCGTGTCGCCGTACCAGGAGCCCGAGGCCGGAGACCAGGAACCGACCGCGCCCAACGTGCCCAGCCTCCACCCGTCGGCCCTGGGGCTGACCGTCCGGGTGGACAGGGCTGTCCAGGAACTGACCGTCGACTGCACCTGGGCCCGCTACGAACTGGGCGACTCCCAGGTCGAGGGCAACCCCCGCCGCGTCTTCCACCGGATCCCATGCTCCGGCACCGTGGAGCTGAAGCTGGTCGAGGGTGAACTGGAAGCACGGCCGGTGCATACCCAGGACTTCCCGCACATCGTCGTCCGGGGCCGGGCGCGCGTCCACGAGGGCTCCTGGCTCGTGTCGCTGTTCCTCGTCAACGGCCAGGTGTACAAGTCCGGTCCCACTCACTGGATGTTCCAGGCCTCCATGGCCATCGCAGGTGCTCCTGGAACCGCCCCGTTCCTGCCGCGCCGCGCAGTCGAGCCGACCGGTGGAGACGAGAGCGAACGTCGATCGCTCGCCATGACCTACCGCTTCCACCCGGAATTCGCCGTCGGACACGGATCCGGGGTGCACGCGGAGGCCTCACCGACCGACGCCCGGCGTGCGGTTCGCATCACCACCACCGCGACGCCCACCTACGAGGTGCCGCACACGGACGTGCCGGACCCCGGCAAGGACGAGGACGCGGACCTGTCCGAGCTGAGTGCGCTCATGCTGGACATGCGCGAGCTGAGCACCATGGAAACCGGACCGCTGAGGTCTTCGCTGCTGCCCCTGGTGGACGGCTATCGCTCCTGGATCGACCGCCAGAGGCAGTCGGTGGACGATCCCGCTGCCGGGCTCGACACCTACCGCGCGGAAGCCGCCGAGAACATGCGGCTCGCCACGGAGGCAGCAGACCGTATTCAGGCCGGCATCGACCTGCTGCGGGACGACCCCGAGGCCCTGGCCGCATTCCGCTTCGCCAACCGAGCCATGTGGCACCAGCGCGTGCAGACCATCGCCGCCCAGGACCGGCGCCGTACGACGTCCCAGACCCTCGAGGAAGCCGTCAAGGCGGCGGACTTGCCCAAGAACCGCAGCTGGCGCCCCTTCCAGCTGGCCTTCCTCCTGCTCAATCTCCCCTCGCTCGCCGACCCCGGTCACCCGGAACGTGCCGACAACAACTCCGCACTCGCCGACTTGCTCTGGTTCCCTACCGGTGGCGGCAAGACCGAGGCCTACCTCGGCCTGACCGCTTTCACCCTTGCCATCCGGCGGCGTAGGCCCGACCTCGGCGGGCTCGACGCGGAGCACGGCGTCGCAGTGATGATGCGGTACACATTGCGCCTCCTCACCATCCAGCAGTTCCAACGCGCCGCGGCGCTGATCTGCGCGTGCGAGGTCATCCGGAGGGAGTCCCCGGGGCAGTGGGGCGACCACCCCTTCCGCATCGGGCTGTGGGTGGGAGGCAGGGTCACCCCCAACACGACCGACCAGGCCGCCGACTGGGCAAGGGACCAGAAGAAGGACAAGGGCCGTGGCGGATTCGGTCGCATGGGTTCTCCTCACCAGCTCACGAGCTGCCCCTGGTGCGGCACGAAGATGGAGGCGGGACGCGACATCAGCGTCGACAAGACGCTCCGCCGGACCTTCATCACCTGTCCCGACCCCTACGAATGCCCCTTCGGCACGGTCGCCTTCGGGTTGCCCGCGGACGAGCAGGGGCTTCCGGTCCTCGTCGTGGACGAGGAGATCTACCGGTTCCCGCCCAGCCTCGTCATCGCCACCGTCGACAAGTTCGCGCAGATGCCCTGGAAGGGCGACACCCAAGCCCTGTTCGGCCAGGTGTCCCGGCGCTGCACTCGGCACGGCTACGTCACACCCTCTGCGGTGGACACGGAGTGGGAGTCCTCCAGCCATCCTGCCGCCGGCGGACATCAGTCGGCAACTACGGTCGACGCCGTACGAGTGCGCCCGCCGGACCTGATCGTCCAGGACGAGCTGCACCTCATCTCCGGGCCGCTCGGCTCCCTCACCGGGCTCTACGAGACTGCGGTCGACCGGCTCTCGACCTGGGAGCCCGAGCCGGGACGACCGGTGCGGCCCAAGGTCATCGCCTCGACCGCCACCGTCCGTCGTGCCGACCGTCAGATCCACGACCTCTTCGCCCGGAGAACGGCTGTCTTCCCTCCCTCGGGGCTCAGCGCCGACGACACCTTCTTCGCCCGTCGTCGGCCCACGGACCGCACGCCGGGGCGCCGTTACGTCGGTATCTGCGCCCAGGGCGTACGGACGAAGTCCGTGGCCATCCGGGTGTTCGTCGCCCAACTGGCGGCAGCTCAGCACCTCTACGAGACGTACGGCGACAGCGACCTGACCGACCCGTACATGACGCTCGTGGGCTACTTCAACAGCCTCCGCGACCTCGGAGGCATGCGACGACTCGTGGAAGACGACGTCTCCACCAGGCTGCTAAGGGCAGACCGGCGCGGCCTCGCAGTCCGACGGATCGGCGAACCGGCCGAGCTCACCAGCCGCATGGCCTCCGATGCCATCCCCGACATCCTGGAGAAGCTCGACCTCACCTTCGGCCGCAGGCCCAAGGGATCACCTCGGCCCATCGACGTGCTCCTCGCGACCAACATGATCGCCGTCGGCGTGGACGTCTCCCGGCTCGGTGTCATGGTCGTCAACAACCAGCCCAAGTCGACCGCCGAATACATCCAGGCGACGAGCCGCGTCGGCCGACGGGCCCCCGGTCTCGTGTTCACCCTGCTCAACTGGGCACGGCCCCGGGACCTCTCGCACTACGAGACATTCGAGTCCTTCCACGCCAGCATCTACCAGCACGTGGAAGCCCTCTCCGTGACACCGTTCGCGGACCGCGCCCTGGACCGGGGCCTGACCGGGGTCCTCACCTCGCTGGTACGCAACCTCAAGCCCGAATACAACTCCAACCGTGGTGCCCAGTGGGTCGACCGGCGCGGGGAGATCGTCAGCCACGCCCTGCAGTCCCTGACACACCGCGCGGAAGACGTCACGAGGGACCGTCACATCGCCAACGAGGTAAGGGCACGACTCGATGCCCGGCTCGACTACTGGGACCAGAAGAGAAAGGCCCCCGGAGCCGTCCTCGGCTATCGCGCGGCCCGACGCCAAGGCGACGTCGCTCCCCTTCTTCTGGAACCGGACAGCGGACCCTGGCGGCTCATGACCTGCCCGACCTCATTGCGCGAAGTCGAGCCTCCGATCCGGCTGATCCTGACCGGAGAGGCCGGCGGCGACCTCTCGGGCGAACCGCCTTACTTGCCTCGCCCCCAGAACGACGACCACGCGCCGACCACCACCACGAACCCCCGGGAGAGGACATGACCGCCCCCGCGCCCGAGGCTCTCCGTGTGGGCGAATTGCGCCCCAGCCAGCTCCTCCACACCTACGGCATCGGTGCCGTCACCGACCTGCCCAACCTGTCCACCATGGTCATGGGTCTGGACGACTGGGACCCCCTGCGCGCCCGGGTCCTGACGGAAGACCGGCTGCTGGCCGCCGTGCGGCGCCGTCTCGGCAGCCAGGTCGCAACGCTCCGCACCCCGCCGTACCTGCCGGAGAACCCGGCGGACCCGTACGGCGACTGGATCAGGACCGGAGTCCCGGTCGGTCTGTTCCCCCGCTGGCTTCGCTGCTCACGCGAGCGCTGCAACCAGCTGGCGCCGGCCTCGGGAGGCCTGTTCCACCTCAAGCCGAACATGTACCGCCCGGAGAAGACGAGGTATGTGCACGTCAACTGCGGAGGCCCCGGGAAGGGACAGCCCACCGCCCTGCCCGCACGCTTCCTCGTGGCCTGCCCCGACGGGCACATGGACGACTTCCCATGGGCGTACTTCGTCCATCGAGGCGATCCGGCCGGCGCAAGCCACACGCTCAGCCTGACCGAGTCGGGCACGACGGGCGAAGCGGCCAACGTCTTCGTACGCTGCAACACCTGCGATGTGCAGCCCCGATCGATGGCAGACGCCATCGGAGAAGCCGGTGAGCGCAACCTTCCGGCCTGCCGCGGTCACCACCCCCACCTGGGGACCTTCGCCCAGGGCGGCTGCCAGGAGCAGACCCGCACGATGGTGCTCGGCGCCACCAACAGCTGGTTCGCCTCACAGATCAGGCTCTTCAGCATCCCCCGCGCCGAAGAGCCCCTCATTCAGGCTGTGCGGGAGCACTGGAGCCTGCTCTCCCCCCTCGCCGCTGTGCCGGCGGACGCAGCCAAGATGCTCCTGCCCACCCAGGCTTGCTGGCCCGAACTGGAGCAGTACGGGGCGGACGCCGTGTGGTCGGCCGTGACCAAGGAAGCCCTGACGGCCTCTGGGGACCAAACCGACGAGGACGACGAGATCGACCTCACCACCCCGGAATGGCGGGCCTTCACCCACCCCCGCGACCATGCACTGCCCGACTTCACCACCGTCCGCGAGCGACGGCTCCCCGACGGAACCGCCGACTGGCTCGACAGCGTCGTGCTCGTCCACAGGCTGCGTGAGGTCTCCGCGCTGACCGGGTTCACCCGGATCGAAGCCCCAGAGTGGCTGCCGGACGAGGAGGCGCAGGACAGCGCTGTCGTGGCTCCACTCACCCGGGACCAGCCCACCTGGGTGCCGTGCGCCGAGCTTCGCGGCGAAGGGGTGTTCCTCGCGCTCAAGGAGGAGCGACTCGCAGAGTGGGAGCAGCAGGCCGCCGTCCTCGCTCGCGAAGAGGTGCTCAAGGCAGCGCACCGGGATTGGTGTGTTGCCCGCCGTATTGCACCCCGCTGGCCCGGGATCCGCTATGTACTCCTTCACACCCTGGCTCATGTCCTCATCCGCCAGTTCGCCCTGGAGTGCGGCTACGGAGCCTCCGGCATAGCAGAACGCATCTACGCCCGCTCGGGCAGCGACCCCATGTCGGGAATCCTGCTGTACACGGCAGCACCGGACAGCGAGGGCACCCTGGGAGGCCTCGTCTCCCTCGGCCGGAGCGATCGGCTTGGACCGGCCATAGAACAGGCTTTGGAGGAGGCCAGGTTGTGCAGCTCCGACCCGATGTGCGCCGAGCATGACCCACGGGTCCACGGCCGGCTCCACGGTGCGGCGTGCCACGCCTGCCTGTTCGCCGCAGAGACATCCTGCGAACGCGGCAATCACTACCTCGACCGGGCCCTCTTGGTGGAGACATTGGCCGCAAACACATGCGCGTTCCGTCCATGAGGAAATCAACCGCCGAGCAGGGCGCCGAAGGAGCGGGTGGGCAGACTGTTCACACGCGGGTTGGAGTGCCCGTATCCCGGTCCGGCGCATCCCCACGGCTTCCCGCTCTCCTGGCGGCGATCTGCGACCGTCTGCCCGGAGAGCGGGTCGTAGAGCTGGAGCACGTGCTCACGGCAGCCACAAGGCCCGACGACCTCTCGCTGAACCGCTGGATCCAGACACAAACAGCTGTGGGTCTGGCCCGGCAACTCACCGAGGTCACACGTGCCTGGCACGCCGAGATGCCCGGCCTGAGCGGCGCAGGCCTCGCACTGGCACTCGCAGCCTGCCGCTCCGTGTCACGATCCATGCCGCCTCAGATCGTCGTCACCGGCCCGACAAGCGCATCGTTGCCCATACGGCTGACCAGTGGGGTTGCCACCGACGTCATTCGGTCAGCGACTTCCACACTCCTAATCGCTAGTTTCGCCGCGCACGGGGCGCATGCAGTAGTGGAGGAGATCGGCCGAGCCGTAGACCGCGGAGTAGAGGTGGATCTTCTTCTCGAAGAGTCGACGCACGCCGTAGCAGCCTTCTCTGCCCTGCCGGCGGACGTACGAATCTGGCATCGGACGGGTTCCGACGGCGTGATGCACGCCAAACTCCTCGTCGCCGACCGGCACACTGCCATGCTCGGGAGTGCGAACCTCACCAACCGCGCGCTGTCCGACAACATAGAGCTCGGCGTGGTGCTGCGGGACCCGGCAGAGGTCGAACCACTGGTGAGACACTTCCGCTGGCTCCTCTCTGCGGAATGCGAACTCGTGCGCATGTGATGCCTTGGGCTAGACGACGAAGGGCCCGGAATCCGAGGGGATTCCGGGCCCTTTCGCTACTCAAGGCGAGTTACTACCGCGCCGCGTCCGGGTGGACCGCTTCCGTCACCGGGCGGTCCGTCGCGGCCTTCGTCTCGACCGGCTTGCGGAGCTGGATGTTCAGCTCCTTCAGGCGGGCCTCGTCCAGTTCCGTCGGGGCGCCCATCAGGAGGTCCTGGGCGTTGCCGTTCAGCGGGAAGGCGATCGTCTCGCGGATGTTCGGCTCGTCGGCCAGGAGCATCACGATGCGGTCGACGCCCGGGGCGATGCCGCCGTGCGGCGGGGCGCCGTACTCGAAGGCGCGGAGCATGCCCGCGAACTCGTGCTCCACCGTCTCGCGCGAGTAGCCCGCGATCTCGAAGGCCTTGAACATGATCTCGGGCTCGTGGTTCCGGATCGCGCCCGAGGAGAGCTCGATGCCGTTGCAGACGATGTCGTACTGCCAGCCGAGGACGTCCAGCGGGTCCTGGGTCTCCAGGGCCTCCAGGCCGCCCTGCGGCATCGAGAAGGGGTTGTGCGAGAAGTCGATCTTGCCGGTCTCCTCGTCCTTCTCGTACATCGGGAAGTCGACGATCCACGCGAAGCGGAAGACGTTCTCCTCGAACTGGCCCGCGCGCTTGGCGGCCTCGACCCGGACCGGGCCCATGATCTTGGAGACCTCGTCGAACTCGCCCGCGCCGAAGAAGATCGCGTGGCCGGGCTCCAGACCGAGGCGCTCGGTCAGGACCTTGACGTTCTCCTCGGTGAGGAACTTGGCGATCGGGCCGGTCAGGGCGTTGCCCTCGCCGACGCGGACCCAAGCCAGGCCCTTCGCGCCGAGGGAGACGGCGAAGTCGCCGAGCTGGTCGAAGAACTTGCGCGGCTGGTCGCCCGTGTTCGGGACGGCCAGGGCGCGGACGTGCTTGCCGGCGAAGGCCTTGAACTCCGACGCCTCGAAGACGTCGGAGATGTCGACCAGTTCGAGAGAGGTCCGCAGGTCGGGCTTGTCGTTGCCGTACTTCAGCATCGACTCGCGGAACGGGATCCGCGGGAACGGGGAGGTGACGTGGCGGCCGCCGCCGAACTCCTCGAAGAGCTCCGTCATGAGCTTCTCGATCGGCTGGAAGACGTCCTCCTGCTCGACGAAGCTCATCTCGACGTCGAGCTGGTAGAACTCGCCCGGCGAACGGTCCGCGCGGGCGTCCTCGTCGCGGAAACAGGGCGCGATCTGGAAGTAGCGGTCGAAGCCGGAGATCATCAGCAGCTGCTTGAACTGCTGCGGCGCCTGCGGCAGCGCGTAGAACTTGCCCGGGTTCAGACGGGACGGGACGACGAAGTCGCGGGCGCCCTCGGGGGAGGTCGCGGCGAGGATCGGGGTCGCCATCTCGTTGAAGCCGAGGGCCACCATCTTGGAGCGGATGGAGGCGATGACGGCGGACCGCAGCATGATGTTGCGGTGCATGCGCTCGCGGCGCAGGTCGAGGAAGCGGTACTCCAGGCGCCGCTCCTCGTTCACGCCGTCGTCGGCGTTGATGGTGAACGGGATCTGCTTGGCCGCGCCCAGGACCTCGACCGTGGCGGCCTCGATCTCGATCTCGCCGGTGGCGAGCTCCGGGTTGACGTTCTCCGCGCCACGCGAGACGACCTTGCCGTCCACGCGGACGACGGTCTCCTTCGTCAGCTTGTCCAGCACCTCGGCGGCGGCGGTGCCGGGCCGGGCGACGAGCTGCGTGATGCCGTAGTGGTCGCGCAGATCGATGAAGAGGATGCCGCCCAGGTCGCGCCGATTGTGCAGCCAGCCGCTCAGCCGGACGTCGGTGCCGACGTCAGAGGCGCGGAGCTCGCCGCAGGTGTGGGACCTGTACCGATGCATCGTCGTTCATCCAGTCTTCGGGATCCAAGGGGGTGTGCCGCCGTGACGGCAGACCCACCAAGCGTACCGGGAGACCCAAGATCGCTTTTCGAATACGCTCAGTGGCGACCTTCTGTCCGATATTCCTAAAGTAGGGCAATGCGCACCGAGGACGTCCTGGCCGCGATCGCGACCGGCCTGTGGCGCTGGGACAACACTTCCGGGACCGTGACCCTCGACGCCGAGGCGGCCCGGCTGCTCGGGCTGCCCGCCGAGCCGGCCGAGCTCACGGAAGCGGCCGTACGCTCCCGCTTTCATCCCGTCGACTGGAACGAGATCGACGGGGTCGTGAACCTCGCCGTCGCCGAAGGGACCCTCGCCGAGGCCCGGCTGCGGATCATGGACGGCGGCGGACGGGTGATCCGTACCGTACGGAGCAGGTCCAAGCCGCTGATCGACGGCGACCACTACGAGCTTGTCGGCACCCTTCAGGAAGTCGCCGAACCGCAGCCCGGCACCGCCGCCCGTACGCCCGTCACCGGCGACTGGCGCCGCTCCCGCGAGGCGTTCCTGCTCGACGCGGGGCGGGCGCTCGCCGAGGCCCGGTCGACCGCCGAGGTGCTCCGGGTCGCCGCCTCGCTCTCCATGCCGGGCTTCTCACCGGACGGGCTCGCGGTCTTCGGGGTCGCCGGCGAGCGGCTGACGATCATCGGCCACCACGGGCACCACGCGGGCGACGAGGGCCCCTTCACCTCGATGTCGGTGGACACCGACTATCCGGCGGCCGAGGTCGTACGGACCGGGCGGGCGATCTATCTGCCGTCACCGGAGGAGTACCTGCGCCGCTTCCCGGTGACCTGGCCGCTGGCCCAGCGCTTCGGCCGGCAGTCCTGGGCCTACCTCCCGCTGATCGTCGCGGGGCGCACCATGGGCGCCTGGATGGCGGCCTTCAAGCATCCCGTGGCCTTCACCCCCGACGAGCGCTCCGTCCTCACCACCGTCGCCCGGATGCTCGCCCAGGCCCTCGCCCGGGCGGGTGTCGCCGAGTCCGAGCGCGAGCTGTCGCTCGGCCTGCAGCGCACGATGATGCCCGTCCTCGGGCCCGGGACCCCGGGCCTGCGCGTCGCCGCGCGCTACGTCCCGACCGGCGGCGGGCTCCAGGTCGGCGGCGACTGGTACGACATGATCCAGCTGCCGGGCGGACGCATCGCCCTCGTCATCGGCGACGTCCAGGGACACGACGTGCGCGCGGCCGGGCTGATGGGCCAGCTGCGGATCGCCCTGCGCGCGTACGCCTCCGAGGGCCACCGGCCCGACGCCGTCCTCTCCCGCGCCTCACGCTTCCTGTACGGGATCACGGACGGGGACACGACCGACAACGACGACGACGCCGGCACCGCCCGGCCCGGCGAGGGCCTGCGGAACGGGACCCTCAGGGACGGGGCGCGCGGAGACGGGGCCCTGCGCAACGGAACCCTTCCCAACGGGACCCGTCGCAACGGAACCCTCCGGAACGGCGGCGACGACCCGGACGGACGAGGCGCCGACAACGGTCTCGGCGGATCCGACGACGGAGGCCTTCGCTTCGCCACCTGCCTCTACCTGGAGATCGACCCGGTCACCGGTGTCGTGGACATCGCCCGCGCCGGACACCCCGACCCGGCGGTGCGGATGACCGACGGGACGGTTCTGCTGCGCCCCACGGCCGGCGGGCTCCCTCTCGGCATCGTCCCGGACACCGACTATCCGACGACCCGGTTCACCCTGGAGCCCGGCGAGACCCTGATGATGTGCACCGACGGGCTCCTGGAGACCGGCGGCCACGACCTCGACAGCGGCTGGGAGCGGATCCGGGAGCTGCTCGAAGGGCACGCCGAGGACTCCCTCGAGGACCTGGCCGACAGCCTCGTCGAGGCCGTCCACGGGCCCGGCTCGCACCACACCACCGGGCCGCTCGCCGACCGGCGCGAGGACGACATCGCCGTCCTGCTCGTCTCCCGCCAGGGCACAGCCGTCCGCCCGGCCCCGCGCCGCACGATGATGACCGTCGCCCAGGCGGAGCCGGAGCGGCTCGCGGCCGCCCGCCAGCACATCCGGCAGCTGCTGCACGACTGGACGGACGAGGACCAGGTCGACTCGGCGGTCCTGATGGTCTCCGAGATGGTCACCAACGTCCTCATCCACACGGACGGCGACGCGCTCCTCGTCGCCGAGGTGACCTGCACGGAAGAGGCCCGCCGGCTGCGCGTCGAGGTCTCCGACGGCAGCGACGAGCTGCCGCACAGGCGGCATCCGGGGGAGATGGCGTCCTCGGGCCGTGGCCTGGTGCTGATGGAGATGCTGGCGCACGCGTGGGGCGTGGACCCGCGGGGCGAGGGCAAGTCGATCTGGTTCGAACTGAACGAGCCGCCGACGAAGGACGACTGAGCGGGGGTGCTCGAGCGCGGGCGGGGGCGCGCGCCGGTGCATATGGGTACGTGCGCCGGTGCCGACGGGGGTACCGGCGTGGATGCGGGGCCCGTACCCCCACGGAGCTCGCGCCGTACCACCGCGCGAGGCGTACCGCACCGGAGGAGACTGGTCTCGTACGGCAGCCCTCTCGCCGGGGGGACCACGGAGCACCGCCATGGACACCCACAAGGTCGGAAGCGACACCACCGTCCTGGCCGACAGCCTCGAAGTGCCGGGGATCGGCCACATTCCCGTCAACGCGTACGTCCTCACCGCCCGCGAACCCGTCGTCGTCGACACCGGGCTCTCGCTCGCCGACCGGGACTTCGTCAACGCGCTCGGATCGGTCGTCGACCCCGCCGACGTCCGCTGGATCTGGCTCACTCACCCCGACCGCGACCACACGGGCGGCATCTTCGACCTCCTCGTCGCCGCGCCCCGGGCGAAGGTCGTCACCACCTTCATCGGCGCCGGGATCATGACCACCGAGCGCCCGCTGCCGATGGACCGCGTCCACTTCCTCAATCCCGGGCAGTCCATGGACGTCGGTGACCGCGTGCTCGACGCCTTCCGGCCGCCGCTCTTCGACAACCCGGCGACCGTCGGCTTCTACGACGAGAAGACCCGGATCTGCTTCAGCTCCGACTGCTTCGGCGGGCCGATGCCCTCCGCGGAGATCGCCGAGAGCGGGCACGCGAACGACCTCAAGCCGGAGGAGCTGCGGCGGTCGCAGCTGCTGTGGGCGACCGTGGACAGCCCGTGGGTGCACGTCGTGGACCCGGAGAAGTACCGCGCGACCATGACGACGCTCCAGGGCATGAACCCGGAGATCGTGCTGTCCACGCATCTGCCGCCCGCGGTGCGGATGACCCGGCGGATGATCGAGACGATCACGATGGCCCCGGACGCGGACCCGTTCGTCGGCCCGGACCAGGCGGGCCTGGAACAGATGCTGGCGTCCTTCGAACCGGGCGGCCTGCCCGCAGCGACCTGACGGCGCCGGACGCACGTCGCCGGACGCACGGCCCCGGGACGCATGGCGCCGGACGCACGGCTCAGCTGTCCCGCCCCTCCGCCTCCCCCTCCGCTCGCGGCTCGGCTCCCGGCAGCCCCCCGTACCGTCCGCGCAGCTCGCCGATCACGCCGAAGGCCGCCGCCGTCAGCGGTACGGCGAGCAGCATGCCCAGGACCCCCGCGACGGACGCGCCCGCCGTGATGGCGAGCATGACGAGGGCCGGGTGCATCTGTACGGTCCGGCTCTGGATCATGGGCTGGAGGACGTTCCCCTCGATGACCTGGACGGCCAGGACCACGCCGAGGACCCAGAGGGCGATGATGAAGCCGCGGTCGGCGAGGGCGACGAGGACGGCGACGGCGCCGGAGAGGAAGGCGCCGAGGTACGGAATGTAGGCGGTGACGAAGACCAGCGCGCCGAGTCCGACGGCGCCGGGCACCCGCAGGATCAGCAGCCCGGCGGTGATGAGGACGGCGTCGACGAGGGCCACGATGGTCGTCCCGCGCATGAAGCCCTCGACGGCCTCGAAGGCACGGCGGCCCATGGCCTCCATCGTGTCGCCGGTCGCGCGCGGCGCGAGGGAGCGCAGGGTGCCGGCCGCCTTGTCGGAGTCCCGGAGGAAGAAGAAGATCAGCAGCAGCGCGAGGACGGCCATGGCGGCCACCTGGCCGACGACGCTCAGCCCCGAGAGCACCCCGGAGGCGGCGGTCCCGCCGAACTTCTCCAGCAGCGCTTTCGCGTTCTCGGCCAGGTCGTCGATCGAGGTCCCGGCCGCGCCCAGATGGTCGGCGATGTCGACGGCGGCCTGCCGCAGCGAGGCGATGATCTGGTCGCCGGTCTCGATGAGCGCGAGGACCACGATGTAGGTGGCGCCGCCGACGAAGCAGACGACCGCGAGGACGGTGAGCCCGGCGGCCAGCGACTTCTGCACCTTCATCCTCACCAGCCGCCGGTGGAGCGGCCCGAGGAGGGCGGTGCCGAGGATCGCGAGCAGGACGGGCGTGACGGCCGTCTGGAACACGACGCACAGCCAGATCCCGACCGCGGCGACCCCCGCGACGAGCAGCAGGACGACGCACCAGGCGGCGACCCGCCGGGCGGGATCGGGGAGGAGGGGGCGGGGACTCGGCGTCTGCACCCGTCCACCGGACCACGGCGTGCGGCGTGTCGTCCTGCGCTACGAGACCGGACGAGTGACGCCCCGTCAGAGCCTGTACGGCACGGGCGCCCGCACCCGCGCCCGCACCGGTCACGAACGCGGATCACCGGCACCGGCACCCAGCAGCACAGGCACCGGCACCGGCACCCGGCATCGAGCACCGAGCACCGAGCACCGACACGCGTACGGGGCCGAGCGCGTCCGCCCGGCCCCGTACCCGTATCGACAGCCGGATCCAGACCCGTAACCGCGGATCCGGCCGTACCGCCGTCGCCCGTTACTCGCCCATCCCGTGGACCGCCGGGATCGTGCCGAGCCGGCCCGCCTGGAAGTCCTCGAAGGCCTGGCGGAGTTCGGCCTGGGTGTTCATGACGAACGGGCCGTAGTGCGCCATCGGCTCACGGATCGGCTGTCCGCCGAGGACGACGACCTCCAGGTCGGGCGTGTTCCCGTCCTGCGTCTCGTCCGCCCGGACGGTGAGCGTGCCGCCCTTGCCGAAGACCGCGGTCTGGCCCATCCGGACCGGCCTGCGCTCCGCACCGGCCGAGCCGCGCCCCGCGAGCACGTAGACGAGCCCGTTGAAGTCCTCGCGCCACGGCAGGGTCACCTCGGCGCCCGGCCGGATCGTCGCGTGGATCATCGTGATCGGGGTGTGCGTGACGCCCGGCCCGGCGTGGCCGTCGAGTTCGCCCGCGATCACGCGGAGCAGCGCGCCGCCGTCGGGGGAGGCGAGCAGCTGCACCTGGCCGCCGCGGATGTCCTGGTAGCGGGGGGCCATCATCTTGTCGGAGGCGGGCAGGTTCACCCACAGCTGGAGCCCGTGGAAGAGTCCGCCGCTCATCACGAGCGACTCCGGCGGGGCCTCGATGTGGAGCAGCCCGCTACCGGCTGTCATCCACTGGGTGTCTCCGTTGGTGATGGTGCCGCCACCGCCGTTGGAGTCCTGGTGGTCGAAGACGCCGTCGATGATGTACGTGACGGTCTCGAAGCCGCGGTGGGGGTGCCACGGGGTGCCCTTGGGCTCACCGGGGGCGTACTCCACCTCTCCCATCTGGTCCATCATGATGAACGGGTCGAGGTACTGGTAGTTGATCCCGGCGAACGCGCGGCGCACCGGGAAGCCCTCGCCCTCGAATCCGGACGGGGCCGTGGTCACGGCGAGCACGGGGCGGGAGACGGCGTCGGCCGGGGCGGCGACGCGCGGCAGGGCGAGCGGGTTCTCGACAGTCACAGCGGGCATGGCGGGACCTCCTTGTGCGACCAGTTTAGTTGAACAATGAACTTCCTGCCACCCGGAACGCGGAACGCCCGGGAGGAATTCCTCCCGGGCGTTCTCCCACGTCTCCAGCGTCCGTCAGCCGTACATCCGGCGCATCGCGAAGTCGACCATCTGCTCCACGGCCTTCGCGTCGAAGACCATCCGGTGGTCGCCCTCCATGTCGAGGACGAAGCCGTAGCCGGTCGGGAGCAGGTCGATCACCTCGGCGCCGGTGATCACGAAGTACTTCGACTCCTTGCCCGCGTACCGCCTCAGCTCCTTGAGCGAGGTGAACATGGGGATGACCGGCTGCTGGGTGTTGTGCAGGGCCAGGAAGCCGGGGTTGTCACCGCGGGGGCAGTAGACCTTCGAGGTCGCGAAGATCTGCTGGAAGTCCTCGGCCGCCAGGGATCCGGTCGTGAAGGCCCGTACGGCGTCGGCGAGCGACGGGGGCGAGGGCTCGGGGTACAGCGGGGGCTGCTGCCCGTACGGGGCGCCCTGCATGCCCCCCGGCATCCCGCCCGCCATCGGCTGCTGCGGCGGCGGGGCGTACTGCTGCTGGGCACCCGGATTCTGCTCGTAGCCGTACATGCCCCCGAGCCTAGTCGCTGCGGGCCGCCGCCCGCCGCCCCGTCCGGCCTACGGCGACCGGCCCCCGCGCAGCGATTGACGTCACAGTTGACCGGATGGGGGTTGCTTCTTATTACCGGCGGGTAGCATTATCGGAGAGAGCATTAGCTACTCGCTGGTACGTGTACGAGGAACCTGCCTCCCCGATCCTTACGGAGCCGTCGCCATGGGGCACTACAAGTCGAATCTCCGCGACATCGAGTTCAACCTCTTCGAGGTCCTCGGGCGCGACAAGGTGTACGGCACCGGTCCGTTCGAGGAGATGGACGTCGAGACCGCCAAGAGCGTCCTGGAGGAGCTGACCCGCCTCTCCGAGAACGAGCTCGCGGAGTCCTTCGCCGACGCCGACCGCAACCCGCCGGTCTTCGACCCCGAGACCAACACCGCCCCCGTACCGGCGAGCTTCAAGAAGTCCTACAAGGCCTTCATGGACTCCGAGTACTGGCGTCTGGGCCTGCCCGAGGAGATCGGCGGCACCACCTCCCCGCGCTCCCTGATCTGGGCCTACGCGGAGCTGGTCCTCGGCGCGAACCCGGCCGTCTGGATGTACTCCTCCGGCCCGGCCTTCGCCGGCATCCTCTTCAACGAGGGCAACGAGGCGCAGAAGAAGGTCGCGCAGATCGCCGTCGAGCGCCAGTGGGGCTCCACGATGGTCCTGACCGAGCCGGACGCCGGTTCGGACGTCGGCGCCGGCCGCACCAAGGCGGTCCAGCAGGAGGACGGCTCCTGGCACATCGAGGGCGTGAAGCGCTTCATCACCTCCGGTGAGCACGACATGGAGGAGAACATCCTCCACTACGTCCTCGCCCGCCCCGAGGGCGCCGGCCCCGGCACCAAGGGCCTCTCCCTCTTCCTCGTGCCGAAGTTCCACTTCGACTGGGAGACCGGCGAGCTGGGCGAGCGCAACGGCGTGTACGCCACGAACGTCGAGCACAAGATGGGCCTCAAGGCCTCCAACACCTGCGAGATGACCTTCGGCGACCAGCACCCCGCCAAGGGCTGGCTGATCGGCGACAAGCACGACGGCATCCGCCAGATGTTCCTCATCATCGAGTTCGCCCGCATGATGGTCGGCACGAAGGCGATCTCCACCCTCTCCACGGGCTACCTCAACGCCCTGGAGTACGCCAAGGAGCGCGTCCAGGGCACCGACCTGGCGAACTTCATGGACAAGGCCGCGCCCAAGGTCACCATCACGCACCACCCCGACGTCCGCCGGTCGCTGATGACGCAGAAGGCATACGCCGAGGGCATGCGCTCCCTCGTCCTCTACACGGCCGCCGTGCAGGACGCGATCCAGCTCAAGGAGGCCGCGGGCGAGGACGCGAAGGCCGAGATCGGCCTGAACGACCTGCTGCTGCCGATCGTGAAGGGCTACGGCTCCGAGAAGGGCTACGAGCAGCTCGCGCAGTCGCTCCAGACCTTCGGCGGCTCCGGCTTCCTGCAGGAGTACCCGATCGAGCAGTACATCCGGGACGCCAAGATCGACACCCTCTACGAGGGCACGACGGCCATCCAGGGCCAGGACTTCTTCTTCCGCAAGATCGTCCGCGACCAGGGCGCGTCCCTGAACGCGCTGGCCGAGGAGATCAAGAAGTTCCTCGCGCTCGGCACCGGCGGCGAGGAGCTGGCCGGCGCCCGCGACGCGCTCGCCAAGGCGGCTGTGGACCTGGAGGGCATCGTCGGCGCGATGCTCACCGACCTCACCGCGACCGGCGAGGACGTCAGGAACATCTACAAGGTCGGCCTGAACACCACCCGCCTGCTGATGGCCTCCGGCGATGTCGTCGTCGGCTACCTGCTGCTGAAGGGTGCGGCCGTCGCCGCCGAGAAGCTGGCCGCCGGCGCCTCCGCCAAGGACCAGGCGTTCTACGCCGGCAAGATCGCGGCCGCGAAGTTCTTCGCCGCCAACGTCCTGCCGGGCGTCGGCGCCGAGCGCGCGCTCGCCGAGGCGGTCGACGGCTCGCTGATGGACCTGGACGAGGCCGCGTTCTAGTAACGCACCACGTCCAACGAGGAACGGCTCGCTCCCGGGGAGGGGAGCGGGCCGTTCCGTCTTTTGGGGGCCCGGCGCCGGATTCCGGGCCGTGCGTATGGTGAACCCATGACGAGCACCGCCCGCTTCGACCGCGGCCACACCGACGACCTCATGACCTTCCTGGCGGCTTCCCCCTCGCCGTACCACGCGGTGGCCAACTCCGCCGAGCGCCTGGAGAAGGCCGGCTTCCGGAAGGTCGAGGAGACCGCCGCCTGGGACGGGACGACCGGCGGCAAGTACGTGATCCGCGGCGGCGCGCTCATCGCCTGGTTCGTACCGGAGGGTGCCACGGCCCACACCCCGTACCGGATCGTCGGCGCCCACACCGACTCCCCCAACCTGCGCGTCAAGCCGCAGCCCGACATGGGCGCGCGGGGCTGGCGCCAGGTCGCCGTCGAGATCTACGGCGGGACGCTGCTCAACACCTGGCTCGACCGCGACCTCGGCCTCGCGGGCCGCCTCACCCTCCGGGACGGCAGCCACCACCTGGTGAACGTGGACCGGGCCGTGCTGCGCGTCCCGCAGCTCGCCATCCACCTCGACCGCCAGGCCAACGACGGCCTCAAGCTCGAACGCCAGCGCCACATGCAGCCGATCTGGGGCCTCGGCGAGGTCCACGAGGGCGACCTGATCCGCTTCATGGCCGAGGAGGCGGGCGTCGACGCCGAGGACGTCAGCGGCTGGGACCTGATGGTCCACGCCATCGAGGCCCCCGCCTACCTCGGCCGCGACCGCGAACTCGTCGCCGGACCGCGCATGGACAACCTGATCTCCGTCCACGCGGGCGTCGCCGCCCTGGCCGCCGTCGCGGGCCGCGCCGACCTCCCGTACATCCCGGTCCTCGCCGCCTTCGACCACGAGGAGAACGGCTCCGAGGCCGACACCGGCGCCCAGGGCCCGCTCCTCGGCAATGTCCTGGAGCGCTCCGTCTACGCCCGCGGCGGCGCCTACGAGGACCGCGCCCGCGCCTTCGCCGGCTCGATCTGCCTCTCCTCCGACGTCGGCCACGCGGTCCACCCCAACTACGCCGAGCGCCACGACCCGACGCACCACCCGCGCCCCAACGGCGGCCCGATCCTCAAGGTGAACGTCAACCAGCGGTACGCCACCGACGGCGGCGGCCGGGCCGTCTTCTCGGCGGCCTGCGAGAAGGCGGGCGTGCCGTTCCAGTTCTTCGTCTCCAACAACGACATGCCGTGCGGCACGACGATCGGCCCGATCACGGCGGCCCGCCACGGCATCAGCACGGTCGACATCGGCGTGGCCTGCCTGTCGATGCACAGCGCCCGCGAACTCTGCGGCGCGGACGACCCGTACCTGCTGGCGAACGCGCTCGTGGCCTTCCTGGAGGGATAGCCGCCCCCGACCGGGGTACCCGATCCCGACTACCCCACTAGGAGGCGGGATTCATGGGCCTGGGAGGCTGCATCATCCTCATCGCCGTGGGCGCGATTCTCGCGTTCGCCACGGACTGGGAGCTCGACGGAGTCAACCTCGACCTGGTGGGACTGATCATGATGGCGGTCGGTCTCATCGGCGTGGCGACCTTCACCAGCATCGCCCGGCGCCGTCGGGTCGTCGTCCCTCCGACCGCCCCCACGGTCGTGGACGAGAACGGGCGCGACCGCGGCTACTGACGTACGGAGCGGACGCGGCGGCGGGCAGGAAGCCGTTCCGCGAAACATCCGGGAAAGGGCGGTCCTGGCACCGTCTGCCTCATGGACCGTCATGAGGGCCCTCCCCGGGGGAAGTTCATCGCCTGCGTCGCCACGGTCGTGCTGATCGGCACGGCCGTGGCGGGCTACACCGTCGCCACCTACGACGAACGCCCGCCCTGGGGCACCGACATCGCCTACGAGGGCGGCTATCTGCAGGCCGTCCGCATCCGGAAGGCCGATGTCACCGGGGAACGCACCCGCGCCCTGCTGGCCGGCGAGTGCGCGGCCATGCAGCGGGCGGGGATGGGCGGCGACCGGGCCGTGCACGACCCGGCGGCCTGGGTCTCCGGATGCCTGGACGGGGCGGGGGACCGCCCGTCCAGGAACCAGGGAATCGTGCGCTAGGCGTACGGGCGTTACGCGTCCATGCCCGCGAGGATGAGCGGGAGGCGGGCGACGCCGTCGGCCGTCACCTTCACCGGAACGCCCCAGTCCTGCTGGTGCACATGGCAGGCCGGGTACTCGTTGGCCGGGTCGTCGTCGCAGGACGCGGCCATCGCCGAGACGTGCAGGACGCCCTCGGTGATCTCCGGGTCGAGGTCGAGCTCCCGGAAGAGGTCCGTCCCCGTGCCCTCGCCGCCGAGCAGCAGCCCGGGCGGGGTCGAGGAGACGAGGAGCCGGGTGGAGGGGCCGTAGCGCTCGTCCAGCTTCTGTCCCGTCGGCGCCTGGAAGACCACGTCGAGCCGGAGCCGGCCGGGCGCGATCTCGGTGGCCTCGCGCCGGGTGCGGTGGGCGACCGCCTCGACCTGGACCGCCTCCTCGGGAAGACGCAGCCGGGTCAGCCGGTGCCGGGCGGACTCGACGACGACGATCTCGTCCCCGACGAGGACGGCGTCGCTCGGCTCGCGGAGATCGGTGGCCAGCGTCGTCACCTCGCCGGACGCCGGGTCGAAGCGGCGCAGGGCGTGGTTGTACGTGTCGGAGATCGCGACCGACCCGTCGGGCAGGGCGGTGACGCCGAGCGGGTGCTGGAGCAGCGCCTGGCCGGCGGCGCCGTCGCGGTGGCCGAAGTCGAAGAGCCCGGTGCCGACGGCGGTGTGGACGACGCCCTCGGTGTCGATCCAGCGCAGCGCGCTCGTCTCGGAGTCGGCGATCCAGAGCCGGTCCCCGGTGGCGGCGAGCCCGGAGGGCTGCGCGAACCAGGCCTCGGCGGCCGGCCCGTCGACGAGACCCTCGTTGGTCGTACCGGCCGCGACCTCGACGGTCCCCGTCTGCGGGTCGTACGTCCACAGCTGGTGGACACCGGCCATCGCGATCCAGACCCTGCCCTGCCACCAGGCCACGTCCCACGGCGAGGAGAGGTCCACGTCGAGGGCCGGGCCGGAGGTCGGCGACCCCTGCCACCACTGCTTCCCGGTGCCGGCGATCCGCTCGGTCGCGCCGGTGGCGGGGTCGAAGACGCGCAGCGCGTGGTTCACGGTGTCGGCGACGACGACCTTGCCGTCGGGCAGGAGGGTGAGCCCCTGCGGCTCGCGGAACTCGCCGTCCCCGATCCGCCGCACCACGGTCTCCCCGTCGGGCGCGAGCTCGACGAGCTGGTGGCGTGTGGTGTCGGAGACCAGGAAGTTCCCGCTCGCGAGGAGGACGGCCTTCCCGGGGAAGCGCAGGTCGGTCGCGACGGGCTCCGGCGGCACGTACGGTCCGTCCCCGCGCCGCAGCGTCCCCTTGGCCTCGTGCTCGGCCTCCAGCTCCTCGACGAGCGTGCGGATCGCGTTCGCGTGCCCCTCACCCGCGTGCTGGGCGACGATGTACCCCTCGGGGTCGATGACGACGAGCGTGGGCCAGGCCCGTACGGCGTACTGCTTCCAGGTCGCGAGCTCGGGATCGTCGAGGACCGGGTGGTGCACCTCGTACCGCTCGACGGCGTCGACGACGGCCTGGTGCTCGGCCTCGTGGACGAACTTCGGCGAGTGCACCCCGACGATCACGAGCGTGTCGCGGTGCTTCTCCTCCAGGTCACGGAGCTCGTCGAGGACGTGCAGGCAGTTGATGCAGCAGAAGGTCCAGAAGTCGAGGATCAAGATGCGACCTCGGAAGTCGGCGAGCTTCAGGTCCTTCCCGCCGGTGTTGATCCATCCGCCCTTGCCGACCAGCTCGGGAGCACGGACACGGGCACGGCGGGGCGCAGGCGCGGGGGTGGGCGCCGGGGCAGCATCGTTCATGCTTCAAGCTTGCCATCCACCTGTGAACGGCGGATCACACGCCTACGGCGGGGGGAGCAACGGCGACCCCGGGCGGAAAAACGGCGCGGGGACGCGATGGCGGCGTCGCGTGACCTTCGCCCGTCGGCCTCGCGGCCGTCGCCGTCGTCACGCCGGCTGCGCCGGCGGCCGCCCTCGCGCCCTCCCCGACTCCACCACCTTCAGGACCTTCTTCTGATCATGAACGGTGTGAGCCCGCGAGCGGCGTGAATCGCCGCCTCGCGGGGAACGCATCCCGCCATGAAATATCGCGTACGGGACAAAATCTTCGCCATCGGTGACGACTACTGGATCGAGGACGAGCACGGCCGCCACGCCTTCCTCGTCGACGGCAAGGCCCTGCGGCTGCGCGACACGCTGGAGCTGAAGGATCCCCTCGGGCAGGTCCTGATCACCCTGCGGCAGAAAATGTTCAGCCTGCGGGACGCGATGACGATCGAGCGGGACGACCGGCCGCTCGCCACCGTCCGCAGGAAGCGGCTCTCGCTGCTCCGCAACCATTACCGGGTCACCCTCGTCGAAGGCACCGAACTGGACGTCAGCGGCCGGATCCTGGACCGGGAGTTCACGGTCGAGTACGACGGTGAACTCCTCGCCCACATCTCGCGGCAGTGGTTCCGCGTCCGGGACACGTACGCCGTGAACGTGGTCCGCGAGGACACCGACGCCGCGCTGCTCATCGCGGTCGCGGTCTGCGTGATCCGGATGGCGGAACGGGAGCGTGAGGACTAGGCCGCCCTGCCGTCGAAACGGGAGCCGGAGGACCAGGGGGCGTCGTCGATACGGCCCCCGGCCGCGAGCGGCGTCCGGTGGGGGCCTACAGCACCCGGTCCTTCAGCGCCGGGAACTGCTCCCTCGTCGCCGTCACCTTCGCCGGGTCCAGCTCCACGCGGAGGATCTCCTCGCCCGTGCCCGCCTCCGCCAAAACCTCGCCCCACGGGTCGACCACGATCGAGTGCCCGGCCTGCTCCACGCCCGCGTGGGTCCCGGCCGTGCCGCAGGCCAGCACGTACGCCTGGTTCTCCACCGCCCGCGCCTGCGCCAGCAGCGTCCAGTGGGCGCGGCGGCGGGCAGGCCAGCCGGCCGGGACGACGAAGGCCTGGGCGCCCGCGTCCACCAGCCCCCGGAACAGCTCCGGGAAGCGCAGGTCGTAACAGGTGCCGACGCCCACGGTGAGCTCCGGCAGCGCGAACGTCACCAGTTCGTCCCCCGCCGCCATCATCACGGCTTCGCCCTTGTCGAAGCCGAAGCGGTGGATCTTGCGGTAGCTCGCCGCGAGCTCTCCGGCCGGGGAGAGGACGAGCGAGGTGTTGTAGAGGGCTCCGCCGTCCGCCTCGACGATCGATCCGGCGTGCAGCCAGACCCCCGCGTCCCGGGCCGCCGCCGCCATCGCCTCGTACGTGGGGCCCCGCAGCGGTTCCGACTCCGCCGCGAACGACTCGTACGCGAACGCCCCCATCGGCCACAGCTCCGGCAGGACGACGAGATCCGCCGCGCCGCGCTCCTGCCGTACCAGCTCGGCCACCCGCGCACGGCGCGAAACGACCGGTTCGTCCTGGTCTACTGCGATCTGGATGAGGGAGGCGCGCACACTACCACCGTCCTGGCATTCGAGCCGTCAACACGGGCCTACGATCGTCACACGAAAGCACTGCCGGGGTGCCTTCGGGCAGCGTAACTTAGCGTCCGAGCCTCCCACGCAGTCTTGTCTCCAGCCCGCCTGTCCGCTCGATCGTCAGCCCGTGCACCGCAGAACCGCCGAGGGGTCCCGTGACCGTCCATCCCAGCCTTCAGACCTACGCCGACGCCTGGACCCACTCCATCGAAGCCATATCCGAGCTGGTGCAGCCGCTCGTCGAGGGCGAGTGGAACCGCGCGACACCGTGCCCGGGCTGGTCGGTGCGCGACCTCGTGTCGCATGTGATCGGCATGGAGTGCGAGATGCTGGGCGATCCGCGCCCCATCCACTCGCTGCCCCGCGATCTCTACCACGTACGCAGTGAGTTCGCCCGCTACATGGAGATGCAGGTCGATGTGCGGCGGCACCACACCGGCCCCGAGATGACCTCGGAGCTGGAGTACATCCTGATCCGCCGCGCGCGTCAGCTGCGCAACGAGAACCGTCAGCCGGACCATCTGATCCGCGCTCCGCTCGGCGCCGAGCAGACCCTCGAAGTGGCCTACCGGATGCGGGCCTTCGACGTCTGGGTGCACGAGCAGGACCTGCGGATCGCGCTCGGGAAGCCGGGCAACCTGGACTCCCCCGGCGCCCTGGTCACCCGGGACAACCTGCTCGCCGCGCTGCCGAAGGTGGTCGCGAAGGACGCGGGCGCGCCGCCGAACTCGGCGGTCGTGGTGGATGTGCACGGCCCGGTGGAGTTCCTGCGGACGGTACGGGTGGACGCGGACGGCCGCGGCTCGGTCGACGGGGCCCCGTCGCTGGGGCCCGCGGTGACGCTGGCGCTGGACTGGGAGACGTACGTACGGCTGGCCTGCGGGCGGGTCCGGCCGGCGGCCGTCGCGGACCGGATCAAGATCGAGGGCGACACGGAGCTGGCGCGGGCGATCCTGGACAACTTCGCCGTCACCCCCTGACGGAGCCCCCGCAGGAGTCCGGTCTCAGGCCGGTACGTGGACCGTCTCGACGCGGCTGGCGACGAGGCGCTCCTTCTCCCGGCGGGTCGTACGGGACTTCAGGCGCAGGATCTGCACGATGCCCAGCGCCTCCAGGACGAAGACGGACGAGAAGGCGATCCGGTAGTTGTCGCCGGTCGCGTCGAGGAGCACGCCGACCGCGAGCAGGGTCGTCATCGAGGCGGTGAAACCACCCATGTTGACGATTCCCGAGGCTGTTCCCTGACGCTCGGGCGGGTTGGCGGGGCGGGCGAAGTCGAAGCCGATCATCGAGGCGGGGCCGCAGGCGCCGAGGACCGCGCAGAGCGTGATGAGCAGCCACAGCGGGGCCCGGTCGCCGGGGTACGCGAGGGTGGCGGCCCACAGCAGCGCCGTCGCCGCGACCGTGGCGAGGGCGAGCGGGGCCCTGGCCGCGTGGTGACGGGCGATGATCTGCCCGTACGCGAGCCCGACCGCCATGTTGGAGAGCACCACGAGCGTCAGCAGCTCGCCCGCGACACCGCGGGAGAGGCCCTGGTCCTCGACGAGGAACGGCAGCCCCCACAGCAGCAGGAACACCATCGCCGGGAACTGGGTGGTGAAGTGCACCCACATCCCGAGGCGGGTGCCCGGCTCCCGCCAGGACTCGGTGATCTGCCGGCGGACGAACACGGCCCCGGCACGCGGGGCGGACGGCGGCTCGTGGCCCTCGGGGTGGTCCTTGAGGAAGAGCAGCAGCAGCACGAGCACGACGACGCCGGCGATCGAGCTGCCGACGAAGGTGGTCGTCCAGCCCATGCCGTGCAGGGCGGGGGCGATGACGATGGTCGAGACGAGGTTGCCGGCCATGCCGAAGAGCGCGGCGACCTGGGCGATGAGGGGGCCGCGGCGGGCGGGGAACCAGCGGGTGCCGAGCCGCAGGACGCTGATGAAGGTCATCGCGTCGCCGCAGCCCAGGAGCGCGCGGGCGGCGAGCGCCATGCCGTAGGAGGGGGCGAGGGCGAAGGCGAGCTGGCCGACGGTGAAGAGCACGACGCCGATGGTCAGCACCTTCTTGGTGCCGAGCCGGTCGACCATGAGGCCGACGGGTATCTGCATGCCGGCGTAGACCAGCAGCTGGAGGATGGAGAAGGTGGAGAGGGCGGAGGCGTTGACGTCGAAGCGGTCGGCAGCGTCGAGTCCGGCGACGCCCAGGGACGTACGGAAGATGACGGCGACGAAGTAGACGGCGACGCCGACACCCCAGACGAGGGCGGCGCGCCGGCCTCCGGGCGGGTCGCCGGGGAGGGTGACGGCTGATCCGTATCCGTCGCGGCTCACCTGGCCTCACCCCGGACCAGGATCTTGACCCAGCTCAGGTGCTGCCGGACGCACCGGGCCGCGCCCTCGGCGTCCCCGGCCCTGATCCGCTCCAGGATCTCGGCGTGCTCGGTGATGTTCTTGGCGATCCGGTCGGGCTGGGACTGCATGACGGCGACGCCCATGCGCAGCTGACGGTCGCGCAGCTGGTCGTAGAGGCGGGCGAGGATCTGGTTCCCCGCGTGCTTGACGATCTCGGCGTGGAAGCAGCGGTCGGTGACGGCGACCTCCGCGAGGTCCCCGGCCTCGGCGCGGCGCTTCTGCTCCTCCAGGAGCTCTTCGAGCCGCTCGACGAGCGCGGCGGACGCGGGGACGACCCGGCGGACGGCGAACTCCTCGACGAGCAGCCGGGTCTCGACGACATCGGCGATCTCCTGGGCGGAGACGGCGAGAACGAGGGCGCCCTTCTTCGGGTAGAGCTTGAGCAGCCCTTCCATCTCCAGCTTCAGCAGCGCTTCGCGCACGGGGGTCCTGGACACCCCGACGGCCTGGGCGAGTTCGCCTTCGGTGAGCAGCGTGCCGCCCTCGTAGCGGCGGTCGAGGACGGCCTGCTTGACGTGCATGTAGACACGGTCGGCTGCTGGGGGTGCGGATGCCATGCGCACAGCTTAGATACAACAGGGGTGCATCAGGCATCTCTGTCCGCGATACGGACGTGCCGGCGACATGGGCGGCTACGACGCGGCCGCGCTGCCCGGCCGCTACCGCGCCGGATCCGCGTCGTAGACCTCGCGCGCCTCGTCGACCTTCTCCAGGTTCTCGGCGGCCCACTCGGCGAGATGCGCGAAGAGCGGGGCGAGACTGCGGCCGAGTTCGCTGATCTCGTACTCGACCCGGGGCGGGACCTCCGGGTGGTACGTACGGACGACCAGGCCGTCGCGCTCCAGCTGGCGCAGCCGCTGGGTCAGCACCTTCGGCGTGATCCTGCCGATCGCACGCTCCAGCTCCACGAACCGCAGCCGGCCACGGGCGTTGAGGGTCCACAGGATCGGTGTCGTCCACCGGCTGAAGACGATGTCCACCACGGGCGCGACCGGGCAGGCGAGCTCCGGGTCGGTGTCGGCCGAAGCCGTCCATGTCGTATCGGCCGCCATGCGCGCCCCCTCGGATAGCCACTTTCCTCTAGGTACCTACTATACCGAGGCTGTTAGCGTCGTCGACGTCAACCGAACGACAGGACAGGGGAGTTCACGATGATCGTTGTGACGGGGGCGACGGGCAACGTCGGCCGATCGCTCGTACGGGTGCTCGCGGCGGCCGGCGAGCAGGTGACCGCCACGTCCCGGGGCATCACGGACGCGGACGTACCGAAGGGTGTCCACGCCGTACGGTCCGATCTGATCGACGCGGAGAGCCTGCGGCCCGTCTTCGACGGCGCCGAGGCGTTGTTCCTGCAGAACGGCGGCCCGAGCGCGCACCTGCTGAACCCGCACGCCGTCCTCGACGCCGCGAAGGCCGGCGGCGTCCGGCGGGTCGTCCTGCTGTCCTCCCAGGGCGTCGCGACCCGGCCCGGATCGGCCTCCCACGGGGACACGGGACGCTCCATCGAGGACGCGGTACGGGAGTCGGGCCTGGAGTGGACGATCCTGCGCCCCGGCGGGTTCGACTCGAACGCCTTCGCCTGGGTCGAGTCGGTCCGTACGCGCAGGGAGATCGCCGCGCCGTTCGCCGACACCGGGCTGCCGACCGTCGACCCGGACGACATCGCCGAGGTCGGCGCCGTGGCGCTGCGGGAGGAGGGCCACGACGGGCAGATCTACGAGCTGACCGGACCCGCTCTCAGCACGCCCCGCGAGCGGGCCGAGGCGATCGCCGACGCGCTGGGCGAACCCGTGCGGTTCGTGGAGCAGAGCCGGGAGGAGGCCCGCGCGCAGATGCTGGCGTTCCTGCCCGAGCCCGTCGTCGAGACGACGCTGGCGATCCTCGGGGAGCCCACCCCCGCCGAGCAGCGCGTCAGCCCGCACATCGAGCAGGTCCTGGGCCGCGCGCCCCGCGCCTTCGCCGACTGGGCGCGGCGGTACATCCCCGCGTTCCGGTAGGCCGCGGCTTGATCGGAGAGGAAGCGGAAACGCCCGACCGGGGAGCCCGGTCGGGCGTTTCACGTGAAACAACACGCTTGCCGCGTTTGGTCGTTACGACCAGGACCTGTCCGTTACGACCAGGTCAGGAGGCGCTTCGGCTGCTCCAGGATCGCGGCGACATCCGCCAGGAACTTGGAGCCCAGCTCGCCGTCGACCAGACGGTGGTCGAAGGAGAGGGCCAGCGTCGTGACCTGACGCGGCTTCACCTTGCCCTTGTGGACCCACGGCTGGAGCTTGATCGCGCCGACCGCGAGGATCGCCGACTCGCCGGGGTTCAGGATGGGCGTACCGGTGTCGACGCCGAAGACGCCGACGTTGGTGATGGTGAACGTGCCGCCCTGCATCGCCGCCGGGGTCGTCCTACCCTCGCGGGCAGTGCCGACCAGCTCGCTCAGGGACTGCGACAGCTCCGGCAGGGTCTGGGCGTGCGCGTCCTTGATGTTCGGCACGATCAGACCGCGCGGGGTGGCCGCGGCGATGCCCAGGTTGACGTAGTGCTTGAGCACGATCTCCTGGTTCGCCTCGTCCCAGGCCGCGTTGATGTCCGGGTTGCGCCGGACGGCGACCAGGACGGCCTTGGCGATGAGGAGCAGCGGGTTGACCCGCAGTCCCGCCATGTCCTTGTCGGACTTGAGCTCCTCGACCAGCTTCATCGTGCGCGTGATGTCGAAGGTGACGAACTCGGTGACGTGCGGCGCGGTGAAGGCCGAGCCGACCATGGCGACCGCCGTGGCCTTCCGTACGCCCTTGATGGGGATACGGGTCTCCCGGCCGTCCGCCGACACGGGCACGGCCACCGGCGCGGCGGCGACAGGGACCGGCGCCGGGGCGGCCGGCGCGGGGGCCTCGACCACCGGGGCGGGCGCCGGAGCGGCCGCGCGGTGGACGTCCTCACGGGTGATGATCCCGTCAGGACCGGTCGGGGTGACCGCCGCCAGATCGACACCGAGGTCCTTGGCCAGCTTGCGCACCGGCGGCTTGGCCAGCGGGCGGGCGGCCGCGGGCGCGTGACCGTTCAGCTGCTCCGGTACGGAGACGGGAGCGGCGGCCGTGGTCTTGCGGGCCCGGCGCTTGGTCGAGCTCGCGGCCACGCCGTAGCCGACGAGGACCGGCTGGCGGCCCTGCGGCTCGGGCTCCTCGGCGGGAGCCTCGGCCACCGGGGCCGCGACGGCGGGAGCCGCCTCGGCGGCCGGAGCCTCCGGGGCCGCACCTCCGCCCACGTTCACGGAGATGATCACCTGGCCGACATCGACCGTCGTGCCCTCGGGGAAGGGCAGCTCGTGGACCGTGCCGTCGAAGGGGATCGGCAGCTCGACGGCCGCCTTCGCCGTCTCGACCTCACAGACGACCTGGCCGTCGGCGACGGTGTCACCCGGCTGGACGTACCACTTGAGGATCTCGGCCTCGGTGAGGCCCTCGCCCACGTCGGGCATCTTGAATTCGCGGATCGTCACGATGCTCTCCTCAGTACGCCAGCGAGCGGTCGACGGCGTCGAGCACGCGGTCCAGACCCGGCAGGTACTCCTCCTCCAGGCGCGCCGGCGGATACGGCGCGTGGTAGCCGCCGACCCGCAGGACGGGGGCCTCCAGGTGGTAGAAGCAGCGCTCGGTGATCCGGGCGGCGATCTCCGCGCCGGAGCCGTAGAAGACCGGGGCCTCGTGGACCACGACCAGGTGGCGGGTCTTCTCGACCGAGGCCTGGATCGTGTCGAAGTCGATCGGGGACATCGAGCGCAGGTCGACGACCTCCACCGACTTCCCCTCCTCCTGGGCGGCCGCGGCGGCCTCCAGGCAGACCTTCACCATCGGGCCGTACGCGGCGAGCGTGAGGTCCGTGCCCTCGCGCGCCACACGTGCCCTGTGCAGCTCGCCCGGGATGGCCTCGGTGTCGACCTCGCTCTTGTCCCAGTAGCGGCGCTTGGGCTCGAAGAAGATGACCGGGTCGTCGCTCTGGATGGCCTGCTGGAGCATCCAGTACGCGTCCGACGAGGTGGACGGCGAGATGACCTTGAGACCGGCGACGTGCGCGAAGAGCGCCTCGGGGGACTCCGAGTGGTGCTCGACGGCGCCGATGCCACCGCCGTACGGGATGCGGATGACGACCGGCATCTTGACCTTGCCGAGCGCACGGGCGTGCATCTTGGCGAGCTGCGTGACGATCTGGTCGTACGCGGGGAAGACGAAACCGTCGAACTGGATCTCGACGACGGGCCGGTAGCCGCGCAGGGCCAGGCCGATCGCGGTGCCGACGATGCCGGACTCGGCGAGCGGGGTGTCGATGACCCGGTCCTCGCCGAAGTCCTTCTGCAGGCCGTCGGTGACACGGAAGACGCCGCCGAGCTTGCCGACGTCCTCACCCATGATGAGGACCTTGGGGTCGTTCTCGAGGGCCGTGCGGAGCGACTCGTTGATCGCCTTGGCCAGGGGAAGCTTCTGTACAGCCATGGTTACTTGACCTCACCCTCGGCCGCGGAGTCCGCGAACGACGCCTGGTAGGCGGCGAACTGCGCACGCTCCTCGTCGACGAGCGCGTGCCCGTCGGCGTAGACATTCTCGAAGATCGCCATGTGATCCGGGTCGGGCATGGAGCGGACGCCCTCGCGGACGCGCTTGCCGAGCGCCTCGCTCTCCTGCTCCAGCGCCTCGAAGAACGCCGCGTCGGCGTGGCCCTCGCGCTCCAGGTACGCCTTGAGCCGCAGGATCGGGTCCTTCGCCTCCCAGGCCTCGCGCTCCTCGTCGGCGCGGTACTTGGTCGGGTCGTCGGAGGTGGTGTGGGCGCCCATCCGGTAGGTGAACGCCTCGACCAGGGTCGGGCCCTCGCCCCGGCGGGCGCGCTCCAGCGCGGAGCGGGTCACGGCCAGGCACGCGAGGACGTCGTTGCCGTCGACACGGACGCCGGGGAAGCCGAAGCCCTGCGCCCGCTGGTACAGCGGCACACGGGTCTGCTTCTCGGTGGGCTCCGAGATCGCCCACTGGTTGTTCTGGCAGAAGAAGACGACCGGGGCGTTGTAGACCGCGGAGAAGGTGAACGACTCGGCGACGTCGCCCTGACTGGACGCGCCGTCACCGAAGTACGCGATCACGGCGGAGTCCGCGCCGTCCTTGGCGACGCCCATGGCGTAGCCGGTGGCGTGCAGGGTCTGCGAGCCGATGACGATCGTGTACAGGTGGAAGTTGTTGCTGTTGGGGTCCCAGCCTCCGTGGTTCACACCGCGGAACATGCCGAGCAGGTTCGTCGGGTCGACCCCACGGCACCAGGCGACACCGTGCTCCCGGTAGGTCGGGAAGACGTAGTCGTCGTCCCGCAGCGCGCGGCCGGAGCCGATCTGCGCGGCCTCCTGGCCGAGCAGCGACGCCCACAGGCCCAGCTCGCCCTGTCGCTGCAGGGCGGTGGCCTCGGCGTCGAAGCGGCGGGTGAGGACCATGTCCCGGTAGAGGCCGCGCAGCTCGTCGGCGCTCAGGTCGATGTCGTACTCGGGGTGCTGGACGCGCTCCCCTTCGGGCGTCAGCAGCTGAACGAGCTCGGGCTCCGAAGTCTGGGACTTCTTGGCGCTCGCGCTGGCAGTGCGCTTGGTGCCGCTGCTGCGTCGCGTCGTCTTGCGCGCGGCAGTGCTCTCCACGGTCACGTGCGTGCTCCTCCGTCGGTCCGGCCCCCGGGGTTGCCGGGAAAGGCCAGTGCGGCTCGCCTTGTCCGTACTCGCGCACGGGGTGGGTGCGACTCGGCCGGGTCAGGCGTGACAGGTGCCCCGGCGAGCGCCCTGTCATAGGCACGTTACCCACTGCCGCGCATTACTGCGAAACCCCATTTGACCTGCGATTTTGCTTGGATTTCCAAGTAAATCGAGAAAAGTGGGAACAGTAGCTGGTCAGCGCACTGGCAACGGCCTGGCAGGCCGCCGGAACACGGGGCACGTTATCCCGCAGACCCCGGGCACGGGAAGAGCCAATATGTGAGACTGAGGACGTGCGCGAAGATGGAAAAATCCGGGTATTTCTGTTGGACGACCACGAAGTCGTCCGGCGTGGCGTCCACGAGCTGCTCTCCGTGGAGGACGACATCGAGGTGGTCGGGGAGGCGGGCACGGCGGCGGACGCCCTGGTCAGGATCCCGGCGACGCGCCCCGACGTGGCCGTGCTCGACGTCCGGCTGCCCGACGGCAGCGGTGTCGAGGTCTGTCGCGAGGTGCGTTCGCAGAACGAGGACATCAAGTGCCTGATGCTCACCTCGTACGCCGACGACGAGGCGCTCTTCGACGCGATCATGGCCGGGGCCTCGGGTTATGTCCTCAAAGCCATTCGCGGGAACGAACTCCTTTCGGCGGTACGGGACGTCGCGGCCGGGAAGTCCCTGCTCGATCCGGTCGCCACCGCACGCGTCCTGGAGCGGCTGCGGGACGGAAACAATCCGAAGGGTGACGACAAGCTCGCCAACCTGACGGAACAGGAGCGCAGGATCCTGGATCTGATCGGCGAGGGCCTGACCAACCGGGCCATCGGCGAGCGGCTCCACCTCGCGGAGAAGACGATCAAGAACTATGTCTCCAGCCTGTTGTCGAAGCTGGGCATGGAGCGCCGTTCCCAGGCCGCGGCGTACGTGGCCCGGCTGCAGGCCGAGCGGCAGTGAGCGAAGGGCGTACGGCCGGCCCCGCGAGGGTCACCCGTTCGGCCCGACCCGGTGCGGACCCCGATTCGGGACCTACGTCCCGACGAACCGGGGCAGGCGCCCCTTTCCGACGCAGTGCCGGTGGCGGGAGAGTGGAAGCCATGTCCACCGAGGAGATCCGCGCCATCGAGCTGCTGAGCCGAGTCTCGTACGGCCGGGTGGCGACGAGCATGAGCGCCATGCCGTTCGTCGCCCCCGCCCGCCACATCGTGGACGACGGCCGCGTCCTGCTCCGGATGCACCGGGGTCTCGGCTACCACCGCGCCTGCGCGGGGAGCGTCGTCGCCTACGGCGCGGACAACTTCAACTCGGGCGCCGAGAACCTCTGGTCCGTGCAGTTCACCGGCACCGCGGAGGTCGTCCGACCCACCGAGGAGCAGCTGGCCGCCTTCGGCCCGACCCCGCAGGTCGTGGACGGCGAGCCCTTCGACCCCATCTACATGCGCATCGAGCCCCAGTTCGTGACCGTGCACCAGCTGGACTACACCACCGAGCGACATCTCCAGCACGTAGCGTGATCTAACATCTGGCGGGTGCCGCGCTCATCTGAAACGCTTGCTCCGCCCGTCGGCGCCCTGCTGCGCCGCTACCGCGAGGCCGGCGAGCCGCTCTCCTGCGAACCCGTCACCCAGGGGCTCCTCAACCGCGGCTACCGCCTCGCCACCACCCGCGGCGCCTACTTCCTCAAACAGCACCTCGACGCCCCCACCGCCGACCGGGACACCATCAGCCGGCAGCACCGCGCCACCCAGCGTCTGCACGCCCTCGGCCTGCCCGTCGCCCCGCCGCTCGCCGACTCCGCCGGCCGCACGGTCGCCGTCATCGGCGGCCGCTGCTACGCCCTGCACCCCTGGGTCGACGGCCGCCACCGCGACGGCGCCCAGCTCTCCACCGGCGGCTCCCGGCGCCTGGGCGCGCTCCTCGGCCACGTCCACACCTGCCTGGAGCAGGTCATGGAGTCACCGCCCCAGGGCGACGGGCACGAGAGCGCCCGCCCCGAGGACACCCTCCGGGTCATCGACGAGCTGCTCCGTCTCGCCCGCGCCCACCGGCCCCGCACCGGCTTCGACGCCCTCGCCGAGCACCGGCTGCTCGAACGGCGCGGGCTGCTCGCGGAGCACGCCCACCGCCGTCCGCCCCGCGCCACCTCGGCCGGCTGGGTGCACGGCGACTTCCACCCGCTGAACCTGCTCTACCGGGGGGCCGAGCCCGCAGCGATCGTCGACTGGGACCGCCTCGGGGTCCAGCCCCGGGCGGAGGAGGCCGTCAGGGCCGCCGCCATCTTCTTCGTACGGCCGGCGGGTGAGCTGGCGCTCGAGAAGGTGCGGGCGTACGCGCGCGCCTACCGCCGGGCGGCGGGCGCGGACGGGGCGGAGCTGGCGTCGGCGGTGCACCGGGTGTGGTGGGAGCGGCTCAACGACTTCTGGATACTGCGCTGGCGCTACCAGCTGCACGACCGAAGGGCCGACCCGCAGTTTCCCGCGGCGTCGGCCCTGGCGGTGTGGTGGACCCGTGAGTACGAGGCGGTACGCGACGCGTTCGCGGGCTGACCGGCTCGGTACGGGTCAGGGGGTGGTGCCGGTCCCGCCGTCCGCGGCGCCCGCCGTCGTACCGGCCGTCGTGCCCGTCGTCGTGCCCGCGTTGGCGCTGCCCGTCGTCGTGCCCGCGTTGCCGTTGCCCTCCGTGGTGCCCTCCGTGGTGCCCTCGGTGGACCCCTCGGTCGAGCCTTCCGTGGACCCCTCGGTCGTGCCCTCCGTGGTGCCCTCGGTGTCCGTGCCGCCGTCCGTCGGGTCGGTCGGCGGAGTCGTCGGCGGAGTCGTCGGGGGCGTCGTCTGCGGCGTCGAAGGCGTGTACGACGGCGTCCACGTGTTCTGGTCGCCGCCCGTGGAGGTCTCGGGCTGCTGCGTCTGCGGCGTCTGCTCCTCGGACGGGGTCGGCGAATCCGTGACGGTGGACGGCGAGTCGGTGATCGTCGGCTTGTCCGTCGTACCGCCCTTCTCACCTGCCTTGTCCAGCGCGAACACGACACCCGCCACCATGGCGATCATGGCCAGCGCCACGAACAGCAGCACCTTGCCGCGGCCGCCCTTGCCACCGCCCTGGTGGCCGTAGCCGTCCTGCTCGTAACCACCGCCGCCGTACCCGCCGACCCCGCCGTCGTCCGGGTTCATCGGCGGCAGGATCGGGCCCTGCGCGGTCTCGTGGTGCATCGGGTGGCCCATCGCGGTCGTCGCCGCGACGCCGCCGACCGGAGTGTGCCCGCCCTCGTGCACCTCCACCGGGCCGGTGTTCCACGTGCCGGTGTGACCGCCCGCCTGCTGGAGCATCTGCAGGCCGTACTGGATCAGCCCGCGCATCTCCTCGGCGCTCTGGAACCGGTCGTCCGGGTCCTTCGCCAGCGAGCGCATCACCAGCCCGTCGAGCTCCGGCGGCGCGTCCTGCGCGACGTCGGAGGGCGGGACGGGGATGTCCTGGACGTGCTGGTAGACCACCGAGAGCGGGGTCTCGCCGGTGAACGGGGGCCGCAGCGCCAGCAGTTCGTACAGCAGACAGCCGGTGGCGTACAGGTCGGAACGGTGGTCCACGGCCTTGCCGAGAGCCTGTTCGGGGGAGAGGTACTGCGGCGTGCCCATGACCATGCCGGTCTGGGTCATCGTCGACTGCGCGCCGTGCAGGGCGCGCGCGATGCCGAAGTCCATCACCTTCACCGCGCCACCGTGCGTGATGATGACGTTCGCGGGCTTGATGTCCCGGTGCACGATGCCGTGCTGGTGCGAGTACGCGAGCGCTTCCAGCACGCCGGAGACGATGATCAGGGCCTGCTCGGGGCCCGGCGCCTCGGCGCTGATCAGCAGGTCACGGATGGTGCGGCCCTCGACCAGCTCCATCACGATGTACGGCACGGACTGGGCGCCGACGACGTCCTCGCCGGAGTCGTACACCGCCACGATCGCATGGTGGTTGAGGCCCGCGACCGACTGCGCCTCGCGGGTGAAGCGGGCCTTGGAGACCGGGTCCTCGGCGAGGTCGGAGCGGAGGAGCTTCACGGCGACCGTGCGGCCGAGCCGCACGTCCTCGGCCGCGAACACCTCGGCCATGCCGCCTCGTCCCAGACGGTGCGTCAGCCGGTACCGTCCGTCACCGACCACTCCGCCGACGCCCCAGGACTCCGCGGCGGCGCCCGACAGGCCGCCGCCGCCTGCTTCGGATTCGGGTGCCATCAGTCCTCGCCGTCATCTGTCCGTGGTGTGGTGCCGTACCGCCGTCACGCTACAGGCTTCGTCCGACACCACGGTCCGAGTGGACCGGCCATCCAACCCTCCGCGCGTACGCCGATGCAAATTCCGGCCTGTTCGTGTAACGCTTCCGAGACGCTTCTTGCGCGGAGGGTCACGGAACGGGCACCCGGCTTGACGTGTCGGTGCCCTGGGGCAGACTTGGCCAGGAAATTCCGGATCAGCGCCGCCACGCGCGCGTAGGGGGAGCACGAATGAGCCAGGACGGCGCACAGGGTCGCTACGCGGGCGGTTCGGTCGCGAACGGCCGGTACCAGCTTCGCGACCTGCTCGGCGAGGGCGGCATGGCCTCCGTCTACCTGGCGTACGACAGCGCGCTGGACCGCCAGGTGGCCATCAAGACCCTGCACACGGAACTCGGCCGGGAACAGTCGTTCCGCGAGCGGTTCCGGCGCGAGGCCCAGGCGGTCGCGAAGCTTTCGCACACGAACATCGTCTCGGTCTTCGACACCGGTGAGGACACCCTCGACGGCGCCGTCATGCCGTACATCGTCATGGAGTACGTGGAGGGGCAGCCGCTCGGCTCGGTCCTCGCCTCCGACGTACGGCAGTTCGGCGCGATGCCGGCGGACAAGGCGCTGAAGGTGACCGCCGACGTGCTCGCCGCGCTGGAGACCAGCCACGAAATGGGCCTGGTCCACCGGGACATCAAGCCCGGCAACGTGATGATGACCAAGCGCGGCGTCGTCAAGGTGATGGACTTCGGCATCGCCCGCGCCATGCAGTCCGGTGTCACCTCGATGACGCAGACCGGCATGGTCGTCGGCACCCCGCAGTACCTCTCCCCCGAACAGGCCCTGGGCCGCGCGGTGGACGCCCGTTCCGACCTGTACTCGGTCGGCATCATGCTCTTCCAACTCCTCACGGGCCGCCTGCCGTTCGACGCGGACTCGCCGCTGGCGATCGCGTACGCACACGTGCAGGAGGAGCCGGTCGCGCCCTCGTCCATCAACCGCTCGGTGACCCCGGCGATGGACGCGCTCGTCGCCCGCGCGCTGAAGAAGAACCCGAACGAGCGTTTCCCGAGCGCCGCCGCGATGCAGGACGAGTGCCTGCGGGTGCTGTCGGCCGGGCAGACGGGTGCGCCGGTGATCGTGGCGGGCGGCCCGGTCAGCAGTGGTGCGGGCGTGGGCTCGGCGGTCTTCCCGCCGGTCGGCCAGACCCCGCCGCCCACGACACACGGTGTCCAGCAGCCGTACCAGCACCCGACGCCGCAGCCGGGCCCGTACGGTCCGCCGACGCCTGCCCCCTCCTACGGATACCCGCAGCAGGCGCAGACCCCGCCGCCGTCCCCGGTCTACCAGACGCCCGCTCCCGGGCCGTACCAGATGTCGCCGCAGACCACGATGAACAGCGGCTCCGGCGGGCCCAAGCGGAACATGCCGGTCGTCGTGGGGTCGATCGTCGTCGCGCTGATCGCGATCGGCGGTGTGATCACCGCGATCGCGCTCAACAAGGACGACCCGGCGGACAACGGCGGCGGCGACCCGAGCCAGAGCCAGTCGGCCGCCCCCGGACACAAGGGTCCCGACCTGACCAAGACCATCGACGTGAAGAAGTGCACCGAGCCGAGGGAGTCGAGCGACGACCCGTCGAAGTTCGAGATCCCCGACTTCACGTACAAGAACATCCAGTCGGTGAAGGACTGCCTCCAGGCCGCGGGCTGGAAGCTCACGAAGCAGACCCCGGTGGACGAGGCGACGTACGGCGAGGGCACGGTCCTCAGCCAGTACCCGCCGGCGGGTGAGGACGCGTCGAAGGACGACGCCGAGTTCACCCTGGAGATCTCCACGGGCGACCCGGGGCAGTAACGACCGCGGCTCTTGGGGCGCTCGTCCTCGGGCGCTCGTCCTGGGCGCTCGTCCTCGGGCGCTCGTCCTCGGCGGCGGGCGCCCTCCCTCCCACGAGCCTCCTCACCCCCGCGCGGGCGCCCGGATGCCGGAAATGCCCCGACATGTGACGCTGAGCGTGAAACCTCGGCGGCTCGTACGGGAGGGGGGTCACCCGGTGACTCCAGGACTCCGCCGCGCGCGGACGCGGGCACTGCGGACGCGGGTGGTGCGGTGGCGGGCGCTCGGTCCCGTGGCCGTGTGCTGGCTGGTGATGGGTGCCGTACCGGTGGCGTACGGGTCCGATCGGCCCGCTCCCGCTCCCATGGCGACGGCGGCATGGAAGGCGGGGCCGTCGAAGGGCGCGCCCTCCGGGCCGAGCGCGAAGGCCGTACCGCCCAGGCCGTCGTCGTCGCCCTCGCCGCCCTCGCCGCCCTCCTCACCCTCGCCGTCCGCTGCGGTCCCGGCGAGCGGCAGACCGGGCGTCCCCGGCGCCTCCGGCCCGCCCGCCCGGCCTCCTTCCGCCCGGCCCCCTTCCACCTCGGCCTCCTCCCCCGCCTCCTGGCCGTCGGCGCCCGCGGCGCCCTCGGCGACGGTCTCCGAGGCCCCCGGCCCCACCGCCTCCCGCTCGCTGGCCGGGCGCCCCGCCGGGGAGGGCCGCGAGCGGCCCGGCCGGCCCCCGGCGCCCCCGAGGCCGAGCGACACGGGCGGGCCGCCCGACCCTTCACGTACCAAAACAGCAACAGCGGAAGAGCCGTCCCAGGAAGTGGACGAGGAGGCCGAGGGCGCGGACGAGGAGCTCGAAGCGGTACCGGAGACGGAGGCGACGGAGCCCACGTCGACGCCCGCCACCGTGCCCGCCGCGGCGCCCCATCTCGACTCCCGGACCGCCACCACCACCGTTGACCGGCAGATTCCCGTACTCACGCTGGGCGCGGGGCTCGCGCTGATGGGGCTCGGCATCGGTTTTCTGGGCGTACGGATGCGGAACCGCTGAGCTTCTCGGTCCCTCGCACGACCCCGCGTGTCCCCCCTGAGACGGACGCGCTGGTTCCGTCTCAGGTCGCTTGTCGGCGTCGACATACTCGGTATACATACTGAGTATGTCGATCCGCCACGGGCTTCTCGCCCTCCTCGAACGCGGGCCCCGCTACGGCTCGCAGCTCCGTACGGAGTTCGAGTCCCGCACGGGCTCCACCTGGCCCCTCAACGTGGGCCAGGTCTACACGACCCTCAACCGTCTCGAACGGGACGGCATGGTCGCCCAGGGCGGCGAGGACGACGCCGGCCACGCGCTCTACGCGATCACCGACAGCGGTCGCGAAGAGCTCAGAGCCTGGTTCGAGAAGCCGGTGGACCGGACCAGCCCCGCCCGCGACGAGCTCGCCATCAAGCTCGCGATGGCCGTCGGAGCTCCGGGCGTCGACATCCGCGCCGTCATCCAGGCCCAGCGCCGCCACACCGTCAAGGCGATGCAGGACTACACCCGGCTCAAGGCCCAGGCGCTCGCCACGCTCGAGAACGGCGAGTCCCGGGAACGGGACGACGTGGCCTGGCTCCTCGTCCTGGAACAGCTGATCTTCCAGACCGAGGCCGAGGCCCGCTGGCTCGACCACTGCGAGGCCCGGCTGATCCGGCTGTCGACGTCCGCCGCCGGCGCGGGCGACCCACGGCCTCCCACGACCGCCGGGACGCCCGCGCCGACGTCCGGTTCGGCCTCCGCCTCGGCCTCGCCGTCCGACCCGCCCGCCGCCTCACCCGCCGCTCCGCCGTCCACCACGGACACGCGACCGGCACGGCTGCGCTGACCCCGCGGCCCCACAGACCCGCACCACCTCTCTCCAACCGCTCCGTACGACGGCGCCAGCAGCGCCCGTACGTCCAAGGGGGACCCCTCCATGTCCACAGCGCAGCCCGTGCTGCAACTCCAGAACCTGACCCGCGTCCACGGCTCCGGCGCCACCGAGGTGCACGCCCTGCGCGGCATCGACCTCGATGTCTTCCCCGGTGAACTCGTCGCCGTCATGGGCCCGTCCGGTTCCGGCAAGTCGACCCTGCTCACCATCGCGGGCGGCCTCGACACCCCCACCTCCGGTCGGGTGATCGTCGAGAACACCGACATCACCACCGCCGGCCGCAAGGCCCTCGCCGCCCTGCGACGCCGCAGCATCGGCTACGTCTTCCAGGACTACAACCTCATCCCGGCCCTCACCGCCGCCGAGAACGTCGCCCTGCCGCGCGAACTGGACGGCACCTCCGCCCGCAAGGCGCGTGTCGAAGCCCTGGCCGCGCTGGAGGAGATGGAGCTCGGCCACCTCGCCGACCGCTTCCCGGACGAGATGTCCGGCGGCCAGCAGCAGCGCGTGGCCATCGCCCGCGCCCTCGTCGGCGACCGTCGTCTCGTCCTCGCCGACGAGCCCACCGGCGCCCTGGACTCCGAGACCGGCGAGTCCGTCCTCGCCCTGCTCCGCGCCCGGTGCGACGCCGGAGCCGCCGGCGTGCTCGTCACCCACGAGCCGCGGTTCGCCGCGTGGGCCGACCGCGTCGTCTTCCTGCGGGACGGCGCCGTGGTCGACCAGACCGTGCGCAGCGACGCCGACTCGCTCCTGACCGGCCAGGCGGCCGAGCGGTGAACAAGTGGCTCCATTCCTGGCGCGCCGCGATCCGCATCGCGCGCCGTGACGCCTGGCGCTCCAAAGGACGCAGCTTCCTCGTCCTCGCGATGATCGCCCTGCCCATCCTCGGCGTGAGCGCCGCCGATCTGACCCTGCGCAGCTCCGAGCTCTCCACCGAGGAGAGCCTGAGCCGGACGATCGGCGCCGCCGACGCACGGTTCAACGACGCCTCCGTGGAGGGTGTGCCGATCTTCCAGGACCCGGGCGGCGAGACGTACACGCCGGTCGAGGAGTACGAGGACAAGCCCTGGCCGAGCGGCCCGACCGATGTCACCAAGACCTTCCCGGCCGGCTCCACCGTCCTCACGGACAGCTCCGGAAGCGCCAAGCTGACCACCACCCACGGGCTGCTCCAGAGCGAGATCCGTGAGCTGAAGGCCGACGACCCGATCGCCAAGGGGATCATGACCCTCCAGGAGGGCCGCTTCCCGCAGAAGGCCGACGAGGTCGCCGCGACCACGCACTTCCTGGAGACCAGCGGGCTGACCATCGGCTCCACGTTCTCCGCGCGCGGCTACGACCGGACGTTCCGGATCGTGGGCTCGTACGAGCTCCCCAACGAGCTCAAGGCCGACCAGGTCAACGCCCTGCCGGGCGCGTTCCTCGCCCCGTACGCCAAGGCGGTCGAGAAGGCCGGGCTGAGCGTCACCGACGTCGCCACGACGTATCTGGTGAAGGCCCCCGGTGGTTTCACGTGGAACACGGTCCAGAAGATCAACACCAAGGGTGTGGCCGTGATTTCGCGCGCCGTGCTCCTGGACCCGCCCGCCAAGGCCGATGTCCCGCTCTTCCAGAAGGAGGGCTGGAGCAACTTCGAAACCAGCCCCGGCGCCCGGGCCGCCGAGCTCGCCGCCGTGGGCACGGTCGTCGGCCTCGCCATGCTGGAGATCTGCCTCCTGGCCGGGCCCGCGTTCGCCGTCGGCGCCCGCCGCTCGCGCCGTCAGCTCGGGCTCGTCGGCGCCAACGGCGGTGACCGCCACCACATCCGCGCCATCGTCCTGAGCGGCGGCCTCGTCATCGGCGTCGCCTCGGCCGTCACCGGCACCGTGCTCGCCCTGATCCTCACGTTCGCCCTGCAGCCCGTCCTCGAGGACGCCATGGGCCAGCGGTTCGGCGCGTTCGACATCCGCCCGCTGGAACTGCTCGGCATCGCGCTGATCGCCGTGCTGACCGGCCTGCTCGCCGCGATCGTCCCGGCCGTCACCGCCTCCCGGCAGACCGTCCTCGCCTCGCTGACCGGCCGTCGCGGTGTGCGCCGCAGCAGCCGCGTCCTCCCGCTGGTCGGCCTGGGAGCCCTGCTCCTGGGCGGTGCGATCGCGCTCTACGGATCGGTGGTCTCGGACCAGTTCGCGATCGTCGCGGGCGGCAGCGCCCTCGCCGAGCTGGGCGTGGTCGCCATGACGCCCGCCCTCGTGGGCCTCTTCGGCCGCACCGGCCGCTGGCTGCCGCTCTCGCCGCGCCTCGCCCTGCGGGACGCCGTGCGCAACCGGGGCCGTACGGCACCCGCCGTCGCCGCCGTGCTCGCCGCCGTCGCCGGAACGGTCGCCGTCTCCACCTACACGGCCAGCCACGAGGCCCAGGAACAGGCCGGATACACGGCGACCCTGCCGCACGGCGCCGTCTCCGCGCTCGTGATGGAGGAGGGCGGCCGGGACGTCCCCGCCGTGCGGGACGCCGTACAGCGCCTGTGGCCCGTCGACTCCCGCGCCGATGTCCAGCGCATCCAGATCGGCAGGGCGAGCTGCGGCATGTACAGCGAGAGCCCCGGCTGCGGTCGCTTCGAGATCGTCATACCGAAGCCCAACGAGTGCCCGCTGTGGTCCTCGGAGAACGGCGAGGACCCCGCGTCGAAGTTCACCAAGGAGCAGCGTCGCAAGTTCGCCGAGGACTGGCGCTGCGCGACCGGCCCCGGCGGTGACTTCGGTGACGGTGTCTATCTCGAGGGCGGCCTGCTGATCGGTGACGCCTCCCTGCTGAAGGTCCTCGGAGTCGACGACGCCGGCGCGGAGAAGGCGCTCGCCGAGGGGAAGGTCGTCTCCTTCGCCAAGGCCCCCGTCGACGCGAACGGAAAGTTCGGCATCAAGCTGATCGCCGACAACCAGAAGGCGAACGAGGCCGCGATGGAGGACAAGCCGGTCCCGGGCGAGGTGAAGTCCCTGCCCGCCCACCTGGTGACCGGGAAGGCCGACACCTACGGAGTGAAGGCGCTCCTCACCCCCGCCGCCGCCAAGGCCGCCGGCCTGCCCACGGTGCCGCTCGGCTCGTTCTTCTCGACCGACACGATGCCCACCGCCGAGCAGCGCCAGAAGCTCGACGGCGAGCTCGCCAAGATCGGCAGCGATGTCGGGCTCTACCTGGAGGAAGGATTCGTCAGCGACATGAGCATCGTGCTCCTCTCGCTGACCGTCTTCGCCGGCCTCGTCACCATCGGCGCCGCGGGCATCGCCACCGGCCTCGCCCAGGCCGACGCCGAGGCCGACCTCAAGACACTGTCCGCCGTCGGCGCGCCCCCGCGGGTCCGCCGCACGCTCAGCGGCTTCCAGTGCGGGGTGGTCGCCGCGATGGGCGTGATCCTGGGATCGGCGGCCGGTGTGCTCCCTGCGATGGGCCTGCGGCTCACCGAGGAGCGCCAGGAGCTGCGCTTCTACCAGGAGAGCCTCGACCAGGGCTGGGCCACCGCGGCGGAAGCGCCGTACGTCCCGATCGTCGTCCCCTGGGAGACGCTCGCGGCGCTCCTCGTCGCCGTACCGCTCGGCGCCGCGCTCCTGGCGGCCCTGGTGACCCGCTCGCGCGGGGCCCTGGCCCGCCGCGAAGCGACCTGATCGGACCGTTGCCGTCCTGTGCCCCCGGAGAAGGGTGGATCACCCTCCTCCGGGGGCACACCGTGTGGTGAGGCATGTGTGCGAGAGAATGGCGGCATGGAGATGCCGAGGAATGAACGGTCGCAGGAGACTCCCCAGGTCCTCATCGTGGGACAGGACGGGATGGCGCTCGGCGGCACTCAGGGTGACGACGAATCCCGCGAGGTCCCGGTGACGGAAATGGTCGAGCAGCCTGCGAAGGTCATGCGCATCGGCAGCATGATCAAGCAGCTCCTGGAGGAAGTACGCGCGGCACCTCTCGACGAGGCCAGCCGTGTCAGGCTCAAGGACATCCACGCCAGCTCGGTCAAGGAGCTGGAGGACGGGCTCGCGCCCGAACTGGTCGAGGAACTGGAGCGGCTTTCCCTGCCGTTCACCGACGAGGCGATCCCCTCCGAGGCGGAGCTGCGGATCGCGCAGGCCCAGTTGGTGGGCTGGCTCGAAGGCCTCTTCCACGGTATCCAGACGGCGCTCTTCGCCCAGCAGATGGCGGCCCGCGCCCAGCTGGAGCAGATGCGCCGTGCGCTGCCTCCGGGTGCGTCCTCCGACGATGACGACGACAACGGCCGGGGCCACGCGATCCGTTCGGGCCCGTATCTCTAGTCCGCCCCTGCGGGCGGCGCCCGCTGTACGAAGAAGGGCCCGGCACCCCCTCGGGGGTGCCGGGCCCTTTCCTCGCGCTCTCAGGCCGCCGTGGGCGCCACGAGCAGGACCTTGCCGACGTGGGTTCCCGAGTCCAGGGCGCGGTGCGCCTCTGCGGCGTCCCGCATCTCCACCGTACGGTCGACGACCGCACGCACCGTCCCCGAGCCGATCAGCGGCCAGACGTGCTCACGCACTGCGGCGACGATCGCCGTCTTCTCGTGCAGCGGACGGCCCCGCAGCGTGGTCGCCGTGATCGCGCCCCGCTTGGCGAGCAGCGCACCGAGGTTCAACTCGCCCTTCACGCCACCCTGCAGGCCGATGACCGCCAGGCGGCCGTTGACCGCGAGGGCCTTCACATTGCGTTCCAGGTACTTCGCTCCGACGATGTCCAGGATCACGTCCGCACCGGCCCCGTCGGTGGCCTTGCGCAGCTCCTCGACGAAGTCCTGCTCGCGGTAGTCGATCAGGATGTCCGCGCCCAGCTCGGCGCAGCGCGCCAGCTTCTCCGGTCCGCCGGCGGTGACCGCGACCTTCGCGCCGACCGCCTTGGCGAGCTGGATCGCCATGGTGCCGATACCGCTCGCACCGCCGTGCACCAACAGCGTCTCGCCGGGCCGCAGATGGGCGATCATGAAGATGTTCGACCAGACGGTGCACGTCACCTCGGGCAGCGCCGCGGCCGTCACGAGGTCCACCCCGTCCGGTACCGGCAGCAGCTGGCCGACGGGGACGACGACCTTCTCCGCGTACCCGCCGCCCACCAGCAGCGCGCACACCTCGTCCCCGACCGACCAGCCGGAGACCCCCGGGCCCAGCGCGGCGATCCGGCCCGAACATTCGAGGCCGGGGTACGGGGAGGTGCCGGGCGGCGGGTCGTAGAAGCCCTGTCGCTGGAGCAGGTCGGCGCGGTTGACGGCGCTCGCCACCACCTCGACGAGCACCTCGCCCTCGGCGGGCACGGGATCGGGCACCTCGGCCCAGACGAGGGCCTCGGGACCACCGGGTTCCGGAATCGTGATCGCATGCATGGCGGCGAGGCTACTCGGGCGGCGTCGACAGCGGCGTGACGGGCGCGGCCCGGACGATCGTGATCACACGGTCCGTCAACTGCAGCGGGCTGGCCGCCGGATCGTCGTAACCGAGCAGCCGGTGCCCGCGCAACACGCTGACCACCAGGTCCTCGGTCTCCCGCACGTTCTTGCCCACCTCGGCCTTTATGACCGGCCGCTCCACCAGATCGAGCCCCGAACCCTGCTGGATCAGGTCCTCCATGACCGTGCCGGCGCTGGGGCTGAGCACCGAGAGCCCGAGAAGCCGTCCGGCCGCGCTGGCGCTGGTGATGACGGCGTCCGCGCCGGACTGGCGCAGCAGCGGCGCGTTCTCCTCCTCACGGACGGCGGCGACGATCTTCGCGCCCCTGTTGAGCTGCCGTGCGGTGAGCGCGACCAGGACGGCCGTGTCGTCGCGCTGGGTGGCGATGACGATCTGACGGGCCTTCTGGACCTCGGCGCGGAGCAGTACGTCGCTGCGGGTGGCGTCGCCGACCACGCCGACGAAGCCGTCCGCGTTCGCCGTCTCGATCACCTTGGTGGAGGGGTCGACGATGACGATCTGTTCCTTCCGCAGCCCCGTCGCGCAGAGCGTCTGGATCGCGGAGCGGCCCTTCGTGCCGAAGCCGACGACGACGGTGTGCTCTCGCAAGGTGGACCTCCAGCGATTCAGCCGCCACTCCTCCCGGGTCCTTTCGGTGAGGACCTCGAGAGTGGTACCGACCAGGATGATCAGGAACAGCACGCGCAGGGGCGTGACCAGCAGGATGTTCACGAGCCGCGCCGAGTCGCTGTACGGGACGATGTCGCCGTACCCCGTGGTGGAGAGGGTGACGGTCGCGTAGTAGGCGCAGTCGAGGAAGTCCAGGGTGCCATTGGCGTTGTCGTGATAGCCGTCGCGGTCGAGGTAGACGATCATGGTCGTCAGGGCAAGCACGCCGAGAGCCATCAACAGCCGCTTGGTCACCTGCCGCAGAGGCTTCTCGACGACGCGCCGGGGCATCCGGATTCGGGAGGGGGACGTCTTCTCGTCCGCTTGGCGGGCCATGACGTCACGGCTGGGGAGTTTCACGTGAAACATCCTCCCTGGAAGGCGCCGTGGGCCGGAGCCATCGGCCAGGGAAGATCGAGAATCTCCACGGAGTCCCCGGACCGCACTCCCCCGGGGGGCACCACGGCCATCCCGTCGGCGACGGCGATCCCTCGGAGCATCGCCGGGCCGTTGTAGTGCAGGGGAACGGCTTCGTCGCCCTGGTGGACGATGGGGACCAACCGGGTGTCGTGCGGGTGCCCGTGGACCTCGGCCCGCACGGGCGCGCGGTACGGCGCGGGAAGCGGCGCTCCGGCCAGGGCCCGCAGCAGCGGCTCGGCCAGGGTGAGCAGGCCCGAGACGGCGGCGAGCGGGTTGCCGGGCAGCCCGACCAGGTGCCGGCCCGCGTCCAGACGCGCGAGGAGCATCGGATGGCCGGGGCGGACCTTCACCCCGTCGACGAGCAGCACCGCGCCCGCCTTCGCGAGCACGGGGTGGACGTGGTCGACAGGGCCCGCCGCCGTGCCACCGGTGGTGATCACCAGATCGGCGGGGGAGTCGGTGACCGCTGCCGCCAGGGCGTCGGCGTCGTCGCCGATCCGGCGGGTGGCGAGCACCTCGGCGCCGAGCGCGTTCAGCCAGGGGCCGAGCATGGGGCCGAGGGCGTCCCGGATCAGCCCGCCCTGGGGGAGTCCGGTCGTCAGCAGCTCGTCGCCGAGGACCAGGACCTCCACCCGGGGGCGGGCGAGCGTCGGCAGCTCGTCGTACCCGGCCGCGGCGGCGAGACCGAGGACGGCGGGGGTCACCTGGGTCCCGGCCGGCAGAAGCCGGTCCCCGGCACGGCACTCCTGGCCGCGGGGACGGATGTCCTGGCCGGGCACGACCTCGCGCCGTGCGTGGAGATGGCCGCTCGCGTCGGTGCGGGCGTGCTCGCTGCGAATGATCGCCGTGGTCTCCGGAGGCACGTGGGCGCCGGTGGCGATCCGTACCGCCGTACCGTCGTCCAGGGCGGACACCCCGTCGTGACCTGCGAGAACGGCCGCTTCCGTACGGATCTGCCAGGGGCCCGGGCCGGCGACCGCCCAGCCGTCCATGGCCGAGGTGTCGAAGGACGGCAGATCGGTGAGCGCGCTCAGCGGCTCGGCGAGCACCTGGCCCATCGCCTGCCCGAGAGGCGTACGGAGGGGTGTACGCGCCGCCCCGACGGCCGCACCGGCGCGCGCGGCGACAGCCCGCGCGGCGGGCCAGGCGGTGGCGCGGTGCTCTTCGTCGGACCGGGGTCGCGCGCCGCGCGGCGGCGCGACGAGGGCGAGGACCTCGTCCACACCGTCGTCGTCAGCCCCGGACTCCGTCTGGGCCGCGCGCTCCTGAGGGGTCATCCGGCCGCGTCCCGCTCCGCTTCGGCGGCCCAGCGGTTCGCGAGGGCGGCGGCCTTGCGGGCCGCCTCGGCGACCGCCTCGGGACCGCCGCCGCCGTCGGCCGCCCTGCCCGCGGCGTAGCCGACCAGGAACGTGGTCAGCGGCGCGGCGGGGCGGGCTACCCCGTGGGCGGCGTCCCGGGCCAGATCGAGCAGGACGCCGGTGTCGACGTCGATCTCGATGCCCAGTTCGTCCTTGACTGCGGTGATCCATTCGTCCAGCACGTTCCCATGCTCCCTGATCCGGGCCCGGGCCGTGGCGATGTCCTCCCAGGTGTCGCAGTCGAAGGAGGCGAGGGGTTCCGCGGCGACCCGGACGACGCGCAGTCCCTGAGTGAGCAGACGCAGGGGGAGACCGGAGAGGGTGCCGTGCGCGGTGGCGATGAGAGCCAGCTCACGGCGGAGGGCCCCGGTGCGGTAGACGGCGACCAGCGGCTGGTCCCGGCCGCCCGCGTCGACCAGGAGGGCCGCCTCGGCCTCGGGCGCGGCGGCCAGGGCTCCCAGCAGCCGCCGGCCGGTCCCCTCGTCGAGGAACGGCAGATCGGCGGAGAGGACGAGCACCACATCGGCCCCGGCCTCGCGCACCCCGGCGTCGAGCGCGGCCAGTGGTCCCCCGCCGGGCGGATCCTCCCTGGCCCACACCACGGGCCGTACGGTCGCCCGGCGCCCGCCGACGACCACGGTGCGCCGGGCCCCCCGGCACCCCGCGAGCACCCGGTCGAGCAGCGCCCGCCCCCCGACCCGCACCGCCGGCTTGTCCACGCCGCCGAGCCGCTTCGCGGCACCGCCGGCGAGGACGATGGCGTCATACGAGGTCGTCATCCCAGCAGTATGATCCGCCGCCCCCCGCAAAGCTCCCCGCCGTCTCACCCAGGGAGACGGGTGAGACGGCGGGGCGCGGGCGAGGCCCGCAGTCGGCTCGACGTCAGAGCGTGCGGCACGGGACCGCGGGGCGCACGACGCAGTCGGCCGACTTCAGAGCGTGCGCCGGCGTCAGAGCGTGCGGAGCAGTACCGCGGGATGCTCGACGCAGTCGGCGACGTAGCGGAGGAAGCCGCCCGCCGTGCCTCCGTCGCAGACCCGGTGGTCGAAGGTCAGCGACAGCTGGACGACCTGGCGGACCGCCAGCTCGCCGTTGTGGACCCACGGCTTGGGGATGATCCGCCCCACCCCGAGCATCGCCGCCTCCGGGTGGTTGATGATCGGCGTGGAACCGTCGACCCCGAACACCCCGTAGTTGTTCAGGGTGAACGTCCCACCCGTCAGATCACCCGGCGTCAGCGTCCCCTGCCGGGCGGCCTCCGTCAGCCGCGCGAACTCCGCCGTCAGCGACTCCGCCGACCGCGTACCCGCGTCCCGGACCACGGGGACGACCAGACCGCGCTCGGTCTGCGCCGCGAACCCGAGGTGCACGGACGGCAGCCGGACGATCTCCCGGGCCGCCGTGTCCACCGTGGAGTTGAGCTCCGGGTGACGGGCGAGCGCATGGGTGCAGATCCGGGCGAGCAGTGCGAGCAGCGATATCTTCGCGCCGCCCGCCGCGTTCATCGCGGCCCGTGCCGCCATGAGTTCGGTCGCGTCGGCGTCGACCCAGCAGGTGGCGTCCGGGATCTCCGTACGGCTGCGGGACAGCTTGTCGGCGACCGCGCCGCGGATGCCGCGCAACGGAACCCGCTCACCGGCCGCGGCGACGGCCACGGGAGCCGGCGCGGCGGCCGGAGCCGGGCGGGCGGCCGCGGTCTCGGCCGCGGTCTCGGCCGCGGCCAGGACCGACTCCACGTCCGCCCGCAGGATCAGCCCCTCCGGACCGGACCCGCGCACCTCGCGCAGATCGATGCCCTTGTCTCGGGCCAGCTTCCGCACGAGCGGCGAGATCACCGGCACGGGGCCCTCGGGGGCCACCGGAGCCACCGGAGTCTGGACCACCGCGGCCGGAGCCTGGGCCTGGGGCGCGGCCGGAGCCTGGGCCTGGGGCGCGGCCGGAGCCTTCGCCTCCGTACGGCCGCCCGCCGTCACCCCGGGGCCGGCGTGGCGCACCCGGCGGCGCCTGGCCGCCGGACCGGCCGTGCCGTACCCGACGAGCACGTTGCCGGAGTACTCGGAGGACTCGGCGTCCGCCGCCGACGCCGCGGGCTTTCCGGGCGCCGCCGACACCGCCGACGCGCCGTCCGCCGGCGCCGTACCTCCCACCGCGACCGTCAGCAGCGGGGCGCCGACCGGCAGTTCCGTGCCCTCCTCGCCGAAGCGGGCGGTCACCACACCCCCGTACGGGCAGGGCACCTCCACCATCGCCTTGGCGGTCTCCACCTCGACGACCGGCTGGTCGATGGCGACGACGTCGCCCACGTTCACCAGCCAGCGCACGATCTCCGCCTCGGTCAGCCCCTCACCGAGGTCGGGCAGCTTGAACTCCAGCACCTGGGCCATCAGTTCCCCGCTTCCCACTGCAGCCGCGCCACCGCGTCGAGCACGCGGTCCACGCCCGGCAGGTGGTGCCGCTCCAGCATCGGCGGCGGATACGGGATGTCGAACCCGGCGACCCGCAGGACCGGCGCCTCCAGGTGATGGAAGCAGCGCTCGCTCACGCGCGCGGCGATCTCCCCGCCCGGCCCGCCGAACCCGGTCGACTCGTGCACCACGACCGCCCGGCCGGTGCGCCGCACCGACGCGCAGACCGTCTCGTCGTCGAACGGCACCAGCGAGCGCAGATCGACCACCTCCAGGTCCCAGCCCTCCGCCTGGGCGGCCTCCGCCGCCTCCAGGCAGACCGGCACCGACGGCCCGTACGTGATCAGCGTCGCGCTGCGGCCGCTGCGCCGCACCACCGCCTTGCCGATCGGCTCCACCGGCGTCGGCGCCTCGGGCCGCCAGTCGGACTTCGACCAGTAGAGCCGCTTGGGCTCCAGGAAGACGACGGGGTCGTCGGAGGCGATGGCCGCCCGCAGCAGCCCGTACGCGTCCTCGACCGTGGCCGGGGTCACGACGTGCAGACCCGGCGTCGCCATGTAGTACGCCTCGGACGAGTCGCTGTGGTGCTCGACACCGCCGATCCCGCCGCCGTACGGCACACGGATCACCAGCGGCATCGGCATCGCGCCCCGCGTGCGGTTCCGCATCCGGGACACATGGCTGATCAGCTGCTCGAACGCCGGGTACGCGAAGGCGTCGAACTGCATCTCCACGACCGGCCGCAGCCCGTACATGGCCATGCCCACGGCCGTGCCGAGGATGCCCGCCTCGGCCAGCGGGGTGTCCGTGCAGCGGTCCTCGCCGAACTCCTTGGCGAGGCCGTCGGTGACCCGGAAGACACCGCCGAGCGTGCCGACGTCCTCGCCCATCACATGGACGGTCGGATCCTCGGCCATCGCATCGCGCATGGCCCGCTGAAGGGCCTGCGCCATGGTGGCGGGCTTGGCCGTGGCCTTGTCCGCCGTCTTCTGCGCCGTCGTCATCACGCCTCGCTCTCGGCGTCGAGCTCGGCCCGCAGCTGCGCCGCCTGCTCGCGCAGTTGTGCCGTCTGCTCCGCGTAGACGTGCGCGAACAGATCCATCGGGTCGAGGACGGGCTCGGCGTTCATCCGCTCGCGCAGCGCCGCCGCCATCGTCTCGGCCGCCTCCGCCGCGTCCCGCTTGCGGTCCTCGTCGATGATCCCGCGCTCCGTCAACTCGCGCTCCAGGATCTGGATCGGGTCGTGGGCACGCCAGGTCTCGACCTCGCTGTCCCCGCGGTAGCGGGTCGCGTCGTCGGCGTTGGTGTGGGCGTCGATGCGGTACGTGACGGCCTCGACCAGCGTCGGTCCGCCGCCCCGCCGCGCGCGTGCCACGGCCTCGGTGAGCACCTGGTGGACGGCGACCGCGTCGTTGCCGTCGACGAGCCGGCCCGGCATGCCGTAGCCGACGGCCTTGTGGGCCAGCGAGGGGGCCGCCGTCTGCTTGGCGAGCGGCACGGAGATCGCGAAGCCGTTGTTCTGCACGAGGAAGACCACCGGGGCCTGCCAGACGGCCGCGAAGTTCAGCGCCTCGTGGAAGTCGCCCTCGCTGGTGCCGCCGTCGCCGACCATGGCGAGCGCGACGACGTCGTCGCCCTTGAGCCGGGCGGCGTGGGCCAGCCCGACCGCGTGCGGCAGCTGGGTGGCCAGCGGGGTGCTGAGCGGCGCTATGCGGTGCTCACGCGGGTCGTACCCGGTGTGCCAGTCCCCGCGCAGCAGCGTCAGTGCCTGGACCGGGTCCAGGCCGCGGGCGACGGCCGCGAGGGTGTCGCGGTACGAGGGGAAGAGCCAGTCCCGGTCCTCGAGCGCCAGGGCGGCCGCGACCTCGCAGGCCTCCTGCCCGGTCGTGGACGGGTACACGGCCAGCCGGCCCTGCTTGGTGAGCGCCGTGGCCTGTGCGTTGTACCGGCGGCCGCGGACCAGCTCCGCGTAGAGCCGCCGCAGCAGCTCGGGGTCGGCCTGGGCCACCGCGTCCGTACCGAGGACACGGAACGGCTCGGCGTCGGGCAGCAGCGGGGCGGGGTCGGTGCGCGGCTTCCACGCCGGGGGCGGGGTGGGCCGGTAGGCAGGAGCGACACCGGGCGGCTCTTGGACTGTCGAACTGCGCTGTTGCAACGAGTCCACCTCCTCGTGGGAGCGGGCATAAGACCCGAAGGCGGGTGGCGCGAGTGTGGTGTGCGCCTCACCTACCGATTGTTCGGTCGTGGAGGCAATTTGGCTACAGGCACCCTCAGCCTGTGGACAAACGGTTCTCCACAGCCTGGGATGGAGACATGTCGTCCATGGATGAGAGGCGGGGGGACATGGCGGATGAACAAATGGCCGACGGCTGGGAGCAGGCCCTGGCCCAGAGTCCGGCCGGAGCACAGCAGGGACCGCCGGCCCGACCGCTCGACGCGATCGACCGGGACATCCTGCGCATCCTGCAGACGGACGGCCGCGCCTCGATACGTTCCGTGGCCGAACGGGTGCACGTGTCCCGCGCCAACGCCTACGCACGGATCAACCGGCTGATCGACGACGGGGTGATCCGGGGCTTCAGCGCCCGTGTCAACCACGAGCGCGCGGGCCACGGCGCCTCCGCCTACATCACGCTCAAGATCGTCCAGAACTCCTGGCGGACCGTGCGCGAACAGCTCCAGGCCCTGCCCGGCGCCGCGCACATCGCGCTCGTCAGCGGGGACTTCGACGTCCTGCTCCTGGTCCACACACCGGACAACAGGACCCTGCGCGAGCTGGTGCTCACCAAGCTCCAGTCGATCCCCGAGGTGCTCTCCACCCGCACGCTGCTGGTCTTCGAGGAGACGGACCTCGACCCGGACCACTGAGAAGGCGGCCCCGGCGGGCGCACCACAGAACCCGCCGGGCCCCTTGGGCCGGACGGGCGCCCAGCAGTGGTTCGGGCCCCTTGGGCCGCACGGGCGCCCAGCAGCGGTTCGGCGGGCGCGGACGGCGCCTCACCGGCAGCGGGGCCCACGCGGCCGTGGGCAGCCCTCAGCGGGCCGTCCGCAGCCCGTCGAAGGCCAGGTGGGCCACGGTGTCGGCGAGCTGCTCGCGCTCGGCGTGAGCGCCGGGCAGCGGCCGGTACCACTCCACCAACGAGTTGATCATGCCGAACAGCAGCCGGGTGGCGAGCTTGATGTCCACGTCCGCCCGCAGGTCACCGTCGGCCACGGCCGCCTTCAGCAGGTCGGCCACCCTGTGGTCGAACTCCCTGCGGCGTTCCATCGCCCAGCGCTCGGTGTCGGTGTTGCCCCGGACCCGCAGCAGCAGCGTCACGTACGGCAGCTCCGCGATCAGGACCTCGACCGTGCGCCGGGTGACGTACTCGACCCGCTCGATGGCCCGCCCGCGCCCCGCGCCCGGCTCGCCGAGGATCCCGAAGAGCCCGTCGATGGCCCGGCTGACGGCCCGCCGCAGCAGCTCCTCCTTGCCCGCGACATGGTGGTAGATCGAGGACTTGGAGATCCCGGCGGCCTTGGACAGGTGCTCCATGGACGTGCCGTCGTAGCCGCGCTCGTTGAAGACCTGCACGGCGACGGAGAGCAGCGTCTCAGGCGTGTACGTGTCGCGCTTCGCGGTCGTCATGCCGTCGCCTCCTCACCGGCCACGCGCGCGGCCGCGTGCTCGTCACCGGCCGCCTCCCGTTCCCGCCGCGCCTCCGCGGCATGTTCCGCGGCGACGCGGCGGCGCAGCGCCTGCGAAGGGGCGTAGCGGCCCGTCGGGTACTCCTCGTGGAGGTTCGAGAGGGTCTCCAGGACCCAGCCGACCCCCAGCTCCTCGCCCCATGCGAGAGGCCCTCGCGGGTAGTTCACACCCAGCCGCATGGCCGTGTCGATGTCGTCGGCGTCGGCCACCGCGCGCGTGGCGGCGTCGAACGCGAAGTCGGCGAGCATCGCGACCGTGCGGGCGACGATCATGCCGGGGACGTCCCGGATGACGCTGACCTTCATCCCGGCCGCCTGGAAGAGCCCGGTCGCCTCCTGGAGGGAGCGCTCGTCCACGGTCGCGGCGGGGGCGAGCACGATCCGCTCGCAGGTGGCGAAGTCCAGCGCCAGGTCGAAGTGGACGACCGGCATCTCGGCGTCGTCGGCCGAGGTCCCGTCGGCGAGGAAGAGCCGGGTGCCGCTGGGCAGCTCGATCCAGCCCGGGTAACCCGGCACGGCGTCGTCGGCGAGGTCGACCACGACGGCGGACGCCTCGATCCGCCGCACCAGGGCGCGCGCCTGGTAGAGGTCGCCCTGGACCGTCACCGAGGCCGGCGGCTCGGCGGGCGGCGCGGTGTGCGGCTCGGGGGCCGCCGCGCCCTCTCCGTACGGGAACCAGCCGTGCCCCGACTTGCGGCCGAGGCGCTCCGACTCCACCAGGCGCCGCTGCGCGAGGGACGGCGTGAACTTGGGGTCCTGGTAGAAGGAGTCCCAGACGGACCGGGTGACGGCCTCGTTCACGTCCTGGCCGATGAGGTCCGTCAGCTCGAAGGGGCCCATGCGGAACCCCCCGCACTCGCGCAGCGCGGCGTCGATCGTGGCGGGGTCCGCCGCGCCCTCCTCGTAGACCCGCAGCGCCTCCGCGTAGAAGGGCCGGGCTATCCGGTTGACTATGAAACCGGGGGTGTCGGCGCAGCGCACCGGCGTCTTGCCCCAGCTCTTGGCGGTCTCGTACGCGCGCGTGGCGGACGAGGCGTCGGTGGCGAAGCCGCTGACGACCTCGACGAGCGGCAGCAGCGGCGCCGGGTTGAAGAAGTGCAGTCCGACGAACCGGCCGGGCAGCCGCAGCCCTCCCGCGATCGCCGTGACGGAGAGGGAGGAGGTGTTGGTGGCGAGCAGGGTGTCGTCACCGACGATCTTCTCCAGCTCGGCGAACAGCTGCCGCTTGACCGGGAGCTGCTCGACGATGGCCTCGACGACGAGCGCGGCGTCGGCCAGCTCCGTCAGGCGGGCCGCGGCGTGCAGCCGGGCCACGGCCGCGTCGCGGTCGGCCTTGTCCATCCGGCCTTTCTCGACCAGGCGGTCCAGGCGGTTGACGAGGGCCGCGACGGCCTCCTCGGCCCGGCCGGGGGCGGTGTCGTAGAGCCGTACGGGATGTCCGGCGACCAGGGCGACCTGCGCGATTCCCTGGCCCATGGTTCCCGTGCCGACGACGGCGACGGTACGGCTCCGGTCGAGGGCGCCGGTACCGGCGTCCCGCGCCGCGTCCGACCCGGCGTCCGGCGCGTCGTCCGGCGTGGAGTCGCTCACATTGGCGGTCATACGACTGATCCTCCCCGATGGGTTGTCCACAGCTTCGACAGACCCCCTTGTCCCGACCGATCGTTCGGTTACTCTAACTCTGTCAGTCCTTCGCTGCCCACCCGTCTCCCACGACCACCCGTCGTGGAGCGCTACGCGCGCCGAATCGATCTAGCTCGACGAGGAGTTGGTCCTGCAATGGCCGCCGCTCAGCTGACCACCGACGCCCTGGCCGAGAAGCACCGGTCCACACTCGACCAGGCTCTCGACACCATCCGCACCCGCGCCTACTGGTCGCCCCACCCCGAGCACCCCAAGGCCTACGGCGAGAACGGCTCGCTGGACGCCGCCGCCGGTCTCGAGGCGTACAAGGCGCTGCTGAACGCCCGCTTCGAGCTGGACCAGCCCGGCACGGACGGCTGGACCGGTGACGAGGTCTCGCCGTACGGCCCGGCCCTCGGTATCGAGTACCCACACGTCGACATCGACGTCCTGCTGCCCGCGATGCGCGTCGGCATGAGCGCCTGGCGCGACGCCGGCGCCGAGGTCCGCGCCCTGGTCTGCCTGGAGATCCTCGCCCGGATCTCCGCCCGCACCCACGAGTTCGCGCACGCCGTCATGCACACCAGCGGCCAGGCCTTCATGATGGCGCTCCAGGCCGGCGGACCGCACGCCCAGGACCGCGGTCTCGAAGCGGTCGCGTACGCGTACGCGGAGCAGACCCGCACCCCGGGCAGCGCCGACTGGTCGAAGCCTCAGGGCAAGCGGGACCCGCTGGAGCTCACCAAGGCGTTCACGCCCGTCGGGCGCGGCATCGCCCTCGTCATCGGCTGCAACACCTTCCCGACCTGGAACGGCTACCCGGGCCTCTTCGCCTCCCTCGCCACGGGCAACCCGGTCCTGGTCAAGCCGCACCCGCGCGCCGTCCTCCCGCTGGCGCTGACCGTCCGCGTCGCCCGCGAGGTCCTCGCCGAGGCCGGCTTCGACCCGAACCTGGTCGCGCTCGCCGTCGAGCGGCCCGGCGAGGGCATCGCCAAGACCCTGGCCGTCCGCCCCGAGATCCGGATCATCGACTACACCGGCTCCACCGCCTTCGGCGACTGGCTGGAGGCCAACGCCCGCCAGGCCCAGGTCTACACGGAGAAGGCGGGCGTCAACACCGTCGTCGTCGACTCCACCGACGACTACAAGGGGATGCTCTCCAACCTGGCGTTCTCCCTCTCGCTGTACAGCGGCCAGATGTGCACCACCCCGCAGAACCTGCTGATCCCCCGCGACGGCATCGCCACCGACGCCGGCCCCAGGTCGTACGACGAGGTGGTCGCCGATCTCGCCGCGGCGGTCGGCGGTCTGCTCGGCGACGACGCCCGGGCGAACGCCCTGCTCGGCGCCCTGGTCAACCCGGACGTGAAGGCGCGCCTGGAAGCAGCCGCGGGCCTCGGCGAGGTGGCGCTGCCCTCCCGCGAGGTGGCGCACCCGGACTTCCCGGACGCCGTCGTCCGTACGCCGGTCATCGTCAAGCTGGACGGCGCACGGAAGCACTGGGAAGGGGCGGACGTGGACGCCGCGTACTTCTCCGAGTGCTTCGGCCCGGTCTCCTTCGCCGTCTCGGTCGACTCGACCGCCGACGCGCTGGAGCTGCTGCGGCGCACGGTCCGCGAGAAGGGCGCGATGACGGTCGGGGCGTACACCACCTCGGCCGAGACCGAGCGCGCCGTCGAGGAGGTCTGTCTGGAGGAGTCGGCCCAGCTCTCGCTGAACCTGACGGGCGGGGTCTACGTCAACCAGACGGCCGCGTTCTCCGACTTCCACGGCTCCGGCGGAAACCCCGCCGCCAACGCGGCCCTGTGCGACGGAGCGTTCGTCGCCAACCGCTTCCGGGTGGTGGAGGTCCGCCGCCAGGCGTGATCTCTGGGGCTCGCGGGGCCCACGGGCCTCCGCGAGCCCCACCGGTCATCCGCCCGGCGTGATCTCGGCGTACCGCTGCACCCACGCGTGCATCGCGATCGCCGCCGCGGCCCCCGCGTTGATCGACCGGGTCGAACCGAACTGGGCGATCGAGCAGACCATCTCCGCGTGCTTGCGGGCCTCCTCGGTCAGACCCGGTCCCTCCTGACCGAAGAGCAGCACACAGCGGCGCGGCAGGACGGTCCGCTCCAGCGGTACCGCACCCGGCAGATTGTCGATGCCGATGATCGGCACGCCCTCGGCCGCCGCCCACGCGGTCAGCGACTCGGTGTCCGGGTGATGGCGCACATGCTGGTAGCGGTCGGTGACCATCGCCCCACGACGGTTCCAGCGCCGCCGCCCCACGATGTGGATCTCCTTCGCCAGGAAGGCGTTGGCGGTCCGCACCACCGAGCCGATGTTGAAGTCGTGGCCCCAGTTCTCGACCGCGACATGGAAGTCGTGACGCCGGGTGTCCAGGTCGGCGATGATCGCCTCCCGTGTCCAGTACCGGTACCGGTCGACGACATTGCGCCGATCCCCGCCGGTGAGCAGCTCCCGGTCGTAGCGCTCGCCGTCCGGCCAGGGCAGCGGATGCGGCCCCACACCGACCTCGGGGGCGTACCCGTCGTCGTACTGGATCGGCTCGGACTGTTCTGCGGTGCTCACCCCACGAGGGTACGGGGGGCGGGTTCCTCGCCCGTACGGCGCTGCTCGGGCAGCCTGCCGCGCGGACGGGACAGCAGCCTGTCCCTGCCGCGCCCGACCCACGCGCCCAGCCACACCAGGAACGCCGTCGGCAGGAACACCGCGTCGGCGGAGATCATCGCGAGCGAGAACAGCGGCAGTCCGAGCAGGACGGCGATGCCGGCGTGCTCCAGCATCATCGCGACCAGCAGGACGTTCTTGACCTTGCGGTTGAACAGGGTGAACGGGAAGGCGACCTGGATCAGCACGGTGCCGTAGGTCAGCACCAGCACCAGGAAACCGCTGGATCCGAGCAGGTCGGACAGGGCGGGCCAGGGGGCGAAGTAGTCCAGCTGGAGCGGGTAGTAGAGCGCGGTGCCGTCCTGCCAGCGCGAACCCTGGATCTTGTACCAGCCGGCCGTCGCGTAGATCAGACAGACCTCGGCCATGATCACGACGAGCGTGGCGTTGTGGGCGAGGTTGGCGAGGACGTCGAGGAGGGTGCGCGGCTCACCCGGCGCATAGCGGCACACGGCCCACCACAGCGCCTGTGCCACCCACAGCACCCACAGCAGCACCAGGAGCCACGGCGAGCCGGTGACGTCGGAGAAGTACGTCGCGACGAGCAGGAAGCCGCCCAGCACCGTCCACAGGAGCGGGCCGACGACGTCACGGCGGGGCTCCCGGCCCTCCGCCGCCTCGCGCGCGTCGCGGGCGGCCCGGCGGGCGTCGAGGGACCAGACCTGGCCGCAGCGGGTCAGGACGAGATAGATCGCGGCCAGGTGGACGACGTTGTCGCCGCCGTCGCCCACGAAGACGGAGCGATTCTGCAGTGACAGCACCCCGACCATGAAGACCACCGACATGGCACGGGTGCGCCAGCCGAGCAGCAGCAGGACGGCGGAGAGCACGGCGATGGCGTAGACGGCCTCGAACCAGAACGCGCCGTCCCACCACACCAGCGCCGTGAACGCGTCGTTCTGGGCGATCAGCTTCCGGCCCATCTCCCACGACCAGGGGCCGTCGGGGCCGTAGAGCTCATGCCGGTGGGGCAGCTCGCGGAGCAGGAAGAGCAGCCAGGTGAGGGAGAAGCCGATCCGGACGATCGCGCTCTGGTACGGGCCGAGGGCCGAGGCCGTGACCCGCTGCACGGCCCGGGCGAGCCGCCGGTCGAACGGCTCGCGGGCCGCCGCCGGCGGCGCCTTCCGGGCGCTCCGGCCGCTCTCGGCCTTCACGGTGCTGTCGGGGTTCGGGGCGCTCTCGGGGTTCTCGATGCTGGCTGGGTTCCGGGTGCTCTCGGGGGTGCCGGTGCTGTCTGGGTTCCGGGCGCTCTCGGGGTTCCCGGTGCTCTCGGGGGTGCCGGTGCTCTCGGGGCCGTCAGTGCCGTCAGTGCCGTCGGCGTGCTGGTGGTCGAAGGATCGGTTCACCGGCCTGCCTCCGTACGCTCGTCCCCGCGCGCCCCGTCCGCGCGCGCGCCGTCCGGCAGGTCAGCCGCACTCACCGTCCACCACGGAAGCTCCCTGTGGACAGGCTCCGTGCCGATCTTCTCGTTGCTCCACGACGGCGCGGGAACGGCGCGCGTGGCGGAGCGGAGCTGGATCCGCTCCACGACGCCGCCGAGTCGCTGCTCGTCGAGACGGAGCATGACGATGCGGCGGACGTAGCTCTCGGAGAGCCGACCGCGCAGACCGTTGGGCCGGTGGTCCTCGGTGTGGGAGTTCAGATAGAAGTCCCAGGCCCGGCGGAGCTGGTTCTGTTCCGCGTGGCTGGGCACCAGGCTGCCGCGGATCGCCTCGGCGTCCTGCGCGGTCAGATCGATCCACCCCGTCGTGCGCGCGGCACCGTCCGCGCCGGCCACCCGGGCACGGACCTGGACGGCGACATTCTGCTGGAGCGGGTTCGGGGCGAAGAGCTTCCAGTTCTGCTCGAACTCGGGATACACCCAGTCGTCGACCGCCTCGCCGTGCTGCTTGGTCAGCGTGTTCGACGGCGCGACATGCAGAAACACCATCGCGAGGTGGGCGCAGCCGAGAACCCCGACGACAGCCAGCGCGACAGCCGCGACGACCTGGTACGGAAGGGAGAGCGAGGCGATCCCGGCGCCCGCTCGTGGTCCCGGTCCGAGCGGATGGCGCTTCGCGTCCGCGCCCAAGTCGTCCTGCGCTTCCATCCCGCCCCGATCCCGTTCGATTCACCCTCAGTTATCCACAGGGTTGACACCATACGGGCCGCCGACCGACCATTGAAGAGATTCAACCGAACGATCGGTCGGTAGGGAGTGCGATGACGGCAGGGACGGCAGCGACCGCAGTGACCGCGGACGCGCACAGCACGCGGGCGGCCGCGCACAGCGAGCGGGAGACGGCGGCCGCGGCAGCGGCCCAGGCCGCCTACGAGGCGGTGTTCGACGCCGCCGTCGCCGCCGACGAGCGCATCGAGCCACGCGACTGGATGCCCGACGCCTACCGGGCCTCCCTCGTCCGCCAGATCGCCCAGCACGCCCACTCCGAGATCATCGGCATGCAGCCCGAGGCCAACTGGATCACCCGCGCGCCCTCGCTGCGCCGCAAGGCCATCCTCATGGCCAAGGTCCAGGACGAGGCCGGCCACGGGCTGTATCTGTACAGCGCGGCGGAGACCCTCGGCACCAGCCGCGACGAGCTGCTCGACAAGCTCCACTCCGGCCGCCAGAAGTACTCCTCCATCTTCAACTACCCCACGCTGACCTGGGCCGACGTCGGCGCCATCGGCTGGCTCGTGGACGGAGCGGCGATCACCAACCAGGTCCCGCTCTGCCGCTGCTCCTACGGTCCGTACGCCCGCGCCATGGTCCGTGTCTGCAAGGAGGAGTCCTTCCACCAGCGACAGGGGTACGAAGCGCTCCTCGCCCTCTCCCAGGGCACCGAGGCGCAGCACGCCATGGCACAGGACGCGGTGGACCGCTGGTGGTGGCCCTCGCTGATGATGTTCGGCCCGCCCGACGACGAGTCGGCGCACTCCGCGCAGTCCATGGCCTGGAAGATCAAGCGGCACTCCAACGACGAACTGCGCCAGCGGTTCGTCGACATCGCCGTCCCGCAGGCCGAAGCCCTCGGACTGACCCTCCCCGACCCGGACCTCCGGTGGAACGAGGAGCGCGGGCACTACGACTTCGGCCCCATCGACTGGGCCGAGTTCTGGGACGTCCTCAAGGGCAACGGCCCCTGCAACGAACAGCGGCTCGACCGCCGCCGCCAGGCCCACGAGGACGGCGCCTGGGTCAGGGAAGCCGCCGCGGCATACGCCGGCAAACACACGGCAGCACAGCAGCACACGAACGGGGAGGCACGGGCATGACCACCGACGGATGGCCCCTGTGGGAGGTGTTCGTGCGCTCGCGCCGCGGACTGTCCCACACCCACGCCGGCAGCCTGCACGCACCGGACGCCGAAATGGCCCTGCGCAACGCCCGCGACCTCTACACCCGCCGCAACGAAGGCGTCTCGATCTGGGTGGTCCCCTCCGCCGCGATCACCGCCTCCTCGCCCGACGAGAAGGACCCGTTCTTCGAACCGTCGGCGGACAAGCCCTACCGGCACCCGACGTTCTACGAGATCCCCGAGGGGGTGAAGCACCTGTGAACGAGACCACCGACACCGCCGCCCCGGCCGACACCGCCGCGATCACCGCGGCCGCCCTGGCCCTCGGAGACGACGCCCTCGTGCTCTCCCACCGGCTGGGGGAGTGGGCGGGCAACGCCCCCGTCCTGGAAGAAGAGGTCGCCCTCGCCAACATCGCGCTCGACCTCCTCGGCCAGGCGCGCATCCTGCTCTCCCTCGTCGGGGACGAGGACGAGCTGGCCTACCTCCGCGAGGAGCGGGCCTTCCGCAACGCCCAGCTCGTCGAACAGCCCAACGGCGACTTCGCCCACACCATCGCCCGCCAGCTCTACTTCTCCACCTACCAGCGGCTCCTGTACGGACAGCTGGCCGCCGGCGACGGCCCCCTGAGCGGACTCGCGGCGAAGGCCGTCAAGGAAGTCGCCTACCACCAGGACCACGCCGAGCACTGGACCCTGCGCCTCGGCGACGGCACCGACGAGAGCCACACCCGCATGCAACACGCCTGCGACGCCCTCTGGCGCTACACCGGCGAGCTGTTCCAGCCCGTCGAAGGCCTCGGCGTGGACCACGAAGCGATGCGCGCCGCCTGGCTCGACTCGGTCACCACCGTCCTCGAACGGGCCACCCTCATCGTCCCGAGCGGACCGGACACCGGCGCCTGGCGCGCGGGAGCCGGCCGGCAGGGCCTGCACACCGAGTCCTTCGGACGCATGCTCGCCGAGATGCAGCACCTGCACCGCAGCCACCCGGGGGCGACATGGTGACGACCATGACGGACCTCGAGCGGGAACTGAGCCGGATCGCCGGCGCCGTCCCCGACCCCGAACTGCCCGTCCTCACCCTCGAAGAGCTCGGCGTGCTCCGCGGCGTCCAGGTCCTCGGCCCCGGCCGCGTCGAGGTCGAGCTGACCCCGACCTACACCGGCTGCCCCGCCATCGAGGCGATGTCCTCGGACATCGAGCGCGCCCTGCACGACCACGGCGTCCCCGAGGTCTCCGTCGTCACCGTCCTCGCACCCGCCTGGTCCACCGACGACATCAGCGACGAAGGGCGCCGCAAACTCGCCGAGTTCGGCATCGCCCCGCCCCGCCCCCAAGGCCCCGCCGACGGCCCCATACCGCTCACCCTGGCGATCCGCTGCCCGAACTGCAGCTCCACCGAGACCGAACTGCTCAGCCGGTTCTCCTCCACCGCGTGCAAGGCCCTGCGCCGCTGCACCGCCTGCCGCGAACCGTTCGACCACTTCAAGGAGTTGTAGATGCAGTCCTCACGCTCCGGACGGGCTGAGTTCCATCCGCTCCGGGTGAGCGAGGTCGAGCAGCTCACGGACGACTCGGTGGCCGTCACCTTCGCGGTCCCGCCCGAACTCCGCGACCTCTACCGCCACACCCCCGGACAGCACCTCGCCCTGCGCCGCACCGCGCGGGACGGCGAGGAGATCCGCCGCACGTACTCGATCTGCGCACCCGCGGCCCCCACCGGCCAGGAGCCCGTCCTGCGCGTCGGCATCCGGCTCGTCGACGGCGGCGAGTTCTCCACGTACGCCCTGAAGGAACTGGCCGTCGGCGACACCGTCGAGGTCATGGAGCCGATGGGCCGCTTCACCCTCACGCCCCGCGCCGGACACTTCGCCGCCGTGGTCGGCGGCAGCGGCATCACCCCGGTCCTGTCGATGGCGGCCACCCTCCTCACCCAGGAACCGGACGCCCGCTTCTGCCTCGTCCGAAGCGACCGCACCGCCTCCTCCACGATGTTCCTCGACGACGTCGCCGACCTCAAGGACCGCTTCCCCGACCGCTTCCAGCTCGTCACCGTCCTCTCCCGCGAGGAGCAGCAGGCCGGCCTCCCGTCCGGACGGCTCGACCAGGAGCGGCTCACCGGCCTGCTCCCCGCCCTCCTGCCCGTCGACGACATCGACGGCTGGTTCCTGTGCGGCCCGTTCGGCCTCGTCCAGGCCGCCGAACGCACCCTGCGCGGACTCGGCGTCGACCGCTCCCGGATCCACCAGGAGATCTTCCACGTCGACGACGGCTCGGCACCGGCAGCCGCTCCCACCTCGGACGCCCCCGTCCACGCCACGCTGACCGCAACCCTGCACGGCCGCTCCGGCAACTGGCCGGTACAGAAGGGCGAGACGCTGCTCGACACGGTGCTCCGCGCCCGCGCCGACGCCCCCTACGCCTGCAAGGGCGGCGTATGCGGCACCTGCCGCGCCTTCCTCGTCGAAGGTGACGTACGCATGGACCGGAACTTCGCGCTGGAGCCGGAGGAGACCGAGGCCGGATACGTCCTTGCCTGCCAGTCCCACCCGGCCACCGCGGAAGTGGAGCTCGACTTCGACCGCTGACCGTCCCCCCGCGCCCATTCCCTTCCGCCTAGAACCTGTTCTATCTTGACGGTCCGTCAGACAGGCAACGGGAGGGCATGGCCGTGGACTTCACCTTCACCGAGGAACAGCAGGCGGCCGTAGAGGCGGCCAAAGCGGTCTTCGCCGGCGTCACACCCGACGCCGTACCGAGCCCCGCGCTCACCCCCGGAGCCGTCGCCGACGACTTCGACCGCCCGCTCTGGTCCCGCCTCGCCGCCGCCGACCTGCTCAGCCTCGTCCTCGCCCCCGAACACGACGGCGCGGGCCTCGACACCATCGCGCTGTGCCTCGTCCTGCGCGAATCCGCCCGCGTCCTCGCCCGCGTCCCCCTCCTGGAGACCAGCGCGGTCGCCATGACCATCCAGCGCTACGCCGACGCGCGCACCGCGGCCGAACTCCTCCCCCGCGTCGGACGCGGCGAACTCGTCCTCACCGCCGCCTCCAACGGCAGCACGGGCCACGACCCCGCCGAACTCTCCGTCACCGCCCACCGCGACGGCACCGACTGGGTCCTCGACGGCCTGCAGAGCGCCGTCCCCTGGGCCCACGGCGCCGACCGCATCGCCGTCCCCGCCCACACCACCGAAGGCCAGAACGTCCTCGCCCTGCTCCCCCGCACCCACGCGGGCGTCACCCTGGCCGAGCAGTACTCCACCAGCGGCGAACTCCTCGCCGAACTACGCCTCGACTCCGTACGCCTCGACAGCTCCGACGTCATCGACGCCGACGGCGCCTGGGACTGGCTCCGCGGCGTCCTCGCCACCGGAACATGCGCCCTCGCTCTCGGCCTCGGCGAGAACGTCCTCTCCATGACGAGCCAATACACCGGCAAGCGCGAACAGTTCGGCCACCCCGTGGCCACCTTCCAGGCCGTCGCCGTCCAGGCCGCCGACCGCTACATCGACCTGCGGGCCATGGAGGTCACCCTCTGGCAGGCCGCCTGGCGCATCAGCACCGGAGCCGGGGGACCACTGCCGCCCGCCGCGGACATCGCCGTCGCCAAGATCTGGGCCTCCGAAGGCGTACGGCGCGTGGTGCAGACCGCCCAACATCTCCACGGCGGCTTCGGAGCCGACACCGACTACCCGCTGCACCGCTACCACGCCTGGGCCAAGCAGCTCGAACTCTCCCTCGGCCCGGCCGCAGCCCACGAAGAGGCCCTGGGCGACCTGCTGGCCGCCCACTCCCTCAGCTGACCCCCGCCGCAGATCCACTCGGAAGCCCTCCGGGAGCCGCCCCGAGACCGGCGCCCCAGGCCACGAAGCCGGGGCGCTCAGGGCTACGAAACAAGCTGCGCCCAGACCACGAAACCCGGAGCCCCTAGGCCACGAAGCCGGGGGCGCCGGCCTCCGTCACCACCGGCCGACCGGCCGCGTCCCAGGCGATCATGCCGCCGTCGACGTTCACCGCGTCGATCCCCTGCTGCACCAGATACTGCGTGACCTGCGCCGACCGGCCACCGACCCGGCACATCACAAACGCGCGACGCCCATCGGCCACAGCCTCCGTCACCTCACCGAAGCGCGCCACGAAGTCGCTCATCGGCACGTGCAGCGCACCCTCGGCATGACCGGCCACCCACTCGTCGTCCTCACGGACGTCCAGCACCAGGGCGTCGGCAGGCACGGAAGCCACGTCCACCGAGGGGAGCGGGGCGAAGTTCATGGGACAGGCCTTCTCTCGTACGAACGGCTCGACGGGGCTCGAGCTCTGTGAAACCTACTGCACCTACCGCACCAGCGCGGCCAGCTCCGTCTCGCGCTCGGAGACCTGCGCGAGCAGCTGCTCGGCGATCTCCTCGAGGAGCCGGTCGGGGTCGTCGGGCGCCATCCGCAGCATCGCGCCGATCGCGCTCTCCTCCAGCTCCCGCGCCACCAGGGTCAGCAGCTCCTTCCGCTGCGTCAGCCACTCGAGGCGCGCGTACAGCTCCTCGCTCTCGCTGAGCCGCTCCGGCTCGGGCACGGGGCCGGCCGCCCACTCCGCGGACAGCTCGCGCAGCAGCGCGACGTCACCGCGGGCGTAGGCCGCGTTCACCCGGGTGATGAACTCCTCGCGCCGCTTGCGCTCGTCGTCCTCGCGCGCCAGGTCCGGGTGTGCCTGGCGGGCCAGCTCGCGGTACAGCTTCCGGGCCTCCTCGCCGGGCCGGACCCGCTTGGGCGGCTGCACCGGCTGCCCAGTCAGCATGGCGGCGGCCTCGGGGGAGAGACCCTCGGAGTCGATCCAGTCGTGGAAGAGCTCTTCGACGCCCGGCATCGGCATCACGACGGCCCGCGCCTCCTGCGCCCGCCGCAGGTCCTCCGGGTCCCCGGTGCGCGCCGCCCGCGCTTCGGCGATCTGAGCGTCCAGCTCGTCGAGCCGCGCGTACATGGGGCCCAGCTTCTGGTGGTGGAGCCGGGAGAAGTTGTCGACCTCGACGCGGAAGGTCTCCACGGCGATCTCGAACTCGATCAGGGCCTGCTCGGCCACCCGCACGGCCTTCTCCAGCCGCGCCTCGGGCCGCTCCGTCCCAGCGGCCTCGTCACTCGCGCCGGTGCCCGCGCCCGAGTCCACGTCCTGGTCCTGGTCCACGCCCACGTCCTCGCTCCGGTCCGTCACCCCACCAGCCTACGATCCCCGGGGGCCCCCTCCCCCCTCCCTCCCCCGCCCCTCCCCCCTCATCGTCGGCGGCGGCTCGGTGTCGGTGGCGTTCGGGCACGCTTCTCCCCTCACGGGCAGGCGTGCGTCGTCACACTCCGAGCTCGGCCGCTGTCCGGCCGTCGCGTACCGCCGTCACCAGGTCGGTGTGGTCCGCCGTGGTGCGGTCGGCGTAGGCGACGGCGAAGGCCGCGACGGCCTCGTCGAACTCCTCGCTCTTGCCGCAGTACCCGGCTATCAGGCGCGGGTCCGCGCTGTGGGCGTGGGCGCGCGCCAGCAGGGCGCCGGTCATCCGGCCGTAGTCGTCGACCTGGTCCGGGGTGAGCGCGGCCGGGTCGACGCTGCCCTTGCGGTTGCGGAACTGGCGCACCTGGAACGGCCGCCCCTGCACCGTGGTCCAGCCGAGCAGGATGTCGCTGACGACCTGCATCCGCTTCTGCCCGAGCACCACGCGCCGCCCCTCGTGCCCCGCGTCCGGGGCGGTGAAGCCGACCGCCGGAAGGTGGGGGAGCAGCGCCGAGGGGCGCGCCTCCTTCACCTGGAGGACGAGCGGCTCGCCCCGGTGGTCGAGGAGCAGCACGACGTACGAGCGGGTGCCGACGCTGCCGGTGCCGACGACGCGGAAGGCGACGTCGTGCACGGCGTACCGCGCGAGCAGCGGCAGCCGGTCCTCCGAGACGGTGTCCAGGTAGGGGCCGAGCGCGGCGGCGACGGCCGCCGCCTCCTCGTCCGTGACGCGGCGCAGGACCGGCGGCGCGTCGACGAACCGCCGGCCTCCGCCCTCGGCGTCGGTGACTGCCTCGGTGGACTTGGCTGCGAAGCGGGCGCTGGTGTTGTTCCGGGCCTTCTCGGAGACCCTTTCGAGGGTGCCGAGCAGGTCGCGGGCGTCGGTGTGGGAGACGAGCTCCTCGTCGGCTATCGCGTTCCAGGCGTCGTTCGCGGGGAGTTTGGCGAGCAGGCGCATCGTCCGGCGGTAGGCGCCGACGGTGTCGAACGCGGCTGCGCGGCAGGTGTCCTCGCTCGCGCCGGCCTCTCGTCCCGCGAGCACGAGGGAGGTGGCCAGTCGCTTGAGGTCCCATTCCCAGGGGCCGACGACGGTCTCGTCGAAGTCGTTGAGGTCGATGACGAGCCGGCCGCGGGCGTCGCCGTAGAGGCCGAAGTTCGCCGCGTGTGCGTCGCCGCATATCTGGGCGGCGATGCCGGTGACGGGGGAGCCGGCGAGGTCGTGGGCCATGAGCCCGGCGGAGCCGCGCAGGAAGGAGAAGGGGCTGGCGGCCATGCGTCCGACGCGTATGGGTGCCAGTTCCGGCACGCGGTCGCGGCTCGACTCCTCGACGGCCGTGACGGCGTCGGGCCGGTCGTCGGCGAGGGCCAGGGTGCTGTGGGTGCGGCGCGGGACGCGCAGGCGCAGGGCCTTGCCCTGTTGCTTGGGGGAGTCCGTGGCCCCCGCCGTCGCCCGCCGGGCGAACCCGGGCACGTGTGGAAGACGCCCCTTCTCCGTGCCTCGCTGTCCCGGTACCGCTGGTGCCTGGTTCTCGCCCATGGGACGCCCTCCCCCGACTTCGTGCTGCGCTGTCCAACATCAACTGGGCATGACGGTACCGCCGGGTTCGGCGGCCCGTCTTCCCCTGTGGACAACGGACTGTGGACAACTCGGCCGGGCGGTTTTCCACGCGCTTTCCGGCCGCTCAGACCGCGACGGTCTCCTCCATCTCCTCCTCGGCCCCGGCTCCCGCCACCTCCTCCTCGGCCCCGGCTCCCGCCACGGCGGGCGCGGCAGCGGCGCCCGGTGCGGTGGGGACGACAGGACCGCCCGGTGCGCCCGGTGCGGTGGCCGCGGCGGGGACCGCCGGGCGCCTGCGGGTCTCGGCGACGCCCGCGCCGACCGTCACGGCCACTCCGGCGAGGAACCACAGGGCGAGGACCAGCAGGTGGCCGCCCAGTGCGTGGCCGTCGAAGTAGACGTGGCCGCGGACGCCCTCGACGAACCCGGCGCCGTTCCAGAAGGCGTGCAGCGTTCCGAAGAAGCCGGGTTGCAGCTCGGGGCGGTAGATCCCGCCGGAGCTGGTGAAGTTGAGCATGACGAACAGGACCATCACGCCGAGGGTGGTCCAGCGTCGCAGGAAGGTGTGGAGGCCGACGCCGATCAGCAGGATGCCGGCCGAGTACAGCCAGGACATCGCCCAGACTCCGCCGAGTCCGTGGTCGACGAGGTGGAACATCGGTCCCGCGAAGACCGTGCCGACGAGGCTGACGACGAGGGACATGCCGGTGGCGAGCAGGGCGCGGACGCGCAGGGGCAGGACGGCTCCCGCGCCGCCGATGACGGCGACGGAGGCGTACGAGCCGATGCTGAGTGCGACCAGGAGGAAGAAGACGCCCTGTCCGGTGGGGTCGCCGTCCGAGACGGGGGCGACGTCGGTGACCTTCAGGGGTGCGTCCTGTGCGGCCGCGACCTTGGTGAAGACCTTCTCGACGGCCATGGCGCTGGTGTCGGAGGAGGCGGAGGCGACGAGCAGTTCGGGGTGGGCGCCGGGGAGGTAGGCGCCGAAGGACGACTGGTCGCGCAGTGCCGAGACGGCCGTGTCCCGGTCGGGGACGGTACGCACGTCGAGGGCGCCGGAGCCCTTGTCGTGGAGGGTCTGGGCGAGGACCTGGGCGCTGGCGCCGGAGCCGACGACGTCGACGCGCAGGTCGTGGGGCTGGGGGGCGTGGAACGCGCCGAGGTAGGCGAGGCCCATGCCGACGCACATGAGCAGCGGGGTGAGCAGGTGCCCGAGCACGTGCCGTAGCGCACCTGTCGGCGCCGATCCCGCGGAATGGGGTCCTGCGGACACCGAGCACCTCCATGGCCGGTTTTCAACGAAGAACTTGTAACATACATCTAAATGACAGTTGTACTATACAACTGAATCGGCGAGAAGCCGGGAAGGCAGAACCGGTGACCGCCCCAGGGAGCGCATCGTGACCGACGGCCCGCGCAAGGCCTCCGTCGACACCATCCAGCGGGAGCTGACCGCCTTCGCCCGCCGCGCCCGCGCCGCGGCCGCCCGGCTCCACCCCGATCTTCCGCTGGTCTCCTACACCCTGCTCTCCCACATCGCCGACCAGCAGGACTGCCGGGCCACCGACCTCGCCGCCCACTATCTGCTGGACAAGTCGACGGTCAGCCGCCAGATCGCCGGCCTGGAGAAGCTCGGCATGGTCGAGCGACGCCCCGGCCCGGAGGACCACCGGGTCCAGGTCCTGCACCCCACCGAGGCGGGCACCCGCGTCCTCGCCGCGACCCGGGCGAGCCGTCTGGCCGCATACCAGGAGCGCCTCAAGGACTGGCCCGCCGAGGACCTCGCCCGGTTCGCCGCGTACCTGCTCCGCTACAACGCGGCGGGCACGGCAGGCTTCCCCGGCACCGTCGGGCCCCACCCCTCGACACCGGACCGCTGAAGCCCCCGCTCAAAACCCCCGCTACAGCCCCGCGTCGCGCGCCAGCAAGGCCGCCTGGACGCGGTTCTCGCACCCCAGCTTCGCCAGGATCCGGCTGACGTACGTCTTCACCGTGGCCTCGCTCATGTGCAGACGCCTCCCCGCGTCCGCGTTGGACAGCCCTTCCCCGAGCAGAGCCAGGACCTCGCGCTCCTTCTCGCTCAGCGCCGCCACACGCCCCCTGGCCTGCCCCGCGCGCGTCGCCTCCCGCCCCGAGGCCAGCTGCTCCACCACGTGACGGGTCGCGGCGGGCGAGAGGTACGCGTCCCCCGCCGCCGCGGCCCGTACGGCGCGGATCAGCTCGGCCGGTGCCGTGTCCTTGAGCAGGAACCCGGCGCCCCCGTGCTCCAGTGCCCGCAGCACGTTCTCCCGCTCGCCGAACGTCGTCAGCACGATCACCCGCGCCGCGGGCACCGCCCGCCGCAGCTCGGGCAGCGCGGACAGCCCGTCGAGCACCGGCATCTGGATGTCGAGCAACACCACGTCCGCCGCGTGCGCCCGCGCCTGCTCGACCGCGTCCCGGCCGTTCGCCGCCTCCGCCACCACCTCGATGTCCTCGTCCGAGGTGAGGATCATCCGGATCCCGGCCCTGATCAGTGGCTCGTCATCGGCGATCACGACCCTGATGCGCTGCCCTGCCACAGCTACTCCCCAACGGCTACCGGTTCGGGCGGGTCAGCGCTAGCGCGTGACCTCATACGACTTCTTCTCGATCAGCTTGCCGTCCTTGAAGCAGAACCGGAAAACCGGCTCCCTCTCTATGTCCTCCCCCACCTCGGAGGACATGAGCACCAGGCACTCCGACCCCTCGGGCTTCGCCGGGCCCTTGCCGTGCAGTCCGGTGGTGGCGATGGAGTCGCCGGACGGCAGCCGGTCGCGGACGTCCTGCTCGGCCGCACCGACCTTGATCACGTCGTACTCACCCGGATCGATCATGCCCTTCTCCATCGACCCGACCAGGAAGTAGACGCCGAAGCCCCCCGCCACCAGCAACAGCACCAGGGCCGCGAACGCGATCCCGCACCCCAGCGCGATCCCGCCACCCGTACTCCTCCTGCCCCCGCGCATCGCCATCGCCAACTCCCGCTCCGTGAACGTCCAGTCGGCCTGCCCGACCGGGACGCGACCACGGTGGCCCGACCGGGGCTTCGGCGACTGCTGCCGGAAGTCGTCGGCCGCATCGACCAAAGGCGCTGCTTCCACCACCCCGTACGGCAGCACTCCGGCGACCCGGAACCCCCCGTCGTCCATGGGCCCCGTGTGGACGATGCCTCCGACGAGCCGCGCCCGCTCGTGCAGCCCGGTCAAGCCCTGTCCGCCGCTGACCACGCCCTCCGGGGATTTCGCGGGCGCCTCGTTGACGATCTCCACGACGAGCGAGTCCGGCTCGTACCGGAGCTCCACGTCGATGAGCGCGCCCGGCGCGTGCTTGTAGGCGTTGGTCAGCGCCTCCTGCACGATCCGGTACGCCGCGTGGTCGGCGGCCGGCGGCAGGGCCCGGTGATCCCCTCGGCGCCGCAGCCCCACCTGGTTGCCCGCGGCCCGCGACGCCTCCACGAGGCCCTGGATACCGGCGGTCCCCCGCGCCGCCCGCCCCGACGCGTCGCCTGCCTGTGCCGGGACAGCCGCGGTCCCGGACGGCGCCCCGACGCCGTCCCGCAGGATGCCGACGACCTCACGCAGCTCGTGCATCGCGGTCACCGACGCGTTGCGCAGCACCCCCACGGCCTCGCGCTGCCGGTCGGTCAGCTCCCGGTCGACCTCCAGCGCCCCGGTGTGGACGGCCATCAGCGCGAGCTGGTGCCCGAGGCTGTCGTGCATGTCCTGGGCGATCCGCTGGCGCTCCATGAGCCGGGCCTGTCCGACCACCATCGCGCGTTCCCGCAGCAGCTGGGCGTTGTGCTCCTGCAGGGTGTGCAGAAGCGTTCTGCGCTGGGTCCAGTACCGGTTGGCGAGGCCGGGGGCGAGGGTCGTCGCCAGGTAGTAGAGCGTCGCCATGAACACCACCGTGAGCGTCCGGTGGAGGTCCCAGACGTCCACCAGGCTCGCCGAGATGTTCAACACGTACGCGACGGTGTACGCGATCAGGGCCCGCCCGGCGCCCGCGATGTACCGCCCCGACGACCAGCCGACGACGATCAGGAGCACCAGGAAGCCCGGCAGGAGCGGTGCGAGGCCGCCCGTGACGACGAGCACGGTGCCGGGCAGCCGTCGGCGCAGCAGCGACAGCACGGCGGCGCTCAGGGCGACCGCGGCGAGCCGCCACCCCTCGCCGCCGAGCACTTCCTCCATGCCGGCGGCGAGCAGGGCCATCACGACGGCGAGCACCGCCTCGCCGGCGGTCCTGCGCCGCGACCACAACTCGGGCGCCGTGAACCAGTCCCACCCGGCGCCGATCCCGCTCCTGATCTTCGAAGTCGCGTCCACGCTCGCACCCTAGGCAGCGGCCCGCCCCGTCCGCGGCTCTCTTTCGTCTCGTCCCACCGCGACGAACGTCGCACCCCTCACACCGAGTCCGCCGACAAGACGACGAGACGACGAGGCACCCGAGACGACCGGACGACACAACCACCGGACAACGACCACAAAGCGGCACGACAACGCGGAAGCCCCGTAGGTCGATGACCTACGGGGCTTCCGTCTGGTGCGCGAGGGGGGAGTTGAACCCCCACGCCCTTTCGGGCACTGGAACCTGAATCCAGCGCGTCTGCCTATTCCGCCACCCGCGCATTGGGTGTGCTCCGGGCTCCCTCACCGCGTCTTTCCGGTGCGATCGCCTGGCGACATCTGAAGATTAGCACGTCGCAGACGGTGGATTCACATCCGTTGTTTGACCCCCTCCCCGAGCGAACAGGGACAGTCATGAGCACAGCCACGAGCACCGTCACGAGCACAGTCATGAGGACCGACATCAGACGCGCGGGAGGGGGAAGCCCGACGGAACCGGCCGGGCAACCGACCGAGGCAAGCCGACGGAACCGGCCGGGTAACGGGAGGAACGGGACGGACCGCCCCCTCCTTCCCGCCCCACTCCTCCTGCTAGCTCCCCGGGTGCGGGACACTGTCCAGGGGCCGCCTCTACGATCCGTGGGGAAAGCTTGTGAGAGGTGACACTCGTCCACAGGGCAGAGAAGGGGAACCAGCCGATTTCCCGACGCGTGGATACGATCAGTAAGCAGTACCAGGACGACAACGACGGAGGAGGTGCCCCATGGGAGTCCTGAAGCGTTTCGAACAGCGGCTCGAAGGTCTGGTCAACGGCACCTTCGCCAAGGTCTTCAAGTCCGAGGTCCAGCCCGTCGAGATCGCCGGCGCTCTCCAGCGCGAGTGCGACAACAACGCGACGATCTGGAACCGCGAGCGGACCGTCGTCCCCAACGACTTCATCGTCGAGCTGAGCACCCCGGACTTCGACCGCCTCAGCCCGTACTCGGGCCAGCTCGGCGACGAGCTCGCCGGCCTGGTCCGCGACTACGCCAAGCAGCAGCGGTACACCTTCATGGGCCCGATCAAGGTCCACCTGGAGAAGGCCGACGATCTCGACACCGGTCTGTACCGGGTGCGCAGCCGCACCCTCGCGTCGAGTTCGTCACAGCAGCAGGCCCCCGCCGCCGGCCCCCAGCCGGGCCGCGCGCCGGGTGGCTACGGCTATCCTCCGGCCGGTGCTCCGCCGATGCCCGCGGCTCCGCCGCCGGGCGCGGGCGGGATGCAGCGGCCCGGCCAGGCGCCCGCCGCCGGCCGCCCCACGGCCGGTGGACCCGGCCCCATGCCTGCCTCCGGCGCCCAGGTGCGCCGGTGGATCGAGATCAACGGCACCCGCCACCAGATCTCCCGCCCGACTCTGGTCCTTGGCCGCAGCACCGACGCGGACGTGAGGATCGACGATCCCGGCGTCTCCCGCCGGCACTGCGAGATCCGGACCGGAACGCCCCCGACGATCCAGGATCTCGGATCCACCAACGGCATCGTGGTGGACGGGCAGCACACCACCCGCGCTACGCTCCGCGACGGCTCGCGGATCGTCGTGGGCAGCACCACCATCGTTTACCGGCAAGCCGAAGGGTGAAGCGGGGGCAATGTCAGAGCTGACCCTGACGGTCATGCGGCTGGGTTTCCTAGCCGTTCTGTGGCTGTTCGTGATCGTGGCCGTCCAGGTCATTCGCAGCGACCTGTTCGGCACGCGTGTCACGCAGCGCGGTTCGCGCCGCCAGGACGCCCGTCCGCAGCAGAACACGCGCCAGGCGGCGACGCCGCCTGCCCAGCGCGGACAGCAGAACACGGGCGGCGGGCGCCAGCGCCGCGGCGCCCCGACCAAACTCGTCGTCTCCGAGGGGACGCTGACCGGCACGACAGTCGCCCTGCAGGGGCAGACCATCACGCTGGGCCGCGCCCACGACTCGACGATCGTGCTGGACGACGACTACGCCTCCAGCAGGCACGCGAGGATCTACCCGGACCGGGACGGCCAGTGGATCGTCGAGGATCTCGGGTCCACCAACGGCACGTATCTCGACCGGACCCGACTCACCACCGCCACGCCGATTCCGCTGGGCGCGCCGATCCGCATCGGCAAGACCGTCATCGAGCTGCGGAAGTAGTGCTACGTCATGTATGAGTGCGAGCGGAGCGAGCGGGCCGAGGCGGTCCCCACGACGGACCGCGCGGCGGACCGTCAGGTCCGGGCCGCGTACCGGCACGGGCTCCCGACCGGAGGGTGGGCAGTGTGGCTCGAGACCGGCTGTACCCCGAGGCGGCGTCGACAGGGCAGGTGCGCATGAGCCTGTCACTGCGCTTCGCCGCCGGGTCGCACAAGGGCATGATCCGCGAGGGCAACGAGGACTCCGGCTACGCCGGACCCCGGCTGCTCGCCATCGCCGACGGCATGGGCGGCCAGGCCGCCGGTGAGGTCGCCTCCTCGGAGGTGATCTCCACCCTCGTCACCCTCGACGACGACGTCCCCAGTTCCGACATCCTCACCTCGCTCGGCGCCGCGGTTCAGCGCGCCAACGACCAGCTGCGGATGATGGTCGAGGAGGACCCCCAGCTGGAGGGCATGGGCACCACGCTCACCGCCCTGCTGTGGACCGGTCAGCGCCTCGGCCTGGTGCACGTCGGCGACTCGCGCGCGTACCTGCTGCGCGACGGCGTGCTCACGCAGATCACCCAGGACCACACCTGGGTGCAGCGGCTGGTCGACGAGGGCCGGATCACCGAGGAGGAGGCCACCACCCATCCGCAGCGCTCGCTCCTGATGCGCGCGCTCGGCAGTGGCGACCACGTCGAACCGGATCTGTCGATCCGCGAGGTCCGGGCCGGCGACCGGTATCTGATCTGTTCCGACGGGCTGTCCGGAGTCGTCTCGCACCAGACGATGGAGGACACGCTCGCCAGCTACCAGGGCCCGCAGGAGACCGTGCAGGAGCTGATCCAGCTCGCGCTGCGCGGCGGCGGCCCCGACAACATCACCGTGATCGTCGCCGACGTCCTCGACGTCGACGGCGGTGACACCCTCGCCGGGCAGCTCAGCGACACCCCCGTCATCGTGGGCGCGGTCGCCGAGAACCAGGTGCAGCAGTCCGACGGCGGAGCGATGCAGACGCCGGCCGGCCGGGCCTCCGGACTCGGCCGCACGGCACCGCACCAGCAGTCTGCCGGCGGGCACCCGCCCCAGGGCTTCGGTCCGCCCGGCAGCGGGGACGAGCACGGGTACGGCGGGATGCCGCCGCAGGGCTCCTTCGGTGCGTACAACGACGAGGACTTCGACAAGTACGAGAAGTTCGAGAAGCCGCGCACCGGCCGCAAGTGGCTGAAGCGCACCTTCTTCCTGATCCTCGCGCTGGCCGTGCTCGGCGGCGGCGCGTACGGCGCCTGGCGCTGGACGCAGACGCAGTACTACGTCGGCTCCAAGGACGAGCACGTCGCGCTCTACCGGGGTATCAGCCAGGACCTGGCGTGGGTCTCGCTCTCGGACGTGGAGAAGGACCACCCCGAGATCGAACTCAAGTACCTCCCGCCGTACCAGCGCAAGCAGGTCGAGGACACCATCACCGGCGGCAGCCTCGGCAAGGCCCAGACGAAGATCGCGGAACTGTCCGCTCAGGCCACGGCGTGCAAGAAGGCCGAGCAGCGCCGCGAGGCCGCCGAGAAGGCCGCGGACCAGGCGAGCAAGCCGCCCGCCGAAGGCGCGACCACACCCGACTCCAAGCCCACCACAGCCGCTCCCTCCCCGGGCCCCACCCTCACGGAGGACGAGCAGAAGCTGGCCTCGAACTGCGGCAAGCAGTAAGCACCCGTAGGGGGCCTTCACCACCATGAGCGTTGTCACCAACACGACCACCATCGGCGCCATCGAGGCGCCGAGCCGCCGGAACACCGAACTGGCGCTGCTGGCGTTCGCCGTCGTCATCCCGGTGTTCGCCTATCTCAACGTCGGTCTCGCGATCGACGGCGAGGTGCCCGCGGGCATGCTCGGGTACGGGCTCGGGCTCGGCCTGCTCGCGAGCGTCGCGCACCTCGTGGTGCGCAAGTTCGCGCCGTACGCGGACCCGCTGCTGCTGCCGCTGGCCACGCTGCTCAACGGCCTCGGGCTGGTGCTGATCTGGCGGCTCGACCAGTCGCCGCGGCTGATCGCGACGTCGATGCGGCTGTACGACAGCTTCAGCCCGGACGCGCCGAACCAGATGATGTACTCGGCGATCGGCATCGCCATGTTCGTGGGCGTGCTGCTGCTCCTGAAGGACCACCGGGTTCTCCAGCGCTACACGTACATCTCGATGGTCGTGGCGCTCGTCCTGCTGCTCCTGCCGCTCGTCCCGGGCCTGGGCGCCAACGTCTTCGGCGCCAAGATCTGGATCAGCGTCGGCGGTTTCTCCATCCAGCCCGGAGAGTTCGCCAAGATCGTCCTCGCCGTGTTCTTCTCCGGCTACCTGATGGTGAAGCGGGACGCGCTGGCGCTGGCCAGCCGCCGTTTCATGGGGCTCTACCTGCCGCGTGGCCGTGACCTCGGCCCGATCCTGACGATCTGGGCCGTCAGCCTCCTCATCCTTGTCTTCGAGAACGACCTCGGTACGTCGCTGCTCTTCTTCGGCATGTTCGTGATCATGCTGTACGTGGCGACGGAGCGGACCAGCTGGATCGTGATGGGTCTGCTGATGTCGGTGGTCGGCGCCGTCGGCGTGGCCTCCTTCGCGGGCCATGTCCAGGCCCGTGTCGACGCCTGGGCCGACCCCTTCGCCTGCGCCGCCCCCCCGATCAACTCCGCGGCCTGTCAGCAGATGAGCCAGGTGCTGATGTCCTTCGGCTCCGGCGGCATCCTCGGCACCGGCCTCGGCCAGGGCAACTCCGACCTGATCGGCTTCGCCGCCAACTCCGACTTCATCTTCGCCACCGTCGGCGAGGAGCTCGGTCTGACCGGCGTCATGGCCTTCCTGCTGCTGTACGGCCTGATCATCGAGCGCGGTGTCCGCACGGCCCTGGCCGCGCGCGACCCCTTCGGCAAGCTGCTCGCCATGGGCCTGTCCGGCGCCTTCGCGCTGCAGATCTTCGTCGTCGCCGGCGGTGTGATGGGCCTCATCCCGCTGACCGGTATGACCATGCCGTTCCTCGCGTACGGCGGCTCCTCCGTGATCGCGAACTGGGCCCTGATCGGCATCCTGATCCGGATCAGTGACACGGCCCGCCGGCCCGCGCCGACTCCGGCGCCCTCGACGGACGCCGAGCCGACCCAGATGGTCCGGTACAGCGAGACGCCCCCGTCGGGGCAGTGAACACCGTCACACAGGAACCCTGGTCGGCCGGTGCCGCCGGCCCACCGCGGCGCTGACGCGCCCGGCAGGACCCTGACACGCGTGCACCTGTGTGGCCTCCCGCCCGACCGGCGGGAGGCCACACACGTACGCCCCACCAGCCCCTCAGGAACCGCCGAGCCGTCCGCCGCGTCTACTGATCGTGCCCGTAAGGGGCACCGCCCCAGCACGGACGGCCGCACCCTAGACTGTGCAACGGCCAAATTCAGCACCATTTCCTGCTACGCAGACACTGGCGCGAAAGCGGGCACATCTGACACCACGTGGAGAGGCCGGACGTGAACAAGCCCTTGCGCAGGGTCGCTGTCTTCTGCGGACTTCTCGTCCTCGCCCTGCTCTTCCGCGACAACTGGATCCAATTCGTCCGCGCCGACGAGCTGAACGCGCACGCCACCAACAAGCGGGTGCAGATCGAGCGGTACGCCAACGCCCGCGGCAACATCATCGTGGACGGCAAGCCCATCACCGGCTCCGTGGACTCCAAGGACCCGTACTACCGCTTCAAGCGGACCTACGTCGACGGCCCGATGTGGGCCCCGGTGACCGGCTACGCCTCGCAGGCCTACGACGCCAACCAGATCGAGAAGATCGAGGACGGCATCCTCACCGGCAACGACGACCGGCTCTTCTTCGACCGAACCCTGTCGATGTTCACGGGCGACGAGAAGAAGGGCGGCAACGTCGTCACGACGCTGAGCGGCGCCGCCCAGAAGGCCGCCTTCGACGGGCTGGGCGACAAGACGGGCGCCGTCGTGGCGATCGAACCCGGCACGGGCAAGATCCTCGCGCTGGCCTCGACCCCGTCCTACGACCCCTCGTCCTTCGCCGGCTACTCCGGCAAGGACGAGAAGGCCTGGCTCGCGCTGGAGAACGACAAGAACAAGCCCAAGCAGAACCGCGCGCTGCGTGAGATCTACCCGCCCGGCTCCGTCTTCAAGGTCGTCACGGCGGCCGCGGCGCTGGAGAGCGGCAAGGTCAAGGACATCGACGCGCCGACGGACACCCCCGAGCCCTACAAGATCCCGCTCTCCAGCCGGAACATGGTCAACCATGCCAACGGGTGTGAGAACGCCAGCCTGAACCAGGCCCTGGAGGTCTCCTGCAACTCCGTCTTCGCCAAGCTCGGCGACGACGTGGGCCGCGACAAGATGGTCGAAATGGCCGAAAAGTTCGGTTTCAACGCCGAGCAGTTCACCCCGGTCCGCTCCGCCGCCTCCGTCTACGACAAGAAGATGGACCGCGGCGGAAACGCGCTCTCCTCCATCGGCCAGTTCAACACCGCGACGACCCCGCTCCAGATGGCCATGGTCACGGCCGCGATCGCCAACGACGGCAAGCTCATGAAGCCGTACATGATCGACAAGCTGGAGGCTCCGAACCTCGACGTGATCAAGCGGAACGAGCCGGAGGAGATGAGCCGCCCGGTCTCCCAGAAGACCGCGCAGCAGCTCCAGCAGATGATGGAGAACGTCGTCAGCAACGGCACCGGCAGCAGGGCCGACCTGAACATGGACGGCGTGAAGGTCGGCGGCAAGACGGGCACCGCCCAGCACGGCGAGCAGAACTCCAAGCGTCCCTACGCGTGGTTCATCTCCTACGCCAAGACCGACCAGGGCTCCCCGGTCGCCGTCGCCGTCATCGTCGAGGACTCCGCGGGCACGAACCGTGAGGACATCTCCGGTGGCGGCCTCGCCGCCCCCATCGCCAAGGCTGTGATGAAGGCGGTACTGAAGACCAGGAGCTGAGCTTGCGGCCGGGCACCGGCCAGGTACCGGTCAGGTATCAGGTGCCGGTCGCGGGCGGATCGCCCTCCCGTGGCCGGTAGCCTTTGCGCGAACAGCACACCGCCGGACCACACACGGGTGCGGTCGGGACAGACGGAGAGGGCTGGATCAGTTATGGAAGAGCCGCGTCGCCTCGGCGGCCGGTACGAGCTGGGCTCGGTGCTCGGCCGTGGTGGCATGGCAGAGGTCTACCTCGCCCACGACACCCGGCTCGGCCGCACCGTCGCCGTGAAGACGCTGCGGGCCGACCTCGCCCGCGACCCGTCCTTCCAGGCCCGGTTCCGCCGTGAGGCCCAGTCGGCCGCCTCGCTCAACCACCCGGCGATCGTCGCGGTCTACGACACCGGCGAGGACTACGTCGACGGGGTCTCCATCCCGTACATCGTGATGGAGTACGTCGACGGCTCGACCCTGCGTGAGCTGCTGCACTCCGGGCGCAAGCTGCTGCCCGAGCGCACGCTCGAGATGACGGTCGGCATCCTCCAGGCGCTGGAGTACTCGCACCGCGCCGGCATCGTGCACCGCGACATCAAGCCGGCGAACGTCATGCTGACGCGCACCGGCCAGGTCAAGGTCATGGACTTCGGCATCGCCCGCGCCATGGGCGACGCCGGCATGACCATGACGCAGACCGCCGCGGTCATCGGCACCGCCCAGTACCTCTCCCCGGAGCAGGCCAAGGGCGAGCAGGTCGACGCCCGCTCCGACCTGTACTCCACCGGCTGCCTGCTGTACGAGCTGCTGACCGTCCGGCCCCCCTTCATCGGGGACTCCCCGGTCGCGGTCGCCTACCAGCACGTACGGGAGGAGCCGCAGGCGCCGAGCAACTTCGACCCCGAGATCACGCCCTCGATGGACGCCATCGTCCTGAAGGCGCTGGTCAAGGACCCCGACTACCGCTACCAGTCCGCCGACGAGATGCGGGCCGACATCGAGGCCTGCCTCGACGGTCAGCCCGTCGCGGCGGCCGCGGCGATGGGAGCCGCGGCGTACGGCGGCGGCTACGGCAACGGCAACGGCTACGGCGGCTACGCCCCGGACGACCAGCCCACGACCGCCCTGCGCCAGACCGACCCGGCCGGCCAGACCTCCATGCTGCCGCCGATGAACCCGGACGACGGCGGCTACGGCTACGACGACCGCCCGGGCCGCCGCCGCCAGAAGAAGTCGAACACCTCGACGATCCTGTTGGTCCTGGCGGGCATCCTGGTCCTGGTCGGCGCGATCCTCATCGGCCAGTCGATCTTCGACGGCAAGGAGGGCACGCAGCAGGTGCCCGTCCCGTCCCTGGTCGGCCACACCCTCCAGGAGGCCGAGGGGCTGGCGAAGAACTCCCAGGTGAAGGTCGCGCAGTCGGGCTCCGAGCGCTGCGACCAGCCCAAGGGCAAGATCTGCAGCCAGACGCCGGTGGCCGACGGCACGGCGAAGATGAACGTCGACGAGACCATCTCGGTCGTGATCTCCGAGGGCGCGCCGCAGATCGAGGTCCCGGACGTGACGGAGAAGTCCCAGGAGAGCGCGGAGCAGTCGCTCAAGGACAAGGGCTTCCAGGTCAAGGTCGAGTTCAAGGAGTCCGACCAGGAGGTCGGCCGCGTTCTGGACCAGACCCCGAAGGGCGGCTCCAAGGCGGAGCAGAACTCCGAGGTCACGATCACGGTGGCGAAGCAGAAGAAGACGCAGCTGCCGGACGTCACGGGCCGTGCGATCGACCAGGCCATCCAGGACCTCAAGACGCTCGGCTTCGAGAACGTCGGCCGCCAGGACGTCGACTCGGAGCAGCCCGCGGGCACGGTCGTGGACATGACCCCGAAGGGCAACACGGACCAGCCGAAGAACGTCCAGATCACGCTGAAGGTCTCCAAGGGGCCGCAGCAGACGCAGACGGCGATCCCGGCGGGCCTCGCGGGCAAGAAGTTCGAGGAAGTGAAGCAGCAGCTCGAGGCGCTCGGCCTCGTCGTGCAGCAGCAGGGCTCGGACAAGGGCGACGCCACGGTCCTCGGCACCAACCCGCCGGAGGGCAGCCCGGTCACCACCGGCCAGACGATCACCGTCTTCACGGCGGGCGGCGGCGGTGGCGGCGGCAACAACGGCGGCGGCGGCTTCTTCGACTGACCGCTCGACGCAGCGCACAGAGAGCCCCGGCATCCACAAGGACGCCGGGGCTCTCGCTTTACCACGCAACCCCCTCGGACGCAAGCTCCCGGCATGTCGGTCGCGTCCTCATATGCCCTGGCTCGTTGGACGGGAGGGGCGGGGACCACAGCCCTGCCCGTCGACACGACGAAGAAGGGCAGAAACATGATCAACGAAGTGGTGCTGCTGGAGTCGAGGGCGATGCGCGAGGGCGTCGCCGGGCGAACCGAGGTGCTCGACAAGGTGAGGACGCTGTCGCTGCTGCCGGACGGAATGCACGTGACGACGGCGATGGTCGCGACGTATTTCGAGGTGACCGTCAAAACCCTCGAATCCGTTATGGAGGATCACAGGGCAGAGCTGAGCGCCAGCGGCCTCCAGGTCCTCACGGGCAAACGACTGGCCCTCTTCAAGGGGGCCTGTGGGCTCCAGTCACGCTCAAGGGCTCTCGCGATCTTCAGCCGCCGAGCCGTCCTCAACGTGGCCATGCTCCTCCGCGACAGCGAAGTCGCACGTCAGGTGCGTACGTACCTCCTCGACCTGGAGTACACAGCACGATCCCACCCTGTGGAAAACCCTGTCCACAACTCGACCGACTCCCTCGACGAGAGGATCGACCAGCGCATCACCCACATCCTCGGCAAGGCCCTCGTCCCCCTGCTCAGCGCCCTCATCGAAGCGTCGGGTGAGCACCGCAGGGAGCTGATCTGCCTCCGGGAGGACATCGAGAGGATCGAGCACCGGCTCGGCGACCACGCTCTCCGGCTCCGGCACCTCGAACACACCCAGGGCCCCCGCCCCTACACCGGGATCATGGCGTCCATCGACGGAATGAACTGGCGCGAGTTCGAGCACCACGTCGCCATCCTGCTCCGCCGCGACGGCTGCACCGACATCGTCGTCCACGGCGGGCCCGGAGACCGGGGTGTGGACATCACCGGGCAGACCGCCGACGGCCGCAGGATCGTCGTACAGTGCAAGAACTTCGCGCCCTACCGGCCTGTGTGGAGCGCCGAGGTCCAGAAGTTCCTCGGGGCCTCGTTCGTCCAGCACCAAGCCGATCTGGCCCTCTTCGTCGCCTCGACGACGTTCAGCCCGGACGCCCGCACCATCGCCGAGGAGCACGGCGTGACCGTCGTGGACCGCGCGGGCCTGGAGAAGTGGAGCGCGGGCGTCGCGCTGCCGGTCCTCCAGTAGGACACGGCACAACGGAAGGGGCCCGAAGTCGCAAGAGCAAGTTGCGGCTTCGGGCCCCGGTCGGTTCGGAGTTCGTCAGGCCAGCTCCGCCGGCGGCGTTCGCGAGCTGTCGACCTTCTCCGTGCGGACCAGCTCGCCCCACACGATGTACCGGAAGTCCGACGTGTACATCGGCGTGCACGTCGTCAGCGTGATGTAGCGGCCCGGCTTCGCCTTGCCCGATTCCTTCGGGACCGGCTGGAGCACGTCCACGTTGTACTTCGTCGTCTCCGGCAGCGCCTTGTAGACCTTGTACACGAACCACGTGTCCTTGGACTCGAAGACGATCGCGTCGCCGTTCTTCAACTTGTGGATGTTGTGGAACTTCGCCCCGTGCCCGTCCCGGTGCGCCGCCAGCGTGAAGTTGCCCTGCTTGTCCTGTGGAAGGGCCGACGCGACCGGGTCCGTGTAGTAGCCGGCGACGCCGTTGTTCAGCGTCTTGCTGTCCGTGCCCTTCTTGACGAGTATCTCGTCCCCGCCCATCGCCGGGACATGCAGGAAGCCGATGCCGTCCTTGGTGTCCAGGGCGCCCGGGCCCGACGCCCAGTTGTCGCGGACCTGATGGCCGTCCTTGTCGGCGGCGCGGTCGGCCAGGACGTTGGTCCACCACAGCGAGTAGACGACGAAGAGACCGAGCACCAGGCCCGCGGTGATGAGGAGTTCACCGAAGAGACTGATGACTCCGGCGATCCGGTTGCGCGCACGTGCCACTGCGTCGTCCCGTCCTGAAGTGTGGGGTCGTGGGGTCGTAGGGGCTCAGCCTACGAGCGCGTCCGGCTTTCCCTTGCTGCGCGGGCGTTCCTCGACCATCTTGCCCCACACGATCATGCGGTACGTACTGGTGAATTCGGGCGTGCACGTCGTCAGCGTGATGTACCGCCCCGGGCCCTTGAAGCCGGACTGCTTCGGCACCGGATCGATCACCGAGACGTTCGACGGCGCGGTCTGCGGCAGGATGCTCGCCATCTCGTACGTGTAGTACGCGTCCTGGGTCTCGACGACGATCGGGTCCCCCGGCTTCAGCTGGTTGATGTACCGGAAGGGTTCACCGTGGGTGTTGCGGTGACCGGCCACCGCGAAGTTCCCCTCCTTGTCGCCCGGCATCGCCGTCTTCAGGGTGCCCTCGCTGTAGTGGCCCACCATGCCCCGGTCCAGGACCTTCGGCTTGTTGATGCCCTCGGCGACGGGGACGACCACGTCCAGCTTGGGGATGTACATGATCGCGAAGCCCTGCCCCGGCTCGAACGCCCCCGGCGCGCGCCCCTTGGACCAGGAGTCCTCTATCTGCCCCTTGGCCTGGTTCGCCTGCTGCCCGGCCCGCACGTTCGTCCACCACAGCTGGTACGTCACGAACAGCAGCATCACCACGCCGAACGTGATGAACAGCTCGCCCACCACCCGGCTGGCGACGACACCGACGCTGTCCTTCGCCGCCCGGGCCGCGCGGCGCGCCTCGACGCGGGACAGCGGCGCGGCGGGGGCCCCGGAGGCCGGCTCGGCGGACGCTGCGCCCCGGCGGCCCTTCCCCTTGGCCCCCCTGCCCTTGGCGGCGCGCCGCCGCTCGGCCCTGCCGGGGCCCGCAGGCGGCGTCTCCGCCTCCTCCACGGTCCGCAGGGCCATCGTCTCGTCCCGAGGCTCGTACGGCTCGTACGGCGCCTCCTGCGGGCTCTCATACGGCTCCTGAGACGCGTCGTACGACTCCTGGTGCCCGTGCGGCTCCTGAGGCGCGTACGGAGGCGCCTCAGCCGCCGGGGTGGTCTCCGGCACCGACCCGTACCCCGCCCCGTACGCCGACGCGTCGTACCCGTACCCCTCGGGCCGCGGCGCGTACGCCGTCTCCTCAGGCCCCGGTACGGCCTGAGGTATCGACCCCGGCTCCGGTTCCGACACGTTCGTCGCCCGGAACCACGGCGACCCCGTCGTCACGCGACGGCCTTGCCCACCACCGGCGCGAGCCCCGCCGACCTGCCGATCGCCCCCTTGTCGCCGCACTGCTCCAGCCAGTTGGCGAGCATCAGGTGGCCGTGCTCGGTGAGCACCGACTCGGGGTGGAACTGCACACCCTCGACAGCCAGTTCACGGTGGCGAAGTCCCATGATGATGCCGTCCTCCGTCCGCGCCGTGACCTCGAGCTCGTCCGGCAGCTCCGCGGGCTCCGCGGCCAGCGAGTGGTAGCGCGTCGCCGTGAACGGCGACGGCAGGCCCGCGAAGACCCCCTTGCCCCCGTGGGTGACGAGCGAGGTCTTGCCGTGCAGCAGCTCGGGGGCACGGTCGACGACACCGCCGTACGCGACCGCCATCGACTGCATGCCCAGGCAGACCCCGAAGACGGGCACCCCGGTCGAGGCGCAGTGGCGCACCATGTCGATGCAGACACCGGCCTGTTCGGGCGCGCCCGGCCCGGGCGACAGCAGGACGCCGTCGAAGCCGTCCTGGGCGTGGCCCAGCTCGACCTCGTCGTTGCGGAGCACCTCGCACTCGGCGCCGAGCTGGTAGAGGTACTGGACGAGGTTGAAGACGAAGCTGTCGTAGTTGTCGACGACGAGAATCCGCGCGCTCACTGGCCGTCCACCGTCACGTCGTTGAACGGAAGCAGCGGCTCCGCCCAGGGGAACACGTACTGGAAGAGGGTGTACACGACACCCAGGACGAGCACGAGCGAGATGATGCCCCGGACCCACGCGTTGCCCGGCAGATGCCGCCAGATCCAGCCGTACATGACGTCCACTGCCCCTTCCGTTCGTTACGGGCACCAGAGTACGGGGCGAAGGAGCCGTGAGGGGTCAGCCCGCCAAAGCCGGCGGCTTGCCCTGCGTCACAGGCTGGGTGGCCTCCAGATGCGCCCAGGCGATCAGCCGGTGGCTGCTGCCCCACTCCGGCTCGCAGGTGGTGAGCGTCAGATAGCGGCCCGGCCCGTCGAACGCGGACGCGTCCTTCTTCAGGGGCCGGGGCACGGGATCGATCACGCCGACGTCGGTGGGGACGGTCCGGTACGGCTTCCGCGCGATCCGGTACGTGAACCAGGTCGTCCCGTCGGTGAGGACGACCGCGTCACCCGGCCGCAGCCGGGGGAAGTCCTTGAACGGATCTCCGTACGTGCGCCGGTGGCCGGCCACCGAGAAGTTGCCGGTCCCGCCGAGGCGGGCGGTGGAGGCGTAGTGGCCCAGGCCCTTCTTCAGGACGGCGGCGGAGGTGCCCTCCAGGACGGGCCACTCCCAGCCCCCGCCGAGCCGGGGAATGTACATGACGGCGATGCCCCGGCCCGTTCTGTACGGCCGCGGGGGCGGCGCGGCCGTGACCGCTTCGGCGACGGGCCGGTCCACCCACTCCCGCTCCAGGATGCCGATCTGCCCGGCCGTCGCGCTCTCCGCCTGGACGCCGGTCCAGTGGAGGACATAGACGACGAAGAGGACGATCACGGTCCCGACGGTGATGCACAGCTCGCTGAACGTCCTGACGATCAGTCGCACCGCCACCGGCCGGGCCTCCCCGCAGTCAGCTCACAGGCTTCGCGTAGTGGAGATCCACTGTGCCGGAGTAGCCGGGAAGAGTCATCGCCCTGTGCTCGTCGACTTTCCAGCCGAGCCCGTACGCCTTCACGTACAGCTGGTAGTTCTGCACGGCCGGCGCGTCGGCGAGCGCCTTGGTCAGCTTCCCCCGGTCACCCACCGCGGTGATCTTGTACGGGGGCGAGTAGACCCGGCCCTGGAGGATCAGGGTGTTGCCCACACAGCGCACGGCGCTGGTCGAGATGAGCCGCTGGTCCATGACCTGGATGCCCCGGGCCCCGCCCTGCCACAGCGCGTTCACGACCGCCTGGAGGTCCTGCTGGTGGATGACGAGGTCGTTGGCCTGCGGCTCGGGGTAGCCGGGGGCGGCCTGGGCGTTCGGCGGGGCGTCGTTCAGGGTGACCGTCAGGCCCTGCCCGGACACCGGGGTGGTGCCCGCGGCGGCCTCCAGGGCGCGCAGCCTCGCGTCCTCGGCCCTCGTGGAGCCGTCGTCGCGCGCCGCGAGGCCGTCGACCTGTCCCCGCAGGGCGGCGGTGGACTCGTCCAGGCCGGCGTTCTTGTGGCTGCGCTCCTCGATGAGGTCGGAGAGCCGCAGAAGCGAGGCGTCGGTCCGGATGTTCGTACCCTTGGCAGTGTTGAAGCTCGTCACGAAGATCAGCCCGGCGAGGGCGAAGACGGCAGCAGTCAGCAGCCGGACGGGGCGCCACCTGGTGGGTCGGCCCGGTCCGGGGGAAGAGTCGGCAGAATTGCTCAACGTACCCTGATCCCCTTCGGTGCCGTGGAACCACTACGCTAACGGACGCCCGGGGGACGCAGTGGTCCTCCTACGTCACCCAGCCGTCCCACCCCGGCGCCAGCCACAGTTCCCTGCGCGGTCACGCAGCGCATCGACAGGAGAGTCCCTCGTGCCGAAGTCACGTATCCGCAAGAAGGCCGACTTCACGCCCCCGCCCGCCAAGCAGGCCACCAACATCAAGCTGACCAACCGCAGCTGGGTGGCTCCGGTGATGCTGGCGCTGTTCCTCATCGGGCTCGTGTGGATCGTCGTCTTCTACGTCACCGACGGCACGCTGCCGGTGAAGTCCATCAACAACTGGAACATCGTCGTGGGCTTCGGCTTCATCGCGGCCGGGTTCGGCGTCTCCACCCAGTGGAAGTAGCGGGCTCCCGGCGACGGGCTCCGCGGCCGGTTCCGCGGCCGGCTCCCGACTTGCCGGGCAAGCCTTGCCCTGAACTTATCCACAGCGTTGTGCACAGCACTGGATAACTTACGAAGATCTGTGGATAACTCAGGGTCCGGTTGACGCCGGTGTGACTGCGGCGCCGTAGCACAGAATCCACTCCGCCCCTCGCTCCTGCTGGAAAAGCCCAGCTCAGGAGCGGGGGGCGGTGTCGTTCCCCGCGCGGTGCACATGATCCACCACGCGCTGTGGATAACTCTGGGGAAAGCTTTCAGAGAAAGCTCGTCCACAGCCCTGTGCGCTCAGGTGAGCGATGCCGAGCGGGCGAGGACAAGACCCAGATCGATCAGAAGCACCAGTCCACAGGCTCCGTACTGCACGACGTTCCGCTTGGCCCGTGGCGCGTGCAGCAGACCGTAGGTCACCAGGGCGCCGCCGACGAGGCCGCCGATGTGCGCCTCCCAGGAGATCCCGGGGCGGGTGAAGGTCAGCAGCAGCGACAGGGCGACGAAGAGGATCACCGGCCGCATGTCGTAGCGTCGGCGCCGGGTGAGCACCGCCCAGGCGCCGATCAGTCCGAAGACGACGCCGGAGGCGCCGAGCGAGGGCTGGTTCGGCGCGGCCAGCAGGTAGGCGAGGGCGGATCCGGAGAGGCCGGAGAGCAGACAGAGCGTCGCGTAGCGGATCCTGCCGAGCTCGGGTTCGACGATGCCGCCGATGACCCAGAGTCCCAGCATGTTGAAGAGGAAGTGCGGGATCTCCTGGTGGAGGAAGGTCGAGGTCAGCAGCCGGTACCACTCGCCGTCCGCGACCCCCACGATCTCGCCGAGCGGCGGGCTGAACGCGTACCCGATCAGCGACAGCTCGTCCACGAGCCGGTCGCCGGCCACCTGGACGGCGATGAAGAGGGCGAGGTTGACCGCGATGAGGATCTTGGTGACGAGACGCCCGTCCGACGCCACCCGGCCGCCGGCGAGCGTACGGGGCTGATTGGCGTCGGGCGCGTGGCCCGTGCCGGAGCCGTTCCGTACGCAGTCGGGGCACTGGAAGCCGACGGACGCGGAGACCATGCACTGCGGGCAGATCGGCTTCTCGCAGCGGGTGCAGCGGATGCCTGTCTCGACGTCCGGGTGGCGGTAACAGCGCGGCAGGCCGGACTGCGGCTCCATGGAGGTCCCTCCCGAGGAGATGGGGCGGCGAGGCAGCGCCCCGCCTTCCTGATACGGACGGGCGGGGCGGAAAGGTTCCCTGTCGGGGGGTGCGCGGGCCGGGCGCTCACCGGGCCCGCCGGCCGGCTCGGTCGGTGGGGCGGGAGCCTGGTGCCGAAGCGGACCCGCCGTCAGCGGGTCTCGATGACGACCGACTCCAGGACCACGTCGTCGAGCGGCCGCTTGGTGTTCGGGTTGACCGGCGTCGCGGCGATGGCGTCGACGACCTTCTTGCTCGCCGCGCCGACGACCTCACCGAAGATCGTGTGCTTGCGGTTCAGCCAGGTCGTGGCGCCGACGGTGATGAAGAACTGCGAGCCGTTCGTACCCGGGCCGGCGTTGGCCATGGCCAGCAGGTAGGGGCGGTCGAAGAAGAGCTCGGGGTGGAACTCGTCGGCGAACTCGTAGCCCGGCCCGCCCGTGCCGTTCCCCAGCGGGTCTCCGCCCTGGATCATGAAGCCTTCGATGACCCGGTGGAAGACGGTGCCGTCGTAGAGGCGCTCCGCGGCGACGGTGCCGGTGGCCGGATGCGTCCACTCCCGCTCGCCGTTGGCGAGTTCGGTGAAGTTCCTGACCGTCTTCGGGGCGTGGTTCGGCAGCAGCCGAATCTCGATGTCGCCCTGGCTGGTTTTGAGAGTGGCGTAGAGCTGCTCGGCCACGGTCCGCCTTCCGTAAGTCTCCACTGACGCGCATCGCATCCTCGCACGGAAGCGTCGTGGGCATGCCCCGGATGCCAGCCCCGCATGCCGGACCGCGATCGGACAGGCATGATTTCGAAAAGGGTGGAAAGGCGAAATACCGACACCGCCACCGAGTAGGAGGATCCCGTGACCCGGATGGACAGCGTGCGCGCCGCGACCGATTCGGCCAAGGACAGCGTGCTGCACGCCGCGGAAGTGGTGGCGCCCTATGCCGACACGGCCAAGGAACAGGCCGTGCAGTATGCCGGCACGGCCAAGGACCAGGCCACGCGCTATGCGCACGAGGCACGTGTCCGGCTCGCGCCGAAGGTTTCTAAGGCCACTCAGCAGGCCCGTGTTCAAGCTCGTGTGCAGTACAACGCCTATGTCGCACCGCATGTACCGCCGCGGGTCGACGACGCGGCGCATCGTGCCGCGGTGGTGACCCGCAAGGCCGCCCGTCAGGCGGCCGACTACACCGTTCCGCGCGTCGAGAGCGCGGTCGCCGCGACCGGTCCCGTTCTGGACGAGGCCGGATCGCGTTCGGTGGCCGCCTGGGCCGCACTGCGCGGTCAGGTGACACCGAAGGAGATCGAGAAGCTCGTACGGAAGCACAAGCGTCGTGCCAGGGCCGGGCGTCTCGCCAAGGGACTCGCTGTCCTCGGCGTGGTGGCCGCAGGCGCCTACTGTGCATGGAAGTGGTGGGACAAGCAGGCCAACCCGGACTGGCTGGTCGAACCGCCCGCTCCTACCGAGGTCGATGAGGCCGTGTCGGAACCGTCGTCCCGGACTTCGCCGCTGACGTCCGTCGACGGCAGTGGGGCTCTCGATCCCGAGGTGGAGGCCAAGGAGGCCGAGGCGGGCGCCGATGCCGATGCGGACACGGATCGCGACGAGCGTCGCTGACCGTGGACTGCCTCCGCGTTCCGGCCGGCTCGTAGGGCCTGGAGAGGAGTACGTCGACTCCCCATGCCCTACGCCGCCGAGGCGAGCGACAGGCCGGACAGCTCCGTCTGGTCCGTGAGCGCGGTCTCGGCCGGGGAGTCGGCGCGCAGGTGGCGTACGGAGGGCGAGGAGTTGTGCGCCTCGGCGCCGATGCGCTGCTTGATCGTGGGCGGCAGGGAGCGCTCGCGGACCATGGGCCACTGATACGCCGCCCTCTGTGCCGGTACGGCGGTGGTCGTACGGGCTCCGGCGGCGGCGGCGCGCGCGGTCGGCTCCTCCGGCTGCTGGACAGCGGGGGCCTGGGCGGCGGCGGCGGTGGACGCCAGGCCGACGGAGGCGAGCAGGGCGAAGAGTACGGAGATGAAGGCGGTCCAGAACTGCTTGACCTTGGCGGTGGCCATGGCCCCTCACTTTCGGTTCGGGATGCTCGTGCTGTTCGTGCTGTGCGTTCTGTTCGCGGTTGTTCTGTTCGTGCTGTTCTCGGATGGTGCATTTCGGATTGCGCGCTTTTCGTACCTTCCTCATGATGGGGACGCGGATCCGGATTGCCCGGAGCGACGCCGTCCCCGCGCAGTTCTTCCGATGAACACCACCCGTCCGGCTCAGTGGGCGTCGACGTGCTCCGTGGCGCCGTGGGTGAGGGGTGCCCGGTTGCGGGTCCGCTCCGCCCAGCGGACCGCCGGTTTCGTGGCGACCCCGGTGACCAGGAAGAACCCGCCGAGGAGAAGCCAGCCGGGCACGCCCCAGGTGATCAGGAGCGTGGTGACCAGGAGCGGGCCGAGGGTCCGTGCGACGGGGACGCCGGTCCCGTAGAAGCCCTGGTACTGGCCGATCCGGCCGCCGGGCGCGAGGGCGAAGCCGATCTGCCAGGAGCCGGCGGAGTGGCGCATCTCGGCGACGACCTGGAGCGCCGCGCCGAGGGTGAGGACGGCGACGGTCGCCCAGGGCCCGAGGTCGGCCGCCGTCACCGCGAACACGGCGCACGAGGCGAGCATGACGGCGCCGGCCGTGCCCACCGCGCGCGTGGCCTCGGACAGGCCGGTGACCTTCCTGGCCACCCGTACCTGGAAGAGCATCACCGCCGCGGTGTTGAGGACGAAGAGCGCCGACACGATCCACCCGGGCGCCGGGGTCCGCTGCACGATCCACAGCGGCAGGGCGAGGCTGAGCAGCGGAAGCCGCAGGAGCATCAGCGCGTTCAGCAGAGTGAGCAGCGCGTAGGGACGGTCGCGGAGCACGGCGAGGCGCGGCTCGCCGACGGCGGCGACGGGGGCGGGGGGCACGGACGGCAGTCCGCGCAGCACGAGGGCACAGATCAGGAAGCCGGCCGCGTCCAGGGCGAACACCGCCAGGTAGGCCGTGCGGGTGCCGGCGTGCAGGGCGAGTCCGCCGAGGCCTGCGCCGACGGCGAGGCCGGCGTTGAGGGTGGACTGCAGCCGGGCCAGTACCTCGGTACGGGACGCGGGCTCGACCAGCCCGGCGAGCAGCGCCTGGCGGGCGGCGGCGAGGCCGCTCTGGGCGGTGGCGTACACGGCGGCCGCGACCAGGAACGGCACGAATGAGCGGATGACGAGGAACGAGCCGACGGCCGCCGCGGTGGCCAGGGCGAGCAGGACGGCTGTGGACCGGGGGCCGCGCCGGTCGGCGAGGTGTCCGAGCCAGACACCGGCGACCGACCCGACGGCCCAGGCGAGCGTGAGCCCGATGCCGATCCGGGCGGCGGACAGGCCGACGATCTGGCTGAAGTAGAGGGCCGAGGTGACGTAGAAGGCACCGTCGCCGATCGAGTTGCTCAGCTGGGCGACGAGGAGCGCCCGGGGTGCGCGGGAGGCCTGCGGTACCGCGGTGGAGGTGTTCGCCATGAACACGACGCTAAGAGCCGGTGGCCCACCCTGACAGGTCCATTACGAGCCCCCGGACGTGGGCCAATCCGCCCGGCCACGGGCCGCATGACAAAAGCCCCTCCGCACCGCGTTCCCGCGGCTCGGAGGGGCTTGTCCGGTGGAGCCTAGGGGAGTCGAACCCCTGACATCTGCCATGCAAAGACAGCGCTCTACCAACTGAGCTAAGGCCCCGGAACGAGAACAGAGTACCGGGTCACCCCCTCTTTCCCGCAAAAGGATTGGGACTCCCGGTGGACGACCACGCTCCGTAAGATGCTGACCGAGGTTCGCAGTGGCGAACCCCAGGGATGGGGAGAAGTAATGGACGCAGTTCAGCAGGAAGCCACGGCAAGAGCCCGCGAGCTTCAGCGCAGTTGGTACGGGGAGCCGCTGGGGGCGCTCTTCCGTCGGCTGATCGACGATCTCGGCCTCAATCAGGCCCGGCTCGCGGCTGTGCTCGGACTGTCGGCACCCATGCTCTCCCAGCTGATGAGCGGCCAGCGGGCCAAGATCGGCAACCCGGCCGTCGTGCAGCGCGTCCAGGCCCTCCAGGAGCTCGCCGGCCTGGTCGCCGACGGCAGCGTCAGCGCGGCCGAGGCCACCGACCGCATGGACGAGATCAAGAAGTCCCAGGGCGGATCCGTCCTCACCGGCACCACGCAGACCACCACCAGCTCGGGCGCGCCGACCGTGCGCCGGGTGGTCCGCGAGATCCAGTCGCTGCTGCGCTCGGTCGCGGCCGCGGGCGACATCATCGACGCCGCCGACTCCCTCGCCCCCGCCCACCCGGAGCTGGCAGAGTTCCTCCGGGTGTACGGCGCCGGGCGGACCGCGGACGCGGTCGCGCACTACGAGTCGCACCAGAACTGACGCAGAGCAGCCGGTCCGGTGAGACGGACCCGGCACGACGGGGAGCGGGCGCAGCGCAATGGGTGAGGTCTTCGCTGGTCGGTACGAGCTGATCGACCCGATCGGACGCGGTGGGGTCGGCGCGGTCTGGCGTGCGTGGGACCACCGTCGCCGCCGGTACGTGGCGGCCAAGGTGCTCCAGCAGAGCGATGCCCACACGCTGCTCCGCTTCGTCCGGGAGCAGGCGCTCCGGATCGACCATCCCCATGTCCTCGCGCCGGCCAGTTGGGCCGCCGACGACGACAAGGTGCTGTTCACCATGGATCTGGTGGCCGGCGGGTCTCTGGCGCACGTGATCGGCGACTACGGGCCGCTGCCGCCGCGCTTCGTCTGCACCCTGCTGGACCAGCTGCTCTCCGGATTGGCCACGGTGCACGCGGAGGGGGTCGTGCACCGTGACATCAAGCCGGCGAACATCCTGCTCGACGTCACCGGAACCGGGCGGCCGCATCTGCGGCTGTCCGACTTCGGCATCTCGATGCGCAAGGGCGAGCCCCGCCTGACGGAGACCAACTACGTGGTGGGGACGCCCGGTTACTTCGCGCCCGAGCAGATGCTCGGCGCCGAGCCGGACTTCCCGGCCGACCTCTTCGCGGTCGGCCTGGTCGCCCTCTATCTGCTCCAGGGCCAGAAGCCGGACTCCCGCGCCCTGATCGAGCACTTCATGGCGCATGGGACGCCGGGAGCCCCGGAGGGGATCCCTGAGCCGCTCTGGCAGGTCCTGGCCGGTCTGCTCCAGCCCGACCCGCAGGCCCGCTTCAAGACGGCCACGGGGGTGCGCAAGGCGCTCACCGCGGCGGTCGAGATGCTGCCCGAGCCCCGCCCGGACGAGGAGCCGGTCGAGGTCTTCGACCAGATCGGCCCGCTGCCCGCCGGTTTCGGCCCGAACGGACCCGAGACCCCCGCGCCCCACCCTCCGACGGCCCCCGTACACGTACCACCATCCGTACACCCGCAGGACCAGCCACAGACCCCGGCCCAGCAGGCCCAGCAGCAGCTGCCGAGCGCCTCCGAGACGGGCAGCTTCCACCTGCCCCCGCCGCCCCGTCAGCCGGCCGCCGCCCCCACGCAGCCTCCGGTCCCCGTCTCCTCCGCGCACGCGGCCTCCCCCCATCCCGCCGCCGCGCCGGACTACGCCCAGGCCCCGACGGCCGCGGTGTCGTTCCCCCAGCCTTCTACTCGTCAATACACCGCTCACGCCGGACAGGTTCCCGTCCGGGCGACGCCGGGTGCTTCAGCCCCCGCAAAGCGGCCGGGACCGCCCCCGAAGGTGGCGATCCCGGTGCTGTTCGTCGCGCTGGTCTGTTTCGCCGTCGGCATCTGGGCACTGACCCAGACCTGAGCCCGGACCTGAGCCCGGACCGGACCCGGCGGCTGAGCCCCAGCCCCGGCCCCAGCCCCCAGCGGGCCCGCTACCAGGCCGTCGGCGGCCCGAACTGCGGCGGGCCGTCCTGCGGCGCGTCCCGGGCGGCCCTGCGCCGCCCGGCGAGCGTCCACACGCCGAGCCCGACGACCAGTACCGTCCCGGCGCCGATCCCGGCCGCCGCGACCAGGGCCATGCTGTCGCTCCTCCCCGCCTGCGGCCCGCTCGCGCCGCTGGCGGCCGCGTCGCGGTCGTCGTCGGTGACCTTGAAGGGGCCGGCGTCCCCGTCGTACGCGGGACCCGCCTTCGCCGTGCCCGTGACGTTCACCCGCAGGGTCAGCGGCATCGGCTTGTCCCCGTACTCCTCGACGACCTCGGGGCTGAGCGTGGCCGACAGGTAGTACCAGCCCGCGAACCGCAGGGGGTTGGTCTGCCTGCTGGAGGAGTAACGGTTCTCGAACGCGACCGGCCGGAGCGGGTCGAGAGCGAGTGTCGCCGGCTTGCCGGCGTAGGTGACGGTCTCCTGGTCGACATGGCCGCGGGCCGGGTTGGCGAGGGAGAGCACCAGCGCGTTGCTGAGGTACTCGGTGACGCCGGTGGGGCTGCTTCCCAGTTCCACGGTGGCGAACAGCTGCTGCCCCCAGTCGACGGGCACCCGGTAGAACAGCGTCTGCCCGGGCTTGATGTCGGTGCGCCACTCGCCCTGCGTCAGCGAGGTGGCATCGTGGAAGCCCGCGCCTCCCTGCCGCGTCTGCGGGCCGCCGGCGGGTGGCGGGGGCGAGGAGGAGGGCCAGTTCTCGGGAAGCTCGGTGGGGCCGGTCTGCTTCACGCCCGGCTCGGTGACGTACCGGATCTCCATTTCCCAGTCTTCGGGCGTGGAGACGGCCTTCGAGGTCCGCTCGACCAGCACGTAGTAGGCGCCCGCCTGCTGGCAGGTGGAGCTGCCGGCCTCGATCGTACGGTGGGCGTACGCGGTGATGGGGCGGGTGAAGTAGGCGGACTCGAAAAGGGTGACCTGGGTGCCGCACTGCGAGCCCGAACCGTCCTGGAGGCTCACCTTGATGCCGTCGCCGTACTCCGGCTTGCCGCCGGCCTTCGGCACGGCGACCACCGACACGTACGCGTTCTGCTTGTCGTCGAGGTCGACCCGGTAGTAGAGCTTGCCGTCCTTCTCGATGCTGTCCCGGTAGCTCTGCCCGGCCTTCAACTGGCGGGCGTCCAGGCTGGATGCGGCGCCCTTGACCCGTATGCCCCCGCCGTCGAAGGCGTACGGGACCTCGTCGGCCGCCCACGCCACGCCCGGCAGCACCGCGGCCGTGAACACCGCCGCCACGCCCACCGCCGCGGCCAGGGAGCCGGCCGCCCGCATCCCGCCCCGGGTCGACGGAATCCGCGTCGACCGAATCCGCGTCGGCCGAATCCGCGTCGACCGCCGCCGCGTCCCCAGGCGCCGCGTGCTCCAGCGCTGCGTCTTCACGCGCCTCTCCTCGTGTCCGTCGCTGTCCCGCCCCGTACTCGCCCCACAGGGAACACCGCCCCCGCGATCAGTACGACGGCTGCGCCGCCCGCTCCGGCAGCCTCGATGACGGTCCATCCTGCCCCGCCCGTCCCTCCGCTGTCTGCGCGTGCGGACCCTTCGCCCCGCTTGTCCTGCTTTTCCGCCACAGCCGCCGCGCCGTGCCGGAGACGGCCGAGGTCAACTTTGCTCTAGCAACGTAGTGATTTGCGGGGGTGAACTCAAGAGGAACGGTGTCACGGCCCTGAAACAGCACGAGCCGGAACAGCACGCGCCCGGCCAGCGCGCGCCCGGACAGCACGGAGCCCGGACAGCGCGGAGCCCCGGCCGCTCGAAAGCAGCCGGGGCTCCGCCCTCAGACAATCTGCGACTCAGACACCCGAACCTGCGGGCACGGAGTCGGTCGCCTCCGTCCACAGATCCTGCTCGGCGCGATCCGCCTGGATCTGGCGGTACACGAGGAGCCCGCCGATGGCGGCCAGTGCGACCAGGAGAAGCTTCTTCACCGCGCGACCTCGTCTTTCGTTGACGTAGGAGACTTCTGACGCCCACTCTACACACCGACCGATACCGATCGGTGACCTAGGCCGGGCCCGTCGCGTGAAAAGCAATCGGCCCGAACGGGTGAACCGTCCGGGCCGATCTTCGCTGTGGGGCTAACAGGATTTGAACCTGTGGCCTCATCCTTATCAGGGATGCGCTCTAACCAACTGAGCTATAGCCCCGCCGCGCTCTGCGGTGTGTGTCCCGCGCGCTGACTCCTGAAGATTAGCGCACGTGGGGGCCAGTCCCAAAATCGGTTCCGGGCGGCCCCCCGGAGGTCACTCGTCCTCCGCCAGCGTGAGCTCCACACCGCCCACGAAACCGGCGGACAGGTTGTAGATGAACGCGCCCAGCGTCGCCAGCGCGGTCATCAGGACCACATCGATCACGGCGATCACCGAGGTGAACATCAGCACCCGCGGCAGCGACAGGAACGACTGCAGATCGAATCCGTTGGACTCGTTCGACCCCGTCGCCTCGCTGATCGTGCCGCCGACGGTCGAGAAGACGCCCATGGCGTCCATGACCATCCACAGCACCGAAGCGGCCACGATCGTGCAGATGCCCAGCGCGATGGAGAGCAGGAAGCTCACCTTCATCACGGACCACGGGTCGGCCTTCGCCACCCGCAGTCGCGCCTTACGCGTCCGCGGCGTGGTGCGCGCCCCGGTACGCGGCCGGCGTACCGCGCCCGTGTTCTGGCCGCCCACAGCGCCACCGCCGGCCGGGCCGGAGCCCGGCGCCTGAGCGCCGTAGGCCTGCGGCGGGTGGTAGGGCCCGCTCGGCTGCTGCGCGCCCGCGCGCTCGCCGGGCAGCGGCCCGTTGTACGCCTCGTACGAGGGCCCCTGCCCTCGGGTGTCCGTCACCGCAACCCCCTGGGAGTCCGTGGCGGAGCCACGGGCACCGTTCGCTCCAGCACCAGCAGAAGCTCCGGCAGCCGCCGAACCGGCGCCCGTGGCTCCACTCACGCTCTACTCCTCGTGCTCCCCGACCGAGGACTCGTTGCCCTCGGCTGCCTCGACCGCGGTCGCGGTCTCGACGCCATCGCCGATCGCGGCCTCGACCTCTTCGGCCTCGCTGCCCGCCTCGGCGTTCCGCGCGATGCCGACGACGGCATCCCGCTTACCCAGGTTGATCAGCTGGACGCCCATGGTGTCACGGCCGGTCTCCCTGACTTCGTTGACTCGCGTACGAATCACACCGCCGGACAGCGTGATGGCGAGGATCTCGTCCGTCTCCTCGACCACCAGCGCGCCCACGAGCGATCCACGGTCCTCCACGATCTTGGCGGCCTTGATACCGAGGCCGCCGCGACCCTGGACGCGGTACTCGTCGACGTTGGTCCGCTTCGCGTACCCACCGTCGGTGGCGGTGAAGACGAACGTACCGGGCCGGACGACATTCATCGAGAGCAGTTCGTCGCCCTCGCGGAAACTCATCCCCTTGACGCCCGACGTGGCCCGCCCCATCGGACGGAGCGCGTCGTCCGTCGCGGTGAACCGGATCGACTGCGCCTTCTTGCTGATGAGCAGCAGATCGTCCTCCGCCGACACCAGCTCGGCGCCGATCAGCTCGTCGTCGCTGCCGTCCTCCGCCTCACGGAGGTTGATCGCGATGACACCGCCCGAACGCGGGGAGTCGTAGTCCTTCAGCGCGGTCTTCTTCACCAGGCCGGCCTTCGTGGCGAGCACCAGGTACGGCGCGGCCTCGTAGTCGCGGATCGCCAGGATCTCGGCGATCTGCTCGTCCGGCTGGAAGGCCAGCAGGTTGGCGACGTGCTGACCGCGCGCGTCCCGGCCGGCGTCCGGAAGCTCGTACGCCTTCGCCCGGTAGACCCGGCCCTTGTTGGTGAAGAACAGCAGCCAGTGGTGGGTCGTGGACACGAAGAAGTGGTCGACGATGTCGTCCTGCTTCAGCTTCGTGCCGCGTACGCCCTTGCCGCCGCGCTTCTGCGAACGGTAGTCCTCGGTCTTCGTCCGCTTCACATAGCCGCCACGCGTGATCGTGACGACGATGTCCTCCTCGGCGATCAGGTCCTCGATGGACATGTCACCGTCGAAGGGCACCAGCTTGGAGCGGCGGTCGTCGCCGAACTTCTCGACGAGCACCGCCAGCTCCTCGCTGACGATCTGACGCTGACGCTCCTCGGAGGCGAGGATCGCGTTGTACTCGTTGATCTTCGACTGGAGCTCGTCGTGCTCGGCGACGATCTTCTGGCGCTCCAGGGCGGCGAGCCGGCGCAGCTGCATCTCGAGGATGGCGTTGGCCTGGATCTCGTCGATCTGGAGCAGGCCCATCAGGCCCTCGCGCGCGACCTCGACCGTGTCGCTGCGCCGGATGAGCGCGATGACCTCGTCGATCGCGTCCAGCGCCTTGAGCAGACCGCGCAGGATGTGCGCGCGCTCCTCGGCCTTGCGCAGCCGGAAACGGGTCCGGCGCACGATGACCTCGATCTGGTGCGTCACCCAGTGGCGGATGAACGCGTCCAGCGAGAGCGTGCGCGGCACACCGTCGACGAGCGCCAGCATGTTCGCGCCGAAGTTCGTCTGCAGATCAGTGTGCTTGTACAGGTTGTTGAGGACGACCTTGGCGACGGCGTCGCGCTTGAGCACGATGACGAGGCGCTGGCCGGTACGGGACGAGGTCTCGTCGCGGACGTCGGCGATGCCGCCGATCCTGCCGTCCTTCACCAGGTCGGCGATCTTCTGCGCGAGGTTGTCCGGGTTGGTCTGGTACGGAAGCTCCGTGACCACCAGGCACTGGCGGTTCTGGATCTCCTCGACCTCGACGACCGCGCGCATCGTGATCGAGCCACGGCCGGTGCGGTACGCCTCCTCGATGCCCTTGCGGCCCACGACCAGCGCGCCGGTCGGGAAGTCCGGGCCCTTGATCCGCTCGATGAGCGCGTCGAGCAGCTCCTCGTGCGTGGCCTCCGGGTGCTCCAGCGCCCACTGGGCGCCGGCCGCGACCTCGCGCAGGTTGTGCGGCGGGATGTTGGTCGCCATGCCGACCGCGATACCGGCCGAGCCGTTGACCAGCAGGTTCGGGAAGCGCGCCGGAAGGACCGTCGGCTCCTGGTTCCGGCCGTCGTAGTTGTCCTGGAAGTCGACGGTCTCCTCGTCGATGTCCCGGAGCATCTCCATCGACAGCGGCATCATCTTGCACTCGGTGTACCGCATGGCGGCGGCCGGGTCGTTGCCCGGGGAACCGAAGTTGCCGTTGGAGTCCACCAGCGGCATCCGCATCGACCACGGCTGGGCGAGACGGACGAGCGCGTCGTAGATGGAGGAGTCGCCGTGCGGGTGGTACGTACCCATGACGTCACCGACGACGCGGGCGCACTTGTAGAAGCCCTTCTCGGGCCGGTAGCCGCCGTCGTACATCGCGTACAGCACGCGCCGGTGCACGGGCTTGAGGCCGTCCCGGACGTCGGGCAGCGCACGCGACACGATGACGGACATCGCGTAGTCGAGGTACGAGCGCTGCATCTCGGTCTCGAGCCCGACAGGCTCGATCCGCAGCACCGGCTCTTCTTCTTCGGTCGTCACAGGGGGGTTCTCGTCGGCCATTGCTGGTCGTCAGTCCTTTCGTACGGTCAGCTGAGACCGACTCAGATGTCGAGGAAGCGAACGTCCTTGGCGTTGCGCTGGATGAACGAACGCCGGGCCTCGACGTCCTCACCCATCAGCACCGAGAACAGGTCGTCCGCCTGGGCCGCGTCGTCCAGGGTCACCTGTCCGAGGACACGGTGGTCCACGTCCATCGTGGTGACACGCAGCTCCTCGGCGTTCATCTCGCCCAGACCCTTGAAGCGCTGGATCGAGTCTTCCTTGATCCGCTTGCCGTTCTGCTTGCCCAGCTCGACCAGCGCGTCCCGCTCACGGTCCGAGTACGCGTACTCGAAGTCGTCCCGGCCCCACTTGATCTTGTAGAGCGGGGGACGGGAGAGGTAGACGTGCCCGGCCTCGACCAGCGGACGCATGAAGCGGAAGAGGAAGGTCAGCAGCAGGGTGTTGATGTGCTGACCGTCGACGTCGGCGTCCGCCATCAGGATGATCTTGTGATAGCGGAGCTTCTCGATGTCGAAGTCCTCGTGGACTCCGGTGCCGAAGGCCGAGATCAGCGCCTGGACCTCGGTGTTCTGCAGGATCTTGTCGATCCGCGCCTTCTCGACGTTCAGGATCTTGCCGCGGATCGGCAGGATGGCCTGGTACATCGGGTTGCGGCCGGACTTGGCCGAGCCGCCGGCGGAGTCACCCTCGACGATGAAGATCTCGCACTTGGTGGGGTCGTTCGACTGGCAGTCGCTCAGCTTGCCCGGCAGGGACGCCGACTCGAGCAGACCCTTGCGGCGGGTCAGGTCGCGCGCCTTGCGGGCCGCCACGCGCGCGGTGGCCGCCTGGATCGACTTGCGGATGATGTCCGCCGCCTCGACCGGGTTGCGGTCGAACCAGTCGTTGAGGTGCTCGTGGACGATCTTCTGGACGAAGGTCTTGGCCTCCGTGTTGCCCAGCTTCGTCTTCGTCTGGCCCTCGAACTGCGGCTCGCCCAGCTTGACCGAGATGATCGCCGTCAGACCCTCGCGGATGTCCTCACCCGTGAGGTTGTCGTCCTTCTCACGCAGCAGCTTCTTGTCCCGCGCGTAGCGGTTCACCAGGCCCGTCAGCGCGGCCCGGAAACCCTCCTCGTGCGTACCGCCCTCATGCGTGTGGATCGTGTTCGCGAAGGAGTACACACCCTCGCTGTACTGCGAGTTCCACTGCATCGCGATCTCGACCGAGAGCATCCGCTCCTTGTCCTCGGCCTCGACGTCGATGACGGTCGGGTGGATCAGCTCGCCCTTGCGCGAGTTGAGGTACTTCACGAAGTCGACGATGCCGCCCTCGTAGTGGTACTTCACCGTGCGCGCGACCGGCTCGGCGGCGGCCTCGGCGTCCGGGTCGTCGGCGCCGACGGTGGCCTTCGCGGACTCGCGCTCGTCGGTGAGCGTGATGGTGAGGCCCTTGTTGAGGAAGGCCATCTCCTGGAAGCGGCGCGAGAGCGTCTCGAAGGAGTACTCGGTCGTCTCGAAGATGTCCGGGTCGGACCAGAACGTGACCGAGGTGCCGGTCTCGTCGGTCGCCTCGTGCTGGGCGAGGGGCGCGGTCGGGGCACCCAGCTTGTAGTCCTGCGTCCAGCGGTGGCCGTCGGTCTTGATCTCCACCGAGACCTTGGTGGAGAGGGCGTTGACGACGGAGACGCCGACGCCGTGCAGACCGCCGGAGACCGCGTAGCCGCCGCCGCCGAACTTGCCGCCCGCGTGGAGGACGGTCAGCACGACCTCGACGGCCGGCTTGCCCTCGGACGGGACGATGCCGACGGGGATGCCGCGCCCGTTGTCGATGACGCGCACGCCGCCGTCGGCCAGGATCGTGACGTCGATGGTGTCCGCGTGGCCGGCCAGGGCCTCGTCGACCGAGTTGTCGACGACCTCCTGCACCATGTGGTGCAGTCCCCGTTCACCGGTCGAGCCGATGTACATGCCGGGTCGCTTGCGGACCGCGTCCAGACCCTCGAGGACGGTGATCGCGTTGGCGTCGTACGACGCAGCGTTGGTGGACGGAGTGATCTCGTTGGGGTTGCCGGAATCGGCCACGAAGCGCCCTTTCTGGCACAGCACAGGCCGTTCTCCGGGCATACGGGAGCGGCTGCGTCGTTCGACTTGTTCCGCGGGGTGGCGGGATTGTCTACCAGTCTACCGGTAGCGCCGACACGAATGGGGGTTTGCCGGTACCTGAGTACGCATGTGCCGCCCTGGGCGGGAGCAAGACGACTCCCCATATCCAGGGAGGGGCTCCAAAGGGCTCTGACGGCCACCCAGCGCTTCGAGTCGTAGCGGGTTGTGGACACCGCGGCCGCAACCGCTGTGGGCAATCGCTCCCCACCCGCCCACCCCGTTGTGGGCAGATGTTCCGCAGAGCGGAAGGGGTGGGCACCACGCACAAGACCGGAGCCTTCGCTTGACCCGCGCGTGCGCCCCGTACCCGCCCCCGCCCGGCGCTCTAGCCGTACGTGTCCCCAGGCCCCACGGACCCCGGCGCCCGCAACGGCCCGTACCCCTTGCGCGGCCCGCCCGGCCCCAGGACCTTGATGACCCGCACCGTCCCGTGCCCCAGGTCCTCGTTCAGCCGCGCCACCAGCCGCGGCGCCAGCAGCCGCAGCTGCGTCGCCCACGCCGTCGAGTCGCACTGCACCGTGAGCACCCGCTCCTCCGGAGCCTCGTCGTACTTCAGCGGCACACAGTGCTTCGCCAGGTCCTCGCCCACGATCTGCGGCCAGCGCCCCATGACCCCGCCCACCGCCGCGGGCGTCTCCCAGCCGCGCTCGGTGATCAGCCGGTTGATCGCCGCGCCGAGACCGACCGGATCCCGCCCGTCCGCGTGGGCACCCGAGCGCAGCCCGCCACCCCGCCGAGCCTGCTTCTTCTGCTGTGCCGCCGCGCCCCGCGCCTTCGCCTGCTCCTTGGCGGCCCGCAGCGCGACCCGCGCGAGGTCCACACCCGAGGGCTCGGGCGCCTTGGGCGACTGCGGAGCCTGACCGGCCGGGGAAGCCAGGCCGTCCTGGGGGCTCTCGTTCACGCTCACGACCTCACACCCCTCACAGCCTCTCCACCGAACCCCCCGCGACCCCGTACCGAACCCCCGCGAGAACCCCCGGCACGTCGTCGTCGACCGCCGCCGTCACCATCACCTGCTCACCCGGGGCCACCAGCTCCGCGAGCCGCTCCCGGCGCCGCGCGTCCAGCTCGGCGAAGACGTCGTCGAGGACGAGAACCGGCTCGTTCCCCTCGGCCCGCAGCAGGTCGTACGAGGCCAGCCGAAGCGCCAGCGCGTACGACCAGGACTCACCGTGACTCGCGTACCCCTTCGCCGGCAGATCGCCCAGCTTCAGCACCAGCTCGTCCCGGTGCGGGCCGACCAGCGTCACACCCCGCTCGATCTCCTGCTTGCGGACCTCCGCCAGCGCGGCGATGAGCTGCTCGTACAGCTCCTCACGCGTATGCCCGGGGCCCGGCGCGGACGGCCGGTACTCCAGCAGGATCGGTCCGCCACCCGGCGCCAGCTGCTCGTACGCCTTGTCGGCCAGCGGCTGCAGAACACCGATCAGATCCAGCCGCTGGGCGAGCAGCTCGGCGCCCGCCCTCGCCAGATGCTGGTCCCACACGTCCAGCGTCGACAGGTCCATGCCACGACCGCCGTGACGCCGCGCCATGGCCGCGGACTTCAACAGGGTGTTGCGCTGCTTGAGCACCCGCTCGTAGTCGGAGCGCACGCCCGCCATGCGCGGCGCGCGCGCCGTGATCAGCTCGTCGAGGAAGCGCCGGCGCTCCCCGGGATCGCCCTTGACCAGGGCCAGGTCCTCCGGCGCGAACAGCACCGTCCGCACGATTCCCAGCACGTCACGCGGCCTGACCTGCGACGACCTGTTGATACGGGCGCGGTTGGCCCGGCCGGGGTTCAGTTCGAGCTCGACCAGCTGCGAGCGCTCGCCCTGGGTGACCGCGGCGCGGATGATCGCCCGGTCCGCCCCCATCCGTACGAGCGGAGCGTCGGAGGCGACGCGATGGCTGCCCAGAGTGGCGAGATAGCCGACGGCCTCGACCAGATTGGTCTTCCCCTGGCCGTTGGCGCCCACGAAAGCGGTGACGCCCGGGTCGAGCGGGACCTCGACCCGGGCGTAGGAGCGGAAGTCGGCCAGCGACAGATGCGTGACATGCATGGTGTACGCCGACCTTCCCCCGGCTGCTGCGCACCAGGGGTGCACAGCCTGTGGATTACTTCTTGGACTCGACCGCGTGGCCACCGAACTGGTTGCGCAGCGCGGCGATCATCTTCATCTGCGGGGAGTCGTCCTGACGCGAGGCGAACCGCGCGAACAGCGACGCGGTGATCGCGGGCAGCGGCACCGCGTTGTCGATCGCGGCCTCCACCGTCCAGCGGCCCTCGCCGGAGTCCTGCGCGAAGCCGCGGAGCTGGTCCAGGTGCTCGTCCTCGTCCAGCGCGTTGACCGCCAGGTCGAGCAGCCAGGAACGGATGACCGTGCCCTCCTGCCAGGAGCGGAAGACCTCGCGCACGTCGGTGACGGAGTCGACCTTCTCCAGGAGCTCCCAGCCCTCGGCGTACGCCTGCATCATCGCGTACTCGATACCGTTGTGGACCATCTTCGCGAAGTGGCCGGCGCCGACCTTGCCCGCGTGGACCGCCCCGAACTCGCCCTCGGGCTTCAGCGCGTCGAAGACCGGCTGGACGCGCGCCACGTTCTCGGCGTCGCCGCCGTACATCAGCGCGTAGCCGTTCTCCAGGCCCCACACACCGCCGGAGACGCCGCAGTCGACGAACCCGATGCCCTTGGCGGCGAGCTCCTCGGCGTGCTTCTCGTCGTCCGTCCAGCGGGAGTTCCCGCCGTCCACGACGATGTCGCCGGGGGAGAGCAGATCCGCCAGCTCGTCGATGGTGGACTGGGTCGCGGCACCGGCCGGGACCATGACCCACACGACGCGCGGACCCTTCAACTTGCCCACAAGCTCTTCCAGGCTGTGGACATCTGCGAGGTCCGGGTTGCGGTCGTATCCGATGACGGTGTGGCCTGCGCGGCGGATGCGCTCACGCATGTTGCCGCCCATCTTGCCGAGACCGACGAGACCGAGCTCCATCAGAGATTCCTTAAGCGTTGTGTGCGGTTTACCCGGGTCCGAGCCTACGCCCGGACCCCGTTGCACACCTGTGGGGTCAGCCGCTCAGTCGACGGCCACCCATGAGCTGTCAGCCGCTCAGACGAACCGGCATGATCAGGTACTTGTACGCCTCGTCCGCCTCGGCGTCCACGGCCGGCTTGCCGCTCAGCAGCGCGGGCTTGGTGGACGTGGTGAAGGAGAGCTGGGCGACCGGGGAGTCGATCGCGCTCAGGCCGTCCAGCAGGAAGGTCGGGTTGAAGGCGATCGAGATGTCGTCGCCGTCCAGCTGCGCGTCCACACGCTCCACAGCCTGTGCATCGTCACTGGAGCCGGCCTCCAGGATCAGCACACCCTGCTCGAAGCTGAGCCGGACCGGGGTGTTGCGCTCGGCCACCAGGGCCACGCGCTTGACGGCCTCGACGAACGGGGCGGTCTCGATCACCGCGACCGAGTTGAACTCGGTGGGGAAGAGCGTCCGGTACTTCGGCAGGTCGCCTTCGAGCAGCCGGGTGGTGGTGCGGCGGCCGGCGCCCTCGAAACCGATCAGGCCCTCGCCCTTGCCGGAGCCCGAGAGCGCCAGGGTGACCGTGTCACCGCTCGTCAGCGCCTTGGCGGTGTCCAGGAGGGTCTTCGCGGGCACCAGGGCGACCGCGGAGGCGTCGGGGGACTCCGGCTTCCACAGGAACTCGCGGACCGCGAAGCGGTAGCGGTCGGTGGAGGCCAGGGTGACCGTGTCGCCCTCGATCTCGATGCGCACACCGGTGAGCACCGGCAGGGTGTCGTCACGGCCGGCGGCGATGGCGACCTGGGCGGCGGCGGAGGCGAAGACCTCACCGGGCACGGTGCCGGTCGCGGTGGGCATCTCCGGCAGCGCCGGGTACTCCTCCACAGGCAGGGTGTGGAGGGTGAAGCGGGAGGAGCCGCAGACCACGGTCGCCCGTACACCGTCTGTGGAGATCTCGACGGGACGGTTGGGCAGGGCGCGGCAGATGTCGGCGAGCAGACGGCCGGAGACCAGGACGGTGCCGTCCTCCTCGATCTCCGCCTCGACGGAGACACGGGCCGAGACCTCGTAGTCGAAGCTCGAGAAGCTCAGCGCGCCGTCCTCGGCCTTCAGCAGAAGGCCCGCGAGTACGGGCGCCGGCGGACGGGCCGGAAGGCTACGGGCCACCCAGGCCACCGCCTCCGCGAGTACATCGCGCTCCACCCGGATCTTCACCGGAACCGCCTCCTGCTGTTGCTGGCTCTTCGTCGACTGCGGGAACCAGTCTGACGTACGCCGCCGACACTCGGTGCGGGTCGGGGTCAAGTCGCGACAACAGGTCGGGGAGGCTCCGGCACCGAGTTGTGCACAGGTCCCACTTCGAAGCGGATTCCGGGCTAACTCTATGTGGGAGTAGTAGTAGGGCCTGTGGAAACCGTGGATAACGTCGTTTTCGCAGGTCAGCACCGATTTTTTGTCCACTGCCCCTGTGGGTGGAGCCGGTGGACAACAGGGGTTCTCTGTGGACACCCGAAAGTTCTGCACAACCGGTACACAGGCCACTGGGAGTTCTCCCCAGCGCTGTCCCCAGCTTTACCCACGTTCCCCACAGCCCAACCGTCTCCCTCGATGTGACGGCTTTCACTCGACGCGGTGACCCCGGGCGTTTCGTTGCCGAACAGTGGACAGGGGTGTGGAGAACTTGTGGGTAACAGACCCGCCCCTGTGGGTTGCCGGTGGACAACGAACTGAGACCCCTGTGGACGGAAGATTCATCCACAACCTGTGGATCAAGGTTGCCAACAAATCCACACCCTCCTGACCTGGGATCTTGAGGCCCTGGCCGCCGTGCCTGTGGAAGGGATTCGAATAACTCAAGAGTCCCCACCCTGTGGACGGAAGATCATCCCGCAATCTGTGGAGAACACGCCACCGCGTCCACGAAATCGAACAGCCCCGCTGCCGCACACGCGTGTGGGACCCGGCGAACCGCACCCGCGACCATGCGAAGAGGCCCTCCGAAGCGCGCTGCAGAGGGCCCCAGAGGCCAGGGCGCCACCGAGGCAAGCGAGAGGGAGCCGCTGAGGGCCCCGACCGGACGCACCGAAGCGCGGACAGGGCGCCGCCACCGAGGCGAGCGAAAAGGCGCCCCGGGAGGTGTCCCGGAGCGCCCTTCGAGGTGCGGAGAGGCTCTCTCAGCCGTTCTTGATGCGGTTGGTGAGCTCGGTGACCTGGTTGTAGATGGAGCGCCGCTCGGCCATCAGCGCACGGATCTTCCGGTCCGCGTGCATCACGGTCGTGTGGTCGCGGCCGCCGAACTGCGCGCCGATCTTCGGCAGCGACAGGTCGGTGAGCTCGCGGCACAGGTACATGGCGATCTGCCGGGCCGTCACCAGGACGCGGCTGCGGGAGGATCCGCAGAGGTCCTCGACCGTGAGGCCGAAGTAGTCGGCCGTGGCCGCCATGATCGCGCCGGCCGTGATCTCCGGCGCCGAGTCCTCGCCGCCGGGGATCAGGTCCTTGAGGACGATCTCGGTCAGGCCCAGGTCCACCGGCTGCCGGTTGAGGCTGGCGAAGGCCGTCACCCGGATCAGCGCGCCCTCCAGCTCACGGATGTTCCGTGAGATGCGGGAGGCGATGAACTCCAGTACCTCCGGAGGGGCGTTGAGCTGCTCCTGCACCGCCTTCTTGCGGAGGATCGCGATCCGCGTCTCCAGCTCGGGCGGCTGCACGTCGGTGGTCAGGCCCCACTCGAAGCGGTTGCGGAGCCGGTCCTCCAGGGTCATCAGCTGCTTGGGCGGCCGGTCCGAGGAGAGCACGATCTGCTTGTTCGCGTTGTGGAGCGTGTTGAAGGTGTGGAAGAACTCCTCCTGCGTCGACTCCTTGCTCGCGAGGAACTGGATGTCGTCGACCAGCAGGATGTCCACATCGCGGTACCGCTTGCGGAAGGTGTCGCCCTTGCCGTCGCGGATCGAGTTGATGAACTCGTTGGTGAACTCCTCCGAGCTCACGTAGCGCACGCGTGTGCCGGGGTAGAGGCTGCGCGCGTAGTGCCCGATCGCGTGGAGCAGGTGGGTCTTGCCGAGGCCCGACTCCCCGTAGATGAAGAGCGGGTTGTAGGCCTTCGCCGGCGCTTCGGCCACGGCGACGGCGGCGGCGTGCGCGAACCGGTTCGAGGAACCGATGACGAACGTGTCGAAGAGGTATTTGGGGTTCAGTCGCGCGTGCTGCTCGCCGGGTGCGCCGGAGCCCTGCCCGGAGGCCGCGCCGGTGCTGCCTCCCCCGTGTCCGCCGTGTCCACCGGGGCCACCGTGCCCACCCGGGCCGCCGGGCCTCGGACCGTGGCCGGATCCGGGGCGCGGGGCGTCGGGCAGCTCGGCCCGTTCGGGTCGCTGCGGCTGGTCGTAGGCGGGCGGCCGCTCGTCGTAGCGGGGCTGCTGGGGCTGGGGCGAGCGCGGGCCGGTGTACGGGTCGCGCTCCTGGAAGGATCCGAGGCGCGGCTGCTGCCAGGAGAGGTCCTCCTGGGTGCGCGGCCAGGAGCCCGGGTCGGGCCGCTGCTGCTGGTAGTCCGGGTAGGCGGGGCGCGCGGTGGGCATGCCGTCGTCGGGCATGGGCCGGTGGCCGTAGCCGTCGTACTTCTCGTACGTCTCCGCCGGCGGCCGCTCGTCGTAGCGCGGCGGCTGCTGCTGGGTCGGGGGCGCGAGCGGGGTCGGCTCGCCGACCGAGTCGTCGACGGTGATCGCGATGCGGATCGGGCGGCCGCACTCGCGGCTGAGGGTCTCGCTGATGAGCGGGGCGAGGCGTCCTTCGAGGACGCGCTTGCCCCATTCGTTGGGGACGGCGAGGAGCGCGGTGTCGGCCACGAGTGCGAGAGGCTGGCAGCGCTCGATCCACTGCTTGTCCTTGGGCTCGATGCCCTGTTGGCCTTCTCCGAGGAGTTGCTCGAGCACGCGTGGCCACACTGCGGCAAGATCGGCAGGTACGTCAGCCACAGGGCACGCTTCCTCGCAGGTCCCACGAATGTGTGGTTCTCGGGACGGTGGGTCGATGTCTGTCAGGACAGGTAAGGACAGAACGGAAAAAGATTTAGGAGTCCAGCCACGGTAGTCGCGGCGGATGACCTGGTTCAAGTTGTTGTCCACAGCCTGTGCACAATGGACCCCGGCGATCGGTCGGTTTGACCGGATGGCGTAGCCGCGCGTACCGTAACCAGGTCGAGTTGTCGATGGCTGCTGCCGCCTGCCTCCGATGGGCAAAGATCACGGTCTGTGATCGTGAAGCGGTGCACTCGGGCGTATTGCGAGCTACTCGTGGGCGCACGGTGACAGCCAGGCGATGTCCCGCCATCTACGAATCATTTCTGGAGCCCCCGAGTGAGCAAGCGCACCTTCCAGCCGAACAACCGTCGCCGCGCCAAGACCCACGGCTTCCGCCTGCGGATGCGCACGCGTGCCGGTCGCGCCATCCTGGCGAACCGCCGTTCCAAGGGTCGCTCGAGCCTGTCCGCCTGATCCGCTTAAACAGGTCATGACGTGCTGCCTACCGAGAATCGGCTGAGGCGGCGCGAGGACTTCGCAACCGCGGTACGCCGAGGGCGCCGGGCCGGTCGCCCGCTCCTCGTCGTCCACCTACGCAGCGGTGCCACGAACCCGCACGCGCCTGGGGAGAGCGCTCCCCTGACGCGTGCGGGTTTCGTCGTGAGCAAGGCCGTGGGCGGTGCGGTCGTACGCAACCAAGTGAAGCGACGCCTGCGCCATCTCGTCCGCGAACGGCTGTCCGAGCTGCCCCCCGGTAGCCTGGTGGTCGTACGGGCGTTGCCCGGAGCCGGTGACGCCGATCACGCACAGCTGGCCCGAGACCTTGACGCCGCTCTTCAGCGGCTCCTGGGAGGGGGCGCGCGATGAAGTACCCGCTGCTGGCTCTCATCAAGCTGTACCAGTGGACGATCAGCCCTCTTCTGGGGCCCGTCTGCCGGTACTACCCGTCGTGTTCCCACTATGGATTCACGGCCATCGACCGGCATGGCGCGATCAAGGGCACTGCCCTGACCGCCTGGCGCATCCTGCGGTGCAATCCGTGGTCGCCCGGCGGCGTGGACCACGTGCCTCCGCGCAAGCGTCCTCGCTGGCACGAACTGCTGCGGAGCGCGCTGCGTGGCGACAAGGGCGGGTCCCCCGCCGAGACGAGCCCGGCCGCAGAGACCTCGCCCAATGCTCAAGGAGCCTGATTAGTGGACACGATTGCCAATTTTTTCAGCTTCATCACCACACCTGTCTCATGGGTGATCGTCCAGTTCCACAAGCTGTACGGGGCGATCTTCGGCCCTGACACGGGCTGGGCCTGGGGCCTGTCGATCGTGTCCCTCGTGGTGCTGATCCGTATCTGTCTGATCCCGCTCTTCGTGAAGCAGATCAAGTCGACGCGGAACATGCAGGCGCTCCAGCCGAAGATGAAGGCGATCCAGGAGCGCTACAAGAGCGACAAGCAGCGTCAGTCCGAAGAGATGATGAAGCTGTACAAGGAGACGGGTACCAACCCGCTCTCCTCGTGCCTGCCCATCCTGGCGCAGTCGCCGTTCTTCTTCGCTCTGTACGCGGTGCTCTCCCACATCGCCGAGGGCAAGACGATCGGTGTCATCAACCAGTCGCTGCTGGACAGCGCCCGTCAGGCGCACATCTTCGGCGCTCCGCTGGCGTCCACCTTCACGGACAGCGCCGCCGAGGTCGCCGCTCTCGACGCATCGCTGACCTCGGTCCGCATCGTCACCGCGGTCATGATCGTCATGATGTCGGCCTCGCAGTTCTACACGCAGCGCCAGCTGATGATGAAGAACGTCGACCTCTCGGTGAAGACCCCGTACATGCAGCAGCAGAAGATGCTCATGTACATCTTCCCGCTGATCTTCGCCGTCATGGGCATCAACTTCCCCGTCGGTGTCCTCGTCTACTGGCTGACCACCAACGTGTGGACCATGGGCCAGCAGATGTACGTGATCAGCCAGAACCCCACCCCGGGCAGCAAGGCCCAGGACGCCTACCTCCAGCGACTGCTGAAGAGCGTGTCGTCCCACGGTGAGGTCCGCGGCCGCCGCCGGAAGAACGTGGTCAAGGCGATCGTCGCCAAGGGGGGCGACCGCAACGAGAACGAGCGTCGCTTCTTCGTGGGCCTCTCCAAGGCCGGCTTCGCCGCCCAGGCCGACGGCACCGTGATCAAGGGCGAGACCGTCGCCGCCGAGGTCGAGGGCGGTGCCGCGGCCAAGCGTCAGCAGCCCAAGCGGCAGACCAAGGCCCAGCGTCAGGCAGCTGCCCAGCACGCCACTGCCAAGGGCGCCGAGGAGGCCGAGGACTCCGATGACGCCGCCGGCTCCGGTGATGCCGCCGAGCAGCCCACCACGTCGCTGGAGAAGAAGCCGCAGGACGCGGCCAAGGACTCGGCCCAGGGCGACAAGCCCGGGCGTCCGAGCCGGGCCAACTCCGGTGGTTCCCGTCAGGCCAAGTCCGGTCAGCGCAAGGGCCAGCAGCGCCCGAAGCACCCGTCGTCCAAGAAGTAGAAGGAGTCCATCCGTGACGGAAGGCACCACCTCCGCCGCCGCCGCTGAGGGTGGCGACACCCTGACCCGCCTGGAGCAGGAGGGCGAGATCGCGGCCGACTACCTCGAAGGTCTGCTCGACATCGCCGACCTGGACGGCGACATCGACATGGACGTCGAGGCGGACCGGGCCGCGGTCTCGATCATCAGCGACTCGGACCGTGAACTGCAGAAGCTCGTGGGTCGCGACGGTGAGGTTCTGGAAGCGCTCCAGGAGCTGACCCGGCTGGCCGTGCACCGGGAGACCGGTGACCGCAGCCGGCTGATGCTGGACATCGCCGGGTTCCGCGCCCAGAAGCGTTCCGAGCTCGCAGAGATCGGCGCCAAGGCCGCGTCCGAGGTGAAGTCGACGGGTGCGCCGGTCAAGCTGGACCCGATGACGCCGTTCGAGCGCAAGGTCGTGCACGACGCGGTTGCCGCCGCCGGTCTGCGCAGCGAGTCCGAGGGCGAGGAGCCGCAGCGCTTCGTCGTCGTGCTCCCTGCCTGACCTCTCTCGCAGTGTCGGCCCCGTCTGCTCGCAGGCGGGGCCGATCTTGTCAGCCTGATAGCCAGCCACCACAGTGCGCTCGCACCTTCGTGTGCGGTGCGGAAGGACGGTTCCCGTGACGGAGGCAGCGGAGCTCCCCCCTGCGCCCGAACAGGCGCGGACGGTATTCGGTGAGTACTTCCCGGAGGCCGTCCGGTACGCGGAGCTCCTCGCGGACGCGGGTGTGAAGCGAGGGCTGATCGGCCCGCGTGAGGTTCCCCGTCTGTGGGAGCGGCACCTGCTGAACTGCGCGGTGCTCTCCGAGGTGGTGCCCGAGGGCGTCACCGTGTGCGATGTCGGCTCGGGGGCCGGGCTGCCGGGTATCCCGCTGGCTCTGGTGCGCCCGGATCTGAAGATCACGCTCCTTGAGCCGCTGCTCCGTCGTACGAACTTCCTCCAGGAGGTCGTGGAGCTCCTGGGGCTGGACCATGTGACGGTGGCGCGGGGGCGGGCCGAGGAGATGCTCGGCAAGCTCCCTCCGGTGCATGTCGTGACGGCGCGTGCCGTGGCGCCGCTGGACCGGCTGGCCGGCTGGGGTGTGCCCCTGCTCCGTCCGTACGGGGAGATGCTGGCTCTGAAGGGCGACACGGCGGAGGAGGAGATCGACGGCGCTCGTGCCGCGCTCTCCAAGCTCGGTGTGTTGAACACCACCGTGCTTCAGGTAGGCGAGGGCATCGTGGACCCGCTGTCCACCGTCGTACGGGTGGAGGTCGGGGAGAGCCCGGGCGGTGTGAGGTTCGCCGCGAAGCGGGCCAAGGCTGCCCGACCCAGCAGGACCCGTCGCCGCCGCTGAGCCGTCAGTGCGGCACGCATGAGCCGTCAACCCGGCGCAACTGATCCATAAAAGCTGCCATACGTACGTATTTCGGAGTGTCGAGCGGTCCTGCGTCAGCGGCGAGTGCATCGTGTTTCACGTGAAACGTCGCTCACTGCTGCAGGGGATCATCAGCCGCGGCCGCGCGGCCGCCACGCCCCGGGACCGCAAACCCCTCGCGAAACCACTCGCGAGGGGTACGAGATTGTCCACAGAGGTGGATTCATCCACAGAACCACGGGCCTCGCTGGTTCACGACCCCGAAAGCATGGCAGGCTCTGTCCATCGCGAGCCTGAAGCCGAGGAGAGTGAATCCTTGCGGTCCGACGCCAACATCGCGGGACCGATGACCGAACCGGTCCCCGGTCCCCGAACCGAATCGGCGGGGGAGGATGTTTCACGTGAAACACCGCCCCCGATGGACGACACCCCCATTGGCCGTGCTGCCCAACTGGCAGTCGAGGCCCTGGGGCGTGCCGGCGAGGGTCTTCCCCGGCCTGCCCAGACACGCGTGATGGTGGTGGCAAACCAGAAGGGCGGAGTGGGCAAGACGACCACGACGGTCAATCTTGCTGCTTCCCTGGCGCTGCACGGTGCCCGTGTCCTGGTCATCGACCTCGACCCGCAGGGCAACGCCTCGACCGCCCTGGGTATCGACCACCACGCCGAAGTCCCCTCCATCTATGACGTCCTCGTCGAGAGCAAGCCGCTGTCCGACGTGGTGCAGCCCGTGGGGGACGTCGAAGGTCTCTTCTGTGCCCCTGCCACCATCGATCTCGCCGGTGCGGAGATCGAGCTGGTGTCCCTGGTGGCGCGTGAGAGCCGGCTACAGCGCGCGATCCAGGCGTACGAGCAGCCGCTGGACTACATCCTGATCGACTGCCCGCCCTCGCTCGGCCTGCTCACGGTCAACGCCCTGGTGGCCGGCGCCGAGGTGCTGATCCCGATCCAGTGCGAATACTACGCATTGGAGGGGCTGGGTCAGCTCCTGCGGAACGTGGACCTGGTGCGTGGGCACCTCAACCCGACGCTGCATGTCTCGACGATCCTGCTCACCATGTACGACGGCCGGACGAGGCTTGCCTCGCAGGTTGCCGACGAGGTGCGCAGCCACTTCGGCGAGGAGGTGCTGCGGACAAGCATCCCGAGGTCCGTGCGTATCTCGGAGGCGCCGAGCTACGGACAGACCGTCCTCACATACGACCCGGGCTCCAGTGGTTCGCTGTCGTACCTTGAGGCGGCCCGTGAGATCGCGATGCGGGGCGTGGGTATTCACTACGACCCGCAGCATGCCCACATGGGGCACCAGAACAGCCAGCACAGCATGTCGGAGGGGATCCAGTGAGCGAGCGACGTAGAGGGTTGGGGCGTGGGCTCGGTGCGCTGATCCCCGCTGCTCCCCAGGAGCGGCAGGTGCCTGCTGTCGGTGTGGCGGCGGGGTCCGCCTCTGGCGGGGCTGTCCAGGCGCTGTCCTCGGACCGTGGGGTGGCCGCCGCGAAGGTGGCGACCCTTCCGCAGAGCCCGCAGTCTCCGGACTCCGTGGTGCCGGTGGTCGAGGCCCCCGTGGTGGTGGAGGCGGAGGCTCCCGCCGGAGCGCACTTCGCCGAGCTGCCGCTGGACTTCATCACACCCAACCCGAAGCAGCCGCGTGAGGTCTTCGACGAGGACGCTCTGGCGGAGCTGGTCACCTCCATCAAGGAGGTCGGCCTCCTCCAGCCCGTCGTCGTACGGCAGCTGGGTGCCGAGCGCTACGAACTGATCATGGGTGAGCGTCGCTGGAGGGCGTGCCGTGAGGCCGGCCTGGAGCGGATCCCTGCGATCGTCCGGGCCACGGAGGACGAGAAGCTTCTCCTGGACGCCCTCCTGGAGAACCTTCACCGGGCGCAGCTGAACCCGCTGGAAGAGGCTGCCGCCTACGACCAGCTGCTCAAGGACTTCAACTGCACCCACGACCAGCTGGCCGACCGGATCGGGCGTTCGCGTCCGCAGGTCTCCAACACGCTGCGTCTGCTGCGTCTGTCCCCTCCGGTTCAGCGTCGGGTGGCCGCGGGTGTGCTCTCCGCCGGCCATGCCCGCGCACTGCTCTCGGTGGATGACCCGGAGACGCAGGACAAGCTGGCGTACCGGATCGTGGCCGAGGGGCTCTCGGTGCGTGCGGTCGAGGAGATCGTGACGCTGATGGCCTCCGAGCCCACGGCGGCGACCAAGCCGAAGGGTCCGAGGGCCGGCGGGCGGGTCTCCCCGGCGCTGACGGATCTGGCCTCGCGGCTCTCGGATCGTTTCGAGACCCGGGTGAAGGTCGATCTGGGGCAGAAGAAGGGCAAGATCGTCGTCGAGTTCGCCTCGATGGAGGATCTGGACCGGATCCTGTCGACCCTGGCGCCCGGTGAGGGACGTGTCATGGATCAGGGGAACTCCGAGCAGGACGAGGAAGACGAGGGCTGAGCCCGAGGGCTTCTTTCGCGACCCCAGGGCGGGCCGTGATCCGGTGAGAGCCGGAACACGGTCCGCCCTTTGCCTTCGTGCGGTATCGCCCCGATCGCCCCATCGATACGATTCTGGGAGGGCGTATCCGTGCTGCGATGGCCGTGGGAAGCGAGGGAACAGCCGTGGGGCGTCGGCTCGTGCCGCTCACTCTGGACAACCTTCCGGACCTCCCCCATCGATGTCGCTCCTGTGTGTTCTGGGAGCTCGACCCGGTGAGCGGGGAAGCGGCGATGAAGGCGGGCCGGCCGGAGCTGGAGAAGGAGGCCTGGATCTCCGCGGTGCTGCTGGAGTGGGGGTCCTGCGGGCGCGTGGTCTATGTCGACGAGGTGCCTGTCGGCTTCGTGCTGTACGCCCCTCCCGCGTATGTGCCGCGCTCCATGGCCTTCCCCACGAGTCCGGTCTCCGCGGACGCGGTCCAGTTGATAACGGCCTGGATCATGCCGGGCTATCAGGGCCAGGGCCTCGGCCGGATGATGGTGCAGACCGTCGCCAAGGATCTGCTGCGTCGGGGCTTCAAGGCGATCGAAGCCTTCGGGGATGCGCGGTGGAAGGAGCCGGCCTGTGTGCTGCCGACCGACCATCTCACGGCGGTGGGGTTCAAGACCGTACGGCCGCACCCCGCGTACCCACGGCTGAGGCTGGAGTTGAGGACGACGCTGTCGTGGAAGGAAGACGTGGAGCTCGCCTTGGACCGGCTCCTGGGCGCGGTCCAGAAGGAGCCTGCGCTCAGGCCTCTCTGACAGTTCTTCTCTGACCGTCATGCCGACGGCCCGCCTCCGTGTGGAGGCGGGCCGTTGGTGTTTCACGTGAAACGGGAGCGTCAGGCAGTGGGCGTGACGAACGCGTCGAGGTCGCGGAGGATCGCGGCCTTCGGCTTGGCACCGACGATCGTCTTCACGACCTCGCCGCCCTGGTAGACGTTGAGCGTCGGGATGGACATGACGCCGTACTTGGCGGCCGTGGCCGGGTTCTGGTCGATGTTGAGCTTCACGATCTCGATCTCACCGTGCTCGGCGGCGATCGCCTCCAGCGACGGGGCGATCTGGCGGCACGGACCGCACCACTCGGCCCAGAAGTCCACCAGGACGGGCTTCTCGCTCTTGAGGACGACCTCGTCGAAGTCGGCGTCGGTCACGTTCTTCAGGGTGCCGGCCACGGCAACCTCCCTTAACTTTGCGGGGTGTGAGTGGTGAGGATCGGGTCAGACCGCGGGGGTCTCGGCGAGGTTCTCGATGTCGGTGAGGGCCGCGAGGAAGCGCTCGGCATCGAGGGCGGCGGAGCAGCCGGTGCCCGCGGCGGTGATCGCCTGACGGTAGGTGTGGTCGACGACGTCGCCGGCACCGAAGACACCGGGGACGTTCGTACGTGTCGACGGGGCGGCGACCTTGAGGTAGCCCTCCTCGTCCAGCTCCAGCTGACCCTTGAAGAGTTCCGTGCGCGGGTCGTGGCCCACGGCGATGAACAGGCCGGTCGCCGGCAGTTCGCTGGTCTCGCCCGTCTTGGTGTTGCGCAGGGTCAGAGCGGCGAGCTTCTGGTCTCCGTGGATCTCGGCGACCTCGCTGTCCCAGGCAAACTTGATCTTCGGGTCGGCGAAGGCGCGCTCCTGCATGGCCTTGGAGGCGCGCAGGGAGTCCCGACGGTGGACGATCGTGACGGACTTGGCGAAGCGCGAGAGGAAGGTGGCCTCCTCCATCGCGGTGTCGCCGCCGCCGACGACGGCGATGTCCTGGTCCTTGAAGAAGAACCCGTCGCAGGTGGCGCACCAGGAGACTCCGCGACCGGAGAGCTCGTCCTCCTTGGGGAGACCGAGCTTGCGGTGCTGGGAGCCGGTCGTGACGATGACGGCCTTCGCGCGGTGCACGGTGCCGGCGGTGTCCGTGACGGTCTTGATCTGGCCGGTCAGGTCCACGGCCACGATGTCGTCGGGCACCAGCTCGGCGCCGAAGCGCTCGGCCTGGGCGCGCATGTTGTCCATCAGGTCCGGGCCCATGATGCCGTCGCGGAAGCCGGGGAAGTTCTCCACGTCGGTCGTGTTCATCAGGGCGCCACCAGCGGTGACAGCACCCTCGAAGACCAGCGGCTTCAGCGACGCACGCGCTGTGTAGAGCGCAGCGGTGTAACCCGCGGGCCCGGAGCCGATGATGATCACGTTACGGACGTCGCTCACGGGTTTCTTCCTCGTCTCTGCAGACTGCCTACTGCCTACGGGGCGGTCATGTCGGTGACTCTCACCCCACCCAACGGATCCTACGGGGCGAGCATTCCCGAGAACGCCGCGCGGCACGGCGATGAGTCAGGAGCGAGGGTAGGTCTGGGTCAGCAGAACCTCGGCCTTGGCCTGTCCGGCGGTCTCGGCACAGGAGGCATCCAGGACGTAGGCCTGTACCTGGGCGCTGTCGCCATCCGAGGGCAGGACGAGGAGATAGGCGGGTGTTCCCTGGTACTCGCCCCTGTCGAAGGCGAGAACCGCGTCGGTACGGCCGGTGCCGGCCTTGACGCATTCGGGGAGGGTCTCCGCCGTTCCCCGCTTCGGGGTGTTGCCGCCCTCCGCGTTGAGCGATTCGGGTTGGGTCGCCTTGGGGACCCTGAGGCTGTCTCCTTGAAGCAGTTCCTGGACCTGGGTTTCCACAGGTCGGCCGTCGAACTGCTCGGCGGCGACACCGCTGGCGGCGGTGCCGGTCTTCGTGTCGGCCGATTCGCCTCCGGTCAGCGTCTGCATGCCTCCCTGGGTGAGGAAGAGCGTCATGCCGAGCGCCGCGGCGCCGAAGATCGCGCCCAGAGCGGCGGTCCGGCGACGTCGGGGCTTGGAGCGACCGGGGCCCGTGGCGGCCTGAGCCCGTCCGGCGGGTCGATCCGGAGCCGGTGCGGGCGCCGTGGAGGAGGGTGCGTCGGGGCGGCCGCTCGTTGTTTCACGTGAAACAGGGGTGGCGATGTCGGGGGTGGTGGCGCTCAGCAGCGCTTCGGCGGCCAGGGCGGCATCGATGCGGCCGGCGATGTCGGCGGGCATACGAGGCGGGCCGGGCAGGGTGCCGAGCAGTCCGCGGATCTCCTCCAGGGAGGTCCGTACGTCGGCGCAGAGGGAACAGCCCTCGATGTGCCGGCGCACGGCGGCCGTACGGGACGGCGAGAGCAGCCCCTCGGTCAGGTCGGAGATCTCCGAGACGTCCGGGTGCTGTGCTGTGTCGGCCCTGCCGGTCGTGGAAGTCACGCGCGCCCACCTCCGCCCTTCACAGCAGCTGGACCGTTCGGTCCGGTATCCGTTGGCCCCGACACCGGTGGGACGGATGTCCCCGGCGTCCGGTTCCTTCCCCGGTCGGGGCCTTCGTTACCCACGGTGTCGGCGCGCAGATGGCTGAGCATCGGCTGCAGCCGGGCCCGCCCGCGCGAACAGCGGCTCTTCACCGTTCCGGTCGGCACATCCAGGATGCGGGCGGCCTCTGCCACGGGGTAGCCCTGCATGTCCACGAGGACGAGGGCGGCCCGCTGGTCCGCGGGGAGTGTGGCCAGGGCAGCCAGCAGCTCACGGTGGAGGTCCTGGCGTTCGGCGGGCGCCTCGGCCGACTCGGCGGGTTCGAGGAGCTGCTCGAAGCGGGCAGTGTCGTCCACGGGGGAGGTTTTGCGGGACGCGGCCTTGCGGGCACGGTCCAGGCAGGCGTTCACCGTGATGCGGTGGAGCCAGGTGGTGACGGCCGACTGGCCACGGAAGGTGTGCGCGGCCCGGAACGCGGACACCAAGGCGTCCTGGACGGCGTCAGCGGCCTCCTCGCGGTCCCCCAGCGTCCGCAGCGCCACCGCCCACAGCCGATCGCGGTGGCGCCGCACGAGCTCACCGAAGGCGTCGGGATCGCCGGCGACATGGCGTGCCAGGAGTTCCTGGTCGCTGGTGCCGCCGCCTATGGCTTCGTCCAACGGTGAGCCCCCTCCCCCGATGCCGTCAGCTGGTGATCTTGATTTCCGAGATCTTGCCGCGGTAACCACTACCGCTGCTGGGCAGGTCGGTCAGCCAGACGAGAACGTAGCGCGTCTTCACGGGCTTGTCGGCGGTGAGGGCGACCTGCGTACCGGAGCCCGAGGCCATGGTGGTGTAGGCACCGGGCGCGGCGGGCTGGGACGAGGCGTTCTCGGGCGCTGTCCGCAGCTCCACCTTGGTGTTGCCCTCGAAGGTGACCTCCACCTTCGAGACCTGCTGGACCGTGCCGAGGTCCAGAGCGAGGCCCACGCCTTCCTTCAGCCGTCCGAAGTTCGAGTACCCGTAGTAGATGGACGTCTGCCACGACGTGGAGGGGTTGCCGTCGAAGGCATTCCCTATCTCCGACGGGGTCTCGCTGCCGTCGCCCTGCGGGTCGAAGTCCTGAGCACCGGCGATGGTCACCGGCTTGCCCGTGTCGGGCTGCTTCTCGTCCTCGTTGTCCTGCGGCTGGGTGTTCTGCGGGGTCTCTTTGTTGTTGTCCTGGTCGAGGAGCCGGTCCGCGATCTGCCAGCTGCCGAGGCCGAGGGCGGCGATCAGGAGCGCCGACACGGCCCACTTCAGGACCCTGCCGGTGCGGCTCTCCAGCGGGGCCGGGGGCAGCACGACCACGGGTTGGGTCGCCGGGGCGCCCGGGCGGGTCTGTGGGCGGCCGTAGGTGCCCTGCTGGTAGGTCGTGCGCTGATAGTCGGGCGGGGTGGGGAACTCGGGCTCCGGGGGGCGGATGCGGGGCATCGCCGCCACGGCCTTGGCGAGCTCGTCCGGGGTGGTGCAGGGCGGCTCCTGGCGCGAGGCGGTGGCCCCGTCGTTGGCCAGGGCGCGCATGGCGATCTCGGAGAGGCCGCGGTGGACGCCCGCCCGTACCTGGTCGGGCGGGAGCAGGCCGACGCCCTTGGGGAGGCCGGAGAGCCCGTATGCGTCGCTGTCGTACGGCCAGCGCTGGGTCAGCGACGCGTAGAGCAGGGCGCCGATCGCCTCGGTGTCGGTTCGCTGGGGGCGCTCGGCGGTGATGCCCCGCAGCGCGGCGTTCACGGCCAGGCCGCGGATCCGGTATTGCCCCGTCGAGCTGCGCAGTACGGCGCTGGGGGTGAGCCGGAGGTGGGCCAGGCCTTCGCGGTGCGCGGCGGCCATGGCCTGGGAGACCTGGCTGACGAGCTGGTAGGCGTCGTGCGGCTCCAGCGGCCCGGCGGCGAGCAGAGCCGTCAGTTCGGTGGAGTCCGGAAGCCACTCGTGTACGACGTACACGAGGTCGTTCTCCTCGACGGCGTCGAGGACCTGGACGAACCGCGGGTCGCCGAGGAGCGCCGCGGAGCGGGCCGCCGCGAGAACCGAACGGGCTCGTGGGTGGTCGGCCGGCAGCAGATGGACGCCGACGGCACGACGAAGCTTCTCGTCGACGGCACGCCAACTGCTGAAACCGTCCAGACGAGTGACGCACTCCTCCAGGCGGTAGCGCCTGGCCAACTTGTGGCCGCTGTGCAGTTCGGGAGTCTCGATGGAGGGCTGTTCGCCGTTCTGCCGCTGTGCGGCCTTGTCCTCTGTGACCTCGACGGACTTCTCCGTCGTGTCCTGCGCTTCCGCCACCCCGTCGGTCGCGGCCTTCTCCGCCTTGGCGGTCAGCGGGTCGTCACCGCTGTTGTCGGCCACGTCGACGGCAGCCGTGCTACGTTCCGCCACCGTCGTTCCTGCCTCCCCATCCGTTGCGCCACATCCAACAGCCAAGCCAATTGTGCCCACAGTCGGCCGCTATGCACGACACGCGGCGGCCGACGATGGTTGTGCGAGAGCTGTCTGCCTATCGTCCCAGGCGTCCACGGACCATACCGACCATGGAGTTCAGCTCCTCGATCCGCATGCGCTTGGCCGCTACGAAGAAGACGCCGAGCAGGACCGCACCGCCGATCAGCAGGGCCACGAGCGAGCCCAGAGCGCCTTCGCCGAGGAGCTTCAACAGGCCGAAGCCGACGGCGCCGGCCACGACCGCGGCGGGCAGCGAGGCGAGGCAGAGACGGGCGTAGGTCCGCATGATGTGGGCGCCGTCCAGGTCGCCGCCGAGCCGGTTGCGCAGGCGCCGCCAGGCGACGCCGACGCCGACGGCGTAGGCCAGACCGTAGGAGGCGGCCATGCCGACGACGGCCCACTGGGCGGGGAGCACGAAGTAACAGGCCGCCGAGGCGGCCGCGTTGACGGCGGCGACGATGACCGTGTTGTAGAAGGGCGTCCGGGTGTCCTCGTAGGCGTAGAAACCGCGCAGCACCACGTACTGGACCGAGTACGGGATGAGGCCGAGACTGAAGGCCATCAGGATGAAGCCCATGCCCTGGGCGGCCTGGACGCCGCTGGAGGCGTAGAGCAGGGTGCACATCGGGACGCCGAGCGCCAGGAAGGCGAAGGCGACCGGGACGATCGCGACGGCGGAGTTCCGCAGACCGTGCGAGATGTCGTCGCGGACGGCGCCGGGGTCGTCGTCGTGGGCGGCGCGGGAGATGCGGGGCAGTAGGGCGGCCATGACCGAGACGGTGATGATGGCCTGCGGCATGCCCCAGATCAGCTGGGCGTTGGAGTACGCGAGGAAGCCCGCGCCGTTCTTGCCGGACGCCTCACCCGCCGCGGTGGCGAGCTGGGTCACGACCAGCACGCCCGCCTGGTTGGCGAGGACGAACAGCACGGTCCACTTGGCCAGTTTGACCGTCTTGCCGAGGCCGTGGCCCTTCCAGTCGAAGCGCGGGCGGAAGCGGAAGCCCGTCTCGCGGAGGTAGGGGATCATCGCCAGCGCCTGGACGACCAGGCCGAGCAGGGTACCGATGCCGAGCAGGCGGATGCCGTCCTCGGGGATCGTCTGCACTCCCATGTGGGATTCGGCGGAGGTGCCGTAGACCCAGATGAACAGTCCGAACGTGACGATCATGACGATGTTGTTGAGGACCGGGGTCCACATCATCGCGCCGAACTTGCCCCGTGCGTTGAGGATCTGACCCATCACCACATGGACACCCATGAAGAAGATCGTGGGCAGGCAGTAGCGGGCGAAGGTCACGGCGACGCTGTTGGCCGCGGCGTCGTCGGCGATGGTGTTGGACATCAGCCGGATCAGCAGCGGGGCGGCGAAGACGGCGACGACCACGATCGCGCCGAGCGCCACCATGACCAGGGTCAGCAGCCGGTTGGCGTAGGCCTCGCCGCCGTCCTCGTCGTTCTTCATCGAGCGGACGAGCTGGGGCACGAAGACCGAGTTGAGGCCGCCGCCGACGGTGAGGATGTAGATCATCGTCGGCAGGGTGTACGCGATGGTGAAGGTGTCACCGAGCAGGGCGGCGCCGAGTGCTCCGGTGATCACCAGGCTGCGGACGAAGCCGGTGAGGCGGGAGACCAGGGTGCCGGCCGCCATCACCGCGCTGGACTTCAGGAGCCCGGAGGCGCGGCCTGGCTTCTTCGGTGCGGGGGCGGGCATCGGATTCGGCTCCGGAGCGGGCGGGGGCACCTGGCCGGGCGTCTGCTGGTCCCGGTAGAGGTGGGCAAAGGCATCCGGCTCGGGCTGCGCGTCGCCGGCCCGGGTCACGAGGTCGTCCACGCCGGTGAACTGGACCGTGCGGGGGTCGTCGCCGTAGGGCAGATGGCGCGAGGGGCCGTCCGGCTCGGGCGCCGGGGTCTGTGCCCACACCCGGGGGTCGGGGGCGTGCTGGGGCGCCGCGGGCTGCTGGTAGAGCGGCTGCGGTTCCTGGTAGGTGCCCGGAGGGGGCGGCGGGTGCGCGGCGCGGTCGTAGAGCGCCTCGGTCACCGGGTCCTGCGCGGACAGGTCCCGCGCCTGGTAGGGGTCGTGGGTGTAGGCGTCCTGGACGTAGGGGTCCTGGGCGTACTGGTCCTGGGCGTACGGGTCCGAGGCGGGATGCTGCGGCGACGGAGCCGGCGTCTCGCCGGGTCCCGGGGTCGCCGCGGGCGTTCCACCGGACGGCTCGGTGCCGCCCAGCCCTTGGCCGCGGTCACCGTCGTACGGCGCGTTCATGGTTACCCCACCTCATCGTCCCCGGCCGACCGGCCACGACATCGCTCAACGGTCCACTTTCTCACCCGCGCCGGACGGGTCGCCGCTTTCGGGACCGGTGTCCGGTGTCGGGTCACTCGGCTGCTCGGAATCGCCGGCTTCCGCGGCCTCCGCTTCGGCGTTTCTGGCGGCCGCGCGCTTGCGCTGGGTGTACATGCGGGCGCCCGCGAGGACGAGGAGCAGCACGCCGCCGGCGATGACGAGCATCACGGTCGGAGTGATCTCGGAGACCTTCACGGTGAAGGTCATCGGCTTTCCGTACGGTGTGCCGTCCGTGGTGAACAGCTGGGCCGTCATCGGCACCGGACCGTTGGCGTTGGCCGAGGCGGTGAACTTCACGGACTGGCTGTGACCGGCGGCGATCTTGACCGGGAGTTCGGCGACGTCGTCGTCGCCGTTGAGCTTCAGGCGGGTCTTGTTGCCGGAGGTCAGCCTCAGCACGAGGTCGTCCACACCCTGCAGCAGCTTGTTCTGGACAGTCACCGGGATGGTGGCGCTGCGCCCGGAGAGCGTGAGGTCCGACTTCTCGACCAGCTGTACCTCTCGGGTGAGGCTCTGGAGGTACTGGTGCACCGTGATCCGGTACAGCGAGGCGGCGGGGGCCTGGCCGCGCCAGGAGGTGGACATCTCGCGGCTGATCGCGTTGCCGAACGGGGTCACGACGCGGTCGGCCTGGGTGAGGACGACCTTGAAGTCGTCCAGGTCGGCGCGGGTGTCCTTCATGTCCCGGAACGCTTCGACCGGAAGCTCCTGCTTGCGCAGCTGCCGGGGGTAGCGGGAGGCGCTCGGAACTTTGGTGGAGGCCTCCGGGTCCGGCTTCACGGCGGAGGCCGCGGTCAGATCGAGGGGCTGCGTCCAGCGCTGGGCCGACAGCCCACGGAGCCCGTCCGCCATGGACTGTGCCTGTGACGCGGTCGGCACCCGCTGCGGGGCGACCACGATGCTGCGCTGACGGTCGGGCTGCTCCAGAGTGACCGCGAGCGTCTGGGCCAGGAACTCCTGGACGGCGAGGGTCGAGTTCCCGGCGGGGAGCATGTCGCCCTCGAAGGCCGTGGAGAGGTAGGCGTCGCTCACGACGGCTGTCGTGCCGCCGCCGATGGGGCGTGCCGCCGTCGGTGTGTACGGGAGGTCGTCCCGGAAGCTGTCGCTGCGAGCGATCACCTTGTGGGCGCCGGCCGACGTCGCGACATCCATGATCGAGGGGTCGACGGCCCCGTCCACAGGCCAGGAGAAGTCGGTGGACGGCTTCACGTGGAGGATGGTCTCCACGGTCGTCCCGGCCAGCTCCGTGGCCGGCTGGAGGTGGCTCAGCGAGCCGGGGACGTCCTTGCCCCGGTGGGCGAGGGAGGCGATGTCCGGGTCGGCGAACGGCAGGGCGACGACCTTGCGTCCGACCACGGCCTTCTGCAGCGAGTCCATCCACCGCTTGGCGACGGTCTGCTTCGTGCCGGGCACCGTGCCCGTGCCGTCCTTAACCTGGTAGCTCTTCGTCATGGCGTCGACGGTGGCCAGCAGGTCCGGGTCGATCACCCAGGTGATGGGGAGCTCCTTGCCCAGTGTGACCATCTGGTCCAGACGTCCGCCGGGGGCGAGCTCGGCGGCCAGGTCGTCGTTCTCGAAGACCGGTGTCTGCTGGTCGTCGGTGCCGGTCTCGGCCGAGACATGGGCGGAGGAGATCAGCGGCCAGAGGTAGGTGAGCTGGGTCTTCTTCTCCGTCGCCTCGGGCTGGTACGGCAGGAAGGTCCGCTCGATCCCCAGCACCCGCTTCCCGGGCTGGGAGGAGGTCTGGCCGGAGAGGGAGACGCCGAGCTGGTAGACGCCCTCGTCGTCGAGCCCGAGCTTGTCGACGGGGACGGAGAGCCGGAACTCCTGGCTGAACCCGGCCGCCAGCCGGGGGACCTTGACCGTGTACTGGCCGCCGAGGGGGGAGGGGTCGCTGCCGGGCCGGAAGCCGGTGCGGCCGGAGACCTGCTCGATCTCGCTCCGGCTCGTCATCCGGGGGCCGACCCTGACGTCCACCGTGGCATCCGTCACGGTCTGCTTGCCCTGGTTGGTCACCGTCCCGGAGAGCGTGACCGTGTCACCTTCCACCGGAGCGGTCGGCGTGAGGGTGTCGAGAGACACATCCACGGTGCGTGATCCGGTGGCGTTTCCGGCGGTGACGGCGGAGGTTTCCACGGTGCCCGCGGCGACGGCCGAGGGTGCCACCGCGCCCTGCAGGAGCCCGGCGATCAGCGGCGCCCCGGCAAGGAGGGACGCCGTGCGCCGCAGCCATCGGCGGGCAGGTGAGGGAAGGGTCCCCTGGATGTCTGCCGCCTCGGCCACGCGTTCGCCCGTCCTCGTCGTAATCACTGGTGCAGGTGGTTCCCCGGTTGCTGTGTCCAGGCATGGTAACGAGGCACGCTGGGAGCAAGTGCCGGGGACTGCTCCAGCTGATGGGGACAGGACGGGCGTCCCACGGGAAAACGGGGAAGCTGCCGCGGGTCGGGGCACGTACCCTTTTCTGTTGTGCCGAACGCCAACGAAGACACCCCGACTGCACTGAGCCAGGTGCAACGCCGCGCGGTCAGTGAACTACTGCGCGTATCCCCTGTCGCCGACGACCTCGCCGTCCGTTTCCAGGACGCGGGGTTCAGCCTCGCGCTGGTCGGCGGCTCGGTACGGGACGCGTTGCTCGGACGGCTCGGCAACGACCTCGACTTCACGACCGATGCGCGGCCCGAGGACGTTCTGAAGATCGTCCGCCCGTGGGCCGACGCGGTCTGGGAGGTCGGGATCGCCTTCGGCACGGTCGGCTGCCAGAAGGCCGGCTACCAGATCGAGGTGACGACGTACCGCTCCGAGGCGTACGACCGCACGTCGCGGAAGCCGGAGGTCTCCTACGGCGACTCCATCGAGGAGGACCTCGTCCGGCGTGACTTCACCGTCAACGCCATGGCCGTGGCTCTGCCGGAGAAGGAGTTCATCGACCCGCACGGCGGCCTCGACGACCTTGCCGCACGTGAGCTGCGCACCCCCGGGACGCCGGAGGAGTCGTTCTCCGACGACCCGCTGCGGATGATGCGGGCCGCGCGCTTCGCGGCCCAGCTCGACTTCGAGGTAGCCCCCGAGGTCGTCACGGCGATGACGGAGATGTCCGGCCGTCTGGAGATCGTCTCCGCCGAGCGGGTCCGGGAGGAGTTCAACAAGCTGCTGCTCTCCGCCCACCCCCGTAAGGGGCTCGGCCTGCTCGTCGACACGGGCCTGGCCGACCATGTGCTGCCTGAGCTGCCGGCGCTGCGGCTCGAGAGCGACGAGCATCACCGGCACAAGGATGTCTACGAGCACTCCCTGACCGTCCTGGACCAGGCGATCGACCTGGAGGAGGACGGGCCGGACCTCGTGCTGCGCCTCGCCGCGCTGCTGCACGACATCGGCAAGCCGCGCACGCGGCGCTTCGAGAAGGACGGCCGGGTCTCCTTCCACCACCACGAGGTGGTCGGCGCGAAGATGACCAAGAAGCGCATGACGGCGCTGAAGTACTCGAACGAGATGATCAAGGACGTTTCGCGTCTCGTGGAGCTGCATCTGCGCTTCCACGGCTACGGGACCGGGGAGTGGACCGATTCTGCCGTGCGCCGCTACGTGCGCGACGCGGGGCCTCTGCTGTCGCGGCTGCACAAGCTGACCCGCTCGGACTGCACCACGCGGAACAAGCGCAAGGCAGGCGCTCTCTCGCGTGCCTATGACGGGCTGGAAGAGAGGATCGCCCAGCTCCAGGAGCAGGAGGAGCTGGACTCGATCCGGCCCGATCTGGACGGCAACCAGATCCAGGAAATCCTCGGCATCCGTCCCGGGCCGGCGGTCGGGCAGGCGTACAAGTTCCTGCTGGAGCTGCGCCTGGAGAACGGACCGATGGAGCACGAGGCGGCTGTCGCGGCCCTCAAGGAGTGGTGGGCGACCCAGGAGTGAGCCGGAGCGATCCATGTTTCACGTGAAACATCGACGCACGGCATGAGGGAGGGGTGATGTTTCACGTGAAACATCACCCCTTCTGCTGTCGCGTCCCCAGCATCAACGCGATCGAGGCGTAGGCGACGGCGACCATCACGACGAGGGGGACGGATCGGCCGTCGGGCGGCAGCATCACTGCCGCGACCGCGGCCGCGCCCACGAAGGCGACGTTGAAGAGCGTGTCGTAGAGCGCGAAGATCCGGCCGCGGTAGGCGTCGTCCACGGATGTCTGGACGACCGTGTCCGTCGCGATCTTGACGCCCTGGGTGACGAGCCCGAGGAGGAAGGCCGCGACCAGCAGAGGAGCCTGGGCGAAGGGCAGCCCCAGTGCGGGCTCCAGAACGGCTGCCGAACCCGCGCACGCGGTCATCCAGCCGAAGGCGCCGAGCCGCCCGATCGCCCAGGGAGAGATGACGGCGGCCGCGAAGAAACCGGCTCCGGAGATGGCGACGGCGAGCCCGAGCAGCGCGAGCCCCTCCGACTCCGTCGAGCTCCAGGTGTAGCGGCAGAGCATGAGCACGGTCACCGTGAGGGCGCCGTAGCAGAAGCGCATCAGAGTCACCGCGGCCAGTGCGTGGACCGCGGGCCGCCGCTCGGCCAGATGGCGCAGTCCGGCCACGAGACCCCGGGCTGTGGAAGCGAGCGCGGTGCGAAGCCGGGGCTGGATCTCGCCCGGATCCGGGCCGAGGAGCTGTCGGGACATGCGCAGTGAGGCGAGGGCGGAGCAGAGGTAGAGAAGGGCGCCGAGCAGCACGACGGCGGCGTCGGAGTCCTCGGACAGGAGCCGCACGCCGAAGGCCAGGCCCCCGCCCGCGGTCGCGGCCACCGTGCCGGCGGTCGGGGAGAGGGAATTGGCGACGACCAGCCGCTCCGCGTCGACCACCCGTGGCAGTGCGGCCGAGAGGCCTGCGAGGACGAAGCGATTGACGGCCGTGACCGACAGGGCGGAGGCATAGAAGAGCCAGTCCGGTACGGAGGCCAGCATCAGAACGGCCGTGCCGGAGGCGAGGAGGGCCCGCAGCAGATTCCCGTAGAGGAAGATCTGGCGTCGCTGCCAGCGGTCCAGGAGCACGCCCGCGAAGGGGCCGACGAGAGAGTACGGGAGGAGCAGCACGGCCATGGCGGAGGCGATGGCCGCGGGGGAGGTCTCCTTCTCGGGGGAGAAGACGACGTACGTGGCAAGCGCCACCTGGTAGACGCCGTCGGCGCACTGGGAGAGCAGACGGACGGCGAGGAGGCGGCGGAAGTTCGTCAGGCGCAGGAGTACGCGCAGATCACGTACGACGGGCATGGCAGCAAGACTCACATACGACGAGGGCCCCCGGGCGAAAGACCGGGGACCCTCGATCGACGGAGTGGATCAGCGACTCAGCGCTCGACCTCGCCCTTGATGAACTTCTCGACGTTGGCGAAGGCCTCGTCGTCGAAGTACTGCACCGGCGGGGACTTCATGAAGTAGGAAGACGCGGAGAGGATCGGGCCGCCGATGCCGCGGTCCTTGGCGATCTTCGCGGCGCGCAGCGCGTCGATGATGACGCCGGCCGAGTTCGGGGAGTCCCACACCTCGAGCTTGTATTCCAGGTTCAGCGGAACGTCACCGAAGGCGCGGCCCTCGAGGCGGACGTACGCCCACTTGCGGTCGTCCAGCCAGGCCACGTAGTCCGACGGGCCGATGTGGACGTTCTTCTCGCCCAGCTCGCGGTCGGGGATCTGCGAGGTGACGGCCTGGGTCTTCGAGATCTTCTTCGACTCGAGGCGGTCGCGCTCGAGCATGTTCTTGAAGTCCATGTTGCCGCCGACGTTGAGCTGCATGGTGCGCTCAAGACGGACACCGCGGTCCTCGAACAGCTTCGCCATCACACGGTGCGTGATGGTGGCGCCGACCTGGGACTTGATGTCGTCACCGACGATCGGGACACCGGCCTCGGTGAACTTGTCCGCCCACTCCTTGGTGCCGGCGATGAAGACCGGAAGGGCGTTGACGAAGGCGACCTTGGCGTCGATGGCGCACTGGGCGTAGAACTTCGCGGCGGCCTCGGAGCCCACGGGCAGGTAGCAGACGAGAACGTCGACCTGCTGGTCCTTGAGGACCTGGACGACGTCCACGGGAGCCTCGGTGGACTCCTCGATGGTCTGGCGGTAGTACTTGCCCAGGCCGTCGAGGGTGTGGCCGCGCTGGACCGTGACGCCCGTGTTCGGGACGTCGCAGATCTTGATGGTGTTGTTCTCGCTGGCGCCGATGGCGTCGGAGAGGTCGAGGCCGACCTTCTTCGCGTCGACGTCGAAGGCGGCGACGAACTCGACGTCACCGACGTGGTAGTCGCCGAACTGGACGTGCATCAGGCCGGGCACCTTGGCCGCCGGGTCGGCGTCCTTGTAGTACTCGACGCCCTGTACCAGCGAGGCGGCGCAGTTGCCCACGCCGACGATGGCTACGCGAACCGAACCCATTCCGGTTGCTCCCTGTGTGATCGTGGAAGCCCTGCGGGGTGCAGGGATTCACTTGGCGGTGTCGTCGGACGGATCCGGCCGGGTACTGCCCCCGTGCCGGGGCAGGCCGCCCGTTTCTCCAGAATCGTTGTCGTGCTGAGCGGGGGCGTCGGGGGATCGCTGATCCCGTCCCGCCCTCTCGCTCTCGATGAGCTCGTTCAGCCAGCGCACTTCGCGCTCCACGGACTCCATTCCGTGGCGCTGCAGCTCAAGCGTGTAGTCGTCGAGGCGCTCACGCGTGCGGGCCAGAGAGGCGCGCATCTTCTCCAGGCGCTCCTCCAGCCGGCTGCGACGGCCTTCCAGCACCCGCATCCGTACCTCGCGCTCGGTCTGACCGAAGAAGGCGAAGCGGGCGGCGAAGTGCTCGTCCTCCCAGGTGTCCGGGCCGGTGTGGGAGAGGAGCTCTTCGAAGTGCTCCTTACCTTCGGCCGTCAACCGGTAGACGATCTTGGCGCGGCGTCCTGCGAGTGAAGCGGCGAGCGCGTCCTCGGGGGCGCTGCCCGGCTCTTCGATCAACCAGCCGCTGGCGACCAGCGTCTTGAGGCAGGGATAGAGGGTCCCGTAGCTGAAGGCCCGGAAGATGCCGAGGGAGGTGTTGAGCCGCTTCCGCAGCTCGTACCCGTGCATCGGCGCTTCGCGGAGCAGTCCGAGGACGGCGAACTCGAGGATTCCCGAGCGCCTGCTCATCCGTCGCCTCCTCCGCTGTCGGGGTCCTTATGCCGTGCTGATGTATCGACTCGATACATCAGCACGATAGAACGGCGGATCTGCTGCGACAAGTGTGGCCACGGTGACCGGCGTCACATCGTCAATTCACAGCAAACGAGTTGCCTGATTTGGGGTGAACTTCGGCTCTAGGTGGGTTTTGGCCGTGCGTAGTCTGTGCGGCATGCAGACCACCGGGAACCGAGCGACGCCGCAAGGCGTCAGTGATCCGGGTGATCGGCTGCGGTACGGAGGGGCCTTTGGTGAGGTCCGGACGTACGCATTTCGGGGGGACCGGAACTCAACTGCCGCTTCCAGGCGTACGCGCCTGCCCGAGGAGTAGTCGTTCGATGAGCGAGCATCGTCGCAAAATGCCGCAGTCGCAGCCGCCGAGTGGCGGCCGCGCGGCGGCCCGGCGCGCTGCCCAGCAGCCCATGGGCCGCCGGTCGGCCCAGGGACGGGATGTCAGTACCGGCTCCCCTTCGTCTGGGTACGGAGAGGAGCCCACCTACGGTGGACGGGCCGAGGCCCGTCGTGCCGCACAGCGTGGAGGCCGTCGGCGCGCACCCGACGGTGGCGCGGGCGGCCACGGCGGTGGCCGGCGCGGTGGCGGAGGCGGCGGACAGGGCGGTGGCCCGGGCCGTGGCCGCGGGGGCGGTCGCCCGCCGGGCAGAAAGCGCATGATCGACTACCCGCGCCACGACAAGTACGGCTGGCGCCGCTGGGTGCCGTCGTGGAAGCTCGTCACGGGTACCTTCCTCGGGTTCGTCGCCCTCCTGATGGGCGGCGCGACGATCGCGTACTCCCAGGTGGTCATTCCCAAGGTGGATGAAGCCGCCACCGCGCAGAACAACGTTTACTACTGGTCCGACGGCTCCCAGATGGCCGCGACCGGTGGTGAGGTCAACCGGCAGCTCGTGGGGATCGCGGAGATCCCGACCGCGATGCAGAACGCGGTGATCTCCGCCGAGAACAAGACCTTCGAGGAAGACTCCGGTATCGACCCGATGGGCATCGCCCGCGCCGTGTGGAACATGGCGAAGGGCGGCCAGACGCAGGGTGGCTCGACCATCACCCAGCAGTACGTGAAGAACAGCCTCCTCAACGACCAGTCGCAGACCCTGTCGCGCAAGGTCAAGGAGCTCTTCATCTCCATCAAGGTCGGTACCGAGATGGACAAGCCCGAGATCATGGAGGGCTACCTGAACACCGCGTACTACGGGCGCGGTGCCTACGGCATCCAGGCGGCGGCCCGGACGTACTTCGGCAAGGACTCCAGCAAACTCAACCCGAGTGAGTGCGCCTTCCTCGCCTCGCTCCTCAAGGGTGCGACCTACTACGACCCGGCAGGGTCCACGGAGATCGACCCCCGGGCGACGCCCCAGGCGAACCTGGGGCGGGCCACGGAGCGCTGGGAGTGGATCCTCGACGAGATGGTCAAGGACGGCCACCTCGAGCCGACGGAGCGGGCGAAGTACCCGACCTTCCCCAAGGTGCAGCCGCCGAAGAAGAACGCGCAGCTGACGGGTCAGATCGGCTACCTGGTGAGCACGGCCAAGGCCAACTTCGTCAACAACTACCCGGGGATGGACGAGAAGAAGCTCGCCGAGGGCGGCTTCGAGATCCACACGACCTTCGACAAGAAGAAGGTCAAGGCGCTCGAGGACTCCATCAAGAAGGTCTACGACGAGCACATCGATCCGAAGAAGCGGCCGAAGGAGGACACGCACGTCCAGTTCGGCGGCGCCTCGGTCGACCCCAAGACGGGTGCGATCGTCGCCATCTACGGCGGTGCCGACGCCACCAAGCACTTCACCAACAACGCCGACCAGACCGGTGCGCAGGTCGGATCGACGTTCAAGCCGTTCGTGCTGGCCGCGGCCATGCAGTACGGCGTGCGTGACCCGAGAGACCCTTCCATCCGCACGATCGTCGACCCGAACAAGAGCCGCTACAACGGCAAGAACAAGCTGCGGATCAAGAACTACGACGGCACGGTGTGGCACAACGAGAACGGCGAGGAGTGGCTGCAGGTCAACGACGATGACGCGAGCTACGGCCCCATGAGCCTGCGCGAGGCGATGATCCGCTCCGCCAACTCGCCCTATGTGCAGCTCGGCATGGACATCGGCATCGACGAGGTCCGCCAGACGGCCGTCAAGGCCGGTCTGCGCGAGGGTTCGCTGGTCAAGGCCAATGTGCCCTCGTTCTCCCTCGGCATCTCCGACCCGAGCGCCATCCGGATGGCCGGCGCGTACGCGACCTTCGCGAACAACGGCGAGCGCAACGAGCCGTTCTCCGTCAAGGAGGTGAAGGAGAAGGGCCAGGTCATCTACAAGCACGAGGCGAAGACCGAGCAGGCGTTCTCCTCGGCGATCGCCAGCAACGTGACCGACGTCCTGCGTGATGTCGTGGAGGACCCGAAGGGCACCGGCCGGAAGGCCGCCATCCCCGGCCGTGACGTGGCCGGCAAGACCGGTACCACCGACGGCAACAACTCCGCTTGGTTCGTGGGATACACGCCCAACCTGTCGACCGCGATCGACATGTACCGCTTCGACGACGACGAGACCAAGAAGGGTCGCAAGTTCCTGTCGATGTTCGGCACGGGTGCCCAGCCCAAGATCCACGGTTCGTCCTTCCCCTCGCAGATCTGGAAGGACTACATGACCGACGCGCTGAAGGGCATGAAGGCCGAGTCGTTCCCCGAGCCTGAGGACCTGGACGCGGAGGCCGTCTTCGGCGGCGGCGCGCCCAGCCCCACCCCGACGCCGACGGAGACCCCGTCGCAGACGCCGTCGGCGACCGTGACTCCCTCGCAGACGCCGTCGCGGACGCCCAGCAGCACGCCCGACCCTGGCAAGACCTGTGACGTGTGGGACTGGCCGTGCGAAGGCAACGGGGGCCAGAACGGCGGTAACGACGGCGGACCGAGCGGAACACCGTCGACACCGACGACTCCGACGACACCCACACCGACGGATACCGAGACCGGCAGACCCAATGGCGGTGGGAACGGCTGGCTGGGCAGCGACTGACCCAGCCCGCCGGGCTCCGCCCGGTAAGGCCCTGAGGGCCGCCGTATCCGGCACGTACGCACACGTACGGCGCCGGGTGCGGCGGCCCTCACCGTTTCTCGGGGTCGTACGGCAGGATGTCCCCCATGCCGAGCCTCCACAAGACGAGTCCGCCGCAGGACCGTGCGCAGAACCCGGCGACGGTGTCCCCCACCCGTCGCGACGAGGTCGCCGCGGCGGGCAGCGAACTGATCGGCGGGCCGTTCGGCCGCCGCGCCCTGCTCGGCAGCGGGCTGCTCACCCCCGTGCAGGTGATCGCACTCGTGGCCATCGGGATGTTTGCGCTCGGCATGGCGCAGAAGATCCCCTGCTACGACTGGGCATGGTTCCGGGGCACCACCTCCCAGTACACCCACGCCTGCTACTCCGACATCCCCCACCTCTTCGTCGGACGCGGGTTCGCCGAGGGCATGGTGCCCTACTTCGACCGGCTGAGCGGCGACATAGAGTTCCTGGAGTACCCGGTCCTGACCGGGCTGTTCATGCAGCTCGCGGCCTGGCTCACGCCCGGCGGCGGCGACCTGGTGCACCGCGAGCAGATCTACTGGATGGTCAACGCGGGCATGCTGATGGTCTGCGCCGCCGTCATGGCGGTCGCCGTGGCCCGTACGCACCGCCGCAGGCCCTGGGACGCGCTCCTGGTCGCCCTGGCCCCCGCGTTCGCGCTCACGGCCACCATCAACTGGGACCTGCTGGCCGTGGCGCTGACCTCGGTCGCCGTACTGATGTGGTCACGCGGCCGCCCGCTCGCCTTCGGTGTCCTGCTCGGTCTCGCGACCGCCGCCAAGTTCTATCCGTTCCTGATCGTCTGGCCGCTGCTCCTGCTGTGCTGGCGCGCGGGGAGATGGCGGGAGTTCGGCGCGGCGCTGGCCGGCGCGGCCGGTTCGTGGCTCGTGGTGAACCTGCCGGTGATGCTGCTCGCGCCCGAGGGGTGGAAGCAGTTCTACACGTTCAACGAAGAACGGAACGTCGACTTCGGGTCCGTGTGGCTGCTCATCAGCCAGCGCGCCGGTGAGCAGATCTCGCCCGGCAGCGCCAACATCTACACCGTGCTGCTCATGCTGCTCGTCGGCGTGGGCCTCGGGATCCTGGCGCTGACGGCGCCCCGTCGCCCCCGGTTCGTCCAGCTCGCGTTCCTGGTCGTGGCCGCGTTCGTGCTGACCAACAAGGTGTACTCGCCGCAGTACGTGCTGTGGCTCATCCCCCTCGCCGCCCTGGCCCGCCCGCGCTGGCGGGACTTCCTGATCTGGCAGGCGTGCGAGGTCATGTACTTCCTGGGCATCTGGATGTACCTGGCCTTCACCACCAGCGGCAACAAGCAGGGGCTGCCGACGGACGGCTACCACTTCGCGATCGTCCTGCACCTGCTCGGCACGCTGTACCTGTGCGCGGTGATCGTGCGCGACATCCTGGCGCCCGAACGGGACGTGGTGCGCCAGGACGGCTCGGACGACCCCTCCGGAGGCGTCCTGGACGGCGCTGAGGACGCCTTCGTACGCGGCAGGGCCGCTCACCCCGCCCGGCACGCGGCCGCGGCCGTGGAGGGGCCGCGTGTGGAGTGGGGAGCCCCCCGGGAGGGGGCCCCTCGGGAGCCGCTGGGGGGTTAGCGCTCGACGAGCCGGTCGAACTGCGTCGTGGTGTGACGCAGATGGGCCACCAGCTCGTCGCCGACCTTCGGCTCCTGCGCGTCGGACGGCACGAACAGGATCGACACCTGCATGTGCGGCGGCTCGGCGAACCAGCGCTGCTTGCCGGCCCAGACGAAAGGCGAAAGGTTCCGGTTGACGGTCGCCAGACCGGCGCGGGCCACGCCCTTGGCCCGCGGCATGACGCCGTGCATCGCCTTGGGGGCTTCCAGCCCCACCCCGTGCGAGGTGCCGCCGGCGACGACCACCAGCCAGCCGTCGGAGGCGGCCTTCTGCTGGCGGTAGCCGAAGCGGTCGCCCTTGGCGACCCGGGTGACGTCGAGGACGGAGCCGCGGTACTCGGTGGCCTCGTGGTCGCCCAGCCACAGCCGGGTGCCGATCCGGGCGCGGAACCGGGTCTGCGGGAACTGCTGCTGTAGCCGGGCCTGCTCCTGCGCCCGCAGATGGCTGACGAACATGGTGTGCAGCGGCAGCCGGGCGGCCCGCAGCCGGTCCATCCAGCCGATGACCTCCTCGACCGCGTCGGTGCCGTCCGTGCGGTCCAGGGGCAGGTGCAGGGCGAAGCCCTCCAGACGTACGTCCTCGATGGCCGCGTGCAGCCGTCCCAGGTCCTCCTCCAGGATGCCGTGGCGCTTCATCGAGCTCATGCACTCGATGACCACACGGGCGCCCACGAGGGCGTGGACGCCGTCCACGGACGACACGGAGCGGATCACCCGGTCGGGCAGCGGCACCGGCTCCTCACCCCGCCGGAACGGGGTGAGGACCAGCAGGTCGCCGCCGAACCAGTCCTTGATCTTCGCGGCCTCGTACGTGGTGCCCACGGCCAGCATGTCCGAGCCGAACCGGGTGACCTCGTCGGCCAGCCGCTCGTGGCCGAATCCGTAGCCGTTGCCCTTGCAGACCGGGATCAGGCCGGGGAACTGGTCGATCACGGACTTCTGGTGCGCCCGCCAGCGAGCGGTGTCGACGTAGAGGGAGAGCGCCATGGCCGGCCCGGAACCTTTCTGATGGCTGCGGTGTATCAAAGGTGTGTACGAGACTTACGAGATTACGTACGAGGTTACGGGCGGGACGCCCGGGCCGTCAGCGACGCGACATGTAGATGTCGAGCGCCTTGTGCAGGAGCTTGTTGAGCGGGAAGTCCCACTCGCCGACGTACTCCACCGCCTCGCCGCCCGTGCCGACCTTGAACTGGATGAGACCGAAGAGGTGGTCGGTCTCGTCGAGCGAGTCCGAGATGCCCCGCAGGTCGTAGACGGTCGCGCCCATCGCGTAGGCGTCGCGCAGCATCCGCCACTGCATCGCGTTCGAGGGCCGGACCTCGCGGCCGATGTTGTCGGAGGCTCCGTAGGAGTACCAGACGTGCCCGCCGACCACGAGCATCGTGGCCGCGGAGAGGTTCACACCGTTGTGGCGTGCGAAGTACAGCCGCATGCGGTTGGGGTCCTCGTTGTTGAGGACGGTCCACATGCGCTGGAAGTACGAGAGGGGGCGCGGGCGGAAGTGGTCACGGACGGCCGTGATCTCGTACAGCCGCTGCCACTCGGCGAGGTCCTCGTAGCCGCCCTGGACGACCTCGACGCCGGCCTTGTCGGCCTTCTTGATGTTGCGGCGCCACAGCTGGTTGAAGCCCTTGAGGACATCGTCGAGCGAACGGTTGGCGAGCGGTACCTGGAAGACGTAGCGGGGCTGGACGTCGCCGAAGCCGGCACCGCCGTCCTCGGCCTGCTGCCAGCCCATCTTCCGCAGCCGGTCGGCGACCTCGAAGGCACGCGGCTCGATGTGCGTGGCCTCGACGTCCTTCAGGCGCTTCACGTCCGGGTCCTGGATGCCGGACTTGATGGCGGCGGAGTCCCAGCGGCGGATGACGACCGGCGGGCCCATCTTCACGGAGAAGGCGCCCTGCTGCTTGAGATGCGCGAGCATCGGCTGCAGCCAGTCGTCGAGGTTCGGGGCGTACCAGTTGATGACCGGGCCCTCGGGCAGATAGGCCAGGTAGCGCTTGATCTTCGGCAGCTGGCGGTACAGCACCAGGCCCGTGCCGACGATCTCGCCGGACTTGTCGAACCAGCCCAGGTTCTCCGAGCGCCACTCGGTCTTCACCTCAGCCCACGCCGGGACCTGGCAGTGGCTCGCCGCGGGCTGGCTCTGGATGAATGCCAGATGCTGCTCACGGCTGATGGTCCTCAGGGTCAGGCTCACGGGGCGCTCCTCGGCAGGTGTGTCCCCATCGGTTCAGGGGCTCCGGCTCTCGCGCCGAAGCCTACTGTGACCGGGGAGCGCCCCGGTGGGACGTGTGTCCCTGGGCCGTCGGCCGACCGGGGGCGGCTCAGACGAGGCCGCCGTAGAACATGCCGAGGTAGAAGCCCACCGCCGAGGCGCCGAGCCCGACGATCAAGGCGAAGCGTTCCCTCGTGGTCACCGAGATGAACTGGCCGAACGCGCCGGTCCCGATGCCGATCAGTCCGGCCCAGGAGGCCAGCACGTGCAGGCTGTGGAACTGCGCGGTGATGAAGGAGAGGACTCCGAGGAAGAGTGTCACCGCCATCAGGGTGTCCTGGAGCGGGTGGGGCCTGCCGTCGGTGGCGAGGAGGGAATGTCCGGGGTCGGGTCGCATTGCCTGTGCCATGGGGCACCTCCTGGCGTGCCTGCGGGAAGGCGGCGCATCGTAGCGCCGCCGACATCCGATGTGTACAGATTGCGTCCCCCCACCACCGGATTTCAACCGGAAGCGGATGTGCGGGTACTCTGTACGGTCTGCACCGGTGTCTGCCCAGGTCCGTCCCGGACCCGACGCTCTCCTCGCTCGTCGAGGAGGTTGTCAGTGGTGGCGGATACCGTTGCTCACGCATCACGACCCTCCTGCCACGGAACGACCGTGGCCGCTGAGTCCAAAGGAGGTGGGTTCCACATGCGTCACTACGAAATGATGGTCATCCTCGACCCCGATCTCGAGGAGCGCGCTGTCTCCCCGCTGATCGAGAACTTCCTCTCCGTCGTCCGTGAGGGCAACGGAAAGGTCGAGAAGGTCGACACCTGGGGCCGTCGTCGTCTCGCCTACGAGATCAAGAAGAAGCCCGAGGGCATCTACTCGGTCATCGACCTGCAGGCCGAGCCTGCGGTCGTCAAGGAGCTCGACCGACAGATGAACCTGAACGAGTCGGTCCTCCGGACCAAGGTCCTCCGTCCCGAGACCCACTGAGCATCTAGCTCAGAGGTCATCGGGTTCGAGTAGCAGTAAGCAGCCAGAAGCAATCCCGCCGAGAGGTTCATCCAATGGCAGGCGAGACCGTCATCACGGTCGTCGGCAATCTTGTCGACGACCCCGAGCTGCGCTTCACCCCGTCCGGTGCGGCGGTCGCGAAGTTCCGTATCGCGTCCACCCCCCGCACCTTCGACCGTCAGACCAATGAGTGGAAGGACGGCGACAGCCTGTTCCTCACCTGCTCGGTCTGGCGTCAGGCGGCGGAGAACGTCGCCGAGTCGCTTCAGCGAGGCATGCGCGTTGTCGTGCAGGGCCGTCTGAAGCAGCGGTCCTATGAGGACCGCGAGGGCGTCAAGCGCACGGTCTACGAGCTGGACGTCGAGGAAGTCGGCCCCAGTCTCAAGAACGCCACGGCCAAGGTCACCAAGACCACCGGTCGTGGTGGCCAGGGTGGCTACGGCGGAGGCGGCCAGCAGGGCGGCGGCAACTGGGGTGGAAACTCCGGTGGTGGCCAGCAGGGTGGTGGCGGTGCTCCCGCCGACGACCCGTGGGCGACCAGCGCGCCGGCCGGTGGCGGCCAGCAGCAGGGCGGCGGAGGCAACTGGGGTGGAAACTCCAGCGGCGGCGGCTACTCGGACGAGCCCCCCTTCTAGGGCACTCCCCTGGAAGGCAGCTCGTACCCAAACTTCTTGATCACACAGGAGAAACACCATGGCGAAGCCGCCTGTGCGCAAGCCTAAGAAGAAGGTCTGCGCGTTCTGCAAGGACAAGACCGTGTACGTGGACTACAAGGACACGAACATGCTGCGGAAGTTCATTTCCGACCGCGGCAAGATCCGTGCCCGCCGCGTGACCGGCAACTGCACGCAGCACCAGCGTGACGTCGCCACGGCCGTGAAGAACAGCCGTGAGATGGCGCTGCTGCCCTACACGTCCACCGCGCGATAAGGGAAGGGTGACCGAAAAATGAAGATCATCCTGACCCATGAGGTCTCTGGCCTCGGTGCCGCCGGCGATGTCGTCGACGTCAAGGACGGTTACGCTCGCAACTACCTGGTCCCGCGTGGTTTCGCGATCCGCTGGACCAAGGGTGGCGAGAAGGACGTGGCGCAGATCCGCCGCGCCCGCAAGATCCACGAGATCGCGACCATCGAGCAGGCCAACGAGATCAAGGCCCGGCTCGAGGGCGTGAAGGTGCGTCTGGCCGTTCGCTCCGGCGACGCCGGCCGCCTCTTCGGCTCCGTGACCCCGGCCGACATCGCCACGGCGATCAAGTCCGCGGGTGGCCCCGACGTCGACAAGCGTCGCGTCGAGCTCGGTTCGCCGATCAAGACCCTGGGCTCGCACCAGGTGTCCGTGCGTCTGCACCCCGAGGTTGCCGCGAAGCTCGGCGTCGAGGTCGTCGCCGCGTAACGCTGCTCTCAGCAGTAGGAAGGGCCGCACCCCTCGGGGTGCGGCCCTTCCGCCGTTTCACGTGAAACAGGGCGTTTCACGTGAAACATTCACCGCGTGGCGCCGGTGACGATCCAGCGTCCGGAGCGCGAGCGCAGCCAGAGGGTCAGCATGCGCACGGTCATCATCAGGGTCATCGCCCACCACAGGGCGGTGAGCCCGCCGCCGAGCACGGGGACCAGGAGGGCGACCGGGGCGAAGACGGCCAAGGTGAGCAGCATGGCCCAGGCCAGGTAGGGACCGTCGCCCGCGCCCATGAGCACGCCGTCGAGGACGAAGACCACGCCGGCGATCGGCTGGGAGATCGCGACGACCAGGAGAGCCGGGAGCAGGGAGTCCTGAACGGTCGTGTCGCCTGTGAAGAGCGGGATGAAGAGCGGGCGGGCGACGATGAGCAGTACTCCCAGGGCGACTCCGGAGACGATGCCCCACTGGACCATGCGACGGCAGACCTGTCTGGCCCCATCGGCGTCATCGGCGCCGAGATACCTGCCGATGATGGCCTGACCGGCTATGGCGATCGCGTCCAGGGCGAAGGCCATCAGGCTCCACAGCGACAGGATGATCTGGTGGGCGGCGACCTCGGTGTCGCCCATTCGGGCAGCGACGGCGGTGGCGATCATCAGAACCGCGCGCAGCGAGAGCGTGCGGACCAGGAGCGGGACGCCCGCCTGGGCGCTGGCACGTATGCCGGCCGTATCGGGTCGCAGGGAGGCGCCGTGGCGCTTGGCGCCACGGACGACCACGACGAGGTACACGGCGGCCATCGCGCACTGGGCGATGACCGTGCCCCAGGCGGAGCCGGCGATGCCCCACCCGGCGCCGTAGACCAGACCCACGTTGAGCAGCGCGTTGGCCGCGAAGCCGCCGATGGCCACGTACAGCGGTGTACGGGTGTCCTGGAGGCCGCGCAGGACACCGGTGGAGGCCAGGACCACGAGCATGGCGGGGATGCCCAGGCTGGAGATCCGTAGATAGGTGGTGGCGTACGGAGCGGCTGTGTCGGAGGCGCCGAAGAGTTCGACGAGCCAGGGGGCGGCGGGCAGCGTGACGGCGACGACCACCGCGCCAAGGAGGAGCGCGAGCCAGATACCGTCCATGCCCTGGCGGATGGCGGCCTTGAGATCGCCGGCTCCCACGCGACGGGCGACGGCGGCCGTGGTCGCGTAGGCGAGGAAGACGAAGACGCTGACGGCGGTGGAGAGCAGGGCCGCCGCGATGGCGAGACCGGCGAGCTGCGGAGTGCCGAGGTGCCCGACAATGGCACTGTCGACCATGAGGAAGAGGGGCTCGGCGACGAGCGCACCGAAGGCCGGGACGGCGAGGGAGATGATCTCTCGGTCGTGCTGCCGGCGGGCGGCCTTGGGGGTCGGGGGAGCCTGGGTCATGGGTCTCAATCTAATCTTCCACAGGTAAGAGATGCAATGGGCATGTAGTCCTTACATCGCCATGGTGTGGAGCTTCGGGTGTGCGCCGTTTGTTCTGATCTTGGTCCGGAGTCAAAAGTTTTTCTCCCCCACAGCCCGTGGATGGAAAAAGCCCAGGTCAGGGCGGTGTCGCGGGGTGCGCTATGAGTTTGTCCACATGGCTGTCCCCCGGTCCGTGCACAGGTTCGGCAGAGTTCTCCACAGCATCTGGTCGTTCACCCACAGGCCCTGTGGATAACCAGATTGGCTGACGGTGCCCGCGGGCCTACCGTGGTCCGGCGCACGACGCGCCAGAAGCGGAGTCAAAGCCTCTTGTTTGTCCGAGCCGTGGCGTAAGAAAGAGTGGCACGGCGAGGTCCGCGGAGCGGACAGGAGGAGGTGGCTTGGTGAGCATTCCCGAGCCCTTGGACGACCCCTGGGCCGACAGTGGACCGAGCGACCGGCTGCCCGTCGCGCGACCCCGCGGCGAGAGCCGTGGACGGGGCCGGGGCCGTGAGGACCAGCACGACCGTGGGAGCGACAGCGGCCCGTGGGACAGCGGTCTTTCCGGCTTCGAGCGGGTGCCCCCGCAGGATCTCGACGCCGAGCAGTCCGTGCTCGGCGGCATGCTGCTCTCCAAGGACGCCATCGCGGACGTCGTGGAGATCATCAAGGGCCACGACTTCTACAAGCCCGCCCACGAGACGGTCTACGCGGCCATCCTCGACCTGTACGCGAAGGGCGAGCCGGCCGACCCCATCACGGTCGGAGCGGAGCTCACCAAGCGCGGTGAGATCACCCGTGTCGGCGGTGCCTCGTATCTGCACACCCTCGTCCAGTCGGTACCGACCGCCGCCAATGCCGCGTACTACGCGGAGATCGTCCACGAGCGCGCCGTGCTGCGCCGCCTCGTGGAGGCCGGCACCAAGATCACGCAGATGGGATACGCGGCCGACGGCGACGTCGACGAGATCGTGAACTCGGCCCAGGCCGAGATCTACGCCGTCACCGAGCAGCGCACCACCGAGGACTACCTACCCCTCGGCGACATCATGGAGGGCGCGCTCGACGAGATCGAGGCCATCGGCTCCCGCAGCGGGGAGATGACCGGTGTGCCGACCGGCTTCACCGATCTCGACCAGCTCACCAACGGTCTGCACCCTGGCCAGATGATCATCATCGCGGCCCGTCCCGCCATGGGCAAGTCGACGCTCGCCCTGGACTTCGCACGGGCCTGCTCCATCAAGCACAACCTGCCCAGCGTCATCTTCTCCCTCGAAATGGGCCGCAACGAGATCGCGATGCGCCTGCTCTCGGCGGAGGCCCGGGTGGCGCTGCACCACATGCGCTCCGGCACCATGACCGACGAGGACTGGACCCGGCTGGCCCGCCGGATGCCGGATGTGTCGCAGGCTCCCCTCTACATCGACGACTCCCCGAACCTGTCGATGATGGAGATCCGCGCCAAGTGCCGCCGGCTCAAGCAGCGTGCCGGCCTCAAGCTCGTGGTCATCGACTATCTCCAGCTGATGCAGTCCGGCGGGTCCAAGCGGTCCGAGAGCCGCCAGCAGGAAGTCTCGGACATGTCGCGAAACCTCAAGCTCCTGGCCAAGGAGCTCGAACTGCCCGTGATCGCGCTCTCGCAGCTGAACCGTGGCCCCGAGCAGCGCACCGACAAGAAGCCGATGGTCTCCGACCTGCGTGAATCCGGCTCGATCGAGCAGGACGCGGACATGGTGATCCTGCTGCACCGCGAGGACGCCTACGAGAAGGAGTCCCCGCGCGCGGGCGAGGCGGACATCATCGTCGGCAAGCACCGAAACGGTCCGACGGCGACGATCACGGTGGCCTTCCAGGGCCACTACTCACGCTTCGTGGACATGGCGCAGACCTGATCCGCCGGAACGTCAGGAAATGTGGTCGACTACGGCGCGGTTGCCACGTTGGATCGGTCCATGACCTCACCTTCCGAAGCTCTGCTTCCCACTACCGCGCGGGCTCTGCTGCACCGTGTCGCGGTCGCCCAGTCCGAGGGGCGCTCGCCCTCCTTCGTCGGGGCCGTGGCCCGCGAAGGGGGAATGGTGTGGAGCGGATCGCGCAGCTGTGTCGACGGGCACGCCCCGGACGCCGACACGCAGTACCGGATCGGCTCGCTCACCAAGGTCTTCACGGCCGTCCTCGTGATGCGGCTCCGTGACGAGGGCCTGCTGGATCTGAACGACCCGCTGGAGAAGCATCTTCCGGGTACAGGGGTCGGCGAGGTGACGATCGCTCAGCTCCTCGGTCATACCTCGGGCCTGGCGGCGGAGAGCCCCGCTCCGTGGTGGGAGCGGACGCCCGGGACCGTACGGCCGAAGCTGGCCGATGTGCTCGGGGAGGAGCCGGTTCTGCACCCTGTGGGGCGTCGGCACCACTACTCCAACCCCGGCTACACGCTGCTCGGTTCGCTGGTCGAGGCGGTGCGCGGGGTCTCCTGGGAGGAGGCGCTGCGCGGCGAGATCCTGGAGCCGCTGGGGCTGACGCGGACGAGCGCGCAGCCTGTCGCTCCGCACGCCGGCGGTTGGGCCGTGCACCCGTGGGCCGATGTGATGCTTCCTGAACCCTCCGAGGATCTGGGGCTGATGGCTCCGGCCGGACAGCTCTGGTCGACGGCCGAGGACCTCTGCCGCTTCGGGGGGTTCCTCGCCCAGGGCGACAATCGTGTGCTCGGCGCGGCCTCGGTGGAGGAGATGCGGCGGCCGGCGGCTCCGCCCGGCGCCGGTGACTGGGAGGGTGGCTACGGCCTGGGCATTCAACTGCTGCGCAAGGACGGCCGGACGCTGATCGGCCACACCGGCTCACTGCCGGGCTTCGTCGCCTGTCTCTGGGTGAGTGTCGAGGACGGCGTCGCGGCGGTCACCCTCGCCAATGCCACCTCCGGGCCGCAGGTGACGGCGGTGGCCGCCGATCTCGTACGGATCGTGGCGGAGGCCGAACCCCGCTTTCCCGAGCCCTGGCGGCCGATTCCCGAGGCCGAGGTCGATCAGGAGCTGCTGGAGCTGACCGGGCCCTGGTACTGGGGAACGCACGCGTTCGGACTGCGTCTCGGTCCGAACCGGGGCGCGACGCTCGAACCGCTGAGCGGTATCGGGCGGCGTGCGAGCTTCCGGGCGCTGCCGGAGGGTGGTTGGATCGGCCTGAACGGCTACTACCTGGGGGAGACGCTCCGGGCGGTGCGGCGGGCGGACGGCTCGGTGAGCCATCTCGATCTGGGGTCCTTCGTCTTCACTCGCGAGCCGTACGAGCAGGGTGACGCCGTACCGGGCGGAGTCGACGAGGCGGGCTGGCGCGGTCTCTGAGCGGCTGTTTCACGTGAAACAGGGCGCCGGGGCAAGGCGCGATGGCCCGGCCCCGGCGTCCTGGGTGCTCAGAGACTCAGCTTGAAGCCCACGTGGGAGGCCTCGAACCCCAGCCGCTCGTAGAAGCGGTGGGCGTCCTTGCGGGTGGCGTCGGAGGTCAGCTGGACGAGTCGGCAGCCCTGACGGCGGGATTCTTCGATGGCCCACTCGATGAACTGCGTGCCCAGGCCGCTGCCCCGCTCGTCCGCGTGGATGCGGACGGCTTCGATGATCGACCGTGTGGACCCGCGTCGGGAGAGGCCGGGGATGATCGTCAGCTGGAGGGTGCCGACCAGCTTGGCGCCGCGGACGGCCACCATCAGGTGTTGGTTCGGGTCGTGGACCAGCCGCTCGTAGGCGGCGGTGTACGGGGTGAGGTCGTCGGGGGACTCCCGCTGCGCGCCCAGCGGGTCGTCGGCCAGCATGGCGACGATGTCCGCCAGATCGCCCACCGCAGCGGGCCGTATCTCAAGATCGCTCATGAGGCGCAGCCTAGGGCGTGTTTCGGAAGTCCCGTCTGGCCCCGCCCTTCGGGCGGACGACGCTGCTTTCGAAACACGCCCTAGG
>NZ_JAMGSL010000008.1:0-63599 GCF_025195125.1 Streptomyces sp. Je 1-79
TTTGCTCGGCCAGTGAACTAGCACAGCCGGCTGAACACCACGAGAGCGGAACGATCGGTCGGAATAGGACCGTTCGTTCACAGCGTCCTCGCTGTGTGCCACCCCGGAGGGTGGACTTTTTCAAAGGAACCTCGACCATCCGAAGATGGACGGGGTATCAACTAATCTGGCGTTGATTTTTGGCACGCTGTTGAGTTCTCAAGGAACGGACGCTTCCTTCGTACTCACCCTCTCGGGCTTTCCTCCGGGCTTTTCCCTTCGGTCTTTCGTGTTTCCAACCTTACCAGATCCTTTTCCGTTCCGTTTCCGGTTCGGATTTTGTTTCCGGTGGCCTGTTGGCTGCCTTGCCTTTCGGCGTGGTCACTACTTTAGCCGAATTCCCCTGCGACTCATAATCGAGCCATTCGGACTGGATTTCGGCATGCCGAAATCCGCACCCGTTGGGGTTCGTCGTAGGTAGTGGATGGCCGCTTCGCGGTGCTTGAACAAGCACGCCCCGTTTCAAGCGGCTCGCCTACGTTAGGCGTCCGCAGCACCCGAGTCAAGTCGGGTCAAGAGGACCTCTTGCGGGGCACATGGGCGCGGTACGGACTCACCGTCGGATCGTCGTCGATCCAGAAGCGCCACGGGTGCGGGGCTCCGTCGCCGCCCACTCCCGTACGGGGGCCGTTGCGCACCAGGTCGGACGTGGGTGGGGTGCCTGAGAGAAGGGAGAGAGGGGCGTCGGGGCCGGCGCAGGTGTCGGTGCCGTTCAAGGAGAGGGAGACGTCGAGGGCAGTGGCCAGGCGGGCCGGGCCCTTGGCCAGTTCTCTGTCGTATCGGGCCGAAAGTCGACGTTTGCGGGCCTGGTCGGCGCCCTCCAGGACCTGGCCCGCCCGCAGCAGCACCCCGCTCGCGTGGCCCTCGGGGCCGCACACCAGGTTGAGGCAGTGCCACATGCCGTAGGTGAAGTAGACGTACGCGTGTCCGGGCGGGCCGAACATCACCGCGTTGCGGGCGGTGCGGCCGCGGAAGGCGTGGGAACCGGGGTCGATGGCGCCGGCGTACGCCTCGACCTCGGTGAGGCGGAGTTCGAGGCGTCCCTCGCTCGTTCTCCGTACGAGGATGCGGCCCAGCAGGTCCGGGGCGACCTCCAGTACGGGGCGGTCGAAGAAGGTCCGCGGGAGCGGCGTACGGTCGGGGCTCTCGCTCATGGCGTCCGAGCGTACTGGGGTGCTCCGGGAAGTGCCGGGGAACCGGCTACGGTCGTCGCGCGTATGTAGAGGTCAAGGCCAAGCAGGTCCAAGAGGGAGTGTTCATGGGATTCAAGAAGCTGCTCGCGAGCCTGGGCGCCGGCGGCGCGTCCGTGGAGACGGTGCTCACCGAGGAGAACGTCGTCCCCGGTGGCGTCGTCCAGGGCGAGGTGCGGATCCAGGGCGGTTCGGTCGACCAGCAGATCGAGGGGCTCTCCGTCGGGCTGCAGGCGCGGGTCGAGGTCGAGGGCACCGATCAGGAGACGAAGCAGGACATCGAGTTCGTGAAGGTACGGCTCGGCGGTGCGTTCACGGTGCAGGCGGGTGCGGTGCACGTCGTGCCGTTCGGCCTGGAGATCCCGTGGGAGACGCCGGTCACCTCGATCGCGGGGCAGCAGCTGCGCGGGATGAACATCGGTGTGACCACCGAGCTGGAGATCGCCCGTGCGGTCGACTCCGGTGACCTGGACCCGATCAACGTGCACCCGCTGCCGGCGCAGCAGGCGATCCTGGACGCCTTCATCCAGCTGGGCTTCCGCTTCAAGAGCGCGGACATGGAGCGCGGGCACATCCGCGGGACCCGGCAGAAGCTGCCGTTCTACCAGGAGATCGAGTTCTTCCCGCCGCAGCAGTACCGCGGTCTCAACCAGGTCGAGGTCAGCTTCGTCGCGGACGACCGCGAGATGGACGTCGTCCTGGAGATGGACAAGAAGCCGGGGCTCTTCAGTGAGGGCAGCGACTCCTTCCGTGCTTTCAAGGTGGGGCTGAACGACTTCCACACGACCGACTGGGTCGCTTACCTGAACCAGTGGCTCGCCGACGTCGGTGGCAAGCGCAACTGGCTCTAGGCTCAGCCGGGTACAGCAGATCGGGCGATACGGAGGTACGGACGTGGCCGAGGGGAAGAGGGCGCCGCTCCCTCACGACTTCCATCCGCCGGTGCCGGCGTTCACCGTGGTGAGCGACGACATCGTGCCGGGCGGAGTGCTGAAGGACGCTCAGGTGTACGGGGAGGGGAACGTCTCTCCGCAGCTGAGCTGGGAGGGGTTCCCGGCGGAGACGAAGAGCTTCGCCGTCACCTGCTTCGACCCTGACGCGCCGACCGGCAGCGGGTTCTGGCACTGGGTGCTGTTCGACATCCCGGCGACGGTCACCGAACTGCCCGCCGGTGCGGGTTCCGGTTCCTTCGAGGGGCTGCCGGCCGGTGCCGTGCAGGTCCGTAACGACTACGGCTCGAAGGAGTTCGGAGGCGCCGCTCCCCCGGCCGGTGAGAACCACCGGTACGTCTTCACCGTGTACGCGGTGGACACGGAGCGGCTCGGGCCGGACGCCGACGCCTCGCCGGCGGCCGTCGGGTTCAACCTGCGGTTCCACACGCTGGGGCGCGCGCAGCTCGTCGCCGAGTACACGGCTCCCGCGGACAGCTGAGCGTTCGTTTGTTGTTTGCCCGCTTCTGGTCTTGGAGAGATCAGAAGCGGGCATCTTTCGTTGCGCAGAGATATTGCGTTGTCCTACCCGGCGCGCCCGGCCAGAGTTGATCCGAGCCCGGAGCCCTGTATCGGGGCGGGGCCGGCACACGGGAGGTGGGCACAATGCGGGACACGCTGGTACTCAACGCGAGCTTCGAGCCGCTGTCGACGGTCACACTCAACCGTGCGGTGGTGCTTGTCCTCCAGGACAAGGCCGTCGTCGAGCAGGTCCACCCCGAGCTGCGCATGCGTGCCGCCGCCGTCGACATACCGGTGCCCCGGGTGATCAGGCTCTGCCGCTACGTCAGGGTGCCGTTCCGAAGACAGGCTCCGTGGTCGAGACGGGGTGTGCTGGTCCGGGACCAGCACCGGTGCGCGTACTGCGGGAGACGGGCGACGACCGTGGACCACGTGGTGCCGCGGGCTCAGGGTGGTGGGGACAGCTGGCTGAACACGGTGGCGTCCTGCGCCGAGGACAATCACCGCAAAGCGGACCGGACGCCGGAGCAGGCGGGGATGCCGCTGCTGCACGAGCCGTTCGTGCCGACGCCCGCGGACGCGATGCTGCTGGCGATGCGGGCCGGTGAGCGGGCGGAGCTGCCGCAGTGGCTGGCCGGTTCGGCGGCCTGATCCGTATCCGTGGCTGTACGGGCCCGCTCCCCTCGGGGGGAAGCGGGCCCGTGTCGTTCAGCGGAGCAGCAGCTGCACGATGGCGGCCGTGCCGACGACGACGATGACGGCGCGCAGGACCGGGGGCGGGAGGCGGCGGCCGACCCTGGCGCCGACCTGGCCGCCGATGGCCGAGCCGACGGCGATGAGCAGGACGGCGGTCCAGTCGAAGTCGGCGACGAAGAGGAAGAAGAGCGCGGCGATGCTGTTGACGATCGCGGCGAGGACGTTCTTGACGGCGTTGAGGCGTTGGAGGGTGTCCGCGAGGAGCATGCCCATGAGGGAGAGGTAGATGATCCCCTGGGCCGCGGTGAAGTAGCCGCCGTAGACGCTCGCGAGGAGCAGGCCGGTCAGCAGGAGCGGGCCGCCGTCGGGGTCTCCTGGGCTGCCGCTGCGCTCGCGGCGGGCCTGGACGGCCTTGGAGATGCGGGGCTGGAGGATGACCAGGACCAGCGCGAGGGCGACGAGGACGGGGACGATGGTCTCGAAGGCCTGGGCGGGGAGGGTCAGCAGGAGGACGGCTCCGCCGAGTCCGCCGATCGCGGCGACGGTGCCGAGGCGCAGGATGCGGCGGCGCTGGCCCTTGAGCTCCTCGCGGTAGCCGATGGCTCCGCTGATGGAGCCGGGGATCAGGCCGAGGGCGTTGGAGACGGTGGCCGTGACCGGTGGGAGTCCGGTCAGGAGGAGGACGGGGAACGTGATGAGCGTTCCCGATCCGACGATGGTGTTGATGGTGCCGGCCCCGACGCCGGCCGCGAAGACCGCCAGTACTTCCCAGATGGACAACGCCATCTCCTTACAAGATCAGAGGCTCGCCTCCCCGCCCTGACGTCCGTCGGGGTCGAGGGGCTCGCACTGATCATGCACGACCGTGTGTACGCGTCAGTCGAGCGGGGGCGCTTCGCGGCGCTCGGAGTCGTTGCCGTTGCGGCTGCCGGGCACGGCGCCGGTGTTGAAGCCGGGCGCTCCGCCTCCGAGGTTGCCGAAGGCGCCGGAGAGGCCCTTGAGGGCGTCGCCGATCTCGCTGGGCACGATCCAGAGCTTGTTGGCGTCGCCCTCGGCGATCTTCGGGAGCATCTGGAGGTACTGGTACGAGAGGAGCTTCTGGTCCGGGTCGCCGGCGTGGATGGCCTCGAAGACCGTACGGACGGCTTGGGCCTCGCCCTCGGCGCGCAGGGCGGCGGCCTTGGCCTCGCCCTCGGCGCGGAGGATCGCGGACTGCTTCTCGCCCTCCGCGGTGAGGATCTGCGACTGGCGGATGCCCTCGGCGGTGAGGATCGCGGCGCGCTTGTCGCGGTCGGCGCGCATCTGCTTCTCCATCGAGTCCTGGATGGAGGTCGGCGGCTCGATGGCCTTGAGCTCGACGCGGTTGACGCGGATGCCCCACTTGCCGGTGGCCTCGTCGAGGACTCCGCGCAGGGCGGCGTTGATCTCCTCGCGGGAGGTGAGGGTCCGCTCCAGGTCCATGCCACCGATGATGTTCCGCAGGGTGGTGACGGTGAGCTGCTCGATGGCCTGGATGTAGCTGGCGACCTCGTAGGTCGCGGCCCGGGCGTCGGTCACCTGGTAGTAGATGACGGTGTCGATGTTGACGACGAGGTTGTCCTGGGTGATCACGGGCTGCGGCGGGAACGGGACGACCTGCTCACGGAGGTCGATCCGGTTGCGGATCGAGTCGATGAACGGGACGACGATGTTCAGCCCCGCGTTGAGCGTGCGGGTGTAGCGGCCGAACCGCTCGACGATCGCGGCGCTCGCCTGCGGGATGACCTGGATCGTCTTGATCAGGGCGATGAAGACAAGCACCACCAGAATGATCAGGACGATGATGACTGCTGACATCGTGTTCCCTGTGCCCTTCGCTGCCGGTTCTCTGCCGGGTGTGCCGGGTTGGTTTCGATGATCGAGTTTCCCAGAAGGCGGGCCGCCGTGTGTGGCGTTCGGTCAAGCGGCTCGGGTCACATGACCACGGCGGTGGCCCCGTCGATGTCGACCACGTCGACCTGGTCGCCGGGTTCGAAGCTCAGTCCGGAGTCGAGCGCGCGGGCGGACCAGACCTCGCCGGCGAGCTTGATACGGCCTCCGGCGCCGTCGACCCGTTCCAGTACGACGGCCTGACGGCCTTTCAGTGCGTCGATGCCCGAGGCGTGCTGGGGCGGTCCGTTGCGGTGCCGTGCCGCGATGGGGCGGACCACCGCGAGCAGCGCGACGGAGACGATGACGAAGACGACCACCTGCGCGACGATGCCGAACCCGAGAGCCGCGGTGACGGCTCCGGCTATCGCGCCGACGGAGAACATGCCGAATTCGGGCATCGCGGTGAGGACGAGCGGAATGCCCAGTCCCACGGCGCCGATCAGCCACCAGACCCATGCGTCGATGTCCACGTGGTCATGGTAGGGCGGTGGGGACGAGTCGGACAGGGCGCGATGCTGTGCGGTCGCGGCGCCCTGGCTCCGACTCCGTTGTGCGTCCCGCTACTTCAGCGGAAGGCCCTGTGCGGTGTAGCGGTCGCCGACGTGCTCGACGACGAGCGGGAGGCCGAAGCAGAGGGAGAGGTTGCGCGAGGTGAGCTCGGTCTCCATCGGGCCGGCGGCGAGCACCTTGCCCTGTCGGATCATCAGCACGTGGGTGAAGCCGGGGGCGATCTCCTCGACATGGTGGGTGACCATGATCATGGAGGGGGCGTACGGGTCGCGGGCGAGGCGGCCGAGGCGGCGGACGAGGTCCTCACGGCCGCCGAGGTCGAGACCGGCGGCGGGCTCGTCGAGGAGGAGGAGCTCGGGGTCGGTCATCATCGCGCGGGCGATGAGGGTGCGCTTGCGCTCGCCCTCGGAGAGGGTGCCGAACTTGCGGTCCAGGTACTCGGTCATCCCGAGGCGGTCGAGGAAGGCGCGGGCGCGCTGCTCGTCGACGGCGTCGTAGTCCTCGTGCCAGGTGGCGGTCATGCCGTACGCGGCGGTGAGGACGGTCTCCAGGACGGTCTGCCTCTTGGGGAGCTTCTCGGCCATGGCGATGCCGGCCATGCCGATGCGGGGGCGGAGGTCGAAGACGTCGACCTTGCCGAGCCGCTCGCCCAGGATCCTGGCCTTGCCGGTGGTCGGGTAGAGGTAGCTGGAGGCGATGTTGAGGAGGGTGGTCTTGCCGGCGCCGTTGGGGCCGAGGATGACCCACCGCTCGCCCTCCTTGACCGACCAGGAGACATCGTCCACCAGAGCCCGTCCGTCGCGGACCACGGATACGTCCACCAGCTCCAGTACATCGCTCATGAGCGCGTTGTCTCCCCTTGCGGTCGAGTCGTGTCGTCGCCGTGCGCCTGTGGGCGCGGCGTCCAGGGAAAACCTACGCCACTGTCGGAGCGGGCCGGTCCTTAGGTCCGGTACTTCCGTTCTCCGGTGCGGGGAGTCCCTACGCTGTGGGCATGCTTTCGGAACCACGCTCAGGACGGCTGGCCGCTTGGGGCAATGCCCTGTTGGCCGGATCGGTGTCGCCGGACGACGCGGCACTGGCCATTGTCGGGAACGACACGGTGCACCGCGTCGAGGGGCTGCCGGGTGAGGCGGCGCAGGTCGGCCTGACCCTGGCGCTCGGCCGGCTGCGGCGGCTCGGGGTGACCGGGTGGCGGGTGGCGCTGCCGACGCCGGGGCATCCGCTGGGGCTCAGCGGGCCTCCGGACTTCAACGCGAGGGCGCTGGAGGCGGAGGAGGCGGTGGTCGGTTTCGGCGCTCCGTACGGTCTGGTGCCCGAGGTCACCGAGGCGGGTCCGGCGGGTGACGTGCATGTGGAGGTGGTCTGGCGCTGCCTGACCGTGCGGGAGGCCCCGCCCGCGGACGTGCCGTCGCTGGGCGAGGCGGAGCGGGAGCTTGCGGAGGCGCTGCGCGAGGCGACGGCGGTGCTGACGCGGCTGGACGTGGCGGCGTCGGGCCCGGTGGCGGACGCGGCGCGCGACGCGTACCGGGCCCGGGCGGAGGCGGGCCGCGAGGTGCTGGCCCCGGGCTATCCGGCGCGCGCGGTACGGGTGTTGGAGCTGGCCCAGCGGGTGGGCCTGCTGATCGACCTGGCGTACGACCACGGGCACGGCGGCGCGGTCAGCGCCTCGGAGATGGCGGCGAGGGGGGCGGCTCTGCGGCCGGTGGAGCGGGTGGCCAGGCGGGCGCAGGTCGCCGCGTACAACGCGTATGTGGAGGAAAGGGAACGGGAACGCTGAGTCGCCGGTCGCGCGGGGGCTTCGGGGTACGGCTGAGCCCGGCGGCCCGGGGGGATGGTCCGGGGCGCCGGGCTCGTGGCGGGGGCGTCAGTGGTTGACGGCGCCGTTGCCGAAGGCCGGGTTGAGCAGGCCGATCACGTTGACCGTGTTACCGGAGACGTTCACCGGGACGTGGACCGGGACCTGCACCAGGTTGCCGGACGCGACGCCCGGCGAGTTGAGGGCCTGGCCGTGCGCGTCCGCGCCGTGCGCGGAGGCGACACCCGCACCCGCGGCGACGATGCCGCCGGCGACCATGGTGAGGGCAGCGGCCTTCTTCAGGTTCTTCACTTCAGGATCCTCCTGGTATTCGCCGCGGCCGGCCGCCGCAGCACGCCATGGAGAACGCCCCCGCCCCCGTCGGGTTGCGCCGAACGGGGGACATACACACGACGGTATGAAGATGAGAACGGAGGTGCCCCCTCCGCCTCATGCGTCTCACGTGGTCAGGCCGTGCCGCACCGCCCAGAGCGCCGCCTGCGTCCGGTCCGCCAGGTCGAGCTTCATCAGAATGTTCGACACGTGCGTCTTCACCGTCTTCTCCGAGAGGACGAGCGCCCGCGCGATCTCCCGGTTCGACCGGCCGTCGGCGATCAGGCCGAGCACCTCCTGCTCCCGCTCCGTGAGCGTCGTGCCGCGCCCCGTCCCTCCGTGCCCCTCCTCCGGGGAGAGCAGCGCCCCGGCCACCTCCGCATGGAGCAGCACATGGCCGGCGTGCACCGAGCGGATGGCGCCGGCCAGGGCGTCCGGGTCCACGTCCTTGTAGACGTACCCGGAGGCGCCCGCGCGCAGCGCGGGGACGACCGTGCGCTGCTCGGTGAAGCTGGTGACGATCAGCACCTTCGCCGGATTCGCCAGCTCCCGGACCTTCCGCAGCGCCTCGATGCCGTCCATGCCGGGCATCTTGACGTCCATCAGGACCACGTCCGGCCGCAGCTCCTCCGCCCGCGCGACGCCCTCGGCGCCGTCGGAGGCCTCCCCCACGACCTCTATGTCGTCCTGGACCTCCAGGAACGTCCGCAGGCCGCGCCGCACCACCTGGTGGTCGTCGACCAGCAGAACGCGAATGACCTTGTCAGCCACCGGGAACCTCCATCTCGATCGTGGTGCCTCCGCCCGGCTCCGATGTCACGGTGAGTCTGCCCCCGACGCCGCCCGCCCGGTCCCGCATGGAGACCAGGCCGAGGTGCCGGCCGGCCCGGCGGACCGTACGGGGGTCGAACCCCTTGCCGTCGTCGGTGACGGTGAGCAGCGCGCCCTGGCCGTGCCGGAAGAGCGAGACGGCGACCCGCTCCGGCTCCGCGTGCCGCAGGGCGTTGTGCAGGGCCTCCTGGGCGACCCGGAGCATGGCCTCCTCCTGGGCGGCGGGCAGCGCGCGCACGCCCGAGCTGTCGAAGGTGACCCGTGCGGTGTGGGCCCGGTCGAGGACCTGGATCTGCGTACGGAGGGTGTGGACGAGGCCGTCCTCGTCGAGCGCGGCCGGGCGCAGCTCGACGACGGCGGCGCGCAGCTCGTCCGCGGCCTCGGCGGCGAGGGCGGCGACCTGCTGGAGCTCGCCCTTGGCCCGGGCCGGGTCGCGGTCGACGAGGGCGGCGGCGGCCTGGGCGGTGAGCCGGAGCGAGAAGAGCTTCTGGCTGACGGCGTCGTGGAGCTCGTGGGCCAGGCGCGAGCGCTCCTCGGCGATGGTGAGCTCGCGGCTGCGCTCGTACAGCCGGGCGTTGGTCAGGGCGATGGCGGCGTGCTGGGCGAGGATCGAGAGCAGCTCCTCGTCCGCCTCGGTGAAGCCGCAGCCTCCGTCCGGCTTGGGGCAGCGCTTGTTGGCGAGGAAGAGGGCGCCGATCGTCTCCTCGCCGTCCTGGATGGGCAGGCCGAGGAAGTCGGACATGTCCGGGTGGGCGGACGGCCAGCCTTCGAAGCGGGGGTCCTTGCGGACGTCGTCGAGGCGCTCGGGCTCGGCCTTGTGGAGCATCGCCGCGAGGATGCCGTGCTGGCGGGGCAGCGGGCCGATCGCCCGCCACTGCTCGTCGCTGACGCCGTCGACGACGAACTGGGCGAAGCCGCCGTGGTCGTCGGGGACGCCCAGCGCCGCGTACTCCGCGTCGAGCAGCTCACGGGCGGAGGCCACGATCGTCTTGAGGACGTCGCGCACCTCCAGGTGGCGGCTCATCGCCAGGAGCGCGGTGCTCACGGCGGCGAGGCCGGAGCTAGGCCCTGTCGTCACCATGGCCCCCTGCTCCCGACCCCTGGCACGGCACCTCGCCGCGTGTCGGAGTCGCCCGAGTACGTCCGGTACGAGGGCGATCCTCCGCCTTGCGATGCGCTGCGCCAGCCGCCGCTCGCGGCCGGTGGTCATTTCGACGACACGAGCTAGGTCGGTGACTCATGGATCCACCGTACCGGCGGGCTGTGACAGTCCGTATCCGTCCGGGGACGGCGATCGCCTAGGACCGAGGGACTAGGCCGAAGTGCCGTGCGCGGTCGGGGCCCGCGGACGAGGCGGCGGGCGGGGCGGCCGCCGGAGGCTGGGTCCATCACCGGAAGAGGGGATGGATGCCATGGCTGTCGCGATCATCACGGGGGCGTCGAAGGGGCTCGGCCGCGCACTGGCCGGTGCACTGGCGGGGCGGGGCTGGGATCTGGTGCTCGACGCGCGGACGCCGGGGGCGCTCCAGGAGAGCGCCGAGGCGGCACGCGCGCGGGGGGCGCGGGTCGTGGCGCTCGCCGGGGACGTGACGGACGCCGCGCACCGCCGGGCACTGGTGGCCACCGCGCGGGAGCTCGGGGGGCTGGATCTGCTGGTGAACAACGCGAGCGCGCTCGGGGCCGAGCCTCTGGTGCGGCTGGAGGCCCTGCCGCCGGCCGGTCTGCGGGCGGCGCTGGAGACGAACGTGGTGGCCGCGCTGGGTCTCGTACAGGAGGCCCTGCCGCTGCTCAGGGCGAGCGCGGAGGGGACGGTGGTCGCGGTGTCGTCGGACGCGGCGGTCGAGGCGTACGGGACGTGGGGCGGTTACGGGGCGTCGAAGGCCGCGCTCGACCAGCTGGCGGCGGTGCTGGCCGTCGAGGAGCCGGGGCTGCGGGTGTGGGCGGTGGATCCGGGTGACATGGCGACGGATCTGTACACGGCGGCCGTCCCGGACGACGACGATCCGCGTCCCGCGCCGGAGTCGGTGGTGCCGGGGTTCCTCGCGCTGCTCGACCGCAGGCCCCCGAGCGGGCGGTACGCGGCGTCGGACCCTGCCGGGCCGGATCCGACGGATGCGGGGACGGCCGCGGGGACGGTTCGGGCGGAGGGGGTCCGATGAGCCTGCTGGAGAGTCTCGGGGTGCCCGCGGAGCTGTCGGCGCGGGTCCCGGCCGAGCAGCGGGGGCCGGGGCTGGGGCGGGACGACGTACGGCTCATGGTGTCGCGGGGGACGGAGGTGTCGCACCACGCCTTCCGGGAGCTGCCGGGGGTACTGCGGGCCGGGGACGTGTTGGTCGTGAACACGAGCACGACGCTCGCTGCGGCCGTGACGGGCCGGCTGGGCGCGGACGGCGGCGGCGACCCGGTCGTCGTGCACTTCTCGACGCGGAGGGACGGCGGGCATCCCCGGACGCGGTCCGGCGGCGGCCGCTGGGCCGTCGAGGTGCGGGAGCCGGACGGCAAGGGAAGCACGCTGCCGCGGCCGGGCGGTCCGGCGGGGTCGGTGATCCGGCTGCCGGGTGGCGCCGCTCTCGTCCTGACGGATCCGCTGCTTCCGGGGGCGACGAGGCTGTGGTGGGCGCGGGTGGACACCCCCGTACCGGCTCTGCTGGCGCGGTACGGGCGCCCGATCCGTTATGGGTACACGGAGCGGGACCAGCCGCTCTCCGTGTACCAGACGGTCTTCGCGCTCCCCTCCCCCGACGGCGCGGGGTCGGCGGAGATGCCGAGCGCGGGCCGGCCCTTCACGGCCCGGCTGGTGGCGGAGCTGGTGAGTCGGGGGATCCAGTTCGCTCCGCTCACGCTGCATACGGGGGTGGCGTCGGCGGAGGCGCACGAGCCGCCCTATCCGGAGCGCTTCGAGGTGCCGGCGGCGACGGCCCGGTTGGTGAACGCGGCGAGGGCGGGCGGGGGCCGGGTGATCGCCGTGGGGACGACGGCCGTGCGGGCGCTGGAGTCGGCGGCGGACGGCGGGGGCGTGGTGCGGCCGGAGTCGGGGTGGACCGAGCTGGTCGTGACCCCGGCGCGCGGCGTGCGGGCGGTGGACGGACTGCTGACCGGGCTGCACGAGCCCGAGGCCTCGCATCTGCTGATGCTGGAGGCGATCGCCGGGCGGCCCGCTCTGCACCGGGCCTACACCGAGGCGGTACAAGGGCTCTACCTCTGGCACGAGTTCGGCGACGTCCATCTCGTCCTCCCGGAGGAGGGCACTCACTGAGTGCATTGCGCGAGCAACGCCTGGTGAGTTCGTTACGTGCCCGATGTGAGCCCGGGCATAGGACCCACGTCACTTACGAAGGCTTCTAGTTGTCCGTTTTCGGCAGATGAGGGCCGTATAAGCAGGCCTCATGGGGGTTTTGGTGCGCTATGCACAGGCCCCTGATCCACTACCCGAGGTCGTACGTCACACCTTTGCCACAGCATTTTGCTGCCGCTAAGAATTGCGTTCGTCGCCGCCGAGCAGGCGCAGCGCCGCCCCGGCCTGAGCGACCCCCCAGCGATTCGAAGAGGTAGTCCCGCATGTCCAACATTCCTGGTCACTATCGCCTGAAGAAGACGCACAAGGCTTCCCTGGCCGGCGTCGCCGCCCTTGGCGCCGTCGCCCTCGGCTTCACTCTGGTCCCCGGCAACGCCGCCGCGGAGACCGAGCCGCAGGCACTCGGCAACACCCAGCAGGTCGCGTTGGCCTACGACGCGAACAGCCCGCAGGCCAAGGCGCTGCACACGAGCCTCACCGCTCAGCAGGACGCGATCAGCCTGAAGGCCAAGGCCGAGGCGGAGGCCGCGGCCGCCGCCAAGGCGAAGGCCGCCGCCGACGCGAAGGCCAAGGCCGCCGCCAAGGCGAAGGCCGAGGCCAAGGCCAAGGCCGACGCGAAGAAGCGCGCCGAGGCGAAGGCGGCCGCGAGCCGTGCCGCCGCCCGCACGCCCGTCTTCGCGAACAACCTCGACGGCTGGATCCGCGAGGCGCTGTTCATCATGGACAAGCACAACATCCCGGGCACGTACAACGGCCTGCACAAGAACATCATGCGTGAGTCCAGCGGTAACCCGCGGGCCATCAACAACTGGGACATCAACGCCATCAACGGCGTCCCGTCGAAGGGCCTGCTGCAGGTCATCTACCCGACCTTCAAGGCCTACCACATCCCCGGCACCAAGTTCGACCAGTACGACCCGGTCGCCAACCTCGTCGCCGCCGCCAACTACGCGGCCGACCGTTACGGCTCGATCGACAACGTCAACAGCGCCTACTGAGCCTGTCAGGACACGCGAAAGGCGGCACCCCGCGCAGGGGTGCCGCCCTTCGGCGTCTCGTGGGGCCCCGCGGCTACTTGCGCATGACCTCGGGCTCGTGGCGGCGCAGCAGACGCGCCACGGCGACGCCGCAGACGATGCCGATGACGAGCAGGACGGTGAGGTTGAAGCCCCACTGGCCGACCGTGTGGTCCCACAGCGGGTCCAGGTTGGTCGGGTCCTTGTGGTCCCACGGCGGCATCAGGTGCGCGAGGTCCAGGGTCGAACCCGCGGCGGCGATGGCCCAGCGGGAGGGCATGAGCCAGGCGAACTGCTCCAGGCCGGGCGATCCGTACACCTGGAAGAGGATGCCGGTGAACACGACCTGGACGATCGCGAACATCACGAGCAGCGGCATCGTCTTCTCGGCGGTCTTCACCAGCGAGGAGATGACCAGGCCGAACATCATCGAGGTGAAGCCGAGCGCGATGATCGTGACGCAGAGCTCGACGGCCGGCGGCATGACCAGGCCCTCGGCCGGCAGCTCACGGGTGGCGAAGCCGATGCCGCAGATGATCACGCCCTGGAGGGCGGTGATCACGCCGAGGACGATGACCTTGGACATCAGGTACGCCGAGCGGGACAGGCCGGTGGCCCGCTCCCGTTCGTAGATGACCCGTTCCTTGATCAGCTCTCGTACGGAGTTGGCGGCGCCGGAGAAGCACATGCCGACCGCGAGGATCAGCATGATCGTGCCGGCGTCGCCGTTGAACCGGGACGGCGGCTTGGGCGCCGCGAGACCGAAGTCGGCCGGGATGACGACCGACACCAGGCCGAGGACGGCCGGCAGGATCACCATGAGGCCCAGGAAGCCCTTGTCGGACGCGATCACCGAGGAGTAGCGGCGGATCAGCGTCCACAGCTGGGAGCCCCAGCCCTGCGGCTTGGGCGGCCTGGCCATCGCCTGCTGCGGCATCTGGACGGGCTGGGCGGCGACGGCGTCGATGTCCGCGGCGTACATCTGGTAGTGCTGCGAGCCCTTCCAGCGGCCCGCCCAGTCGTAGTCGCGATAGTTCTCGAAGGCGGAGAAGACATCCGCCCAGGTGCTGTAGCCGAAGAAGTTCAGCGCTTCCTCCGGCGGGCCGAAGTAGGCCACCGAGCCGCCGGGCGCCATCACGAGCAGCTTGTCGCAGAGACCGAGCTCGGCCACCGAGTGCGTGACGACGAGGACCGTGCGGCCGTCGTCGGCGAGACCGCGCAGCAGCTGCATGACGTCGCGGTCCATGCCCGGGTCGAGGCCGGAGGTCGGCTCGTCCAGGAAGATCAGCGACGGCTTGGTGAGCAGCTCCAGGGCGACGGAGACGCGCTTGCGCTGGCCACCGGAGAGGGAGGTGACCTTCTTCTCCTTGTGGATGTCCAGCTTGAGCTCGCGCAGCACCTCGTCGATGCGGGCCTCGCGCTCGGCCGGGGCGGTGTCGCCCGGGAAGCGGAGCTTGGCCGCGTAGCGCAGCGCCTTCTGGACGGTCAGCTCCTTGTGCAGGATGTCGTCCTGCGGGACCAGACCGATGCGCTGGCGCAGCTCGGCGAACTGCTTGTAGAGGCTGCGGTTGTCGTAGAGGACGTCGCCCTCGTTGGCCGGGCGGTAGCCGGTGAGCGCCTTGAGCAGCGTCGACTTGCCGGATCCGGACGGGCCGATGACGCCGATGAGCGACTTCTCCGGGACGCCGAAGGTGACGTCCTTGAGGATCTGCTTGCCGCCGTCGACCGTCACCGTGAGGTGGCGGGCCGAGAAGGAGACCTCGCCGGTGTCGACGAACTCCTCGAGCTGGCCGCCGACCATACGGAAGGTCGAGTGACCGACACCGACGATGTCGTTGGGGCCGATGAGGACGGAGCCGCCCTTGGCGATCGGCTGACCGTTGACGTACGTGCCGTTGTGAGAGCCGAGGTCGCGGATCTCGAACCGGCCGTCGGGCGTCGCGTGGAACTCGGCGTGGTGGCGCGAGACCTGGAGGTCGGAGACGACCAGTTCGTTCTCGAGCGCACGACCGATGCGCATGACGTGACCGAGGGCCAGCTGGTGGAACGTGGTGGGGCTGCGGTCGCCGTAGACCGGCGGCGCCCCCGCGACGCCGCCTCCCTGGCCGGGCACCTTCTGCGCCAACTGCTCGGCGGGGCCGCCCTGCTGGTGCGGGACGTGCGACTGCTGCTGGGGCTGCGGAGCCTGCGGGGCCTGCTGCTGCCAGCTCTGCTGGGGCGGCGGTGCCTGGTGCGTGGCCCAGTCGGCCTGTACGGCGGCCTGCTGGGCGTTGGCGGCGGCGGGCGCCGCGGCCTGCTGCGAGGCCGGGGCACCGGCGGCGAGATTCAGCCGCGGCCCGTCGGTCGCGTTGCCGAGGTGCACCGCGGATCCGGGGGCGATCTCCATCTGGTGGATCCGCTGCCCCTGGACGAAGGTGCCGTTGGTCGAGCCGTGGTCCTCGATGACCCAACTCCGGCCGCCCCAGCTGATGGTGGCGTGTCGCCACGAGACCCTGGCGTCGTCGATCACCAGGTCACCCTGCGGATCGCGTCCCAGGGTGTACGACCTGGACGGATCGAGAGTCCAGGTCCTTCCGTTCAATTCCAGTACGAGTTCTGGCACTCCATGCCCCACTATTTGTCCCCCGATGTACCCCCGTCGATGGGAGTCTAGGGATGGCGAACATCGGGGGGAACTATTTCAGGCCGGGCCCCTACTCCGAAAGTCGGGCTGTGTGAAGACCCCGCAGAGAGGGTCCGGCTCGCGACGGGGTTGCGCCGGAGCGCTCGCGAAGGTCGGCGGGAGGGGTCGGCGGGAAGCCTCCGCGAAGGTCCGCGGGAGGGCTCCGCGAGGGTCGGTGCGAGGACTCCGCGAAGGGCGGCGGTAGGGCCCCGCGAGGGTCGGCGGGAAGGGTCGGCGAGGGTCGGTGTGAGGGCCGCGCGAGCGTCGGTGCGAGGGCTCCGTCGCGGGCGGCGTCATGCCGCGGTGGGAGTCCGCGTGGAGCTACGGTGGCTGGTGTGCCGTCGGCCGCGTGTCCGGTACGCGGGACGGGGTGACTGGTGGCACGCGGTGCCCGATACGGTGGAAGCACCATGAGCGCATCGCAGACCTCAGACGTTCCCACCCTTCTCGTCAAGATCTTCGGGAAGGACCGTCCCGGGATCACCGCCGGGCTCTTCGACACCCTCGCCGCCTACTCCGTCGACGTCGTGGACATCGAGCAGGTCGTCTCCCGCGGCCGCCTCGTCCTGTGCGCGCTCGTCACCGAGCCGACCGTCGCCTCCCAGGGCGAGCTGCGGGCGACCGTCCACAGCTGGGCGGAGTCGCTGAAGCTCCAGGCCGAGATCATCTCCGGCACCGGTGACAACCGTCCGCGCGGCAGTGGCCGCTCGCACGTCACCGTGCTCGGACACCCGCTGACCGCCGAGCAGACCGCCGCCATAACGGCGAGGATCGCCGGGACCGGCGGCAACATCGACCGTATCTTCCGGCTGGCGAAGTATCCGGTGACGGCCGTCGAGTTCGCCGTCTCGGGCTGCGAGACCGAGCCGCTGCGGACGGCCCTGGCCACCGAGGCGCACGGCATCGGGGTGGACGTGGCCGTGGTCTCGGCCGGACTGCACCGCCGCGCCCAGCGCCTGGTCGTCATGGACGTCGACTCCACGCTCATCCAGGACGAGGTGATCGAGCTCTTCGCGGCGCACGCCGGCTGCGAGGACAAGGTCGCCGAGGTCACGGCGGCCGCGATGCGCGGCGAACTGGACTTCGAGCAGTCGCTGCACGCGCGTGTGGAGCTGCTGGCCGGGCTCGACGCCTCGGTGGTGGACAAGGTCCGCACCGAGGTGCGGTTGACCCCCGGTGCCCGCACCCTCATCCGTACGCTCAAGCGGCTCGGGTACCAGGTCGGTGTGGTCTCGGGCGGGTTCACCCAGGTCACGGACGACCTCAAGGAGCGGCTGGGGCTGGACTTCGCCTCGGCCAACACCCTGGAGGTCGTGGACGGGAAGCTGACGGGCCGGGTCACCGGCGAGATCGTGGACCGGGCGGGCAAGGCGCGGCTGCTGCGCCGGTTCGCGGCGGAGGCGGGTGTGCCGCTGTCCCAGACCGTGGCGATCGGCGACGGCGCCAACGACCTCGACATGCTGAACACGGCCGGGCTCGGCGTGGCCTTCAACGCCAAGCCGGTGGTGCGCCGGGCCGCGCACACCGCGGTGAACGTCCCGTTCCTCGACACCGTCCTGTACCTCCTGGGGATCACCCGCGAAGAGGTCGAGGCGGCGGACGGCGACGAGGATCTGCTGCACTGAGTGCACCCTGCGTATACGGCGGAAGGCCCGGTCACCCCTCGGTGACCGGGCCTTCCGGCATACGCCGGGGGGTCAGCTGTGCGGCGCCCAGTAGTCGACCAGGGTGCCCTTGCCGAGCTCCAGGGACTTCCAGGAGCCGTCGAAGGACAGGACGGAGAAGGCGGCGGTCGGGAAGCCGCTCCGGGTCATCCGGGCCAGCGCATCGCCCTCGGCCGAGCCCGCGAGGGAGTCGGAGAGCGCGTGCATTCCGGGGTTGTGGCCGATGAGGACGACGGACCGCACCTCGTCGGAGACCTCGTTGAGCAGGGCGACCAGCTCGCCGGGCGAGGCATCGTAGAGCCGCTCCTCATAGACGGTCCTGGGGCGGTGCGGCAGCTCGTGAACGGCCAGCTTCCAGGTCTCGCGGGTCCTGGCGGCGGTCGAACAGAGGGCCAGATCGAAAGTGATCCCGGTGTCGGCGAGCTTGCGGCCCGCCACGGGGGCGTCCGTGCGGCCGCGCTCGGCGAGCGGTCGCTCGTGGTCGGACACCTGGGGCCAGTCGGCCTTGGCATGCCGGAGCAGCACAATCCTGCGGGGTGTATCGACGCTCATGGACTCCAGCTTCCCATGAAACGGGCCGCCGGGCGCAGGGTGTTGGGTCTGCCGCGGGCGGTGGGGTCAGCGGGGCAGTGTCTGCTGGATCTGCTCCAGGAGACGGCCGACCGACGGGTCCCCTTGGGCGGCGTGGGCCCCGCCCGGTCCCGCTATGAGAAGGAAGAGGGCGACGAACGCGGCCACGGGCAGGGCCAGCACCCACCAGGGCAGCCGGGTGTCGACGCCGCCGGTGGACGGCGGCGGGGTCCGGGTGTGCGTGCGGGCCGGCATGGCCGCCTCCGTGGGTCGGGACGACGTCCGCAGCGGTGACTGCGGCGATGTCCCCACGCTACGGAGCGTGGACCGGCGGGCCCATCCGGTGATCCACCCACTTCACCCTGACACTCGCCCCCTAGGGGATGGAGGGGATAACCCCACCGGAGTGCGGGGCACCGAGGCGGAGCCCGCCGCAGGTGTCCGCCGGCACGACGGAGGCCGGCACGACGGGGACCGGCCGGCGGGGGTCGAGGATCAGGGGGAGGCGAACGTGGCGATGACGGCGATGACGACCGAGATCCCGAGCATCGCGCCGAGCACGAGCAGGAGCTTCTTCTGGCCGTTCTGAGGGTTCGGGTCGAGCACTGGCATGGAGACAGTCTCGCATCTCAGCATTGGTCCTCGACGGTCCGGGCCCTGCCCGCGAGGGTGCCGACGATCATCTGCGGGATCATCAGCCCGGCCATCAGCGCGAGGGGCAGTCCCCAGCCGCCGCTGTGCTGGTAGAGCACGCCCACCAGGAGCGGGCCGGGGATGGAGATGAGGTAGCCGACGCTCTGCGCGAAGGCGGAGAGCCGGACGACGCCCGCGCCGGTGCGGGACCGCAGGCCGATCATGGTGAGCGCGAGCGGGAAGGCGCAGTTGGAGACGCCGAGGAGCAGCGCCCAGACCCAGGCGCCCCCGGCGGGGGCCAGGTAGAGGCCGCTGTAGCCGACGAGGCCGCAGAGGCCCAGGGCGACGACGATCGGCCCCTGGGTCCTGAGCCGGGTCGCGAGGCCGGGGATGACGAAGGCGAGCGGGACGCCCATCACCATCGTGACCGCGAGCAGCACACCGGCCGTGCCGGCGGGGACGCCGGCGTCGCGGAAGATCTGCGGCATCCAGCCCATGGTGATGTACGCGCCGGTGGCCTGGAGGCCGAAGAAGGCGGCGAGGGCCCACGCGGTGCGGCTGCGGGTGATCCGGAGCGGAGCGGCGGCCGGGGCGCCGGCCTCGGCGCCCCCGGGGGCGGTGCCGGCGGTCGACCGCGCACCCCGGTCGCGCACGAGCGGGATCCAGGGCAGGACGGCGAGGGCGGCGAGGACGGCCCACACACCGATGCCCATGCGCCAACTGCCGCCCATCGCCTGGGTCATGGGCACGGTGGCAGCGGCGGCCAGGGAGGTGCCGAGGGCGAGCGCCATGGAGTAGAGCCCGGTCATGGTGCCGACGCGACCGGGGAAGTACCGCTTGACGATCACGGGCATCAGGACGTTGCTGACGGCGATCCCCATGAGGGCGAGGGCGCTGGCGGCGAGGAAGCCGACGGTGCCGGAGGCGAAGGGGCGGACCGCGAGGCCCGCGAAGATCGCCGCCATGCCGGCGCAGACGACGGCGGCGGGGCCGAAGCGGCGGGCGAGACGGGGCGCGGTGATGCCGAAGACCGCGAAGCAGAGCGGGGGGACGGAGGTGAGGACGCCGGCCACGCTGCCGCTCATGTGGAGCCCGTCGCGGACCTCTTCGAGGAGGGCGCCGAGGCTGGTGATGGCGGGGCGGAGGTTGAGCGCGGCGAGCACCAGTGCGACGACGACGAGCCGGGTGATCCAGACGGCCGGACGGTCCGGTGCGGGAGAATCCCCCGTGGCGGCGGCCGTGGCGGTGACGGGGGTGCGGGCCGACGGGGCGGCCGTCTTGAGGGTCTGCGGCTCGTCATGCATGAGCGCCATCATAGAATCATGGGATGATTGGTTGTCCAATCCGGAACGAGTCCGGAACGGGCCGGAACCGATCCGGACCGAAATGGAAGGTGTGCCATGGCGCTCGGCTCTCCCCGGCGTTCCGGGCTCTCCGATCAGGTGATCACGGAGCTGCGGAACCAGATCACCTCGGGTGAGTGGCCGGTCGGTTCACGGATCCCGACCGAACCGGAGCTGGTCGAGCAGCTGGGCGTGGCCCGCAACACCGTCCGCGAGGCCGTGCGGGCGCTCGCGCACAACGGGCTGCTCGACATCCGGCAGGGCTCGGGGACCTACGTCGTCGCGACGAGCGAGCTGGCGGGGGTCATGCACCGGCGGTTCGCCGGGTCCGATCCCCGGCACATCGCGGAGCTGCGCTCCACGCTGGAGTCCTCGGCGGCGCGGCTCGCGGCGCAGCGGCGCACGGACCGCGACCTGAAGCAGCTGGACGCCCTGCTCGCGGGGCGCGAGGAGGCGTTCGCCTCGGGGGACACCGAGCGGTTCGTGATGGCGGACGGCGCCTTCCACCACGCGGTGGTGATCGCCTCCCACAACGAGGTGCTGACCGAGCTGTACGCCGACCTCGGTCACGTCCTGCGGCAGTGGCTGCGCGACGACGTGGGTCAGGAGCTGCGGCCGGAGCACCACATGGACCACGGGCGCCTGGTGGAGGCGATCCGGGCCGGCGACGCGGAGACGGCGGCGGCCGAGGCGGCCGGGTATCCGTTCATGTGCCTGAGGAACCTGGGGACGACGGGAGGGGCTCGGCCGGCTGGTGCGTGAGCCAGGCGGAGCGGACCTCCTTCCAGCAGCGGCCGGTGAGCTGGGCGTATGCGGTGGGGCCGACGTCCACGGGGGCACTGTCGGTGTCCACGTCCCACCAGCGGTCGCACTCGACGTGCAGCCGGACGCGGTCGGTGGTGGGATACGGGTTCTGGCAGTACGCGACGACCCGGGAGCCCACGATCTCCGTACGGCACGAGGCCCCGAAGTTCTCCGGCGCCCGGGCCGTCGGAACCGGGGCCTCCTCCGCGGGGGCGGGAGCGGCACGGACCTCGGCGGCGACGGCGAGTCCGGCGAGAAGAGCGACGGCCGACGCGAGAGCGGCGACCCTGCGGTGCGGCGCGCGCATGCCCGTACCTCCTCCCCATTAGCCGGATGTCACGCTCTGATCCAGTTTGGGGTGGGTCGCCGGACTTTTCGACTCGGGGGGCGCGCGGCCGGTACGCGGGGGGTGGGCGGGCGGTACGACGAAGGCCGGGCGGGCCTCCGTGGAGGGCCGCCCGGCCTTCGTCAGGTCGTCGCCTGTGCGAGCGCCTACGCGCCGATCGCGTGCAGACCGCCGTCGACGTGGATGATCTCGCCCGTGGTCTTCGGGAACCAGTCGGACAGCAGGGCGACGACGCCCTTGCCCGTCGGCTCCGGGTCGGCGAGGTCCCACGCGAGCGGGGACCGGGTGTCCCAGACGGCGGCCAGGTCGGAGAAGCCGGGGATCGACTTCGCGGCCATCGAACCGAGCGGGCCCGCGGAGATCAGGTTGCAGCGGATGTCCTGCTTGCCCAGGTCACGCGCCATGTAGCGGCTGGTGGCCTCCAGCGCGGCCTTGGCCGGGCCCATCCAGTCGTACTGCGGCCAGGCGAACTGCGCGTCGAAGGTGAGGCCGACGACCGAGCCGCCCTGGTGCATCAGCGGCAGCAGCGCCATCGTCAGGGACTTCAGCGAGAAGGCCGAGACGTGCATGGCGGTGGCGACGGACTCGAACGGCGTGTTCAGGAAGTTGCCGCCGAGCGCGTCCTGCGGGGCGAAGCCGATGGAGTGGACGATGCCGTCGAGCCGGTCACCGAGGTGCTCGCGGACCTGGCCCGCAAGGCGGGCGAGGTGCTCGTCGTTGGAGACGTCGAGCTCCAGGACTTTCACCTTGTCGGGGTGGGGCAGCTTCTTGGCGATGCGCTCGGTCAGCGTCGGCCGCGGCCAGGCGGTGAGGATGATCTCCGCGCCCTGCTCCTGGGCCAGCTTGGCGGTGTGGAAGGCGATGGAGGACTCCATCAGCACACCGGTGATCAGGATGCGCTTGCCCTCGAGAATTCCGCTCATGGTGATCAGTGACCCATGCCCAATCCGCCGTCAACCGGGATGACGGCTCCAGTGATGTACGAGGCGTCGTCGGAGGCGAGGAACTTCACCGCTGCGGCGATCTCCTGGGGCTGCGCGTAGCGGCCCAGCGGCACCTGGGACACGATGCCCGCGCGCTGCTCCTCGGTCAGCACCGCGGTCATGTCGGTGTCGACAAAACCGGGGGCGACGACATTGAACGTGATGTTGCGCGAGCCGAGCTCACGGGCCAGGGAGCGGGCGAAGCCGACCAGTCCGGCCTTGGAGGCGGCGTAGTTCGCCTGCCCCGCCGAGCCGAGGAGACCGACGACCGAGGAGATCAGGACGACGCGGCCCTTCTTGGCCCGCAGCATGCCGCGGTTGGCGCGCTTGACGACCCTGAAGGTGCCCGTCAGGTTGGTGTCGAGGACGGAGGTGAAGTCCTCCTCGCTCATGCGCATCAGGAGCTGGTCCTTGGTGATCCCGGCGTTCGCCACCAGGACCTCCACCGGACCGTGCTTCTCCTCGATCTCCTTGTACGCCTGCTCCACCTGCTCGCCGTCGGTGATGTCGCACTTGACGGCGAGACAGCCGAGATCGGTCAGGGCGGCCGGCGGCTCACCGGACCGGTACGTGATCGCGACCTTGTCGCCGGCCTCGGCGAACGCGCGGGCGATGGCGAGGCCGATGCCCCGGTTTCCTCCGGTGACGAGAACCGAGCGGCTCAACGGATCACCCTTTCGATAGCGGTCTGGATACCGAAAACCTATCGGTCCGCTTCCTTCCGCGAGGACACGGCCCCTGACAGTGGCGTACGGATGTCACTGTCGGGTCCCTACATAAAGCTCTGGGCGCGGCGGCCCAAAGCGCGACATGATCGGGGATGACCGGTCTCACACGACAGGAGACAGCTGTGCCATCTGGCATCCATTCCCTCGACGCGGCCTTCACGGCACTGCCGCTGCGGGCGCTCGCCGACGCGGCGCTCGCACGCGCGCGTGCCCTCGGCTCCGACCATGCCGACTTCCGTCTGGAGCGGGTGCGCAGCGCCTCGTGGCGGCTGCGCGACGCCAAGCCCTCGGGTTCATCGGACACCACGGACCTCGGCTACGCGGTGCGGGTGGTGCACGGCGGGGCGTGGGGGTTCGCCTCCGGGGTCGACCTCACCATGGACGGGGCGGCGCGGGTCGCCTCGCAGGCCGTCGCCATGGCCAAGCTGTCCGCCAAGGTGATCGCCGCGGCGGGCTCCGACGAGCGCGTGGAGCTGGCCCCCGAGCCGGTGCACGCGGAGAAGACCTGGATCTCCTCGTACGAGGTCAACCCTTTCGACATCCCCGGTGCGGAGAAGAGCGCGCTGCTCGCCGACTGGAGCGACCGACTGCTGCGGGCGGAGGGCGTGGCGCACGTGGACGCCTCGCTGATGACCGTCCAGGAGAACAAGTTCTACGCGGACACCGCGGGCACCGTCACCACCCAGCAGCGGGTGCGGCTGCACCCGCAGCTCACCGCGGTCGCCGTCGACGAGACGACGGGCGAGTTCGACTCCATGCGGACGATCGCGCCGCCGGTCGGGCGGGGCTGGGAGTACCTGACCGGCACCGGCTGGGACTGGGCCGCCGAGCTGGAGCGGATCCCGGAGCTGCTCGCCGAGAAGATGCGCGCACCGAGCGTGGAGGCGGGGACGTACGACCTGGTCGTCGACCCGTCGAACCTCTGGCTGACGATCCACGAGTCGATCGGCCACGCCACCGAGCTGGACCGGGCGCTGGGGTACGAGGCGGCGTACGCCGGTACCTCGTTCGCCACCTTCGACCAGCTGGGGAAGCTGGCGTACGGCTCGTCGATCATGAACGTGACGGGCGACCGCACCGCCGAGCACGGCCTCGCGACGGTCGGGTACGACGACGAGGGCGTCCAGGCGCAGAGCTGGGACCTGGTGAAGGACGGCACGCTCGTCGGCTACCAGCTGGACCGGCGGATCGCGCAGCTGACGGGCCTCGGCCGGTCGAACGGCTGCGCGTTCGCCGACTCCCCCGGGCACGTGCCGGTGCAGCGGATGGCGAACGTCTCGCTCCAGCCGGACCCGGGCGGGCTCTCCACGGAGGACCTGATCGGGGGCGTCGAGCGGGGCATCTACGTGGTCGGCGACCGCTCGTGGTCGATCGACATGCAGCGGTACAACTTCCAGTTCACCGGACAGCGCTTCTTCCGCATCGAGAACGGCAAGCTGGCCGGGCAGCTGCGGGACGTCGCGTACCAGGCGACGACGACCGACTTCTGGGGCTCGATGGAGAAGGTCGGCGGCCCGCAGACGTACGTCCTGGGCGGCGCGTTCAACTGCGGCAAGGCCCAGCCGGGCCAGGTCGCGGCGGTCTCCCACGGCTGCCCGTCCGCCCTCTTCCGGGGCGTCAACATCTTGAACACCACGCAGGAGGCGGGACGATGACCGGTCACCACGGAATCTGCCGGGGGTCCGGGGGTCGGCCCCCGGGCAAGCACAGTTTGAACACCACGCAGGAGGCCGGTCGATGAGCTCCCGTATCACCAAGCCGCACGAGATCGTCGAGCGGGCGCTCGAGCTGTCCCGGGCGGACGGCTGTGTCGTCATCGCCGACGAGGAGTCCTCCGCCAACCTCCGCTGGGCGGGCAACGCGCTCACGACGAACGGCGTGACCCGGGGCCGTACGCTCACGGTCGTCGCCACCGTGGACGGCGCTCAGGGGACCGCGTCCGGTGTGGTCTCGCGCTCGGCCGTGACCCTCGACGACCTGGAGCCCCTGGTGCGGGCGGCGGAGGCCGCCGCACGGGCCGCGGGGCCGGCCGAGGACGCCCAGCCGCTCGTCGAAGGCGTGGACACCTCCCCGGACTTCATCGACGCGCCGGCCGAGACCACCTCCGCCGTCTTCACGGACTTCGCGCCCGCGCTCGGCGAGGCCTTCGCCCGCGCCCGGGCGGGCGGCCGTGAGCTGTACGGCTTCGCCAACCACGAGCTGACCTCGACCTACCTGGGCACGTCGACGGGGCTGCGGCTGCGGCACGACCAGCCGAACGGCACCCTGGAGCTCAACGCCAAGTCGCCGGACCGCTCGCGCTCCGCGTGGGCCGGGCGTTCGACGCGGGACTTCAAGGACGTCGACCCGGCGGCGCTCGACGCCGACCTGGCGAAGCGGCTCGGCTGGGCGGAGCGCAGGATCGAGCTGCCCGCCGGGCGGTACGAGACGCTGCTGCCGCCGACCGCCGTGGCCGACCTGCTGATCTACCAGCTGTGGTCGTCGGCGGCCCGGGACGCGGTGGAGGGCCGTACGGTCTTCTCGAAGCCCGGCGGCGGCACCCGGCTCGGCGAGACGCTCTCCCCGCTGCCGCTGACCCTGCGCAGCGATCCGAACGAGCCGGGTCTGGAGTCCGCGCCGTTCGTGATCGCGCACTCCTCGAGCGACGACTCCTCCGTCTTCGACAACGGTCTGCCGCTGCCTCCGATCGACTGGGTACGGGAGGGGAGGCTGGAGCACCTGATCACCACGCGGCACACCGCGGGCCTCACCCGCCTGCCCGTGGCGCCCGGGGCCGGGAACCTGATCCTGGACGGCGGAGGCGAGCGTTCGCTGGAGGAGATGGTGGCCTCCACCGAGCGGGGGCTGCTGCTGACCTGCCTCTGGTACATCCGCGAGGTCGACCCGGCGACGCTGCTGCTGACGGGGCTGACCCGGGACGGCGTCTACCTCGTGGAGAACGGGGAGGTGGTCGGCGAGGTGAACAACTTCCGGTTCAACGAGTCGCCGGTGGACCTGCTGTCGCGGGCCTCGGAGGCCGGCCGGACCGAGAAGACGCTGCCGCGCGAGTGGAGCGACTGGTTCACCAGGGCGGCGATGCCCGCGCTGCGGGTGCCGGACTTCAACATGAGCTCGGTCAGCAAGGGCGTGTGACCCGCCTAGACTGAGGGACGGCGTGACGACTATCGATCAAGGAGACCGGACACCGTGACGGACATCGTCGACGAGCTGAAGTGGCGCGGGCTGTTCGCCCAGTCCACTGACGAGGACGCATTGCGCAAGGCTCTCGCGGACGGTCCCGTCACGTTCTATTGCGGTTTCGACCCGACCGCGGCCAGTCTCCACGTCGGTCACCTGGTCCAGGTGCTCACCGTCCGCCGGCTCCAGCAGGCCGGTCACCGGCCGCTGGCGCTGGTCGGCGGGGCCACCGGCCAGATCGGCGACCCGCGGCCGACGGCCGAGCGCACCCTGAACGACCCCGAGACGGTCGGGAACTGGGTGAACCGGCTGCGGAGCCAGATCGAGCCGTTCCTCTCCTTCGAGGGGGAGAACGCGGCGGTCATGGTGAACAACCTGGACTGGACCGCGAACATGTCCGCGATCGAGTTCCTGCGGGACATCGGCAAGCACTTCCGGGTCAACAAGATGCTGACCAAGGACTCGGTCGCCCGGCGGCTGGAGTCCGAGCAGGGCATCAGCTACACCGAGTTCAGCTACCAGCTGCTCCAGGGCATGGACTTCCTGGAGCTGTACCGGCGTCACGGCTGCACGCTCCAGCAGGGCGGGTCCGACCAGTGGGGCAACCTGGTGGCCGGCCTCGACCTGATCCACAAGCTGGAGCCGGGCGCCGACGTGCACGCGCTGGCGACGCCGCTGATGGTCAAGGCCGACGGCACGAAGTTCGGCAAGACCGAGGGCGGGGCCGTCTGGCTCGACCCGGAGATGACGACGCCGTACGCGTTCTACCAGTTCTGGCTGAACGTGGACGACCGGGACATCTCGACGTACATGCGGATCCTCTCCTTCAAGTCCCGTGAGGAACTGGAGGAGCTGGAGCAGCTCACCGCCGAGCGGCCGCAGGCGCGGACCGCCCAGCGGGCCCTCGCCGAGGAGCTGACGACGCTGGTGCACGGCGCCGGGCAGTGCGCGGCCGTCATCAACGCCTCGAAGGCGCTCTTCGGTCAGGGCGACCTGGCCGAGCTGGACGAGGCCACGCTGGCCGCCGCGCTCTCCGAGCTGCCGCACGCGCGGGTGGCCGAGCTCGGGCAGGTCGTGGACCTGTTCGTCGAGGTCGGTCTGGCGCCGAGCAGGTCGGGCGCGCGCCGGACGGTGAAGGAGGGCGGGGCCTACGTGAACAACGTGAAGGTGACCGCCGAGGACGCCGAGGTGTCGGCGGACGAGCTGCTGCACGGCCGCTGGCTGGTGCTGCGCCGGGGCAAGAAGAACCTGGCGGCGATCGAGGTCGGCGCGCAGGGCTGACGGCCCGGGGCATGACGTGACGGAGGCCGGTACGCGCACGGGGCGCGTACCGGCCTTCGCCGTGTCCGTGGCCTTCGCCGTGTCCGTGGCCTCCGCATGGCCGTGGCCTCCGCCGTGGCCTCCGCGTGACCGTGGCCGTCACGTGGCCCTGGCCTTCACGCTCGTTGCTTGTTGCTCCTGATCGCGTTCCAGACCATGTCGCCCAGGAACACCACGAGGACCGCGCCGGCGAGTTGGAGCAGGTGGCGTGTCCAGTCGATGCCCTTGGTGTCCTCGACGCCGATCCAGGTCGCGACGGAGTTACCGAGAACACTGCCGATGATGCCGAACACGGTCGTCAGCCACAGCGGGATCTCCTGCTTGCCCGGGATGATCGCCTTGGCGATCAGGCCGAGCACGAAACCCACGATGATTGCCCACAACCAACTCATGGTCGCCTCCTCATGCGGCGCAATCTGCGCATGTGGGCCCAGTCTCGGCCCATCCGCCATACGCCGCATGTCGGAAGGGGCCATACGTGACCCGGTCTGCTCCGTCTCGGACGTCGGGCGTACCGTGGAGACAGGTCCGGACCGGGGAGGGTCCGGCGTGGACGGTGGTGGTGGAACGCGATGCGGAAGCACGGCGGTACAGAGGTCTTCCGGATCACCGGAGCCCGTCAGGGCCTGACCGACGATGTGCGCGGCCGGGAGCGCCGGTATGTGATCTCCATGTCGGTGCGGACGCTGTCCGTCATCGCCGCGGTCGTCCTGTGGAACGTCGAGCGTCATGTGGCGATCGTGGCGCTGGTGCTCGGTGCGCTCCTCCCCTATGTCGCGGTCGTCATCGCCAACGCCGGGCGGGAGAGGCCGCCGGCCCTTCCCTCCACGTTCGTACCGCCGCCGAGCCGGCCCGAGCTCCCCCTCGGGGACGTCGCCGCGGACGCGGGAACGGAGCCGCGGAAGGACGCGGGAACGGAGGCGGGAACGGAGGCTCCCGCGGAAGGCCACGCGGAGCGTTCCCCGGGTCAGAGTTGATCACCACGGCCCGCACGAAGCTCAAGAAGAGCTCAGATCAATCATGAAGTTCCAGTGCACCTGACCCCATCCCCCGTGACATACTGCCTACGCGCTCCGCATCCCCCGTCGGAGCGACGGACCGATGCCGGGCAGCTCCCCCCGTGGCTGCTCGGCATCGCCATTGCTGGACAATGACCGTGTGATCAATCCGGTGAGTGACGAGACCCCGATCGAGACGCCGATCTGCTCCGCCAAGGGCTGCCGCGCCGACGCCGTGTGGGTACTGGCCTGGAACAACCCCAAGCTGCACACGCCGGAGCGCCGCAAGACCTGGCTCGCCTGCGAGGAGCACCGCGAGCATCTCTCCCAGTTCCTGGGTGTACGGGGATTCCTCAAGGACGTCGTCCCGCTCGCCGAGTGGGAGTCACCCACCGATCGCTGACATCGGGCGCTCGGGCTGCAGGAAGCTCGGGTCGTCCAGACCCGACCCGGCCTTCTTGCCCCACATCGCCAGCTTCCAGATCCGGGCGATCTCGGCATCCGGTGCCTCCGAGCGCAGCGCGGCCCGCAGGTCGGTCTCCTCGGTGGCGAAGAGGCACGTGCGCACCTGACCGTCGGCGGTGAGCCGGGTCCGGTCGCAGGCCCGGCAGAACGGGCGGGTGACGGAGGCGATGACGCCGACCGTGTGCGGTCCGCCGTCCACGACCCAGCGCTCGGCGGGGGCCGAGCCGCGTTCGTCCGCGCCCTCGGGGGTCAGCGTGAAGCGGGTGCGCAGCGACTCCAGGATGTCGCCCGCGGTGATCATGCCGTCCCGCTTCCAGCCGTGCTGGGCGTCGAGCGGCATCTGCTCGATGAAGCGGAGCTCGTACGCGTTCTCCACGGCCCATGCCAGCAGGTCCGGGGCCTCGTCGTCGTTGAGTCCGGGCATCAGGACCGCGTTGACCTTGACGGGCGTGAGCCCGGCCTCGCGCGCGGCGGCCATGCCGTCGAGCACGTCGTGGTGGCGGTCGCGGCGGGTCAGGGTCTTGAAGACCTCGGGCCGCAGGGTGTCCAGGGAGACGTTGACCCGGTCGAGTCCGGCCGCCTTCAGTGCGGCGGCGGTGCGCTTGAGTCCGATGCCGTTGGTGGTCAGGGACATCTTGGGGCGGGGCTCCAGGGCCGCGCATCGCTCGACGATGCCGACGAGCCCGGGGCGCAGCAGCGGCTCGCCGCCGGTGAAGCGGACCTCCGTGACGCCGAGGTCGGTGACCGCGATCCGTATCAGCCGGACGATCTCGTCGTCGGTCAGCAGATCAGGCTTGGCCAGCCACTGCAGGCCCTCTTCCGGCATACAGTACGTACACCGCAGATTGCATCGGTCGGTGAGCGAAACACGCAGGTCAGTGGCGACACGGCCGTAGGTGTCGATGAGCACGGTGTGCCCCCTCCCTGTCGTTCGGTGATTTCTCCAACGAGCCTACGCGAGAGGGCCGACAAGCAGCAGAGCCGATTGGAACGAGGACCGGAGCGGCCTCGTCGTAGGACTCTACGACGAGGCCGCTCCGCGATCGCTCACCGTGTACGGATCAGTGCGCTCCGACACCGGTGAGGGACTTGACCTCGAGCTCCGCGTACTTGCCCTTGTCCGGCTCCTCCTTGGAGAGGAGCGAGCCGAGCCAGCCGAGGAGGAAGCCGAGCGGGATCGAGACGATGCCGGGGTTCTCCAGGGGGAACCAGTAGAAGTCCACGGTCTTGAACATCGAGGTGGGCTTGCCGGAGACGACCGGCGAGAAGAGCACCAGGACGACCGAGGAGATCAGACCGCCGTAGATCGACCAGAGCGCGCCCTGGGTGGTGAACCGCTTCCAGAACAGGCTGTAGAGGATCGTCGGCAGGTTGGCCGACGCGGCGACGGCGAAGGCGAGGGCGACCAGGCCGGCGACGTTGAGGTCGCGGGCGAGTGCGCCGAGCGCGATCGAGACGACTCCGATGAGGACGGTGGCCCAGCGGGCCGCGCGGACCTCCTCCTTCTCCGTGGCCTTTCCGCGCCGGATGACGTTGGCGTAGATGTCGTGCGCGAAGGAGGACGACGAGGCCAGCGTCAGTCCGGCGACCACGGCGAGGATGGTGGCGAAGGCGACGGCGGAGATCACCGCGAGCAGGATCGCGCCGCCGGTGGAGCCGGAGCCGCCGCCGATCTCCAGGGCCGCGAGCGGGGCGGCGGTGTTGCCCGCCTTGTTCGAGGCGATGATGTCGCTGTTCTTCAGCAGGGCCGCGGCGCCGAAGCCGAGGACGATCGTCATCAGGTAGAAGGCGCCGATGATGCCGATGGCCCAGTTGACCGACTTACGGGCGGCCTTGGCGGTCGGCACCGTGTAGAAGCGGATCAGGATGTGCGGCAGGCCGGCGGTGCCGAGGACGAGCGCGATGCCGAGCGAGATGAAGTCCAGCTTGGAGATGCCGGTGGCCCCGTACTTGAGCCCGGGCTCCAGGAAGGCCGAACCCTTGCCGCTGTTGGTGGCGGCCGCGCCGAGCAGGTCGGAGAGGTTGAAGCCGAACTTCAGCAGGATGAGGAAGGTGATCAGGAGCGTGCCCGCGATGAGCAGGACGGCCTTGACCATCTGCACCCAGGTGGTGCCCTTCATGCCGCCGATGGTGACGTACACGATCATCAGGACGCCGACGAGGGCGACGATGGCGATCTTGCCGCCGTCGCTGGTGATCCCGAGGAGCAGCGAGACGAGCACGCCCGCGCCGGCCATCTGCGCGAGCAGGTAGAAGATCGAGACGACGATCGTGGAGGTGCCGGCGGCGGTACGGACCGGGCGCTGGCGCATCCGGTAGGCGAGGACGTCGCCCATGGTGAACCGGCCGGAGTTGCGCAGCGGCTCGGCGACCAGGAGCAGGGCGACCAGCCAGGCGACCAGGAAGCCGATCGAGTACAGGAAGCCGTCGTAGCCGAAGAGCGCGATGGCGCCCGCGATGCCGAGGAAGGAGGCGGCGGACATGTAGTCGCCGGAGATCGCGAGGCCGTTCTGGAAGCCGGTGAACTGGCGGCCGCCGGCGTAGAAGTCGGCGGCGCTCTTGGTCTGGCGGCCGGCCCAGACGGTGATGACGAGCGTGGCGACGACGAAGGCCCCGAAGAGGGTGATGATCAGCGGCCGGTGCTCGCTGGTGGCGTTGCCCGCCGCGAGGAGAAGAGTGCTGCTCACGCGCCGGCCTCCGGGTTCTCCATGCGGGACTTGATGGCGTCGGCCTTCGGGTCGAGGCGATTGGCCGCGTGCCGCGAGTAGAGCCAGGCGATGAGGAAGGTCGTGGCGAACTGCCCGAGGCCGAGCACGAGGGCCACGTTGATGTTGCCGAAGACCTTGGTGCCCATGAAGCCGCCCGCGTAGTTGGAGAGCAGCACGTAGAGCAGGTACCAGGCGATGAAGGCGATCGTCAGGGGGAAGGCGAAGGAGCGGTACGTGCGGCGCAGTTCGCCGAACTCCGCACTCTCCTGCATCTCGACGAACGCCTCGGTCGTGGGCTGGGCGGGGCCGGTGGGGGCGTCCGTTCCGCCTGGGGGTGGCGGCAGTGCTTCGGTTGCCACGGAATCTCCTCGCGACGCGGGTGCTGTGGGCATGGACAAAGGGGCCTCACTGGGGGGATGGGGGACGGGGCTCCGTGCGGAGCTCCTCCCCTGCACAACGGCACGGGGCGCGCGGCGAAGCGGTTCATCGGGAGTGGTTTTCTTCCTGGATCTTCCTCCGGATCTGCATCAAGTCCTCTCAACTCATTGATGAGGCGGGAAGATCAGCGATAGCTTCACTCGTCATGCACCTGTCCGTCCGCAATCCGCGGTCGGGCAGTACATACGGATGATGTGGAGAACCCATGGCTCATCTGGGATCGAGACGCGGCCGAGTACTCGCTCTGCCTGTCGGTCTCGCGCTCACGGCCTCGCTCGGCTTCCTTCCGGCCGGCGCGTCCGCCGCCGAACTGAGCGATGCCCCGGCGACGCCCGCCGTCTCGACGAGTGCCCCGAAGCTGTCCTACGTCGTCAACGTCGACGGACGGCGCGGGACGACCGCCTCGGTGAAGAAGGCGATATCCAGGGCCGGCGGCACGGTGGTCATCTCCTATGACCAGATAGGCGTGATAGTCGTCCACTCGCAGAACCCCGAGTTCGCGAAGACGATTCGCAAGGTCCGCGGTGTGGTGTCGGCCGGATCGACGCGCACCGCCCCGCTCTCCGTCCAGACGGACACGTCCGTCGGCGAGGGCGGCCAGGCGCTCACCCCGTCCGAGGCCACCGCCGCCGCGGCCCGCGCCGACGAAGCCCAGGACGCGCTCGAGCCGCTGCAGTGGGACCTCCCCGCCATCAAGGCGGACAAGGCCCACCGCAAGACGCTCGGCAGCAGGAACGTCACTGTCGGCGTGATCGACACGGGTGTCGACGACACCCACCCGGACCTGGCGCCGAACTTCGACGCCCGCGCGTCCGCCAACTGTGTGACCGGCAAGCCGGACATCACCCCCGGCTCGTGGCGTCCGAACCCGGGCGAGAGCGACCACGGCACGCACGTCGCCGGCACCATCGCCGCCGCCAAGAACGGCACCGGCATCACCGGTGTCGCGCCGGGCGTGAAGGTCTCGGGCATCAAGGTGTCCACCCCCGACGGCTTCTTCTACACCGAGGCCGTCGTCTGCGGCTTCGTGTGGGCGGCCGAGCACGGCGTCGACATCACCAACAACAGCTACTACACCGACCCGTGGCTGTTCGCGTGCAAGAACGACGACGACCAGAAGGCCCTGATCGAGGCCGTCACCCGTGCCACCCGCTACGCGGAGCGCAAGGGCACGGTCAACGTGGCGGCGGCCGGCAACTCGGACATGGACCTGTCGGCGGACGAACTCACGGACGCCACCAGCCCGAACGACACCACGCCGGTGACCCGGGTCGTCGACCCCAAGGAGTGCCTGGACTACCCGGCGATGCTGCCCGGCGTGGTCACGGTCTCCGCGACGGGTGCCAAGGACCTGAAGGCCTCGTACTCCAACTACGGTCTCGGTGTCGTCGACATCGCGGCGCCCGGCGGCGACCGCACCGAGTACCAGACCCCGGAGGCGCCGGCGATCAACGGCCGGATCCTGTCGACCACGGTCAACGGCGGCTTCAACTACAAGGCCGGTACGTCGATGGCCTCGCCGCACGCCGCCGGTGTGCTCGCGCTGCTGAAGTCGACGCACCCGAAGGCGAGCCCGGCCTCGCTCAAGGCCCTGCTCTACGCGCAGGCCGACGACCGCGCCTGCACCAACCCGTACGACATCGACGGTGACGGCGCCGTCGACGCCGTCTGCGAGGGCGGCAAGAACAAGAACGGCTTCTACGGAACCGGTCTCGTGGACGCGCTCGACGCGGTCCGCCGGTAGGCGCATGCCTTAGGCGCACATGCGGAGGGGCCCTGGTGTGGTGCGCCACGCCGGGGCCCCTTCGCGTGGCACCGGGTGCCATCATGCGCGGATGGACAACACAGTGCGTACCGGTACGGAGTTGTTGTGGTCGGCCCTGGGCGGTGATCCCGCCCTGCTCGACCGGGTCGCCCACACAGGCACCTCGGGGCTGCTGCCGGCGCGGCTGCCGGTGATGGACCTGGCCCGGGCGACGGTCGCGGTCGCGGGTCTCGCCGCGGTGGAGCGGGGCGGTCTGCCGGGGAAGGTCCGGGTGGACGACGGAGCCGTCGCCACGGCCTTCGTGAGCGAGCGTCACCTGCGGGTGGACGGCCGGGCCCCGGTGAGCTTCGCGCCGCTGTCCCGCCTCTGGCGCGCCTCCGACGGCTGGGTCCGTACGCACGCCAACTATCCGCACCACCGGACGGCGCTGCTGTCCGCGCTGGGTGTGCGGGAGGAGTCGGTGGAGGCCGTGGCGGCGTCGGTCGCCGAGCGGAAGGCCGTCGAGACGGAGACGGCGGTGTACGCGGCCGGGGGGCTGGCGGTCGCCCTGCGCACCCCCGAGGAGTGGGCGGCGCACGAGCAGGGCCGTGAGGTGGCGGCGCGGCCGCTGCTGACGCGGGAACGGCTGGACGACGCGGCCCCGCGACGGCGCTCGGGCCCGCTGCGGGTCCTGGACCTGACCCGGGTCCTCGCCGGGCCGGTCGCGACCCGCACGCTGGCGCTGCTCGGTGCGGACGTGCTGCGCGTGGACCCGCCGGGCAATCCCGAACTGCCCGACCAGCACGCGGACACGGACGTCGGCAAGCGGACGGCCGCGCTCGACCTGGACAGCCCGGCGGACCGGCGTGCCCTGGGTGAGTTGCTGGACGCGGCGGACGTCCTGGTCACCGGCTACCGCCCCGGCGCCCTGGACCGTTTCGGTCTGCACCGGCCCGGTCTGGTGGTCGCGCGGCTCTCGGCGTGGGGCGACTACGGGCCGTGGGCCGGGCGGCGCGGCTTCGACAGCCTGGTGCAGGTGGCGACCGGGATCGCGGTGACCGAGGGGTCGGCGGACCGGCCTGGGGCGCTGCCCGCACAGGCCCTGGACCACGGCACGGGCTATCTGCTGGCGGCGGCCGTGCTGCGGTCCCTGACCGAGCAGGAGAGGGACGGCGGCACGCGTCTCGTACGCCTGGCCCTGGCGCAGACGGGGCACTGGCTGACGCACGCCCTGCCCCGGTACGAGCCGGAGCGGTACCTCACGGAGACGGACGGCCCGCTGGGCCGGCTGCGGCACGCGCTGTCGCCCGTCTCGTACGAGGGCGGCCCGGCGGGCTGGTCGCGCCCGCCGGGCGTCCAGGGCGGGGACGATCCGGTGTGGCTCGGCACGTGAGGGCGGTGCCTGAGGGCCGGCCGCCGGCAGGATCCGGCTACGGCTTGACGAGGACCTTCAGCGCGGTGCGCTCGTCCATGGCCTTGTAGCCGCCCGGGACACCGTCGAGGCCGACCGTCAGGTCGAAGACCGGGGAGGGGTCGATGGTGCCGTCGAGGATGTCCGGGAGCAGCTCGGGGATGTACGCCCGGACCGGCGCGACGCCGCCGCGCAGGGAGATGTTCCGGTCGAACATGACGGAGAGGTCGAGTCCCGTACCGCTGCCGTGCGGAACGCCGACGTAGCCGATGGTGCCGCCGTCGCGGGCGATCGCGACGGCCGTGCGCATCGACTGCTCGGTGCCGACGGCCTCGATGACGGCGTGGGCGCCCTGGCCGCCGGTGAGCTCGCGGACGGCGGCCTCGGCGGCCTCGCCGCGTTCGGCGACGACGTCGGTGGCGCCGAAGGTGCGGGCGATGTCGGTACGGACGGTGTGGCGGCCGAGCGCGATGATCCGCTCGGCGCCGAGCCGCTTCGCGGCGAGGACACCGCACAGGCCCACGGCGCCGTCGCCGACGACCGCGACGGTGGAGCCCTTGCGGACGCCCGCGCCCAGGGCGGCGTGGTGGCCGGTGCCCATGACGTCGGAGAGGGCGAGGAGCGCGGTGAGCAGGCGGTCGTCGGAGGCGGCCTCGGCGGGCAGCTTGACGAGCGTGCCGTCGGCGAAGGGGACGCGGACGGCTTCGCCCTGGCCGCCGTCGGAGCCGACGGAGCCCCAGAAGCCGCCGCGCGGGCAGGAGGTCTGCAGGCCCTCGGAGCAGTACTCGCAGGTGCCGTCGGACCAGACGAAGGGGGCGACGACGAGGTCGCCGGCGGCGAAGCCGGAGACGTCCGCGCCCGCCGCCTCGACGATGCCGAGGAACTCGTGTCCGATGCGCTGACCGGGCTGCCGGGCCGCCTCGCCGCGGTAGGCCCACAGGTCGCTGCCGCAGATGCAGGCGCGCAGGACCCGGACGACGACGTCGGTGGAGTCCTGGACCACGGGGTCGGGCACGTCCTCCACGCGCATGTCGAACGGGGCGTGGATGGTGGTGGCGCGCATGGGGGGCGGTCCTTGCTCTCAGTCGGCGGTGCTCCGATCACCGTACGCCTGTGTGAGCACCCCCGCAGTCAGCAGGTACTGGGCGGCGATGTAGGTGGCCATGACCCAGAACGCGGAGGCCGGCGGCCGGGGCCACTCGGCGATGCCGGTCGCGATGAGGGTGTCCGAGAGCAGGAACAGCGCGCCGCCCGCGCCGGCCGTGAGCCCGAGGGAGCCGGAGCGGCAGGCCAGGGCGGTGAGCAGGAGCGAGTAGCCGACGACGGGTATCCGCAGCTCGGCGGGGAGGTCGGGCCACAGGAGCGCGACGGTGCCGAGGAGGACGGCGGTGTAGGCGAGGCCGAGGGGGACGGAGGCCCTGCGGCGGCCGAAGAGGATCAGGTAGCAGACGTGCCCGGCGGCGAAGGAGCCCATCCCGGCGAGGAAGGCCCCGTCGGCGTCGGAGAGCAGGAGGACGTCGCCGCCCCAGCCGAGGAGCAGCGCGGCGAGGAGGAGTTTCGGGGCGCCTCGGGTGGCGGCGTACGCGGCGAGCAGCGGCATGAGCAGCGGCTTGGCGATCCGGTGTCCGAGATCGGCGCCGGCGAGGAGGGAGACCAGGTCGACGGCGACGGCGAGCGCGAAGGCGGCGAGGAGGGCGCGGGAGAGCGCGCTCGCCACGGCGGGAGGGGGCGTGGCCGTGGCTCCCGCGGTGGTCGCATCCGGGGGCGCGGCCGTGGTCGTGGTCGCATCCGGGGCCTTGGCTTTGGCTTTGGCGGTACGGGCGCTCATGTGGCGGGCTCCGCGGCGGCGGGGCCCGCGGCCTCGCCGGCGGCGGGTCGGGGCGTGGCGTCCGGCTGCCAGCCCGGCCCCCTCAGGACCCGCCCGGCGCGCTCGCGCCAGCTGGTCGCGGCCCGGACGTCACGGGCGATGGCGGCGTACTCGTGGGTGGCGACGCGCAGCGGGTTGTACGTCTCGATGTTCTTGGTGAGCCCGTAGACGGGCCGCTCGGTCTCGCCGGCCCAGGAGCCGAACAGCCGGTCCCAGACGATCAGGATCCCGCCGAAGTTCCGGTCCAGGTAGCCGCCCTGCGAGGCGTGGTGGACGCGGTGGTGGGAGGGGGTGTTGAGGACGTACTCGAAGGGCCGGGGCAGCCGGTCGACGCGCTCGGTGTGGATCCAGAACTGGTAGACGAGGCTGACCGAGGAGCAGAAGGCGACGGCGGCCGGGTGGACGCCGAGCGCGACCATCGGCAGGTAGAACGGCCACGAGGTGACGCCGGTCCAGGGCTGGCGGAGCGCGGTGGAGAGGTTGAACTTCCGGCTGCTGTGGTGCACGACGTGGCTGGCCCACAGGATCCGGACGACGTGGTGGCCGCGGTGGGACCAGTAGTAGAAGAAGTCCTGGGCGAGCAGCATCAGCGGGATGGTCCACCACAGGACGGGGACGCGGAGCGGGGTCAGCCCGTAGACCGCCGTGTAGAGCGCGACGACCGGGATCTTCCACAGGAGGTCGAAGAAGAGGCTCCCGAGGCCCATGCCGATGCTGGTGGCGGCGTCCTTGGCCTCGTACCCGGCGGCGTCCTCGTCGGGACGGAGCCGGTAGCTGACCATCTCCACGACGGTGAGCAGGACGAACGCCGGTATGGACCAGAGCACGACATCGGGCAGGTTCGGCATGCCGACGACGGTAGGGGCGCGGGTCGGGCCGCGACTAGACGCCGTTACCCACAAGTATGCGAGACGACTTGTCAGCAGGCTTTGGCACCTTCCGACAACGTGGGCGCCGGCTCCGGGCAGGGCGGCCCGGAGCCGGTCGAGGCGGACGCCCAGACGGACGCCGAGACCGCCGCCGTGGGCTTCGTCGTGGGCTTCGTCGTGAGCCGGGCGCTTCAGTCGCCCGGGGAGGGTCTCAGGCGGCCCGTCACCAGACCCGGACCGACCCGCCCGGGGCGAAGGCGGGGCTGGTGGCGGCGGGCGGGATCTCCTTCAGCGGCTCGGCGATCTCCTCGACGGTCGGGCCGTGGACGGCCGCCAGGGAGTCCAGGTACGGCAGGTCGAAGCCGTAGACGCGGGCCGCGTTGCCGCCGGCCATCGCCGCGACCTCCTCCCTCGGCAGCCCCGCGTAGGCGATGCGGAGGCCTTCGCGGGAGTACGGCGTCGTGCCCTCGTCGTGCGGGTAGTCGCTGCCCCACATGATCTTGTCGAGGCCGATCCGGTCGCGCAGCGGCACCTCGTGCGGGCGCATGAAGCTCGCGCCGACGAAGCAGTTGTCCCGCCAGACCTCGCTCGGACCCTTGCCCATGGACTCCGCGAGCCCCGCGCCGAACCTGGACTCCGCCGTGGCCGCCCGGGAGGCCGCCGCGACCAGACGGGCGTGGTAGTAGTCCAGCATCTCGACGACCCCGGGGATCCAGCCCGAGCCCTGCTCGGTGAGGACGAGGGTGAGCTCCGGGTGCCGGCGGAAGGCGCCGCCGAAGACGAGGTGCCACAGCGCCCGGTGCGAGAACCAGGTCGTCTCCACCATGAACACCGCACGGGCGGCCGGTTCGTCGCCGAGCGGCGGCGAGGCGGAGCCGCCGTGGTGGTTGACCGGGACGCCCAGCTCCGCGCAGACCGCCCAGATCGGGTCGTACGTCTGCGAGTACAGCTCCGGGATCCCGCTGCCGGGCGGGGCGCCGGGGAGGAGGATGCCGCCGGTGAGGCCGGCCTCCTTGGTGCGCCGGATCTCCTTCACCGCCTCGTCGACGTCGTTGAGGAGGATCTGCGCCACGCCCGCCCGGCGGCCCGGCGCGTCCGCGCAGAAGTCGGCCAGCCAGCGGTTGTGGGCGCGCAGCCCCGCCCAGCGCTGTTCGAACTCCTCGCGGGTGGGCGCGGGGGCCATCAGGGAGGCGGAGGGGAAGAACGGCGGGATGGTGTTGGGGAAGACGACCTCGGCGACGATGCCGTCCTCCTCCAGCTCGCGCAGCCGGCGGCCGGAGTTCCAGTTGCGGTCGGCGGTGTCGGCGAGCAGGTCCTCGTACGGGTTGACGTAGCCGGCCGCCCAGGCGTCGAAGGCCTCGTGGTGCTTCTTCTCCAGGTACGGCCGGTAGTCGAGGAGGTCGGCGCCGGCGTGGCAGTCCGCGGAGATGACGGTGTAGCGGTCCATCAGCTCACTCCCAGGGTGGGGAAGTCGTGGTCCGTCAGCCAGTGGCGGCCGACCTCGCGCGAGCGGGCCCAGGAGGCCTCGACCGCCGCCTGGTCGGGCGACTGGCCGAGGTCGGCAGGGGTCGGACCGATGCGCTTGGCGATCGGATCCAATATTCGAATATCGAATCCGAAGACCTCGGCGGCGGCCAGTCCCAGCATCCGCCGCGTCTCCGCCACGGGAATGTCGTGGAAGGTGTTCCGCAGCCACGCGCGCGTGTGGGGCCAGGTCCCCTCCGGATGCGGGAAGTCCGATCCCCACAGGATGTTGTCCACGCCGATCTCGTACCGCTGCGCCAGCTCTCGCCGTTTGGTGTTGGTGGCGCAGACGAAGACCTGACGGTCCAGGTACTCGCTGGGCGGCCGCCTGAGCTCGGCGAACGGGGAGAGCTTCTTGCCGCCGTGGGCGCCGAGGTAGAGCCGGTCCATGAACCAGAGCAGGTTCGGCAGCCACCAGCAGCCCGACTCGGCGACGCCGAACCGCAGCCCCGGGTGCCGCTCGAAGACCCCGGACCAGAGCAGGAACCACAACGGCCTGGCCGGCCACCAGGTCACCTCGCTGACGTAGATGCCGAGGTGGTCGCCGTACTCCTCGCGCGGCGCCGCGCCCGAGTGGGTGAGAAGCGGCATGCCCGTCTCGGCGGCGGCCGCCCAGATCGGGTCGTAACGCCGGTCGTGGTAGGGCTCCTTGTCCACCCACATCGAGGGGATCATCAGCGCCCCGAGCCCGGACTCCTTGGCCCGGTGGATCTCGGCGACGACCTTCGACGGCTCGGCCGTGATCGGCAGCAGCGCCACCCCGCAGTGCCGCTCGGGATTCTGCCCGACGAACTCGGCGAGCCAGCGGTTGTGCGCCTGCGCGCCCGCCATGCCGAGCTCCGGGTCCTGGTCGCCGGAGAGGCCGAGGCCGACCCCGAAGGGCGCAGCGGTCTGGCTGTCGACGGCGTCCGCGTCGGGGAAGACGACCTCGGCCGCCACGCCGTCGCCGTCGAGCTCCTTGAGCCGCTGGGCGCTGTCCCAGCCGCCCCGCAGCCCTTCCTCGTTGTCGCTGAACCACTTGTTCGCGAAGTCCTCGTTGCGCACCCCGAGCCGGGTCATGGCCTCGCGGCGGGCGTCGCGCCCGGCGAGGAAGTCGTCGAAGGCGCGGTGGAACCGGGGGTCGAGATAGGGCCGGTAGCGCTCGGTGGGCAGACCGGCGTGGCAGTCGGAGGAGATGATCAGATACGGGTCTTCATGACTCATGGCGTACCCCTCAGTCGCGAGTCAGTCGAGGATGAAGCTCTCCAGGTACGACGGGTCGGCGCGGTCGAGCATCGACTGCGAACGCGCCCTGATCTGCCGGTCGCTGTGCTCGCTCGCCGGGAGCATCCAGAACCTGTCGGCCCGGATGCCCTCCACGACGTGCTCCGCGACCTCCTCGACGGGGGTGAAGGCGACCTCGTGCCCGGCGTCCTTCATGGCCGCCTCCCACTGGTCGAGGCTGCGGTACGGGGTCCTGCGCGGCCGCTCCTTGGCGTACCGCTCCGGCCGGTTGCGGTGCGACTCCCACAGGCCGGTGCGGAGCATGTGCGGGCCAGGGAAGAGCACGGACGCCCCCACGCGCGCGTGGTCGGCCTTCAGGTGCGCGTAGAGCGACTCGGTCATCGTCACGACGGCCGCCTTGGTGACGGCGTAGACGGAGGCGGTGGGCAGCGGGGCGATCCCGCCGTCCCCGGAGGAGGTGTTCACGACGTGTCCGGGCTCGCCGCCGGCGATCATGCGGGGGACGAAGGCCTGGATGCCGTGGAAGACGCCCCAGACGTTGACGGAGAAGGCCCACTTCCAGTCGTTGGGCTCGTGCTCCCACATCCGGCCCTCGGCGCCCGAGCCGACCCCGGCGTTGTTGCACAGGACGTGCACGGCGCCGAAGGTCTCGAACGCCGCGTCCGCGAAGGCCCGTACGGACGCGGCGTCGCTGACGTCGACGGTGCGGGCGAGGACCCGGGCACCGCCCTCCGTCAGCTCCCCGGCCGCCTTGGCGAGCGCGGCCTCCTCGACGTCTCCGAGGACGACGGAGAGCCCTTCGTCGGCGAAGCGGCGGGCCATCGCGAGGCCGATACCGCTCCCCGCGCCGGTGACGACCGCGACCTGCCCCTGGCGCAGCTCCATCAGACGCTCCCTTCCGGCGGTCCGTCGAGGATCTGCTGGGGGTCGTCGTAGCGCTGGTGGATGTACGGCAGGAGGGCCTCGGCACTCACCCGTTCCGCGACCCGCCCCTTCTGGTCGGTGGTCTTCTCGCCGATGGTGATCTCGACGATCCGGCGTACGGGAAGGTCGGCGACGGGGTCGTACATGGACTCGCGGAGCACGACGTCTCCGGTGATCCGCTCCAGCCTGCGCACCTTCTCGCCCCGGACGCAGTGGACGAGGACGGGCTCGGCGTCGAAGCCGGTGCCGTCCACGCCCGGCAGGAACTTGAAGTAGAAGTCGGTCTTCTCGGCGGGCTCCGGCAGTGGCAGCGGTCCCGAGACCGCGCCGCGCACCTCGACGAAGTCGATACCGTGCCGGCCGAGGGAGGCGCGGACGACGAGCCCGTCGCGTTCGACGACGACCTCGCCGAGCTTCTTCGGCTCGCCGAAGACCTCACGGCCGCCGACGAGGGCCCGCTCCAGGGTCATCGGCATGACGAGCGGATACCAGCCCTCCTGGTCGCCGTGGGCGGCGGCGACGGCGACCGATCCGGCGCCGAGGGGGTAGCCGGGCAGGTCGACCTGGGAGATGTTGGCCCGGACGAGGGGCCGTTCGGTGGGTTTGAGCGGGGGCGGCAGGACCGCCGCGACCACGTCCGGATCGGTCTCCCAGACGGCGACCACTCCGGTGGACCAGATGTCGGGAAGCTTGCTGCTCCTGGCGCGGGCCGCCGTGATCTCGGCGTCGGTGCGCGCGCCGTACCGTACTCGTGCCATGACGTACCACCCTTCAGGGACCGTCGGCCTGTAACACAGTTACACCGACGGCGAACAAGGGTAAATAGGCGTGCACGCAAGAGAATTGGGGGGACGATGGCGCGCACCGCACTCACCCGCGAGGAGGTCCTTGAGACCGCCGCCGCTCTGGTGAAGCAGCACGGCCCGGACGCCCTCACCATGCGCAGGCTCGCCGCCGAACTCGGCACGGCGGTCACCTCGATCTACTGGCACGTCGGCAACCGCGAGTCGCTGCTCGACGCCCTGGTGGAGCGGACGGTCGCCGATCTCTCCGCGATCACCCCGCGCGGCCGCACCCCCGCCGCCCGGATCGTGTCGGTGGCGCGCGCGCTCCGCCGCGAGCTGCGCGGACGCCCGCACCTGGTGGCGATGGTCCACGAACGGGGGCTGACGGAGCGGATGTTCCTGCCCGCGCAGCGCGCCCTGGCCGTCGAGGTGCTCGCGGCCGGCCTGCGCGGCGCTCGGGCGGCGGAGGCGGTCCGGGCCGTGCAGGTCCAGGTCGTCGGCCACCTGCTCGTGGAGCGCAACCGCGAACGGGCCCCGGTCCAGTCCCCCGCCGAGGTGGAACTCTGGGAGACGGAGACGACCGACCCGGACGACCCCGCGTTCACCCGCGCCCTGGCCCGCCCGATCGACCCGGAGCGTCTCTTCACCGCCTCGGTGCGGGCCCTGGTGGAGGGGCTGCTGGGCGCGGACGCCCGCCGTCCTTCCGGGAGTCCGCCCGACTCCGGTGCGGGGCAGGAGGATCCGGCGGACTAAATCGGTGGCACGCGCGCGTGGCGCCGTCCTAGGCTGCGTTCTCGCGGGGACGGCTCCGCAAGCGTGCTTCCTTCTCCTTTTCTCTGACATCCGTAGCGCGCTCACTCTCCGTCCCCGCCTCACTCTTCCCCTCCCTCCTGGAGATCCCTTTTTGTCTGTGGTGTCGTCCGTCCTGCTCCGCCGTCTCCGTACGGTCTACGTCGATCAGGCCGGGCCCCGCCCCGGCGACCCGTCCACCGCCGAAGGGCTCACCGCGCTGGAGGCAGAGCTCCTCGACCGCGGCTTCGCCCCGACCGCCGAACTGCGCGAGGCACTCGCCTGGCTCGGTCCCGCCGGACTCGCGGACGCGGGCAAGCAGTTGCTCCGCCATCTCGACGCGGAGTCGGGGGCCGACCGCCCGCACATGCCGCTCTTCCGGTCCTTCCCGGCCTCCGTCCCCGACGACACGTTCTCGCTCTACGTCGACCGGGTCTTCGCCCTGCTGTTCCAGTGGCCGACGCAGCCGTGCGTCCTGTGCGGCACCGCCGGCACCGTCCATCCGGTCTCGCCCTGCGCACACCTCGTGTGCCGCAGGTGCTGGGACGGCGCGGAGTACGACGGCTGCCCGGTCTGCCACCGCCGGATCGACCCCGCGGACCCGTTCCTGAAGCCGCCTCCACCGGTCGCCCGGGACGACGACAGCGACGAGGACGACGCGTCCTCCGTCGGACCGCTCCGGCTGCTGGCGCTCGGCCGGAACCGCCCGGCGGACGCCGCGCGGGCGCTGCTCACACTGCTGGCCCGGCGCACTCCGCTCTCGCCGGACGACCGCGGCGACCTGAAGGTGCTGCTCACGCAGGCGCCCACGACGCTCGACTGGCTCCCCGCCGAGATCCCGGTCCGCGAGACCAAGGCGCTGCTCCTGGGCACGCTGCTGCTCGACCCGGCCACCAGGGAGGCGGTGCTGCCCGAGCTGGACGTCCGGCTCACCACCGCGACCGACGTCCTCCGGCTGCTCGCCGTCTGGTCGGGCGGCGAGGCGGACCTGCTGGAGCCCCGCCGCTTCCGCTCGCTGCCGCGCCCGCTGCGCCGCCGGCTCCTCGCCGTCCTGGACGGTCTGGACGTCGCCTCGCTCGTCGAGGATCTGGCGCGTCACCCGGGTCTGTGGAAGAAGGCCGCCGAGACGCTTCACCCCTTCGAGCGACACGACCGGCACCCTCGGGCGGCCATGGCGTTCGCGGTGCTCCGCGGCACCGACACGACCGCCGTCTCGCACGGCGAGGAGCTGCGGCGGACGGCCGCCCGCCATCCCCACGCGGTACGGATCGACGGCGGCCGCCTCAAGCCGCACACCTGGACGGGTCGCGTCGAGACGGCCCTGGCCGCACGGGACATGGACACCGCGCTCACACTGCTCGGCGGGCGCCCCGGCGAGCTGGTGCGCCGGCTGGACCATCTCCTGCGGCTGTACGGCTCCGGCACGCTCCACGCGCGCGTGGCCGAGGTCCTGCGCCGCGCCCTTCCGGGGGCGGGGCCCGGGCCGCTGCTCGCGGCGCTCGGGCAGCTGCGGACCCGTCATCTGCCGGGTGACCGGCGGGTGTTCTTCCCGCGGGGCCGGGTGACGCACGCCTTCACCCTGGACGACCCGCGCCCGCCGATGGCGGCCCCGCTGACCGGGGAGGTCTGCCGCCTGCTGGAGAGCGAGGTGCTGCGCCGGCTCGGCGCGGCGCCCCGCTTCGACACGGCCGTCCTGGACTCCGCGCTTGCGGGTCTCGCCGTGCCGTCGGCGGAAGGCGCCGCGGCCAAGGCGCTGGTGGCGGTTCCCCGGGGATCGACGCAGCCGCTCCCCCGGGGCGAGGTGCTGCGGATGTTCCTGCACTGGACGCAGCCGACCCGGAAGCGGGTCGACCTGGACCTGTCCGTCGCGCTGTACGACGCGGACTGGTCGTACGTCGGGCTGTGCGACTACACCCACCTCGTCTACGGCGCGCGGGCCGTCGTCCACTCCGGCGACCTCACCTCGGCCCCGGCGCCCAAGGGCGCGACCGAGTACGCCGATCTGGACCTCGCGGCGCTCGCCGAGGCCGGTGTGCGGTTCGCGATGCCGATCGTCTTCAGCTACAACAACGTGCCGTTCGAGGAGCTCCTCGACGCCTTCGCCGGATTCATGGCCCTCCCTTCCAGGGAGGGCAGGGGCGCGACGTACGACCCGAGGACCGTGCGCCAGCGGTACGACCTCGTGGGCGACTCCAAGATCCATGTACCGATGCTCGTCGACCTGGAGCACCGCACCTTCCTGTGGACGGATCTGCATCTGCCGCCTTCCGAGGGGTTCCAGAGCGTGTGGTCGCACAGCGGGGACCTGGGGCGGGTCGGCAAGGATCTCCACCAGTACTTCTCGACCGGGCGGACCACGCTGTGGGACCTGGCGGTCTGGCACGCCGCGGCCCGGACCGACGAGGTGACCGTCCTGCGACGGGCGCACGAGGGCCCGGACGAGGTCTGGGAGTACCGGCGCGGGGGCGGGGAGTCCGTGGAGTCCTTCGCGGACCGGATCCGTACGTCCGGCGCGCCGCAGCGGCGCCGTACGGCCGAGGACGGACCGGCTCGGGCCGCGGCCGCCGCTGCCGGCCGGAACGTGTTCCTCGCCCTCCTCGACGGCGACGTGGTGCCGGAGGGCGCGACGGGGACGGTCTACCGTCTGCTGCCGGGACCGGTGGACGGCTGCGGGCTCGAACAGGCCGCGGCCGGCGACCTGGTGGCGAGCCTCGGCTGAGCCCGGCCGGCGGCTGCGGCGAACTCCCGTACGGGGCGGGCGCCGTGGCCGCCGGGCGGCGACCGGACGGCCGGTTCCGGGCGCCGGTGGGGCACCGGGGGGCGGGGGTGTCGGTCCGGGCCCGTATTCTCAATGACCATGCTCGACGACCGTACGACAGCAGCAGCGTGGCCGGCCGCCTACCCACAGGGGTACGCGGTCGTCGACGTGGAGACCACCGGACTCGCCCGCGACGACCGGATAGTGTCGGCTGCCGTCTACCGGCTGAACGCCCAGGGCGATGTCGAGGACCACTGGTACACGCTCGTCAACCCGGAGCGGGATCCCGGGCCGGTCTGGATCCACGGCCTGACCCGTGACGTCCTGGCGGACGCGCCGCTGTTCCCGGAGATCGCGGCCGAGTTCTCCGAGCGGCTCGACGGCCGGGTCCTGGTGGCGCACAACGCGCTCTTCGACTGGTCGATGATCTCCCGGGAGTACGCGCGGGCCGAGCGCACCGCGCCCGTGCGCCAGCGGCTGTGCACGATCGCGCTCTCCAAGGAGCTGTCGCTTCCGCTGCCCAACCACAAGCTGGAGTCGCTGGCCGCGCACTTCGGTGTCGTCCAGCAGCGGGCGCACAACGCGCTGGACGACGCGCGGGTGCTGGCCGAGGCGTTCCGCCCGAGCCTGCACGCGGCGGCGGAGCGGAACGTACGGCTGCCGCTCCTGGAGTGCCGACCGCTGACGGAGTGGGTGTCCACGCCCGCGCCGGCCAGGATCGGCTACCAGGCCTCGTACCACGCGAACGGCTGGCGTCCTTCGCGGAAGCGGCCGCCGTGCCCGTACCCGAACCCCGGACGTTACGAAGTGGACAAACCGCTCAAACAGGGCATGCGGGTGGCGTTCTCGGGCGACACGTCCATCGACCGTGAGCTCCTGGAGGACCGCGCGGTCGAGGCGGGGCTCCATGTCGCGACGAGCGTCTCCCGGCTGACGAGCCTGCTGGTGACGAACGACCCGGACGCCGCCACCTCCAAGACGGTGAAGGCGAAGTCCTTCGCCACCCCGATCGTCGACGAGGCCGCGTTCACCCAGCTGCTGCGCGACGTGGCCCCGGCAGACGGGTGACGCGGCGGGCGTGCCGCCCGCACCTCGCCCGGCTCCCGTCGCACCCTGTGGCGCATGGCACGTTGTGAGGTCTGCGGAAACGATTACGGCATGTCCTTCGAGGTGCACGCGCAGGGCGCGGTGCACGTCTTCGACTGCTTCTCCTGCGCCATTCACCGCATGGCGCCCATCTGTGAGCACTGCAAGGTCCAGATCATCGGCCAGGGCGTCGAGGTCTCGGGCACTTGGTACTGCGGCGGGCACTGCGCCCGTGCGGAGGGGAAGGTGGGAATCGTCGACCACGTCTGAACCCCGCCCGCCCCGGGCGACCGGAACCCCCGTGCGTGCACCCCATGACCACAGTTGTACGGTCATGGGGTGTACCGCTTCCTGTTGTCCCGGCAGTGGGTGATCCTCACCCTCATCGCTCTCGTCCTCGTCCCGACGATGATCGAGCTGGGCTTCTGGCAGTTCCACCGGCACGAGCGCCGGGTCGCGCAGAACGCCCTCATCGCGCGCAACCTCGACACGCGGCCCCTCCCCGTCGAGAAGCTGACCTCCCCCGGTCACACCGTCCCGCGCGCCGACTACTGGCGCCAGGTCACGGCCACCGGCACCTTCGACACGGCGCACGAGGTCGTCGTCCGCCGCCGCACCAACGCCGACGACCAGGTCGGCTTCCTCGTCCTGACCCCGCTGGCGCTCAAGGACGGCCGGATCGTCGTCGTGAACCGCGGCTGGGTCCCGGCCGCGGCCGACCAGAAGGCCTTCCCTCCGGTCCCGCCAGCCCCCGGGGGCGAGGTGACCGTGACCGGCCGGCTCAAGGCCGACGAGACGACCGGCGCCAGCGGGATCAAGGACCTGCGCGGGCTGCCGGACCGTCAGGTGATGCTGATCAACAGCGTCCAGCAGGCCGGACTCACCGGCCGCACGGTGCTCGGGGGCTACATCGAGCTGACGGCTCCCGAGCCGGCCGGGGACACCCCCGAGCTGATCCCCGACCCCGACCACGACTCGATCGGCGCCCACATGGCGTACGCCGTGCAGTGGTGGCTCTTCGCGGCCGGCGTGCCGGTCGGCTGGGTGATCCTGGTACGCCGCGAGAAGCATGACCGGTCCGCGGCCCGCGCCGACGACGGCGCCGGCACGCCCGAGCCGGAGCCCGCCGCGGCATAGGCCCTGCCGTCTCTTCTGATTGACCGTCGTTTCTTCCGGGAACACGCCAGAGCGTGACGCAACGTATCGACGACTACGCCCTCATCGGCGATCTCCAGACAGCCGCGCTCGTCGGACGCGACGGGTCGATCGACTGGCTGTGCCTGCCGCGCTTCGACTCGGCCGCGTGCTTCGCCGCGCTGCTCGGCGACGAGGACAACGGCCACTGGCGGATCGCTCCCAAAGGCGCCACGACCTGCACCACCCGGGGCTATGCCGGGGACTCCCTCGTCCTGGAGACGTACTGGGAGACACGCACCGGCACCGTGAAGGTCGTCGACTTCATGCCGCAGCGCGACAAGGCGCCGGACGTCATGCGGATCGTGGAGGGCATCAGCGGCAGCGTCGAGATGAGCGCGGCGCTGCGGCTGCGCTTCGACTACGGCTCGATCGTGCCGTGGGTCCGCCGCAGCGACGGCCACCGGGTGGCCGTGGCGGGACCCGACTCGGTGTGGCTGCGCAGCGAACCGCCGGTGAAGACCTGGGGGCAGCAGTTCGCCACGTGGTCGTCGTTCACGGTCGACGCGGGCGAGAAGGTGGCGTTCGTACTCACCTGGCACCCCTCGCACGAAAGGCGCCCGGAGCTCATCGACCCCTACGGCGCGCTGGAGGACTGCCTCAGGGACTGGCGCGACTGGTCGGCGCGCTGTACGTACCAGGGGCCGTACCGCGAGGCGGTGCTGCGCTCGCTACTCACCCTCAAGGCGCTCACCTACGCGCCGACGGGCGGCATCATGGCCGCCCCCACGACCTCGCTCCCGGAGGAGCTGGCCGGCGTACGGAACTGGGACTACCGCTCCTGTTGGCTGCGCGACTCGACCCTCACGCTCGGCGCGCTGCTGTCCGCCGGCTATGTCGACGAGGCGGTGGCGTGGCGCGACTGGCTGCTGCGGGCGGTGGCGGGCGATCCGGCCGATCTGCAGATCATGTACGGGCCGGGCGGTGAGCGGCGGCTGCCCGAGATGACGGTGGACTGGCTGCGCGGCTACGCGGACTCGGCGCCGGTCCGGATCGGCAACGCGGCGGTGGAGCAGTTCCAGCTCGACGTGTACGGCGAGGTCATAGACTCACTCGACATGGCGCGGGCGGCGGGGATCCCGGCCGAGCCGCACGCCTGGAACCTCCAGCTGAGCCTCCTCGGCTTCCTGGAGTCGACCTGGCGGGAGCCGGACGAGGGGCTCTGGGAGGTCCGCGGGCCGCGCCGCCACTTCGTGCACTCCAAGGTGATGGCCTGGGTCGCCGCCGACCGGGCGGTGCGCACGCTGGAGGCCGACCCCTCGCTGAACGGGGACCCGGCGCGCTGGCGGACGATGCGGGACGAGATCCACGCGGAGGTGTGCGCGAAGGGGTTCGACCCCGACCGCAACACCTTCACCCAGTCGTACGGCTCGCGGGAACTGGACGCGGCGACGCTGCTGATCCCGCGCGTCGGGTTCCTGCCGGCGGACGATCCCCGGGTGGTGGGCACGGTCGACGCGGTGCGCGAGGAGCTGACGCACCGCGGCCTCGTCCGCCGCTACAGCACCGAAGGGGTCTCGGTCGACGGCCTGCCCGGTGGCGAGGGAACGTTTCTCGTCTGCTCCTTCTGGCTCGCGGACGCGCTGCGGATGACCGGCCGGAAGGACGAGGCGCGGGAGCTCTTCGAGCGGCTGCTCACCCTGCGCAACGACGTGGGGCTGCTGGCGGAGGAGTACGACCCGGTGGCCAAGCGCCAGCTGGGCAACTTCCCGCAGGCGTTCAGCCACGTCGGACTGGTGGGCACCGCTCTCGCGCTGCCGTGGGAGGAGACGGCAGGATAGGCCCATGGATCTTGGACTGAAGGACCGGGTGTACGTGGTGACCGGCGCGACGCGGGGGCTCGGCCGTGCCTCGGCCGAGGCGCTGCTCGCCGAGGGCGCGAAGGTGCTGGTCACCGGCCGCGAGGAGAAGACGGTCGCGGAGGCGGTCGCGGAGCTGGGCCCGGGCGCGGCCGGTCTGGCCGCCGACAACGCCGACCCCGGGGCGGCGGCCCGGCTGATCGCGGAGGCGCGGTCCCGCTTCGGGCGCTTCGACGGCATCCTCGTCAGCGTGGGCGGGCCCGCGCCGGGCTTCGCCGCGGACAACACCGACGAGCAGTGGGCGTCGGCGTTCGAGAGCGTCTTCCTCGGGGCGGTACGGATGGCCAGGACGGCGGCCGAGGCGCTGACCGAGGGCGGGGTCATCGGCTTCGTGCTCTCGGGCTCGGTCCACGAGCCGATCCCCGGCCTGACGATCTCCAACGGGCTGCGCCCGGGTCTCGCCGGGTTCGCGAAGTCGCTGGCGGGGGACCTGGGGCCGCGGGGCATCCGGGTGGTGGGCGTGCTCCCCGGCCGCATCGACACGGACTGGGTGCGTCAGCTCGACGCGCTCTCGGGCGACGCGGAGGCGTCGCGGGCGGCGAGCGAGTCCCGTATCCCGCTGCGGCGCTACGGCACGCCGGAGGAGTTCGGCCGCACGGCGGCGTTCCTGCTGTCGCCCGCGGCGTCCTATGTGACGGGTGTGATGGTGTCGGTGGACGGCGGGGCCCGGCACGGGTTCTGACGGCCGGGCACGGCACGGGCTCTGACGGCCCGGGCACGACGCCTGTGCCGACGGGGTCCGGCGCGGGTTCCGCACGGGGCGCCGGACCGCGACGGCGTGTCAGGTCACCCGACGCGCGCGGTGTTTGACCGCCCGGAAGCGGGCCTCCGTCGGAAGCGTGCTCAGGCCCACCGAGGTACGGGCGTTGGCCAGGCCCTCCGTGGTCAGGGTCGTGAGGGCGGCGCCCGGGGAGGCGTACGGCTCCAGGCGCATCGCGACGCGGGTGCGCGGGGCGGTGCGGCGGCCCGACAGGGCGACCCTGGCCCGGGCCACCCCGTCCTGGGCCGCCGCGTCCGCCTCGAGGACGGTCTCCAGGGTGCGACCGCGTACCGTCGCCACCTCCCCGTCGCCCGTGTCGATGAGGATCTCCGCGAGCCGGGCGCGGCGGAGCTGCGCCAGCAGCCACCACAGGGCCAGGAGCACGATCACACCGAGGACGGCGATCACCACGGGCCACCACCAGCCCTCGTCACGCCACCGCTGCCGGTCGGCCCGGCTCAGCAGGACGTCGGAGGGGCCCGACCACGGCCACCACGAGGGCACCGCCAGGTCGAACCCGGACGCGAGCACCGCGCCGCCGAGGACGACGAGCAGCAGGCCCACCAGTCCGAGCACGATCCGGTTGACGCGCCGGAGAATGACGGTCACTGCTTCACCCCTTCTTCGGCGGTCGGCCGACCCGTACGGTCAGCGCCGGGGGCCGGGCGAGGCCCAGTTCGTCGATGCCCGTCTTCAGCACGCTCTCCACGTCGGCGCTCACGCGGTCGAGTTCGCGGAAGTGCGAGACCGCCCGGACGGCCACCTTCCTGCGCCTCATCCGTACCCGTACCGACTGCACGCCCGAGACCTCCATCGCCCGGTCGCGCAGCGCCAGGGCCGCGGCCTCGCGGTCGAGTCCGGCGCGTACGTCGGCGTGGTCGCGCCGCATGGGGAGCACCTCGCGCAGCCCCGGGGTGGCCGCCAGGATCAGCAGCCAGAGTCCGAGGAGCACGGCGATACCCGCGCCGATCCGCACCCAGACGTCGTCCAGGGGCCGGGTCGCCAGCGCGTCAGCGAGTTCGCTGCGCCAGCTCATGGCCGTGCGGTCGGCCCGTACGGCCGCGACGTCGTAGAGCAGGAGCCCCGTGCCGCAGAGGAGGATCAGCGCGAGCAGCGCCGCGGGGATCCGCCGTACCGCCCAGAAGCGGCGCGCGCGGGGCGTGGCCGGTGCCTCTGCCGGCGGTTCCTCCGGTACGGGCGCGGTGTCGTTGCCCGTGTCGGTGTCAGTGGTCATCGCAGCTTCCGCCCGCCCGACTCACGGGCCGTACGCGGGGAGTGGAGGCGTTCGACATGGACGGCCACCTCGGGGACCTCCATGCCCGCCAGCTCCCGGACCCGGTGGATCACCCGGCTGCGGACCGCGAGGCACTGCCGGCCGAGGTCGGCGGGGTAGCCCAGCTCCAGACTGACCGAGACCCGCGCCGAGTCACGCTGCACGACGACCGAGGCCTGCGGCCCGGAGGCGCCCGGGGGCACCCGGCCGATCGCCTCCCGCGCCGCCCGCGCGGCGATCTTCGCGACGACCCGGTCGGCGATCGTGGTCGCCCCACGGCCGGCCGGGCCCACCCTGTCGACGGTCACCCCCGGTCACCGCCGCCGCTCGCCGCGCTCGCGGCCTCGGAAGAAGTCGCCGGGTTCGAGGTCCCCCTCCAGGAACCGCCCGACGACGAAGCCGATCACGCCCAAGGCCGCGACCAGCACGAACGCCCCGAATCCGCCGAAGTATCCGGCGAAGCCGAGGGCCATTCCGGCCACCAGGCCGACCATCGCCATGCTCATGTTGAGCCCTTTCAGTCGGAGCGCCGCCGGCTACTGGAGCCGCGACTCCGGCTCCTCTTCCTCGTCCTCCGGCAGCTTCACGTCACTCACCGCGATATTGACCTCGACGACCTCCAGACCGGTCATCCGCTCCACTTCCGCGATGACGTTCTCGCGCACCGCCCCGGCCACGTCGGCGATGGAGGCGCCGTACACGACGACGATCTCCAGGTCGAGCGCGGTCTGCACCTCGCCGACCTCGGCCTTGACGCCCCGGGTGGCGCCCGCCTTGGTTCCGCCTCCGCCGGGGACCCGGTCGCGCACGGCGCCGATGGTGCGGGAGAACCCGCTCCCCATGGCGTGGACGCCGTCGACCTCGCGTGCGGCCAGACCGGCGATCTTCTCGACGACACCGTCGGCGATGGTGGTCCGGCCACGGGTGGCGGGGTCACCGCCGCCGCGCTTGGTCACGGACGGTTCCCTGGGGTGTGCGGGGTCATTCATCACCGTTCATCCCTTCTGTGCACCTATATGTCTCTTTGCCCACATTAGGCTGGGGCAATGACGACGACATCTGGGGTGGGACGGATGGGCGCGGTGCGCGAGCGGCTCGGGCCGCGCCGCCTGCTGCCCCTGGGCGAGGCCGCGGACGGTGTGTGGCTTGCGGAGGGCGCGGCCCGGAGGGTCCTGCTGCGGGCGGTGGCGACCGTGCGGGGCGTGGTGCCGGGGACGCTGCGGGTGGGGCTCGCGGAGGAGGGGCCGGACGCGCCGTTCCCCGTACCTCCGGGCGGGCTCCCGCCTGGCCGGCTGCGGATCGCGGCCGAGTTCGCGACGGAGGTCGCGCAGGCGGCGGACCGGCCGTTGCTGGGCGTGGCGGAGGAGGTGCGCGGGGCGCTCTTCGCCTCGGCGGACCGGGAGTTGGGCCTCGTGGTCGTGACCGTCGACCTGCGGGTGACGGGGCTGGCGGAGCGGGCCGCGGATTCGTCGGCCGCCACTCCCCCAGTCGGGCGATTCGCCGGGGTGTCGGAAGACCCGGCCGCCCACGCCCTGCTCGGCATCCCGGGCATCGCGGGGCTGACGTCCGCCCTGGGCTCCCCGGTCCACCGCACGCCGGGGGCGCTGCGGATGGAGCTGGCGGTGGCCGCGGGACACCGCGCCCTGGACGTGGCGCGCGCCGCCCGCGCCCGGGCTGCGGAGACCGCCCCCGAAGGGACGGCGGTCACCGTCCTGGTGTCGGAGATCCAGTGAGGTCACGGCCGCCGACGCGCTGACCGACTGCGACACCAGGGCGAAGCCCGACCCCGGCGTGGCGCACGCCGAGAGAGCGCGCGGGCCCGGGCCCGCCGGGCGGCCAAACGGTCGAACCGAGCCGGCCTACGGGCAGGCGCGGAAGCCGCGCGGCGGACCGGCGCCTTCGGTCGCCGAGCCCCGCCAAGGCGCGCAGACGGCGCGCTTGGGCCGGCACGCTCAGCGGTGCGAGCCCGCGGCGGACCCGCGGCCTCGGTCGCTCGGCCCCGCCAGGTCGCGCAGGGCGGAGGGCCTGGGCGGGACGCTCGGCGGTGCGAGGCGCGCGGCGGACCCGCGGCCTCGGTCGCTCGGCCCCGCCAGTCGCGCTGGGCGGCTGCCTCAGTCGCCGAGCCCCGCCAGGTCGCGCAGGCGGCGGGCCTGGGCGGCGCGTTCGGCGGTGCGCTGGGCCTCGTAGGTACGGTCGGTGGCGCCCTGGAGCAGCGCCTTGGTCTCGATCACGGCGTCGCGCGGCGCGGCGAGCAGCGCGGCGCTCAGGTCCTGTACCGCGCCGTCGAGTTCGTCGACGGGCACGGCGATGTTGGCGAGGCCGATGCGCTCGGCCTCCTGCGCGTGGACGAAGCGGCCCGTGGCGCAGATCTCCAGCGCACGGGCGTAGCCGACAAGACCCACGAGGGGGTGCGTGCCGGTGAGGTCCGGCACGAGCCCCAGGCTGGTCTCACGCATCGCGAACTGCACGTCGTCGGCGACGACCCGCAGATCGCAGGCGAGGGCGAGCTGGAAGCCGGCACCGATGGCGTGCCCCTGGACGGCCGCGATCGACACGATGTCGCTGCGGCGCCACCAGGTGAACGCCTCCTGGTACTCGGAGATGACCGCGTCCAGGTCCTCGTCCGAACCCCGTGCCAGGTCCAGGAAGGACGGCTCTCCGTCGAAGCCCTCGGGCGTGAACGCCTGCCGGTCGAGCCCGGCGGAGAAGGACTTGCCCTCACCGCGCAGGACGACGACCCGCACGCTGCCCGGCAGTGACCGTCCGGCCTCCGTCAACGCCCGCCACAGAGCGGGAGACTGGGCGTTGCGCTTCGCCGGGTTGGTCAGGGCCACCGTGGCAACGGCGTCCTCGACGGTGAGCCGTACACCGTCCTTGTCGAACACGAGCACAGAGTCGAGCGAAGTCATGGGGCGCCTCCGGTTCCGGTGCAGCACTGCTAAGTGACTGCACAGTAACCACCCGGTCGACCGCACGGGCGACCGGGTGGCCACCGCGAGAACCGATGGACCCGACGAACCGCGCCCGATCAGGCCGAGGCGGCCTTCTTGCCCCGGGTCGCTCCGCCGCGTCCACGCAGCGTGACTCCGGACTCACTGAGCATCCGATGGACGAATCCGTAGGAGCGGCCGGTTTCCTCGGCCAGCGCCCGGATGCTCGCACCGGAGTCGTACTTCTTCTTCAGGTCTGCCGCGAGCTTGTCGCGCGCGGCGCCGGTCACCCGGCTGCCCTTCTTCAGAGTCTCGGCCACCCGTGCCTCCTCATGGGAAGTGCGCTCTGGACTTCTCATGATCACCCCTCCCGGACGTCCTGGCCACCCATTCGACAAGGTCTGTGCCACCAGGTTTGCGGACAGGGAAGCTCTCACCACGAGCGGAATGAATGATTCCGGGTGATGCGATCCGCGCTCCGGGACACGCCCGGCCAGGAAGTGCCAGGTCAGCGCCGCGCCGGGCACACAAGGACGGCGCGGCCCTGAGGGAAGGATTCCGCACAGAGCCGCGCCGGGAAGTACGAGACGCCCTCACTCAGATGATGGATCACCCATGAGCCGAATGATCCATACCGAGATGATCAGGCGAGGGCCACGAGGTCCTTGTAGTCGGGACCCCACAGGTCCTCGACGCCGTCCGGCAGCAGGATGATCCGCTCCGGCTCCAGCGCGTCGACCGCGCCCTCGTCGTGGGTGACGAGGACGACCGCGCCCTTGTAGGTGCGCAGCGCGCCGAGGATCTCCTCGCGGCTGGCGGGGTCGAGGTTGTTGGTGGGCTCGTCCAGGAGCAGCACGTTCGCCGAGGAGACGACCAGGGTGGCCAGGGCCAGCCGGGTCTTCTCGCCGCCGGAGAGGACCCCGGCCGGCTTGTCGACGTCGTCGCCGGAGAAGAGGAAGGAACCGAGCGTCTTGCGCACCTCGACGAGGTCGAGGTCGGGCGCGGAGGACCGCATGTTCTCCAGGACGGTGCGCTCCGGGTCGAGCGTCTCGTGCTCCTGGGCGTAGTAGCCGAGCTTGAGGCCGTGGCCCGGGGTCACCTCGCCGGTGTCGGCCTGCTCCGCTCCGGCGAGCAGACGCAGCAGCGTGGTCTTGCCCGCGCCGTTGAGGCCGAGGATGACGACGCGCGAACCCTTGTCGATCGCGAGGTTCACATCGGTGAAGATCTCGAGAGAGCCGTACGACTTGGAGAGCCCCTCCGCCGTCAGCGGGGTCTTGCCGCAGGGAGCGGGCTCCGGGAAGCGGAGCTTGGCGACCTTGTCGGAGACGCGGACCGCCTCCAGGCCCGAGAGCAGGCGCTCGGCGCGCTTGGCCATGTTCTGCGCGGCGACGGTCTTGGTGGCCTTGGCGCGCATCTTGTCGGCCTGCGAGTTGAGGGCGGCGGCCTTCTTCTCGGCGTTCTGGCGCTCGCGCCTGCGGCGCTTCTCGTCCGCCTCGCGCTGCTGCTGGTAGAGCTTCCAGCCCATGTTGTAGACGTCGATCGTCGAGCGGTTGGCGTCCAGGTAGAAGACCTTGTTCACGACGGTCTCGACGAGGTCGACGTCGTGGGAGATGACGATGAAGCCACCGCGGTAGGTCTTGAGGTAGTCGCGCAGCCAGACGATGGAGTCGGCGTCGAGGTGGTTCGTGGGCTCGTCGAGCAGCAGGGTGTCGGCGTCGGAGAACAGGATCCGGGCCAGCTCGACCCGGCGCCGCTGACCGCCGGAGAGCGTGTGCAGCGGCTGGCCGAGGACCCGGTCGGGGAGGCCGAGGGCGGCGGCGATGGTCGACGCCTCGGCCTCGGCGGCGTACCCGCCCTTGGTGAGGAACTCGGTCTCCTGGCGCTCGTACTGCTTCATCGCCTTGTCGCGCGTGCCGCCGGTGCCGGTGGCGATGCGCTCCTCGTTCATCCGCATCTTCTTGATGAGGATGTCGAGGCCACGGGCGGAGAGGATGCGGTCGCGGGCCATGACGTCGAGGTCACCGGTGCGCGGGTCCTGCGGGAGGTAGCCGACCTCTCCGGAGCGGGCGATCTGCCCGGCGGCGGGCATGCCCTCGCCGGCGAGGCACTTGGTGAGGGTGGTCTTGCCCGCTCCGTTGCGGCCGACGAGGCCGATGCGGTCGCCCTTGGCGATGCGGAAGGAAGCGGACTCGATGAGGATGCGGGCGCCGGCGCGCAGCTCGATGCCGGAAGCGGTGATCACGGACAGACTCCAGGGCGGACGGTACGGCGGAAAGGGCTGGGAGCGGATTCGACGCCGCTAGTCATGCGCGGGGAGAATGGCCATACGGCCAGTCTAACGGGCGCATGCAACTGCTTTTCGGCCACAGTCCGGCACCGACCGTTCACCCCCTTACCGACCGTTACCACCCATGTCGGACAAAAGGGGCGACCCCTGGGGGATTCGCCGATACTCGGGCGCAGGGCGGCGGCCGTCGCCGCGGCTGAGACGGCGGAGGGTGGTGGCCCGTGCAGTTCGACGACGACGCCGATCTGGACACCTCGGAGGTCAAGGACGTCCGGGGCAGCCGCATCCCCGGCGGGAGGGCCACCGTCGGCGGCGGCATCGTCGGCTTCATCGCACTGATCCTGGGGCTGCTGTTCGGGGTGGGACCCGAGCAGCTCGGGCTCACCACCGGCGACCCCGAGCCGGTCGCGACCTCGTCCTCGGCGGCCCAGGTCGAGCGGGACTGCCGGACCGGCGCGGACGCGAACACCCGCGAGGACTGCCGGATCGTGGCGGTCGTCAACAGCGTGCAGGACTTCTGGCGGGCGGAGTACGAGCGGCGCGGCGGCCGGTACGGGGACGCCCGCACGGTCGTGTTCACCCACCAGGTCGGCACGGCCTGCGGCTCGGCCACCTCGGCGGTCGGGCCCTTCTACTGCCCCGGCGACCGCCAGGTCTATCTGGACCTGGGCTTCTTCGACGAGCTGCGGACGAGGTTCGGTTCGAGCGGCGGGCCCTTCGCGCAGGCGTACGTGGTGGCCCACGAGTACGGCCACCACGTGCAGAACATGATGGGCACCCTGGCCCGCGCCCAGGACGGGCGGACGGGCCCGGACTCCAACGCCGTACGGGTCGAGCTGCAGGCGGACTGCTACGCGGGCGTCTGGGCGCGGCACGCGACGACCACGCCGGACGAGAAGACGGGGCGGCCCCTGCTGACCCGGCTGACCGAGGCGGACATCCGGGACGGCCTGGACGCGGCGGCGGCGGTGGGCGACGACCGTATCCAGGAGAGGTTCCAGGGCCGGGTGACGCCGGAGAACTGGACGCACGGCTCGGCCGCGCAGCGTCAGCAGTGGTTCTACACCGGCTTCACGACCGGTGACATGGCGCGGTGCAACACCTTCCGCTGAGGCGTACCGATGTCGGCGCCGGATGCCAGACTGAGATCCAGGTCACATGGGCCCGCCGCGAAAAGGAGTGATCGGGATGGCTGAGGCACCCCACATCTGTCCGACCCTGACCTACCACGACGCGCACGCCGCGATCAGGCAGCTCACGGAGGCGTTCGGCTTCACCCGCACCGCGGTGTTCGAGGGCGAGGACGGCAAGGTCGTGCACGCCGAGCTGTCGTTCGGCAACGGCATGGTGATGCTCGGCAGCAAGGGCACGGGCAGCGAGTTCGACAAGCTGGTCGAGGGCTCCGGACCGAGCGGGGTGTACGTCCACGTGGACGACGTGGACGAACACCACGCGCGGTCGGTGGCCCACGGCGTCGACATCGTGACGCCTCCGACGGACCAGGAGTACGGCTCGCGGGACTACATCGCGCGCGACGGCGAGGGCAACGTCTGGAGCTTCGGCACGTACCTGCCGGGGGCCACCGGCTGAGACGCGGCGGTGCGCTCCGGACCCCGGCCGGCCGCGGGTACGACGGGTGGTCGGGCCCCCGGACGGACGGCGGTCAGGATCCCCCGGTACGGACGGCGGTCAAGGCCCCCGGCACGGACGGCGGTCAGGATCCCCCGGTGTGGACCTGGAAGGCCGCCCGGCGGACGGCCTTCGCGAGCGCCGGGTCGGGGTGCGCGGCGGCGAGGGCGACCAGGACCTGGACGGTACGGGGGTGGCCGACGGCGCGGACCTCGTCGAGGAGCGCCGGGACGGTGCCCTGGACGGCGGAGTCGAGGTGGCGCACCAGTAGCGTGCTCTCCCCGTGGTCGGCGACGGCCGCGGCGGTGTCCACCCAGAGCCAGGTCGCCTCCTCGCGGGTGAGCACGTCCGGGGCGTCGTCGGGGTCGGCGCCTTCGTACTCGGCGATCCAGAGCAGGGCGTACGGACGGAGCGAGGCCTCCTCGGCGGCGGCCCTGACCTCGGCCTCGGCGGGGGCCCCGACGACGCGGAGCGCCTCGAAGGCGAGACCGCGCAGCAGGGCGTCCTCCCCGCGGGCGACGGCGAGGAGTTCGGAGACCGCGCTGGAGAGGGTGCGGGCGGCGAGCCAGGCGCGGTACTCGTCGCGCGCCGGGCCGGGGGTGAGGCTCGCACAGCCGCGGAGCATCTCCTCGGCGGACCGCTCGATGTTGCCGGCCGGGCTCTGGGCAGCGACGCAGATCTGCTCCAGCTTGACCCAGACCGCCCAGTTGCCGAGCGGGGTCAGGGTTGCCTGGCGGCCGTCGGGTCCCTCGCCGAGCGTCAGCGCGCCGACGGCGGCGAGTCCTTCCAGGGCCCAGTCGAGCAGGGCGGCGAGCCCCTCGGGGCCGGCGTCGGACGCGGTGCCGGCGGCCGACGCGGAGGCGGGGTCGGCGCCCTCGACGGGCACCTCGCAGCGCTCCTCGCGCAGCTCGTCGACCCGCTGCCGGAGCAGGTCGAACAGGGCGGGGACCACCACGGGTCCGGCGGAGAGCTGGAGGAGGGAGAGCACCTGGGGCAGGGCCTCGACGACCTCGGCGACGGCGCCGGGAGCGACGTCCGCGGGGGCGGGGTGGACCAGGGACCAGGCGTCGAACAGGGCGACCCAGCCGCGCAGGACGGCGGAGTCGTCACGGTCCCAGGCGTGCAGCCGCCAGCCGGGGCGGGCGGTGTCGCCGTGGAGTTCGACGAGTCCGGCGAGCCGGGCCCGGTCCCAGCCGGCCCTGATCTGGCCGGGCGTCAGGTCCAGTGCGACGGCGGCCCGTTCCTGGGCGGGGATGCCGTCGAGTCCGGCCGCGTTCGCGGCGGCGGTCGCGCGGACCGCCTGGGGACGGGACGCCGCGGTCCCGGTGGAGCCGTCGAGCGTGGCCCAGCGGGCGATCCGTACGGCGTCGGCGAGGACGGTCCGCGCCTGGCGGGCCAGTTCCGCGCGGGGCGGAGTGCCCTCCGGCGGCCGCGGGGCCGGTCGGGTGCGCCGGGTCGTCACGGCCCGCCGGGCCGTGGCGAGTGCCCGCGGACGGACAAGTCGGAGTCTGGAGTTGCGCGCCAATTGCTCATCGGGCTTTCGAGACGTCACGGGGGCAGTCTTCCCGTTGACGGCCCGAAAGCCCAATCGGAATCGGCGAGGCCGCCGGCGCGTCCTCGGCTCGTCCCCGGCGGAGGCCGGGACGGAGGTCTAGACGGAGCCCGGTCGGAGGCCGGGACGGAGGCCGGGAGGAAGGCCAGTCCGAGGCCGGCCCGAGGCCGGGACGGAGGCTCTAGAGGAGCGGGGTGAGGAAGCGGCGCAGGGCCTCTTCGTACCGCACCGGATCGGCGTTCCACATCGAGGCGTGCGGCGCTCCGCGGACCGTGTGAAGAGTGACCAGCTCCGGGCGGCGGGAGGCCAGTTCGAGGGAGGGCTCCCAGGGGGCGATCGTGTCGTCGGGGCCGTGCAGGACGAGCGTCGGCACGCTCAGGGCGGCCGGGTCGGCGGCCTGCGGGAAGAGGTCGCCGTGCAGCCCGGCCCTGCCCTCCGCCGCGCGGACGGCGAGCGGCAGCAGCGGGCCGGGGACGCGGTGGGCCGCGGCGAGGTTGCGCAGGGTGGCCTCCCGGTCGAGGACCGGGGAGTCCAGGACGAGGCCGCGGATGACGTCCCGTACACCGGAGCCGGCGGCGGCGCGCAGGGCCATCGTGGCGCCGGGCCCCCAGCCGTACAGGACGACGTGTTTGGCGCCCTGGCGGACGACGTGGCGCAGGGCGGCGTCGACATCCCGCCACTCGGAGTCGCCGAGGTGGCCGAAGCCGTCCGGGGGCGGGGGCGCGCCCTCGTCCCCCCGGTAGGAGAGGCAGAGGACGGGGATCTGCCGGTGGGTGAGGAAGGGAACGAGGTTGAGGGGGTGCCGGCGCGTCGTGCCGATGCCGTGCAGGGCGATGACCCACGTGGAGCGCGCGCCGGGGACGAGCCAGGCGGGCAGGGAGCCGAGCTCGCCGGGGATCTCGACGTCCTCGTAGGCGACGCCGAGGGCGCTCCGCGGGGTGCCGCTGTGCAGCTCGGGCGTGAGGCGGACCCGGGCACCCGGCTCCAGCTCTCCGTGCTCGACGCGTTCCAGACGGCGTACGACGGTGTCCGCGGTGTGCGGGACGCGGTCCAGGACGGGTCCCACGACCGCGTGGACGCCATGGCCCTCGATCCCGTACGTACCGGGGCGCAGGGAGGCGAGGCTGCGGGTCAGGGTGACCCGGTCGGGGCCCGTGGCGTGCACGGTGAGCCGGGGATCACCGGGCAGGGGCCGGCCGGACGACGCCTTGAGGGCGATGTCGCCTGCGTACCGGCCGGCCGCGAACACGGCCGCGCCGACACCGATCAGAGTGGTGACGGCCGCTGCCGTCGCTGTAGCCGGGCGCACGCTCCCAGTGTCGACAGGTCGGGCCCGGGCTGCCACCGGACGGAGCCGCCCGTGGCCGGCCGGATCCGTCCCCCTTCGGAGTGACATGGATCTCCTCCCCGGGTCCCCCGGTCGGCTGACAGTGCCCCCGGCCCGTCCACGGGCTGACACGGGCGGCCGGGGAGGAAGCCACCGGAGTCGCCCATATCCCGTGTGGGTACGGATTACCCGGGGTCGCACGGCGCCCACATCGTGGACAGAACGCTCGCCCGCACCGTAAGCGGAATGTCCGGACCCTGATTCGGGTCACCACTCCGCCCGACCCAGTTCACCTTCCGTTCACTCAGGTTGCCTACGTTCGTCCCGCCACTGACGTCAAACGATTGCCTGGGTAAATGGAACACATCACGCTGCTGCTCGCGATTGTGGTCGTGACAGCTCTCGTGTTCGATTTCACGAACGGTTTCCACGACACCGCCAACGCGATGGCGACGACCATCTCGACCGGTGCCCTCAAGCCCAAGACGGCGGTGGCCATGTCCGCCGTGCTCAACCTGGTCGGTGCCTTCCTGTCGGTCGAGGTCGCCAAGACGATCTCCGGCGGGATCATCAACGAACAGGGCATTCGTACCGAAGTGATCTTCGCGGCGCTCGTCGGCGCCATCCTGTGGAACCTGCTGACCTGGCTCCTGGGTCTGCCCTCCAGCTCCTCCCACGCTCTCTTCGGCGGACTCATCGGCGCGGCCGTCATGTCGGCCGGCTGGTCCGCCGTCAACGGCTCGACCGTGGTCAGCAAGGTCCTCATCCCCGCGATCGCCGCGCCGCTCGTCGCCGGTCTCGCCGCGATGGCGGCGACGAAGCTGACGTACAAGATCGGCTCCCGGACGGACACGAAGTCCACGGCCAAGGGCTACCGGGCCGGACAGATCGCCTCCGCCGGTCTCGTCTCCCTCGCGCACGGCACCAACGACGCGCAGAAGACGATGGGTGTCATCACCCTCGCCCTGGTCACCGGCGGCGTCCTCGCCCCCGGCTCCAACCCCCCGATGTGGGTCGTCGTCTCCGCCGGTGTCGCGATCGCGCTCGGCACCTACCTCGGCGGCTGGCGCATCATCCGCACCATGGGCAAGGGCCTCACCGACCTTCAGCCGCAGCAGGGCTTCGCCGCCCAGACCAGCGCCGCCACGGTCATCCTGGCCTCGTCCAACCTGGGCTTCTCGCTCTCCACCACGCAGTCCTGCTCCGGCGCAGTCATGGGCGCGGGCCTCGGCCGCAAGGGCGGTGTCGTCCGCTGGTCGACCGCGACCCGGATGTTCGTCGCCTGGGGTCTGACCCTGCCCGCCGCGGGTCTGGTCGGCGCCGGCGCCGAGTTCCTCACCAAGCAGGGCCCCTGGGGCGTCGCGGCCGTCGCGGTCCTCCTGGTCGCCGGCTCGGCCGTCATCTGGGCGCTCTCGCGCCGCAAGCCCGTCGACCACCACAACGTGACCGCCGACGAGATCGACGACGAGCCCGCCGGCGTCGTGACCACCGCGATGGCCGCCGTGGCCCCGCCCGCGCCCGCCGGTGCCTACGCCGCCGTCGCGGACGAGGACCTCAAGACCACCATCCCCTCGCCGGCTCCCACGGACCCGGCAGCCCCCGCCGCTCCGGCCGCGGTGTAAGGAACCAACGACATGAAGATCGACTGGGCAGCTCTCGGCTCCGTCTTCGGAGTCAGCCTCGTGGCGACCGTGGCCCTCGTGGGCCTGTTCACCCTCGGCATCGTCGGCCTCTCCAAGCAGGAGCAGGCCGCCGCCCAGGGAGGCTCCGCCACCCTGGCGCGCACCGGCGCGTACGCCTGCTTCGCGCTGTGCGCGGCGGCCGTCGCGTACGGCATCTATCTGATCGTCGTCTGACGACGGTCCCGCTTCACCGGCCGGGGGGGGGGGCGCCCCCCC
>NZ_JAMGSL010000008.1:63626-242851 GCF_025195125.1 Streptomyces sp. Je 1-79
GGCCGCACCTTCGGGTGCGGCCCGCCCGGCCGTCGTTCACGGGGGTCCGTGTGGTGCTCCGCACACTGTCCCGCCGCAGGTCAAGCGTGAGTTGACGGGTGTTCCCGCACGTGGTGGACTTCCGGGGCCATTACGGCGGCAATGCAGAGGAAGCCCGGTGCGAATCCGGCGCGGTCCCGCCACTGTGACCGGGGAGCCCCCGGGAGCCAGGAACTCTCGCCGCCGGTCACGTCGAGCCAGGGCGCGGACCCTGAGTGAGGACACAGCGCCATGCCCGGCCGCAGTTCAGCCACAGGTGCATTCGCTTACGGCGCCGCCGCCGGTCTGGCCGCGGACCTGATCGTCGGCGACCCCCGCCGCGGCCATCCGGTCGCCGCGTTCGGCCGTGCCGCAGGGGCCGTCGAGAGGCTGCTCTGGCGCGACCACCGCGGGTGGGGCGCCATGCACACCACCGTCTGCGTCGCCGGTGCCGCGGGCGCCGCCGCGCTGGCCGCCCGTACCGTACGCGCCCACCCCCGGGCCTCCGTGGCGCTGACCGCCGCCTCCGTGTGGGCCGTCGTCGGCGGGACCACCCTGGGCCGCGAGGCCCGCGCGATCGCCGGGGCCCTGGCCGCCGGGGACCTGGACGTGGCCCGTGAGCGGCTCCCCCATCTGTGCGGCCGCGACCCGCAGTCCCTGGACGGTCCGGCGATGGCCCGCGCGGTCGTGGAGTCCGTCGCCGAGAACACCTCCGACGCCGTCGTGGGGGCCCTGGTCTGGGGGGCCGTCGCGGGCGTTCCCGGCCTGGTCGGCTTCCGCGCGGTGAACACCCTGGACGCGATGGTCGGCCACCGGTCGGCCAGGTACCGGCGCTTCGGCTGGGCCTCGGCCCGGCTCGACGACGTGGCCGGCTGGCCCGGCGCCCGGCTGACGGCCGCCCTCGCCACGGTGGCCGGGGGGAATCCGCGCGGCGCGGTACGCGCCTGGAAGGCGGACGCGGCGAAGCACCCGAGCCCCAACGCCGGCCCCGTCGAGGCCTCGTTCGCGGGGGCGCTCGGCGTACGGCTCGGCGGGACGCTGTCGTACGGCGGCCGGGTCGAGCACCGGCCCGTACTGAACGGGGAGGGCCGGGCCGTGGAGGTCGGGGACATCGAACGGGCGGTCCGGCTCTCGCGCCGGGTGACCGGTCTGACGCTCGCCGCCTGTGTGGGCGGACGGATCGTGGCGGGCGCGTGGAAGCGGAGGAAGGCATGAGAGGCGGGGGGCTGCTGGTCGCGGGGACCACGTCCGACGCGGGCAAGAGCGTCGTCACGGCGGGCATCTGCCGCTGGCTGGTCCGGCAGGGCGTGAAGGTCGCCCCGTTCAAGGGCCAGAACATGTCCCTGAACTCCTTCGTGACCCGCGAGGGGGCGGAGATCGGCCGGGCGCAGGCCATGCAGGCGCAGGCGGCCCGGGTCGAGCCGACCGCGCTGATGAACCCGGTGCTCCTGAAGCCCGGCAGCGACCGCTCCAGCCAGGTCGTCCTGATGGGCAGGCCGGTGGGCGAGCTGAGTGCGCGGGGGTACCACGGGGGCAGGCAGAAGGAGCTCTTCGAGCCCGTCATGGCGTGCCTGGAGGAGTTGCGGGGCACGTATGACGCCGTGATCTGCGAGGGGGCGGGCAGTCCGGCCGAGATCAACCTGCGGCGCACGGACATCGTGAACATGGGCGTCGCGCGGGCCGCGCGGCTGCCGGTCCTCGTCGTCGGGGACATCGACCGCGGCGGGGTGTTCGCCCAGTTCTTCGGCACGACGGCGCTGCTCGCTCCCGAGGACCAGGAGCTGGTCGCGGGCTATCTCGTGAACAAGTTCCGTGGTGACGTGACCCTGTTGGAGCCTGGGCTCGACATGCTGTACGACCTGACCGGGCGCCGGACGTTCGGTGTGCTGCCGTACGCGCACGGGCTCGGCATCGACGAGGAGGACGGGCTGCGGGTCTCCCTGCGGGGCGCGGTCCGCGAGTCCGTCGTCGCGCCGCCGATCGGCGAGGACGTCCTGCGGGTCGCCGTCTGCGCCGTACCGCTGATGTCGAACTTCACGGACGTGGACGCGCTGGCGGCCGAACCGGGCGTGGTCGTGCGGTTCGTGGACCGGGCCGAGGAGCTCGTCGACGCGGACCTGGTGGTCGTCCCCGGCACCCGGGGCACGGTCAAGGCGCTGGCCTGGCTGCGCGAGCGCGGTCTCGCGGACGCGCTGGCGCGGCGGGCGGCGGAGGGCCGGCCGGTGCTCGGCATCTGCGGCGGCTTCCAGGCGCTCGGGGAGCGGATCGAGGACGAGGTCGAGTCGAAGGCGGGCACCGTCGACGGGCTCGGACTGCTGCCCGTACGGGTCCGGTTCGCGGCTGAGAAGACGCTGGCCCGGCCGGTCGGCGAGGCGCTCGGCGAGCCGGTCGAGGGGTACGAGATCCACCACGGCGTCGCGGAGGTGCTGGGCGGGGAGTCCTTCCTGGACGGCTGCCGGGTCGGCGCGGTCTGGGGGACGCACTGGCACGGCTCCCTGGAGAGCGACGGCTTCCGCCGGGCGTTCCTGCGGGAGGTCGCGGCGGCGGCCGGACGGCGCTTCGTACCGGCTCCGGACACGTCCTTCGGCCTGCTCCGCGAGGAGCAGTTGGACCGCCTGGGCGACCTGATCGAGGAGCACGCGGACACGGACGCGCTGCTGCGGCTGATCGAGAACGGGGCGCCGGCGGGGCTGCCGTTCGTGCCCCCGGGCGCGCCGTGACGCCCCTTCCCGTGCGCCTCCGGCTCCCCGTGTGCCTCCGCCCGCGAACCGAACTCGAAGAGAGGACCACCCGATGAGCACCAGGTATCCGTTCACCGCCGTCGTCGGCATGGACGACCTGCGCCTCGCGCTGCTGCTCAACGCGGTGAGCCCGGCGGTGGGCGGTGTCCTCGTGCGCGGCGAGAAGGGCACCGCGAAGTCGACCGCCGTACGGGCGCTCGCGGACCTGCTGCCCGAGGTCCCGGTGGTCGCGGGCTGCCGGTTCAGCTGCGACCCGGCCGCGCCCGATCCGGGGTGCCCGGACGGCCCGCACGAGACCGCACCCGCCGCCGCGCGTCCGGCCCGGATGGTGGAGCTGCCCGTCGGCGCCTCCGAGGACCGGCTGGTCGGCGCGCTCGACATCGAACGGGCCCTCGCCGAGGGCGTGAAGGCCTTCGAGCCCGGGCTGCTCGCGGACGCGCACCGCGGGATCCTGTACGTCGACGAGGTCAACCTCCTCCACGACCACCTGATCGACCTCCTCCTCGACGCGGCCGCGATGGGCTCCTCGTACGTCGAGCGCGAGGGCGTCTCCGTACGGCACGCCGCGCGTTTCCTGCTCGTCGGCACGATGAACCCCGAAGAGGGCGAGCTGCGGCCGCAGTTGCTGGACCGGTTCGGGCTGACCGTCGAGGTCGCGGCCTCCCGCGAGCCCGAGCAGCGTGTGGAGGTCGTCCGGCGCCGGCTGGCCTTCGACGACGACCCGGCCGCCTTCGCGGCCCGCTGGGCCGGCGAGGAGACCGCGCTGCGCGAGCGGATCGTGGCGGCGCGCGAGCTGCTGCCGAGCGTGGTGCTCGGGGACGCGGCCCTGCTCCAGATCGCCGCGACCTGCGCCGCGTTCGAGGTGGACGGCATGCGCGCGGACATCGTGATGGCGCGGACGGCGACGGCGCTCGCCGCGTGGGCCGGGCGGACGGACGTCACCTCCGACGACGTACGGCAGGCCGCGCTGCTCGCCCTCCCCCACCGCAGGCGGCGGAACCCCTTCGACGCGCCGGGGCTCGACGAGGACAAGCTCGACGAGACGCTGGAGCGGTTCAAGGGCGAGGACGAGGGCGACGACGACCCGGACCCCGGTCCCGAGGGCCCCGGCGGCCCCGGTGGCGGCGGTGTGCCGCCGCAGGGCGAGGGGCCGGACTCCGCGCCCGAGAGCGACCGGCCGGACCGGACCGACCCCGCCGACGGCGCCGACGAGGCCCCGGCGCCCGCCCCGGGCGGGAGCGGCGCCGGTGAGCGTGCCGCGGTGAAGGCCGCCGAGCCGTTCCGTACGAAGATGCTCAGCGTGCCCGGCCTCGGCGAGGGCGCGGCCGGGCGCCGCTCCCGGGCCCGCACCGAGCACGGCAGGACGACCGGCGCCGTACGGCCCCGGGGCGCGCTGACCAAGCTGCACCTGACCGCGACCGTGCACGCCGCCGCCCCGCACCAGAAGGCGCGCGGCCGGACCGGCCCCGGGCTCGTGGTCCGCCGGGACGATCTGCGGCAGGCCACGCGCGAGGGCCGGGAGGGGAACCTGGTGCTCTTCGCCGTGGACGCCTCCGGTTCGATGGCGGCGCGGCAGCGGATGAGCGCGGTGAAGGGCGCGGTGCTCTCGCTGCTCCTCGACGCCTACCAGCGGCGCGACAAGGTCGGCCTGGTGACCTTCAGGGGCCGGGACGCCGAGGTGGCCCTGCCGCCGACCTCGTCCGTGGACGCGGCGGCGGCACGGCTGGAACAGCTCCCGACGGGCGGCCGCACACCGCTGTCGGCGGGGCTGCTCAAGGCCCATGACGTGCTGCGCGTCGAGCGGCTGCGCGACCCCTCGCGCCGCCCCCTGCTCGTCGTGGTCACCGACGGCCGGGCGACCGGGGGCGGCGCCGACCCGGTGGCGCTCGCCGCGCGTGCCGCGCGACTGCACGCCTCCGAGGGCACCGCGGCCGTCGTCGTGGACTGCGAGACCGGTCCCGTACGGCTGGGGCTCGCCGGTGACCTCGCCCGCGAACTGGGCGGCACCGCCGTGACCTTGGACGAGCTGCGCGCCGACTCGATCGCCGGTCTCGTCAGGAACGTTCAGGCAGAGCACGCAACGAGGAGGGCCGCTTAATGCCGCAGGGACAGCCGACCGTCGTTCCCGACGACGGTCTCACGACCCGTCAGCGCCGCAACCGCGCGCTGGTGATGGTCCACACCGGCGTCGGCAAGGGGAAGTCGACCGCCGCCTTCGGCATGGCGCTGCGCGCCTGGAACCAGGGCTGGCCGATCGGGGTGTTCCAGTTCGTCAAGTCCGCCAAGTGGAAGGTCGGCGAGGAGAACGCCCTCAAGGCGCTCGGCGAGACCGGCAAGGGCGGCACGGTCACCTGGAACAAGATGGGCGAGGGCTGGTCCTGGATCCAGCGCGAGGTCGCCGAGGGCGAGCAGTCGCACGAGGACAAGGCGCGCGAGGGCTGGGAGCAGGTCAAGCGTGACCTCGCCGAGGAGAGGTACAAGTTCTACGTCCTCGACGAGTTCGCGTACCTGCTGCACTGGGGCTGGATCGACACGGCCGAGGTGGTCGAGGTGCTGCGCGACCGTCCCGGGCACCAGCACGTCGTCATCACCGGCCGCCACGCCCCGCAGGAGCTCGTGGACTTCGCGGACCTCGTGACGGACATGTCGAAGGTGAAGCACCCGATGGACGCGGGTCAAAAGGGCCAGCGGGGCATCGAGTGGTAGCACGTCTCGTCATCGCGGCGCCGTCCTCCGGCGCGGGCAAGACCACGGTCGCGACCGGTCTGATGGCCGCGTTCGCGGGCCGTGGTCTGGCGGTCTCGCCGCACAAGGTCGGGCCGGACTACATCGACCCGGGGTACCACGCGCTCGCGACCGGCCGCCCGGGCCGCAACCTCGACGCGTACATGTGCGGTACGGGGCTGATCGCGCCGCTCTTCGAGCACGGGGCGCGCGGCTGCGACCTGGCGGTCGTCGAGGGCGTCATGGGCCTGTACGACGGCGCCGCCGACCAGGGGGAGCTGGCGTCGACGGCGCAGGTGGCGAAGATCCTCAAGGCGCCGGTCGTCCTCGTCGTGGACGCCTCGTCGCAGTCGCGGTCGGTGGCGGCGCTGGTGCACGGGTTCGCCTCGTGGGATCCGGAGGTGCGGATCGGCGGGGTGATCCTGAACAAGGTCGCCACGGACCGGCACGAGCATCTGCTCCGGGAGGCGCTGGGCGGGTCGGGGGTTCCCGTACTGGGTGTGCTCCGGCGCGCCCCGGCCGTCGCCACGCCGTCGCGGCACCTGGGGCTGGTCCCGGTCGCGGAGCGGCAGGCGGCGGCGGTTGCCGCCGTGGCGGCGCAGGGGGAGCAGGTTCTCCAGGGCTGCGACCTGGATGCGTTGCTGGCCCTCGCGCGATCGGCGCCGGAGCTGCACGCCGAGGCGTGGGAGCCCCTCAGGTCGTGGGCAGACGTTCCGCAGGGCGCAACGGGTGGGCGGAACCCGGCCACCGGCCCGCACCCGGCACAGAACCGGGGCCGTCGCCCGGTGGTCGCCGTGGCCGGTGGCGCCGCCTTCACCTTCTCGTACGCCGAGCACACGGAGCTGCTGACCGCCGCCGGCGCCGAGGTCGTCACCTTCGATCCGCTGCGGGACGAGGCACTTCCCGACGGGACGAGCGGGCTCGTCATAGGCGGGGGGTTTCCCGAGATGTACGGGGCCGAGCTCTCCGCCAACGAGCCGCTGCGGAAGGCCGTCGCCGCACTGGCCGCCTCCGGGGCGCCGGTCGCCGCCGAGTGTGCCGGGCTGCTGTACCTCGCCCGTTCGCTCGACGGGACGCCGATGTGCGGCGTGCTCGACGCCGACGCGCGGATGTCGGAGCGGCTCACGCTCGGGTACCGGGACGCCGTGGCCGTGAGCGACAGTTCGCTCGCCGCGGCCGGGGCGCGGATGCGGGGCCACGAGTTCCACCGGACCGTGATCGAGCCGGGCGCGGGCATGCAGGCGGCCTGGGGGCTGCGGCAGCCGGAGCGGCGCATGGAGGGGTTCGTACAGCAGGGGGTGCACGCGAGTTATGTGCACACCCACTGGGCGGGTGCCCCGGAGGCCGCCGTGCGGTTCGTGGAGCACTGCGCGAACGGGCCCGCCGCGTGAGATCAGCCGCCGGAGACGCCCACCACGACCCAGATGAAGCCCACGCCCCCCACCGTGCACAACAGGGTGGAGAGGGCCGGGTGTTCGTGGTGGGCCTCCGGGAGGATCTCGGCGGCGGCGAGGTAGAGCAGGGCGCCGCCGAAGAATCCGAGATAGCTGCCGAGCAGTTCCTCCGGAAGGGTGAACAGCAGAGTGGACGCGGCGCCGACGATCGGCGCGAGAGCGTCCGCGATCAGCATGATGACCGCCTTGCGACGGGCGTTCCCGTACAGGCTGGTGATCGTGTACGTGTTGAATCCGTCGGCGAAGTCGTGGGTGATGACGGCGAGCGCGACGGTCGCGCCCATGCCTCCGCCGACCTGGAAGGCGGCGCCGAGCGCGATGCCGTCCATGAGGCTGTGGGCGACCATCGCGGCCGCCGCGGTAAGGCCGACCTGCGGTACGCGCCCGCCCGTCTCCCGACCACCACCCCTCGTCGAAGCGCTTCGCGCTGCTCCCCAATCGGCGCCCACCCCGTGTGCCGCCTGACGGACCGCCAGCAGCCGTTCCACGACATGGGCGAAGAGGAAGCCGCCGACGAAGAGCAGCAGGGCCTGCGGCACGCCGAAGAGGGGGGTGCCCGCGGCCTCCACGGCCTCCGGCAGGAGGTCGAGCCCGACCACGCCGAGCATGAGTCCGCCGGCGAGGCCGAGGACGAGGTGGCGCCGGTCGGTGACGCGCTGCGCCGTCCAGCCGCCGAACAGCGTCATGAGGAACGCGCCGAGCGCGACGAAAACGGCCATGCGCCTTTGCTATCCGATCGCGCGCGGTCCGCGCACATCGTTGTGCCGACCGGGGGCGCGCGGTGAACGGCGTGACGGTGGGCGTCGGCGCCCGGTCCGGGGTGCCTGTGGACGAGGTCCTCGCCTTGGTCGCGGCGGCGCTGCGGGAGGCTGGTCTCACGGCTTCGGACGTGACGGCGCTCGCCACGCTGGAGGCGCGGGCGGCCGAGCCCGGGATCGTGGACGCGGCCGGGCGGCTCGGCGTGCCCCTGCGGGGTTACCGGGCCGAGGAGTTGGCGGCCGTGTCCGTACCGCACCCCTCGGCGGCTCCGCTGGCGGCGACGGGGACGGCGTCGGTGGCGGAGGCCGCGGCGCTGCTCGCGGCGGGCGCCGGTGCCGTGCTTCTCGTACCGAAGCGGAAATCGGCGCGCGTGACGTGCGCGATTGCCCGTTCCCTCCCCTTTCATCCGAACGAAGATGCCGCTGCCGTACGGTTGTTGCCCCGGAGACAGGGGTACATCGCTGGTCAGACGGAGCCCCGTACACCCCCCACTCATCACCCGACGGCGGCCATGGATATCCACGCGCACAGAGACGTCCACGATCTGCGACACCACGGTGACGCGGAGGTACGGGACGAGAAGCTGATCGACCTCGCGGTCAACGTCCGGACGAACACTCCGCCGGAGTGGCTGCGGGCGCGGATCGCCGATTCCCTGACAGGTCTGGCGCTCTACCCGGACGGACGGGCCGCGCGGGCGGCGGTCGCCGAGCGGCACGATCTGCCGGCCGGGCGCGTGCTGCTCACGGCCGGGGCGGCGGAGGCGTTCGTGCTGATCGCGCGGGCGCTGCCGGCACGGCGGCCGGTGGTGGTGCACCCGCAGTTCACCGAGCCCGAGGCGGCCCTGCGCGACGCGGGCCACGAGGTGGGCCGGGTGCTGCTCCGGGAGCGGGACGGCTTCCGGCTCGATCCCGCGACCGTGCCGCAGGACGCGGACCTGGTGGTGATCGGCAACCCGACGAACCCGACGTCCGTGCTGCATCCGGCGGAGACGATCACGGCGCTGGCGCGGCCCGGCCGGACGCTGGTGGTGGACGAGGCGTTCATGGACGCGGTGCCGGGCGAACGGGAGTCGCTGGCCGGGCGGACGGACGTGCCGGGGCTTGTGGTGCTGCGGAGCCTCACGAAGACCTGGGGTCTGGCGGGGCTGCGGATCGGCTACGTCCTCGCGTGTCCGGAGACGGTCGCGCTCCTTGAGCGGGCGCAGCCGCTGTGGCCGGTGTCCACCCCCGCGCTGGTGGCGGCGGAGGCGTGCATGTCGCGGGCGGCGCTCGCGGAGGCGGAGCTGGCGGCGCACCGGATCGGGGTGGAGCGGACCCATCTGCTGGCGGGGCTCGCGGAGTTCGACGAGGTGCGTGCGGTGACGGCGGCGGAGGGTCCGTTCGTACTGGTCCGGATCGATCGCGCGGACGCGGTACGGGAGCGGCTGCGGGCGCTGGGTTTCGCGGCGCGGCGCGGGGACACGTTCCCGGGGCTCGACCGGAACTGGCTGCGGCTGGCGGTGCGGGACCGGGTCACCACGAACAGATTCCTGCAGGCCCTGGACCAGGCCCTGTTGATCGAGGGCTAGGCCCTGTCGGGGTAGAGCGCGGACGCCGACGCGCGGGGTCGGGCGGTGTCACCACCGCCCTCGCCCGCTCCCCTCCCCCTCGGGTCGGTCAGCCCCGGGCGCGGCTGCGCGCCAGGACGAGCGCTCCCGCGCCGCCGCCGAGCAGGACGACGGCGCCGCCGGCCAGGTACGGGGTCATCGAGCTGCCGCCCGTCGCGGCGAGGTTCTGGTCGGCCGGGTTGGAGCCGTCGTTCTGGGTCTCCACGCCACCGCCGTCGCTCGGCTTCGCGGAGGGCTCGTTCGAGGGCTCCTCGCTCGGCTGCTCGGTGGGCTTCTCGGTGGGCTTCTCGGTGGGCTTCTCCGTCGGCTGGGTCCCCTTCGGCGTCTCGCAGGTGGCCTCGGCGAGCGTCACCACACCCTTGACCTCGGCCACACCGAGCTTCAGCGGGTCGACGTCCACCTTCAGTTCGAGCGCGGTCGCCGCGGCGGTGCGTGAGGTCGTGGAGGTACGGGACAGGTCGAGGGTCACCTCGCCGACGCCCGGCACGGTGACCTTGGTCTGCCCGGCCGTCGACAGGGTGGTCTTCTTGCCGAAGACGGTCACGTGGCCGAGGACGTTGGCCTCGGCGACGGGCCGCCTGCCCGTCTCGCAGACCGCGTCGGCGGTGACCTTCTCGACCTCGATCAGGGAGAGCGCCCGGATGCCGGGAACGTGGACCCGCGCCTTGACGAGGTTCACGTGCCCCTCGGCCTTGTTCTTCTCCACCGTGGCCGCCGAGGTGGCGACGTCCGCCCGCAGGATGCTGATCGGCTTGCCGTTCTCGGCGCCCTCCACCTTCACGGTCAGCGCGGTCCTGTTCTCGCTCTGAGGCGCCTTCACCTCGTTGAGGGAGGTCCGCACCGGTACCTGGACCGACTTGCCGAGCAGGGAGACGTCGAGACCGGCCCGCAGGACGACGGCGGTCGCGCGCCCTTCGCCGCCGGTGGCGTGCGCCGCGGGGGCCATGAGGACCACGGGCCCGACGGCCAGCGCGGCGACAGTCGCGGCGGCGGCGGTGCGGCGTACGGGCGCGCGGAAGGTGTTGCTGTTCAAGATGGTGGAACCCCCACAAGAGACATGGCGTCGCCGGCCGCTCACCACGGGGACACGGGGTCGACGCGGCCTCGGCGACTTGAGACACCCGAATCTTTACGCACGGAGAGTGAACCGACAGACACCTGACGTGAGTTCACTCCAAAGGGGGGTTTCCGCGCCCATATTCGATTCTTTCGGCACAGGCGTTCCCGCGCGCCCCGCGTGTTGCGCATCGCGCGGGGCTCGCGGGAAGTGATTCAACGAGCCGCACCGGCCTCGGGTAACGGACGGTCAACCCGGCGCACCGGCAAGGGCCCTGCTCAGACGGCGCGCCAGTAGCCCAGGGAGTGGACCCGGTCCTTGGGGAGGGCGAGCTCCTTGCGTACGTACGAGGCGAGGGTGCGGGTGGTCGCCGTGTCGCAGGCGATCCAGACGTACGGGTCGTCGCCGAGCAGCTCGGGGAGCTCCTTGCGCACCTGCTCGACGAGGGCCGCGCCGCCGCCCTGACGCGGGACCCGGCGCAGTTCGTGCCGGTCCGTGTCGAGGCGCAGCGGCAGCTCCTCGCCGGCGTCGTGGGAGGTCTCGAACCAGAGCGTGGCAGGCACCTCGGGCACGGAGCCGAGGAGGGAGTTGATGGCGGGCAGCGAGGCCGGGTCGCCGATGACGAGCAGCCGGCCGGGGCGGGGGTCGGGGGCGGTGAAGCCGGTGCCCTGGAGGGTGGCCTCGATGGTGTCGCCGGCGGCGCAGGAACGGGCCCAGTCGCTGGCGGCGCCCTCGTGGAGGGCGAACTCCAGGCTGAAGGTCCCGGCGTCCGGGTCGGGGTCGACCAGGGTGTAGGCGCGCTGGTGCGGCTTGCCCGCGTTCTCGAACCAGAGCCGCACCCACATCGTCGGATGGACACCGGCGGCGGCGAGGAGCCCGCCGTCCGTCAGGTGCACCCGGCGGTAGTGGTCGGTGACCTGCTCGGCCCCGGTCACGGTGAACGTGAAGTCCCGGCCCCGGAACAGCTTGAGGACCACACCTTCCCAGCCATGCCCTTGCCCCACCGCGAACGCCTCCCCTGCGTAGCCCATCAATGCTTAGGTCAGCCTAACCTAAGCATCGAACGAACTGGCGTCCGCGCGGGGGCCGGTGACGGCCGCGGGGCCGCCGCCGGATCAGCCGATGACCCGCCCGTTCACGACCACCCGGCGCGGCGCCGCCAGGGCGCGGACGTCCGCGCGGGGGTCCTCCCCGTAGACCACGAGGTCCGCCGGGGCTCCCTCCTCCAGGGAGGGGCGGCCCAGCCAGGCGCGGGCGCCCCAGGCCGTGGCCGAGAGGGCCTCGATCGGCGGGATGCCCGCCTTGACCAGCTCCTCGACCTCGGCCGCGACCAGGCCGTGGGCCAGGGAGCCGCCCGCGTCCGTGCCGACGAAGACCGGGACGCCCGCGTCGTACGCCGAACGGACCGTGTCGTACCGGCGCTCGTACAGCCGTCGCATGTGCGCGGACCAGCGCGGGAACTTCTGCTCGCCGCCTTCGGCGAGCTTCGGGAACGTGGCGATGTTGACGAGCGTCGGAACGATCGCGACGCCCCGCTCGGCGAAGAGCGGGATGGTGTCCTCGGTGAGTCCGGTGGCGTGCTCGATGCAGTCGATGCCCGCCTCCACCAGGTCCCGCAGCGAGTCCTCGGCGAAGCAGTGCGCGGTGACCCGCGCTCCGAGCCGGTGGGCCTCGGCGATCGCCGCCTGGGCCTCGGCGCGGGGCCAGCAGGCGCCCAGGTCGCCCGCGTCGCGGTCCAGCCAGTCGCCGACGAGCTTGACCCAGCCGTCGCCGCGCCTGGCCTCCTGTCCGACGTACGCCACCAGGTCTTCGGGCTCGATCTCATGGGCGTAGTTGCGGATGTAGCGGCGGGTGCGGGCGATGTGCCGGCCGGCCCGGATGATCTTCGGCAGGTCCTCGCGCTCGTCGATCCAGCGGGTGTCGGACGGCGATCCCGCGTCACGGATCAGGAGCGTGCCCGCGTCGCGGTCGGTCAGCGCCTGCTTCTCACTGGTGGCCTCGTCGACCGGGCCGTGCCGGTCCAGGCCGACGTGGCAGTGCGCGTCGACGAGACCCGGCAGGGCCCAGCCCTCCACGGTCAGCGCGTCGCCGGACGGCCGGGTGTACGTGATGCGGCCGTCGACCGCCCACAGCTCGTCCCGTACGTCCTCCGGGCCGACGAGCACCCGCCCCTTCACGTGCAGCACCATGCGATCGCTCATGTCTGCACTCTACGAGGGGCGGGCACCCCGCCACAGAGGGGCCGTTCCCCGATCGCCGCACCGGAGCGGGCGCGCGTGATCGCCGCACCGGAGCGGGCGTCCGTGCGGACGTCCGGAGCCCTCGGGAACCGGCTCGGTACCCTGAAACCGACGCTCGATCCTCCTTTCGAAGAAGGCACCACCGTGACCGTGACTCATCCGCTGCTGGACCTGGCCCCGCTGACCGCCGCGCACTTCGCCTCCATCGAGCGGAGGGTCGCCGCCCTGCTCTCCACCGAGCAGGACGTGGTCATCACCCAGGGCGAGGCGCTGCTGCCGCTGGAGGGCTGCATCCGCAGCGGGGCCCGGCCCGGTTCGACGGCGCTGAACATCGTCACGGGGCCGTACGGCCAGACGTTCGGCAACTGGCTGCGGGACTGCGGCGCCACGGTCGTCGACCTGGAGGTGCCCTTCCACACGGCGGTGACGGCCGCCCAGGTGGAGCGGGCGCTGACCGCGCACCCGGAGATCGACTTCGTCTCCCTGGTCCACGCGGAGGCGGCGACCGGCAACACCAACCCGGTCGCCGAGATCGGCGAGGTCGTGCGGGCGCACGGCGCGCTGTTCTACCTGGACGCGGTGGCGTCGATCGGCGCGGAGCCGGTGCTGCCGGACGCGTGGGGCGTGGACATGTGCATCATCGGCGCGCAGAAGGCGATGGGCGGCCCGGCGGGTGTCTCGGCGGTCTCCGTGAGCGAGCGGGCGTGGGAGCGGTTCGCCGCCAACCCGCGGGCGCCGCGCCGTTCGTACCTCTCCCTCCTGGACTGGAAGGAGCGCTGGATCGACGGCGGCCGCACGGCGCTGCTGCACGCGCCGGCCCAGCTGGAGATGCTGGCGCTGGAGGCGTGCGTGGAGCGGATCGAGGCGGAGGGCCTGGACGCGCTGATGGCCCGTCACGCCTCCGCGGCGGCCGCGACCCGCGCGGGCACGCTGGCGCTCGGCGGCGGCCTGGAGCCGTACGTCCACGCGGCGAAGGACGCGGCCCCCGTCGCGACGACCCTGCGCGCCCCGGCGGGCGTGGACGCCTCGGAGCTGGTCGCCAGGGCGCTGGCGGCGGATCCGTCGCTGCCGCTGATCGCGGGCGGCGGGGCGCTGGCGAAGGAGATGATCCGGGTCAACCACTACGGGGTGGACGCGACCCCGGGCGCCGTGCAGTCCTCGCTGGCGGCGCTGGGCGCGGCGCTCGGCGAGACGGGCCGCACGGTGGACCTGGAGGGCGCGCGCCGCGCGGTCACGGAGGCGTGGGGCCGGTAGTCCACCACGGAACACGGAGGACGGGCGGGGCCGACGGCCCCGCCCGTCCCGCTTTCCCACCCGGCAATTTCCACCGTCAGCTCTCCACGCATTTGAAAGGGAATACCGTCTCGCATTCTCCGAGCAAATTCCCTTACTTCTTCCGCGTTCTTCTGCCCCGTTTTCCGGACCCTAAACGCAAAGGTTTCATCAGCGTTTCCGTCCACATTCCGTCTCTGTGACCGACCCCACAGCGCGCTAGATTTGCCCGGATTTATACGGGCATACCGGTGGTGATCCGCGCTCGCGCGAATAACACATCCGATGCCGTAAGCCCACCCCATCGCCCGATGCAATTACAGAATTCGGTCGGTACATTTCCTCGGCATGACCGCAGCACAAGCAGCCATGACACTGGAAAGCCCACGAGTGGAGGACGGAGCCGCGATCTGGCGTATCGCCCGCGATTCCGCGGTGCTGGACCTGAACTCCTCGTACAGCTACCTCCTGTGGTGCCGCGACTTCGCCGCCACCTCGCTGGTCGCCCGCTCCGCCGACGGCGAGCCGGTCGCCTTCGTCACCGGATACCTGCGCCCGGACCGCCCCGGGACCCTCGTCGTCTGGCAGATCGCCGTCGACGAGAGCCACCGCGGACGCGGCCTGGCCGGGGTGCTGCTCGACGCGCTGACCGCCCGGGTCGCCCCGGACGCCGTCGAGACGACGGTCACCCCCGACAACACGCCGTCGGACCGGCTCTTCACCGCCTACGCCGCCCGGCACCGCCTCCCCCTGGAGCGCGAAGTCCTCTTCGACGGAGGCCTGTTCCCCGGCTCCGCCGAGGGCGACGCCGCCCACCAGCCCGAAGTCCTGTACCGCATCGGCCCCTTCCACCCCACGGGAGCATCGCTGTGACCATCACCCCGCCCGAACTGAGCGTCTTCGAGACCCTTGAGTCGGAGGTGCGCAGCTACTGCCGCGGCTGGCCCACCGTCTTCGACCGCGCGCAGGGCGCCCGCCTCACCGACGAGGACGGCCACGAGTACCTCGACTTCTTCGCCGGCGCCGGCTCTCTCAACTACGGCCACAACAATCCCGTTCTCAAACGGGCGCTGATCGACTATCTGGAACGCGACGGGATCACCCACGGTCTCGACATGGCGACCACGGCCAAGCGGACCTTCCTGGAGACCTTCCAGGAGGTCGTGCTGCGGCCGCGCTCCCTGCCGTACAAGGTGATGTTCCCGGGGCCGACCGGCACCAACGCGGTGGAGTCCGCGCTGAAACTGGCCCGGAAGGTGAAGGGCCGCGAGTCGGTGGTCTCCTTCACCAACGCGTTCCACGGCATGTCGCTGGGTTCGCTCGCCGTCACCGGCAACGCCTTCAAGCGGGCCGGCGCGGGGATCCCGCTGGTGCACGGCACGCCGATGCCGTTCGACCACTACCTCGACGGGCAGGTGCCGGACTTCCTCTGGTTCGAGCGGCTGCTCGAGGACCAGGGTTCCGGTCTGAACAAGCCGGCCGCGGTGATCGTGGAGACGGTCCAGGGCGAGGGCGGCATCAACGTGGCCCGCGCCGAGTGGCTGCGGGCGCTCGCCGATCTGTGCCGGCGCCAGGACATGCTGCTGATCGTCGACGACATCCAGATGGGCTGCGGCCGCACCGGCGCCTTCTTCTCCTTCGAGGAGGCCGGCGTGACGCCGGACATCGTCACGCTCTCGAAGTCGATCAGCGGCTACGGGCTGCCGATGTCGCTCTGCCTGTTCCGGCCCGAGCTGGACGTGTGGGAGCCGGGCGAGCACAACGGCACCTTCCGGGGCAACAACCCGGCCTTCGTCACCGCCGCCGCCGCGCTCGACACGTACTGGGCCGACGGCCAGATGGAGAAGCAGACCCTGGCGCGCGGCGAGCAGGTCGAGCAGGCGCTCCTCGCCATCTGCGAGGAGAACTCCGCCTACGGCGCCCACTACCGCGGCCGGGGCCTGGTCTGGGGCCTGGAGTTCGCCGACCGGTCCCGGGCGTCGAAGGTCTGCGCCCGCGCCTTCGAGCTGGGGCTCCTGCTGGAGACCTCCGGCCCGGAGAGCCAGGTCGTCAAACTCCTGCCGCCGCTGACCATCACCCCCGACGAGCTGGACGAGGGTCTGCGGACGCTGTCCCGCGCGGTCCGCGAGACCGTCTGAACCATCCGTAACACCGCTAGACGCAAGGGAGTTGCAGCACCGTGATCGTCCGATCCTTCAAGGACATCGAGAACACCGAACGCCATGTGCGGGCGAAGTCCGGCACCTGGGAGAGCAAGCGGATCGTCCTCGCCAAGGAGCGGGTCGGCTTCTCGCTCCACGAGACCGTGCTCTACGCGGGCACCGAGACGTCCATGTGGTACGCCAACCACATCGAGGCCGTCCTGTGCGTCGAGGGCGAGGCCGAGCTGACGAACGACGAGACCGGCGAGACGCACTGGATCGAGCCGGGCACGATGTACCTGCTCGACGGCCACGAGCGCCACACCATGCGCCCCAAGACCGACTTCCGCTGCGTCTGCGTCTTCAACCCGCCGGTGACCGGCCGGGAGGACCACGACGCGAACGGGGTGTACCCCCTGCTCACGGAGGAGGCCTGACCATGACGGACGTCCTGACCGACCTGTACCCGACCCGCGGCGCGTCCGAGGTGCTCACGCCCCGCCGGGACCCGGTGGTGTGGAGCGACGCCCCGGGCCTGGAGTCGTTCGAACGGGACGGCTTCCTCGTCGAGCCGGAGCTGCTGGCCGACGACGAGGTCGCCGCGTACCGGCGCGAGCTGGACCGGCTGGTCGCCGATCCGGCCGTACGCTCCGATCCGCGCGCGATCGTCGAGTCGAAGTCGGCGACCGTACGCTCCGTCTTCGAGGTGCACCGGATCAGCGAGGTCTTCGCCCGGCTGGTCCGGGACGAGCGGGTGGTCGGCAGAGCCCGCGACATCCTCGGCTCGGACGTGTACGTCCACCAGTCGCGGATCAACGTGAAGCCGGGCTTCGGCGCCTCCGGGTTCTACTGGCACTCGGACTTCGAGACCTGGCACGCGGAGGACGGGCTGCCGCGGATGCGCACGGTGTCGGTGTCGATCGCGCTGACGGAGAACCACGACACCAACGGCGGTCTGATGATCATGCCGGGCTCGCACCGGACGTTCCTGGGCTGCGCGGGCGAGACGCCGAAGGACAACTACAAGCGCTCGTTGCAGATGCAGGACGCGGGCACCCCGTCCGACGAGGCGCTGACCTCGCTCGCGGACGCGCACGGGATCCGGCTCTTCACGGGCCGGGCCGGTTCGGCGACCTGGTTCGACTGCAACGCGATGCACGGCTCGGGCGACAACATCACGCCGTATCCGCGGAGCAACGTCTTCATCGTCTTCAACAGCGTGGAGAACGCGGCGGTGGAGCCGTTCGCGGCGCCGGTACGGCGGCCGGAGTTCATCGGGGCGCGGGACTTCACGCCGGTACGGTGAACCGGGTGCGGTGAGCCGGGCGGGCTGAGCCGGGTGCTGTGAGGGAGCGGGGGCCTGTCGGGCCCCCGCTCCCTCACAGCGCCGGGTAGTCCGTGTATCCGCGGTGGTCGCCGCCGTAGAACGAGGCGCGGTCCGGGATGTTGTACGGGCCGCCGTTCCTCAGCCGCGCCGGCAGGTCCGGGTTGGCGATGAACAGCGCGCCGTACGCGACCATGTCGGCCGTACCGTCCTCGATCAGGGCCAGCGACGCGGCGCCGGTCGGGCTCTCGGTCGCCGGGTTGAGGACGAAGGTGCCGGAGAACCGCTTGCGCAGGGCCAGCGTCAGCTCACGGACGGCCGGGGCGGCCTCCATGAGGTGCAGATACGCGATGCCGAGCGGGTCGATCGCCGCGATCAGCGCGGTGTACGTCTCCTCCGTCCCGGTCTCCGCGATGTCGTTGTAGGGGTTGGCCGGGGAGATGCGCAGGGCCGTGCGCCCGGGACCGATCTCGGCGGCGACGGCCTTCGCCACCTCGACGGCGAACCTGATCCGGTTCTCGACCGGACCGCCCCACTCGTCGGTGCGGTGGTTGGTGCCGGTGGCCAGGAACTGGTGGACGAGATAGCCGTTGGCTCCGTGTATCTCGACGCCGTCGAAGCCCGCGTCCACGGCGTTGCGCGCGGCGGCCGCGTAGGCGGCGACGGTGGTGCGCACCTCGTCGGAGGTCAGCTCGCGCGGGGTGACGTAGTCCTTGAGCCCGTCGAACGTGAAGAGCCGGCCGTCGGCGCGTACGGCGGACGGGCCCACGGGGTGGAGGTCGCCGTCGAGAAGGTCGGGGTGGCCGATCCGGCCCGTGTGCATCAGCTGGGCGAAGATCGTGCCGCCGCGGGCGTGGACGGCGTCGGTGACCGCGCGCCAGGCGGCCGTCTGCTCGGCGCTGTGCAGCCCCGGGGTGTTCGGGTAGCCCTGGCCCTCCGCGGCGGGCTGGATGCCCTCGGTGATGATCAGGCCGGCGGAGGCGCGCTGGGCGTAGTACTCGACAGCCAGGGCGGTCGGGGTCCGGTCCACGGCGTCGGCCCGGCTGCGGGTCATCGGGGCCATGGCGATGCGGTTGGCGAGGCGGATGCCGGAGAGGTCGATCGGGTCGAAGGCGGTGGTCATGACGGTCTCCCAAGAATTTATGTGGTCGGCCAAGCATTCGGCCTGACGTCACTGTAACGCATTACTTGGCCGACCAAGGTAATCTGGGCACACCACCCGCAACGAGGAGCGACCGATGCCCGAGTCCCCGTCCGTGAACCCGTCGGAGCCCGTCTGTACGGGCCCGGTGCCGTCCGCCGCGCTGGGCGGGCCGGTGAGTCACGGGCTCTCCCGCGTGGCCCGGCTGCACCGGATCGCCGCGGGGCGGCTGCTCAAGGAGGTCGGGCTCTTCCCGGGCCAGGAGTTCCTGATGATGTGCCTGTGGGACCGGGGGCCGGTGCGTCAGTCGGAGCTGATCAAGGCGATGGGCCTCGACCCGTCGACGGTCACGAAGATGCTCCAGAGGCTGGAGCAGAGCGGTCACGTCCGCCGCAGTCCGGACCCGTCCGACCGCCGCGCGGCCCTGGTCGAGGCGGCGGAGGACGGGGGCGCGCTGCGGACGGGGGTCGCGGACGCCTGGACGGGCCTGGAGGAGTACACCCTGGCCGGGCTCACCCCGGCCGAGCGCACGGAACTGACCCGCCTGCTCTCGAAGGTGGAGGAGAACCTCTGCGCGGAGATGGACAGGTGCGGCGAGGCGAAGCGGGGCGAGGGCGCGTAGCGGGCCGGACCCCGGGGCCCCGGGCCCGGCCCTCGCGTACGGACCGAGGCGCCCGGGAGGGCCCGGGCGCCTCGGGAACGGCACCTGCGCGCGTACGGGCGCGCGGCGTCAGCCCGCCAGGACCTCCAGGGCCCGGTCGACGTCCACCGCGCTGTTGTAGAGGTGGAAGGACGCCCGCAGGTTGCCCGCGCGGGCGGACATCAGGACGCCCGCCGCGCGCAGGGCGTCCTGACGGTCGCCGAGGCCCGGCACGGCGACGACGCCGGAGACGTCCGGCACCGGGGCGTGCCCCAGCTCCGCGAGTCCGGCCCGGAACCGGGCGGCGAGGGCCTTGTTGTGGGCCTCGATCCGCTCGATGCCGACCTCCTCGAGCAGCGCGAGCGAGCGGGCCGCGCCGTGGTACGAGAGGAAGGCCGGCGGCTCGTCGAACCTCCGTGCCGAGCGGGCGAGTTCGCGCACCGGGCCGTAGCTGTTGGTCCACAGCTCCTCGCCCGTGACCCAGCCCGCGTGGATCGCGACCAGCGAGTCCTGCGCCTCCTCCGTGACGGTGAGGAAGGACGCCCCGCGCGGGCAGAGCAGGAACTTGTAGCCACCGGCCACCGTGTAGTCCCACTCCCCCGCCCGCAGCGGCAGCCAGCCCGCCGACTGGGTGGCGTCGAGGAGCGTACGGGCGCCGTGCGCGGCCGCCGCGGCCCGTACCGCCGCGAAGTCGGCCGTCCGGCCGTCCGCCGACTGGACGGCGGAGAAGGCGACGAGCGCGGTCTCGGGGCGGACCGACTCGGCGAGGAGCTCCAGCGGCACGAAGCGCGTCTTGAGATCGCCGCGCACGGTGAAGGGCGTGATCACCGAGCTGAAGTCGCCCTCGGGGAAGAGGATCTCGGCGCCCGGGGGCATCGACTGCGCGATCAGGCCGACGTGGACGGAGACCGAGCTGCCGACCGCGACCCGGTCCGGATGGACGTCCATGAGCCGGGCGTAGGTGGCGCGGGCCTCGGCGACGATGTCGAAGTCGCCGGCGCCGCCCGCGCGCCCGGCCGCGGTCTCCTCGGCGAGCAGGGTGATCGCCTCGATCGTGCGGCGCGGGAGCAACGCGCAGGCGGAGGTGTTCAGATACGTCTGCTGCGGCGCGAACTCGGCTCCGCCGAGAGGTTCGATGGCATCCATGGCCCCAGCCTGGGGTCCCCCCGGGCCGCCGTCAATTGCCGTTGATCATGGGGAGAGGCCAAGCGCGGCTTATGCGCGCAGGTCGGAGCCGTGCCGACCGAAGGCGGACGCGCCCCGGACACCCTGGGCATCCGCCCCCGGACACGCCTCGGCCCCGGACCCTCCCGCAGCGGCCCCGACACGCCTCGGCCCCGGACGGTCCGCGTCCGGGGCCGGGGGGCGAGGGAGGGGCGGGCCGGTCAGACCTCGCAGCCGCCGTCGACGTCGCAGGCCGCGGCGTCGCCGCCGACCGGCTGGAGCGCCCGGCCCTGCCACGCCTGCTCCAGAGCCTGGGTGAAGACCTCGGCGGGCTGGCCGCCGGAGATGCCGTAGCGGCGGTCAAGGACGAAGAACGGGACGCCGTTCGCGCCCAGCTCGGCCGCCTCGCGCTCGTCCGCCCGTACCGCTTCGGCGTACGCGGTCTCGTCGGCGAGGACGGCGCGGACCTCGGCCTCGTCCAGGCCGGCCTCGGCCCCGAGCCGTACCAGCGTCTCGGCGTCGAAGACGGACCGCTCCTCCGCGAAGTTGGCGCGGTAGGCGAGGTCGAGCAGCTCGTTCTGCCGGCCGCGCTCCTTGGCGAGATGGAGCAGGCGGTGGATGTCGAAGGTGTTGCCGTGGTCCCGGCCCTCGGTGCGGTAGCCGAGGCCCTCGGAATGCGCGTTGGAGGCGACGTGCGCCTCCATGGAGCGGGCCTCGTCCAGGGTCCGCCCGTACTTCTTCGCCAGCATGTCGATCACCGGAGCGGTGTCACCCTTGGGCCGGTTCGGGTCGAGCTCGAAGGAGCGGTGCACGACCTCGATCTCGTCGCGGTGGGCGAAGGCCGCGAGCCCCTTCTCGAAGCGGGCCTTGCCGATGTAGCACCACGGGCAGGCGATGTCGCTCCAGATCTCGACGCGCATGTTCTTGCTTCTCTCCGGGGTCGTGGGGTGTTCCGTCGCCGGAACGCCCCGGCCGGGCGGTTTCATTCCGCGGCGGGCGCCACTGTGAGGCGGAGCACGACATGGGTGCCGGAGCGCGGGGTGTCGGGGTCCGGGGTCCAGCCGTGGGCGGCGTAGAAGGCCTGGGCCCGCTCGTTCTTCTCGAAGACCAGCAGGCGGGCGGTGGCGATGCCCTCGGCGCGCCAGACGTCCAGACAGGCCGCGTGCAGGGCGGTGCCGAGACCTCGGCGCCACCGGTCGGGACGGACGTGGAGCTGGGTGAGCGTCACCACGCCGTCGCCCCTGCTGTACGCGGCGACTCCGCCGACCTCGCCGTCCCGCTCGGCACAGAGCACGTCGCCCCGCTCCACGGCCCTGCTCCACCCCTCCCGGGTGCGGGCCAGCTCCTCGGGCCCGGCGAACTCGGCGTCGGGGATGTGCCCGCCGTAGTACGTGGCCCGTGCCTGAAGGTGCAGGGCGGCGATGGCGTCGAGGTCGCGGGGGGTCGCAGTTCTGATCATGACAACGGGGACGCGAGGGGCGGGACGGCGGTTGCGGACGGGCCGGACGAGGGCGATCCCGCTGGTGGGCGGCGCCCCTTGGACGTTCCGCCGAGGGGAGCCGGCGCGCCTTGGTCGGTACGGCACCTTGCGTACGGGTGTGCGGGAGCACTGGACTTCCACGGTCGACACGGCGGCATCCGGTACCGGTCGCCGGTATGGCATCCGGTACCGGTCGCCGGTATGGAAGGAAGCGCATGACACCCCTGCCCGACGGCCGCACACCCTGGCCCGAGGAGTTCGTCGACCGCTACTGGGCGGCCGGGCACTGGCGTGGCAACACGCTGGACAACCTGCTGCGCGGCTGGGCCCTGCAGTACGGACCGCGGACCGCGCTCGTGCACGGCGGCACCCGCGTCACGTACGCGCAGCTGAACCGGCGGGTGGACCGCATGGCCGCCGGATTCCGGCTGCTCGACCTCCGGCCCGGGCAACGGGCCGTCGTGCAGCTGCCGAACGTTCCCGAGTTCGTGGTCACCGTGTTCGCGCTGATGCGCGCCGGGGTGGCCCCCGTGTTCTGCCCGCTCCCGTACCGCGCGTCCGAGGTGTCCCGCCTCGTGCGGGTCACCGAGGCCGTCGGCTATGTCGGACCCTCGACGTACGAGGGCTTCGACCACACGGCGATGGCGGCCGGTATCGCGACCCAAGGGCCCTTCCTGCGACGGGTGTTCACCTACGAGGAGCCGGGCGCCGAGTCCCCGTACGGCGGCTTCACGACCGACCCGTCGGGCTGCCACTACGTCCCGCTGGGCTCCGTCGACGCCCCGCCGGCACCGGCGCGCGCGACCAGCGCCGACCAGGTGGCGTTCTTCCTGCTCTCCGGCGGGACCGACGGGGCTCCCAGGCTCGTTCCGCGTACCCACGACGACTACGCCTGCCAAGCGCGGGCCGCCGCCGAGCTCGTGTCGCTCACCGAGGACGACGTGTACCTGGCCGCGCTGCCCGCGGGCTCCACCTTCGCCTTCGGCTGCCCCGGCGTCGTCGGCACCCTCTCCGTCGGCGGCACCGTCGTCCTGGCCGCGGACCCGGAACCCGCCGCGTGCCTTCCGGTCGTCGAACGGGAGCGGGTCACCCTCACCTCGGTGGACCCCGGCGCAGCCCGACGCTGGCTCGACGCGCTCTCCTCCGTCGGTGCCGACGTGAGCAGTCTGCGTCTCCTCCAGGTCGGCGGGGCGCTCCTGCCGCGGGCGGACGCCGAACGTGTGGGACCCGAGCTGGGCTGCCGCCTCCAACAGGTCTTCTCCATGGCCGAGGGGCCGCTCACCTTCACCCGGCCCGCCGACCCGGACGAGACCGTGTTCACCACGCAGGGCCGCCCGCTCTCGCCGGACGACGAGCTCCGCCTGGTCGACGCCTTCGGAGAGGACGTGCCCGACGGGGAGCCCGGCGAACTCCTCGCCCGCGGCCCGTCCGTCCCGCGCGGCCACCTCCGGACCCCCGACGAGGACGCCCGCGCCTTCACCCCCGACGGCTGGTTCCGCACCGGCACCCTGGCACGACGCACCCCGGACGGCGACCTGGTGGTGACCGGGGGCATTCGCGGGGGCACGGCCGAGAACCGCGAAGCCGCCCCTTAAAGGGTGTTGCAGAAGGCCCAGTTGCGGGCATTTCTCCTGCCAGTGCTTCGACATCGGCGACGAGACCCCGTGGAACCCGTCCAATGGAGCTTCCCGCATGTTTCCAGCGCCAGGTAGCGGTCTTCGAAGCGGAGCTGGAACTCCCCTCGGGCATCGGGCCGATGGAGAACGACGAGTGTCAGATCAGCCCCGATACCTTCGAAACCTTCGTGAACGCCCTTGTGGCGAAGCACCGAAGAACGAGCCACGCCATCTGGCTCGCGCTCTCCGAAGGCTTCACTGCCACGGTGCTCGTTCTTGCAGAACGCGCCGCGATCAAGGTGGACTGGGCACGGCACGGAGCCACCCCGGAAGCCCCGCTCGAAGACGTGCAGGTTTCCACCGTCACGGGGCTGTCCGCCCCTGCGGAAGGCGCAGCCTGGGCTGCGGGGCTGCGCGAGAAGGCCCGGGAGCTGGGACGGCGCATGCCCCGCTGACCAGAGCAGCCGCGCCTGACGAACCCGATCGCAACCTCTCACCGCTGCAGCCGCCATAAGAACTGAACCACCAACGGAAACGGCTGCTAAGAGGCGCAGGGCGGCGGCCACTGAGTCAGAGCCGCTCCGCGCGCCGGCGCGCATCGTCGACGTCACCGCCCGTTCGCGGGTTGAGCTGTGTTCGTGCGCGCAGGTGGCTGCCATCTCCGGCGAGGGCGGTGTCGTCGCGGTGACCACGGCGGGTCTAAGATCACGCCCTACCTTGATCGCTTAGATGCGGGAGGACATTGATGGCCAAGATGAGGACCCGGATAGCGACCCTGCTTGCGGCGACCGCCGTGACGGTCGGTGCCACCCTTGGCACTGGTGCGGGTACTGCCGCGGCAGCGCCCCGGCTCACCGTCCAGACGAGCTGGTACCAGGACACCCATTCGGTGGTCGCCTACCTCTACGCCGACGGCAAGTACGCCGGATACGTGAACTGGAACGCGGACCCGGTGGGAACCGACCCTGGAGACGCGCTGCGAGCAAATGACGACGCGGCCGACGGGTGGGGCGTCAAGGGGATCATCACGAACGCCTGGGTCTACCGCGAGGCTTCGACTCAGGGGCACTCGTCCCCTTACACGACCTCATGGAAGACCGGTGACCTGGACGAAGGCCAGCGTCTGTCCCTCGACGTGTGCCTGGTGAAGGGCTCGGAGCAGGTCTGCAGCCGCGGCCTCCCTGTCCGGTCGTAGGCGGATCTCCCACCCAGCTGAGGCGAGTGCACGCAGGCCTGAGCGGACAGTTCCGCAAGTGTCCAGCCTGGACTCGGCAGTGCCCCGGTCCCGTCACGGGCAGGTCTCGGGGCACTGCGGCCGTCCGCTGTCCGCCACAGGAAGGCGACCTCTCACGCCGTCAGAGTGGTGACCGTGCCACCCTCCAGCCGCTCCTCGGCGTCATCGCGTGCGCGGCGCAGACCAGATGCAAGCCGCCATGGGGGTCGGCGACCTCGTACGTCAGGGGCTCCCCACAGGCCCTGCTCGGCCTGTCGTAGCCGAAGGAAGCGCCGACAGGCCAACTCCCTGCACCAGGCGCGGCCGCCATGGCTCCTGAGGGTGCTGTAGCGGTCGGGGCAGACGCTCCACGGGGGCCGCGCGGCTGCATCCGTATGGCAGTTGTGCGGGTGCAGTGGGCATTCGATCACACGTTCGAGATGTCGCAAAAGATCATGCTAGCCTCCGCTGTTCGATGACGTCTTCCTTCCAGCGGAGGTTTTGCAGTATGAGGATTCGGCGTGCTCTCGGGCGCACGGGTGCCATGGGCTCCACGGTGATTGCACTGTTGGGCGTGATCCTGGTTCCGCAGGCAAGCGCTGCAGAGACCTGCGTCAGTACGACCGGGGCCAAGATGTGCTGGCAGTCCACGGGTGATGACGTCTACATCACCGACACCAAGGCCGATGGCCACCGTGCGGGCGGCTACTACGCCACGGACCGTGGAAGTTACGGATGGTGTGAGAACACCAAGGGCGCGAACACCACGGTGAAGTGCAACCTCGAACTCGAGGAGCCCGACATGATCGATTTCTACGCCGCCAGGTGCGAAGGCCCCTGCGCTCCCTTTGGGAGTACCGCTCTGAACAAGTCCGGCTGGAAGCGCGTAGCCGTGTGATTCAGATGCCACGCTGAGGCGCGGCTCTCAGGAACTCCTGAGAGCCGCCGCCCATACCGACCGACGATGGGCCACGTGCAGTGCCGCCGACGGTGGTCCCTGGGCATCTCCGGTGCGAACATGCACGACAGCCAGGGCCTGGAGCCGCTCGTCCGGGGCATTCCGCCCGTCCGCTCCCGCCGTGGGCCCCGGCGCCGTCGGCCGGCGAAACTCCATGCCGACAAAGGATGCGACTACGGCCACCTGTGTCGACGGCTCCACCGGCGCTATGAACGGAAGGCCGAGCACTTCCTCGCCTTCGTCGGCATAGCCGCAAGCCTCATTGGCTACCGAAGGCTCACAGGCTGAGGCGCCGGTTACCCGATGAGCTGTTCCGTCGCCCGGCGATACTGTTTCGACCGACTTTCCGTCAGTTCCCACGGAGCAGGCAGGCCGTCCTCCCGCATCCGGGCTTCCGCCTCTTGCCGGTATGCGACCTCGAAGCGGATCAGACTGTCGAAGGAGTCGATACGGACGGCGGACGGCGGACGGCGGACGGCGGACGGCGGACGGCCAGGATGCCGCCGCCGTCGAGGCGCACTCCCCCGTCGTCACCAGGGATCAACGGCGGGGCAGTCCCAGCGGGTTGCCGTCTCGCAGCTCCTGCGGGAGCAGGTGCTGCGGGGTCGACTGGTAGGTGACCGGGCGCAGCCAGCGTTCGATCGCGGTCGCGCCGACCGAGGTGGCGGTGGAGGTGGTGGCCGGGTAGGGCCCGCCGTGGTGCTGCGCGCCCGCCACCGCCACGCCCGTCGGCCAGCCGTTGACGAGCACGCGGCCCGCCAGCGGGGTCAGTTCGGCGAGCAGGGAGGCGGCCTCCGGGTCCTCCTCCGCCATCTGGAGCGTGGCGGTGAGGTTGCCGGGGAGCAGGCCGAGGACCGCGGTGATCTCGTCCCGGGAGGAGTAGCGGGCGACCAGGGTCACGGGGCCGAAGCACTCGTGGAGGATCGCGCTGTGCGCGCCCTTGAGCAGGATCTCGGCGTCGAAGGTCAGGAAACCCGCGTTGACGGTGTGCGGACCGCCCGGGCCCGGGTGGACGGGCGCGGCGACGCCGGCGATCTGGGCGAGCTCGTAGGTCGCGGTGAGGAAGCGGTCCCGCATCCGGTGGTCGAGCATCACGCCGGGCTCGGACTCGCTGATGGCGTCCGTGAGGGCGGAGACGAAGCGGTCGCCGGCCTCGCCCGTGGGCGCCAGGACGAAGCCGGGCTTGGTGCAGAACTGCCCCTGGCCCAGGGTCACCGAGGCCGCGAGGCCGGCCCCGATCTCCGCGGCCCGCTCCTCGGCGGCGGCCGCGGTGATCACGACCGGGTTGAGCGAGCCGAGTTCGCCGTGGAAGGGGATGGGGACGGGCCGGGCCGCCGCCGCGTCGAAGAGCGCCCGCCCGCCCGTGACGGAACCGGTGAAGCCGGCCGCCGCGACCAGCGGGTGGCGGACGAGGTCGACACCCGCGTCGAAGCCGTGGACCAGGACGACCACGTCCTCGGGCAGCCCGACCTTGGCCGCGGCCCGGCGCAGGAGCGAGGCGCAGAGCTCGGAGGTGGCCGGGTGGTCCGGGTGGGCCTTGATCACGACGGGGCAGCCGGCCGCGAGGGCGCTGGCGGTGTCGCCGCCGGGGACGGAGAAGGCGAGCGGGAAGTTGCTGGCCGCGTAGACGGCGACGACCCCGAGCGGGACCTTCCAGCGGCGCAGGTCGGGGCGGGGCGGGGTGGTCGTCGGGTCGGGCAGGTCGATCCGTACGTCGAGGAAGGAGCCCTCGTCGACCACGTCCGCGAAGGACCGCAACTGGGCCGTGGTGCGCGCGAGTTCACCGGTCAGCCGGGCCGGTCCGAGCGCGGTCTCGGCGTCGGCGGCCTCGATGACGTGCGGTCCCGCCTCGTCGAGGAGGTCCGCGGCGGTACGGAGCAGGGCCGCCCGCGTCGCACGGTCGGCGAGCGCCTCGCGGGCGGCGGCCGCGGCCCGGACGGCCCGGTCGATCTCCTCGGCTGTGGCCTCCACCGCAACCTGCTCCCGTGGCTTCCCCGTCCGGGGGTCCACACTCCACACTGGTTCAGCTGCCACAGCCATGCCCCTCCGCGCGCTCTGTTCGCTATTCTGAACAGAGTTCCTGTAGATGAATCAGGACTCTATTGACGGGCGTGCCGACTCCACAAGAGGCACGGAAAGAGGGGCGAGGCAATGTCGACTGCCGACACGGGTGGGGCCCAGGTCAAGTCCGCGGTGCGCACCGTGGAGCTGCTCGAGTACTTCGCCGGGCGCCCGGGAATGCACTCGCTCGCCGCCGTCCAGGAGGCCGTCGGCTACCCCAAGTCCAGCCTGTACATGCTCCTGCGCACCCTGGTCGAGCTGGGCTGGGTGGAGACGGACGCGACGGGCACGCGGTACGGCATCGGGGTGCGGGCGCTGCTGGTCGGCACGTCGTACATCGACGGCGACGAGGTGGTCGCGGCCGCACGGCCCACCCTCGACCGGCTCTCCGACGACACGACCGAGACCATTCACATGGCGCGGCTCGACGGCACCAACGTGGTCTACCTGGCGACCCGTCAGTCCCAGCACTATCTCCGGCCGTTCACGCGCGTCGGCCGCCGGCTGCCGGCGCACTCGACCTCGCTCGGCAAGGCGCTGCTCGCCACCCACAGCGACGAGCAGGTCCGCAAGCTGCTCCCGGAGACACTGCCGGCGCTGACCGAGCACACGATCACCGACCGCGAGAGGCTCATCGAGGAGCTGCACCTCATCCGCGAGCAGGGCTACGCCGTGGACCGCGAGGAGAACACCCTCGGACTGCGCTGCTTCGGGATCGCGATCCCGTACCGGACGCCCGCGCGCGACGCGATCAGCTGCTCGGTGCCGGTGGCGCGGCTGACCCCGGGGCACGAGCAGATGATCAAGGACGCGCTCTTCGACGCCCGTGACCGTCTGACCCTGGCGACCCGCCGCCTCTGAGGAACCGCTAGGCCCTGGGCTGGTCGGGGGAGGGTCTCTCCCCCCGCGCGGCGGAGGCGGTTCGTCTGTGGGCAGGAGGTGCGGGGAGGGGCGCGCGCGGGAGCGTGGGGCCATGACGCAGACCGCTCCCCACCTCCCCGTTCCGAGGCCGGCCGGCCGCCCGGACGCCGCCCGCAGGATCCTCCGCACCCTCGCCGGCGTGGCCTGCCTCCCGTACATCTCGCTCAAGATCGCCTGGGTGTTCGGCAGCGAGATCGGCATTCCGGCCGGGAGCGTGCTCCTGGAACACCGGACCCTGCTGATCGTCGCCAACTCGGTCTCCGTGGTGATGGACGCCGTGGTGGCCGTCCTCGCCCTGCTGCTCACCCAGCCGTGGGGCCTGCGGGTGCGGGCCTGGCTCCTCGCGTTCCCCCTGTGGGCCGCGACCGGGCTGCTCTCCCCGATCATGATCGGCTTCCCCGCGCAGCTCGCGGTCTCCCTCGTCACCGGCCCGCCGAAGCCGGCCGCCGGCGGCGAACCGTTCCTCGACGACTGGGTCTTCGGGATCGTCTACGGCGGCTTCATCGTCCAGGGGCTCGCGCTCGGCACCCTCTTCGTCCTCTACGTACGCGAGCGCTGGGCGCACGTGTGGCGCGGCACCCTGGGCGACCTGCCCGCCCGGCTCTGCGGCACCGGCACCCGCGTCACGGCCGCCCTCGCCTCGCTGCTCGCCCTGGTGCCCGCCGCCGTCCATGTGATGTGGGCGTCCGGCGCGACGCGTGGGCTCTCCCCGGCGCAGATCGCCCGGCGCACCGACGACTTCTACGTCCTGGAGTGGACGCGCGCGCTCTTCGTCGCCGTCGCCGTGGCCGGCGTGGTGCTCCTGGTCCTCCGGCGGGCCCGGTCGCTGTCGGTCCGTACGACCCTGGGCCTGGCCTGGGTCGGCTCGGGCGGAGTCGGGTGCTGGGGCGCCTACATGATGCTCGTGACGTTCATGCCGGACACCGATCCCGACAAGGCGTTCACCGGCCTGGCTCAGCTGACCTACGCTGGGGAAATGATCACCGGGTTCCTGCTGGCGGGCTGTCTGGCCGACTTCCTGCGGCGCCGGAGCGCGAGCGCGTGAGACCGCTGCTCGCACCGATCCTGGGCCGGCGGGCCAGGCTCCGCTGGGTGCATCTGATCCTGGGCGGCGCCCTGTTCATGCCGTACTGGCTGGTGGGCTCGGTGGTCGTGGCCATGCTCACGGGCGGGGAGGCGATGTTCGGGGCGAGCCTGACCGTGCAGTTCGGGGCGTACGCGGTGGGCCTGCCACTCGCCGCGCTCACCTCGCTCTTCCCGCTGACCCGGCCGATGTCGGTCGCGGCGGCGCGGGCGCTGTGCGGGATCGGGGGCGGCGACCGGACCGGGGGCGAGCGGGTCCCGGGCGACCGGACGGCTGTCGACCGGGCCGTGGGCGACCGGCTCGCCGACGGACCCGCTCGGGGGCGCGGTGCCAAGGCGCGCACGGCGGGCTGGTTCACGCTCCATCTGGGGATCGGCGCGCTGGTAAGCGGGGCGACGCTGGCCCTGCCGCCGTTCGCGGTCACGGTGATGGCGCTGCCGTTCTCGGCTTCGCTCCAGGAGTCGGAACTGGCCTCGTTCTGGGGTCTGGACCGGCCGTGGGTGCAGTGGCTCGGCGTCCCTGCCGGGCTGCTGATGCTGCTCGCGCTCGCCGCCGTCGCCGCGGGCACGGGGACCTTCCTCGCCCGGCAGGCGCCGCGGCTGCTCGGTCCGAGCGCGACGGACCGCCTCGCGGCGGCCGAGCGGCGCGCCGCCGAGCTGGCCGTGCGCAACCGGCTCGCGCGTGAGCTGCACGACTCCGTCGGCCACGCGCTGAGCGCGGTCACGCTCCAGGCGAGCGCGGCGCGCCGGGTCCTGGACGCCGACGTGGAGTTCGTACGGGAGGCACTGGCCGCGATCGAGGAGACCACCCGGCGCACGGTCGGCGAACTGGACTCGGTCCTGGGCCTGTTGCGCGAGGGCGAGGACGACGGGGAGCTGCCGGGGCCCCGGCTCGACGCGCTGGACGCGCTGGTGAGGGGCGCGGGGCGGCGGGTGGAGCTGACGGTGACCGGGGAGCTCGACCGGGTGCCGGACGCGGTGTCGAGGGAGGCGTACCGGATCGTCCAGGAAGGTCTGACGAACGCGGCCCGGTACGCGGGCGGCGAGCGCGTGACGGCGCGGCTCGCCCTGGACGACGACGAGTTGGAGATCACGATGGAGAATCCCCTGCCCGCCCGCGCGGCGGTGACCCGGCCCGACGGCGGCCGCGGTCTGCGCGGCATAGCCGAACGGGCCCGCCTCCTCGGCGGCACGTCCGAGGCGGGCCCGGTGGCCGGCGTCTGGCGCCTCGCCGTGCGCCTGCCGCGGGGAGGTGTCCGGTGATCAGGATCGTGCTCGCGGACGACGAGCGGATGGTGCGGACCGCCCTGCGGGTCATCCTGGACGCGGAGGCGGATCTGGAGGTCGTGGGCGAGGCGTCCACGGGGGCCGAGGCGGTGTCCGTCGTGCGCGAGACGCGGCCGGACGTGGTCCTGATGGATGTCCGGATGCCGGAGATCGACGGGATCCGGGCGACCGAGCAGATCCTCGCGGGGATGGCGGAACCGCCGCGGATCGTGGTGGTGACGACCTTCGAGAACGACGCGTACGTCTACGACGCGCTGCGGGTGGGCGCGGCCGGCTTCCTGCTGAAGCGGGCCGGCGCGGAGGAGCTCGTGGACGCGGTCCGGCTGGTCGCCCGCAGCGACTCGCTCCTCTATCCGGCGGCGGTACGGGGCCTGGCCGCCGAGCACGCCCGCCGCCGACCCCCGGCGGCGCCGCCCTGGGTGGCCCGGCTGACCGAGCGGGAGGCGGAGGTGCTGCGTCTGGTGGCGACGGGGCTGACCAACGCGGAGATCGCCGGGCGCATGGGGGTCGGCCCGGCGACGGTGAAGACCCATGTGGCGGCGGTCCTGGCCAAGACGGGTGCGCGGGACCGTACCCAGGCGGTGATCCTGGCGTACGAGTCGGGCTTCGTCGGGGCACGCTGAGCGGGCAGGTCGAGGCGGGACGCGCTGAGGCGGGGCGGCGGCGTCCTGCCCCCGGCCCGTCTCCCCTCCTCACGCCCCGCCGAGCGGCCGCGACGCGCGGTGACCAGGCATGAACGTTTCCTGAGAAACGGGACACATCAGGAACGCCACGCCCCCTCCCGCTCGTCCCGCATATGGGATGAACAAGACGATCAGGCGCGCCTCGGTCTTCTCGCTGCTCCTGGTGCTCGCCCTGCTGGGCCGGGCGACCTGGGTGCAGGTGTACGAAGGCAAGGCCCTCGCGGACGACAAGAACAACCGGCGGAAGGCCATGGCGCAGTACGCGCAGCCGCTCGGGAACATCATCGTGGCCGGTTCGCCGGTCACGGGCTCGAAGGAGACGGAGGGTGGCGATCTCGCGTACAAGCGCGACTACACCGACGGCGAGCTCTATTCGGCCGTCACCGGGTACAGCTCCCAGGCCTACGGGGCCACGCAGCTGGAGGGCATCTACGCGGACGTCCTGGACGGCACCGACACCCGGCTGAAGAACCCCCTCGACGCCCTCACCGGCAAGCAGCAGGAACCCGGTGATGTGCTCACGACCATCGACCCGGCCGTCCAGAAGGCCGCCTCCAAGGCGCTCGGGGACACCAAGGGCGCGGCCGTCGCCATCGACCCGAAGACCGGCCGGATCCTCGGGCTGGTGTCCACCCCCTCGTACGACCCCTCGGCGATCGCCGGTCTGACCGACGGCGACACCTGGCAGAAGCTGACCGAGGACGAGGACAAGCCGCTGGTCAACCGTGCCCTGCGGCAGCCGCTGCCACCCGGCTCGACCTTCAAGCTGGTCGTCGCGGCGGCCGCGCTCGAGGACGGGCTCTACGGCTCCGTCGACACGGCGACCGACAGCCCGAACCCGTACAGGCTGCCCGGCTCCACCCGCTACCTGGAGAACGAGAACCCCTCCGCGCCCTGCGAGAACGCCACGCTCCGCACCGCGCTCCAGTACTCCTGCAACAACGTCTTCGCCAAGATCGCGGTCGACCTCGGCCAGGAGAAGGTGAAGGCGACGGCGGAGAAGTTCGGCTTCAACGACGAGCAGCAGGACGTGCCCGTGCGGGCCTACCCGAGCGTGTACCCCTCCGGCATGGACAAGGCGCAGACCGCTCTGACCGGCATCGGCCAGTTCGATGTGACGGCCACGCCGCTCCAGATGGCCATGGTGTCGGCGGCGATCGCCAACGACGGCCTCATGGCGGCGCCCCACATGGTCTCGAAGGTGGTGGACTCCGACGGCGACACCCTCGACTCCTTCGAGGACGGGGACACCGAGCGGATCGTCTCCTCCGCGACGGCGGAGCAGCTGCGCAGCGCGATGGTGACCGTGGTCGACAAGGGCACGGGCTCGAACGCGGCGATCCCGGGCACCGAGGTCGGCGGCAAGACCGGCACCGCCCAGCACGGCGAGAACAACAGCAAGACGCCGTACGCCTGGTTCACGTCGTACGCGAAGGACGCGGACACCGGCAAGGAGGTCGCGGTCGCCGTGCTGATCGAGGACTCGGGCGCGGCGCGCTCGGAGGTCAGCGGCAACGGCCTGGCGGCCCCGGTGGCCCAGAAGATGATGAAGGCGGCGCTGAAGTGACCTACCGGTCCAGGGGCCTTGCCATGAAGAGGGCGGTCTCGCCCTCGGACTCGGTGCCGGTGTAGAGCGTGGTGTCCAGGCCGCAGAGCCGGAACCCCATGCGCCGGTAGGCCCGTACCGCCGGCACGTTGACGCTGGTGACCTCCAGCCAGGCGGTACGGGCGCCGCGCTCGCGGCCGTGGGCCAGGGCGCGGCGCATCAGCTCGCCGCCGATGCCCCGGCCGCGGTGGGCCGGGTCGACGGTGACCTGGTGGACGACGAGCCGCCGGTTCCACTCCTCCACGCCGACGGAGATGAACCCGACGGGCCTCCCGTCGGCGTCGACGGCCACGATCTCGTGCGCGTCCGCCGCGTGGCCGTCCTCGTCCGGGCCGTCCTCCACCGGGAAGGCCTTGACCAGCGGGGGCTCCACGGCGACGAGCCGCAGCCCGAAGCCGAGGTCCCCGGAAGCGACTTCGTAGACGTGCTCCGTGCTGAACGAGTCGTCGAGCGCGGCGAGGGCCGATTGGTCGGCGGGACCCGCGACACGGTATGCAAGGTCATTCATGAACCGAGCATAGTTTCGACCCCGCGGAGGACCGCCGTGCGACTGCCCCGTTCCCTGTCCGGCTGGACCATGGCCGTCTTCGGACTGCTCGCCGCGGCGCTGGGGGCGGTGGGACTGGTGGCGCCCGACGCCCTGCTCACCGTCATGGGCTTCGCACCCGTACCCGACGCGAGCCGCGCGGACGGTGACCACACCCTCGTCTTCCTGACCGCTTCCTCGATGGCGGCGCTCAACATGGGCATCTACTACGTCCTGGCCGCGCTCGCGGACTGGAAGCCGTTCTTCCGCTGGACGGTCCCGTTCCGGCTCCTCACCTGCGCCGTCTTCACCCTCGCGGTGGTCACCGGCCGCGCACCGGCGGGCTTCCTCGGCGTGGGGCTGTGGGAGGGCCTGGGCGCTCTGGTGACGGGCGCCGCCCTGCGGTACGAGAACCGGGCACGGAAGGGAGCGGTGGCATGAACACCGACGCCCTCGCGGGGCTCGACGCCCTCGACTGGGCGGCCCTGCGGCACGCCTACGGGTCGGCCGAGGACGTGCCCGTGATGCTGCGGGACCTGTACCGGCCGGAGAAGGCGGCCCAGGCCTCCGACACGTTGCTGACCCACGTCCACCACCAGGGCGGCGAGATCTGCTCCTCGGCGCCGCCCGTCCTCCCGTACGTGCTCCGCGCCGCGGCCGACCCCCGCGTCGCACCGGCCGTACGTCGGGAACTCGTCGAGTTCGTCGGGGCCCTGGCCCGCTCGGCGAACACCGCCCGCCCGCAGCATGTCGATCCGGCCTGGCCCGCCGCGTGGGACCAGGCGGTGACACTGCTCCTCCCCCGGCTCGTCGCGCCGGAGGCGGCGATCCGCCGGGCCGTGGCGGAAGGCCTCGCCGAGGCCCGTCACCGGGCCGACGAGGTGCTCACGGCGCTGCGGGCCCGGTGGGAGGTGGATCCCGACCCGGACACCCGGCACCAACTCGTCGACTCCGTCGGCGCCTTGACGCCCTACGCCGAGGAACAGCGGGAGGCGTCCCTCGGCTGGCTGCGCGGGCTGACGGGCGGCGGCGTTCCGGCCGCCCGGCTCGCCGCCGTGAAGGCGCTGCACACGGCCCTGCGGGGCCGGCCCGACGACGCGTACGCGCGGACCGTGTCCGAGGTCCTGCTGGGCACCGACCCGGCGGCCTGGCATCCGGACGCCGCCCACGTCGAGTGGACCGTGCTGCGTACCGTCGGCCTGCTGGACGCCGACCCGGCCGAGCAGATCGCCGCGATCCGCAACCTGCTCGCGCATCCGGACGCGGGCGTCCGGACCGGCGCGCTGAAGGCGGCGGCCGAGGCGATCAGCCGCCGGCGCTCCGCCGTACCCGCACTGCTGCCCGCCGTCGCCCGGCTGTTGTCCGACCCCGAGCCCGGCCACCGGCTCTTCGCCGCCCGTTTCCTCGGTATGTGCGGTCACGCGGCCCGCCCCTGGGCCGACGCGCTGGCCGCCATGGTCACGGACGAGGGCGAACCCCACCCGCCCGCCCAGGACCACGCCGTCTGGGCGCTGTCACGGCTCGGGGACGCCCGGTGCGTACCCCCGCTCGTGGAGCGTCTCGCCGGGGAGCGGCTGGGGTTCGCCGACCACGGGACGCATGCCGACGGCTGGTGGACGTACGAGCTGGGTCTGGTCGAGACCGCGGGCGGTCTCGCCGCCCATGCCGACGTCCTGCTGCCGCCGCTGCGGTCCCGGCTCGCGGCCGCCTCGTCCCTCGGTGAGCGCCGCGCGCTCTGCCGGCTCCTGGAGCGCTGGGGCCCCGCGGCGGCTCCCGCGATCCCCGAACTGCTGGCCCTCCTGGACACCGACTGCGCCGTGTGGGCTCTGGACGCGCTCGCCGCGATCGGCCCCGCGGCCGCGGCGGCCGTGCCCCGGGAGCGGCTGCGGGCCCTTCTCCCGCCCCCGTCCGAGGGCTGGTCGTTCGAGGGGCCCGCTCTGGCGCGCGCGTACGGACGGCTCACCGGCGACCGGGAGCCGGCGCTCGCCCATCTGCTGCCGAGGCTCGACGCTCCGTACGGCCTGGACGACGCCGTCACGCTCCTCGGCGAACTGGGGCCCGCGGGAGCCCCGTACGTCCCGCGGCTGCGCGCACTCCTCACCCGGCACAGGACGAGCTGGCTGCCGCTGCGCGTCGGCGCGGCGCTGTGGCGGATCACCGGGGAGACGCACGAGGTCGTCCCCGTTCTTATCGGGGCGATCGAGCCCTTCGCCGGAGGGGGCGGAAAGGCCACCCGCGCGGTCACCGAGACGATCAGGCTGCTCGGCGAGATCGGCCCGCCCGCCGTCGAGGCCGTCCCCCTCCTGCGACGGTATCTGGACGCCGACGAGCGGCCGGTCCCGCACGGCGGCTGGCGCTCGGTCCCGGACGACGACGAGCTGTGCGCCGCCGCCCGCGCCGCGCTGCTCGCCGTCCGCGGAGGTCGGTCTCCCCAAGGGTGAGCCGGCCGGGTCCAGGAGTGTCCGACCCTGATCCGCCCGGACACCCCCTAGGGGGTGTCTTGTGGATCAGGCCGGATCAGGGAGCGGCGTCTGGTGCGTGCGATCGCAAGGCGGAGGAAGGAGTCGACGCGGAGCGTCGGCGACTGACGACAACGCGGCGTGGGGGCACCTCCCGTGCCCGAAGGGCTACGGGGGAGGGCGTGCCAGGCGTCGCGAGCCCGGCCTGATCCACAAGACACCCCCTAGGGCATCTGCCCGATCCGCGCGCCCCGCCTCAGACGCCAGGCTGCGGCCATGAAGTGGACTGCGGGTCTCTATCTGACCGGGGTACTGGTGTCGGGGTTCGGCTCGACGGCGATGTGGCTGGCGTCGGGGATCTGGGTCAAGTCCCTGACCGGCTCGGACAGTCTGGCGGCGCTGACCGTGTTCGCGCTGTGGGCGCCGGTGCTCGTCGGCCCGCTGCTCGGCACGGTCGCGGACCGGGTGCGGCGGCGGCCGCTGATGGTGTGGTCGAACGCGGCGATGGCGGCGCTGCTGCCGACCCTCCTCTGGGTCGACGGCGCGGACCGCGTCTGGCTGCTGTTCGCCGTCCTCGTGCTGTACGGGATCCAGGGCACCGTCCACGACGCGGCGGAGGTCGCGCTGGCGGCGAGCGCGCTCGACAAGCGGCTGCTCGGGGACTTCAACGGGCTGCGGACCACGGTCAACGAGGGCGTGAAGCTGATCGCCCCGCTCGTCGCGGCCGGTCTCTTCGCACGGTACGGCGCGGGGCCCGTGGCACTGCTCGACGCGGCGACGTTCGCGCTGGCCGCGGGGGTGTTCGCGCTCATGCGGGTACGGGAGGAGAAGCCGGCGCGCCCGGCGTCGGCGCACTGGCTGCGCGACACCGGCGAGGGCCTGCGCACGATCGGCTCCTCGCCCGTCCTGCGCCCGCTCGTCCTCATGGGCGCGTTCACGATGCTGCTCGCCGGGGTCAACGGAGCGGCTGTCTACACCGTGGTGGATCAGGGGCTCGGCCACTCCCCCGCGTACGCAGGGGTGTTGTACGCGGCGCAGGGCGCGGGTTCGGTCGTGACGGGTCTGGCGGCGGGGCCGGTGCTGCGGCGCGTCCCGGGGCGGTCGGCGGCCGCCGCCGGGCTGGCCCTCTTCGCCCTGGCGGCCGGCGTCCGCGCCGTCCCGCACGACGGCGTGGCGCTGGCGGCGAGCGTCCTGATCGGTGTGGGTCTGCCGCTCGTCCTGATCGCCGTCATGACGGCGATCCAGCGGGAGGCCCCCGCGGACGCCGTGGGCCGCGCGGCGGCGACGGCCCACACCCTCCTCTTCGTCCCGAACACGGTCGCGTTGGCGCTCGGCGCGGCCCTGGTCGGCCTCGTCGACCTCCGGGTGCTGCTGCCCCTGCTGGCCGTCGCCGGCCTGGCCGGGGCGATCGCCCTGGCCGGCCGAGGGGCTGCCGCACGCGTCGACGCCCCGGCGGGGACGGGCGCCTGAGGCATCCGTCCCCGTCTCAGCCGAGCGCCCGCAGGGCACGCGCCACCAGGGCCAGATCGGCGTCGGAGGCCAGACCCGCGTGGTAGAGGCGGAGTTCGGTGGCGCCCTCCGCCCCCGCCCGCTTCGCGTCGTCGGCGAGTGTGGCGGGGGAGCCTCCCATGCCCGTCACCACGCCGAAGTTGGCCGCGAGGACGGTGTCCGGTCCGGCCGCTGCGGCGAAGGGGGCCACGGAGGCGGCCGGGGTGACGACACCGTCCGCGACCGCGAGGACATGGACGGGGTCGGTGCCCACGTTGGCGCCGCAGCGGTGGGGCAGTGGGTCCGCGTGGAGCAGGACGCGGAAGCCGGGCGGGGCGGCGGCGCGGACCGCGGCCACGGCGGACTCCTGGAGCGCGCGGGCGGTCCGCGTGCGCCAGGCGAGCACCGGTGCCTCGAAGGCGTCGAGCCCGCGCGCCGGCCCGCCCGCCCAGACGGGCTCCAACGCGCCGCGCACGGCCGCCGCGAGCGTGTCCGGGTCGACGCCCTCCTCGCCGTACCCCTGGCGGCAGGAGGGGCAGAAGCAGAGCGACATCAGGTACTGCTCGCGGTCGCCGAGCGCGGCCCCCGCGGTCTTGTCGTGGGCGTGGAGGTGGGCGAGGCCGTACCAGCCGCAGGACTCCAGCTCGGTGCCGGCCGCCCCGGGCCGTACCGCCGCCTCGGCCGCCAGGTCCACGAGGTGGGCGCGGACGTCCGGCCGGGCGATGCAGGGCGCCCAGGGGTAGCGGTCGCCGTAGGCGTTGACGACCGAGGTCGCCGGATGTTCCGCGCCGAGGCGGGAGTTGTGGGCGAGGACCACCCAGCTGTGGACCTCCAGGCCCGCGTCCGCGAGCGCGTCCGCCGCCTCGCCGTACGCGTCGCCGGGCGCCCACTCGCCCGCCTCGTACGGCCGGAGCGCGCGCCCCGACCAGCGGGCGCCGTCCGGTGGGTAGAGGACGGCGGCGTGTGCGGCGGTGACGATCCGGTGCCTGGGGTGCCGGGGCGTCAGGGCCCGTGTGGAGTGGTACGCGGAGGCGAGCGTGACGCTTCCGACGCCCAGGTCGGCGAGGCGGCCGGGCGCGGCCGGGTCGCCGACGACGTCCCAGGGGTAGACGAAGGTCCCGGCCCTCACGCGTCGCCCCCCAGCAGGGCGCGGCCGCGCTCGACGATCGTGGCGAGCTCCTTCAGATGCTCGGGCGCGGGTTCGCTGAGCGGCGGCCGTACCTCCCCGACGTCCAGGCCCCCCATCCGTACCGCGGCCTTGACCAGGGAGACGGCGTAGCCGCGCCCCTGGGCGCGCAGTTCGACGAGCGGCCGGTAGAAGCCGTCGATGAGCCGTTCCACGGTCGCGTCGTCGCCGGACGTCAGGGCGCGGTGGAAGGCGAGGGCGATGTCGGGGGCGAAGCAGAAGACGGCCGAGGAGTAGAGGGTGACGCCGATGCCGCGGTAGGCGAGACCGGTGAGTTCGGCGGTCGGCAGGCCGTTGAAGTAGAGCAGGTCGAGGCCCTCGGCCCGGACCGCGCTGACGATCCGCTGCATGAGGTCGAGGTCGCCGTGGCCGTCCTTGAGGCCGATGATCCCCTCGGCGCGGGCGAGGGCGACGGCCGTCTCGGGGGTGAGGATCGCGTTGTCGCGCTGGTAGACGATGACGTCGAGCGAGGTGGCGGCGGCCAGTTCGGTGTAGTGCCGCAGGAGCCCCGGCTGGTCGGCGACGACGAGGTACGGGGGCATGGCGAGGAGGCCGTCCGCGCCGGCCTCCTCGGCGAGCCGCGCGTAGCGGATCGCGAGCGCCGTGCCGTAGCCGGCGCCGGCGAGGACCGGGACCCGGCCGGCCGACTCCTCCACGGCGGCGGCGACGCAGTCGCGGAACTCCTCCGGGGTCAGGGCGTGGAACTCCCCCGTGCCGCAGCAGGCGAAGACGGCGGCGGCGCCCGCCTCGATGCCCGCGCGCACATGGGCGCGGAAGACGTCGAGGTCGACGGTGCCGTCCGGGGCGAAGGCGGTGACGGGGAAGAACAGCAGGCCGTCGAGCCGTTCGGCGAGCGGGGCTGTGGTCACGGGCGCTCCCAGAGAAGTCCGTCGTGCACCGTCGTGCACAGTTATGATTGTTGTCCATATTCTTGAACGCCTCTAAGCTAGAGCAGCTTCAAAGCGCCGGTCAAGGCTCAAACCCGTCTCGAACGTGCGGTCTTGACGGTCCGTGTGCGCTCTTGACGCTTGACGAACCGGCTCCCTACCTTGTCCACGGTTGTGAATACGTTCCACGGACGGAGACCCTCCATGCCCACACCCCGCACCGTCCTGCTCACCGGCGCCGCCGGTGCCGTCGGCACGATGATGCGCGAGCTGCTGCCCGCGTACGGTTACGAGCTCCGCCTGCTCGACATGGCACCCGTCGCCGGCGCACCGGAGGCGATCGTCGCCGACCTCGCCGACCGCGAGGCGCTGCGCGAGGCCGTCCGGGGCGTCGACGCGATCGTCCATCTCGCCGGGGTCTCCCTGGAGGCCGAGTTCGAGACGATCCTGGCCGCCAACATCACCGGGCTGCACCACGTCTACGAGGCCGCGCGCGAGGAGGGGGTGGGCCGGATCGTGTTCGCCTCCAGCAACCACGCCGTGGGCTTCACCCCCCGGCCGCGCGAGGGCGACCCGCTGATCCCCGTCCACACCCCGCACCGCCCGGACACCTTCTACGGGCTCTCCAAGTCCTTCGGCGAGGACCTGGCCCAGTACTACTGGGACAAGCACGGCCTGGAGACCGTCTCCGTACGGATCGGCTCCTGCGTCCCCGAGCCGTCCGCCGTGCGCATGCTGTCGACCTGGCTCAGCCCGGCCGACTGCGCGCGGCTGGTGCACGCGGCGCTCGCCGCCGAGGGTGTCGGACACACCGTGGTGTACGGGTCCTCCGCCAACACCCGGCTGTGGTGGGACCTCTCCTCGGCACGGGAGCTCGGATACGAGCCGCAGGACGACTCGGAGCCGTACGCGGAAGGGCTCATCGCCGAGCAGGGGCTGCCGAAGGACGACGACCCCGCGCACGCCCACATCGGCGGCCACTTCTGCACGAATCCGCCGCGCTGGCCGCACTGACGGCGGCGGAGGGACGTACACGGGCCCGGCCGGACTTATGCGGGGGCGCCGGCCGGGCCCGGGTCACGACATGCGCTGGCACACGCGACGGAGGGAACGTTACGGCGGCGGCGCCCAGGGCCGCGATCCGCTCAGCGCGGCAGCTGTCCGCGGAACGCGGCGGATCCGGCCAGGGCCGGTGCGCACGCGGCGCCTTCGCCTCACCGCACGGTGCGCACGCACCCGCGGCGCGCGTTCGTCTCACCCGCCGGCGCCGGCCCGCAGGGTCTGCGAGGGCGTCTCCCCGAACCGGGTCCGGTACTGGGCCGCGAACCGCCCGTGATGCGCGAAGCCCCAGCGCCAGGCCACCTCGCTCACGCTCAGCTCCCCCGGCCCCGCGCCCCGCAGCTCCTCACGGACCCGTTCGAGCCGGACCTCACGGACGTACGCCATCGGTGACATGCCCACGTACTCCCGGAACGACTCCTGGAGCCGGCGCACGCCCACCCGGGCGAGGACCGCGAGTTCGGTCGTGGTGTGGGGGTGTTCGGGGCGGGCCCGTACGGCGTCCATCGCCCGCTTGACGGGCCCGGGCCTGAGCCGTTCGCCCGGGTGGGCGAGCTCGTCCCGCCAGGGGTGCTCGGCCGCCAGCAGAAGCCCGTTGAGCAGCGCCTCCTGGAGGGGCACGGCGACCAGCTCGTGGTGGGCCAGGCTGTCCCCGGCGAGCGCCTCGCGCGCCACCTGCCGGGCGAAGCGCACCCAGCTCAGACCGGGGCCGCGGGTGGTGTCCAGGTGCGGCGCGAGCGCGAGGTGCCCGCGTGGCGGGCGCCCGAGGAGCCGCTCCAGACGCTCGCGCAGAGCGGCCGCGTCGATCTTGACGGAGAGGGTGCGGCAGTCCCCGCTCCAGCGCTCCAGGACGGTGTCGCCCGAGGGGTCGAGCACCACCGCCCCGGTCGCCGTCGCCACCACCGGGGCGCTGTCGCCCTGGCGCAGCTCCATCGTTCCGGCGAGCGGGGCGTTGACATGGAAGGCCCCGAGCTCGCCGAAGCGCATGCGGACGTCCGCCCCGCAGGACAGGTCGCCGATGACCAGCGGCCCGAGTGCGAAGGTGTCGAACTCGGCGGCGAAGGGACGTCTCTGCCGCTCGATGACGTCCATGAAGTTGGCGTAGTACCGCGCGTCGATCTCCTGGCGCGCCTGGTCCACGTCCTGCGTACGAAAAGTGCTCCGACCCACGAGCGGAAAGAATACGATCCGCTCGAATATTCATATGACGGACCTGCCCGGGACCGGCAGGATGCCCGTCATGCCACACCCTCATGGATTCAGCTACGAACAGCGCGCCGACGGCACCGTCGTCCTCACCCACCGGGGGCGCGCCGCCGGCACCCTGCGCGGGGGCCGAGCGGAGAAGTTCCTGGCGGAGGTGGGGTCGGGGGACGCCCAGATGGTCATGGCGCGCTGGACGGGCGCGTACAGGTTCGGCAACGAGCGGACGGCCCGGAGCCACCCCCGTAACCAGAGTGGCCGAAGGTAGGCAAGGTAAGGGAACGGCAAAGCGGTCTCGCTCGTTACGCTTGGCATGACCGCTATGACCCCCGGCTCGAACATCCCGCTCTCCGCCGCGCGCGTGGCGGTGGACGTCGCCGCTCCGGTACGGCTCGACGTCTCGGGCCTCCTGCTCAGCGCCAGTGGCAAGGTGCGCTCGGACGACGACTTCATCTTCTACAACCAGCCGACCGGCCCCGGTGTGACCTACCGCTCCGGCGGCGGCTCGGCCCCTGACGCGATCGTCGTGGACACCGGCGCGGTGCCGCCGGGCATCGAGAAGATCGTCGTCACCGCCAGCCCCGACGCCGCGGGCCAGACCTTCCAGGGCGTCGAGCCCACGGCGACGATCCGCAACGCGGACGACGGCAGCGTCCTCGCCACCTTCACCCCGCCGCAGCTCGGTACGGAGACGGCGCTGGTGGTCGTGGAGATCTACCTCCGCAACGGCGCCTGGAAGGCGCGCGCGGTGGGCCAGGGGTACGCCGACGGGCTGGCGGGCATCGCCACCGACTTCGGCGTCTCCGTGGACGAGGAGCCCGCGGCCGCCGCTCCTCCCGCGCCCGTCGCCACCCCCGCCCCCTCGGCGCCGGTCGCGCCGCCCGTGGCCGCGCCCGCGGACCCGCGGATCGCCGCCCCGACGCCTCCCCCGCCGGCCGCCGCCCCGGCCGCACCGGTCTCCACCGGCAAGATCAACCTGGACAAGGGCCGGGTCAACCTCCAGAAGAACCAGACCGTGTCCCTGGTCAAGGGCGGCCGTCCGCTGCTCTCCCAGGTCAAGATGGGGCTCGGCTGGGAGCCCGCGTACCGCGGCAAGGACATCGACCTCGACGCCTCCGTCATCGCGTACGGCCCCCAGCGCAACCACCTGGACAGCTGCTACTTCGGCAAGCTCTCGATCCTGAACGGCTCCGTCAAGCACTCGGGTGACAACCTGACCGGCGAGGGCGCGGGCGACGACGAGGTCATCGTCGTGGACCTCGGCCGGCTCCCCGCCGACGCGACGGGCCTGGTCTTCACGGTCAACTCCTTCACCGGCCAGAAGTTCACCGAGGTCGCCAAGGCCTACTGCCGGCTGATGGACGCGGCGACGGGCGAGGAGCTGGTCCGCTTCGACCTGACCTCGGCCGAGCCGCAGACCGGCGTGATGATGGCCAAGCTCATCAAGCAGTTCTCCGGCGAGTGGGAGATGACGGCGTTGGGCGAGTTCGTGAAGTCGCGGACGGTCCGGGGCATGGTGAAGCCCGCCGCACAGGCGCTCTGACGGCTGCGACGACGAGGGGCCCCGCCGGTCGGTGACCGGCGGGGCCCCTCGTCGTACGGGTACGGACGTCAGCGGCGGGGCTGGCGGCGCCACGGGCCGGTGACGGCCACCATGATGCCCGGGTCCTGGATGTTGGCGAAGAGGGTGTCGCCGTCGGGCGAGAAGACGACGCCGGTGAACTCGCTGTCGTTCAGGTCGTTGCGGGCGATGGGATACGTGCGGCCGCGCTCGGTGGCCCCGAAGAGGTGCTGGACGCCCTCGCCGTCCTCGGCGATGACGAGACCGCCGTAGGGGGAGACGGTGATGTTGTCCGGGCCGTCGTAGGCGCCGTCCTCGTCCGGGTCGGCGTTGACGCCCAGGAGGACCTGGAGGGTCAGGGTGCGGCGCCTGGGGTCGTAGAACCAGACCTGGCCGTCGTGCGCGGCGCCGGGGCTCTCGTCACGGGCGTAGGAGGAGACGATGTACGCGCCGCCGTCGGCCCACCACATGCCCTCCAGCTTGCGGGCGCGGGTGACCTCGTCGGGGCCGAACTGCTCGCGGACCTCGACCTCGCGGCCGTCGCGGTCGGGCACGTCCAGCCAGTCCACGCCGTAGACCGTGCCGATCCGGGTGGCCCGGGAGAGGTCGTCGACGAAGCGGCCGCCGGAGTCGATGCAGCGGGGCGCCTGGAGCACGCCGGCGTCGTCGGCGAGGGTGCGGAGCCTGCCGCGGCCGTGCTCGAAGCCCCTCGGCGGCACCCAGCGGAAGAAGAGGCCGTTGGGCTCGGAGGCGTCCTCGGTGAGGTAGGCGTGACCGCGCCTGGGGTCGATGACGACCGCCTCGTGGTCGTAGCGGCCGAACGCCTTGATCGGCTTGGGGTCGCGGTTGGCGCGGCGGTCGCGCGGGTCGACCTCGAAGACGTAGCCGTGGTCCCTGGTCATGCCGTTCTCGCCGGCGCGGTCGGAGTTCTCCTCGCAGGTGAGCCACGTGCCCCAGGAGGTGCGGCCACCGGCGCAGTTGGTGGAGGTGCCGGCGATGCCGACCCACTCGGCGACGGTGCCGTCGCGGTGCACCTCGACGACCGTGCAGCCACCGGACGCGGCGGGGTCGTAGACGAGGCCCTCGGTGAGCGGGACCGGGTGCTTCCAGCCGGAGCGGACGCCCTTGAGCTCGTGGTTGTTGACCAGGAGCGTGGTGCCGCGGGGGCCGGCGAAGGTGGCGGTGCCGTCGTGCTTCTGCGGGGTGAACTCGCCGGACTCCAGCCTGGTGACCCCGCTGTGGGTGATGACGCGGTACGTGAACCCGGCGGGGAGGGCGAGCACGCCGGCGGGGTCCTCGACGAGGGGGCCGTAGCCGAGCCGGTGCCGGTCGCCCGCCTCCGCCCGCTCCTCGGCCAGGTCGTCCCGGTCCTCCCGGTCGTCGGCGGTGGCGAGCGCCTCGGGTGCGGTGGCGAGCGCGGCGACCGTGCCGGTCAGGACGAGGCCCGCGCCGGCGGCGGTGGACTGCTTGGCGAACTCTCTGCGGTTGAGGGGCATGGCGTGGTCGTCTCCCTGTCGTCGCCCGGTGTCGGGACACGGTCCCGCCCACGTGCGAACGCGAGTTGAACGGAGGAACGCCCTGCCATGAACCTGCACCCGCTCGGCGCGCCACGGGCCCAGCGGGGGCAGCGGGAGACTGCGGCCGGGGGTCCGGAGACCCCCGCACCGCGTCGCGCGGTCACCCCCCGGCGCGCGAGGGCGACCCGGCGGCCGAGGGCTCCTTCAACGGCCTCACCCCGAAGCCGAAGCTCACCCCCCGGCGCGCGACCTCGCCTTGAACGCCGCCTTGCGGGCCTCCTTGGCCGAGGCCTTGTCGGGGTGCAGCCGGCCCATGGCCTCCAGGACCTCCGCCGTCGCCGGGTGCTCCACCCGCCAGGCCGCCTCGAAGAAGCCGCTGTGCCGTCCCGTCAGGCCCTCGATCAGCTCCCGGAGCTCGTCCAGGTCGCCGCGCGCGTCCAGCTGCGCGGCGATCGTGTCGATCGCCAGCCAGAAGATCATCGACTCCGAGGGCGCGGGCACGTCCGCCGCGCCGTGCTCCGCCAGCCAGACCCGGGCGAGCCCGCCCAGTTGGGGGTCGTCGAGCACCTCCCGTACCGCGGGTTCCGCCTCCGCGCCCACGAGCGAGAGCGCCTGCTGGCAGTGGAGCCGGCGCAGCGGGGAGCCCTCGTCGGCGCCCCGCGCCGCGCCGAGCAGCTCCCGCGCGGCGCCCACCGCGTCCCGCCCGGCCAGCCAGACCACGGTCTCGGCGCGCGCCGCCGTCTCGGGGTAGATCGCGAGCCCGTCGAGGAGCACGTCGGCGCCCTTGCCGGCCAGGTCGCCGACGGCCGGCGCGTCCACGCCCGCCTCCTGCATCCGGGCGCGTACGCCGTAGAGCCCGAGCGGCGTCAGCCGGACCATGCCGTACCGGGTGACGTCCTCCTCGTCGACCTCGTCGATCTGCGGGGAGGGCTCCTCGCCCTCCTCGACCATCAGCGCCTCGTCGACGGGCTGGTACTCGACCAGCCCGATGGGTTCGAGCAGCCGGAACTGGTCGTCGAGGCGCATCATCGCCTCCGAGACCTGCTCCAGCACGTCGTCGGTCGGCTCACCCATGTCGTCCGGGACGATCATCGAGGCGGCGAGCGCCGGCAGCGGTACGGGGCCCTCGCCCGGTCCGCCCTCGCCGACCGTGAGCAGGTACAGGTTGCCGAGCACGCCCTCCAGGAACTCGGCCTCCTCCTCCGGGTTCCAGTCGAGGAGCTCGAAGTCGATCTCGCCGTCCTCGCCGATGACGTCCGCCAGGTCGTCCAGGACGGGCGCGGTGGCGTCGGCTAGAACGACGTCCAGGCCGTCGAGCCAGATGCCGAGGACGTCGAGCGGGGCACCGCCGGTGAGGAGCGCGAGGTTCTCGCCCGCGGTCACCGCGCCCGGGGTGTCGTCGTCGCCGTCCTCGACCTCGACGAGCCCGGTGTCGACCGCGAGGCGCCAGGCCTCGCTCGCGTACGCCTCGCCGTCCTCGTCCCCTGTGAGCCCCAACACATCGGCCGCGTCCGGAAGTTGCTCCTCGACGAGCTCGCCGCCCGCGCCGACCCGGGTCTCGGGGCCGGCCCAGCGGGCGAGCCGGGCGGCCCGGGCCAGAAGGGGCGTGGCCAGGGCATCCCTCGCCAGCTCCGCGTCCGAGTGCAGCTGAACGGGGGGCAGGGTGGGGCGGTCCGGTGCCATCTGGGGTCTTCTCCTCGAAGGGCGTGCGAGCCTGGTGGCCGTGCGGTCGGCGAACGGACTTCAGCGTAGACGCATTTCGCGAACGGCCCGCCGGTTCACCGGGCTGTCAGCCTTCGTACACCCGTCGACCCTTGACAAGTCCACCGCCCAGCCAAGAGATTGACGCGCGTAGATCCATCGACCGTTCATCCAAGCGTCTCCGGAGTTCCCTGATGCCTTCCTCCATACCGAGATCCGCGGCCGTGGCCGCCGTCGTGTCGGCCGCCCTCGCGGCCGGTCTCCTCGCGGGCTCGACCGCCTCGGCGAACACCTCGGCGGAGACCGCCGCCGGTGTCCGTATCCACGACATCCAGGGCACCACCCGCGTCTCGCCGCTCGTCGGCACCCAGGTCACCGGCGTCACGGGCATCGTGACCGGCGTCCGGACCTACGGCTCGCGCGGCTTCTGGATCCAGGACCCGCAGGCCGACGCCGACCCGGCCACCAGCGAGGGCCTGTTCGTCTTCACGAGCTCCGTGCCCACCGTCGCCGTCGGTGACGCCGTCAGCATCGACGGCACGGTCGGCGAGTACGTCCCCGGCGGTCTGACCTCCGGCAACCAGTCGGTGACGCAGCTCTCCAAGCCCACCGTCACCGTGGTCTCCTCCGGCAACCCGGTCCCGGCGCCGGTGACCATCTCGGCCTGGTCCGTCCCCGACGCGTACGCCCCCGAGGGCGACCCGGCGGCCGCGGGCTCCGTCAACGGCCTCACCCTGAAGCCGACGCGGTACGCCCTGGACTACTACGAGTCGCTGGAGGGCACCAACGTCCGCGTCGGCACGTCGCGGGTGGTGGGCGCCACCGACCCGTACGCCGAGCTGTGGGTGACGGTGAAGCCCTGGGAGAACCGCAACTGGCGCGGCGGCACGGTCTACGGCTCGTACACCGCGCAGAACACCGGCCGGCTCCAGATCCAGTCGCTGACCCCGATCGCCCAGCAGCCCTTCCCGACGGCGAACGTCGGCGACGTGCTCTCCGGCACGACGGAGGGCCCGCTGGACTTCAACCAGTTCGGCGGCTACACGCTGACGGCGCGCACCCTGGGCACGGTCGTCGACCGCGGCCTGGAGCGCGAGGTCACGGACCGGCAGCACAGGAACGAGCTGGCGGTCGCGACGTACAACGTCGAGAACCTCGACCCGTCCGACCCGCAGGAGAAGTTCGACGCGCTGGCCGCGGCCGTGGTGAAGAACCTGGCCTCGCCCGACATCCTGGCCCTGGAGGAGATCCAGGACAACAACGGCGCCAAGAACGACGGCACGGTCGCCGCCGACCAGACGCTGAAGAAGTTCACCGACGCCATCGTGGCGGCGGGCGGACCGGCCTACGAGTGGCGCTCGATCGACCCGGAGAACAACAAGGACGGCGGCGAGCCGGGCGGCAACATCCGTCAGGCCTTCCTCTTCAACCCGGAGCGGGTCGCGTTCACCGACCGCGCGGGCGGCGACGCGGCCACCGCGACGGACGTGGTGCGCGGCGCGGGCGGCCGTCCGGAGCTGACCCTCTCCCCCGGCCGGATCGACCCGGCGAACACGGCGTGGGAGAGCAGCCGCAAGCCGCTGGCGGGCGAGTTCACCTTCCGCGGCCGTACGGTCTTCGTGGTCGCCAACCACTTCGGCTCCAAGGGCGGCGACGAGTCGCTGACCTCGCACCATCAGCCGCCGGTCCGCTCCTCCGAGGCGAAGCGCCTGCTCCAGGCGCAGTCCGTCAACGCCTTCGTCAAGGACGTCCTCTCGATCCGCAAGGACGCGGACGTCCTGGTCCTCGGTGACATCAACGACTTCGAGTTCTCCGGGACGACGAAGGCGCTGACCGACGGCGGCGCGCTCTACCCGGCGGTGAAGTCCCTGCCGCGCAGCGAGCGCTACTCGTACGTCTACCAGGGCAACAGCCAGGTCCTCGACCAGATCCTGACCAGCCCCGGCATCGGCCGCTTCGAGTACGACAGCGTCCACATCAACGCGGAGTTCGCGGACCAGGACAGCGACCACGACCCGCAGGTGCTGCGCTTCCGCCCGTAACCGCGTCGGGGGGCGCGGGTGCGCCGGTCACACGCCCGGGCGCAGGCTCAGCGCGGGCGTGTACCGGTGCAACCGGCTGCGCAGGAGCCCCGGGTGGTGGCGTACGGCCGCCCAGGGGCCCTCGGCGGCGCCTTCGGCGGTCAGCCACTCCTCGTGGGCCCGCTCGGACTCCCACTCGGCGTAGTTGAGGACCCGGGAGCCGTCCGCGGAGAGGTGGAAGTGCGCCGCGATCCCGCCTCGCGCCGGGCGGGTCCCGGCGTCCGCCGCCAGGGCGGCGCGGACGGCCTCCACCCAGGCCTTCAGCCGCTCCGGGCCGGGTCCGGCGAAGTCGACCTCGACGAGGGCGACGCAGCCGGGCACCGCGCCCGCGCTCTCCTCGCTCAGCACGAACGAGCGGAACGGGACGTACCGGTGCGAGGCCACGCGCTCGATGCCGGGGACGGCCCGGTCGATCTCGGCGTCCCGGTCGGCGCGAACCGTGCGGACGACGTCCTCGTACGCCCGCTCGTCCGTCCACTGGGCCAGGTGGAGCAGCGTGTCGCCGTCCGTCCCGAGGGCGACGGAGTACGCGAGCAGCCCCACGTGCGGCCAGTCGTGGCTCAGCCACGTCCGTTCGACGGCCTCGGCGGCCGCCCGCTGCCGCTCCGGGGTCGCGACCCGCCAGGTGTGGGCCGTCACGAAGGCGACACCGCACTGCGCGAAGTCGGGACGGGCATGCGCCTGGACGACGGTCTTCATCCTGGACCTCCTGTTCGTTCGGAGGATCCAAGCCTCTGACCTCGACCACGCTTGAGGTCAAGCCGTACACCCGTGCGACGCCCGGCCCCGGCCTTCGTCCCGCCGACCGCACCGCACCGCGGATCGCCGGGCCCCGGCGGCTCAGCCGAGCAGGTGGCCTCCGCCGTCGACGAGCAGCACCTCGCCGGTGATGTACGAGGCGTTCGTGAGGTCGAAGACGGCCCCGGCGATGTCCTCGGGCCGCCCCACCCGGCGCAGCGGGACCGCGCCCGCCACATGGGCCTTGGCCTCGTCCGCGCCCTCCACCCCGTCGAACCACGGGGTGTCGACGAAGCCCGGTGCGACCGCGTTGACCCGGACGTCCGGGCCGAGGGTCTTGGCGAGCAGCTTCGTCATGTGGTTGACGGCGGCCTTCGAGACGGCGTACGGGATGGAGCTGCCGCCGGGGCGGACGCCGGCCTGCGAGGAGATGTTCACGACGCAGCCCGCTCCGTGCGCGCGCAGGTGCGGGACCGCGGCGGTGACGGTCTGCCAGACCCCGATGACGTTGACGTCGTAGAGATGACGCCAGACGTCGGGCGAGGCCGCGTCGAGGTCGTCGTGGGGGATGAACCGGATGGTGCCTGCGCAGTTGACGAGGATGTCCAGGCGTCCGTACGCCTCCACGGCGGCGGCGACCAGGGCTGCCGCCTGGGCCTCGTCGGAGACGTCGGCCCTGACGTAGACGGCGTCCGGCAGTTCGGCGGCGAGCGCCTCGCCCGCCTCCACCGAGCGCGCCGAGTTGACGACGACCCGGATCCCGGCGGCGGCGAGCCGGCGGGCGACGGCGGCGCCGATGCCCGAGGACGAGCCGGTGACCAGGGCGACACGTTGTTCGCTCATGCTGTTCTCTCTCCATGTCCTCCTGTCGCGCAGGGAGATCATGCCAGAGACCACTCTTCAGGGTTGCTTACCCCTCACCCGAAGCAGAACTAAGTGGACCTTCACGGTCGAGTCCGCGCAGACTTCCCGGATGAGTACTGAACGCCCCTTCGGCCGAGCGCTCTGCGCGATGATCACCCCGTTCACCGCCGCCGGCGAGCTGGATCTCGACATCGCCCGCGAGCACGCCGCCCACCTGGTCTCCGAGGGCTGCGACGGGCTCGTCCTCAACGGCACCACCGGTGAGTCACCGACCACGACGGACGCCGAGAAGGCGGCCCTGATCGAGGCGGTCCGCGAGGCCGTCGGGCCCGGCCCCGCCGTCCTCGCGGGCGTGGGCACCTCCGACACCCGCCATACGGCCGAGCTGGCGCGCCAGGCCGAGAAGGCGGGCGCGGACGGGCTCCTGGTCGTCACCCCGTACTACAGCCGCCCTCCGCAGGACGCCGTCGAGGCGCACTTCCGCAAGGTCGCCGACGCGACCGGTCTGCCGGTGATGCTGTACGACATCCCCGGCCGCACCGGCACCCGGATCGAGCCGGAGACGATGATGCGGCTCGCCGGCCACCCGAGGATCGTCGCCGTCAAGGACTGCGCCTACGACCTGCTCGGCTCGGCCAAGGTGATCGCCCGCACCTCGCTCGCGTACTACTCCGGCTGCGAGGAGCTGAACCTCCCGCTGTACGCGGTGGGCGGCGCCGGCTTCGTCAGCACGGTGGCCAACGTGGCGCCCCGTCAGATGCGGGCCGTGCTCGACGCCTTCGACCGGGGCGACACGGCCGGCGCCGCCCGGCTCAACGCGCTCACGCTGCCGCTGGCCGAGCTGATGATGGCCTCCGGTCTGCCGGGCACGGTGACGGCCAAGGCGCTCCTCGGCGACTTCGTCCGGGAACCGCTGCAGCCCGCCGACCTGGAGACGGTCGACGGGCTGCGGGCGGCGTACGAGGATCTGGTTCAGTCGAACACGTAGGTGGTGCCGAAGAGCGCCGCGTGCTCGAGGACGTCCTCCAGCGGGTCGTCGATCTGCCCCGTGTGAAGGGTGAGGCTGGGACCGTTCGAGACGTACGGACCGTTGTACGTCCGTGAGTGCGTCTCGTCCGCGGAGGCGGCCGCGGCCGGCAGGAGCACCGCCGCCACGGTCATCGCTCCCACGATGATGGGCCTCGTCCTCATGTCGACTCCTCGCCTTGTCTGTTCGTGTGACTCAACGTCGTACTGACAACGCAGCGTCACACGGGCAGGTCACGGCTCAGTTGTGGCTGTGGAGGATCTCGTTGAGTCCGCCCCACACCGCGTTGTTCGGGCGGGCCTCGACGGCGCCGGTCACCGAGTTGCGGCGGAAGAGGATGTTGTCGCCGCCGGAGAGGTCACGGGCCTTGACGATCTCGCCGTCGGGCATGGTGACGCGGGTACCGGCGGTGACGTACAGACCGGCCTCGACGACGCACTCGTCGCCGAGCGCGATGCCGACGCCCGCCTCGGCGCCGATCAGGCAGCGCTCGCCGATGGAGATGACGACGTTGCCGCCGCCGGAGAGGGTGCCCATCGTGGAGGCGCCGCCGCCGATGTCGGAGCCGTCGCCGACGACGACGCCCGCGGAGATGCGGCCCTCGACCATCGAGGTGCCGAGGGTGCCGGCGTTGAAGTTGACGAAGCCCTCGTGCATGACGGTGGTGCCGGCGGCGAGGTGCGCGCCGAGGCGGACCCGGTCGGCGTCGGCGATCCGGACACCGGCGGGGACGACGTAGTCGGTCATCCGCGGGAACTTGTCGATCGAGGTCACCTGGAGGTGCAGGCCCTCGGCGCGCGCGTTGAGGCGGACCTTCTCGATGTCGTCGACGGCGACGGGGCCGAGCGAGGTCCAGGCGACGTTGGCGAGCAGGCCGAAGAGGCCGTCGAGGCTCTGGCCGTGCGGCTTGACCAGCCGGTGGCTGAGCAGGTGCAGACGCAGGTACGCGTCGTGCGCGTCGAGCGGCTTGTCGTCGAGCGAGGAGATGACGGTGCGGACGGCGACCACCTCGACGCCACGGCGGGCGTCCACGCCGAGGGCCTTGGCGGCGCCCTCACCGAGGGCGTTGACGGCGGCGTCGGGGGTGAGCCGCTCGGTTCCGGCGGGCCCGGGCGCGTCGGTCAGCTCGGGGGCGGGGAACCAGGTGTCGAGAACGGTGCCGTCACCGGCGATGGTGGCGAGGCCGGCGGCGACGGCGCCGGTGGTGCGAGGAGCAGTGGTCATGCGGAGAACCTAACGTTCGAGGCGGCGCCCGGGCCAACCGGTCTCATGTCGCGGTACCCCTCCCGGCGGATCCGCCGACAACGACCGCGGCGCCTTGGCGGATCGACCGGAGCCGGGCACTCCGCCCGACGACCGACCGCCCTGCGGGCCCGACCGCCCGCGCCGGCATGCCGGGCGATGGCGTACGAGCACCGCCCGGCGGAGCCCCTGCCGGGCCGGAGGGCGGCCCCCGGTGGTTCCCGGGGCCCCGCCCCCCGTCACGGGCGGGCCGCCAGGAGCCGCGTCAGCACCTCGCGGGCGTACTCCTCGTCGTACTCCGCGTCCGTCAGCAGCACCTGCAGACAGATGCCGTCCATGAGCGCCACGAGCGCGCGGGCGGTGACGGGGTCGGTGTGGCGCGCGAGCGCCGTGGCGACCGCCTCCGTCCACTCCGCCGCGACGGGGCGCAGGGCCGGCCGGCGCAGCGCGCCCAGGTAGAGCTCGTACTCCAGCTCCACCCCGCTCCGCGCGCCGCCGACCCACTCCCCCGTCAGCCGGGCGAGGACCGCGGCGAGGTCGACGCCGTCGCCTTCGAGCGCCGGGCTCTCGCGCAGCTCCCGGCCGAAGCCCTCGTTGGCCTGGCGCAGCGCGGCGACGAGCAGTTCGTCGAGGGAGGCGAAGTGGTAGGTGGTGGAGCCGAGCGGCACGTCCGCCTCGGCGGCGACCGTCCGGTGGCTCAGTCCGGCGATGCCCCGGGCGCCGACCACGCGCAGCGCGGCGTCGACGATCCGCTGCCGTCGCTCGGGGTCGTGGCGGCGCGGACGGGCCGCCATCAGTGCGCTCCCCCCATGTTGAGCACGAGGACGCCCGCGATGATCAGGAGGACCCCCGCGACCTTGGCGACGCTGAGGGTCTCGTTCATGAAGAGGATGCCGATGACGGCGACGGCGGCGGTGCCGGCACCGGACCAGATCGCGTAGGCGGTGCCGACCTGGAGGGTCTTCAGCGCCTGGGCGAGCAGCGCGAAGGCGATCACATAGCCCGTGCCGGTGACGACCGAGGGCCAGAGCCTGGAGAAGCCGTCGCTGTACTTCATCGAGACCGTCGCGACGATCTCCGCGGTGATGGCTCCCGCCAGCAGTCCGTATCCCATGCGTACGAGGGTACACAACGATGTGTACGGGCGTACGCAAAGCCTCCCGATACGGTGTCCCGCATGACCTATCCCTCGGGGCCGTACGGCTACGGCTACGCTCCCCCACCCCCTCCGCCGAAGCCCGGCGTGATACCCCTGGCGCCGCTGGGTCTCAGCCAGATCCTGACCGGCGCCTTCGCCACCGTCGGCCGCTACTGGAAGCAGCTGCTCGGCGTGGCCGTGGCCGCCTACGGCGCGGCCCTTCTTCTGATCGCGGCGGCCTTCGGCATCGCGTACGCGCTGGTCGCGGACCATCTGCCGGGGGTCTTCGACCTGCCGAGCGGCCAGGAACCCAGCTGGGACGACGGCCTCCCGCTGCTGATCGCGTTCGGCGCGGTCTGGCTGGTCGGGCTGGTCGGGATGCTGGTCGCGAGTGCCGTGGTGTACGCCGCGTGCCCCGTCGTCCTCCAGGAGGCGGTGCTGGGCAGGCGGACGACCTTCGGAGCCGTCTGGCGCCGATCCTGGTCGCGGATGCCGGCGGTGATCGGCACGGTCTTCCTGACGTCGCTGATCCTGTTCGTACCCGTCGCCCTCTTCGTGCTGGCGATGATCGGCTTCGTGGTCGCTCTCGCCACGGCCGCGGCGGACGAGACCACCGGGACGGGAGTGTTCTCGCCCGGCGTGGCCGTCCTCGCCTTCCTTCTCGCCCTGGCCGCCATGCCCCTGGCCACCTGGATCTGGGTCAAGCTCAGCCTGGCGCCGTCGGCGGCGGTGTTCGAGGGGCAGGGCGCGATGGCCTCCATGCGGCGCTCGAACGAGCTGGTACGCGGCTCCTGGTGGCGGATCTTCGGCGCGCTGCTGGTCGCGGGCATCATGGCCGGCGTGGCGAACTGGTTGATCCAGCAGGTCTTCGGCCTGCTGGTCACGACCCCCTTCTCCTTCGCCGAATCGAGCGGTTACGAGACCGGGAGCGAGGTCCTGATCGCGCTCGTGCCGGTCGTGGTGCTCCTGCTCCTCGGGGGGATGGTGGCGCAGGCCTTCTGTTCGGTCTTCCCGCCCCTGGTCACCGGCCTGGTCTACGTCGACCAGCGCATCCGCAAGGAGAACCTGGCCCCCGCCCTCGCACAGGCGGCGGGGACTCCGTTCAGTCCGTGAGCGACCGCTTCGGGCGCAGCACGCAGAACTCGTTGCCCTCGGGGTCGAGGAGCACGACCCAGGTCGCGTCCTCACCCTGACCGACGTCGGCGCGCCGGGCGCCGAGGGCGAGGATCCTCTCGACCTCCGCATCCCGGTCGTCGGGCGTCAGGTCGATGTGCAGCCGGTTCTTGACGGTCTTGGCCTCGGGCACGGGAACGAAGCACATCCCCGGCAGGGCGTGGGCGTCGGCACCGATGACGATCTCGTCCTCGGCCTCGAAGACGATCTGCCAGTCCAGCACCCGCGACCAGAAGCGCGCCTGGGCGGGCAGATCGTGGGCGTCGACGAGGATCTGGTACATGCGAACGGCCATGCCCTCCAGTCTGCCTGGAGGGCATGGCCGTTCGTGTGAGGAAAACGGTCGGACGTCGGAAACGGATCAGACGTTGAACCCGAGCGCGCGCAGCTGCTCGCGGCCGTCGTCCGTGATCTTGTCCGGACCCCACGGCGGCATCCAGACCCAGTTGATCTTCAGCTCGTTGACGATGCCGTCGGTGGCGGCCTTCGCCTGGTCCTCGATCACATCGGTCAGCGGACAGGCCGCCGACGTCAGGGTCATGTCCAGCGTCGCGATGTTCGACTCGTCGATGTGGATGCCGTAGATCAGGCCCAGGTTGACGACGTCGATGCCCAGCTCGGGGTCGACGACGTCGTACAGCGCCTCACGGACTTCTTCCTCGGAGGCCGGCTTCATCGTGGCCTCGGCGTTCTCGGTCATGCCGACTTCCTCTCCGCGTCGCCCAGCGCCTGGGCCGTCGCGTCCTTCCACGCCATCCAGCTGAGCAGCGCGCACTTCACCCGGGCCGGGTACTTGGAGACACCCGCGAACGCGACCGCGTCCTCCAGGATCTCCTCCATCGCGTCGTCCGGCTCGATCTGGCCCTTGGACTGCATCAGCTCCAGGAACGTGCCCTGGATCTTCTGCGCCTCGGCCAGCTCCTTGCCGACGAGCAGCTCGTTCAGGACCGAGGCCGAAGCCTGGCTGATCGAGCAGCCCTGACCCTCGTAACTGACGTCCTCGATCCGCGAGCCGTCGTACTTCACCCGCAGCGTGATCTCGTCGCCGCACGTCGGGTTGACGTGGTGCACCTCGGCGTCGCCGTCCCGAAGACCGCGCCCGTGCGGGTGCTTGTAGTGGTCCAGGATGACGTCCTGGTACATCGAATCCAGCTTCACGAGGTTCCCCTAGCCGAAGAAGTTCCGTACGTGCTCCAGCCCCTCGACCAGCGCGTCGACCTCGCCGGGGGTGGAGTACAGATAGAACGACGCTCGCGTGGTCGCAGGAATTCCGTACCGCAGGCAGACCGGCCGCGCGCAGTGGTGGCCGACCCGGACCGCGATGCCCTGCTCGTCCAGGACCTGGCCCACGTCGTGCGGGTGGATGTCGCCGAGCGTGAAGGAGATCGCCGCGCCGCGGTCCTCGGCCGTGGTGGGGCCGATGATCCGCAGGTCCGGCACCTCCTGGAGGCGGCGGACGGCGTACTCGGTGATCGCGTGCTCGTGGCGCGCGATGTTCTCCATGCCGATCGCCGACAGGTAGTCCACGGCCGCGCCGAGGCCGACGGCCTGGGCGATCGGGGGCGTACCCGCCTCGAACTTGTGCGGAGCCGGCGCGTACGTCGAGGAGTGCATCGAGACGGTCTCGATCATCTCGCCGCCGCCGAGGAACGGAGGCAGGTCCTCCAGGAGCTCCTGCCGTCCCCACAGCACGCCGATGCCGGTCGGACCCACCATCTTGTGGCCGGTGAAGGCCACGAAGTCGGCCTGGAGCGCCTGCACGTCGAGCACCATGTGCGGGGCCGCCTGCGAGGCGTCGATGCAGACCAGCGCACCGACCTCCTGCGCACGCCGGATGATCGTCTCCACCGGGTTGATCGTGCCCAGCAGGTTCGAGACCAGCGTGAACGAGACGATCTTGGTCTTCTCGGTGATGACCTCTTCGATGTTCGAGAGGTCGAGACGGCCGTCGTCGGTGAGGCCGAACCACTTCAGCTTCGCGCCGGTGCGCTGCGAGAGCAGCTGCCACGGCACGATGTTGGAGTGGTGCTCCATCTCCGTGATGGCGATCTCGGTCTCGTGGTCCACGCGGTAGGGCTCGTCGGCCCAGCCCAGCATGTTGGCCACGAGGTTGAGCGACTCGGAGGCGTTCTTGGTGAAGATCACCTCGTCGCGGCTCGGCGCGTTGATGAACGCCGCGACCTTGTCACGGGCGCCCTCGTACAGCGCCGTCGCCTCCTCGGCGACCGTGTAGACGCCGCGGTGGACATTGGCGTTGTGGCGCTCGTAGTAGGTGTTGAGCGCGTCGAGCACCTGGCGCGGCTTCTGCGAGGTCGCCGCGGAGTCCAGGTACACGATCTTCTTGCCGTCGTGGACCACGCGATCCAGGAGCGGGAAGTCCTTGCGGATCGCCTCGGTGTCGAGGAGGCCGGAGAGCCCCTGATGGGCAGATGTCACGCGGATGCGCCACCCTTCACGTACTTGTCGTAGCCCTCGTTCTCCAGCTGGTCGGCGAGCTCGGCGCCGCCGGACTCGGCGATGCGGCCGTTCGCGAAGACGTGCACGAAGTCGGGCTTGATGTAGCGGAGGATCCGCGTGTAGTGCGTGATCAGCAGGGTGCCGACCTCGCCGGTCTCGCGGACGCGGTTGACGCCCTCGGAGACGATGCGAAGGGCGTCGACGTCGAGGCCGGAGTCGGTCTCGTCGAGGATCGCGATCTTCGGCTTCATCAGTTCGAGCTGGAGGATCTCGTGGCGCTTCTTCTCACCGCCGGAGAAGCCCTCGTTGACGTTGCGCTCGGCGAAGGCCGGGTCCATGTGGAGCTTCTCCATGGCCTCCTTGACCTCCTTCACCCAGGTACGCAGCTTGGGCGCCTCGCCGCGGACGGCGGTGGCGGAGGTGCGCAGGAAGTTGGAGACCGAGACGCCGGGGACCTCGACCGGGTACTGCATGGCCAGGAAGACGCCGGCGCGGGCGCGCTCGTCGACCGACATCTCCAGGACGTCCTCGCCGTCCAGGGTCACGGTGCCACCGGTGATCGTGTACTTCGGGTGGCCCGCGAGGGAGTACGCCAGGGTCGACTTGCCGGAGCCGTTGGGGCCCATGATGGCGTGGGTCTCGCCCTGCTTCACGATCAGGTCGACGCCCTTGAGGATCTCCCGGGGGCCGTTCTCGGCCTCGACGGAGACGTGCAGGTCGCGGATTTCAAGCGTTGCCATGGGTGACTCAGGACTCCTGGGTGACGGAGACGAGCACATCGTCCCCTTCGATCTTTACGGGGTATACGGGGACGGGGCGCGTCGCGGGAAGGCCGGACGGCTTGCCGGTGCGGAGGTCGAAGCTGGAGCCGTGCAGCCAGCACTCGATGGAGCAGTCCTCGACCTCGCCCTCCGAGAGGGAGACGTTGGCGTGCGAGCAGATGTCGTTGATCGCGAACACCTCGCCCTCGGTGTGCACGACCGACACCGGCGTGCCGTCGACCTCGACCCGCTTCGGGGTGTCGGCCTCCAGCTCGCTCAGCGCGCAGACGCGGACGAAGTCGGCCATCAGACGGACGCCTCCAGCTCGGCCTCGATCTTGGCGATGAGACGCTCCTGGACGTCCGGCAGACCGATCTGCTGGACCAGTTCGGCGAAGAAGCCACGGACGACGAGGCGGCGGGCCTCGGTCTCCGGGATGCCGCGGGCCATCAGGTAGAACAGCTGCTCGTCGTCGAACCGGCCGGTGGCCGAGGCGTGACCGGCGCCGGCGATCTCGCCGGTCTCGATCTCCAGGTTCGGCACGGAGTCGACCCGGGCGCCGTCCGTCAGGACCAGGTTCCGGTTGAGCTCGTACGTGTCGGTGCCCTCGGCGGCGGCCTGGATCAGGACGTCGCCGATCCAGACGGCGTGCGCGTTCTGGCCCTGCAGCGCGCCCTTGTAGGCCACGTTCGACTTGCAGTGCGGCATGTTGTGGTCGACCAGGAGGCGGTGCTCCTGGTGCTGGCCGCCGTCGGTGAAGTACAGGCCGAAGAGCTCGGCCTCGCCGCCGGTCGCCGCGTACCGGACCCTCGGGTGGAGACGGACGACGTCGCCGCCGAACGTCACCACGACCGACTTGAAGGAGGCGTCGCGGCCGACCAGCGCGTTGTGCTGGGCGACGTGGACGGCCTTCTCGTCCCAGTCCTGGACGGAGACGACGGTGAGCTTGGCGCCGTCGCCGAGCAGGTAGTCGACGTTGGAGGCGAGCACCGCGTCACCGGTGTGGTCGATGACCACGACGGCCTCGGCGAAGGCGCCGAGCTCGATGACCTGGTGGCCGAAGGCGACCCCGCCCTCGCCGTGGACCGCGATGCGGATCGGCTCGCTGAGGACGGTCTCCTTGGCGACGGTGACGACCGAGGCCTTCTCGAAGGAGGAGTACGCCTGGGCGGCTACGCGGTCGACGGGCGTGCCGGCCTTGCCGAGCCGCGCGTCGTCACGGCCGACGGTCTCCACGGTGACGCCCTCGGGGGCCTCGATCTCGACCTTGACGCCCTCGCCGGTCGCGACGGCGGTGCCGTCGTGCAGACCGCGCAGGCGCTCCAGCGGCGTGAACCGCCATTCCTCCTCGCGGCCGTGCGGGACCGGGAAGTCCGCGACGTCGAAGGACGGGGGCGCGCTCATGCGCGTGGCGACGGTGGACTCGGCGGCCACCGCGATCGAGCCGGCGGTGGTGGAGCCCACCGGGATGTTCTGAGCCTCAGCCATGGCTGTCGTCTTGCTCTCTTCCTACGTTTCGATCCTCGGCCCGCCGCGTGGGGCGGGCCGCTAGCTGGTGGTGGGACGTCGGTGCGTCAGCCGACGGACCCTTCCATCTGCAGCTCGATCAGCCGGTTCAGCTCGAGCGCGTACTCCATCGGGAGTTCCTTGGCGATCGGCTCGACGAAGCCGCGCACGATCATCGCCATCGCCTCGAACTCGGTCATGCCGCGGCTCATCAGGTAGAAGAGCTGGTCCTCGGAGACCTTGGAGACCGTGGCCTCGTGACCCATGGAGACGTCGTCCTCGCGGACGTCGACGTACGGGTACGTGTCCGAGCGGGAGATGGTGTCGACGAGCAGCGCGTCGCAGAGCACGTTCGACTTGGCACCCGGGGCGCCCTCGCCGATCTCGATGAGACCGCGGTAGGAGGTGCGGCCGCCGCCTCGCGCCACCGACTTGGAGACGATGTTCGAGGAGGTGTTCGGGGCCATGTGGACCATCTTGGCGCCGGCGTCCTGGTGCTGGCCCTCGCCCGCGAAGGCGATGGAGAGGGTCTCGCCCCTGGCGTGCTCGCCCATCAGGTAGACGGCCGGGTACTTCATCGTGACCTTGGAGCCGATGTTGCCGTCGACCCACTCCATGGTCGCGCCCTCGTAGGCCACAGCGCGCTTGGTGACCAGGTTGTAGACGTTGTTCGACCAGTTCTGGATCGTCGTGTAGCGGCAGCGGCCGCCCTTCTTCACGATGATCTCGACGACCGCGGAGTGCAGCGAGTCGGAGGAGTAGATCGGGGCGGTGCAGCCCTCGACGTAGTGGACGTAGGCGTCCTCGTCGACGATGATCAGCGTCCGCTCGAACTGGCCCATGTTCTCCGTGTTGATACGGAAGTAGGCCTGCAGCGGGATCTCGACGTGCACGCCCTTCGGCACGTAGATGAACGATCCGCCGGACCAGACGGCCGTGTTCAGCGAGGCGAACTTGTTGTCGCCGACCGGGATGACCGTGCCGAAGTACTCGCGGAAGAGCTCCTCGTGCTCCTTCAGCGCGGTGTCGGTGTCGACGAAGATGACGCCCTGCTCCTCCAGGTCCTCGCGGATCTGGTGGTAGACGACCTCGGACTCGTACTGGGCCGCGACACCGGCGACGAGGCGCTGCTTCTCCGCCTCGGGGATGCCGAGCTTGTCGTACGTGTTCTTGATGTCCTCGGGCAGTTCCTCCCAGGAAGCGGCCTGCTTCTCGGTGGAGCGCACGAAGTACTTGATGTTGTCGAAGTCGATGCCCGACAGGTCGGAGCCCCAGCTCGGCATGGGCTTCTTGTCGAAGAGGCGCAGACCCTTCAGCCGCAGCTTCAGCATCCACTCGGGCTCGTTCTTCTTCGAGGAGATGTCGCGGACGACGTCCTCGTTCAGACCGCGCTTGGCGGCGGAGCCTGCCGCGTCGGAGTCGGCCCAGCCGTACTCGTACCGACCCAGGCCCTCGAGCTCGGGGTGGCTGATCTCGGTGGTCATGCGGGGTTCCTCCCGGCCGTACTTGCGGATGCTTCTGATGGGGTGGTCTGTGGGGCGCTGTGCGGGATGAACGTCGTGCAGACGCCGTCACCATGGGCGATGGTGGCGAGACGCTGGACATGCGTTCCCAAGAGGCGGGAGAAGATCTCCGTCTCCGCCTCGCACAGCTGGGGGTACTGCTCGGCCACATGGGCGACCGGGCAGTGGTGCTGGCAGAGCTGCTCGCCGACCGGCGCGTTCCGCGCAGTGGCAGCGTACCCGTCCGCACTCAGCGCCTTGGCAAGCGCCTCGGTGCGGTGCTCGGGGTCCGCCGACTCGACGGCCTCGCGGTACGCCTCCGCCTGGTGTTCGAGACGGTCGCGGGCGAACGCCGCGACGGCGGCTTCCCCTCCCGCATTCTTCTCGATCCAGCGCAGCGCGTCGACGGCGAGGGAGTCGTACGACTGGTCGAAGGCGTCCCGGCCGCAGTCGGTCAGTGCGAAGACCTTGGCGGGGCGGCCGCGGGTGCGCGCTCCGTAGACGCGCTTCTCCCGGGCTTCGACGACATTGTCGCTGACGAGCGAATCCAGATGCCGGCGCACGGCCGCCTGGGTGAGGCCGAGCCGTGTCGCCAGATCGGAGACGGTCGACGGGCCGTGATCCAGGATGGACCGCGCGACACGGTTGCGCGTGGAACGCTCACCGGTCGCGAGTTCCTCCACGGGAGCCTCGCCGACGTTTTTCACAACGCCATTGTTGCGTAATTCCTTCGAGAGTGACAAGCGACCCCCGGGTGGGGTCGCGGTGCCGTGCATCACGTAGGTAAGGCTTACCTGACCTGCGGAAACGATCTCCGGAGCCTCCGACGGCCGCGCCCTGGAAGGGCGCGGCCGCGGTCGTCCGGGAGGGGCTCAGAGACCCTGACCGGCCTCTCCGGAGCCCCTGTGACCTCGCACGATCACCTTCACCGGGAGGTCGATCACGGGCCCGCGGCCGCTGTCCGAACGGACCCGCAATGTCCCTTTCAGTACCGTGCCGGGGGCCACGCCCGTGGTGTCGACGGTGATCGTCACCGCCGTCCGGTCGTGCGGCTCCTGTCCGGCGCCCTCCAGGCCTCCGGCGGCCGGGGAGACGGTGAGCCAGTCCTGCCCGTCCTTCTCGGCCACCGTGTACGCGGTAGGGATGCCGCCCGCGTTGGTCAGGGTGAGCGTCCGGGTGCGCCGGGAGTCCGCCGGGGCCTTCACCGTCAGGGACCGCTTGTCGGCGGTGACACGGCCGGTGCCGAGCTCGCCGTTCACGAGGCGGACCGCGCCGGGGACGGCGGTGACCGTGATCCGGTCGCCCCAGTAGTACGGGGCGTCGAGGACGACGTCGTAGTCCTGCCGGTCCGCCGGGACCTGGAACAGGTAGGCGCCGTCGGCGTCGGCGGAGCCGGACGGCCCCAGGCCCCCGCTGTAGGCGCCGACCCGGGCGCCGGCGACCGGGAGCTGGTCGTTGGCGTCGACGACCCGGCCGAGGATCACGGCGGTCCTCGTCTGGCGCAGGGCGATCACCGTCCCGTCGCGGAGCGTGCCCTCGTCCCGCGAGTAGATCAGGGCGCCCGCCCCGGTGTGGCTCTCCGTGCCGATCGTGGCGGACGAACCGTTCTCCCGTCCGGTACCGGAGAGGTCCCGGTAGTGCAGGGAGGCGGTGCCGTCCTCGCCGATCACGGCGGCGAAGGTGATCCGCTCACCGGTCGCCGGCCCGGCCGTCCTCACGTTCCGCCACTCGACGACGATCTTCCGGTGCGGGGCGGTGCCGGTGGCGGCCCAGTACACACCCGACCGGCCGTCGACGGCGAGGTCGTCCCCGAAGGCGTGGAGCGTGCCGTCGGCCGTCTGCCCGCCGGGCGTGACGAAGGAGAGCGTGCCGTCGACGGAGGCGGTCAGCGAGCGGTACGCGTGGCCGTAGAAGGGCACCGGGAACGGCAGTGCGAGGTCCGCTGTGCCGGAGGCCCGGTCGGCGAAGCGGAGCCGCTGCGTTCCGGCCGGGAACTCGGCGGCGGTGGTGACCGAGCAGGCGGTGCCGAACGCGTCGGTACGGGGTGCGAGCGCGACGTCCTCGACCCCGCCGGAGGCGGTGACCTCGACCTGGACGGTGGCGGGCGAGGCGCAGCGGTGGGCGGGGGCGACGGCGAGTCCGTACCCGCCGGCGGCGGGAAGCCGCAGGGTGTAGCGGCCGTCCGCGCCGGTCGTCGCGGTGGCGCCGGACGGCGAGGCGGTGACGACCGCGCCCGCCTCGGCGCCGGTGGCGCCGGTCACGATGCCGGTGAGGTCGATCGTGGCGGTGTCGGCCTGCGCGGGGGCGGCGGCCAGCGCCAGGGGCAGCGCGAGTGCGGCGGCGGTGAGCGCGGCGAGGGTTCTCCGTCGGTCACGTCGGTGCGATCGGGCCAGGTGCACGGACTCTCCTTCACGGAAGGTGCGACATTTGTTCGCACGATCACCCGATCGTGGAGGAGAGGTGTGCTCGGCGTGGCGCCTTTCGCCCAATGTTTTCGGCCATTCCCGGGGTGTGGAGGCGGCCGGTTCTCCCCGCCGACCGGAGTATCCGGACGGCTCTCTAGACTTCCGGGCATGAAGAACGAGTCCGTCGTCCAGGTCCGGGGCCTGGTCAAGCGGTACGGGAACAAGACCGCCGTCGACGGCCTCGACCTCGACGTCCGGGCGGGCACCGTGACCGCCGTCCTCGGCCCGAACGGGGCCGGGAAGACCACCACGATCGAGACCTGTGAGGGCTACCGGAAGGCCGACGCGGGCACCGTCCGCGTGCTCGGCCTCGACCCGGTCGCCGACGCGGGCCGGCTGCGCCCCCGGATCGGCGTGATGCTCCAGTCGGGCGGCGTCTACTCCGGCGCGCGGGCCGACGAGATGCTCCGCCACATGGCGAGACTGCACGCCCACCCGCTGGACGTGGACGCCCTGATCGAGCGCCTCGGGCTCGGCTCCTGCGGCCGGACCACCTACCGCCGGCTCTCCGGCGGCCAGCAGCAGCGCCTCGCGCTGGCGATGGCCGTCGTCGGCCGTCCCGAGCTGGTCTTCCTCGACGAGCCGACCGCCGGACTTGACCCGCAGGCCCGCCGCGCCACCTGGGACCTCGTCCGCGAGCTGCGCGCCGACGGCGCCACCGTCGTCCTCACCACCCACTTCATGCACGAGGCCGAGGAACTGGCGGACGACGTGGCCATCGTCGACGCCGGCCGGGTCGCCGCCCAGGGCAGCCCCGAGGCGCTCTGCCGCGGCGGCGCCGAGAACACCCTGCGCTTCACCGGCCGCCCCGGTCTCGACCTCGGCTCGCTGCTCAAGGCGCTGCCCGACGGCACCCAGGCCGCCGAGCCGACACCGGGGACGTACCGGATCAGCGGCGAGGTGGGCCCCCAGCTGCTCGCCACCGTGACCACCTGGTGCGCGCAGCACGGTGTGATGCCGGACGGCATCGCGGTCGAGCGCCACACCCTCGAAGACGTCTTTCTTGAGCTCACGGGCAAGGAGCTGCGGTCATGAGCACGGGAACCTATGCCCCGAAGCCGGGAGCCGCCCCCGTCGGCCGGATGATCGCGGCGCAGACCGTCCTGGAGACGAAGATGCTGCTGCGCAACGGCGAGCAGCTGCTCCTGACGGTGATCATCCCGTCCCTGCTGCTCGTGCTGTTCTCGACCGTCGACATCGTCGACACGGGCGCCGACAAGGCCGTGGACTTCCTCGCGCCGGGCGTCCTCGCGCTCGCCGTGATGTCCACCGCCTTCACCGGCCAGGCCATCGCCACCGGCTTCGAGCGGCGCTACGGCGTCCTCAAGCGGCTCGGTGCCTCCCCGCTCCCCCGCTGGGCGCTGATGACCTCCAAGACGCTCTCCGTCCTGGTCACCGAGATCCTCCAGGTGGCGCTCCTGACGGCGATCGCGCTCGGGCTCGGCTGGTCTCCGCGGGGCGGCCCCTTCTCGGTCCTGCTGCTGCTCGTCCTCGGCACGGCCGCCTTCTCGGGCCTGGGGCTGCTGATGGCGGGCACCCTGCGCGCCGAGGCGACGCTGGCCGCCGCGAACCTGGTCTTCCTGCTGCTCCTGGTGGGCGGCGGAGTGATCGTGCCGCTGGACAGGTTCCCCGGCGCGGCCCGTACCGCCTTGGAACTGCTGCCGATCTCGGCGCTCTCGGAGGGCCTGCGGGACGTGCTCCAGGGCGGGGCCCCGATGCCGTGGGGCGCGGCCGCGATCCTCGCGGTGTGGGCGGTCCTCGGGCTCGGCGCGGCGGCGAGGTTCTTCCGCTGGGAGTAGCGGTGGTGTGACGTTCCGGGGTGACTTCACCCGTAACGCACCCCTCGTGAACGCATGCACAAGCCCCGTCCTACGATAGGGCCCGTGCTGACCCCCCTCGCCTCCATCGCCCGGCGCTGGACCCCGTCTCCCCGGACCCTCCGGCGCGCCGCGCTCTCCGCCGTCGTGATGAGCGTCCTCATCATCGTCACGGGCGGCGCGGTCCGGCTGACCGGCTCCGGCCTCGGCTGCGACACGTGGCCCAAGTGCACGGACGACAGCCTCATCGTGACGCCCGAACAGGGTTACCGGGGGGTGATCGAGTTCGGCAACCGGATGCTGACGTACGTCCTGTCGGCCGCGGTCGGCTGGGCGATCATCGCCGCGCGTTCGACCAAGCCGTGGCGGCGCGGTCTGACCCGGCTCGGCTGGGCGCAGTTCTGGATCGTCGCCAGCAACGCGGTCATCGGCGGCATCACCGTGTGGATGGGCCTCAACCCGTGGACCGTCGCCGGCCACTTCCTCGCCGCGAACGCGCTCCTGACCGTCGCCGTGATCACCTGGCACCGCACCGGCGAGGGCGACACGGCGCCCCGGCGACGGGTGCCGGGCCCGGTGCGCAAGCTCTCCTGGGCGATCGTCGCGACGGCCGTCGCGCTGATCGTCCTCGGCACGGGCGTCACGGGCTCGGGCAAGCACGCCGGCGACAGCAGCGACGTCCCGCGCATGCCGTGGGACTGGACCACAGCCGCCCACGTCCACGCCATCGCCGCCTGGGTGGTCTGCGCGCTGGCGCTCGCGATGTGGCTGGTGCTGCGGGTGGTCGACGCCCCCGACGACATCCGGGCGCGCGCCCGCGACCTGCTGATCGTGCTGCTCGCCCAGGGCGGGATCGGCTACCTCCAGTACTTCACCGGCGTCCCCGAGATCCTGGTCGGCGCCCACATGCTCGGCTCCGCGCTGATGTGGATCGCGGTCCTGCGCCTGGCCCTGAGCCTGCGCGAGCGCCCGCTGCCCGCCCCGGAGATCCCGGCCCAGCCCGACGCGGCCCTGGCGAAGGCGTGACCCCGCGGCCCCTGTCGGACCGCGCTCAGGCCAGCCCGTAGATCCTGCGGGCGTTGCCCGAGGCGATCATGGTCGCCACGCGCTGCGCGTCGGCCGGGGACCAGGCACCGTCGGCGACCCATTCGCCGAGCACCCGGCTCAGCGCGCCCCGGAAGACGCTCGCCGCCACCACGTGCAGCTCCGGCAGGGCACGGGCCCCGCTGGAGAAGAGCAGCTTGCCGAAGGGGGCCAGTTCCAGGAGCTCGGCGAGGACGGCCGCCGCCCGGGCGCCGGTCCGGGCGAGGACGGAGCCCAGGTCCGCGTACACATGCGGATGGGCGCCGGTCAGCTGGGCCGTCTGCCGGTGGTACGGATATCCGTGCAGGAGTACGACGTCGGTGCCCAGGCCGCTGGTGGCCGCGGCGAACTCGGCGAGCCCGGCCGGCTCCTCGGCCCCCACGTGGAGCTGGAGCGGCCGCCCCGACGCGACGGCGATCCAGAGCAGATGGCGCAGGAGGACCGGGTCGGTGAGCCGGTCGCCCGCCGCGCGCCGCGTGAGCCAGCGCCCCGCGGCCCCGCGCACCTCGCCGGGCCCCGGCGGCTGCGCGGCCTGGGCGAGGCCCCGGCTCACCCCCGCCACGGAGGTGAAGGCGACAGCGGTCGCGGAGGCGCCGTGGACGGCCTCGGCGAGGTTGGCGAGGAGCGCCTCGACCGAGCCCGAGGTGTCGGCGACCTGCTCGGCGAGCGGTTCGAGCCGGATGACCTCGTGCGCGGCGGCGGCGCCGGCGGAGGCGATCTCGGCGGGTCCCGTCAGATCGCCGGGCAGCCCCGTGTCCACGAGATAGGTGGAGATGCCGGAGGCGCGCAGCAGCCGCCGCCCGGACTCCAGTACGCCCAGTTCGCGGCGGCGGGCGAGGTAGCGGGCCGGCGGGCAGTGCGGCTCCAGGCCGAGCAGCGGCGGACACCAGCGGCGTACCGCGAAGCCGGTCTGGGTGTCGAAGAAGGTGGTGCCGGGCGCGGGCGGCCCGGCCCCTGCGCCGGCGGACCTGCCGAGGTGTGCCTCGAAGGTGCCGAGGCCGAGCTCCGTACGGAGCACCCCGTGGCAGTACTGGTCCACCAGGCTCGGGGTCTCGATCATTCGGGGGGCTCCCTGCGTGGACGTTCTTCCACACGTCCTAACGGGTGAGCCCCGCCCGAGGTTGTTGCCTCGCGCCCCGAAGGGTCAGGCGTTCGAGGGGCCGCCCAGCTGGATGCCGGCCATCCGGGTCCACTCGTACGGGCCGGTGACGACCTTGGCGGCGAACTCGCCGTCGAACTCGTCGTGGAGGGTCAGCTCGGCCTTCTCCGCCGCCTTCTCGGCGATGGAGAAGGTCGGGGCCACCAGGTCGCCCCAGCCGCCGTCCTCGCCGACGAGGACGATCCGGGTGCCTGCCTGTCCGATGTGGGCGATCTGCCCCTCGGCGCCGCCGTGCTCCTTGGAGAACGCCTGGATCTGCTTGGCGAGCTTGGCCGCCTTGCGCTCCGCGTGCTTGTCCGCCTGCTTGGTGTCTGCCATGCGACTGATGCTACCGAGGGGTAGATCCACTGGCGACGGCCGGTGCACGTGGTCTTGCCCACGTGCACCGGCCGTTGGTCAGGGGCTGGAGGGACTACCTCAGGAAGGGGTCGACCGCGACCGCCACGAAGAGCAGCGAGACATAGGTGATCGACCAGTGGAAGAGGCGCATCTCCTTGAGCTTCGCCCCGGTCGCGCCGTTCTTCGCGCGGTTCAGCAGGCCGTGCGCCTCCCAGAGCCACCAGCCGCCGGTGAGCAGGGCCACCGCCATGTAGAACCAGCCGGTGTAGCCGAGCGGCGTCAGCAGCAGCGAGACGGCGACCATCACCCAGCTGTACGCGACGATCTGCTTGGCGACGACCTTGTTGGAGGCGAGGACCGGGAGCATGGGCACGCCCGCGCGGGCGTAGTCGTCCTTCACCTTCATCGACAGCGGCCAGTAGTGCGGCGGCGTCCAGAAGAAGATGACCATGAAGAGGATGATCGCGGCCCAGGACATCGAGTTGGTGACGGACGACCAGCCGATCAGCACCGGCAGGCAGCCGGCGATGCCGCCCCAGACGATGTTCTGCGCGGTGCGGCGCTTCAGGATCATCGTGTAGACCACGACGTAGAAGAGGAGCGCGCCGAGCGAGAGTGCGGCGGAGAGCCAGTTGACCAGGAGGCCGAACCAGAGCGTGGAGACCACGGCGAGGGTGAGGCCGAAGACGAGACCCTCTCGCGGGGTGAGGACCCCGGTGACCAGCGGACGCTGGGACGTGCGGTCCATCAGCGCGTCGATGTCGCGGTCGATGTACATGTTCAGCGCGTTCGCGCCGCCGGCCGAGAGATAGCCTCCGAAACAGGTGGCGAGTACCAGCCACATGTTCGGCACGCCCTGCTCGGCGAGGAACATCACCGGAACGGTCGTGATGAGCAGCAGCTCGATGATCCGCGGCTTGGTCAGCGCCACGAACGCCTTGACGCGGGCCCCGAACGGCCGATGGCCCCCCGGGCTGGGAGTCAAGACGACCCCTGCGGGTCGGGACTCGACGGCCGTCACGCACACCCCTGACAGAGAAATCCCAGCAAGCTCCCCGGAAGAAGACGGGGTGAAGACTTGCGCGTACCACGCCACTGTAGACGTTGCCCAGACGCCGATCTTCGCGGGGGTGGGGTCGTGTTGAGGGGGCTCGTCCCAAGGCGTGGACAGCGCTCGGGAGGCGAAGTGACAGAGTGACCCGCACTCTTGCCGTGTCTTCTGTTTTCCGGGGCGCGCACTCGAAAAGATGGACGTGATGACGGGGGTAGGCTCGACAACGCCGGTACACCCTCAGTCACCGGCTTCCAGTACATGTGGAGAGGAGCCCTGACTCAGGGTGAGCACTAAGCCGACCACCACAGACCTCGAGTGGACCGAATTGGACCAGCGGGCCGTGGACACCGCCCGCATCCTGGCCGCGGACGCCGTACAGAAGGTCGGCAACGGCCATCCCGGTACGGCCATGAGCCTGGCGCCCGCCGCGTACACCCTCTTCCAGAAGGTGATGCGCCACGACCCCGCCGACCCGGAGTGGGTGGGGCGCGACCGATTCGTGCTCTCCGCCGGCCACTCGTCCCTGACCCTCTACACCCAGCTGTACCTGGGGGGCTTCGGGCTCGAGCTGGACGATCTGAAGGCGTTCCGGACCTGGGGCTCGAAGACCCCGGGCCACCCGGAGTACGGTCACACCGCGGGTGTCGAGACGACGACCGGCCCGCTGGGCCAGGGTGTCGCCAACGCCGTGGGCATGGCGATGGCCGCCCGCTTCGAGCGCGGACTGTTCGACCCGGAGGCTGCCCCCGGCACCTCGCCGTTCGACCACCGGATCTACGCGATCGCCGGTGACGGCTGCCTCCAGGAGGGCATCTCCGCCGAGGCGTCCTCGATGGCCGGCCACCAGAAGCTCGGCAACCTGATCCTGCTGTGGGACGACAACCACATCTCGATCGAGGGCGACACCGAGACGGCCGTGTCCGAGGACACGATGAAGCGGTACGAGGCGTACGGCTGGCACGTCCAGCGCGTCGAGCCGCAGGCCAACGGCGACCTGGACCCGGCGGGTCTGTTCGCGGCGATCAAGGCCGCGGAGGCCGAGACCGGGCGTCCGTCGTTCATCGCGATGCGCTCGATCATCGCCTGGCCCGCCCCGAACGCCCAGAACACCGAGGCCGCGCACGGCTCGGCGCTCGGCGACGAGGAGATCGCGGCCACCAAGCGGATCCTCGGCTTCGACCCGGAGCAGACCTTCGAGGTCGCCGACGAGGTCATCGGTCACACCCGCTCGCTGGGCGACCGCGGCCGTGAGTCGCGCGCCGCGTGGGAGAAGTCCCTCGCCGAGTGGCGTACGGCCAACCCGGAGCGGGCGGCCACGTTCGACCGCATCCAGGCGAACGAGCTGCCCGAGGGCTGGGAGTCGAAGATCCCCGTGTTCGAGGCGGGCAAGGGGATCGCCACCCGCGCCGCGTCCGGCAAGGTCCTGCAGTCGCTCGGCGCCGTCATCCCGGAGCTGTGGGGCGGCTCGGCCGACCTGGCCGGCTCGAACAACACGACGATCGACAAGACCTCGTCGTTCCTGCCCGAGGGCAACCCGCTGCCCGAGGCGGACCCGTACGGCCGCACGATCCACTTCGGCATCCGCGAGCACTCCATGGCCGCGGAGATGAACGGCATCGCGCTGCACGGCAACACCCGTGTCTACGGCGGCACCTTCCTGGTGTTCTCCGACTACATGCGCAACGCCGTCCGGCTGTCCGCGCTGATGCACCTGCCGGTGACGTACGTCTGGACCCACGACTCGATCGGTCTGGGCGAGGACGGCCCGACGCACCAGCCGGTGGAGCACCTGGCCTCGCTGCGCGCGATCCCCGGTCTGAACGTCGTCCGCCCGGCGGACGCCAACGAGACGGCCATCGCCTGGCGCGAGATCACCCGGCGCCACACGCGCGTGTTCGGCAAGGGCGCCCCGCACGGCCTCGCGCTGACCCGTCAGGGTGTGCCGACGTACGACTGGAACGACGACGCCGCCAAGGGTGGCTACGTCCTGTTCGAGGCGGACGGCGACGCCCAGGTCGTGCTGATCGGCACCGGCTCCGAGGTGCACGTGGCCGTCGAGGCCCGGGAGCAGCTCCAGGCCGCCGGCATCCCGACCCGTGTGGTCTCGATGCCGTCCGTCGAGTGGTTCGAGGAGCAGGACCAGGCGTACAAGGACTCCGTCCTGCCGCCGTCGGTCAAGGCGCGTGTGGCCGTCGAGGCCGGTGTGGGTCTCACCTGGCACAAGTACGTCGGCGACGCCGGCCGGATCGTCTCGCTGGAGCACTTCGGTGCCTCCGCCGACGCGAAGGTCCTCTTCCGCGAGTTCGGCTTCACGCCGGAGGCCGTCGCGGCCGCCGCGCGGGAATCCGTGACCGCCGCCGCGCGCTGACGTCCATAGACACGAATTTGGAGAACCTCTCATGACAGACGCTCTCAAGCGCCTCTCCGACGAAGGCGTCGCGATCTGGCTCGACGACCTCTCGCGCCAGCGGATCACGTCCGGAAACCTGGCCGAGCTCATCGACCAGCAGCACGTGGTGGGTGTGACCACCAACCCGTCCATCTTCCAGAAGGCGATCTCGGAGGGCCACGGTTACGACCAGCAGCTCGCCGACCTCGCCGCGCGCAAGGTGACCGTGGAAGAAGCCATCCGCATGATCACGACGGCTGACGTGAGGGACGCCGCCGACATCCTGCGCCCGGTCTTCGACTCCACGGACGGCCAGGACGGCCGGGTGTCGATCGAGGTCGACCCCCGTCTGGCGCACAACACGGCGGCCACCATCGCCGAGGCCAAGCAGCTGGCCTGGCTGGTGGACCGTCCCAACACGCTCATCAAGATCCCGGCCACCAAGGCGGGTCTGCCGGCGATCACCGAGGTCATCGGCCTCGGCATCAGCGTCAACGTGACGCTGATCTTCTCGCTGGAGCGCTACCGCGCGGTCATGGACGCCTACCTGGCCGGCCTGGAGAAGGCCCGCGAGCGCGGCCTCGACCTCTCCAAGATCCACTCGGTGGCCTCCTTCTTCGTCTCCCGTGTGGACTCGGAGATCGACAAGCGCCTGAACGCCGTCGGCACGGACGAGGCCAAGGCGCTCAAGGGCAAGGCGGCGCTCGCCAACGCCCGACTGGCCTACGAGGCGTTCGAAGAGGTGTTCTCCGGCGACCGCTGGGCCGCCCTGGACAAGGCGCAGGCCAACAAGCAGCGTCCGCTGTGGGCCTCGACCGGCGTCAAGGACCCGGCGTACAAGGACACCCTGTACGTGGTGGACCTGGTCGCGCCCGGCACGGTCAACACCATGCCCGAGGCGACCATGGAGGCCACCGCCGACCACGGCGAGGTCACCGGCGACACCGTGCGCGGCACCTACGAGCAGTCCCGCGCCGAGCTGGAGGCCGTCGAGAAGCTCGGCATCAGCTACGACGACGTGGTACAGCTGCTTGAGGACGAGGGCGTCGAGAAGTTCGAGGCGTCCTGGAACGACCTGCTCAAGTCGACCGAGGCGGAGCTTCAGCGCCTCGCACCTTCGGAGGCGTAAGCACTTTGAGCGCAGTCCACGGAGCCAACCCGCTCCGTGACGCCGCAGACCGACGGCTCCCGCGTATCGCGGGGCCGTCGGGTCTGGTGATCTTCGGTGTCACGGGCGATTTGTCCCGTAAGAAGCTGATGCCTGCCGTCTACGACCTGGCCAACCGCGGCCTGCTGCCGCCGGGCTTCTCGCTCATCGGCTTCGCCCGCCGCGAGTGGCAGGACGAGGACTTCGCGCAGGAGGTCTACGAGGCCGTCAAGCAGCACGCCCGCACCCCGTTCCGCGAGGAGGTGTGGCAGCAGCTGATCCAGGGGATGCGCTTCGTCCAGGGCGACTTCGACGACGACGACGCCTTCGACCAGCTGAAGACCACCATCGAGGAGCTGGACAAGGCGCAGGGCACGGGCGGAAACTTCGCGTTCTACCTCTCCGTGCCGCCGAAGTTCTTCCCGCTCGTCGTCCAGCAGCTGAAGAAGCACGGCCTGGCCGACCAGAAGAACGGCTCCTGGCGCCGTGCGGTCATCGAGAAGCCCTTCGGGCACGACCTGGTCTCCGCCAAGGAGCTCAACGAGGTCGTCCACGAGGTCTTCCCGCCCGACGCGGTCTTCCGGATCGACCACTACCTGGGCAAGGAGACCGTCCAGAACATCCTGGCGCTCCGCTTCGCCAACACCCTCTTCGAGCCGATCTGGAACCGGTCGTACGTCGACCACGTGCAGATCACCATGGCCGAGGACATCGGCATCGGCGGCCGTGCCGGCTACTACGACGGCATCGGCGCCGCCCGTGACGTCATCCAGAACCACCTCCTCCAGCTGCTCGCGCTGACCGCGATGGAGGAGCCCGCCTCCTTCGACGCGGACGCGCTCGCGGCCGAGAAGACCAAGGTGCTCGGCGCGGTGAAGCTGCCGAAGGACCTGGGTGCCTCGACCGTGCGCGGCCAGTACGCACCGGGATGGCAGGGCGGCGCCAAGGCCGTCGGCTATCTGCAGGAGGACGGGATCGACCCCAAGTCGAAGACCGACACCTTCGCGGCCATCAAGGTGGAGATCGACAACCGCCGCTGGGCGGGCGTCCCCTTCTACCTCCGTACGGGCAAGCGGCTCGGCCGCCGCGTCACCGAGATCGCGGTGGTCTTCCAGCGCGCGCCCCACTCCCCGTTCGACAAGACGGCGACGGAGGAGCTGGGCCAGAACGCCCTGGTCATCCGTGTCCAGCCGGACGAGGGCGTGACCATGCGGTTCGGCTCCAAGGTGCCGGGCACCTCGATGGAGGTCCGGGACGTGTCGATGGACTTCGCCTACGGCGAGTCCTTCACGGAGTCCAGCCCCGAGGCGTACGAGCGGCTCATCCTCGATGTGCTGCTCGGCGACTCGAACCTCTTCCCGCGCGTCGAGGAGGTCGAGCTGTCCTGGAAGATCCTCGACCCGATCGAGCAGTACTGGGACCAGCACGGCAAGCCCGCGCAGTACCAGTCCGGGACCTGGGGTCCGGTCGAGGCGGACGAAATGCTCGCACGAGACGGACGGAGCTGGCGCCGGCCATGAAGACCGACCTCACGGACACCACGTCCAGCAAGATCAACAAGGCGCTGGTGCTCGGGCGGCGTGCCATCGGCACGCCCGCCGTCGGCATGGTGCTCACCCTCGTCATCGTCACCGACGAGGAGAACGCCTACGACGCGCTCAAGGCGGCCAACGACGCGTCCCGCGAGCACCCCTCGCGGACGCTGGTCGTCATCAAGCGGGTCTCGCGTTCGCCGCGCGACCGCGCCAAGGCCAGGCTCGACGCCGAGGTCCGCCTCGGCGCCGACGCCAGCACGGGCGAAACGGTTGTCCTCCGGCTGTACGGCGAGGTCGTCGACCATGCCCAGTCGGTGGTCCTCCCCCTGCTCCTGCCGGACGCGCCCGTCGTCGTCTGGTGGCCGGTCAACGCCCCGTCCGACCCGGCGAACGACCCGCTGGGCGCCCTCGCCCAGCGCCGGGTGACCGACACGTACTCCGCCGAACAGCCGATACACGAGCTGACCGGTCGGGCGGACAACTACACCCCGGGCGACACGGATCTGGCCTGGACCCGGATCACCCCGTGGCGTTCGATGCTCGCCGCCGCGCTCGACCAGGTCGTGTGCGAGGTCACCTCGGCCGAGGTGGAGGGCGAGGAGTTCAACCCGAGCGTCGAACTGCTCGCCATGTGGCTGGCGGACCGGCTGAAGGTTCCGGTGCGCCGGTCCGTGTCGGCGGGTCCCGGGCTCACCTCCGTACGGATGGAGTCCTCGTTCGGACCGATCGTCCTCGACCGGCCCGACGGCTCGCTGGCGACGCTCTCCATCCAGGGGCAGCCGGACCGTGGCGTGGCGCTCAAGCGCCGCGAGACGGCCGAGCTGATCGCGGAGGAGCTGCGTCGGCTCGACCCGGACGACACCTACGCCTCGGCGCTGCGGTACGGGGTCGACCGGCTGGACGAGGAGGCCGCGTTGACGGCCCCCGCGGCGGCGGCCCCGGCCGCCGACGAGGCGAAGGCGGCGCCCGTCGCGGCGGCCGAGCCCGCCGCTCGCGCCCCGAAGAAGGCCCCGGCCAAGAAGGCGGCGGCCAAGTGAGCGCTCCCCAGCTCGTCGTCCACCGCGACAAGGAGCTGATGGCCCAGGCCGCGGCGGCCCGGCTGATCACGCGGATCGTGGACGCCCAGGCCGCCCGCGGCACGGCGTCCGTGGTCCTCACGGGCGGCCGCAACGGCAACGGGCTGCTCGCGGCGCTCCGTTCGGCCCCCGCGCGGGACGCGATCGACTGGTCGCGGCTCGATCTGTGGTGGAGCGACGAGCGTTTCCTGCCCGAGGGCGACCCGGAGCGCAATGTCACCCAGGCCCGCGAGGCGCTGCTCGACAGCGTCCCGCTGGACCCGGCGCGGGTGCACGCGATGCCGGCTTCGGGCGGGCGGTTCGGCAGCGACGTCGACGCAGCCGCGGCCTCCTACGCGGCCGAACTGGCCGCTGCCGCCGGTCCGGAGGACCATGCCGCGGTGCCGAGCTTCGACGTGCTCATGCTGGGCGTCGGGCCGGACACGCACGTGGCCTCGCTCTTCCCGGAGCTCCCGGCCGTCCGCGAGACCGAGCGCACGGTGGTGGGGGTGCACGGCGCGCCCAAGCCGCCGCCGACCCGCGTCTCGCTGACGCTGCCGGCGATCCGTGCCGCGCGTGAGGTCTGGCTGCTCGCGGCCGGCGAGGACAAGGCGAAGGCCGCGGCGATGGCGCTGTCGGGGGCGGGCGAGATCCAGGCCCCGGCGGCGGGCGCCTACGGTCGCTCGCGCACGCTGTGGCTGCTCGACGCCGCGGCGGCCTCGGAGCTGCCGCGCGATCTGTATCCGCCGGCCTCGGCCTGACGGACGCCTGACGAGGCCCGGTTCACCGCACGGTGGACCGGGCCTCCGGCGTCTGCCGTACGCCTTCCAGGAAGGGAGCGAGCAGGTCAGGCACCGCGTCGGCGGCGAAGGTCAGCCCCTCGTCCTGCCCGGCGTCGTGGACGGCGTACGCGCCCGTGCCCGCCGCGGTCGTCGCGGTGAGCGTCAACAGGCCGGCGCGGCGCTGGAAGTACGACTGCTTGACCGTCCATCCGATGACGCCGCCGCGCTGGAGGGCGACCGTGGTCCGGCGGACCGTGCCGGACCGGGCCACCAGGTAGTCGCCGATGACGCCGTGTCCGAGGTTGCGGTGGGCATCGAGCGCGAACACCACGGCGAGCGGGCCGAGGACGAGGGCGCAGCCGGCGGCCACGTACAGCAGGACGGGCGTGAGCAGGGCTCCGAGGAGGGCGAGGACCGCGGTGGGCGTGAGGGCGCTCCACAGCGCCCAGCGCAGCCGCCGGGTGCGGGCGGCGCGGGGGTGGACGGTGAGCGGCGCGCTCGTCGGGGGCTCGGGCTCCCGGAGCACCTGCGCGGCGACCCGGTCGGCGACCTCGCGGGGCGCCGCGGGCAGCAGGGTCTTGTGGTCGGCGTGCTCGTCCTCCTCGCCCTCGGCGATGCCGGTGGCGACGGCGTCGACGCGGGCGGCGCGGCACATCCGTACGCCCAGCGGCTCGACCAGTTCGACACCGCGCAGGCGGCGTTCCTCGATGGAGATCGAGCGGGCGGTGAACAGTCCGCGGCGGACCCTGAGAGTGCCGCCCGGCTCGCGCTCCAGGCGGTAGTTCCACCACATCTCGACCCAGAGGCCGAGCGCGCCGACGGTGCCGGCGAGGGCGGCCAGCGCGGTGAGGACGAGGATCATGGAGAGGATCGAGGTGTCCTCGAAGCGGTCCCCTATCCAGTCGATGACCTCCCGCTGGGCGCCGAACCACTCGCTGACCTGCATCACGGCGCCGGCCGCCGCGCCGCCGAAGACCACGGCGACGAAGGAGACCGGGGCGTAGCGGATCCAGCGCGGGTCGAGTTCGGCGAGCGAGCCGTCGTGGCGGGTGTCCTCGGCGCCGGCCGGCGTCCGGTCGAGCAGTTCGCGGCGGAGCCGTTCCCCCTCGGCCCGGGAGACCGGGTCGAGTTCGAGGGCGGACTCGCCGCCGGCGTGGTGCTCGCCGGTGCCGATGCGGACCTTGACCAGGCCGAGGAGGCGCAGCAGCGGGTGGGCGGTCAGGTCGACGCTGCGGATGCGTTCGCGGGCCAGCGAGCGGCGTTTGACCAGCAGGAGCCCGGTGTGGAGTTCGGCGCGCTCGGCGCCGATGCGGTAGCGGGTGCGCCGCCAGCGGACGTGGTCGGCCGCCGAGCCGCCGCCGATGACGAGGGCCGCCCCGGCGAGGATCCAGCCGGCGGCCCGCACGGCGGGCATGCTGTCGCTCAGGGCGAAGAAGGCGGGCAGGGCGCCGCCCCCGGCGACGCCGGCCAGGACGACGGCGGTGACGAGGACCGTACGGCGGTCCAGGCGACGCCAGTCCTCGCTCATGTGGCGTCGCCCGGGGTGGCCTGGGTGATGCGGGTGAGCTTCTCGGCGAGATCCGCGGCGAGTTCGTGGTCGAGGCCCTCGACGCGGATCGCGCCCTTGGAGGAGGCGGTGGTCACGGTGACCGTGGCGAGCCGGAAGAGCTGCTCCAGCGGCCCCCTGACCGTGTCGACCGTCTGGATCCGGGACATGGGCGCGATCCGCCACTCCTGCCAGAAGACCCCGGTGCGGACGTAGACGGCGTCCTCGGTGACCTCCCAGCGGTGGACCCGGAACCACCAGTGGGGGAAGAACGCGGTACAGGCGAGGCCGCCGGCCGCCAGGACGGCGGCGGGCAGCCAGAGCCAGAAGCGGGCCGGCGCGATGAACGCCCCGAGCACGGCGAGGACCGTCACCGGCACGGCGGTGGTCACCAGCCACTGGGTGCGCCACCAGCCGACGGCCCGTTCGTTCAGCGTGTTGTTCGGCGGCCGCAGCCGCACCGCGTTCTCCCCCGTCATCGGTCAGCGGCCCCGGAGCGCCCGGTACGTGCCGACGAGCGCGGCGGTCGAGCCGTCGAGCTCCTCGCCGCCGCTGCCCTCGGTGAGCACGGGCTCGATCTTCCTGGCGAGGACCTTGCCGAGCTCGACACCCCACTGGTCGAAGGAGTCGATGTTCCAGATGGCGCCCTGGACGAACACCTTGTGCTCGTAGAGCGCGATGAGCTGGCCGAGGACGAAGGGGGTGAGTTCCTTGGCCAGGATCGTCGTCGTGGGGTGGTTGCCCTTGAAGGTCTTGTGCGGGACGAGCTCCTCGGCGACGCCCTCGGCCCGTACCTCCTCGGGCGTCTTGCCGAAGGCCAGCGCCTGCGTCTGGGCGAAGAAGTTGGCCATCAGGAGGTCGTGCTGGGCGACGAGACCCGGGGTCAGGTCGGCGACGGGCTCGGCGAAGCCGATGAAGTCGGCCGGGATGACCTTGGTGCCCTGGTGGATCAACTGGTAGTACGCGTGCTGCCCGTTGGTGCCCGGGGTACCCCAGACGACGGGTCCGGTCTGCCAGTCGACGGGCCTGCCGTCGCGGTCCACGGACTTGCCGTTGGACTCCATGTCGAGCTGCTGGAGGTAGGCGGTGAACTTCGACAGGTAGTGCGAGTACGGCAGGACGGCGTGCGACTGGGCGTCGAAGAACGCGCCGTACCAGACGCCGAGGAGGCCGAGGAGCAGCGGTGCGTTCTCCTCAGCGGGGGCGGTGCGGAAGTGCTCGTCGATCAGGTGGAAGCCGTCGAGCATCTCGCGGAACCGCTCCGGGCCGACGGCGATCATCAGGGAGAGGCCGATGGCGGAGTCGTAGGAGTACCGTCCGCCGACCCAGTCCCAGAACTCGAACATGTTGGCCGTGTCGATGCCGAAGCCCTCCACCTTCTCGGCGTTGGTCGACAGGGCCACGAAGTGCCGGGCGACCGCCTCCTGGCCGGCCCCGAGACCGGCGAGCAGCCAGTCGCGGGCGGAGGTGGCGTTGGTGACGGTCTCGATGGTGGTGAAAGTCTTCGAGGCGACGATGAAGAGCGTCTCGGCCGGGTCGAGGTCGCGGACGGCCTCGTGGAGGTCGGCGCCGTCGACGTTGGAGACGAAGCGGAACGTCAGATCCCGCTGGGTGTAGGCGCGCAGGGCCTCGTACGCCATGGCGGGGCCGAGGTCCGAGCCGCCGATGCCGATGTTCACGACGTTCCTGATCGGCCTGTCGGTGTGACCGGTCCACTCGCCGGCGCGGACCTTGTCCGCGAAGGCGGCCATCTTGTCGAGGACGGCGTGGACGGCCGGGACGACGTTCTCCCCGTCGACCTCGACGACGGCGCCGCGCGGGGCGCGCAGCGCGGTGTGCAGGACCGCGCGGTCCTCGGTGGTGTTGATCTTCTCGCCGCGGAACATGGCGTCGCGCAGCTCGGCCACACCGGTCGCGGCGGCCAGCTCGCGCAGGAGCGCGAGCGTCTCGTCGGTCACCAGGTTCTTGGAGTAGTCCAGGTACAGGTCGCCGACGCGCAGCGTGTACGCGGTGCCGCGATCCGGGTCGGCGGCGAACAGTTCGCGCAGATGGGTCTCCCCCAGCTGCTCGCGGTGCTTGCCGAGGGCGGCCCACTCGGGGAGCTGGTTGAGCCTGGTTCCTGCTGCGTTCATCTCGGACATCGCCTACTTCTTCTCTTCCTGCCTGCTTGCCCCGCTGCGACTCCAACCTAATTGATCGCAGGGGCGGAAGGCGCGCGGCGACTCAGTGGCCGCCGCGATGCAGTCGGCCCGCGTAACGGGCCTCCAGGACGGCGTTGCGCTCATGGCCGCCGGGGACGTTGGCGGAGACGTACACCGGCGGCTCATGGCCCTCGGCAAGGAGCAGGGCGACGGCCTCGGCGACCACCATCTGCACGAGGAGGGAGGACGTGAGGGTGGAGACCCCGCACAGCGCCGCGCCGTCGGGGAGGGGGAGCAGGGCGTCGCCGGTGGGGGCGACGTTGTCGAGGACCGCGTCGGCGATCTCGGCGAGCCGCTTCCCGCTCGTGTGCAGGGCGGGGACGGCGTGGGTGTGTGCGAGCGAGGTGAGCGCGACGAGGGGGTGCCCGGCTCCGGTCACCTTGAGCGCGAGGTCGACGACGGCGTTGTTCACACCGGAGTTGGAGATGATGACGAAGAGGTCCTGCGGGCGGGGCGTGGCCAGGGCGTAGAGCCGGTCGGCCAGGCCCGGGGCGCGCTCCAGGAGGGGGTCGGCGAGGACGGCGGGGTCCTCGCCGCCGCGCAGGACGAGGTCGGCGAGGGCGATCCGGCTGGTGGGCACGAGCCCTCCGGCGCGGCCGGCGATCTCCAGGGCGGCGGCCTGGGAGTGTCCGGTTCCGAAGGCGTGGATCACCCCGTCTGCGGCGACACAGTCGGCGAAGAGCCGGGCGGCCTCGGCGACCGAGCCCTTGTTGGCCGCGACGGCCCGCTCGAAGGACTCCCGTGCATGGTCGGCGAACAGGGCGGCACCGAGGGCGGGTTGGGGCATGGCCGAGCCTCCGTTGGTTCGATGAACCGGATTCTGACGAGCACTCCGATTTAATGAACCAGCCCGCCCGGGATCGGTCAAGGGCGCCGGGGCGGCCGCCTACCGGACCGGTTCCCCCGTGCCCGCCGCAGCGGTCCCGCCGCCGAACACCTCCTCCACGAGCGCCTGCTGCGCCTTCTGGAACGCCGCGGCCGTGGCGGCGAAGTCGAGTTCGGCGTCCCCCGTGGTCAGCGAGGCGGTCAGGGTCCTGCCGCCGTCGGGCGTGCTGTACATCAGCGCCGCCCAGCCGAAGAAGCCGCCGTTGTGATGGAGGAGGGTGCCGTGGTCCGTCTCCTCCACGAACAGCCCGAGGCCGTAGCCGAGCTTGGGGTGCGGCGTACGCATCTCGGCCAGCAGCGGGGCCGGCAGCAGCCTGCCGCTCATCAGCGCGGAGAAGAACGTGTGCAGGTCCCGGGTGGTCGAGATCATGTCGCCTGCGGCGGAGATCCAGGAGACGTCGAAGCGGGTGACGTCGACGAGCTTCCACTGGCCGGCGTGCTCGTACCGGTAGTAGCCGTGAGCGTGCGGCTCGGGAATCTCCGGGGAGGCGCCGGGCACCACGGTGCCCGTCAGTCCCAGCGGCCGCAGGATCAGCCGCTCCGTCTCCTCCGCGAGCGAGCGGCCGGTGACCGCCTCGACCAGCAACTTGGCCAGGACGTAGTTGGTGTTGGAGTAGCTCCAGTCCGCCCCCGGCTCGAACCGTGCCGGCTTGGACAGGGCGAGCCGTACCAACTCCTCCGGCGGGTACGTGTGGAACTGGTTGTCCACGTACTCCTGGCCCTGCCAGGGGATCCCCGGCTCGACCGTCCCGTCGTCGCCGTACTCGCCGGTGTGGTTGAACAGCCCGCTGGTGTGCTGGAGCAGCATCCGCACCGTGATCCGCCGATCGAGGCCGAACCCGGGCAGGTGGTCGTCGACCGGGCCGTCCAGCGCGATCCTGCCCTCGGCGACCAGGCGCAGCACCACGGTCGCGGTGAAGGTCTTGGTGGTGCTGCCGATCCGGAACCGGCCGTCGGTGGCCGGCTCGGCGCTCTCGCCCAGCCTGCTCACCCCGGCACTGCCGACCCACTCGCCCCGCTCGTCGTTCACGCGCAGCTGGATCCCGGCGAAGCCGGAGTCGACGATCTCCTGGATGGCCTTCCGCAGCTCCGGGCGGTCCCGCCCGGCGGCGCGCGCCTCCGGGGCGCCGTCCGCGGCGGTACGCGGGGTGGACTTGTCCTGCTCGGTCGGGGTGAGGGACATGGTGTGGGCTCCTTGGTCTCCGGTGGCGGCGGTGGTTCAGAGGCTGCGGGCGGTGATGTCGCCGTAGGCGGTGGTCGCGTGGATGTTCAGGGCGGCGGCTGCGCCCTCGGTGTTCTGGAGCGCGTTGTGGATCCGGCCGTAGGCGGTACCGGCGTCCAGCGAGGCGGAGACCCCGCGGGCGGCGCCGACCGACACGTCTCCGGCCTCGGTGCGCAGCGTCACGGTGCCGCGCACGGCCTCGGTGACGCGGAGGTCGCCCTTCTGGGTGCTGATCTCCGCCGCACCGCCCAGGCGGCCGACCGAGACGTCACCGGCGAGGAGCGTGAGGCGGGCACTGCCGGTCTCGTCGAGCTTGACCGCGCCCTGCGCGACGTCGAACGTGACGTCACCGAGCCGTCCGACACCACGGAGTTCGGCGTCGGCGCCCCTCGCCTCGACGCGGGAGCCGGCGGGCAGCTGGACGGTGACCTCGACGTATCCGGAAGCGCCGAGGATCTGGTTCTTCGCCGGCGGGGCCTGGACCCTCAGGACGCCCTCGTGGTAGTCGACCGCGGTCCGCTCCGCCGCCTCCACGTCCCGGCCCTTCGAGGGGTTCGCGGGCCGGACCTCGACCGTGGTGTCGGCCCGGTCCGCGGCGATGAGCCGGATGTGGCCCGCGGGGATGTCCAGGACGGCGAGGACCGGGGCGGGGGTCTCGAACTTCTGCATGACACTCTCCTTCTTCAGCAGCGGGCGCTCCGTCGGCCCGCTGTTTCTGATGATGGAAAGCTACGTTGCGTTCATGAAGTTGGCAACATCTTCGTTGCACTCCAACACCATATTCGCAGCTAGAAGCATCGAAATCGTTGCAACGATTCGAAGTGCAACGCAACGCGCCAGGCGCCATTCGTTGCAATGAAGGAGAGATGAACGCTATGCTCGCATCCTCTGCGGACCCTGAAGGAGACCTCGATGCCCGGAGGCAGGCTCACCCAGCCCGAACGCCAGCAGATCGCGCTGGGACTGGCCGACGGCCTCGCCTACGCCGAGATCGCCAGACGCCTCGACCGGCCGACCTCGACGATCACGCGTGAGGTGATGCGCAACGGCGGCCCCACCGCCTACCGCGCCGACCTGGCCCACCGCGCCACCGAACGCCGCGCCCACCGCCGCAGGCAGGCAGCGCCGTCGGAGGCACCCGCCCAGGCCCACGGACGCGACGCCGAGGCCGTGCACGAGTACGAGGAGGTGTTCACCACCGTCATGATGCAGTCGGGCATGCCCAAGATGATGTCCAGGGTGATGACCTGCCTCTGTCTCGCCGACACGGGCAGCCTCACCGCCTCCGAACTCGCCGCGCGGCTCCAGGTCAGCCCGGCGTCCGTCTCCAAGGCGGTCTCGTTCCTCGACGGCCAGGGCATGATCCGCCGGGAACGCGACGAACGCCGGCGCGAGCGCTACGTCGTCGACGACGACGTCTGGTACCAGGCGATGATGGCCAGCGCCCGTTCCACCGCCCACATAAGCGAGATCGCACGGCAGGGCGTCGGCGTCCTCGGCCCCGCCACCCCCGTCGGCACCCGCCTGGAGAACATCGCCCGCTTCCTCGACTTCGTCTCCGAGAGCACCGCCCGCGCCGCGGAGCAGGCCCGCGACATCCTGCACACGAAGCCCGAAGCGGCCCCGGACGGCACCTCCTGAGCCATCCACGGAGCGTCAGTGCGCAAGCCGGGCCAGCGCCACCGCGCCCGAGACGCCGTCCGGCACCGGGGACGGGGTGAGGCCCCACGCCCCGACCCGCTCGGCGAGGCGGGGCAGCAGCGGCCCGCCCGGGCCGATCAGACCGCCGGTGGCGACCAGCGGCTCCCCCGGTCCGGGCGTCAACGCACCGACGATGGCGGCGAGTTCGTCCGTCGCCCGGTCGAGGAGCGAGCGGGCGACCTCGTCCCCGGACCGCTCCGCGTCCACCACGAGCGGGCTGAGCGCCGCGAGCCGGACCGGATGGCCGGTGTATCCGTACCGGACGACGGCCTCCTTGCTCAGACCCCCGCACAGCTCCCCCACCGCACGGGCGAGGCTGGTGGCCGGGCCGCGGCCGTCCAGAGAGCGCAGCACCGCCCGCAGCGCCTCGCGCCCCAGCCAGAACCCGCTGCCCGCGTCGCCGAGGAGCCAGCCGTCCCCGTCCACGACCCGTACCGCCCTGCGCCGCTCCACCCGCGCGCCGGCCGCGCCCGTGCCCGCGATCAGCACGAGCCCGTCCGCCGGGGTGCCCGGGCCGGCGGCGAAGGCGATGTCCGCGTCCCCGAGGACCTCGACCCGGGCCGGTGAGGCGCCGGACCCGGCCAGGGCCTCCACGAGGGCGGCGCGGGCGTTCGCCACGCCACCGCCCGGCCCGCCGCCGGCGAAGCCGGCCACCACGGAGACGAGCGCGCCCGCCCGGCCGCGCGGCACGGCACCCCGCAGGGCGTCCGCCAGATTCCGTACGAGATCGGCGGAGGCGACACTCAGCGCGTTCCCCGGCCCGCCCGCGCCCTCCGCGAGCACGGCGCCCGTCGCCGCGTCGGCCAGCCGCGCCCTGATCCGCGTACCCCCGGCGTCGATCCCGAGCACGCACCTGTGAATCCCGGATTCGCTCATCAGCCCGCATGATGGTTGATAGATTCACCGCGCGACAAGACCCGCGCGTCTGGCAGGGCAGGAGGGAAGGCCACCGTGATCACCGCCCTGATCCGCTCCGAGCTGCCCCGCATGTCCGGTTCCCTGCGCAAGGTCGGCACCTGGGTCCTCGACGATCCGGGCCGCGTGCCCGGGGTCTCCGCCGCGGAGCTGGGACGCCGCACCGGCACGTCCCAGGCCACCGTGACCCGCTTCTGCCGTGCCCTCGGCCTCCACTCGTACCAGGAGCTGCTGCTCGCCCTCGCGCAGGAGCGGGGCGAGAGCGAACGCACCGGTGAGCAGCGGCCCCTCGGGCCGGACATCGGGCCCGACGACCCGCTCGACCAGGTCGTCGCCGCCGTCGCTCAGGCCGATCTGCACGCCCTGCGCCGGACCGCCGAGCAGCTGGACCTCGACGCGCTGGAGCGGGCCGCCCGGGCCCTGGCCGAGGCCCGCCGTATCGACGTCTACGGCGTCGGCGCCTCCGGCGTGGTGGCCCTGGAGACCGAGGCGCGGCTCTTCACCATCGGCTGCGACGCCCGCGGTTGGACGGAGGTGCACGCCGCGGAGACCTCGGCGGCGCTGCTCACCCCCGCGGACGTAGTCGTGGCGCTCTCCCACTCCGGGGCGACCCGCGAGGTGCTCTCCCCGCTGCGGCTCGCGGCCGAACGGGGCGCCCGGACGGTCGCGGTGACCGGTGACCCCCGCTCCCCCGTCGCCCGGGCCGCCTCCGTCCACCTGACGGCGACCTCGGCCGAGACCGGCTTCCGGCGCGGCGGTTTCGGGACCCGGCACTCGGTGCTGCTGATCCTGGACTGCCTCTACGCGCGCGTGGCGCAGCTGACGTACGCGCGGGCGACCGCCACGATGGCGCTCACCGCACACATTCCGGACAACCACCGCTAGGCCGACGGGGTCTGGAGGGGGCGTACGCGAACGGGCCCTGCCCACGAACCGAGTTCGCGGGCAGGGCCCGTTCGTCACACTGTCACACCACGCTCAGATCTCGCCGCGCAGTTTGGCGAGCGCCTCCGCGAGGATCGCCTCGCCGTCCGCGTCGCTGCGCCGCTCCCGTACGTACGCGAGGTGCGTCTTGTACGGCTCGGTGCGCGGCGGGTCCGGCGGGTTGTCCCGGTCCTGACCGGCCGGGAAGCCGCAACGCGGGCAGTCCCACGTCTCCGGAACCTGTGCGTCACTGGCGAAGCTCGGCTGCGTCTCGTGCCCGTTCGAGCACCAGAAGGAGATGCGGAGGCGCGGCGCCGACTCGCCCCGCTCGGCCTCCCCCATCGGCCCCGCTCCGACCCGGCTTCCCCGGATCGCGTTGCCACTTGCCACGGTCGTAACTCCCTGCGTGATGGTGCTCGAAGATGCCCCAGTCTACGTAAGGCCCAACGCGCGTCCAGTGATTGGAGTTACACGTCCAACTTCATCAGAAGCGCAAGTACGACAATGCACGCGAACCAGAGCAGACCGACCACGACGGTGATGCGGTCCAGGTTGCGCTCGGCGACCGAGGAGCCGCCGACGGACGACTGCATACCGCCACCGAACATGTCGGAGAGACCGCCGCCCTTCCCCTTGTGCATCAGCACCAGCAGCATCAGCAGGCCGCTGAAGACGATCAGGGCGATCGAGAACCCCATAACCACGGCTGGACCAACTTCCTCGGATCTCATACGGACGGGGGTCGGGCAGGTCCTGCCCGACCCCCGCAAGGGTACGACGGATCGTCGCTGCCGCCTACTCGCTGATCACATCACTGGTCGCGGAAGCGGACGATCTTGACGAACTCGTCGGAGTCCAGCGCCGCGCCGCCGACCAGGGCACCGTCGACGTCGGGCTGCGCCATGATCGCGGCCACGTTGCCGGCCTTGACCGAGCCGCCGTACTGGATGCGGACCTTGTCGGCCAGCTCCTGCGAGTACAGCTCCGCGAGACGGCCGCGGATCGCCCCGCAGACCTCCTGCGCGTCCTCGGGGGTGGCGACCTCGCCGGTGCCGATGGCCCACACCGGCTCGTAGGCGATGACAATGGACTCGGCCTGCTCGGCCGGGAGGTCCTTCAGGCCGCCGTCGAGCTGGTTCAGGGTGTGCTCGACCTGCCGGCCGGCCTTGCGGACGTCCAGGCCCTCGCCCACGCAGAGGATCGGGGTGATCCCGTGCTTGTAGGCGGCCTTGACCTTGGCGTTGCAGACCTCGTCCGTCTCGGCGTGGTACTGCCGGCGCTCGGAGTGGCCCACGGCGACGTAGGTGCACTTCAGCTTGGACAGCATGAGCCCCGAGATCTCGCCGGTGTACGCACCGGAGTCGTGCGCCGAGATGTCCTGGGCGCCGTACTTGATCTTGAGCTTGTCGCCGTCGACCAGGGTCTGGACGGACCGCAGGTCGGTGAAGGGCGGCAGGACCGCGACCTCGACGGCGTCGTGGTCCTTTTCGGTCAGCGCGAAGGCGAGCTTCTGGACATGGGCGATGGCCTCGAGGTGGTTGAGGTTCATCTTCCAGTTGCCCGCCATCAGCGGGGTGCGGGTGCTGCTCACAGGTGTTCAGTCCTCCAGTGCGGCGAGGCCGGGGAGCGTCTTGCCCTCGAGGTACTCGAGGGAGGCGCCGCCGCCGGTCGAAATGTGGCCGAAGGCATTCTCGTCGAAGCCCAGGATCCGGACGGCGGCGGCACTGTCGCCGCCGCCCACGACGGTGAAGCCGGGGCTGTCGAGCAGGGCCTGCGCGATGGCCTTGGTTCCGTTGGCGTAGTCGGGGTGCTCGAAGACACCCAGGGGGCCGTTCCAGAAGACGGTCTCGGCGTCGGCGAGCTTCGACGCGTACAGCTCACGCGTCCTCGGGCCGATGTCGAGGCCCTCCTTCGTCGACGGGATCTTGTCCGCGTCGACGGTCTCGAAGTCGGCCGGGGCCTTGGTCTTCAGGTCCGGGAACTCCGAGGAGACGAGCACGTCGACCGGGAGGACCAGCTCGACGCCGTTCTCCTCGGCACGCTTCATGTACTCCTTGACGACCTCCACCTGGTCCTTCTGGAGCAGGGAGATGCCGACCTCGTACCCCTTGGCGTAGAGGAAGGTGTACGCCATGCCGCCGCCGATCAGGAGGCGGTCGGCCTTGCCGAGCAGCTCGTCGATGACGGCGAGCTTGTCGGAGACCTTGGCGCCGCCCAGGACGACCACGTACGGACGCTTGACCTCGGCGGTCAGCTTCTTCAGGACGCCGACCTCGGTGGCGATGAGGTAGCCGGCGGCGTGCGGCAGCCGGGCCGGGAGGTCGAAGACCGAGGCGTGCTTGCGGTGCACGGCGCCGAAGCCGTCGCCGACGTAGACGTCGGCGAGGGCGGCGAGCTGGTCGGCGAACGCGCCGCGCTCGGCGTCGTCCTTGGAGGTCTCGCCGGCGTTGAAGCGGAGGTTCTCGATGACGGCCACCTGGCCGTCGGCGAGGCCCGCGACGGTCGCCCGGGCGGACTCGCCGACCGTGTCGGTCGCGAACGCCACGTCGGCGCCGAGCAGTTCACCGAGGCGCGCGGCGGCCGGGGCGAGGGAGAACGCCGGGTCCGGGGCGCCCTTCGGGCGGCCCAGGTGCGAGGCGACGACGACGCGGGCCCCGGCCGCGGCCAGCGCCTCGACCGTGGGGGCGACGGCGCGGATGCGGCCGTCGTCGGTGATGGTGGTGCCGTCCAGCGGCACGTTGAGATCGGCGCGGACGAATACGCGCTTGCCGGCGACGCCTTCGGCGAGAAGCTCGTCGATGGTCTTCATCTTCTACTGACTCCTTGGTACGCGGTGAAGCACACGAGACAGGGCTCGCACAGCGCATCATCGCGCTGTCCGAGCCCTGTACTCACATCGAGGTGCCGGTTCCGGAGGCTTTAGAGCTGGTCGCCGACGAAGACGGTGAGGTCGACGAGGCGGTTGGAGTAGCCCCACTCGTTGTCGTACCAGCCGAGGATCTTCACCGACTTGCCCTCCTGGACCATGGTCAGCGAGGAGTCGAAGGTGCACGACGCCGGGTCGCCGACGATGTCCGAGGAGACGATCGCGTCCTCGGTGTAGGAGAGGAAGCCCTTGAGGGCGCCGTCGTCGGCGGCCTTCTTGAACGCGGCGTTGACCTCGTCCTTGGTGACCTCGCGCTGCAGCTCGACGACCAGGTCGGTGGCCGAACCGGTCGGGACCGGGACGCGCATGGCGATGCCGTCCAGCTTGCCCTTGAGCTGCGGAAGGACCAGGGCGGTGGCCTTGGCGGCACCCGTCGTGGTCGGGATGATGTTCTCCGCGGCGGCGCGGGCGCGGCGCAGGTCGGAGTGCGGGAAGTCCAGGATGCGCTGGTCGTTGGTGTACGCGTGGACCGTCGTCATCAGACCCTTGACGATGCCGAAGTTCTCGTCGAGGACCTTGGCCATCGGCGCCACACAGTTGGTGGTGCAGGAGGCGTTCGAGATGACGTGGTGGTTCGCCGGCTCGTACTTGTCCTGGTTGACGCCCATGACGATGGTGATGTCCTCGTCCTTGGCCGGAGCCGAGATGAGGACCTTCTTCGCGCCACCGGCGATGTGCTTCTCGGCGTCGGCCTTCTTGGTGAAGATGCCGGTCGACTCGATGACGATGTCGACGCCCAGCTCACCCCAGGGGATGTCGGCCGGGTTGCGCTCGGAGAGCACCTTGATGGTGTGGCCGTCGACGGTGATGGTGTCGGCGGTGTGGGTGACCTCGGCCTTGAGGCGTCCCAGGATCGTGTCGTACTTCAGCAGGTGAGCAGTGGTCGCGGTGTCACCCAGGTCGTTGACAGCCACGATCTCGATGTCGGCACCCTGCTCAAGGAGCGCGCGGAAGTAGTTGCGACCGATGCGGCCAAAGCCGTTGATGCCTACGCGGATCGTCACGAACCGATCTCCTCGTTAGGTACGCCGGGTTTCGACGCCGGCGAGATTCTTTTAGGGATGTCCCCGACCGCTTACGACCCTACCTCTCTCATCGGCTCAGAGTGACATCGCGTGCGGCCGGAATGCCTCGTGAATGCACCGTGGCCCGTTATTACCGGCGGGTTCGAGCCACGGTGCCCATTTCGTCCCGATCACTGACTGTGATCAAAGGTGCGGGTGTCCGCTCAGCCGTGCAGCACGCCGAGCGCCTTGCGGATCAGTGACGTGCGCTGCGCCGCGTTCGTGACGTGTTCCAGGCCGAAACCGAGCAGAACGGTGTCACGTGTGGTGACCGCGGCCTGCGAGTGGAAGAGCCCGGCGGACCGGGTCCACTCGGTGCCGTTGCCGGGGCTGCCGGCCGGCGGCCCCGGTACGGACCAGGCGCCCAGCGAGGTCTCGAAGCCCTCGTGCCCGCCCGGCGTGCCGGCGACGACGAGCGCGGTGTCGTCGACGAAGGCACCCATCTCGCCGGTCCCCGGGTCGGAGATGTACGAGATCGACAGCTCGACCTGCCTGCCCGCGTAGGCGCTCAGGTCGACGGAGGCCTGCCGCCAGCCGTTGGAGGGGCCGGTGAAGGCGTTCCAGGAGCCGGTGGTGCCGGTGGTCGCGCAGCCGTCCTCGCCGACGGTCAGGTAGTGGCCGAGGAAGGGGTGGCCCTGGACGTAGTAGCCCTCGCCGCAGTCGGCCGGTGCGGCGGTGGAGGTGCCGCCGTTGGCGTCGGGAAGCGTGGTCCAGTCGTCCTGGCCGACGGTGTGGGCCTCGACGACGAGGTTGTCGTAGCCGGGCTCGGTGTCGTAGCTGACCTGGAAGCGCAGGCTCGGTGCGTCCGCCGCGGCGACGCCGGTGAGGTCGACGGTGCGGCTGAGGCGCGTCCAGGTGTCGTCGGCGTGCCGTACGGCGGCGAAGGACGCGCCCTCGTACGGCTCGAACGGGGTACGGACGCCGGGATAGTCGCCGGCGGAGCGGCTGCTGCCGAACTGCGGGAACCGCCGGGGCTCCAGGGTGTCCGAGGTGACGGTGTACGCACCGGCGTTGTCCAGCGGGTTCCCCGCCGCGGCGCCGAGGGTGCCGGTGGCACCGCCGAAGCCGCCGGATCCGGCGAAGGCGGGCGGGCCGTTCAGCCCGGCACGGTGGTAGGCGCCGAGGTAGTACTGGGCGAAGTCGTTGGACGTCGCCCGGCCGATGTCGACGAGGCCGCCGGACTTCTCACCGGCGTTGACCAGCTTGCCGCCCTCGCTGAGGTAGTCCCGTACGGCCAGCATGACGGGCCCCGAGGGCTCCTCCGCGCCGGTGTACCAGACGACCGTACGGAAGTGGCTCAGCACGCCGAGGGGGTCGGGCACCCCCTGCGTGGCGACGTCCCAGACGGCGGCCCCGCGGCCGTTGTCGGCGAGCGCCTTCCGGTAGACGGCGGTGTGCCGCGCGGCGGCGGTTCCTCCCTCCTCGGCGAGGACGAGCACGTCCCCGCGCGGCCGGTCGGCCACGGTGTAGGTGAAGGGGGCGGACCTGGTCGCCTTGCCCCGGTGGGTACGGGCCGTGAACCAGACCTCGACGGTGTCGCCGGGATCGGCGTCCTCCACCTCCGCCCGGTACTGGTCGAAGTAGAGGTTGTCCTCGCCGCCGTAGGTCTCACCGCCCTTCCAGGCCCGCAGCCGCTCGGAGTGCGTACGTCCGCCGTTGACGCGGTACTTCAGCTCCTTGTCGCGCAGCGACGCGCGGACCGTGACCGAGACCTCCTGGTCTCCGCCGCGGGCGTAGGAGGTGGCGAAGGTGTGCGGGGTGAAGTCGGGAGCCTCCAGGCCGGTGACGGAGACGGGCCGGTCCGGGTGGGCGGCGGTCTCGGCCACGGCGAGCGCGAAGGGGACGTTCTTGGCGAACTCCGCCTGGATCAGCTTCTCGTCGTCGGGGAAGGTGAAGACGGAGGCGCAGTCGGCGGCCTCCCAGGGGTCGTTCGGGTCGACACGGGAGGCGGTGGCACAGGTCGACATCTCGGGGGTGAACATCTGCATCCCGTTGACGTTCGCCGCGTGTCCGTCGGCCTCGCCGTTGGTGGTGTAGAGCTCGGAGGAGACCTGCGGGCGGTAGCCGGGGACGGCGGACTTCTCCGGGGTGCCGGCCAGCGACCTGAGCGCCACGTCGTCGGGGGTGTCGGTGGCGACCTGCCAGCCGACGCCGTAGAGCAGCAGCTGGGCGGCGGAGTGGTAGTTGATGCCGTACCGGAAGCCGATGCGCCTCTGGAAGGCGTCGAGCGCCTTCGTCTCGGGCTCGGACATCGGGCCGGTGCCGCGGTAGGTCTCGTCCGCCGGGTCGGGTGACGAACCCTCGTTGTCGTAGCCCCACTTGTAGGCGAAGTTACGGTTGAGGTCGACACCGTCGCCGGACTCGACGCGGCCGTCGCCGTCGTTGTCACGGAGGTTCTTGCGCCACTGGCGGTTGTCGGGGTCGGCGTGGGTGAAGTCGTAGCCGTCCGGGTTGGCGGAGAGCACGAACCAGAGCTCGGTGGTGTCGACGATCTTCGTGATCCGCGGGTCCGTGCCGTAACCGTCGAGGTAGTGGTGGAGCAGCCGGCGCGTCATCTCGGGGGTGATCCACTCCCGGGCATGCTGGTTGGACATGTACAGCGTGGCGGGCCGGGTGCCGTCCTTGGCCTTCTTGGCGCCCTTGGTGAGCTTGAGGGCGAGGATGTCCTGGCCCTTCACCGTCCTGCCGATGGAGACGACCTTGGTGAGGTCGGGGTGGGCCTGGGCGGTGGCCAGGATCTCCTGCTTGAGCCCGCCCGCGCCGCCGTACGGACGGAAGACGCCGTCCCCGGACCCGGCGACCCGCTGCTCGGCCCGGGCGGTGAGGGTGTGCTCGGCGAGCTCGACGCCCTTGCCGCGCAGCCCGGCGGCCTGCTTGTCGGTGAGGTACAGCTCCAGGGTGGCGGAGCCCTTCTCGGGCACCTGCTCCGTCAGCTCGTGGCCGTCGGTGCCGGCTTCGAGGAGCAGGGGCACCTGGTCCTTGGTGACCTTCGCGCGCCATACGGAGAGGGCGTCGCCACCGGCGTCGCCGCTCCTGCCCTGAGGTTCCGCTCCGGCGACGGGTGCCGCCGCCAGTCCCGCGATCAGCAGTGAAGCCGCGGCGAGGATCGCTCCCGCTCTGCGTCTCATAAGCCCCCCTTGCTGTTGTCTGCCACGAAAGTGAACAGACGCCAGGCTGATCACCGTTCATGATCATGTCAAGGGTGCCATGCGGGCCGAACGGGTGCTGCCGGTGCCTCAGAAAGGCACCGGCAGCGGTGGGTTGGCAGGGTTGGCCGGATCGGGTCAGCCGACGAGGCTGTCGTCCAGCTCCTCCGTCAGGTTGGACTCGGTCCCCGGGATGCCCAGGTCCTGTGCCCGCTTGTCGGCCATGGCGAGCAGACGGCGGATCCGGCCCGCGACCGCGTCCTTGGTCAGCGGCGGCTCCGCGAGCGCGCCCAGCTCCTCCAGGGAGGCCTGCTTGTGCTCCATGCGCAGCCGGCCCGCGGCGGCGAGGTGCTCGGGCACCTCCTCGCCGAGGATCTCCAGGGCGCGCTGCACGCGGGCGCCGGCGGCGACCGCCGCGCGCGCCGAGCGGCGCAGGTTGGCGTCGTCGAAGTTGGCCAGCCGGTTCGCCGTGGCCCGGACCTCGCGGCGCATCCGCCGCTCCTCCCAGGCCAGCACCGACTCGTGGGCGCCGAGCCGGGTCAGCAGGGCGCCGATGGCATCGCCGTCCCGGACGACGACCCGGTCCACGCCCCGTACCTCGCGGGCCTTCGCGGCGATGCTCAGCCGACGCGCGGCACCCACCAGGGCGAGCGCGGCCTCCGGTCCGGGGCAGGTCACCTCCAGGGAGGAGGAGCGCCCGGGCTCGGTGAGCGAGCCGTGCGCGAGGAACGCGCCGCGCCAGGCCGCCTCGGCGTCACAGGTGGCACCCGAGACGACCTGCGGGGGCAGGCCGCGGATCGGGCGGCCCCGGCCGTCGACCAGGCCGGTCTGCCGGGCCAGCTGGTCGCCGCCCGCCACCACCCGTACGACGAAGCGGGAGCCGCGCCGCAGACCGCCGGGGGCCATCACGATCAGCTCCGAGCTGTGCCCGAAGATCTCCAGGATGTCCCGCTTGAGCCGACGCGCCGCCATCGCGGTGTCCAGCTCCGCCTCGATCACGATCCGCCCGCTCACCAGGTGCAGGCCGCCGGCGAACCGCAGGATCGACGAGACCTCTGCCTTCCTGCAGCAGGTCCGGGTGACGGGGAGCCGGGAGATCTCGTCCTTCACCGCTGCCGTCATCGCCATGGGCCGATCCTTCCATGCATCCGAAAAATACGGTCGTACGCGGCGGCCAACAGCTCCGGATCATGCTTCGGGAGCCGGTCGGCACGGGCCACCGGCGCCAGCTCGACCGCCGCGCCGAGCCGCTTGGCGGCGTCGGCGAGAGACTCGCGATCGGGCACGGCGGCCTCGTCGGCCAGCACCACGTCCAGGGCGAGTTTAGGGGCGTGTCGTCCCAAAACCTCCAAATGACGCTGCGGAGAGAACCCCTCGGTTTCTCCCGGCTGCGGCGCGAGGTTGAGAGAGAGGACCTTGCGGGCCTTGGTCTCGGTGAGCGCGTCGAGCAGGTCGGGCACGAGCAGGTGCGGAATCACCGAGGAGAACCACGAGCCCGGGCCGAGCACCACCCAGTCGGCGTCCCGGACCGCGGCGACGGCCTCGGGCACGGCGGGCGGGTCGTGCGGGACGACGTGCACCGACTGCACCTCGCCCGGCGTGAGCGCCACCGTGGCCTGGCCGCGGACGGTGTCCACGTCGTCGGGGCGCTCGGGATCGTGCCCCTTGACCAGGGCCTGGAGCTCCAGCGGCACGGCGGACATCGGCAGCACCCGGCCGTGCGCGCCGAGCAGCTTGCCGACCAGGTCCAGGGCGAGGACATGGTCGCCCAGCTGCTCCCAGAGCGCGACGATCAGCAGATTGCCCACCGCGTGCTCGTGCAGATCGCCCTTGGACTGGAAGCGGTGCTGGATGACCCGGGCCCAGGTCTGCCCCCAGTCGTCGTCCCCGCACAGGGCGGCCAGCGCCTTGCGCAGGTCGCCCGGCGGCAGGACGCCCAGCTCCTCCCGGAGCCGGCCGCTGGAGCCGCCGTCGTCGGCGACGGTGACGACGGCGGTCAGATCGCCGGTGATCCGGCGCAGGGCGGCGAGGGAGGCCGACAGACCCATGCCCCCGCCCAGCGCGACGACCTTGGGCTGGGCGCCGCGCCTGCGGAGCGTACGCACCGAAAGGGTGGACGTACGCCGACGGTACGGCTTCACTCGCGCCCCATGTCCCGGTGGACGACGACGGTCTCGACCCCTTCCGCGGCGAGGCGGGCGGCGAGCTTCTCGGACGTGGCGACGGAGCGGTGCTTGCCGCCCGTGCAGCCGACGGCGATGGTCACGTACCGCTTGCCCTCGCGGCGGTAGCCCGCGGCGATCAGCTGGAGCAGCTCGGTGTAGCGGTCGAGGAACTCCTTGGCCCCCGGCTGGTTGAAGACGTAGGCCGAGACCTCCTCGTTGAGGCCGGTGAAGGGCCTCAGCTCGGGGACCCAGTGCGGGTTGGGCAGGAAGCGCATGTCGACGACGAGGTCGGCGTCGACGGGCAGTCCGTACTTGAAGCCGAAGGACATGACCGTGGCCCGCAGCTCCGGCTCCTCGTCCCCGGCGAACTGGGCGTCCATCTTGGCGCGCAGCTCGTGGACGTTGAGGCTGGAGGTGTCGATCACCAGGTCGGCGTCGCCGCGCAGCTCGCGCAGCAGGTCGCGCTCGGCGGCGATACCGTCGGTGATGCGGCCGTCACCCTGGAGCGGGTGCGGCCGGCGGACCGACTCGAAGCGCCTGACCAGGGCCTCGTCGGAGGACTCCAGGAAGACGATCCGCCGCGTGACCTGCTGGGCGTCGAGCGCGGCGAGGGACTCCCGCAGGGCGTCGAAGAACTGCCGGCCGCGGACGTCGACGACGACGGCGATCCGGGCGACGTTGCCCTGGGAACGGGCGCCGAGCTCCACCATGGTGGGGATCAGCGCGGGCGGCAGATTGTCGACGACGAACCAGCCGAGGTCCTCCAGGCACTTCGCCGCGGTGGACCGGCCGGCGCCTGACATGCCGGAGATGATCACCAGCTCGGGGATGGCCGCCGCGTCGGCGGTCTCGCCGGCCTCCTTCGTGCCCGTACTCACGTGTCCTGCTCCGTCTTCTCGGTGCTCTTCTTGCTCTGCTTGTTCTTCTTGCTCTGGTTGACGGTCATGCTCGGTCATGCCGTGGTGCCCCCGTCGTCTTCCATGATCTCTCCTGTTGCCGTATTCACGGCGGGTGCGGCCGGGACCGCCTGGGCGAGAGCCACGGCGACGGCCTCGGCCGTCTTCCTGCCCATGCCGGGCACCTCGCAGATCTGCTCGATTGTCGCTTGCCGGAGCCGCTTCACCGAGCCGAAATGCTTGATCAACGCCTGTTTGCGGGTGTCGCCGAGGCCGGGGATCGCGTCCAGCGGGCTGGTCCTGATGCGCTTGTTCCGCTTCGAGCGCTGGTAGCGGATGGCGAAGTCGTGAGCCGTGTCACGTACCCGCTGGAGGAGGTAGAGACCCTCGCTGGAGCGGGGCAGCACCACCGGGTCGTCGTCGCCGGGCAGCCAGACCTCCTCCAGCCGCTTGGCGAGACCGCAGACGGCGATGTCGTCGATGCCCAGCTCGTCCAGGGCCCGCCGGGCGGCGGCGACCTGGGGCCGCCCGCCGTCGACGACGACGAGCTGCGGCGGGTACGCGAAGCGCTTGGGGCGGCCGTCGTCCACGGGCACCTCACCGGAGCCGTTCACACCATCGGCGGCCAGGCCGTCACCGTGGGTGTCCACCGCGTCGCCGTCGGCGTCGACGGCCACGCCCTCCTGGCCCCACTCCCCCGTCTTCTCCTTCTCGACGAGATAGCGCCTGAACCGGCGGCTGATCACCTCGTGCATGGAGCGGACGTCGTCCTGCCCCTCGAAGCCCTTGATCTGGAAGCGGCGGTACTCGCTCTTGCGCGGCAGCCCGTCCTCGAAGACGACCATGGACGCCACGACGTCCTGCCCCTGGAGGTGCGAGATGTCGAAGCACTCGATCCGCAGCGGCGCGGAGTCGAGGTCCAGAGCCTCGGCGATCTCCTCCAGGGCCCGGGAGCGGGTGGTCAGATCGCTGGCGCGCTTGGTCTTGTGCAGCACGAGCGCCTGCTGGGCGTTGCGCGCGACCGTCTCCATCAGGTCCTTCTTGTCGCCGCGCTGCGGGACCCGGAGGGATACCTGCGAGCCGCGGCGGCCGCTCAGCCACTGGGTGACGGCGTCGGCGTCCTCGGGCACGGCCGGGACGAGGACCTCCTTGGGGACCGCGTCGCCGCGCTCCTCGCCGTAGAGCTGCTGGAGCGCGTGCTCGACCAGGCCGGCCGTGGAGACGGCCTCCACCTTGTCCGTGACCCAGCCGCGCTGACCGCGCACCCGGCCGCCACGGACGTGGAAGATCTGGACGGCGGCCTCCAGCTCGTCCTCGGCGAGGGCGATGAGGTCGGCGTCGGTGGCGTCGGCGAGGACGACGGCGTTCTTCTCCATGGCGCGCCGCAGCGCCCCTATGTCGTCGCGGAGCCTGGCCGCCTTCTCGTACTCCATCTCCTCGGCCGCCTCCGTCATCTGCTGCTCCAGGCGGCGGATGTACGTGCCGGTGCGGCCGGCCATGAAGTCGCAGAACTCGTCGGCCAGTTCGCGGTGCTCCTCGGGGGTGACCCGGCCCACGCAGGGCGCGGAGCACTTGCCGATGTAGCCGAGGAGGCAGGGGCGTCCGGCGGAGGCGGCGTTGCGGAAGACGCCGGCGGAGCACGTACGGACGGGGAAGACGCGGAGCATCAGGTCGACGGTCTCGCGGATGGCCCAGGCGTGGGCGTACGGACCGAAGTAGCGCACGCCCTTCTTCTTGTGGCCGCGCATGACCTGGACGCGCGGGAACTCCTCGTTCAGGGTCACCGCGAGGTAGGGATAGCTCTTGTCGTCCCGGTACTTGACGTTGAACCGGGGGTCGAACTCCTTGATCCAGGAGTACTCCAGCTGGAGCGCCTCGACCTCGGTCGAGACCACGGTCCACTCGACGGAGGCGGCGGTGGTGACCATCGTGGCCGTGCGCGGGTGCAGGCTCACGAGCGGCTGGAAGTAGTTCGCCAGCCGCTGGCGCAGGGACTTCGCCTTCCCGACGTAGATCACCCGGCGGTGCTCGTCGCGGAACTTGTAGACGCCCGGCGAGTCGGGGATCTGCCCCGGCTCGGGGCGGTAGCTGGAGGGGTCGGCCATGCTCCCCACCCTACTGGCGAGGGCCGACACTCAGGCCGGGTGCGCTCGTTGGCCGGGCATGACGACAGAGGCGACGGGACAGGCGACGGGACGGCTCGCGGGCCGGGTGTGCGTGATCACCGGGGCGGCGAGCGGAATCGGGCGGGCGACGGCGCTGCGCTTCGCCCGGGAGGGGGCGCGGGTGGTGGCCGCCGACGTGGACGCGGACCGGCTCGCGACGCTGCGCGACGCCGCGAGCACAGGCGGCGCGGAGGGCGCAGGGGGCACGGGTGGCGCGGAGGGCGCGGGCGGCGAGGTGGTGGCGGTGGTCGGCGACGTCTCGCGGGACGAGGACGCGCGGCGGATGATCGCGACGGCGGTGGACCGGTTCGGCCGGATCGACGTCCTGGTGGCGAATGCCGGGGTGATCCCGCTCTCCGACGTCACGGAGGCGACCGGGGACGACTGGGACCGGGTCATGGCCGTGGACGGCAAGGGCATGTTCCTGACCTGCAAGTACGCGATCGAGGCGATGGCCGGCCAGGAGGGCGGCGGGGCGGTCGTCTGCACCTCCTCGATCTCCGGTGTGGCGGGCCAGGCCCGCCAGGCGGTCTACGGCCCGGCGAAGTTCGTGGCGTCGGGGCTGACGAAGCACCTGGCCGTCGAGTGGGCGGAGCGCGGGATCCGGATCAACGCGGTGGCGCCGGGCACGATCGAGACGGAACGGGTCGCCGCGGCCCGTACGGAGCCGGGCGGCCCGGAGTACCTGGCGGAGATCGTCGACCTCCATCCGATGCGCCGCTTCGGCACCCCCGAGGAGGTGGCGGCGGCGATCCTCTTCCTGGCCTCGGACGAGGCGTCCTTCATCACGGGCGTGGTCCTGCCCGTGGACGGGGGATATCTGGCGCGATGAGGGGGCGGGCGGCGCGCGGGGACGCACCACCCACCCCCCCCGGGTCATCGCGGCGCGGCGCCCGCGCCCCGTGTCAGGCCGTGCGGCGGCGGCGCAGGGCCCGTGCGCCGATCAGGGCCATGGCCAGGACCGCGCCCGCGCCCGCCGTGGCGGCGGCGGCCGTGACGAGAGGCTCCTCGTGGGCCGGGGACCCGGTGTCGTAGCCGCCCGCCGCGCCCTTCCTCGCGTACGCCGACCCGGGCAGTTTCGCCCCGTACGCCTTCACGACCCGGTCCCGGTAGGCGGCCAGGCTCGTCCCGTTCCTGCCCACCGCCCGCACCGCGTCCTCGTCCAGCGGGAGCACCTTCGCGCCCTTCTGGACGTACCACGCGTCGATCTGGGGCTCGCGGAAGACGATCCCGCCGGGCAGCGCCCGCGCGCCCTGGTCCGCGTACCGGATCTCGTCGTCGCCGGTGGCGATGTTCACCACCTGCCAGTCGCCGTCCGCCCGTCGCGCGGTCCACAGGGAGGCGGTCTGCCCGTCCGATGCGACCGCCTTGCTCGCGTGGAACTCGACGCGGGCGACGGGCGCCCCCGCCTTCCCCGCCACGAACTCCGGGGACAGGACCCGTACGGGGACGGAGGCTTCCTCGATGCGGGGCCGCGCCGCCGAGCGGGCGAGGGCTCCGTCGCGGGCGAAGAACCGGGAGAGCGTGTCCAGGGTCGCGGGGGCCGACGCGGCCTTCTCCGGGGTCTGCGCGCGGGGCGGTGCCTCGGCCGCGGTGGCGGGTACGGCACCGAGGGCGACGAGCGCGGCGGCGCTCAGGAATCCGGCGCCGATGGCGCGTGCGGTGGCGTTCATCGTCGTCACGCCCCTATCCGGTAGAGCGAGTGCGTCCAGGAGAACGAGCCGTTCTCCACGTACCAGGCGTGCGAGGCCCAGTTGTACCGGTCGTTGGAGGGCCAGGGATCGCCCCAGTAGACCCAGCTGTTCGCGTCGTCGTACCCGTAGATCACATGCATGTGGCCGCCGCCGCTCGCCCACTGGATCCGCGTCTCGATCGGGCGGTCGGCGGCGATCTCGGTCTGCACCGTCGGGTAACGCAGCCAGCCCGTCACGTACGAGCCGGGGTTGACGCCCGCCCAGCGCAGACCGGTCTGCACATTGCCGAGCGTGGCCTGGTTGTTGGGGCAGTCGTACCCCTGCTGGCGGTTGAAGGCGGCGTTGCAGAACTGGTTCTGGCTGTAGTTCCTTCCGAACCACGTGGCGATCGTGTTGCCGCCGGCGGCCCAGCACCAGTTGCTCTTCTGCTGCGCCTGCATGGTGATGTTCAGCCGCTTGGACGCGAGGGTGGAGACGTCCTCGGCCGTCGGCGCGGCGGTCGCCGACGACATGGGGAGAAGGAAGAGGGCGGCAGCGGCGAGTGCCGCCGAGGACAGCTTTCTACTGCGCATCGCGTTCCTCCCGAGACGGGGGGTGTGGGGATGTGTGGGGGTGTGGGGGGTGGAGGAGCGCGTCCGGACGCTGTGCAGGAGCATCGAGCGTTGTCCGGAACTGGTCAACACGCTTCAATGCGGGGTGACGGCGGCCTGTGAACGGTGTGACTCCGGGTGTGAACGCACGCCTTCCCGTCACCTGCGGGCCCGCCCCCGGCGGCGCGGTGCCCCGCCCCCTTCGTCGTGAACGTTCACTGAGGAGTCCCCGTGGGGCACACCGAGGCCGATCTGGCGCAGTTGCTGCACACCGGACCGTTCCATCTCGCCCTGCGCACGGCCTTCGCGGTGCGCGGTCTTCCGCTCCAGCGGGTGCAGCACCATCTCGCCCACCGGGGGGTCAAGGTCGGGGTCACCAGCCTCAGTTACTGGCAGCAGGGCGCCCGCCGTCCGCAGCGGCCGGAGTCGATGAAGGCCGTCCGCGCCCTCGAGGAGGTCCTCCAGCTCCCGGGGAACTCGCTGATCCGGCTGTTGACCGAGGACAGGGCGGCGCGCGGTGAGGTGGAGCGGCCGGCCGCCCGCTCGTACCGCTCGCTGGTGGAGGCGTCGGGCGCGGTGGAGGAGCTGCTCGCCGGGCTCGAGTCACCGGTGGACGGCGGGCTGCACACCGTCGGCCACCACGAGCGGGTACGGATCGGGGCGGGGCGCGAGCTGGTGGGGCGGGACTCGCAGCACGTGGTCCGGGCGCACCGGGACGGGATCGACCGCTATCTCGCCATCCACCACGGCGATCCGGGCTGCGATCCCTCGCGGGTGGTGGTGAGGGCGACGGAGAACTGCCGGACGGGGCGGGTGCGGTGGCACGCGGAGACCGGGGTGCTCGTCGCGGAGCTGCTGTTCGACGCGCGGCTGCGGGCCGGGGAGACGTACCTCTTCGGCTACGGCTTCGAGGACGGGACCGGCGGTCCGAGCGGGGAGTACGTCCGCGGCTTCAGCTTCGCGGGCGGGCAGTACGTGCTCCAGGTGCGGTTCGACGAGGCGGCGCTGCCGGTACGGTGCCGGCGCTTCGCCCAGGTCTCGGCGGGCGCGCCGCGCGGTGGCCGGTCGGATCTGACGCTGAGCGGGCGGCACGGCACGGTGCACCTGGTGGAGCAGGGGGTACGGCCCGGGATCCTCGGGATCGACTGGGACTGGGCGTAGACGGTCGCCCGGACTCGCGCCCTGCGGCGTCCTACGCCTCCGGACCCGCCACCCGGACTCGCGCCCTGCGGCGTCCTACGCCTCCGGACCCGCCACCAGCTTGCCGCCCTCGACCCGGACAGGGACCTCGGGAAGCGGGACGGTCGCCGGGCCCTGGAGGGCCTTGCCCGTGGTCACGTCGAAGCGGCTGCCGTGGCAGGGGCAGTTGCCCTCGTTGTTCTCGATCTTGTCGAGGACACAGCCCGCGTGGGTGCACTGGGCGCTGAACGCCTTGTACTGGCCCTCGGCCGGGCAGCTCACCAGGACCCGCTGCTCGCGGTAGAGCCTGGCGCCGCCGACGGGCACGTCCTCGGGGGCGCCGAGGGTCACCGGGGCGGTCGGGGTCGGGACCTGGGCGTGCCCGAGCTTGGACTCCGTGGAGCAGGCGGCGACACCCAGCCCGGCGGCGCCGGCGAGGGCGGCGCCTTTCAGTACGGTGCGGCGGCTGGACTGGCCGGACATGGGCGCTCCACGGTGGAATCGGGGCATGGGGTGACCGAACCGACGATACCGGCGCCCGCTCACGGGCCTGCGAGGGGGCTGTCGTGGCCGGTGGGGCATGGGTTACGTTCACGGCGTGATCGTCGTCGCCGGTGAGTCCCTGATCGATCTGGTCCCCGACGGGGCCGCCGGACCGCTGCCCGCGCTGGTGCCGCGCAGGGGCGGGGGGCCGTACAACACGGCCGTGGCCCTCGGGCGCCTGGGCGCCGGGGTCGCCTTCTGCTCACGGGTCTCGACGGACGCGTTCGGCGAGGCGCTGATGGGCGGTCTGCGGGAGGCCGGGGTGGCGACCGGGCTGGTCCAGCGCGGCCCGGAGCCGACGACGCTGGCGGTCGCCTCGGTCGGCGCGGACGGCTCGGCGGAGTACGGCTTCTACGTCGAGGGCACGGCCGACCGGCTCTTCGCCCTGCCGGAGCGGTTGCCCCAGGGGGTGCGGGCGGTGGCGTTCGGCACGTGCTCGCTGGCCCTTGAGCCGGGCGCGAGCGCGTACGAGGCGCTGCTGCGGCGGGAGGCGGAGCGGGGCGTCCTGACGCTGCTCGATCCCAACATCCGCCCGGGCCTGATCCCGGACGCGGCCGCCTACCGCGAGCGCTTCGAGTCCTGGCTGCCGTACGTCTCGCTCCTGAAGCTCTCGGAGGACGACGCGGACTGGCTGGGCGGTACCCCGGCGCGGTGGCTGGAGCGGGGCCCTTCGGCGGTCGTCCTGACCCGCGGCGGGGCGGGACTGACGGTCCACACCCCGTCGTACGAGGTGTCGGTGCCGGCCGTACGCGTCGAGGTCGCGGACACGATCGGCGCGGGCGACACGGTGAACGCGGCGCTGCTGCACGGCCTGGGCGACCGCCCGGTGCAGGCCCTGGACGCCGGCGCCTGGTCCGAGCTCCTGACGTACGCGGCCCGGGCGGCGGCCCTGACCTGCACGCGCCCGGGCGCCGAACCTCCGTACGCGAGCGAGCTGACGGCCTGATCTCTGCTCCGAGGCCCTGCTTCGGCGCCTCGGAGGCGGGTGCCGGGGCGGTGGCCCCGGCACCCGCTCGGTGTCAGGCCTTGCGGGCCCGCGCCGCCGTCTTCTTGGCGGGCACGGCCTTCTTCGCCGCCGTCTTCTTGGCCGCTGTCTTCTTCGCGGGGGCCCTCTTCGCGCTCCGCGCCGCCGGCACGCCGGCGTCGCTGATGCGGTCGGCGCCCAGGATCTCGCGGAGGAACTTGCCGGTGTGGCTCGTCGGGACCGAGGCGACCTCCTCCGGAGTGCCCTCGGCGATCACCAGACCGCCGCCGTTGCCGCCCTCCGGGCCCATGTCGACGACCCAGTCCGCGGTCTTGATGACATCGAGGTTGTGCTCGATGACGATCACCGAGTTGCCCTTGTCGACCAGACCGGACAGGACCTTGATCAGCTTCGAGATGTCCTCGAAGTGCAGACCCGTCGTGGGCTCGTCCAGGACGTAGACCGTGCGGCCGGTCGAACGCTTCTGGAGCTCGGAGGCGAGCTTCACGCGCTGCGCCTCACCGCCCGAGAGCGTCGGCGCGGACTGGCCGAGCCGGACGTATCCGAGACCGACCTCGTTGAGCGTGCGCAGATGGCGCGCGATCGTCGGGACCGCCTCGAAGAAGTCCAGGGCCTCCTCGATCGGCATGTCCAGGACCTCGGCGATGGACTTGCCCTTGTAGTGGACCTCCAGGGTCTCCCGGTTGTACCGGGCGCCGTGGCAGACCTCGCACGGGACGTAGACGTCCGGCAGGAAGTTCATCTCGATCTTGATCGTGCCGTCGCCGGAGCAGTTCTCGCAGCGGCCGCCCTTGACGTTGAAGGAGAACCGGCCCGGCAGATAGCCGCGGACCTTCGCCTCCATCGTCTCGGCGAAGAGCCTGCGGACGTGGTCGAAGACTCCGGTGTACGTCGCCGGGTTCGACCGCGGGGTGCGGCCGATCGGCGACTGGTCGACGTGCACGACCTTGTCGACGAGGTCGTCGCCGTCCACGCGCGTGTGCCGTCCGGGCACCGACTTGGCGCCGTTCAGCTCGCGCGCCAGGTGGGTGTAGAGGATGTCGTTGACCAGCGTCGACTTGCCGGAGCCCGAGACGCCGGTGACGGCCGTCAGGACGCCCAGCGGAAACGAGACGTCGATGTCCTGGAGGTTGTTCTCCCGGGCGCCGTGCACCGTGAGCCGGCGCGAGGGGTCCACCGGGCGGCGGATGTCCGGCGTCCCGATGGCGCGGCGGCCGGAGAGGTACTGCCCGGTCATCGACTCCTTGTTGGCGAGCAGTTCCTTCAAGGGGCCGGAGTGGACGACCTTGCCGCCGTGCTCACCGGCGCCGGGGCCGATGTCCACGACCCAGTCGGCGACCTTGATGGTGTCCTCGTCGTGCTCGACGACGATGAGCGTGTTGCCCATGTCCCGCAGCCGGACCAGGGTCTCGATGAGCCGGTGGTTGTCCCGCTGGTGGAGGCCGATGGACGGCTCGTCCAGGACGTAGAGCACGCCGACGAGGCCGGAGCCGATCTGGGTGGCGAGCCGGATGCGCTGGGCCTCGCCGCCGGAGAGCGTGCCGGCGGCGCGGTTGAGCGAGAGGTAGTCGAGGCCGACGTCGACCAGGAACCGCAGCCGCTCGTTGACCTCCTTCAGGACCCGCTCGGCGATCTTCTTGTCGCGGGCGTTGAGCTTCAGGCGGCCGAGGAACTCGGCGCACTCGCTGATCGACATCGCGGCGACCTCGGCGATGGAGCGCTCCATGACCGTGACGGCGAGGACGATCGGCTTCAGGCGCGTGCCCTCACAGGTGGGGCAGGGCACCTCGCGCATGTAGCCCTCGAAGCGCTCGCGGCTGGAGTCGCTCTCGGCCTCGCTGTGCCGCCGCTTGACGAAGGAGACGGCGCCCTCGAAGGCCGGGGTGGTGTACGCCCGCTCGCGTCCGTACCGGTTGCGGTAGCGGACCTCGACCTGGGTCTTGTGGCCGTGCATGAGGGCCTTCTTGGCCCGCGCCGGGAGCCCCGCGTAGGGGATGTCCGTACGGAAGCCGAGGGCCTGGGAGAGGCCGCCGATGAGCCGGCCGAAGTACTCCTTGGTGTGGCCGTGGGACCAGGGGTGGATGGCGCCCTCGTCGAGCGAGCGGTCCTCGTCCGGGACGATCAGCTCGGGGTCGACCTCCATGCGCGTGCCGATGCCGGTGCAGTCCGGGCAGGCGCCGAAGGGCGAGTTGAAGGAGAAGGAGCGGGGCTCCAGCTCCTCGAAGGAGAGGTCGTCGTACGGGCAGTAGAGGTGCTCCGAGTACATCCGCTCGCGCTCGGGGTCGTCCTCGGCGAGGTCGACGAAGTCGAGGACGACCATGCCGCCGGAGAGTCCGAGGGCGGTCTCCACGGAGTCGGTGAGCCGGCGCTTGGCGCTGTCCTTCACGGTGAGGCGGTCGACGACCACCTCGATCGTGTGCTTCTCCTGCTTCTTCAGCGTCGGCGGTTCGCTGAGCTGGATGGTCTGACCGTCCACCCGGGCCCGGCTGTAGCCCTTGGTCTGGAGGTCGGCGAAGAGGTCGACGAACTCGCCCTTGCGCTCGCGCACGAGCGGCGAGAGGACCTGGAAGCGGCTGCCCTCGGGGAGCTCCAGGACCCTGTCGACGATGGCCTGCGGCGACTGCCGGGAGATCGGGCGGCGGCACTCGGGACAGTGCGGCTTGCCGATGCGGGCGAAGAGCAGGCGGAGGTAGTCGTAGACCTCGGTGATCGTGCCGACCGTCGAGCGCGGATTGCGCGAGGTCGACTTCTGGTCGATGGAGACGGCGGGCGAGAGGCCCTCGATGAAGTCGACGTCCGGCTTGTCCATCTGGCCGAGGAACTGCCGGGCGTACGAAGAGAGCGACTCGACGTACCGACGCTGCCCCTCGGCGAAGATCGTGTCGAACGCGAGGGAGGACTTGCCCGACCCCGACAGCCCGGTGAAGACGATGAGGGAGTCGCGGGGGAGGTCGAGCGAGACGTTCTTGAGGTTGTGCTCGCGAGCGCCACGAACGATGAGACGGTCGGCCACGCCGGTCCGCACCTTTCTTGAGAGAGCGGAGGCACAGAGTGCGGGTCACAGATATGCCTGGATGTGTCTGGGTACCCAACAACCAAGGATGCCGGATGCTTCCATCGAGCCTATAGCACGCACATTCGATTTCCGGTCCTGCTCCGACCGCTTCACCCGAATGAGTGGCGGCGCTAGGGTCGGCCACATGATCGACCATGTGCGTGACCTGGCCTCTGTACGTGAAGCGACCGAGCGGCTCCTCCACGCAGCCGCCTCCCTGGACAACGCCGCCGTGGCCGAGCCGTCACGGCTTCCCGGCTGGACCCGCGGCCATGTCCTGGCCCACGTCGCCCGCAACGCCGACGCCCTCGTGAACGTCCTCCAGGGCCGGCCGATGTACGCCGACGCCGCCACCCGGGACTCCGACATCGAGCGGGACGCCCCGCGCGCCCTGGCAGCACAGATCGCCGACGTCCGCGAGACGGGCGAGCGCTTCCAGGCCGTGGGCGCGGAGCCCGCCGACTGGCAGCGGACCGTGGAGCTCCGCAACGGCGTCACGGACCGGGCGGCCCGGGTGCCCTTCCGCCGCTGGGTGGAGGTGGAGCTGCACCACGTCGACCTGGGGATCGGCTACGAGCTGGAGGACCTGCCGGAGGAGTTCGTCCTGCGGGAGATCGACTTCCTGGCGGACCGCTGGTCGGGGCGCCCGGAGGTCCCGCCGGTGACGCTCCGTCTCGGGTACGACGAGGACAGCCCCAGCTGGCGCACCGGCGGCGACAAGGGGGACGCCGTCGTCCTCGGGGGCACCCGCGCCGAGCTGCTCGGCTGGCTCTCCGGACGCGGCGACGAGGGCGCCCACCTCGCCGTCCTGGAGGGCGACCACCTCCCCAATCTCCCGCCCCTGTAGCCCCCCTGTGGGACCCACGCCTGTCGGTGCCCGGAGATAGGCTGAGGCCATGACGTACAGCGGAGCGGTGAAGGTCGGCGGGCCCGCCGATGTGCACGAGCTGACGGACCTGATGATCTCCAAGGTCGCGGTCGGCCCGATGGACAACAACGCGTATCTGCTGCGCTGCCGGGCGACCGGCGAGCAGCTCCTGATCGACGCGGCAAACGAGGCCGGCACCCTCCTGACGCTGATCGGTGACGACGGCATCGCGTCCGTCGTCACCACCCACCAGCACGGCGACCACTGGCAGGCGCTCGCCGAGGTGGTCGCGGCGACCGGGGCTCGGACGTACGCCGGGGCGTACGACGCCGAGGGCATCCCCGTCCCGACGGACGTCCCCGTCGAGGACGGCGACACGATCAAGGTCGGCCGGGTCGAGCTGACCGCCCGCCGGCTCGTCGGGCACACGCCCGGCTCGATCGCGCTGATCTACGACGACCCGCACGGCCACCCGCACGTCTTCACGGGCGACTGCCTGTTCCCCGGCGGGGTGGGGAACACCTGGAAGGACCCGAAGGCCTTCGCGAGCCTGATCCAGGACGTGGAGACCAAGCTCTTCGAGGCCCTGCCCGACGAGAGCTGGGTGTATCCGGGCCACGGCAAGGACACCACGCTCGGTGACGAGCGGCCGCACCTGCCCGCGTGGCACGCGCGCGGCTGGTGACGCCTCCCGGACGGCTCTGACCGGCGGAGGCGCGCGGTCCGTGGCCGTGTGCTTCCGCACGCCCCCGTAACCCGGACGGACGCAGGGTAGTTGGCGCGACATGCGCCACAGTCACTCTCCGCATCCGTCGCAGGATCCGGGGTCCCCGCCGCCCACCGCACCCGCGGAGCCCGGAACGGTCCCGGAGCCCACCGCCCTCTCCGTGCCGGCTCCCGCGGGACCCCCGGACTCCTCGGCCGCGCCCCACCCCTCCGGCGCCCCTGCCGCGCCCTCCATGGGGCGGCTGGCCGCCGCCTCGCTCGTCGGGACGGCCATCGAGTTCTTCGACTTCTTCGTGTACGGGACCGCCGCCGCGCTCGTTCTCGGGCCGCTCTTCTTCCCGACCTTCTCCCCCGTCGCCGGGACCCTGGCCGCCTTCGGCACCTTCGCCGTCGGCTTCGTGGCCCGCCCGCTCGGCTCCGTGCTCTTCGGCCATGTCGGCGACCGCTACGGCCGGCGCCCGGTCATGTTCGCCTCGCTGGTGCTCACCGGGTGCGCCACCGTGGCGGTCGGCCTGGTCCCGACGTACGCGACGATCGGGATCACCGCCCCCGTCCTGCTGCTCGTCCTGCGCTTCCTGCAGGGGCTCGGCCTGGGCGGCGAGTGGGGCGGGGCCGTCCTGCTCACGGCCGAGCATGCCCCGGAGCGGCGGCGGGGACTCTGGGCGAGCTTCCCGCAGATCGGCCCGTCGGTCGGCTTCCTGCTGGCGAACGGCGTGATGCTGGCGCTGTCGGCCGCGTTGAGCGAAGCGCAGTTCCGGGAGTGGGGCTGGCGCGTGCCGTTCTGGGCGGCCGGGCTGCTCGCGGTGGGCGGGCTGCTGCTGCGCTCCTCGCTCGCCGAGACCCCGCAGTTCCAGGAGCTCAGCGCGAGCGGGCGGCGGGCGAACGCCCCGCTCGCCGAGGTGGCGCGCGACCACTGGCGGCTGGTCCTGCTCACCGCCGGCGCGCTCGCCGTCGGGTACGCGGTCTTCTACACGGTCTCCACCTGGGCCCTGGCCTACGGCACGGAGCGCCTCGGGGTCAGCCGTACGACCATGCTGGTCTGCATCATGGCGGCGGTGGCGGTCAAGGGTGCCACCACCCCGCTGGCGGCGATGCTGGGCGACCGGTACGGCCGTCGCCCGCTCTGCCTGCTCGGATGCGCGGCCACGGCGGTCTGGATGTTCCCCATGGCCGCCCTGCTGCACACGGCACGGCCGGTGCTGATGTTCCTGGGCTTCCTGGGCGCCCTGCTCTCCTTCATCACGATGTTCGCGGTGGTCGCCGCGTACCTCCCCGAGCTCTACGAGCCAAGGGTGCGGTGCACGGGCGCGGCGGTCGGCTACAACCTGGCGGGCGTCCTGGGCGGGGCGCTGACGCCGATCCTGGCGACGGCGCTGTCCGGGGGCTCCGGGCCGCCCTGGGGCGTGGCGGCGTATCTGACGGTGGTGGCGCTGGTGAGCCTCGGGTGCTTCGCGCTGCTCCCGGAGACGCTCCCGGCCCGGACCGAGGCGCCGGCGAAGGTGCCCGTCTAGAACGCTCCCGCGCGGAAGGCCGCGGGGAACGCGACGCGGCCGGTACGGGCGGTGGTGAGCCGCCCGCACCGGCCGCGGTGCGCTGCTACGTGCCGTACGCGGTCAGGCGCCGACGCTGTCCTTCTCGGACTCTCCGGCCTCCGCCGCGGGGGTCGTCGAGGCCTCGGCGGCCTCGCGCTCCGCCTGCCGCTTCGAGGCGATCAGGCTGGTGATCGTGGTGACGACCAGGACACCGCCGATGACCGCGAGCGAGAACGGGATGGAGATCTCCGGGACGTGCACCCCGGACTCGTGCAGGGCGTGCAGCACGAGCTTGACGCCGATGAAGCCGAGGATCACCGACAGGCCGTAGCTGAGGTGGACCAGCTTCTTGAGCAGGCCGCCGATCAGGAAGTACAGCTGACGCAGACCCATCAGGGCGAAGGCGTTGGCCGTGAAGACGATGTACGGGTCCTGGGTCAGGCCGAAGATCGCCGGGATGGAGTCGAGGGCGAAGAGGATGTCGGTGGTGCCGATGGCGAGCATGACGATCATCAGCGGGGTCATGATCCGCTTGCCGTTGCTCCGGATGAACAGCTTGGTGCCGTGGTACCGGTCGGCGACGCCGAACTTCTTCTCGACACTCTTGAGGAGACGGTTCTCCTCCCAGTCGTCCTCGTCCTCGTCGGCCCGCGCCTCCTGGATGAGCTTCCAGGCGGTGTAGATCAGGAACGCGCCGAAGATGTAGAAGATCCAGGAGAAGTTGGCGATGACCGCGGCGCCCGCGGCGATGAAGATCGCGCGGAGCACCAGGGCGATCAGCACGCCGACGAGCAGCACGCGCTGCTGGAGGTGGGAGGGCACCGAGAACTTCGCCATGATCAGGACGAAGACGAAGAGGTTGTCGACACTGAGCGACTTCTCGGTGATGTAGCCCGCGAAGAACTCGCCGGAGGCCTGGCTGTTGCCCCAGATCAGCAGGCCGATCCCGAAGAGGGCGGCCAGGACGATCCAGACGATCGACCAGATTCCGGCTTCCTTGACCGACACGTCATGGGGCTTGCGCCCGATGAAGAAGTCGATAGCGATGAGGGCGCCCAGACCGAGAATGGTCAGCACCCAGAGAGTCGTCGAAACGTCCACTGCGCCTCCGGCGTCGTACGGCTACTTGATCAGCGTCGTCGCTGCCGGAGGTCTCCTCCACCCGGGGTCCGTGTGTGACGGGCCGGGCCGACGCCCCGGGATCGACCCCGCTCGGGGCCGTCCGTATTGACGGGAACGCCGCACATGGGGAGTACTCCCCTCCGCGCCAAGAAGACTACCCGAAGAACCAAGAAAAGGTAAAGACAAGGGTAAAGAGGCCCCAAAGAGCCTGGTCAGCGGCCCCATTGCCGACGGGCCTCAGCCACCTGGGCGAGGACCTGGGCCAGCACCCGGCTGCCAGGCGGGAACCGCGGCGGCTCGTACGTCCAGGCGTGGCCGACCCACGGGTCGGCCAGGTGATCGTCCGGTACGGGAGTGATCCGCAGGAGCGAGCGCCACAGCGGGTCGAGCACCGGACCGTAGGCGGAGGCGTCCTCACGGTCCGCGACCATCATGAGATGGACCCCGACCGCCGGGCCCTCGTCCGCGAGGTAGCGGAGCTGGGTGACCGCCCGGTCGTCGAAGCCGTGCGGGAAGTCATGGACGATCAGCAGCTGCTCGGCGGTGTCCATGCCGGGCGGCAGCGCGTCGGGTGCGCCCGCCCGCAGCGCCATCTGGACCAGGTCCACGCGCTCGGTGAGCTTGGCCAGGACGGCCGAGACCCCGGCCGCCCCGGCGGCCGGCGGGCCCGCCAGCACACCCGCCTCGACGAGCGGCGCGAGCGCCGTCGCGCCCGAGCCCGCCGGGTCGAGGACATGGACCGTGAACTCGCCGGGCGGGTAGACCGCGAGCAGCCGCGCCGCGTGCGCGACCGCGGTCTCCAGGGCGAGCCGGCGCGTCTCGGTCTCGTCGAGAAGCCCCGCCGCCTCCGAGTGGCCGCGGCCGCTGTCCACCCACAACCCGCGTTCCAGCGGGAGCCGGACCAGCATCGGGATGCGCAGATCGGTGCACTCGGGCAGATGGAGGTCGCCCAGGCGCAGCGCCATGGGGACCTCCATGGGGACGCGGTAGGCGTGCCAGACGGGGTTGTCCCAGCGGGCGTAGGCGGCGGGCAGCGCCGGTTCGACGACCTCGGACTCCGCGGCGAGCTGCGCGAGGTCCCGGTCCAGGGCCTCCTGGGCGCGCGCGGTGAGCTCGTCGTGCTTGGCGCGGGCCGCCTCACGGGCGGCGTCCCCGGCACCGCCGATCCGGCTGCGCGGGTCGGAGAGCACGCTGTCGAGCTCCTTGTCGAGACGGGACTCGGCGAAGTCGCACGCGCTGCGGTACGCGGCGGTGGTGCGGGCCAGGTCCTCGAACATGCCCCACACCTGGTTGTAGAGCCGCTCGTCCATCGACCAGCCGCTCGCGTCGCCCGCGACGGGTACGGGCGGAGCCTGCCGGGGCTCTGGCGCGGCCGGCCGCCGGCGGGGATGGGCGTAGCTGATGGGCCCGCCCGTGCCGGAGGGCTGCGGCGTAGGCGGCGTCGGCGCGGACGGGGCCGGCGCGGACGACGGCGTCGACGGATGCGACGCGGGCGGCGGGGTCACCGGCAGGGTCGGGGACGAGTCCGCGGCGGCCATCGGCTCGCCGGCCGCCGACGGCGCCGAGTGGCGTACGCGCTCCGTCTCCGGGACCCTCGGCGGCGGGGCGGAGACCGAGCGGGCGAGGCCCCTGGCGACGGCCTCCAGGATCGAGGCGGCCAGGTCGGCGGGGCGGTCCAACCCCTGGTCGCCGAGCATGGCGGCGAGGCCGCCCTCGTACCCCTGGCCCATGGCGCGCACCTTCCACGCGCCCTGACGGCGGTACAGCTCCAGGGCGACGACGGCGGATTCGCGGTCCAGGCCGGTCACCGTGTAGGACGCGATCTCGGTGCCGTCGAGGCCGGTGACGGCCACGAAGGGGGCCGCGAGGGCGCCGAAGCGGGTCGGGCCGCCGACGCCGACGGGCAGCGCCAGAAGGACCGAGAGGCGGTGCACGGCCGCGGGGACGGCTTCCAGGTCGACGGCGAGGCGGTGGTCGGCCGCCGCCTGCTGGGAGACCTCGACGCCGGGCAGTGAGGGCGAGCCGGGATGGGCGATCCACTCGACTCCGGGAACCCTGCCGGCTTCGTCGCCGAGGGTGGCGCCGGCGACGACCGGGTGACCGGCCGAGACCCGGATCTCCAGTCGGGTGTCGGGCAGGGGGTGGTTCTGCCCCCGGACCAGCTCGGCCGTCATCGGCTCTGTCCCCTCAGCGTCTTCCGTGCGGATCATGCGGGACAGCTCCCGGCGGCCTGCTGCCTCCGGGAGCTGCGGGTGTGCCTGCGGTGCCGTCCTAGAGGTGCGGCAGGATCGCGGGCATGAGGTCCTGGAACGTCCGGCCGTTGGCCGGGTTGCCCAGGGCGGTCATCTGCCAGCCGGAGCCCGCCCGGTGCACCTTCGCCATGATCTGCGCGGTGTACTGGCCGCCGCCGTCCAGGGTGTAGCGCGCGAGCTCCTGGCCGTTCGTCTCGTCGACGATCCGGCAGAAGGCGTTCTGCACCTCCTGGAACGTCTGCCCGGTGAAGGAGTTCACCGTGAAGACGATCTGGTCGATGTGGACCGGGACGCGCTCCAGGTCGACCAGGATCGACTCGTCGTCGCCGCCCTGGCCCGCGCCGCCCACCAGGTTGTCGCCGGTGTGCCGGACCGAGCCGTCGTCACTCACCAGGTGGCGGAAGAAGACCACGTCCACCGGCTGCTTGTCGGCGAAGAGCACCGCGGAGGCGTCCAGGTCGACCTCGCGCGTACGCGAACCGAACAGGCCGCGTCGGGGCGCCGCCTGCCAGCCGAGACCCATCCGTACGGACGTCAGGCTGCCCCCGCCCTGCTTCTCCAGGCTGATGGCCTGACCCTTGGTCATGTTGACCGTCACGCGCTGTCCCCTCTCCTAGCGATCCCCGCGGCCGCCTGTGCGTGCGGTTTCCCCAGCACCCTACGCAGGGGTGGTGACAACGCAGCAGACACGGTCGCGTTTTGTGTCGGTCTTGCAACACACCGGGAGCCCCCGGAGCGCCCGAACGGTCAGGCGAGTCCCGCCTCCTTCATCTGGCGCAACTCCTTCTTCAGCTCTCCCACCTCGTCGCGCAGCCGTGCGGCCACCTCGAACTGAAGTTCCGCCGCGGCGGCGCGCATCCGGTCGGTCATCTCCTCGATGATCGCGGCCAGTTCGGTGGCGGGGCGGTCGCCGAGCTCGACCGTGGAGCCCGCCTTGGCGCCCTTCGCCCTGCTCTTCGTCGCGTGCGCGGCGAGCGAGGGGACGGGGGCCTTGGCACCCTTGCCGTCCTTCGCCTGCCGGTAGCCGGTGCCGAGCAGCTGCTCGGTGTCGACCTCCTCGCGGGCGATGGTGGCCACGATGTCGTTGATCTTCTTGCGCAGCGGCTGCGGGTCGATGCCGTGGGCCGTGTTGTACGCGATCTGCTTCTCGCGGCGCCGGTTGGTCTCGTCGATGGCCTTCTCCATCGCCGGCGTGACGGTGTCCGCGTACATGTGGACCTGTCCGGAGACGTTGCGCGCCGCGCGGCCGATGGTCTGGATCAGCGAGGTGCCGGAGCGCAGGAAGCCCTGCTTGTCGGCGTCGAGGATGGCGACGAGCGAGACCTCGGGCAGGTCGAGGCCCTCACGGAGCAGGTTGATGCCGACCAGGACGTCGTACTCGCCGGCCCGCAGCTCGCGCAGCAGCTCGATACGGCGCAGGGTGTCGACGTCGCTGTGCAGATAGCGGACCTGGATGCCGAGCTCGAGGAAGTAGTCGGTGAGGTCCTCGGCCATCTTCTTGGTGAGCGTGGTGACGAGGACCCGCTCGTCCTTCTCGGTGCGCAGCCGGATCTCGTGGACCAGGTCGTCGATCTGGCCCTCGGTCGGCTTGACGACGACCTCGGGGTCGACCAGGCCGGTGGGGCGGATGATCTGCTCGACGAAGCCGTCGCCGCGCGACAGCTCGTACGTGCCGGGGGTGGCCGAGAGGTAGACGGTCTGGCCGATCCGCTTCTGGAACTCCTCCCACTTCAGCGGCCGGTTGTCGAGCGCGGACGGCAGCCGGAAGCCATGGTCGACCAGGGTCCGCTTGCGGGAGGCGTCGCCCTCGTACATCGCTCCGATCTGCGGAACGGTGACGTGTGACTCGTCGATGACGAGGAGGAAGTCCTCGGGGAAGTAGTCGAGGAGCGTGTTGGGCGCGGAGCCGGGCTCGCGGTCGTCGAAGTGCATCGAGTAGTTCTCGATGCCGGAGCAGGAGCCGATCTGGCGCATCATCTCGATGTCGTACGTGGTGCGCATGCGCAGACGCTGGGCCTCCAGCATCTTGCCCTGCTTCTCCAGCTCGGCGAGGCGGCTCTCGAGCTCGCGCTCGATGCCGTTGACCGCCTTCTCCATGCGCTCGGGGCCCGCGACGTAGTGGCTGGCGGGGAAGACGTACAGCTCGCGGTCCTCGCTGATGACCTCGCCGGTGAGCGGGTGGAGCGTGGAGAGCGCCTCGATCTCGTCGCCGAACATCTCGATGCGGACGGCGAGCTCCTCGTAGACCGGGAAGATCTCGATGGTGTCGCCGCGGACCCGGAAGGTGCCCCGGGTGAACGCGAGGTCGTTGCGCGTGTACTGGATGTCGACGAAGCGGCGCAGCAGCTGGTCCCGGTCGAACTCCTCGCCGACCTTGAGGGGGACCATCCGGTCCACGTACTCCTGGGGCGTGCCGAGGCCGTAGATGCAGGAGACGGAGGCGACCACGACCACGTCACGGCGGGTGAGCAGCGAGTTCGTCGCGGAGTGGCGGAGCCGCTCGACCTCCTCGTTGATCGAGGAGTCCTTCTCGATGTAGGTGTCCGACTGCGGGACGTACGCCTCGGGCTGGTAGTAGTCGTAGTACGAGACGAAGTACTCGACGGCGTTGTTCGGCAGGAGTTCGCGGAACTCGTTGGCCAGCTGGGCGGCCAGGGTCTTGTTCGGCGCCATCACCAGGGTGGGGCGCTGCAGCTTCTCGATCATCCACGCGGTGGTCGCGGACTTTCCGGTGCCGGTCGCGCCGAGGAGGACGACGTCCTTCTCGCCCGCGCGCACGCGCCGGTCGAGCTCGGCGATGGCCGCCGGCTGGTCGCCGCTGGGCTGGTAGGAGCTGACGACCTCGAAAGGCGCCACCGTACGTTCGATCTGGGAAACGGGCCGCATGCACCCACCGTACGACCCCCCACTGACAGTCGGGCGGGGAACGGCTCACAGCCCGCTCCGAGCCCCGCTTCTCACCACTCCTGGGAGCGGTGGGCGCCCCTCCCGGCGCTCCTGGCGTCGCCGCGGGCGGCACGGTCCGCGCGGCTTCCACGGCCTCCCCGGCTTCCTCGGCTTCCTCGGCCGGAGGGCGGCCGGGACGCCCAGTTCGCGGGCTCGCCGTAGGCGGGGGCGCGGCGCTGGGCGGGTACTCCGGGGCGGTGGACGCCCTGCGCGGCGGGCCGCTGCCAGTCCGGGTCGCCCATGACGAGCAGCGGGTCGAACATGACGACGACCGCGGCGAGGAGCAGGAAGACGGCCGGGCCGACCAGCATCGGCAGCAGGAGCGAGGTGGTGCTGTCACCGCCGGTGGAGGCGCCGGAGCCGTGCACATGGACGTTGACGGCGGCCATGGCGGTGTAGTGCATACCACTGACTGCGAGGCCCATCACCATGCTGGCGCCGAGGCTGGCCAGAAATCCGTGTACCGAGACGGCGGCCCAGAGGGCGGTGGTGGCCGCGACGACGGCGATCACGACGGAGAGGGCGACGGTGGCGGTGTCGTAGTCGATCGTCCCCCGGAACCGCATGCCCGCCATGCCGAGGTAGTGCATGGTGGCGATGCCGAGACCGGTGATGGTGCCGCCCGTGACGAGGGTGAGGGCGGTGGCGCCGCGGTGGCCGACGATGAAGATCCCGATGCCGACCATCAGGATGGCGACGCCCAGGCTGGCGAAGGTGATGGGGCGGTCGTAGCTGATGGGCGCCTGGCTGACGGAGAAGCCCATCATCGCGATGAAGTGCATCGTCCAGATGCCGGTGCCTATGGCCGTCGCTCCGAGGGCGAGCCAGCCGGCCTTGAAGGTGTCGCGGTGGCGCAGGGATCTCGTGGTGCAGCGCAGCCCCAGGGCCCCGCCGAGACAGGCCATGAGGTAGGCGGCGACCGGTGTGACGAGGCCGTAGCTGAATCCGTCGACCGTGCCCTGCATGCGCGTCCGTCCTCCAGCCGTGGTGCCACGTCGTCCGAAAACAGTCGGTACCGCTGAGTAGTACTACGGGGCGAGATTATGGCGCGCGAAGGGCCGTACGACCATGAGGTCCGGGAATTGGCACGGACGAGACCGGGCCGAGACCGGGCTGTGACCCACCGCGATGTCAGTGGTCGGCCGTACCGTGAGCGTCATGGACACCACGGTGGAATGGGCGGTCGTGCCGAGCGACATCGGTCCGCTGCTGCTCGCGGCGACCGATCGCGGTCTGGTGAGCGTGGTCTTCCACGCCGACGAGGCGGTGCGGGAGGCGGCGCTCGACCGGCTGGGCGGGCAGCTCGGCGCGGAGCCCGTACCGAGCGCCTCGGGGCGGCTCGCCGAGCCCATACGGCAGCTCGCGGAGTACTTCGAGGGTGGGCGGCGCGCGTTCGACCTGGCCCTGGACTGGACGCTGACGACGGGCTTCAACCGCCAGGTGCTGCGCGAGCTGGCGGACGGGGTGCCGTTCGGGACGGTCGTCGGGTACGGGGATCTGGCGAAGCGGGTCGGGCAGCCGGGCGCCGCCCAGGCCGTCGGGGCGGCGATGGGTTCCAATCCGCTGCCGTTGGTGGTGCCGTGTCACCGGGTCGTGGAGAGCGACGGCGGGATCGGTGGCTTCGGTGGCGGCCTGGAGACGAAACGGACGCTGCTGGCCCTGGAGGGGGTGCTGCCGCAACCGCTCTTCTGACGCTCTTCCGAGGCGACCCGCCTCTCCTGAGGTGCGCCGCCCGTGGCTCGGGGGGCGAGGGGGCGTTCTCACGGGCCGGGCCGGCTGGCACACTCACGTCGGTGACCCACACCCCCGATGCCCCTGACGCCGCCCGTCCGGCGGAGATACCCACCCCTGCCGCGGCGATCTGCGTGCCGGCGCTCCGGCGGCGCGTCCAGGCCGTGCTGATCGCCACGCAGATCCTCGGCGGACTCGGGATCGCCACCGGAATCGCTCTCGCCGCCGTCCTGGCCAAGGACATCAGCGGCACGGAAGCCCTGGCGGGGCTCGCCTCCACGGCCTCGGTGGCCGGTCCCGCGCTGCTCGCCATGCCGCTGGCCGCTCTGATGGGCTCGCGCGGGCGGCGCCCCGGGCTCGTCCTGGCGTATCTGATCGGTGCGCTGGGCGCCGGAGTCGTCGTCCTCGGGGCGGTCGTGGACAGCTTCCCGCTGCTCCTCGCGGGCCTGGTCGGCTTCGGCGCCGCGTCCTCGGCCAACCTCGCGGCCCGCTTCGCCGCCGCCGACCTGGCCGAACCGCACCACCGGGGCCGGGCCATCTCCACCGTCGTCTGGGCCACGACGATCGGCGCCGTCCTCGGCCCGAACATCGCCGCGCCGGCCGGGGAGAGCGTGGCGGGCCTCGGCATCCCGGCGACGGCCGGTCCCTTCGTCTGGGCGGCCGGCGTGTTCCTGATCGCCGCGCTCGTGGTCGCGCTGCTGCTCCGTCCCGACCCGCTCCTGACGGCCCGCGACCTGGCCGCTCCCGAAGAGGACCAGGGGGCCGAGGGCCGCTCCCTCCGGGCGGGCGTACGGGCCGTACGGAAGTCCTCCGGTGCCCGCCTCGCGCTGGTGACCATCGCGGCCTCGCACACCGCGATGGTCTCGATCATGTCGATGACCCCGGTGGCGCTGAGCCATCACGGTGCGGGCATCCAGCTGATCGGCCTGGTGATCAGCGGGCACATCGCCGGCATGTACGCCTTCTCGCCCGTCATGGGCTGGCTGTCGGACCGCGTGGGACGCCTCTCCGTCATCGGCCTCGCGGTCGGGCTCCTCTCCGTGGCGGCGCTGCTCGCGGGCACGGCGGGTCCCAGCCACGGGCAGACCGCGGCGGGCCTGTTCGTCCTCGGACTGGGCTGGTCCGCGGGCCTGGTGTCGGGTTCCGCGCTGCTCACCGACTCCGTTCCGCAGGCTGCCAGGGCGGCGGTGCAGGGTCTGTCGGACTTCATCATGAACACGGCGGCCGGCGTCGGCGGTCTGATGGCGGGGCTGATCGTCGCCCAGGCCGGCTACGGCTGGCTGAACCTGGTGGGCGCGTGCCTGCTGCTGCCGATGGCGGCGCTGGCGGTACGCGGAACGCTGCGGCGCGCCTGAAGGGGGCGGGGTCCGAGCGCCCGAACGGACCCCGGCCCCCGCCTCCCGCTTCGGGCTTCGGGCTTCGGGCTTCGGGCTTCGGGCTTCGGGCTTCGGGCCAAAGCGTTCAGAGGCTGATGTGGTACGCCTTGCGCAGCGTCTCGTGGACCGTCCAGGTGGTCCGGTCCCCCTCGCGCAGGACGCACGCGTCGCCGGGCCCGATCTCCAGCGTGTCACCGCCCTCGACGGCGACGGTGGCGCGTCCGCTGACGACGACGAAGAGCTCGTTCGCCTCGGTGTCGGTCACCACGCCGGGGGTGATCTGCCAGATGCCGCGCACCTGCTTGCCGTCGGCGGACTCCCAGAGCACCTTGCCGGTCACCTCGGGCGTGCCGGAGACGATCTGGGCGGGGTCGAGCGGCTCGGGCTCGAGCTCGGCGTCGGGGATGTGGACGGCGAAGGAGGGCTGGTCATGTGTCGTCATGGCCGGTGACTGTAGCGGGGGCCTCCGGCCGTCCCGCGCCCAGGACCTGATGGAGGGATCAACTCCGGTTCGCCTCTGACCAGGCGACTTCGCCGAATCCGGCAACCGCGACGGAATCCGAAGGACGCGTGCGAGCGGTGCCACGCAGCGTCCCGCGACGCTTCCGGCGAGGTGCCGGGCGGTGTCGCGCGTTGCTCCCGGCGGGACGCCCGCTGTCCCGCGCGGGCCGGAGCGGAGGGCCGGGCACGGATTCCGAAGGAGTGGTCGAGGCGGCCGAACGGCGTACGTCCGGTCGTAGTCGGGGGCACCGGCGTCGTACAAGTGGCAGATGAACACTTCGGCCCTCCCGGGGGCGGAACCGCTCATACGCGCACACCGCCGAGACCGGTATCTCGGCCCCGTACGGCTGAAAACCAGGGCCTGCGGTACAGCCGGTGGGCCGATGTCCCCGCTGGTCACGAGAGGCGCCTTTGGTGCGCCCAATGACGGTCGGACGGAATCCTCCGACCCCCCTGCCCAGCATGGCGTGTGCGCGTCAAACTCACCCCGAGTCCTCCTCCCCCACCTCCGACAGGAGAGTGCGATGCCCGCGTCATCCCGCATCCCCCGCAAGGCCCCCCGTACCGCCGTCCTGACCGCCGCGGCGCTGCTCGCGGTCCTCGCGGCCGCCCCAGCGGCGCAGGCCGTCACCGAACCCGGCGCCACCGAGCAGATAGCCCCCGGCGCCTCCTACAAGGCGGCCTACGACACCCTCGGCCCGCAGCGTCTCACCCCGGCCCAGCAGCGACTGAGCGATGCCAAGCAGGCCGCGGCGACCAGAGGGTACGACCACGTCCGCACCCAGGCGGCGCTCGCCGGCTACAAGCTCTCCGGTGGCCTGCACCAGCCCCAGAAGACCTCGTACTGGTGCGGCCCGGCCACCCTCGTGATCGCCCAGTCCGCGGCGGACGAGGTCGCGGGCCGCTCGCAGCAGGACGCGGCGACGCTCCTGAGGACGACCACCAGCGGCACCGCCTGGTACGGCATCAACATCAACGTCCCCAGCCCCACGGGCTATCCGATGGCCGACGCGCTGAACTACCGCCTCCCCGGCGCCGGTTACGTGCCCCGTGCGCTGCCGTACACCCCCAGCGCCACCGACAAGGCGAACTTCAAGCAGCACATCACGCACAACACCGACAACGACTACGCGATAGCCGGCAACGCCTGGGAGGTCCCGGGCGGCCCCCACCTCGTCGGCCACCCGAACATCGAGATATTCCACTGGGTGGCGATCGACGGATACAACACGGACAACGCGGCGGGACAGGTCAACTACCTCGACCCGGTGGGCGGGGTGAGCACGAGCGTGATCTCGTGGGCGGGTTCCGTACCCAGGTCGGCGCACATCTCGTCCGACACCATCACCACCATCATGGGCGGCCGTGGGTACGTCTGGTAGGTCCTTCTCCCCGGTCGGCGCCCGTGCGGCCCTGACCCTGCTGCTGGCGGGCATCCTGGTCGCGGGATGCTCGTCGACGCGGCCCGTCACGCCGGATCCGACCCCTCGTGAGTCGTCCGCCCCCGCCCCGCGGCCGTCCGCGCTCGCCGCCGCGTGCGAGGTGAAGCTGCCCGCCGCCTGGCGCTCCGCGCTCGACGCGGGCGAGCTGCGGGTGCCGGCCGGCGAGCGGGCGGTCCTCACCGACACCGGGCCCGGCTGGACGGCCGTCCAGCTCAGCGGAGGCGACCGCCGACGGGCCGCGCTGGTCCGCGCCGACGGCATGCCCCGCACCCTGCTCACGCTCGCCGACCCCGTCGAACACCAGCTGCTCGCGGCCGACTTCGACGGTCGCAGGTGGGCCGCGTTCGCCGTCCTGGAAGGGCGGACGCTCGACAGCCCGTGGAGTCTGTACGTGTGGGACGCCGAGACGGGTTCGTCCCGGCGGCTCGCCCGGGCCGACCGGCCGGGGCCGCTGCCCCAGCCCGTCGTCCGTGACGGCGCGGTCCACTGGGCGCAGGGGGTCGGCGACGGCAAGGCGACGGTGTACGCGGCCCGGGCCTCGGGGGGCGCCCCCCGTGCCCTCCACACGGGCGTACTCGACGCCCCCTTCGCGGCCGGCGGGCTGCTGGTCTGGCGCGAGTCCGCGGGCTCCGGGACCCGGCTGGCCGCCGTCTCCCTCGCGGACGGGCGGCCCACCCGGCTTCCGGGCCCGCTGGCCGGGCTCCGGGACATCCGCTCCGTCGTCTCCGACGGCGGAGGCGGCACAAGCGGCGGAGGCGGCGGAAGCGGCGGTGGGACCTGGGCGTGGGTGGCGGGCGAGGCCGAGCCCCGGCTGATGGTGTGGCGCACCGGCGACCCGCGCCCCACGGCGGTCGTGACCACGTCCCCGGCCGTCGACGGCATGGACCAGCTGCGGATCAGCGGCCGCCTGGTCACCTGGCGCACCCCGGAGACGTCCTACGCCCTGGACCTCGGCTCGGGCTCGTACGCGCGGATCACTCCCGCGTACGGCTACGCGCAGGCCCGGGGCGGCGCGCTGGCGGTGGCGTACAGCGTGGGCAACGCCAAGGCCTCCGGCTCCCGGCCGGTGATCCAGGTGGTCGACGCGGGACGGCTGCCCGGCCTGCCACGCTGTGGCTGAAGCACGCCACCGAGGTTTGAGTGGTCCGTGGCCGCGCCAGAAATGGGACATGTCCACACAGGTGTCCGAAGAGGTGCGGGAGGCGCTCCACGAGGGCCGGCCCGTCGTCGCGCTGGAGTCCACGATCATCTCCCACGGCCTGCCGCGCCCGCGCAATCTGGCCGTGGCCCGGGAGTTGGAGGCCCTGGTACGGGACGGGGGCGCCGTGCCCGCGACGATCGCGGTGGTCGACGGCGTCGCCCATGTCGGGCTCGACGAGCACCGGTTGACGCGCATCGCCGAGGACCCGGCGGTACGGAAGCTGGGCCACCGCGACCTGCCGCCGGCGGTCGCGACCCGGGCGACGGGGGCGACGACGGTCTCCGCGACGGCGTGGCTGGCGGACGCGGCCGGCATCCGGGTCTTCGCGACCGGCGGGCTCGGCGGGGTGCACCGGGAGTGGAGCGAGACCCAGGACGAGTCGGCGGACCTGCGGCTGCTCTCCCGGGTCGGGATCACGGTGGTGTGCGCGGGGGTCAAGTCGATCCTCGACGTCCCGGCGACGCTGCAGCGGCTTGAGACGCTCGGCGTGACGGTGGTCGGGTACGGGACGGAGCACTTTCCCGGGTTCTATCTGGCCTCCTCGGGAGAGCCGGTCGACTGGACGCTGCGGACGCCCGCGGAGGTGGCGGGCGTGATACGGGCCCAGGACGCGCTCGGCGAGCGGCGCGCCGCGATGATCGTCGCCAACCCGGTGCCGGTGGCCGAGCAGTTGGATCCCGCGCTGCACGACCGGGTCCTCACCCAGGGCCTCGCGGCGGCGAAGGAGAAGGGGATCGTCGGGCAGGCCGTGACGCCGTTCCTGCTGGAGTATCTGATGGTCCACACCGACGGCGCCTCCCTGGAGGCGAACCTGGCGGCGGTGCGCGGCAATGTGCGGCTCGGGGCGCGGATCGCCTCGGCGTACGCCGAAGCCGGCGCATGAGCGGTCTTCTGGTGGTCGGTGACGTGGTCACCGACATCGTGGCCCGGCACCGGACCCCGCTCGCTCCTGCGACCGACACGGCCGCCGAGATCCGGCGACTGCCGGGCGGAGCGGGGGCCAACGCCGCCTGCTGGGCGGCGCGTTCGGGGTGCAGGCCCGTGGCGCTGCTCGGCCGGGTCGGCACGGACGAGGCCGGCTGGCACGACCTGGCGCTCCGCCGGGCGGGCGTGCGGCCGATGCTGATCCCGGACGGGCAGGCCGGCACGGCGACGGTGATAGCCCTGGTCGACGCGAGCGCCGAGCGCACCTTCCTGACCGACAGCGGTGCGGCGCTGCGCATCTCCCCCGCCGACTGGGCCGACACGCTCCTCGACGGGATGGCCCGTCTTCATCTGTCCGGATACCTCTTCTTCGCCGAGTCGAGCCGTGCCGCCGCGCTGAGAGCGCTGCGGGGAGCGCGGGAGGCAGGGGTTCCGGTCAGTGTGGACCCGGCTTCCGCGGGGTTCCTGAAGCAGCTGGGCGCGGACCGGTTCCTGGCGGCCGCACGGGGTGCGGAGGCGCTGTTCCCGAACGCCGACGAAGCCATGCTGCTCACCGGGTGCGCCGAGCCGGCCGAGGCGGCGGCAGCCTTGAGCCGCGCGTTCCCGCTCGTCGCGGTCACCCTGGGCGCCGGGGGCGCGCTGGTCGCCGAGGCGGGCGCGGTCACGGGCCGTGTCGCGGCGCCCGAGGTGCGGCCGGTGGATTCCACGGGCGCGGGCGACGCGTTCACGGGGGCGTTCCTGGCGGCGCGGCTCGCGGGCGCGGACCCGCTGGAGGCGGCCGCGGCGGGCTGCCGGGCCGGCGCGGAGGCGGTGACCGTGGTGGGCGGGAGGCCGCGGGCGAGCCCGTAGGGGTTCGGGGGATGGCGTAGCGGCTTCGGGGGTTGCCGTAGGGGGTTCGGCGGGTGCAGTTCGGGGCCGGGGGCCGCCCGGACGGGCCGCCGGGTCGGGGCCGCCGGGTCGGGGCGGCCCGGTCGGGCCGCCGGGTCGTGTGCCTAGCCGGGGCGTGTGCCGACGACAGGGCCTAGCCGGGCAGCCCCGTCCAGGCCGGGTGGCGCGGGTCGTCGGCGCGGACGACCACGTCGGCGGCCTCGGACGGCCCGACCTCGTTCTCGTACCGCTCGAAGGCGGGCAGGGTCCAGGGCTCCGCGGTGCGGCGCGCGAGGGCTCCGGGCGAGAGCCGCAGGTGCGCGGTCGTGTCGAAGGGGAACCAGTGCCCGAGCAGGAACGGCCCGTGCACCACGAGGACTCCGCCGGGCGGCAGTTCCACGTAGGGGCTGCGGGTGGCGCGGTCGGTGGCGGGGTCCCACAGGTCGGGCAGGACGCGCCCCGTGCCGTCCGCCTCCAGGGGCCCGAACACCTCGCGCCACAGCGCCCCGGTGTCGAACCAGCCGCTGTAGTACGAGTCGGGGTCCTGCTTCCCGTACTCGTAACGGAGCGACGCGGGTCGCAGGAACCCTCCCGTGCCGACGACGAGCACGGACCGGCCGCGCAGCCTCAGCGCCTCCGCGACCCGCTCGGCGGTCTCCCCGGTCGGCGCCGCGGGCGCGCCGTCGATGGCGACCTTGAGCCACGCGCTCCCGTCGCCGGGTGCCGAGCCGTCGACGTGCGCGGCCAGGGCCCCGGAGAACCGCTCCCAGGTGATCGCTTCGAATCGCACGGACGTGACCTTGCCACACGGGCAGGGCCGTTCCCACGTCTCTCAGCCGGCCGGCACGCTCTCGTCGAGGCGCGCACGGCCCGCCGCGACGGCCTCCGCGAGCGTGGACTCCCCGCTCGCCAGAGCCCGGCAGGTCGCGGTGTCCGTCCACAGGTGCGCGTCGGGGGCCTCGGCCGGCCCGTCCGCGTAGGAGACCCCGTCGGCGCCGATCCGCAGATGGAACACGCCCTCGTCCAGGTTCACCTGCACCACACCCGTCACCACGCCCTCCAGGGCGCCGAGGAGCGGGATCGCGAACCAGTGGGCGCGCACGGCGTCGGTCGGGCGCGGTTCGTCCAGGTCGGGTGCGCCCCACTCCGCCAGGGCCCGCAGGACCGGCAGCAGTTCGCGGCCGCGCGGCGTGAGCTCGTACACGTACGCGGAGACGGGCGGCGGCAGACGGCGGCGGGTGACGAGTTCGGCGCCCTCCATGTCCCTGAGGCGGCCGGCCAGCATGTCCGTGCTGACGCCCGGAAGGTCGGCGTGCAGATCCGTGTAGCGGCGCGGCCCGGCGAGGAGTTCGCGGACGATCAGCAGTGTCCAGCGGTCACCGACGACGTCGAGGGCGCGCGCGGCGGCACAGTACTGGTCGTAGCTCCGGCGGCGTGGCTGACGTGACTGACGTGGCATGCGACGCAGTCTAGACAAGTTGTTGGACTTTCCAAGCTTGAACTTGGTAAAACCAAGCATCAATGATTCTGGGGAGGACGGCGCATGGAGTTCCGGCAGTCGAGCAAGCTGAGCGAGGTCTGCTACGAGATCCGCGGTCCGGTGATCGAGCACGCCAACGCCCTGGAGGAGGCGGGCCACAGCGTCCTGCGCCTCAACACCGGCAACCCCGCGCTCTTCGGCTTCGAGGCGCCCGAGGAGATCGTCCAGGACATGATCCGGATGCTCCCGAAGGCGCACGGATACACGGACTCCCGCGGCATTCTCTCCGCCCGGCGCGCCGTCGCCCAGCGCTACCAGGCCATGGGCCTGCCGGAGGTCGACGTCGACGACGTCTTCCTCGGCAACGGCGTCTCCGAGCTGGTCTCCATGGCCGTCCAGGCGCTCCTGGAGGACGGCGACGAGGTGCTGATCCCCGCCCCCGACTTCCCCCTGTGGACGGCGGCGACCACCCTCGCGGGCGGGAAGGCCGTGCACTACCTCTGCGACGAGTCGGCCGACTGGTATCCGGATCTCGACGACATGGCGGCGAAGATCACCGACCGCACCCGGGCCGTCGTGATCATCAACCCCAACAACCCCACGGGCGCGGTCTATCCGCGCGAGATCGTCGAGGGCATCCTCGACCTCGCCCGCCGCCACGGCCTGATGGTCTTCGCCGACGAGATCTACGACCAGATCGTCTACGACGAGGCCGTGCACTACCCGGCCGCCTCGCTCGCCCCGGATCTCGTCGTCCTCACCTTCGGCGGACTGTCCAAGACGTACCGGGTGGCGGGCTTCCGCTCCGGCTGGCTGGTCGTCAGCGGCCCGCAGCAGCACGCGAAGAACTACCTCGAAGGCCTGACCATGCTGGCCTCCATGCGGCTGTGTCCGAACGCCCCCGCCCAGTACGCCATCCAGGCCGCGCTCGGCGGCCGGCAGTCGATCCACGAGCTCACCGCCCCGGGCGGCAGGCTGTACGAGCAGCGCGACAAGGCCTGGGAGAAGCTGAACGAGATCCCCGGGGTCTCCTGCGTGAAGCCGAAGGGCGCGCTCTACGCCTTCCCTCGCCTCGACCCGAAGGTGCACAGGATCCACGACGACGAGAAGTTCGTCCTCGACCTGCTGCTGCGCGAGAAGATCCAGGTGGTGCAGGGCACCGGCTTCAACTGGCCGCGCCCGGACCACTTCCGCATTCTGACGCTGCCGTACGCCGACGACCTCGACGCGGCGATCAGCCGCATCGGCCGCTTCCTGAGCGGCTACCGGCAGTAGGGGCACGCGGCCCCTACTCTGGCCGTGACGTGGGCCTCCGCGGACGGATGGGAGGTGGGGCCGTGGAGTTCGGGAAGCCGTCCGGCGGTGACGGGGCCACGCCCTCTCCCGAGCCGTCACAGGAGCCGCCCGCGCCGTCACCGAAGCCGGAGCGACGGTCCTGGGCCCCGCTCCTCGCGGTGTGCGCCGGGTACTTCATGGTGATCCTGGACGTGACGATCCTCAACGTCGCCGTGCCGGTGATCGGCCGGGAGCTGTCGGCCTCGCTCACCGGCATCCAGTGGATCACCGACGGGTACACGCTGGTCTTCGCCGGGTTCCTCCTGACCGGCGGCGCGCTGGGCGACCGGCTCGGCAACCGCCGGGTCTTCTGCGCGGGCGTCGTCGTGTTCGTCGTGTCCTCGGCCGCGTGCGCGCTCGCGCCCAGTACCCCCTTCCTGGTGACCGCCCGACTGGTGGAGGGGCTCGGCGCGGCGCTGATCGTGCCCGGTTCCCTCGCCCTGCTCCAGCAGGCCTACCCGGCACCGGCCGCACGGTCGCGCGCCTTCGGGCTCTGGGGTTCGATGGCGGGGATCGCCGCATCCGCCGGACCGCTCCTGGGCGGGCTGCTCGTCTCCACCGTGGGCTGGCGCTGGGTGTTCCTCATCAACCTGCCCGTCGGCGCGGCCTGTCTGCTCCTGACCCTGCGCCACGTCGGACGCTCGCCGCGCCGCGCCACCCGGGCCCTGGACTGGCCGGCACAGGTCGCGGTCGTCGCGGGGGCGGCGCTGCTGACGGGTGCGCTGAACGAGGCCGGACGGCGGGGCTGGTCCGATCCGGTCGTTCTCGGCGGAGCGGCCCTGGCCGTGCTGGCGGCCGTGGCGTTCCTGGTGCGAGAGCGGCTGGCCCGCTCCCCCGCGCTCCCCCTGGAGCTGCTCCGTTCCCGCGCGATGGGCGGCGGAGCCGCCATCGGGCTGCTGTTCAACTTCGGCTTCTACGGCATGGTGTTCACCGCCAGCCTGGAGTTCCAGCAGCAGCGCGGCTTCAGCGCCCTCGAAACGGGACTGGCCCTGTTCCCCGCCGTGGCGATGACCATGTTCGCGTCCGTCCTGTCCGGACGGCTGGCCCGCCGTACCGGCGACCGTCCACTGGTGGTCTCCGGCATGCTCCTGGCCGCCCTCGGCCTGGCCGGCTGGGCCGCGGCGGGAGCCGAACCCGCGTACGCCCTGCTGGTGGCCCCGATGATGGCCGCCGGGTTCGGCACCTCCTTCGCCCTCACCGGCTCGACCGCCACCGTCATGGGCGCCGCTCCCCCGGCGTACTCGGGGACCGCGTCCGCCCTGTTCAACACCGCCCGGCAGATCGGGAGCGCCACCGGCGTCGCGCTCGGTGGCAGCCTGCTCGCCACGGCCGCCGCCGACGGCGCCGGGCTGCGCGTCAGCATGGCCGCCGGCGCGCTCGCCTATCTGACCGCCGCCGTCCTCGCCTGGATGTGCGTACCCGGCAAGTCCCCTACGGCACAGGGCGTCGAGGCCGGAAAAGGAGCGGGTCCGAGGGCGTAGCCTGCCCCCGGACCCTGACGATGCCGCTCACATTCACACGCCGGCACACTTGAGGACCCGGGTCAGTCGTCATTGCGTCGCGTCCTGCCATTGGACCACCGCCGATCGAGCTCGGCGGACCAGATTCGAACTGGCATTTCGACGCACCAGGGCCCGGGCCCGGTCGATCCGGCGATGAGCGGCGCATGCTGAGTCTGGAGCAATAGTCTGAGATTGATCGCGGTCTGCCTCTGCCTGGTTGGGCTATCCCGGCACGGAACTCGGAGCGCCGGGAGGAGGACTCGAACCTCCACTGGAACCGCGGATTCACGACAAGCTTCAGCTTCAGCTTTGCGCTCCTCGCGCACCCCGGCCGCACTCCGCGGCCGGGGAGTTCATGGGTGTCCCCCGCTACCCGAAGAGGTAGCCGAAGACGGCGTCGCCGACACGCTGGTCGGTGACCTCGGCGCCGTTCGCCTCCTCACGGGCGAACTTCACCGCCTGCTGGAGCTTCTCCACCCGCTCCAGAAGCTCGTTCACACGCCGGGCCGGCAGGGCGCCGGAGAACTTGACGGTCGTCCAATAACCGACCGGCACGTCCTCGTAGTACACCTCGACCTGCGCCGGGTGCTTCTCCGTCGCCTCCGCCTTGACGTGGTTCCGGGGCACCTTCTTCGTCCGGACCGTGCGCACGACCTCGGTCTTCCACGCGTCGGTCGACGGGTCCTGCGTCCACGCCTCGGCCGCGTCGAGGACGGGCAGCTTGCGGACGAAGGTGTTGATGTCCGTCAGCTGCTTCTCCAGGAAGAGGAGGTACGCGACGGGCACCTGGCCCACCAGCACACGCCCGTCGACGGTGACGTCCGCGCGCGCCTCGCAGTTGGCCCAGTCCTTGGTGGCGGTCACATCGAAGAGCCGCGTCAACGCCCGCGCGGTGTCGCGCAGTACGTCCTCGGCCTTCACCTGTACCAGCGTGGACTCGGGCGGAAGCTGCTCGCCCTCCTCGTCCTTCGGCTGGTACGTACGGGAGATTCCGGCGAGCAGAGCCGGCTTCTGCAGCCCGTGGTGCGCCGCGGTGAGGTCCTGCTGCGCCCGGGACTTGACGCCCTTCTCCACTGCGATGATCTGATTGAGTTTCGTTGCCACGCGACGGACCTTAGCCGGGACCGGAGCGGTGAATCGAACGAATATCGCCGACACGTGAGTGCGCGGAGGAGCGGCCGGCCATGGAAACGCCACTGATCGCGACCGAGAACGCCTTCCCGGGCGTCGTCACCGCCGCCGCTCCCGGCGCGCGTTGAGGAGCCCGCCGTGGACCTGGTCGCGCCCGTCGTCGTCGAACCGCTCAGACGCCGCCGCTGCTCGGAGTGCCGCCAAGGGCCCCTGGAACGGATGATCGTCGAGTTCCACGCGCCCGTCTGTCTGGACTGCGCCGACCTGGGCCATCTGGTGTTCCTGCGCCGCGGGGACACCGCCCTCACCCGCCGGGCCCGGGAGGGAAGCGGGCTGTGGGCGGTGGTCGTACGGCACAACCGGCGCCGCACCCGGTACGAGCGTCAGGGGCTGCTCGTCGAGGAGGCCGCGCTCGCCCGGGCGGAGGCGGCCTGTCTGGCGGACGCGGAGGCGCGGGCACGGCGGCGGGCGCGGGACGCGGTGCGCCGCTCGGAGCGGGACGCGGAGGTCACGGCGGCGCTGGAAGCCGAGATCCTGCGGATCTTTCCGCGCTGCCCCGGCGACCGGGCCGCGGAGATCGCGGCCCACGCCTCACGGAAGGGCAGCGGCCGGGTGGGACGTACGGCGGCGGGGCGGGCGCTCGACCGCGGTGCGGTCACAGCCGCGGTGCGGGCCGCCGTACGGCATGTCGACACCGAGTACGACACGCTGCTCATGCGCGGGGTCCCCCGGCACCAGGCCCGGACGAGGGTGGCGCCCGCCATCGAGACGGTGCTCCGGGCCTGGCGCCCTGTGTGAGGACCGGGAGGACCCGCGCGGAGGGCCTCAGACCCGCGCGCCCATGCTCCGCGCACGGCGGTAGACGAGGGCGCCGCCGAGCAGCAGGACCGCTCCGGCCGCGGCCGCGGAGCCGACCAGCTCCGAACCCGTGCTGGCGAGCGCGACCGAGCTGCCCTGCGGGGCGGGCGCCGGGGCCGGGGTCTCGGTCTCCTTGTCGTCGACCGGGACGGGCAGGGGCTTCGGCGGCACGTTCCTCGGCTCCTCGCCGGGCTCCTCGGGCTGCTCGGGCTGCTCGGGCTGCGAGGGGCCGTTGACCGAGGTGTTGCCGAAGGCCGGGTTGCCGATGCCGACGACGTTGACCGAGTTGCCGCTCAGGTTGACCGGGAGGTCGACCGGCAGCTGGAGGCCGTTGCCGGAGAGCACGCCGGGTGAGCCCGCCGTGTGCCCCTCGGCGGTGGCGCCGCCGCCGTTGGACGCGCCGCCCTGGGCGTGGCCACCGTGCGAGGAACCGCCGTGGGAGGGGCCGCCGTGGGAGGGGCCGCCGTGGGACGGGCCCCCGCCGTGCTGTCCACCGCTGCGCGGGGTGCCGGGCAGGTCCTTGTGCGCCCGGCCGGGGCCGTCGGCGTCCGAGCCGTACCCGTGGGAACCGCTCGTGTTCGCACAGCGGTTGCCGAAGGCCGGGTTGAGCAGCCCGACGACGTTGACGGTGTTACCGCAGACGTTGACCGGGACGTGCACCGGCAGCTGAACGGTGTTGCCGGAGCCGACGCCGGGGGAACCGACCGCGGCCCCCTGCGCACCGGAGTCGGCGTGCGCGGCGCCCGCCGAGAGCGCGAGCGCGCCACCCGTGACCATCAGTGTGGCCAGACCACTTCGGCGAATATGCCTCATGGCTTCCTGCCTTCCGGAGGTGTTCACGGGCATTCGCCCGTACCGCAATTAACGCGATCCCGGCGAGGCCGGATCAGGCCGTCGGCGGGTTTCACCCCATCGAGTGGGAATGAGCTCGAACGGACGGGGCAACCCCTGTCGTACGATCGCCCGCGTTCCTCCGAATGCCACGGAACCGTCCTCGAACGGCATACTCCGAATATGAGCATCGGATAGCCCGACAGTCCTCTTGCCGTCAGTGGCCCAGGAGGTCGGTGAGCGCGCCGACGGGATCGGCGTCGGGCGTGCCGCGGGGCCACCAGTCCTCGCGGTCGGCGTCCGACTCGTAGCCGTACCAGAGTCCGTCGCGGCCGAAGCGGAGCTGGAGGGACCGGGTGGACAGGTGGTTGCGCCAGGGGCGGAAGGCCGGGAAGTCCGCGGCGAGCAGGGCGGGGCGGGCGCGGTCGAAGGGGCCCGCGGGCGGGTCCCAGGGCTCTTCGAGGACGGCGAGTCCGGCGATCCCGCCCTGCCGCCAGGCCGCGACCGCGCGGGCCAGGTCGGTGGGGGTGCGGTCGAGGGCGTACGCGAGGTCGCGGTAGAGCGCGCGGGTGGAGGCGGTGAGCCCGGAGCCGGGGTGGGCGGCGGCGAGCCGGACGGCGTCCTGCCAGGGGGTGAGCGCGGCCACGGGATCGTCTCCGGTGACCAGGAAGGCGTGGGCCCGTGCGGCGGCCTCCGACGCGAGGAGGTCCAGCGCGAGGGGGTCGGGCGCGTGGGGGTCCGGAGGGTAGGAGGGCGGGCGGCCGGGCTGGGCGGGCGCGGGAAGGGGAGGCGGAAGCGACGGCAGGGCGTGGCCGGGGGCGAGCGCGGCACGGGCCGGGACGGTGGCCATCGGCGGCACCGACGACGTCTTCTCGGCGGCGGAGCGGGCCGCGTTGCGGTGGGTCAGGTCGGCGAGGATCTCCTGCTCACCGCGCCCCCTCATGAGGAAGAGGACGAACGGGTCCTCGTCGAGGAGCCGTGCCGACTGGTAGCAGAGGGCGGCCGCGTGCTTGCAGGGGAAGCCGTCGTCCGGGCAGGAGCAGTCGGGCACGAGGTCGCCGGGCGCGGGCAGCAGACCGGTGACGGCCTCCAGGGCGTGCGGGACGTCCTTGTCGAGCAGGGCGGCGATGTGGTCGGGTCGTGCGGCGACCTCGTCCAGGAAGCGCTCCCAGCCGTCGTCGCCGAGGGTCCGCAGCCGGATCTCGGTGCGGTACGGACGGGGGCGGGTGCCGTGGACGTAGGCGACGACGCGGCCGGGGGTGACCGTGATGGCGTCGACATGACCGCGCCCTGCGTACGCCTTGCCGCGGGCCAGCCGCGCCGGGTCGAGCGCGGTGTCCTCCAGGGCCTCCACCCATGCGTTGCCCCACCAGGTGGCGGCGAAGCGTCCGTCCGGCGCCTCGCGCGGCTCGAGGGCGGGGAACGTGCGGCGCAGGTCGTCGTGGCGCGGGCCCGCGAACCTCCCGGGCGCGGACCGGCGGCCGGCGCCGGGGCGCGGCGAGGAGCCGGAACGGCGGTCGGGATCGTGGCGGGGCGAGGAGCCGGAACGGCGGTTCATGACGGCCTCCTCAGGGACACCAGGTCCGCCAGCTCGCGGTCGGTCAGTTCGGTCAGCGCGGCCTCCCCGGAGCCGAGGACGGCGTCGGCCAGGGCGCGCTTGGCCCGCAGCATCTCGGCGATGCTGTCCTCCACCGTGCCTTCCGCGATCAGGCGGTGGACCTGGACGGGCTGGGTCTGCCCGATGCGGTAGGCCCGGTCGGTGGCCTGTTCCTCGACCGCCGGATTCCACCAGCGGTCGAAGTGGACGACGTGGCCGGCCCGGGTCAGATTGAGCCCGGTGCCCGCGGCCTTCAGCGACAGCAGGAATACGGGCACGTCGCCGGCCTGGAAGCGGTCGACCATCCGCTCGCGCTCGGCCACCGGTGTCCCGCCGTGGAGCAGTTGGGCCGGGATCGCCCGGGCGGCCAGGTGGTCGGCGAGCAGCCGGGCCATCGAGACGTACTGGGTGAAGACGAGCACGGAGCCGCCCTCGGCCAGGATCGTGTCGAGTAGTTCGTCGAGCAGGGCGAGCTTCCCGGAGCGGCCGGCGAGCCGGGCCGTCCCTCCGCCCTTGGCCGTCTGCTCCTTGAGGTATTGGGCGGGGTGGTTGCAGATCTGCTTGAGCGAGGTGAGGAGCTTCATGACGAGCCCGCGGCGCGCGATGCCCTGCGCGCCCTCGATCTGAGCCATCGTCTCCCGTACCACCGCCTCGTAGAGCGAGGCCTGCTCGCGGGTGAGGGCGACGGGATGGTCGGACTCGGTCTTCGGCGGCAGTTCGGGGACGATGCCGGGGTCGGACTTGCGGCGGCGCAGCAGGAAGGGCCTGACCAGCCGGGCGAGGCGCTCGACGGCCTCCTGGTGCTCGATCTCCTCGTTGTTCTCGACGGCGCGCGCGTGCCGGGAGCGGAAGGCCTTGAGGGGGCCGAGGAGCCCGGGGGTCGTCCAGTCGAGCAGGGACCACAGCTCGGAGAGGTTGTTCTCCACGGGGGTGCCGGTGAGGGCGACCCGGGCGGGCGTGGGGATCGTGCGCAGCGCCTTAGCGGTGGCGGAGAACGGGTTCTTGACGTGCTGCGCCTCGTCGGCGACGACCATCCCCCATTCCTGCTCCGCCAGTTGGGGGGCGCTGGTGCGCAACGTGCCGTACGTCGTGAGGACGAAGCCGCCGGGCCCCGATGCGGGGGCGAGTCCTTCGAGGGACCTGTCGGCGCCGTGGAAGCGGCGCACGGGCACGCCGGGGGCGAACCGCTGGATCTCCCGCTGCCAGTTGCCGAGCAGGGAGGCGGGGCAGACGACCAGGGTGGGCGCACGGCGGGCGCGGCGCAGGTGGAGGGCGATGAGCGTGACGGTCTTGCCGAGGCCCATGTCGTCGGCGAGGCAGCCGCCCAGACCGAGCGAGGTCATCAGATCGAGCCAGGCCAGTCCGCGCAGCTGGTAGTCGCGCAGGGTGGCGTCCAGTCCTGCGGGAGCCTCGATCTCCTCGGGGCCGGCGACGAGCCGGTCCCTGAGCGCCGCGAGGGCCCCGACGGGCACGGCGCGGACGGTCTCACCGTCGACCTCGGCGGTGCCGCTGAGGGCGACGGCGAGGGCGTCGACGGGCTCCAGGAGGCCGAGTTCGCGCTTGCGGGCCTTGCGGACCAGGTCGGGGTCGACGACCACCCACTGGTCGCGCAGGCGCACGATGGGGCGGTGGGATTCCGCGAGGGCGTCCATCTCCCGCTCGGTGAGCGGGTCGCCGTCGAGGGCCAGCTGCCAGTTGAAGCGGAGCAGTTCCTCGCTGTCGAAGAACGCCGTGCCGTCGGTCGCGGAGCCCGGGGCGGCGAGCGGCGGCCGCACGACGGCGGAGGCGCTGAGCGAGCGCGCCAGCTCGCGCGGCCAGTGGACGGCCACCCCGGCGTCCGCGAGCCGGGCGGCGGCGGGGCCGAGGAGCTCGTACAGCTCGTCCTCGGTCACGGCGAGGACATCGGGGACGTCCCGCTCCAGGAGCCTGCCGAGCGGCGACCAGACCCGGGCGGCCCGGCGCAGCGCGAGGACGGCGTCGATCCGGGCGCGCGGTCCGAAGGACTCGTCGCCGTCGCCGGCCCAGAGTGCGGCCGCGTCGATGACGAGCGTGGGGTCGGCGAGGCTGTGGACCTGGAGGAGGGCCGCGGCGGCCTGCCGCTCGTCGCCGCCCTCCTCGGCGGTGTCGAAGAGCTCGTAGCCGGAGAGGTCGAGCCGGAGCGAGACCCGGACCCCGGCGTCCATACCGGCGGCGGCCTCGGCCGCCCAGGCACGCGCGCGGGGCAGGTGCTGCGCGGCGCGCGCGGCGAACGGCTCGCCGGCCGCGTGGGCCGCGGCGGGGGTACGGGGCAGGGTGTCGGCGACCGCGTCGAGGAAGGCCCGCACCAGCGCCTCCGGGTCGGGCAGCTGGAGCGGGCTGCGGCCGGGGACGGGCACCGCGTGCGCCTCGGGCGGCATGGCGGCGGCGACGGCCCGCAGATGGGCGATGTCGTCGGCGTCCAACGGCCCCGCCCGCCAGGCGTCCAGGTCGTCGGCGGTGAGCCCCGGCAGCAGCCGGCCCCGTGCGGCGAGGTGCAGGGCGTGCAGAGCGGCCGCGCCCCAGCAGGCGGTCGCGGGGTGCGCGCCGGGGTGGTGCCGGGCGGCGACCAGATGAGGCAGCGCCTCGGCGATCCCGAGGAGCACGGCGGGGACCTGGCGGCCGCGGACCCCGGCGCCGTGCCGCCGTACGACGGTGAGTTCGGTGAGCTCCGCGCCCTCGGCCGGGGACACGGGCGGTGCTCCGCCGTCCGGTGACCAGAAGGCCACCCGTCCCTCCCGGGGCAGCGCGGCCGGGAGGAAGACGGCGGCGCGGGTCTGCCAGATGTGCTGGGTCACGGCGCTGCTCACCTCCCGTTCCGCGACGGATCTCCTACTGGATCTCCGACCTTACGGGTGGGGTCTGACAACGGGCCCTCGCACCGCTTCGCCCGGGCGGCCCAGCAGCGGATGACAGCCCGCCCGGCAGGCGGCAGGGTGACGTGAACAGGGCTTCTGCCGCCTTCGCCCCACAGACGAGGAACCGCCATGTCCGTACACCGGCGTTTCGGCACCGCCGCCGGGGCCGCGCTCCTGACACTCACCGTCGCGGGCTGCTCCGGCCTCGGCCGCACCGCGGTGGGCACGATCACGTACGACACGGAGCGCGAGGTCGTCATCACCGTGACGAGCCCCTTGGTCACCGGCTGCCACCGGCTCGCCCCGTCCGGCGTCACGGGGGTCACCAACCGCTCGCTGCTCGACATCAGGATGTACACCAACCGGCAGTGCCAGGGGGACTACATCTACGTACCCACCCTGACGAGCGACGCGATCGTGCCGGACACCCTTCCCTGGCGCAGTTACAGCATCGTCCACTAGCCGTGCGGGCGGTGCGCCGGCACCGGCCCCCGCCCTCAGGCCAGGCGACGGCGGATCAGCGCGAGGAGCTCCTGGGTGTGGTGGCGGCGGACCCAGGCGATCACGACGAGCGGTACGGCGAAGAGGACCGGCGTCAGGGCGTACTGCCCGTCGAAGACGGTCAGCTGGGTGACGAAGGCCCCGATCATCAGGCCGATGAGGGCCGTGGCCGCGGCGCCGGACAGGATCGGGATCACCAGCGCCACCGCTCCGGCCAGTTCCAGGGCGCCGACGGTGTACATCAGCCAGTCGCCCCATCCGATCGCGTCGAAGGACTCGGCGGCCGACCAGTGTCCGACGAGCTTCGGCCCGGCGCTCGGGATCGCGAAGGCGAGCGCGAGGAGGATCTGCAGGACGCGCACGGAGATGTCGGCGCGGCGGCTCGGCGCGCCGGCCCGCGTCGCCGTGGTCGGGGCGGCGGTGGTCGCGGCGGCCGCCGTGGCGGTGATGTCGGTGCTCATGGGTGGTCCCCCTGTTGTCGGCGTCGTGTGCGCTTTTCACAGGGGTAGACGGGCCGGGCACCGGAAACTCATCGCCGTTCCCGGTGCCGGATGCGATCTTCTCAGCGGGGCGTGGGGCGGGCCCTGACCCAGGTGCCGTCGTCGGTGAGATAGGCGTCCACGGCGAGTCCCGCCTCACCCAGGTGACGTTCGAAGTCCTCCTTGCTCAGGGGCCGCGCGAGGAAGGTCTGGGTCCAGCGCAGGTCCGGGAAGACGTACTCGGCGAGGACCGAGTTGACGCCGTCGCCGACCGGATCCGCCGACACGATCCGTACGGTGCAGCCGCTCGGGTCCTCGCGCACACGAGGCACCTCCAGGTGCCACCCTTCGCCCTCGCGCTGGATCAGGACGCAGCCGTCGTCCCGCACATGCCGTCTGCAGGCCTCCAGAAACGCCTGCCTGGTGCCGTGTTCGGCCGTGTGCACCAGGAACGAGGCGAGCATCACGACGTCGAACCGCCGCTCCAGCCGCAGGGATTCGATCGGGCTGTGCACCGTCTCCGCGCCGGGAGCTCGCTCCCGCACCGCTTCGAGCATCTCCGCCGACTCGTCCACCGCCGTCACGGCGAAGCCCCGCTCGATCAGAGGCCCCGTCACCCGCCCCGCTCCACAGCCCAGTTCCAGCAGGGAGGCCCCGGCCGGTACCGCGGCCTCGATCACGTCGGGCTCGCGTCCGACCCCGAGGCGCCGGTAGACGTCGACGGCGCAGCCGTCCGGGGTGATGGCTCCGGGCCCTGTCCCCTGGTGTCCCTCACGCATCCGTACGCTCATGTCCAGGAGAACGAAGGCCCCCGGGCCGCCGTTCCCGCCGACGCTCCGAAGACCCCGATCCCCCTCGTTCGAGTGACGTTCGCCCCCGCGCCCCGGGGGTAGACCCTCAGTAGGAGATGGATCGCCATGCGTACGGGAAGTGAGCCGGCGACCGCGCGCAGTGCGCTGCGGATGCGGTTCTGGCTGAGTCTGTGGGGTCTGCTCTGGGCCGCCTTCGGCACGACGGTCTTCGCCCTGGTCGGCAGCCCGGGGTGGGCCGCGGCCTGCGGAGTGCTCTTCGTGGTGGCGGCGGTCGACCTGTCGATGGTGCTGCACCACATCCACCAGGGGCCGCACTGGCAGCCCGGACGGGACATCCCGCCGTACGAGCCCGACCGGGGCGGCACGGGCCGCCGCTGACACGCGCGTGCCGCGGCGGGTTCTCGCCACGGCGCCGTGGGACGTGCAAGGGCCCGGGGGCCTCTCAGGGGCGCGGGGTCAGTCCCCCATGCCGAAACGGGCCGCCTGGAGGTACTCGGGCTTGGGGTCCAGTGCGGCCGCGAGCCGGAAGTGCCGGGTGGCCTGGTCGGGCCGGCCGGAGCGCTGGAAGGTTCGGGCCAGGGCGAAGTGGGCGAACGCGTTGTCCGGCTCGCGCTCCAGGACCAGCTCGAACTCGAGCTCTGCCGGGCGCAGTTGAGCCGCCGCGAAGAAGGCGCGGGCACGCAGCAGCCGTGCCGCGGTGTTCTCGGGGTGGGCGGCGATCACCGAGTCGAGCAGCTTCACGGCACCGCGGGGGTCCCGCGCGGCCAGCAGCTGCTCGGCGGCGCGGAAGTCGATGACGTGGGTCTCGGGGTTCCTCTCGGCCACGGTGGCATCCTTCCCTTGCTCCGGCGGTTCAACATCGGGGGCGGCAGCGGTATTCCGGACGGAGCACGATCCGGTACGGACGATCCCGGCGGTGCGACTGCCGTACCCGCGATCCCTACCCAGCCGGGAGCATGGCCGATCGGCGCGGGCCCCGCGGTTTTCTACCGGGTTCCTTCGGCGGCCCGCCGGGTCAGCTCGTCCCAGACCGTGCGCACCTGGGGTTCCAGACCTTCCAGCGGCCCGTCGTTGTCGATGACGAGGTCGGCGATCGCCCGGCGCTGCTCGCGTGTGGCCTGGGCCGCCATCCGGGCACGCGCCTCGGGCTCCGCCATGCCCCGCAGCCGCACCAGCCGGCCGAGCTGGGTCTCGGGGGAGGCGTCCACGACGACGACCAGGTCGTAGAGCGGGGCGAGGCCGTTCTCGGTGAGGAGGGGCACGTCGTGGACGACGACGTCGTCGGGTCCGGCCGCTCCCTCCAGCTCGGCGGAGCGGGCGCCCACCAGGGGGTGGACGATCGCGTTCAGGGTGGCGAGACGGTCGGCGTCGGCGAAGACGATCGAGCCGAGCTTCGGCCGGTCCAGGGTGCCCTGACCGGTCAGGATCTCCGCCCCGAACGCCTCCACGACGGCCGCGAGCCCGGGTGTCCCGGGCTCGACGACCTCGCGCGCGATCTTGTCGGCGTCGATCAGCACGGCCCCGTACGAGACGAGGAGCCGCGACACTTCACTCTTGCCGGCGCCGATACCGCCGGTCAGGCCCACCTTCAGCATGAGCGGCAGCTTAGGACCCCCGCTCGGTCCCTTACGCGTCGCCCTCCCGCTCCGCGAGGAAGCGCTCGAACTCGCGGCCGAGCTCGTCCGCCGACGGGAGGTCGACGGGCTCCGCGACCAGGCTGCCACGGGTCTCCGCGCCGGCCACCGCGTCGTACTGGTGCTCAAGGCCCTGGACCAGGGCCGTCAGCTCGTCGTCGCCTTCGCCGATCTGGCGCTCGATCTCGGTCTGGGTACGCCGGGCCTCCGTGCGCAGCGTGTGGGCGACGCCGGGCAGGACCAGGCCGGTGGCGGCCGTGATCGCCTCCAGGGCGGTCAGTGCGGCATCCGGGTAGGAGGACCGGGCGACGTAGTGCGGGACGTGGGCGGCGACGCCGAGGGTGTCGTGCCCGGACTCGGTGAGCCGGAACTCGACGAGCGCTTCGGCGCTGCCGGGGACCTGGGCCTCGTCGAAGGGGCTGCGGTGCCCGGGCATGAGGTCCGTGCGGCTGCCGTGCGGTGTCAGGCCCACGGGCCGGGTGTGCGGGACCCCCATGGGGATGCCGTGGAAGTTCACCGAGAGCCGGACGCCGAGGCGCTCGACGATCTGGCGGACGGCGACGGCGAACCGCTCCCACTCCACGTCCGGCTCGGGGCCCGAGAGCAGCAGGAAGGGGGCACCGGTGGCGTCCTGAACGAGCCGGACCTCGATGGCGGGCGTCTCGTACGCCGTCCAGCGGTCGCGCCGGAACGTGAGCAGCGGCCGACGGGCGCGGTAGTCCACGAGCCGGTCGTGGTCGAAGCGGGCCACCACCTGGTGCGGCAGCGTGTCCAGGAGGCGGTCGACGATCTGCTCTCCGGCCTCACCCGCGTCGATGTAGCCGTCGAAGTGGTAGAGCATGACCAGCCCGGCCGACTCCTGCGCCAGGGCCACGTCCACCACGGCCAGGCCCTTCTGGTCCCATTCGTACAAATCCTGGGGATCAAGCACGATTACCGCTCCTCCTCGCGTTCCTCAGAGAGAACGCCCCCCGGGGCATGAGCATTCCCCGCGCCCCGGTTTTCGTGAGCGGAGTGTCAGCGTGCGAGCACGCGCGCGTGGAGCCCTGGGAACGACTGAGGCCCGCTCCCCCGGAGGGGAGCGGGCCTCGATCGTTGGCTAGCTAGTGCCTAGCAGCAGAGCTGGTTCAGCTCTGGCCGCCGGCCAGCTTCTCGCGCAGGGCAGCCAGGGCCTCGTCCGACGCCAGGGCGCCGGAGTTGTCGTCCGACTCCGAGGAGTACGAACCACCGGAGACACCCGCCGGGGCACCGGCCGGAGCGGCGGCGCCACCCTCGGCAGCGGCGGCCTCGTCGGCCTCGCGGGACTTGATGACCTGAGCCTGGTGCTGCTCGAAGCGCTGCTGCGCCTCGGCGTACTGGGTCTCCCAGGCCTCGCGCTGGGTCTCGTAGCCCTCGAGCCAGTCGTTGGTCTCGGGGTCGAAGCCCTCGGGGTAGATGTAGTTGCCCTGGTCGTCGTAGGACGCGGCCATGCCGTACAGGGTCGGGTCGAACTCGACCGACGCCGGGTCGGCACCGAAGGACTCGTTGGCCTGCTTCAGGGACAGCGAGATCCGGCGACGCTCGAGGTCGATGTCGATGACCTTGACGAAGATCTCGTCGTTGACCTGGACGACCTGCTCCGGGATCTCCACGTGGCGCTCGGCCAGCTCGGAGATGTGGACCAGACCCTCGATGCCCTCGTCCACGCGGACGAACGCACCGAACGGAACCAGCTTCGTGACCTTACCCGGGACGACCTGGCCGATCTGGTGGGTCCGGGCGAACTGCTGCCACGGGTCCTCCTGGGTCGCCTTCAGCGACAGGGAGACGCGCTCGCGGTCCATGTCCACGTCGAGAACCTCGACGGTGACCTCCTGGCCGACCTCGACAACCTCGGACGGGTGGTCGATGTGCTTCCAGGACAGCTCGGAGACGTGCACGAGACCGTCGACGCCACCCAGGTCCACGAAGGCACCGAAGTTGACGATCGAGGACACGACGCCGGAGCGGACCTGACCCTTCTGGAGGGTCGTGAGGAAGGTCTGGCGGACCTCGGACTGGGTCTGCTCCAGCCAGGCACGGCGGGACAGGACCACGTTGTTGCGGTTCTTGTCCAGCTCGATGATCTTCGCCTCGAGCTCCTTGCCCACGTAGGGCTGGAGGTCGCGGACGCGGCGCATCTCGACCAGGGAGGCCGGGAGGAAGCCGCGGAGGCCGATGTCGAGGATGAGACCACCCTTGACGACCTCGATGACGGTACCGGTGACGATGCCGTCCTCTTCCTTGATCTTCTCGATGGTGCCCCAGGCGCGCTCGTACTGGGCACGCTTCTTCGAGAGGATCAGGCGGCCTTCCTTGTCCTCCTTCTGAAGGACCAGGGCCTCGATCTCGTCGCCGACCTTGACGACCTCGTTCGGGTCGACGTCGTGCTTGATCGAGAGCTCGCGGCTCGGGATGACACCTTCGGTCTTGTAACCGATGTCGAGCAGGACCTCGTCCCGGTCGACCTTCACGATGACGCCGTCGACGATGTCGCCGTCGTTGAAGTACTTGATCGTCTCGTCGATCGCGGCGAGGAAGGCTTCCTCGTTACCGATGTCGTTGACCGCAACCTGCGGGGTGGTGGCGGTGGTCTCGGTGCTGCTCGTCATGTGGGAAAGGGCTCCGGTTACGGACAGAAAGTCGTAGGTACTGCTACGCCGAGAGCCCGTATCGCACCGAAGAAGCCGGACAGCCAATGAAGCGCTTTCCCAAGCGGGCGGGCGCCTCGAGAACCGAGGGGACATACAACCGTGCGAGCGCGGCCTGCTCCGTCTGAGGCGCGCAGGCCCGCAGCGCAACCTTTAGCATACGGGGGCAGCCGGACAGGGTCAATGCGCGAAGCGCGCAGGCGGGGCAGAACGCCATATACCCGGCACAACTCAAGTCTCCCCAGGCCATCCTGGCCGGGGCCGCGCAGCGACGCTGTGCGCAAACTACATCGACGGGCGAGATGAACCAAGAGTACGAACAGGAAGACGGGCCCGGGGACGAGGCGGCCGCGACCCGGCGTGACGCGGGTGACGCGGAGAGCAGCCGGGCGAGCCGCGGCTGGTGGGACAGGAACGCCGACGAGTACCAGAACGAGCACGGGGCGTTCCTCGGGGACGACCGTTTCGTCTGGGGTCCGGAGGGTCTCGACGAGGCCGAGGCGGGACTGCTCGGACCGGCCGGTTCGCTGAAGGGGCTCGACGTCCTGGAGATCGGCGCGGGGGCGGCGCAGTGCTCGCGCTGGCTGGCGGCGCAGGGGGCGCGGCCGGTGGCGCTCGACCTCTCGCACCGGCAGCTCCAGCACGCGCTGCGGATCGGCGAGGACGTGCCGCTGGTGGAGGCGGACGCCGGGGTGCTGCCGTTCCGGGACGGCGCCTTCGATCTGGCCTGTTCGGCGTACGGCGCGGTGCCGTTCGTGGCGGACCCGGTGAAGGTGTTCCGCGAGGTGCGCCGGGTACTGCGGCCGGGCGGCCGGTGGGTCTTCTCGGTGACGCATCCGATCCGCTGGGCCTTCCCCGACGAGCCGGGGCCCGAAGGACTGTCGGTCGCGGCCTCCTATTTCGACCGCACCCCCTATGTCGAGCAGGACGAGCACGGGCGGGCCGTCTATGTGGAGCACCACCGGACGATCGGCGACCGGGTACGGGACGTGGTGGCCGGCGGCTTCCGGCTGGTGGATCTCGTCGAGCCGGAGTGGCCCGGGTGGAACAGCCAGGAGTGGGGCGGCTGGTCTCCGCTGCGGGGGAACCTGATCCCGGGGACGGCGATCTTCGTGTGCGAGAAGGACTGACGGGCGGGAACGCCCCGCTCCCCGTGAGCCCCACGCACCTCACTTGTCATATGAGAGGACGGGGCCTGTGGACAGCCCGGCCCGCCGTCGGCGAGGACGTACGAGACTGAGTGCGTGATCCGACACGACGCACTCGACCGACTCCCCGTCCGCCATGCCGTCCCCGAGCTGCTGACCGCTCTCGAGGAGCGCGGCACGGCGGTGCTGTACGCGCCTCCCGGCACCGGCAAGACCACGCTGGTGCCGCTGGCGCTCGCGGGCCTTATAGGGGACGGACCGCGGCGGCGGGTGCTGGTCGCCGAGCCGCGCCGGATGGCGGTGCGGGCGGCGGCGCGGCGAATGGCGTGGCTGCTAGGCCAGGAGGTCGGCGAGGCCGTCGGCTTCTCGGTCCGCGGCGAGCGCCGGAGCGGCCCCGCGACGCGCGTCGAGGTGGTGACGACGGGTGTCCTCCTCCAGCGGCTCCAGCGTGATCCGGAGCTGGCGGGCGTGGACGTGGTGCTGCTCGACGAGTGCCACGAGCGCCATCTGGACGCGGACACGGCGATGGCGTTCCTGGTGGACGTGCGCGCCACGCTCCGGCCCGAACTGAAGCTGATCGCCGCCTCGGCCACCAGCGACGCCGAGGCGTGGTCGCAGCTCCTGACGGTCCTGGACGGCACCGGTCCGGCGCCGATCGTGTGGGGGAAGGGCGAGGGACACGGGTATCTCGTCCGGTTCGCCGCACCGCCCGCCGGCGTCCGGCCCTCCCACGGCACGTGGGTGGATCCCGCCCTCCTGCGCCATGTGGCGGCGACGGTCCGGCTGGCCTGCGAGCAGCACGAGGGCGATGTGCTCTGCTTCCTCCCCGGCACGGGAGAGATCGCCCGGACGGCGGGGATGCTGGCGGACCTCGACGCCGAGGTGCTCCAGCTGCACGGCCGGGCCCCGGCGGCGGTGCAGGACGCGGTGCTCCGCGGGACGGAGCCCGGCGGACGCCGGCGGGTGATCCTCGCGACCTCGGTGGCGGAGTCGAGCCTGACCGTGCCGGGGGTGCGGGTCGTCGTGGACTCGGGCCTGGCCCGGGAGCCGCGGATGGACCACGCCCGGGGTCTCGGGTCGCTCGCCACGGTGCCGGTCTCGATCGCGGGAGCGACGCAGCGCTCGGGACGCTCCGGCCGGGAGGCGTTCGGCGTCGTGTACCGCTGCTGGGCGGAGGCGGACGACGGGCGCCGGTCCCGTTTCCCCTCCCCCGAGATCGAGATCGCGGATCTGTCCTCGTTCGCCCTGCGCACGGCCTGTTGGGGTGACCCCTCGGCGGCCGGACTCGCCCTTCTGGACACACCGCCGGCCGGGGCGATGGCGGCCGCCCGTTCCGTGCTGACGGCGATCGGCGCGGTGGACGACGAGGGACGGGCGACGCAGCGGGGTGTACGGATGTCCCGGCTCGGGGTGCACCCCCGGCTGGCCCGGGCCCTCCTGGACAGCGCGCCCGAGGTCGGCGCGCGGCGGGCGGCGGAGGTGGTCGCGCTGCTCAGCGAGGAGCCGCCCCGGGAGTACGGCGACGACCTCTCGGCTGCCTGGCGCGCGGCGCGGCGGGGCGCCGACGGCTACGGGGCGCGCTGGAAGGCGGAGGCCCGGCGTCTGGAGCGGTCGGCCGCGGAGGCGGGTCCGCCGGGTCTCGCTGGGGCCGCGGAGGCGGGGCCGGGGCTCGCCGGGGCCACGGAAGCGCGGCCAGGTCTCTCCGGGGCCGGCGGCGGTGTTTCGGCGGGCGGCGGGGAGGACGTCGTGGCCGGACTGGTGACGGCGTACGCGTTTCCCGAGCGGGTGGCCAGGGCGCGGGAGGGCAGCGGGTTCCTGATGGTGTCGGGGACGGGTGCCGAGCTCGCCGACGGGTCGGGGCTCGGCAGCGCGCCGTGGCTGGCCGTCGCGGTGGCGGACCGGACCGCGCGGAGCGCCACCGCCCGGGTGCGGCTGGCGGCCGTGGTGGACGAGGACGTGGCGCGCGCGGCCGCCGGACACCTGCTCTCCTCCGCGGAAGAGGTCCACTGGGAGGACGGGGACGTGGTCGCCCGGTCGGTGGCCCGGCTGGGTGCGGTCGAGCTGTCCGCCCGTCCGCTCAGGGAAGGCGCCGACCCTGGGCTCGTACGGGCGGCGCTCCTGGACGGGCTGAGGCGCGAGGGGCTCGGGCTGCTCCGGTGGAGCCGGGAGTCGGAGGAGCTGCGGCAGCGCCTCGGTTTTCTCCACCGGGTCGTGGGCGCCCCCTGGCCGGAGATGTCCGAGGAGACCCTGCTGGACCGGGCGGGCGAGTGGCTGGAGCCCGAGCTGTCGCGGGCCCGGCGGCGGGCCGACCTCGGCCGGATCGACGCGGGGCAGGCGCTGGGGCGGCTGCTGCCCTGGGCGACGGGCGAGGCGGGCCGGCTCGACGAACTCGCGCCCGAGCGGATCGAGGTCCCCAGCGGCTCGCGGATACGGGTGGACTACGGCGGGGAGCAGCCGGTCCTCGCGGTGAAGCTGCAGGAGATGTTCGGCCTCGCCGAGACGCCGAGGGTGGCCGCCGGGACGCCGGTCGTGGTCCATCTCCTCTCCCCCGCCGGCCGGCCGGCGGCCGTCACCGCCGACCTGGCCTCGTTCTGGCGGGACGGCTACCGCGCCGTGCGGGCGGAGCTGCGGGGGCGGTATCCGAGACATCCGTGGCCGGAGGACCCGGCGGGGGCGGAGCCGACGCGGCACACCAGCGCGCGGCTCAGGAGGGAGCGGTAGCGGGGGCGTCCGGGCCCGGGCGCCGGCCCTTGGCCTCCAGCCAGAGGGCGAGGCCGAGCAGGAGAAGGGACAGGGTGACGAAGGTCCACGGCAGATAGGAGGTGACAAGGAGGACGACGGTCCGGTTGGTCCTGACCAGCTCGACGGTGCTGCGGATGTAGTCCTCGCGCATCTTCACGTGGCCGGAGAAGGCGGTGACCTTCCAGTCGGACTTCTCGTTGCGGAGCTCCTCCTTGTGGATCTCCTCGCCGTTGACGGGGGCGCCGGTGACGGGGTCGACCCAGAACATCCGCTTGGTCGTGTACCAGATGGTCATGCCCGACTGGCTGATCATCTCCGGGGTGATGCCCTTGACCGGCATGGTCTTGGGCATGGGGACCTTGGTCCAGGGGATGGTCTGCTCGAAGTAGTAGACCTCCATGCCGCGGAAGGTGCGGGTGCCCTTGTAGTGGATGGGGGCCGTGGTGCGGGAGCGGGCGTCGAAGTACTGGTAGTCCCGCTTCTCGGTGAGGAAGGGCCACTTGAACTCGATGCCCTCGCGCCGGACGGCGTCGCCGTCGACCGTCGCCCCGGTGACGTTGACCGGGTCCTGGGTGTGGGCGTCGAAGACGTAGCGCTCGGGGATCTGGGAGACCATCTTGCCGTCGGGGCCGGTGATGTAGGTGAGCGCGTCCCAGACGACGACATCGCGGCCGGCGTTCCGCTCGACCCGCTTCGACTCCTCCACGTTGCCCTTGAGGGTCTGGATGATCGTGAGTTTCTCGACCTCCTTGGCGGTGAGGGTCGAGTAGTCGACGAGGGTGGCGGGCTTCGCCTCCAGGACGATCTCCTGGTACTGGTTCGGCGGGATCTTCGCCACGCGGGGGAAGACGTACCAGCGGAGCGTGGGAGCCATCGCGGCGAAGAACACGGCGAAGGAGAGCAGGACGAGGCTGGCGCGGCGGCGCATGGGCGTGGCTCCTCCTACTTCTTGGGACCGGGGTCGGCGGTGAGGAGGGGTCTGGGCGAGGTGGGCCCGTCGGGCGGCAGGTCGACCACGGAGACGAGGAGGACGACGAGGAGGACTGGGACCAGCCCGATGGCGGCGGCTACGAGGGCGCGCAAGGTCGGCCTCCCGGTGCTCGATCTGATGCGGCGTCAGGGCTGGGGCACCGTAGCAACGCGACCGCGAGATGAGAACACGTTGCACTCAGAACACAGAGCGCCGCCCCCACGTCCGGGAGGACGAGAGGGCGGCGGACCGGCGACGCGCGCCGCTCGGGGCGCGGCTCGGGAGTCGCTCAGGGGGTCGGCGTGGCCTCGGGCGAGCCGGTCGACGAGGACGTCGGGGTCGGCTCGGGCGTCGGCTCGGGGGCCGGGGCGGTGACCTTGAGCTCGATGGTCACGGTGCCTCCGCCGGGCGCGGTCAGCCGGAGCAGGAAGGTGCCTGCCTGGTCGTCCGCGTAGATGTCGGGGAGGGTGAGCAGTCCGTTGGCGTCCGTCTTCACCGAGAGGGTCCGCAGCGGCTTGCCCTCGGCGTCCTTGAAGTACGGGCCCTTGGTGTTCGTCTGCGGGTCGTCCGCCGAGGTGATCAGCGTGGCGGTCAGGCCGACCGAGGAGGCGGCGGCGCCGCCGAGGGTCGCCTTCACCATGACGCGGTCGGCGAACCGGCCGCCGGCCGTGGTCGTCAGTTCCTTGTCGTCCTCGCGGACCAGCTTGTCGGCCTGCCGCTCGGTGACGGTCGCGGTGAACGCGACGGGTGCCAGGTTCCGGCCGACGACCGTGGCCCGCACCGTGAAGGTGCCCGTCTGCTCGCCGGCCCGGACGGGCGGGGCGACCGCACGGCCCGTGGAGCCGGTGACGACCCGCACGCTCTTGGCCACACCGCCGAAGTGGGCGTCGGTGGCGCCGACGATCTCGAAACGGACGCTCAGTCCGGCGACCGGCTTGCCCGCAGCGTCCAGCGCCTCGACGGCCGGCCGCGGGGCGAAGGCCTGCCCCGCGGTGCCCGTCAGCGTGCCCGTGCCGGCGTCCTTGATCCGTACGACCTTGGCGACCGGCGACGGCGTGACCACGGGCGGCGTGGTCGACGGAGGGGTGGTGGGCTCGGACGGGCTCGGCGTCGGCTTGGCCGGGGAGGGCGACGGCGAGGGGGTGGTGGGCGGGGTCGGCGTGGGCTGGGGAGAGACGCCGGGGCCCGGGACGTCGCTGCGGTCGACGGGCAGGACGCCCGCGCCGTCCGGGACCTGGTGGGTGCCGCGCTTGTAGTACTCGAACCAGGAGAGCACGGTGCGCAGGTACTCGGTCGAGCGGTTGTAGCTGAGGATCGCCCGGTCCAGGTCGGCCTTGACCGCGAGATCGCGGTTGTTGGCGCACAGATAGAGGCCGGCGGCCTGCGCGGCGTCGTAGATGTTGTTGGGGTCCTTGCGGCCGTCGCCGTTGGCGTCCTGACCCCACGTCGCCCAGGTGGAGGGGATGAACTGCATCGGGCCGACCGCGCGGTCGTGCGTCGTGTCGCCGTCGAAGGCGCCGTTGTCGGTGTCCGAGATGTTCGCGAAGCCGACACCGTTGAGCTTCGGGCCGAGGATCGGCGAGAGGGTGGTGCCGTTGGCGTCGACGCGGCCGCCGCGCGCCTGTCCGGACTCGACCTTGCCGATGCCGGCGAGCAGCTGCCACGGAAGGTGGCAGGCGGGGTCGCTGGAGCGTATGGACTGCTCCGCCCGCTTGTAGGCGGCGAGGACGGATGCGGGTATGCCGGCCTCGGCGGGGCCGGTGACGATGGGCAGGTCTATGGAAGTGCCGGGCTTGTTCGGCGTGTTCAGCGGCGGCAGGTCGGTGTAGTACGGCGAGTCGCCGGTCGCCGAACCGTCCGGCGGCGACGTCGCGTCACCCGCGCCGACCGGCCGGTCGCCGCCCGCGCTGTCGGACGGCGGCGGAATCACACCGGGCGCCTGCGAGGCGGCCAGCGCCGCCACCGCCGCGGCCACGACGGCACCGCTGGTGGCTCCCCTGCGCAGCCGGCGGCCGAATTGCGCTGCCATACGTCTGGTCCTCCCCCTCGACTGCACCCCGCGCTCCCCGCGCGAGGCCTCAGGAGACCCTATGACACCGACGGGCCTCGGAACACCGCGCCTTGACCGTGTTTCACGCTTTCGTCACCTCTTGGCCGCCCACGGCCCGGAAGGCGATCACTCCCGCATACTGGGTTGATCGCCGGCGCCGTGAAGTCCCGGGGCCGGTGCGGATCCATGAGGGGGATGTTCGATGCCGTTCACGCTCAGTCATGCCGCCGCGGTGCTGCCGGGCATCCGCCGCGACGGCACCGGACGCGGGCCGCTCATCGCCTCCGCGCTCGTGGCGGGGTCGTTCGCGCCCGACATGACCTATTTCGCGGCCACGGCGATCCCCGGCGCGATGCTCTTCGGGAACGTCACCCACTCCGGACTCGGCGTCGTGACGGTCGATCTGCTGATCGCCGCGGCCCTGGTGACGCTCTGGCTGATGGTGCGTGAGCCGCTGGTGGCGCTGCTGCCGGCCCGGTGGCGGAGCCGGGTGTACGGGTTCGTCCGGGGGAGTTCGTGGGAGGGCCGCGCGCCCCTGCCGCTGGCCGGATGGTTCTGTGTCTCCGCGGCGATCGGGGCCTCGACCCATGTCGTGTGGGACTCCTTCACCCACCTCGACCGCTGGGGCACGCGCGCGATCCCGTTCCTCGACGCGATCGTCGCCGGCTTCCCCGTCTATCTGTACCTCCAGTACGGGGGTTCGGCGCTGGCGCTCGCGCTGCTGGGGTGGTTCACCGTACGGGCGCTGCGCGCCGCCGCCGGAGGGGCGACCCCGCCGGCCGGGGTTCCGGTCCTGAGCCGCCGGGGACGGTGGCTGGCCGGTGGCCTGATCGGCGCCTGCGTCCTCGCCGGGATCGTGCACCGGTGTCTGCGCTGGTACGCGTACTGGGGCCGGATCGAGACGCCCCTCGACATCGTCCCGACGGCCTGCTTCGGCGGCGGCGCGGGGCTCGCCGTGGGCCTGGTGCTGTACGGGGCGGGGATGCGGCTGCGCGGTACGCGGCCGGTCCCGGGCGCGCCCCGCGAGCGTGAGCGGTCCGGGGACAACGAGCCGGCCGGCTCCCGACCGGGATCTCGCTGACCGCGCCGCCGGGCTACCGCGGACCGGTCCACCCGGACCCGCGGCCTTCGTCGGGCTGACCGGTCCACCCGGACAGCCGGACTCCTCAGGCGGCCCAGTGCACCCGGCCGGTGCGGCCGCCGCCCGGCGGACGAGGTGCACCCGGCGCGGGCGGCTTGCGCCCGCGCCGGGGTCCGTCAGTGGGCCGCGGACTCCCAGTCCGGGCCCACGCCGACCGAGACGTCGAGCGGGGCGCGGAGGGAGACCGCCGCGGCCATCTGCTCGCGGACGAGGGCCTCGACCCGCTCCCGCTCGCCCGGGGCGACCTCCAGGACGATTTCGTCGTGGACCTGGAGCAGCATGCGGGTGGTGAGCCCGGCCTCGGTCAGCGCCCGGTCGACGTTCAGCATCGCGACCTTCACGATGTCCGCCGCCGTGCCCTGGATCGGCGCGTTCAGCGCCATGCGCTCGGCGGCCTCGCGGCGCTGGCGGTTGTCGCTGTTCAGGTCCGGGAGGTAGCGGCGGCGGCCGAGCATCGTCTCGGTGTAACCCGTGGCACGGGCCTCCTCGACGACCCGGTGCAGATAGTCCCGCACCCCGCCGAAGCGCTCGAAGTAGGTGTCCATCAGGGCGCGGGCCTCGCCCGGCTCGATGTTCAGCTGCTGGGAGAGGCCGAAGGCGGAGAGGCCGTACGCCAGACCGTAGGACATGGCCTTGATCTTGCGCCGCATCTCCGCGTCGACGGCGGACCGCTCGACGCCGAAGACCTGGGAGGCGACTGTGGTGTGCAGGTCCTCGCCGGAGGTGAAGGCCTCGATGAGGCCCTCGTCCTCGGAGAGATGGGCCATGACCCGCAGCTCGATCTGGCTGTAGTCCGCGGTCATCAGGGCCTCGAAGCCCTCGCCGACGACGAAGCCGTGCCGGATCGCCCGGCCCTCGTCCGTGCGCACCGGCACGTTCTGCAGGTTCGGGTCGGTGGAGGAGAGCCGGCCCGTCGCGGCCACCGTCTGACTGAAGGTGGTGTGGATCCGGCCGTCCGCCGCGATCGTCTTGATCAGACCCTCGACCGTGGAGCGCAGCCGGGCCTGCTCACGGTGGCGGAGCATGATCACCGGCAGCTCGTGCTCGGTCTGCGCGGCCAGCCAGGCCAGCGCGTCGGCGTCCGTGGTGTAGCCGGTCTTGGTCTTCTTCGTCTTCGGCAGGTTCAGCTCGCCGAAGAACACCTCCTGGAGCTGCTTGGGCGAGCCGAGGTTGAACTCGTGCCCCACCGAGGCGTGCGCCTCCTTCACCGCCTGCTGCACCGCTCCGGCGAACTGCTGCTCCATGGCCTCCAGATGGGCCCGGTCGGCGGCGATGCCGTGCCGCTCCATCCGGGCGAGGAGCAGCGACGTCGGCAGCTCCACGTCGTGCAGCAGCTCGGTCGCGCCCACCTCGCCGAGCTTGTCGCCGAACGCCTCTCCGAGGTCGAGCACGGCGCGGGCCTGAGCCATCAGCGCGTCCGCCTCGGCGTGCTCGTCGGTGCCGAAGGCCAGCTGTCCGTCCGCGGCGGCCGGGGCGAGCTCACGGTGCAGGTACTCGACGGAGAGCGCGTCCAGGGCGAAGGAGCGGCGGCCGGGCTTGACCAGGTACGCGGCGAGGGCGGTGTCCATCGTGACGCCGTCGAGCCGCCAGCCGTGCTCGGGGAAGACCCGCAGGGCCTCCTTGGCGTTGTGCATCACCTTCGGCCTGGCCGGATCGGCGAGCCACTCCGTGAAGGCCCGCTCGTCCTGCTCGTCGAGCCGGGTGGTGTCGAACCAGGCCGCCTTGCCGTCGGCCGCCGCGAGGGCGACCTCGCTGACGTTGCCCGCGCCCAGGGCCCAGGCGGTGACGGTGGCGACACCGAGCGGCTGACCGCCGTGCTCCTCCAGCCAGGGGGCCAGCTCGCCGGTCCCCAGGGCGGTGCCGTCCAGCTCGACGCCCGCGTCGGGGGCCGGGGCCTGCTCCTCCTCGGCACCGGGGTCGACCGCGAGCAGACGCTCGCGCAGGCTCGGGTTGCGGATCTCCAGGACCTCCAGGAAGCCCTTGAGCGCCGTCCGGTCGTAGGGCGCGCGCTCGAGCTCCGCGACGCTGCGGGGCAGCTCGACGTCCCGGACCAGCTCGGTCAGGTGGCGGTTGAGCTTGACCGACTCCAGGTGGTCGCGCAGGGCCTGTCCGACCTTGCCCTTGACCTCGTCGGCGCGCTCGACCAGCTCCGCGAAGGAACCGAACTGGTTGATCCACTTCGTCGCGGTCTTCTCGCCGACACCGGGGATGCCCGGCAGGTTGTCGGACGGGTCGCCGCGCAGGGCTGCGAAGTCCGGGTACTGCGAGGGCGTGAGCCCGTACTTCTCCTGGACCTTCTCCGGCGTGAAGCGGGTCAGCTCGGAGACGCCCTTGGTGGGGTAGAGGACGGTCACGTGGTCGGTGACCAGCTGGAAGGAGTCACGGTCGCCGGTGACGATCAGAACGTCGAAGCCGGCCGCCTCGGCCTGGGTGGCGAGCGTCGCGATGACGTCGTCGGCCTCGAAGCCGTCCACCGCGAACCGGTCCGCGTTCATGGTGTCCAGCAGCTCGCCGATCAGCTCGACCTGCCCCTTGAACTCGTCCGGGGTCTTGGAGCGGTTCGCCTTGTACTCGGGGAAGTCCGCCGAGCGCCACGTCTTGCGGGACACGTCGAACGCGACGGCGAAGTGCGTGGGCGCCTCGTCGCGCAGCGTGTTCGCGAGCATCGACGCGAAGCCGTAGATCGCGTTCGTCGTCTGTCCGCTCGCGGTCGTGAAGTTCTCCGCGGGCAGCGCGAAGAACGCCCGGTACGCGAGGGAGTGCCCGTCCATGAGGAGCAGGCGGGGACGGGGGTCTTCGGTCTTCTTCGATGCTGTCTCGGCCACGTGGACGATCCTGCCACGGACCACCGACAATCCCGTCCACACCCGGTCCGGGCACCGCGCTGTCAGAGCTCCGTGACAGGATCGGAGACGTACGACACAGACGACCGCTCAAGGGAGAGCGTGATGGTCAGCAAGCCCCCCGCCGGCGACCCGGTCCAGGACGCGCCGCAGGTCGCGCCGCCGCAGCACGCCGCCGCCGGCCTGTCCGCCGTCGCGCACACCCTCCGGATCGCCCAGGCGCAGATGGGGGTGGCACGCACCGCCCGGACCCTGCTGAAGGTCAACCAGAAGGACGGCTTCGACTGTCCCGGCTGCGCCTGGCCCGAGGGCGACAAGCGGCATGTGGCGGAGTTCTGCGAGAACGGGGCGAAGGCGGTCGCCGAGGAGGCGACGCTGCGCCGCGTGACCCCCGAGTTCTTCGCCGCGCACCCCGTGGCGGAGCTGGCGAACCGCAGCGGGTACTGGCTGGGCCAGCAGGGCCGCATCACGCAGCCCATGTATCTGCCGGAGGGCGCCGAGCGGTACGAGCCGGTGACCTGGGAGCGGGCGTTCGCGATCATCGCCGAGGAGCTGACCGCCCTCTCCTCCCCCGACGAGGCGCTCTTCTACACCTCGGGGCGGACCAGCAACGAGGCCGCGTTCCTGCTCCAGCTCTTCGCCCGCGAATTCGGTACGAACAACCTGCCCGACTGCTCCAACATGTGCCACGAGTCCTCCGGCTCGGCGCTCAACGAGACCATCGGGATCGGCAAGGGCAGCGTCTCCCTGGAAGACCTCCACCAGGCCGACCTGATCGTCGTCGCCGGACAGAACCCGGGCACGAACCACCCCCGGATGCTCTCCGCCCTGGAGAAGGCCAAGGCGGCGGGCGCGAAGATCATCTCGGTGAATCCGCTGCCCGAGGCCGGTCTGGAGAAGTTCAAGAACCCGCAGACCGCGACCGGCATGCTCCGGGGCGCCGCCCTCAACGACCTCTTCCTGCAGATCCGTATCGGCGGTGACCAGGCCCTCTTCCGGCTTCTCAACAAGCTGGTCCTGGAGACGGACGGCGCGGTCGACACCGTGTTCGTGCGGGAGCACACGCACGGGTACGAGGAGTTCGCCGCGGCCGCCCGCGCCGCGGACTGGGACGAGACGCTGGCCGCGACCGGCCTGAGCCGGACCGAGATCGAGCGCGCCCTGGAGATGGTCCTCGCCTCGAAGCGCACCATCGTCTGCTGGGCGATGGGCCTCACCCAGCACAAGCACTCCGTTCCGACCATCCGCGAGGTCGTCAACTTCCTCCTGCTGCGGGGCAACATCGGCCGCCCGGGCGCCGGCGTGTGCCCGGTCCGCGGCCACTCCAACGTGCAGGGCGACCGCACGATGGGCATCTTCGAGCGGCCCGCGCCGGCCTTCCTGGACGCCCTGGACAAGGAGTTCGGGATCGTCTCCCCGCGCCACCACGGCTTCGACGTGGTCCGCTCGATCCAGGCGCTCCGCGACGGCCAGGCGAAGGTCTTCTTCGCCATGGGCGGCAACTTCGTCGGAGCCACCCCCGACACGGAGGTCACCGAGGCGGCGATGCGCCGCGCCCGGCTGACCGTCCACGTCTCGACCAAGCTGAACCGCTCGCACGTGGTCACCGGCACGCGCGCGCTGATCCTCCCCACACTCGGCCGTACCGACAAGGACGTCCGGGCGAGCGCTTCCGGGGGAAAGGGCACGGTGCGGTTCGTGACCGTCGAGGACTCGATGGGCCTGGTGCACACCTCACGCGGCAACCTGCCGCCCGCGAGCCCGCACCTGCTCTCCGAGCCGGCGATCGTGGCCCGCATGGCCCGGGCCGTCCTCGGCGCCGGGTCGGCCACGCCCTGGGAGGAGTTCGAGGAGGACTACGCCACGATCCGCGACCGGATCGCGCGCGTGGTGCCCGGGTTCGAGGACTTCAACGCCCGTCTCGCCGCCGACCCCGGCGGCTTCGCGCTCCCGCACGCCCCGCGCGACGAGCGCCGCTTCCCCACGGCCACCGGCAAGGCCAACTTCACCGCCGCCCCCGTCGAGTACCCGAAGGTGCCGGAGGGCCGGCTGCTCCTCCAGACCCTGCGGTCGCACGACCAGTACAACACCACGATCTACGGCCTCGACGACCGCTACCGCGGCATCAAGGGCGGCCGCCGGGTCGTCCTGGTCCACCCCGAGGACGCGGCGGCCCTGGGCCTCGCGGACGGGGCGTACACCGACCTGGTCAGCGAGTGGACGGACGGCAGCGAGCGGCGCGCGCCCGGATTCCGGGTCGTGCACTACCCGACGGCCCGCGGCTGCGCGGCCGCGTACTACCCGGAGACGAACGTCCTGGTGCCGCTGGAGTCCACGGCGGACATCAGCAACACCCCCGCGAGCAAGTCCGTGATCGTACGACTGGTCCCGTCGGCCGCCGCGACGGGCTGACCATGGTGCCCGTCGGCACTTTCCCTCCGGGGGACTGGACCGTGCCCCGGGGCCGTCTGAAAGAATCGCCATGCGCCTAAGCGTTTGCTCAGGCGCCTGTCGACGCGACGTACGAACACGTACGAAGACGAACGGAGCCGAGCCGATGGGCGAGCAGCATCACGTGAAGTTCCCGCAGGAGGTCATCGACGAGTACGCCGCGCTCGGCGTCGACCTTCCCGCCCTGTTCTCGGCCGGGCACCTCGGCAACCGCATGGGCGTGCAGATCATCGAGGCCTCCGCGGAGAAGGTCGTCGGCACGATGCCGGTGGAGGGCAACACCCAGCCGTACGGCCTGCTGCACGGCGGAGCTTCCGCGGTCCTCGCCGAGACCCTCGGCTCGATCGGCTCCATGCTGCACGGCGGCATCTCCAAGATCGCGGTGGGCGTGGACCTGAACTGCACCCATCACCGCGGGGTCCGAAGCGGCCTCGTGACGGGCACCGCGACCCCCGTGCACCGCGGCCGCTCCACGGCCACGTACGAGATCGTGGTCACCGACGAGCAGGACAAGCGGGTCTGCACCGCCCGGCTGACCTGCCTGCTGCGCGAGGTCACGCCGAAGGACGCCGAGAACGTCACGCACACGGGCGGGAGCGGCGCTGGCGCCTGAGCCGGCAGGCGAAACCCTCCGCGGCCCGGGACGGTCACCACCGTCCCGGGCCGCGTCGCGTCGTGCCGCCTCCCCCACGCCGTGCCGCCTCCCCACCACGTCGCGCCTCCCACCACGTCGGCACGCCTCGCGTCGGGGCGATCAAGGCCCCTCGGTCACCGGGAGTCACCGCCGAGGGGGCCGGAGCGCCCCCGGCCGGGGCTGCGGCCGCCGTCCCGGAGGGCCCGGAGCCCCCTTCGACGGGCGCCGTCGCGGGTGCGGCACACCCGGCCCTTGGAACACCGGACCCCGGACGCGGAGCATCGGCTTCCGAACGCGGGACAGGCACCCGGCCCCGCCCGCTTCCGTACGCGAGTATCGACTCCCGGACCCTTTCCGGTCCCCTCGCCGACGGCGCCGCCGTCGGCCCGGCCGGCGCCCGCGGGCCGCCCCTCGGACGCCCCTCCCGTCCACGCGGGCCGCCCTCCCCCGGCCGGGCCCGCGCTCCCCTCGGCAGGCTCAGGGACCGCGGGCGCCGGACACAGGCGCCCGTCACGTTCACCGCGCCAACGGGGCGTGGTTCCGGCCCCCGCCACCGCACGGCCGGGCAACGGCGGTGCCCGTCACGGCGATTGCGGAGCGGGACGCCGCCGCTCCCGACGAGCGCCCGCCCTGGTCACGGCGGGGGCGCGGGCGAAGCGCCTCACGAACCGGCACCCCGGGCGCCCTCCCCCCATCGCACCGTACGCCCAACTTCCTTGACCAGCCAGCCTGTTGTGCCCCCGGCAGGTGATCCCCTAGCGTCCCCGGCATGAGGTTCCCGCCGTACGCCCCGGCCGGGACCGCGCTCGCCGCGGTCCTGACCGCCGGCGGCCTGGCCACCCTGCCCGGCTGTTCCGGCGACCGCTCCGAGCCGGCGCCCCCGCAGGCGAGGGCGGCGGTGGACATCTGCGTCGACCTCGTCGCGTACTGGGTGAAAGAAGCGCTCACGGGGAGCAGGTGGGCGGGGCTCGACTGGGAGCAAAAGGGGCTTTCCAACGAACAGTTGAAGATCCACGACGAGGTGCTCGCGAGCGCCCGCGAACGGGAGCGCACCGAGGGCCGCCGGGCGGCACTGGCCTTCACCGACGAGGCGGCCCGAAGACGGTGCGTATCGGCGGACGGCGCGACCGGGAGTTCGGAGAACTGGAAGCCCCTCCGGAGCCTGCCACCACCCGAACCATCGGTAACACTCCGTGACATCTGTGAGGGTGCCGGACGGAGCGGGGCGCTCAGTGCTCTGTCCGCTGAGATTTGGGTCGGTGTCCGATATCCGGAGACGGTCGCAAGCGGTCCGACAGGAGCAAGATCTGCTCAAGCCCCTTAGCGGAACTGGGCGTTCTCACTATGTGAACACGATGTTGCAGACCCATATGTCCCACTTTGCCCACCCCCTGTCCACCTCCTCTCCCCTTCGCGATAACAAGACAGTCACATCCTGACCTCCCCGCTCCCCACCTCCCTCACCTGCGCTTAGAGTCACCGCCAGTCACCGCGCCGCCGGGCGTGTCCACTGCACGGCCCAGCTCCACCCAGTCATCCCAGTACGGCCCGGCATTCACAAACGGCACCTCCAGCTCCATGCTTCACGGCACCGCCTCAGCTCGAGGGGGCCGCGCCAGGGAAAGGATTCATCGTGCGACACCGTTCCTTGCTCATCCTCACCACCGTGATCACCACGGGAGCACTCACCCTCACCGCCTGCGGTTCGCGCGACGACAAGGGCGGAAGCGACAACTCCAGCGGCGGCACCACCGTCGTCATCGGTGTCGACGCGCCGCTCACGGGTTCGCTCTCCGCACTGGGTCAGGGCATCAAGAACTCCGTGGACCTGGCGGTCCAGACCGCCAACAAGAACAAGGAAGTCCCGGGCGTCACCTTCAAGATCGAGGCCCTCGACGACCAGGCCGTCCCGGCCACCGGCAAGGCCAACGCCACCAAGCTCGTCGGCATCAAGGACGTCCTCGGCGTCGTCGGCCCGCTGAACTCCGGCGTCTCCCAGTCGATGCAGGCCGACTTCGACAAGGCGAACCTCACCCAGGTCTCCCCGGCCAACACCAACCCGTCGCTCTCCCAGGGCGACAACTGGGGCAAGGGCGAGTTCAAGCGCCCCTTCAAGACCTACTTCCGTACCGCCACCACGGACGTCGTCCAGGGCAAGTTCGCCGCGAACTACCTCTTCAAGGACGCCGGCAAGAAGAAGGTCTTCGTCGTCAACGACAAGCAGACCTACGGCGCCGGTCTCGCCGCGATCTTCTCCGACGAGTTCAAGCGCCTCGGCGGCACCGTCGTCGGCACCGACTCCGTGACGGTCAAGGAGACGGACTTCTCCTCCACCGCCAACAAGATCAAGGCCTCGGGCGCCGACTCCGTCTACTTCGGCGGCCAGTACCCCGAGGGCGGTCTGCTCTCGGACCAGGTCAAGAAGGCCGGCGCCAAGATCCCCACCATGGGTGGCGACGGCATCTACGACCCGCAGTTCATCAAGGCCTCCGGCGAGGCCAACGACGGTGACCTGGCCACCTCGGTCGGCTACCCCGTCGAGAAGCTCCCGACCGCCAAGAAGTTCATCGCGGACTACCAGGCGGCCGGCTACAAGGACCCGTACGCGGCCTACGGCGGTTACTCCTACGACGCCGCCTGGTCCATCATCCAGGCCGTCAAGGCCGTCGTCGCCGCCAACAACGGCAAGCTCCCCGACGACGCCCGCGCCAAGGTCACCGAGGCCATGTCCAAGGTCTCCTTCGAGGGTGTGACCGGCAAGGTCTCCTTCGACGAGTACGGCGACACCACGAACAAGCAGCTCACCGTCTACCAGGTCAAGTCCGGCGCCTGGACCGACGTGAAGTCCGCGACCTTCGAGGACTGATCCACCGCACTGCCCCGCACACGCACACGCACACGCACCAAATGAACCAAGCCGCGCGAGGGCGCAAACAGCGCCCTCGCGCGGTGTCATATCCGACACGCTCATCGGAGGCCCTGCGGTGAACGAACTGCCGCAACAGCTGGCCGACGGCCTTGCCCTGGGGGCCCTTTACGGCCTCATCGCCATCGGTTACACGATGGTCTACGGCATCGTCCAGCTCATCAACTTCGCCCACGGCGAGATCTTCATGATCGGGGGCTTCGGCGCCCTCACGGCGTACACGATCCTGCCCGAGGGCACCGCTCTCGTGATCGCGATCCCCGTGATGCTCATAGGCGGCGCGGTGGTCTCCGTGGCCGTCGCCACCGCCGCCGAACGCTTCGCCTACCGGCCCCTGCGCGGCGCACCGCGCCTCGCCCCCCTGATCACGGCGATCGGCCTGTCGATCGTGCTCCAGCAGCTCGTCTGGGGCTTCTACCCCGGCGCCAAGAGCCCGGTCAGCTTCCCCGAGTTCAAGGGCGGAAGCTTCGAGATCTTCGAGAACCTCGCGATCTCCCGCGCCGACGCCTTCGTCCTCGTCGCCGCCCCCGCGTGCATGCTCGCCCTCGGCCTCTTCGTCTCGAAGAGCCGCAGCGGACGCGCCATGCAGGCCACGGCGCAGGACCCGGACACCGCGAAGCTGATGGGCATCAACACCGACCGCATCATCGTGATGGCCTTCGCCATCGGCGCCGCGTTCGCCGCGGTCGCAGCGGTCGCCGAAGGCCTCGACAAGGGCCAGATCCGCTTCGAGATGGGCTTCCTGCTCGGCCTCAAGGCCTTCACGGCCGCCGTGCTCGGAGGCATCGGCAACATCTACGGCGCCATGATCGGCGGCGTCGTCCTCGGTGTCGCCGAAACCCTCTCCATCGCCTACGTCGAGCACATCCCCGGGATGGCACAGTTCGGCGGCGGTGCCTGGAAGGACATCTGGGTCTTCTCCCTCCTCATCCTCGTGCTCTTGTTCAGACCACAAGGTCTGCTCGGACAGCGCGCCTCGGACAGGGCGTGATCGCGATGACGACCGACCTCACCAAGACGCCGGAGACCACCGGCACCCCCGTGAAGACCGACGCCCCCACGGCGCCCGGCCTCCTCCACTGGGTCATCGCCGCCGGTGGCCTCGCCACCGTCGCGAGCACCTTCCTCGCCTGGACCTACACCACCGAGTTCCCCGGCGACCTCACCGTCACCGGCTACCCGGGCGGCCTCCAGGTCCTCACCCTCGTCGGCGGCCTCCTCCTGACGCTGTTCGCCCTCTCCGGGCTCGGCATCAAGGGGCTGCGCTGGCTGACCCCCGCCGGTTCGACCAAGGCGCTGCAGTTCCTCGCCCTCGGCGTGCTCGGCACCACCTGGTACACCGTGATCGCCATCGCGGCGCAGCTCGGCGGCATCGCGCACTGGGAGCCCGGCGCGTACGTGGCCTTCGTCGCGGTACTGATCCCGCTGGCGGCGTTCCTGCTCAAGGACGACTCCCGCAAGCCGGCGAAGCCCAAGGAGATCCCCTCCTGGGCCGAGATCCTGATCATCGTCGCCGCGTTCGCGATCGGCATGTACGCCGTCACGTACGGCATCTCCACCGAGTACCCCGAGCTGTTCGTCGGCTACCTGCTCCTTGCGGGCTTCGGCGCCGGCGCGCTCAACAAGTCGGGGCTGATGGGCCGGATCTCCGCCATCGCCTCCAAGAACAAGCAGGTCGCGGCCGTCGCCGCCTTCGCCGCGGCCGCCGTCTTCCCCTTCACCCAGACCACCGACACGTTCACCGTGATCGCCGTGCAGATCCTGATCTTCGCGACGGTCGCCCTCGGTCTCAACGTCGTCGTCGGCCTGGCGGGTCTGCTCGACCTCGGATACGTCGCCTTCCTCGGCGTCGGCGCCTACACGGCCGCCCTCGTCTCCGGATCCACGGCCTCCGCGTTCGACATCCACCTCCCGTTCTGGGTCGCCATGATCATCGGCGCGATCGCCTCGCTGATCTTCGGCGTCATCATCGGCGCACCGACCCTCCGGCTCCACGGTGACTACCTCGCCATCGTGACGCTCGGCTTCGGCGAGATCTTCCGCATCACCGTCAACAACATGGACGGCGACAACGGACCGCAGATCACCAACGGCCCCAACGGCATCCCGAACATCCCGGCGCTGAACATCTTCGGCTACGACTTCGGCGAGACCCACACCATCCTCGGCGTGGAACTCGGCTCGTACGCCAACTACTACCTGCTGATGCTGCTCGTCATGGTCTTCGTCGTCCTGGTCTTCAGCCGGGCGCAGGACTCCCGCATCGGCCGCGCCTGGGTCGCCATCCGCGAGGACGAGACCGCGGCGACCGCCATGGGCATCAACGGCTTCCGGGTCAAGCTCATCGCCTTCGCCCTCGGCGCCACCCTCGCCGGCGTCGCCGGCACCGTCCAGGCCCACTTCCAGGGCACGGTCCTCCCCGAGATGTACGTGTTCGCCGGCCCCGTCGCCCCGAACTCCGCGTTCCTTCTCGCGGCCGTCATCCTCGGCGGCATGGGCACCATCCGCGGTCCGCTCCTCGGCGCGGCACTGCTCTTCCTCATCCCCGAGAAGCTGGCCTTCCTCAAGGACCTCCAGCTCCTCGCGTTCGGCCTCGCGCTCATCCTGCTGATGCGCTTCCGCCCCGAGGGCCTCATCCCCAACCGGCGCGCACAGCTCGAGTACCACGAGCACGACGCGGACGACGAGGGCACCGACAAGCTCGACGTACCGGACCAGCGGCCCCCCGCCGACCCGATCGTCGGAACCTCGAAGGCGGGTGCGTGAACGCCATGACGACGACCACCACCACGGAAACGACGGCAGCGGCACCCACCGCCGCCACCGTCCTCGACGCCAGCGGTGTCACCATGCGCTTCGGCGGACTCACCGCCGTACGCAACGTGGACCTCACCGTCCGCGAGGGCGAGATCGTCGGTCTCATCGGCCCCAACGGCGCCGGCAAGACCACGTTCTTCAACTGCCTGACCGGCCTGTACGTCCCCACCGAGGGAACGGTCAGCTACAAGGGGACCGTGCTGCCGCCCAAGCCGCACCTGGTCACCAAGGCCGGCATCGCCCGTACCTTCCAGAACATCCGCCTCTTCTCCAACATGACGGTCCTGGAGAACGTCCTCGTCGGACGCCACACCCGGACCAAGGAGGGCCTCTGGTCCGCGCTCCTGCGCGGCCCCGGCTTCAAGAAGGCGGAGGTCGCCTCCCGCGACCGCGCCATGGAACTCCTGCAGTTCATCGGCCTGGAGCACAAGGCGGACCACCTCGCCCGCAACCTGCCCTACGGCGAGCAGCGCAAGCTGGAGATCGCCCGGGCCCTCGCCAGCGACCCCGGCCTGCTCCTCCTGGACGAGCCGACCGCCGGCATGAACCAGAACGAGACCCGGACCACCGAGGAACTCGTCTTCGCCATCCGGGACAAGGGCATCGCCGTCCTCGTCATCGAGCACGACATGAAGTTCATCTTCAACCTGTGCGACCGCGTCGCCGTGCTCGTGCAGGGCGAGAAGCTCGTCGAAGGCACCTCCGAGGTCGTCCAGGGCGACGAGCGGGTCGTCGCGGCCTACCTCGGCACGCCGTTCGAGGGCGCGCCGGGCGCGGAGGAGGTCGCCGAGGTCGAGGCCGCGGAGGCCCACGCGGAGGCGGAGGCCGCCGAAGCCGAGGTCACGGCCGTCGCGGCCGAAGCGGAGGCCGAAGCCGCCGAGGCCGAGGCCGAAGCCCAGGCCACCGCGGCCGAGCCGGAGGCCACCGCCGCCGAGGAGGCTCCCGTCGCGGAGACCCCCGAAGCCACCGAGGCCACCGCCGACGAGGCGCCGTCCGACGACGCCCCCGAGGCCGAGGACGCTCCGGCAGCGGACAGCACCACCGAAGGAGACTCCAAGTGACCGCTCTTCTCGAGGTCGAGGACCTCAGGGTCGCCTACGGCAAGATCGAGGCCGTCAAGGGCATCTCCTTCTCCGTCGAGGCCGGGCAGGTCGTGTCCCTGATCGGCACCAACGGCGCCGGCAAGACCACCACCCTGCGCACCCTCTCGGGCCTCATCAAGCCCGCGAGCGGAAAGATCACCTTCGACGGCCAGGTGCTCAACGGCATCCCCGCCCACAAGGTCGTCTCCCTCGGCATGGCCCACTCCCCCGAGGGCCGGCACATCTTCCCCAAGCTCACCATCGCCGAGAACCTCCAGCTCGGTGCCTTCCTCCGCAAGGACAAGGACGGCATCGAGAAGGACATCCAGCGCGCCTACGACCTCTTCCCGATCCTGGGCGAGCGTCGCAAGCAGGCCGCCGGCACCCTCTCCGGCGGTGAGCAGCAGATGCTGGCCATGGGCCGGGCACTGATGTCCCAGCCCAAACTGCTCATGCTCGACGAGCCCTCCATGGGCCTCTCCCCGATCATGATGCAGAAGATCATGGAGACCATCGCCACGCTCAAGGCCGAAGGCATGACCATCCTGCTCATCGAGCAGAACGCCCAGGCGGCCCTGTCCCTCGCGGACTACGGCTACGTCCTGGAGGTCGGCTCCATCAAGCTCTCCGGCACCGGCCAGGACCTCCTGGTCGACGACGAGGTCCGCAAGACCTACCTCGGCGAGGAGTAGGAACCCGTCCCTACGGACAGAAGGCCCGCCCCACAAGGATGTGGGGCGGGCCTTCTCCTTGCCGTACGCCCGTCGCTACTGCTGGCCCTTGGCCGCCTTCTTCTCCTCGGCGTCCTCGATGACCGCCTCGGCGACCTGCTGCATCGACATGCGCCGGTCCATCGACGTCTTCTGGATCCACCGGAACGCGGCGGGCTCGGTCAGCCCGTACTGCGTCTGCAGCACGCTCTTCGCCCGGTCCACCAGCTTGCGCGTCTCCAGCCGCTGCGAGAGGTCCGCGACCTCCTTCTCCAGCGCCCGCAGCTCCGCGAACCGCGACACGGCCATCTCGATGGCCGGCACGACGTCGCTCTTGCTGAACGGCTTCACCAGATACGCCATGGCCCCGGCGTCACGCGCACGCTCGACGAGGTCGCGCTGCGAGAACGCGGTGAGCATCAGGACGGGCGCGATGGACTCCCCGGCGATCTTCTCCGCGGCGGAGATCCCGTCCAGGACGGGCATCTTCACGTCGAGGATGACGAGGTCGGGCCGGTGCTCCCGCGCGAGTTCCACGGCCCGCGCGCCGTCGCCGGCCTCGCCGACGACCGAGTAGCCCTCTTCTTCGAGCATCTCTTTGAGGTCGAGGCGGATGAGGGCCTCGTCCTCGGCGATGACGACGCGGGTCGTCAGCGGCGGGACGTGCGACGCGTCGACATCGTCGGCGGCGGGCTGGGGCGACTCGGGGGCGGTCACGGGGGCTCCTCGTTGCGGGGCAGGTACTGCTCCCCTGAGCCTACCTAGCTCCTGTAAGGTGGTGATCCGCAGGGCCCATCTGGCCCTACCTTTCTAAGGCCCCAGTACTCCAACTGGTCAGAGAGGCCGCTCTCAAACAGCGGACAGTGTGGGTTCGAATCCCACCTGGGGCACTTTTCCTTCGATTCCAAGGTTGAGCCACTCCGGCAATCGTTCACTCACACCAGTGAACGTGTCTTCGAATCCCCCTCGGCCGAGCGCATCACGACGAGGCTCGTCTTCATGTACGACCTCGAGACACGCAAGCGTGCCCTGGCACTCCTCGCCGACGGACGCAGCCTCAACTCCGTCAGTGGACAGACGGGCATCTCCAGAGCAGCCTTACGCTCCTGGGGCAGCCGACTCGAGCCGCTGCCCCGCACCGGCGCTCAGGCCGGACCCTGCCCGAGATGCCGTCCGCTGCCGGGCATGCCGGACGATCCGGCCGCGTACTCCTACCTGCTCGGCCTCTACCTCGGCGACGGCTGCATCAGCGACCACCCACGAGGCGGCCACTTCCTCCGCATCGCCTGCGCCGACGCCTGGCCCGGACTGATCGCTGCCTGCCGCGACGCGATCCTTGCCGTACGCCCCGAAGGAAGCGCCTGCATCCTGCCGAAGCAAGGGTGCGTCATGGTCACGAGCTACGGCCGGCACTGGACGTGCCTCTTCCCCCAGCACGGCCCCGGCAAGAAACACGAGCGGCGCATCGCCCTCGAACCCTGGCAGCAGGGCATCGTCGACACACACCCCTGGGCGTTCATCCGGGGGCTCATCCACTCCGACGGTTGCCGGATCACCAACTGGACCACCCGGCTCGTCGGCGGTGAGCGCAAGCGGTACGAGTACCCGCGGTACTTCTTCACCAACAAGTCGGACGACATCCGGAGGCTGTTCGGCGACACCCTGCACAAGGTCGGTGTCGAGTGGACCACGACCGCCCGAGGCAGCGACCCCTACAACATCTCCGTCGCCCGCAAGGCCTCCGTCGCGCTCATGGACCTCCACGTCGGGCCGAAGCACTGAGCTCAGTGCGGCGTTCCCAGATAGGGGAAGTGCGCCAGCAGGTCCTTGTGGGGGCCGATGTGGTCCGACGTGATCTGGCCGTTGGAGATCATCGTGAGGCGGGCCGAGGTGACGTCGTCCGTCAGGGTGCGGCCGTTGGGGTACGCGGCGGGCCTGGTGCGGTCGTAGCGGAGGATGTCCGGGAGGATCGTCCGCAGGGTCTCTTCCGCCGCTTCGGGGGTGTAGCCGCCGGTGTGGGCCAGTGCGGCCTTCCAGGGTTCGAGGTACGTCGCCCAGTCGTCGGCCGGCTCCCCCTCGTTGTAGCCGTCCTTGGCCTCCTCCGCGTTGAAGTACGCCGTGAGGGAGGGGTGGGCGCCGCGGTCGACGGACTTGAGTTCGCCGTCCACGTGGAGGCTGACGCGCGCCCAGACGCCGATCGTCGGGTTGTCGCCGAGTTCGGCGTCGGGCATTTCGAGGGCGATGCCGAAGACGTTCTTGTCGGCGCCCCAGTCGGTGCCCGTCCAGGTGAAGTCGGCGACGATGCCGTCGAGGTCGGCGAAGAAGGGGTCGCTGCGCAGGCCGGCGGAGACCTTGTAGCCGTCGGCCTGGGTCACGGAGAGTTCGCGGCCGAAGGAGACGGGGACGTCGGTGAAGAGGGGTGTGCCGGCGGCTTCGTGGACGCGGGCTTCGGCTCCGGTGGCGCGGTGGAGGGCGAGGGTCTGTTCGCCGTCGTCCGCGGGGTCGGAGAAGGTGAAGCTGTAGGCGATGTCCGCCTGGTTGTCGCCGTCGGTGTCGACGTTGATGCGGTAGACCGCGTCGGGGTGGAACGCGGTGCCCCCGGTGGGCGCGAGGGGGTTCACGTTCATGATGAGAACGGTGCGCCCGCCGGGAACGGTGAAGGCGAAGAGATCGGTCAGATCCAGGCGGGCGTCGTCCATCGGGGAGCGCAGATGGGGTCCGCTGAGGTGGTGTGACATGGTGTCACCTTCGCGGTACGACCCGGGGGTCGTGTGCGACGGGGCCGCCGTGGTCACTCCTTCGGGCTGTCGTCCTCGCCGATGTGGTGGACATGGACGAGGTTGGTGGAGCCGGCGACGCCGGGCGGGGAGCCGGCGGTGATGACGACGATGTCGCCCTTCCGGCAGCGGCCGATGCGCAGGAGTTCCTCGTCGACCTGGGCGACCATGGCGTCGGTGGAGTCGACGTGCGGGCCGAGGAAGGTCTCGACGCCCCAGGTGAGGTTGAGCTGGGAGCGTGTGGCCGGGTCGGGGGTGAAGGCGAGCAGGGGGATGGGTGAGCGGTAGCGGGAGAGCCGTTTGACGGTGTCGCCGGACTGGGTGAAGGCGACGAGGAACTTGGCTCCGAGGAAGTCGCCGATCTCGGCGGCGGCGCGGGCGACGGCTCCGCCCTGGGTGCGGGGCTTGTTCCGTTCGGTCAGTGGGGGCAGGCCTTTGGCGAGGACGTCTTCTTCGGCGGCTTCGACGATCCGGCTCATGGTGCGGACGGTTTCGACGGGGTATTTGCCGACGCTGGTCTCGCCGGAGAGCATGACGGCGTCGGTGCCGTCGATGACGGCGTTGGCGACGTCGCTGGCTTCGGCGCGGGTGGGGCGGGAGTTGTCGATCATCGAGTCGAGCATCTGGGTGGCGACGATGACGGGTTTGGCGTTGCGCTTGGCGAGTTTGACGGCGCGCTTTTGGACGATGGGGACCTGTTCGAGGGGCATTTCGACGCCGAGGTCGCCGCGGGCGACCATGATGCCGTCGAAGGCGGCGACGATGTCGTCGATGTTGTCGACGGCCTGGGGTTTCTCGATCTTGGCGATGACCGGGAGGCGGCGGCCTTCCTCGTCCATGATGCGGTGGACGTCCTGGATGTCGCGGCCGCTGCGGACGAAGGAGAGGGCGATGACGTCGGCTCCGGTGCGCAGTGCCCAGCGGAGGTCGTCGATGTCCTTCTCGGAGAGGGCGGGGACGGAGACGGCGACTCCGGGGAGGTTGAGGCCCTTGTGGTCGGAGACCATGCCGCCTTCGACGACGCGGGTGTGGACGCGGGGTCCGTCGACGGAGGTGACTTCGAGGGTGACGCGGCCGTCGTCGACGAGGATGCGTTCGCCGGCGGTGACGTCGGCGGCGAGTCCGTCGTAGGTGGTGCCGCAGATGCGGCCGTCGCCTTCCATGGGTTCGACGGTGATGGTGAAGTCGTCGCCGCGTTCAAGGAGTACGGGGCCTTCGCGGAAGCGGCCGAGGCGAATCTTCGGGCCTTGAAGGTCGGCGAGGACTCCGATGCTGCGGCCGGTTTCGTCGGAGGCTTTGCGTACGTGCTGGTAGCGCTCCTCGTGTTCGGCGTAGGTGCCGTGGCTGAGGTTGAAGCGGGCGACGTCCATTCCGGCCTCGACCAGTGCCTTGATCTGGTCGTATGAGTCGGTGGCGGGCCCCAGGGTGCAAACGATTTTCGCTCGGCGCATGGTTCGACCCTAGGGCTTACCGGCGGGTAGTTCAGGGGGTGGGCATGTCTGTTCAACAACCTTTGGGTGAAAGCTTGTTGACAAGTCTTGAATCTGTGCGGGCGTCTGCTCCGATGAGCGTTTCGGGGGGTTTCTAGAGGGCCGGAGGGGCCATGGTGAAGCGGGCGGTGACCTCGGCCGTGACGGTCTGGCGCTGGGGTTCGAGGTCCAGGGGTGGGGGTACGTCGGCGGATTCGGCCGCGAAGGCCATGCGCATTCCTCCGAGGGGGGCCGGTGGGGGGACGAGTCCTGTGTCGGAGAGTTCCAGGAGGGCGGCGAGGTGGGTGCCGAGCGCCGTCGCGTAGGCGCGGGCGCGCTGGACCGCCTCTTCGACGGCCGTGCGGCGGGCTTCGGCGTAGGCGGGTGAGTCGGGGCGCAGTGCCCACCAGGGGCCGTCGACGCGGGTCAGGTCGAGGTCGGCGAGGCGGGTGGTGAGTTCGCCGAGGGCGGTGAAGTCGGAGAGTTCGACGGTGAGGAGGACGGTGCCGTGGTAGGCGCGGATTCGTTCGCCGCGGCCGTGTTTGCCCGGTTCGGGGGTGATGGAGAAGGCTCCGGTCTCCAGTTTCTCGACGGCTTCGCCGTAGGTCTTGGCGAGGTCGAGGGCGAGGGTGTTGCGCCGGGTGAGGTCGGCGAGGGTCGCTGCCCGGTCGGTGCCGCGGGCGCTGACGGTGACGGTGATGCGGGCGACTTCGGGGTCGACTTCGAGTCGGGCTTCTCCGCGGACGGCGACCTGGGGTGCTTCCGGGGTGGGGTGTGGGCTCGTCACTTGTGGCTCCCTCGTGCGGGCGGCGTCTGGGCTCCCGAACACTTTCCCACTCCGTAATCGGAAAGGTCTGTTGCCGGCGTGAGGGTTGGGCCAGAATCTACGCGCGTTGTGCGCCACTGGACCAAGGAGAATCACATGCCGTTGAACCGTCGGACGTTCCTGGAGAGCTCCGTCGCCGTCGGAGCCGGAGCCGCCCTGACCACGGGGGTGGCGGCCGCCCCGGCGCAGGCCCACGGGGGTCGTCCCGGGCGGGTCAGGCGGTACTCGTTCACCGTCATGGGCACGACCGACCTGCACGGCAACGTCTTCAACTGGGACTACTTCACGGACAAGGAGTTCGACGACAAGGCGCACAACGATGTCGGTCTGGCGAAGATCTCCACCCTGGTCGACCAGGTGCGCGAGGCGAAGGGGAGGCGGAACACGCTCCTCATCGACGCCGGCGACACGATCCAGGGCACCCAGCTGTCGTACTACTACGCCAAGGTCGACCCGATCACCGCGCGCCGGGGTCCCGTGCATCCCATGGCGCAGGCGATGAACGCGATCGGGTACGACGCGGCGGCGCTGGGCAACCACGAGTTCAACTACGGCATACCGGTGCTGCGGAAGTTCGAGGAGCAGTGCGACTTCCCTCTGCTCGGTGCGAACGCACTCGACGCGAAGACGCTGCGGCCGGCGTTCCCGCCGTACAGCATGCACCGGCTGCGGACCCCGTGCGGCCGGGATGTGAGGGTCGCGGTCCTCGGTCTGACCAATCCGGGCATCGCGATCTGGGACAAGGCGAACGTCAGCGGCAGGATGGTCTTCCCCGGTCTGGAGGAGCAGGCGGCGAAGTGGGTGCCGAAGCTGCGGTCGATGGGTGCGGACGTGGTGGTGGTGTCGGCGCACAGCGGTTCCAGCGGTACGTCGTCGTACGGTGACCAGCTGCCGCACGTCGAGAACGCGGCCGGTCTGGTCGCCGAGCAGGTGCCGGGGATCGACGCGATCCTGGTGGGGCACGCGCACACCGAGATCCCCGAGTACCGGGTGAAGAACAAGGCGACGGGCAAGGACGTCGTGTTGTCCGAGCCGCTCAAGTGGGGTCAGCGGCTCACGCTCTTCGACTTCGACCTGGTGTGGGAGAAGGGCCGCTGGGTGGTCGAGAAGGTGGCGGCCCAGGTGCTGAACTCCAACGCGGTGGAGGAGGACCCGAAGATCGTCGGTCTCCTCGCGGACGAGCACGAGAAGGTCGTCGCGTACGTCAACCAGGTGATCGGGACCTCCACCGCGAGGATGGCCACGGCCGACGCGCCGTGGAAGGACGAGCCGATCATCGACCTGATCAACCACGTCCAGGCGGAGACGGTGCGGGAGGCGCTGGCCGGTGGCGCCTACGCGGCTCTGCCGGTGCTGTCGCAGGCGTCCTGTTTCTCCCGTACGGCGGCGATCCCGGCCGGGCAGGTCACCATCCGTGACGCGGCCGGGCTGTACGTCTTCGAGAACACTCTGGAGGCGCGTCTTCTGACGGGGGCGCAGGTGAAGGACTATCTGGAGTTCTCGGCGCGGTACTACGTGCAGACCCCGGCGGGTGCGCCGGTGGACACGGCGAAGCTGACGAACGCGGACGGGACGCCGGACTACAACTACGACGCCGTGTACGGGGTGACGTACGAGATCGACATCGCCAGGCCGGCGGGCTCGCGGATCGTGAACCTGTCCTTCGGTGGCAGCCCGATCGACCCGGCCGGGCAGTTCGTGCTCGCCGTGAACAACTACCGGGCCAGCGGTGGCGGCGCGTTCCCGCACGTCGCGAACGCCCAGCAGTTGTGGGCGAACTCGGACGAGATCCGTAACACGATCATCCAGTGGGTGAAGGCGAAGGGGTCGGTCGACCCGGGGCAGTTCGCGTCGGTGGACTGGAAGCTGACCCGGGACGGTGTGCCGGTGTTCTGAGCCCGCGGGTTCAGCTCTGTGTGAGGGGCGTCAGCGCCTGGCCCTGGGCCGGGACGCGTGGCGCCTCTCGCCGTTCCAGCCCGAAGCTGGTGAAGGCGGTGCGGCGCGGCAGGGGGTAGGGCTCCTTGCCGGTGAGCGAGTTGAGGATGGTGGCGCTGCGCCAGGCGGCGAGGCCGAGGTCGGGGGCGCCGACGCCGTGGGTGTGCTTCTCGGCGTTCTGTACGTAGACGGATCCGGTGACGGGGTCGTCGAGGACGAGCCGGTACTCGTCGTCGATCCTGGCCCGTCCGGCGGAGTCGTGGCGGAGGTAGGGGTCGAGTCCGGCGAGCATCCGGTCGACGGGGCGTTCGCGGTAGCCGGTGGCGAGGACGACGGCGTCGGTGGTGAGCCGGGAGCGGGTGGACTGCCGGACGTGCTCCAGGTGGAGTTCGACCTTGGTGGTGGCGACGCGGCCGGCGGTGCGGACGCGGACGCCGGGGGTGAGGACGGCGTCGGGCCAGCCGCCGTGGAGGGTGCGCCGGTAGAGCTCGTCGTGGATGGCGGCGATGGTGTCGGTGTCGATGCCTTTGTGCAGCTGCCACTGGCGGGGGACGAGTTCGTCGCGGGCCGGCTCGGGCAGGGAGTGGAAGTAGCGGGTGTAGTCGGGGGTGAAGTGTTCCAGGCCGAGCTTGGAGTACTCCATGGGGGCGAAGGCCTCGGTGCGGGCGAGCCAGTGGATCTTCTCGGCCCCGGCGGGCCTGGAGCGGAGCAGGTCGAGGAAGATCTCGGCGCCTGACTGGCCCGAGCCGATGACGGTGACGTGCTCGGCGGCGAGGAGCCGCTCGCGGTGGTGGAGGTAGTCGGCGGAGTGGAGGACGGGGACGTTCGGGGCTTCGGCGAGCGGCCTGAGGGGCTCGGGGACGTAGGGCGCGGTGCCGACGCCGAGGACGACGTTGCGGGTGTACGTGCGGCCCAGCGCTTCGGCCTCGCCGTCCTGGTCGAGTTGGGTGAAGTCGACCTCGAACAGGCGTCGTTCGGGGTTCCAGCGGACGGCGTCGACCTGGTGGCCGAAGTGGAGGCCGGGGAGCTGGTCGCTGACCCAGCGGCAGTAGGCGTCGTACTCGGCGCGCTGGATGTGGAACTTCTCCGCGAAGTAGAAGGGGAAGAGGCGGTCGCGGGAGCGCAGGTAGTTGAGGAACGACCAGGGGCTGGCGGGGTCGGCGAGGGTCACGAGGTCGGCGAGGAAGGGGACTTGGAGGGTGGCGCCCTCGATGAGGAGGCCGGGGTGCCAGTGGAAGGCGGGGCTCTGTTCGTAGAAGGCGGCGGCGGGGCCGCCGGGGATGCCGTGGGCGAGGGCGGCGAGGGAGAGGTTGAACGGGCCGATACCGATGCCCACCAGGTCCTGGGGGTCGTCGAGGTCGCGCTGGGGGGTGCTGCCGGTCATCGGTCGGTGCTGCCTTCCACGAGGTCCAGGATGTGCCGGAGGTCGTCGGGGGTGGTGTGGGGGTTGAGCAGGGTGGCCTTGAGCCAGAGCCGGCCGTCCTCGTGGGCGCGGCCGAGGACGGCGCGCCCTTCGGTGAGGAGGGTGCGGCGGATCGCGGCGACGGTGGTGTCGTCGGCGCCGGTGGGCCGGAAGAGGACGGTGGTCAGGGTCGGCCGCTCGTACAGCTGGAGGGCGGGGCTCTTGTCGACGAGGTCGGCGAGTTCCTGGGCGAGGTCGTGGACGCGGTCGACGAGGGCGCCGATTCCGCTGCGGCCGAGGGCGCGCAGGGTGACGGCGATCTTGAGGATGTCGGGGCGGCGGGTGGTGCGCAGGGAGCGGCCGAGGAGGTCGGGGAGGCCGGCCTCGGTGTCGTCGGTCGCGTTGAGGTAGTCGGCGGTGTGGGAGAGGGCGGAGAGGTCGCTCTGGTCCCGTACGGCGAGGAGTCCGGCGGCGACCGGCTGCCAGCCCAGTTTGTGCAGGTCGAGGGTGACGGTACGGGCGCGGTCGAGTCCGGTCAGGAGCGCGCGGTGGGTGTCGCTGAAGAGGAGGGGGCCGCCGTAGGCGGCGTCGACGTGCAGTTCGGCGCGGTGGGCGGCGCAGAGGTCGGCGATCTCGGGGAGGGGGTCGATGCGGCCGGTGTCGGTGGTGCCGGCGGTCGCGGCGACGAGGAGGGGGCCGTGGAGGTCGGTGAGCGCCTCGTTCAGGGCGACGGGGTCGAGGGTGCCGTTGGGGGTGGGCACGGTCACCGGCTCGGGGAGGCCGAGGAGCCAGGCGGCGCGGTGGAAGGAGTGGTGGGCGTTGGCGCCGACGACGGTCTGGAGGCTGTGGCCCGGGCCGTGGCGTTCTCGGGCGAGGAGGAGAGCGAGCTGGTTGGCCTCGGTGCCGCCGGTGGTGACGAGGGCGTCGGGGCGGGGCGTGTCGGGGCCGGGGGTGTCGGGGGTGGTCGCCCGGGGGTAGACGGTGCGCGCCAGCTCGGCGGTGACCAGGGCTTCGAGGGCGGTGGCGGCCGGGGCCTGGTCCCAGGAGTCCATGGAGGGGTTGAGTACGCAGGCCGCGAGGTCGGCGGCGGCGGCGAGCGCGAGGGGCGGGGTGTGGAGGTGGGCGGCGCAGAGGGGGTGGGCGGGGTCGGCGGCGCCTTCCGCGAGGGCGCGGGTGAGGGCGTGGAGGATGGCGGTGGGGTCGGTACCGGTCTCCGGGAGCGCGTCCGGGCCGAGGGCCTCGCGGACGCGGGCGGTGACGGCGTCCGGGCCGCCGGCGGGGATCGGGCCGCTGCGTGCGGTCGCGCCGGCGTCCAGCGCGTCGAGGACGGTGTCCAGGAGGGGGCGCAGGGCGGCGGTGTCGGTGGCGAGGGGCGGGGCGGGATCGGCACGCATGGGCAGGAGCCTGCCGGGGGTTCTGCGGGTTTGTCCGACGATGTCGCCCGAGCAACCCGAACGGGGGACGGGGCCTTGACAGGCGCCCCGTCCCCCCGTCGGTCGTTCGGCCGCGCTACCGCTTCCGGGCCTTCAGGGCTCGGTGGAGGTCGGCGAGTTGGTCGACGAGCTTGCGATGGAGGGCGGGGGTCAGGTCCGGGTCCGTGAGGTGGGACTCGCCCAGGGAGAGGGACTCCTGGTCGATCGCGAAGGCCGGGAAGGCGTAGCGGCCGGCCGCCTCCGCCATCGCGGCGCCCCGGCGGGCGCCGAGGGCGGTGGCCGCCGGATAGAAGCGGGCGACGTACTCCCGTACGAGCTCGGCCTGTTCCGGCTGCCAGAAGCCCTGGGCCGTGGCCGTGAACAGGTAGTTGGACAGGTCGTCCGCGTCGAAGAGGCGGGACCAGGCGGCAGCCTTCGTCTCGGGGGTGGGCAGGGCGGCGCGGCAGCGGGCGGCGCCCTCCTGGCCGGTGGCGCTGGGGTCCCGCTCCAGCTCGCGGTCGATCGCGGCCTCGTCGACGGCGCCGAGGACGGCGAGCCGGGCGAGGATGCGCCAGCGCAGCTCCGGGTCGACCTCCGGGCCGCCGGGGACGGTCCCGTCGGCGAGCCAGCCGGCGATGGTGTCGGGCTGGGTGGCGCTGCTGATGAACGTACGGACGGCGGTGAGGCGCAGTCCGGGGTTGTCGCCGTCCTCGGTGCGGCGCAGGAGGTCGCGGGCGAGGCCGGTGAGCAGGGCCAGCGCGGCGGGGCGTTCCTCGGCGGGGAGGTACCGGTCGGCGATCTGGGTGCGGGCGAAGGCGAGGACGCCCTGCACGACGGCGAGGTCGCGCTCCTCGGGGAGGTGGGCGCGGGCCGTCTCCAGGTAGGCGCCGGGGGCGAGTTCGCCGTCGCGGACCATGTCGCGCAGGGTGTTCCAGACGAGGGCGCGGGTGAGCGCGTCGGGGAGGCCGGACAGGCCGCGGACGGCGGCCTCCAGCGAGGTCTCGTCGAGGCGGACCTTGGCGTAGGTGAGGTCGCCGTCGTTGAGGACGACGAGGGCGGGGCGGGGTCCTGGGAGGTCGAGGGGGGCGGTCTGCGGGACGTCGATCTCCAGGTGTTCGCGCGGGACGAGCCGGCGGGCGTCGACGAGGTCGCGGTCGTAGACGCCGACGGCGATGCGGTGCGGGCGGCTGCAGTCCTGGCGGACGGTGAGGGTGGTGCGGGTCTCGTCGCCGCCGAGTTCGGGGGTGAGGGTGTCGACGCCGGTGGTGCGCAGCCACCGCTCGGCCCAGGCGTGGACGTCGCGGTCGGTCGCGGAGGCGAGGTTGTCGATGAAGTCGGCGAGGGTGGCGTTGCCGAAGCGGTGGCGTTTGAAGTGGGTGTTGATGCCGGCGAGGAAGTCCTTCTCCCCCATCCAGGCGACGAGCTGGCGCAGCGCGGAGGCGCCCTTGGCGTAGGAGATGCCGTCGAAGTTGAGCAGCGCGGAGGCGGTGTCGGGGACGGCGTCGGGGTCGGGGGCGACGGGGTGGGTGGAGGGGCGCTGGTCGGCGTCGTAGCCCCAGGCCTTGCGCTCGATGCCGAAGTCGATCCAGGTGTCGGGGAAGCGGTCGGAGCACGCCTCGTTGACGGTCTGGTAGCCCATGTACTCGGCGAAGGACTCGTTGAGCCAGATGTCGTCCCACCAGCGCAGGGTGACGAGGTCGCCGAACCACATGTGGGCCATCTCGTGGGCGATGACCATGGCGCGGGTCTGGCGTTCGGTGACGGTGACGGCGGAGCGGTAGACGAACTCGTCGCGGAAGGTGACGAGGCCCGGGTTCTCCATGGCGCCGGCGTTGAACTCGGGGACGAAGGCCTGGTCGTAGGAGTCGAAGGGGTAGGGCTCCTCGAACTTCTCGTGGAAGCGGTCGAAGCAGGCCTTGGTGATGTCGAGGATCTCGTCGGCGTCGGCGTCGAGGTGGGGGGCGAGCGAGCGGCGGCAGTGGATGGCGAAGGGCAGTCCGGCGTGCTCGGTCCGGACGGAGTGCCAGGGTCCGGCGGCGACGCAGACGAAGTACGTGGACAGGAGGGGGGTGGCGGCGGCCTTCCAGCTGCCGTCGGGCTGCTGCTCGGTGATGCCGTTGGCGAGGACGGTCCAGTCTTCGGGGGCCTTGACGCCGACCTCGAAGACGGCCTTGAGGTCGGGCTGGTCGAAGGCGGCGAAGACGCGCTGGACGTCTTCCATGAAGAGCTGGGTGTAGACGTACGACTCGCCGTCGGTGGGGTCCTTGAAGCGGTGCATGCCCTCGCCGGTGCGGGAGTACCGCATGGTCGTGACGGCGCGCAGCTCGTGCTCGCCCTCCGTGAGGCTGAGCGGGACCCGGTTGTCGTCCAGGGACGCGGGGTCGAGGGGCTCGCCGTCGAGGAGGAGGGAGTGGAGCGTGACGGGCTTCAGCTCGACGAACGTGTCCCCCGCGGTCCGGGCGGTGAACCGGATCACGACGGTGGATTCGAAGGTCTCGTCGCCGGTGGTGAGGTCGAGGTCGACCGTGTAGTGCCGGACGTCGAGGAGCTGGGCACGGGTCTGCGCTTCGTCGCGCGTCAGTACGGGCATGGGCCCATGCTGCCCGATGGCGCTGCGGTGGGGCACGGGGGTTCCGCTGAGAGCTCAGCGTCATGTCGTCGGGCGGGTCAGGCGAGGCCGGTGCCCGTGACGTGGGTGAAGGCCGCGGTGATGCCGGGGCGGTCGTAGCCGGTGGGGCTCTTGGCTCCGGTGGAGAGGAGGGCGTGGAGGAGGAGGCGGGCCTTGGCGGGGTCGAGCGGGCCGGCGGGGACGATGCCGCGGTGCAGGAGGTCGTGTTCGGAGCCGGGGCCGCGGTAGGTACGGGTGAGGGTGGCGCCGGCGCCGGTGCGGGAGGCGAGGACGACGGGGATGCGGGTGGCGAGCCGCTCCAGGGGTTCGACGAGCCAGGCCGGGACGTGTCCGGCGCCGAAGGCGGCGACGACGAGGCCGTCGAAGCGGGAGTCGACCGCTTCGAGGAGTTCGCCGCGGTCGCCGAGGGAGAGGGTGACGAGGGCGACGCGTACGGCCGGGTCGAAGCGGAGGGGGTGGATGGCGCTGGTGCCGGTGGGGCGCAGCAGGACGCGCGGCTCGCCCTCGACGACGGTGCCGAGGGGTCCCGCGCCCGGGGAGGCGAAGGTGGCGACGGAGGTGGTGTGGGTCTTGCGGACGAGGCGGGCGGCGTGGATCTCGTCGGCGAGGACGACCAGGACGCCGAGGCCGGCGCAGCCGGGGTCGGCGGCGACGGCGATCGCGGCGGCCAGGTTGGCCGGGCCGTCGGCGCCGGGGAGGTCGGGGCGGCGCATGGCGCCGGTGACGACGACGGGCCTGCCGGTCTCGCAGAGCAGGTCGAGGAGGAAGGCGGTCTCCTCCAGGGTGTCGGTGCCCTGGACCACGACGACGCCGGAGCCGGCGGCGACGGTCTGGCGGACCTCGTGGGCGAGGGCGGCGAGGTCGTCGAAGGTGAGGGAGGAGCTGGGGAGGCGGCGGAAGTCGCGCAGTTCGACGTCGAGGCCGTCGGCCGTGTCGGTGACGCCGAGCCCGGCGAGGACCTCGGCTCCGGTCATGCGGCTGGCGTCGCCGCCGCGTGCGGAGATGGTCCCGCCGAGGGTGAAGAGCGTGACGCGGGTCATCCCTGTGCTCCGTCCGTCGCCGTGGCCCGTCCGCCGTGCCGGGTCATCCCTGTGCTCCGTCCGTCGCCGTGGCCCGTCCGCCGTGCCGGCTCACCCCTGTGCTCCGTCCGCGATCGTCTCGTGGTGGCGGATGACCTCCGCGATGATGAAGTTCAGGAGTTTCTCCGCGAACGCCGGGTCCAGCTTCGCGCTCTCGGCCAGTTCGCGCAGCCGGGCGATCTGGCGGGACTCGCGCGCCGGGTCGGCGGGCGGCAGCTGGTGTCTGGCCTTGAGGACGCCGACCTGCTGGGTGCACTTGAAGCGTTCGGCGAGCATGTGGACGACCGCCGCGTCGATGTTGTCGATGCTTTCGCGCAGCCTGGTCAGTTCCGTGGTGACGGACTCGTCGATCTCGCTCATGAGCAGCGAGCTTAGACGGGTCGGGAGGCGATCGTCGGCGGGTGTTCGGGATCCGGGATCCGGGTGCTCCAGCCTCCGGGGACGGTCCGGCCCTGTTGTTCGCGGAAGCGGACGGGGGCGGTGCCGACCCTGCGGGTGAAGAGCCGGGAGAAGTAGGCGGGGTCGTCGTAGCCGACGCGGCGGGCGACGGCGGCGACGGGAAGTTCGGTGGCGGCGAGGAGTTCCTTGGCGCGGCCGAGCCGGATGGTGAGCAGGTAGTCCTTGGGGCTGCAGCCGGCGGCGCGGCGGACGGCGGTACGCAGTTCGGTCTGGGTCATGCCGTGGCGGGCGGCGTGTTCGGCCACGGACAGCGGCTGGAAGGCGTCGCGGGCGAGGGCGGTGAGGACGGGGTCGCCGTCGGCGTTGGTGTCGGCGCGGGCGCGGCGCAGGGCGACGAGGAGTTCGTGGACGGCGGCGCCGGTCTCGACCTCCAGGAGGGGGTTGCCGCGGCGGGCGGCGCGGGCGATGCGGCCGATGGCGGCGCGGGGGGCGGTGGCGTCGGAGAGGGGGACGACGGGCCGGTCGGGTTCGATGTAGCCGAGTTCGGTGTAGGTGGTGGTGGCGGGGCCGGCGAAGTCGACGAAGGCCTCGTCCCAGCCGGTGCCGGGGTCGGCGGAGTAGTGGTGGGGTACGCCGGGGGTGAGCCAGATCAGGGCGGGTGCCGTGATGGCGGTGCGGCGTCCGTCGGTGCCCCGGTACCAGCCGCCGCCGGCGCTGACGACGACGGCCACGTGGTGGTCGAGCGTGCGCGGGCCGACGGTGGGCAGGGCGCCGTGCTGGAGTCCGACACCGAGGCAGACGAGCCCGAGGCGGTGGTGGACCGGGCTGGGTGTGAAGTAGCGCATCCAGGTGTGGTACATCCGCCGTACCTGCCTTTCTTCCGTCCAAACAGCGACGATCTTTGTCCATGGACCGGCCCGCCGCCAGAGGGCGAGGGTGAGGTCATGAGCAGGTTCACTGTGGGTGACGAGGACTTTCTTCTGGACGGCCGGCCGGTGCGGCTGCTGTCGGGGGCGCTGCACTACTTCCGGGTGCACGAGGAGCAGTGGGGCCATCGCCTGGGGATGCTGCGCGCGATGGGGCTCAACTGTGTCGAGACGTACGTTCCGTGGAATCTGTACGAGCCGGAGCCGGGCCGTCACGGGGACGTGGACGCGCTGGGGCGGTTCCTGGACGCGGTGGAGCGGGCCGGGATGTGGGCGATCGTGCGGCCGGGTCCGTACATCTGCGCCGAGTGGGAGAACGGCGGGCTGCCGCACTGGCTGACGGGGCCTCTGGGGCGGCGGGTGCGGACGGACGACGCGGAGTATCTGGCTCATGTGGAGCGCTGGTTCCGCCGGCTGCTGCCGCAGGTGGTGGAGCGGCAGGTCGGGCGTGGCGGTCCGGTGGTCATGGTCCAGGTGGAGAACGAGTACGGGAGTTACGGCTCGGACCAGGGGTATCTGCGCCGGATCGCGGATCTGCTGCTCGACTGCGGGGTGGAGGTGCCGCTGTTCACCTCGGACGGTCCGGAGGACCACATGCTGACGGGCGGGTCGGTGCCGGGGGTGCTGGCGACGGCGAACTTCGGTTCGCAGGCGCGGGAGGCGTTCGCGGCGCTGCGGCGGCACCGGCCGTCGGGGCCGCTGATGTGCATGGAGTTCTGGTGCGGCTGGTTCGACCACTGGGGTACGGAGCATTGCGTACGGGACGCGGCGGACGCGGCGGCGACGCTGCGGGAGATCCTGGAGTGCGGGGCGTCGGTGAACCTCTACATGGCGCACGGAGGGACGAACTTCGCGGGCTGGGCGGGGGCGAACCGGGCCGGTGAGCTGCATGTGGGCGGGCTGCGGCCGACGGTGACCTCGTACGACTACGACGCTCCGGTGGACGAGGCGGGGCTGCCGACGGAGAAGTACTGGCGGTTCCGTGAGGTGCTCGCGGAGTACGCGGAGGGGCCGCTGCCCGAGGTGCCGGAGCCGCCGCGGCGGATCGCCGGGCCGGTGGAGGCCGCCCTGGCGCAGTGGGCGCCGCTCGCGGAGGTCCTGGAGGTCCTCGGCGACGAGGAGTCGGACACGCCGCTGCCGCCGACCTTCGAGGAGCTGGGGGTGGACCGGGGTCTGGTGCGGTACCGCCTGGAGGTCCCCGGGCCGCGGCAGCCGTATCCGCTCGGTGTCTCGGGGCTGCGCGACCGTGCGGTGGTGTACGTCGACGGGGTGCGGGCCGGGGTCCTGACGGCGGAGGAGGCGGTGCTGCCGGAGCCGGTGGCGGGGCCGGCGGTGGTGGAGCTGTGGGTGGAGTCCCTGGGGCGGGTCAACTACGGGCCGCGGCAGGCGGAGCCGAAGGGGATCACGGGCGGGGTCCTGCACGAGCGGCAGTTTCTGCACGGGGTGCGGGCCCGGGGGCTGCGTCTGGACGCCTTCGAGGCGGCGTCGGTGGCGAAGGTGCCGTTCGGGCCGCTGTCCTCCGGGTCGCTGCCGGGGCTCTACCGGGCGGTCGTGGAGGTGTCCGGGCCGGGTGACGCGGCGCTGTCGCTGCCGGGCGGGACGCGGGGCTTCGTGTGGGTGAACGGCTTCTGTCTGGGCCGGTACTGGGGTGTGGGCCCGCAGGATTCGCTGTTCGTCCCGGGCCCGGTGCTGCGGGAGGGCACCAACGAGGTGTGGGTCCTCGAACTGGAGGGCGGGGCGGGGACGTCGGTGCGGCTTGTGTGAGGGTCGGG
>NZ_JAMGSL010000008.1:242863-354706 GCF_025195125.1 Streptomyces sp. Je 1-79
CCCCGTACACGCCCGGGGTCGTACTAGAGGGTCGCCGCGGCGGACTTGATCGCGGTGGCGAAGGTGGAGACCTCGGTGTAGACGCCGGGGTAGTTCGGGCGGGCGCAGCCCTGGCCCCAGCTCACGATGCCGACCTGGATCCAGGCGCCGGCGTTGTCGCGGCGGAACATCGGGCCGCCGGAGTCACCCTGGCAGGTGTCGACGCCGCCCTGGGGGAAGCCGGCGCAGATCTCCTCGCCGGCGATCAGGGAGCTGCCGTAGGCCTTCTTGCAGTCGGTGTCGGAGACGAAGGGGACGGTCGCCTTGAGGAGGTAGCGCTGCTGGCCCCCGCCTTCGCGGGCGGCGCCCCAGCCGGCGACGGTGAAGGTGCCGCTGTTGTACGCGGTGGTGTCGGCGATCTTGAGGGTGGGGACCGAGGTGATCGGCGACGCGAGCTTGATCAGGGCCCAGTCCTTGCCGTTGCCGTTGTAGCCCGGGGCCTGGAGCACCTTGGTGGAGCGGACCTTGACGGCGCTGCTGGACTGGAGGTCCACGACGCCGACGGTGGCGGTGATGCTGGTGTTGTTGCCGGAGCCGCTCACACAGTGGGCGGCGGTGAGGACGATCTGCGGGGTCAGCATGGAGCCGCCACAGCCCATGGAGAGGCGGACCATCCAGGGGAACTCGCCCTGGGCGGCGCGGGTTCCGCCGACGACGGGGGCGGGCGCGGCGGAGGCGCTGGTGGTCGGCTGGAGGCTGACGGCGGCGAGGACGACGGCGCCGGCGGCGGCGAGTCTCTGCAGGGCGCGAACGATGTTCTTCTTCAAGTGACTGCCTTTCATGGGGGGTTGAGCCTTGATGGCATGTGCCCGTCAAGGCTTGGTCCGGATTATGGACAGCGCCCGCAGGGGGCCACAAGGGCGCGTTTTCGGCCAGTGCCGCGCTCCCACACGGCCTCGTACAGTGGAGGAAAGGGGGTACTGCGTGCCGAACGGAAACGAAGCCGGCGGAGTCCTTCACGGCTTTCCGCACCTCGCCACGGTCCGGGCCGCGATCACCGCGCTGTACCGGCGGATGTCGGCGGACGGGGTGCGGCAGTACGCCGCGAGCGTGCCCGCGGCGGACGTCGCCTTCACCGACGAGGAGGACCTCCACCTCGGCGCGCAGCGCGTGGCCAAGGCCCTCGTGCACCACCTGAGGCTGCCGGAGGCCCGGGTGATCGTGAGCTTCCGGGAGATGGAGCACGCGGCGAGCGTCGAACTGGCGGCCGGTCCCGAGTACTTCGTCGAACTGAACGACCGCTTCCGCGGCCACCGGAAGGACGTGGGCGCGGCGCTCGCCCATGAGATCACCCACGTCCTGCTCCACCGCCTCGACCTCGGCTTTCCCGGCACCAGGGACAACGAGATCCTCACCGATGTGGTGACCGCCTATCTGGGGGCAGGCTGGCTGCTGCTCGACGCGTTCCGCGAGGACGGGATGTCCAGCCAGAAGCTGGGGTACCTGACGCCGGAGGAGTTCGGATACGTGCTGGCCAAGCGGGCCGCGGCGTTCGGGGAGGACCCCTCGCCGTGGTTCACCAGCCCGCGGGCGTACGACGCGTGGGTCCTGGGCCGGGGGGAGGCGGCGCGGGACGCCCGGCGGCCCCCGCTGACGGCGGCCGGCTGGGCCGCGCGGCACCGGTACGCGAAGGACCGCCGCTACGGGCGGGCCGCGGAGGGCGCTCCGTACGCGTTCGAGGGCAGCGGGGCCTCGGCCCGGGTCTCCTTCCCGTGCCCGGTGTGCCGCCAGCGGCTGCGGGTCCCGACGGGCCGGCGGGTGCGCGCCAGGTGCGGGGTGTGCGGGTCGGTCCTGGAGTGCGACGCATAGGCGCGGCTGGGAGGCTTGGGAGGGGTCTTACTCGTTTGCGCCGTCCGTGCCCCGCGGGTGAAGGTCGGTGGATGAGCACGTTGTTCGAGGCGATTCACGAAGGGGACGACGCCGTGGTGCGCGTCCTGCGGGGCGGGGTCTCCCCCGAGACCGACGACGAGGGAGAGACCCCGCTGTACCGGGCGGCTGTCGCGAACGAGCCCGGGATCGTACGGCTCCTGCTGGCCGCGGGGGCGGATCCCGGGCGGGGCAGCGGCGAGGAGGCGGGAGACCTGCCGCTGTGCGGGGCGGCCTGCGGCGGGCACGCGGAGGCGGTGCGGGCACTGCTCGCGGGCGGGGCGCGGGCCGACCAGGCCGAGGCGTACGGCTTCACGGCCCTGGACTGGGCGGTGCGGCTCGGCCACGCGGAGACCGTACGGATCCTGCTGGAACACGGGGCCGCACCCAGCCGGCCCGGGCCCGACGGGCTTCCGCCGCTGGTGGCGGCGGCGCGACGCGGCTCGGCCGCGAGCGTGCGGGCGCTCCTGGAGTACGGCGCGGGGCCGGCCGAGGACGCCCTGCGGGAGGCGCGGCGCTGGATCGGCGTCGACATCGCCGAGGAGCTGCGGCGCGGGCTGCTCGCCCCGGGCGGACCCGAGGGCTCCGAGGAGACCGTGGTGCGCCGGGTGCGCGAGGACGGCGGGGTGACCGTCGTCGTCGACGTGCTCCGCGCGGACGGCGCGCCGAGCCGGGGCAACGAGCAGCAGACCGGGCACGCGGCGATCGCCACGCTCCTGGAGGGCGCGCTGGGTGTGCGGGTGCCGCCCGAGGAGCTCGCCGGCCGGGCCCTGCGTTGCGGGGACCCCGACCTGGACGACTGGAAGGAGTCGGTCCGCGCCCTGGCCCACCGCGACGACGAGGAGACCTTCCGGACGGCGACTGCCTGGTGCGCGGGCGCGGACCCCTTGCGCCGGGCGCTGGGCGCCCGGGTCCTGGGCGCCCTCGGCCGTTTCACGGCGCAGGCCGTGCCGGTGCTGCGCCGGCTGGCGGCCCAGGCGGCGGCGGACGCCGCCCGGGAGCCCGCGCTCTCCGTCGTGATCGCGCTCGGGCGGTGCGGGGAGCCGCAGGCGCTGCCCGAACTGCTGGCGCTGGCCTCGCATCCCGATGCCGAGGTGCGGCGGGCGCTCGGGTCCGCGCTCACCGGGCCGGTGCCCGCCGGGCACTCCGAGGCCGTGGCGACGCTGATCGCGCTGAGCCGGGACCACGACCACGGCGTGCGGGACTGGGCGACGCTCGCGCTCGCGGAGGTGCCCGAGGACACCCCCGTCCTGCGGGAGGCGCTCGCCGCGCGGCTCGCGGACGACGACGAGGACGCGGTGGCCGAGGCGGCCCGTGGACTGGCGATGCGTCAGGATCCCCGCGCGGTGGAGGTGTTGGCGGGGCTCCTCGCCGACGGGGATCCGGAGGGGACCGCCCGCGACACCGCGCTGGCCGCCGTGGAGTACATCGCGGACCCCCGGGTCAGGACCCGGCTGGAGTGGACGACCCCGCGATGTCGTTGACCGCCGTCCTCCCGCAGCACGCGCGCGTCGCCGTCGGTGACCAGGCCGCCCTTGGTGCCGATGTCGCCGGGGTGCACCGGCACGGGTGTGCCGCGACGAGGAGGCTCAGCCCGTGGACCCGTACGCCGGTCGTGGTGTCTCCGCCTCGGCCAGTAGCTTCCTCGTCGTCTCCCCCGCCTCCCGTGGCGTCCATCGCGAGCCCTTGTCGGCCGTCGGACCCGGGCGCCATCCCTCCATGACGGTGATCCGGCCGCCCTCCGCCTCGAAGACGCGGCCGGACACCCCCTCGGAGTGCGCCGAGCCCAGCCAGACGACCAGCGGGGAGACGTCCTCCGGCGCGCCCTCCAGACCGGCGAAGGCCTGCTCCGTCATCCGGGTCCTGGCCGCCGGGGCGATCGCGTTGACCTGGACCCCGTAGCGGCCCATCTCCGCCGCCGCGACCAGGGTCAGACCGACGATCCCGGCCTTGGCCGCCGCGTAGTTCCCCTGCCCGACGCTCCCCAGCAGGCCCGCCCCCGACGTGGTGTTGACCACGCGGGCCACCGGCTCACGCCCCGCCTTCGCCTCCGCGCGCCAGTACGCGGCCGCGTGCCGCAGCGGCAGGAAGTGGCCCTTCACATGGACGCGCATCACGGCGTCCCAGTCGTCCTCGCCGAGGTTCACCAGCATCCGGTCCCGCAGGAAGCCCGCGTTGTTGACCAGGGTGTCGAGACTGCCGTAGGCGTCCAGGGCGGCCGCCACCAGCGAGGCCGCCCCCTCCTCCGTGGCGATGTCGCCGCCGTGCGCGACCGCCTCGCCGCCCGCCGAGCGGATCTCCTCCACCACCTGCCCGGCGGGCGAGCCCGACCCGGCGGAGCCGTCGAGGCCCACCCCGAGGTCGTTGACCACGACCCTCGCCCCCTCGGCGGCGAAGGCGCGCGCGTGCGCCCGCCCGAGCCCCCGTCCCGCGCCCGTCACGATCACGACCCGACCCTCGCACAGACCCATCTCAGCTCTCCTTGTTGGCAGTTGCGGCATCCAGGAACGCGGGGCGCTCTCCGCCCCCGTGCACCAGCAGCGAGGCCCCCGAGACGTACCCGGCCCGGTCGGAGGCGAGGAAGACGGCCGCCTCCCCCACGTCCGAGGGTTCGGCGAGCCGGCCGAGCGGCACGGTCCGGCCGACGGCCGCGATCCCGTCCTCGTCCCCGTAGTGCAGATGGGAGAGTTCGGTCCGCACCATCCCGAGGACCAGGGTGTTCACCCGTACGTACGGAGCCCACTCCACGGCCATCGAGCGCGCGAGGTTCTCCAGTCCGGCCTTCGCCGCGCCGTAGGCGGCCGTGCCCGGCGAGGGCCGGGTCGCGCTGACGCTGCCGATCATGACGACGGTGCCGCGCGAGGCGCGCAGCAGCCCGTGGGCGGCGAGCGACACCCTCAGCGGGACGGTCAGGTTCAGCTCGACGACCCGCGCGTGCCGTTCGGCGTCCCCCTCCCCCAGGAGCCGGTACGGCGTTCCGCCGGCGTTGTTGACCAGCGTGTCCAGCCGCCCGTACCGCTCGCCGACGTCGGCGAGGAAAGTGTCGACGGCGGCGGGATCCCGCAGGTCGAGGGAGACGAAGACGGCCTCGCGGCCCCCGTCCCGCACGGGTTCGTCGGGTGGTCTGCGCGCGCAGACGATCACCCGCGCCCCCGCCCCGAGGAAGGCGCGCGCGATGCCCGCCCCGACCCCTCGTGTGCCGCCGGTGACGACGGCGACCCTCCCGTCCAGCTCCATCGGCTGCTACCTTTCCTCACCAAGCAGTCACCTAACAAATGTTTGGTGGAAAGGTAGCTGATCCGCTCATGGGTGTCTCCACCGCAAGCCCCGGCAAGGGCATCGCCCTCGTCACCGTCGACTTCCCACCCGTCAACGCCCTTCCCGTACAGGGCTGGTACGACCTCGCCGACGCCGTCCGCGCGGCGGGCCGGGACCCCGGGACCCGCTGTGTCGTCCTGGCCGCCGCGGGCCGCGGCTTCAACGCCGGCGTCGACATCAAGGAGATGCAGCGGGACCCGGGGCACGGCAGCCTCATCGGCGCCAACCACGGCTGCGCGGAGGCGTTCGCGGCGGTCTACGACTGCGAGGTGCCGGTCGTCGCGGCCGTCGGCGGCTTCTGCCTGGGCGGCGGCATCGGGCTCGTGGGCAACGCGGACGCGATCGTCGCCTCCGAGGACGCGACCTTCGGCCTGCCCGAGCTGGACCGCGGTGCGCTCGGCGCCGCCACCCATCTCGCCCGCCTCGTCCCGCAGCATCTGATGCGGGCGCTGTACTACACCTCGCGCACCGCCACCGCCGCCGAACTGCACGCCCACGGATCGGTCTGGAAGGTCGTGCCACGCGGGGAACTCCTCGACGCGGCGCTCGATCTCGCGGGCGAGATCGCCCGCAAGGACGGCTCTCTGATCCGGCTCGCCAAGGCCGCCATCAACGGCATCGACCCCGTGGACGTGCGCCGCAGCTACCGCTTCGAGCAGGGCTTCACCTTCGAGGCCAACCTCAGCGGCGTCGCCGACCGCGTCCGCGACACCTTCGGCAAGGAGGGCACCTCGTGACCGACAAGACGATGACCCCCGACGAGGTGGTGGGCCGCCTCCGCTCCGGCATGACCCTCGGCATCGGCGGCTGGGGCTCGCGCCGCAAGCCCATGGCCCTGGTCAGAGCGCTGCTCCGGTCGGAGATCACCGATCTCACCGTGATCTCCTACGGCGGCCCCGACGTCGGCCTGCTGGCCGCCGCCGGCCGGATCCGCCGGCTCGTGGCCGCCTTCACCACCCTGGACTCCATCCCCCTCGAACCGCACTTCCGCGCCGCCCGCGAGCGCGGCGGACTCGCCATGACCGAGCTCGACGAGGCCATGTTCATGTGGGGCCTGCACGCCGCCGCCAACCGGCTGCCCTTCATGCCGGTCAGGGCCGGCCTCGGCTCGGACGTGATGACGGTCAACCCCGAGCTGCGGACGGTCACCTCGCCGTACGAGGACGGGGAGACCTTCGTCGCCGTGCCCGCCCTGCGCATGGACGCCGCCTTCGTCCACCTCAACCGCGCGGACCGGCTCGGCAACGGCCAGTACCTGGGCCCCGACCCGTACTTCGACGACCTCTTCTGCGAGGCCGCCGACACCGCGTACGTCTCGTGCGAACGGATCGTCGAGCGGTTCGACGCCGACACCGCCCCGCAGTCCCTGCTCGTCAGCCGGCACAGCGTCACCGGCGTCGTCGAGACCCCGAACGGCGCCCACTTCACCTCCTGCGTCCCCGACCACGGCCGCGACGAGCCCTTCCAGAAGCTGTACGCGACCACCCCCTGGCCCGAGTTCTCCGCACGCTTCCTCTCCGGCAAGAGCGAGGACGACTACCAGCAGGCCGTCCGCGCCTGGCACGAGGAGCAGCAGTGACCACGACCACGACCGTCACCCGCGCCGAGTACTGCGTCCTCGCCTGCGCCGAGGCCTGGCGGGACGGCGGCGAGGTCCTCGCCGCCGCCATGGCCCCGGTCTCCTCGTTCGGCGCCCGGCTCGCCAAGCGCTCCTTCGCCCCCGACCTGCTCCTGACCGACGGCGAGGCGATGCTCGTGGGCCTCGACGGGGAGCCCGAGGGCTGGCTGCCGTACCGCCGCCATCTGACGATGGTCACCGGCGGCAGGCGGCACGTCATGATGGGCGCGAGCCAGATCGACCGGTACGGCAACCAGAACATCTCCTGCATCGGCGACTGGTCCCGGCCCGCCCGCCAGCTCCTCGGCGTACGCGGCGCTCCCGTCAACACCCTCAACAACCCGGTCAGTTACTGGATCCCCAAGCACTCGCCCCGGGTCTTCGTCGAGCGCGTCGACATGGTCAGCGGTGTCGGCTACGACCGGGCGGCCGCCGTCGGTGCCGAGCGTTTCCACCGGATCCCCCGGGTCGTCTCCGACCTCGGCGTCTTCGACTTCGAGACACCCGACCGCTCGATGCGGCTCGCCTCCCTGCACCCGGGCGTCACCGTGGACCAGGTCCGGCAGGCCACCGGCTTCGGCCTCGTGATCGGCGGCGAAGTCCCGTACACCCGCGAGCCGAGCGCCGAGGAGCTGCGGCTGATCCGCGAGGTGATCGACCCCGACGGGCTGCGGAACCGGGAGGTCCGGGGCTGATGGAGACGGCGCTCACCCAGCTCACCGGCGTCCGCCACCCGATCGTCCAGACCGGCATGGGCTGGGTCGCCGGTCCCCGGCTCGTCTCGGCCACCGCGAACGCGGGCGCCCTCGGCATCCTCGCCTCGGCGACGATGACCGTGGACGAGCTGCGTGCGGCGGTCCGCGAGGTGAAGTCCCGTACGGACCGGCCGTTCGGCGTCAATCTGCGCGCGGACGCGGGCGACGCCCGCGAACGGGTCCGGATCATCATCGACGAGGGCGTACGGGTCGCCTCCTTCGCGCTCGCCCCCTCCCGCGAGCTGATGGCGGAGCTGAAGGACGCGGGCGTGGTCGTCGTCCCCTCGGTCGGGGCCCGGCGGCACGCCGAGAAGGTCGCGGCCTGGGGCGCGGACGCGGTGATCGTGCAGGGCGGCGAGGGCGGCGGGCACACCGGCGAGGTGGCCACGACGGTCCTGTTGCCGCAGGTCGTCGACGCGGTCGACGTCCCGGTGGTCGCGGCCGGCGGCTTCCACGACGGGCGCGGTCTGGTGGCCGCGCTCTCGTACGGCGCGGCGGGCATCGCCATGGGCACCCGCTTCCTCCTCACCTCCGACTCCACCGTCCCCGACGCCGTGAAGGCGAAGTACCTCGCCGCCACGGTCAAGGACGTGACGGTGACGACCGCCGTCGACGGGCTGCCGCACCGGATGCTCCGTACGGAGATGGTCGACGCCCTCGAACGGGCGGGCCGGGTACGGGCGTTGGCGCAGGCGGTCCGCCGCGCGAGAGGCTTCCGGAGGATCTCGGGGCTCTCGTGGCCGCGGATGGTCCGTGACGGCCTCGCGATGAAGCACGGCAAGGACCTGTCGTGGAGCCAGGTCCTGCTCGCCGCGAACACCCCCATGCTCCTCAAGGCGTCCATGGTCGAGGGCCGCACCGACCTCGGCGTCATGGCGTCCGGACAGGTCGCGGGGATCATCGAGGACCTCCCGAGCTGCGAGGAACTCGTCCTGCGGGTCATGTCCGAGGCCGAGCACGTGCTCCGCGCCCTGCCATCCGCAGGGTGAAACCCTCATCCCCTCACGGGAGTTCAGTCATGCCTCTGTCGAGACGCGCCCTGCTGAGCACCGCCACCGCCGCGGCCTTCGCGGCGGTCACCTCCCCGGCCGTCGCGGCGCCCCGAAGCCGCCCCCGCGCCACGGGCGTCCGCCACATCCCGCTCCAGGGCGCGGTCAACGTACGCGACCTGGGCGGATACCGGACCTACACGGGCGGACGGGTCCGGCACGGCCTGGTCTACCGGGCCGACGCCCTGAACAAACTGACGGACGCCGATGTGTCGACCCTCGCGGGGCTGCGTCTGGGGCGGGCCGTCGACTTCCGGATCCCGCTGGAGGTCCAGTACGACGGCGCCGACCGGCTCCCGGCCGGGGTGGTCCCGGTGGCGCGGCCGGTCACCGACAACGGCCTCTTCGGGCAGCTGCTCGCGGCCATCGGCTCGCGCGACCCGGTGCGCCAGGAGGAGATGCTCGGCGGCGGGCGGGCGGCCGCCTTCATGCGCGAGGTGTACCGCTCGTTCGTCACGAGCCCGGCGAACCGCGCCCAGCTCGGCCTCACCCTCCGCGAGCTGGCGGGCCTCGGCCCGACGCCCTCGCTCTACCACTGCACCTCGGGCAAGGACCGTACGGGCTGGACGAGTTATCTCCTGCTGACGGTCCTGGGCGTGCCGGAGACGACGGCCGTCGGCGACTACCTGGCCTCCAACACCTTCCGGGCCGCGTACGACGCGAAGGTGCGCGAGGGGCTGAAGCAGGGTGGGCTGATGCAGAACCCGGATCTGATCATCCCCCTCCAGGAGGTGCGGACCGAGTATCTGCGGACCGCGCTGGCCGAGACCGAGGCGGCGTACGGAAGTCTCTTCCGCTATCTGACCGACGGCTTGGGCCTGGAGCTGCGCACACTGGCGAAACTCCAGGACCGGCTCGTCGACTAGCTCTACGCCTGCGCCGAGGCTCCGCCGCCACGGCGGCCGCCACGGCCGCCGCCGGAGCCGTTGCCGCCGTTGCGGGTGCGGGTGGCCGAACCGCCCGTGCCCGTGCGGGCCGCGCCGGCTCCCGAGCCCGTCCGGGCTCCGCTCGTACCCGTACGCGCGCCGGTTCCCGAACCCGTGCGGGCGCCGGCTCCCGTACCCGTACCCGTGCGGGCCGCGCCGGCTCCCGCGCGGGAACGGCCGGTGCCGCCACCGCCACCGCCGCGGCGCGAGCGCTGTCCGCCGTTGCGGGCGCTCGCGGGCGGGGTCGGCTGCGGGACCTCGATGACGACCGGGACGCCGGAGGGCTCGCGGGCGCCGGTGAGGCGGGTCAGCTCCTCGTCGCTGGACTTGATCTGCGCCGTGCGCGGGCTGATGCCGGCGTTCGTCATCAGCCGGCCCATATCGCGCTTCTGCTCGGGCAGGACGAGGGTGACGACGCTGCCGGACTCGCCGGCCCGGGCGGTGCGGCCGCCGCGGTGCAGGTAGTCCTTGTGGTCGATCGGCGGGTCGACGTTCACGACCAGGTCGAGGTCGTCGACGTGGATGCCGCGGGCCGCCACGTTGGTCGCCACGAGCGCGGTGACCTGTCCGTTCTTGAACTGGTCCAGGGTCCGGTTGCGCTGCGGCTGCGAGCGGCCGCCGTGCAGGCCCGAGGCCCGTACGCCGCTGGCGAGCAGCCGCTTGACCAGCCGGTCCACGGCGCGCTTGGTGTCGAGGAAGAGGATCGTGCGGCCGTCGCGGGCGGCGATCCGCAGGGTGACGGCCTTCTTGTCGGTCTCGTCGGCGATGTAGAGCAGGTGGTGCTCCATCGTCGTGACGGCGCCGGCGGAGGGGTCGACGGAGTGCACGACCGGGTCGTCGAGGAACATCTTCACGAGCCGGTCGATGTTCTGGTCGAGGGTGGCCGAGAACAGCATCCGCTGGCCGTTCGGCTCGACCTGCTTGAGCAGCGCCGTGACCTGGGGCATGAAGCCCATGTCGGCCATCTGGTCGGCCTCGTCCAGGACCGTGATCGCGACCTGGTCGAGCCGGCAGTCGCCCCGCTCGATGAGGTCCTTCAGGCGGCCGGGCGTGGCGACGACGACCTCGGCGCCACGGCGCAGGGAGTTCGCCTGCTTGGTGATCGACAGTCCGCCGACGACGGTCGCGAGCCGCAGCTGCACCGAGGTGGCGTACGGGGCGAGGGCGTCGGTGACCTGCTGGGCGAGCTCGCGCGTGGGCACCAGGACCAGGGCGAGCGGCGCCTTGGGCTCGGCGCGGCGGCCCGCGGTGCGGGCGAGCAGGGCGAGGCCGAAGGCGAGGGTCTTGCCGGAGCCGGTACGGCCGCGGCCGAGGATGTCCCGGCCGGCGAGCGAGTTCGGGAGGGTCGCGCCCTGGATCGGGAAGGGCTCGGTCACGCCCTGGGCGTTGAGCGTCTTCACCAGGGCCGCGGGCATGTCGAGCGCGTCGAAGGACTCGACGGAGGGAAGCGCGGGCGTCAGCGTCTCGGGCAGGGTGAACTCACGCGGCGGCGGAGGCGTGGCGGGGCCACGGCCGCGGCCGGCGCCCTTGCCCCTGGGGGCGGCGGCGGAGCCACGGCGGGTATTTCCGGACGGGTTTCCGGAGCGGGATTCCGCGGCCCGGCGGGGCCGCCTTTCGGAGCGGGTCATGGGAAATGCCTTCCTGGCCTGAGCACAGCACAAGCCGGGACCCGCACCTGCGCGGTGCGGGTCCCGGCTGCGAGAAACGCGTCCGGCAATTAGGCCGGGAGGATGTTCTCCGCCTGCGGGCCCTTCTGGCCCTGCGTGACGTCGAAGGTGACCTTCTGGCCTTCCTGCAGCTCACGGAAGCCGGAGGTCGCGATGTTGGAGTAGTGGGCGAAGACGTCGGCGCCGCCGCCGTCCTGCTCGATGAAGCCGAAGCCCTTTTCCGAGTTGAACCACTTCACGGTTCCGGTAGCCATAATTTTCTCCTGAATAGGTAAGGGTCCCATCCCGGAGAGTCCGGAAAACAAAATTGCGCCTGAGGAACATTCCCGTCAGGCGCACATAAAGTTCATGGGTACCAACTAGCAACACTGGAACCTTAGCACGCCGCCCCACCCGAAGGGCGGGACGGCGACGAGCATCACACCAAGGCCGCTACGAAGATCAGAGTCGCGTTCGTCGTGCGCGTGCTGCCCGTCAGAGCCGCTCGATGATCGTCACGTTGGCCTGGCCTCCGCCTTCGCACATCGTCTGGAGGCCGAAGCGGCCGCCCGTGCGTTCCAGTTCGTGGAGGAGGGTCGTCATCAGCTTCACGCCCGTCGCGCCCAGCGGGTGGCCCAGGGCGATCGCGCCGCCGTTGACGTTCACCCGCTCCGGGTCGGCGCCCGTCTCCTTCAGCCAGGCGAGGACGACCGGGGCGAAGGCCTCGTTGATCTCGACGAGGTCCATGTCGTCGATGGACATGCCGGTCTTCTTGAGGGCGTACGCGGTCGCCGGTATCGGGGCGGAGAGCATCCGGATCGGGTCCTCGCCCCGCACCGAGAGGTGGTGGACGCGGGCGCGCGGGGTGAGCCCGTGCTCCCGTACGGCCCGCTCGCTCGCCAGCAGCATGGCCGCGGCGCCGTCGGAGACCTGGGAGGAGCAGGCGGCCGTGATCGTGCCGCCCTCGACGACGGGCTTCAGGCCGGCCATCTTCTCCAGGCTGGTGTCCCGGCGCGGGCCCTCGTCCATGGTCACGTCCCCGTAGGCCACGGTCTCCCGCTCGAAGCGGCCCTCGTCGATCGCGCGCAGGGCCCGCTCGTGGGAGCGGAGGGCGAACTCCTCCTGGTCACGGCGGGTGATGCCCCACTTCTCGGCGATCAGTTCAGCGCCGTGGAACTGGTTGACGGGCGCGTCGCCGTACCGGGCCCGCCAGCCCTCGGAGCCGGCGTAGGGGCCCTCGGTGAGGCCGAGGGGTTCGGCGGCCTGCCGGGAGGCGAAGGCGATCGGGATCATCGACATGTTCTGGGTGCCGCCGGCCACGACCAGGTCCTGGGTGCCGGACAGGACGCCCTGGGCGGCGAAGTGCACGGCCTGCTGGGAGGAGCCGCACTGGCGGTCGATCGTGACGCCGGGGACCTCCTCGGGGAGGCCGGCCGCCAGCCAGGCCGTACGGGCGATGTCGCCGGCCTGCGGGCCCACGGTGTCGAGGCAGCCGAAGACGACGTCCTCGACGGCGGAGGGGTCGATGCCCGACCGCGCGACGAGGGCCTTCAGGACGTGTGCGCCGAGGTCCGCCGGGTGGGCGGAGGCCAGGCCTCCCTTGCGGCGGCCCACCGGGGTGCGGACCGCTTCGACGATGTAGGCCTCGGCCATGACAACTCCTCCAGACGTCTATGTACGTACGGCGATACCGTCCAGGACCATCGACAGGTACTGGCGGGCGATCTCGTCCGGGCTGTGCTGTCCGCCCGGCCGGTACCAGGACGCGGCGACCCAGACGGTGTCGCGCACGAAGCGGTAGGTGAGCCGGATGTCGAGGTCGGCACGGAACGTGCCGGCCTCCACCCCGCGCTCCAGCGTGCCCAGCCACGCCTTCTCGAACTTCTGCTGCGAGTCCGAGAGGTAGTGGAAGCGGGGCTGGTCGGTGAGGTGCCTGGACTCCTTCTGGTAGATGGCGACGGCGGCGCGGTGCCGGTCGATCTCCCGGAAGGACTCGGTGACGAGGGCCTCGATGGTCTCCCTGGGTCCGAGTCCGGCGGCGAGGACGGCGTCGTACCCCTCCCACAGCTCGGTCAGGAAGGTGGAGAGGATCTCGTCGAGCATCGATTCCTTGGAATCGAAGTGGTAGTAGAGGCTGCCGGCGAGCATGCCGGCGGCGTCGGCGATCTTGCGTACGGTCGTGGCGTTGTACCCCTGGGCGGCGAACACCTCGGCCGCGGTGTCCAGGAGTTCTCGGCGCCGCTCGGGCGAGGCGGTCACCTGGGTCTTCTTCTTGGTGGTCGGCACACGTCCATTCTGGTCCTACGCGTGCTGGCTGCTGACCGAGACGGTCTCGCCGGTCATGTAGGAGGAGTAGCCGCTGGTGAGGAAGACGATGACGTTGGCGATCTCCCAGGGTTCGGCGTACCGCCCGAAGGCCTCGCGTTCGGTGAGGTCGGCGAGCAGCTCGGCGGAGGTGACCTTGACCAGGTGCGGGTGCATGGCGAGGGACGGGGAGACGGCGTTGACCCGGACGCCGTGCTCCGCCGCCTCGACGGCGGCGCAGCGGGTGAGCGCCATGACGCCGGCCTTGGCGGCGGCGTAGTGGGCCTGGCCGGCCTGGGCGCGCCAGCCGACGACGGAGGCGTTGTTGACGATGACGCCTCCGTGGCCGGCTTCCGCGAAGTGGCGCAGGGCGGCGCGGGTGCAGCGGAAGGTGCCGTTCAGGGTGACGTCGAGGACGCGGGTCCACTGGGCGTCGGTCATGTCGACGAGCGTGGCGGTGCCGCCGAGGCCGGCGTTGTTGACGACGGCGTCGAGGCGGCCGTGGAGCCGTACGGCGGTGTCGAAGAGGGCCTGGACCTGGGTCTCGTCGGTGACGTCGCAGGGGAGGGCGTCGACCCGGTCCGCTCCGAACTCGGCGGCGAGGGCGGCCTCGGTCTCCTTGAGGCGGCGCGCGTGGGCGTCGCTGACGAGGACGCGGGCACCCTCCTCCAGGAAGCGGCGGGCGGTGGCCCCGCCGATGCCCGCTCCGGCGGCGGCGGTGACGACGGCGGTACGACCGGTCAGCAGACCGTGCCCGGGGACGTACGCGGGCGGGGTCGCGGGGGTGGTCATGGGCGCGGCTCCTTGGGGAGGCCGAGCACCCGCTCGGCGATGACGTTGCGCTGGATCTCGCTCGATCCGGCGTAGATGGTGTCGGCGCGGGAGAAGAGGAACAGCCGCTGCCACTCGTCGAGTTCGTACGGTTCGGCGGCGACGAGGGTGGAGGCGGCGCCGCAGATGTCCATGGCGAGTTCGCCGAGGTCGCGGTGCCAGTGCGACCAGTAGAGCTTGGCCACGGAGGGGTCGGTGGAGCGCAGGGCGTTGGCCCGCATGGCCTGGAGTCCGGTCCACGCCCGGACGAGCCGGTCGCGGATCAGCGGGTCGGCGAGGGCTCCGTTGCGCCGGGCGAGCGCGATGAGGCCGTCCAGCTCGCGCCGGAATCCGACCTGCTGGCCGAGGGTGGAGACACCGCGTTCGTAGCCGAGGGTGGCCATGGCGATCCGCCATCCGTCGCCGGGTGCGCCGACGACGTTCGTGGCGGCGGTCCTGGCCCCGTCGAAGAAGACCTCGTTGAACTCGCTGGTGCCGGTGAGCTGGACGATCGGCCGGACCTCGACGCCGGGCCGGTCCAGTGGGACGAGCAGGTACGAGAGTCCGGCGTGCCGCCGCGATCCGGGCTCGGTGCGGGCGACGACGAAGCACCACTGCGACTCGTGGGCGAGCGAGGTCCAGATCTTCTGGCCGGTGACCACCCACTCGTCGCCCTCGCGGAAGGCGCGGGTGCGGACGGCGGCGAGGTCGGAGCCGGCGTCGGGTTCGCTGTAGCCCTGGCACCACAGCTCCTCGACGGCGCGGATCGGCGGCAGGAAGCGGGCCTTCTGCTCCTCCGTGCCGTGGTCGATGAGGGTGGGGCCGAGGAGCTGTTCTCCGATGTGGTTGACGCGGGCGGGGGCGTCGGCGAGGGCGTACTCCTCGTGGAAGGCGATCTGCTCCTCGATGCTCGCGCCGCGACCGCCGTACTCCTTCGGCCAGCCGACGCAGGTCCAGCCGTGGGCCGCCAGGTGCCGTTCCCAGGCGAGGCGTTCGGCGAACGCCTCGTGTTCGCGGCCCGGTCCGCCGAGGCCCTTCAGGCCGGCGAACTCACCCCCGAGGTGGGCCTGCAGCCAGGTGCGTATCTCGGCGCGGAACTCCTCGACGCTGCTCATGGCGCTGCTCATGGCCGTACGTTAACCTACCAAACACTTGTTAGGGAAGGAGCGAGATGCCCGTGCTGTACGAGCGTCGCGGCCCGGTCGCGTACGTGACGATGAACCGCCCCCGCTACCGCAACGCCCAGAACTCCGCGATGACCTACGCCCTGGACGAGGCCTTCTACCGGGCGGCGGACGACTCCGAGGTCAAGGTGATCGTGCTCGCCGGAGCGGGCGGGCACTTCTCCGCGGGCCACGACATCGGCACTCCGGAACGCGACGCCCATCTCCCCTTCGCCCGCCGCGCCGGACTCTGGTGGGACCACTCCGACAAGCCGGGGGCCGAGTCCCGCTTCGCCCGCGAGTCCGAGGTCCATCTGGGCATGTGCCGGCGCTGGCGCGAACTACCGAAGCCGGTCGTCGCCTCCGTCCAGGGCGCCTGTGTGGCGGGCGGGTTGATGCTGGCCTGGATCTGCGACCTGATCGTGGCGAGCGAGGACGCCTTCTTCGCCGACCCGGTGGTGCGGATGGGGATCCCCGGCGTCGAGTACTTCGCGCACCCCTGGGTCATGCCGCCGCGGATCGCCAAGGAGTTCCTCTACACCGGTGACCGGATGACCGCCCGGCGGGCGTACGAGATCGGCATGGTCAACCGCGTCGTGGCGCGCGAGGAACTCTCCCGCGCGACGGAGGAGCTGGCGCTGCGGATCTCCGAGATGCCCCGGCTCGGCCTCGCCCTGACCAAGCGGGCGGTGAACCAGGCGGAGGACCTCCAGGGTCTGCACGCCGGCATGGACTCCGTCTTCGGACTCCACCATCTCGCCCACGCGCACAACGCGGAGACCGCCGCGGACGCGCTCGGCGGGATGGACGTGGCCGCGATGAAGGAGGCGGGGGTCTGATGGACCTCTCGTACACGCCCGAGGAGCGGGCCTTCCGCGCGGAGGCCCGGGAGTGGCTGCGGGCCCACGTCCCCGCCGAGCCGCTGCCGTCCCTGGAGACCGAGGAGGGCTTCGCCGCGCACCGCGACTGGGAGGCCGAGCTGGCCGCCGGCCGCTGGTCGGTGGTCTCGTGGCCCGAGCGGTACGGGGGCCGGGGCGCCGACATCTTCCGGTGGCTGCTCTTCGAGGAGGAGTACTACGCGGCGGGGGCGCCCGGCCGGGTCTCGCAGAACGGCATCAACCTGCTCGCCCCGACGCTCTTCGACCACGCGACCGAGGAGCAGCGGGCCCGGGTGCTGCCGTCGATGGCGACCGGTGAGGTGATCTGGGCACAGGCCTGGTCGGAGCCCGGGTCCGGCTCCGACCTCGCCTCGCTGACCTCGCGCGCGGTACGGACGTCAGGGGGCTGGCTGCTGTCCGGGCAGAAGACCTGGTCCTCGCGGGCGGCCTTCGCGGACCGGGCCTTCGGCATCTTCCGCACCGGCCCGGAGACGGACCCCGCGCGGCCGCACCGGGGGCTGACGTATCTGATGTTCGACCTGCGGGCGCCCGGGGTGACGGTCCGGCCGATCGGACGGCTCGACGGGAAGCCGGCGTTCGCGGAGCTCTTCCTGGACGAGGTCTTCGTGCCGGACGAGGACGTGATCGGGGAGCCCGGCCAGGGCTGGCGGATCGCGATGTCCACGACCGGCAACGAGCGCGGTCTGATGCTCCGCTCCCCCGGCCGCTTCCTGGCCGCCGCCGACCGGCTCGTCCGGCTGTGGCGCGCGGGCGGCGAGGACCGCGGACTGCGGGACCGGGTCGCGGACGCGGTGGTCGGGGCGCGGGCGTACCAGCTCTTCACGGCGGGCGGCGCCGCGCGGTTCGCGTCGGGGGCGGCGATCGGGGCGGAGTCGAGCCTGAACAAGGTCTTCTGGTCGGAGTACGACATCGCGCTGCACGAGACGGCGCTCGATCTGCTGGGCGACGAGGCGGAGTCGGCGGACGGCGAGTGGGGCGAGGGGTACGTCTTCTCGCTCGCGGGCCCGATCTACGCGGGCACCAACGAGATCCAGCGCGACATCATCGCCGAGCGGCTGCTCGGCCTGCCGAAGGGGCGGCGCTGATGCGATTCCTGGCGACGCGGGAGCAGCGCGACTTCGCGCGCTCGCTGGACGCGATGCTGACGGCGGCGCGGACGCCGACGGCGATACGGGCGTGGGCGGCGGGCGACCCGTCCCCGGGCCGCGCCCTGTGGTCCCGGCTCGCGGAGGTGGGCGTCTTCGCCCTCGCCGTCCCGGAGCCGTACGAGGGCATGGGCCCGCTCCCGGTCGAACTGGCCACGGCGTTCGTGGAGTTGGGCAGGCACGGGATGCCCGGTCCGGTGGTCGAGACGGTGGCGGCGTCGGCGCTCCTCGCGGAGCTGGCGCGCCGGGGCGAGGACGGCCCGGCGAAGCGGCTGCTCCCGGGCATCGCCATGGGAGGGACGATCGCGACACTGCCCCCCGCCGTGGGCGGTCCCGGGTACGCGCTGGACGCCGACGTCGCCGACCTGGTCCTCGCCGTCCGGGGCGACGAGCTGTGGCTCGCGCCCGGGCACGAGGGCGTACGGGCCTCCGCCGATCCGGCGCGACGGCTCGCGCTCCCCGCGCCCGGCGGGGAGCTGCTGGCCGCCGGGCCCGCCGTGACGGCGGCCGTCGCGCAGGCCGGGGGATGGGCGGTGCTCGCCACCGCCGCGCAGTCGCTCGGCGTCGGCCTCACCCTGCTCGACCGGACCGTGGCGTATGCCAAGGAGCGCCGGCAGTTCGGTACGGAGATCGGCTCCTTCCAGGCGGTCAAGCACCGGCTGGCCGACACCCTGATCGCCCTGGAGTTCGCCCGGCCCCTCCTCTTCGGAGCGGCGCTCACCTTCGAGAGCGCCGATCTCGCCGCGGCCAAGGTCACCGCGGGCGAGGCCGCCTGCACCGCCGCCCGCACGGCTCTCCAGATCCACGGCGCCATCGGCTACACCGAGGAGCTGGACCTCTCGCTCTGGCTCCGCAAGGCCCGCCCGCTCCGGGACGCCTGGGGCACCCCGTCCTGGTGCCGGGCCCGTGTCCTCGACGCGTACGACGGGGGTTCATGACTCCTCGCGCGGCGGGCTGTCACCCGTACCGCGCCGGATCGTCCGCACCCGCCGCCCCGGCGTCCAGGTGCGGACGACCAGGTCGTCCCCCTCGACGAAGGTGCGGACCACGTCCGTCAGCTCCACCCGGAAGACGTGGAACGGCAGCGGCATGCCCACCGCCTCCGCGTACCGCTCCAGCGCGGCCGTGTCCGTGACCTCGACGGCCCGGCCCGAGATCCGGACGTCGCCGCCGCCCATGTCCGTCCCCGCGCCCGGGTTGGCCAGCAGCGAGAAGCGGCCGTCGCGGCGCAGGTCCAGCGCCTTGCGGGAGTTCGGCATCATGCCGAGCCACAGCTCGTCCCAGCGGAAGTCCGCCTCGATGCCGCTGAGTCGCGGCGAGCCGTCCTTCCGCAGGGTGGCGAGCGCGTGGTGGGTGTACTGCCCGAAGCGCTCGCGCACGGTCGCGGCGAGTACGGGCTCGGCGGCCTCGAAGGCCGCCCAGGTGGTTCCGGTTCCGGTGTCTCCCATGACTCCAGGAAACACCGGATTCCCGACACCTTCTGTCTGGATTACTCCGCGCGCTCGGCGGACGCCCGCTCGACGCAGAACTCGTTGCCCTCCGGGTCGGCCAGCGTCGCCCATCCCGTCCCGTCCGCGTTCCGGTGGTCGCCGACGAGCGTGGCGCCGAGGGCCAGGAGCCGTTCGACCTCCTCGTCCCGGCCGCGGTCCTGCGGCTGGAGGTCGAGGTGCACCCGGTTCTTGGCCGACTTCGGCTCCGGCACCCTGACGAAGAGCAGGCCGCTGCCGGCCGTCTCGACCAGCGCCTCCTCGTCACCGGGCCGGTCCTCGTCCGAGACCTTGGAGTCCAAGGCGGCCGCCCAGAAGGTCGCCAGGGTGTACGGGTCGGAACAGTCGATCGTCACATGTCGCACGAGAGATGCCATGGAGCCACCCTCGCCCACCCGGCGTGGGCCCCGCCAGCCATTACTTCCGGCCTAGCGGACGATGGCCTGTCCCCGGGCAGCGGCGAGCCAGGCGGGGAACTCGGAGACGATCCGGTCGTACAGCTCCGCGTCCGGGACCGTGCGCGGGTCCGCCCCGGCGTGGAAGAAGCCGGCGTTGTCGACGGGCCGCTTGCCGGGGACCGCCAACTCGTCCAGCTTGCGCAGGAACTCGAACTGACGGCTGCCCGGGTCGCCGAAGCCGATGAACTGCCAGAAGAGCGGCAGCTTCGCCGCCTTGCACAGATACCGCTCGGCGGCGAGCTTGTTGATCGGTCCGCCGTCCGTCTGGAAGACGACGAGCGCGGGCGCGGTGGCGCCGCTGTCGAGGTAGTGGTCGATGACCGCGTCCATCGCCAGGTGGTAGCTGGTCTTGCCCATGTGGCCGAGCCCGGTGACGATCCGGTCGATCCGCCCCTGGTGGTCGGCGAGTTCGATGTCGGTCTCGGCGTCGACGTCGGTGGAGAAGAACACCACGGGCACCCGGCCGTCGTCGTCCAGGTTGGCCGAGAGCCCCAACACCCGGTCGGCCAGCGCCTGGACACTGCCATTCTGGTAGTACGGCTTCATCGAACCCGAGTAGTCGAGCACCAGATAGACGGCGACGCGCTGCCCGTCCATCCCGTGCTTCCGCAGGGAGACCCCCGCCGACTTGTAGAGACTCACCAGCGCCGGTGCGGCTTCCTCGACCTTGCGCAGACTCAGGGCCACGGACGGCTCCCCCTCCCCATGTCCGTACGGACTCTCCCGTACGGACTCCCGAGCGTACGTGATCAGCCGGCGTCGACGGCGAGTCCGAGCGCCGTCGCGATACGGCTGCGGTGCGCGGCGGGAGGGCCGAGGAGGCGGGCGGATCCGTGGGCGCGCTTGAGGTGCTCGTGCGCCGGGTGTTCCCAGGTCACGCCGATTCCGCCGTGGAGCTGGATCATCTCGCCCGCCACCGTCTCGTACGTCTCCGAGCAGACCGCGGCGGCCGCGGCGGCCAGGGGTTCGGCGTCCGCGTGCGCGGCGGCCAGGGCGAGGGAACGCGCGGACTCGACGGCGGTGTACAGATCGGCCAGGCGGTGCTTGACGGCCTGGAAGGAGCCGACCGGCCGGCCGAACTGGACGCGCCCGCCGACGTACCGGCCCGTGTCCTCCAGGGCGCGCTCGGCGCCCCCGACCTGCTCGGCGGCGAGCACGGTCGCGGCCACGTCGCGTACGCGCGCGAGGACGCCCTCCCCGTCTGCGGCGAGGAGACGGGCCGGGGCCCGGTCGAGCACCAGCCGGGCGAGGGGGCGCGTGCGGTCGAGGGTGGGGACGGGGGTGAACGTGCCCTCGCGGTGCTTGAGTTCGTACAGGCCGAGGCGGCCACGGTCGTCGCGGGCGAAGACCAGGCACACGTCCGGCCGTCCGGGCCCGGCGAGGACGAACTCCTTGCGGCCGGAGAGGACGTCCTCGTCCGCTGCCGGTCGCCGGGGCTCCGCCCTCGTCGTGATCGCTCCCGCGTCCCAGCCGCCGTCCTCGGCCCATGCCAGCGCCCCGGTCCGCGTCCCCTCGGCGAGGCCGGGCAGGAGCCGGGCGCAGGCGTCCCAGTCGCCCGAGGCGAGGAGAGCCGTGACGGGCAGGACGGCCGATCCGAGGTACGGGACCGAGCTGAGCGCCCGGCCCAGCTCCTCGGCCACCACGCCGACGTCCGGGAGCCCGCAGCCCAGTCCGCCGTACGCCATCGGCACGGATGGCGCGGCGACACCGATCTGCCGGGTGAGCGGCTCCCAGGCCGCCCCGCCCTCGTGGCGGGCGAGGACGGACCGTACCGACGCCCGCAGTTCGTCCTGTTCGCGCGTCGGCCTCACGCGACTCCCCTCTCGCGGCGCGCCGCAGTTCGTCCTTGAGGAGCTTGCCGCCCGCGTTGCGCGGCAGCCGCGGTACGGCGACGAAGCGGCGCGGGACCTTGAAGTTGGCGAGCCGCTCGCGGGCCCAGGCGGTCAACTCGCCCCCGTCGAGGGCGCGGTCGGTCACCACGAACGCGACGCCGACCTCGCCGAGGCGGGCGTCCGGCGTACCGACCACGGCGGCGTCGAGCACGGACTCGTGGCGCAGCAGGACGCGCTCGACCTCGGCCGGGTAGGCGTTGAAGCCGCCGACCACGGACCTGGATCTCGCCCGGCTCCCCCGGGCCGAGCACCTCGCCGAGCGGCTCGTCGAGGACCCGCCGCTGGTCTGCTTCTGCCCCGCGCACACCTCGACGAGCTGGCCGAGGATCCGCGCGGCGGGGCAGGTTCGCGGTCAACGTGCTCGCCGCCGATCAGGAGGAGCTCTGCCGGCGCTTCGCGGTGACGGGCGGCGACAAGTTCACCGGCACGCCCTGGCGGCCCGGCACCGGCGGGGCCCCGCTGATCGAGGGGTCGCTCGCGACGGTCGAGTGCACCCTGGAGGCGGTACTGGACGGCGGTGACCACGCCATCGCGCTGGCCCGGGTCGACGCGCTGACCGCGCACCGGGACACCGGCCCGCTGCTCTACTTCCGGCGCGCCTCCGGGCGCTTGCCATCCCCCGCACCCGACTCGGAGGCCGGGTCAGGAGCCGGGTCCGCCGCCCCGGACGCCGGGTCCGGAGCCGGGTCCGCCGTCCCGGACGCCTTGGCCGCGCGGGCCTTCTCCAGCTCCTCGATGTCGGCGAGCATGGCGTCCGCCAGGTCCCGCTCGGAGGCGTAGTACCGCTCGGCCCACTTGAGGGTGAGCGTGGGGTACGCCCACGCCTCCTCGGCCTTCGACCCGTCCACGTCGGTCTGCGCGCGCAGGCGCATGGTCTCGGCGAACTCCCGGTGGCGGGCGAGGACGTCCCGCATCTGCTCGGGTTCGAGGAGATGCCCGAGCCAGAGCCGCAGCATCGGCCCGTGCTTGAGCACGGGCGGGTCGACGGGCGCCGTACGGGCCCAGGTGCGGACGGCGGCCATCCCCTCGTCCGTGATCCGGTAGACCCGCTTGTCGCGGCTCCCCGTCTCCTGGGCGACCATCCGCGAGGTGGCGAAGCCCGCCTTCTCCAGGCGCTTCAGCTCGCTGTAGATCTGACTGAACGACGGGCTCCAGTAGAAGAAGCGCAGCGACCAGTCGGACCACTTCTTGAGGTCGTAGCCGGACAGCTCCTCGCCGAAGGAGAGCAGTCCGAGCACCGCCCAGCTCGTCGCCGGGAGCCCCGGGATCTCCGGAAGCTCTTCCCGCCCCGCCGTCGTCATGTCCGCCACGGGGCGAAGTCTACGACTCCCCTTCCCCACCCCCGTATGCCTGCTAGAAGTATTCCTATTCGAAATAGAGGAGTTCACCGTGAAGTTCTCGATGATCTTCGAGGCCCAGCTCGTCGACCCGACCCCCGAACGTGAGCGGCAGGTCCTCCACGACTGCGTCGAACAGGCCGTCCACGCGGAGCAGATGGGCTTCGACCGGATCTGGGCCGTCGAGCACCACTCCCTCACCCAGTACGCGCACATGAGCGCGTCCGAGATCTTCCTGACCTGGGTCGCCGCCCGCACCGAGCGCATCCGGATCGGCCACGGCGTCGTCACCATGCCCTTCGGCTACCAGCACCCGGTGCGGGTGGCCGAGCGCGCCGCCATGCTCGACGTCCTCAGCGGCGGCCGCGTGGACATCGGCGCCGGCCGGGGCGCCACCCGCCAGGAGATGCGGATGTACGGGGTGCGCCCCGAGGACACGTATCCGCAGATGGAGGAGGCGCTGCGGATCTTCTCGCACGCCTGGCGCGAGGAGCTGTTCGAGTGGCACGGCTCGATCGACATCGGCCCCGGCGCGATCCTGCCCCGCCCCGTGCAGGACCCGCACCCGCCGCTCTTCATGGCCTGCTCGAAGCACGACACCCTCAAGCTCGCCGCGGAACTCGGCATCGGCGCCCTGGTGATGGGCTTCGCGGGCGCCGACGACGTGCGCGCGATGCGCAAGGTCTACGACGAGGCCATCGCCGTACGCGACGGCTCCCGGCTCGTCTCCTCCGAGGTCAACGACCACTTCTCGGCGCTCTGCCCGACCATCGTCCTCGACGACGCCGAGCGCGCGCTGCGCCTCGGCACGCGCGGTCAGCGCTTCTTCGCCGAGTCGATCGCCCACTGGTACGGCAACTCCCCCGCCCCGACCGGCTACGCGGAGGACGAGGACCACACGGGGGCGCTGGAACGGCGCCGCGAGGAACTGGTCGCCCGGCTCCACGAGGCGAACATCCCGGCCCGCCCGGTCGACACCGGCACGTACAACACCGACCACGCCTACGGGGACGCCGACACCGCCATCGCCTATGTCGAGCGGCTGCGCGAGATCGGCGTCGACGAGGTGATGTGCCTCATCCAGATGGGCACCGTCCCCCAGGAGGTCTGCATGGAGACCATCCGGCAGTGGGGCGAGAAGGTCATCCCGCACTTCCGCGCGCTGGAGGCCAGGTGAGCTCCCTCGCCGGCAAGGTCGTGATCGTCACCGGCGCGGCACGCGGCCAGGGCGCGGCGGAGGCCCGCCTCCTGGTGGCGGCGGGCGCGCGGGTCGTCTGCACGGACGTACGGGAGGAGGAGGGCCGGGCGGTCGCGGCGGAGCTCGGCGACGCGGGCCTGTTCGTCCGCCACGACGTGACCTCGGCGGAGGACTGGCGGGAGGTCGCCTCGGCCGCCGCCACGGCGTACGGGCGGATCGACGCACTCGTCAACAACGCGGCCCTGTGGCGGACGGCCCCGGTGGAGTCGGAGACGTACGAGACCTTCGAACTCCTGCTCAGGGTCAACCTGTTGGGGCCCTTCCTCGGGATCCAGGCCGTGGTGCCGGCGCTGCGCGAGGCGGGCGGGGGCTCGATCGTGAACGTGTCGTCGACGGCCGGTCTCGTCGGGATCCCCGGGCACGCGGCCTACGGCTCGGCCAAGTTCGGGCTGCGCGGGCTGACCCGCTCCTCGGCGCTCGACCTCGCGCGGTACGGGATCCGCGTCAACTCGGTGCATCCCGGGGCCGTCGACACCCCGATGACGGCCGCGGTGACGGACAGGGACTGGTCGCACGTCCCGCTCGGCCGGATGGGCCGGGCGGAGGAGGTCGGGGGCCTGATCGGCTTCCTGGTCTCGGACGCCTCGTCCTATGTCACGGGGGCGGAGTTCACGGTGGACGGGGGGCTGACGACCGGATGACGGATCCACTGACACCGGCGGCCCGGGCCCTGTGCGAGGCGATGTCGGCGGGCTTCCCGGGGCCCGGCTCCCCGGAGGCGCTGCGGGCGGCGGCCCGGGCGGGGGTACGGGACGTGCCGCCCTCCCGGGAGACGACGGCGAACGGCGTACGGGTACGGCTGTACGGCGGCGGCCCGGGCGGCGCCGGGCCCGTCGTCGTCTTTGCGCACGGCGGCGGCTGGGTCCTGTGCGACCTGGACACGCACGACGGGCTGTGCCGTCGGCTGGCGGACCGGGCGGGGGTCTCGGTGGTCTCCGTGGACTACCGGCGCGCCCCCGAGCACCGCTTCCCGGCCGCCGAGGACGACGTGTACGCGGTCCTGGAGTGGGCCGCCGGCCGCTCCGAAGGCCCGGTGTTCCTGGCGGGCGACTCCAGCGGCGGCAACCTCGTGGCGGGCGCGGCCCTGCGCGCCCGGGACGCGGGCAGCCCGCCGGTCGCCGGCCAGCTGCTGTTCTACCCGGCCCTGGACCACCGTATGGGCTCCGTCTCGGCGGAGGCGTACGCCGAGGGCTTCTTCCACACGACGGCGCACATGCGCTGGTACTGGGAGCAGTATCTGGGCCCGGACGGCGACCCGGTCCGTGCCTCCCCCGGTCTCGCGCCCGATCTCGCCGGGCTGCCGCCCACGCTGGTGGTCCTCGCCGACTGCGACCCGCTGCGGGACGAGGGGCTGGCCTACGCCCGCCGGCTCTCCTCGGCGGGTGTCCGCGCCGAAGTACGCCTGCACACCGGCGTCTTCCACGGCTTCCTCGGGGCGCGGGGCCTCCTGCCGGAGGCGGACGCGGCCCTGACCGGCGCGGCGGCCTGGCTCGCCGCCCTCCACGGAGAGAAGGGACCAGACCGCACGGCCCCCTGAGCACCCCGACGAGGCGGACGCACCGCGGCACGAGGCGGACGCACCGCGGCGCCCTCCCAGTCGTCCGGTCGGGGACATTCGGGGGGCGCCGCGCTCAGTTCCGTACGTCGTTGTACGGGACGTCTTGGGGACGGGACGGTCAGACCGTCAGGGCTCGGTCCGTCGGGCGGATCGGGGCCGGGAGGTCGCTCGCGCCGGTCAGGAAGCGGTCGACTCCGCGCGCCGCCGACCGGCCCTCGGCGATCGCCCAGACGATCAGCGACTGGCCGCGGCCAGCGTCACCGGCCACGAACACACCACCGACGTTGGTGGCGAAGTCCGCGTCACGGGCGATGTTACCCCGCTCGTCCAGGTCCAGACCAAACTGCCCGACCAGGCCGTTCTCGACGTCCGTGCCCGTGAAGCCCATCGCGAGCGTCACCAGCTGCGCCGGGATCTTCCGCTCCGTGCCGGGCTTCTGCGTCAGCCTGCCCTCGACGAACTCGACCTCGACCAGGTGCAGGAACTGGACGTTGCCCTCCTCGTCGCCCTCGAAGTGGGTGGTGGAGACGGAGTAGACCCGCTCGCCGCCCTCCTCGTGCGCCGAGGTGACCTTGTACAGCATCGGGAAGGTCGGCCACGGCTGGCCGGCCGCCCGCTCCTCGCCCGGACGCGGCATGATCTCCAGCTGCGTGACCGAGGCCGCGCCCTGGCGGTGGGCGGTGCCCACGCAGTCCGCGCCCGTGTCGCCGCCGCCGATGACGACGACGTGCTTGCCCTCGGCCGTGATCGGCGGGGCCACGAAGTCGCCCTCGACGACCTTGTTGGCGAGCGGCAGGTACTCCATCGCCTGGTGGATGCCGCTCAGCTCCCGGCCCGGGACGGGCAGGTCGCGGGCGGTCGTCGCACCGGCGGCGATGACGACGGCGTCGTACCGCTTGCGCAGGTCGGTCGCCGTGATGTCGCGGCCGATCTCCACGCCCGTGCGGAACTTCGTACCCTCCGCGCGCATCTGCTCGATACGGCGGTTGATGTGCCGCTTCTCCATCTTGAACTCGGGGATGCCGTACCGCAGCAGTCCACCGATCCGGTCGGCGCGCTCGAAGACGGCGACCGTGTGACCGGCCCGGGTCAGCTGCTGCGCGGCGGCGAGACCCGCCGGGCCCGAGCCGACGACGGCGACGGTCTTGCCGGAGAGCCGCTCGGGCGCCTGCGGCCTGACGTCGTTGCTGTCCCACGCCTTGTCGATGATGGAGACTTCGACGTTCTTGATGGTGACGGCCGGCTGGTTGATGCCGAGCACGCACGCCGCCTCGCACGGAGCCGGGCACAGACGGCCGGTGAACTCCGGGAAGTTGTTCGTGGCGTGCAGCCGCTCGGACGCCTGCGACCAGTCCTCGCGGTAGGCGTAGTCGTTCCACTCGGGGATGAGGTTCCCGAGCGGGCAGCCGTTGTGGCAGAACGGGATGCCGCAGTCCATGCAGCGGCCGGCCTGCTTGCTGATGATCGGCAGCAGGGAGCCGGGAACGTAGACCTCGTTGAAGTCCTTGACTCGCTCGCCCACCGGACGGGTCTTGGCGACCTCGCGGCCGGTGGTCAGGAAGCCCTTGGGGTCAGCCATTGGTCGCCGCCTCCATCATCTTCTCGGTGGTCTCGGCCTCGGAGAGACCGGCGAGCTCAGCGGCGTCCTTGGCGGCGAGCACTGCCTTGTACGTGGACGGGATGATCTTGCTGAAGCGCTCCGCGTTCGCGGGCCAGTCGGCAAGGAGCTTCTCGGCGACCGTCGAGCCGGTCTCCTCGTGGTGGCGGCGCACGACGTCGTGCAGCCACTGCTTGTCCGCGTCGTCGAGCGACTCGACGGCGGAGAGGTTGCCGGAGTTGACGTTGTCCCGGTCGAGGTCGACGACGTACGCGACGCCGCCCGACATGCCGGCCGCGAAGTTGCGGCCCGTCTCGCCGAGGACGACCGCGGTGCCGCCGGTCATGTACTCGCAGCCGTGGTCGCCCACGCCCTCCGAGACGACCAGCGCGCCGGAGTTGCGGACGCAGAAGCGCTCACCGGTGCGGCCGCGCAGGAACAGCTCGCCGCCGGTCGCGCCGTAGCCGATGGTGTTGCCGGCGATGGTCGAGTACTCGGCCAGGTGGTCGGCGCCACGGTCCGGGCGGACGATGACGCGGCCGCCGGAGAGGCCCTTGCCCACGTAGTCGTTGGCGTCGCCCTCCAGGCGGAGCGTGACTCCGCTCGGCAGGAAGGCGCCGAACGACTGGCCCGCGGAGCCGGTGAAGGTGATGTCGATGGTGTCGGCCGGCAGACCCGCACCGCCGAACTTCTTCGTCACCTCGTGGCCGAGCATGGTGCCGACCGTCCGGTTGATGTTGCGGATGGCGACCTGGGCCCGGACCGGCTGGGCGTCCTCGGCCGTCGCCGCGCCCAGCGCCTCGGCGGCGAGCTCGATCAGCTCGTTGTCGAGGGCCTTCTCCAGACCGTGGTCCTGCTCGATCAGGGCATGGCGGACCGCGCCCTCGGGCAGCTCGGGCACGTGGAAGAGCGGGGCCAGGTCCAGGCCCTGTGCCTTCCAGTGCGTCACGGCGCGGCTGGTGTCCAGCAGCTCGGCGTGGCCGACGGCCTCTTCGAGCGTACGGAAGCCCAGCTCGGCGAGGATCTCGCGGACCTCCTCGGCGATGAACTCGAAGAAGTTGACGACGAACTCGGCCTTGCCGGAGAAGCGGTCGCGCAGGACCGGGTTCTGGGTGGCGATGCCGACGGGGCAGGTGTCCAGGTGGCAGACGCGCATCATGACGCAGCCGGAGACGACGAGCGGCGCGGTCGCGAAACCGAACTCCTCGGCGCCGAGCAGCGCGGCGATGACGACGTCACGGCCGGTCTTGAGCTGGCCGTCGGTCTGGACGACGATCCGGTCGCGCAGGCCGTTGAGCAGCAGCGTCTGCTGGGTCTCGGCGAGGCCGAGCTCCCAGGGACCGCCCGCGTGCTTCAGCGAGGTGAGCGGGGAGGCGCCCGTACCGCCGTCGTGGCCGGAGATGAGGACGACGTCCGCGTGCGCCTTGGAGACACCGGCGGCGACCGTGCCGACACCGACCTCCGACACCAGCTTCACGTGGATACGCGCGGCCGGGTTGGCGTTCTTGAGGTCGTGGATCAGCTGAGCCAGGTCCTCGATGGAGTAGATGTCGTGGTGCGGCGGCGGGGAGATCAGACCGACACCGGGCGTGCTGTGCCGGGTCTTGGCCACCCACGGGTAGACCTTGTGGCCGGGCAGCTGACCGCCCTCGCCGGGCTTGGCGCCCTGCGCCATCTTGATCTGGATGTCGTCCGCGTTGACCAGGTACTCGCTCGTCACGCCGAAGCGGCCGGAGGCGACCTGCTTGATCGCGGAGCGGCGCGCCGGGTCGTAGAGACGGTCCGGGTCCTCGCCGCCCTCACCGGTGTTGGACTTGCCGCCCAGCTGGTTCATGGCGATGGCGAGGGTCTCGTGCGCCTCGCGGGAGATGGAGCCGTACGACATGGCACCCGTCGAGAACCGCTTGACGATCTCGGAGACCGGCTCGACCTCGTCGACGGAGATCGCCTCGCGGTCCGAGGTGAAGCCGAAGAGGCCGCGGAGCGTCATCAGGCGCTCGGACTGCTCGTTCACCCGGTCCGTGTACTTCTTGAAGACGTCGTACCGCTTGTTGCGCGTGGCGTGCTGGAGGCGGAAGACCGTCTCCGGGTCGAAGAGGTGCGGCTCGCCCTCGCGGCGCCACTGGTACTCGCCGCCGATGTCCAGCGCGCGGTGCGCGGAGGGGACGCCGGAGGCGGGGTACGCCTTGGCGTGCCGGGCGGCGACCTCCTTGGCGACGACGTCGAGACCGGCGCCGCCGATCTTGGTGGCCGTGCCGTTGAAGTACTTCTCGACGAAGGCGGTGTCGAGGCCGACGGCCTCGAAGACCTGGGCGCCGCGGTAGGAGGCGACGGTCGAGATGCCCATCTTGGACATGACCTTGAGGACGCCCTTGCCGAGCGCGTAGATCAGGTTGCGGATCGCCTGCTCGGGCTCCAGGCCCTCGATGAAGGTGCCGGCGCGGACCAGGTCCTCGACCGACTCCATCGCCAGGTACGGGTTGACGGCGGCGGCGCCGTAGCCGATGAGCAGGGCCACGTGGTGGACCTCGCGGACGTCGCCGGCCTCGACCAGCAGACCCACCTGGGTGCGCTGCTTGGTACGGATGAGGTGGTGGTGGACGGCCGCGGTGAGCAGCAGCGACGGGATCGGCGCGTGCTCGGCGTCGGAGTGCCGGTCGGAGAGGACGAGGAGGTGGGCACCGGCCTCGATCGCCGCGTCGGTCTCGGCGCAGATCTCCTCGATGCGGGCGGCGAGCGCGTCGCCGCCGCCGGAGACCCGGTACAGGCCGGACAGGGTCGCGGCCTTCATGCCGGGCATGTCGCCGTCGGCGTTGATGTGGATGAGCTTGGCCAGCTCGTCGTTGTCGATCACCGGGAAGGGCAGGGTGACCGAGCGGCAGGAGGCCGAGGTCGGCTCCAGGAGGTTGCCCTGCGGGCCCAGCGAGGAGAGCAGGCTCGTCACCAGCTCCTCGCGGATCGCGTCCAGCGGCGGGTTGGTGACCTGCGCGAAGAGCTGGGTGAAGTAGTCGAAGAGCAGCCGGGGGCGCTCGGAGAGGGCCGCGATCGGCGAGTCCGTGCCCATGGAGCCGAGCGGCTCACCGCCGGTGCGGGCCATCGGGGCGAGGATGACGCGGAGCTCTTCCTCGGTGTAGCCGAAGGTCTGCTGGCGGCGGGTGACCGAGGCGTGGGTGTGGACGATGTGCTCGCGCTCGGGGAGGTCCTCGAGCTCGATCTCGCCGGTCTCCAGCCATTCGGCGTACGGGTTCTCGGCGGCGAGGCCGGCCTTGATCTCGTCGTCCTCGATGATCCGGTGCTCGGCGGTGTCGACGAGGAACATCTTGCCGGGCTGCAGGCGGCCCTTGCGGACGACCTTGGCGGGGTCGATGTCGAGGACGCCGACCTCGGAGGAGAGGACGACGAGGCCCTCGTCGGTGACCCAGTAGCGGCCGGGGCGCAGACCGTTGCGGTCGAGCACCGCGCCGACCTGGACGCCGTCGGTGAAGGTGACGCAGGCCGGGCCGTCCCAGGGCTCCATCATCGTGGAGTGGAACTGGTAGAAGGCGCGCCGGGCCGGGTCCATGGAGTCGTGGTTCTCCCACGCCTCGGGGACCATCATCAGGACGCTGTGCGGGAGCGAGCGGCCGCCGAGGTGGAGCAGCTCCAGGACCTCGTCGAAGGAGGCGGAGTCGGAGGCGTCCGGCGTACAGATCGGGAAGATCCGCTCCAGGCTTCCCTCACCGAAGAGGTCGGAGGCGAGCTGGGACTCGCGGGCGACCATCCAGTTGCGGTTGCCCTTGACCGTGTTGATCTCACCGTTGTGCGCGACGAAGCGGTACGGGTGGGCCAGCGGCCAGCTCGGGAAGGTGTTGGTGGAGAACCGGGAGTGGACCAGGGCCACGGCGGTGGCGCAGCGGCGGTCCGACAGGTCCGGGAAGAAGGGCTCCAGCTGGCCGGTGGTCAGCATGCCCTTGTAGACGATCGTGCGGGCGGAGAGCGACGGGAAGTACGTCCCGGCCTCGCGCTCGGCGCGCTTGCGCAGCACGAACGCCTTGCGGTCGAGCGCGATGTCCGTGCTCGTCCCGTCGGCGACGAAGAGCTGGCGGAAGACCGGCATGGTGGCACGGGCGGAGGCGCCGAGCAGCTCGGGGGCGACGGGGACGTCGCGCCAGCCGAGGACGGTCAGACCCTCCTCGGACGCGAGCGTCTCGATCTGCGAGACGGCCTGTGCGGAGCCGTCGGCAGGGAGGAAGGCGATGCCGACGGCGTAGGCGCCGGCGGCGGGGAGGTCGAAGTCGGTGACCTCGCGCAGGAAGGCGTCCGGAACCTGGAGCAGGATGCCGGCGCCGTCTCCGGAGTCGGGCTCGGAGCCGGTGGCGCCGCGGTGCTCGAGGTTGCGCAGTACGGTCAGCGCCTGCTCGACCAGCGCGTGGCTGGCAACACCGGTCAGGGTGGCCACGAACCCGACACCACAGGCGTCGTGTTCGTTACGGGGGTCGTACATCCCCTGCGGAGCAGGGCGACCGTCCATGGGCGACCAGGCGTCGGAACGCATCGGCTCTCCCGTCGTCGTCGTGGCATATGCAGCTGCCGAGGGACGACGTTGGCCCTCCGCGAAATTTCGTGCAGGTTACATGATGGCTGGCTTCTCGCGAAGTGGATAGCTCATTCCAGCATGCGGACACCGCTGACACGGAGCGGTGACGGTGGTTCACGCGTGAACACGTTGATCTCAGAGGGTCGGACGACCCGTCGCAGAGCGAGCCTCATTGCCCGCGGCGCTTACGCCTCATGCCCGGTGGTTAGACGTTCGAAACCGCCGGGTAACGGCTACATATGTCGCGCTATGCATAGTGTCTCACTGGCCGGCCGATCCGCCCAGGGGATATACGTCACAGCCAGCATGCACGGAGAAGGCCCCCGCCGCAGGGCGAGGGCCTTCGGGAGCGGGTGGGAACCGGCTCAGAGCGCGGCGCCGAAGAGCATGCCGAGCCCGTACGTGAGGGCTGCGGCCGCCCCGCCCAGGACGAGCTGGCGCAGTCCGCTGAACCACCAGCTGCGCGCCGTCACCCGGGCCACCAGCGCGCCGCAGGCGAAGAGCCCGAGGAGGGCGAGGAGCACCGCCGGCCACAGCGCGCTCGCGCCGAGCAGATAGGGCAGTACGGGCAGCAGGGCGCCGAGCGCGAACGAGGCGAACGACGACACGGCGGCGGTCAAGGGCGAGGGCAGGTCGTCGGGGTCGATGCCCAGCTCCTCGCGGGCGTGGATCTCCAGCGCCTGCTCCGGGTCCCGGGAGAGCTGCATCGCGACCTCGCGGGCGAGCGCGGGCTCGACGCCGCGGGACACGTAGAGCGCGGCGAGCTCCTCCATCTCGTCGACCGGGTGCTTGCGCAGCTGACGGCGCTCGACATCCAGTTCCGCCTGGACGAGTTCGCGCTGCGAGGCGACGGAGGTGTATTCGCCGGCCGCCATGGAGAAGGCGCCCGCCGCGAGTCCGGCGAGGCCGGTGATGACGATGGTCTGCTGCGAGACCGCGCCGCCCGCGACCCCGGTCATCAGGGCGAGGTTGGAGACCAGTCCGTCCATCGCGCCGAAGACCGCCGGGCGCAGCCAGCCGCCGTTCACGTCGCGGTGCGTGTGGTTGTCGCGGTGGGCTTCGTGCAGTGGTGCGTGGATTTCGATGATGGACATGGTTCTCCCCTGGTCTCCGGCGGGCCGGGCTGCACCCGCCACCCCCAACACCCTCGAAAATACGCGCGATGTAAGGGTCTCGCCAGCAAGGCAGGCCGTACTTAGTAAGGCTGACCTGCCCTTCTGGCGGAGTGTCAGCCAGGGTGTCGACCGGGGTGTCAGCCGGGTGACAGAGACGTTTCTGCGACGTCATCGCCTCCCCCGCGTGGCACAGATCCAGGAACCGTGAAAGGGGTGCGAGATGGTGAGCGAGACGGCAACGACGGCATGCGACACGCGTGAGCGCGCCAGGGGCGCGCTGCTCGGCCTCGCGGTCGGCGACGCGCTCGGCGCACCCGCCGAGAACATGCGCCCGTCGGAGATCCGCCGCCGGTGGGGCCGGATCGAGGGCTTCGTGACGGACAGTCCGGCCGGCACGGACGACACGGAGTACGCGATCTTCTCGGGGCTGCTGCTGGCCCGGCACGGCTCGGCGCTGACCGTCCAGCATGTGGAACGGGCCTGGCACCACTGGATCGCCGACCTGGACGAGGGCCCGTTCCGCGGGGCGGGCTTCAGCGAGCGGGGCACGCTGGAGAACCTCCGGCGGGGCCTCGCGGCGCCCATCTCGGCCCAGCACCGGCACGCGTGGTCGGACGGCCTGGCGATGCGGGCCGCACCCTTCGGGGTCTTCGCGGCGGGCCGCCCGTCGGAGGCGGCCCGGCTGGTCGCCATCGACGGCAGCGTGAGCCACGACGGGGAGGGCATCTACGGGGGCCAGGCGGTGGCGGCGGGTGTCGCGGCGGCGATGGGCGGGGCCTCGGTGACCTCGGTCATCGCGGCGGCCCTCTCGGTGGTCCCGATGGACTCCTGGACGGCGCGCTCGATGCGCCGCGCGGTGGTCGCGGCGCAGCGCGTGGACCCGGACCCGTTGGGCCGCGAGCGGACGGTCCGCTCGGCGGTCGTCATCGGCGGCTATCCGTGGACGGACCTGGCCCCGGAGGCGGTGGGCCTCGCCTTCGGCGCCTTCGCGGCGGCCCGCGGCGACTTCCGTACGGCGGTCCTCATGGCGGTCAACATGGGCCGTGACGCCGACACGACGGCGGCGGTGGCGGGCGCGCTCGCGGGCGCCGCCTCGGGCGTCTCGGCGATCCCGGAGGAGTGGGCGACGGCGATCGCCCCGGTGACGGGCAGCTGCCTGCCGTCGATGCGGGGCTACCACGTCCTGGACATCGCGGACCTGCTGACGACGGACGAGGAGGAGGCGGCATGACGACGACGGACCCCACGCACCGCGCCTACGGCTCGGCGAGACCGAGCCTGGAGGACGCCCCCGCCAAGACCGTTGCGGGCCATCGTTCCCCCGGGCTGGAGGCACCTCCCGGAAGCCGCTCCGGGGAAGGCTGGGCACAGCCCACGGGACCGGGCGCTCCGGACGAGGACGGCGCGCTCGGGGGCCCGGGGGCCGCCGACGGCGCCCACGGAGCCCGCGACGCGAGCGGGGGCCTGGGCGACGCGAGCGGGGCCCGGGGTGGCACGGGCCCGGGGGCGGCCCACGGCGCCCGCGACGCGAGCGGGGCCCGGGGTGCCACTCCACGCACCGGCGCTTCCGCCCGCCGCGAGGCGATCGCCGGTCTTCTCCTCGGCCTCGCCGCGGGAGACGCCGCCGGCTGGCCGGCGGCCAGGCACCGGGCCGCCCGTATGCCCGAGTGGACCCGCCGCCTCACGCGCGAACTCGACACGTTCGCCGAGCAGAACGCCACCACCACCCTCCCCGTCCCCATCGCCCTCAACCAGCCGCCCGAGCCCCTCCGTCTCGGCCCCTCCGACGACGCCGAATGGGCGGTCTTCACCGCCGAAGCGGTGCTCGCCGCGAGCGGCCCGCTCTTCGCCACCCTTCCCCCGGAGCGCCGCCTCCGCGCCGCCGTCGACCTCGCCTGGAACTCCCTCGCGAGCCAGGTCGCCGCAGCAGCCGACCGCGCCCCCGAGGTCGAGTCCGCCGTCCTCCCGCTCCGCGCCCGGATCTCCGTCCGCGCCGGCCTCGGCAACCTCGCCACCGGACTGCGTCCCCCCGCCACCGGCCACGACAACCCCCACTACTTCGACGACGCGGCCTGCGTCCGTGCCGCCGTGCTCGCCCTCGTCCACCCCGGCGACCCGGCCGCCGCCGCCGAACTGGCCGAGTTCGACGCCCGGTACACCCAGGACGGCGACGGCGTCCACGGCGCCCGCGCCATGGCCGCCGCCGTCGCGGCGGCCCTCGGCGGCGCGGGCGTCGACGAGGCCGTGGAGGCGGCCCTCGGCCAACTCCCCTCCACCACCGAGATCGGCCGCAACGCCCGGCAGGCGGTGAAGATGGCCCAGGACGCCACCAGCGCCTTCGAACTGGTCCCCCTCCTGGAGCACCAGATCGTCGACCACGTCTACAGCTACGGCATCGCCGCCGCCGAGACCGTCCCCGTCGCCCTGGCACTCGCCCTCGCGGCGCGCGGCGAGGCGTCCGGGGCCGTGCCGGCCGCCGCCTGCCTCTCGCGTGTCGCGGACTCCGCCCCGGCGCTCGCGGGCGCGCTCACCGGCGCGCTCGGCGGCGCCGGTTCCCTCCCCGCCACCTGGCGCGACGCCTGCCGCCGGCTCGCCGGCTGCGCGCTCCCCCGCCTCGCGGGCACGGATCTCGTCGAACTCGCCGGGCTCCTCGGAGACACGGAACTGGCCACCCCGGGTGGACAATTCCGACATGACACCCACACTGGATGACCGGATCACCGGAAGTCTCCTCGGGGCCGCCGTCGGCGACGCCCTCGGCGGCCCCGTCGAGGGGTACACCCCCGAACAGATCCTGGAACGCCACGGCGGCCGGGTCACCGGCATCGTCGGCCCCTGGAACGGCGACGCCTGGCGCACGGCACGTCCCATCGCGCCGTACCACAAGGGCGACGGGCACGTCACCGACGACACCTTGATGACCCACGCCCTGATCAGGGTGTACGAGAAGGTCCGCGACCACCTCGACGCGTACGCGGTGGCGGACCACCTCGTCCCCGAACTCATCGGCGCCCCGGTCTGGATCCCCGAGCTGGAAGCGGAGGCCCTGCCCCTCCAGCGGATCTTCCTGGCGGAGAAGTGGCTCGTCGCGCGCCTCCACTACGGTCATGTCGATCCGCGCGAGGCGGGCAGCGGAAACATCGTCAACTGCGGTGCGGCGATGTACATGGCGCCGGTCGGCCTGATCAACGCGGCCCACCCGGAGGCGGCGTACGCGGAGGCGCTGGACATCGCGGCGCCGCACCAGTCGTCGTACGGGCGGGAGGCGGCGGGGGTGTTCGCGGCGGCGGTGGCGGCCGCGTGCGCGCCGGGCGCCACCCCGGAGTCGGTCGTGAGCGCCGCCCTGTCCCTGGCCAAGGACGGCACCCGGGCGGCGATCGAGGCGGTGGGCGAAGTCGCTTCCGGGCACACGGACTTCGAGACCGCGGTCGTCCCCCTCCGGCAGGCGGTGGCGCCGTTCGACACGGTGGGCACGGACTACCGCGCGCCGTCGCTGGGGGCGCGCCGCCCGTCGCGGCTCCATGCGATCGAGGAACTCCCGATCGCGCTGGGAATGCTCCTCGTCGGCCGCGGCGACTACCGGCGCACGGTCCTGGGCGCGGTCAACTACGGCCGTGACTGCGACTCGATCGCGACCATGGCGGGGGCGGTCGTGGGCGCGCTCGGCGGCGAGTCCGCGATCCCGTCCGCCTGGGCGAAGCAGGTCGCGGAGGCGAGCCGGCTCGACCTGCACGCTCCGGCGCGGGCGCTGACGGAGGTCGCGCGCGAGGTCTTCGCCCGCGACACCGCCCGCCGCCGGGCGCACGAGTCGGCGTACGCGACCCTGACGAGCGCGGCCGTCCGATGAACCTGCGCGTCACCTGGGTCCAGCCGGAGGACCTCGTCGGCCATGAGCTCCGCCAGGCGCGGGAGGACGGCCGCGACGCCTCCGCGCTCGCCGCCCGATGGCACGCCGCGGGCGGCCCGCCCGCCCCGCAGACGGCGGGCGCCTCCCCGACACCGCGCCCGGAGCTGCGCGCCCTGGCCGAAGCCCTCCTCGACGACCTGTCCACGCTCCCCAGCCCCCTGAGCGCACAGGAACCGACCGCCCTGCCGGCCATCCGGGCGCTGGCCCCCGCGACCGCACCTCCCGAGCCCGAAGCGCGGCGCGCGGCGACCGGGACGCGGACGGCCGCCCCCCTCAACGCCCCCCTCAACGCCCCCCTCAACGCCCCCCTCGACGACCCCCTTCGCGACCGAGTCCGGGGTCGCGACCCCCTTCGCGACGCCCTGCTCAACCCCGTGCGCGCCCCCCTCGACGACCCTTTGCGCGACCGCCTGCACGCCGCGTGGCTCGGGCGCGCCATCGGCTGTCTCCTCGGCAAGCCCGTCGAGAAGCTCCCCCTCCCCGCCATCCGCGCCCTCGCCCGCGCCGCGGGCAACTGGCCCCTCACCCGCTGGTTCACCGAGACCGGCGTCCCCGCGGAGCTCCTCGCCGCCCACCCCTGGAACCGCCGCTCCGCGACCACCTCCCTCGCCGAGAACATCGACGGGATGCCCGAGGACGACGACCTCAACTACCCTCTTCTCAACCTGCTGCTCCTCCAGCGGTACGGCCGCGGCTTCTCCACCGCGGACGTCGCCCGGCTCTGGCTCGACGAACTCCCCGCCGGCCGCACCTTCACCGCCGAGCGCGTCGCCTACCGCAACCTCCTCGACGGCGTCGAACCCCCGCTGACCGCCGTCCACCGCAACCCCTTCCGCGAGTGGATCGGCGCCCAGATCCGCGCCGACGTCCACGGCTGGACGAACCCCGGCGACCCCGGGGCCGCCGCCGGGCAGGCGTACCGGGACGCGGCGCTCACCCACACCGCGAACGGCGTCCACGGCGCCCTGTTCGTCGCCGCGACGATCGCCACCGCCGCGAGTGGCACCGCCGACGTCCACCAGGCCCTCGCCGCCGGCCTGGCCGTGGTCCCGCCCCGCGCGCGGCTCGCCGAAGCAGTCCGCCTCGGCATCGCGACCGCCCGCTCCACCCCCGACTTCGACGCCGTCGTGGACCGGCTCCACACCGCCCTCGGCGGGTATCACTGGGTCCATGCCGTCCCCAACGCCGCCCTCCTCGCCGCCGCCCTCACCCACGGGGACGGCGACTTCTCGCGCACCATCTGCGCGGCGGTCTCCGGCGGCTGGGACACCGACTCCAACGGCGCCACCGCCGGCTCCGTCGCCGGTCTCCTCGCCGGTCACCCCGGCCGGCTGCCCGAGCGCTGGACCTCCCCCCTCAAGAACCGGCTCTCCACCTCGATCCCGTCCTTCGACGGCATCGGCTTCGACACCCTCGCCGAACTGACGTATCTGGAGGCAGTACGCCCATGACCAGCATCGTGGTGCTCGGCAGCACCAACATGGACCTCGTCGCCTTCGTCCCCCGGGCCCCCGCGCGCGGGGAGACCGTCACCGGACGGGAGTTCCGTACGATCCCGGGCGGCAAGGGCGCCAACCAGGCCGTCGCCGCCGCCCACGCCGGCGGCGACGTGTCGATGATCGGCTCGGTCGGCAACGACGACTTCGGCGTACGGCTCCGGGCCGCTCTCGAGGCCTCCGGTGTCGAGACCGACCTGCTGCGCACCGTCGAAGGCCCCTCCGGCACCGCGCACATCGTGGTCGACGACGAGGGCGGCAACGCGATCGTCGTCATCCCCGGCGCCAACGGCACCGTCACCTCACTCGACCACGGCGACGAGGCCCTGATCGCCACCGCCGGCACACTGCTCCTCCAGCTCGAACTCCCCCTCTCCGTGGTCGTCGAGGGCGCCGCCACCGCCCGGCGCCTGGGCGTCCGCACCGTCCTCACCCCCGCCCCGGCCCAGCAACTCCCTCCCGAACTCCTCGCCGTCACCGACCTCCTGGTCCCCAACGAGCACGAGGCCGCCTCGCTCACCGGCGTCGCCGACCCGCGCGCCGCCGCCTCCGCCCTGCTCGCCCACGTCCCCGAGGTGATCATCACGCTCGGCGCGGCCGGCAGCCTGCACGCGGCCCGCGACAGCGAGCCGTTCACGGTCCCCGCTCCCCGCGTCCGCGCCGTGGACACCACCGCCGCGGGGGACACGTTCGTCGGTGCCCTCGCCGTCGCCCTCGGCGAAGGCCGGCCCGTCCGGGAGGCGATGGCCTGGGCCTCGACCGCCGCGGCGCTCTCCGTCCAGCGCCCGGGAGCCTCGTCCTCGATGCCGTACCGCTCCGAGATCGACGCGGCCCACGCTTCCCTCACCGGCCAGGAGGTCGACTCCGTATGACCCGGACCCCCGACACCACGCCTCCCCTGCACGGACTGCGCGTCCTCGATCTCGCCACGCTCTTCGCCGGCCCGCTCGCGGCGATGATGCTGGGTGACTTCGGCGCCGATGTCATCAAGGTCGAGCACCCCCGCAAGCCCGATCCGTCCCGCGGGCACGGCCCCGCCAAGGACGGCGTCGGTCTCTGGTGGAAGGTCCTCGGCCGCAACAAGCGCACGATCACCCTGGACCTCTCCGCCCCCGGCGGCCGGAACACCCTCCTGCGGATGGCCGCCGAGGCCGACGTGATCGTGGAGAACTTCCGCCCCGGCACCCTGGAACGCTGGGGTCTGGGCTGGGAGGAACTGTCCACCGTCAACCCCGAGCTGGTCCTCGCCCGGGTCACCGGGTTCGGCCAGTTCGGCCCGTACTCCCACCGTCCGGGCTTCGGCACCCTCGCCGAGGCGATGAGCGGCTTCGCCGCGATCACCGGCGAGCCGGACGGCCCGCCCACCCTTCCCCCCTTCGGTCTGGCCGACTCGATCGCCGCCCTGGCCACGGCGTACGCGGTGATGACCGCGCTCACCGCCAGGACGACCACCGGCCGCGGCCAGGTCGTCGACATGGCCATCATCGAACCGATGCTCTCCGTCATCGGCCCCCACCCCCTCTGGTACGACCAGCTCGGCTATGTCCAGCCCCGAACCGGAAACCGCTCCCGCAACAACGCCCCCCGCAACACGTACCGCACCTCCGACGGCTCCTGGGTCGCCGTGTCCACCTCCGCGCAGTCGATCGCCGAGCGCGTGCTGCGGCTGGTCGGCCGCCCCGAGCTGATCGACGAGCCGTGGTTCGCCGACGGCACGAGCCGGGCCGCCCACGCGGACGAACTCGACGAGGCGGTCGGAACCTGGATCGCGCGCCACACCCGGGACGAGGCGATGACCGCCTTCGAGAAGGCCGAGGCGGCGATCGCACCCGTCTACGACGTCCGGGACGTGATGGAGGACCCGCAGTTCCGCGCCCTCGACACCGTCACCGAGGTCCCGGATCCCGAGCTGGGGCCGATCCGGATGCAGAACGTCCTCTTCCGGCTATCCGAGACCCCCGGCGCGATCCGCTGGGCCGGGCGGCCGCACGGGGCGGACACGGCCGAGGTCCTCGCCGAGCTCGGTCTCACTCCGGCCGAGATCGGGGCCCTGCGCGGCGAAGGAGCCGTATGACTGGTACGCACTTCCCCCTCACCTGGCTGTACGCCCCCGGGGACCGCCCCGCCGTCGTCCAGAAGGCCCTGGTCTCGGGCGCGGACGTGGTCATCGTCGACCTCGAGGACGCGGTGGCCCCGGACCGCAAGGCGTACGCGCTGGCCGCGACGGCCGATCTGCTCTCCGATCCCCACCCCGTACCGATCCATGTCCGCGTCCACACCCCACGCGACATCCCTCCACTGGTCCCCCTCCCCGGGCTCCGCGGTCTCCGTGTTCCCAAGGTGACACACGCCACTGACATCCAGCGGATCGCCGAGGTCACCTCCGGGCTTCCCCTCTACGCCCTGCTGGAGAACGCCCTCGCCGTCGAGCGGGCGTACACCATCGCCACCGCCCACCCCTCCGTCCACGGCATCGCCCTCGGCGAGGCGGACCTCCGCGCCGATCTGGGGGTACGGGAGGACTGCGGCCTCGACTGGTCGCGCGGCCGCCTCGTGGTCGCCGCCCGCGCGGCGGCCCTCCCTCCGCCGGTGCAGTCGGTCCACCCCGACATCCGCGACCTGGACTCGCTGGCGGCCGGCTGCGCGCGCGGACGGGCCATGGGCTTCCTCGGCCGGGCGGCGATCCACCCCCGCCAGCTCCCGGTCATCGAGCAGGCCTATCTCCCGAGCCCCGACGAGGTCGCCGCGGCCGAGGAGGTCGTGAAGGCGTCCCAGACGGAGGAGGGCGCCCTGGCCCTCCCGGACGGCCGCTTCGTCGACGCGGCGGTCGTCGAAGGCGCCCGCCGGGTCCTGACCCTGGCGGCGAGAGCCGCCTGACCGCCGGTGCGAGCGGGCCGGAGGACCCGTCCATACGCCACAGGGCCGCCGGGACCCTTCGGTCCCTGGCGGCCCTGTGGTGTGCCGTGTGTCCGGTCGTCAGCCCTTGGCGGCGGACTCCGTGCCGTTCGCGGGCGCGTCGGCCGGCTCGTCGGTCACGGCCTCGCGCCGAGCGGTCCCGCCCGCGCCCTCACCGTCCCCGTCGTCCTCGGTCCGCGCGTCCCCGGCCTCGTCCTCGGTCTCGTCCTTGGCCTCGTCCTTGCGCTCGGCGGCCGCCTTGGTTCCGCCGGCCGCCTTGTCCTTCTCCGGCTCCACGATCTCCTCCCGGCCCGGGCGAAGGCGCGAGGAGATCACGATGTACACGACGGCCAGGACGAAGACGACGATCGCCGTCCAGACGTTCAGCCGCAGGCCGAGCACGTGGTGCGCCTCGTCGACGCGCATGTACTCGATCCAGCCCCGGCCCGCGCAGTACGCGGCGACGTACAGCGCGAACGCCCGGCCGTGGCCCAGCCTGAAGCGACGGTCGGCCCAGATGACCAGGAGCGCGACACCGATGCACCACAGCGACTCGTACAGGAAGGTCGGGTGGTAGATCCCTTCCTCGCGGTTCGCGCCCGCGGAGATCTCCAGACCCCACGGCAGCGTGGTCGGCTTGCCGTAGAGCTCCTGGTTGAACCAGTTGCCCCAGCGGCCGATGGCCTGGGCGAGGGCGATGCCGGGCGCGATGGCGTCCGCGTACGCCGGCAGCGGGATCCCGCGTCGGCGGGCACCGATCCAGGCGCCCACCGCGCCGAGCGCGATGGCGCCCCAGATGCCGAGGCCGCCCTCCCAGATCTTGAAGGCGTCGACCCAGTTCTCGCCCTCGCTGAAGTACAGCTGGTAGTCGGTGATGACGTGGTAGAGCCGACCGCCGACGAGGCCGAAGGGCACGGCCCACACGGCGATGTCGGCCACGGTGCCGGCTTTGCCGCCCCGGGCGATCCAGCGCTTGTTGCCGATCCAGACGGCGACGAAGACACCGATGATGATGCAGAAGGCGTAGGCGCGCAGCGGAACCGGTCCGAGGTGGAGGACACCGGTCGACGGGCTGGGAATGTAGGCAAGGTCCATGGCAGGACCGACGCTACCTTGCCGGGCGGGCGTCACGGCAGCCCACCCGGCAACGTCTGCGTAACTAAGAGGATCATCCAGGTGGACGTCAGCCCGCGGCCGGGGAGGCGGTGCCGGGCTTCTTGCCCTTGTTGGCCTCGGCGACCCACTTCTTCAGGTTCTCCGGGGAGATCTGCTCGCCGCCCTTCGTCGGGAAGATCGATTCTCCGTTGAGCAGCACGGACGGTGTGCCCTGGAAGTCGCCCTTCTGGAAGGCCTCGTTCGACTTCCCGACCCAGCTGTCGTGCGTGCCGTCCTCGACACAGCTGCGGAAGGCCGGCGTGTCGAGCCCCGGCACCTTCGCCGCGAGCTCGATCAGCTTGGCGTTGTCCCCGAAGGCGTCGTCCGGCTCCGGCGGCTGGTTCATGTACAGCGTGTCGTGGTACGCCGTGAACTTCCCGGAGTCCTGGGCGCACGCGGCCGCGTTCGCCGCGCGCAGCGAGCCCTGACCGCCCATGTTCCGGTCGATGAGGGTGGCGAGGTGGTACTCGGCCTTGAGGGCTCCGGAGGCCTCCAGCTCGTGGATCGTGTCGCGGAACGCGTTCTCGAAGGAGGCGCAGGCCGGGCAGCGGAAGTCCTCCCAGATCGCGAGCGTCGACGGGGCGTCCGCCTTCCCCGTGGGGATCGCCGGCTTGTCCCCCTCGATCGAGCCGGTCGGGGCGACGACCGGGCCCGCCTTGTCCGAGCCGCCGTCGTCGCCGCCGGTGTTCGCGGCGATCACTCCGACGACCGCGGCCAGGCCGAGGACGCCCACGACCGCGGCCGACACGATGAGGACGCGCCGCTGCTTCTCCCTGGCCTTCTCGCGCTCACGCTGCTGCTGGAGGCGCTCCCGCGCGCTCCGATTACCGTCACTGTTCTTCTGGCTCACGCCCTCAGCAACGAACCGGGGAGGCGCGTCCGCGCCTCCCCGGTCACAGATCCACCCGTTCGGGTTACGAAACGCGCCGCACGCCCTCGGCGAGTTCGCCCGCCAGTTCCCTTACGGCGGCGAGTCCGGCGGCCTCGTCGTCGGCGTCGAGCATCCGCTTGACGAAGGCGGAGCCGACGATGACGCCGTCGGCGAAGCCCGCGACCTCCTTGGCCTGCTCGGCGTTGGAGACGCCGAGCCCGACGCAGACCGGCAGGTCGGAGGTGGCCCGGGTGCGGCGGACGAGCTCGGCCGCCTCCGCGCCGACGGACGCGCGGGTGCCGGTGACGCCCATCAGGGAGGCGGCGTAGACGAAGCCGGAGCCGGCGGCCGTGATGGTGGCGAGCCGTGCGTCCTGGCTGCTCGGCGCGACGACGAAGACGGTCGCGAGGCCGTGCTTCTCGGCGTGCTCGCGCCACAGCGCGGACTCCTGGACCGGGAGGTCCGGGAGGATGCAGCCGGCGCCGCCGGCGGCGGCCAGCTCCTCGGTGAACCGCTCGACGCCGTAGCGGTCGATCGGGTTCCAGTACGTCATGACCAGGACCGGCTTGCCGGTGGCCTCGAAGGCCTCGCGGACCGTGCGCATCACGTCGGCGATCCTGACGCCGCCGCGCAGGGCGATGTCGTCGGCGGTCTGGATGACGGGGCCGTCGAGGACCGGGTCGCTGTGCGGCAGACCGACCTCGACGATGTCGGCGCCGCCGTCGAAGACCGCCTTGATCGCCTCGATGCCGCCGTCCACGGTCGGGAAGCCGGCCGGGAGGTAGGCGATGAGAGCGGCCCGGTGGTCGGCCCTGGCCTTGGCCAGGGTGTCGCTGAGGAGCTGGATGTTGCCGCTCACTTGGTGTCCCTCCGGATCTCGCCCGCGCCGTCCTCGGCGGCGGCGTCGGCCTCGACGGGGGCCGCGTCGGTGTCGTACAGCCCGAAGTAGCGGGCGGCCGTGTCCATGTCCTTGTCGCCGCGCCCGGAGAGGTTGACCACGAGCAGCCCCTCGGGGCCGAGCTCCTTGCCGACCTCCAGCGCCCCGGCGAGCGCGTGGGCGGACTCGATGGCCGGGATGATGCCCTCGCTGCGGGAGAGCAGCCGCAGGGCCTGCATGGCCGCGTCGTCGGTGACGGCGCGGTACTCGCCCCGGCCGCTGTCCTTGAGGTACGCGTGCTCCGGGCCGATGCCCGGGTAGTCGAGGCCGGCCGAGATGGAGTACGGCTCGGTGATCTGGCCCTCGTCGTCCTGGAGGACGTACGACCGCGAGCCGTGCAGGATGCCGGGCTCGCCGGCGGTGAGGGTGGCGGCGTGCTCGCCGGTCTCGACGCCGTGGCCGGCCGGCTCGCAGCCGATGAGGCGCACGTCGGTGTCGGGGATGAAGGCGTGGAAGAGGCCGATGGCGTTGGATCCGCCGCCGACGCAGGCGATGGCCGCGTCGGGGAGGCGGCCCGCGCGCTCAAGGATCTGGCGGCGGGCCTCGACGCCGATGACGCGGTGGAAGTCGCGGACCATGGCGGGGAAGGGGTGCGGTCCCGCGACGGTTCCGAAGAGGTAGTGCGTGCGGTCGACGTTGGCGACCCAGTCGCGGAACGCCTCGTTGATGGCGTCCTTGAGGGTGCGGCTGCCGGACTTCACCGGGACGACCTCGGCGCCGAGCATGCGCATCCGGGCGACGTTCAGCGCCTGGCGCTGGGTGTCGATCTCACCCATGTAGATGGTGCACTCGAGCCCGAAGAGGGCGCAGGCGGTGGCGGTGGCGACACCGTGCTGGCCGGCGCCGGTCTCGGCGATGACCCGGGTCTTGCCCATGCGCTTGGTGAGCAGGGCCTGGCCGAGGACGTTGTTGATCTTGTGCGAGCCGGTGTGGTTGAGGTCCTCGCGCTTGAGGAACACCCGGGCGCCGCCCGCGTGTTCGGCGAACCGGGGGACCTCGGTGAGGGAGCTGGGGCGGCCGGTGTAGTGGACCATGAGGTCGTTGAGCTCGCGTGCGAACTCGGGGTCGGTCTTGGCCTTGTCGTACTCGACGGCGACCTCGTCCACGGCGGCGACGAGGGCCTCCGGGATGAACTTGCCGCCGTAGGCACCGAAGTAACCCTCGGTGGTGGGAACCTGACCCTCCGGGTCCGGAATGAAGAACTCGCTGGACATGCGGCTGCTCCTCGCGGGGCGGATGCCCCGTGTGACATGCGGTTGGTGGTCACGTTATGCGCGCACCCGTGGCCGCCGTCGCACCTCCGTTGTGGGCACCCGCTCCGCGGGGCGGAACGGGTGGGCACAACGGACGGCGCCCCTGCCGGGCCCAGGCTCCCGGTGCGTATCGGTGCACACAGGTGCGGGGCCCCGTCGTGGCGGGGCACAGGGAGCGGACGCGCCCGTAAGGGCGCCGTCCCGTGTGCCCACCCGTCCCCCTAGGACTTCGTCCTGGGGGACCCCCAAGCGGGACGATCGCCCACACGGGGGTCAGGGGGGTGTCAGACGGCGGTCGTGAAGGTGCGCGCGGGGCGCGGGCGCCATCGCATGCCGTTGACCTGGCCCGGCTCGTCGCCGATCACGTAGCGGACCCGGCGGCCGTGGACACGGCGGGCGGGGGCGCGGCAGCCGCGCGGGCGGCAGCCGCGGGCGAGCGGGGCGTGCGCGGGCGCGGCGGCGGTACGGAGCCGGGTGCGCATCGCGCGGGTCACCGCGGCCGCGCCGAACGCGCCCGGGGCGGCGAGGCCCTGGGTGGTCGGCGTGGTGACGCGGTGCGGGGTCATGGCGGGGTCAGCTCCGCCCGTGGCGCAGGGCCGGGTGGGCGCCGGCGGCGACGAGGTCGGCGACGGCGGCCTTCGGGTCGCGGCCGGTCACGAGGGACTCGCCGACCAGGACCGCGTCGGCGCCGGCGTTGGCGTACGCGATGAGGTCGTGCGGCCCGCGGACGCCGGACTCGGCGACCTTGACGATGCCGGCCGGGATCTCCGGGGCGACGCGCTCGAAGGTGGTGCGGTCGACCTTGAGGGTCTTGAGGTTCCGGGCGTTCACGCCGATGATCCGGGCGCCCGCGTCGACCGCGCGCTCGACCTCGTCCTCGTCGTGGACCTCGACAAGCGGCGTCAGGCCGATGGACTCGGCGCGCTCGATGAGGGAGACGAGGGCCTCCTGCTCGAGGGCGGCGACGATCAGGAGCGCGAGGTCGGCGCCGTAGGCCCGGGCCTCCCACAGCTGGTACGCCGTGACGATGAAGTCCTTGCGCAGGACCGGGATGTCGACCCGGGCGCGGACGGCCTCCAGGTCGGCGAGCGAGCCGCCGAAGCGGCGCTCCTCGGTGAGCACGGAGATGACGGCCGCGCCGCCCGCCTCGTAGTCGGCGGCGAGACCGGCCGGGTCGGCGATCGCGGCGAGCGCGCCCTTGGACGGGCTGGAGCGCTTGACCTCGCAGATCACGGTGACGCCCTCGCCGCGCAGTGCGGCGACGCCGTCCTTGGCCTGCGGCGCCTTGCCGGCGCGCTCCTTGAGCTCGTCGAGGGAGACCCGCGCCTGCCGCTCTGCGAGGTCGGCGCGCACGCCTTCGATGATCTCGTCGAGCACACTCACGCGAGAGGCCCCCTTCCGGGACGGTGATGGTGACGGTGGTGCAGAAGAACCAGGTTCAGCCATCTCGATGGTATCCGCACCGAGGCTCCGGACTCGCATCCGGCCGACGTGCGTCCCATCTGCTGGGACTTCCCGGCGGGGTCACGGGGCGAGCGCGGAGCCGAACGGAAGGTTCCGCACCAGGGTGAACAGGGCGAGGACGGCGCCGATCACCCACCACCAGGCGGGGGCGATCGTGACCCTCATCGGCACCCCGCGTACGGCGCGAATCAGCCACAGGGCCATGACGAGGGCGAAGACGCCGTAGCCGACGACGGCCAGGGCGTTGGCCCCGAACGCGGTGCCGAGCTCGCCGTGGACGAAGGCGTGGGCACTGCGCAGACCGCCGCAGCCGGGGCAGTACAGGCCGGTGAAGCGGAGCAGCGGGCAGACGGGGTAGTGCCCGGGCTCGTTGGGGTCGACGGCCCCGACGTACGCGAACGCGGCGGCGACCCCGCCGAGCGCCCCGAGGGGCGCCGCGAGCCGCCGCACGAGCGCCCGCGACGGACGGCCGGACCCGTACGCCGTCCCGTGGTGCCCGGACGCCTCAGGGGCCCCTAGGGGAGTCCCGTGGCTCCCGGGCACCCCCGGGGCCTCTAGGGGTGTCCCGTGGTGCCCGGGCACCCCCGGGGCCGCTTGGGCCGTCCCGTGGTGCACGGGCGCCTCAGGGACCCCGTACGCCGTCCCGTGGTTCCCGGGCGCCTCAGGGATCCCGTACGCCGTCCCGTGGTGCCCGGGAGTCCCAGGGGCCCCGTATGCCGTCCCATGGTTCCCCGGCTCCCCAGCGGCCCCTTGGGCGCCCCTACGGGGGTCACCCGGCGCCCCCCGGACGTCCGGGGCGGGGCGTGGTGGGGGGCCGGGGGTGGCCCCGGGGGGTTCGTCGGTTGCGGCGGGGGCCGTCGGCTTCGCGTCCACGCGGTGATTCTCGCCCCTCACGCGCGAAGGCGCAGCCCGGCCCCGCCGGACTGCGCCTTCGCGCGTGTCGTGTGCCGCGTGCGTCAGGCGCGGGCCTTCAGCGTCGCCGCCTCGCGGGCCGCGACGACCGCCGCCGACTCCTTCGGCATGCCCATGCCCGCCACCCTCATCGCCAGGCCGATCACGCCGCCCAGGACGACGACGGCCATGCCGGCCCAGAAGCCGGCCGTGTTGGCGGCCACCATGAAGACGCCGGCGATGCAGAAGCCGATGAAGGAGATGATGACACCGGTCCAGGCGGCCGGGGTGTGTCCGTGGGCGCTGCCCGCCATGAGTTGCTCCTCGTTGCTGTTGCTCGGTGGTGGCTCGAAGGTGAGGTCTCGCGTGCGCGGACACTCGTCGTTCATTGTCCCGCACACAGGGGCGCGACGATGAATCGGGGTGGCGCGGCGATCACGATTCGCGTCCGCCCTCCCCGCTCAGCCCTCGCGCGTCGGGTCCTCGCCACGGTCCAGGGCCTTCCACAGGTCCTCCGGCCGGTCCGTCGCGGGGGCGGGTGCCCGGCTCGCGGCGCGAGGCGTGCCGGCCCGCTCGTAGCGACCGCCCATCGTCGGCCAGGTCGTGCCGAACCGCAGCGCGAGGAGCCCCGCCACCAGGATCAGCAGCGCTCCGCCGGCGGCGACGTACGGCCAGGCGGTGTGGGTGAGGTCCGAGACCGTCGCGGCGGTGTCGCCGGAGATCCGGGCGGCCTCGGCGTCCAGCGCGTCGCTGTCGGACGCGCCGAGGAACGCGGCCGCCGCCGCGCCCGCGCCGCTGAGCGCGAGCAGGCCGGAGACCAGGGTGCGCCCGGTCCGGCGGACGGCGAAGACGGCGACGAGCGCGGCGAGGCCGACGATCGCGAGCGCCGTCGGCACGCCGGTGACGGCGCCGCCGTCGGCCTCGACGGGCACCGTGCCGCCGCCGACCGACGCCGTGCCCTCGGCCCAGATCTGGCCGGCGGACAGCAGGACGACGGTGGCGCCGAGGGCGCCGAGCAGGAGAGCCGCGGCCAGGCTGCGGCGGCCGCCGGGCGCGGCGGCCGCGCCGCCCGCGCGAGCGGCTCGGGGCTGGGGTACGGGAACAGCACTCACGCACCCCACTATCCCTTACGCCGTCATGCGCCGTTCATCCGGTTGGCGGTGTGGACGGCGCGGAGGACGGCGGCGGCCTTGTTCCGGCACTCGTTGTCCTCGGCGACCGGGTCGGAATCGGCGACGACACCCGCTCCGGCCTGCACGTACGCGGTTCCGTCGCGCAGCAGGGCCGTACGGATGGCGATGGCCGTGTCGGAGTCGCCGGCGAAGTCGAGGTAGCCGACGCACCCGCCGTACAGTCCGCGCCGGGAGGGCTCCAGCTCCTCGATGATCTGCATGGCGCGCGGCTTCGGCGCCCCGGAGAGCGTGCCGGCCGGGAAGCAGGCCGTGAGCACGTCGAACGCGGTCCTGCCCTCGGCGACGCGGCCGGTCACCGTCGACACGATGTGCATGACGTGCGAGTACCGCTCGATCGACATGAAGTCGACGACCTCCACCGAACCCGGCTCGCAGACCCGTCCGAGGTCGTTGCGGCCGAGGTCGACGAGCATGAGGTGCTCGGCGCGCTCCTTGGGGTCGGCGAGCAGCTCCTCGGCGAGGTCGTGGTCCTCCTGCGGGGTCGCGCCGCGGTGCCGGGTGCCGGCGATGGGGTGGACCATCGCGTGTCCGTCCTCGACCTTGACCAGGGCCTCGGGGCTGGATCCGACGACGTCGAAGCCGTTCTCGAAGCGGAAGAGGTACATGTACGGCGACGGGTTGGTGGCGCGCAGGACCCGGTAGACGTCGAGCGCCGAGGCGTGGCAGGGGGTCTCGAAGCGCTGTGAGGGCACGACCTGGAAGGCCTCGCCGGCCCGGATCCGCTCCTTGATGTCCTCCACGGCGTCCTGGTAGGCCGGACCGCCCCAGAGCGCGGAGAACTCCGGCAGTTCGGAGGGCGGGAGCGCGGCGGGGACGGTGGCGACGGGGCGGGCCAGGTCGGCCTGCATGGCGTCGAGCCGGGCGACGGCGTCCGCGTACGCCTCGTCGACGCCGGTCTCCAGGTCGTTGTGGTTGATCGCGTTGGCGATCAGGAGGACGCTGCCGTCCCAGTGGTCCAGGACGGCGAGGTCGCTGGTGAGCAGCATGGTCAGCTCGGGGAGTTCCAGGTCGTCACGGGTGGAGTTCCCGATGCGCTCCAGGCGGCGGACGATGTCGTAGCCGAGGTAGCCGACCATGCCGCCGGTGAAGGGCGGCATCCCGGAGGACAGGTCGCGCGGGGTGTGCAGGGCCTCGACGGTGGCGCGCAGCGCGGCGAGCGGGTCGCCGTCGGTGGGGACGCCGACGGGCGGGGTGCCGAGCCAGTGGGCCTGGCCGTCGCGGACGGTGAGGGTGGCGTCGCTGCGGACGCCGATGAAGGAGTAGCGGGACCAGGAGCGGCCGTTCTCGGCGGATTCGAGGAGGAAGGTGCCGGGGCGCTCGGCGGCGAGCTTGCGGTAGAGCGCGACCGGGGTGTCGCCGTCCACGAGGAGCCGGCGGCTGACGGGAATCACACGGCGGTCGGCCGCCAGCTTGCGGAAGGTCTCGAGATCCATGGCGCCAGACCCTACTTGCCCAGGGGCAGGACGTCGGCGTCGAAGCAGGTCCGCGCGCCGGTGTGGCATGCGGCCCCGACCTGGTCGACCTTGACGAGCACGGTGTCGGCGTCGCAGTCGAGGGCGACGGACTTGACGTGCTGGATGTGGCCGGAGGTGTCGCCCTTGACCCAGTACTCCTGGCGGCTGCGCGACCAGTAGGTGCAGCGCCCGGTGGTGAGGGTGCGGTGCAGGGCCTCGTCGTCCATCCAGCCGAGCATGAGCACCTCGCCGGTGTCGTACTGCTGGGCGATGGCCGGGACGAGTCCGTCCGGGCTGCGCTTGAGGCGGGCGGCGATGACCGGGTCGAGATTGCTGCTCATGCGGCCATTGTGCCGTGACCGGGAGGGGTGTCCGGAGCGGTGTCCACTGGGCGGACCACCGGCCGCAGTCGTACGCTGGCAATCATGTCGACCCATGCGAAGCGTGAACGCCTTCTGCTCGCCGATCTGTTGGAGGCGGCGGGCCCCGACGCCCCGACGCTCTGCGAGGGCTGGCTGACCCGCGACCTCGCGGCCCACGTGGTGGTGCGCGAGCGCCGCCCCGACGCGGCCGCCGGGACGGTCGTACCGCCGCTGAAGGCGCGGCTGGACCGGGTCCAGGCGGAGTTCGCCGAGAAGCCGTACGAGGAGCTGATCCAGCTCATCCGGACGGGGCCGCCGCGGATGTCCCCGTTCACGCTCAAGCTGGTGGACGAGGGCGCGAACACGGTCGAGTTCTACGTCCACGCGGAGGACGTCCGGCGCGCCCAGCCGGACTGGTCGGCGCGCGAGCTGGATCCGGTCTTCTCGGACGCCCTCTGGTCGCGCCTGGAGAAGGGCGCCAAGCTGCTGGGCCGCCGGGCGCCGGTCGGTCTGGTGCTGCGCCGCCCGAACGGCCAGACGGCGGTGGCGCACCGCGGCACGCCGGTGGTGACGGTCTCCGGGGATCCGGGCGAGCTGACGATGTTCGTCTTCGGCCGCCAGGACCAGGCGAAGGTGGAGCTGGACGGGGATCAGGACGCGATCGATCGGCTGCACCAGGCGAAGCAGCTGGGGATCTAGCCTCTCCTCTCGTTCGGATCATGCGAGCCCGGCATGATCCGAACGAACGGGCCCAGCCCCTCACCCCGGGCAGCTCCGCGCGCCTCGGCTGCGCGAACGGAGGGGCTCAGCCCTTCGCCACGGGCAGCTCCGCGCGCCTCAGGCTGCGTACGGAGAGTCCGTACATCCCGCCGGCCGCGCAGATCGCCGCGCTCGCCACGAACACCGGTCCGAGGCCCCACAGGCCCACCGCCGCGCCGGTGAGGGGGAAGCTCAGCGGGGCGAGGCCGAGGCTGACGAAGCTGGTCACGGCGGTCACCCGGCCGAGGTACGCGGGGTCGCACTCGGTCTGCGTGAGCGCCCCGCACAGGGCGCCGCTGAGGCCCGCGAGCAGGCCCACGGAGAGTGCCAGGGCCACGGCGACCGGCAGCTGCGGTACGTACGCGAGGGCGCCCACCGAGCCGGCGCTGAGGGCGATCGTCGCGCCGAGGACGGCGCCCGCGCGGGGTATCCGGCCGCGCACGGTGAGCAGCAGGGAGGCGGCGCCCGCTCCCGTCCCGAATCCCGCGAGGACCCAGCCGATGCCCGACGCGCCCCAGCCGCGCTCGTCGGCGAGGAGGGCGAGACCCACGTTGGCGGGGCCGACGAAGCCGAGGTCGCTGAGGGCGACGACGATCGTCAGGGGGCCGAGGACGCGGTGCCGGCGGAGGTAGCGCAGGCCGTCGGCGAGGTCGCGCAGGGCCGTGCCCTCCCGGGTCGCCCCGCCGCCCGGCAGTGGGGCGAGGCGGACTGCCAGGAGCAGCGGCAGGGAGACCGCGAAGAGGAGTCCGGCCGCCCCGAAGGCGGCGGCCGGTCCCCCGAGGGCGACGGCGAGGCCGCCGAGCGGGGCGCCGAGGACGAGTCCGGCGCGCTGGGCGAGACCGCGCATGCCCTGGACCCGGGCGAGCTGGTCCCGGGCGGCGATCCGGGGCGGCAGGGCGCCCACGGCGGGCAGGAAGAGGGCGTCGACGGTGCCGAAGACCAGGGCGACGCCGGCGAGCACCCAGAGGCCGGGGCTGCTGAGCAGGAGCGCCCCGGCCACGCCGAGGACGACGAGGCAGCGGACGGTGTCGGAGAGGACGACGACCCGGTGCGGGCCGAAGCGGTCGGCGATCACTCCCCCGCCGAGCATGAGCAGGGCGCGCGGCACGGCGCTGACGGCCATGACGAGCCCGGCCTCGGCGGGCGTGCCGCTGCGGACGGCGGTCCAGGAGAGGGCGAGGTAGTAGAGGCTGTCGCCGACGGCGGAGGCGGAGTACGCCCCGAGCCAGCGCAGCACGTTGGGGTCGCGGTGGGCGGGCCGGGCGGGAGGGGCCTCGACGAGCGCCGTCACGGGCGGTAGGGGAAGCCGTAGAGGTGGATGGCGACGTTCTCGCGGCCCTCGGTGTCGCCGGCCTCCTCGGCGGCGCGGGCCTGGGTGTCGTACTTCTTGAGCAGCGCGTCGAGCTCCTCGCCGAGCGCGGCGAGTTCGGCCGCGGTCAGTCGGGGGAGCCACTCGGAGCTGATCGAGGCGGAGCGCCACTCGCCCGACCACGTCAGCCGTTCGTCGAGGAAGCGGCGGTGGAGTTCGGACCGCTGGTCGTTGAGGGTGCGGCCGAGGGCGTCGCTCGCGGCGACCAGCTCGGGTGTGCCCCGGACGTCCTCGTCCCGGATGGAGACGCCGTACGAGCTGGGCTGCCACCAGCGTTCGCGGCCGTCGGCGGAGTACCCCCGCGCCTCTTCGATGAGGTCGTGCTCGGCCAGCTTGCGCAGGTGGTAGCTGACGAGGGAGACCGCCTCGTCGACCTGGTCGGCGAGCTGGGACGCGGTGGCGGTGCGGGCGACGAAGAGGGCGCGGTAGAGGCGCATCCGCAGCGGGTGCGAGAGCGCCTTGAGGGTGCCGAGATCGGTGATCCGGCGGTTCTCCTGCGAGGTCATGTCCACGACCGTAGATGCGAAAGAAGTCTTGCGCAACAGAAATTGCACAAATAATCCTGCCCATATGACCAGCAGAAAGGCCCCCGTCCGGGGGCCTTTCGGAGCCTCGCTCAGCGGACCGGGTGGCCCGCCTCCCGCAGCGCGCCCTTGACCTCGGAGATCCGCAGGTCGCCGAAGTGGAAGACCGAGGCGGCGAGCACCGCGTCCGCCCCCGCCTCGATCGCCGGCGGGAAGTCGGACAGCCTGCCCGCTCCGCCGGAGGCGATCACCGGCACGGTCACGTGCTTGCGCACGGCCGCGATCATCTCGGTGTCGTAGCCGTCCTTCGTGCCGTCCGCGTCCATCGAGTTGAGCAGGATCTCGCCCGCGCCCAGCTCGGCGGCCCGGTGGGCCCACTCGACGGCGTCGATGCCGGTGCCCTTGCGGCCGCCGTGCGTCGTCACCTCGAACGACCCCGAGGCCGTGCGCCGGGCGTCCACGGAGAGCACGAGCACCTGGCGGCCGAAGCGCTCCGCGATCTCACGGATCAGCTCCGGCCGGGCGATGGCGGCCGTGTTCACGCCCACCTTGTCGGCACCGGCACGCAGCAGCTTGTCGACGTCCTCCGCCGCGCGCACCCCGCCGCCCACGGTCAGCGGGATGAAGACCTGCTCGGCGGTGCGGCGCACCACGTCGTAGGTCGTCTCCCGGTTGCCGGACGAGGCGGTGATGTCGAGGAAGGTCAGCTCGTCGGCGCCCTCGGCGTCGTACAGCTTCGCCATCTCGACGGGGTCGCCCGCGTCGCGCAGGTTCTGGAAGTTGACGCCCTTCACGACGCGGCCGTTGTCCACGTCCAGGCAGGGGATCACGCGTACGGCCAGACTCATGCCGTCTTCCCCCGGTACGCCTCGACCTCGACCTCGACGACCAGGCTCGGGTCGACGAAGCCGGAGACGATGATCATCGAGGCCGCCGGGCGGACGGCGTCGAAGAGCTCCTTGTGGGCGCGGCCGACCTCGTCCACGTCCCGGGCGTGGGTGATGTACATCCGGGTCCGTACGACGTCCTCAGGGCCCAGACCGAGCTTCTTGAGCGCGTCGAAGGCCACGTTGAAGGAGTTGACCGCCTGCTCGTACGGGCCTCCGCCGGCGATCTGGCCGCCGACCACCGAGGTGCAGCCGGAGACGAGGACGAGGCCGTTAGGCAGCTGCACCGCGCGGGAGTAGCCGAACTGCTCCTCCCAGGGAGCGCCGGTGACGACCCTCTTCACACCGTCGGTCATACGGAAGCCACCGCCTCCAGCGCCTCCTCCAGGGTGAACGCCTCGGCGTACAGCGCCTTGCCGACGATCGCGCCCTCGACGCCCAGCGGGACGAGCCCGGACAGGGCCCGCAGGTCGTCCAGGGACGACACGCCGCCGGAGGCGACGACGGGCTTGTCGGTGGCGGCGCAGACGTTCTTCAGGAGCTCCAGGTTCGGGCCCTGGAGCGTGCCGTCCTTGGCGATGTCGGTGACGACGTAGCGGGAGCAGCCCTCGGAGTCGAGGCGGGCGAGCGTCTCGTAGAGGTCGCCGCCGTCGCGGGTCCAGCCGCGGCCGCGCAGGGTGGTGCCGCGGACGTCCAGGCCGACGGCGATCTTGTCGCCGTGCTCGGCGATGACCTTGGCGACCCACTCCGGGGTCTCCAGGGCGGCGGTGCCCAGGTTGACGCGGGTGCAGCCGGTGGCGAGCGCGGCGGCGAGCGAGGCGTCGTCGCGGATGCCGCCGGAGAGCTCGACCTTGATGTCCATGGCCCGGGCGACCTCGGCGATCAGCTCACGGTTGTCACCGGTGCCGAAGGCCGCGTCGAGGTCGACCAGGTGCAGCCACTCGGCGCCGGAGCGCTGCCACGCGAGGGCGGCCTCCAGCGGGGAGCCGTAGGAGGTCTCCGTACCGGACTCCCCGTGCACGAGGCGGACGGCCTGGCCGTCGCGGACGTCGACGGCGGGGAGGAGTTCGAGCACGCTGTTAGAAGGCACAGTCACAGTGTTCCGATCCAGTTGGTGAGCAGCTGCGCTCCGGCGTCGCCGGACTTCTCGGGGTGGAACTGGGTCGCCCACAGGGCGCCGTTCTCGACGGCCGCGACGAACGGCTCGCCGTGGGTGGCCCAGGTGACCTTGGGGGCGCGCATGTTCGGGTTGCCGACCTCCAGGGTCCACTCCCGCACTCCGTAGGAGTGCACGAAGTAGTACCGGGCGTCGGCGTCGAGGCCCGCGAACAGCTCGCTGTCCTCGGGCGCCTCGACGGTGTTCCAGCCCATGTGGGGCACGACCGGGGCCTTCAGCGGCTCGACCGTACCGGGCCACTCGTCGAGACCCTCGGTCTCCACGCCGTGCTCGATGCCGCGGGCGAAGAGGATCTGCATGCCGACGCAGATGCCCATGACGGGGCGGCCGCCGGAGAGCCTGCGGTCGACGATCCACTCGCCGCGCGCCTCCCTGAGGCCCTGCATGCAGGCGGAGAAGGCGCCGACGCCGGGGACGAGGAGCCCGTCGGCGTTCATGGCCCTGTCGTAGTCGCGGGTGATCTCGACGTCGGCGCCGACGTGGGCGAGAGCCCGCTCGGCGGAGCGGACGTTGCCGAAGCCGTAGTCGAAGACGACGACCTTCTTGGGGGTGCTCGTGCTCATTCCCAGATTCCCTGGATCCGCAGGACGCCCGCGACCAGGCACATCACGGAGGCGATGGCGAGGACGACGATCACGCCCTTGGGCAGCTTCTGCTTGGAGAAGGAGTACACACCGCCGGCGAGGAAGAGCCCGACGACGATGAGGATGGTGGAGAGGCCGGTCATGGAGTTAGAGGGCGCCCTTCGTGGAAGGCAGGATGCCGGCCGCGCGCGGGTCGCGCTCGGAGGCGTAGCGCAGCGCCCGGGCCAGCGCCTTGAACTGACACTCCACGATGTGGTGGGCGTTGCGCCCGTACGGCACGTGGACGTGCAGCGCGATCTGCGCCTGCGCGACGAAGGACTCCAGGATGTGCCGGGTCATCGTCGTGTCGTAGGAGCCGATCATCGGCGCCATGTTCTCGGGCTCGGTGTGCACCAGGTAGGGGCGGCCGGAGAGGTCGACGGTCACCTGGGCGAGCGACTCGTCCAGGGGGACGGTGCAGTTGCCGAAGCGGTAGATGCCGACCTTGTCGCCGAGCGCCTGCTTGAAGGCGGCGCCGAGGGCGAGCGCGGTGTCCTCGATGGTGTGGTGCGAGTCGATGTGCAGGTCGCCGTCGGTCTTGACGGTGAGGTCGAACAGACCGTGGCGGCCGAGCTGGTCGAGCATGTGGTCGTAGAACCCGACGCCGGTGGCGACGTCGACCTTGCCCGTGCCGTCGAGGTCGATCTCGACGACGACGGAGGTCTCCTTGGTGGTGCGCTCGACTCTTCCAACGCGGCTCATGCGCTCTGCTCCTTCTTGACTTCACGGACCGCGTCGAGGAACGCGTCGTTCTCTTCAGGGGTGCCGGCGGTGACCCGGAGCCAGCCCGGTACGCCGTTGTCCCGGACCAGGACGCCCAGGTCGAGGATCTTCCGCCAGGCCTCGTGGGAGCCCTGGGCCCCGTCGAACCGGCCGAACTGGACGAAGTTGGCGTCGGACTCGGTGACCTCGTAGCCGGTCGCCCGCAGCTCGGCGACCAGCCGGTCCCGCTCGGTCTTGAGCTGTTCGACGTACCCGAGGAGCGTATCGGTGTGCTCCAGGGCGGCCAGCGCGGTGGCCTGCGTGACGGCGGACAGGTGGTACGGGAGCCGTACGAGCTGCACGGCGTCGACCACGGCCGGGTGCGCGGCCAGGTAGCCCAGGCGCAGGCCGGCCGCGCCGAAGGCCTTGGACATGGTGCGGGAGACGACCAGGTTCGGCCGCCCCTCGATCAGCGGCAGGAGGGAGTCCCGGTGGCTGAACTCGACGTACGCCTCGTCGACCACGACCAGTGAGGGCTTGGCGGCCTGGGCGGCCTCGTACAGCGCGAGGACCGTCGCGGCCTCGACCGCCGTGCCGGTGGGGTTGTTGGGCGAGGTGATGAAGACGACGTCCGGCCGGTTCTCGGCGATGGCCGTCCCGGCCGCCTCCACGTCGATGGTGAAGTCGTCGCGACGCGGCCCGGAGATCCAGGCCGTGCCGGTGCCGCGCGCGATGAGCGCGTGCATCGAGTACGAGGGCTCGAAGCCGATGGCCGTACGGCCGGGGCCGCCGAAGGTCTGCAGCAGCTGCTGGAGGACCTCGTTGGAGCCGTTGGCGGCCCAGACGTTCTCGACGGCGACCGGGTGCTTGCCGGTGCGGGTGAGGTAGCGGGCGAGCTCGGTGCGCAGCTCGATCGCGTCCCGGTCCGGGTAGCGGTTGAGGCCGCGGGCGGCCTCGGCGACCCGCTCCGCGATCCGGGCCACGAGGGGCTCGGGCAGCGGGTAGGGGTTCTCATTGGTGTTCAGCTGGACGGGGACGTCGAGCTGGGGGGCGCCGTACGGGGACTTGCCCCGCAGCTCGTCCCGGATGGGCAGGTCGTCGATTCCGATGGCGGTCATGCCTGCGGCACCTTCCAGCCGAAGCGCGCCTTGAGGGCGGCGCCGTGGGCGGGCAGGTCCTCGGCCTCGGCGAGGGTGACCACGTGGTGGGTGACCTCGGCGAGGGCGTCCCGGGTGTAGTCGACGATGTGGACGCCGCGCAGGAAGGACTGCACGGACAGGCCCGAGGAGTGGCAGGCGCAGCCGCCGGTGGGCAGGACGTGGTTGGAGCCGGCGCAGTAGTCGCCGAGGGAGACCGGCGCCCAGGGGCCGACGAAGATCGCGCCCGCGTTGCGGACCCGCTCGGCGCGGGCGGCGGCGTCGGCCGTCTGGATCTCCAGGTGCTCGGCGCCGTACGCGTCGACGACCTTGAGGCCGTCCTCCAGGTCGCTGACGAGGACGATCGCGGACTGCCGTCCGGCCAGGGCCGGGACGATCCGGTCGCCGACGTGCTTGGTGGCGGCGACCTGGGTCTTCAGCTCGGCCTCGGTGGCCTCGGCCAGCTCCTCGGAGTCGGTGACGAGGACGGCGGCGGCCATCGGGTCGTGCTCGGCCTGGCTGATGAGGTCGGCGGCGACGTGCACGGGGTCGGCGGTGGAGTCCGCGAGGATCGCGATCTCCGTCGGGCCGGCCTCGGCGTCGATGCCGATGCGGCCGGTGAAGTACCGCTTGGCGGCGGCGACCCAGATGTTGCCGGGGCCCGTGACCATGTTGGCGGGGGCGCAGGACTCGGTGCCGTACGCGAACATCGCGACGGCCGTGGCGCCGCCCGCGGCGTACACCTCGTCGATGCCCAGCAGGGCGCACGCGGCGAGGATCGTCGGGTGGGGGAGCCCACCGAACTCGGCCTGCGCGGGGGAGGCGAGCGCGATGGACTCGACACCGGCCTCCTGCGCCGGAACGACGTTCATGATCACGGAGGAGGGGTAGACCGACCGGCCGCCGGGCGCGTAGAGCCCCACGCGCTGGACGGGGATCCACTTCTCGGTGACGGTGCCGCCGGGCACGACCTGGGTGGTGTGCGTCGAGCGGCGCTGGGCGCGGTGGACGATCCTGGCGCGCCGGATGGACTCCTCGAGGGCCGCCCGGACGGCGGGGTCGAGCCGCTCCAGCGCCTCGTCGAGCGCCTCGGCCGGCACACGCACGTGCTCCAGCTTCACACCGTCGAACTTCTCCGCGTACTCGACCAGCGCCGCGTCGCCCCGATGATGGACGTCCTCGCAGATGGGCCGCACCTTCTCCAGGGCGGCTTCCACGTCGAACTCGGCACGGGGCAGCAGGTCGCGCAGCGCGCCACCCTCGGGGAGGGTGTCGCCGCGCAGGTCGATACGAGAGATCACGGGTCAATTCTCGCAGACGCCCCACAAGCGCCGGACGCCTGTATCACTGGCTGATACGAGCCACAGTGGCGTCTTGTCGCCACAGCTGACCGTTAGCGTTCAGCCCGTCACTCAGCGGGAAGAACGGCTGTACGAATCCAGGGAAGCGGATTCGTGGAAAGCGAGGGGGCGGCAGTGACCGAGCCGCACGAGGACGGAATGCCGGACGGTCTGACGGGCCCGGAGAGGGCCATGTGGAGGGCGTTCCGGATCGGCAGGAGCTGCGATCTGAGCGAGGGGGACGCGGCGCGGGACGACCCCTTCGGGGCGGAGGCGTGGGGAGAGGCGCGCAGTGTGCGCGCGGAGGTGGTGGCGCTGCTGCTGCTCGACGGCCCGGCGGCGCGGGCCGGGCGGGTCGCGGCGCTGAAGCTGCGCGGGGTGCGGATCACCGGCGTGCTCAATCTGGCCGGCGGGACCATCGATCCGTACGTGGAGTGGAACCGCTGCCGTTTCGACCAGGAGATCGTGCTGCCCGAGGCGCGCTTCGGCACGGTGCGGATGGTGGAGTGCGCGATACCGCGGCTGGAGGCGGCGCGGCTGCACACCGAGGGGGACCTGCATCTGCCGAGGTGCCGGGTGCAGCGGGGCATCCGGCTGACGGACGCGCAGATAGGCACCGATCTGCTGATCAACCAGATCCGGGTGTGGCCGGACCGGCGTGGCCGGGCGATCACGGCGGACGGTCTGGCGGTGGCACAGGACCTCCAGGCCGAGCTGATCGAGACGTACGGGGAGGTGAGCCTGCGCGGGGCGAAGATCGGCGTGTCGCTGAGCCTGCGGGGCAGCGTCCTGCGCGGGGCGCAGCAGCGCCGCGCGCTGAACGCGCCGCAGCTGACGGTGGAGCGCTCGCTCTATCTGAACGCGGCGTGGGTGTACGAGGGCTCGGGCCACTCGACGGCCACTCCCCCGTACGGAATCGGGTACACCCCGCTGCGCGGGGCGCGGCGCAAGCCGGTGGAGTGCCACGGCGGGGTGCGCCTCGACGACGGGCGTTTCGGCGACGCGGTGGACCTGCACTACGCGCGGTTCGTGCTGAACGGCGCGACCCGGGAGGAGGTGTCGCTGCGCCGGATCGCCACCCCTGAGCTGCGGTTCAACGGGGAGCGCCCGGAGGAGGGGCGGGTGGTGCTCAACGGCGCGCGGGTGGTGACGCTGATCGACCTGTCCACGAGCTGGCCGGGCCCCGGCGGCCTTTCGATGAACGGCTTCGTCTACGAGAACCTCGTGCCGTACGGACACTTTCCGCTGACCCGCCGCCTGGAGTGGGTGTCGGCGGCCACCCCGGAGTACGCCCCGGAGCCGTACGAACGTCTGGCGACCGTGCTGCGCAACAGCGGGGAGGACGCGGACGCCCGGGTGGTGCTGCTCGCCAAGCAGCGCCGGCGCCGGGAGACGCTGCCGGTGGCCGGGAAGCTCTGGGGCTACCTCCAGGACTGGACGGTGGCGTACGGCTACCGGCCGGGACGGGCGGCGCTGTGGATGGCGGTGCTCTGGGCGGCGGGGGCGCTGGCGTTCTCCCGCTACGACCCGGTACCGCTCAAGGCGGAGGAGTCGCCGAACTGGAACGCCACGCTGTACGCGCTGGATCTGCTGCTTCCGGTGATCAATCTCGGCCAGGACGGCTACTGGCGGCTGGAAGGCCTGTGGCAGTGGGCCGCGACGATGCTGATCCTGCTGGGCTGGGTGCTGGCGACGACGGTCGCGGCGGGAGCGTCGAGGCTGCTGCGCCGGGGATGAGCGGGGCGCCGGGGAGGCGCGACGGGACGAGCAGGGACATCGAGGGCGTTACGCGGGGACCAGCGGGGGCGCTGCGCCGGGGATGAGCGGGGCCTCCGAGGGCGTTGTGACGAGTGTGACGGGAGGTGCCAGAGGGGCGGATTCTGCCGACCCTCACCTCTTTCTTTACGCTGTCTTGACCTCCCGCAGGACAACTTTCCCGCCGCTACCAAAGCTTCACAGTCCCCCACTGGCGCCGCCCCCACCTGCGGTTTTTGAATGGTCCGCACGATGTCTCTGCTCCGCGCCCTGATCGGCACCGCCCGTACGCTCCGGCTCGCTCCGCGGCTCCACTCCGCGCTGCCGCCGGACGACGACGTGCTGCTCGACGCGCCGGACGACAGGCTCGCCCCGGCGCTGGTGGCGGCCGCGCTCGCCGATCCCGAGCCCGCCGCCAAGCTGCTCGCGACGACCCGGGACGCCGCCGAGTGGGAGAAGCGGGACCGGTACGTGGCGCGGCTCGCGACCTTCGCGTACAGCCGTGAGGAGTGGCTGGCCCACTGGCTGGCCGTCTCGCCCCGCGACCCGGACGCCCTGCTCGTCAAGGCGGAGCTCGCGGTGCGCAGGGCCTGGGAGTCGCCGGCCCGCTCCGAGCGGCTGCGGGAGCTCGGACCGCTGATCGACGCGGCCGCGGAGGCCTCGCCCCGCGACCCGGTGCCGTGGCGGCTCGCCCTGGACCACGCCCGCGGCACCCACGCCGGGCACACGGCCTTCGAGGCGCTGTGGGAGCAGGCCGTGCGCCGTGCCCCGCACCACTACGGCTGCCACGTCGCCGCACTGCGGTATCTGTCGGCCCAGTGGTACGGCTCGCACCACGAGTGCTTCGACTTCGCCGAGGAGGCCGCCGCCGACGCGCCCCCGGGCTCCCTGGCCCGGGCGCTCCCGGTCAACGCCGCCTTCGCGCAGCTCCTCGCCGGCACCGGACCCGTCCAGGTGGACCGGATCGACGCCGCCGCGGACCGGGGCGTCGCGCTGTCGGCGGAGTATCCGGAGGGCGACCCGTGGGCCGCGGAGGTCCGTAATCTGCTGGTGTACGTGCTGGTCAGGCGGGCGCGCTGGGCGGAGGCACTGGAGGAGTTCCGAAAGATCGGACCGTACGCCACGTCGTTTCCGTGGGCCCTCGTGGAGGACGATCCACTGGCCGGTTTCCTGGAGACGAGGGACCTGGTGCGGGCCGAGGCGGGCCGCACGGTCCCCCCGCGCGGGACCGGAGTCGGACGGGCCGGCCGGGCCGCGCCCGGCGGCCATTACTCTTGACCGCTGTGACCACCGCTCGCCTGCCACTCTTCCCGCTCAACGCGGTGCTGTTCCCGGGCCTCGTGCTGCCCCTCAACGTCTTCGAGGAGCGCTATCGCGCCATGATGCGCGAGCTGCTCAAGACCGACGAGTCGGAGCCGCGCCGCTTCGCCGTCGTCGCGATCCGCGACGGCCGTGAGGTGGCGCCGACGGCGCCGGGGATGCCGGACCAGACGGCTCTGCCGGAGAAGGGGCCCGCCGCGGGCTTCGGCCCGGACCCGATCCAGGCGTTCCACCGGGTGGGCTGCATCGCCGACGCGGCGACGATCCGGGAACGCTCGAACGGCAGCTTCGAGGTGATGGCCACGGGGACGACCCGGGTGAAGCTGCTCTCCGTGGATGCGAGCGGGCCGTTCCTGATGGCCGAGATCGAGGAGATCCCGGAGGAGCAGGGCGACGAGGCGGGCACCCTCGCGGAGGTCGTGCTGCGGGCGTTCCGGAGCTACCAGAAGCGGCTGGCGGGGGCGCGGGAGCGGTCGCTGACGACGAGCGACCTGCCGGACGACCCGTCGGTGGTGTCGTACCTGGTCGCGGCTGCGGCGGTGCTCGACACACCGGCGAAGCAGCGGCTGCTGCAGGCGCCGGACACGGCGACCCGGCTGCGGGAGGAACTGGCGCTGCTGCGGTCGGAGACGGCGGTGCTGCGGCATCTGCCGTCCCTGCCGGCGGTGGAGCTGACCCGGGCGCCGACAAGCCCGAACTGACCGAGGAGTCCGGTGGCGAAGAAGCAGAAGAAGTCCCAGGGCGGAACCCCGGCGACCGTCGCCCTGACGGCGTCCGGGACCCCGTTCACGCTCCATGCCTACGAGCACGACCCGGCGTCGGCCTCGTACGGCGAGGAGGCGGCGGAGGCGCTCGGCGTCTCCCCCGACCGGGTCTTCAAGACGCTGGTCGCGGACGTCGACGGCGAGCTGACGGTCGCGGTCGTCCCGGTCGCCGGCCAGCTCGACCTGAAGGCCCTGGCCTCGGCGGTGGGCGGCAAGCGCGCGTCGATGGCGGACCCGGCCCTGGCCGAACGCACGACGGGCTACGTCCGGGGCGGCATCTCCCCCCTGGGCCAGCGCAAGCGCCTCCGCACGGTCCTGGACGCCTCGGCCTCCGCCCACGAGACGATCTGCATCTCGGCGGGCCGCCGCGGCCTGGAGGTGGAGCTCACCCCCACGGCCCTGACCACCCTCACCTCGGCGGTCCTGGCCCCGATCGGCCGCGGCTGACACCAGAGGTCCGGGGCCGCAGGCTCAGGCCTCGTCGCCCGTCTCCTTCTGCGGGGGCCATTCGTCTTCCGGGTCCCTCGGGCCGAAGAGCGCCGTCAGGGCGAGGTGGACGATCATGGCCGCGAGCGGCCAGGCCAGCATCGCGCCCGCCCACATCTCCAGCTTCAGCGGCGCGTCGAACTCCACGCCCGCCCCGACCTCCTTGGCATGGGCGACGACGTCGTGCGTCGGTCCCAGGAACGTCCCCACGCCCCACCCGAGCAGCGAGCCGAGGACACCGCCCGCGGCCAGCGCGATCACCAGCGCCACGCCGCCGTACCGGTGGAAGAGGAAGACGAGCGCCGCGGCCAGCGCGCCGAACCCGAGCGCCAGCAGGACGAACGTTCCGTCCGCCCCGACGGCCGCCTCCCCCTCGCTGTTCCGCAGGAACACCGCCTTGCCGTCCGAGATCAGCGGAACCCGGGGCGCCAGCCACAGCCACAGCAGTCCCAGCAGCGCACCCGCGACCGTCGAGACGGCTGCCACGACCGCGGCCTGCCGGAGCTCCGTGGCCACACTCGGGGCACCGTCGTCCGGCGACAGCGGAGGGTAGGGCGACGGCCGTCCGTGCGGCGGCACGGCATCGTTCGGCGGCTGGTGAGGCGGTGTCAGAGGTGCGGTCACCCCGCCATCGTGCCAGGTACGGGAGCGACCCGCCTCAGCGGACCGCCGCCCGCCGGTACGCCCAGGTCGCCACCGCGAGCGAGACCACCCCGACCGCCCCGCACACCACGAGGTCGAGCCCGACCGCCGCCCAGTCCGGGTGCGCGCCGAAGGTGCGGGCCAGCGCCTCCACCCCGTACGTCGACGGCAGCAGGTCCCGCGCCCAGCCGATCGGCCCGGGCAGCCGGTCCGCCGGCAGCACGCCGAGCAGCAGCGCCGCCGACATGCCCAGCTGCCCGAGCAGCGTCGCGAGCTCCGGACGCGGCGCGAGCAGCCCGAGCGCCGCGCCGAGACCGGCCAGCGCCGCCCCCGCCAGCGGCACCACCGCCGCGAGGATCCAGAGATGGCCGAGCGGCAGTCCGAAGAGCAGCGACCCGATGACCGCGGTCACCACCGTCCCCGGCACCGTGAAGGAGGCGTACGCCCCCGCCGCGCCGAGCACCACGGCGGCCGGCGGCACCGGCAGCGTGGCGTAGTGGTCGAGGCCGCCGGTCGCCCGCAGCTGTCCGAAGTACTGGGCGAGCAGATTGAGCGCGACGAAGGCGACGACGAGCACCGACGAGCCCGCCACCACGGCCCGCGCCTCCGCCCCGCCGTCGACGACGCCCCGCATCAGGACCATGATCCCGACGGACTGGAACGTCGCCACGAAGAGCAGCGGGATGCGGGAGACCCGGGCGCGCGAGAGCTGCGCGCGGTACACGGCGCCGAGCGCGGGCAGCAGCCGGGCGCGCGGCGCCAGCGGCGCGGCCGCGCCGTCGGCCGGTGCGCCGGAGGCGCGGGCCGACGCGACACCGGCCGGCACGACCTGGGCCGACGGGACCTGGGCGGGCACGATACTCACTCCGTACAGCTCCTCAAGCCTTGACCAACCCCTGCGTCTCGCCGCCCAGCGCCAGATACACGTCCTCCAGGCTCGGCGTCGCCAGTGTGAAGTCGTCCAGGGCCGCGAACGCCGCCCCTCCGGTCACCGCCGCGACCGTCGCCCGGGCCTCGTCCGGGGCGAGCCGGAGGGTCCAGCGCCGGCCCGACTCCTGCGCGAGTCCGCGCAGCGCGGCGACCTCGGGCACCTCCAGCGGGGCGCGCTCGCGCCACACCAGGTCGACCCGCACCTCGCCCGCGACCCTTTCCTTCAGCCCGGCCGGGGTGTCGCAGGCGATGACCTTGCCCCGCTCCAGGACGGCGACCCGGTCCAGTACGGTCTCGGCCTCGATCACGTTGTGGGTGACGAGCAGCACGGTGGTGCCGTGCTCGGCCCGCCGCCGGTCCACGGCGGACCAGACGGCCCGCCGGGCGATCGGGTCCATGCCGGTGGTGGGTTCGTCGAGGACCAGGACCTGCCGTTCGCCGACCAGGGCGGCCGCGACGCAGGCGAGCCGCCGCTGTCCGCCCGAGAGCTTCTTCAGCGGCCGGCCGGCGAGCTCGGTGAGGCCCAGCTCCTCCAGGACGGCGTCCTTCCCGGCGCGCGCGTCCCGGGCGGTGAGCCCGCGCAGCCGCCCGGTCGTCTCGGCGGCGAGCGCGACCGTCAGCTCGTCGAGCGCGGTGGACTCCTGCCCCAGGTAGGCGAGCAGGCGCGCGGCACGCTCCGGGTGGCGTACGAGATCGTGGCCGAGCAGCTCGACCGTTCCGGAGTCGGGGCGCATGAGGCCGGTCAGCTGGCGGACCAGTGTGGACTTCCCGGCGCCGTTGGGCCCGAGCAGGCCGAAGATCTCGCCGCCGTGGACATCGAGGCTGATGCCGTCGGTGGCGCGGATCTCGGGGGTCGCCGGCGTCCCTCGGCGGGCGCGCGCGGCGGGGTACGTCTTGACCAGATCCCGCACCACGCACACCGTACTCACGAGGGATGAGCCTACGGGGTCCTCCGGCCTACTCCCCCGCGGGGGCGCGTTCCGCGGCGGCCCGGACATCGATCTCCCGCCAGAAACCGGCCCGGATCGCGTATCGGTCGTGCTCGTCGATCTGGTCGTCCTTGTGGGCGAGCAGGCCGAACCTGGCCGCGTAACGGAGCAGTTCGCCGTCGATGCGGTGCGGGATCCGCGGGTACATCACCGACAGTTTCTGGACGTGGCTCTGCTCGGGGAGCCGCTCCATCCAGCGGCGGGCGAACACCTGTCCCACCTCGAAGGGGTCGCCGCCGACGGTGGTGATGTCCTCCTCGCGGTCCGCCCAGCGCTGCTCGGCGCTGGTGAGCTGGGCGAGGGTGGGCAGGGAGGCGGTCTCGGGCGGCTCGCCGAGCGCGCCGCCGGGGCGTTCGATCCAGCCCTTGTCGGAGGACCAGCGCAGCGTGGCGTTGGTGGCCGGCGGGGCGGGGTGGCCGCCGGGTCCGCGCAGGCCGGCGAGGTCCTTGGGGGTGGGGACGCCCTTGCCCCCGGCCGGGGCGGGGCCGGCCGACGCCGGGCCGCCCTCGTCGGTGGCGGGCGTGGAGGCCTCGGGGGACGACGCGCCGTTGTGTAGGGAGGCGGCTGCCGCGGCCGCCGCCTCCGCGGCCCGCTCGGCGGAGGCGGCGAGGGCCGACTCGGGCAGCGGGGCGGAGAGGATGGCGGCGATCTCGGGGCGCGGGGCGGGCGAGGGCGCGCAGAGTCCGCTGAGGTCCTTGGCGCGGACGGCGCGGGTGATCCAGGCCCGGTCGAGGACCCGGCGTTCGTCGGCCTCGGCGACGAGGTCCTCGGACTGGTTGTAGTCGCCGTCGGCGGCCTGGACGGCCCAGAGGTGGACGGCGACGCCGTGCTCCTTGGCGGACATCAGGCCGGGCAGCAGATCGCCGTCGCCGGTCACCAGGACCACGTCGGAGCAGGCCCGGTTCCTGGCCAGCTCGGTCAGCTCGGCGTGCATGGCCGCGTCGACGCCCTTCTGGGCCCAGCGGCCGTCGCTGCGGGTCAGGGCGCCGAGCCGGACGGTGACCCGGGGCATCACCCGCAGCCTGCGGTGCTCGGGCTGGGGCACCCGGTCGGGCGCGCCGTCGAACCAGTAGATGCGCAGCAGGGGCTGCTCGGTGTCGGCCTCGGCGCGTTCGCGGAGTCCCTGGATGAGGGCGGCGTGGTCGACGGTGATCCTGGAGCGGGCCGGTTCCCCGGCGAGAAGGCTCGCGGCGGCGCCCAGCAGATAGCCGGCGTCCACCAGAACGACGCAGCGGTCCACGTGTTCCACCCTCTTTCGGGAACCTCGGGATCGGAAGTTGCTTCGGATTTCCTTCGAGTCTGCCCGAACGTCGGGAGGTTGACGGTCGGAACTGGATCATCGGCGTGGCGAATGTCACGCCGGACCCCGCTCACTGACGGTAATGATCCAAAATGCGGCGTTTAACCCCATGTGTGAGGCTGACAGCGGCCCTGGCCCCGAGATCCCTTTGAGGAGGCATCACCATGGCCAAGAATCGAAAGCAGAACCGCAGCCCGCAGCAGTCCTCGCAGGCCGAGCGCGGCGCCCAGCAGGCGCAGCAGTCGTCGATGGAGTCCCAGGCCGAGCAGCGTGCCTCGCAGGTGACCCCGGGCGACATGGCCCGCAAGGGCCGGCAGAAGCGCTTCGGTCACAACTGACCGCGCGTAACCCCGGAAGGGGCGCACCCGTGACGACGGGCGCGCCCCTTCCGCGCGTGAGGACCCCGGCTTCCGTGCGCGTGCCCCCGGCTTCCGTGCGCGTGCCCCCGGCTTCCGTGCCCGGGGACCGGCCGTTATCCGGCCAGGCAGGACGGGCCGAGCAGCACCTTCAGGTCGCCGAAGAGCGCGGGATCGGGCTGGACCCGGTGCCGGTCGAGCCGCAGGACGGTCGTCTTGCGGGGGCCCTGGAGCTTGATCCGTACCTCGGTGTTGCCCTTGTGGTGCCCCAGGATCTCTCCCAGCCTGCTGACCATGGGCGGGGTGACCTTCACGGTCGGGATGGTCAGGACGACGGGCGCGTTGGTCCCGGCGTTCGACAGGTCGGGGACCATCAGCTCCATGGCGACCAGCCGGGGCACGTCCTCGCGCTTGTCGAGACGGCCCTTCACGAAGACGACCGTGTCCTCGACGAGCTGGGTCGAGACCAGCTGGTACGTGGCGGGGAAGAACATGCACTCGATGGAGCCGGCCAGGTCCTCGACGGTGGCGATGGCCCAGGCGTTGCCCTGCTTGGTCATCTTGCGCTGGAGGCCGGAGATGATGCCGCCGATGGTGACGACCGCGCCGTCGGAGTGCTCGCCGCCGGTCAGCTGGGAGATCGCCGCGTCCGTCTTGTCGGACAGGACGTGCTCGATGCCGAAGAGCGGGTGGTCGGAGACGTAGAGGCCGAGCATCTCGCGCTCCTGGGCGAGCAGGTAGGACTTCTCCCACTCGACGTCGGAGAACTCCACGTCCAGGCCGAAGCCGGGCTCGTCGCTCGTCTCGTCGCCCATGCCGCCGAAGAGGTCGAACTGTCCCTCGGCCTCCTTGCGCTTCACCGCGACCACGTTGTCGATCATCGGCTCGTGGTGGGCGACCAGGCTCTTGCGGGTGTGGCCCATCTCGTCGAAGGCGCCGGCCTTGATCAGCGACTCGATGGTCCGCTTGTTGCAGACGACGGCCTCGACCTTGTCGAGGAAGTCGGGGAAGGTCGAGTACTTCCCCTTGGCCTTGCGGGACTTGATGATCGACTCGACGACGTTGGTGCCGACGTTGCGGACGGCGGAGAGGCCGAAGAGGATCACGTCGTCGCCCTGGGCGGCGAAGTTCGACTCGGACTCGTTGACGTTCGGCGGCAGGACCTTGATGCCCATGCGGCGGCACTCGTTCAGATAGACCGCGGACTTGTCCTTGTCGTCCTTGACCGAGGTCAGCAGACCGGCCATGTACTCGGCCGGGTAGTTGGCCTTGAGATAGGCGGTCCAGTAGGAGACCAGGCCGTACGCGGCGGAGTGCGCCTTGTTGAAGGCGTAGCCGGCGAAGGGGACCAGCACGTCCCACAGGGCCTGGATGGCCTCGTCGCTGTAGCCCTTGTCCCGGGCGCCCTTCTGGAAGAGGACGAAGTTCTTCGCCAGCTCCTCGGGCTTCTTCTTGCCCATCACGCGGCGGAGGATGTCGGCCTCGCCGAGGGAGTACCCGGCGATGATCTGGGCGGCCTTCTGCACCTGCTCCTGGTAGACGATCAGGCCGTAGGTGACCGCGAGCACCTCTTCGAGCGGCTTCTCCAGCTCGGGGTGGATCGGGGTGATCTCCTGCTGCTTGTTCTTGCGCAGGGCGTAGTTCGTGTGGGAGTTCATTCCCATCGGGCCCGGCCGGTACAGGGCGGACACGGCGGAGATGTCTTCGAAGTTGTCGGGCTTCATCAGCCGCAGCAGCGAGCGCATGGGGCCGCCGTCGAACTGGAAGACGCCGAGGGTGTCTCCGCGCTGGAGCAGTTCGAAGGTCTTCGGGTCGTCCAGCGGCAGGGCCAGCAGGTCGAGGTCGAGCCCCTTGTTGGCCTTCACCATCTTGACGGCGTCGTCCATGATGGTCAGGTTCCGCAGGCCCAGGAAGTCCATCTTCAGCAGGCCGAGCGACTCGCACTGGGGGTAGTCCCACTGCGTGATGGTCACACCGTCCGTGTGCCGGACCCAGATCGGGGCGTGGTCGACGATGGGCTCGCTGGACATGATCACGCCGGCCGCGTGCACACCCATCTGCCGGACGAGGCCCTCCACGCCCTTGGCGGTGTCGATGACCTTCTTCACGTCGGGCTCGTTCTCGTACATCGCCCGGATCTCGCCCGCCTCGCTGTAGCGCGGGTGCGAGGGGTCGGTGATGCCGTTGAGGTCGATGCCCTTGCCGAGGACGTCGGCGGGCATCGCCTTGGTGAGCCGGTCGCCCATGGCGTACGGGTAGCCGAGGACACGGGCCGAGTCCTTGATGGCGTTCTTCGCCTTGATCTTGCCGTACGTGCCGATCATGGCGACCTTGTCGGAGCCGTACTTCTCCGTCACGTACCGGATCACCTCGACGCGCCGACGCTCGTCGAAGTCGATGTCGACATCGGGCATCGAGACGCGCTCGGGGTTGAGGAAGCGCTCGAAGATCAGTCCGTGCGGGATCGGGTCGAGGTCGGTGATGCCCATGGCGTAGGCGACGATCGAGCCGGCCGCGGAGCCACGGCCGGGGCCGACGGCGATGCCCTGCTTCTTCGCCCACATGATGAAGTCGGCGACGACGAGGAAGTAGCCGGGGAAGCCCATCGAGATGATCGTGTCCATCTCGTACTCGACCTGCTTCATACGGTCGTCGGGGATGCCGTCCGGGAAGCGGCGCGCCATGCCGCGCATGGTCTCCTCGCGGAACCAGGAGACCTCGGTGTACCCCTCGGGGATGTCGAACTTCGGCATGAGGTTCTTCTCGACGAACATGCCGTCGGTGCTGACCTGCTCGGCGACCAGCAGCGTGTTGCGGCAGCCCTCCTGCCAGGCGTCCGAGGAGTCGACGGCGTACATCTCGTCCGTGGACTTCAGGTAGTAGCCGGTGCCGTCGAACTTGAAGCGGTCCGGGTCGGAGAGGTTCTTGCCGGTCTGGATGCACAGCAGCGCGTCATGGGCGGTGGCCTCGTGCGCGTACGTGTAGTGCGAGTCGTTGGTGACCAGCGGCGGGATGCCGAGCTTCTTGCCGATCTCCAGGAGCCCGTCGCGGACCCGGCGCTCGATCTCGATGCCGTGGTCCATCAGCTCCAGGAAGTACCGGTCCTTGCCGAAGATGTCCTGGTACTCGGAGGCCGACTTCAGGGCCTCGTCGAACTGGCCGAGGCGCAGCCGGGTCTGCAGCTCGCCGGAGGGGCAGCCGGTGGAGGCGATGAGGCCCTCGGACCACTGGGAGATGGTCTCCTTGTCCATCCGGGGCCACTTCTGCAGCCAGCCCTCGGCGTAGGCGTCGGAGGAGAGCCGGAAGAGGTTGTGCAGTCCGGTGTTGTTCGCCGCCCAGATCGTCTTGTGGGTGTAACCACCGGAACCGGAGACGTCGTCCCGCTTCTGGTGCGGCTGGCCCCACTGGATCTTCCGCTTGTTGCGCCGGGACTCGGGGGCGACGTACGCCTCGATGCCGATGATCGGCGTCACACCGGCCTTCTTGGCCGAGTGGAAGAAGTCGTACGCCCCGTGGAGGTTGCCGTGGTCGGACATGGCGATATGGGTCATGCCCATCTCGTTGCACGCGTCGAACATGTCCTTGAGCCGCGCGGCACCGTCCAGCAGCGAGTACTGGGTGTGTACGTGAAGGTGCGTGAAGGGCGGCTTGGTCACGGCGGAAGGCCTCCGGGCTGCAGTCTTCTGGGGTGCGACCCCCAGATCCCCGCTTTGAGGGAACAGCGTGGAAGTCTACGTCTCCGCACTGACACAGGTGGGGCACTCGGGGGTACCGTCGCGCGTTGAGAGACTCGGAACGCCTGTCCCAATTGTCATGAACAGTCTTGCACCAGGAGGCACCCTCGATGTCGGTCCCCCAGCCCACCGCCGCCCAGCGCGGTGAGCAGATACTCACCGTCTTCGACACCGCCTTCGGGGAGCTCCTCGCCGCCGACCCCGCCGCCTTCCGCGTGAAGTTCCGGAAGATGGCCGGATCCGCCTTCGCCTTCTACCGGGGCACGGCATGCCTGTTCTACGCCGACCTGGAGCAGGAGAACGCGGGGCCGGCGGGCGGGAACACGCCCACCGGTCCGTACCTGGACGAGCGGACCGGCCGGGTGTGGATCCACGGCGATCTGCACGCCGAGAACTTCGGCACGTACATGGACGCCAACGGCCGGCTGATCTTCAACGTGAACGACTTCGACGAGGCGTACGTCGGGCCCTTCACCTGGGACCTGAAGCGGCTCTCGGCCTCGCTCGCGCTGATCGGCTACACGAAGGCGCTCAGTGACGAGCAGATCACGGAGCTGGTACGGATCTACGCGGTGGCCTACCGCGACCGGATCCACGCCCTTGCCACCGGCGCCAAGGACGACGAGGTGCCGTCCTTCACCCTGGACACGGCGGCGGGCCCGCTGCTCGACGCCCTGCGCGTCGCCCGCTCGCTGACCCGCTTCGGGCTGCTGGACTCGATGACCGAGATCCGCGAGTCGGAGCGGCGGTTCTCCTCCGGCGGCGGCGCCGTCGAGCTGGACGCGGCGACCCGCTACAAGGTGCTCGCGGCCTTCGACGGCTACCTGGAGACCCTGCCCGAGTCCTCGCTCGCGCGCCCCGACTCGTACCGGGTCAAGGACGTCGTCGGGCGGCGCGGGATCGGGATCGGCTCGGCCGGTCTCCCGTCGTACAACATCCTCCTGGAGGGCAACAGCGACGCCCTGGAGAACGACGTCGTGATCTACATGAAGCAGGCGCAGACGCCGGCGGTGTCGCGCCATGTGACGGACGCGGCGGTACGGGGGTACTTCCAGCACGAGGGCCACCGCACGGTCATCTCCCAGCGGGCCCTGCAGGCGCACGCGGACCCGTGGCTGGGCTGGACGGAGCTGGACGGCTCCGGGCAGCTGGTCGCGGAGGTCTCGCCGTACGCGGTGGACCTGGACTGGTCGGACATCGACGACCTGGACGAGATCGCGGCGACCGTGGCCGACCTGGGGCGGGCGACGGCGACGATGCACGCGGCGGCCGACGACTCCAGCGGGCACTCCCTGGTGCCGTTCTCGACGGAGCGGGCCATCGACGCGGCGATCGCGGCCGACGAGGAGGGCTTCGCGGAGCTCCTGGTCGACTTCGCCCACAGCTACGGGGCACGCGCGCGTGCCGACCACCAGATCTTCGTGGACCTCTTCCGCAACGGCCGGATCCCGGGTCTCTAGACCCTTCTCACAGGTCGCCCTTAAGGGGCTCTTACAGGAAGGCATGACACACTCTCCTCCGCTATGGACATATCAGGGACGCGGCTCAGAGGGCTGCGGGCGGCGCTCTTCACGGCACTGGTCGTGACGCTGTCCGTCGGCTCCCACGTGCTGCTCTCCCGGGTGCCGCTGCCCCTGATGACCGTGGGGCTGCTCTCGGCCGGTGTCTTCGCCGTGGCGTACGCGCTGGCCGGCCGGGAGCGGGGGTTCTGGCCGATCGCCGGGCTGCTCGTCCCGTTGGAGCTGGCGGCCGACACGCTCTTCACCGCCGGCCAGGCGGTCTGTTACGGCCCGTCCGGCGGGCCGATAGCCGGTTCGCTGCGCGCGGTGGGCGTGGACGTGCTGTGCGGCGGCGCCGTCGGCACCCCGCTGCCGGGCGTCGCCGCCCCCGAGAGCGGGACCGCGGCCGCCCTGCTGAGCTCACCCGCCCCGGCCCTGCCGTGGCTGCTGCTCGCCGCCCATGTGTCGGTCGGCCTCTTCGCGGCGGCCTGGCTGCGGCACGGTGAGCGTGCGCTCGCCCGACTGCTCACCGCAGTGGCGGCCCTGGCCTTCCGGCCCCTGATGCTCGTCGTCGCGCTCTTCGGCACCCCCCGCCGGGTGCCCGGGCGCCTCGGCCGCCCCTCGGACCGGCCGCGCCGGTCCCGTTCCCGCCTTCTCGTGCACTCCGTCGGACGGCGGGGACCGCCGCGCTCGGGCCTCGTACTCGCCTGAGCCCTCGCAGTCCCCACGTTTCCGCCCCTTCCGGGCTTTCGACTTTCACGGAGATCACGACCATGAGCGCACGCAACAGCCATGCCAACAAGGCGGCCGCCCGCGAGCGGCTGCGCGTCGAGCGCGAACGCCAGGCCAAGAAGGAGAAGGTCCGCCGGCAGGTGACCGTCGCCGTGTCGGCCGTCGCCGTCCTGGCGGTCGCCGGCGGTGTCGGCTACGCCGTCGTCCAGGCCAACAAGCCGTCCCACTGGGAGGCGGCGGCCGAGGCGTCGAACGTCACCGCTCCCAAGAACACCGAGGGCACGAACGGCACGACGGTCGTCGTCGGCAAGCCGTCCGCGAAGAAGACCCTGGAGATCTACGAGGACTCGCGCTGCCCGGTCTGCGCGCAGTTCGAGCAGCAGGTGGGCGCGACCGTCGACAAGGACGTGGAGGCCGGCAAGTACCGGCTCAAGTACGTCGGCGCGACCTTCATCGACAACTCCGACCAGGGCGAGGGCTCGAAGAACGCGCTCTCGGCGCTGGGCGCGGCGCTGGACGTGAGCCCCGAGGCGTTCATGAAGTACAAGGCGGCGCTGTACTCCACGCAGTTCCACCCGGAGGAGAGCAAGGACGAGTTCGCCAAGGACTCCTACCTCCTGAAGGTCGCGGACTCGGTCCCGGCGCTGAAGGGGAACGCCGCGTTCAAGAAGAACGTGGAGAACGGCACCTTCGACGCCTGGGCGATGAAGATGTCCGCGGCGTTCGACGACAGCGGGGTGACGGGGACGCCGACGCTGAAGATGGACGGCAAGGCGCTGACGGTCCAGGGGAGCCAGAACCCGCCGCTGACGGTCGAGGAGTTCAACGCGGCGCTCACGCCGGCGCTCAAGGGCTGACACACCGGCGAAGGCCGGTACGGGTCCGCGGGAGTTCACTCCCGCGGCCCCCGGGGCCGGTCGCCGCTCCCCCGGGCCGATCGCGACCGTGGGGCGACGAGTGCGCGAACTTTCCGGATTTCGCCTGCCTGTTCGGCATACTGGTCAGTAATCTGACTGCCCGTGACCAGTCGACACATATCCCCTGCCCCCACGCGCCGTACCGTCGTGAAGGCCGCCGCCGTCACGGCCGTCGCCACCCCGGTTCTCGTGGGCGCCGCCTCCCCCGCGCTCGCGGTCTCCGAGGCCCCCGCCTTCCTGCACGGTGTCGCCTCCGGCGACCCGCTGCCCGACGGCGTCCTGCTCTGGACGCGCGTCACCCCCACCTCCGAGGCCACGCCCGGTTCGGGCAGAGGCCCGGACGTCCCGGTCGGCTGGGAGGTCGCCGAGGACCGGGACTTCACCCGGACCGTCGCCCGCGGCTCCGTGACCGCGACCGCCGCCTCCGACCACACCGTGAAGGTGGACGTCCGGGGTCTGCGCCCGGCGACCGCCCACTGGTTCCGCTTCACCGCGGGCGACACCGTCTCCCCCGCGGGCCGCACCCGCACCACTCCGGCGACCGACGCGGCCACGCCCGGCGTCCGCTTCGGCGTGGTCTCCTGCGCCAACTGGGAGGCCGGCCACTTCTCCGCGTACCGCCACCTCGCGGACCGCGCGGACCTGGACGCGATCCTCCATCTCGGCGACTACATCTACGAGTACGCGGCCGGCACCTACCCGGACGCCCGGTATTCCGTACGGCAGCACGAGCCGAAGCACGAGATCGTCTCGCTCGCCGACTACCGCCTCCGCCACGCCACCTACAAGACGGACGCCGACCTCCAGGCGCTGCACGCCGCCCACCCCGTGATCGCCATCTGGGACGACCACGAGTTCGCCAACGACGCCTGGTCCGGCGGCGCGGAGAACCACACACCGGGCGCCGAGGGCGAGTGGGCGGCCCGGGTGGCCGCCGCCAAGCAGGCGTACTTCGAGTGGATGCCGGTGCGCGCCTCGACCGAGGGCACGGTCTACCGTCGGCTGCGCTTCGGCAGACTGGCCGATCTGCACCTGCTCGACCTGCGTTCGTTCCGTTCCGAGCAGACCGGGATCGGCAGCGGTTCGGTCGACGACCCGGAGCGTACGCTCACCGGCCGCGCGCAGCTGGACTGGCTGAAGTCGGGGCTCGCGGGCTCGGACGCGACGTGGAAGCTGGTCGGTACCTCGGTGATGATCTCTCCGGTCGCCTTCGGCTCGCTGCCGGCCCATCTCCTCGCTCCGCTGGCCGAGCTGCTCGGCCTGCCCCAGGGCGGGCTCGCGGTCAACGTCGACCAGTGGGACGGCTACACGGACGACCGCAAGGAGCTGCTCGCGCATCTGACCCAGCGGTCCGTCCGGAACACCGTCTTCCTGACCGGTGACATCCACATGGCCTGGGCCAACGACGTACCGGTGAAGGCGGCGACGTATCCGCTGTCGCAGTCGGCGGCGACCGAGTTCGTGGTGACCTCGGTGACCTCGGACAACATCGACGACCTGCTCCACGTGGCGCCGGGCACGCTCTCCGTCGTGGCGGCAGCGGCGATCAAGGCAGCCAACCGCCATGTGAAGTGGGTGGACATGGACAACCACGGCTACGGCGTGCTGGACGTGACCGCCGAGCAGGCGCAGATGGACTACTACACGGTCTCCGACAAGACGAAGGCGGACGCGACGACCGCGTGGGCGCGTTCCTACCGCACGCGGAACGGAACGCAGCACGTCGAGCGGGTGTACCAGCCGGTGCGATGAACTGACCGCATGGTTGATTTTCAGCCATGATCCGGCCTGTTAACAGAAGATCACATCGCCACGGCGGGTGGTGAGTTCGGGCGATCGAAACCGGACACACCACCCGCCTCCGTTCCCTGTCTCGTTACGTCCGCGTCTCAGACTCCGGAACCGTCGAAAGATTTTCTTCCCGATGCCCCGGATTGCCCTACGGATGATTGGGCTTGATCCATGCTCATCAACGTCTGACATGGACCCGTAATCTCCCCGCGGTGGCGAGGAATTACCTCTCCACAAACCCCCCGCGAGGAGTCACCTGTGCGTGCTCTTGTTCGTATATCGCCGCGTATGTCACGTCGTCTGCTCGGCACCGCGGTCATGGCCGGAACGCTGGCCCTGGCCCCGCTCTCCGCCCCGGCGGCCGCCCCCGCCACCACCACCTCGGCCGCCGGCCTCTCCGCCGAGGAGTGCGCGGAGCCGGCGGACGCCCACTCCGGCGCCCGCAAGGCCCGCGGCGCCGACACCCACGCCGGCGAGCCCAACGAGGTCTCCGCCGCCCAGGCCAAGGCCATGGACGCGGACCTCAAGAAGAGACTGGAGTCGGTCCGCGCGAGCGGCATGAACGCCACCGCCGCCGTGGTGAACATCCCCGTCCACTTCCACGTCGTCCACAGCGGCACCACGGGCAAGCTGACCGCCACCGACATCACCAAGCAGATCGCGGTCCTCAACGCGGCCTACGGCGGCCAGGGCAGCGGCAACGTGAACACCAACTTCCAGTTCACCCTCGCCTCGACCGACTACACGGACAATGCGTCCTGGTACAACCTGGCCTCCGGCTCCACCGCCGAGAAGCAGATGAAGCAGACGCTGCGCAAGGGCGGCGCCGGCGCGCTGAACTTCTACACGGCCAAGCTCAGCGGCGGTCTGCTCGGCTGGGCGACCTTCCCGTCCTCGTACAGCTCCAGCCCCTCCATGGACGGCGTGGTCGTCCTCGACTCCTCGCTGCCGGGCGGCTCCGCGGCCAACTACAACGAGGGCGACACCGCGACCCACGAGGTCGGCCACTGGCTGGGGCTGTACCACACGTTCCAGGGCGGCTGCAGCGGAGCGGGCGACTCGGTGAGCGACACCCCGGCCGAGAAGAGCCCGGCCTACGAGTGCCCGACCGGCCGTGACAGCTGCGCCAACAAGACCGGCGTGGACCCGATCCACAACTTCATGGACTACACGTACGACTCGTGCATGTACCAGTTCACCGCGGGCCAGGTCACGCGGATGAGCAGCATGTGGAGCGCGTACCGCGCCGGCTGACCGTCGGTGAGGTGAGGAAGGGCGCGACGGGAGAGCCCCCGTCGCGCCCTTCCGCGTACACCCCGCGGGCTGCCGTACGCCCTTCAGGCCCGTCGTACGTCCTACAAAGCTGTCGTACGTCCTACAGGCTGTCGAGGAACGACAGCGCGATCGCCCACGTCTGCTCGGCCGCGGCCTCGTCCCAGTCCGGCAGCTCCGGGTCGGTGAACAGGTGCCCGGCGCCCGGGTAGCGGTAGACCTCGACATCGGCCCCCGCCTTCCCCATCCCCAGGTACCAGGACGTCAGCCAGTCGTGCGACTCGAAGGGGTCGGGGTCGGCGATGTGCAGCTGTACGGGAAGGTCGTCGACGGCCGCGCTCTCGGCGATGTCCGAGGTGCCGTGGAGCAGCAGCAGCCCGCGCGCCTTCTCGTCGCCCAGGGCCAGGGTCTGCGCGACCGAGGCGCCGAAGGAGAACCCGGCGTAGACGAGCCCGCGGTCCGAGTAGGGCGCGGCGGCGAGAACGGCACGCTTCAGCAGCTCGTCCTTGCCGATCGACTCCTGGAGCTCCATCCCCTCCTCGACCGTCTCCGCGGTTTGGCCCTCGAAGAGGTCGGGCACCCGAACCTGATGCCCGGCGGCCCGCAGCCGCTCGGCCGCGGCCTCCACCGCCGGACGCAGGCCGTAGGTCGAGTGGAAAAGCATGATGTCCATGCGGTCCATCCTGCCAGCCGGGCACACCGAGACTGAGAACGGAGGCCTCGATCACATGGACACCGCGCTGCGCCCACTGCTCGTCGTCGGTGGGGCGGTCCTGCTCACCCTGCTGGCCGGCTGGGCCGTCGACGTACTGCTGCGCCGGGCCGACGACCACCACCACGAGACCCCGCTCTGGGGACTGCTGCGCCGCTGCCGACCACCGCTCCAGGCCGTCCTGCTCGTCTCCGTGCTCCGCGGCACCTATCGCGAGACAGGGTGGCGGATCGTCCAGGAGCATGCGGCGGGCATCGGTCAGACCCTGTCCCTCGTCCTCATCGGCTCCGGCGCGTGGCTGGTCATCGGCATCGCCTCGGCCGTGGTCGAGGCCACCTTCGCGCGGTACGCCTCCGCCACCCGCGACCCGGCCCGGGTCCGCCGGGTGCGCACCCAGGTGACGCTCATCACACGCATCGTGACGGCGGTCGTCGCCGTGGTCGCCGTGGCGGCGGCGCTGCTGACCTTCCCGGCGCTCAGTACCGTCGGCACCTCGATGCTGGCCTCCGCCGGCATCATCGGCATCGTGGCGGGCGTCGCCGCCCAGTCCACTCTCGGCAACCTCTTCGCCGGCTTCCAGATCGCCTTCGGCGACATGGTGCGCATCGGCGACACCGTGGTCGTCGACGGCGAGTGGGGCGTGGTCGAGGAGGTCACGCTGACGTTCCTGACGGTACGGACCTGGGACGAGCGCCGGATCACCATGCCGGTCTCGTACTTCACCGGCAAGCCGTTCGAGAACTGGTCCCGCGGCGGGGCGCAGATGACCGGATCGGTCATCCTCCACCTCGACCACTCCGCCCCCATCGACGCGATGCGCCAGAAGACCGAAAAGATCCTGGAGGCCTGTCCGGCCTGGGACCACCGCGACTGGAGCCTGGCCGTCACGGACACCACGCCCAGCACGATCCAGGTACGGGTGGTGGTCACCGCCAAGGACGCGGACGACCTGTGGACGGCGCGGTGCACCGTGCGGGAACAGCTCGTGGACTGGCTCTCGGAGCGGCATCCGCACGCCCTGCCGCGGATCACGACCTCGCAGGCGGTGCCGTCGCCCCGCGAGGCGGGGACCAACGGCCGCCCGCCCACACCTCGCCCGACCCGCGCCGTCGCCCCGGACGGCGACCGCCCGGCGCGCACCGGCCGCGGCTGAAGGGGCGACGGGACACAGGGGCGCGGGACAACAAGGGGGCGCGGGTCACAGGGGGCACGGGACACGGAGACGGGGACACACGGGGCACGGGACACAAGGAGGCACGGGCCGGCGAGGCCGTGACACGGGCGGCCGTCACCTCATGCTGCGCACGTCCAGCTGGCGCAGCACCCGGTCCACCACCTCGGGGTCGGCCCCCGGCTCGCTGCGTGCCGAGAGCACCTCGTGCCGGGCGGCCGACATCAGCTCCCGCTGGATGCGCTGGACGGCCTTGAGCCGCTCGGCCCGCTCGGTGAAGGCGGCCCGCCGCTCCTCGTCCAGCATGTCCGGGCTGATCCGCGCCCCGATGTCGAACACACCGCGCTGGAGCCGCTCCTGGACCTCCTCCGGCAGCTCCTCGACCTCTTCGATCTCCTTCAGCCGCCGCCTGGCCGCCTTGGCGGCGCGCAGCGCCAGCTCGCGCTCCAGGGCGCGCTCGGCGTCGGTGTCCGCCCGGACTCCGAGCCGTCTGACCAGCCAGGGCAGGGTGAGGCCCTGGAGGAGCAGTGTGGTCATGATCACACAGAAGGCGATGAAGACGATCTCGTCCCGGCCGGGGAAGGGCGCTCCGTCGTCCGTACGGAGCGGAATGGCGAGCGCGAGCGCCACCGACGCCACCCCGCGCATCCCGGCCCACCACATGACGACGGTCTCCCGCCAGCTGACCGGGATCTCCTCGTCGTAGTCGCGGCGGGTGTGCATCCGCTTCGCCAGCCAGGTGGCGGGCAGCAGCCACAGCAGCCGTACGCCGATCACCACACCGGCCACGGCCGCGCCCCAGCCGAGCATCTCGCCGAACCGGCCCTCGGCCGTACCGAAGACGTTGTGCAGTTCCAGGCCGATGAGCCCGAAGGCGATGCCGGTGACGAGGGTGTCGACGATCTGCCAGAACGTCTGACCGGCGAGCCGGCCCATCACGTCGTCGGCGTCGAGGGCGTTCTCGGCCAGGTAGAGGGCGACGATCAGGACGGCGAGGACACCGGAGCCCTTCAGCTCCTCGGCGAGGACGTAGGCGACGAAGGGGACGAGGAGGGTGAGCCCGGTCTGGAGGGTCGCCTCGCCGAGGATGCCCATGAGCTTGTTGGTGAGCCAGCCCAGGACGAGACCGACGACGACGGCGACGACGGCGGAGAGGACGAGGTCCAGGCCCGCGTCCTGCCAGCTGAAGCTGCCGCCGACGACCACGCCGATCGCCACGTGGTACAGGACGATCGCGGTGACGTCGTTGAAGAGCCCTTCGCCCTCGAGGATCGAGACGAGCCGGCGCGGCAGCCCGAGCGAACCGGCGACGGCGGTCGCGGCGACCGGGTCGGGCGGAGCGACGAGCGCGCCGAGCGCGACGGCGGCGGCGAGAGGGAGGCCTGGGACGAGCGCGTTCGCCATGGCGGCGACGGCGGCCGTGGTGACGAAGACCAGAGCGACGGCGAGCAGGAAGATGGGGCGCCTGTTGGCCGCGAACTGGCGCCAGGACGTGCGCTGCACGGAGGCGTAGAGCAGCGGCGGGAGGACGAGCGGAAGGATGTACTCGGGCGGGATCTCGACGTTCGGTACGAAGGGCAGGAAGGCCAGCACGATCCCGACGACGGTCATGAGCACCGGGGCCGGCAGTCCGAGCCGGTCCCCGAGCGGCACGGTGAGCACCGCACCCAGCAACAGCACGAACAACAGGGCCAACTGGTCCACGGGGCGCCCTCCCGGCCTGGCGGCAGGCACGGTCGATGATCGGGCCTCAACCCTGCCACGCGTGGGGCGAATCCCCCCGAACCCCCGTGCGTGCGCCGCTGCCACGGCGCCCCGCGAGCCTCAGGCCCTTGCGGCCAGGCCGGCCCTTGCGGCTAGAGCGCCCGGCGCATCGCGCGGTGCGGGATGCCCGCGTCCGGGAACTCGGGGCCGTACACCTCGTAGCCGAGCCGCTCGTAGAAGCCGAGCGCGTGGGTCTGGGCGTGCAGGTCCACGGCCGTGAGGCCGCGCTCGCGCGCGGCGTCCTCGATGGCGCGGACCAGCGCCGCGCCGACCCCGAGTCCGCGCGCGGCCTGGGAGACCGCGAGCCGTCCCAGCGAGCCGACGGAGGTGTCCGCGCCGGTCTTGCCGACCGCGTCGGCGCCGTGCAGCAGCCGGCCGGTGCCCAGCGGCAGCCCGTCCTCGCGCAGGGCGAGGACGTGGACGGCGGTCTCGTCGTAGCGGTCGTACTCGATGTCCTGCGGCACGTTCTGCTCGACGACGAAGACCTCGCGGCGGACCGCGAAGCAGGCCTCCCGGTCGTCCCGGCCGACCGCCTCGCGGACCTCGTAGCCGGTGCTCACGCGCTCTCCGCCTCGATCCGGTCCAGCGCCTGCCGCAGGTCCGCCGGGTACGTGCTCGCGAACTCGACCCAGCGCCCGTCCGACGGGTGCTCGAAGCCGAGCCGCACGGCGTGCAGCCACTGGCGGGTCAGCCCGAGGCGCTTGGCCACCGTCGGGTCCGCCCCGTAGGTGAGGTCGCCGACGCAGGGGTGGCGCTGGGCCGACATGTGCACGCGGATCTGGTGCGTACGGCCGGTCTCCAGCTTGATGTCGAGCAGCGAGGCCGCGCGGTACGCCTCGATCAGGTCGTAGTGCGTCACCGACGGCTTGCCCTCGGCGGTCACGGCCCACTTGTAGTCGTGGTTCGGGTGGCGCCCGATCGGCGCGTCGATCGTGCCGCTCATCGGGTCCGGGTGGCCCTGCACCAGCGCGTGGTAGCGCTTGTCCACGACCCGCTCCTTGAACTGCGCCTTGAGCAGGGTGTACGCCCGCTCGGACTTGGCGACGACCATGAGACCGGAGGTGCCGACGTCGAGCCGGTGCACGATCCCCTGGCGCTCGGCGGCGCCGGAGGTCGAGATGCGGTACCCGGCGGCGGCGAGGCCGCCGATCACGGTCGTCCCGGTCCAGCCGGGGCTCGGGTGCGCGGCTACCCCGACCGGCTTCATAATCACGACGATGTCGTCGTCGTCGTGGATGATCTCCATGCCCTCGACGGGCTCGGCGACGATCTGCACCGGCGCCGGGGCCCCGGGCATCTCGACCTCGAGCCACGCTCCGCCGCTCACCCGCTCGGACTTGCCGACGACGGCGCCGTCGACCAGGACCTTGCCGGAGGCGGCCAGCTCCGCCGCCTTCGTACGGGAGAACCCGAACATCCGGGCGATGGCGGCGTCGACGCGCTCGCCCTCCAGGCCATCGGGAACGGGCAGGGTTCGGATCTCGGGACTCGTACTCACCCGTCGAGTATGCCTTGTCAGTCCTTGTGGACGGTGCCGTCGGGGTCCAGGCCCCGGAAGGACAGGATCACGATCAGGAAGCCGCCGCAGACGATCGCCGAGTCGGCGAGGTTGAAGACGGCGAAGTGCGCGGGCGCGATGAAGTCGACGACCGCGCCCTCGAAGACGCCCGGGGAGCGGAAGATCCGGTCGGTCAGGTTGCCCAGCGCACCGCCGAGCAGCAGACCGAGCGCGATCGCCCACGACGTGCTGTAGAGCTTGCGCGCGAGCCGGATGATCACGACGATCACGGCGGCCGCGATACAGGTGAAGATGATCGTGAAGGCCTCACCCATGCCGAAGGCGGCGCCCGGGTTCCGGATCGCCTCGAACCGCAGCACGTCGCCGATCACCTGGATCGGCTCGTGGCCCTCCAGCTCGGCGACCACGAGCATCTTGCTGCCGAGGTCGAGCAGGTACGCCACGAGCGCCACCACCAGGAGCGCGACGATCTTGCGCCTGCCCTTCGGCCGCGCGTCCGGAGCCGGGGCGGCGGTCTCGCCGCCCGCGCCGTCCGCGTCTGATTCCGGCGTACCGATGATGCGCTCCGCCTCTGCCACGTGAGTCCCTCAACCTAGGTGCCCTGACTGTGCACGAGGGTACGGCACACCCCTTCGGCGCCGTCAGCCGCGGCGCTCCTGCTTCTGCTTGTCCTCGACGCAGAGCGTGGCCCGCGGGAACGCCTGCATGCGCGCCTTGCCGATCGGCTTGCCGCAGACCTCGCAGAGGCCGTACGTGCCCGCGTCGAGGCGTTCCAGGGCGTGCTCGGACTGCTCCAGCATCTCGCGGGCGTTGGCGGCCAGGGCGAGCTCGTGCTCGCGCGTGATGTTCTTGGTGCCGGTGTCCGCCTGGTCGTCGCCCGCGCCGTCCCCGGAGTCCCGCATGAGCCCGGTCAGCTCCTCCTGGGAGTGGAGCAGCTCCGCGCGGAGCCGGAGGACCTCGCTCTCCAGCCCGGCGCGGGCCTCGGTGACCTCCTCGGCCGTCCAGGGGTCCTCGCCGGGACGTACGGCGAGCTCACCGGCGCGCGCCTGGGGGACCGCGGCCTCCCCTTCGGCCGTCGTGACGCCACCCGCGGTCTTCTTCGCTGCCACTGTCCCGGCTCCTGTCTGCTCCACGTGCGCCGCGGATGCGGCCTTCTTCTTGACTGCGGTCCTCTTCGCGACGGCCTTCCCGGCGGGCGGGGCCTTCTTCGCCGGCGGAGCCTTCCTGACGGCCGCCTTCTTCGCCGGGGTGGCCTTCTTCGCCACGGCCTTGGCGGCCTTGGCGGTCTTCGCCGCCGCCTTGGCCGTGGTCTTCCGTGCCGGGGCCTTCTCGGCGGCCGCCTTCTTCGCGACCGTCGTCTTCCTGCCGGTGGCGTCCTTGGCCGCCCCGTCCGCACCGGCGGCCGAGGTCTTCTTCGCGGCGGTCTTCTTCGCCACCATGTCGCGGCCCCTTCACATTTTGTGATCTTGCTCGCGAATCGTGCTGGGACGATAAATCGGCCCAAGGCCCGCGGCAACGGGGCACGCCGCCGTTCGCACCCGCCCCATGCCGGTGGCACGGCGAGTCTGCATCCGTTGTGCCCAGCTCCCCGCCCGGTGAATCCGCCCCGCGACGGCCCGTGAAGTCCGGTCGCGGCCGTGTGGCCATTCGGGTCACGCGGGACCCCCTCGGCGAGCCGCCGGAAAAGCGGTCTGCCGACCCGCGCTCCGCCCCGTACACTGGCCGGAGCGAAAGGCTTGGATGGGGACGAGTAGCGTCGCAAGCAGCCATGAGCGACCCGGGGACGGTGAGAGCCCGGGGGCGAGCCCGATGTGAAGGATCACCCCGGAGCCGTCGGAAGAAAGCCGTCAGGCGAGTAGAACCGGCATCGCGACCCCAATGAGGGGGCCACGGGCACACGCGCCCGGGGCCAAGGAGGGTGGTACCGCGGGAGCCGCGCAGCACGGCGCTCTCGTCCCTCCGGACGGAAACGAAGCAGTCCGCCGGAGGAAGTTCGCCGATGAAACCGCCGCAGTACCGCCAGGTGCCCGCCCAGGTCGACCTGCCCGCGCTCGAGCACGCCGTGCTCGATTTCTGGCGCGAGAGCAAGGTCTTCGCCAAGACCCTGGAGCAGTCCGAGGGCCGCCCCGAGTGGGTGTTCTACGAGGGCCCGCCCACCGCCAACGGCATGCCCGGCGCCCACCACATCGAGGCGCGCGTCTTCAAGGACGTCTTCCCCCGCTTCCGGACCATGCGCGGCTACCACGTCGCCCGCAAGGCCGGCTGGGACTGCCACGGCCTGCCGGTCGAGCTCGCCGTCGAGAAGGAGCTCGGTTTCTCCGGCAAGAAGGACATCGAGGAATACGGCATCGCCGCGTTCAACGACAAGTGCCGCGAGTCCGTGACCCGCCACACCGACGCGTTCGCCGAGCTGACGACGCGCATGGGCTACTGGGTCGACCTCGACGACGCCTACCGGACGATGGACCCCGAGTACATCGAGTCCGTCTGGTGGTCGCTCAAGCAGATCTTCGACAAGGGCCTGCTCGTCCAGGACCACCGCGTCGCCCCCTGGTGCCCGCGCTGCGGCACCGGCCTCTCGGACCACGAGCTGGCGCAGGGGTACGAGACGGTCGTCGACCCCTCGGTCTTCGTCCGCTTCCCCCTGACCTCCGGCCCGCTGGCCGGCCAGGCCTCGCTCCTGGTCTGGACGACGACCCCGTGGACCCTGGTCTCCAACACGGCCGTCGCGGCCCACCCCGAGGTCACCTACGTCGTCGCGACCGACGGCGACGAGAAGCTCGTCGTCGCCGCGCCGCTGGTCGACAAGGCCCTCGGCGAGGGCTGGGTGACCACGGGCGAGTCCTTCACGGGCGCGGAGATGGAGCGCTGGACGTACCAGCGCCCCTTCGAGCTGGTCGAATTCCCCGCGGAGGCCCACTACGTGGTCAACGCGGAGTACGTCACGACCGAGGACGGTACGGGTCTGGTCCACCAGTCCCCCGCTTTCGGTGAGGACGACCTCAAGGTCTGCCGCTCCTACGGCCTGCCCGTCGTGAACCCGGTCCGCCCCGACGGCACCTTCGAGGAGGACGTGCCGCTGGTCGGCGGCGTCTTCTTCAAGAAGGCCGACGAGCAGCTGACCGCCGACCTGGACGCCCGCGGACTCCTCTTCCGCCACGTCCCGTACGAGCACAGCTACCCGCACTGCTGGCGCTGCCACACGGCGCTGCTCTACTACGCGCAGCCGTCCTGGTACATCCGTACGACCGCCGTGAAGGACCGCCTTCTCCAGGAGAACGAGAAGACGAACTGGTTCCCGGACTCGGTCAAGAACGGCCGCTTCGGCGACTGGCTGAACAACAACATCGACTGGGCGCTCTCCCGCAGCCGCTACTGGGGCACCCCGCTGCCGCTGTGGCGCTGTGAGGACGACCACCTGACGTGCGTGGGCTCTCGCGCCGAGCTGTCCGAGCTGACGGGCACGGACCAGGCGGAGCTCGACCCGCACCGCCCGTACATCGACGCGGTGACCTTCCCCTGCCCGAGCTGCTCGAAGACGGCGACGCGCGTGCCGGAGGTCATCGACGCCTGGTACGACTCGGGCTCGATGCCGTTCGCGCAGTGGGGCTACCCGCACAAGAACAAGGAGCTCTTCGAGTCCCGGTACCCGGCGCAGTTCATCTCCGAGGCGATCGACCAGACGCGCGGCTGGTTCTACACGCTGATGGCGGTCGGCACGCTGGTCTTCGACAGGTCGTCGTACGAGAACGTGGTCTGCCTGGGCCACATCCTCGCCGAGGACGGCCGCAAGATGTCCAAGCACCTGGGGAACACCCTGGAGCCGATCGCGCTGATGGACCAGCACGGCGCGGACGCGGTCCGCTGGTTCATGGCGGCCGGCGGCTCCCCGTGGGCGGCCCGCCGGGTCGGCCACGGCACGATCCAGGAGGTCGTCCGCAAGACGCTCCTCACGTACTGGAACACGGTGGCCTTCCAGGCGCTGTACGCCCGTACGTCCGGCTGGGCGCCGAGCGCGTCGGACCCGGCGCCGGCCGAGCGCTCGGTCCTCGACCGCTGGCTGCTGAGCGAGCTGAACGCGCTCGTGGACCAGGTGACGCAGGCGCTGGAGTCGTACGACACCCAGCGCGCGGGCAAGCTGATCTCCGGGTTCGTGGACGACCTGTCGAACTGGTACGTGCGTCGTTCGCGCCGCCGGTTCTGGCAGGGCGACGCGGCGGCGCTGCGGACGCTCCACGACGTGATCGAGACGGTCACCCGTCTGATGGCCCCGCTGACGCCGTTCATCACGGAGCGGGTCTGGCAGGACCTGGTGGCCCCGGTGACCCCGGGCGCCCCGGAGTCGGTCCACCTGTCGACCTGGCCGGAGCCCGACCTCGCGGCCGTCGACCCGGCGCTGTCCTCGCAGATGGCCCTGGTGCGCCGGCTGGTCGAGCTGGGCCGCGCGACGCGGGCCGAGTCGGGCGTCAAGACCCGTCAGCCGCTGTCCCGCGCGCTGGTGGCGGCGACGGGCTTCTCGGAGCTCTCCCCGGAGCTCCGGGCCCAGATCACGGAGGAGCTGAACGTCACGTCGGTGGCCTCCCTCTCCGAGGTCGGCGGCTCGCTGGTCGACACCACGGCGAAGGCCAACTTCCGCGCGCTGGGCAAGCGCTTCGGCAAGGGCGTCCAGGACGTGGCCAAGGCGGTCGCGGCGGCCGACGCGGCGGCGCTGTCGCTGGCGCTGCGGAGCGGCGAGGCGACGGTGGAGGTCAACGGCGAGACGATCGCGGTCGGCCCGGACGAGATCATCATCACGGAGACGCCGCGCGAGGGCTGGTCGGTCGCGTCGGACGCGGGCGCGACGGTGGCGCTGGACCTGGAGATCACTCCGGAGCTCCGCCAGGCGGGCCTGGCCCGTGACGCGATCCGCCTGATCCAGGAGGCCCGCAAGAACAGCGGCCTGGACGTGGCGGACCGGATCTCCCTGCGCTGGGCGACGGAGTCGGCGGAGACGGCGGAGGCCCTGGCGGCCCACGCGGAACTGATCGCGGACGAGGTCCTGGCGACGGACTTCACGACGGGCCCGGCGGACGACACGTTCGGCACGCCGTTCACGGACGAGGGCCTGGCCCTGACGTTCCAGCTCCGCAAGGCGTAGGCCCCGAGACGAAAAGGCCCGGCACCCCTGGGGTGCCGGGCCTTTTCGCTACCCCCACCGAGGCCGCGCCCCCGCGACGCCCCCACCCACGGCAAAGGGCCGGGCCCCTGGTTTCCCAGGGGCCCGGCCCTCAGCCTGCCGACGGCTACGCGCTCATCGCGCGACCCGCCGCCGTCAGTTGTCGTCCTCGTCGATCAGGAAGCCGCGCATCGGCGCCGGCGCCTGCTGCATCGGCTGCGGCGCCTGCGGACGGACCGGAGCCATCGGCTGGGTCATCGCCGGGGACATCTGCTGCTGACCGCCGTAGGACGGGGCACCGCCCATGGACGGACCGCCCATGGAGCCGTTGCCGCCGTACGACGGGGCGCTCGCGCCCGCCGAGGCCATCGAGGGCGACGGCGGCAGGGAGGCCGTGGCCGGCGTCCGCGGCGGAGCCAGCGAGTCGTCCGCCTGGGTCTCCAGCTGACGCAGCTGCGACTCCAGGTACGACTTCAGACGCGTGCGGTACTCGCGCTCGAAGCCGCGCAGGTCCTCGACCTTGCGCTCCAGCGTGGCGCGGGCGGACTCCAGGGAGCCCATCGCGACGCGGTGCTTCTCCTGCGCGTCCCGCTCCAGCGCGTCGGCCTTGGCGCGGGCGTCCCGCTCCAGGCCCTCGGCGCGCGAGCGCGCCTCGCCGACGATCTTGTTGGCCTCGGAACGGGCCTCCGCGATCGCCTGGTCGGCCGTCTGCTGGGCCAGCGAGAGCACACGGGCGGCGCTGTCGCCACCGGGGCCCTGCTGGGGCTGCTGCATCGGCTGCTGCATCTGCTGCTGCGGGTGCCCCATGGGGCCGCCCATCGGCTGACCCATCGGGCCACCCTGCATCTGACCGGGGCCGGGGCCCATCGGTCCACCCTGCATCGGGCCGGGGCCGTGGCCACCAGGACCGGCGGGAAGCTGCGGCGCACCGGACGGCAGCTGCGGCGGACCCATCTGCGGGGGCTGCTGCTGGACCGGCGGTCCGGATATGGCGGCGGGCACCGGGGCGCCGGGACCGACGGGACGATCCTGCTGCTCCGGGGGCTTGCGCATGCCCTGCTGCTGCTGGTTCTGCGCGGCGGCACGCGTCGCGGCGGCCAGCTTGGCGCGCAGGTCCTCGTTCTCGCGGAGCAGGCGGGTCAGTTCGGCTTCGACCTCGTCGAGGAAGGCATCGACCTCGTCCTCGTCATAGCCTTCTCGAAGGCGGACGGTCGTGAACTGCTTGTTCCGCACGTCCTCGGGGGTCAGCGGCATCTCTTCTTCACCTCTACGTAGTCGTCGGCAGTCGGCAAGACCGTATCGTCCACATTCACCTCGCGAAGCTGCTCACGATGGAGATCAGGATGTAGACGATGATCATCAGAACGAAGAAGGACAGGTCAAGTGCCACGCCCCCGAGACGCAACGGCGGGATGAACCGCCGAAGAAGCTTGAGCGGTGGATCGGTGACAGTGTAGGTGGCCTCCAGAACGACCACCATCGGCTTACCGGGTTGCCATGAACGTGCGAACTGAAAGACGTAGTCCATGACCAACCGGAAGATCAGCACGATGAGGAAGCACATCAGAGCGATGTAGACCACTTGTAGTGCGACGCCCATCCCGCGCTTCCCTCTCCCCTGGCTCTCGTGCTCTCACTTGTCCGGCCTTCCGGCCGGCCGTTCCGGTCTTCGTGTTCTCAGCTCTGGTTGAAGAATCCGCCCTCTGCGATCCGGGCCTTGTCCTCCGCCGTGACATCGACGTTAGCAGGCGACAACAGGAACACCTTCTGCGTCACGCGCTCAATGCTGCCATGGAGCCCGAAGACGAGTCCGGCGGCAAAGTCGACAAGTCGCTTCGCATCGGTGTCGTCCATCTCCGTGAGGTTCATGATCACCGGGGTGCCCTCACGGAAGTGTTCCCCGATGGTACGGGCTTCGTTGTAGGTCCTCGGGTGCAACGTGGTGATGCGGTAGGGCTCCCGCTCGGACACGACCTTGGGCATGATCACCGGCGCGTTCTTCTCCAGGCTCGGACGTTCGGGTGTGATGGACGCCACGGGGGCGATTCGCGCCGGACGTCCGCTTTCGGTGGATAGTGGGGCGGCGTGAGCGACCGGCTCGCGCGGCGCGATCTGCTGCACCACCCGCACCGGCTCCTCGCGCTCCACCTGGCGGGGGGGCTGATGGCGCCGCTCTCGCTCGGGTTCCGGTTCCAGCTCGGGTTCGAAGTCGTCGTCGGGGTCGAACCCCCGGCCGTCGTACCCATCGTCCTCCACGAGGCCGAGGTAGACCGCCATCTTGCGCATCGCGCCGGCCATTCTCTGAGTCCTCCGCTCTGTGGTGGATCGGCCTCGTCGCCAAGTGCCCGTGATCCACGCGGCCTGCCCGCCGACCGGCGGGGATGACCATATTTTCTGCTGTGGTCCGACTTGCTTCGCGACGTTACCCGAGCCTGGGGCGGACACCCAGTACCGCCGTACCGATGCGCACATGTGTCGCTCCGGCCGCCACCGCGTCCTCGAGGTCCGCACTCATCCCCGCGGACACCATGTTCGCAGCCGGACGGGTCACGCGCAGGAGAGTCGACAAATCCATCAGGCGGTCGAACGCCGCACGTTGGCGCCCCGCGAAGGGGCCGGCGAGCGGTGCGACGGTCATCAGTCCGTCGAGCCTCAGCCCGGGCGCGGCATCCACCGCGGCGGCCAACTCCTCGATGCCCTCCGGCGACACCCCGCCCCTGTCGCCCCGCGCGCCCGATTCGGCGTCGAGTGCGACCTGGACGAGGCAGCCCAGTTCGCGCCCGCCCTTCTCCGCCGCGGCCGAGAGGGCGGTGACGAGCTTCAGGCGGTCGACAGACTGCACGACATCCGCATAACTCGTCACAGAACGGACCTTGTTGGTCTGCAACTGACCGACGAAGTGCCAGCGGAGGTCCAGATCCGCACAGGCGGCGGCCTTGGGGGCCGCGTCCTGGTCGCGGTTCTCGGCGACGTCCCGTACACCGAGTTCGTGCAGGATGCGCACGTCGCTCGCGGGGTAGGTCTTGGTGACCACGATCAGGGTCACGTCCTCCCGCTCGCGCCCGGCGGCGGCACACGCGGCGGAGATACGTTCCTCCACCCGCGCCAGGTTCTCGGCGAGTTCGGCCTTACGGTCCGTCATATCAGTCCAACCAGACATATCCCGCGAGTCGCCCCGTGGTGCGATCGCGGCGGTACGAGTAGTGGTCACCCGACTCACGGGTGCAGACCTCGTCGGCCCGCCGGTCCCGGACCCCCAGCCGCTCCAGCTGCGCGTGGACTCCGGCGGTGACGTCCACGGCCGGGGTGCCCCAGCTCGTCTCGGCGAAGGCAGCCGGTTCGACCGCGGCCACCTCGGCGCGCATCGCCTCGGGTACCTCGTAGCAGCGCCCGCAGACGGCGGGGCCGGTACGGGCGGTGATACGGGCCGGGTCGGCGCCGAGTTCGATCATGGCCTTCACCGCGGCCGGTACGACTCCGGCGACCATCCCGGGCCGCCCGGCGTGGGCGGCCGCGGCGACCCCGGCGACGGGGTCGGCGAGAAGGACGGGGGTGCAGTCGGCGGTGAGGACCGCGAGAGCGAGTCCGCGCCGGGTGGTGACGATCGCGTCGACCGCCGGAACCGGCCGGTCGCCCCAGGGGCCGTCGACCACCGCGACATCGGGGCCGTGCACCTGGTTCATCCAGACGACCTGCCCGGGGTCGAGCCCCAGGGCCCCGGCGACCCGGGCCCGGTTGGTCCGGACGGCCTCGGGGTCGTCCCCCACGGCGCCGCCGAGATTGAGCTCCTCGTACGGAACGGCGCTCACCCCGCCCCACCTGTCGGTGAAGGCGAAATGCGCGCCGCTCACGGGTTCGAGCTTCTCTATCACTTCAAGAAGTCCGGAACGTCCAGCTCTTCGGCCTGGGTGTCCGGGTAGGGGCGGGCCGGCGGGACGACCGTCGGGGTGACCGGCGGCAGCGTGCTCTCGGCGGCGGCCACCGGGGCCGGCTCCTCGCGGGGAGCGGTCGGCTCCTCGCGCGGGGCGACGGTGCCGAGTCCACCGAGCGGACGCTCGGTGGCACGGGGAGCCGGGGCCGGCTCCTCGCGCTTGGCCGAGGCCGAGCTGAGGATGTTGTCCCGGCGGGCCGGCGGCTGGCCGCCGTCGAAGCCGGCCGCGATGACCGTGACCCGTACCTCGTCGCCCAGGGCGTCGTCGATGACGGCACCGAAGATGATGTTGGCCTCGGGGTGGGCGGCCTCGCTCACCAGCTGCGCGGCCTCGTTGATCTCGAAGAGACCGAGGTCCGAACCGCCGGAGATGGAGAGCAGCACGCCACGGGCGCCGTCGATGGACGCCTCCAGGAGCGGCGAGGAGATCGCCATCTCGGCCGCCGCGACCGCGCGGTCGTCGCCGCGGGCGGAGCCGATGCCCATGAGGGCCGAACCGGCCTCGGACATGACCGACTTGACGTCGGCGAAGTCGAGGTTGATCAGACCGGGGGTGGTGATGAGGTCGGTGATGCCCTGCACACCGCTCAGCAGCACCTGGTCGGCCGACTTGAAGGCGTCGAGCACGGAGACCTGGCGGTCCGAGATCGAGAGCAGCCGGTCGTTCGGGATGACGATGAGGGTGTCGACCTCTTCGCGGAGCTCGGCGATGCCGTCCTCCGCCTGGTTGGCCCGACGGCGTCCCTCGAAGGTGAACGGCCGGGTGACCACACCGATCGTCAGGGCGCCGAGCGAGCGCGCGATGTTGGCCACGACGGGTGCGCCGCCGGTGCCGGTGCCGCCACCTTCGCCGGCGGTGACGAAGACCATGTCGGCCCCCTTGAGGACCTCCTCGATCTCCTCACGGTGGTCCTCTGCCGCCTTGCGACCGACTGCCGGGTTGGCCCCGGCTCCGAGGCCACGGGTGAGTTCACGACCGACGTCGAGCTTGACGTCGGCGTCGCTCATCAACAGCGCTTGCGCGTCCGTGTTGATCGCGATGAACTCGACGCCCTTGAGACCGACCTCGATCATTCGGTTGATGGCATTGACACCACCGCCGCCGACACCGATGACCTTGATGACTGCGAGGTAGTTCTGCGGTGCTGCCACGTCGAAGGCCTCTCGCCTCGAGTTACGTGTCGCCGCTTCGCGGTGGTAGTCGCGCTGCGACGACGGATGCCGATGGGACGGTCCGAAACGCCGACCCAAACCCTAACGTTGAAGTTTAGGGTTACCAGTGTCTCTGTTCGCTGGACTCTTCCGAACAGGACACTAAGTCGACAAGTGGCGCACGTTCAACGAACACGCCGAACCTCCCGTTTTTCTTTTCACCCTATGTGATCACCCATAGCGCTGGCCAACCAGGGCGCTGGCCAGGGGTGATGCACGTCAACTCCCCGACGCCGCGGGCGCTGTGGGGGCGCTTACATCGAAGTGCCCCGCTTTGGGCATCGCCTTCATCAGGGCGGTGAGCACCCGGGCCTTGACGGGCCCGTCCTCACCACTGCCCCAGAAGACCGTGCGGCCCTCGCTGAGCTCCAGGGTGATGGAGTCGTACGAGGCGACCTTGACGACACGAGTGTCCCGGGCGATTTCCCGCGGGAGTTCGCCCGTCACGCCCACCGCCTCGACGAGCAGCCGGTCCTCGTCGAAGCGGCGAAGACTCGGTGCGGAGGCGGCGCCCAGGAGGAGTTCCGGTACGCCTGAGGGAGCCTTGTCCACGGTGGCGAATCGCGTTCCGGCGGAGTCCACTTCCGTGAACTTTCCGCCCTTTTCCACCACCAGAACCGGCTTCCGTTCCGTCACTTTCAGACCGATTCCATGCGGCCAGGACCGAACGACCTCGATCGTGTCGATACGGGGCAGTTCCCGCACCAGACGCGCCTCGATGGCGTCCATGTCGACGGACACCAGCGGTGAACCGATCGGCACCGCGGCGACCTCCTCGACCTCACGAGTGGTCAGAACCCGCGTTCCGGAGGTCTCCACGCGCTCCACCCGGAACCAGGTGGAGCCGTAGAGCGCCCAGACTCCGCCCGCCACGATCAGGACGAGGGCGGACACGATCAGCAGGACCCGCGGCCCGGGCACCCGGAATCCAGCATTCCGGGCGTCCGTCCGCGCCGGCCGTTCCGACGACCCCTTCGGCTCGCGTGTGCCTCGCTTCTCGGCGGTCGTCGGTCCCGACACGTTCCCTCTTTCCCTTCGAGGCTCGCTCAGCGTCCGGCGATCGCCTCGTAGACCATGCCGACGAGCAGGTCGTCGGCGTCCCTGCGGCCGAACTCGGCGGCGGCGCGGGACATCTCGTACAGCCGGTGCGGATCGGCCAGTACGGGCAGGACGTTGCCCTGCACCCACTGCGGCGACAGCTCCGCGTCGTCGACGAGCAGTCCGCCGCCCGCCTTGACCACCGGCTGGGCGTTGAGCCGCTGTTCGCCGTTGCCGATCGGCAGCGGTACGTACGCGGCGGGCAGCCCGACGGCGGAGAGTTCGGCGACGGTCATCGCGCCCGCGCGGCAGAGCATCATGTCCGCCGCCGCGTACGCGAGATCCATCCGGTCCACGTACGGTACCGGGACGTACGGCGGCATCCCGGGCATGTTGTCGACACGCGGCATCTCGTTCTTCGGGCCGACCGCGTGCAGGATCTGGATACCGGAGCGCTGGAGCACCGGCGCGATCTGCTGGATGACCTCGTTGAGCCGGCGTGCGCCCTGCGAGCCGCCGGAGACCAGCAGCGTCGGCAGGTTCGGGTCGAGACCGAAGGCGGCACGCGCCTCGGGCCGGACCCGGGCCCGGTCGAGGGTGGCGATGGTGTGCCGCAGCGGGATGCCGATGTAACGGGCGTTGCGGAGCTTGGAGTCCGGGGTGGCCACGGCGACCCCGGCCGCGTACCGCGAGCCGATCTTGTTGGCCAGGCCGGGCCGGGCGTTGGCCTCGTGGACCACGATCGGCACCCCGAGGCGCTTGGCCGCGAGATAGCCGGGCAGGGCCACGTAGCCGCCGAAGCCGACCACACAGTCGGCCTTGGTGCGCTCCAGGATCTGCTCGGCCGCCTTGATGGTGCCGCGCAGCCGCCCGGGGACGGTGATCAGCTCAGGGGTGGGCTTGCGCGGCAGCGGCACGGCGGGGATGAGCGCCAGCTCGTAGCCCCGCTCGGGTACGAGCCGGGTCTCCAGGCCCTTCTCCGTGCCGAGCGCCGTGATTCCCACGCTCGGGTCCTGCCTGCGCAGGGCGTCCGCGAGGGCGAGCGCGGGCTCGATGTGGCCGGCGGTCCCCCCACCGGCGAGTACGACATGCACCGAAATTCACCGCTCTCCGGACGGACGCTTCTTGACGCGCCGTCGCATCGACTTCCATCTCACCCCGGCCCGCCTACCCCAGCCGGGGCGCCGCATGGCCAGGGCCGCTTTCGCGGCGGGTTCCTGTCGCGCGAAGGCGATGAGGAGCCCGACGGCGAACATGGTCGGCAGCAGGGCCGACCCCCCGTAGGAGAACAGCGGGAGCGGGACCCCGGCGATCGGCAGCAGACCGAGCACCGCACCGATGTTGATCACGGCCTGCGCCGTGATCCACGTGGTCACGCCTCCCGCGGCGTACCTCACGAAGGGGTCCTCCGTGCGTCCGGCCACGCGGATACCCGCATAGCCTAGAGCCGCGAACAGGGCGAGTACCGACAGCGTCCCCGCCAGACCCAGTTCCTCCCCGGTGACGGCGAAGATGAAGTCGGTGTGCGCTTCGGGTAGTTGGCCCCATTTTTCCACACTGGCACCCAGGCCGGATCCGAACCATCCGCCCGAGGCCAGAGCATAGATCCCGTGGGCCGCCTGGAGGCAGGGGGCGCCCTCTCCCCCGGGGTCGGTGGCGCCGATGCAGGCGAACCGCTTCAGCCGGTTGTCGCTGGTCCTGATCAGCAGGAAGCCGATCGCCCCCGCCACCGCGAGCACCCCGACGAAGAGCCTGGTGGGCGCTCCTGCCGTCCACAGCAGCCCGAAGAGGATCGCGGTGAGCACGATCGCCGTGCCCATGTCCCCGCCGAGCATGATCAGTCCGAGCAGGAGGAACGCCGCCGGCACCAGCGGCACGAGCATGTGCTTCCACTGGGTGAGCAGTTTCATGTCCTGCTTGCGGGCCAGCAGGTCGGCGCCCCACAGGATGAGCGCCAGCTTGCCGAACTCGCTGGGCTGCAGCATGAACGGGCCGCCCAGCGAGATCCAGTTCTGGTTGCCGCCGACCGCGCGCCCTATCCCCGGGATCTGCACGAGCACCATCAGGAAGACGGCGCCGACGAGGATCGGGTACGCGAGTGCCCGGTGCAGCTTCACGGGCATCCGGGAGGCGACCAGCAGCAGCACGGCGCCGAGGACCGCGGCGAAGAACTGCTTGCGGAAGAAGTACGAGGGCACCAGGTCGTAGCGGAGCGCCGTGATCATCGAGGCGCTGTAGACCATCACCAGGCCGAGCGTGGTGATGAGCAGCGCGGCACCGAGGATGACGTAGTACGCGGTGAGCGGCCGGTCCCAGGCCCGCCGCGCCCGCTCGTACGTCCGCCGTACGCCGCCGGCGCGGGAGGCGCGCGGCGACGCGGGAGCGCGGCCTCCGCCGCGGACGGCGGAGGGCCGACGGGTCCCGGCGGTTCTGCTCGGCATGGTCGCTGTCCCCTCCAGTCGTGCCCGGCGCGGCCGGACCTCCTTGCTGGTCAGGTCAGACGCGCCCGGTGGTGGCGAGGGCGCGGACCGCGTCCGCGAAGGCCTCGCCCCGCTTGTTGTAGTTGGCGAACATGTCCATCGAGGCGCAGGCCGGGGCCAGCAGGACCGTGTCACCCGGCCGGGCGAGCCGGGCCGCCTCCTGGACCGCCGCGGACATCGCCCCAGTGTCGGTCCGGTCGAGGTCCACGACCGGGACCTCGGGGGCGTGTCGCGCGAGGGCTTCGCGGATCAGCGCACGGTCGGCGCCGATCAGGACGACGCCCCGCAGACGCTTCGCCGAGGCGGCCACGATCTCGTCGAAGGTCGCGCCCTTGGCGAGGCCGCCGGCGATCCAGACGATCGGGTCGTAGGCCGCCAACGAGGCTTCCGCGGCATGGGTGTTGGTGGCCTTGGAGTCGTCGACGTAGACGACGCCCTCGATCTCCTCGACCAGCTCGATGCGGTGCGGGTCGGGCCGGAAGGCCCGCAGTCCGTCCCGTACGGCCTTCGGCTCCACCCCGTAGGCGCGGGCGAGGGCGGCCGCGGCGAGCGCGTTGGCGATGTTGTGCGGGGCCGGCGGCTGGACGTCCGCGACCTCGGCGAGCTCCTGGGCCTGCTTCTGCCGGTTCTCGACGAAGGCCCGGTCGACGAGGATGCCCTCGACGACGCCGAGCTGCGAGGGGCCGGGGGTGCCGAGGGTGAAGCCGATGGCCCGGCAGCCCTCCTCGACGTCCGCCTCGCGCACCAGGTCCTCGGTGGCCTTGTCGGCGACGTTGTAGACGCAGGCGACGGTGTTGCCCTCGTAGACACGGCCCTTGTCGGCGGCGTACGCCTCCATCGAGCCGTGCCAGTCGAGGTGGTCGGGCGCCAGGTTGAGCACGACGGCCGAGTGGGCGCGCAGGCTCGGGGCCCAGTGGAGCTGGTAGCTGGAGAGTTCGACGGCGAGGACGTCGTACGTCTCCTCGCCGAGCACCGCGTCGAGGAGCGAGACGCCGATGTTCCCGACGGCCGCGGTCCGCAGGCCCGCGGCCTCCAGGATCGAGGCGAGCATCCGTACGGTCGTGGTCTTGCCGTTGGTGCCGGTCACGGCGAGCCAGGGGGCGGCGTCGGGGCCGCGGAGGCGCCAGGCGAGCTCGACATCGCCCCAGACCTCCACGCCCGCCTCGGCGGCGGCCGTGAAGAGCGGCTTGTCGGGCCGCCAGCCGGGGGCGGTGACGACCAGTTCGGTGCCCTCGGGCAGGGTGTCGCCGTCGCCGAGGCGGACGGTGATCCCCTCGGCCCGCAGCTCGTCGGCCTGCGCCCGGGAGCGCTCGTCGTCGCCGTCGTTGACGACGGTCACGACGGCGCCGAGGCCGTGCAGGACGCGGGCGGCCGGGATCCCGGAGACCCCGAGCCCCGCGACGGTGACCCTCTTGCCGTTCCAGCTCACTTTTCGGATGCCCATCCCGCGTAGAAGAGGCCCAGGCCCACGATCACGCACATGCCCTGGATGATCCAGAACCGGACGACGACCAGGACTTCCGACCACCCCTTGAGTTCGAAGTGGTGCTGGAGCGGGGCCATCCGGAAGACGCGCTTGCCGGTCATCTTGAACGAGCCGACCTGGATGACCACCGACATGGTGATCAGTACGAACAGGCCGCCGAGCAGGGCGAGCAGCAGCTCGGTACGGGAGCAGATGGCGAGACCGGCGAGCGCGCCGCCGAGGGCCAGCGAGCCGGTGTCACCCATGAAGATCTTGGCCGGCGAGGTGTTCCACCACAGGAAGCCGAAACAGGCACCCATGAGGGCGGAGGCGACGACCGCGAGGTCGAGCGGGTCGCGGACCTCGAAGCAGGCGTTGGGGTTGGTCAGGGTGATCGCGTTGGCGCAGGACTCCTGGAACTGCCACAGGCCGATGAAGGTGTACGCGCCGAAGACCATCACCGACGCGCCGGTGGCCAGGCCGTCCAGACCGTCCGTCAGGTTCACGCCGTTGGACATGGCCAGGATCATGAAGAGCGCCCAGACCACGAACAGCACGGGCCCGATGGCCCAGCCGAAGTCGGTGATGAAGGAGAGCTTCGTGGAGGCCGGGGTGAGCCCGCGCAGGTCCGCGAACTGGAGCGAGAGCACCGCGAAGGCGATGCCGACGATCAGCTGGCCGGCCATCTTCGCCTTGGCCCGCAGACCCAGCGAGCGCTGCTTGACGATCTTGATGTAGTCGTCGAGGAAGCCGACGAGACCCATGCCGGCCATCAGGAAGAGGACGAGGACACCGGAGTACGTCGGGTCCTCGCCGGTGATGACCTTGGCCAGCGCGTACGCGATGAGCGTGGCCAGGATGAAGGAGATACCGCCCATGGTGGGCGTGCCCTTCTTGCCGGCGTGGCCGCGCGGGCCGTCGTCGCGGATGAACTGCCCGTACCCCTTGCGGGCAAGGAGCTTGATGAGCAGCGGGGTGCCGATCAGGGTCAGGAAGAGCCCGATGGCTCCCGCGAAGAGGATCTGCCTCATCGGCCCGTGACCTCGCTCTCGGAGTCGAGGAGGGCCAGGGCGACCTGCTCCAGACCGACCGACCTGGAAGCCTTCACAAGGACGACGTCCCCCGGGCGCAGCTCACTGCGCAACAGGTCGACCGCCGCCTGCGCGTCGGACACGTGCACCGACTCCTCACCCCACGAACCCTCGTTATATGCGCCCAGTTGCAGCCAGGACGCTTCCCTGTCCCCGACCGCCACGAGCTTGCTGACGTTGAGCCGGACGGCGAGCCGTCCGACCGCGTCGTGCTCGGCGAGCGATGCGTCTCCGAGCTCGGCCATCTTGCCGAGCACCGCCCACGTACGGCCCCCCTGGGCCTGTGCGGCCCGGCCCATGGACGCGAGCGCGCGCAGAGCGGCTCGCATGGACTCGGGGTTCGCGTTGTAGGCGTCGTTGACGATCGTCACGCCGTCCGGACGCTCGGTGACCTCCATGCGCCAGCGCGACAGGGTGCCCGCCTCCGAGAGCGCGGTGGCGATCTCCTCGACGGGCATGCCCAGCTCATGGGCGACGGCGGCCGCGGCGAGCGCGTTCGACACGTGGTGCTCACCGTACAGGCGCAAGGTCACGTCACTGCACCCGGTGGGTGTGTGAAGCTTGAAAGAGGGCTGTCCGTTCGCTGTGAGACGGACGTTCTCGGCACGTACGACCGCTTCGTCCGACTCTCCGAAGAGCGTCACGCGCGCCCGGGTCCGCTCGGCCATGGCCCGCACGAGCGGGTCGTCGGCGTTGAGGACCGCCACGCCTCCCTCGTCGGCCGGCGGAAGCGCCTCCACGAGCTCGCCCTTGGCCTGGGCGATCTGCTCGCGGCCGCCGAACTCGCCGATGTGGGCGGTGCCCACGTTGAGTACGAGTCCGATGCGCGGCGGGGTCAGTCCGGTGAGGTAGCGGATGTGACCGATGCCGCGGGCGCCCATCTCGAGGACGAGGTGCTGGGTCTCGTCGCTCGCGCGCAGCGCCGTCAGCGGGAGCCCGATCTCGTTGTTGAGCGAGCCGGGCGTCCACACGGTGGGTGCGTGACGTTCGAGGACCTGGGCGATCAGGTCCTTGGTGGAGGTCTTGCCGGCCGAGCCGGTCAGCGCGACGACATCGGTACCGAGGCGTTCGACGACGGCGCGGGCGAGGGCGCCGAGCGCCGCCTGGACGTCGTCCACGACGATGGCGGGCACGCCGACGGGCCGGGCGGCCAGCACGGCTGCCGCGCCCGCCTCGACGGCGCGGGCCGCGTAGTCGTGGCCGTCGACCTGTTCGCCGGTGAAGGCGGCGAACAGGCTGCCGGGCTTCACCTCACGGGAGTCGATGACGACGGGACCGGTGATCCGGACGGCCGGATCCGGTATGTCGTACGACTGCCCGCCGACGATTTCGGTGATCTCGGCGAGGGAGAGGGCGATCACAACTTATCCCTGACTGTTCTTGAGGCTGCGTTCAATCGCTTCGCGCAGGACCTGGCGGTCGTCGAAGGGGCGGACCACACCCGCGATGTCCTGGCCCTGCTCGTGGCCCTTGCCGGCGACGAGCACGGTGTCGCCCGACTGCGCGCGGGCCACGACGGCGGCGATGGCGGAGGCGCGGTCGGCGTCGACCAGGACGTCGCCGCGCTCGTGGGCGGGCACCTCGGCGGCGCCCGCCAGCATCGCCGCCAGGATCGCGAGGGGGTCCTCGGAGCGGGGGTTGTCGGAGGTCAGTACGGCGGTGTCGGCGAGACGGGCCGCCGCGGCGCCCATCGGGCCGCGCTTGGTGGTGTCCCGGTCGCCGCCGCAGCCGAGGACGATGTGCAGCTTCCCCTCGGTGACCTTGCGCAGCGAGCGCAGGACCGATTCGACGGCGTCCGTCTTGTGGGCGTAGTCGACGACCGCGAGGTACGGCTGGCCGGCGTCGACGCGCTCCAGCCGGCCGGGGACGCCGGGCACGGCCGCGACACCGTCGGCGGCGGTCTGCGGGTCGAGCCCGGCGACGGCCAGGGTGACGATCGCGGCGAGGGTGTTGGCGACGTTGAACGGACCGGGCAGCGGGGCGGTGGCGGAGATCCGCGCCCCCTGGGGGCCGACGACCGTGAAGGTGGAGCCGTGGGAGCCGATCTCGACGTCCTCGGCGCGCCAGTCGGCGTCCGGGTGGCCCTCGGCGGAGAAGGTGACGACCGGGACGCCGGCCTCGTCGACCAGCCGGCGGCCGTAGGCGTCGTCGAGGTTCACGACGCCGAGCCTGCTGCGCTCCGGGGTGAAGAGCTGTGCCTTCGCCCCGAAGTAGTCCTCCATGTCGGAGTGGAACTCCATGTGCTCCGGGCTGAGGTTGTTGAAGACGGCGACGTCGAAGACGCAGCCGTCGACCCGGCCGAGCACGAGGGCGTGGCTGGAGACCTCCATGGCGACCGCCTCGACCCCGCGTTCGCGCATCACGGCGAACAGGGCCTGGAGGTCGGTGGCTTCGGGGGTCGTACGTTCCGACTTGATGCGCTCCTCGCCGATCCGCATCTCCACGGTGCCGATGAGGCCGCTCTTCCGGCCGGCCGCCTTGAGGCCGCCCTCCACCAGGTAGGCCGTGGTGGTCTTGCCGGAGGTGCCGGTGATTCCGATCTGGAGGAGGTCCTCACCCGGCCGGCCGTAGATCACGGCGGCGAGCTCGCCCATCCGTCCGCGCGGGTTCTCCACGACCAGGACCGGCAGGCCGGTCGCGGCGGCGCGTCCGGCGCCCGTCGGGTCGGTGAGGATCGCGGCGGCGCCGAGTCCGGCGGCCTGGGCGGCGAAGTCGGCGCCGTGCAGCCGGGCGCCGGGGAGGGCCGCGTAGACGTCGCCGGGGCGTACCGCCCGCGAGTCGTGGGTGATGCCCGTGACGTCGGTGTCGCCGGGCGTCTCGACGTCGAGCCGGGCGGCCAGGTCGCCCAGGGGTGTCGGGCGGGCCTGCTCCGGGCGGGGCGGGGTGGTTCGGTACTGATCAGCGTGTGGCACGGCGGTGAGCGTACCGGGCCCACCCGTCGCGGGGCCAAAAGAGGCCGGGGCGTCGCCGGAGTTCGATTTCCGGTTCCCGGAATCGGGGGTGATCGTGCTCACTGGTACTCCCGGGGTGTCACTCGCTGTCCTTGAACATGACCGGCAGTCGGGCCGGCTCGTTGCCCGTCGGGGCCACATGGAGGGTCTTGAGGGCGAACTCCATGACCTTCTTGTAGATGGGTCCGCAGATCTGACCGCCGAAGTAGCTGCCCTTGGTGGGGTTCTGGATGGCGCAGTAGACCGTGATCTGCGGGTCGTCGGCGGGCGCGAACCCGGCGAAGGAGGCGGTGTACCCCTTGTAGCGGCCGAGTTCGGGGTCGACGCGGTTGGCGGTTCCGGTCTTGCCCGCGACCCGGTAGCCGGGGATCCGGGCCTTGGTGCCGGTGCCCTCCTCGTCGCCGACGACGGACTCCAGCATCTGCGCGAGGGTCTTGGCGGTCTTGTCGCTGACCACCCGGGTCTGCTTCGGGGCGGGCGCCGGGGTGAACCGGCCGTCGGGTCCCTTGGTGCCGCGGACGAGGGTGGGCTCGATCCGTACGCCGCCGTTGGCGATGGTCGAGAAGACCGAGGTGGCCTGCATGGCGTTGACCGACAGCCCCTGGCCGAAGGGGATCGTGTACTGCTGCGAGGTCGACCAGTTCGCGGGCTTGGCGAGGATGCCCGGGGTCTCGCCCGGGTAGCCGAGCCCGGTGGGGCTGCCGATGCCGAACTTGCGCAGGTAGGAGTGGAGGACCCGGTTGGACTCGGCCTGGTTCCTGCCGAGCTGGCCGGTCGCCAGGATCGTGCCGATGTTGCTGGACTTGGCGAGAACGCCGTTGAGCGTCAGGTACCAGGTCGGGTGGTCGATGTCGTCCTTGAAGAGCCGGTCGCCGCGGTGCAGCCGGTTGGGGACGGTGACGTGCGTGTCGGGGGTCGCCGCGCCCTCCTCCAGGACGGCGGCCATGGACATGACCTTGCTGGTGGAGCCGGGCTCGTAGGCGTCCTGGAGGGCCGCGTTGCCCATCGCGGCGGAGTTGGCCGCGGACAGGTCGTTGGGGTCGAAGCCGGGGGCGTTGGCCATGGCCAGGACCTCGCCGGTCCTCGTGTTCTGCACTATGACGTAGCCGCGGTCGGCCTTGGACTTCCTCACCTGGTCGGTGATGGCCTGCTGGGCGGCCCACTGGATGTCCCGGTCGATCGTCAGCTCGATGTCGGAGCCGGGCACGGCCGGGGTCCCGCGGGAGCCCGCGGTGGGCACCTGGCGGCCGCCGGACTCGGCGAACCGGATCTTTCCCTCCTGGCCCGCGAGCTCCTTGTCGAGCATGGACTCCAGACCGCCGGCGCCGCGGCCCTCGGCGTTGACGTAGCCCAGTATCCCGGCGGCGAGCTCCCCGTTGGGGTACACGCGCTTGCTGCTGGGCTCGCTCAGGATGCCGCCGAGGAGGTTGATGCCGTTGCCGCCCTCGGAGGGCCTGGACTTGTTCGCGTAGACCTTCTTGAGGTCCTTGATCTGGTTCCAGACCTGCGGCGTCTGCTTGCGGGCGAGCAGGGTGTAGCGGGACTTGGGGGTGCGGAGCTTCTTGGCGAGGCCCGCGGGCTCCTTGCCCAGCAACGGCGCGAGGAGCGCGGCGGCCTGCTCGGGGGCGTCCGGGACCTTGCTCTCCTCGGGGGTGAAGAGCTTGGGGTCGGCCGTGATGTCGTACGCGTCGACGCTGGCGGCCAGGGCGATCCCGGAGCGGTCGGTGATCTCGCCCCGTTCCGCGGAGAGCGTGTACTCCTGGTAGCGGTGTGCCTCGGCCTTGGCGGCCAGCACGCTCGCGTCGACGGCCTGGACCTGGAGCAGGCGGACGACGAACGCCAGCATGACGAGGGTCAGGCCGAGGGAGACGAGCCTCAGCCGCGGCTTCGGGCTGCCGAGCCGGATGGTGCGCACCTTCGGCCGCGCGGGGGGCCGGGGCGCGGGCCTGCGCGGGGCAGCGGCCGGGCGTGCGGCGGCGGGCCGGGGCCTGACGGGGCGCGCGGGCCCGGCGGGGCCGGGGACCCGGCGGCGCGGGGGCTCCTTGGGGGGCACTGCGGTCACCTGCCGGAGTTCGTCGGGGCGGGCGCTGTCGTCTTCGCCGTCGTCCCGGGGGGCGTCGCGGGCGCCGCGCCCTGGGAGGTCCCGGACCCGGGCTCCGCGCTCGGCGGGGCGGAGCCGGTGGGGGTGGAGACAGGGAGCGGGGCGGGCCTCACGGTCCGGTCGGGCTTCGGGGCGGAGGCCTTCGAGGGCTCGCCGAGGACCTTGCCGTCCGGGTCGAGGAAGGCGGGGCTGCCGCCGGGGACCATGCCGAGCTCCCGGGCCCTGCGCTCCAGCGCGTCAGGGGCCGAGTAGTCGTCCACGTCCCGCTGGAGGGCCTGCTCCTCGTCGGTGAGCTCGGTGGTGCGGTTCTTGAGGTCACGCAGCTTGAAGGAGCCCTGGTTGAGGGCGGAGTTCAGCAGCAGGAGCGTGATGAGACCGCCGCCGAGGAGTACGACGACGAGCAGGACGAAGGGGGTCCGGGCGGCGGTACTGGGCCCCGAGGGCATGAGCCGCCCGAGCCGCGCCGCCCGCCCTTTGAGCGGCCCCTTCGTGGTCATGCGGGCACATCCTCCCGGATGCGCTGCGCTCCTCTGAGCCTGGCCGGGGCCGCGCGGCGGTTCTCGGCGATCTCCTCCTCGGTGGGGAGCTCGGCGCCGCGGGTGAGGAGCTTCAGACGGGGCTGGTACTGCTCGGGGACCACCGGAAGGCCGGGCGGGGCCGTGTTCGCCGCGCCCGCCGCGAAGACCCGCTTGACCAGCCGGTCCTCCAGGGAGTGGTACGACAGGACCGCGATCCGGCCGCCCACCGCGAGCGCCTTCACCGCGGCCGGGATCGCCCGCTCCAGGACCGTCAGCTCGCCGTTGACCTCGATGCGCAGGGCCTGGAAGGTCCGCTTGGCCGGGTTGCCGCCGGTGCGCTTGGCGGCCTGCGGCAGCGCGTCGCGGATCAGCTCGACCAGCCGGGCGCTGTTGGTGAACGGCTCCTTGTCGCGCTCGCGCACGACCGCGGAGACGATCCGCTTGGCCTGCTTCTCCTCGCCGTACGCCCGCAGGATCCGGACCAGCTCACCGGCCGGGTAGGTGTTGAGGACCTCCGCCGCGCTGACTCCGGTCGTCTGGTCCATCCGCATGTCGAGCGGGGCGTCCTGCGCGTACGCGAAGCCGCGGTCGGCCTCGTCGAGCTGCATGGAGGAGACGCCGAGGTCGAAGAGGATGCCGTCGACGCGCGGAACGCCGAGCCGGTCGAGGACCTCGGGCAGCTCGTCGTAGACCGCGTGGACGAGCGTCGCGCGCTCCCCGAACGGGGCGAGCCGCTCGCCGGAGAGCCGCAGCGCCTCCTTGTCCCGGTCGAGGGCGACGAGACGCGCCTCGGGGAACCGTTCGAGCAGCGCCTCGCTGTGGCCGCCGAGGCCGAGGGTGCAGTCGACGACGACGGCGCCGGGGCGTTCCAGAGCGGGGGCCAACATGTCCAGGCACCGCTGGAGCATCACCGGGACGTGTCGGTCGTTGCTCAATGCGCCCTCTCAGAAATTCGACTCAAGATTCGGCGCGGCCGCTACGCATCCGCCGCACACGCGGGGGAGAAAGCGCGGAAATCGCTCAATGTCTCCGTGAACTTCGCGTCACTTTAGTCCACTGGCCGCGACGGTCAATCAACCGGCTGGCGCGTCGCGCGGGGCGTCGGGCGGAGCGGGGCATTCACGGCGACTCACCCGATCGGACCTCCTCTCCTCCTTCCTGTGGGTTACCTCACAACAAGGCTCATTGATGTTCTTTGTCCACTCTCACAGCGGGCCTTGAGCGTGCGTGACCACTAACGTCGTAGACATGTCGACCTCTGCGCACTCTTCTACCGACGTGATGGGCACCGCCGGCACGGTCACCGACCGGCTCGTCGAGGCCAACGGGCGGTACGCCGCCGGCTTCACCGACCCGGGCATGGACGCGCGACCCGTGTTGAACGTAGCCGTGGTCGCCTGCATGGACGCCCGCCTCGACCTCCACGCCGCACTCGGCCTGAAGCTGGGCGACTGCCACACCATCCGCAACGCGGGCGGTGTGGTGACCGACGACGTGATCCGCTCGCTCACCATCAGCCAGCGCGCCCTCGGGACCCGCAGCGTGGTGCTCATCCACCACACCGGTTGCGGTCTGGAGTCCCTCACCGAGGAGTTCCGGCACGAGCTGGAGATGGAGGTCGGCCAGCGGCCGGCCTGGGCCGTGGAGGCCTTCCGCGATGTCGAGCAGGACGTCCGGCAGTCGATGCAGCGCGTGCGGACCTCGCCGTTCCTGCTGCACACCGACGACGTCCGCGGCTTTGTCTTCGACGTGACCACCGGGCTGGTCCGCGAGATCGATCCCACCTGATCCGCCGGGCGCAACACGGCAAACCCCGGCATATCGCTCCCACTTGTCCACAGGCAAGTGACACAACCCGGCAAGGACAACAAGAATGCTCGGGTGACACCCCCCGAATGAACCGCGGGGGCAGGTGTCGGTGTTTTCGGAGGGGCCGAGGAGGGCCGGGTGACGACCTATGACGATCGAGCGAGCCTCACAGATCTGACCACCACAGCGGAGCGTGTCCGCAGGTCGGTGGAGGGTGTGATCGAGGGCAAGCCTGAGGTCGTACGGCTTTCGCTGACCGTGCTGCTCGCCGAGGGACATCTTCTGATCGAGGATGTCCCCGGCGTCGGCAAGACGATGCTGGCCAAGACGCTGGCGCGGTCCATCGACTGTTCGGTGCGCCGTATCCAGTTCACTCCCGACCTGCTGCCGTCGGACATCACCGGCGTGTCGATCTTCGACCAGCAGCGGCGGGACTTCGAGTTCAAGCCGGGCGCGATCTTCGCCCAGATCGTGATCGGCGACGAGATCAACCGCGCTTCGCCGAAGACGCAGTCCGCGCTCCTGGAGTCCATGGAGGAGCGGCAGGTCACGGTGGACGGGCAGACCTACGAGCTGCCGAGCCCCTTCATGGTGGTGGCCACGCAGAACCCGGTGGAGATGGAGGGCACCTACCCGCTCCCCGAGGCCCAGCGCGACCGCTTCATGGCGCGCGTCTCGATCGGGTACCCCAGCCCCGAGGCCGAGCTCCAGATGCTCGACGTCCACGGCTCGGTCAGCCCCCTGGACGATCTCCAGCCGGTGGCGCACGCCCACGACATCGTCAAGCTGATCGACGCGGTACGGGGCGTCCACGTCGCCGACTCCGTGCGCCGGTACGCCGTGGACGTCGTCGCCGCGACCCGCAGCCACCCGGACCTGAGACTCGGCGCCTCCCCGCGCGCGACGCTGCACCTGCTGCGCGCCGCCAAGGCGTCCGCCGCGCTCAGCGGCCGCGAGTACGTCCTGCCGGACGACCTCCAGGCGCTGGCCGTGCCGGTCCTCGCCCACCGGCTGCTGCCGACGGCGCAGGCCCAGCTGAACCGCCGTACGTCGGAGCAGGTCGTCCTCGACATCCTGCAGCGCACGCCCGTCCCGGCCACGGCGCCGCCCGCCGGCCCGCACTACGGCCAGCAGCAGCCCGGCGTTCGGCCGCTGTGATGACGACCGCTGCCGCGCCGGAGGGGCAGCGGGGCGAGGACCGGGGCGGCCGTCCCGGTGACGACCCGGTCGGCCTGTGGGCCGCCCTGGGCGGTCTCACCACGCGCGGCCGGTCCTTCCTCGCCGCCGGTGTCGCCGCCGCGATCTGCGCCTTCGTCCTCGGCCAGAGCGACCTGCTGCGCGTCGGGCTGCTGCTCGCCCTGCTGCCGCTGCTCTGCGTCGGCGTGCTCTACCGCACCCGCTACCGGGTCGCGGGCAGCCGGCGGCTCTCCCCGCAGCGGGTTCCGGTCGGCTCGGAGGCGCGGGTCCATCTGCGGATGGACAACGTCTCCCGGCTGCCCACCGGGCTGCTCATGCTCCAGGACCACGTCCCGTACATGCTCGGGCCGCGGCCCCGGTTCGTCCTGGACCGGGTCGAGGCGGGCGGGCGGCGCGAGGTGTCGTACCGGGTCCGCTCCGATCTGCGCGGCCGCTTCCCCCTGGGCCCCCTCCAGCTGCGGCTGAACGACCCGTTCGGCCTGTGCGAGCTGACCCGGTCGTTCAGCGCGTACGACACCCTGACCGTGATTCCCCGGACCGAACCGCTGCCGCCGGTGAAGCTGAGCGGCGAGGCGGCGGGGTACGGCGACGGCAGCCTGCGCTCGCTGGCGCTGGCCGGCGATGACGACGTGATCCCGCGGACCTACCGCCACGGCGACGATCTGCGCCGCGTCCACTGGCGCTCCACCGCGCGCTACGGCGAGCTGATGGTGCGTCGCGAGGAGCAGCCGCAGCGGGCCCGCTGCACGGTGCTGCTCGACACGCGCCGGATCGCCTACCAGGGGGCGGGGCCCGACTCCGCCTTCGAGTGGGCGGTCTCGGGCGCGGCCTCCGCCCTGGTGCACATGCTGGAGCGTGGTTTCTCCGTACGGCTCCTCACCGACACGGGCGCCGCGGTGCCCGGCGAGGGCGCCGAGGGCTTCGCCGGTACGTCCCAGGACTCCGCCGAGGCGGCCGGACTGATGATGGACACCCTCGCCGTCGTGGACCACTCCGACGGGGCCGGTCTCTCCCGCGCGTACGACGTGCTGAGGGGCGGGAGCGAGGGCCTGCTGATCGCCTTCGTCGGCGACATCGACGAGGAGCAGGCGGCGGTCGCCGCCCGGATGCGGCAGCGCAGCGGCGCGGCCGTGGCCTTCGTCCTGGACTCCGGCGCATGGCTGACCGGGGGCGCGGTGGCCGGGGCGGTCGACAAGCGGCTGCGGCAGCTGCGGGAGTCCGGGTGGACGGCGCTGGCCGTGCCTCCGGGGGCGAGGCTCGCCGACCTGTGGCAGCGGGCGGCCGGGATGCGCGCGGAGAGCACCGCGGGCGACACGTACGGAGGTTGGTCATGAGCGGCCGCGGGCGGCTGACACTGGGCGCCTACGCCGCCACGCTGATGGCGGCGGGCGCGCTCCTTCCGCTGGTGAAGCCGGCGACCTGGATCTTCACGGCCGCGATCCTGCTCGCGTTGCAGAGCGGGGCCGGCGCGCTGACCCGGCGGGTGCCGCTGGCCAGGCCGCTGACGATCGCGGCGCAGGTCGTCGTGAGCCTGCTGACGCTGACCCTGGTCTTCGCCCGTGAGCAGGCGCTGCTCGGTCTGCTGCCCGGGCCGCAGGCCTTCGGGCGGTTCGCCGAGCTGTTCCGGTCGGGCGCGGACGACGTCGGGACCTACGCGACCCCCGCGCCGGACACCCTGGGCATCCGGCTGATGGTGGTCGCCGGCGTGCTCGTGATCGGCCTCCTGGTGGACACGCTCGCGGTGACCTTCCGCAGCGCGGCCCCGGCCGGTCTGCCGCTGCTCGCCCTCTACTCGGTGGCCGCGGGGCTCTCCGAGGGCGGCGCGAGCTGGATGTGGTTCCTGCTTGCGGCCTCCGGCTATCTCCTGCTGCTCCTCGCGGAGGGCCGGGACCGGCTCTCGCAGTGGGGTCGGGTCTTCGGCGCGGCGCCACGGGCCGCCCGCCCGGGGGCGGTCGGGTCCGGTGGCGGGCAGCCGCTCGCCCCGGTGCGGACCGGCCGGCGGATCGGTGCGGTCGCCATGGGCCTCGCGCTGGCCGTGCCGGCCGTGCTGCCGACGCTCTCCGGGGGCCTGTTCGGCGGTCCGGGCTCCGGACCGGGCGAGAGCGGCAAGGGCGGGACCATCTCGGCGGTGAACCCGCTGGTCTCCCTCCAGGACAACCTCCGGCAGCCCGAGGACCGCGAGGTGCTCCGGTACCGGACCAACGCCACCGACACCAGCGGCCTGTATCTGCGGCTCGTGGCGCTCGACCAGTTCGACGGCACGTCGTGGAAGTCCTCGGTCCGCCCGATCGAGGACGTCCCCAAGCCGCTGCCGCGGCCGGACGGCCTGAGCGGTCAGGTCGCCACGACCGAGGTGACGGGCAACTTCGTCGCCTCCTCGACGTACGAGCAGAAGTGGCTGCCGATGCCGTACCCGGCGTCCCGGGTGGAGATCGGCGGGCGCTGGCGGTACGAACCGGCCGGACGGATGCTCGTCGGCGACGACGGGCAGAACACCCGCGGCGCCCGGTACACGGTGGCCAGCCTGGACGTGCGGCCGACGGCCGCGCAGCTGGCGTCGGCCCCGCCGGCCTCGGCCCAGCTCCGTGCCGAGTACACCAAGGTCCCCGACTCACTGCCGCTCGACGTGCGGGCGACGGCGCTCCAGGTCACGAAGGGCGCCCGGAACGACTACGAGCGGGCCGTGAAGCTCCAGGACTGGTTCGCGACGGACGGCGGCTTCCGCTACGACGTCGAGGTCGAGTCCGGCACCGGAGTGCAGGCGATCTCGCGCTTCCTGGAGCGGCGGGAGGGCTTCTGCGTCCACTTCTCGTTCTCGATGGCGGCGATGGCGCGGACCCTGGGCATCCCGGCGCGGGTCGCGGTCGGCTTCATGCCGGGCAGGCCGCAGGCCGACGGCGCGATGTCGGTGGGCATCCGGGACGCCCACGCCTGGCCGGAGCTGTACTTCGAGGGCGCGGGGTGGACCCGCTTCGAGCCGACGCCGACGCGCGGCTCCACCCCGGAGTACACGCGGCAGCAGTCCCCGACGGACACGCCGAGCGAGTCGGCGCAGCCGTCGGCCGGTGCGACGGCCGCGCCGTCCGCGGCGCCGAGCCGTTCGGAGAGCTGCCCGCCGCAGCTCCGCCGCCTCGGCGAGTGCGGCCCGGACGCGGCGGTGGCCGGTGACTTGTCGGACGGCGGCGGAGTGGATCCGCTGACGGTCGTCCTGGTCTGCCTGGGTGTGGCGGTGGTGGTTCTGCTGCCGCTGACGCCCCTGCTGTGGCGTACACGGGCCCGCACGGCGCGGCTCGGTTCCTCGGGGCGCACCGCGGAGGACGCGGTGGCCAGGACCCTGGCGGCCTGGCGGGAGATCATCGACACGGCCTGGGACCACGGAGTGGCTCCGGACGAGTCGGCGACACCTCGGAAGACGGCGGCGCGGATCGTCCGGCTGGGCGCCCTGGAGGGCGAGCCGGCCAACGCGGTGCACCGGGTGGCGCGGGCGGTCGAGCAGGTCCTCTACGCCCCGGAGCCCCGGCCGGGCACGGGTCTCGTGGACGAGGTGTCCCTGGTCAGGTCGGGCTTCGCGGCGGTGTCCTCGCGGAAGGTCCGGCTGCGGGCGCTGCTGGCTCCGCGCTCGGCCGTCCGGGTGCTGTGGACGGCCTCGTCCCGCTGGGCGGTGCTGTCGGACCGCTGGGGCGCGCGCCGCGAGGCGGTGACGCTCCGTGCGACGGGCGCCCTCCGCCGCCTGACCCGCCAGCAGGGCTGACGCAGACGCGAGTGTCGGAAGGGGCGGGGGTCAAGACCCCCGCCCCGGCCCGGCCGCCCACCCGGCCGCACCGCACCACCGGGCCGCACCCGCAGCCGGGCCCGACGCCCAGCCGTAACGGACCCTCCATCGGACCGGACGCCCCGTCGGCCCGGACGCCCGTCGGACCGGACGCCCCGTCGGCCCGGATGCCCGTCGGACCGCGCGGGCACACCGACCACGGGTCTCGCGTAGCCGCACCGACGAAGAGCCCCGCGGGGCCGCGCTGTAGCGCGGCCCC
>NZ_JAMGSL010000008.1:354736-388588 GCF_025195125.1 Streptomyces sp. Je 1-79
CGCGGGGCCGCGCTGTAGCGCGGCCCCGCGGGGCTCGGTGTCGTGTAGGGGGCCGGGGGCCCTCAGCGCGGCGTCAGTGGCCGCCGCCCTGCTGCTCGTCGCGGCGGCGCTGCCACCGCTCCTCGATCCGGTGCATCATCGAGCGGCGCTGCCGGGTCTGGCGGCCACCGGCCGCCGCCCCGCCATCCGCCTGCTGCTCACCCGGTTTGGGCGCCTTGCGCCATCCGGTGACCGCCAGTACCGCGCAGCCCAGCATGACGAGGAACCCCACCACGCTGATCCAGATCTGCTGAGCGACCATTCCAGCCATGAGGAGCGCGATACCCACCAGGAAGCCGGCGACTGCCTGGTAGACCCGTCGCCGGGTGTACGTACGCAGTCCGCTTCCCTCGAGCGCTGTCGCGAACTTGGGATCTTCGGCGTACAGCGCTCGCTCCATCTGCTCGAGCATTCGCTGCTCGTGCTCCGAGAGCGGCACGGAGTCCTCCTAGTCGTCGGTCGCGGGGGCGACCGGGATGCGGCCCTTTCAGGATAGGCAGGGAATCGTCCCCGTGAAACCCGCCCTCAACGCCAATCGTCAATCCGGGCCGCCAAGCGGTTCGGGTTGCTGAGGCGTTGATTCCCCAGCACCTTGCCTGTCATGCCGAACGGTGTCCCCCGATCATACGGGGCGAAGCCCGTGACCGGAGGTGCTGTGGCGTACTCCATGTGCGGTTGCGTCCCTGATCAGCGACGCGACCGGGGTGTCAGGCGGGCTTCTCGCCCAGGACGTGCAACTGGGTGGCGATGGCATGGAAGGAGGACAGCTCCGCCGCGGCGGCCTCCAGCTTGAGCAGCGCCTCCGCCGCGCCGGGCTCGGTGTCGACGAGAACACCGGGGACCAGATCGGCGAAGACCCGCACGCCGTGGACCGCGCCGACGTCCAGGCCGGCCGCGCCCGCAAGCTCGGTGAGCTGGTCCGCCGTGAAGCGCCGGGGCACCGGGTCGCCGGTGCCCCAGCGCCCGGCCGGATCGCTGAGGGCGTTCCTGGCCTCGGTGAAGTGGCCGGCCAGTGCGCGGGCGAGGACGGCGCCGCCGACGCCCGCGGCGAGCAGGCTGAGCGCGCCGCCGCCCCGCAGCGCGGCCGTGGCGTTCCGTACGCCCTCGGCCGGGTCGTCCACGTACTCCAGGACGCCGTGGCAGAGCACCACGTCGTACCCGTCGCGCCCGACCACGTCGAAGAGGCCGCGGATGTCGCCCTGGACCCCGCTGACCCGCTCGGCGACTCCGGCCTCGGCGGCCCGGCGCTCCAGCGCGAACAGGGCGTTCGGGCTGGGGTCGACGACCGTGACCCGGTGACCGAGGCGGGCCACCGGCACCGCGAAGTTCCCGGAGCCGCCTCCCGTGTCGAGGACGTCGAGGCAGTCCTTCCCGGTGGCCTTGACCCGGCGATCGAGGGCGTCCTTGAGGACGTCCCAGACGACGGCCGTACGAAGGGAGGCGCGCGACGGGCGCGACGACGCCTCTCGACCGAAGACAGGGGAAGGGTCCGACACGGCTGTTGACTCCTCGGTGACGGTGTACGAACGCCTCCCACCCTATGGCCTCGGGGGTGCTCCCCCGCTCAACCGTCTCTCACCCGGTGGCCTCTCCCGCACCGGTCTGGCGGGGCAGTACGGGCTGGAGGACGAGAAGGCGCTCGACCAGGCGCAGGAACATCGCCGCGTCCCGGAGCAGGTCGTCGGCGTCCCTCGGGGTCGCCGCGCCCGGTATGCCCGCCTCGGCCCGGGCCCGGCGGGAGGCGCCGGAGGCGAACAGGGCGCTCCACTCGGTGAGCTCGGGCGCTATCTCGGGCAGCACTTCCCAGGCGCTCCGGATCCGGGTCCGTTTACGGGGATGGGTCTCGGGCCGGCCCCGGGCGGCCAGCACCGCCGCGGCGGTGCGCAGCGCGGCGAGGTGGGCGGTGGCATACCGCTCGTTGGGCCGGTCGAAGCCGGCGGCCTCGTCGAGACCGGCGCGGGCCTGGGCGAGCAGGTCGAGGGCGGCGGGCGGCGCCGAGGAACGGCGCGGCACGGGGTGGACGTCGGACGGTGGTCCGGCCAGTGCGGGGGCAGGGCGCGCCCCAGGGCGGCGCCTGGGCGCGGCTGCTGCGGAGGAGCTGGTCATGACGAGCCTCCTGTCGTCGTGTGACGGCTCTGTGTCCGTATGTGTCCATGGTGAAGGGCACCACTGACAGCCACGCTGACCTGCCGTTTTGCCGGGAGGAGCGATCCGGGATAGGTTTTTGCACTGACTGGTCAGTTCAAAAGTGGGGAAAGTGGGGGTGGACCGGTGGAAGCGAACCCGGAGGAGCCGCACGGCGCTGCCGTCGTCGCGGACGGATTCGGGCTGAAGGGACCGCGCGGCTGGGTCTTCCGCGGGGTCGGCTTCCGGGCCGAGCCCGGCGCGCTCGTCGCGATCGAGGGGCCGTCCGGGTCGGGCCGCACCTGCCTGCTGCTCGCGCTGACCGGCCGGATGAAGCCCCAGGAGGGCCACGCCGAGGTCGCAGGCCTCCCGCTGCCCCGCAGGATGGCCGCCGTGCGCCGGATCAGCGCGCTCGGCCCGGTGCCCGGGGTGAGCGACCTCGACCCCGCTCTCACCGTCGCCGAGCATCTGCGCGAGCGCGCCCTGCTCCAGCGCCGCTACGACGGCGCCGTACGGGCCCTGCTGCGGCCGCCAGGCGAGCGGGCCGCCGCCACCAGGGCGCGGATCGACGCCGCCCTGGAGGCCTCCGGGCTCGATCTGGACGCCCTGCCGAAGGGCGAGCGGACGTCCGTACGAGACCTGGAGCGCTTGGAGGCGCTCCGCCTGTCCGTGGCCCTGGCCCTGATCGGCCGGCCCCGGCTGCTCGCCCTCGACGACGCCGACCTCAAGCTCTCGGCCGCCGACCGGGCCGAGGCCTGGGCGCTGCTGCGCTCGATCGCCGACGCCGGGACGACGGTCCTCGCCGTGTGCAGCGAGGCCCCCGAGGACGCCCTGAGGGTCACCACGACACCACGCGCCGCCGACGACGCCACCGAAGACACCGCGGACGGCGCCGACGGCGCGGACACCGACGACGCCGACGACACCGACAGCGCGACCGAAGACACCGCAGACGGCGCCGCCGCGGACGCGACCGGAGCCGCTGCCGAGGACGCCACCGAAGACACGACCGAGGAGGGGGAAGCCGATGCGCTCGCCGAAACTGGCCGCGCTTGAGCTGAAGCGGTTCGGCAGGGGGAAGCTGCCGCGCGCCGCGCTCGTCGCGATCCTGCTGCTGCCGCTGCTGTACGGCGCGCTGTACCTCTGGTCCTTCTGGGACCCGTACAGCAGGCTCGACCGGATACCCGTCGCGCTCGTCAACGACGACAAGGGCGCCACCGCCGACGGCAAGAAGATCAACGCCGGCGACGACATCACCGAGAACCTGCTCGACAGCAAGGTCTTCGCCTGGCGGCAGGTGAGCGACGCCGAGGCCCGCAAGGGCGTCGAGGACGGGACGTACTACCTCTCGCTGACCATGCCGGAGGACTTCAGCGCCCGGATCGCCTCCAGCTCGGGCGACTCCCCCGAGACGGGCGCGCTGAAGGTCCGTACGAACGACGCCAACAACTACATCGTCGGGCAGATCTCGCGGACGGTCTTCTCCGAGGTGCGCACCGCCGCCTCCACGAAGTCCTCGCGCTCCTTCCTCGACAAGATCTTCATCTCGTTCTCCGACATCCATGACGCCACCGCCGACGCGGCCAAGGGCGCGGGTGACCTCAAGACCGGCGTGGACAAGGCCAAGAAGGGCTCCAAGAGCCTGGCCGACGGGCTGAAGAGCGCCAAGGACGGCAGCGGGGACCTGGCCTCCGGCCTGAAGAAGCTCGACAAGGGCGCGGGCGACCTGGAGACCGGCTCCCGGCAGGTCGCCGACGGCACGAAGGCGCTCGCCGACAAGGTCGACGGTACGGCCGCCAAGGTCCGCCCGTACCTGAAGAACAACGGCAAGACGATCGGCGACACCGCCCGGCTGGTCTCCGACGCCGCCGGAGCCGTCCGCAACGACCTGGCCGACGTGGTCCGCCGCGCGCCGGTCGCCCGGAGCGCCGCCCACGTCGCTGACGACAAGCTGGGGGCCCTCCACAAGAAGGAGTGCGTCGACAACCCGCTGCCGGACCCCAAGACCTGCCCGGTCCTCAAGGAGGCCAAGACCACGGCCCACGACGTGGCCAAGATCGCCGACGACCTCCACGAGCTGGCCAAGGACAGCGACGGCGACCTGAAGAAGCTGGACAAGCGTCTCGCCACCGTGCAGAAGCAGGCCGACGAGCTCGCCAAGGCAGCCCCGCACCTGGACGACGACCTCGAAGGCGCCGTCAAGAAGATCCACAGGCTCAACGACGGCGCCCAGAAGGTCGCCAAGGGCGCCGACCAGCTCCACACGGGCCTGACCAGCGCCAAGACCGGCTCGGCGAGCCTCGACAGCGGGGTCGGCAGGCTGAAGAAGGGCGCCGGGGAGCTCGACGGCGGAATGTTCAAGCTCGCCGACGGTTCCGGAGAGCTGGCCACGGGTCTGAAGGAGGGGGTCGCCAAGATCCCCGACTACGACAAGCCGGACCGTGACCGGCGTACGGAGGTCATGGCCGATCCCGTCGAGCTCGCCTCCCAGTCCCTGCACAAGGCGCCCAACTACGGCACCGGCTTCGCCCCGTACTTCATCCCGCTCTCCCTCTGGGTCGGCGCGATGGTGGCGTACATGCTGATCCAGCCGCTCAACCGGCGCGCGCTCGCCGCCGGGGCCTCGGCCTGGCGGATCGCCCTGGCAGGCTGGCTGCCCGTCGCGGCCATCGGGCTGCTCCAGGTCGCCGCGCTGATGTCGGTGCTCCACTGGGGCCTCGGCCTCCAGATGGCCAGGGCCGCCGGAACGGTCGGCTTCCTGGCCCTGGTGACCTGCTGCTTCGCCGCGATCATCCAGTGGCTCAACGCCCGCTTCGGCGCGGCGGGACGGATCCTGGTGCTCGCCGTGCTGATGCTCCAGCTGACCTCGGCGGGCGGCACGTACCCCGTCCAGACCAGCCCGGGCTTCTTCAACGCGATCCACCCCTTCCTGCCGATGAGTTACGTGGTCGAGTCGCTGCGCCGGCTGATCTCGGGCGGCGGGATCGGACCCGTCTGGCAGGCGTGCGCGGTCCTGGCCGCCTTCACGGTGGGCGCGCTGGCGCTGACCGCCGTCTCCGCGCGGCGCAGGCAGGTGTGGACCCTGGACCGGCTCCACCCCGACCTGTCCCTGTGAACCCCCCTCTGTGACACCCGCGAGACCTGTGAGAATCGAGCCCATGGACAGCAGCAGCACCAGACGCCAGGCGACGCGCGCGAAGCTCTACGAGGCCGCCGTCACCCTCATCGCCGAGCAGGGCTTCTCGGCGACCACGGTGGACGAGATCGCCGAGCGCGCGGGCGTCGCCAAGGGCACGGTCTACTACAACTTCAAGAGCAAGACCGAGCTCTTCGAGGAGCTGCTGCGGCACGGCGTCGGCCTGCTCACCGCCTCCCTGCGGGCGGCGGCCGAGGAGACGGCGGAGCGGGGCGGGAGCCGGGTCGACGCGCTGGACGCGATGATCCGGGCCGGTCTGGTCTTCATCGACCGCTATCCGGCCTTCACCCAGCTGTACGTCGCCGAGCTCTGGCGCACCAACCGGGCCTGGAACGAGACCCTCCTGGTGGTCCGTCAGCAGGCGGTCGCGGTGGTGGAGGGCGTGCTGCGGGAGGGGGTCGAGGAGGGCGAGCTGAGCCAGGAGATCGACATCCCGCTCACCGCGGCGGCGCTGGTCGGGATGGTCCTGGTGGCCGCCCTCGACTGGCAGGCCTTCCAGCGGGAGCGCTCGCTCGACGACGTCCACAGCGCGCTGTCCCGGCTGCTGCACGGGCGCGTGAGCGGCCGCTAGGCCCCCTGGGCCGGGGGCGCGCCCGGCAGGCAGGACCCGCGGAACACGGGAAACACGACGAACGGCGAGGCTCGATCCCCCCGAGCCTCGCCGTCCGCCGTTCCAGCACCCCCGTGCAACCCCCGTTGCTCCCCCGTGCACCCCCGTGCCGGCAGGCGCGCGACCCCGTTCCGCCACCCCGTGTCGGCGGTACCGGAGCCGCGCTCCCTCCGTGCTCCCCACTCTCTCGTCTCCGCAGGTCGGAACCCATCCGCGCACCTACTCATCTCGACGTCTAGGTACGGGTACTCAGAGCTGGTTACGATCGCGGGCGTGTCCGTACTCCCCCTGGTCTTCACCAGCGGCTGGGCGAGCGGGATCAACGCCTACGCGGTGGTCCTCCTGCTCGGCATCTTCGGCGCGACCGGCATCACCGACGAGGTGCCCGAGTCGTTGCAGCGCACCGACGTCCTCATCGCCGCCGGGGTGCTGTTCCTCTGCGAGGCGGTGGCGGACAAGATCCCCTACGTCGACTCCGTGTGGGACTCCGTCCACACCGTGATCCGGCCCGTGGCGGGCGCCGTGGTCGCCGCCCTGCTCGCCGGTCAGTCCGGTTCGATCCCCGAGCTCGCGGCGGGCGCGGTGGGCGGTACCACCGCCTTGCTGAGCCACTTCGTCAAGGCGGGGACCCGGATGGCGATCAACACCTCGCCCGAGCCGTTCTCCAACATCGCCATGAGCACGGCGGAGGACCTCGGGGTCGCCGGGATCATCACCTTCGCCATGTTCAACCCCCAGGCGGCGGCCGTCATCGCGGCCGTGCTGCTCCTGCTCGGGCTGGTGATACTCGTCTTCCTCGCCCACAGCATCCGCCGGTTCCTGCGGCGCAGGGCGCAGCGCCGGGAGGAACGGCGCCTGGCCGCCGCGGAGCCCCGGCACCCGGTCCCGCCCGACTGACCACGCACCGGATCAGGGCTGTCGGTCTGACCGCGCACCGGATCAGGGCTGTCGGTGGCGGCCGATAAGGTCACTGGCATGGCACGGATTGTGGTGATCGGCGCCGGGCTCGGCGCCATGGCGGCGGCCGCCCGGCTGGCCGTGGCCGGCCACCGGGTGACGGTGTACGAGCGCGGCGGGACGTACGGCGGCGCGGTGCGCCGCTTCGAGCGGGACGGGTTCGGATTCGACACCGGCCCCGGGCTGCTGCACCTGCCCGCGGTCTACCGCGATCTCTTCGTCAAGACCGGCAAGGAGTCCCTGGAGGACTCCGTCGGGCTGACCCAGGTCGACCCGGCGAGCCGTCATGTCTTCGCCGACGGCACCCGCGTGGACCTGCCCAACGCCTCGCGGGCGGGCACGGTCTCCGCCCTGGACGCGGCGCTCGGCGCGGGCGCCGGAGAGCGGTGGGGCGACTTCCTGGGCCGGGCCCGCGAGGCCTGGGACCGCACACGCCGGCCGCTCCTGGAGGAGCCGCAGACGGCGGACACCTCTCCGCTCGCCCGCGAGCCGTACCCGGCCCTGAAGGCGGGGCTGCTGCGGCGCCCCGCGACGACGCTGGCGCAGGTCGGCGCGCGGGAGCTGCGCGACCCCCGGCTCGTCGCGCTCCTCGACTCGTACGCCTGGGCGTACGGCTTCGATCCGGCCACCGCCCCCGCCGCGGCCGCCGTCCTGCCGTACATGGAGCAGACGTTCGGCACCTGGTACGTGAGCGGCGGCATCCGGGCGCTCGCGGACGCGGTGTACGAGCGGTGCCTCAAGCGGCGGGTGGAGTTCGTCCTCGACACCGAGGTCACCGGCGTCCGGGTCGAGCAGGGCCGGGCGGCGGGCATCGAGCTGGCCGGGGGCGAGGTCGTCGCCGCGGATCACGTCGTGGCGGGCGCGCCCGTGCCCGCGCTCTACCGGGACCACGTCGTGCCCTGGGAGCGCCAGGACGAGTGGCCGCGGTACCAGGCCGACGGGACGGGGCGGATGACGGTCTGTCTGGCCCTGCGCGGCACACGGGAGGCAGACGCCGTCCACCGGACCGTCGTCCACGCGACGGGGGACCGTCCCACCACGACCGTGCTGCGGCCCGACGACCCGTCACTCCGGCCCGACGGCGACCACGAGTCGGTGACCCTCACCGCGACGGTGAACCTGTACCCGGAGTACGACTGGGCGGGGATCGCCGAAGAGATGGTGACGGCCGCGGAGTCGGCCGTCCCGGGGCTCCGGGACCGGCTGCTCTGGCAGGAGGTCCGTACCCCGGACGACACCCTGAGAGAGACGGGGGCCGCCGAGGTGCCGGGGCCGGCGCTCGCGGGCGGCCGGGGCGCCTTCCTGCCCGCGGCCAACCGCTCCCCGCTCCCCGGGCTCCACTTCGCGGGCGGCTGGTCCCACCCGGGCGGCGGGCTGGCCCACGCGGGCATGTCGGGCGCGCTGGTCGCCGGTCTGATCGTGGAGGGCGACGACTTCCGCGGCTCCCAGTGAGCGGCGCCCCGGGCCGCGCTCGGTGAACGACGCCCCGGGCTAGTACCGGTACTGCTGGTCGTTGTTGTACGGCTCGTAGTGCTCGTAGCCCTGCTGCGGCGGCTGCGCGGGCTGCTCGCCGTCGCGCTGCTGCGGCACCCACACCCCGCCGGGCGGCGTGTCGTAGCCGTACGAAGGGGCGTACGGGTCCGCGTAGGGCTGCTGGCCGCCGTTGCCGTAGTCGTACGCGGCGTACTGCTGGCCGTCCGTGCTGGGGCCGATGTACGGGTCCGAGTAGGCGGCGTACTGCTGCTGGCCGGTGCCGTAGTCGTAGGCGGGCTGGGCGTACCCCGGCTGCTGCGCGTAACCGGGCTGCTGGTCGTACCCCTGCGTCCCGCCGTAGCCGTCGTAACCGTCGTAGGAGGGCTGCGTGGTCTCGGCGTGGTCCTGGGAGTGGTCGTACGAGGTGTCGTAGATGCCGTACTGGCCGGTGTCGTCGGGCAGCGGCTGGGGCTCGTAGACCGCGGTGGTCTCGGCGGCGGCCGGCTCGGCCTCCTCGTAGGAGAGGTCGGTGACCTCCAGCGTGGGGCCGGCTGGCGCGGCGGACCTGCGGCGCCTGCTCGCGCCGGGGCTCCCGCCGATCGCCCAGCCCGTGGAGAAGCCGCGGCGGAAGGACAGGGTCACATAGGTCTGTCCGACGGCGAAGGCCACCGCGCCCACGATGATCACCGCGACGGACGGCATCAGCACGCCGAGGACGACCCCGAGGAAGCCGCAGAAGGCGAGCACGCGCCAGCGCAGCCTCGCCTTGTACTGCAGGAGCACCTCACCGAGCAGCCACAACGCCACGACACCGAACGCGATGTAGAGGACCGTCCACCCCATGCCCGCCCCTCTCCTACGGCCACCGCCGCGGGTCTGGGGCGGGTACGCCGGTCACGACTGCACGTGCAGTCCGAGATTCTCGTAGATCTCGAGAGTCACGGTGGAGTTGTTCAGCGTGATGAAGTGCAGTCCGGGGACACCCTCGGAGAGCAGACGCGCGCAGAACTCCGTCGCGAACTCGATGCCAATGGAGCGTACAGCGGCCGGATCGTCCTTGACGGCGAGGATGCGGTCTTTCACGTGCGCGGGGAAGAGCGCGTTGCTCAGCCGGGGCAGCCGGTCGAGGGTCTTCACGTTCACAACAGGCATGACTTCGGGGATGATCGGCGTCTCGCAGCCGGCCTTCACCGCGCTGTCGCGCATCCGCAGATAGTTCTCGGGGTCGAAGAACATCTGGGTGATGGCGTAGTCGGCGCCGGCCCGGCACTTGTCCACGAAGTGACGGATGTCCGTGTCCCAGTCGGTGGAGCGCGGGTGCATCTCGGGGAAGGCGGCGACGCCCACGCAGAAGTCGCCGGACTCCTTGATCAGCCGGACCAGGTCGGCGGCGTACCGGACACCCTCGGGGTGCTCCACCCACTCCCCCAGCGGGTCGCCCGGCGGGTCGCCGCGTACCGCGAGCATGTTGCGGATACCGGCGTCGGCGTACTGACCCAGGATGTTGCGCAGCTCGGCGATCGACTGGTCGACGGCGGTGAGGTGGGCGACGGGGGTGAGCGTGGTGTCGCCGGCAATCTTCTGGGTGGCCTTGACCGTGCCGCCGCGGGTGGAACCGCCGGCGCCGTAGGTCACCGAGACGAAGCTCGGTCCGACCGCCTCGACCCGTCGCATGGCGTTCCAGAGGTTCTGCTCGCCCTTCTCGGTCCGGGGCGCGAAGAACTCGAACGAGTACGACGGCTTGCCGGAGGCGAGGATCTCGCGGACCGTACGCGCGCGGTCCGAGCGGGTGGATGCGGTACCAAGGGCCATACCGGCAGGTTAGACGGGGTGCCATGGCCGGCGAAGCAGCGTCCGAGTGATGGACACCGTTTTGGACATCACCCAGGAGCCGGGAGGACCCCTTGGACGTTACGACAGATCACGGGCACCGCCGCCCGTGACGGCGGGGTCGGAGCGGGCGGCCATGACGCCGCGTTCCTACGCCAGGCGCTCGCGGACCCGCTTGGCCAGCCGGGCCGCCGCCGCGGCGGGGTCGTCGGCCTCGGTGATCGCGCGGACGACGACGATCCGGCGGGCGCCGGCGTCCAGGACCTCGTCCAGGTTGGTCTCGTCGATCCCGCCGATAGCGAACCAGGGCCGGTCCTGCTCCAGGGCGGCCGCGTGGCGGACGAGGCCGAGCCCGGGGGCGTACCGCCCGGGCTTGGTGGGGGTGGGCCAGCAGGGGCCCGTGCAGAAGTAGTCCACGCCCGGCTCGGCGACGGCCGCGTCCACCTCGGACTCCGCGTGGCAGGAACGGCCGATCAGCACCTCGTCGCCGAGGATCGCCCGGGCGGCGGGCACCGGCAGGTCGCCCTGGCCCAGGTGCAGCACGTCGGAGCCGATGGCGTGGGCGACGTCCGCCCGGTCGTTCACGGCGAGCAGCCGGCCGTGCCGGCGGCACGCCTCGGCGAGGACCGCGAGGTGCTCCAGCTCCTCACCGGCCTCCATGCCCTTGTCGCGCAGCTGCACGATGTCCACGCCGGAGGAGAGCACGGCGTCCAGGAACTCCGGCAGGTCTCCCTGGCGCTTGCGGGCGTCGGTGCACAGGTAGAGCCGGGCGTCGGCGAGCTGCGCGCGAGACGTGGACATGGGTGCTTCCCCCCGTTGGATGCGGTGGCCCCGGGGGCCGGGCGGACCCGGCCCCCGGAGGCCTCCTGTGGTGTCTTCGGTGCGTCAGACGGCAAGCGCCTGGGCGCGGCGCTTCACCTCCGTGCCGCGATTCTCGCTGAGGGCCTGCGCGGGCGTACCCGGCAGGGTCGGGTCGGGAGTGAAGAGCCACTCCAGCATCTCTTCGTCGGTGAAGCCGTCGTCCTTCAGGAGGGTCAGGGTTCCGGAGAGCCCCTTGACCACCTTGTCGCCGTCGATGAAGGCGGCGGGCACCTGCAGCGCCTTGTTCTCACCGCGGCGTACGGCGATGAGCTGGCCCTCCTTGACCAGCTGCCGCACGCGCGTCACCTCGACATCGAGCATTTCCGCGATGTCGGGGAGGTAGAGCCAGGCGGGGACGAGAGCATCGGTTCTTGCGTCAATCTCGGTCACGGGACAAGCCTGCCATCCCGGACTGACAGTCGGTAGTCGGGCCTACAGGAGTGCCGCCTTCAGAGGGACGGAAGCGTCTGCGGCGCGCCGGGGGTCGACCCGCGCGCCGGACTCGATCAGCTTGCGGCCCTGGGCCAGGTCGCGGGGGCGGCCGACGGCGAGCAGCGCGACCAGGACGCCGTCGCGCAGCCAGAGCACGGACCAGGCGGGATCGGCGGGATCACCGCGGTGGACCAGCTCGGCGGCCCCGGTGTGGTGCCCCGCGTACTGCACGAAGCGGCCGAACTGCTCGGACCAGAAGTACGGGACCGGGTCGTAGACCCGGGGGGTCTCGCCGATGATGTCGGCCGCGACGGTCCGGGGGCCCTGGAGCGCGTTGTCCCAGTGGTGGACCAGGAGCCGGGAGGCGTAGCGGGCGGAGGGGAAGGAGGCGCAGTCGCCGACGGCGTACACGTCGGGCAGGGAGGTGCGCAGCCGGTCGTCGGCGGTGACGGAGCCGTCGGCGCCGAGGGCGATGCCGGAGCCGGTGAGCCAGTGGGTGGCGGGGCGGGCGCCGATGCCGACGACGACCGCGTCGGCGGGGAGCCGTCGGCCGTCGGCGAGCACGACCGTGCCGGGTTCGATCCGGTCCACGCGCGCGTGGGTCAGCAGTTCGGCGCCGCTCTCCGCGTACCAGCCGGCCATCGGGGCAGCGACCTCGGCGGGCAGCGCACCGGCGAGCGGCCGGTCGGCGGCCTCGACGACGGTGACGGCGCACCCCGCCTCGCGCGCGGCGGTGGCGAACTCGGCGCCGATCCAGCCGGCGCCGACCACCACGATGTCGTGGCGCCGCTCCAGGACGGGCCTCAGACGGGCGGCGTCGTCGAGGGTGCGCAGCAGATGGACCCCGGGCACGCCCTCGGTGCCGGGCAGGGTGACCGGTTCGGCTCCGGTGGCGACGACCAGGACGTCGTACGGGACGGGCCCGGCCTCGGTGTCGACCTCGTGGGCGTCGGCGCGCAGGCCGGTCACGTCGAGGCCGAGGCGCAGTTCGATGGCGAGCGCCTCGAAGTCGACGTCGAAGGCCGAGTCCTCGGCCTTGCCGAGGAGGACCGCCTTGGACAGGGGCGGGCGGTCGTAGGGCTGGTGCGGCTCGGCCCCGACGAGGGTGACCTGTCCGGCGAAGCCCTGCTCGCGGAGGGCGACGGCGGTCTGCACGCCCGCCATTCCCGCGCCCACGACGACGACCCGCTGCTGTGCCTGCTTCTGCTCGCTCACCCGATCACCTTACAAAGCTGACGCCGCGTCAGGAAGGCAGCTCTTCGACCACGCTGGTGCCGGAGCCCTCCTGGGACTCCCATGCCCAGCTCTCCTCCAGCCGAACGCGTCCGTCCGGCAGCTCCGCCACAGTGGAGACGCAATGCCCGGCAGAGGTCGTTCCGTCCTGCTTCAGCTGCACGTACCGGAAGTCGAGCCGGTCCCCCGCGCGCGTGCCGACGAGAGACCCCCGCACCACGTCACCACCCGCGTACTCGGCCCAGATCCGGCCGTCCTCCTCGTGGTACGTGAACCGGGTGCGCGTCCCGACCTGTCCGGGCGCCTGGTCGGCGACGGGGGCGAGGACGAGACCGTCGAGAGAACGACAGGGCGGGGCGGAGCCCCTCGTTCCAGGGTGGTGGGGGGAGACGGGAGGGCGGGTCACTGCGGAGGCTCCCTTACTGGGTGTCGGATGCGGGGGTTAGGCTGACCGTCAACGTAGAGCACTCGCGGGAGCCCGGACGCATCGGGCTGAGAGGGAGGCTGGCCGGCCTCCGACCGTACGAACCTGATCCGGGTCATGCCGGCGAAGGGAGGGGCTGGACGCCCATGTCGCGTACACGCAGTACCTCGGACGTTCTCGTCGTCGGGGGCGGAATCATCGGTCTGGTCACGGCCTGGCGGGCCGCGCAGCGCGGGCTGAGCACCACGGTCGCGGACCCCGAACCGGGCGGCGGGGCCGCCCGGGTGGCGGCCGGGATGCTGGCCGCCGTCACCGAACTCCACTACGGCGAGGAGACCCTGCTCGCCCTCAACCTCGCCTCCGCCCGCCGTTATCCGGACTTCGTGGCCGAACTCCAGGACGTCACCGGGCAGGACGTCGGCCATCGGGCCTGCGGCACGCTGGCCGTCGCGCTCGACGCCGACGACCGGGCGCATCTGCGCGAGCTGCACGCGCTGCAGATCCGCTGCGGCCTGGAGTCGGAGTGGCTCAGCGGCCGCGAGTGCCGCCGCCTGGAGCCGATGCTGGCCCCGGGCGTACGCGGCGGGCTGCGGGTCGACGGCGACCACCAGGTCGATCCGCGCCGGCTCGCCGCCGCGCTGGTCACCGCCTGCGAGAAGGCCGGGGTGGTCTTCCACCGCGGTCACGCCGAGCGGCTGACGGTGGTCAGGGACCGGGCCACGGGCGTCGCCGTCGCGGACGGCGGCACGCTGGAGGCGGACCAGGTCGTGCTCGCGGCGGGCAGCCTCAGCGGGCGGCTCGACGGGGTGCCGGGGGACGTCGTGCCGCCCGTACGTCCCGTCAAGGGACAGGTGCTGCGGCTCACCGTGCCGCGCGCGTTCGCCCCGTTCCTGTCCCGGACCGTCCGGGCCGTCGTCCGCGGCAGCCACGTCTATCTGGTGCCCCGCGAGAACGGCGAGCTGGTGGTCGGCGCGACCAGCGAGGAGCTCGGCTGGGACACCACCGTCACGGCGGGCGGGGTCTACGAGCTGCTCCGGGACGCCCATGAGCTCGTACCGGGCCTCACCGAGCTGCCGCTCACCGAGACGCTGGCGGGCCTGCGGCCCGCGTCCCCGGACAACGCGCCGATGCTCGGCCCGACCGCGCTGCCCGGCCTTCTGCTGGCCACCGGCCACTACCGCAACGGGGTGCTGCTCACCCCGGTCACCGGCGACGTCATGGCCGAGGTCCTCACCACCGGCGTGCTTCCGGACGAGGCCCGCCCCTTCACTCCCCGCCGCTTCTCCCCCGTGCCTCAGGAGCAGCCCGCATGAACGCTTCCACGAACCTCCCCACGAACACCGCGACTGACGCCACGACGAAAGCCACGACGAACGTCTCCGTCAACGGCGAAGCGCGTGTCCTCGCCGCGCCCACGACCCTCGACGCCCTGGTCGCGACGCTGACGGCGGCGCCCTCGGGCGTGGCCGCGGCCGTCAACGAGACGGTCGTGCCGCGCAGCCAGTGGTCCGCGACCGTCCTCGGCGAGGGCGACCGGGTCGAGGTCCTCACCGCCGTGCAGGGGGGCTGAGCGCGATGTCCGACGACACCCTCCTCCTCGGGGGTACGGAGTTCTCCTCCCGGCTGATCATGGGCACCGGCGGGGCGCCGAGCCTGGACGTCCTGGAACGCTCGCTGGCCGTCAGCGGTACGGAGCTGACGACCGTCGCCATGCGGCGCCTCGACCCGACCGTGCGGGGCTCGGTCCTGTCCGTCCTGAACCGGCTCTCGATCCGCGTCCTGCCGAACACGGCGGGCTGCTACACGGCGGGCGAGGCGGTCCTGACCGCGCGCCTCGCCCGGGAGGCGCTCGGCACCGACTGGATCAAGCTGGAGGTCATCGCCGACGAGCGGACCCTGCTGCCGGACCCGATCGAGACGCTCGACGCGGCGGAGACGCTGGTGGACGACGGCTTCACGGTCCTGCCGTACACCAACGACGACCCGGTGCTCGCGCGGAAGCTCGAGGACGTGGGGTGCGCGGCGGTCATGCCGCTGGGCTCGCCGATCGGCTCCGGGCTCGGGATCCGCAACCCGCACAACTTCCAGCTGATCGTGGAGCGGGCGAGCGTGCCGGTGATCCTGGACGCGGGGGCCGGAACGGCCTCCGACGTCGCGCTGGCGATGGAGCTGGGGTGCGCGGCGGTCATGCTCGCCTCCGCGGTGACACGGGCGCAGGACCCGGTGCTGATGGCGGAGGGGATGCGGCACGCGGTGGAGGCGGGCCGTCTGGCGCACCGGGCGGGCCGGATCCCGCGGCGCCACTTCGCGGAGGCCTCCTCGCCCGCGGAGGGCCGGGCGGTCCTGGACCCGGAACGTCCGGCGTTCTGACTCCGCCGCCGGGCGCGGGGAAGCCGTGCCGCGCGTCACAGCTGTGCTGCGGTCGGGGCCGGTGGGGGCGGGGTGTCCTCACCGGCTCGTAAACTCGGGGCCGTGGACACGACCCTTCAGGACCCCCTCGTCGGGCAGCTGCTCGACGGCCGCTACCGCGTCGACGCGCGCATCGCCGTCGGGGGGATGGCCACGGTCTACCGGGCCGTCGACATCCGCCTCGACCGGGTGCTCGCGCTCAAGGTGATGCACCCGGCCCTCGCCACCGACGCCACGTTCGTCGAGCGCTTCATCCGCGAGGCGAAGTCCGTCGCCCGGCTCTCCCACCCGAACGTCGTCGGTGTCTTCGACCAGGGCGCTGACGGCGCCTACGTCTACCTCGCGATGGAGTACGTCGCCGGGTGCACCCTGCGCGACGTGCTGCGCGAGCGCGGGGCGCTCCAGCCGCGCGCCGCCCTCGACGTCCTGGAGCCCGTGCTCGCCGCGCTGGGCGCCGCGCACCGGGCCGGGTTCGTCCACCGGGACATGAAGCCGGAGAACGTCCTGATAGGGGACGACGGCCGGGTGAAGGTCGCCGACTTCGGCCTCGTACGGGCGGTGGGGTCGGCCACGAACACCACGGGTGCGGTCCTGGGCACCGTCTCGTACCTGGCCCCGGAGCAGATCGAGCACGGCACCGCGGACACCCGTGCCGACGTGTACGCCTGCGGTGTCGTCCTCTACGAGATGCTGACCGGCGGCAAGCCGCACTCCGGCGACACCCCCGCCCAGGTCCTCTACCAGCACCTGAACACCGACGTCCCGGCCCCTTCGGCAGCCGTCCCCGGGCTCGCCCTCGAACTGGACGAGCTGGTGGCGAGCGCCACCGCCCGCAACCCCGAGGTCCGCCCGCACGACGCCGTCGCGCTCCTCGCGCAGACCCGGGAGGCCCGGGCCGCGCTCGGGGACGAGCAGCTGGACGCCGTACCGCCGCTGGCGCGCCCCGAGGAGCGGCCGGGGGCCGAGGACCGGACCAGCGTGATCCCGAGGGTCCTGCCCGCGGAGACCGACCAGCCGGTGCAGCACACCAGCCGGCTCACCATGCCGCCGCCCGAGCCCCGGACGGAGTCCCGGCGTGCTCCGCGCCGCCCTCGCGGCCCCCTCCTCGTCGTCGCCGCCGTCCTGCTCGCCCTCGGGCTCGGGGCCGGCGTCTGGTACATCAATTCCGGCCAGTTCACGCGCGTGCCGGCCGTCCTCGGCCGGACCGAGGCCGAGGCGACGAAGCGGATCACGGACGCGGGGCTCGACGTCGGCACCACGAAGCGGGCGTTCAGCGACGTGTACGAGCGCGGCACGGTCATGGACACCGACCCCGCCTCGGGAGAGCGGATCCGGGGCAACGGCACGGTCGCGCTCACCATCTCCCGCGGCCCCGAGATCGTGAAGGTGCCGAACCTCAAGGGGAGACCGCTGGCGCAGGCCAGGCGGATCCTGGCGAAGGAGGGCCTGGCCCCCGGCGTGATCTCCACCGCCTTCAGCCAGGACGTCGCGCAGGGCGCCGTGATCAGCTCCGACCCGGAGCCCGGCACCGAGCGCAGCCCGGACTCGGCCGTCGCGCTGGTGGTCAGCAAGGGCCGTCCGATCAACGTCCCCGACGTGGCCGGCGACTCGGTGGCCGAGGCCACCCGCACGCTCCAGGACGCCGGGCTCAAGGTGGAGATCGCGTCCGAGCAGATCCACTCCCCCCAGCGGGCCGGCACGGTCGCCGCCCAGTCCCTCGCGGACGGCAGCCGCGCGGCGAAGGGCGACCGGATCGTCCTCACGGTCTCCAAGGGTCCGCGGATGATCGAGGTCCCCGACGTGACGGGCGAGTCGACCGCCGTCGCGCGCGAGAGGCTGGAGGGGGCGGGCTTCGAGGTGAAGGTCGAGAAGACCTTCCCCTTCCTCGGGGACACCGTCTCGGGCCAGTCCGCCGACGGCGGCTCCACCGCCCCCGAGGGCTCCACCATCACCATCACGATCAAGGGACTGTAGAGACTCATGCGCAACCCCGTCGGCGGCCATGTCCCCGTGGCCGGCGGCCTCGCCACGGTCGGTCTGGGCTATGCCCGCGAGCTGGGCGCGGAGACGGTCCAGGTCTTCGTCGCCAACCCCCGCGGCTGGGCCACGCCCGTGGGCAACCCGGCGCAGGACGAGCTCTTCCGCGCCGGGTGCGAGGCGGAGAACCTGTCGGCCTGGGTCCATGCCCCGTACCTGATCAACTTCGGCTCCCACACCGAGGCCACCGTCGAGCGGTCGGTCGAGTCGCTGCGGCACTCGCTGCGCCGGGGCCGGGAGATCGGGGCGAAGGGCGTGGTGGTGCACACCGGCTCGGCGACCGGGGGCCGTCCGCGCGCGGAGGCGCTGGCGCAGGTACGGGAGCGGATGCGGCCGCTGCTGGACGAGCTGACGCACCCGGACGACCCGTTCCTGCTGCTGGAGTCGACGGCCGGGCAGGGCTTCTCGCTCTGCTCGCGCGCCGAGGACTTCGGCCCGTACTTCGACGCCCTCGACCGCCACCCCAAGCTCGGGATCTGCCTCGACACCTGCCACATCTTCGCGGCGGGCCACGATCTGACCGGGCCGTACGGGATGACGCGGACGCTCGACGAGCTGGTCGCGACCGTGGGCGAGGGCCGGCTGAAGCTCATCCATGCCAACGACTCCAAGGACGTCGTCGGCGCGCACAAGGACCGGCACGCGAACATCGGCTCCGGTCACATCGGCGAGGAGCCGTTCCGCGAGCTGATGAGGCACCACGCGACCGACGGGGTCCCGCTGGTCATCGAGACCCCGGGCGGCAAGGACGGGCACGTGGCGGACGTGGAGCGGCTGAAGAAGCTCAGAGGCTGAGACCCCGTTGAGGAATACCCCAGGGGGGTATACGGTTCCTGTGCAGAGCAGGAACCGCTACTTGCCATTGGGGGACCCATGGAGCAGCACGAAGGCCACGCTCACCACCACACCGCCGCCCACGCAGGTCACGACCACGGGGGCCACACCCCGGGCGGAGCCAGCTGGTCCATGGCGGCGAAGGCCACCCTCCACTGCCTCACCGGATGCGCCATCGGCGAGGTCCTGGGCATGATCATCGGCACCGCGCTGGGCTGGGGCACCGCCCCGACGATGGTCCTGGCCATCGCCCTGGCCTTCTTCTTCGGCTACTCACTCACCCTGTGGGCGGTCGTCCGCGCCGGCCTGAGCCTGAAGGCGGCCATCGGTGTCGCGCTCGCCGCGGACACCCTCTCCATCACCGTCATGGAGATCGCCGACAACGGAGTGCTGCTGCTGGTGCCGGGAGCGATGGAGGCCCATCTCTCGGACGCGCTCTTCTGGGGCGCCCTGGCCTTCGCCTTCCTCGTCGCGTTCCTGGTCACCACGCCCGTCAACAAGTGGCTGATCGGCCGCGGCAAGGGCCACGCGGTGGTCCACCGGTACCACCACTGAGCGCGGTCCGGAGCGCCTACAGCTCCGGGCCGTCCCCCGGCTCCTCCTGGTAGGAGTACCTCTGCTCTCTCCACGGGTCGCCGATGTTGTGATAGCCGCGCTCCTCCCAGAAGCCCCGGCGATCGGCGGTCATGTACTCCACGCCCCGGACCCACTTGGGCCCCTTCCAGGCGTAGAGGTGCGGCACCACGAGCCGCAGCGGGAAGCCGTGCTCGGCGGTGAGCAGCTCACCGTCCTTGTGGGTGGCGAAGATCGTGCCCTCCGCGGCGAAGTCGGCGAGCCGCATGTTGGCGCTGAAGCCGTACTCGGCCCAGACCATCACATGCGTGACGCCGGCGGCCGGCGGGGCCAGCTCCAGGATCGTCCGGGCGGGCACCCCACCCCATTCGGCCCCGAGCATGCTGAATTTCGTGACGCAGTGCAGATCGGCCACGACCGTCGAGAACGGGAGGGCCGAGAACTCCTCGTGGTTCCAGCACCGCTTGTCGCCGTCCGCCGTCGCCCCGAAGACCCGGAACTCCCAGCGGTCCGGCTTGAACTTGGGGACGGGTCCGTAATGGGTGACCGGCCAGCCGCGCTGCAGCCGCTGTCCCGGCGGAAGATCCGTCTGCTCTGCTTCCCGGCGTACTCCGCTCTCCGGCTGACCCATGTCATCCATGGTGACAGACCGCGAGGGGTGGTCATGACCAGCCAACCTCGCACGCATGCACGATCCGGGGCAAGTCCCACTAAGCCTGCACTTACTGGACGCCCCCCATCCGTGGTGCAAGGATGCGGCCATCCTGCCCAGTCACGACCCAGACATGCGTGGAAGGAGCCTCTGCGATGCAGGGCGACCCCGAGGTCCTCGAGTTCCTCAACGAGCAGCTGACCGGCGAGCTGACGGCCATCAACCAGTACTGGCTGCATTACCGCATCCAGGACAACAAGGGCTGGACCAAGCTCGCCAAGTACACCCGCGAAGAGTCCATCGATGAGATGAAGCACGCGGACAAGCTCACCGAGCGCATCCTGATGCTGGACGGTCTGCCCAACTACCAGCGGCTCTTCCACGTGCGGGTCGGTCAGACGATCACCGAGATGTTCCAGGCGGACCGCCAGGTGGAGGTCGAGGCGATCGACCGCCTCAAGCGTGGCATCGAGGTCATGCGGGCCAAGGGCGACATCACCTCGGCGAACCTCTTCGAGGAGATCCTGGCCGACGAGGAGCACCACATCGACTACCTCGACACCCAGCTGGAGCTGATCGAGAGCCTCGGCGAGGCGCTCTACCTCTCGACGCTGATCGAGCAGCCGAGCTAGGCCACGGACCGGATCGCCGGCTAGGCAGCCTCGGGAAGGTCCTCGAACTCCTCAGGGGCTTCCGACACCGAGGTCAGCGCGGGCAGCCCCTGGTCCAGGAGCTCCCGCCTCGGGCAGTTACCGCGCCCGAGAATGGCTTGAATGCGCCGTACGCACGAACCGCAGTCCGTTCCCGCCTTGCAGGCGGAGGCGATCTGGCGAGGCGTACAGGCGCCCGCGTCCGCGTGCTCCTTGACCTGCTTCTCCGTGACACCGAAGCATGAGCATACGTACACGCGGTTCACCTCCCGCCTAGATCGATAAGGCTAACCTAACCTTACCCGGCGCGCGCGAGGCCTAAAAGCCCCCGATACGACGATGGGGCGCGGATCACATGGATCCGCGCCCCATCGTCGTACGAAGCTACTTACTGATCGCGGTACATCTCCGCCACCAGGAAGGCCAGGTCCAGCGACTGGCTGCGGTTGAGCCGCGGGTCGCAGGCCGTCTCGTAGCGCTGGTGCAGGTCGTCGACGAAGATCTCGTCGCCGCCGCCCACGCACTCGGTGACGTCGTCACCGGTGAGCTCGACGTGGATGCCGCCCGGGTGCGTCCCCAGGCTCTTGTGCACCTCGAAGAAGCCCTTGACCTCGTCGAGCACGTCGTCGAAGCGCCGGGTCTTGTGGCCGGAGGCCGCCTCGAAGGTGTTGCCGTGCATCGGGTCGGTGACCCAGGCGACGGTCGCGCCGGAGGCGGTGACCTTCTCGACCAGCTCCGGGAGCTTGTCCCGGACCTTGTCGGCGCCCATGCGGACGATGAAGGTCAGCCGGCCGGGCTCACGGTCCGGGTCGAGCCGGTCGATGTACGTCAGCGCGTCGTCGACCGTGGTCGTCGGGCCCAGCTTGATGCCGATCGGGTTCGCGATCCGCGAGGCGAACTCGATGTGGGCGTGGTCGAGCTGCCGGGTGCGCTCACCGATCCAGACCATGTGGCCGGAGGTGTCGTACAGCTTGCCGGTACGCGAGTCGGTACGGGTGAGGGCGCCCTCGTAGTCGAGCAGCAGCGCCTCGTGGGAGGCGTAGAACTCGACGGCCTTGAACTCGGCCGGGTCGGTGCCACAGGCCTTCATGAAATTCAGCGCGTTGTCGATCTCGCGGGCGAGCGCCTCGTAGCGCTGACCCGACGGGGACGACTTCACGAAGTCCTGGTTCCAGGCGTGCACCTGGCGCAGGTCGGCGTAGCCGCCGGTGGTGAAGGCGCGCACCAGGTTGAGCGTGGAGGCGGACGCGTTGTACATCCGCTTCAGGCGCTCGGGGTCCGGGACGCGGGACTTCTCGTTGAAGTCGAAGCCGTTGACGGAGTCGCCGCGGTAGGTCGGCAGGGTCACGCCGTCACGCGTCTCGGTGCCCTTGGAGCGGGGCTTGGAGTACTGCCCGGCGATGCGGCCGACCTTGACGACGGGCACGGAGGCCGCGTACGTCAGGACGGCGCTCATCTGGAGCAGGGTCTTGAGCTTGGCTCGGATGTGGTCGGCGGACACGGCGTCGAAGGCCTCGGCGCAGTCGCCGCCCTGGAGCAGGAACGCCTCGCCACGGGCGACGGCTCCCATGCGGGCGCGCAGCTGGTCGCACTCGCCCGCGAAGACGAGCGGCGGATACGACTCGAGGTCCGCGATCACATCGCGCAGAGCCTCGGCATCGGGGTACTCGGGCTGCTGCGCCGCGGGAAGGTCTCGCCAGGTGTTGCCACCGGTTGCGGTGGTCTTAGCGTTCACGGTCACAACCACCACATTACGGTGTCCGGCGGCTTGTCCAGGGACGCGCCCAATGGCTGAGACACGCGCCCGGAATATCCCATCGCGATCATCACGCCATCGAGTGGTGTTAACCTCACGCGCGTTTAAACATCTGAGGCCTAAATACTTCACAGGGGTGGGCGTGAGCCAGGGGCACCGCAGGGACCGCAAGAAGAGACGGCTGCTGTACGGAGCGGCGGCGGCCGTCGTCGCCACCGCGACGATCGGGACGATCGCCGTGGCATCGCCGGGGATCTTGGGCTCGTCGGACGGGAAGGCGGGGGGAGAAACGTCGCTGCAGTCGCAGTTCGCGCAGGCGGCGGAGGAGTTCGACGTTCCGCAGAGCGTGCTGATGGCCGTGTCGTACCGGCAGACGCGGTGGGAGTCGCACGACGGCCAGCCGAGCGTCACCGGTGACTACAACGTCATGGGCCTGACGAAGGTCGACCCGGAGGACGTCGAGGGCTCTGACGAGCACATCGAGCACCTCGTCAACGGCGCCGGTGACCCGTCGGTCGACAAGAAGGTCGACAAGAAGAAGCTGCTGGCTCCGCTGCCGAAGGACACCGTCGACACCGACGACCCGAAGCTGCACAGCCTGGACAAGGCAGCGGAGCTGATCGACAGCTCGACCGAGGCCGTCCAGAAGGACACCGCCGCCTCCATCCGGGCCGGCGCGGCGCTCCTCGCCGAGTACCAGAAGCAGGCCGGCGCCGAGCTGTCCGACAAGCCGGGCGACTGGTACCCGGCGGTTGCCCGCTTCAGCCAGTCCGAGGACCGCAAGGGCGCCGACCAGTTCGCCGAGCGGGTCTTCGAGTCGATCAAGACGGGCGAGGCCGAGATCACCGCGGACGGCGAGCAGGTCCTCCTGCCGGCCGACCCGACGGTCGAGCCGGTCAAGCCGGCGAACGTTCCGCTGGCCGCGACGTCCGCGGCCACGGCGGCGGCTCCCGAGTGCCCCTCCGGTCTGGTCTGCTCGTACGACTCGGCGGCCTACGTGCAGGACCTGGGCAACTTCAACATCGCGTCCCGCGTGCCGTACGGCAGTGGCGGCTTCGACATCCGCCAGATCGTCATCCACGACGTCGAGGGCACCCACGACGGCGCGGTGGGAGTGTTCAAGGACCCGAACCGCTGGGCCAGCGCCCACTACATCGTTCGTTACGACGGTCGCGTCACGCAGATGGTCGAGACCAAGAACGAGGCGTTCCACGCCGGCAACAAGACCGTCAACATGCACTCGATCGGCATCGAGCACGAGGGCTACGCCATCAAGGGCGGCGGTGGCTGGTACAAGGAGTCGCAGTACGACACCACCGCGGCGATGGTGAAGTACCTGGCGGCGAAGTACAACGTTCCGCTGAACCGCGAGCACGTCATCGGCCACGACGAGGTCCCGGGCGTGCTCGACTCCAAGGCCGCGGGCGTCCACTGGGACCCGGGCCCGTTCTGGGACTGGAACCGCTTCATGGCCAAGATCGGCGTCCCGACCGGCGCCGAAGGTGCGGGCGGTCTCCTGAGGCAGGGGCAGACGGTTCGCGTGGTGCCGCCGTTCACCTCCGCGAACCAGCCTCCGCTGACCTACACGGAGAATGTCGACGGCGTCATCGTCCGGAAGACCGCTCCGGCCCAGCCGGCGAACTTCGGATATCTGTACTCGGAGCCCGTCGCCGACTCCGCCAAGGTGATCAAGGACCCGTACATCCCGGGCGTCACGTGGAACAGCGGCGACAACTGGGGCAACAAGGTCGTCGCCGGTGGCCAGTACGTCGTCGCCGATGTCCGCAGCGACTGGACCGCGATCTGGTACGGCGGCCAGAAGGCCTGGTTCCGCAACCCGGGCGGACAGTACACCTCGCTCGTGAGCACCGCGAAGACCGTCGTGAAGCCGGTGGGTACGACCGCGATCAAGGTCTACGGTCGCGCCTACCCCGAGGCCGCGGCCTACACCGGAACGGGCGTGAACGTCCAGGACAAGAACTCCGACCCGCTGACCAAGTACACGATCCCGGCCGGCCAGGCGTACATCGCCGCGGGCGCCGAGGTCGCCGGTGACTACTACTCCAGCGCGTACAACACCGACGGAACCCGCGTCCAGGGGACGACCAAGTTCATCCCCATCCGCTACAACCACCGCATCGCGTGGGTGCAGGCCAAGGACGTGCAGGTGGTCGCGGCGGCCGCGCCCGTCGCGACGAACAACCGCTACAACCTCCTCGCCCGTGACGGCTCCGGCGTCCTCTGGCAGTACCAGGGCACCGGCAGCTCCACCTCGGCGTTCCTGACGCGCTACCGCGTCGGCAGCGGCTGGAACGCGTACAACGCCATCACCCCGATGACCGCGCTGCGCGCGGACGGGACCGGGGACATGGTCGCCCGTGACGCCGCCGGCGTCCTCTGGTACTACCAGGGCACCGGCAACGCGTCCTCGCCGTTCAGGGCCAAGCTGAAGACGGGCGGCGGCTGGCAGATCTACGACCGAATACTCGGCGTCCGTGATCTGAACGGGGACGCGAAGCCGGACCTGATCGCCCGCGAGAAGTCCGGCACGCTCTGGTACTACCAGGGCACGGGCAACCCGGCCACGCCGTTCGCCCCCCGGGTGAAGGTCGGCGGTGGCTGGCAGACGTACAACCAGCTCGTCAGCACCGGTGACCTGAACGCCGACGGCAAGGCCGACCTCGTCGCCCGCGACAGCGCCGGGACCCTGTGGTTCTACAAGGGCACCGGTACCACCACCTCGCCGTACGCCGCCCGCGTCAAGGTCGGCACCGGCTGGCAGACGTACAACCAGCTCGTCGGTCCGAGCGACCTGAACGCCGACGGCAGGGTCGACCTCGTCGGCCGCGACGGCTCCGGTGTCCTGTGGTTCTACAAGGGCACCGGCAGCGCGACGGCTCCGTTCGCCGCCCGCACCAAGGTCGGCAGCGGCTGGCAGATCTACAACATGATCTTCTGATCCGATCCTGATCCGCCCGGACGCCCGAGGGGCCCGGCTCGCACCGTCCACGGTGTGAACCGGGCCCCTTGTCGCCGCCCGGCTGCGTTACAGTGCAGGCATGTTCGCGCAGACGACCCAGAACTGGTGGTGGACCGCTCATCCGGCGGCCCGCTGACTGCGCGTACACCCACGACACGCGAAGGCCGCCCCGAGGGGCGGCCTTTCTCGTACCCCCAGGCCGTTCCTCTCCGACTCCCGGAAGGAACCCGCTCCATGGACCTCTCCCGTCTCCTCGACGACTCCTGCCCGCCCTTCGCCCTGCTCCGCAGACGCACGCCCGGCCGCGACCACGACACCGTCGAGGTGCTGATCGGCGCGGTCCACGAGGCCGAGCGGCTCGCCGAGCTGCCCGTCGGCGCGCTCCCGACGCTCGCCCTCGTGCCGTTCCGGCAGATCCGCGAGCGCGGCTTCGACGTCCGCGACGACGGCACCCCGCTCTCCGTGCTGGTGGCCGAGGAGGCGTACGAGCTGCCGCTCGCCACCGCGATGGAGCAGCTGCCCGCCCATGACGTACGGGTGGAGGGCGGCGGGTTCGACGTGTCGGACGAGGCGTACGCCGCGACCGTGCGCCGGGTGATCGAGGAGGAGATCGGCGCGGGCGAGGGCGCGAACTTCGTCATCCGGCGGACGTTCACCGGCGAGATCCCCGGCTTCGGGCGCGCCGACGCTCTCGCGCTCTTCCGGCGGCTCCTGGCGGGCGAGCGGGGCGCGTACTGGACGTTCGTCGTGCACACCGGCGACCGGACCCTCGTCGGGGCGAGCCCGGAGGTGCACGTCCGGATGTCCGGCGGCACGGTCGTGATGAACCCGATCAGCGGCACGTACCGCTACCCGGCCGGGGCCGCGCCCACCCCCGACGACCTGCTGACCTTCCTGGCCGACCGCAAGGAGACCGAGGAGCTCTCCATGGTGGTCGACGAGGAGCTGAAGATGATGTGCACGGTCGGCGACATGGGCGGGGTGGTGATCGGGCCGCGGCTCAAGGAGATGGCGCACCTGGCGCACACCGAGTACGAGCTGCGGGGCCGCTCCTCCCTCGACGTGCGGGAGGTGCTGCGGGAGACGATGTTCGCGGCGACGGTCACCGGCTCGCCCGTGCAGAACGCCTGCCGGGTGATCGAGCGGCACGAGGCCGGCGGGCGGGGCTACTACGCGGGCGCCCTGGCCCTGCTCGGCACCGACGAGAGCGGGGCGCAGACGCTGGACTCCCCCATCCTCATCCGGACCGCCGACATCTCCGGGGACGGACGGCTGCGGGTGCCGGTCGGCGCGACCCTGGTGCGGCACTCCGACCCGGCGGGCGAGGTCGCCGAGACGCACGCCAAGGCGGCGGGCGTCCTCGCGGCGCTGGGCGTACGGGAGGGGCGGCCGCGCGACGAGACGCCGGTGGCTCCGCGGCTTGCGGACGATCCGCGGGTGCGGGCGGCGCTGGACGCCCGGCGGGCCGACCTGGCGCCGTTCTGGCTGCGGATGCAGGTCCAGTCCGCCGAGCTGACCGGCCACGCGCTGGTGGTCGACGCCGAGGACACGTTCACCGCGATGCTCGCGCACCTGCTGCGCTCCTCCGGTCTGGAGGTCTCCGTGGTCCGCTACGACGAGCCGGGGCTGCGGGAGCTCGCGCTCACCCACGACGGCCCGGTGGTCCTCGGCCCCGGGCCCGGCGACCCCGGTGACGCGGCCGACCCCAAGATGCGTTTCCTCCGTGGGCTGACGGCCGATCTGGTGCGCGACCACCGGCACGGTCTTCTGGGGGTCTGCCTCGGCCATGAGCTGATCGCGGCCGAGCTGGGGCTGGAGATCGTCCGCAAGCGGACTCCGTTCCAGGGGGCGCAGGTGCGGATCGACCTCTTCGGGCAGGAGCAGACGGTCGGCTTCTACAACAGCTTCACGGCCCGCTGCGACGACCGGACCGCCACCGAACTGGCCCTGCACCGGATCGAGGTGAGCCGGGACGAGAAGACGGACGAGGTCCACGCGCTGCGCGGACCCGGCTTCGCGGGCGTGCAGTTCCACCCGGAGTCGGTCCTGACGATGGAGGGGGCGGCCCTGACCGCGTCGCTGCTCGCCGGGGTGCTGGTCTAGGAGGCGGCCGGGACCAGGACGTTCTCGCTGGCGCGGCCCGCAATGTAGTCGAGGACGTTCTGGACGGTCGTGTCGACGATCTGGCCGACCGCGTCGACCGTGTAGTACGCCTGGTGGGAGGTGACCACCACGTTCGGGAAGGTCACCAGGCGGGCCAGGGTGTCGTCCGCGACGACCTCCAGGGACTTGTCGAGGAAGAAGAGTCCGGCCTCCGCCTCGTACACGTCGAGTCCCACTCCGGTGAACCGGCCGGCGCGGAGCTCCGCCACGAGCGCCTCGGTGTCGATGAGGCCGCCGCGACTGGAGTTCACCAGGATGGCGTCGTCCTTCATCGTCCTGAGGGCGGCGGCGTCGAGGAGGCGCCGGGTCGCGGGGAGCAGCGGGACGTGCAGGCTGACCAGGTCGGACTCGGCGAGGAGTTGCTCCTTCTCGACGTACGTCATGCCGAGTCCGACGCAGGCGGGGTTCTGCGCGACGTCCCAGCCGAGGAGGCGCATGCCGAAGCCGTGGGCGATCCGGGTGAACGCCTCGCCGATCTTTCCGGTGCCGAGGACGCCGACCGTGCGGCCGCGCAGGTCGCGGCCCATCAGCCCGTCGAGCCGGAAGTCGAAGTCCCGTGTCCGGTTGGAGGCGCGGACGATCCGCCGGTTGACGGCCATCGCCAGCGTCCAGGCGAACTCGGCGACGGAGTACGGGGAGTAGGAGGAGACCCGGGCGACGGTGAGGCCGAGCCCGGCGGCCACGTCGAGGTCGATGTTGTTGAAGCCGGTGGAGCGCTGGGCGATGAACTTCGTGCCGCCGCCGGCGAGGGTCCGCAGGACCCGGGCGCCGAGGTCGGCGTTGACGCTCGTGGAGACGATCTCGTAGCCGGCGGCGATGGGGGCGGTGTCCTCGGAGAGGAACACCTCCAGGCAGCGGGCGTCGTGGTGTCCCGCGAAGGCCTTCTCGATCAGCGGCCTCTCGTCGGCCTGCACACCGAATGCCAGGATTTCCACGACTTTCCTCTCACCTGAGCGAAGAAGAGCGATGGGCCGGATACGCGCGAATATACGGCCCACCGCTCGGGGACGCTCAGCCGAAGAAGACGCCCACCTCCGCGTAGAGCGCCGGATCGACCGTCTTGAGCCGCGCCGTGGCCTCGGAGATGGGGACGCGGACGATGTCGGTGCCGCGCAGCGCGACCATCTGTCCCCAGGCGCCGTCGCGGACCGCGTCGATGGCGTGCAGACCGAACCGGGTGGCGAGCCAGCGGTCGAAGGCGCTGGGCGTGCCGCCGCGCTGCACATGGCCGAGGACGGTGGTCCTGGCCTCCTTGCCCGTGCGCCGTTCGATCTCCTTGGCGAGCCACTCGCCCACGCCCGAGAGCCGGACGTGCCCGTACGAGTCGAGCGTGCGGTCCTTGAGGACCAGCTCCCCGTCCCGGGGCATCGCGCCCTCGGCGACGACCACTATCGGGGCGTAGGTGGCCTTGAAGCGTGAGGTGACCCAGGCGCAGACCTGGTCGAGGTCGAAGCGCTGCTCGGGGATGAGGATGACGTTGGCACCGCCCGCGAGGCCGGAGTGGAGCGCGATCCAGCCCGCGTGGCGGCCCATCACCTCCACGACCAGGACCCGCATGTGGGACTCGGCGGTGGTGTGCAGCCGGTCGATGGCCTCGGTGGCGATACCGACCGCGGTGTCGAAGCCGAAGGTGTAGTCGGTGGCGGACAGGTCGTTGTCGATCGTCTTCGGAACGCCGACACAGGGAACGCCGTACTCGTCGACCAGCCGGGCGGCGACGCCGAGGGTGTCCTCGCCGCCGATCGCGATCAGGGCCTCGATCTCGTACTTGGCGAGGTTCTCCTTGACCCGGCGGATGCCGCTCGGAGCGGTGAGGGGGTTGGTGCGGGAGGAACCGAGGATCGTGCCGCCGCGCGGCAGGATGCCGCGGACGGCGGGGATGTCGAGCGGTACCGCGACACCCTCCAGGGGACCGCGCCAGCCGTCGCGGAACCCGGTGAACTCGTAGCCGTACTCCTGGACGCCCTTGCGGACGATGGCGCGGATGACCGCGTTGAGACCGGGGCAGTCGCCGCCTCCGGTCAGTACGCCGACACGCATGGAGCTCTCCTTCGCCATGGCGGACGGAATGTGCGGCCCACGCTAGTAGTGACGTGGGTCACTCCGACACGGCACGGAGAGTGAATTGTGCGGCGCGCCCGGCGGCTCGGGCCGGGCGCGCTTCCGGGCGCTCAGGCGTCGTCGAGGCCGCGCTCGATGGCGTACCGGACGAGCTCCACCCGGTTGTGCAGCTGGAGCTTGCCGAGCGTGTTCTGGACGTGGTTCTGCACGGTCCGGTGCGAGATGACCAGGCGCTCGGCGATCTGCTTGTAGCTCAGGCCCTTGGCCACGAGCCGCAGCACCTCCGTCTCGCGCTCGGTCAGCTGGGGCGCCCCGGGCTCGTCCGTGCCCAGGGCGGGGGCGGGCTCGGAGGCGAGCCTGCGGTACTCGCCGAGGACCAGGCCCGCGAGGCCGGGCGTGAACACGGGGTCGCCGACCGCCGTACGCCGTACCGCGTCGATCAGCTCGGCCGTGCTGGCCGACTTCAGCAGATAGCCGGTGGCGCCGGACTTGACCGCCTCCAGGACGTCGGCGTGCTCGCCGCTCGCGGAGAGCACCAGGACCCGCAGCGTGGGGTCGGCGCCGACCAGCTCCTTGCAGACCTGGACCCCCGGCTTGGCGGGCAGGTTGAGGTCGAGGACGAGCACGTCCGGGCCGACCGCACCGGCGCGGCGCACCGCCTGCTCGCCGTCGCCCGCGGTGGCCACCACGTCGAAACCGGCCTCGGCGAGGTCGCGGGCGACCGCGTCCCGCCACATCGGATGGTCGTCGACGACCATCACCCTGATCTGCTGCTGCTCGCTCATCGCGTTCCCGCCTTCCCCCGTGTGTCCCTCGGGACCTTCAGTTCCACTTCCGTGCCCTGGCCCGGTACCGAGATCAGCTCGGCCGTGCCGCCCAGCTCCCGCAGCCGGCCGCGGATGGAGAGCGCGACGCCCATCCGCCCCTCGCCCTCGGCCTGGGCCAGCCGCCCCTCGGGAATGCCCGGGCCGTCGTCCCGCACCGTCACGATCACCTCGTCCGGCCAGTCCTCGACCAGGATCCAGGCCCGGGCCTGGTCGCCCGCGTGCACCCGGACGTTGTCCAGGGCGGCGCCGACCGCGGCGGCCAGCTCACGCCCCGCGGCCGCCGGCAGCAGGACCGGCGCGCCCGGGTCCGCGAGCGTGACCTTCGCCCCTGCGCGCGGGGCGAGCAGAGCGCGCAGATCGAGCGGGGAGTCGTCCTCGGGCTCCTCGACGATACGGACCACGGCCCCTTCGGACTCGTCCTCGGAGACCAGCGACGGCCGGGCCAGACCGCCGGCGACCAGGGTGCGCAGCGCGACCTCCTGCTCGCCCGCCATCCGCCCCAGCTCGGCGGCCTCGCCGCCCAGCGCCGTGCCGCGCCGCTGCACCATCGCCAGGACCTGGAGGACGCTGTCGTGGATGTCACGGGCGAGGCGCTCGCGCTCCCGGGTCGCGGCCTCGATCTCCAGGGCGCGGGCGAGGGTGCGTTCGGAGGCGCGGGCGACCTCGACGACGTAGCCGATGGCGATGGACGCCACCCATACGAGGAGGACGTTGTGCAGGGTGTCCCGGGTGGGGTGGGCGCGCTCGATGATGTTGGCGACGGCGACCAGCGAGGAGGCGAAGCCGGCCCAGCGCCAGCCGCCCTTGATCGCGTACGCGAGGACGGCTCCGGCGGTCCATATCGTCGGCAGAGTCGGCCCGTCGACCGACTGGGCCTGCTCGTCCGCGAGCGGGGTGAGCAGGATGCCGGTCAGGGCGACGGCGAGGTCGGCGATCAGGAACCGCTTGGTGCAGCTGGCCGCGTTCGCCACCTTGGGCAGGGTGGCGAGCGTCCAGACGCACATGACGGCGAGGAAGGCGACGGCCACCCAGGGCCGTTCGTAGCGCTCCCGGGCGAAGGCGAAGATCAGAACGGCGTAGACCATCGTTCCGATGCGGTACGCGGTGAGCGCGCGCCACAGCGGCTGCTCGACCGACATCCGCACGACACGCTCGCGCTTGGCCATCTCCCCCACCCCCCGGGCGCCCCCTACGAGAGGGTCAGGCGCCGGACTCTTCCCGCGCCGCGATCTCGGCCTTGACGGCCTCCTTGGCGGCCTTCTCGGCGTCCGCGATCTGACGCTTCGCGGCCGTCGCGTAGATGTCGACGTACTCCTGGCCGGACAGCTTCATGATCTCGTACATGACCTCGTCGGTCACCGAGCGCAGGATGAAGCGGTCCCCCTCCATGCCCTGGTAGCGGGTGAAGTCCAGCGGCTCGCCGATCCGGATCCCCGGGCGCATCAGCTTCGGGACGACCTTGCCGGGCGGCTGGATCTTCTCGGTGTCGATCATGGCGACCGGGATCACGGGCGCTCCGGTGGCCAGGGCCACCCGCGCGAGGCCGCCGGGCTTGCCGCGGTAGAGCCGGCCGTCGGGCGAGCGGGTGCCCTCGGGGTAGATGCCGAAGAGCCCGCCCTTCTCGATGACCTCGATGCCGGCCTTGATCGCCGCCTCGCCCGCCCCGCGGGCGCCGGAGCGGTCCACGGGGAGCTGGCCGACGCCCTTGAAGAAGGCGGCGGTGAGCTTCCCCTTCAGTCCGGGCGAGGTGAAGTACTCGGCCTTCGCGATGAAGGTGACCTTGCGGTCGAGCACGGCGGGCAGGAAGAAGGAGTCCGAGAAGGAGAGGTGGTTGCTCGCGAGGATCGCCGGCCCGTCGGCGGGAATGTTCTCGAGGCCCTCCACCCACGGCCTGAAGGCGAGCTTCAGTGACCCTCCGATGGAGAACTTCATTGCGCCGTAGATCAACTCGAGTACCTTCCGTGTGCCGTCGGACAGACCTTATCCCGCCTTTTCGCGCCCGCCCGCGCCGGTGCGGCCGCGGACGGGGCACCTTCGTGCGAACGGACCTGGTCGGGTGTCGGTCCGGTCGCGTACCGTGAAGGCCTTCCCCTTTTCCGCCGTCGCTTCGTCGAAGCCTCGCCCTCCGCGAAGCCGAACCCCCGAACAGGAGACCCCGGTGCCGGTCATTCCTGGAGCCGAGCCGTACCGCCACGACGGCGGCAAGGTCGGCGTCCTTCTCTGTCACGGATTCACCGGTTCCCCGCAGTCGATGCGCCCCTGGGCCGAGTACCTGGCCGAGCGCGGACTGACGGTGTCGGTGCCGCTGCTGCCCGGGCACGGCACCCGCTGGGAGGACATGCAGCTCACCACCTGGCACGACTGGTACGCGGAGGTGGACCGGGAGCTGCGGGAGCTGCTCGCCCGCTGCGAGACGGTCTTCGTCTTCGGCCTTTCCATGGGCGGGGCCCTGGCGTTGCGCCTCGCGGCCAAGCACGGGGACGCGGTGCGGGGTCTCGTCCTGGTGAACCCGGGGAACAAGGTGCACGGTGTCGCGGCGCACGCGCTGCCGGTCGTGCGGCACTTCGTCCGTACGACGAACGGCATCGCGAGCGACATCGCCAAGGAGGGCGTGGCGGAGATCGGCTACGACCGGGTGCCGCTGCACTCCGCCCACTCCCTGCGGCAGTTCTTCCGGACCGTGGACGCGGAGCTCCCGCAGGTCACGCAGCCGGTGATGGTGCTGCACAGCCCTCAGGACCATGTGGTCCCGCCGGCCGACTCGGCGCGGGTGCTGAGCCGGATCTCCTCGACGGACGTCCAGGAGATCCTGCTGGAACAGAGCTACCACGTGGCGACGTTGGACCATGACGCGGAGCGGATCTTCGAGGAGAGCTGGGCGTTCGTCGGCCGGCTCGCTCCGGACGTCGTCGGGGAGAAGAAGGGGAGCACGAGCGGTGGCTGAGCAGCAGGACGGGGAGCGCGGCGAGCCGCAGCCCATCGACGAGGAGGCGGCCTGGGCCGCGATCGTCGCGGGGTACGGCGAGGAGCCGGCGGACCCGCCGGGCTCGCGCCCCTTCCGGTCGGTGGAGGATCTGGCGCTCCCGGAACCGGTCGACAGCGATGACGAGGGCGACGCGGACGCCGACGAGGACGCGGACGCCGACGAGGAAGAGGACGACGAGGAGGGCGAGGAGGGCGACGACGCCGACGGGCCGGCGAAGCCCGCGCTCGGCAGCTCGATCGTCTTCGCGCCCGGGGTGGGCGTGGGCGGCGGCCCCCGGGACTACGAGCTCGCGGACCCGGACGCCGAGACCGCGGAGGCGGACGGCAGGAAGCCGGGGAAGAAGGACGACGACGACGGCGAGGGCCACTTCGTCCCGCCGGAGCCGCCTCCGCTGCCGGAGGCGGACGCGACGACGAAGTTCGCGTGGCTGGGCGTGGCGGGCGGCCCGGTCCTGATGCTCCTCGCCGTGCTGCTGCAGTGGGACATGACGTGGTGGCTGACGACGCTGTGCGTGGGCGGCTTCCTGGGCGGCTTCGCGACGCTGATCGCGCGGATGAGCCACGACGACGACGATGACGGCTACGACGACCCGGGCCGCGGCGCGGTGGTGTAGGCACCCCTGCGCGTGCCGCGGCGCGGTGGTGTAGGCACCCCTGCGCGTGCCGCGGCGCGGTGGTGTAGGCACCCCTGCGCGTGCCGCGGCGCGGTGGTGTAGGCACCCCTGCGCGTGCCGCGGCGCGGTGGT
>NZ_JAMGSL010000008.1:388601-440886 GCF_025195125.1 Streptomyces sp. Je 1-79
GCCGCGGCGCGGTGGTGTAGGCACCCCTGCGCGTGCCGCGGCGCGGTGGTGAGCCGTTCAGGTCGCCGGGATCCTGACGGCCGCGAGGACCGGCAGGTGGTCCGTCGCCGCTCTCAGGTCCGCCGGGTCGAGGTCCTGCGGTACGCCGCAGCCCAGGAACTCCACCCCCTGCGTGGCCAGGATCGCGTCGATGCGCTGGTGCGGGTCGGCGGGCGTCGAGGTGTACTCGCCGCCCCAGGGGCTGACCGCCCAGCCGTCCTGGAGCTCCTTCGCCAGCCGGGTGAAACTCCGGCCGCCGGGGCGCTCGTTGAGGTCTCCGGCCACGATGGTGTGCGGGGCGTCCAGGCCGGCCACCCGGTCGAGGACCATCCCGGCCTGGGCGTACCGCTCCTCGCTCCGCAGGCTCAGGTGACAGCTGATCAGGCCGACCCGGGCGCCCCTGAACCGTACGACGGCGGTGGCGAGACCCCGCCGGTGGAGGCCGGGGCTCAGGGGCAGGAGCACGTCCTCCGTGCGCTCCACGGTCGCCCGCAGCGAGCACATCAGCAGCGGCCCGGCCGCCGTCGCGCCGCCGCTGAGCATGACGAGCTCGCTCTTGGCGGCGAGCCGTGCGGCGTGCTTGCGCCAGCGGAAGAACCGCGGCGCCTCCTGGACGAAGACGAGGTCGGGCGCGCACGCCCGGATGACCCGGGCGAGGGCGTCCTCGTCGTCCCGCATCGAGCGGACGTTGTAGCAGAGGACCCGGACGACGGCCGAACCGTCCGCCTCGGTGCGGGAGTTGGGCAGCGGAGTGATCGCCATGCCAGCAACATACGACACCCGCCCGCCGGTCCCGGAAGGACGCGGCGGGCGGGTGGCGGTGTGCTGTGAAAGCTAGCCCTGGCGGGCCAGGTCGGCCGCGCCGACCAGGCCGGCCTTGCCGCCGAGCTGGGCGGCGAGGACCTGGGCGTGCGGTCGCCACTGGCCGCCGATCAGCCAGCGGCGGAAGGACTTCCGGATCGGCTCCAGGACCAGTTCGCCCTCGTCGGAGACTCCGCCGCCGACGATGAAGGCGGAGGGGTCGAAGAGGGATGCCAGGTCGGCGAGACCGGCGCCGGCCCAGCGGGCCAGCTCGCGGAACGAGTCCACGGCCACCGGGTCCCCGGCGCGCGCCGCCTGGCTGATGTGCTTGCCCTCGATGCCCCCGACGGTGCCGTCGCCGAGACCGAGGAGGACCTCGGCACGCTCGGGCGTGGCGTTGGCGCGCTGCTTGGCGTACCGGACGAGCGCCCGACCGGAGGCGTACTGCTCCCAGCAGCCCTGGCTGCCGCAGCCGCACAGCAGACCGTCCGGGACGACCCGGATGTGGCCGAACTCCGCCGCCACGCCGAAGCGTCCGCGGCGCAGCTTGTTGCCGATGATGATGCCGCCGCCGAGGCCGGTGCCCAGCGTGATGCAGATGACGTCCTCGTGGCCCTTGCCCGCGCCGAACTTGTACTCGCCCCAGGCCGCCGCGTTCGCGTCGTTCTCGACGACGACGGGCAGGCCGACCCGCTGCTCGACCTTGTCCTTCAGCGGCTCGTGCCGCCAGTCGATGTTCGGCGCGAAGAGGACGGTGGCGCGCTTGTCGTCGACGTAGCCCGCGGCACCGATGCCGACAGCCTCGATCTCGTGTCCCTTGCCGGCCTCGGAGACCGCGGCGCAGATCGCGTCGACGATGCCTTCGGGGGTCGGCGGGGTGGGCACCTTGTGCGTGTCGAGGATGTTGCCCTCCTCGTCGACCACGCCGGCCGCGATCTTCGTGCCGCCGATGTCGACGCCGATGGTGAGTCCCATGTGTCCCTCAGTTTTCGGTCGAGCCCCGCTAGGGCCAACCGTACCCGAGGGGGGCGGCCGTCCTGGTCAGTCCAGGTCGATGTGCTGCCCGGTTCCGGGCCCCTCGTCGTCCCTCTTCGGGTCCTCCGGCCGGTCCCGCCGGGCTTCCTTGCGCGGGTCGTCCGGCTCGTCGCGCGTCCAGCGCGTCTCGTGGCCCTCGACCGCGGAGCGGTACGCGGCGAGCAGCTCGTTCCCGGCCGCCGCGAGGTGGTCGAAGACCTGCGGGTTGCGCTCGACGATCGGCTCGACGGCCGCCTTCGCCTGGTTGACGAACTGCTGCACGGTGCCCTGGGCGGCCATGCCCATCAGCGGGTTCCGCAGCGTGGAGACCTTCTCGGCGACGGCGTCGAAGAGCTTGCGGAACTCCTCGGCGGCCGACCCGGGCTCGGCTCCGGCATCGGCGCGGCGGCGGGCCTTCTCGGCCTCCAGGTCCTCGGCGCACGCCTTGGCCCAGGCATCCGAATCGCTCATGGCGTACTCCTTACGGCTTATACCGTCGACGGTACACGCCGTCACGGGGTCTTCGGGGGCTTCGCCGTCTTCGACGCCTTCGGCCAGAGACCGGAGTCCGGGGCGAACCTGACCCGGAGGTCGCCGTCGACGAGGGCGGCGCCGGCGACCGTGCAGCGGCGCAGGGCCGGCGGCAGGGGGACGTTGCGGCGGAACGGTCCGACGGCGAGCAGGAGTTCGTCGCCGCGGCGGACGAGGGACAGCTCGTTCTTGACGGCGCCGGGCAGGGGGATGTGCCAGACGAGGATGCCGTCCTCGGCGCGGCGGTCCTCGACGGTCCACTCGGGGGCGGCCGCGGGCTTCGCGTCGACCGCGAGCAGGGCGAGGTCCTCGGGGCCGCGCGGGTCCCGGCCGAGGTGCGGGAGTGCGTGGACGGCTCCGTCGTGCCCGGTGCGGAGCAGGGTCAGGTGTTCGTGCTGCTGGGCGGTGAGCGCGGCGAACCAGGGGTCGCGCGACTCGGCGGGGAGCAGCTTGTTGGCGACGACGCTCTCGAGGACGAGACCGTGGAGCGCGAGCCCGAGGCGGGCGGTGCGCAGGGTCTCGGCGGCGGCGGGTCCCGGCTCGACGACGAGGGCCACGCCGGTGGTGGGGGCGTCGACGACGGCCTGGACGGCGGCGAGCTCGGCCTCCCAGCGGGCGGTCGTCTCGTAGAGCCACTGCGCGGGCATGGGCACGCCGGCGAGCTGGGCCAGCATGGGGCGCAGGGCGCGGGCGGCCTGCCGTTCGGGCGGCAGAACCCGGCGGAGGTAGCGGCGCAGCTGCTCGGGCAGGGCGAGGAGCGCGAGCGCGTCGGCGAGCGGGGGCAGGTCGACGACGACGAGGTCCCGGTCCTGCGCGGCGGCGTCGCGCAGGGCGCGGAGCAGGGCGAAGGGGGCGCTGCCGGGGAGCTCGGTGAGCTCGGCTTCCTCGAAGGGGGTGGCGCCGAGGAGGTCGAGGGCGGTGGCGGAGCGCTCCTGCAGGGCGAGGAACTCCCGCCGGAAGTCGGCGGCGGGGGTCGGCCGGAGGACGTCCACCCCGAGTCCCTCGTCGGCCTCGCCGGAGACGAGCAGTACGTTCCGCCCCGCCCGGGCCTGGGCGAGGGCGGCGGCGGTGGCGACGGTGGTCCGGCCGGCACCACCGGCGCCGGTGACAAGCATGATCCCCATGGCCGGGAACGTTACCCCCCGCCGCGGGGCGGCTACGCGCCCGATTCGACGCGCTTCTTCAGGCCGGCGAGGGCCCGGTCGATGATGACCTTCTCCGCCTTGCGCTTGATCATGCCGAGCATCGGGATCTTGACGTCCACCGTCAGCTGGTACGTCACCTCGGTGCGGTCGCCGCCGGCCGCGGGGGCCAGTCGGTAGGAGCCGTCGAGCGAGCGGAGCATCTGGGACTTGACCAGCGTCCAGGAGACCTCGTCGTCGCCGGTCCAGGTGTACGCCAGCGTGTGGTCGTCCTTGATCGCGCCCGCGTCGAGCAGCAGCCGGACCTTCTCGGCGCGGCCGGCCTCGTCCTTCTCCAGGACCTCGGCCTCCTTCACCTCGCCCGTCCACTCCGGGTAGCGCGCGAAGTCGGCGATGACGCTCATGACGTCGGCCGGTGCCGCCTCGATGGTGATGCTCGAGCTGGTGTGTTCGGCCATCGTGGTGGTTCCTCCACTGTGCGGTCCGGCGGAAGTCGTGACGGCACGAACGTGCCGACCGAAGGCTATCGCGCCCTCACCGGGGCCCCGTCACCACTCCAGCGTCCACGGCCTGCCCGTCGACGCGGAGTGGCCCACGTTCACGCATTCCGTGGCGCCGATCCGCATGCGCCGGGCCAGCGGCTGGTGGACGTGACCGAAGAGGGCGTACCGCGGCCTCGTGCGCCGGACGGCGTCGAGCAGGGCCCGGCTGCCGCGCTCGAAGCGCCGAGCGACCGTGTCGTACGTCAGCTCCGGCACGTCCGGCGGGATGTGACTGCACAGCACGTCGACCTCGCCGAGCGCCTCGACCTTCGCCGCGTACTCCTCGTCGGAGATCTCGTACGGCGTCCGCATCGGGCTCCGCAGCCCGCCGCCCACGAAGCCGAAGACCAGTCCGCCGAGTTCGACCCGCTCACCGTCCAGGACCGTCGTGCCGGGGCGGGCGTACTCGCTCCACAGCCCCGGGATGTCGACGTTCCCGTAGGTCGCGTACGTCGGGGTCGGGAAGGCCGCGAAGAGCTCTTCGTACTGGCGCCGTACCGCGGACTCGATCGCGGTGTCGCGGTCGACCGCGAGCTCGGCCCAGAGGCGTCGTCCCAGGTCACGGGCTTCGTCGAAGCGGCGGGCGGTGCGCAGTTCGACGATTCTGTCGGCGTTCTCGACGCCGAAGAGGTCGGGGAAGATGCCGCGGCTGTGGTCGGCGTAGTCGAGGAAGAGCACCAGGTCACCGAGACAGACGAGGGCGTCGGCACCCTGTCCCGCCTTGGCGAGGGCCCCGCTGTTCCCGTGTACGTCGCTGACCACGTTGATCCTCATGCGGTTCAGCGTAGGGCGTCGGACCTGCGGTTACTTCCGAGTCCTGAAAGCTGTGGACTACTGTGCGCGAAGCATCGCCACAGCTGTGTGACGCATGGAACATCTGACCAGGACCCCCTATCGGGAACCCAGTACTGATGGGTAACGTCCGGGCAGTCCAGTTGTGCTCACCCCACTGAGCACCTGCCCGATCTTGGACCGCACCGGTGCATTCACACAGAGCCGTGGCGCCGGCGCCCGATGAGGAGCAGCAGTCTTGCGCGAGTTCAGCCTTCCGGCCCTGTACGAGGTCCCCTCGGACGGCAACCTGACGGATCTCATCCGCCGCAACGCCACTCAGCACCCAGACACCGCCGTGATGGGACGCAAGGTGGCCGGCGTCTGGACGGACGTCACCGCCAAGCAGTTCCTCGCCGAGGTCCGCGGGGCCGCGAAGGGTCTGATCGCCGCGGGCGTGGAGCCGGGCGACCGGGTCGCCCTGCTGTCCCGGACGCGGTACGAGTGGGTGCTCCTCGACTTCGCGATCTGGAGCGCGGGCGCCGTGACGGTGCCGGTGTACGAGACGAGCTCGCCGGAGCAGATCCAGTGGATCCTCGGTGACTCGGGCGCCTCCCTCGTCCTCGTCGAGTCCGCGGCCCACCAGGAGTCGGTGGAGTCGGTACGGGCGAACCTGCCGGGCCTCAAGGGCATCCGGCAGATCGAGGCGGACGCCGTCGCGCAGCTCACCGCGGCCGGCGAGGACGTCTCGGACGAGCTCCTCGACGAGCGGATGTCGACCGCGCACGCCGACGACCCGGCGACGATCGTCTACACCTCGGGCACCACCGGCCGCCCCAAGGGCTGTGTGCTGACGCACCGGGCGTTCTTCGCGGAGTGCGGCAACGTGGTGGAGCGCCTGAAGCCGCTCTTCCGTACCGGCGAGTGCTCGGTCCTGCTGTTCCTCCCCGCCGCGCACGTCTTCGGGCGGCTTGTCGAGGTGGCGTCGGTGATGGCGCCGATCAAGCTGGGCTGTGTCCCGGACATCAAGAACCTCACGGACGAGCTGGCGTCGTTCCGGCCCACGCTGATCCTGGGTGTGCCGCGGGTCTTCGAGAAGGTCTACAACTCGGCGCGTGCGAAGGCCCAGGCCGACGGCAAGGGCAAGGTCTTCGACAAGGCGGCGCACACGGCGATCGCGTACAGCCGGGCGATCGGCACGCCGCAGGGTCCGTCCCTCGGTCTGAAGCTCAAGCACAAGGTCTTCGACAAGCTGGTCTTCTCCAAGCTGCGCGCGGTGCTCGGCGGGCGCGGCGAGTACGCGATCTCGGGCGGCGCGCCGCTGGGTGAGCGTCTGGGCCACTTCTTCCGCGGCATCGGCTTCACGGTGCTGGAGGGCTACGGCCTGACGGAGTCGTGCGCGGCGACCGCGTTCAACCCGTGGGACCGGCAGAAGATCGGCACGGTCGGTCAGCCGCTGCCGGGCTCGGTGGTGCGGATCGCCGACGACGGCGAGGTGCTGCTGCACGGCGAGCACATCTTCTCGGGCTACTGGCAGAACGAGGCGGCGACGGCCGAGGCGCTGGCGGACGGCTGGTTCCACACCGGCGACATCGGCACCCTCGACGAGGACGGCTATCTCGCGATCACCGGCCGGAAGAAGGAGATCCTGGTGACGGCGGGCGGCAAGAACGTCGCCCCAGCGGTCATCGAGGACCGGATCCGGGCGCACGCGCTGGTCGCGGAGTGCATGGTGGTGGGCGACGGCCGGCCGTTCGTGGGCGCGCTGGTCACGCTGGACGAGGAGTTCCTCGGCCGCTGGGCGAGCGAGCACGGCAAGCCGGCGGACTCGACCGCGGCGACGCTGCGTGACGACGCGGAGCTGCTCGCGGAGGTCCAGCGGGCGGTGGACGACGGCAACGCGGCGGTGTCCAAGGCCGAGTCGGTCCGGAAGTTCCGCGTCCTGCCGGCCCAGTTCACCGAGGAGGCGGGCCACATCACGCCGTCGCTGAAGCTGAAGCGGAACGTGGTGGCGAAGGACTTCGCGGACGAGATCGAGGCGATCTACCGCGCCTAGGCGGCGCGGTCGTCACCATGGCCTTCTGTGGTTCGGGCCCCTCACCGCGTGCGGTGAGGGGCCCGAACCGCGGGTGCCGGTGGGCGGCCTCTACAGCAGTTCCCTGAGGCGCTCCGCGAGGAGGTCCCAGCGCCAGCGCTCCTCGACCCAGTCGCGGCCACGGGCCCCCATGCGGGCGCGCAGCTCGGGGTCGAGCAGGAGGGTCGCGATGCGGTCGGCCGACTCCTCGGGGGCGTCGCCCCGCACCACCCAGCCCGTCTCGCCGTCCAGGACGGCGTCCGGCGCACCGCCCGAGTCGCCCGCGACGACCGGGAGGCCGGTCGCCGAGGCCTCCAGGTACACGATGCCGAGGCCCTCGACGTCCAGGCCCCCGCGGCGGGTGCGGCAGGGCATCGCGAAGACGTCTCCGGCGCCGTAGTGGGCCGGCAGCTCCTCCCACGGCACGGCGCCGGTGAAGCGTACGGAATCGGCCACCCCGGTCGTCGCCGCGAGCCGCCGCAGGTCCTTCTCGTACGGTCCGCCGCCGACGATCAGCAGCACCGTGCCGGGCACCCGGCGGAGGATCTCCGGCAGGGCGCGGATCAGCGTGTCCTGGCCCTTGCGCGGGACGAGCCGCGAGACGCACACCACCACGGGCCGGTCGGTGAGCCCGAGCCGTTCCCGTACGGCGTCGCCGCCCGAGCCCGGATGGAAGGTCTTCTCGTCCACACCCGGCGGGAGCTGCACCATCCGCCCGGCCGCGGCCGGGGTCAGCGCGGCGGCGATCCGCGAACGCGTGTACTCGCCGAGGTATGTGATCGTGTCCGTGCCCTCGCCGATCCGGCGCAGCAGCTGCCGGGAGCCGGGGAGCTGGGCCCATCCCGCCTCGTGCCCGTGCGTCGTCGCGACGAGCCGTCGCGCGCCGGCCCGGCGCAGAGCGGGCGCCATCAGGCCGAGGGGCGCCGCGGCCCCGAACCAGACCGCTTCGCAGCCGTGCTCGCGCAGCAGCGAGGTCGCCCGCGCGGTGACCCGAGGTGTGGGCAACAGCATGGTGGTGCTGTCCCGCACGACCGTGAAAGGCTGCTCGGCGTCGAACGCGGCGGTCGCCTCGATCCCCTCGCGGCTGCGCTTCCACGTGGAGGCGTAGACCACGATCCGCTCGGGATCGAGACGCAGCGCCATGTTGTGCAGGAACGCCTGGATTCCACCGGGCCGGGGCGGGAAGTCGTTGGTTACGATCAGGGTCTTGTGCATCGTCGCCGAATGTACGTGACGGCACCCCCCGCCCGGCAACACCACCCGTCCGCGGACGCGGACCGAACAGACCGACAGGATGGGACGAGGTAGGCATGACGGGCGTACTGGGTACGGCTGCCGAGCGCGCGAGACGAAACCCCATACTCCTCTGGGGACTCACCCGGATCGTTCTGCTCCTGTGTGTCTTCAAGGTCGTCACGGTCCCGGGGCCGGACATCACCAGTGACATCGAGCAGATCTACCAGGGCTGGTTCGAGGTCCTGAAGACCGGCACGTACCCGCTGGACGACGTGACCTGGCAGTACCCGCCGCTCGCCGCCCTCGCGATCCTCTCCCCCGCGGTCCTGCCGTTCCTGGAGTACTCCGCGGCCTTCTTCGTCCTCGCCTTCCTGTGCGACGCGCTCGTCTTCGGCCTGCTGATGCGCACGGGGCGGCGGCGCGGCCGGCGTCCGCACGGCGCCTGGATCTGGATCGCGGGCGTGCCGCTGCTCGGCCCGACCGCGTACGCCCGCTACGACCTGATGGTCACGGCGGTCGCGGTGGCCGGGCTGCTCGCCGGGGTGACCCGGCCGCGCGTGCTCGGTGCCCTGGCGGGCTTCGGGGCGATGCTGAAGGTCTGGCCGGCGCTGCTGCTCGTCGGCACCCCCCGCGGCCGTGCCACGTTCCGCTCGTGGTCGACGGCGGCCGGCGCGGCGGCCGGGCTGCTGCTGCTGTGTGTGCTCGCGGCCCCCGGGGCGCTGGCGTTCCTGACGTACCAGCGCGACCGGGGCCTGGAGCTCGAGTCCCTGGGAGCGATGGTCTTCCATGTGGCCCGGCACCTCGGCTGGGACGGCGTGGCCCAGATGAACTACGGCTCGATCGAGTTCCTCGGCCCGTACGTCTCCACCGTCGCCACGGCCGCGATGGCCCTGACCATCGGCGCGTTCTGCTGGCTGCTGGTGTGGCGGATCCGCGCCCGGGCGTTCACGACCTCGACCCCGGCGGACGCGGCGTTCGTGGCGGTGCTGCTGTTCACCACCACGAGCCGGGTGATCAGCCCCCAGTACATGCTCTGGCTCGTCGGGCTGGCGGCCGTCTGCATGGCCTACCGGACGAGCCGGATGCGCCGGCCGGCGCACCTGGTGGTGTGGGCGACCGCGGTGACGCAGTTCGAGTTCCCGGTGTGGTTCTCGCATGTGACGGACAGCGACCCGCTGGGCATCGCGCTGCTGCTCATACGGAACGGGCTGCTGGTCGTCGCGTCGGTCTCGGCCTGCCGCGTCCTCTGGCAGCAGACGGTGACCGAGCCGCGGCTCACCCCGGTCAGGATCCCGGCCCAGGCGGAGCCGGAGCGGGAGCGCGCACGGAGCCTGCCGGTCGGCTGAGCAGCGCCCGTACGGCAGTGCGGGGGCCCAAGGGGCCTCCCCTACGCCAGCCGTCCCCGCAAGTGGTCCCGCCAGTCCGCGGTGAACGCCTCCGGGGTCGTGGAGAGGACCTCGGCGAGCGCCTTCTCCACCGCGCCCTCGCGCTGCGGATGGGCCCCCACCGCGCGGTAGAACGCGATGAGCTTCGGCTCGCCCCAGCGCTCCGCGATCAGGCCGCAAGCCAGCCAGCCGCCCTCGTACGCGCGGGCCAGGGCTTCCGCGTCGCTGCCGAAGGCGAAGGCCTTGTCGTCCGGGAGGGCCCAGGGGACGTCGCCCTCACGGACCGCGCGGCGCAGCTCCGGGGCCGCCTGGGCGGCGGTACGGCCGGTGTCGCGGTACGCCACCCAGTCGGCGAAGCCCTCGGACAGCCAGACCGGGGTGGAGGCGGAGGTGGCGGCGCGGGTCGCCACATGGGTGGTCTCGTGGGTGAGGACGATCTGCTGCCCGAACTCCCCGAGGACTCCGTACGCCTCGGGGTTGACGATCACCCGGTCCGCGGGCGCGTCCGGCCCGCCGCCGACCTCCCCGGTCGTGACGGCCGCTATCCCCCGGTACGAGGCCGCCGGCGCCCCGAGCAGCCCGCCCATCCCCTTCAGCGAGGCGGGGACGAGGACGACGACCCGGTCCGCCCACTTCTCCGGCCAGGCCGCCGAGACCGCGGGGACCGCCCGGTCCGCCGCCGCGGCGATCGCCTTCAGCCGCTCCTCCGGCTGCCCGACGCCGAGGACGAGGCTGCGCCCTCCCCGTACCGCCTCCACCTCGCCCTGCTCCCACAGCTGCTGGGCGGCGCCCTCGGCCGGCCGGTCGCCGGTCACGTACCACCGGCCGTCCCGCTCGGCCAGCTCCAGGACGCGTTCGGTGGTGACGGGTCCGGAGTCGTGGCCGGCGACCCGGTGGCTCAGTTCGGCGCGGACGGTCGCCCGGCCTTCGCCGCCCCCGTCCCCGCCCTGCCGCTCGACGGCCTTGAGCCGGTAGCCCCACGAGGCGAGCGGCACCTCGGCCAGCCGGTCGAACTCCCGGAGCGCGGTGGGCGCGAACGCGGGATCGAGCCCCACGGCGTAGGCCGCCTCGTCGCGGGCGAGCAGCGCCCGCGCGTGCCTGTCGAGGAGCGTCCGGATCTCCTGGGGCGCGGGATCGACCGGTCCCGGAGCCGCGCACCCGGCGAGGGCGAGCAGCGCGAGCAGCAGACAGGCCGCCGCCCTCCGCACCGCTCCGCACCCCTGACCTGCCACGCTCCCGATCGTACGGGCAGTCGAGCGGACAGGTGTCCGGTCAGACCCGCGTCACCGTCACGTGGGACATCATCCCGACCGGGTCGTAGCGCACCCGCGCGCCGGGATAGGGGGCGTGGATGACCTGTCCGCCGCCCGCGTAGATCCCGACATGGCTGGCGTCGCCGCGGTACGTCACGAGGTCGCCCGGCTGCGCCTGTGAGAGCGGCACCTGCCGTCCCGCGTACCGCTGCGCCGCCGAGGTACGCGGCAGGCTGATCCCGGCCTGCCGGTACGACCAGACCATGAGGCCCGAGCAGTCGAAGGCGGACGGTCCGGTCGCGCCCCACACGTAGGGCTTGCCGATGGCGCTGCGCGCGGCGATCACCGCGGCGGCGGCCCGCGAGGAGGCCGGGCCGAGGTCGGCGAGGGGCGGCAGCTCCGCGTCGAGTCCGCCACGGTCCGAACGGGAGGCCCGGCCCTCGAAGTCCGCCCGCTCCTCGTCGGTCAGCGACTGCAGCAGCCGGCGGGCCTCGGCGAGCTTCCGCTCGACGGTGCGCTTGTGGCGGGCGACCTGGGTCCGGCTCCGCTCCAGCTCGACGAGGAGCCGGCCGGCCTCGGTCCGCTCCTGGTGCAGCCGGCGCTGCTCGTGCTGGAGTTGGCCGAGGGCGACACCCTGCCGGGCGGCCACCCGGTCGAGGACGGACGCCCGGTCGAGGTACGTGTCGGGGTCGGAGGAGAGCAGCAGCGCGAGGGCCGGGTCGATCCCGCCGGAGCGGTACTGGGCGCCGGCCACCGAACCGAGCGCGCCCCGCATGCGGTTGATGCGCTCCTGGCCGCGCGCCACGCTGTCCTTCGCCCGGGAGACCGTGACCCGGAGCTCGTCCGCCCGCTCGTCGGCCTTGTTGTAGCCCTCCGTGGCCCGTTCGGCCTCCTCGAAGAGCCGGTCGACCGTGGCGCGGGTCGTCTCCGGGGTGCCGCTCGGGTCGGCGCTCGCGGGGACGGCGCCGAAGGCCGCGGCCGCGGTGGCCGCGGCGGCGGTCAGGACGGTGACCCTCGCAGGTCGTCGGTGGGACGCCACGTATCGCGCTCCGTTCGGTGTTACCCAGACTGGCGCGGCAGACAGTAGCGGGTGATCACTCCCCGTCCAACGAAGCTGTCGGCCACGCAAAGTGACGCCCCGCCGGAGACCACAGGTCACCAGCGGGGCGTCACGTCAGCGAAGGATGCGACATTCCACCCGATTGGGCGTCATGTCGGAGCGCGGCGGATACGTCAGATGCGCACGCCGAACTGGAAGGTGCCCATGTAGCTCATCGACTCGTAGCGGACCGAGGCGCCCGGCTTGGGGGCGTGCAGGATCGTGTTGTTGCCCGCGTACAGACCCACGTGCGAAAGGCCGTTGAAGAAGACCAGGTCGCCCGGCTTGAGCTGGCTGCGGCCGATCTTCACACCGTCGTTCTGCTGCGTGTAGGTGGTGCGGGTGAGCCTGACGCCGGCCTGGCGGTACGCCCACTGCGTCAGACCGGAGCAGTCGTACGAGTTGGGGCCCTCGGCGCCGGAGACGTACGGCTTGCCGATCTGGGTGGCGGCGGCGCTGAGCGCGGCGGCACCGCGCTGCGAGGCCGGGACCTCGTTGCCGAGGTCGACGCGGTCGCCGGCGGCGCGGCTGGCGCGCTGCTCCTCGTCCTGCATCTTGGCGCGCTCGGCGGCGGTGAGGGTGTTGAGCAGCTTCCGCGCCTCGGCGAGCTTGCCCTGGAAGGTCTTCTTCTTCTCACCGAGGGTCTTGCGGACGTCCTCGAGGTCGGAGAGCTTCGTCGTCGCCTCGGCGCGCTGCTGGGCGAGGGTCCGCTGCTTGGCCTGGATCGACTGGAGCACGTCGGCCTGCTTGGCGCCGAGCTGGTCGATCGCGGACGCCTTGTCGAGGTAGGTGTCCGGGTCGGCGGAGAGGAAGAGCTGGAGGGCGGGGTCGATGCCACCGGAGCGGTACTGCGCGCTGGCGACCGAACCGATGTTGTTCCGCAGGGTGTTGAGCTCCTGCTGGCCGCGCGCCACCTTGTCCTGGAGGGTGCCGATCTCCTCCTGCAGCTTGCCGCGGCGCTCCTCGGCCAGGTTGTACTGCTCCGTGGCCTCCTCGGCCTCGTGGTGCAGCTTGTCGACCTTCGACTTCACGTCGTCGATCTTCGGCTTCGGAGCCGCCTGGGCGCCGGACTGGACGGAGAGCGCGACGGCCGCGGCGGCGGTCGCGGTGAGCACGGTCACACGGGTGCGGCTCGGCTGCTTGGGACGACGGTGGGACGCCACGAAGGCGAGCTCCTTCTTCCTCGAGCCGCCCAACCAGGCTGCGGCAGGCGGTTCCTCCGCTGCCATCCCGGATGGATGATCAACCGTGCGAAGGTTCGAGGCCTGACCCTAGTGACCATCTTGTGATCAGTTCAAATCCTCATGAGCAAAATCTCGCGCACACGGCACTTTATTTACACACATCACACGGGCAGTGACCGGCACTTGACCGTGCGCCCTCCAGGATTCGGGCATTACGCCCAGGAGTTGCAAGCCGTCACGACATGCGCGAAAGCCGCTTGAGCAACAATGCGGACGCGACCGGCCGCGCACCCGCCTTGGCGACTCCGTCGGCCACCTCGCGGTCGGTGGAGACCACGACGACCGGGCGGCCCGGCGGCTCGGCGCGCACCAGCTGACGGATCAACTCGTCGGCCGTCACACCGGGCTTGGAGAACAGCACCCGCACACCGCGCGGCGGTGCGAGGAGCACCGGCGCGGCGAGCTCCGCCCCGTCGAAGACACAGGTGACCTCGGCGCCCGAGCGGGCCGCCAGCGCGGAGAGCCCGCCGAGCAGCCGCAGCCGCTGCTTCTCCAGCGGCATCGTCGGATAGCCGGTCTTGGTGACGTTGTAGCCGTCCACGACCAGATGCGTCTGCGGCAGCGCCAGGAGCTGGTCCAGGAGCGCGGGGTCGGTCTCGGAGAGCGCGCGGGCCGCGATGTCCTTCGGCGACATCCGGCCGGGCTCCACCGCGTCGACGGTGTCGGCGGGGTGGACGGAGACGGGCGGCAGGGCCAGTTCGCGCCGCAGCCCCTGCGCGGCGTCGAGCACCGTGTCGAGCAGCAGCCGCAGCCGCATGTCCTCCACCGAGCGCCCCTCACGGGCGGCGCGACGGCTGGTCTCCAGCGCGGCCTCGACCTCGCCGAGCCGGGCCTTCAGACGGCGGGTCTCGCTCTCGGCGGCCGAAACCTGCGCCGCCGCCTCCGCCTTGACCGTGTCGATCTCGGCGTGGCTGCGGCGCAGCGCGGCCTCCCCGCGCTTCACGTCGCTCTGCGCGCTGCGCAGTTTGCGGTGAAGCGATTCCGCTTCCTTGCGGGCCGCCTCCAGGTCGTGGCGCAGCTCCTCGGTCTCCGCGCGGCCGCGCTCCCTGGCGGTGGCGACCTCCTCGCGCAACCGCTCGAGCTCGCGACGGCCGGCCTCGTCGGCCCGCTCGGCGTCCGCCCGCTGGGCCTCCTCGCCCGCGGCGGCGACCAGCTTCACCCAGCCGGCCGGGCGCAGCACGTAGGCGGCCGCGGCGACGTCGACGGGGTCGGCCGCGGCGGGTGGGGCGCCGGACTCGACGGCGCCCGCCAGCTCCGGCTCCGCCTCCTTGAACCGCTCGCCGATCCGCTGCCGGAACAGCGGATCGCTCTCCAGGGCGGCGGCCATGGCGTTGCCCGCGAACTTGGCCCGCCGGCTCGCGGTGAAGCGGGCGTACTGCCTCAGAGGTGCCGGAAGCTCGGCGACGGTGAGCCCGCCGAAGGCGTCAGAGACCAGCGCGACGACCCTGCGCCGCACACCGTCCGGCAGCGGGCGGTCGAGCGCCTCGGCAGCGTCACCTGCCGCGCCGGCCGGTTCACCACCGTGCGCGGGCTGCTCCACGTTGCGTCACCCCATCGTGTTGCGCACCGCCGCCGTCAGGAAGCGGTGCCGGGCCTGTCCACCAGTTCGATCTGATCCACCGCGTTGCACCAGCGGCAGCGGACCGACTCGATGGTCTCACTGACCACCTCGCGCTCCTCGACCTTCGGCTCTCCCGCGAGATCCAGATGGACGTACTCGACGACCTTGGAGGAGCGGGTGACATCGAACCGGGTCAGGTTGCCGCACAGGGTGCAGCGCCAGCGGGTCTCGGCGGTCGGCAGGGGAACCGTCGTCATCGTGCCGTCCTCTTTCGTGTGCGTGATGCGGGGTGCGGGTGCCGCGGTGCGCCGTTGAACTGCGGAGGTACTGCCCGTAACCCTACGGCCTCGCGGGTACCCCGTGTCGCGGCGAGGCACTCTGTCCAGGTCGGCCCTGGTACGCCATGATCTGTCCATGATCGACAGGCGGCGGATCGACTGGCGGGGAGCGGTGCTCGGGGCGTGGCGGGGCACCTGGAGCGGCCCCACGGTGACGTACGCCCTGATCGCCGCCTGCTGCTTCACCTTCGTGATCAGCCCGGTCTCGGGCCTCAATCCGGTCTACGGGACCGGGGACACGGCCCTCGCGGCGCAGAGCGCGTACTTCCACCGCTGGGGAGTCGTACCGGCCGAGCTGATGACCAGTGAGCCGCGCACCCTGCTCACCCCGCTGACCGCCCTCTTCGTCCACGGCTCCTGGCTGCACCTGCTCGGGAACATGCTCTTCCTCTTCGTCTTCGGCGCCATGGCGGAGGAGCGGATGGGGCCATTCGCTTTCGCCCTCTTCTATCTGGGCTGCGGCTATCTGGCGCTGCTCGGCTACGCGGCGGCGCACGCGAGCAGCGAGCAGACGCTGGTGGGGGCGTCGGGGGCGATCTCGGGGGTCCTCGGGGCGTTCCTGTATCTCTTCCCGCGCTCCCGGGTGACCAGCCTGTTCCCCTTCCTCTTCTTCCTGCCGCTGCGGTTTCCCGCCTGGATCGTGCTGGTCTTCTGGTTCGTCCTGCAGTGGCTCGCGGCCCGCTCGGCCGGGGCGGGGCCCGGTGTCGCCTACCTGGCGCACGTGGTGGGGTTCGCCGTCGGCTTCCTCTACGCCTGGGGCCGCTACCGGGGTGGGGATACAGTGAAGTCCCCAGCCGCGGCGACCGAGGGAGAAAGCCAGCCGTGATCACCGCGATCGTGCTCATCAAGACCAGCGTGGACCGCATCCCCGAGATCGCGGAGTCGATCGCCGCGCTCGACAGCGTCAGCGAGGTCTTCTCGGTGACCGGCACGTACGACCTGATCGCCATGGTCCGCGTGCCCCGGCACGACGACCTGGCGGACGTCATCCCCGGCAAGATCAGCAAGATCCCCGGTGTGGAGGCGACGGACACGCACGTGGCGTTCCGTACGTACTCCCAGCACGACCTGGAAGCGGCCTTCGCCATCGGCCTGGAGTCCTGACGAAGGGGGCCCCGACAGGAGGCCCCCTTCACCCGTACGAGTGGGTACTCAGCCGCGGTCCGGCACGCAACGGCCGTCCTCGGTGCGGTACTTCCACTGCGCGCCGTCGCGGACGAGCTCCTTCACGGCCCGCACGAAACGCTCCACGTGCTCGTCGGGCGTACCGGCGCCGAAGCTGACGCGGATGGCGTTGAGGGACTTCTCGCCGGGCGCGGCCTCGGGGGCGCCGCACTCGCCCTGGGTCTGCGGGTCGCTGCCGAGCAGGGTGCGGACCAGCGGGTGGGCGCAGAAGAGGCCGTCGCGGACACCGATGCCGTACTCGGCGGAGAGCGCGGCGGCGAAGTGGGAGCTGTTCCAGCCCTCGACGACGAAGGAGATGACGCCGACGCGCGGGGAGTCGTCGCCGAAGAGCGAGAGCACCTTCACCTCGGGGACTTCGGCGAGGCCCTCCCGGACCGTGTCGATCAGGTGCCTCTCACGGGCGACGAGGGTGTCGAACCCGGCCTCGGTGAGCGCCTTGCAGGCGGAGGCGATGGAGTAGACGCCGATGACGTTCGGCGAACCGGCCTCGTGGCGGGCGGCGGTGGTGTGCCACTCGACGTCGACACCGCCGTCGGCGCGGCGGGCGACCTTCTTGGAAGCGCCGCCGCCGGCGAGGTACGGCTCGGCCTCCTGGAGCCAGTCGGCGCGGCCGGCGAGGACGCCGGAGCCGAACGGGGCGTACAGCTTGTGACCGGAGAAGGCGACCCAGTCGACGTCCAACTCCCGTACGGACACGGCGTGGTGGGGCGCGAGCTGGGCGGCGTCGAGGACGATCCGGGCGCCGTGCGCGTGCGCGGCGGCGGCCAGTTCCTTCACCGGCCACAGCTCGCCGGTGACGTTGGAAGCGCCCGTGACACAGACGAGGGCGGGGCCGTAAGGGTCGCGGTCGGCGAGGGCGCGCTCCAGGGTCTCGACGGCCTGGGCGTGTGTGCGCGGGGCGTTGAGGTAGGTGACCCGGGCGTCCTTCCACGGCAGGAGCGAGGCGTGGTGCTCGGTCTCGAAGACGAAGACCTCGCAACCGGCGGGGATCACGGCGGCGAGCAGGTTGAGCGAGTCGGTGGTGGAGCGGGTGAAGACGACCTGGTCGCCGGGGCGGCAGTCGAGGAACTCGGAGACGGTGACCCGGCTGCTCTCGAAGAGGTCGGTGGAGAGCTGCGAGAGGTACCCGGCGCCGCGGTGGACGCTGCCGTAGTACGGGGCGTACGCGGCGACGTCGTCCCAGACCCGCTGCAGGGCCGGCGCGCTGGCGGCGTAGTCGAGCGCGGCGTAGGTGACCTCGCCCCCGGTCACGAGCGGAACGGTGACGTCCCGCCCGAGGACCGGGAGCGGGGCGGCACAGCAGGGGTCGGCGGCCTCGGAGTCGGTGACGGTGGCGGCAGCGGCGTTCGGGTACGCGGACATGGCGGTATCTCCTGGCAGGAAGGGCAGCGAAGGGCCCGCAGGGCAGCGCGAAGTGGGGTGCCGCATACGGGTGTGGCCTCGACGCACGGTGTTCGTGCGGAGGATGGGAAAGGGGGCCGAAGGCCCTAGCGCATTCGCTTGCTCACGAGACTGCTCCCTTGAGGACCAGGACCCCAGGGTGTCTCAGGGGTCCGCGCTTGCCGTAGACCTCGCTGCCTACGGCCTGGTCTTCACCCGGGGCACCCCGCCACGGACGGAGGGTTGCCGGACAGCAAGCCGGGGCTTCGTAGCTGTCACTCATGACCTGCCCAGAAGCTATGCCACGTGATCGCGTCGGCGCAACCCGTGTCCGGAATCCGGGACGTGAAAAGGGCCCGACATCTGTCGGGCCCCTCCCTGCGCGCGCCGGGCGCGCTACGCGTTGCTGGCCGTGATCCAGCGCTCCAGCGCCTTCCGCGCCGCCCCGGAGTCGATCGACTCCGCGGCCCGTGCGATTCCCTCGCGCAGTTGCTCCACCAGGGTGCCCTGCCCCGGGTGGAGCGCCACGAGCGCCGCCGCCGAGTTCAGCAGCACCGCGTCCCGTACCGGACCGGTCTCGCCCGCGAGCAGCCGGCGGGCCACGTCGGCGTTGTACGAGGCGTCGGCGCCGCGCAGCGCCTCCACCGGTACGAGTTCGATGCCGACGTCTCTCGGGTCGAAGGCCTCCTCGCGCACCTGTCCGCCCCGTACCACCCACACCCGCGAGGTGGCGGTGGTCGTCAGCTCGTCCAGGCCGTCGTCCCCGCGGAAGACCAGCGCGGAGGAGCCGCGCGCGGCGAGCACGCCCGCCATGATCGGCGCCATCCGGGCGTCGGCGACGCCGGTCGCCTGGGCCCTGACCCGGGCCGGGTTGGTGAGCGGACCGAGGAAGTTGAAGGTGGTCCGGATACCGAGCTCCTTGCGGGCGGCCGCCACATGGCGCAGCGCCGGGTGGAACTTCACCGCGAAGCAGAAGGTGATCCCGGCCTCCTCCGCGACCTCGACCACCCGCTGCGGGGTCAGCTGGAGATTGACGCCCAGCTTCTCCAGGACGTCCGAGGCGCCGCTGGCGCTGGACGCGGCGCGGTTGCCGTGCTTGACGACCTTGGCGCCCGTGCCGGCCACGACGATCGCCGACATCGTGGAGATGTTGACGGTCTTGGCGCCGTCGCCGCCGGTGCCGACGATGTCCACGGACGGGCCGGGGACCTCGATCACATGGGCGTGCTCGTACATCGTCTCGACGAGACCGGAGATCTCCTCGACGGTCTCGCCCTTGGCGCGCAGGGCCACGGCGAAGCCGGCGATCTGGGCGTCGGTGGCCTCGCCCCGCAGGATGCGGTCCATCGCCCAGGCGGTGTCCTCGGCGCTCTGGTCGCGGCCGGTCAGCAGCCCTTCCAGCACGACGGGCCAGGAGCGGCCCGCCGACGTAGGTCCTCCAGCGGGGGTCGCAGCGCTCATGGCAGCTCCTGGTCAGTGTGTGACGGATACGGCACCACCCTATCGACCCACGGGGACGGCAAAGAGCCCCGTCCATCGAATGGACGGGGCTCCCGCTGTGGCGACCTTCAGGTCAGGTGGATCAGGTGATCAGTGGTGGCCGTGGCCGCTGGTGATCTCCTTGTACTCCTCCGCGGTCGGCTTGGCGATCTGGCTGTCCTCGCCGTAGTAGCTCTTGTTGAGCTTGACGCGGAGCTTCTCCATGGGGCCGACCTTGCGCTCGACGCCGTTCTCGTCGACCAGCGGGCCGATCTCGGCCGGCTGGTTCTGCTCGTGCGCCGTGAGCTTGTACAGCTCGCCCTGACTGAGCGGCTGGTGGACCTCGACGAACTCACCGTGCGGCAGGCGCTTGATGATGCCGGACTCGCGTCCGTGCAGCACCTTGTCCTTGTCGCGGCGCTGCAGGCCGAGACAGATCCGCTTGGTGACGATGAACGCGATGACCGGCCCGAGGAAGAAGAAGATCCGGACGAACCAGGTGATCGAGTTGATCGACAGGTGGAAGTGGGTGGCCCAGAGGTCGTTTCCACCACCGACGAGCATGATCATGTACGCGGTGATCCAGGCGACACCGAAGGCGGTGCGCGTCGGAGCGTTGCGCGGGCGCTGCGCGATGTGGTGCTCGCGCTTGTCGCCGGTGATCCAGGACTCGATGAACGGGTAGACCGCGATGGCCGCGAGGACCGCCGGGAAGATCGCCAGCGGGATCATCACGCCCAGGACGAGCGTGTGGCCCCAGAGGTTGATCTCCCAGCCCGGCATGACACGGATCAGGCCTTCGGCGAAGCCCATGTACCAGTCGGGCTGGGCGCCGGTGGACACCTGGTCCGGGCGGTACGGGCCGAGCGCCCAGATCGGGTTGATCGAGGCGATCGCCGCGATGACCGCGATGACACCGAAGACCAGGAAGAAGAAGCCTCCGGCCTTGGCCATGTAGACCGGCAGCAGCGGCATGCCCACGACGTTCTTGTTCGTACGGCCGGGGCCCTCGAACTGCGTGTGCTTGTGGTAGAAGACCAGGATCAGGTGGGCGACCACCAGACCCAGCATGATGCCGGGCAGCAGCAGGACGTGCGCCGAGTAGAACCGGGCCACGAAGTCGCCGCCGGGGAACTCCCCGCCGAACAGGAACATCGACAGGTACGTGCCGATGACCGGGACGGACAGGATCGCGCCCTGCATGAAGCGGACACCGGTGCCGGAGAGCAGGTCGTCCGGGAGCGAGTAACCGGTGAAGCCGGTGAACATGCCCAGGAAGAACAGCAGGAAGCCGAACAGCCAGTTGATCTCACGCGGCTTGCGGAACGCACCCGTGAAGAACACGCGCATCATGTGCACGAACATGCCGGCGAGGAAGATCAGCGCCGCCCAGTGGTGGATCTGCCGGATGAGCAGACCACCGCGCACATCGAAGGAGATGTGCATGGTCGAGTTGAACGCCTCGGACATCAGCTGTCCCTGGAGCGGGACGTAGCTGCCGTGGTACTCCACCTCGTTCATCGACGGGTGGAAGAACAGCGTCAGGTAGACGCCCGTCAGGATGATGATGAGGAAGCTGTAGAGGCAGATCTCACCGAGCATGAAGGACCAGTGGTCCGGGAAGATCTTCCGCATGTTGGCCTTGGCCAGGGAGTAGATCCCCAGGCGGCCGTCGGCCCAGTCGGCCACCCGCTCGCCGGCGGGTGCCTTCTTCTTCGAATCGGTCACAGTGCTCATCCGCGCTCCCAGAAGGCAGGGCCGACGGGCTCGTCGAAGTCGCCGAGCGCCTCAAGGTTGCCCTTGTCGTTCACACCGATCCGCAGCTGCGGAAGGGCGTGACCGGCCGGGCCGAAGATGACGCGGGCGCCGTCGGAGAGGTCGAAGGTGGACTGGTGGCACGGGCAGAGCACGTGGTGCGTCTGCTGCTCGTACAGCGAGATCGGGCAGCCCACGTGGGTGCAGATCTTCGAGAAGGCGACGATGCCCTCGTGCGACCACTCCAGCTCGCGCTTGTCCTTGATGTCGTCCGGCTGGATCCGGACGATCATCAGGGCGGCCTTGGCGATCTGGACCTGGAAGTCGTGGTCGTGCTCCGACAGACCCTCGGGCATCGCGAAGGTCAGCGAACCGACCGCGACGTCCTCGGGACGCAGCGGCTCGTGCGTGTTCATGTTGATGAGCTGCTTGCCGTTGGCCCACAGAGTGGTCCGGAGCTTCTTCTCGGGCAGCGGGCCCATGTCACGCAGCAGCACGAGACCGGAGAGCGGTACGAGCGACAGCGCGCCGAACATCGTGTTGCGGATCAGCTTCCGGCGGCCCATGCCGGACTCGGCGGCACCGGCCGCGAAGTCCGCCATGACCTTCGCCTTGGTCTCCGGCGACGCTTGGATCGGGTGACGCTCGTCGGCGATCTCCACGTCGGACATCAGGGTGCGGGCCCAGTGGACCGCGCCCGCGCCGATGAAGAAGAGCGCCGCGCCGAGGGTGAGACCCAGGGCGAAGTTGAGCGCGCTCACCCGGCCGAACGGCCAGATGTAGACGATCTTGTCGACCGGGAAGATCACGTACGAGGCGATGAAGCCGACGGTGGCCAGCATCGACAGCGTGAACATGAAGGCGACCGCACGCTCGGACCGCCGGGCGGCCCGCTCGTCGATGTCCTGGATGCGCGGCTTGTGGGGCGGAAGGCCCGGGTCCGCGAACGGGTCGTCGAGGACCTTCACCGCGCCGTGCGCGGTGTCCTGCTCAGCGGGCAGGTTCTCTTCTGGAATCTCTTGGCTACTCATGACTTCTTGGCCTTAGCGGTGTGGGCCGCGACCCAGACGGCAACTGCGATCAGCGCACCCAGACCGAACACCCATGCGAACAGACCCTCGCTGACCGGGCCGAGGCCGCCGAGCGAGAGCCCGCCGGGGCTGTCGGCCTTTTCGCCGTTGACGGCCTGGACGTACGCGATGATGTCCTTCTTCTCCTTCTCCGGCATGGTCGTGTCCGGGAAGGAGGGCATGTTCTGCGGGCCGGTCTGCATGGCCTCGTACAGGTGCTTCGGGCTCACGCCTTCGAGGTTCGGGGCGTACTTGCCGTGCGTCAGCGCGCCGCCCTCACCGGTGAAGTTGTGGCACTGGGCACAGTTGGAACGGAACAGGTCGCCACCCCGGGCGATGTCGGCACCGTCGGGGCTGTACTGGCTCGCCTTCGGAGTGATCGGGCCGGCGCCGAGGGAGGAGATGTACGCCGCGAGCTGATCGATCTCAGCCTGCGTGTAGATGACCTTCTTCTTCGGCACCTGGGCGCCCGGCTGCTGGGCCGGCATGCGGCCCGTGCCGACCTGGAAGTCCACGGCGGCCGAGCCGACGCCTACCAGGGACGGGCCGTCAGAGGTGCCCTGACCGCCGGTTCCGTGGCAGCTTGCGCAGCCGACGGCGTAGAGCTTCTGGCCCTCCTCGATGGCGAGGGACTGGGCGGTTTCATCGGCCTTCGCCGTGCCCGCGGGCGCGAACGCGGCGTACAGCCCCCCGGTGGCCGCCAGCGCGAGGAGTAGGACGACGACCGCCGCCAACGGATGGCGTCGTCGTGCGGAGAGCTTTTTCACGGATTACCCCGGTGTCAGGATCTTCTGCGTCGATGCTTGCTGGATGTGCTCGGGTCCCGGGACCCGATTACTTGATCATGTAGATCGTGGCGAAGAGGCCGATCCAGACGACATCGACGAAGTGCCAGTAGTAGGACACGACGATGGCGGCGGTTGCCTGCTCGTGAGTGAACCTCTTTGCGGCGTACGTCCGGCCCAGGACCAGCAGGAAGGCGATGAGACCGCCCGTCACGTGCAGGCCGTGGAAGCCGGTGGTCAGGTAGAACACCGAGCCGTACGGGTCCGACGAGAGCGAGAGCCCCTCGTGCTTGACCAGCTCGGTGTACTCGAAGACCTGGCCGCCGATGAAGATCGCACCCATCACGAACGTGATGATGAACCACGTCCGGAGCTTCTTCACATCGCCCCGCTCGGCGGCGAAGACGCCGAGCTGGCAGGTGAGGGAGGAGAGCACCAGGATCGTGGTGTTGGTCGCCGAGAACGGGAAGTTCAAGGCGTCGGCCTTTTCCGCCCAGAACTCGGGACCGGTCACCGATCGCAGGGTGAAGTACATCGCGAAGAGGGCCGCGAAGAACATCAGCTCGGAACTCAGCCAGATGATGGTTCCGACGCTGGTGAGGTTCGGTCGATTGACCGACGGGTGCGCGTGCCCGGTATCTACTGTCGTTACTGTCGCCACGACCGACATTATGTCGGTCGCTTATCCCGCCCTCACTCCCGGGGGTGCCGTTCGGAGTGTCAGGGGCCTCTGTCCAGCCCGAACGGCCCATCGAAGTGGCCTCCCAACCGGTGTCGTACCGGTGTTGACGGGGTGTGGGACGGAGTAGCATCCCGCGCATCGGTTGATGACCTTCACGGAGGAACGATGCAGTCGAGCGCCACGGTCCTGGTCTACAGCGACGACGCCAACACGCGGGAACAGGTGCGGCTGGCAACGGGTCGCAGGCCCGCGGCCGACGTTCCGCCGGTCGAGTTCATCGAGTGCGCGACACTCCCGGCCGTGCTCAAGCGGCTCGAGGAGGGCGGTGTCGACGCCTGCGTCCTGGACGGCGAGGCGGTGCCGGCGGGCGGCATGGGGGTGTGCCGGCAGATCAAGGACGAGGTCTTCCGCTGCCCGCCGGTGCTGCTCCTGATCGGCCGCCCGCAGGACGCGTGGCTGGCCACCTGGAGCCGCGCGGACGCCGCCGTCACTCTTCCGGTGGAACCGGTCGAGTTCGCGGCGTCCCTGGCGGCCCTCCTCCGCTCGCGCCTGTCCATCGACGCCTGAGGGCTAGATAGAGGGCTGTAGGCGGGTCGGGTCGGGCTGGTGGGCGGCGCTCTTGGTGTCGGCCACCAGGGCGCTGCCCTGGCGCCATTCCGCCCACTCCAGGTTCCAGTCGCCGAAGCCGTTCCCGAACGGGTCCATCGTGTCGCCGATGCTGTTGACGGTCTTCACGATGTCGCCGGGACGCACGGTCTCGAAGAACCAGGCCGCGTTCCCCGTCGACATGCCGACACAGCCGTGGCTGACGTTCGCGAACCCCTGCGAGCCCACGGACCAGGGCGCGGCGTGGACGTACTCACCGCTCCAGGTGACCCGTGTCGCGTAGTAGACGGGTAGGTCGTACGACTCCGAGCTGCCCTCCGCGATGCCGACGCTGGTGCCCCGCATCCGGACGTAGTACTCCTTGCCGAGCACGACCTTGATGCCGTTACGGGTGGAGAAGCCCGGTTTGCCGGTGGTCACCGGCATGGTCTTGATCACTTCTCCGTTGCGCCGCACGGTCATGGAGTACGAGCCCGCGTCCGCGACGGCCTCGATCCGGTCGCCGATCGTCAGCTTCAGCGGCTTCGAGTCCCCGCCGTAGAGCTTGTCGCCGACCTTGACGCCCGCGAGGTTGCCGGTGACCGAGATCGACGCGCCCGCGGGCCAGTACTCCTTCGGGCGGAAGTGCAGCTTCTTGTCGTCCACCCAGTGCCAGGAGCCCTCGACGGCCGGCGTGGAGCGCACCTTCAGCGCCCGTTCGACGACCTGCCGGGCGGCCCGGTCCTTGACCGGGAGGCTGAGGTCGGCCGTGATGGGCTGCCCGACGCCGTACTTGCCGGCCTCCGGGCCGAACGCGACCGTCAGGGCCCGCTTGGCCGGGGCGGTCTCGAAGGTGAACGTACGGGTGCCCGGAGCACCGTCCTGGTCCTCCGTGGACACCTTGACGGTGTAGACGGCACCCGCCGTCAGGGAGCCCGTGGAGCGCCAGAGGAGGCCGTCCGCGGTGAGTTCGCCCGCCAGGTGGTGCCCGGAGGCGTCGACGGCCGTGACATCGGTGATGCGGCCGTCGGCGCCCTTGGCCGTGATCTCCAGCGCCTTGTCGGGGTCGGCCTTCCTGCCTTCGCCCGGGGCGCTGAAGGAGACCTGATCCGCGGCGTCGTAGGGCTTCGTCGAGAGCGGGTGGCCGTCGGTGCCCGCGCAGGCACCGGCGCCGGCGGTGACCAAGAGGGCCAGAAGAGTGCAGCTCAGAACAGTCCGAATGCGCGGCGTGTCGTTCATGACATCACCGTAAGAACATTCCTCGCGCCCAGCGCGCCGAGTGCTGCAAACGAGGGGCCCGGCCACTTCGGGTGACGAAGTGTCCGGGCCCCTCGGGGTGTTACGGGGTACTGCTACTGGTTCTGGTTCTCACCGCGGTAGAACTCGAACACCCAGCCGAACAGACCGACCAGGATCAGCGGAGCCGAGAAGTACAGGATCCACCAGCCCATCGCGACGGCGAGGAAGGCGAGCGCACCACCGAAGGCAAGCGAGAGCGGCTGCCAGCTGTGGGGGGCGAAGAAGCCCACCTCGCCGGCCTCGTCCGCGACGTCGGCCTCCTTGTCGTCCTGCGCCATGGCGTCGACCCGCCGGGCCGTGAAGGCCAGGTAGTAGCCGATCATGATGGCGAGGCCGAAGGCCAGGAAGAGCGCCGTGGTGCCGACCGGCTCCTTCGACCACACGCCATAGAGGATCGCCATGGCGAGGATGAAGACGCTCAGCCAGATGAACATCTTGCCCTGGATCTTCACTTGCCGGCCTCCTTGCTGCCGGTGAGGGCCTCGGCCTCGTGCGGCTTGTTCTCGAGCTGGTCGAGAGCGGCGATCTCAGGGTGGTGCAGGTCGAACGCCGGGGATTCGGAGCGGATCCGCGGCAGGGTGAGGAAGTTGTGCCGCGGGGGCGGGCAGGAGGTGGCCCACTCCAGCGAACGGCCGTAACCCCACGGGTCGTCGACCTCGATCTTCTTGCCGTACTTGGCGGTCTTCCAGACGTTGTACATGAACGGCAGGATCGACAGACCGAGCAGGAACGAGGAGATCGTCGAGATCGTGTTCAGCGCGGTGAAGCCGTCGGCGTCGAGGTAGTCCGCGTAGCGACGCGGCATGCCCTCGGCACCCAGCCAGTGCTGCACCAGGAACGTGCCGTGGAAGCCGATGAACAGCGTCCAGAAGGTGATCTTGCCGAGCCGCTCGTCCAGCATCTTGCCGGTGAACTTCGGCCACCAGAAGTGGAAGCCGGCGAACATCGCGAAGACCACGGTGCCGAAGACGACGTAGTGGAAGTGCGCGACGACGAAGTACGAGTCGGAGACGTGGAAGTCCATCGGCGGCGAGGCCAGGATGACGCCGGTCAGACCACCGAAGGTGAAGGTGACCAGGAAGCCGATCGTCCAGAGCATCGGTGTCTCGAAGGACAGCGAGCCCTTCCACATCGTTCCGATCCAGTTGAAGAACTTCACACCGGTCGGTACGGCGATGAGGAACGTCATGAAGGAGAAGAACGGCAACAGCACGCCGCCCGTGACGTACATGTGGTGGGCCCACACGGTCACGGAGAGACCGGCGATCGCGATGGTCGCGGCCACCAGACCGATGTAGCCGAACATCGGCTTGCGGCTGAAGACCGGGATCACTTCGGAGACGATGCCGAAGAACGGCAGCGCGATGATGTACACCTCTGGGTGGCCGAAGAACCAGAAGAGGTGTTGCCACAGCAGCGCGCCGCCGTTGGACGCGTCGAAGATGTGCGAGCCGAACTTACGGTCGGCCTCCAGCGCGAAGAGCGCGGCGGCGAGGACCGGGAAGGCGAGCAGGACCAGCACACCGGTCAGCAGCACGTTCCAGGTGAAGATCGGCATGCGGAACATCGTCATGCCCGGAGCGCGCATGCAGATGATCGTGGTGATGAAGTTGACCGAGCCGAGGATCGTGCCGAAGCCGGAGAAGGCCAGACCCATGATCCAGAGGTCGGCGCCGACACCCGGCGAGCGGACGGCGTCCGACAGCGGGGAGTAGGCGAACCAGCCGAAGTCGGCCGCACCCTGCGGGGTGAGGAAGCCACCCACGGCGATGAGCGAGCCGAAGAGGTACAGCCAGTACGCGAACATGTTCAGCCGCGGGAACGCCACGTCGGGCGCGCCGATCTGCAGCGGCATGATCCAGTTCGCGAATCCGGCGAACAGCGGCGTCGCGAACATCAGCAGCATGACGGTGCCATGCATCGTGAACGCCTGGTTGAACTGCTCGTTCGACATGATCTGCGTGCCCGGACGGGCCAGCTCGGCGCGCATGAAGAGCGCCATCACACCGCCGATGCAGAAGAAGAGGAACGACGTGACCAGGTACATCGTGCCGATCGTCTTGTGGTCGGTGGTGGTCAGCCACTTGATCACGACGCTGCCGGGCTGCTTGCGGCGTACCGGGAGCTCGTTCTCGTACGAGTCCTCGGCCGCGGCTGCACCCTGGGGTTCGTTGAGGATGCTCACAGTTGGTTCTTCTCCGCATTCCTGGCCGGGTCCGTCTGCTCAATGCCAGACGGGATGTAGCCGGTCTGCCCCTTCTCCGCCAGCTCCTTCAGGTGCTGCTGGTAGCGCTCCGGAGAGACCACCTTGACGTTGAAGAGCATCCGGGAGTGGTCGACACCGCACAGCTCGGCGCACTTTCCGAGGAAGGTGCCCTCCTGGTTCGGGGTCACCTCGAAGGCGTTGGTGTGCCCCGGGATGACGTCCTGCTTCATCAGGAAGGGGACCACCCAGAAGGAGTGGATGACGTCACGGGAGGTCAGGACGAACCGGACCTTCTCGCCCTTGGGCAGCCACAGGGTCGGACCCGGGTTGCCGGTCTGCGGGTTCCGGTCACCGGGGATACCGGCGTCGTAGACACCGCCGGCGTTGGCCGGGAAGTCGTCCTGGAACTTGTCCGGAATGGCGTCGAGGTTCGGGGCCGTCTGCGCGTCACCCTCCACCCCGGGCACGTTCTCGATGTAGTTGAAGCCCCAGCTCCACTGGTAGCCGACCACGTTGATCGTGTGGGCCGGCTTGTCGGCGAGCGACAGGAGCTTCGACTCGTCACGTGCGGTGAAGTAGAAGAGCACCGACACGATGATGAGTGGAGTAACCGTGTACAGCGCCTCGATGGGCATGTTGTACCGCGTCTGAGGAGGTACCTCGACCTTGGTGCGGCTGCGCCGGTGGAACATGACGGACCACAGGATCAGCCCCCACACCAGCACGCCCGTGACGAGCGCGGCCGCCCACGATCCCTGCCAGAGGGAGAGGATCGTGGGAGCCTCCTCCGTGACGGGGGTGGGCATACCAAGGCGGGGGAAGTCTTCCCAGTTGTACGAGCAGCCGGTGGCTGTCGCCAGGATCAGGCCCGCAGTCAGCACCTGCGGCAGCTTCCGCCGCATCGGGCGCCGAGACGTGGGGGTACCACCCGCGCCTTGGCTGCGGGGGAGGTCGGAGCCGTTGGGACTCACGTAGCGCCTTCCCGAGAGTCTCGGCCCGCGCTGGTCGGCTACGGCCGCCTCGCTGGTCGGTCGCCGCCCCGGCCGCGGGCAGGGGTTTGGATGTTTATGCGGACCAAACCCTACTGGACGCTATTTGGGGTCGCGCGGGGAGGGTGCCCAACGCGCCGTCCGACTCCCCGAAGGGGTGGACTCCTGGCCTCCGGAGGCGGGTCGCGACCCTCCGGACGTGCGGCGATCGACGGTTCGGGCGGGGCATCTGACGGGGGATTACGGATCGCGGGCTAGCGTATTCGAGTGCCCTACTTCGACGCCGCCTCCTCCGCCCCGCTCCACCCCGTCGCCCGCCAGGCGCTGCTTGCCTCCCTGGACGAGGGCTGGGCCGACCCGGCCCGGCTGTACCGCGAGGGGCGGCGGGCCAGGATGCTGCTCGACGCGGCGCGTGAGGCCGCGGCGGAGGCCGTGGGCTGCCGCCCCGACGAGCTGGTGTTCACTCCTTCGGGGACGCGGGCGGTGCACTCCGGAATTTCCGGCGCGCTCGCGGGGCGTCGGCGTGTCGGGACCCGGCTGGTGGTCTCGGCGGTCGAGCACTCCTCCGTACTGCACGCCGGCGAGGCCCACGCCGCTGCGGGCGGGTCGCTGACGGAGGTGCCGGTGGGCCGGTCCGGAGCGGTGGAGGCCGCCGCCTTCGCGGCGGCCCTGGAGCCGGGCACGGCGCTGGCGTGTCTGCAGTCCGCGAACCACGAGGTGGGGACGGAGCAGCCGGTGGCGGAGGCCGCGGAGGCGTGCGGGGCGGCGCGGGTTCCGCTGCTCGTGGACGCGGCGCAGTCGCTGGCGTGGGGGCCGGTCGAGGGGGCCTGGTCGCTGCTGGCGGCGAGTGCGCACAAATGGGGCGGTCCGGCGGGGGTGGGCCTGCTGGCGGTCCGCAAGGGTGTCCGCTTCTCCCCCCAAGGCCCGGCGGACGAGCGGGAGTCGGGGCGGGCGGCCGGGTTCGAGAACCTGCCGGCGATCGTGGCCGCCGCGGCGTCGCTGCGGGCCGTGCGGGCGGAGGCGGAGGCCGAGGGGGCGCGGCTGCGGGGGCTTGTGGACCGGATCCGGGCGCGGGTGCCGGAGTTGGTGCCCGATGTGGAGGTCGTGGGCGACCCGGTGCGCCGGCTCCCCCACCTCGTCACCTTCTCCTGTCTCTATGTCGACGGAGAGACGTTGCTGCACGAGCTGGACCGGGAGGGTTTCTCCGTTTCGTCCGGTTCGTCGTGCACGAGCTCGACGCTGACGCCCAGCCATGTGCTGCGCGCGATGGGCGTGCTGAGCGAGGGGAACGTCCGGGTGTCCCTGCCGACGGGCACGTCGGAGGAGGACGTGGACCGTTTCCTGACGGTGCTGCCGGGGGTGGTCGCGCAGGTACGGGAGCGGCTCGGGGCGCCGGAGGCGGTGACGTCCCCGGGCGGCTCGGGGTCGCTCGTGGTCGACGCCCTGGGCAAGCGCTGCCCGATCCCGGTGATCGAACTGGCGAAGGTGATCGGCGACGTGCCGCTGGGCGGCACGGTCACGGTCCTGGCCGACGACGAGGCGGCCCGCCTGGACATCCCGGCCTGGTGCGAGATGCGCGGCCAGGAGTACGTGGGCGAGGAGCCGTCCCCGAAGGGCGGGTCGGCGTACGTCGTGCGCCGGGTGGCGTAGGGGCTCCGCCGCGGGCGGAGCCCCCGTGGCTCAGCCCAGGTGCGTCTGGACCTCGGCCGCGGCCTCGTCCCCGTACGCCTTGGTGAAGCGCTCCATGAAGTTCGCGCGGCGCAGCGTGTACTCCTGGGTGCCCAGGGTCTCGATCACCAGCGTGGCGAGCATGCAGCCGACCTGGGCCGCCCGCTCCAGGCCGACGCCCCACGACAGGCCCGTCAGGAAGCCGGCGCGGAACGCGTCGCCGACGCCCGTCGGGTCGACCTTGGCGTCCTCCTCGGCGCAGCCGACCTCGATGGTCTCCCCGCCCGCGCTCTCGATGCGCACACCGCGCGAGCCGAGGGTGGTGACCCGGTGGCCGACCCGGCCCAGGATCTCCTCGTCGGTCCAGCCCGTCTTGGACTCGATGAGGCCCTTCTCGTACTCGTTGGAGAAGAGGTACGTGGCCCCGTCCAGGAGCGTGCGGATCTCCTGGCCGTCCATCCGGGCGATCTGCTGGGAGAAGTCCGCCGCGAACGCGATGCCCCGCGCCTTGCACTCCTCCGTGTGGCGCAGCATCGCCTCGGGGTCGTCGGCGCCGATCAGGACGAGGTCGAGGCCGCCCACGCGGTCGGCGACGGCCTTCAGCTCGATCTGCCGGGCCTCGCTCATCGCGCCCGTGTAGAAGGAGCCGATCTGGTTGTGGTCCCTGTCCGTGGTGCACACGAAGCGGGCGGTGTGCAGGACCTCGGAGATCCGCACCGATCCGGTGTCCACGCCGTGCCGGTCGAGCCAGGCGCGGTACTCGTCGAAGTCGTAGCCGGCCGCACCCACGAGGATCGGGTTGCCGCCGAGCTGGCCCATGCCGAAGCAGATGTTCGGGCCCACGCCTCCCCGCCGGATGTCGAGGTTGTCGACGAGGAAGGAGAGGGAGACCGTGTGCAGCTGGTCCGCTACGAGCTGGTCTGCGAACCGGCCGGGGAAGGTCATGAGGTGGTCGGTGGCGATGGAGCCGGTGACTGCGATACGCACGGCTGGGCGCTCCTGGCGGGACGGAAAGGGGTTGACAGTTCACGCTACCGGCTGGGAGGGCCACTGCCGAACAGTGGAAACTACCCCAGAGTAGGTCTTTTCCCCGGAGCCATGACGTGCATACGGTGCGCGTATGTCCACGTACCCCGCTCCTCGTGAGCATCAGGAGTCCGAGTTCAGCCTGGCCCAGCTGTGTGGCGACAGTGCGCGGATGGCCCCCCACTGGGTGGTTCCCGCGGCGGCCGCCCCGGCCCCGGTCTCCCCCGCACGCATCCACGGCGTGGTCGTGCCGCCCGCTTCGGCGCGGCTGATCGACGCCACGTCCGAATACGGCGTCTGAGGGACGGAACCACCCGCTCGCCCATTCCGTCCCAATGATGTCTCCCGGGGAGATGTCTTCCGGGTCAGGGACGAAGGAGCGATGCGGTGAGCGGTACGGAGAACCGGCGGATGCGGCACCGGCCGCTGCTCGTGGCCTCGGTGGCGGCGAGCGTCCTGCTGGCCGGCGGCGGCGGGGTCTATCTCGCGACCGCGGCGTCGTCCGAGGGCGACGCCCGGCCCTCGGGCGCGGCCGCTCCCCCGCCGCTGCGCCTCGACGGAAAGAGCGGCGCGGCGGGCACGGGGGGCACGGACGGCGGGCCCGGCATCGCGCCGGGCGAGCCCGACCCCAACGGCGGCAGGGCCGTGTACAAGGCCGAGGGCCCCCTTCCCGACGGGCCCTCCTCGGCCGCGGTCCACCGGCCCGAGGGGCGGGTCACCGCCGCGGAGGTGACCCGGCTGGCCAAGGCCCTGGGCATCGCGGGCGCGCCGCGGCTGGAGGGCGAGGTCTGGAAGATCGCGCCGGAGAAGGACGGGTCCGGGCTGCGGCTCGACGTGGCCGCCGAGGCCCCGGGCAGCTGGACCTTCTCGCGGTACGACGGGGGTCCGGCCGGCGACACCTGTCTCAAGGGCAAGGCGTGTCCGCCGCCGGGCGAGGTGAAGCCCCCGAGCGGCGGGCCGGTGAGCGAGGCGGCGGCGCGCGCGGCGGCCACGCCGGTGCTGAAGGCGATCGGCCAGGAGGACGCGAAGCTGGACACCGGCCAGCTGATGGGGTCGGTACGGGTCGTCAACGCCGATCCGGTCGTGGGCGGGCTGCCGACGTACGGCTGGTCGACCGGGCTCCATGTCGGCCCCGGCGGTGAACTGGTCGCGGGCAGCGGGCAGCTGAAGGAGCCGGCGAAAGGCGCCGTCTATCCGGTGATCGGCGCCGAGAAGGCCCTCGAGGAGCTGAACAAGGCGTCGGCGGGTCCGGGCTCGATCGGTATCGGCGGCTGCGCGACGGCCCCGCCGGCCGGCACGGAGGACGGCTCGGACGCTCCGTCGACGACCTGCAAGCCGGAGACCGAGCCGAAGGAGCTGGCGGTCACGGGGGCGGTCCTGGGGCTCGCGTCGCAGTTCGTGGACGGCGAGCGGGCGCTCGTGCCGTCGTGGCTGTTCCAGGTCGAGGCGGAGCCGGGGGCGAAGCCCCACACGGTCGCGACGACGGCGGTGGCGCCGGAGCACCTGGCGCCCCCGGCGAAGCCGAGCCCCACGCCCACCCCGACGCCGGACCCGGACCGGGGCACGGAGCCCGTGCGGCAGCTCCAGTCGTACCGCGTCGACGGCACCGGCACGAAGCTGTCGGTGACCTTCTGGGGCGGCGTGTGCAACGAGTACACGGCGACGGCCGCGGAGAGCGCCGACAAGGTCACCGTGCGGGTGACGGAGAAGCCGATGGACCCGGGCAGGGCGTGCATCGCCATCGCGGTGGAGGTGACCCGGACGGTGACCCTTCAGCAGCCGCTGGGCGGCCGGACGGTCGTGGACGCGCCGAGCGGGGAGCCCGTCCCCCGCACCTGAGCACGGCGGCGCCCCAGCACGTACGAAGGCGGCCGCCCCGGAGATCCGGGGCGGCCGCCTTCGTACGTACGGCTGACGCGACTCAGCTGAACGAGTCGCCGCAGGCGCAGGAACCCGTGGCGTTCGGGTTGTCGATCGTGAAGCCCTGCTTCTCGATGGTGTCGACGAAGTCGATCGAGGCGCCGCCCAGGTACGGGGCGCTCATGCGGTCGGTGACGACCTTGACACCGTCGAAGTCCTTGACGACGTCGCCGTCGAGCGAACGCTCGTCGAAGAAGAGCTGGTAGCGCAGGCCGGAGCAGCCGCCGGGCTGTACGGCGACGCGCAGCGCGAGGTCGTCGCGGCCTTCCTGGTCGAGCAGGGCCTTGACCTTGGCCGCGGCGGCGTCAGACAGGAGGATGCCGTCGCTGACAGTGGTCTTCTCGTCCGATACGGACATCTGCTTCTCTCCCGGGTTGTACGGAGACTGCTTGCCGACGGTTCCAACCGGCGGGACCCGGGATTCATTCCGGGGCAGGGCTCGGCTTCACGTCTTTTCCCCTTCATGCTCGCACACCCGCTCCCGGACCGGCGAACGGCAAGATCCGATCCGTGGACCGCGAATTCGTCACATCGACACTATGGACATCGTCAAACTGACGTGAAGCGGTTATGATAGATAGTGTCATTTAGACGAAAAGGTCTTCCGTAGAAAGAAAGGGTGCGTGACGTGACCACCGCCCAGCCCCTGGACGTCCAGCCGACGCCGCTCGCCCTCCTGCTGCTCGGCCGCGAGGCCGACCCCAAGAGCGAGCGCGGAGTGGAGTGTCCCGGCGACCTTCCGTCGCCCTCCGACCCGGACCTGGTGGAGCGCGCCCGCGCCGCCAAGGAGAAGCTCGGGGACAAGGTCTTCGTCCTCGGCCACCACTACCAGCGCGACGAGGTCATCCAGTTCGCCGACGTCACGGGCGACTCCTTCAAGCTCGCCCGCGACGCCGCCGCGCGCCCGGAGGCCGAGTACATCGTCTTCTGCGGTGTGCACTTCATGGCCGAATCGGCCGACATCCTCACCACGGACGACCAGAAGGTCGTCCTGCCGGACCTCGCGGCCGGCTGCTCGATGGCCGACATGGCCACCGCCGAGCAGGTCGCGGAGTGCTGGGACGTCCTGACCGAGGCCGGGATAGCCGAGCAGGTCGTGCCCGTCTCGTACATGAACTCCTCGGCCGACATCAAGGCTTTCACAGGCAAGCACGGGGGCACGATCTGCACCTCGTCCAACGCCAAGCGCGCCCTCGACTGGGCCTTCGAGCAGGGCGAGAAGGTCCTGTTCCTGCCCGACCAGCACCTGGGCCGGAACACGGCCGTGCGGGAGATGGGCATGACGCTGGACGACTGCGTCCTGTACAACCCGCACAAGCCGAACGGCGGCCTCACCGTCGAGCAGCTGCGGGACGCCAAGATGATCCTGTGGCGGGGTCACTGCTCGGTGCACGGCCGGTTCTCGCTGGACTCGGTCGAGGACGTCCGCGCGCGGATCCCGGGCGTGAACGTGCTGGTGCACCCGGAGTGCAAGCACGAGGTCGTGGCCGCCGCGGACTACGTCGGCTCGACGGAGTACATCATCAAGACGCTGGAGGCGGCCCCGGCCGGCTCGAAGTGGGCGATCGGCACGGAGCTGAACCTGGTCCGCCGCGTGGCCGCCGCTCACCCGGACAAGGAGGTCGTCTTCCTCGACAAGACGGTCTGCTTCTGCTCGACGATGAACCGGATCGACCTGCCGCACCTGGTGTGGGCGCTGGAGTCGCTGGCCGAGGGCAACCTGGTCAACCGGATCCAGGTCGACAAGGAGACGGAGAGCTTCGCGAAGCTGGCGCTGGAGCGGATGCTCGCGCTGCCGTAAGGCACGCCACCTGGCCGCACGAAGGGCGCCCCGCGGACTCGCGGGGCGCCCTTCGTGCGTGTGGGCGTCAGATGTCGAGCGCGTCCAGCAGCGTCGCGTCCGCGGGGGTCGTGTCCGGCTGCTCCGGGTTGTCGAGCGTGCCGTCCCGCTTCGCCTTCCTCGCCGCCTTCTTCGCCGCCTTCTTCTTCGCACGGCGCTCCTTGCGGAGCTCCACCATCGCGTAGAGCGTCGGGACGAGCAGCAGCGTCAGCAGCGTCGAGGTGATCAGACCGCCGATCACCACCACCGCCAGCGGCTGGGCGATGAAACCGCCCTCGCCGGTGATGCCGAGCGCCATCGGAAGCAGCGCGAAGATCGTCGCCAGGGCCGTCATCAGGATCGGGCGCAGACGGTGGCGGCCGCCCTCGACGACCGCCTCGACGATGCCCAGGCCCTGCGAGCGGTACTGGTTGATCAGGTCGATCAGGACGATCGCGTTGGTGACCACGATGCCGATGAGCATCAGCATGCCGATCATCGCCGGGACGCCCATCGCCGTGCCCGTGAGCACGAGCAGACCGATCGCGCCGGTCGCCGCGAACGGGATCGACACCAGCAGGATCAGCGGCTGGACCAGGGACCTGAAGGTCGCGACCAGGAGCATGAAGACGATCGCGATCGCCGCGAGCATCGCCAGGCCCAGGTTGACGAACGCCTCGGACTGGTCCTCGGAGACACCGCCGATGGACGCGGTCGCGCCCTCCGGGAGGTCGAGCGCGTTGATCTTCGACTGGAGCGCCGTGCTGACCGCGCCGGTGTTGTCACCGGTCGGCTTGGCCGTGATCGTCGCGGCCCGCGAGCCGTCGATCCGGGTCATCGAGACCGGGCCCGGGACGAGCTTCACCTCGGCGATGTCGCCGAGCTTGACCGGGCCGAGCGGCAGCGCCTTCAGGCCCGCCATGGTGGTGGCCCGGTTCGCCGAGGTCAGGACGATGTCCCGCTCGGTGTCGTCGAGGATCGCCTTGCCGGCCGGGGTGCCGCGGACCGCCTGCGCGACGGCCGTACCGAGCGTCGTGTCGTCGAAGCCGAGGTCCGCCGCCTTCGCGTTGGCCTTGACGGAGATCCGCGGCACGGACTGCGACAGGTCGCTCTGGACGTCGGTGACGTCGTCGAGCCCGGCGACCTCGGCCTTGACCGCCTCGGACGCCTTCTTCAGGGTGGCGGCGTCGGAGGCCTTGACCACGACGCTCAGGTCCTGGCTGCCGAAGCCGTCGCCCGCCGCGATCGTCGTGTCGCCGATGCCGTCGAGCGTGCCGAGGGCCTCGTCGATGGCGTCGCGGGTCTTCTCGTACGACGCCGAGTCCTCCAGCGTCACCTGGTACGAGGCCTGGTTGGCGCCGGTGCCGCCGCCGAAGGCGGCCATGAAGCCCGAGGAGCCGACGGTGACCTGGTAGTCCTTCACGCCGTCGGTGGTCGAGAGGACCTTCTCGACCTTCTGCGCGGCCTGGTCGGCCGCCGCGAGGCTGGTGCCCGGAGCCAGCTCCTGCTTGATGCTCAGGACCTCCTGCTCGCCCTGGTCGAAGAAGTTGGTCTTCAGGAGCGGGGCCATGCCGAAGGTGCCGAGCAGGACGACGATCGCGATCGCCACGCTGGTGAGGCGGCGACGGGTCGCGAAGCGCAGGACCGGGACGTACAGCCGCTGCAGCCGGCTCCTGTTCTCCTTCTCCTCGGCTCGGCGCCGGGCCTCGTCCGGGTCCTCGGACGTGCCCTTGGGGGCGCGCAGGAACCAGTACGAGAGGACCGGGACGACTGTGAGCGAGACCAGGAGCGAGGCGAGCAGGGCCGCGGTGACCGTCAGGCTGAACGAGCCGAACAGCTCGCCGACCATGCCGCCGACCAGACCGATGGGCAGGAAGACCGCGACGGTGGTGAGCGTGGAGGAGGTCACGGCGCCCGCGACCTCGCGGACCGCCGTGAGGATCGCCGCCTGGCGCTCCTCCCCGTAGCCGAGGTGCCGCTTGATGTTCTCCAGGACCACGATCGAGTCGTCGACGACCCGGCCGATGGCGATGGTGAGGGCGCCCAGCGTCAGCATGTTGAGCGAGAGGTCGCGGGTCCACAGCACGATCAGGGCCAGGACGACCGAGAGCGGGATGGAGACCGCGGTCACCAGGGTGGAGCGGATCGAGGCGAGGAAGACCAGGATCACCAGGACGGCCATGACGAGGCCGAGCGCGCCCTCCGTGGTCAGACCGGAGATCGACTTGGAGACGGCGGGTCCCTGGTCGGAGACGACGGTCAGCTCGGCGCCCGCGCCGAGGTCCTTGCGGAGGTCGGGCAGCTTGTCCTGGACCGCCTCGGAGATGGCGACGGCGCTGCCGTCGTTGTCCATGGTGGCCATCACGGCGAGGCTGGCCTTGCCGTTCGTACGGGTGATGGAGACCCGGGAGGACTCCTCCTGCCGCACGTCGGCCACGTCGGCGAGGCGGACGGCCCGGCCCTTCTCGGGCTTGATGCGCAGGTCCTGGATCTGCTGGAGCGAGGTGAAGCCGCCGCCGACCTGGACCGTACGGCTCTTGCCGTCCTCGGAGAAGGAACCGGCCGGTACCGTTCCGCCGCCGGAGCGGATGGCCTCGGCGACCTTCACGGTGCTGAGGCCCGCCTTGGCCAGCTCGGCGTCGTCGGGGGTGACCGAGACCTGGAGGTCCTGGACGCCGTCGACCGAGACCTGGCCGACGCCGTCGATGTCCTCCAGGGCGGGGACGACCGTGCGCTCCAGCTGGGCGGCGAGCGCCTGCTGGTCCTTGTCGGAGGTGACGGCGAGGACGACGGTCGGGATGTCGTCGGTGGAACCGGCGACGACCTGCGGGTCGACACCGTCCGGGAGCGCCACGCGCGCCCGGTTCACGGCCTGCTGGACGTCGGCGACGAGCTGCTTGGTGCCCTCGTCCCCGTAGTCGAAGGTGGCCATGATGACGGCGTTGCCCTCGGAGGCGGTGGAGGTGACCCCCTTGATGCCGTCGACCGCCTTGATCGTGGACTCGAGCGGCTCGACGACCTGCTTCTCGACCACGTCGGGAGACGCGCCCTGGTAGGGGGCGAGGACCGAGACCATCGGGAGCTCGATCGACGGCAGCAGTTGCTGCTTCAGCTGCGGGATGGCTATCGCCCCGAAGACGATGGCGACGATGGACATCAGCCCGATCAGGGCCCGTTGCGCGAGGCTGAATCTGGACAGCCAGGACATGGGGTCTCTCTTCTGTGGCGTGCTCGGCAGGCGGGCGGTGATGGCTGCCCGCCTACACCATCAGCCATGGGAAGCGCCGGATCCTCGGCCCCCGGGTCCAAATCCTTATCCCGCGCATACCGCGTCTGGAGTACGCCGACGTACTCCCTCACTCCACCCTTGGACGTACCAGCCCCGACTCGTAGGCCGTGACCACCAACTGGGCCCGGTCCCGCGCGCCCAGTTTCGCCATGGCCCGGTTGACATGGGTCTTCACCGTGAGGGGGCTGACCTCCAGGCGTTCGGCGATCTCGTCGTTGGAGTGCCCGCCGGCGACGAGGACGAGGACCTCGCGTTCGCGGGTGGTGAGGGCCGCGAGCCGCTCGGAGTACCCCGGTGCGTCCTCGCCGCCCGCCGGGTCCGAACTGCCGCCCTGTGCCAGGAACTTGGCGATCAGTCCTTTGGTCGCGACGGGCGAGAGCAGGGCGTCCCCGGCGGCGGCGATACGGATGGCGTTGAGCAGTTCCTCCGGCTCCGCCCCTTTTCCGAGGAAGCCGGAGGCCCCGGCCCGGAGCGACTGCACGACGTACTCGTCCACCTCGAAGGTGGTCAGCATGACGATCCGTACGTCGGACAGCTCCGGGTCCGCGGTGATCAGCCGGGTGGCGGCGAGCCCGTCCGTACCCGGCATCCGGATGTCCATCAGGACGACGTCGGCCCGGGTGGAGCGGGCGAGCGCGACGGCCTCGGCCCCGTCCGCGGCCTCGGCGACGACCTCCATGTCCGGTTCGGAGTTCACGAGCACCTTGAAGGCGCTGCGGAGCAGGGCCTGGTCGTCGGCGAGCAGCACCCGGATGGTCATGTGTCCTCCCCCGTACGGGCCGTTGCGGGCAGTATCGCCTGGACCCGGAAGCCTCCGCCGTAGCGGGGTGCCGCGGTCAGGGTGCCGCCGAGGGCGGTGACGCGCTCCCGCATGCCGATCAGCCCGTGGCCGCCGGTGTCGGCGGCCGGCTCCTGCTGCGGCACGCCGTCGTCGAGGACCGTGATCTCAACGGTCCGGCCCACCCGGACGACGCTCACCTCGGCCTTGGCGTCCGGGCCCGCGTGCTTCTGCACGTTGGTCAGCGCCTCCTGGATGATCCGGTACGCGGCGAGGTCGACGGCCGCGGGGAGCGCTGCGTCCTCGCCGGCGCGCGCCAGCTCGACCGGCAGCCCGGCGTGGCGGAAGGTGGCGAGGAGCTCGTCGAGGACGGTGAGACCGGGGGCCGGCTCGGTGGGGGCCTCGGGGTCGCCGGACTGGCGCAGCAGGCCGACCGTGGCGCGCAGCTCGTTGAGGGCGGACCGGCTGGCGTCCCGGACGTGGGCCAGGGCCTCCTTGGCCTGGTCGGGCCGCTTGTCCATGACGTGGGCGGCGACTCCGGCCTGGACGTTGACCAGCGCGATGTGGTGGGCGACGACGTCGTGCAGATCACGGGCGATCCGCAGGCGTTCCTCGGCGACCCGGCGCTTGGCCTCCTCGTCCCGGGTCCGCTCGGCGCGCTCGGCCCGCTCGCGTATGGCGTCGACGAAGGCGCGCCTGCTGCGGACGGCGTCGCCCGCGGCCGCGGCCATGCCGGTCCAGGCGAAGATGCCCAGGTTCTCCTGGGCGTACCAGGGGGTGGGCCCGAAGAGCATCGCGGCGCAGGTCAGCACGGCCATCGTGATGAGGCCGACGCGCCAGGTGGTGGGGCGGTCGGTGCGGGAGGCGACCGTGAAGAGCGCGATGACGGCGCTCATCGTGACGGGGGCGGGGCTGTTGTCGGTGATCAGCTCGACGAGGGTGACACCGCCCGTGAAGGCGAGGACGGCGAGGGGGTCGCGGCGCCGCAGGACGAGGGCGCCGGCGCCGAGCACCATGAGGAGCACGCTGCTCGCGTCGGGAGTGCGGTCGCCGAAGGTGGGGCCGTTGGGGCTGCCGTGCGGGTCGGCGAAGGAGGCCGTGATCATGCAGGCGAGCACGCCGAGAGCGAGGGCCCCGTCGAAGGCGAGGGGGTGCGCCCGCAGCCACTGCCGGGCCCGCTGGAAGCCGCTGTCGAGGGTGGTCACGACAGGCAACGGTACGGGGTGCGACGCGCCGGTGCCCCGCTCCCTCCGCGGAGGGGGCGGGGCACCGGCGTGTTGGAGTCGTGCGGCTCAGCCCGGGATCAGTCCGTCGTCGGAGAGCATCTCGCGCACCTCTTCGAGGGTCGCGTCCGGCGCCGGCAGGATCAGTTCGGAGGGCTCAAGGGCGTCGTCGGGGAGTGGCTCGCCGATCCGGCGGACCTCGTCGAGCAACGCGGACAGAGTCCGGTGAAAGCCCTCGTCGTCCCCCGACTCCATCTCCGCGAGCAGGTCGTCGTCCAGCCTGTTCAGCTCGACGACGTGGCTGTCGGCCAGCTTCCACTGGCCCTCCCCCATGATCCGTACGATCATGACGCGTCCTTCGGGCTCGTCCCGCTCGCTACTGCTTGTCGAAGCGGGGGTGGGACTGCTGCTGGTCCTGCGGCGCGGCCGCGCCGTTGCCGCCCTCGATGGCCTGCTTCGAGGCCGAGGGGCCACCGGCCAGCTCCGCCTTCATCCGCTGGAGCTCCAGCTCGACGTCCGTACCGCCGGACAGCCGGTCCAGCTCGGCCTGGATGTCGTCCTTGGCCAGGCCCGACTGGTCGTCGAGCGCGCCCGAGGCGAGCAGCTCGTCGATCGCGCCGGCCCGCGCCTGGAGCTGGGCCGTCTTGTCCTCGGCGCGCTGGATGGCCACGCCGACGTCGCTCATCTCCTCCGAGATGCCGGAGAAGGACTCGGCGATACGGGTCTGCGCCTGGGCAGCCGTGTACGTCGCCTTGATCGTCTCCTTCTTCGTGCGGAAGGCGTCCACCTTGGCCTGCAGGCGCTGCGCGGCCAGGGTGAGCTTCTCCTCCTCGCCCTGCAGCGTCTGGTGCTGCACCTCCAGGTCGCTCACCTGCTGCTGGAGCGCCGCCCGCCGGGACAGCGCCTCGCGGGCCAGGTCCTCGCGGCCGAGCGCCAGCGCCTTGCGGCCCTGGTCCTCCAGCTTCGCGGACTGGCCCTGGAGCTGGTTCAGCTGCAGTTCGAGCCGCTTGCGCGAGGTCGCCACGTCGGCGACACCCCGCCGGACCTTCTGCAGCAGCTCCAGCTGCTTCTGGTAGGAGTAATCGAGGGTCTCGCGCGGATCCTCGGCCCGGTCAAGGGCCTTGTTTGCCTTCGCGCGGAAGATCATCCCCATACGCTTCATGACACCGCTCATGGGCTTCGCGCGCCCCCTTCTGACGGACTCGGCTCAAGCACTCCAACAGGATCCACAGTACGGGCCCTGTCTCCATTGACGCACTGTTCGGGGGCGGATGTGCTCCTCCCCAAGGACGAGTGCGAACGAGCTCTCTCCGGCCCAGGGAGTAGATGGACCTCGGGGAGACCGTGCGTGTCGTCCCTACGTACCCCCACAGACGCGGGCCGATACCAGATCGTTCCCGGCCGCACTGGGGTCCACACCCCCCACCACGTACCCTGGGCTCTGTGTTCCGTAGCCGTTCCAAGGAAGAGAAGGCCCCCACCGACAAGGTGACGGCGGACCTCTCCAAGCAGCCCCGCGACCCCGAGGCCCCCAAGGGCCGCCCGACCCCGAAGCGGAGTGACGCGCAGACCCAGCGCCGTCGCGCCGCGACGGTGCCGACCGACCGCAAGGAGGCCGCCAAGCGCCAGCGCGAGGCCCGCCGCTCCGACCTGGCCCGCCAGCGCGAGGCGCTGGCCAGTGGTGACGAGCGTTATCTGCCGGCCCGCGACAAGGGTCCGGTCCGCCGCTTCGTGCGTGACTTCGTCGACTCGCGCTTCGCCATCGCCGAGTTCTTCCTGCCGATGGCCGTGGTGATCCTCGTGCTGTCGATGATCCGCGTCCCGGTGCTGCAGAACGTCTCTCTGCTGCTCTGGCTCGGTGTGATCGTGATGATCGTCATCGACTCGATCGGCATCTGGCTCCGTCTGAAGAAGCAGCTCGCCGAGCGCTTCCCGAACGAGCCGAAGCGCGGTGCCGTGGCCTACGGCCTGATGCGTACGCTCCAGATGCGCCGACTGCGACTGCCGAAGCCGCAGGTCAAGCGCGGAGAGCGGCCCTGAGCGCGGACAGCTCCGAGTCCGGAACGGGTACGGGTGGCGGTCCCTTGCCGCCCGCCACCTCCCCGTGGCCGAGCGGGTACGGCGGGCTGCGCGAGACCGTCCGCCAGGAGCTCGTCGCGCGCCAGCTCGACGAGCAGATAGCCGGCCGCTACCCGGTGGGGCAGCGGCTGCGGATCCTCGACGCGGGCATGGGGCAGGGCACCCAGGCGCTGCGGCTGGCCCGGGCCGGTCACACGGTGACCGGTCTGGAGTCCGATCCCGAGCTGCTCAAGGCCGCCCGTGAGTCGCTGGCCACCGAGCCGGCCGGGATCCGTGAGCGGGTCCGGCTGATCGAGGGCGACGGCCGCGAGACGGGCGTGCACTTCCTGCCGGGCAGCTTCGACGTCGTGCTCTGCCACGGCGTGCTGATGTACGCGGACGAGCCGGACGCTCTCCTCGCGGGCCTCGCCCGGATGCTGGCGCCCGGCGGTCTGCTCTCCCTGGTCGTACGGAACGCCGACGCGCTGGCCATGCGGCCGGGTCTGGCCGGGGACTGGTCGGAGGCGCTGACCGGCTTCGAGTCGGACACGTACACCGACGGCAACGGGGTCAAGGTGCGGGCCGACCGGCTCGACGCGCTGACCTCGACTCTGGCGGGGATCGCCGCCCCGCTGCACGCCTGGTACGGCGTGCGGGTCTTCACCGACGGGGTGCCGGGCGAGGTGGGACTGCCGGCCGCCGAGGAGCTGGAGCGGCTGCTCGCCGCCGAGGACCGGGCCGGACGGTCCGAGCCGTACCGCAGGGTCGCGGCGCTGCTGCACCTGTGCGGGGTCCGGGGCTGACGCGCCGCGCGTCCCGCGCCCCCTGATCGGCCGCCTCCACCGAGCCGCCGGATCGGACGAACCCGATACTCCGGACATGGATGTCTCCCGTGTCCGACGCCTCCTTGTCCCGCTCACGGCCGGCGCCTGCGCGGCGGCCCTCGTCGCGGGCTGCTCCTCCGGCGCCGCGCCGCGGGCGGAGCCCTCCACCCAGGCCGGGGCCCCGGTCGTCGCCAACGAGCTCCAGGACGACTACCGGGCCGTGATCAAGGACGTTCTGCCGTCGGTCGTCCAGATCGACGCCACGGACAGCCTCGGCTCGGGGGTGGTCTACGACGACAAGGGACACATCGTCACCAACGCGCATGTGATCGGCGAGGAGCGGGCCTTCCAGGTCACGGCGGCGACGGGCAAGGAACCGATGCCGGCGCGGCTGGTCGCCACCTACCCCGAGCAGGACCTGGCCGTCATCAGGCTGGACTCCGTGCCGCAGGGGCTGAAGCCGGCGACGTTCGGCGACTCGGCCGAGGTCGACATGGGGCACATCGTGCTCGCGATGGGATCCCCGCTGGGGCTCTCCGGCAGCGTCACCCAGGGCATCGTCTCCGCGACCGGCCGCACGGTCAGCGAGGGCCGTACGGGCGGCGGTACGGGGGCGACCATCGGGAACATGGTCCAGACGTCGGCCGCGATCAATCCGGGCAACAGCGGGGGCGCGCTGGTCAATCTGGACGGGGAGGTCATCGGGATCCCGACGCTCGCGGCCGTCGATCCTGGGCTGGGCGGGGGTTCGGTGCCGGGGATCGGCTTCGCGATCCCGGTGTCGATGGTGCGGACGGTCGTCGACCAGATCATCAAGGACGGCAAGGTGACCGACTCCGGCCGGGCCGCCCTGGACATCACGGGACGGACGGTCCTCGACGACGCGTACGAGCCGTCGGGCGTCGCGGTGGTGGAGGCGCCGGCCGGCGGGGCGGCGGGCCGGGCGGGGATCAGGCCCGGCGACGTGATCACCCGGATCGGGGACGCGCCGGTCACGACGATCACCTCGCTCCAGGAGGCGCTGGCGTCGATGAAGCCGGGCGACCGGGTGGCGGTGGTGTACGAGCGGGGCGGGACCGAGGCCACGGCGCGGGTCACGCTCGGGGAGATCTGAACGGGAGGCCCCGGACCCCGCGGGGTCCGGGGCGCCCGGGCGTTCGGGGGCTCAGGCCTCCGCGGCCGAGCGGAGGGACATCCGGTAGATCTCGGTGTCGTCCTCGAAGAGCGTGACGTGCTCCGCTCCGCCCTCCAGGAGCTCCTTCCAGACCTCGCCGATCCAGGATTCGGCGTCGCCCTGGGTCGTCCACTCCTCCGGCTCCACCGCGGGAGCCGTCTCCGTGCCGTCGGGCTTCTCGAACCGCCACGTCCATGCCATGTCCGCCTCCTGAGGCTCACCGGATGATCGGTTTCCTGCCCGCAGCGTAGCCGGGCGCGCACCCCTTGCGGCGACGCGGGAGGATCAAGGGGTGGAACTGACTCTGCTCGGCACCGGCGCCCCCCTCGGGCTCCCCCGCCCCGAATGCCCCTGCGCGGTGTGCGCGACCTCCCGTGGTGACCGGGCGCGGGCCGCCACCGCGCTCCTCGTGGACGAGGCGCTGCTGCTCGATCTGACTCCGGGCGCCGCGCTGGCGGCGGCCCGGTCCGGGCATTCGCTGGTCGGTGTACGGCAGGTGCTGCTCACCCATCCGCACGACGGGCCCGCGGTGGAGGTGCCGGCCGGGCTGCCCGCGGCGGGCCGGGTGCCGGACGGCCGGGAGCTCACGCTGATCAGCGGGCACACGGTGCGGGCGGTGGCGATGGACTCCCCCGGTACGGGGTACGAGGTGACCTCGCCGGAGGGCGAGCGGCTGCTCTACCTGCCGCCGGGCGGCTCCCCGGCCGGTCTGCCGGACGATCACCGCCCGCCGTACGACATGGTCGTCGCGGACGTCACGGGGCGGCCGGACGCGCTGGCGCGGCTGCGGGCGACCGGGGCGGTCGGGGCGAGCACCGACGTGATCGCCGTCCATCTCGACCACGGCGTGCCGAACGGTGCCGAGCTGGACCGGCGGCTGGCGGCGGCCGGGGTGCGGGCGGTGCCGGACGGCACGACCCTGTACGTCGGCGAGTACCACGCCGTGCCCGACGTACCGCGCCGCACGCTGGTGACCGGCGGGGCGCGGTCGGGCAAGTCGGTGGAGGCCGAGCGGCGTCTGGAGACCTTCCCCGAGGTGCTGTACGTGGCGACCGGCGGGACGCGGGAGGGCGACCCGGAGTGGGCGCAGCGGGTGGCGGTGCACCGGGACCGCCGGCCGGGTTCCTGGCGTACCGCCGAGACCTGCGACCTCGTCCCGCTCCTGGCGGAGGCCGAGGGCCCGGCGCTGTTGATCGACTGCCTGTCGCTGTGGCTGACGGACGCGATGGACCAGGTGGGCGCCTGGGACGACGAGCGGTGGGCGGACGGCGGGCAGGAGGCGCTGCGCGAGCGGGTCGAGGAGCTGGTGGCGGCGGTCCGCGCCACGTCCCGTACGGTCGTTGCGGTCACCAACGAGGTGGGGTCGGGGGTGGTGCCGGCGACCTCGGCGGGGCGGCGCTTCCGGGACGAGCTGGGACGGCTGAACGCGGCCTTCGGCGACGAGTGCGAGCAGGTGCTCCTGGTCGCCGCGGGACAGGCTGTCGTGCTGCGCGGGTAGGGTGCGATCACCCATGGCCGGCCGACGTCACGAGGAAGAGCCTTGAACCTGGACGACTTCTCCGATCTGATCGAGCGCCCCGACGGCGGGGTGCGGCGCGACGCCGAGGAACGCCGGGAGCGGCTGATCGTTCCGCCCGGTGCGCTCGGCCGGCTCGACGAACTCGGCGAGTGGCTCTCGGCGGCGCAGGGTTCGGTCAAGGTGCGGGCGATCGAGCAGCCGAAGGTGGTGCTCTTCGCGGGCGACCACGGGGTGGCCTCGCTCGGCGTGTCGGGCCGCCCGGCCGGCACCGCGCACGAGCTGGTCCGCTCGGTGCTCGACGGGGGGAGCCCGGTCGCGGTGCTCGCCCGCAGCGCGCGGGTGCCGGTTCGGGTGGTGGACGCCGGTCTGGACTGCGACCCGGAGCTGCTGCCCGCCGAGGTGGTACGGCACCGGGTGCGGCGCGGCAGCGGCCGGATCGACATCGAGAACGCGCTGACCTCCGAGGAGACCGAGGCGGCGATCCGGCTCGGTATGGCGATCGCCGACGAGGAGGCCGACTCGGGCACCGACCTGGTCGTGCTGGGCGATCTGAGCGTGGGCGGCACGACGCCGGCCTCGGCGCTGGTCGCGGCCCTGTGCGGGACGGACGCCTCGGTGGTCACCGGGCGGGGCGGCGCGGGCATCGACGATCTCGCCTGGATGCGCAAGTGCGCGGCGATCCGGGACTCGCTGCGGCGCGCCCGGCCGGTCCTGGGCGACCAGCTGGAGCTGCTCGCCGCGGTCGGCGGGGCGGATCTGGCGGCGATGACGGGCTTCCTGCTGCAGAGCGCCGTGCGCCGGATGCCGGTGGTCCTGGACGGTGTGGTGGCGGCGGCCTGTGCGCTGGTGGCGCAGCGGGCGGCGTTCCGGGCGCCGGACTGGTGGCTGGCGGGCCAGGTGAGCGGCGAGCCGGCGCAGGCGAAGGCGCTGGACCGGATGGCGCTCAACCCGCTGCTCGACCACGGCGTCACTGTGGGAGAGGGAACCGGGGCTCTGCTCGCTCTTCCCCTCGTCCAGGCCGCCGCCGCACTGGCCGCGGAGTTGCCCGAGCGACCGGAACCGACCATTCCGGAGGACGCTGCGGGCGGCGTTCCCGACGAGGAGAGCTAGACGGATCACGGCGCCGGAAGCGGCTTCTCCCCAGGGCTTCGTCCTGGGAGCCCATCGCACGGATGGCCGCTTCCGGCGCCCCGCCATGGCAAGCGACGCCCCATATGATCGCTTTTCATGGGAGAGGTCCGTTTGTCCACCGAAGGAACGCCCCGGGGCACCGTCCGTTCGCGGCGCAGCGCCGCGTTCGCCGTCTGGTACCTGCGCGCCGTCACGTTCATCAACTTCCTGAGCGCCGTCTGGGTCTCGCTGGGCCAGGACCTCCGGCGGCACAACACGGACGACTACTTCACGCCGTACCTGCTGACCGCGGGCTTCGCCTCGGGCGTCTTCACGCTCTTCCTGGCGATCACCATGCGCCGCCGCAAGCGCGCCGCATGGATCCTCAACATCGTCCTCAGCGGACTCTTCCTGCTGCTCTTCGCCGTGGCGATGGCCTTCCCGGAGATCCGGCAGCACGCGCAGAACTGGATCTCGCTCGTCCTGACCGCCGCGTTCGTCCTCGCGCTGGTCCTCGGCCGCAGGGAGTTCTACGCGAAGGGCGACCGCTCCAACCCGCTGCTCGCCGCCGCCGTCGCGGTCGGCGGCCTCCTGGTCACCTCGCTGATCGCCGCGTTCCTGGTCACCGTCACCAACACCTCGGCCGGGACCTCCACGTTCCTGGAGCGCTGGCGGTACGGCGTGATGCGGCTGATCACCCTGGCCGCCGACGACGCGCGCTTCGACGGCATCGCCACGCCCGGCTGGGTCGACGTCACCATCAACGTGCTGTCCACGCTGCTGATCATCGCCGTGCTGTACGCCGCGTTCCGCTCCCGGCGGGCCGTCGACCCGCTCACCGACGACGACGAGGAGAGGCTGCGGGCGCTCCTCGACAAGTACGGCGACCGCGACTCGCTCGGCTACTTCGCACTGCGCCGCGAGAAGAGCGTCGTGTGGTCCCCCAGCCAGAAGGCCGCCGTCGCCTACCGGGTCGTCGGCGGGGTCTCGCTCGCCTCCGGGGACCCCATCGGCGACCCCGAGGCCTGGCCCGGCGCCATCGAGCCGTGGCTCGCCGAGGCCCGCGAACACGGCTGGATCCCGGCCGTGATGGGCGCGAGCGAGGAGGCCGGCACCATCTACGCCCGGCACGGCCTTGACGCCCTGGAGCTGGGCGACGAGGCGATCGTGGAGACCGACGAGTTCACCCTCGACGGCCGGGCCATGCGGAGCGTCCGGCAGGCGTTCAACCGGGTCAAGCGGGCCGGGTACGAGGTGCGGATCCGGCGCCACGAGGACATCCCCGCCGACGAGATGGACGACCTCCTCCGCAAGGCCGACGACTGGCGCGACGGGGCCACCGAACGGGGATTCTCCATGGCCCTCGGCCGGCTCGGCGACCCGCGCGACGGCCGGTGCGTGATGCTGGAGTGCAGGGACGGCGGCGAAGGGGACGGTGGGGGCGAACTCCGCGCGGTGCTCTCCTTCGTCCCCTGGGGCCCCAAGGGGCTCTCGCTCGACCTGATGCGCCGTGACCGGGACTCCGAGAACGGCCTGATGGAGTTCATGGTCATCGAACTCCTCCAGCGCGCCGAGGAGATCGGGATCACTCAGGTCTCGCTGAACTTCGCGATGTTCCGGTCCGTCTTCGAACGCGGCTCGAAGCTCGGGGCGGGACCCGTGCTGCGGATGTGGCGTTCGCTGCTCAGCTTCTTCTCCCGCTGGTGGCAGATCGAGTCGCTGTACCGCGCCAACGCCAAGTACCGACCGATCTGGGAGCCCCGTTTCATGCTCTTCGAGAAGAGCGCCGACCTGCTGCGGATCGGCCTCGCCGCCGGGCGCGCCGAAGGCTTCCTGGAGGCCCCGGGCCTCCCGAAGTGGATGCACCGCAAACACCTGGAGGGCAAGCGGTGAGATCCGCCCTCAAGGAGTTCGCGCGCCGCGAGTGGGGGCCGCTGTACACCGCCGTACGGGCCGCGCTCGTCACGAAGAAGTGGAGGGCCGTCCCCCTGACCCTGGGCGCCGTCTGCCTCACGGCGCTCTTCCAGCTCGTGCAGAACCAGGACTGGGGCTACCAGCCGGTCCAGAACATCGGCTCGGTGCGCGCCGAGGACCCCCTGTGGCTCGCCCTGCTGCGCACCCCGCTCTCCCTCTTCGTACCCGCCCTCGACCTGCCGGTGTGGGGCGCGCTCGCGCAGATCCTGCTGGTCTTCGGCATCGCCGAGATCTGTCTGGGCCGGTGGCGGACGCTCGCCGTCGCCTATCTGTCGACGCTGGCCGGGACGCTGTACGCGCGGGTCGGCATCGCGCTCGGCCCGGACGGTCCGCTGGGACTGCCCGCCTCCGACGCGCAGGTCGTCGACACCGGACCGTCGGCGGCCGTGGTCGGCCTCGCCGTGTACGTCTGCCGGCGCTACCGGGCCCGGTGGACCGGGCTGCTCGTGGTCGTCGCGATGGTGGTGGAGGTGCTGGTCAAGCCCAATCTGGCGGGCAAGGAGCACCTCGCGGCGATCGCCGCCGTGCTGCTGCTCGTGGCGTTCACGGCGTGGCGCGAGCGCCGTCAGCCCCCGCCGCCGGACCCCGGGCCGGAACCGCGCCCGGGCACCCGCTCCTGGAAGCCGCCGATCAGGTCCTGAGACCGCCGGCGGATGCGGTCCCAGCGCCGGTCGTGGCGGTAGGTGCGCAGCCGGGACCTGGCGCGGGCCCGGTGGCGGCGGCGGTAGAGGCGCTTCGACCACCAGGAGCCGGGCCGGGCGAGCCGTACGGCCCCGATGATCGCGACGAAGGGCACCAGGGTCCCGAGCACCGCGAGCCGGAACTTCCCCTTCACCAGGGTGATCAGGACGAAGAGGAAGTTCACCACGAGGGTGAGGACGAGGGTCGCCCGGTTCTGGCGCTCGTCGGGGGTCAGTTCGTTGACGCCGAGCGGTGAGAAGCCGCCGAGGACCAGCATCACCAGGGCGGCGGTCAGGACGACGACCTCGACGCTCTTGCGGCCCTGGTCGCTCCAGTAGACGTCGTCGAGGTGGAGGATCAGCGCGAACTCGTCGAGGACGAGGCCCGCGCCCACCCCGAAGACCGCGGCGAAGACAGAGGCGGTGACGCCCTCCCGGCCGCTGGCGACCGCGCCGAAGCCGCCGACGACGGTGAGGACGACGCCCGGCACGACGTGGTGGATATGCAGCCCGCCGGCGGCCTTCACATTGCCGAACGGACCCTTCCCCGCCCGGATCATCCGGACGATCGTCCGCGTGACCAGGAAGGTCACCACGAAGGAGAACAGGGCGATGAGCAGCGGGAGCTTCCCGGGCTCGACGAAGTTGACGTAGAACCAGTGACCCATGCCACCCGCCTCCGATATGTACCTGATGCGCAATTTACAATGTCAGGCTCTGCCTTACCCTGCCCGGATGGACGGCCTGCGTTTCGCCTTCGGCACCCTCACGGTGCTCCCCGCCCGCATCACCCGCTGGGACAGGGACGCGGCGCGGGCCGGCATGCTCTGGGCGCCGTTCGCCGGCCTCGTCGTCGGGCTGCTCTCCGCCGCGCTCGGCGCGGCGCTCCTGCTGCTCGGCGCCGGTCCGCTGCTCGCGGCCGTCGCGACGGCGGCCGTACCGGCGCTGCTGACCCGCGGTCTGCACCTGGACGGACTCGCGGACACCGCGGACGGGCTCGGCAGCGCGAAGCCCGCCGAGGACGCGCTGCGCATCATGAAGCAGTCGGACATCGGCCCGTTCGGTGTGATCGTGCTGCTCTTCGTCCTGCTCGCCCAGGTGGCCGCGCTCTACCGGCTGTACGAGGAGGGCTGGGCGTACGGCACGGTCGCGGCCGTGCTCGCGGCGACCGTCGCCCGCCTCGCCCTCACCCACGCCTCCCGCGAGGGCATCCCGGCGGCCCGCCCGGAGGGTCTCGGCGCGATGGTCGCCTCCACGGTCCCGGCCCGCGACGCGGCCCTGGTCACCGCGGCCGTCCTGGTGACCTGCGCCGCGGCGGGCGCGCTGTTCTCCCCGTACGACGCCCTGCGCCACGTCCTCGCGGCGGGCGCGGGCCTCGCGGCGGCGGCGCTCCTGCTGCGCCGCTGTGTACGGAGGTTCGGCGGCGTGACCGGAGACGTGTTCGGGGCGGTGGAGGAGGCGACGGCCACGGTGGTGCTCGTCGCGCTGACGCTGGGGTGATCCATTCGTGACGCGCCGGAGGGCAACCATCCGCGCGTACGCCCGGTCATGAAGGCGTGATCCAACGCCGTTCCCGTACCGCCGCCGCGCTCGTCGCCGCCGCCTCCCTGCTCCTCACCGCCTGTGGCGGGGGTGACGAAGAGGGTGCCGCGCCGAAGCCGAAGCACCCGGTCTTCGACCAGCCGCTCGACCGCCAGGTCCTCCTGGCGCTGCGCCGGACGCAGGAGGCGGACGCGAGCTTCACCCAGACGCTCACCTTCGCGTCGAAGAAGGGCCGGGCCGTGCAGACGGTCACCGGCAAGCTCGACTTCGCGAAGGGCGTGGGCGAGGCGACGGTGACGTGGCGGATCCCCAAGGCGTTCGACGCGGAGGCGAAGGACGTCCTCCTCGGCCGGACACCCGGCCGCGCCTTCGGCGACACCTCGGGGAGCTATCTGATCGACCGCGACCGGATCCGCTACCGCGCCCGGTCCTCGGGGTACTGGATCACCTACAGCGCCGCCGACACCCTCGGGCTCGCCGGCTCCGACCGCGTCGCGCACCTGCGTGGCACCGAGAGCCCGGTCGGCGGCATGCTCCTGGAGGGTGTGAGCGGCGCGGAGGCGTCGGGGCAGCACGCCGTCGCAGGCGGCCGCACCTACCGGGCCCAGCTGCCGAACGCCGTGACACAGGACTTGTTCCCGAGCGACGTGAACCGCGCGCTGAGCACCCCCCTGGGCCGTACCGCCGTGCGCGAGGCCGGGCATCCCCTGACGGTGTCCGTGGACGCCGAGGGCCGGATCACGCACAGCCGGGCGGACCTCACCCGGCTCCTCGGGAAGGACGGGGTCTTCGCGGACATGACCTCGCTGACGATGGAGCTCGCCCTGAGCCGGCACGGCGCGTCGCGGCCCGCCACGGCCCCCAGGGGGAAGCTGGTCCGCTCCACCGACGCCGTGCTGCCCGTGGCCGAGGTGAAGACCGGCGGCTGCGTCGACTTCAACACCGGCCAGCGGGACATGGGCACGGTGGTGGCCGTGGACTGCGAGGAGCCCCACGACGGGCGCGTGTGGGCCCAGAAGTCGCTGGGTGAGCGCCGGTATCCGGGCGCGTCCGCCGCGCGCTCCGCGGCCCGCGCCGCCTGCCGCGGAGCCTACGACGCGGCGTCGTCCCGCTGGACGGACGAGTCCGTCGAGGACGACCGCTACTGGTACATGTGGTCGGGCGAGCGCGACTGGGACGAGGCCGGCGAGGGCCGTGTCACCTGCTACGTCGTCACCCGCAAGGGCGCGGTCTAGG
>NZ_JAMGSL010000009.1 GCF_025195125.1 Streptomyces sp. Je 1-79
TCCGGTACGACACGGAAGGGGCGGTACGGGATCTCCCGCACCGCCCCTTCCGCGTCCCGGGCTACTTCACCGCGAGCACGAGGGTGTCCGAGGGCGACGCCCAGACCGGCCGGGCCTCGGCGAAGCCGGCGGCGCGGAGGATCTCGGCGTGACGGCGCGAGGACGGCATGTCGCCGTCGGCGTGCTCGCCGTAGATCTCGAAGCGGCGGGCGGTCGGCTCGGCGAGGACCGGGTCCGCGGCGGCCACGGCCCACCACTGCGCCCAGTCGAGGGCGCCCTCGGCCTTGGCGCGGTCCATGGCGGCGTGGCGGTGGGCCCGCTCGGCGGCGTTGATCCGGGGGGTGGTCTCGTCGATCATGTGGTCGGCGTTCATGAAGACGCCGCCGTCCGGGACGAGGCCGGCGAGCTGACCGTAGAGCGCGGTGAGCGGCTCGGTGTGGAGCCAGTGCAGCGCGGTGGCGGTGAGCACGGCGTCGTACGAGCCGTGCGGAAGCCTCGTGACCCACTCCGGGTCCTTGAGGTCGGCGGTCACGAAGGTGACGCGCTCGTCGCCGGCGAAGTACCCCTCGGCGATGGCGAGCAGGGCGGGGTCGAGGTCGACGCCGACGCTCGTCGCCTTCGGGAACCGCTTGAGCAGCCGATCCGTGATACTCCCTGTACCGCACGCCAGGTCCAGGACGCGGGGCTCCGGCCCCACCACGGCCTCGACCATGTCGAGCATCACGCGGAACCGCTCCTCGCGGTCCGGCATGTACCACTCCTGCTGACGGTCCCAGCTCTCCTGCCAGGCCGCCCAGTCGGTTCCGGTCGTCGCCGCGTCCGTCATCGCGCTGCCTCCACCCTCTTCGTAATACCCTCGGAGGGGGAACGTCCATTACCCCCTTCGCACCCGACACTAGACCTCCGCCGTAAGGACTACAAGTGGAACTGGCCTATTACTCGGATTACGCCGTGCGTCTGGTCAACACCGAGGAGCCGGCCCGTAACAAGGACTCCCTGACGTCGGTCGAGGCGGTCCGCGAGCTCTTCGGCACGGCCTCCCAGATGGCCCGGCGGGCGACGGACGCCGATGTGACGCGCTTCCGTTCGGTACGGACCCGGCTGCGCGCGGTCTTCACGGCGGCGGACGACGGCGACCACACCCACGCGGTGGACCTGCTGAACTCGCTGCTCCTGGAGTTCCCGGTCAGCCCGCAGATCTCGGGTCACGACTACCTGGACGACGAGGGGCACCCGCGCTGGCACATGCACCTCGCCGACCACCCCTCGAACGCGACATCGGGGTACGCGGCGATCGCGGCCATGGGTCTCGCCTTCCACCTCACGGAGTTCGGCGCCGACCGGCTCGGGCTCTGCCAGGCGCCGCCGTGCCGCAACGCCTACCTCGACACCTCGACCAACCGCTCCCGCCGCTACTGCTCGGACCGCTGTGCGACCCGCGCCAACGTGGCCGCCTACCGGGCCCGGAAGCGCCTGGAGGCCGAACGGTCCGACGTGACCGGCCTGAGCGCCGAGAAGAGCCAGGAGACCACCACACCGACCGACCGCTGACGCCCGGGCGTGACGGGCCGGTACCGCGCCCGTACGCGTCCCAGCACCAGCTCGGCCGGCACCGCACCGAAGACGCGGCTGTCGCCCTCGGTGTCCGGGTTGTCCCCGAGCACCCACCAGCCGGCGCCCTGTCGCTCGATCAGCCGCTTCACGATGAGCAGATCCTGCTGGAGCGGATGACGCAGCACGGCCACGCTTCCGGGCCGCAGCCGTCCGCCGTAGTGCACGAGGAGCTGGTCGCCGTGGAGCAGCGTGGGCACCATGGACACCCCCGTCACCTCGGCGATCCCGAACAGCGGCCCGGATCCCCGCCCCGGCTCCCGCCGCCCCGCGTCCGTCATCCGGCACCTCCCGATCCGATCGTCCACTCGTACACGAGTCCCATGGTGACCCTGGACTTTTGTCCTAAGCCCTAGGGGGCGCTCGCGAAAACAGCCTTCTCGGGGAGTAATCTCCCACCTGAGAAGACGATCACGAGGAAGGACAGCTCAATGCTCTCCCGCCTGTTTGCCCCCAAGGTGAAGGTCAGCGCCCACTGCGACCTCCCCTGCGGTGTCTACGACCCGGCCCAGGCCCGGATCGAGGCCGAGTCGGTCAAGGCCGTCCAGGAGAAGTACCAGGCCAACGAGGACGCGCACTTCCGCGCGCGTGCCACGGTCATCAAGGAGCAGCGCGCGGAGCTCGCGAAGCACCACATCTCGGTGCTGTGGAGCGACTACTTCAAGCCCCCGCACTTCGAGAAGTACCCGGAGCTGCACCAGCTCATCAACGACACGCTGAAGGCCCTGTCGGCCGCGAAGGCGTCGACGGACCCGAAGACGGGCGAGAAGGCGCTGGAGCTCATCGCCGAGGTCGACCGCATCTTCTGGGAGACGAAGAAGGCCTGATCTCCCTCCGGGCGCCCTGACCTGCTTCCGCGGGTCACGTCACCCACCTGCCCGCACCCGGTCCGCAGACCGCCGAACACGGCGACCCTGACGGTCCGGGTGCGGTCTTTTTCGGGCCACAGGTGCCCATGCCACTGACGGCGACGCCTGGTCGATCACGTAGGCATCGGTGTCAAAGACCTGCGCCCGCGGCCGTGCCCTGGCGCAAACGATTCGCTCGTACAACCTTTGGCTCTCCCGTGCGTCCCATGAGGCGTGAGGCGCTTGGTGCGCCTGATGCATCCGGGAGGAATGACACGTGCCTCAGGCTCGTCTGACCCGACGTCGACTCGCCATCGCCGTCGCCACCGCTCTCGCCGCCACCCTCGGTGCGAGTGCGGCGGCCGTCCCCGCGAGCGCCGTTCCGGCGGTCGGCGGGGTCCGCACGGCGCCCGCGGCGACCACCGCCGGGCACCCGATCCCGTACCCCCAGGGCGGCCGGCTCGACGGGGCCGGGGTGACCGGCTTTCTCACGACCGCTCCCGAAACCGGTACCTCGACCTGGAGGCGGTACGCGGACGGCTCCGGGCAGGCATACTCGAGCGTGACCTACCTGCGGTCGACGCGGACCACCGACTTCCTCGTCTTCCAGGGGTCGTACAGGATCACCCAGCGGAACATGACCACGGGCGGCTCCCTGGAGATCCCCGTCGGGTCGGCGACGGGCGACGCGACGTACGTGGGCGCGGCGGGCGACGCCGTCTTCACGACCCTCGTGACCGACACGGGCACGGTGCTCCGCAAGCACACCGAGGCGGACAACAACGCGACTGTGACCGGCCTCCCCGTGGGCGCGACCTCCCTCAAGGTCGCGCCGGCCACGCCCGACCACGCCAGGGTCACCTTCCTCCAGGGCTCGGTGGGTAAGTGGGGCCTGATCGATCTGGCCACCGGCACCGTCGGCTCCATCCGCGACAGGACGGTCGGTTTCGACGCCGTCTCGGCGACCCACACCGCCTGGGCGGTGGGCGAGACAACGGACCGGCCGCCGCAGGTCTTCGCCGCGGACCTCGTCACCGGCGCCGTGCAGGAGATCCCGGTGGCGCAGGCGACGTCGTGGGGCAACTTCCACGTCGGTCTGGTCGGCGACTGGGTCGTGTACGGGCAGATGGGAGGCTGGGGCAGCTCCCGGCCGGGCGTGCACTATCCCCTCACCGCGTACAACCTCACGACCAAAACGTCGGCGAGACTGCTCGACCACGCGCACGAGCTCGCGCCCGCCCCCGACGGCAGCCTCTACGTACGCGGCGGCCTCCTGGGGCAGGGCGAGGGCATGTACCGGATCGCGGACACGGGGAGCGAGGCGCCGAAGGTCGAGAAGGTCGCGACGACCGGCGAGCCCACCGAGGCCGTCGTCACGAACGGCGCCGTCCCCGCAGAGGTCCTCGACCTGGACGTGAACGACGGGTTCACCTTCCGGTGGAACGCGTCCCGGCAGGTGGAGAACGCGACGGTCACCGTGCGCCACGTGCGCACGGGAAAGACCCAGTCCTCCACACTGTGCTGCGGGATCAAGGAGTTGACGTTCGGCTGGGAGGACGACAACTGGGACGAAGAGGTGCACAACGGCGACTTCACCTGGGAGATCGTCGCCCGTCCGAGCGACGGCATCGGCCCGAACGCCGTCAGCACGGGCACCTTCAAGGTCGTCCGCAGGACCGCGCCGCACGACTTCAACGACAACGGCACCCCCGACCTGCTTGCCCGGGACTCCACCGGCCGCCTCTGGCGCAACGACCTCTTCTACCGTCCGATCGACGAGCAGCTCGGGATCCACGCGGGCGAGCCCAAGGCCCTCCTCGGCTCGGGCTGGAACATCTACGACCGGCTCGAGGCCGGCGGTGACCTGGGCGGTTCGGCGGTCGGTGACCTCCTGGCGCGGGACAGGTCCGGAGTGCTCTGGCTGTACCCGGGCGACGATGTAGGCAACTTCGGCGGGCGGATCAAGGTCGGCGGCGGCTGGCAGATCTACGACAAGCTCGCGTTCGGCAGCGACCTGACGAACGACGGCCGCCCGGACGCCCTCGCCGCCGACACGTCCGGTGGCCTCTGGCTCTACCCCGGCACCGGCGACGCCATGAAGCCCTTCTCCGCCCGCAAGAAGATCGGTGACGGCTGGGGCATCTACAACGACCTCGTGGCCGTCGGGAACCTGGCGGGCGGACCGGCCGGCGACCTGGTCGCCCGCGACGAGTCCGGTGTCCTCTGGCTGTACCTAGGCAAGGACGACGGCACCTTCGCGCCCCGCACGAAGGTGGGCGGCGGCTGGAACACGTTCGGTCAGCTCATCGGAGCCGGTGACGCCGACGGTGACGGACGCCCCGACCTCATCGGCATCAGCGCGACGTTCTACTCGCCGTCGCTGTACAAGGGCACCGACGACTGGAAGACCCCGTTCCGGAGCGCCGAGACGACGTACCTCGGTTCTCCGGTCAACGCGTCGAACCTCGTGTTCTGATCCTCTCCCCCTCACGGCGGGAGAGAACGGAACCGTACGCCCCCCGCGGGGCCACGCCCCCGGGCTCGTCAACCCTTACGGGCCCGGGGGTCCGGTTACGGGCCCGGGGGTCCGGTTACGGGCCCGGGGGTCCGGTTACGGGCCCGGGGGTCCNNTTACGGGCCCGGGGGTCCGGCCGGCGGCCGCTCGGCGTTCACGGTCAGGCGCGCCAGGTCGCCGACACGTTCCGCGAGCGGGGACGGATCGTGGCCGAAGAAGGCCCGGCCGGCGCCGTCGGGGACTTCGAGCCAGTCGCTTCGTTCGTCGAGCCCGTTGCAACAGCCCGGCAGCAGGACGACGCCCGTCGCGGTATCGGTGACCCTCAGGCCCCCGGTGGCGAAGGGGGTGTCCGTCGTGAGCAGGCCGTGCAGGAAGCTCCCCAGGGGATCGGCGGGCTGCGGCGAGGGGCCGTCGTCCTCCGGATCCACCTCGTTGCACTGGGCGATGCGCATCACCGCGGTGCCGACCTCGGCGGGGTTCAGCGCCCCGCTCAGCGGCAGGAAGTCGTACGCCTCGAACTCGGCCACCGGCCAGAGGCCGAAGCCACCGGTGGACGGGTCCCCAGGACGGGGTGCAGAGCGATCACTCCGAGAGTGTGCGGCCGTACGCGCCACGTCGGGGGCGTCGTCATCCCGTGGGCTCCACCCTGAGGGTGTAGCGGAGTTTGGGCTTGGCCGTGGCGCCCAGGCGGTCGTAGAAGCGGATCGCTCCCTCGTTCCAGGCCGGGGTCTGCCAATGGATCTCCGTCAGGCCGAGTGCCTGGGCCTCCGCGCGCAGGGCCTTCATGAACAGGGGCCCGAGGCCCAGGCCGCGTTCCGTCGCGGCGAGGTAGAGGCAGTCCATGTGGAGGTACTCGGCACCGTCCCACGTGGAGAGTTCGGGGGCGCACGTGGCGTAGCCGACGAGGCGGCCGTCGGGGAGCTCCGCCACCAGGCAGCGCAGGCGGGGCGGCTCGGGGCCGAAGAGGAGGCGGGAGAGGCGGTCCGCGAGGCCCGGGGCCGGCGGCGCGGCCTTCTCGTACCCGGCGTGCTCCGCGGCCAGCTCCGCCACCCGGTCGAGGTCCTCCGGGCGCGCGTGCCGCACCCGTGCGGCGGTCAACGGAGCTCGCCCTCCCCGACGTCCGCGCTCGCGGCGGTTCGCGTGCGGTGACCCGGCGGCACCGGGCCGCCCCCATGATCCTTCATACCGTCATCATGCCCGCGCCCACTGACATCCCATGCCTGCGGAGCCACTGCCGGTACGGCGCCGCCCGCAGCGCCGCCTCCCGGTAGGCCTCCGCGAGGTCGGCGTACAGCGGGTCGAGCAGCGCCCCGTCGCGGGCGTAGAGGAGCAGACGTACCGCCAGCGGGTCGTCCCGGAGCGGCCTGATCGCCATGTCCTCGCGTGGCAACGATGTCGGCTGGCAGGGCGCCACGGCCTCGCCGAGGACGATCAAGGACGCCGCCGTGTGGTAGTCGCCGTGCAGCAGCGGCGGGTCGATGCCGGCCTCGCTCAGGACCCGTCGCAGCCCGTCCCACTCGCCGTCCACCGTCGGGTCGACCATCCAGCGGTCCTCGGCGAGGTCCGCGAGCTCCACGACGGACAGCGCGGCGGCCGGATGGTCCGGGGCCATCGAGACGAACTGCGGCTCCCGCTCGACCAGGACCCGTGCCAGGAGGCCGTCCGGCACCCGCAGCGGGCACCCCTCCACCTCGTGGACGAACGCCACGTCCAGCTGGCCCGCCGCGACCGACCGCAGCAGGGCGTTGGCGGAGACGTCCATGTGGAGCGCGATGTCCGTGCCCGGGAGGCCCTGGCGCAGCCGGCGCAGCCATCCCGGCAGCGCCCTGCTCGCGGTCGAACCGACCCGCAGCCGCGGCCCGTCCGTACGAGCCGCCGCGGCCCTGGTCTCGGTGATCAGCGCGGCCATCTGGTCGACGAGCGGGCGCGCCCTGCTGAGCACCGAGCGGCCCAGCGGTGTCGGGCGGCAGCCGGTGCGCCCGCGCGCGAAGAGCTCCGCTCCCAGGGCGTTCTCGATCCGGCGCAGCTGCGTCGTCAACGAGGGCTGGCTCATGCCCAGTTGCCGCGCCGCCTTGTGCAGGCTGCCCGTGTCCGCGATGGCGCAGAGCACGCGCAGATGTCTCACCTCCAGCTCCATGCCCCGAGGGTAGGGCCGTACCGGGGGCCGCACCAGACACCCTCGTCACACCAATTCCCTTTATTTCGAGGGTAGTTAAGACTCATCCCCATCAGGTGATGATGCCTTCGCGCTATCCCCTGCTGCCATCATCCGCAGCGGCCCCGGCTCCCCCGACACTCTCTCCAACCGACCAGGAGGAGCCACCCCCCATGAGACACCCCAAGGTCCTCACCACCTCGCTCGCCGCCACCCTCGGCCTCGGACTCGCCGCCGCGCTGGGCGTCCCCACCGCCTCCGCCGCAGCCGTCGACTCCGCCGCCGCGCCCACCGGGTACGCCGCCTACGCCGGGTCCACCGAGGACGCGAAGGCGACCAAGGCGTTCCACGACGCCGTCATGAAGTCCGTGGCGAAGAAGCGGGCCGCCAACCCCGGCGCGGCCGCCGTCACCGTCGTCTACAGCGCCTCCAGCGCCCCGAGCTTCCGCACCCAGATCGCCCGCAGCACCCAGATATGGAACAGCTCGGTGGTCAACGTACGGCTGGTGGAGGGCAGCAACCCCGACTTCCGCTACTACGAGGGCAACGACTCGCGCGGCTCGTACGCCAGCACCGACGGCCACGGCAACGGCTACATCTTCCTCGACTACCGGCAGAACCAGCAGTACAACTCCACCCGCGTCACCGCCCACGAGACCGGGCACGTCCTCGGCCTCCCCGACCACTACTCGGGCCCGTGCAGCGAGCTGATGTCCGGCGGCGGCCCGGGCACCTCCTGCCAGAACGCCCAGCCCAACTCCCAGGAGCGGGCGCGCGTCGACCAGCTGTGGCGCAACGGTCTCGCCACCGCCTTCAAGTCCTTCTGAGCCCAGGGCCCACCCGGGCCCGTGCTCAGGCGGGGCGGACGGCTTCGGCCGTCCGCCCCGCCGAGAGCGAACATCCTTGGATCCGGGGCGCGTTGCGGGAAGGCTGGGAGGCCACATCCCGGATCCCGGAGGCGTTCGATGACCGCCGAGCACGCGAATACCCTGTACGAGGCCGTGGGCGGTGCCGACGCGCTGCGCCGGCTCTCCGAGACCTTCTACGAAGGGGTCCTGGCCGACCCCCTCCTCGCGCCCGTCTTCGCCGACTTCACCGCAGCCCATGTGGAGCGCGTCGCGGTGTGGCTGGCGGAGGTCTTCTCGGGACCCGCCGAGTTCACGGCGGAGCTCGGCGGGCATCAGGCCCTGCTCCGGGCCCATCTCGGACTGGGCATCACGGAGGAACAGCGGCTTCGCTGGATGGAGCTGATGACGGCGGCCGTGGAGAAGGAGCTGCCGGACGACGCCCTGCTGCGCCGCAGGGTGGTGGAGTACTTCGACTGGGGGACGCGGATCGCCAAGGACGTCTCGGCCTCGGCGCCGGGCACGGACCTCGGCGAACCCGGCCCCACCCCGCGCTGGGGCTGGAACGGCCTCGCCTGACCCCCGCGACGGCGCCGAGCCTCACACGAGCCGGCCCGCGCCCGAACGCCTCGGGACCGCGCCCGGTGCGCCACGCGCCCGTGCGCCACACGCGCCCGGTGCGCCACCCGCCGTCCCTTGCGCCACACGGCCCGCCCCCGACAGGCCGTCGTCAGGCCGTCGTCAGGCCGTCTGGAGCAGGCGGCGGCCGAACTCGGCCCCCGCAGGCAGCTGGCGCTTCACGCGGTCGAGCGCATCCTCGAAGTCGCCACCGGCGATGCCCGACTCGAAAGCCGTCCCGCCGTAGTGCAGTGTCAGGCTCAGGTCCGCCCGCTCACCGAGCGTCAGGAGGCAGCTGAGGGTGGCCTGCTGTGCGGCTCCGTCGACGACGACGGGGAGCGGGAGATCCCACTCCAGGACGCACCCGGTCAGGGCCTCGTCGGCCTTCTCCGCCGCGCACAGGGCGGCGAAGCTCGCGCCCGTGTACTCGACACCCCTGATGCGGGCGGACACCTGCCGTCCGTCCACCGTGATCGCGATCGCTTCCGCGCCGCTGCGGTCCCGGTACCAACCGGTCCAGACTTCCGTCGACTCCGATGACATGCGCGGACTGTAGCGGTCTGACCGGCTCCTTCGCGCGGCCGGTCACCCTGTGGCCGGACTTCTCCCGGTCTCGCCGTTCTTGCCGGTCACGTGCGTGGTAGCGGCTTCCGTGCCGTCCTCGGGAACCACCGTCGGGGCCGCCTCCGCGATCCCTTCCGCGGCCGTCCCCGGCTCGTCGTCCTCCCCGTCGGCGCGCTCGGGTCGGACGTAGAGCGCACACCGCGCGTTACGGCACGGCTGCACTTCCCACTCCGGCACCCAGGCCCCCAGGACCTTGTGCCGCTTCGCGACGATACCGAGGGGCTGTCCGCAGGCCGCGCACAGAGGCGTGGCCCGCGGGTCCCGTACCGTACGCGGGATGTCGCTGCCCATACCTCTCAGGGTAGGGCGCCCCCCTTGTCACCGCTTCCTGGTGTACGTACGGACGAGCACGCCGTTGTCGAAGGTCCGCACCGCGGACAGTTCGAAGTCACGGGCCTCGAAGTCGGCGCCGAACATCGGCATGCCGGAGCCGTAGACCTGCGGGTACGTCTTGATGATCAGCTCGTCGATCTCCTCGATGAGCTCGCCGGCGATCGTGGAGCCGCCGCAGAGCCAGATGCCGAGCGGGCTGTCCTCCGCCTTCAGCTCCCGGATCCGGCCGACCAGGTCCTCGGCGATCAGCTCGACGTTCGGGTCGGGCGACTCGGTGAGCGAGCGGGTCGCGACGAACTCCCGCAGGTGGGCGTAGGGGCTGGTGATGCCGATGTCCAGGGCGACCTTGTACGAACCCAGGCCCTGGACGACGGTGTCGAAGCGCTTGTTGTCGGCGTCGATCCCGAGGGCCACGCGCCCTTGTGTCGAGATGGTCTCCGGGTACTCGCCGCTCATGAACTCCATGAACGGTGCGTCCACGAACTGGTACATGGACGAGGCGTCCCCCTGGGGGTCGCCGATGAAGCCGTCGATGGTGCAGGCGATGTAGTACGTGAGCTTGCGCAAGCCGGTCCTCTTCTTCGGGGAAAGTGGCCGCTGTCGCAACCACGACGGCTATAGTGCTTCACCTGTAGTGGTTACGCAAGAGCTATCTTCCGGCGAGAAGTGGAATCAGGAGGTCCGGTGGTCAGGAACCCCGAGCGGCGCACCGCTCTGCTCGACGCGGCGATCGAGGTGCTCGCGGACGAGGGTGCCCGTGGACTGACCTTCCGGGCGGTCGACGCCCGGGCGAGCGTCCCCACGGGCACCTCGTCCAACTACTTCCCCGACCGGGATCAGCTGCTCTCCCAGGTCGCGGACCGGATCTTCGTCCGGATGACCACGGAGGACGGCGCCCTGGAGACGGCCTTGCGGCCCGAGCCCACGCGGGAGCTGGTCGTCGAGCTGATGCGCTGGCTCGCACGACGGATGGCCGCCGAACGCACCTGCTTCCTCGGCCTCTTCGAGCTCCGCCTGGAGGCCACCCGCCGGCCCGAACTGCGCACCCAGCTCACCAAGGTGCTCCGCGGGGACCTCGACGAGAACATCCGCTTCCATCTCGCCGCCGGCCTCCCGGGCGACGGCGACACGGTCCGGCTGCTCTACTTCGCCCTGACCGGGCTGCTCTTCGACCACTTCACGGTCCCCGGACTCCACGACGACCGTGACCTCGACGAACTCATCGAGACCGTGGTCACGCGGATCGTGCCGGAGGGCTGATTCGTCACGGTCACCGCGTCCGGCGCGTGACGAACTCCGCCAGGGCCAGCAGGTCCCCGGCCGCCGCCAGATCCGGCACCGCCCGGGAGAGCTGCTGCACCGCCCGGGCCATCCGGTCGGCCGCCTGGATCTGCGCCCAGTCCCGGGCGCCCGCCCGCTCGACCGCGTCCGCCGCCGCCCGTACGGCCGAGGCGTCGAGCTCCTTACGGGCGTACAGCTCGGCCAACTCCTTCCCCGCCGCGGTCCCCGAGGTGAGCGCCGCGACCACCGGCAGCGACTTCTTGTGGGCGACGAGGTCCGCACCGGCCGGCTTGCCCGTGCGCTCCGGGTCGCCCCAGATGCCGATCAGGTCGTCGATGAGCTGGAACGCGAGACCGGCCTCCCGTCCGAACGCGTCCATCGCCGCGACCTCCTCCTCGTCCGCGCCCGCGTACAGCGCGCCCAGGGCGCAGGCGCAGCCGAGCAGGGCCCCGGTCTTGGCGGTGGCCATCGCCACGCACTCGTCCAGCGATATCTCGTGCGGGGCGCGCTGCTCGAAGGCACAGTCCGCCTGCTGACCGGCGCAGAGCTCGATGACACAGGCGGCGAGCCGGGCCGAGGCCACGGCCGAGACCGGGTGGCCGTCCTCGGCGAGCAGCCGGAGGGCGAGCGCGAGCATGGCGTCGCCCGCGATCAGCGCGTCGGGGATGCCGAACACCGTCCAGGCCGTGGGCCGGTGCCGGCGGGTCGGGTCCTCGTCCACGATGTCGTCGTGGAGCAGGCTGAAGTTGTGCGCGAGCTCCACCGCCGCGGCGGCGCGCACCGCGGGAGCCGGGTCACCACCGAGCGCGCGGGCGGCGGCGAGCACCAGCGCGGGCCGGATCGCCTTGCCCGCCTGCCCTGTGGCCGGGGAGCCGTCGGCCTGCTCCCAGCCGAAGTGGTACATCGCCACCCTCCGTATGGAGCCCGGCAACGATTCGATGGTGGAACGTAGTTGGGGGTTGACGACGCTCCGCGTCTGGTCGAGGAGCGCCACGGCACCCTGGGTGTCGGCCACGGCGTCCGCCCGAGTCATGGTCACAGTTCCCCTCTTTCGCACAAGGCAGTTCTCGGTAGGGCGGTGTTCGGTACGGCGGGCGTGGCGGGGAGCCGGTCGGCGCGGCCCCCCGCCACGGTCACTGGAGCCGGCGCGTCAGCGCCAGCGGCTGACCTCCACGTTCTCCAGGACGCCCAGCGCGTCGGGCACGAGGATCGCCGCCGAGTAGTACGCCGTGACGAGGTAGGAGATGATCGCCTGCTCGTCGATGCCCATGAAGCGGACCGACAGGCTCGGCTCGATCTCGTCCGGGATGCCCGTCTGGTGCAGGCCGATCACGCCCTGGTCGGACTCGCCCGTACGCATACAGATGATCGACGTGGTCCGCGCGTCCGAGACGGGGATCTTGTTGCACGGGTAGATGGGCACACCGCGCCAGGTCGGGATCCGGTTGCCGTTGATCTCGATGGACTCGGGGACGAGCCCGCGCCGGTTGCACTCGCGCCCGAAGGCGGCGATCGCACGGGGGTGGGCGAGGAACATCTTGGAGCCCCGGCGGCGCGAGAGGAGCTCGTCCATGTCGTCCGGGCTGGGCACCCCGTCGTGGGGCTGGATGCGCTGCCCGTAGTCGCAGTTGGAGAGCAGACCGAACTCGCGGTTGTTGATCAGCTCGTGCTCCTGGCGCTCGCGCAGCGCCTCGACCGTGAGCCGCAACTGCTGCTCGGTCTGGTTCATCGGCTGGTTGTAGAGGTCGGCGACCCGGCTGTGGACCTTCAGCACCGTCTGGGCGACCGACAGTTCGTACTCGCGCGGCGAGCCGTCGTAGTCCACGTACGTGTGCGGGACGACCGCCTCGCCGACGTGTCCGGCGGAGAGGTCGATGGCGGCCTCGCCGTACTTGTTGGTGCGCTGGTGGGGCAGCGCGGCGACGCCGGCGAGATGTTCGGCGAGCGAGGTGGCCCGCTCGGCCAGGTTGCGCACGTCGTCACGGGTCAGTTCGAGGACGGTGCAGGTGGTGGCCGCGCGGGCGGTCCACTCCCAGGTGGTGTCCTCGTGGATCAGCGCGCCGTCGCCGAAGTACGCGCCGTCGGCGAGGACTCCGAGGACCGCCTCGTCGCCGTACGGCCCCTCGCCGATCTGCTCGACCTTGCCGTGCGCCAGGAGGTGGACGCGGTCGGTGCGCTCGCCGGCGGTGGCGATGACCTCTCCGGCCGCGTACTCGCGCTGGCGGCAGCGCGAGGCGAGTTCGGTGAGGGCCTCCTCGTCCTCGTAGCCGCGCAGCGCCGGGAGTTCGCCGAGCTCGGCCGGGATCACCGCGACACGCTCTCCGGTCTGGACGAAGGTGACGCGGCCGTCACCCACGGAGTAGCTGAGCCTCCGGTTCACCCGGTACGTACCGCCCTGGACCTGCACCCACGGCAGCATCCGCAGCAGCCACCGAGAGGTGATCTCCTGCATCTGCGGCGCCGACTTGGTGGTCGTCGCCAGGTTCCGCGCGGCGGCGGTACCGAGACTCTGCTGCGGGGCTGACTGTTCCGCGCGGACCTCGTCGCCAACCGAACCAACGGACATGGAACTCCCTCTCGATGTGAATGACCTGCGAGAGGAAGCCTGTCAGTACGGAGAGTGCCTGCGCCATTACACAAATGAGTGGGAGTGATCGGCTTCCGGCTGGGCATGTCACCCGGTTTCCACTCGAACAGCTCAGCCCGGCCGCCCTGTGGCCCGATGTCCGGAACGACTCGCACACGGTCCGAACGGATGGACCGGAGGGGATTGCTCCGGTACTCCGGTGTTCCGGGCACTTCGGTCCCCGTCCCGTTCCGCTTATCCCGAAGGAGGCGGTCATGGCTCCACCCATGTCACCGAGCAGATTCCTCGACGCCCTCCGCGACGAGGGCCTCTCGGTCGTCCAGGTCGGCGACTGGCGTACGCACAACCGCAATCACAAGGGCCCCTGGGGCCCGGTCCACGGCGTGATGATCCATCACACGGTCACCCGCGGCACCGCGAACACCGTCCGGCTCTGCCGGGACGGCCACGCGGCCCTTCCCGGACCGCTCTGCCACGGCGTGATCGCCAAGGACGGCACGGTCCACCTCGTCGGCTACGGCCGTGCCAACCACGCGGGGGCCGGCGACGACGAGGTCCTGCGCGCGGTCATCGCGGAGAAGCGTCTCCCTCCGGACAACGAGGCCACGACCGACGGCAACCGGCACTTCTACGGATTCGAATGCGAGAACCTCGGGGACGGGAAGGACCCGTGGCCGAAGGTCCAGCTGGAGGCCATCGAGAAGGCCGCCGCGGCGGTCTGCCGGGTGCACGGCTGGACCCAGCGCTCGGTGATCGGCCACCTGGAGTGGCAGCCGGGGAAGGTCGACCCCCGCGGCTTCACGATGGCCTCGATGCGCGAACGGATCGGGGAGCGCCTCCGGTAGCCGCCGCGCCCGCGGTGTGTGCCCGACCGCACTGCCCGACCGCACGCCCCAGCGGCCCGTGCCGGGGCCCGTACCGGGGCCCGTATCGGGAGCCCGTACCGGGAGCGCCCGCGGCGGGCCGGCGGGGACAATGGCCGGGTGAACGCGTTCGACCTCTCCCGCCTGCGGCCCCGGCTCCCTTCCCCCCTGGAGCCGGTCGAGGACGAGCGCTTCACCCGGCGCGGCCTGCGGCTGCTGCTCAAGCGCGACGACCTGATCCACCCGGACCTGCCGGGCAACAAGTGGCGCAAGCTGGCGCTCAACCTCCGGGAGGGCGACGGCCGTCCGGTGCTGACCTTCGGCGGTGCCTACTCCAACCATCTGCGCGCGACGGCCGCCGCCGGACGGCTCCTCGGCTTCGACACGATCGGGGTCGTCCGCGGGCAGGAGCTGGCCGACCGGCCCCTGAACCCCTCGCTGGCGCGGTGCGCGGCGGACGGGATGCGGCTGGTGTTCGTGGACCGTGCCACGTACCGGGCGAAGGCGGACCCGGAGGTACTGGCCGGGCTGCTCGCGCGGTCCCCTTCGGGGACGTACGTCGTCCCCGAGGGCGGCAGCAACGCGCTCGCCGTCGAGGGCTGTACGGAGCTCGGCCGCGAGCTGCGCGGTGCGGCCGACGTGGTCGCCGTCGCCTGCGGCACAGGGGGCACGCTCGCGGGCCTGGCGGCCGGTCTCGGCCCCGGGCAGCGTGCGCTCGGCGTCCCGGTCCTCAGGGGCGGCTTCCTGGGCGAGGAGATACGGAACCTCCAGCGCGCCGCGTTCGGCGGCCCACGGGGCGCGTGGAGCCTCGACGAGCGCTTCCACGGCGGCGGTTACGCCCGTACGGACCCGGCCCTCGACGCGTTCGCCGAGGAGTTCGAGGCGTGGCATGGACTCGCCATCGAGCGACTGTATGTCGCCAAAATGCTCTACGGACTTGTCACCCTCGCCGAGGAGGGCGCGTTCGCCCCGGGCACGACCGTCGCCGCGGTGATCACCGGCGCCCCTTCGTGACGGCCGACCCCGGCACCGGCGCCCCCGCCTGACGCCGGCCCGAAACCCCGCGCCCGTCGTGACGAGCGGTCCGGAACCGGCGCCCGTCCTGACGCCCGGCCCGGAACCCGGCGTCCCGTCGTGACAAGCGGTCGTGACGTCCGGTGCCCCGTCGGGACCAGCGGGCGTCACGGCCGGCGCCCGGGCTCAGGGCATGCCCTCGCGGTACGCCGCCGCCTCCTCCAGGTCGAGGCGGCGCAGCAGCGTGCGCAGCATCTCGTCGTCGATGCGGCGCTCGTCCCTGAGCCGGACGAACACCTCGCGTTCGGATTCGATCATCTCGCGGGAGAGCCGGCGATAGGTGTCGTCGGCCGTCTCGCCCGTGACCTCGTCGACCGCGCCGAGCCGCTCCCACACCGCGTTGCGGCGCCGTTCGAGGACCGTGCGGAGCCGGTCGGCCAGCGGCTGCGGCAGGGTGTTGTGCCCGTCCTCCAGCAGGGCGTCGAGGCGCTCCTCCGCCGCCCGGGACGCCTCGCTCTGCGCCTGGGCCTCCGCCAGGATCTCCGCGTAGGTGTCGCGGCCGGGGAGCTTCAGGAACCGGATCAGCGGCGGCAGGGTGAGCCCCTGGACGACGAGCGTCCCGATCACGGTGGTGAAGGTGAGGAAGAGGACGAGGTTGCGGGCGGGGAACTCCACCCCGTGCGTCATGACCGGGATGGAGAAGGCGATGGCCAGGGAGACCACGCCCCGCATGCCGGCCCAGCCGACGATCAGCGGGGCCTTCCAGTCCACCCCAGGCTCCCGTTCCCTGACCCTCTGCGACATCCACCGCGGCAGGAAGGTGGCGGGGTAGACCCAGACGAAGCGGACGACGACCACGGCCACGAAGACCCCGACGGCGTACCCGGCCGCCTCCCCGATCCCGTACTGCCCGAGGCCCTGGACGACGTACGGCAGCTGAAGGCCGATGAGGGCGAAGACGGCGGACTCCAGGATGAAGGCGACCATCTTCCACACGGCCTCCTCCTGGAGGCGGGTCGCGAAGTCCACCTGCCAGTTGCGGTGTCCGAGGAAGAGGCCGACGACGACCACGGCGAGGACACCGGAGGCGCCGACCTCCTCCGCCGCCGCGTAGGCGACGAAGGGGATCAGGAGCGAGAGGGTGTTCTGCAGCAGGGGCTCGCCGAGCCGGCAGCGGAGCCAATGGATGGGGGCCATCAGGACGAGGCCCACGCCGATCCCGCCGATCGACGCGAGCGCGAACTCGCCGAGGCCGCCCGCCCAGCTGACGCCCTCTCCGACCGCCGCGGCGAGCGCGACCTTGAAGGCGGTGATGGCGGTGGCGTCGTTCACCAGGGACTCGCCCTGGAGGATGGTGGTGATCCGGTGGGGCAGGCCGAGCTTGCGGGCGATCGCCGTCGCCGCGACGGCGTCCGGCGGCGCGACGACAGCGCCCAGCACGAGCGCGGCGGTCAGCGGGAGGTCGGGGACGAGGACGTACGCCAGCCAGCCGACCGCGACCGTGGCGAAGAGGACGTACCCGACCGAGAGCAGGGCGACGGGCCGGATGTTGGCCCGCAGATCGAGGTACGAGGAGTCCACCGCCGCCGTGTAGAGGAGGGGCGGCAGGATGAGCGGAAGGATGATGTGCGGGTCGAGGGTGTAGTCCGGGACGCCGGGGACGTACGAGGCGGCGAGACCGACGGCCACCAGGAGCAGCGGCGCGGGCACCGGTGTCCGGCGGGCCGCTCCGGCCACCGCGGCGCTCGCCGCGACGAGTGCCACCAGCTGCAGTGCGTCCATCCCTCGGTCCCCGTCCCCGGCTCGTTCCACCACGTAACCTGGCCATCATGAGCGAGTGCCCGCACGTTGCCGAAATGCCGCGCCCCGAACCGGTGCCGGTGACCGACACCTGCCCCGAGTGCCTGGCCGACGGCACGCACCCCGTCCAGCTGCGGCTCTGCCTCAGCTGTGGGCACGTGGGATGCTGCGACTCGTCCGCGGGGCGGCACGCCACCGGGCACTTCTCGACGACCGGTCACCCGGTGATGCGGACCTTCGAGCCGAACGAACGCTGGCGGTGGTGCTTCGTGGACGGTTCGATCGTCTGAGGGGTGGGTACGACAATCCTCCGCCGGTCGCTCGCAATTGGGCCCCGCAGACCTCTAGCCACTGTCCGTACTCATGGCCTTACCATGAGTGACAGACGGGGGCCGGGTCCCGACCGGGGTCCACGGCGACACGGCAGCATGGATCGCGATAGCGTCACGGCGGATTGCGCAACCGACTGCGTACCGCCCGGTTCGGGGGCTTTCTCCCCCGGGCCCCGAATGAGCTTGTGCCACCTTGGAGGTGAGGGTGTCCCAGATCGCAGGCGAGCCCGGGTCCCAGGACTTCGTGGAAGTCCGGCTGCCCGCTGAGGGTGCCTACCTGTCCGTGCTGCGTACGGCCACGGCCGGCCTCGCGGCGCGCTTGGACTTCACCCTCGACGAGATCGAGGACTTGCGGATCGCGGTCGACGAGGCGTGCGCCATCCTGCTCCAGCAGGCCGTACCGGGTTCCGTCCTCAGCTGTGTCTTCCGGCTGGTCGACGACTCGCTCGACGTGACGGTGTCGGCGCCGACGACGGACGGGCGGGCTCCGGAACGGGACACCTTCGCCTGGACGGTGCTCTCCGCGCTGGCCGGAAAGGTCGAGTCGTCCGTGGCGGACGACAAAACCGTCTCCATCAGCCTGTACAAACAGCGCGGCGCGGGGCCAGGCCCGGCGTGAGGAGCGGGGACGCGACGGCCGGCATCCCTGAGCAGCAGGCGCGGCCGCATCCGGAGGTCGAGATCGAGGTCGCTACGGAGCAGGCGGTCCAGATGAGCGAGCACGAGCAGCACAACGAGGTCCTCAAGGGTGCCGAGGAGGCGCCGGGGACCCACGAGGAGTCCCCGGAGGCCAAGGCCTCCGAGGACTCCGAGGGTTCCGAGGACTCCCTGCGGTCCAAGGCCGCGGAGGCCTCCGAGCACACCGCGGCCACCGAGCACACCGCGGCCACCGAGCACTCCGCGGTCACCGAGCCGCGGGAGGCTCCGGATCCGCACGACCGGAGCGGGGCGCGGGCGCTCTTCGTCAAGCTGCGCGAGCTTCCGGAGGGCTCCCCCGAGAAGGCGGAGCTGCGCAATCAGCTGGTACGGATGCACCTGCCGCTGGTCGAGCACCTGGCCCGGCGGTTCCGTAACCGGGGCGAGCCGCTCGACGACCTGACACAGGTCGCGACGATCGGTCTGATCAAGTCGGTGGACCGCTTCGACCCGGAGCGGGGCGTCGAGTTCTCGACGTACGCGACACCGACGGTCGTCGGCGAGATCAAGCGGCACTTCCGGGACAAGGGCTGGGCGGTGCGCGTGCCGCGCCGGCTCCAGGAGCTGCGGCTGTCGCTGACGACGGCGACGGCGGAGCTGTCCCAGCTGCACGGCCGCTCACCGACGGTGCACGAGCTCGCCGAGCGGCTCGGGATCTCGGAGGAAGAGGTCCTGGAGGGCCTGGAATCGGCGAACGCCTACTCGACGCTCTCCCTGGACGTGCCGGACACGGACGACGAGTCCCCGGCGGTCGCGGACACGCTCGGCGCGGAGGACGAGGCCCTTGAGGGGGTCGAGTACCGAGAGTCGCTCAAGCCGCTCCTGGAGGACCTGCCGCCCCGGGAGAAGCGGATCCTGCTGCTGCGGTTCTTCGGCAACATGACCCAGTCGCAGATCGCGCAGGAGGTCGGCATCTCGCAGATGCACGTCTCCCGTCTGCTGGCGCGCACACTGGCGCAGCTGCGGGAGAAGCTCCTCGTCGAGGAGTAGCGGGCGGTCGCCATACGGGCGGTCACCCCACGGGCGGCCTTGAGGCGGCCGCCTCGACGCGGCCGCCTTGTCAGGGGCCGCCTCGCCAGGTCACGGCCGCCCCGTCACGGCCGCCTCGCCCGTCACACCCGCTTCGTCACGCCTCGCCGCGGCGGCCGATGCCCAGTGCCTCGGTCGTCGCGGGGTTGACCAGGAGGGCCAGGCCGCCGACGGCGAGGACGGCGAGGGCGATGCCGGCCGGGATCATGGCGCTGTTCGCCTGGAGCAGCTGCCAGGCGACCGGCAGGGCCAGGATCTGGGTGATGATCGCCGGCCCGCGGCTCCAGCTCCGGCGCAGCAGCAGGCCGCGCGCGGCGACACCCGGGATCAGACCGAGCGCGATCAGCGTCGCCCCGCCCATGAGGGCCTGCGTCAGCCCGTCGGGGTCGCCGGTGAACGCCGTCACGAGCACGTACACGCCCCCGATCACCAGCGCGAGGGCTTCGATTCCGGCCACCGCGGCCGCCGCGGTCAACCGGACGGGTCGGGGGCTCTGCTCCGTACTGCTCATACCAGGCAGGGTAGCCGGGCCCATGGCGCGGGCCGGGGGCCAGGGGCCGTCCGACGGGGCGTCCGCCAGGTGGCCACGACTGGGATCGGTACCGCCGGGTAGGTACGCTGGCGGCCATGCGCGCACTTCTTGTGGTCAATCCGGCAGCCACCACCACCAGTGCCCGCACGCGTGACGTCCTCATCCACGCCCTCGCGAGCGAGATGAAGCTGGAGGCCGTCACCACCGAGTACCGCGGCCACGCCCGCGACCTCGGCCGCCGGGCCGCCGAGTCCGAGGACATCGAGATGGTCGTCGCCCTCGGTGGCGACGGAACGGTGAACGAGGTCGTCAACGGACTGCTCCACGGCGGTCCGGATCCGGACCGTTTGCCGGGCCTCGCGATCGTCCCCGGCGGCTCCACCAATGTCTTCGCCCGCGCGCTCGGTCTGCCCAACGACGCCGTCGAGGCGACGGGCGCGCTGCTCGACGCGCTCCGTGAGCGCCGTGCACGCACAGTGAGCCTCGGGCTCGCGTCCGGGACGCCTGGCACCGAGGACGAAGCCGTCCCGGCCCGCTGGTTCACGTTCTGCGCCGGATTCGGTTTCGACGCCAGTGTCATCGGGCGAGTCGAACAGCAGCGGGAACGCGGCAAGAGATCCACGCACGCGCTCTACCTCCGCCAGGTGTTCCGCCAGTTCCTGGAGGAGCCGAACCGCCGGCACGGCACGATCACCCTGGAGCGCCCCGGCGAGGCGCCCGTCGAGGACCTGGTCCTGTCCATAATCTGCAACACCTCCCCCTGGACCTACCTGGGCAATCGTCCGGTGTACGCGTCTCCGGAGGCCTCGTTCGAGACGGCCCTCGACGTCCTCGGTCTGAGCCGGCTCTCGACCCCCGCGGTGGCCCGTTACGCCACCCAGCTGCTCACTTCCAGCCCGGAGCGCGGGCCGCACGGCAAGCACGCCCTGACTCTGCACGACCTGACCGACTTCACCTTGCATTCGAAGGTTCCGCTCCCCCTCCAGATGGACGGAGACCACCTCGGACTGCGTACGAGCGTGACGTTCACAGGCGTTCGCCGTGCACTGCGTGTGATTGTGTGAGTGGAAGGGCCGAAAGTCCTTTCACTCGAACGTTTAGACTGGCATCCACCCCTTAGAAGTACGGCTGTGACCTAGCCGACACCGAGGAATCAAAAAAAACTTTCCGGAAGGGGTTGTATCCGGTGCTGAGGTTTGCGAGTCTCTTCTTGGCGATCGGGACGGCCCGCAAGACCGGCCTCCACTGAGAGTCAGAACCCCTCCTCAATCCAAGGACCACACCAGTTCATCTGGTGATCGGCCCTTCCCTTGCGGGGGGATTCGTGAAAGCGTTCACATTCACAAGCAACCTGCACGTAATACCAAGAGAGGTAGCAGCCATGGACTGGCGTCACAACGCCGTTTGTCGTGAGGAAGACCCCGAGCTGTTCTTCCCCATCGGCAACACCGGTCCTGCGCTGCTGCAGATCGAGGAAGCCAAGGCCGTCTGCCGCCGCTGCCCCGTCATGGAGCAGTGCCTGCAGTGGGCGCTCGAGTCCGGCCAGGACTCCGGCGTCTGGGGTGGCCTCAGCGAGGACGAGCGCCGCGCGATGAAGCGCCGTGCCGCTCGCAACCGGGCGCGCAACGCCAGCGCCTGAACACCCTGACAAGCCTGAGGCAAGCGGCGCGTACATCGCGTACGCAATCACCGCCCCCGAGCCGCAGCGCGCAGCAGTAACCCACAGCATTCGAGCCCCGGACCGATCTCCTTCGGTCCGGGGCTCGCTGCTGTGTGCCCTGCCGCTCGGCTGCTCGGCTCGGGCCGCTCCACTCGGCTACTTCTGGGACCGTACGGGGATGTCGAGGACGACCCTGGTCCCGCGCTCCACGCCCGGCTGCATGTCGAAGGTTCCGCCCAACTCCCCTTCCACCAGCGTCCGTACGATCTGCAGACCGAGGTTGCCGGCGCGCTGCGGGTCGAAGCCCTCGGGCAGACCGCGGCCGTCGTCCTTGACCGTGATCAACAGCCGGGCGTCGGCGCGGGGTTCCCCGCGGACGGCCGTGACCTCGACCGTGCCGTGCTCACCCTGCGCGAAGGCGTGCTCCAGCGCGTTCTGGAGGATCTCGGTGAGAACCATGGAGAGCGGGGTGGCGACCTCGGCGTCGAGGATGCCGAAGCGGCCGTTGCGCCGGCAGGTCACCTTGCCCGGGGAGATCTCGGCGACCATCGCGATCACCCGGTCGGCGATCTCGTCGAACTCCACGCGCTCGTCCAGGTTCTGAGACAGCGTCTCATGCACGATGGCGATCGAACCGACCCTGCGCACGGCCTCGTTGAGGGCCTCGCGCCCCCGGTCGGAGTCCATCCGGCGCGCCTGGAGGCGCAGCAGCGCGGCCACGGTCTGGAGGTTGTTCTTCACCCGGTGGTGGATCTCCCGGATGGTGGCGTCCTTGGTGATCAACTCGCGCTCGCGGCGGCGCAGTTCCGTGACGTCGCGCAGGAGTACGAGCGAACCGATGCGGGTGCCCTTGGGCTTGAGCGGGATCGCCCGGAGCTGGATCACCCCGCCGTTGCCCTCGACCTCGGCCTCGCGCGGGGCGTAGCCGGAGGCCAGTTTGACCAGCGCCTCGTCGACGGGGCCGCGGGAGGGGGCGAGTTCGGCGGTGATCTGGCCGAGGTGCTGGCCGACGAGGTCGGCGGCGAGCCCGAGCCGGTGGTACGCGGAGAGGGCGTTGGGCGAGGCGTACTGGACGATGCCGTCGGCGTCGAGCCGGATCAGTCCGTCGCCGGCCCGCGGCGAGGAGTCCATGTCGCTCGCCTCCCCGGGGAAGGGGAAGGTGCCGGCGGCGATCATCTGGGCCAGGTCGGAGGCGGACTGGAGGTAGGTGAGCTCCAGCCGGGACGGGGTTCGGACGGTGAGCAGGTTGGTGTTGCGGGCGATGACGCCGAGGACGCGGCCCTCACGGCGTACGGGGATGGACTCGACCCGGACCGGGACCTCCTCACGCCACTCCGGGTCGCCCTCGCGCACGATCCGGCCCTCGTCGAGGGCGGCGTCGAGCAGCGGGCGGCGGCCGCGGGGAACCAGGTGGCCGACCATGTCGTCCTGGTAGGAGGTGGGGCCGGTGTTGGGCCGCATCTGGGCCACGGACACGTAGCGGGTGCCGTCCAGGGTCGGGACCCAGAGAACGAGGTCCGCGAAGGAGAGGTCGGAGAGCAGCTGCCACTCCGAGACCAGCAGATGGAGCCACTCGAGGTCGGACTCACTCAGAGCGGTGTGCTGGCGTACGAGGTCGTTCATGGAGGGCACATGAGCGAGCGTACCTGCGGAATCGGGGCGCGATGAACCTGGATCTCACGGCGTTCGTGTTGGAGGATGGGCCGGGAACGCGACCTTGCCGATGGATGGACAGACGAGAATGGTCTAGTCCACAATGGCGGGGCAGCGTTCAATAGAAGACCTCCACCCTCCCCGCACAGGAGGGTGGACGAGGTGATCGGCGCTCTCTGCCCTGACTGCGCCGAGACCTCCCATCACGGCCGTGGGACCGCACATCCTCGGCCGGGCAACTCCGGGCTGCGGTGCCGGACGGGTTGAGGGTCCCGTCGGGCGCCGCGGCCCGCGGGTGTTTTCGGGGCAGGGAGATCCCCGCCCGCGGGTGTTCCGGGCCGGCAGGGCACCCCGCCCCCGCGGCCCGTGGCCCGCTTCAGTCCGTGGCGGCCGGTACAGCCGGCCAGGCCAGCATCGCCGCGTCCGCCACCGCTTCCAGCTCCGCCCTCGTCGCCCCGTCGCGCGCCTGCTGGGACATGCCCTGGAGGACCGCGCCGAAGAGCCGGGCCAGGGTGGCGGCGTCCGTGCCGGCCGCCAGCTCCCCCGCGTCCGCGCCGCGCCGGATCCGCTCCTCGAACGACGTCAGGTTGCTGTTGCGGCGGTCGCGCAGGGCCTGCTCGACCTCGGGGTTGGAGCAGTTGATCGCGGCGGAGATCATCAGGCAGCCGCGCGGGTGGGCCGGGTCGGTGAAGACGTCCGCCGCCTCCGTGAGCATCCTGCCGAACGCGCCGCGCGCCGTCGGCTCCTCCTCGAACGCGCGGCCGCCGTAGGCGCCGTAGCTGACGGCGTACGCCTGCACGACCTCCTCGAACAGGGCCTTCTTGTCGCCGAAGGCCGCGTAGAGGCTCGGGGCACTGATGCCCATGGCGCGGGTGAGGTCGGAGACGGAGGTGGTCTCGTAGCCGTGCTCCCAGAACGCCATCGTGGCCTGCTCCAGCGCCGTCAGGCGGTCGAAGGAGCGGGGGCGGCCGCGCGGTTTCGTCGTCATGGACTCAATTCTATAGCGGCCGCTACGGAAGGGTGGTACGGTTTCTTTCTGTAACGGCCACTACGGAAGTGAGGGGGGCGTCCGATGGGTGCGCTCGCGGGGAAGACGGCACTGGTCACGGGCGGTAGCCGGGGCATCGGGCGGGGCATCGCCGAGCGGCTGGGGCGGGACGGCGCTCGGGTCGCGGTGCATTACGGGACGAACGAGGCGGCGGCGAAGGAGACCGTGGCGGCGATCGAGGCGGCGGGCGGCGAGGCGTTCGCGATCGGCCAGGAGCTCGGGGTGCAGGGGGACGCGGCGGCGCTCTGGGAGCGGTTCGACGAGCTGGCCGACGGGCTGGACATCCTCGTCAGCAACGCGGGGATCGGGGCCTCACGACCGTTCGCGACGATCGACGAGGCGGAGTACGACCGGATCTTCGCGGTGAACACGAAGGCGGCGTTCTTCCTGGCGCAGCGGGGTGCCGAGCGGCTGCGCGACGGGGGCCGCATCATCAACATCTCCACCGGGCTCAGCCACGCGGCGATGATGCCCGAGCTGATCGCGTACGCGATGTCCAAGAGTGCCCTGGACACGTTCACGCGCTATCTGTCCAAGGTGCTGGGCGGCCGGGGCATCACGGTCAACGCGGTGGCGCCGGGGATCGTGGACACGGACATCAACGCGGACTGGCTGCGGGGGAACGAGGAGGCGTGGGCGGGGGCCGCGGCGCTGTCGGCGCTCGGGAAGGTCGGCACCCCGGCGGACATAGCCGATGTGGTGGCCTTCCTGGCCTCGCACGACGGGCGCTGGGTGACGGGACAGTGGATCGACGCCACGGGGGGCTCACTGGCCTGACGGAGAGGGGCGGGCTCCGGTGGCTGCGTGAGGCGTGCCGTTCGACGATGGGGAGGGCACCCGCGGCACTGTCCGCGGTTCGGAAGGGCCTGAGCGGACGGCCTCCGCTCTGCTAGATTGAACTTTGATTGGTCTATACCACCAGGCCCCTCACCAGCCCCTCACCAGATCGGCAGGCAAAGCGTGGAAGTTGTCATCGTCCCGGACGCCACGGCAGGCGGAGAGCTCATCGCGGACGGCATCGCCGGCCTCCTGCGCCGCAAGCCCGACGCGCTGCTCGGCGTTGCCACCGGTTCGACTCCGCTGCCCATCTACGAGGCCCTGATCGCCCAGGTCAAGGCCGGTTCCGTGGACGCCTCGCGCGCCCGGATCGCTCAGCTCGACGAGTACGTCGGGCTGCCCACCGGGCACCCCGAGTCGTACCGCTCCACCGTGCTGCGCCAGGTCGTCGAGCCGCTCGGGCTCTCCGCGGGCGCCTTCATGGGCCCCGACGGCTCGGCCGAGGACGTCCAGGCGGCCTGCGAGGCCTACGACCAGGCCCTGCGCGACGCCGGCGGGGTCGACCTGCAGATCCTCGGCATCGGGACCGACGGGCACATCGGCTTCAACGAGCCGTGCTCGTCGCTCGCCTCGCGGACGCGGATCAAGACGCTCACCGAGCAGACCCGTGTCGACAACGCGCGCTTCTTCGACAACGACATCGAGCAGGTGCCGCACCACGTCATCACCCAGGGCATCGGCACCATCCTGGAAGCCCGCCACCTGGTGCTCCTGGCGACCGGCGAGGGCAAGGCCGACGCCGTGGCCCAGACCGTCGAGGGCCCGGTCGCCGCGCTCGTACCGGCGTCCGCGCTCCAGCTGCACCCGCATGCCACGGTCGTCGTGGACGAGGCCGCCGCGTCCAAGCTGAAGCTCGCCGACTACTTCCGCCACACCTTCGCCAACAAGCCCTCCTGGCAGGGCATCTAGGGCCTGTGCGCACCGGCCGTACCCGCCGGGGTACGGCGAAGGGGCCCGGCACCTGGTTCAGGTGCCGGGCCCCTTGGCGTACCGGTCTCAGACTCCGGCGATGGCCTCCGCCGCGGCGCGGCCACAGACCCGGGCGGCGCCGTGGGTGGCGATGTGCAGGGCGCCGCGGGGTGCGGCCTGGTTCAGCCCCATCTCCACCACGACGGTGTCCGGACGGGCCGCGAGCAGGGCGTCGAGGGCCTCGGTCATCCACGGGTGCCGGTGGGCGTCCCGTACGACCGCGACGATCCGCCGCTCCCCCGCGGCGGCGAGCACGGCGTCCACCGACGGCTTGTCGAACGCGCCGGTCTCCGTGCCGGGCAGCAGCCGCTCCAGCTCCGCGGCGACGCCCCAGGGCGTCTCGTCGCCCACGGCGATGTTGGCGACCGGGGTGAAGGCGGCCACGTAGGGAGCGCTGGTCATCGGCGAGTAGGGCCGCTCCCCCGTCGTGACGGCCAAGGCCCGGCGGGCGGCGACGAGTCCGATCTCGGTGCCGGGCGCGGTCCCCTCCTGCACTGCCGCGCCCGGCCCCGATACAGCCCCCCTGGCCCGGTGAGCCTGGGTCCAGGCCGCCAGGGCGCGTACCCGCGCCGCGGCGTCGGCCAGCCGCTCCTCGGGCAGTTCACCGGTCCGTACCGCTTCGACCAGCGCGTCGCGCAGCCGCAGTACGGTGTCCTCGTCGGCCAGCCCGCCGCCGACGCAGATGGCGTCGGCGCCCGCGGCGATCGCGAGGACGGATCCGCGCTCGATGCCGTACGTCGACGCGATGGCCTGCATCTCCATGCCGTCCGTGACGATCAGCCCCTCGAAGCCCAGCTCCTGACGCAGCAGACCGGTGAGGATCTGCGGGCTCAGGGTCGCCGGGCGGTCCGGGTCGAGCGCGGAGAGCAGGATATGCGCGCTCATGACTGCTTTGGTACCCGCGGCGATCGCGGCGCGGAAAGGTACCAGCTCACGGGCGTGCAGTGTGGCGAGATCCACATCGATCCGGGGCATCGCGTGGTGCGAGTCCACGTTCGTGTCGCCGTGTCCGGGGAAGTGCTTGGTGCAGGCGGCGACGCCGACGGCCTGGAGGCCCTCGACGTACGCGACGGTGTGCCGGGCGACCAGGTCGGGGCCGGCGCCGAAGGAGCGGACGCCGATGACGGGGTTGTCGGCGTTGGAGTTCACGTCCGCCGACGGCGCCCAGTTGAGGTCGACGCCGCAGGCGGCGAGCCGGCGGCCGAGCTCCTCGGCGACGGCCCGGGTGAGCTCCACGTCGTCGACCGAGCCGAGCGCGTAGTTGCCGGGGAAGGAGGAGCCGTTGCGGACCTCCAGGCGCGTGACGTCCCCGCCCTCCTCGTCGATGGCGACCAGGACGTCGTCCCGCTCGGCCCGCAGCTGCGCGGTGAGCGCGGCGAGCTGCTCGGGGGAGGCGATGTTCCGGCCGAAGAGTCCGACGGAGGAGAGTCCCTCACCGATCCTGCGGAGCAGCCAGTCGGGCGCGGTGGTGCCGGTGAAGCCCGGCTGGAGGACCGTGAGCGCGTCCCGGGTCAGGGTGTCCGAGGCGGTTGCGAGTGTGGTCATGGGGCTTCGTTATCCCTTCACCGCGCCGGCCGTCAGACCCGCGGCCATCTTGCGCTGGACAAGGAGGAAGAGGATCACGATGGGAACGGCCATCATCGTGGAGCCCGCCATCATCGGGGCGTACTCGGTGCCGTTCTTCGTGATGAAGTTGCCGAGCCAGACGGTGGCCGTCTGGTTCTGCTGGCTCATCAGCATCAGCGCGTACAGGTACTCGTTCCACGCCTGGATGAAGCCGTAGACGGAGGTGGCGACCATGCCGGGGGCGAGCAGCGGGAAGACGACCCGGATGAACGCGCCGGTGCGGGTGCAGCCGTCGACCTGGGCGGCCTCCTCCAGCTCCTTGGGGATGTTGACGATGAAGCCGCGCAGCGTCCACACCGTGAAGGGCAGGATGAAGGTCAGGTACGTGATGATCAGGCCGGTGATCTTGTCGTACTGGCCCAGGTCGTTGAGCATCAGGAAGACCGGGATGATCATCGCGACGAGCGGGACCATCTGGACGGCGAGGATGCCGACGATGACGATCTTGCGGCCCCGGAAGGCGAAGCGGGAGATGGCGAGCGCCGCCAGCATGCCCACGATGATGCCGATGACCACGACCACGGACGAGACGACGAGGCTGCGGGTGACCGGGCCCCAGAAGTCCGCGATCTCCAGTGCGCGCTTGAAGTTCTCCAGCGTGAACGTGGAGGGGAAGAAGTGCGGGTTCGGGTCGATGGCGTCCTTGGCCGGCTTGAACGCCGTGTTGACCATCCAGTAGACCGGGAAGCCGACCGTGACGAAGACGAGCAGCCCGAGCACGTTCCAGCCGAGCTTGGACTTGCGGCGCTGTGTGACGGGGCGCCGGGCGGCGGGCGGCGCCGCGACGACGGGGGCGGCGGGAGCAGCGGTGTCCGTGGTCACTCCACTTCTCCGATCTTGAGCATCTGACGCATGTACACGGCGACCACGCCGAGCAGCAGCAGGACCGTGACGAGCGCGATCGCGGAGCCGGTGCCGTAGTCGTTGACGACGAACGCCTTGTCGAACGAGTACGTGGTGAGCAGCTGGAACTCCGCCTCGGGGTGGCCGTTGCGCATCACGTAGACCTGCGGGAAGACGCCCATGTCCCAGATGACCGAGAGCGTCGTCAGCATGACGATGATCGGCTTGAGGATGGGCAGGGTCACGAAGCGGAAGACGCCCCAGGCTCCGGCGCCGTCGAGGCGGGCGGCCTCCTCCAGCTCCTTGGGGACCTGGGTCAGACCGGCGCTGAGCGTGATGACGACGAAGGGCACGGCGCCCCAGACGACGAGCAGCATGATGACGGCAAGGCCCTGGGGGCCGCTGGCGAACCAGTTGTGGCCGATCATGTCGACGCCCGGGATCCTGCTGAGGATCCAGTTGAGGACGCCGTAGTCGGCGTCGAAGAGCCACTTGAAGATCGCGGTGGCGACGATGATGGGCATGCCCCAGCTCGCCACGAGCACGATGTTGATGAGCGCCTTGACCCAGCCGGAGACCCGCTGGAGCAGCAGCGCGATCAGCATGCCGATCACCATCGTGAGGACGACCGCGCCGCCCGCGAAGATCACGGTGCGCAGGACGACGGCCCAGAACTCGCCGTCACCCAGGATCTTGGTGAAGTTGTCGAGGCCCGCCCACTCCGCCTCCTGGAAGCCCCAGAGCTGGGGCTGTCCGAAGTACTGGAAGGAGAGCGTGACCAGGCGCACCAGCGGATAGCCGAGCACCAGGAGCAGGATGAGCAAGCAGGGCGCGAGCAGCATCCAGGGGATCCCACCCCCACCCGCGGTCGGCTTCTTCCCCGGCTTCGGGGTACCGGCTCCGGAGCCGGATGGTGGCGATTGCCGCACCGGCGGCACCTTCGCGGTGGTTGTGTCTGCGGCACTCATCCCGTGCTCCTCAGCGATCCCTCTCGTGGTACGGGAAGCAGGGCCCCGTCGTCCCTTTTCGAGGCGCGGTTCTCCGCCGGGGCGCTCTCAGCGTGCGTCGACGGTCGATCGTGCTCGGGTCGCTCGTTCCTCGCGACCCTCCGCGCGTTCTCCCCTTCGACACCCGCGCGCCCCTTCGGCTCACTCGCCAGGGTGACGGGGCCCTGCCCATAGGTCACTTGGTGTTGATGACCTTGTCGATGGCGGCGTCCGCGTCCTTGGCGGCGGCGTCGACCGACTTCTTGCCGTTGGCGATCTCGATGAGCATCGTCTTGAGGATCTGGGCCTTCTCGACCTGGCCCCAGCCCGGAGCGGTCGGGACGAACCAGCTGGACTCGGCAGCGGTGGCCGGGACCGTGGTGGCCGGGTCGGCCTTCAGCGGGGCGAGGTCCGCCTTGTTGTTGGGCAGGTTGCCCTTGGCGACGAGGCCCTTCTGGCCCTCGGGGCCGGTGAAGGCGGCGATCCACTCGGCCGCGACGCCCTGCGCCTTGGACTTGACCGGGATGGCCAGGTCGGAGCCGCCGAGGAAGACCGGGAGGTTCTTGCCGGACGGGCCGGGCATCACGAAGTTCTCGAGCTTGTCCTTCAGCCCGCCGACCTTGTCGCTCTTCGGGTCGGCCGCGGTGGCGCCCTCCCAGCCGGCGGCGAACATCGTCGCGGCGTTGCCCTGGCCGAAGACGACCGGGCGGTCGGCCTCGTCCTTGGTCTTGTCGCCGTGCATGTACTTGTCGACGATGTTCTTGTACTCGGTCAGGCCCTTGACGGACTCCGGCGAGGACAGGTTCGCCTTCCAGGTCTCGCCTTCCTGCTTGGCGATCGAGCCGCCGGCGTCGAAGACGAAGGACATCGCGGCGTACCAGTCGGGCGACGGCTGGTACCAGGCGCTGAACTTGTCGCCCTTCTTCTTCTGGATGGCGTCGAGCGCGGCGGTCAGCTCGGCCCAGGTCTTCGGGGCGGCCTTGACGCCGGCCTCGGCGGCGATGTCCTTGCGCCAGGTGCCCACGCGGCCACCGGCGTAGTAGGGGACACCGTAGGTCTTGCCGTTGTAGGTGACCGAGTCCTTGAGGGCGTCGAGCCACTTGTCCGAGTTCTCGAACTTCGACGCGTCGACCTCGGCGAAGGCGCCCTTGGCCATGTAGCTGATCATCTCGGAGTTGCCCATCTCGACAACGTCCGGGGCCTTGTCCGTGGCGAGCACCGCGTCGAGCTTGGTGTTCTTGTCCGGCCAGCCGTAGTACTCGTGCTTGATCTTGATGCCCGGGTGCTTCTTGGTCACCGCGTCGTCGGCGGCCTTGACCAGCTCCGGCCAGTTGTTCTGGGCGTCGACCGTCAGCCAGACGGTCAGCTCCTTGGCGTCGCCGCCGGCGTTGTCCCCGCTCTTGTCAGTACCACCACACGCCGCGATGCTGACCATGATGCCCGCGACGCCGATCGCCGCGATGAGCTTGCGCTTCACGCCACCCTCCTCAGGGATGCCTGCAACCCCCCCACCGCGCGAAGACATACGTCGAGTAGTGCTCGTGGGGCTGGGACCTGGTCTTTAATGGTTTAGACCAGTACCCGGAGCTTGGCCTAGACCTTTAGGGGTGTCAAGGGTGTATAAGAAGGGCAGTCGCGTCCGTTATCGGACCGACACCTGAGGGAGGGCGACGACCCGTGACCGGTCCGTGCCACCATGTGAGCCGCGACAGACGGAGGAGCCGGTGACGGCAGCAGCACAGGAGTCGGGAAGGCAGGCCATGGCCACGGACGCGGGCAGCCCGGAGAAAGAGGGCGGGATCGCCACCCGCACCGCCCGCGTGCCCAAGTACTACCGACTGAAGCGGCACTTGCTCGACATGACGGAGACCCTGCCGCCCGGCACTCCCGTCCCGCCGGAGCGGACCCTTGCCGCCGAGTTCGACACCTCGCGCACCACCGTGCGCCAGGCCCTGCAGGAACTGGTCGTCGAGGGCCGGCTCGAAAGGATCCAGGGCAAGGGCACGTTCGTCGCCAAGCCCAAGGTCTCGCAGGCGCTCCAGCTCACCTCCTACACCGAGGACATGCGGGCGCAGGGCCTGGAGCCCACCTCGCAGCTGCTCGACATCGGGTACGTGACGGCCGACGACACCCTCGCCGGCCTGCTCGACATCTCGCCCGGCGGGCGCGTCCTGCGGATCGAGCGGCTCCGGCTGGCGAGCGGCGAGCCGATGGCGATCGAGACCACGCACCTTTCGGCCAAGCGCTTCCCCGCCCTGCGCCGTTCGCTGGTGAAGTACACCTCGCTCTACACCGCGCTCGCGGAGGTGTACGACGTGCACCTCGCCGAGGCCGAGGAGACCATCGAGACCTCGCTGGCGACCCCGCGCGAGGCGGGGCTGCTCGGCACGGACGTGGGCCTTCCGATGCTGATGCTCTCGCGCCACTCGCTGGACGCCCAGGGCGAGCCGGTCGAGTGGGTGCGCTCGGTGTACCGCGGCGACCGGTACAAGTTCGTGGCGCGACTCCAGCGCCCCAACGGCTGACCCCCGACGGGCCCCGACCGGCCCCCAGCGGCTGACGCCCCCTCAGCACCCCGGCTGGCCGAAAAACTTCGCCCGCACATCGAACCAGTGCCCCGGCAGCTCCGTGAGGAGTGTCGGGGCACTGGCATGTCGCGTGCAGCGCGGCCGGTGGGGAGCGTACCGATATCCGTCCGTTATTCGGACCGGGGTTCCATGAAGTGGAACGGTCCCCTAGATTTCCCAGGCATTACAGATGCTGATCAAAGGTGAACGCGAGGGGACGGAGTCGCCGCATGGCAGAACAGACGCAAGAGAAGGAACCGGTCATCACACCGGTGCGCGTGGTGGTCGCACTCTGTCTGATCGCCCCGTTCGTGGCGATGCTCTGGGTGAGCTCGTACGCGAAGGTGGAGCCGACGTTCGCCGGCATCCCGTTCTTCTACTGGTACCAGATGGCCTGGGTGCTCATCTCGACCCTGCTGACGATGGTGGCGTACGCGCTCTGGAACCGTGACGTGAGGGCCCGTAAGGCCCGCAAGGAAGGTGCGTCGAAGTGAACGACGGCGTGAACGGCGTCGCACTCGCCGTCTTCATCTTCTTCTTCCTGGCCGTCACGGTCATGGGATTCCTCGCCTCGCGCTGGCGCAAGGCCGAGAACGAGAACAGCCTCGACGAATGGGGCCTGGGCGGCCGCTCGTTCGGCACCTGGGTGACCTGGTTCCTGCTCGGCGGCGACCTCTACACCGCGTACACCTTCGTCGCCGTCCCCGCGGCGATCTACGCGGCGGGCGCGGCCGGCTTCTTCGCCGTGCCGTACACGATCCTGGTCTACCCGCTGATCTTCACCTTCCTGCCCCGCCTCTGGTCGGTGTCGCACAAGCACGGGTACGTGACGACCTCGGACTTCGTCCGCGGACGCTTCGGCTCCAAGGGCCTGTCGCTCGCGGTCGCCGTCACCGGCATCCTCGCGACCATGCCGTACATCGCGCTCCAGCTCGTCGGCATCCAGGCCGTCCTGGACGTGATGGGCGTGGGCGGCGGCGAGAACACGCACTGGTTCATCAAGGACCTGCCGCTGCTCATCGCCTTCGGTGTCCTCGCGGCGTACACCTACTCCTCGGGTCTGCGTGCCCCGGCGCTCATCGCCTTCGTCAAGGACACCCTGATCTACATCGTCATCGCGGTGGCGATCATCTACATCCCGATCAAGCTGGGCGGCTTCGACGAGATCTTCGCCAAGGCCGGCGAGGCGTACGCGACGATCAACCCGGCGACCGAGAAGCCGCGCGGCGCGCTGGTGCCGGGCGAGCTGGGCCAGTGGGGCTACGCGACGCTCGCGCTCGGCTCGGCGCTCGCGCTCTTCATGTACCCGCACTCGATCACGGCGACGCTCTCCTCGCGCAGCCGTGACGTGATCCGCCGCAACACCACGATCCTGCCGCTGTACTCGCTGATGCTGGGTCTGCTGGCGCTGCTCGGCTTCATGGCGATCGCCGCCGGGGTCAAGGTCTCCAACGGCCAGCTCGCCATCCCGCAGCTGTTCGAGAACATGTTCCCGGACTGGTTCGCGGGCGTCGCGTTCGCCGCCATCGGCATCGGCGCGCTGGTGCCGGCCGCGATCATGTCGATCGCCGCCGCCAACCTGTTCACCCGCAACATCTACAAGGACTTCCTGAAGCCGGACGCCACGCCGGAGCAGGAGACCAAGGTGTCCAAGCTGGTGTCGCTGCTCGTGAAGGTCGGCGCGCTCGCCTTCGTCCTCACCATGGACAAGACGGTCGCGATCAACTTCCAGCTGCTCGGTGGCATCTGGATCCTCCAGACCCTCCCGGCGCTGGTCGGCGGCCTGTTCACCCGCTGGTTCCACCGCTGGGCGCTGCTCGCCGGCTGGGCCGTCGGCATGGTCTACGGCACGGCGGCGGCGTACGGCGTGGCCAGCCCGACCCAGAAGCACTTCGGCGGCTCGTCCGCCGAGATCCCGGGCATCGGCGAGATCGGCTACATCGGCCTCACCGCGTTCGTGATCAACGTGATCGTCACCGTCGTCCTCACCTTCGTCCTGAAGGCCGTCAAGGCGCCGGAGGGCGTGGACGAGACCTCGCCGTCGGACTACACGGCGGACGCGGGCGACCCGGGCGTCGAGACCGAGATGCCGAAGCTCGGGGCGAGCACCCACTGACCGCTCCCCCGCCGATGTGACGAAGGCCGTCGCGCCTCCTCCGGGAATGCGCGGCGGCCTTCGCCGTCCGTACGAAAGGATCCACGGATGCGCTCCGTTCCCCGCCTCGCCGTACTGCTGCTGCTTCCGCTCGCCCTGGCCGTCACCGGCTGCGGCACCAAGGTGCTCGGCGCCACCCCGCCCGACCGCGCGGAGCTCCAGGCCCGCGCCCGGGCCCTGCAGACGCTCCCCGAGCACGTGTACGTGACGGAGGCCGACGGCTTCGAACTGGCGGAGCAGTCCGTGGGCGTGCTCGGCGGCGACGGCTTCTCGGCGACCTACGTGTCGAAGACGGGCGGACAGATCACGATCGGCGTCGACCGTGGCACGGTCGACGAGAAGACCTGCGCCGCCGAAGCCTCCGCCTCCGGCGCCTGCGAGAAGGACGGCAAGGGCTGGTACCGCGCCTCCGGAGGCCGTCACGCGTACCTCCGTACGGAGAACGGGCTGCGCATCCAGCTCACCGCCGACACCGCCGGCGTGGACCGGGCCGTCCTGCGCGCCGCCGCCGAGAAGGCCCACCGCGCGGACGACGCCGAACTGGACGCCGTGCTGCCCGAGGAGACGGGCCCCGGCGAGCCGGTCGAGCGCGGCGACCTGCCGCCGGTGGGCGACGGAGCCCCCGACAACGGAGTGGGCGCGAGCGGCTGAGCGCGGCAGACTGCCCGGATGGACTACACCATCAGGGCGGTACGACCCGAGGAGTACGAGGCCCTCGGCGAGATCACCGCGCGCGCCTTCCTCGACGACGGGCACCTCGACTTCGGCGAGGAGGACGACTACCTGCACCTGCTGCGGGACGTGGCCCGGCGGGTCGCCGAGGCCGACGTGCTGGTGGCGGTGGACCGCGACGGCACGGTGCTCGGCGGGGTGACGTTCGCCCGGGGCGGCGAGGAGTGGGCGGACATCGCGCGCGAGGGCGAGGCCGAGTTCCGGATGCTCGCCGTGGCGAAGGGCGCGCGCGGCCGGGGTGTCGGCGAGGCGCTCGTACGGACCTGTGTGGAGCGCGCGCGGAACACCGGGGAGTACCGGCGCATGGTGCTCTCCACCCAGTCCAACATGGCCTCCGCCCACCGGATCTACGAGCGTCTCGGCTTCGTCCGCACCCCCGACCGGGACTGGAAGCCGCTGCCTGACATGGCCCCCCTGTTCACGTATGCCCTGGAGCTCTGACTCGCCAACGACACAACATGTGGGGGGTGCTTCGAGGGGCGCCCCCCACATGTATGCTCATCCTCGCTGTCCTCGCAGGGGAATCCGGTGGAAATCCGGAACTGTCCCGCAACGGTGTGGTTTCTGCGTGCTTGTACGCCGACCGAGTCCGAAGACCTGTGGACAGCGCGCCCGGTCCTTCCGTTCCGGGTGCCACAGACGTCCGGGCCTCGCGGAGTGGGCCGTGGCGCGGCTCCCCCTGCCTTCGGGGTGCCGCCGCCCGCCTCCCCCGCGCCGGCCCCGAGCCGAGCGAGGGAGAGCCCCACGTGACCATCGCGCCCGCCGATCCGGCCGCAGCGATCGAGAGCGACGGCAAGGAGAGCGACGGACCCGGGACCGTGCTTCTGCGGACCCTGACCGACCTCACCGCCGACCTCACCGACACCGACCCCGGCAGGGTCGCCGCCGCCGCGCTGCGCGGGCGGAACGCCGGTTCGGACGAGGCGGAGCTGCGCGAGCTGGCCACCGAGGCGGCCGCGGGTCTCATCGCCGAGGACCCCGCCTACTCCCGGCTCGCCGCCCGGCTGCTCACGATCACGATCGCCGACGAGGCGGCCTCCCAGGGCTCGGTCTGCTTCTCCGCCTCGGTCGCCGTGGGGCACCACGAGGGCCTGATCGCCGACCGCACCGCCGAGTTCGTCCGGCAGCACGCCGAGCGGCTCGACTCGCTCATCGACACGGACGCCGACGACCGCTTCGGCTACTTCGGTCTGCGCACCCTCTACTCGCGGTACCTGCTGCGCCACCCCATCACCCGCAAGGTGATCGAGACCCCGCAGCACTTCATGCTGCGCGTCGCCGCCGGTCTCGCCGAGGACGAGAGCGCCCGCGCCCTCGACGAGGTCGCCGCGCTGTACCGCCTGATGAGCCGGCTCGACTACCTGCCCTCCTCCCCCACGCTCTTCAACTCCGGCACCCGCCACCCGCAGATGTCGTCCTGCTACCTCCTGGACTCCCCGCAGGACGAGCTGGACTCCATCTACGACCGGTACCACCAGGTCGCCCGGCTCTCGAAGCACGCGGGCGGGATCGGACTCTCGTACTCCCGCATCCGCGCCCGCGGTTCGCTGATCCGCGGCACCAACGGGCACTCCAACGGCATCGTGCCGTTCCTGAAGACGCTGGACGCCTCCGTCGCCGCCGTGAACCAGGGCGGCCGCCGCAAGGGCGCCGCGGCCGTCTACCTGGAGACCTGGCACGCGGACATCGAGGAGTTCCTGGAGCTCCGCGACAACACGGGCGAGGACCAGCGCCGTACGCACAACCTGAACCTGGCGCACTGGATCCCGGACGAGTTCATGCGCCGGGTCAACGCGGACGCCCCGTGGTCGCTCTTCTCCCCGGCGGACGTGCCCGAGCTGGTCGACCTGTGGGGCGAGGAGTTCGACGCCGCCTACCGCGCGGCCGAGGCCAAGGGCCTGGCCCGCAAGACCATGCCGGCCCGTGACCTGTACGGCCGGATGATGCGGACCCTGGCCCAGACCGGCAACGGCTGGATGACCTTCAAGGACGCCTCGAACCGTACGGCCAACCAGACCGCCGAGCCCGGCCACACGGTCCACTCCTCCAACCTCTGCACGGAGATCCTGGAGGTCACGGACGACGGCGAGACGGCGGTCTGCAACCTGGGTTCGGTGAACCTCGGCGCCTTCGTGGAGAACGGCGACATCGACTGGGAGCGCCTCGACTCGACCGTCCGTACGGCCGTCACCTTCCTCGACCGGGTCGTCGACATCAACTTCTACCCGACCGAGCAGGCCGGCCGCTCCAACGCCCGCTGGCGCCCGGTGGGCCTGGGCGCGATGGGTCTCCAGGACGTCTTCTTCCAGCTGAAGCTGCCGTTCGACTCCGCCGAGGCGCGGGCGCTGTCCACCCGTATCGCCGAGCGGATCATGCTCGCCGCGTACGAGGCGTCCACCGACCTCGCCGAGCGCAACGGCCCGCTGCCGGCCTGGGACAAGACCCGCGCGGCCCGCGGCGTCCTGCACCCCGACCACTACGACGTCGAGCTGAACTGGCCGGAGCGCTGGGCGGCGCTGCGCGAGCGGATCGCGGCCGTCGGCATGCGCAACAGCCTGCTGCTCGCCATCGCGCCGACGGCGACGATCGCCTCGATCGCCGGCGTGTACGAGTGCATCGAGCCGCAGGTCTCCAACCTGTTCAAGCGCGAGACGCTGTCGGGCGAGTTCCTCCAGGTCAACTCGTACCTGGTGCAGGAGCTGAAGCGGCTCGGCGTGTGGGACGCGCAGACCCGTGAGGCGCTGCGCGAGGCCAACGGCTCGGTCGCCGACTTCACCTGGGTCCCGGCCGAGGTGCGCGAGCTGTACCGGACGGCGTGGGAGATCCCGCAGCGCGGTCTGATCGACATGGCGGCGGCCAGGACCCCGTTCCTGGACCAGTCGCAGTCCCTGAACCTGTTCCTGGAGACGCCGACGATCGGCAAGCTGTCGTCGATGTACGCGTACGCCTGGAAGCAGGGCCTGAAGACGACGTACTACCTGCGCTCCCGTCCGGCGACCCGGATCGCCCGCGCGGCCCGGGCCGCCGCGCCCACCGCCGCCACCATCCCCGTCCAGCAGGCCGCCGACCCCGACGCGGTCGCCTGCTCCCTGGAAAACCCCGAGTCCTGCGAGGCCTGCCAGTAATGAGCTCCAACGATCAGAAGAACCTCCTCGACCCGGGCTTCGAGCTGACCCTGCGTCCGATGCGCTACCCGGACTTCTACGAGCGCTACCGGGACGCGATCAAGAACACCTGGACCGTGGAGGAGGTCGACCTCCACTCGGACGTCGCCGACCTCGCCAAGCTGACGCCGGGTGAGCAGCACATGATCGGCCGGCTGGTGGCGTTCTTCGCGACCGGTGACTCGATCGTCGCCAACAACCTCGTGCTGACGCTGTACAAGCACATCAACTCCCCGGAGGCGCGCCTGTACCTGTCGCGCCAGCTGTTCGAGGAGGCCGTGCACGTCCAGTTCTATCTGACGCTGCTCGACACCTACCTGCCCGATCCGGCCGACCGTGCGGCCGCGTTCGACGCGGTGGAGAACATCCCCTCCATCCGGGAGAAGGCGCAGTTCTGCTTCAAGTGGATGGACTCGGTCGAGAAGATCGACCGCCTGGAGACCCAGGCCGACCGCCGCCGCTTCCTGCTGAACCTGATCTGCTTCGCGGCGTGCATCGAGGGCCTGTTCTTCTACGGTGCCTTCGCGTATGTGTACTGGTTCCGGTCCCGCGGTCTGCTGCACGGTCTCGCGACCGGCACCAACTGGGTGTTCCGTGACGAGACGATGCACATGAACTTCGCCTTCGAGGTCGTGGACACCGTCCGCAAGGAGGAGCCGGAGCTCTTCGACGACGCGCTCCAGCAGCAGGTCACCGACATGCTGAAGGAGGCCGTCGAGGCGGAGCTGCAGTTCGGCCGCGACCTGTGCGGCGACGGCCTGCCCGGAATGAACACCGAGTCGATGCGCGAGTACCTCCAGTGCGTCGCCGACCAGCGCCTGGTCCGCCTCGGATTCCCGCCGGTCTACGGCTCCGAGAACCCGTTCTCGTTCATGGAGCTCCAGGGCGTCCAGGAGCTGACCAACTTCTTCGAGCGCCGCCCGTCCGCCTACCAGGTGGCGGTCGAGGGCTCGGTGGACCTGGACGAGGACTTCTAGTCCGCCTCGCGCTCCAGGAAGCAAACGGCGAAGGGCCCGCTCCGGGGGAGGGGCCCTTCGTCGTGTGCGCGGAGCGAGATCAGTCGTTCGGGACCGTCTCGTAGCGGGGGGTGCCCTCTTCCATCTGGCGGAGGGCGTCCTTGCGGTCGCGCTTGGAGAGCTTGTCGATGTACAGGAAGCCGTACAGGTGGTCCGTCTCGTGCTGGAGGCAGCGCGCGAAGTAGCCGGTGCCGCGGACCTTGATCGGGTTGCCCTGGGCGTCCTGGCCGTGGACCTCGGCGAAGTCCGGGCGGGCCAGCGAGGCGTACGCGGTCGGGACCGAGAGGCAGCCCTCGTTGGAGTCGTCCAGAATGCGGCGGTCGGCCGGCAGGTCCTGGAGCACCGGGTTGACGACGACGCCGGTGTGGCGCACGCCCTCGTCGTCGGGGCAGTCGTAGACGAAGACCTTCAGGTCGACGCCGATCTGGTTCGCGGCCAGGCCCACGCCCTCGGCGGCCTTCTGGCTGGCGAACATGTCGTCGATCAGCGCCGCGAGCTTGTCGTCGAACTCCGTGACGTCCTTGCACTCCCGGTGGAGCACCGGGTTGCCGACGACCGTGATCGGGCGCGCCGTGCCGCGCTCGCGGTACGCGAGCTCGCGCGCCTCGCAGTCCTCCGTGTCGACGACGAAACCGTCGTTGATCTGCTCGTCAGTCTCCTGCTGCGCCATTCCGCCGCACGCCTTCCTCAGAACCCCAGTCGATGGTCCCGTACAGCCTAAGGGCAGGATCCGGGCCGTTCAGCAGACCTCTTCGAGATCCCGCCACTCGCGGCTGTCGGGGCTGTCCGCCACCCAGCCGTCCAGCAGCCCGCGGACCAGGCCCACGGGCGCGGCGATCCCGCACTCCCGTTCCGGGACCCAGAGCTCGCCGGGCGAGCGGTGGCCGAGGGGGCCGGGGTGGCCCGGCTCGCTGTGGTCGTGCGGGTCGAGGTGCTCGCCCTCGCCCTCCGCACTGGGCATGGTCGACTCGGAGCAGGCGCGACAGAGCAGCCGGACCGACGAGGACCAGTCCTCGGCGGCGAACCCGGCGTCCGCGGCGAGCTGCTCCAGCGCGTCCCGGTCGGCCTCCGTGGCGGCCTCCAGGAGCACCACCCAGGTGGGGACGGGCGAGGGCGCCCAGAGCTCGATCTCGTCGAAGACGGGGTAGGACGGGCCCGCGCTCGTCGTGCGCTCGCCGTTGGGCACGCCGTCGTGGAGGACGACCTCGCCCCAGCGGCGGCCGGAGGACGGCAGCGGGATGGAGAGCACCTCGATCCGGGCCGGGTCCAGCCTGCGGCCCCACACGACCTCGGCCTCGCCCTCCGGCGAGAGCCGGACCGCCGCGCTGCCCAGCTCCATCCCGGCCGGCTCCCCGGTCCCGGCGGAGGCACCGGGGACCTTGAGCCCGTACGCCTGCCAGGCACGACGGGCCAGCGGCCAGTCCTGGAGCGCGGTGGCGGCGATGCCGACGTTCCACCAGTCGGGGGCGCCCGTCTCCTTGTCGAGGAGCGCGACGGCGCGCAGCCCGGCGGCCCGGGCCTGCTCCCAGTCGTGCCGGAACTTGTGCAGCAGCGCCAGGTTGAACCAGGACTCCGAGAGCCAGGGCTCCAGATCCGCCGCGCGTGTGAGCAGCGCGCCCGCGTCCTCGTACCGGCCGTCGCCGATCAGCGTGAACGCGCGGTCGGTGGCCTGCCGCCACGAGGCGGAGGGCCGATGCCGTACCTTCCCGAAGATCCTCACGATTCCCGCCTGCCGGTCGCTTCACCCTCTTGTTCGCATCCAACCATGCCCGGTTGGACGCGCGCTCATTACCCATGGGTTACCCAGGAGGGACAAGGGTGACGCCCCCGGTCACACCGCCTCTCGCGAGGACTCGGGCGAGGGATTCGACGACCGCGGGGTGGTGGTCGCGGGCGGTGGAGAGGCGGAGCCGTTCGAGGGCGGTGAGCGACCCGCCGGCACCGCCGCCGGTCCCGGCCAGATCGTCGTAGGCGTTGACGGTACGGACGATCCGGGCGGGCAGCGGCTGGTCGCGGTACGGGTCGGCCTGGCGCTCCACGACGACGGCCACGGCCGCCGGAACGCCGGTCTGGCGGACGACCGCGCCGCCGAGGAGCGCGATCCGGCGCTGCTCCTCGGCCGGGAGGAGGGCGGTGGCGCCTTCGGGCACGGGGTCGACGAGGGAGAGCTGGCCGATGTCGTGCATGAGCGCGGCGTACTCAAGGACGGTCAGCTCGGCCCCGGAGAGCCCCAGCTCGCGGCCGACGGCCCCGCTGAGGGCGGCGACGCGACGGGCATGCCCCGGTGGGGTACAGCCCGCGATCTCGGTGGCGCGGGCGAGGGAGGCGATGGTCTGCCGGTTGACGGCGCGGACGGCCGCGTAGCGCCGGAAGGAGACCTGGGTCAGCAGCAGCGGCACGCAGAAGACGGGCAGGGCCCAGAGTCCGGCGGCGGCCACGCCGAGGGCCATGACGGCGCCGGTGGCGCAGACGGCGGAGCCGATGCCGAGCAGGGCGCGCAGCTCGTCGCGGAGGAGGGGGCCGTACGGAAAGCCGGTGCGGGCGCGGAGCATCAGGGCGGCGAGGACGGCGTCGCACAGAGCGGTGAGAACGAGGAGGAGCAGCAGGAAGAGGGCGTAGGCGGGGCCGTGGCCGAGGCGCTCGGAGAGCTCGCCGGAGTTGAAGAGCGGCTGGAAGCAGAGGGCGGCGAAGCCGACGGTGAGGATGCGGCGGGCCTGGTGGTCGAGGTCGGGGCCCTTGCCGCGGGCGATGTGCGGGACGATCCCGACGAGCCCGCCGGCGACGACGACGGCGACGACCTGGAGGACGCCGTGGGTGGTCGCGCGGCCCGCCTGCTCGCCGAGCAGGGCGTACGCGAGGGCTCCGGCGGTGGCGAGCGGCGCGGGCTCCCTGCCCCGCAGCTCGCCGGGTGCGGGGGGCGCGTCGGCTCCCGGCAGGCCGCCCCAGCGGGCGAGCTCGCCCACCGCGATGAGGACGCCGAACGCCAGGGCGTTCCCGGGGTCGCTGACCCCGCTCCAGAGCGTGGCGGCGAACCCGGCGGCGGTGAGCGCGAGCGCGGCGATGTGGACCGCACCGAGGGTGAGGCTCCCCGGCCGCCTCACGCGCGTCCGCCGGGCGGGACGTGCGCCTTCGGCGCGGAGACGCCGCGGGGGCGGGCGGACGGGCCCCGCGCCTCGGCGGCCGTGGGCGGCCCGGCGTCCGCGCGGGGCGCCCGGACGCCGGCCGGCGCGGCCGTGGCGGGCACGCGCGCGGGAAGCCCGCCTTCCGCCGCCCGCGTGTCGCCGGAAGCCGGTCCCTTTCCGACGGCGGCCGCCGGGGCTCGGGGCGCAGGCGTGCGGGGTTCGGGGGTTCGGGGCCCAGTGGCTCGGGGATCAGCTCGGGGTCCAGCGGCGGGGGTGGCCGGGGCTCGGGGCGCGGGCGTGCGGGGTGGCGGGGGCGGTGCGCCGGGTTCGTCGGCGGTCACGTCCGTCTGCCAGCCGTGCCGGTCCAGCGCCCGGACCAGTGCCCGGACCATCCGGGGGTCGAAGTGCGTCCCCGCGCACCGCTCCAGCTCCGCCACCGCCGTCGCCACCGGCCGCGCCCGGCTGTAGGACCGGGTCGAGGTCATCGCGTCGAAGGCGTCGGCGACCGCCACCACGCGGGCGAACTCGGGAATCTGGCTCCCGCTGAGCCCGTACGGGTACCCGCTGCCGTCCATCCGTTCGTGGTGGTGCAGGATCGCCGCCCGTGCCTCCCCGAGGAAGCCGATGCCCCGGACCATCTCGTGTCCGTACTCCGGGTGCAGTTCGATGATCCGGCGCTCCTCGGGGGTCAGCGGCCCGTCCTTCCTCAGGACCCGCGTCGGCACCCCGAGCTTGCCCACGTCGTGCAGGATCCCGGCGAAGCGGAGGATCTCCAGGCGCTCCTCCGCCATGCCGAGCTCATGGGCGATCAGCACCGACGCCCGCCCCACCCGTTCGCTGTGTCCGCGGGTGTACCTGTCCTTGATGTCGACGGCCTGCACGAGGGCTCGGATCGTCGCCTGGTGCGCGGCGCGTTCGCGGTGGTACTGCGCGAAGACCCAGCAGGAGATGTACATCGGCAGCAGGACGAAGAGCGCGGCGACGGGGCCGTACGCGCTACGCCAGAGCACCGCCATCATCAGCCCGGCGAGGCCGTGGACCGCGTGCGGGGCGAGCGCGCGGCCGAGCAGCCCGCGCCAGGCGGTGCGCGGCGGGATCCTCTCGGCGGCGATCCGGATCCCGCCGTCGAGGGCCGTCAGGACCAGGCAGAAGGTGAGCGCGGAGGCCGCGGCCGGGAGCAGGGCGTACGGGAAGTCGGGGGCGTGCGGGCCCTTCCCGAGGGCCTCGTCGCGGCCCAGGGTCTCGGCGACGAGCGCGGCGGCCCAGACGGTGATCAGGAGCTGGGACGTCCGCCAGATCCGCCGTACCCCCGCGGGCCGCTCGTCGACCCGGGCGAGGAGCGCTCCGGGCAGCGCGGTGAGCGCGGCGGCGGAGGGCGGGAGGAGGAGCGCGGAGGCGAGCAGGACGGGGAAGAAGGAGCCGGCGCCCATGGGCGAGGTGCCGCCGAGCAGCCGGCCGAGGATCCGGCAGCGGGCGGGGACCTCGCAGACGGCGTACAGGACGCCGAGGAGCGCGACGGCGCTCCAGGGGACGGGCGCGCCGGGGCGCAGGGCGGGCAGCGCGCAGCCGGCGGCGCCGACGAGGGCACAGCCGATGTACACGCGTGCCGTAACCGGAATCGCCTTCACGCCCATCACGCCTGTCACGCTAGCGAGTTGGACGGGTCCCGCGGGCCCTCGACGGCCGATTCGCACCATCGGGTGATGCAAGCTGATGTATGCGTGAGGGCCGCGGCGATCACATCGCGGCGGCCCTTCGTCGAGGCGGGGCGCGGGGCGCTACTCCTGAGCGGTCGCCGTGATGTCCTGCTCGGGGACCATCTGCCCCGAACGGATCAGGTCGATGCGGCCCATCACCTTGGCCCGCAGATCGGTGGGCACGTCGTCACTGCCGCAGCAGCGCTTGACGAGCTTCTTCACCGCCTGCTCCAGCCCGTACTTCTCCAGGCAGGGGGAGCACTCCTCGAAGTGCACCTCGAACTTCGTGCAGTCACTGTCGGGCATCTCATGGTCGAGGAACTCGTAGAGATGATCCAGGACCTCTGAGCAATCCGTCTCGTGCGGCTCTCCGCAGCTCATGAGCCCGAGCCTTTCAGATCGTTCGACGACTCTCCGGCGCCCGCGGGAACGAGCCCGCGGTCGCGGGCGTAGTCCTCGAGCATGCCGCGCAACTGGCGGCGGCCCCGGTGCAGTCGGGACATCACCGTACCGATGGGTGTACCCATGATGTCCGCGATCTCCTTGTACGCAAAGCCCTCGACATCGGCGAGATAGACGGCGATGCGGAATTCCTCGGGGATCGCCTGGAGCGCTTCCTTCACGTCGGAGTCCGGCAGGTGGTCGAGGGCCTGCGACTCGGCGGAGCGCAGTCCGGTCGACATGTGCGACTCGGCGCGGGCGAGCTGCCAGTCCTCGATCTCCTCGGCGGCGCTGCGCTGGGGCTCACGCTGCTTCTTGCGGTACGAGTTGATGAAGGTGTTGGTGAGGATGCGGTACAGCCACGCCTTCAGATTCGTACCCTCGCGGAACTGGTGGAACGAGCCGTACGCCTTGGCGTACGTCTCCTGCACCAGGTCCTCGGCGTCGGCCGGATTGCGCGTCATGCGCAGCGCGGCGGAGTACATCTGGTCGAGGAATCCGAGGGCGTCCCGCTCGAAGCGCGCGTTGCGCTCCGCGGTCGTCTCCTCGGGGCCGTCGTCGGTCCCTGTGTCGGTCCCAGTGACCGGACCCACCTCCTCCAGCGCTGCGGCGAACCCGAAGGCGGACCCGCTCGTTTCGGAGGATAGACGAGGAACCGCTCCGCCCGCCGCCCGAATAGGGGCGGTCTTGGGAGCGGGCAGCACCGTCCAGTCGAGGTCAGCGGCCTGCGCGCGCTCGGGGCAGATGGTCGAACCCATGCGACGGACTCCCTCTTCCTTGCTCTCACACCGACATGCGTCACAACCGTGGTCGCACGCTCAGCATTCCCGGAGTGACGCGACCCACGAAGCGACTTCTTCGACGATGAGTTCGAGCGTCTCTTCGGGTGTCACGGGGGCGCGCTTGGGGACGGCGAAGCCGTGATCGCCGTACGGCACCTCGGCGAGCCGGTACGGCCCTTCGGGGAATTCCGCGGGCCTGCCGAAGGAGTCGTTGCCGCCCTGGACGACGAGGGTGGGCAGGCCGGTGCCGAGCAGTTCGCCGGCCCGGGACTTCTCGGGCCTGCCCGGCGGGTGCAGCGGGAAGCTCAACGCGAGGACGGCGGCGGCGCCGAGCTCCTCGCCGGTCCGGCAGGCGACCCGCGCGCCGGCGCTGCGGCCCCCGGCGATCACGGGAAGGCCGGACCGCGCGCCGCCGGACTTCGCGCCGCCGGACTGCCCGGGGCCGGACCGCGCGAGGGCGGGCCAGATACCGCGCCAGCCCGTGTCCAGGGTCTTCGGCGCGGGGGCCACCTTCTTCCCGGCGACCCGCCACGGCTGCTCGACGAGGGCGACGGTCACCCCCCGCGGGGGCAGCGCTTCGGCGAGGGCCTGGAGGTCCCGTGCCTCGATCCCGCCCCCGGCGCCATGGCCGAGGGCCAGGACCGTCCAGGGCTTCTTCCCGGGGTGCCAGGTGATCCGGGCGTCCCCGGCGTCCGTCGCAACGATCTCGCTCGTGGTCACGCCACCATCCTGCCGCGCGGGACCGGCCGGGGCGGCGCTCAGAACAGCGTGCCGACCTCCGGGCCGTCCAGTTCCGTCAGGAGCTCCGGCCCGTTGTTGCGGACGTTGCTCACCGCCGTCGCCACCGGGAACGCCCGCATCAGCCCCTCGGACGGCGCCGCGAGCAGCCCCGTGAGCGCCTCCGTCTCCGTGTGCCGGGGGTCCAGCCACGCGTCCCAGCGGTCCGGGGTAAGCATCAGCGGCATCCGGGGGTGGATGTCCGCGAGCGAGTGGGGGCCCTCCTCGGGGGCCACGCCCAGCGGGGCCTTCTCCGCCTCCGTCGTGATGACCGAACACGTCACCCACCAGGCCGCCGGGTGGTCGTCCGGCAGCGTGCGGTCGCGCCAGAACTCGTACAGTCCCGCCATCGCGAAGACGGAGCCGTCCGCCGGGGTGACGAAGTACGGCTGCTTCCGCGGCCGCTTCTTCTTCCCCTCGACCTCCAGGTCCCGCTCCCCCGCCCCGGTGACCCACTCGTAGTAGCCGTCCGCCGGCAGGATGCACCGGCGCGTGGAGAAGGCCCGCTTGAAGGACGGCTTATCCGCGACCGTCTCCGCCCGCGCGTTGATCATCCGGGCCGCGCCCTCCGGGCTCTTCGACCAGGACGGGACGAGGCCCCACTTCAGTGCGCGCAGCTGGCGAACCGGCCGCGGCGAGTGCGCGTCTTTCAGAGGACGCTCCAGTACCGCGTAGACCTCCTTGGTGGGGGCCACGTTCCAGTCCGGAGCCAGGGTCTCCTCGGGCTCCCACTTCTCGATCTCGAAGATCCGCACCAGATCCTCGGGTCGCCGACTCGCTGCATACCGTCCGCACATACGTGCCACACTGCCACGACCCCCGACCTCGCTGAGGAGCCGATCCAGAAAATGAACGAAGTCCTCGGCACACAGCCCGCCCCGGAAGAGTGGCTGGTGATCGTCACCGGCGTGGCCGCGCTGCTCGTCACCGTGCCGCGCAGGATATGGCGGCTCTCGCGGAACGCCGTCACCATCGCCCACGAGGGCGGCCACGGGCTGGTCGCGCTCGTCACCGGTCGTCGGCTCCAGTCCATCCGGCTCCACTCGGACACCAGCGGGCTGACCGTCTCGCGCGGCCGCCCCACCGGCATCGGCATGATCCTCACCGCCGCCGCCGGCTACACCGCCGCCCCGCTGCTCGGCCTCGGCGGCGCCTGGCTGCTCGCCGACCACCGGATCACCCTGCTCCTCTGGCTGGCGACCGCACTGCTCCTGGTCATGCTGGTGATGGTCAGGAACGCGTACGGGATCTTCACCGTCCTCCTGACGGGCGCCGCGTTCCTGCTGGTCTCCTGGCTCACCGGCCCGGACGTCCAGTCGGCGTTCGCGTACTCCGTCGTCTGGTTCCTGCTCCTCGGCGGGGTCCGCCCGGTCTTCGAACTCCAGGGCAAGCGGCGCCACGGAGGGGCACCGGACTCGGACGCCGACCAGCTCGCCCGGCTCACCCACGTCCACCCGGCGCTCTGGCTCTTCTTCTTCCACGCGGTCGCGATCTGCTCCCTGATCGGCGGAGGCCGCTGGCTGCTGGGGCTGTAGCCGGCGCGTGCCCCACTAAAGTGAGGGCATGACCGATACCTCCCCGCGCTCCGACCTGCACACCGACCTCTGGCCCGCCCCGTACGCGAGCGGTGCCGTCGACGCGACCGTCACCGTGCCCGGATCGAAGTCGGTCACCAACCGCGGCCTCGTCCTCGCCGCGCTCGCCGCCGAGCCGGGCTGGCTGCGCCGCCCGCTGCGCTCCCGCGACACGCTGCTGATGGCGGAGGCCCTGCGCACCCTGGGCGTGAAGATCGAGGAGACGGTGAACTCCAGCTCCTCCGTCGCGGGGGGCCCGGACGGCACGGGCGAGGCCTGGCGGATCATCCCGGCCGGGCTGCACGGCCCGGCGACCGTGGACGTCGGCAACGCCGGGACGGTCATGCGGTTCCTCCCGCCGGTCGCGGCCCTCGCCGACGGTCCGGTGCACTTCGACGGCGACGCCCGGTCCCACGAGCGCCCGCTGCACGGTGTGATCGACGCGCTGCGCGTGCTCGGCGCCCGGATCGACGACGACGGGCGCGGCGCGCTGCCGATGACCGTGCACGGCGGCGGGGCGCTGGACGGCGGCCCGGTGGAGATCGACGCCTCCTCGTCCTCCCAGTTCGTCAGCGCCCTGCTGCTCTCGGCGCCCCGCTTCAACCAGGGGGTGGAGGTACGCCATGTGGGCGCGAAGCTCCCCTCCCTCCCCCACATCCGGATGACCGTCGACATGCTCCGCGTGGTCGGCGCCCAGGTCGACGAGCCGGAGACGGGTGGCGAGCCGAACGTGTGGCGGGTCTCCCCCTCCGCGCTGCTCGGCCGTGACCTGACCGTCGAGCCCGATCTGTCGAACGCGCAGCCGTTCCTGGCCGCGGCCCTGGTCACCGGCGGCCGGGTGACGATCCCCGACTGGCCGGCCAGGACCACCCAGCCCGGTGACGCGCTGCGCGAGATCTTCACCGAGATGGGTGGCTCCTGCGAGCTGACCGAGGCGGGGCTCACCTTCACCGGCACCGGCCGGATCCACGGCATCGACGTGGACCTGAGCGAGGTCGGCGAGCTGACGCCCGGCATCGCGGCGGTCGCGGCGCTGGCCGACTCGCCGTCCACGCTGCGCGGTGTCGCGCACCTGCGGCTGCACGAGACGGACCGACTGGCCGCGCTCACCAAGGAGATCAACGAGCTCGGCGGCGATGTGACGGAGACCGAGGACGGGCTGTCCATCCGCCCGCGCCCGCTGCACGGCGGTGTCTTCCACACGTACCACGACCACCGGATGGCGACCGCGGGCGCGATCATCGGCCTCGCGGTCGAGGGAGTGGAGATCGAGAACGTGGCGACGACCGCCAAGACCTTGCCCGACTTCCCCAGGATGTGGACCGAAATGCTCGGAGTCTGATCCATGCGGCGCTACGGCAAGCACACCGACGAGGACGACATCCGCCAGCGGCCCAACCGCAAGGGCAACCGTCCCCGTACCAGCATCCGTCCCAAGCACGAGGACGCGGTCGAGGGCATGGTCCTCACCGTGGACCGCGGCCGGCTCACCTGCCTCCTGGACGACCGGGTCGTCATGGCGATGAAGGCGCGCGAGCTGGGCCGCAAGGCGGCGGTCGTCGGCGACCGGGTCTCCCTCGTGGGCGATCTGTCCGGCGAGAAGGACACGCTGGCCCGGATCGTACGGATCGGTGAGCGCAGCTCCGTGCTCCGCCGCACGGCCGACGACGACGACCCGTTCGAGCGGGTGGTGGTCGCCAACGCCGACCAGCTGGCGATCGTCACCGCGCTGGCCGACCCCGAGCCCCGCCCCCGCCTGATCGACCGCTGTCTGGTCGCCGCGTACGACGGCGGGCTGACCCCGCTCCTGGTGCTGACCAAGTCGGACCTGGCCAAGCCCGACGAACTCCTGGAGATGTACGGCGCGCTCGGTGTGCCCTACGTGGTGACCACGCGCGACGAGTTCGTGGACGGGGTCGCCGCCGAGCGGGTCCACGAGCACCTGAAGGGCCGCACGACCGCGTTCGTCGGCCACTCCGGAGTCGGCAAGACGACCCTGGTCAACGCCCTGGTCCCGGAGGACCGGCGGCGGAGCACGGGCCATGTCAACGCGGTGACGGGGCGCGGCCGGCACACCACGACCTCGGCGCTCGCCCTCCCGCTCAACGACAAGGAGGGCGGCTGGGTGATCGACACCCCGGGCGTGCGCTCCTTCGGCCTGCACCACGTCGACCCGTCCCGGGTGATCCTCGCCTTCCCCGATCTCGTACCGGGTACGGAGAACTGCCCGCGGGCGTGCAGCCACGACGAGCCGGACTGCGCGCTGGACGCGTGGGCGGCCGAGGGGCACGCCGATCCGGCGCGGCTCTATTCGCTGCGGCGCCTGCTCGCGACCCGGGAGCGACGCGAGGGCGACTGACTCGCGCACGTTTGCGGTCCCGCGCTGCCGGTAAGGGCATAATCGCACCAAGTGCGACGAAGCAGTCACCTACAGCGTGGGAGGCACGGACGATGGCGTGGCTGCTCGTGGTGGTCGCCGGACTCCTGGAAACGGGGTTCGCGGTCTGCCTGAAGCTCTCGCACGGGTTCACCCGGTTCTGGCCGACGGTCGCGTTCGCCTGCTTCGCCCTCGGCAGCTTCGGGCTTCTGACGCTCGCGCTGCGGAAGCTGGACGTGGGTCCGGCGTACGCGGTGTGGACCGGCATCGGCGCGGCCGGGACGGCGATCTACGGGATGATCTTCCTCGGTGACATCGTGTCGACCCTGAAGATCGTGTCGATCACGCTGGTGATCGTCGGGGTCATCGGCCTCCAGCTCTCGGGGTCGGCCCAGTGACCGTCCGCGACGACGGGCACCGGGGCCACGACGTAGGAGAGCGCGAGCCGTAGGACGACCTCGCAGGCGTTCCGCACGTCCCCGTCGTCGTCGCCCTGGAGCGCCGCGGCGGCCCGGTCGCGGGCGAGCCCGAGCAGGTCGGCGGGGGACGGCACGCCCGCGTCGGCGCGGCGCTGCGCGGGTACGGAGGAGGCGCGGGACCCGGCCCTGGCCGGTCGGGGCACGGGGAGCCGCTCCCCCCAGCATCCGGTGAGCAGGGCCCGCAGGACCGGGCGGGTGAAGGCTTCGGAGACGGTCCATTCGGCGACGGCGGCGAGGTTGCGCCGGGGCGGGGAGGGCGCGGCGAGCACCCGTTCGACGCCCTGGAGGTACGCGTCGGCCTCACGGCGTACGAGTGCGCGGGCCAGGCCCTCCTTGCTGCCGAACTCGTTGTAGAGGGTCTGCCGGGAGACACCGGCGGCGGAGGCGACGTCGACCATCCGGACCGCGGACCAGGGCAGCTCCACGAGCGCGGCGAGGGCGGCGTCGAGCAGTGCCTCACGCGCAGTCGGCATCGTCGCCTCCCGGCCAGAACGGTTCTGCGCTCAGAGTTGACGGGTCGCCACGCACTGTCAAGGGCTCCCGTAAGGCCACGTCCCTTCGAGGGATAGAGTTTCGACCATGGCCGATTACCACGACGATCTGCGTCTCGCCCATGTCCTCGCGGATGCCGCCGACGCGGCCACCATGGACCGCTTCAAGGCGCTCGACCTGAAGGTCGAGACGAAGCCGGACATGACGCCGGTGAGCGAGGCGGACAAGGCGGCCGAGGAACTGATCCGCGCTCAGCTCAAGCGGGCGCGGCCGCGTGACGCGATCCTCGGCGAGGAGTACGGCGTGGAGGGCACGGGCCCGCGCCGCTGGGTGGTCGACCCCATCGACGGCACCAAGAACTACGTGCGGGGTGTGCCGGTCTGGGCCACCCTGATCGCGCTCATGGAGGCCGGTGACACCGGGTTCCAGCCGGTGGTCGGCGTGGTGTCGGCGCCGGCGCTCGGCCGGCGCTGGTGGGCGGCGAAGGGCGCGGGGGCGTACACCGGCCGCAGCCTGACCTCGGCGACGCGGCTCCAGGTGTCGAAGGTGGCGGAGCTGGGCGATGCGTCGTTCGCGTACTCCTCGCTGAGCGGCTGGGAGGAGCGGGGCCGCCTCGACGGTTTCCTCGACCTCACGCGCGCGTGCTGGCGGACCCGGGCGTACGGCGACTTCTGGCCGTACATGATGGTCGCCGAGGGTGCGGTGGACTTCTGCGCCGAGCCGGAGCTGTCGCTCTGGGACATGGCGGCGACGGCGATCGTGGTCCAGGAGGCGGGCGGCACGTTCACCGGCCTCGACGGCCGGCACGGCCCGCACAGCGGCAACGCGGCGGCGTCGAACGGACTGCTCCACGGCGAACTGCTGAGCTATCTGAACCAGAAGAACTGACGGCGGTCCGAGCCGGAAGAACGGACCGCACCTCGCGGGGCGCTTCGCGCGCCCTCCGAGGGCGCCTCGCGCGCCCCCTTGTTGACCGCCCCCTCTGGTGCCACTCTGAGAGTCCCCCCACTTGTGAACTTGTGAATTCGTTCTCGTTGAAGGCGGGAACGGTTCACCAAGGAGGTGGCTCCCTTCATGCTCGTCCGTGACGCCATGAGCACGGTGGTCCTCACCATCGGTCCCGCCCACACCCTCCGTCAGGCCGCCCGGCTGATGTCGGCGCGCCGCGTCGGCGCGGCCGTCGTCCACGACACCGACGCCGGCGGCTTCGGAATCCTCACCGAGCGCGACATCCTCAACGCGATCGGCGCCGACCAGAACCCCGACCGCGAGACCGCGGGCTCCCACACCACGACCGACGTCGTCTTCGCCGCTCCCACCTGGACCCTGGAGGAGGCCGCCGCCGCCATGACCCACGGCGGCTTCCGCCACCTCGTCGTCCTCGACGGACACGGACCCGTGGGCATCGTCTCCGTACGCGACATCATCCGCTGCTGGACCCCCGCGCGCCGCCACGCGACGACCCTGGCGAGCTGACACGAGAGAGGGCCGGCCCGCGTGATGCGAGCCGGCCCTCTCCCTTTCCACGGCGAGCGGCCTCGGCCGCGCAGGGCCTGGATCGCGGCCTCGGACCGCTCGCCGAAGTTCGGCCCGTGCCGGAGTCGAGCCTACAATGGACAATGTCTAAGTCAAGTGAACATCCAAAGTCACACCAGTTCGGGACCTCGGACCCTCCGCTGTTACCCTGGCCCTTATGAGTGACCTGTTGGAACGTCTGCGCGGCCGCGGCTGGCGAATGACCGCGCAGCGGCGCGTCGTGGCCGAGGTCCTCGACGGAGATCATGTCCATCTGACCGCCGACGAGGTCCATGCCCGCGCCGTGGAGCGGCTGCCGGAGATCTCCCGGGCGACCGTCTACAACACGCTGGGCGAGATGGTCACGCTCGGTGAGGTGATGGAGGTCGCGACGGACGGCCGCGCCAAGCGGTACGACCCGAACGCCCATCGCCCGCACCAGCACCTGGTCTGCGGCCGCTGCGGCGCGATCCGTGACGTGCACCCCTCCGGCAACCCGCTGGCGGACCTCCCGGACACCGAGCGCTTCGGCTTCACGATCTCGAACGTCGAGGTCACGTACCGGGGCATCTGCCCGAACTGCGCCACGACGGCCTGAGCCGACCCGGCAGAGCCCCCACCGCACGGTGGGGGCTTTTCGCGCGCCGCCGTACGCGGAGACGACGAAGGCCCGGATCCAGTGACTGGATCCGGGCCTTCGTTGCTACTGAGTAGCGGGGACAGGATTTGAACCTGCGACCTCTGGGTTATGAGCCCAGCGAGCTACCGAGCTGCTCCACCCCGCGTCGGTGAACCCAACCTTACGGGACGCCCCCGACCAGCGCAAATCGCTTAGGCGGTGAGCTCCTGGTGCAGTGCCTCGCTCAGCCGGGCGGCCCGTTCGGCCACCTCCGCAGGGCCGAGCTCCACGGCGTGTGCGCACCAGCGGCGGCCCTCGGTCAGCTCGCCGCGCCGCGCCGCGAGCAGCGCGAGCCGGAGCGCGGCGCGCCCGTGCCCGGCGCGGGCGGCGCGGGTCCACCACAGGGCAGCCTCGCGCTCGCTGCCCTCGCGGGCCAGGAGCAGGCCGAGGTTGAAGGCGCCGTTGCGGCTGCCCGCCTCCGCGGCCTCGCGGTACCAGTGGGCCGCCTCCGCCACGTCACCGCGGGCGGCGGCCAGCATGCCCACACGTACCTGGGCACGGCGGTGCCCCTGCTGGGCGGCGCGCTCGTACCACTCCTCGCACTCGGTCTTCTTCTCGTCGCGCGGGGCGCCGAGCGCGGGCTGGCCGGGCTCGGGGCGGCGCGCGTCGAGGACGCTGGCGAGCCGGAACGCGGCCTCGGCGCTGCCTCCGCCCGCCGCGCACCGCAGATGGCGCTCGGCGGTCTGCTCGTCGCCGTCGCGCAGGCTGGCGATGCCGACCTGGAGGGCGGCCTCGGTGTGCCCTGCGGCGGCCGCGCGCTCGTACCAGGACAGCGCCGTACGGTCGTCGTCGCGACCCGCGTAGAGGATGCCGAGGTTGAAGGCGGCGTCGACGCTGCCCGCCTCGGCCGCCTTGGAGAACCAGGGCTCGGCGCCGTTCGCGTCGCCGGCCTGGAGGAGGAGCACGGCGAGCGCGTTGGCGGCCTCGCGGTGGCCCGCGTAGGCGGCGCGGCGGTACCACTGCTCGGCCTGCTGGTTGCGGTCCTGGGCGGCGCAGAGCAGCCCGAGGTTGTACGCCCCGTTGACGTCGCCCGCGTCCATGGCGGCGCGGTACCAGCGCTCGGCGGTCTGCTGCTCGCCCCGGGCGGCGTGCAGGGCGCCCAGCGCGTTGGCGGCGTTGCCGTCGCCGTCCTGGGCGGCGCGCAGCCACCACACGGCGGCGCTCTCCTCGTCCCCGGCGTCGCGCAGCAGAAAACCGAGCGCGCAGGCGGCCTTCGCCTCGCCCTCCTTGGCCGAGCTCAGGTACCAGCGGCCGGCCTCCTTGAGCTCGCCGCGCTTCTCCAGGATCGCGCCGAGGTGCAGCGCGGCACGGCGGTGTCCCCGCGCGGCGGCCTGCCGGAACCACTGCTCGGCCTCTCCGAGCTCCCCGGCGGGCGGGGTGGGGACGCCGGCCTGACCGTCCGCCGCACCGGCCTTCGCACCGCGGGCGGCGTCGGCCCCCGAAGCCGGGGCCGGGGCCGCACCGGAAGCCGGGCCCGCGCCCGTGGCCGGGGCCGTGACCGCCGCCGCGCCGCTCAGGCGGGCCGGGCCGTCGGTCTCCGTCGCGCGGCGCTCCAGGGCCACGGCGAGGCGGTACGCGGCCTCACGGTGGCCCTGCTCGGCGGCGGCGCGGAGCCAGCGCTCGGCGCCGACGTCGCTGCGGTGCTCCAGGAGGTCGGCGAGGGCGTACGCGCCCAGGGCGTGGCCCTGCTCCGCGGACTGGCGCAGCCAGTACTCGGCGGCGGGCTCGTCGCCGCGCTCGCGGTGGTGGCGGCCGAGCGCGTGGGCCGCGGGCGCGGAGCCCGCGACGGCGGCGACCCGCCACCAGCCGGCGGCCTCGTCCGCGTATCCCCGCTGGTGCAGCAGGACGCCCAGGTTGTTGGCGGCGGCGCGGTCCCCCTCCGCCGTCGCGCCCCGCAGATAGGGCTCGGCGCCGTCCAGGTCGCCCCGGCGCAGCAGCAGCGCGCCGAGCACGCTCATGGACGCGGCATCGCCGTTCTCGGCGGCGCGACGGTGGCGTGCCTCGGTCTCCGTGTCGCTCTCGGTCTCCGTGTCGGCGGTGGTGTCGACGGCCGCATCGGCCGCCAACGCGGCCTCGATGATGTCATCTGCGGCACGTCGAGCGTGCCGTTGCACAAACCGCCCTGTCTCCAACAGAGTTGCCCTGTCCCCCATAAAAACCATCGTCGCACCACCCGCAACGCGCGTACACCTGGTATACCGCAGCCAGTGAGGTCACTTCAGCGTTTTGTCGACATGCCCACAGAGAGATAAGTCAAACACGACTCGCCTCAACTCGCCCCATCCCTACCGCTCTTCGGGGGCGCCGCGCGAGCCCCCGAACGCATGACAAGGGCCCGGATCCTGAAGGATCCGGGCCCTTGTCTTCAGTAGCGGGGACAGGATTTGAACCTGCGACCTCTGGGTTATGAGCCCAGCGAGCTACCGAGCTGCTCCACCCCGCGTCGTTGTTCCGTAAAGGTATCACGACGCGGGGTGGCTCCCGACCAGGGTGATCAGCCGGCCGGTGGGCTCGCACTCGTGGACGGCGTCGGAGCCGTCGACGGGGTCGCCCCCGGCTTCGGTCCGCCGTCGCCCGGCTTCTGGTCGGCCGGGGTCAGCTTCGCGCCGGCCTCCGCCGCCCGCTGGAGGGCGTCCTGCAGGGCTTCCTGGGACTTGCCGTACGCCGCCCAGTCACCCTTCTGCAGAGCGGCCTCACCGTCGTCCATCGCCTTCTGCGCGTCGGCGATGGCCTGCTTCAGCGCCGCGTCGTTCGTCGTCGGCGTCGTCGGCGGCTTGGTGCCCGGCTGCTCCGGCTGCTCGGGCGGCGTGGCGCCGTCCACGCCGAAGACCGCGTTCAGCGCGGCGGTGAGGTTGTCCTCGAACACCGTGGTGTCCTTGGTGGTGTCACCTTCCGGCTGGTCCGCGTCCACGTACGACACCGCGACCTTCTTCAGCAGCGGGTAGTGCGCGTTGCGGCCCTGGGCGTACACCGGCTCGACGTACAGGAAGCCGCCGTCGAGCGGCACCGTCAGCAGGTTGCCGTACTGGATGTCGGAGTCGGCGCCCTTCATGTCGCGGACGAAGGTGGCCACCGACGGAAGGCTGTTGAGCTTGTTCTGCACCTGCTCGGGTCCGGGGACCTCGGAGGTGACTCTCAGCAGCCTTATACGGCCGTAGTCCTTGCTGCCGGCATCGGCGTCGACCGCCATGAAGCCGCCCAGGTTGGGCCGCCCGTTGGGGGTGAACGTCGTCGTCAGCGAGAACTGCTGCTGCTTGTCCCCGGGCATCTTCATGCTCAGGTAGTACGGCGGGACCGCGTTGCCGTCCTTGTTGGTCGGGTCGTCCGGCACCTGCCAGGCGTCCGAGCCGCTGTAGAACTGCGCCGGGTCCTTCACGTGGTAGCGGGTGAGCAGCTCGCGCTGGACCTTGAACATGTCCTGCGGGTACCGCAGGTGCTGCATCAGCTCGGGGTTGATCGCCTCACGCGGCTGCACCGTGTCCGGGAACGCCTTCATCCACGTCTTGAGGACCGGGTCCTGCTTGTCCCACTGGTACATCGTCACCGTGCCGTCGTAGGCGTCGACGGTGGCCTTCACCGAGTTGCGGATGTAGTTGACCTGGTTCTGCTGGGCGACCACGGCGCGCTGCTGGTTGCCCACGGTCAGGGAGTCCGCGGTGGTGTCGCCGAGCGTGGTGCGCGAGGCGTACGGGTAGCCGTTCGTGGTCGTGTACGCGTCGACGATCCACACGATCTTCTTGTTCACGACCGCCGGGTAGGCGTCGCCGTCGATGGTCAGCCAGGGTGCGACCGCCTCGACGCGCTCCTTGGGCGTGCGGTTGTACAGGATCCGCGAGCCCTCGCCGATGGCCCCCGAGTAGAGGATCTGCGGCTCGCTGAACGCGACCGCGTAGGCCGCGCGGTTGAAGGTGTTGGAGAGGTTGACCCCGCTCTTGCCGTCGTAGCTGGTGGTCTTCTCGCCGTTGTCCTCGTAGTCCAGCTCCTTCTGCGGGCCGCCGACGATCGAGTACTGATCGGTCTTCTCGCCGTAGTAGACCCGCTGCTGGTACGGGCCGAGCATCCCCGTGGTCGGCAGGCCGGCCTCGGTGAAGACCGGGGAGCCGTTGGCGTCCGTCTGCGTGCCCGCGGCCATGATCGCGCCATAGCCGTGGGTGTACGTGAAGTGGTCGTTGATCCAGTTCCGCTTCGGGATGCCCTTGATGTTGAGCTCACGCAGGCCGACGACGGTGTCCTGGCCCTTGTAGCGGTCCACGTCGAGGGTGGTCGGGAACTGGTAGTACTTCCGCTTCTGCTCCAGCTGCTGGAACGTCGGCGAGACGATGTTCGGGTCGATCAGCCGGTAGCTGGCCGCCGTGTCGGAGTTCGCGCGGAGCTGGTCCTTGGCCTTGACCGTGGACTTGCCCGAGTAGTTCTCCGGCTCGGTGCCGTCGATGGCGTACGCCTTGCGCGTGGCGTCGATGTTCTTCTGGATGTACGGCGCCTCCTTGGCCTGCTCGTTCGGCTGGACCTGGAACTTCTGCACGATGGCCGGGTACAGGCCGCCGATCAGGATCGCCGACAGGACCATGAGACCGAAGCCGATCATGGGCAGCTGCCAGGTGCGGCGCCACAGCGTCGCGAAGAACAGCACGGCGCAGATCACGGCGATGCAGAACAGGATCGTCTTCGCCGGGAGGTAGGCGTTGGCGTCGACGTACCGCAGCCCCGTCCAGTTGCCGGCCGCCTTGAAGTCGCTGGACTTCACGGCGAGGCCGTACCGGTCGAGCCAGTACGCCACGGCCTTCAGCGAGACGAAGACGCCGAGCAGCACCGACAGGTGGCCCGTCGCGGCGGCGGTGGCCCGGGCGCCCGGGCTGGTGACGCGCAGTCCGCCGTACAGATAGTGCGTGAGGGCGGCGGCGATGAGCGACAGGACCGTGGCGGCGAAGCCGAAGGCCAGCAGCGAGCGGTACCAGGGCAGGTCGAAGGCGTAGAACGACACGTCCAGCTGGAACTGCGGGTCCTTCTGGCCGAAGGACACGCCGTTGACCCACATCAGCCAGGTCCGCCACTGACCGGAGGCCGAGGCGCCCGCGATCAGGCCCACGAGCGCGGTGATCGCGAGGAGCACCCACTTCTTGTAGGGCGCCAGACCCATGCGGTACCGGTCGAGGCTCTGCTGCTCCAGCGACATCGCGCTCAGCGGCGGCCGCAGCCGGTGCGCCAGCCAGATGTTGAAGCCTACGGCGAGCCCCATCAGCAGACCGAAGACGGCGAAGAGGCCGATCTTGGTCCACAGGGTGGTGGTGAACACGGACGAGTACTGGACCGAGCGGTACCAGAGCCAGTCGGTCCAGAATCCCGCGAACATGACGAACAGCATGGCCAGGACGGCCAGCACGCCCAGGGTCATGAGCAGCGTCCGGGCCCGCCGGGAAGGCCGGCCGACTCTCATCCTTGGCCCGGACGGACCTCCGCCGCCTCCGCGGTCCGGCATCTGGAAAGCCAACGTGCGCCCCTCGAGGTTGATGCGTCTATAAAGCAGGCCCCGCGATCGTAGAGCCCAATGGTGCAACTTACTGAGGCTTTACCTAGTTCCCGACTTCGGGGGAAGAGGAGGCAGGATGTTGTCCATGTCCAACGTTTCCCCCTCCGGCACCCCCATGGCCGCGAGCCCCCTGACCCGCGCGGTGCTCGAGATCGACGAGTACGCCTCCGGCCTCGGCTGGGACCGGCCGGCCCGGCTCTTCGCCCTGGTCGACACCGCCCGACTGCGTGCCCAGGAGCCGGGACTCGCCTCCCAGCTCGGCCTCGAAGCCGGCGAGGCCGCGGCCGCCTACACCCCCATCGAGCAGGAGGAACTTCCGAAGGGGAAGCCCCTCGACGAGTTCCTCGGCACCATCGCGTGGCCCGACGCGGTGGTCGGCTGCGCACTGACGGTGGAGCGGCTGATGCTCCCGCCGTCGGCCGAGGCCTCCGTGCCGGAGGGCCTGAACGAGGCCGCCCTGGCGAAGTGGGTGGCCCGGCACCCCGACCGGCAGGAGGTACGGATGACCGTGGCCGTGCTCCGTAACGGCGCGCGGGAGGCGGCGATCCGGCTGCGCGAGAAGGACTCGCCGAACGAGGTCCTGACCGGGGCGGACCTGGTCCCGGGCCTCGCGGAGGCCCTCGCGGCGACCTTCGAGGGCTGAGGACCCGCGTACGCGTGACGAAGGGGGCGCCCCGGTCGCTGACCGGGGCGCCCCCTTCCGTGCAGGCGGTCCTAGCTCTTCGAGCAGCTGGGGAGGGTCTTCGTGTCGCCGTTGCGGAGCTTCTCCAGCGACTTCGTCGCGTCGTCGATGGTGTTCACCCTGATCAGGGTGAGGCCGTCGGGGATGTCGGAGGCGGCGGTCTCGCAGTTGTCGGCCGGGGTGAGGAAGTACTCGGCGCCGGCGTTGCGCGCGCCGACGAGCTTCATCTCGATACCGCCGATCGGGCCGACCTGGCCCTTCTCGTCGATGGTTCCGGTGCCGGCGATGAACTTGCCGTCGGTGAGGCTCTCGGCCGTGAGCTTGTCGACGATGCCGAGCGCGAACATCAGACCGGCGCTGGGCCCGCCGACGTCGGCGAGCTTGATGTCGATCGTGAACGGGAAGACGTGGTCGGTCCCTGCCTGGATGCCGACGATCGCCCGGTCGCCCTCCGCGGACTTCACCGTGGTGACGGTGACCTTCTCGGTGGCGGTGGGCTCCTTGCCGGCCTTCTCGGCGGCCTCCGCCTCCTTGGCCGGGACGATCGTGAAGGCGACCTTCTCGCCCGGCGCGTGCGTGGTCACCTGCTTGGCGACGTCGCCCGGCTCCTTGACCGGGACGCCGTCCACGGCCTTGATGACGTCCCCGGCGTGCAGCTCGCCCTGGGCGGGGCTGTCCTTGACGACGGAGGCGACGACGACCCTGGTGGTCACGGGGATGCCCAGCTCTGTGAGGGCGGCGACCTTGGCGCTCTCCTGGGACTGGCTGAACTCCTCCGCGTTCTCCTGGGTCGACTCCTCCTCCGTCTTGCCGTCCGGGTAGAGGGTCTCCTTGGGGACGACCACGTTGTCGTGGGCCAGCCAGCCGTAGACCGCCTCGACCACGTTCATCCGGTAGTCCGCGCTCGTGACGCGGACGGTCGTCATGTTGAGATGCCCGTCGGTGGGGTAGGTCTTGCGCCCGGAGATCTGGAGGACCGGCTCGCCGGCGGCCTCCCCGAGCGTGTTGACCGTCGGACCGGGGCTCATCTCCGCGTACGGCACCGGGACAAGGACGCCCACACAGAGCAGGGTGATGAGGACCAGAGTGGAGGCGAGCATCGTCGCAGTGCGGCGTGGCATGGAACGACAGTACGGGACCGGTCTGTGAGTGCACCCGTGGGGCGGGTCCGTACGAGGCGGCCGGCGAGGGAAGTCAGCCGGAGACGTGGCTACTGCGTACGGGGGTCGAGGGTGCGGCCGGAGCCATCTCGCGATCGGCACCGTCGATGCCGGCGTGGGACCGCTCCATGGCGTCCCTGAACCGTGCGTAGCCGGCGAGCTCGGCGACGTCTCCGGTGGTCTTGTTCCTCTGTGCCCAGCTTCCCCATATCGCCGCGCCGACGACTGCGAAAAGCGGAATAAGCAACCAGGCGAGCGCTGCCATCCCGACCTCCCATCCCCAATGAGCCACCGCAACCGGCCGGAACCGGCCGATCAGCAGATTAACGATCTGCAGCACCAACGCTGCTGCCGGGGGCCCGGTTACGCAAATCGGGGCGTACGACTACGGCACGTCGGCGCGGTGCCTTCCCAGGCAGCCGCGGGAGGGCGACCGCGCTGGTCACGGGCCTGGAGCCGGTGCCGGGCTCAGCAGGCCCCCACCCACTCCTCGGTGCCGTCCGAGAACCTCTGGTGCTTCCAGATGGGGACCTCGTGCTTGAGGTCGTCGATGAGCTTGCGCGAGGCCTCGAAGGCCTCGCCGCGGTGGGGGCAGGAGACCGCGACGACGACCGCGATGTCGCCGACCTCCAGATCGCCCACACGGTGGACGGCGGCCAGGGCGCGGACCGGATAGTCGGCGACGACCTTCTCGGCGACCCGGCGCAGCTCGTCCTCGGCCGAGGGGTGGCAGGAGTACCCGAGCGCGTCGACGTCCGCGCCGCCGTCGTGGTTGCGCACCGTGCCCACGAAGAGCGTCGTGCCGCCGGCCGCCTCGTCGCCGACGGCTTGGAAGACCTCGTCGACCGAGAGCGGGGTGTCACGGATCGCGAGCAGCTTGATCGGGTCCGTCGCGGTCTGCTCGCCGGGGTGGTCGTAGGTGCGTGCCATGGGCCCATGGTGCCGCACCGCACGGACATCCCGGAATAGCGCTTTCGACCGGTGGAACGGATTCTTCGTAGGAGGGTCCTACAGTGGCCGGCGCGGGGGTGGTCCTACATGCCCCGCCGCTTGCGCATCTGGCGGACGAGCGCCGCCGTGCCCAGCAGGGCCACCGTCGCGCCGGCCGCTCCCGCCGCCGTCGCGTCCTTGCGGCCGAGCCTGCGGCCCGCGACCGTGTGCCGGCCCTCGACCTCCTCCAGGAGCGCGGCGAGCACCTCCTCGTTGGTCCAGGTCGGCCGCCAGCCCGCGTCGTGCAGCCGCCCGACGCTGACCACCCACGGGTGCATCGTGTACGCGAGGTCACCGGCCGGGGACGGGGTGAGCCCGATCCGGTGCAGCCGGGCCGCCGCGCCGAGGGCGACGGCGGAGGGCAGCTCCATGCGCCGGATCCCGGAGAGCTCCTCGACCTCCTCCTGCTCCAGCCAGCCGTCGCAGCCGACCGCGAACTCCCCGTCGACCTTCTCGAGCGCCGCGTACTCCAGCGCGCTGACCAGGTCCTCGACGTGGCAGAACTGCCAGGTGGGGCGCGACCCCGCCACGACGAGCAGCCGGGGGGACTCGAAGTAGCGGGTCAGAGCCGTGTCCGTGCCGCCCACCAGGACCGCCGGCCTGACGACGGTGACCTGGAGGCCGGGGTGGGCGCGGGGGGCGCGCCGGCCGAGCCGCTCGATCTCCAGCATGTCGCCCACGCCGGTGGCCTCGGCGGTGGCGCGCAGCTCCGCGTCCTCGGAGAGCGGGATGTCGTTGTCGGGCAGCGCGCCGTAGACCATCGCGGAGGTGCAGAGCACGACCCGGTGCACCCCAGCGGCCGCGGCGGCCGTCAGGACCGTCTGCGCGCCGCGCACGTTGTAGGCCGTTCGGGCGGCGGCGTCGGATTCCAGGTCGAGGTCGACGGCGAGGTGCACGACCACGTCGGCGCCCCGCAGCTTCTCGGCGATCGCCGGGTCGCGGACGTCGAGGATGTGCCACTGCGCCTCGGAGACCTCGCCCCGGCGCTCGTCGATCGCGATGACCTGCTTGATCTCCTCGGACGCGGCGAGGCGCCTGGTCAGCAGGTCACCGACCCCGGAGGCGGCGCCCGTGACCGCGACCACGGGGCCGCGCCCGGTGGACCGGGTCGAGATGTTTCGCGCTGCGCGAACCTGAGGATCTGGGGAACTCACCGGGCGTCTCCAGCGGTTGTCTTCAGTACGTACCCGAATGACGCGTACGTACCAGGTGGCGTCCATCCTGCCGCAGGCCGCGGCCCGGCGGAGCACCGAGCCCATATCCGGCCCGGATGTCTACGCTGGTGGTGTGCAGTCGGGCATCGAGCCGAGTCAGGAAAGCCGCCGTCGGCAGGAAGCCGGCGGCCCTACGAGCCGAGGAAACCTGTGAGTGACAGCCCATTCGGATTCGGCCTTCCGCCGGAGGAGCCGGAGAACGGCGACGAAGGCAAGAAGAAGGACCCCGCCGGAGGCGACCAGGGGTCCGGTGGTCAGGGCGGCGGCAACCCGTTCGGGGCCAATCCGTTCGGCTTCGGCGGCCTGCCGGGCATGGGCGGACCGGGCGGGGCGGACAATCCGTTCGCCGCGATGTTCGGCTCGCTGAACCCCAACGACCTGGGTGCCGCCTTCCAGCAGCTCGGCCAGATGCTCTCCTACGAGGGCGGTCCGGTGAACTGGGACATGGCCAAGCAGATCGCGCGCCAGGTGGTGGCCCAGGGCACGTCCGACGGCACCAAGGACGCCAGCGTGGGTCCGGCCGAGAAGTCCGCGGTCGAGGAGGCCCTGCGCCTGGCCGACCTGTGGCTCGACGGCGTGACCTCGCTGCCCTCGGGTGCGAGCACGGCCGTGGCGTGGAGCCGCGCGGAGTGGGTCGAGGCGACGCTGCCGGCGTGGCAGCAGCTGGTCGACCCGGTCGCCGAGCGGGTCGGCACGGCGATGGGCGATGTGCTGCCCGAGGAGATGCAGGCCATGGCGGGCCCGCTGATCGGCATGATGCGCTCCATGGGCGGCGCCATGTTCGGCCAGCAGATCGGACAGGCCGTCGGCGCGCTCGCGGGCGAGGTCGTCGGTTCGACGGATGTCGGTCTGCCCCTGGGCCCGGCCGGCAAGGCGGCGCTGCTGCCGCTGAACATCGAGACGTTCGGCAGGGACCTGGGTGTCCCCAAGGACGAGGTGCGGCTCTATCTGGCGCTGCGCGAGGCGGCCCACCAGCGGCTCTTCGCCCATGTGCCGTGGCTGCGCTCGCATCTGTTCGGTGCGGTCGAGGGCTATGCCCGCGGGATCAAGGTCGACACCTCGAAGCTGGAGGAGGCGGTGGGTCAGCTCGACCCGACGCATCCCGAGCAGCTTCAGGAGGCCCTCCAGCAGGGCATGTTCCAGCCCGAGGACACGCCGGAGCAGAAGGCCGCGCTGGCCCGTCTGGAGACGGCGCTCGCGCTGGTCGAGGGCTGGGTGGACGCGGTGGTCCACGAGGCCGCGAAGTCCCGGCTGACCTCGGCGGACGCGCTGCGCGAGACGCTGCGCCGGCGCCGGGCGAGCGGCGGTCCCGCCGAGCAGACCTTCGCCACGCTGATCGGTCTCGAACTGCGTCCGCGCCGGCTGCGGGACGCCTCGCGGCTGTGGGCCTCCCTCACGGACGCGCGCGGTGTCGACGGCCGTGACGACCTGTGGGAGCACCCGGACATGCTGCCGACGGCGTCCGACCTGGACGACCCGGACGGCTTCGTCCACCGCGAGCACCTCGACTTCTCGGAGCTCGACAAGATGCTGGGCGAGGCGGCGCGCGGCGGCGACAAGGGCCCGGACGACGCCTCGGAGAAGGGCTCGGACGAGGGCAGGGGTACGGACGAGGGCAAGGACGACGGCGCCAAGTGAGCCTGCACGACGACGCCGTACTCGTACTGAAGTCGTACGGGTCGAACGGAGCGCAGGGTGAGCTGCGCCAGACGTATCTGGACCACCTCGCGGCGCACGAGGACGGGATGTGGAAGGCCTGCGAGGCCGGGCACCTGACGGCCAGTGCGCTGGTGGTGGACCCGGAGCGCGGGCGGGTTCTCCTGACGCTGCACAAGAAGCTCGGCATGTGGCTGCAGATGGGCGGCCACTGCGAGCCGGGGGACGCGACGCTGGCCGACGCAGCGCTCCGGGAGGCGACGGAGGAGTCCGGGATCCCGGGTCTGACGCTGCTTCCGGGCGGGCCCGTGCGGCTCGACCGGCATCCGATCCCGGCACCGTGCCACTGGCATCTGGACGTGCAGTACGCGGCGCTGGCTCCGGCCGGTGCGGTGGAGGCGATCAGCGAGGAGTCGCTGGACCTGCGCTGGTACGCGTACGACGAGGTGGCGGCGGTGGCCGACACCTCGGTGGTGCGGCTGGTGGAAGGGGCGCGGGCCCGGCTGTAGCCGCAAGACGTACGCGTAAGGGGCGGCCTCCTGGGAGGCCGCCCCTTACGCGTTGCAGTCGTCCGGTCGGTCCCGGTGCGTCAGTTCCAGGCGTTGTTCTGGTTCTGGGCGCGGGAGCCGTGCTGGCCGGCACCGAACTGGGCGGCGACACCCTGGCCGATGGCGGCGTGCTGCGGCGGCATGACCTCGCTGGGCTGGACGAGGGCGAAGCCCTGGCCCAGGAAGCTGAGCTCCCAGCCCTCGCCCGTGTCGCCACGGCGACGGCGGATGTTCGAGTTGTGCGTCTGCGCCTGCATCTGCACCCGCAGCCCGGTGGACCAGGCGACGATCGCGTCCGCGTCGACGTTGACGTACTTGTCCGGGGTGACGTGCATCATCAGCGGCTGGCCGGAGGTCATGAGGGCGACCTTGCCGCGGCCGGAGATGTTGAGCTGGTACTTCCCGGTGCCGGAGACGCCGTACTGGCTGTCCACGGCGATGACCTCGGTGTGCAGCGTCGAGTCCAGCGCCAGGACGTAGGAGCTGTCGACGGTCATGCCCTCCTGCTCGACCTCCACCACGTGGATGTACTGGGCGAGGTTGGCGAAGTAGACCGTCCCCTGCCCGGAGCAGCGCATGAGGTCGAGGCCCTCACCGGTGCGGGCCTGGGCGCGACGCTGGCTGGAGGTCTGGTACTCGCCGTCGAAGTCGACGAGCCCCTGGTAGGCGACCATGGCGCCCTTGCGGGCGAGGATGTCGTCCGAGCCGGTCAGCGCCACCCGCAGCAGCTGCGGGTTCTGGATGACGTACCGTTCCTGGCTCTGCTGCTCGGCGTAGTTGAAAAGCGGGCTCTGCATGGTGTGTTCTCGCTCCCCCTCAGCCCCGGATCCGCAGGCGGTCGGTGCTGTCCTCGCTCGGCTGTACGACGACGATGCCCTGGCCGGAGAAGGCCATCTGGTACGCCTCGCCGCTGCCCCGCCCGATCAGGGAGGAGGCCTTGAAGCTGCGCTTGCCCTTGACCTTGAGCGCCGGCGACCAGGCGACGAGCGCGTCCGGGTCGACGTACGTCTCGTCCTCGCCGCGGCCGCAGTCGACGACGATCGGCGTGCCGCGCGAGGTGAGGGCGACCCAGCCGGTGCCCGCGATCTCGACGTTGAACAGGCCCTGGCCGGCGAACTTGGCGAGGCCCTTGACCTTCTCGACGCCCCACTGGAGGTGGGCGTCGAAGGCCAGCAGGTTGGTGCCGTTGACGGACAGCGAGTCGTTGTTGAGGTTGATCACGACGACGTCCGCGCCGTAGTCGGCGAGGTAGAGAAGGCCGTCACCGGAGCACTTCATGATGGGCGCGCCCTCGCCGGTGACCCACTGCTGGGCGACCTGGCGGGCGGCGGGCGGGTTGGGCTCGTAGGTGACGAAGCCCTCGTAGGCGACCATCGAGCCGGTGCGCGCGTACAGGTCGTGGCCGGAGGCCATGGCGACCTTGAGCATCGCGCGGCCGTGGTTCTCCATCCGGGCCGCCATCGGGGTCGGGGCGAAGCCCGCGAGTTGCTGGTTCATTCTTCGGGCTCCCTCAGACCTCGTACGGCTGGACGACGATGAAGTTGCCGGGGGCGCCCCGGAACTGGAGGTTGACGGTCTCGCCGCTGTGCCCGGGGTACGCGTTGCGGCGCAGCCGGACCTGGCTGGAGAGGATCACCTGGGACGCGGACGACCAGGCGACGACCGCGTTGCAGTCGGCGAAGGTGGTCGGCGTGACGGGCAGGACGACCGGGACGCCGAGCGTCTTGACGACGACGGTGCCGGTGCCCTGGAACTGCATGGTGAACAGGGCGCCGCCGGGGATGCCGTGGCCCTCGATCCTCCGTACCTCGTACTGGAGGGACTCGTCGAAGGCGAGCACGTTCTCGGCGGAGACGCAGATGCCGTCGCCCTGGAGCTCGATCGGGTGCAGGTGTGCGCCTTCCTCGGCGAGGAAGACCTGGCCGCGGCCCGTACAGCGCATCAGCTGCATCTCCTGGCCGGTGGCGTTGCCGACGATCCGGCCGGTGAAGCCGGCGCCCTTGTGGCTGAAGTCCACCTTGCCCTGGTACATCACCATGCTGCCCTGACGGGCGAGGACGGGGACGCCGCCCATCTGCAGGTCGACCCGCATGAGCTGCTGGTTCTGCGGTGCCCAGCGGGCGCCGGTCGCGGTCTCCTTGAACGGCTGGAGCGCGGCGGCGAGTCCGGCGCCGGCGGCGGGCGCGCCCTGGGGCACTCCCTGCGGCATGCCGGGCGGCATCCCCTGGGGCATTCCGCCCATCTGACCGGGGACCTGGCCGAACTGGGGCTGCTGCGGCTGTCCGTACGGAGGCTGTCCGGGGACCTGACCGCCCGGGACCTGGCCGAACTGCGGGGCCTGCGGAGGCTGTGGGGCCTGCGGGGGCTGGCCGTACGGCGAGGGGGCGGGCGGGGCCATCGGGGCGCCCATGGTGGGGGCCGCGTGCACCGGCTGGACGGGGGCCTGCGGGGCGGGCGCGGGAGCGACCGGCGGGGCGCCGAACTGCGGGGCGGGCTGGGGCACCTGGGGCGGCGCGGGCGCACCGAACGCGGGCGGCGCGGAAGCCTGCTGCGGCGCACCGAAGCCCGGAGCCGCCTGCGGGGGCTGGGCGGCGGGCTGCTCCTCGGCGACCTCGCCGCCGAAGTTCTTCAGCAGCGCGTCGAGACCGCCGTCGAAGCCCTGACCGATGGCGGCGAACCGCCAGACGTCCTTGAGGTAGAAGTCGCCCAGCATGACGGCGCGCTCGGTGGAGAACTCCGAGCCCGTGAACGGGTACCGGACGACCTCTTCGCCGCCGGCCACGATCCGGATGTAACCGGGGCCGACCTGCGACATCTGGCCGGCACCGTCGATGGTCGCGGTGAACGACAGCTTGTGGATGTTCGCCGGGATCCGGTCCAGCGTGACCCGGAAGGACTCGGTGTCGCCCGACTGCGCGCCGAGCAGCTGGATGGACTCCTCGGGCGACTTCGGCTGGTTGAAGAAGATGAAGTACCGGTCGTCCGAGAGCTGCTCGTTGGCGTCGAGGCCGAAGCAGCTGATGTCGAAGGTCAGTCCGGGCGCCGCGATCTGCACACCCACGTACAGATCGGTTCCCGGTGTGAGATCACTGATCTTGGCCTTGTGGCCGCGTTGGAATTCCCTGGCCATGCGTAACGACCGTCCCCCATCCCGAAATGTGAATGCCTCGCGACAGGCTAACGGCTGCGTGCGACATTGAGCCAAGCTGGTACGTATTCGGTACAGGACTGACGCGGTTCGCGACTACTCCCCGGGTGCCGTCGGCAGGTGGGGCAGACGGTCCGCGGCGACGACTCCTTCGAGGTATCCGCGAGCACGCTCGGTGCGCGGGTACGCCTCCAGGAGGCGCCAGAACCGGGGGCCGTGGCCCGGCACCAGAAGGTGTGCCAGCTCGTGGACGAGGACGTAGTCGACGACGTACTCGGGCATGCCCTGGAGCCGGTGCGAGAGGCGGATGCTGCCCTCCGACGGAGTGCACGAGCCCCAGCGGGTGTTCTGGTTGGTCACCCAGCGTACGGACGTGGGCCGTGCCCGGCCGCCGAAGTACTGGTCCGACAAACGCCCCGCGCGCTCGGTGAGTTCGGCGTCGCCGAGGACGCTCCTGCTCTCCTGTGCGGCGAGTTTGTCCAGCATGACCGTCACCCAGCGTTGCTCCTCCGCCTCGGACATCCGGGCCGGGATGAGCACGATGGTCCGGTCGCCCTCGCGGTAGGCGGAGACGGTTCTGCTCCGCCGGGAGCTTCTGCGGACCTCGACCGCACTCGTCCCCGGACCGCGGGGCGGCTTGTTGGTCACGCTGCGCTGAGGGTCGGCGGGCACGGGCCCGACGTTACCCGCTGTCAGCGGGGGAAGTCCTGCCTCCGGGCGCGGTTTCGGCGGCGATCCGGTCACACCGGCACCATTTGAATGATTAATACCCCGCCCCTGTGGACAACTTTCCGTGTCCCCTTCGACTGCCGGGCAATCTGACGACGGAGCGAAGAAGACGACCGATCAAGATCACGGGGGCGGAAATGCATCCGATGCTGAAACCCGCGCTGCGACGGGCATGGCGCGATCTGCGGAGCGTGCAGTTCGGGGCCACGTCGGCGCACGCGGTGGTGGTGGGTCCGCTCGACACGGCCACCGGCAGTCTGCTCGGACTGCTCGACGGCACGCGAGGCATCGCGCTCCTGCGGACCGAGGCCCGGGCCCTGGGACTGCCGGACGGGTGGCTGGAGGAGCTGCTCGGCCGGCTCGCGAAGGCGGGGCTGATCGCGGACGCCTCGGCCGGCCGGCCCGGAAGGACGGCCGGCGCCGGACCGCCGGACGGCGCCCTCGATCCACTCCGCGCCGATCTGGCCTCACTCTCCGTGTTCCACCCGGAGCCGGACGGGGCGTTACGGCGCGTGGCCGCCCGGCGGGCGGCGCGCGTCCAGGTCCGGGGCGCAGGGCGGGTCGGCGCCACGGTCGCCGCGCTGCTCTCGGCCTCCGGTGTGGGCGGCGTGGAGGTGCTGGACTCCGGCTCCGTCCAGCCCTGGGAGGTGGCGCCGGGCGGACTGCCGGCCGAGACGGTGGGTGAGCGCCGGGCCGCGGCGGCGCGCCGGCTCGTCGCGCGGTCGGCGCCGGGCGGCCGCCCGCCCCGTGCGTCCCGGCGGGTGACGGGTGAGGGCGGGCGGGAGCCAGGTCTCTCACTCGTCGTGGTGACACCGCGGGACGGTCTCGCCGCCTATCTCCCCGACCTGCTCCCGGCCGAGGCCTGGATCGCGACGGGCACTCCTCATCTCTACGCGGGGGTGCTGGAGGCCACCGGCGTGGTGGGGCCGCTGGTGCTGCCCGGCGGCACGGCGTGCGCGCGGTGCGCGCAGGAGGAGCGGACGGACCGGGAGCCGGTGTGGCCCCGCATGCTGGCGCAATGGCGCTCGGGCCCGCCCCCGCAGGTGCCGGCCTGCGATCTGGGCCTCGCGACGGCGGTCGCCGGGCTGGCCGCGGCCCACGCGCTGGCCTTCCTCGACGGCGAGTTGCCCGCGAGCACGGGGGCGCGCTGGGAGGTGTCGCTGCCGCTCCTGGAGTGGCGGGTGGAGCGGATGAGACCGCACCCGGCGTGTCCGTGCGGCGCGGTACGCCGCGGAGAGGGGGGACATGCCTCGGGGGTCGGAACCCCGCACGACACAATGGCGAGGTAACGGTCCTGTGGGGCACGGCAGTCTGGGATTTGGAGGGGCGCATGTCTGATCTTCCCCGGAAGGCGGTCACCCGGACCGCCAGGTTGGCCGCGTTGCCCCTGGGCTTCGCCGGACGGGCCACCTGGGGTCTGGGCAAGCGGATCGGCGGCAAGTCCGCCGAGCTGGTCGCCCGAGAGCTTCAACAGCGGACGGCGGACCAGCTGTTCAAGGTGCTCGGAGAGCTCAAGGGCGGAGCGATGAAGTTCGGGCAGGCGCTGTCCGTCTTCGAGTCCGCGCTGCCCGAGGAGATCGCCGGCCCGTACCGGGCGGCGCTGACCAAGCTTCAGGACGCGGCGCCCCCGATGCCGACGCGGACGGTCCACGCGGTCCTGGAGGAGCGGCTCGGCGAGGCGTGGCGGGAGCTGTTCCTGGAGTTCGAGGACAAGCCCTCGGCGGCCGCCTCCATCGGCCAGGTGCACCGGGCGGTGTGGCACGACGGCCGCGAGGTCGCGGTGAAGGTGCAGTATCCGGGGGCCGGTGAGGCGCTGCTCTCCGACCTGACGCAGCTCAGCCGTTTCGCCCGGCTGCTCGGCCCGCTGATCCCCGGTATGGACATCAAGCCTCTGATCACCGAGTTGCGCGACCGGGTCTCGGAGGAGCTGGACTACGGGCTGGAGGCCCGCTCCCAGCGGGTGCACGCGGAGGAGTTCGCGGACGATCCCGATGTCGTCGTCCCGTCCGTGGTCCACCAGAGCGAGCAGGTGCTCGTGACGGAGTGGATCGACGGGATCCCGCTGTCGGAGGTGATCGCGGAGGGTACGGAGGCGCAGCGGGACCGGGCCGGTCAGCTGCTGGCCCGCTTCCTCTTCTCCGGCCCGGCGCGCACGGGACTCCTGCACGCCGATCCGCACCCGGGCAACTTCCGTCTGCTGCCGGGCGACGACGACGAGGCGGGCCCGGAGGGCTGGCGGCTCGGGGTGCTGGACTTCGGCACGGTCGACCGGTTGCCGGGCGGGCTTCCGGAGACCATCGGCACCTGTCTGCGGCTGACCCTGGAGGGCGACGCCGAGGCGGTGTACGAGCTGTTGCGCGCGGACGGGTTCGTCAAGAAGTCGATCGATCTCGCGCCGGAGGCGGTCCTGGAGTACCTGCTGCCGATCATCGAGCCGGCCGCGGCGGAGGCCTTCGGGTTCACGCGTGGCTGGATGCGGACCCAGGCCGCCCGGGTCGCCGATCCCCGCTCCCCCGCGCACCAGCTGGGCAGGCAGCTCAATCTGCCGCCGTCGTATCTGCTGATACACCGGGTGACCCTGAGCACGATCGGTGTGCTCTGTCAGCTGAACGCGACGGTGCGGCTGCGCGACGAACTGGAGGAGTGGCTGCCGGGCTTCGTCCCGGCCGAGTGAGCCGAGCGGGCGGCGGCGTGGGGCGGACGGGCCGTCACCACCAGGAGGAGTCGAGGCGGCCCTCGATGGACCTGATGTTCTCGCGGGCGCAGGCCTCGCAGAAGTAGTGGCGGGCGCCGTTCTCCATCGAGCAGGTCCAGGTCACCGGGAGTTCCTCGACCGTGGTGCCGCAGCGGGCACAGACGAGGGGCTCCTCGGGCTTCCGGGCGTCGTTCACCCTCTCGACGATAGTCCGACACGGGCCGGAGCGCTCCGCAACGCACCGCGGGAGCCGGTCCGTTCGGACCGGCCCCCGCGTGGTTCTTCGGGTCAGTGCATGACAGCCATGGCGAGCGCGCGCCGGGCGCGCAGTGAGACGCGCTCGGCGCGCCGCTGCATCCGCCGGGCGGCTACCAGGCGCTGGGCCTGGCGTTCCGCGTCGGCTTCCCGCAGGCGGTCGTGCATATGCGCACGAGCCAGGGCTTCTGGGATGAGTTGCATTTCACGGGTCCTGTTCTGACGCGAGGCGTTCGCGCCGGAGATGGTGACGTCTGGGGTGGCGGAGCCGGACGGCTCACTGGTGGAAGAGGTCATCGGGGCCAGCTTCTGGGGATCGTGCGTGAGGGGTCGGTCGATGGTTCCGGTGACGTTCATGCCGCGACCGGGTTCTTGCGCGGGCGGCCACGCGGCCGCTTGCGGGCGACGACCACGCCCTGGACGAACAGCTCGCCGCCCCAGACGCCCCACGGCTCACGCCGCTCCTGTGCACCGGCGAGGCAGGCCTCCATCAGCGGACAGGTACGGCAGAGGGACTTGGCGTACTCGACGTCGGCCGGGGACTCGGCGAAGAAGACCTCCGGGTCGTACGAACGGCAGGGGACGGGTACGCCGAGGTTCTCGATGGCGTCGTCGAGCGCGGTGAGCGCGGTGAGGGGGGTCAAGGTGGAGTCCTCCGTGAGGCCGGGCGGCGGGATCGTTTCGGAAGGCGGTACGGACGGGGCGTGCGCTTCGAGTTGCACGGTGGTTTTTCCTCGTCTGGTCGTTCCGGCCTGTTGGGCCGGGGTTTCGGCTGGTACCGGATGGTGCTGGTTCCGAGGCCCCTTCGCTCCGCCGTCCCCGTTCGGGGACAAACAGAAGGGCCGCGGATCCCGGGTGGGGTTCCGCGGCCCTGAAGGCGCCGGCCTGATCAGATCAGGCTGGATCACTCCAGGGTTCGAGCCCACGGAAGGCCCACATCGTGTGGTGCTGCGTCGTCTGCTGCTTGGTTTCGGCACCGGTCGCCGCAAAGCCATAGGCCGTGGCCTTGACTGCTGCTACTCCTGCTTCCAGTGCCTTGGTCGGTCGCTCGTCGCGCTCCATGACGGGAAGACCCGCCAGGTCGGCAGCCGGCCGCAGGGAAGCGGCGCGGGCCATGCCGGCGCCGGACAGACCGGTGCCAGGAAGACCGCTGCCAATGAACGCCGAGCCGGAGAGGCCGAGCGAGCAGGCGGAGACGACCGAGCGATCGGTCATTTTGTCGGTGCTGACGAAGCTGACGTTGGTGCTGATGATGTTGCTGATCACTGGAATCGCCTCCTCTCGGCGTCTCGGAGGGCTCGGTGTGAGCCGGACCCTCATGTTCATTTGGACAAGTACAGCACGAAAGCAGGGCTTCGAAGAAGCCGCTGTTTCCGTGGTTAAGAACCTATGGGGCTTGACGGGGCGGGCGCAAACTATTTTTTCGACGAGTTTTCGTCAGGCTTCCTCGTCGTCTCCTCCACTGCCCTCACCTGGCTCTTCGCCCGCGCAGAGGGCGAGAACGTCGGCGCCGAACCGGTCGAGCTTGCGCGCGCCGACCCCGGCGATTCCGGCGAGCTCCCCGCCGGTGGCGGGCGTCAACTCGGCGATCGCCATCAGCGTCTTGTCGGTGAACACGCAGTACGCGGGCTGCCCGAGCTCCTTGGCCCGGTCGGAGCGCCAGTCACGGAGCCGTTCGTACAGCGCCTCGTCCATCTCGGAGGGGCAGTCCTCGCAGCGCATCAGCTTCATCTCACCCGCTTCGGTGAGCGTGGCGCCGCAGACGCGGCAGCGCACCGGGCCCCGGGCCCTGCGCCGGCCGCCGCCGAGACCCCGCTCCACGGAGCCGCCCCCGCCCGTGGAGGCCGCGCCGAGGGCGCCGGAGCCGGGCCGCAGCCCCTTGAGGAACCGGGTGGGGCGACGGGAGGCGCGGCCGCCCGGGGAGCGGGAGAGCGCCCAGGAGAGGGAGAGGTGGAGCCGGGCACGCGTGACCCCGACGTACAGCAGGCGGCGCTCCTCCTCGACCTGCTCGTCGGTCTTGGCGTACGTGATCGGCATCATGCCCTCGGTGAGGCCGACCAGGAAGACGGCGTCCCACTCCAGGCCCTTGGCCGCGTGCAGGGAGGCGAGGGTGACGCCCTGGACGGTCGGGGCGTGCTGGGCGGCGGCCCGCTCGTCGAGCTCGGCCACCAGGTCGGAGAGGGTGGCGCCGGACCTGGCCCGGGCGAAGTCCTCGGCGAGCCTGACCAGCGCGGCGAGGGACTCCCAGCGGTCGCGGACGGCGCCCGAGCCCGCGGGCGGCTCGCTGGTCCACCCCTTGGTGGAGAGCACGGCGCGCACCTGGGAGGGCAGGTCCTCGGCGTCGTCGAGCAGGGAGTCGTTGCCCCCGGCCCGGGCGGCGCCGCGCAGGGCGATGCCGGCCTCCCGTACCTCCTGGCGTTCGAAGAAGCGCTCGGCGCCGCGCAGCTGGTAGGGCACGCCGGCGTCGGCGAGGGCCTGCTCGTAGACCTCGGACTGGGCGTTGATGCGGTAGAGCACGGCGATCTCGCCGGCCGGGACGCCGGCGGCGATCAGATCGCGGATGCGGCGGGCGGTGCCCTCGGCCTCGGCGGGCTCGTCGGTGTACTCGGTGTAGGCGGGCTCGGGGCCCGGGTCGCGCTGGGAGATCAGCTCCAGGCGGTGCTCGGCGGCCCGGCCGCGGGCCTGGCTGAGCAGCCCGTTGGCGAGGTGGACGACCTGGGGCGTGGAGCGGTAGTCGCGGACGAGCTTGACCACCGTGGCGTTCGGGTGCCGGACGCGGAAGTTCAGCAGATGGTCGGGGGTGGCGCCGGTGAAGGAGTAGATCGTCTGGCTGGCGTCGCCGACGACGCAGAGGCTGTCGCGGTCGCCCAGCCACAGGTCGAGGAGCCGCTGCTGGAGCGGGGAGACGTCCTGGTACTCGTCCACCACGAAGTGCTGGTACTGGCGGCGGATCTGGTCGGCGATGTCGTGCCGGTCCTGGAGGACGCCGACCGTGAGCAGCAGCACGTCCTCGAAGTCGATCACCGAGCGGTCGCGCTTGAGCTGCTCGTACATCGCGTAGATCTGCGAGATCTCCGCCGGGTCGCGCGGTGCCTCGCGGACGGACTTGGCGACGACGGCCGGGTAGTCGGCGGGGACGGTCTGGGTGACCTTGGCCCACTCGATCTCGCCCGTGACGTCCCGCAGCTCGTTCCGGTCGAGCCGGACGCGGCAGCGCGCGGCGGCCTCGGCGACGAGCTGGATCTTGCGCTCCAGGAGCCGGGGAAGGTCGCCACCGACGACTTTCGGCCAGAAGTACTGGAGCTGGCGGAGGGCCGCGGAGTGGAAGGTGCGGGCCTGGACGCCTCCCGCGCCGAGCTGCCGGAGCCGGCCGCGCATCTCCCCGGCGGCCCGGTTGGTGAACGTGACGGCGAGCACGCTGCCGGACTGGAGTATCCCCGCCCGCACCCCGTAGGCGATGCGGTGCGTGATCGCCCGCGTCTTGCCCGTGCCGGCTCCCGCCAGCACGCACACCGGCCCGTGCAGGGCGAGGGCGACCTCGCGCTGCTCGGGGTCGAGCCCGTCGAGCACCGCGTCGGCCGACTCGGGGACCTGCGGGAAGAGAGTGGAGTGCGCTGCTGCTGTCACCCCGCCATGCTGCCAGGTTCGCGGGGGCGGGTGCCCCGCGTTGTCCACAGGCCGGGGCGAGCGGTCATACGAATCGGGAATGGCCACGGGATCGCATACGTTCTCCCCTCGGAGCCAACCCGCCCACCCCGATCCGCGAACAAGAGGAGCGCCTGGCCATGCAGGGCACTGTGACGATGTACAGCACCACGTGGTGCGGCTACTGCCGTCGGCTGAAGAGCCAGCTGGACCGCGAGGGCATCGCGTACACGGAGATCAACATCGAGCAGGACCCGGAATCGGCCGCGTACGTGGAGAAGGCCAACGGAGGCAACCAGACGGTGCCGACCGTGCGCGTCCTTCCCACCGCCGGGGGCGGCGAGGTCGTCATGACGAACCCCAGCCTCGCGCAGGTGAAGCAGGCGCTCAGCGCCTGATCGCGAGCGGGTCCCAGAGGCCCCGTGACCGGTTTCCGACCGGTCGCGGGGCCTTTTGCGATGATTCATCCACGCATACCGGACGGGCCTGTTCCCTCGTGAAGAGCGTCACAGTTGCGATCTTTTGTGCTGCCCGTGACGTCGCCCCTATGCTCTCGTCCCGACCGTGATTTGCGGCTGCACATCCAGGTGGGGAAGCCCCGTGCTCAACCAGATAGTCCCTGTTGTCAAGACGCCGCGCGAAGCCACAGTCGCGCCGAGCCTCGCACCGAGCTCCACGAGCAGAAAGCCCGGACGCCTCTACGTCCTCGACGGCCTCCGCCTCAGCGCGGCGGTCATGGTTGTGATGTACCACTACATGGCGGTGGGAGGCTGGCCCAGGCCGGTCGCCCAGATCTTCCCCGAGACCTTCCCCGCGGCCTCGTACGGCTACCTCGGGGTCGAGTTCTTCTTCCTCATCAGCGGCTTCGTCATCTGCATGAGCGCCTGGGGCAGACCCCTGAAGGACTTCTTCGTCTCACGCGTGGTGCGGCTCTATCCCGCGTACTGGTTCGCGGTCATCGCGACCAGCCTCGCCGTTGCGCTGATACCCGGCGGCCGCCGCCATCTGCCCTGGAACGACATCCTCACCAACCTGACGATGCTCCAGGAGCCGCTGGGGGTCGCCTCCGTCGACGCGGTCTACTGGACCCTCTTCGCCGAACTCCGCTTCTACCTGCTCTTCGCCCTGCTCGCCTGGTGGGGACTGACGTACCGCAGGGTGCTGCTCTTCTGCTGCGTCTGGGGCGCGGCCACCATTCTGGTCGCCCCGGCTCCGCCGGGCCCCCTGCGCCTGCTCGTGATGCCCGAGCACAGCTGGTTCTTCATCGCGGGCATGGCGTTCTACCTCATGTACCGCTTCCGCCCGAACCTGATGCTCTTCGGCATCGTCGGAGTCTGCTACTGCGCCTCGCTGGCGCCGACCATCGACAGGTTCAAGCAGCTCACGTTCCTCGGCGACCGGCCGGCCTGGCCCGTCCTCGTCATCCTCGCCGCCTTCTTCGGTGTGATGGCGCTCGTCGCCACCGGGAAGCTCTCCGGCATGCGGTGGAAGTGGCTTCCGATCGCGGGAGCGCTGACCTACCCGCTGTACCTGCTGCACGAGTTCATCGGCTGGGAGTTCTTCCGCTACTTCACCTACGCCACACCGCAGGTCTCGCCGTGGGCGCTGGTCACCGCCGTGTTCCTCGGGATGCTGGTGCTGTCCTACCTGGTGCACCGCCTCGTCGAGCGGCCGCTCGGCCGGTACCTCAAGCGCGGTCTCGCCCGCATCTGACGACCGTGCGAGGAGCCCCCGTCCGGCGGTGCCGGGCGGGGGCTCTTTTCGGCCATGGAAGCCGGTGGGAGTACAGGTACTCCTGTGATCAGACGACGTCGCCCGGCTTCGGGAGCGGCTTGCCGTACCAGAGCTCGATCAGCCGGGAGGCGATCGAGATGCCGTACGGGGGCAGCACCTCGCCGGACTCGAACCCCGCGGCAAGCTCCTCGCGGGAGAACCAGCGGGCCTCGTGGATCTCCTCGCCGTCCACCTCTATCTCCGAGGAGGTGGCGTGCGCGAAGAAGCCCAGCATCAGGCTGGACGGGAAGGGCCAGGGCTGGCTGGCGACGTACTCGACCTCGCCGACCGTGACACCGGCCTCCTCGAAGACCTCGCGCACCACCGACTGCTCGATCGACTCGCCGGGCTCGACGAAGCCCGCCAGGGTCGAGAAACGGCCCTCCGGCCAGTGGACCTGGCGGCCGAGGAGGGCGCGGTCCTGGTCGTCCGTCACCAGCATGATCACGGCCGGGTCGGTCCGCGGGTAGTGCTCGGCGCCACAGGCCTGGCAGCGGCGGATGTGCCCCGCGGCCGCGATCACCGTGCGCTCGCCGCAGCGGGAGCAGAAGCGGTGGAGCCGCTGCCAGTTCTCCAGGGCGACCGCGTGCACCATCAGGCCCGCGTCCCGAGGCGAGAGCAGCAGACCCGCCTCGCGCAGCCCCGCGGGCCTGGCGGACTGGTCGATGCGACCGGGCAGCGCGTCCTTCTGGAGGGCGAAGTAGGAGACACCGTCGTCGTCCGTACCCAGGAAGTAGCGGTGGGTCTCGGTGACCGGGGCCTCGAAGGCCGGGGTCATGACGAGTTCCGTACGGCCGTCGGGGGTGTCGTCGATCAGCACCTGACCGCCCGAGACCACGAAGACGCGGGTCGACGGGTGGCTCCAGGCCGCCGCGAGCCAGGCCTCGTCGAGACGGTGGTGGGCGGCGCGGTCGATGCCGCTCGGCGCGGTGAGCGAGATCGGCCGGTCCGCGAACTGGCTGTTCAAGGTGGACACAGGTACTTCCAACTCCCCCGGATCGTTGTGTGGGTTCATCGCGCGGCGGTGTGCAGGGCGGCGGGCAGGTCGCCCCAGAGGTGGGCCGCCGTCTCGACGCCCTTGAGGAGGAGATCGAGCTCGATCTTCTCGTTGGGGGCGTGCCAGCCGTCGGACGGCACGGAGATGCCGAGGAACAGCACCGGCGCGCCCAGGACGTCCTGGAGGTCGGCGGCGGGGCCCGAGCCGCCCTCGCGGGTGTAGCGGACCTTGGCTCCGTCGAAGGCGCGGCTCATCGCGCCGGCGACCGCCTTGAGGGCCGGGTGGTCCAGCGGCGTGAGGCAGGGCCGGGTCGGGGCGCCGAAGACGATCTCGTACCGGATGCCGGCGGGGACACGGGCGGCGAGCCAGTCCCGTACGGCGAGCTCGATCTTGTCCGGGTCCTGGCCGGCGACCAGCCGGAAGGAGAGCTTCAGCTGGGCGGAGGCGGGGACGATCGTCTTGCCGCCGGGGCCCTGGTAGCCGCCGCCGATGCCGTTGACCTCGGCGGTCGGGCGGGCCCAGACGCGCTCCAGGGTCGAGTGGCCCGCCTCACCGAGGGTGCCGTGGGACTTGGCGGTGGTCAGCCAGGCGGCCTCGTCGAAGGGCAGCTCGGCGACGAGGGCGCGCTCGGCGTCGGAGAGCTCGGTGACGCCCTCGTAGAAGCCGGGGATGGCGACCCGCTCGTCCTCGTCGTGCAGGGCGGCGACCAGGCGTCCGGCGACGGTGGCCGGGTTGGGCACGGCGCCGCCGAAGGAACCGGAGTGGATGTCCTGGTCGGGGCCGAAGAGCGCGATCTCGCAGTCCGCGACGCCGCGCATGCCGGTGCAGACCGTCGGGGTCTCCTCGGACCACATGCCGGTGTCGGAGACGATCACGGCGTCGGCGGCGAGCCGGTCCGCCCGGGCCTCGACGAGGGCCCGGAAGTGCGGCGAGCCGGACTCCTCCTCGCCCTCGACGAGCAGCTTGAGGTTGACGGCGGGCGCGGTGCGGCCGGTCGCGGCGAGGTGGGCACGGACACCGAGGGTGTGGAAGAGGACCTGGCCCTTGTCGTCGGCGGCACCGCGCGCGTACATCCGGCCTTCGGTGACGTGCGGCTCGAAGGGGTCGGTGTGCCAGCCGTCCTCGCGGGCGGCGGGCTGGACGTCGTGGTGCCCGTAGACGAGCACCGTCGGGGCGTCCGGGTCGCCGGAGGGCCACTCGGCGAAGACGGCCGGTGCGCCGTCCGTCTCCCAGACCTCGACCGTGGGGAAGCCCGTCCCGGACAGCTTGTCGGCGAGCCACCGCGCACTGCGCCGGACGTCCTCCGCGTGAGCCGGCTGCGCCGACACGGAGGGGATGCGCAACCAGGCCACGAGGTCGTCGAGGAAGGCGGCGCGGTGCTGCTCGATGTACGCGCGCACTGCCTGGGTACGTACGGTCTGGACGGCGCTGTCCGGGGTCTCGCTCATGCTCCTGAGCCTATCCGGCGCCCGGGGTGCCCCCGCCCAGCAGGATCCCCTCCAGCTCGGCACGGCCGGGGAGTGCGCGGGGGCGGACGACCTCACCCGTACGGACGTAGACGAAGGCCGCGGTGATGTCGTCGGGGTCGAGGCCGTGCTGCTCGGCCCAGGCGAGGCGGTAGACGGCCAGCTGGAGGGGGTCGGCGGTGCGGAGGTGGCTGGTCTTCCAGTCGACGATCTCGTACGCGCCGGTGTCCGGGTCGCGGTAGACGGCGTCGATCCTGCCGCGGACGACCCGGCCCGCGAGGGAGAGGTGGACGGGCACCTCGACGCGGTACGGGGTGCGGTGGGCGTACGGGGTGAGGGCGAAGGCGTCCTTGAGCGCGTCGAGGTCACGCTCGTCGGCGATCTCCGGTTCGCCGGCGAACTCCTCGCCGCCGGGGAGCTCGTCCGGGCCGAGCATGGGGAGCGGGAGCTCCTCGAACCGCGACTCCACCCACGCGTGGAACCGGGTCCCGCGCCGGGCGGCCGGCTGCGGCGGCCGGGGCATGGGGCGGGCCAGGTCCTGGGCGAAGCCGTCGGGGTCGGCGGCGAGGCGGAGGACCTGGGAGGCGGAGAGGTAGGCGGGCAGGAGGACGTCGCGGGTGGTGGCGCGGGCGCGCCGCAGTTCGGTGGTGAGAGCGGTGAGGTCGCGGTCCCAGGACGCGATCGTCTTCCTGTCCTCGGGGGTGAGGTCGTCCTGGGGGGCCCGCGGGGCGGGGAGCTCGTCGGCCAGGGGCGCGTCGGCGAGAGGCGCGTCGGCCGGGGGCTCGTCGGCCGGGGGTTCGTCGGCCCACGGGGGCTCGTCGTCCCAGAGAGGTTCCTCGTCGGGCCAGAGGTCCTCGGGGTCCTGGGGTGCGGGACCTTGTGCGGGCAGCGCGTCCGTGGCGTCGTGCGCCGTCGTTCCGCCCCGCGCCGCGACGGCCCACAAGGCCGCTTCGACCGCGGCCGCCGCCCTGCGGCGCCGTACGAACGACTCGGGGTCCAGTGGAAGTGGCCAGGCCTCGTCCGGGCGGTTGTCGTCGAGGGACGGGTTCTCCGTGCCCTTCTCCGGTTCGTCCGCCCAGGCCTCGATCTCGCCGAACCCGGCCGCACAGTGGTCGTACAGGGCGTGGAGGAAGTCCGAGGGGCCTCGGGGCTTCTTCTGGGCCGGTCCCCACCAGTGGGCGGAGCCGAGGAGGAGGGAGCGGGGGCGGGTGAGCGTCACGTAGCCGAGGCGGAGCTCCTCGGTGTGCTGGTGGTCGCGCATCTCCTCCTTGAACGCCTTCAGGGAGGCCGCGTCCCAGGTGCCGATCTCCGGCAGGGTCGCGGCGTCGCCGCGCAGGGCGTGCGGCAGCACCTGTGGCTGGGAGGTCCACGACTCGCGTGACCTGGTGCTGGGGAACTGGGCGGAGACCAGGCCGGGGACCGCCACGACGTCCCACTCCAGGCCCTTGGACTTGTGTGCCGTGAGGACCTTGACCGTGTTCTCGCCGCCCGGAAGCGCGTTGTCGAGGCCCTTCTCGTACTGCGCGGCGGTGCGCAGGAAGCCGAGGAAGGCCAGCAGCGTCGCCTCGCCGTCCAGGGAGGCGAAACCGGCCGCGATGTCGAGGAAGTTCGACAGGGTCTCGCGGCGCCTGGCGGCGAGCGCGCGCGGGGAGGCGGAGAGCTCGACCTCCAGGCCCGTGGTGGCGAGGACCCGGTGGAGGACGTCCATGAGGGGGTCGGCGAGCGAGGAGCGCAGGGACCGCAGCTCGGCGGCGAGCCGGGCGAAGCGGACGCGGGCCTCCGCCGAGAACGGCAGGCCGTCGTCCTCCCCGCCGGAGTCGAGGAAGGTGTCGAGCGCGTCGGCGAGCGAGACGACCTCGGCCGGGTCGACGCCCTCGACGGCCGCCGCGAGCCGCTGGTCGGTGTCGGCGGCGTCGTCGTCCCCGCCCCGCTCCCGGTGGACGAGCAGCCGGGCACGGCGGCCCAGGAGGGCCAGGTCGCGGGGGCCGATGCGCCAGCGGGGGCCGGTCAGAAGGCGCACCAGGGAGGCGTTGGCCCCGGGATCCTGGAGGACCTCGCAGACGGCGACCAGGTCGGCGATCTCGGGGAGGTGGAGCAGCCCCGAGAGGCCGACGACCTCGACGGGTACGTCACGGGCGACCAGCGCGGCCTGGATGGCGGGGAAGTCGGTCGCGGTCCTGCACAGGACAGCGATCTCGCCGGGTTCCTTGCCCGTACGGACCAGGTGGGCGAGGGAGTCGGCGAGCCAGTCGATCTCCTCGGCGTGGGTGGGGAGGAGGGCGATCCGTACCGAGCCGTCGCGCTCCGCGCCGGGCGCGGGGCGCAGCGCCTCCACGCCCGCGTGCATGGCCCGCAGGGGCGTGGCGAGGCCGTTGGCGAGGTCGAGGAGGCGGCCGCCGCTGCGCCGGTTCTCGGAGAGCGCGTGGCGGGTGGCGGGACGGCCGTCCTCGTACGGGAAGTGGGCGGGGAAGTCGTCCAGGTTGGCGACGGAGGCGCCGCGCCAGCCGTAGATGGCCTGGCAGGGGTCGCCGACCGCGGTCACGGCGTGCCCGGTGCCCCCGCCGAACAGTCCGGAGAGCAGCAGCCGCTGGGCGACGGACGTGTCCTGGTACTCGTCGAGCAGCACCACGCGGAACTCGTCGCGCAGGATCGCGCCGACCTCCGGGCGCGTGGTGGCGAGCTCGGCGGAGAGCGCGATCTGGTCGCCGAAGTCGAGCAGGTCGCGGGAGCGCTTGGCGGCGCGGTAGCGGACCACGAGGTCGAGCAGTTCGCGGCGGGAGGTAGCCGTCTCGGGGACCTTGCGCAGGTCGGCGTTGGTGAGCTTGGCCCGGGAGAGCGCGTCGAGGAGCTCGGAGTCGTACGCCCTCAGCTCCTCGGGCCGTACGAGGTGTTCGGCGAGCTCGGCGTCGAGGGCGAGGAGGTCGCTGACGAGGGTCGGGAAGGACTTGGTGAGCGCCGGGTACGGTCCGGGCGCCTCGCGCAGCACGCGCGCGGCGAGCTGGTAGCGGGTGGCGTCGGCGAGGAGCCGGGAGGTGGGCTCCAGGCCGATGCGCAGGCCGTGGTCGGTCAGCAGCTGTCCGGCGAAGGCGTGGTACGTGGAGATGCGGGGCTCGCCCGGGGGGTTCTCCGGGTCGATGACGTCGGGGTCCGTCACGCCGGCCCGGACGAGGGCGGTGCGGACGCGTTCGGCGAGCTCGCCGGCGGCCTTGTTGGTGAACGTCAGGCCGAGGACCTGTTCGGGCGCGACCTGGCCCGTGCCGACCAGCCAGACCACCCGGGCGGCCATCACCGTCGTCTTGCCGGAACCGGCTCCGGCCACGATGACCTGCGGGGCGGGCGGCGCGATGATGCAGGCCGTCTGCTCCGGGGTGAACGGGATGCCGAGGAGCTCCTTGAGCTGCTCGGGGTCGGTGATGCGTGCGGTCACCCCAAAGAGGCTAACGGGGACCACCGACAGCGCCGACCATCGCGACCCGCGGGCGACCATCGCCGTCCGCGGGCGACCATCGCCGTCCGTGGGCGGTCTCACGCGCGCGTGGGCCGTACGGGCCGCGGGCGGTCCCACGCGCGCGTGCCCGGGTCCGGCCTGGTGGGGTCCACCGTCTCGTCCGCGGGCGGTACGAAGAAGGCGCGCGTCACTCCACGATGTGGCGGCCCTCCGGCTGGGCGCTGCACGACGACCGGAAGGTGCAGTGGGTGCAGTGCTGGCCGGTGGTGGGGGTGAAGCGCTCGTCGAGGACCCTGCCTGCCGCGGTGGCCAACAGGTCGCCGACCCACTCCCCCGCCAGGGGTTCCTGGGCCTGCACCTTCGGGAGCGCGTCCCCGCCCTCCTTCTTCGGGGCGGGCTGGCGCAGCTGGACGAGTTCGGCGCCGCCGGGGTCGGGGCGCCGGCCGTCGAAGACCTCGTCCAGGGCTCCTTCGCGTACCGCGAGCTGGTAGACGGCGAGCTGGGGATGGTGCGCGACCTCGTCCTTGGTGGGCGCGGACTTGCCGGTCTTGAAGTCGACGACGTACGCGCGGCCGTGCTCGTCGGTCTCCACGCGGTCCATGGAGCCGCGGATCCGTACCTCGTACGCCCCGGCTTCGAGGGTCACGTCGAAGTCGTGCTCGGTGGCTGCGGGGGTGCGCCCGCCACGGTCCATGACGTGCCAGCGCAGGAAGCGTTCGAGCGCCACGCGCGCGTGCTCCTTCTCCTGCGCGGACTTCCAGGGGGCCTCGAAGGCGAGCGCGTCCCAGACCGAGTCGAGGCGCGCCATGAGGACGTCGAGGTCGGCGGGGGTGCGGCCGGAGGCGACCTCGTCGGCGAGGACGTGGACGACGTTGCCGAAGCCCTGGGCGGCGGTGGCCGGGGCGGCGGCCTTGACCTCGCGGCCGAGGAACCACTGGAGCGCGCAGGTGTTGGCGAGCTGGTCGAGCGCCGATCCGGAGAGGGCGACGGGGTGGTCCCGGTCGCGGAGCGGTACCCGGCTGCGGGTGGGCTCGAACAGGCCCCACCAGCGGTCCGGGTGGGCGGCCGGCACGAGCGGCTGGCCCTCGTCGTCGGTGAGCGCGGCGAGCTGGGCGAGGCGCTGTGCGGCGGCGTCGCGGAGCGCGTCGGAGGCGGCCGGGTCGACGGTGGTGGCGCGCAGTTCGGCGACGAGCGCGGCCACGGCGAGGGGGCGGCGGGGACGGCCGGAGACGTCCTTGGGCGTGGTGCCCAGTTCGGTCAGGAAGCGGGAGGGCTGGTCGCCGTCGTCGGCGGGGGTCTTCACGGCGGTGACGACGAGCCGGTCGCGGGCGCGGGTGGCGGCGACGTAGAAGAGGCGGCGCTCCTCGGCGAGGAGGGCGCCGGGGGTGAGGGGTTCGGCGAGGCCGTCGCGGCCGATGCGGTCGGCCTCCAGGAGGGAACCGCGGCGGCGCAGGTCGGGCCAGAGGCCCTCCTGGACGCCGGCGACGACGACGAGGCTCCATTCGAGGCCCTTGGAGCGGTGGGCGGTCATGAGGCGGACTGCGTCGGGGCGGGACTGGCGCTTGGAGAGGGTGTCGGCGGCGATGTCCTGGGCGTCGAGCTCTTCGAGGAAGTTCAGGGCGCCGCGGCCGCCGACGCGGTCCTCGGCGCGGGCGGCGGTCTCGAAGAGGGCGCAGACGGCGTCGAGGTCACGGTCGGCGTTGCGGCCCGCCGCGCCGCCGCGGAGCGCGGCGCGCTCCAGCCGGCCGGGCCAGGGGGTGCCGTTCCAGAGCAGCCAGAGGGCCTCTTCGGCGGTGCCGCCGGCGGCGAGGCGGTTGCGGGCCTGCCGGAGCAGTTCGCCGAGCCGCCTGGCGCCACGGGCGTACGACTGGTCGTGCGCGACGAGCCGCTCGGGCTCGGCGAGCGCGCGGGCGAGCAGGACGTCGGAGGGCGGCGGCACCTTGTTGCCGCCGGCCCGCTCCTCGTCCCGCAGGGCGCGCCCGAGCCGCCGCAGATCGGCCGGGTCCATGGCCGCGAGGGGCGAGGCGAGGAGGGAGAGCGCGGTCTCGGTGTCGAGCAGGTCGGCGCCGACCGGGGCGGTCTCGGTGTCGAGCAGGTCGGCGCCGACCGGGGCGGTCTCGGTGGCGGACTGCTGCCCGCCCCCTTCGGGGCCGGCGGCCTCCGTCACGTCGTCCGTCGCCGCATCCCCCGCCCCGTCCGTCACGTGCCTCCCGTCCGTCACGTGCCCGGCCGGTGTCGCTGCCGTGCGGAGGGCCAGGAGCAGGGGGGCGACCGCCGGTTCGTGGCGGAGCGGAGTGTCGGCCGTGTCGGTCTCCAGGGGGACACCGGCGGAGGTGAGGGCGCGGCGGAGTGCGGGGACGGAGGTCGTCGCGCGGACCAGGACCGCCATGTCGTGCCAGGGGACGCCGTCCTCCAGATGCGCCCGGCGCAGGAGGTCGGCGATGTTGTCGGACTCCGTGGAGGCGGTGGGGTACGTGAAGACCTCCAGCCGGCCCCCGTCGCGCACCGCCGCCAGGTCGCGGTGCGCACGGACCTTGTCGGCGGGCAGCCGTGGCAACGGCATGCGCCGGGTGAGTTCGCGGGTCGCGCGCAGCAGCTCCGCGCCCGAGCGCCGGGAGCGCGTCAGGACCCGGACCTGCGCCGGCCGCCCGTCCGGGCCCGCGAACGTGTCGGGGAAGTCGAGGATGCCGTTCACGTCGGCGCCCCGGAACGCGTAGATCGACTGGTCCGGGTCGCCGAAGGCGACCACCGTCCTCCCGCCCCCCGCCAGCGCCCGCAGCAGCCGCACCTGGGCCGGGTCCGTGTCCTGGTACTCGTCCACGAAGACCGCGTCGTAGTCGGGCAGCGTCGTCCGCTCCGAGAGCAGCACCGCCCGGTGCACCAGCTCCGTGTAGTCGAGCACCCCCTGGAGGTCCAGGACGTCCAGGTACTCCGCCAGGAAGCCGGCCGCCGCCTTCCAGTCCGGCCGCCCCACCCGCTGGGCGAACTCCGCCAGCGACCGCGGCCCGAGGCCCAGCTCACGGGAGCGCGCGAGGACGGCCCGTACCTCGTCGGCGAAACCACGCGTGGTCAGGCAGGCCCTCAGCTCGTCGGGCCACCGGATCATGCCGGCCAGCCCCGACTTCTCCAGGTCGAGCTGGCCCGCGAGAAGCTCCCGTACGAAGAGGTCCTGCTCGGGTCCGGAGAGCAGCCGCAGCGGCTCCGCGAAGAGCTCCGCGTCCTGGTGCGCGCGGATCAGGGCGTAGCAGTACGAGTGGAAGGTGGTCGCCTGCGGCGGCCGTGAGCCCCCCAGACGCGTCGCCATCCGGTCGCGCAGCTCCACCGCGGCCTTGCGGCTGAAGGTGAGGACGAGGATGCGCTCCGGGTCCGCGCCCTTGTCGATCCGGGCGGCGACCGCCTCCACCAGCGTCGTCGTCTTGCCGGTGCCAGGGCCCGCCAGCACGAGAAGCGGTCCGCCCGCGTGGTCAACCACTTCCCGCTGCGTTGCGTCAAGGACAGGGGGATCCACCCGCTCCGGGGCGGTACGCACCAGTCGGTACGCGCCCGTGGTCCGCCCCTGGTACGGCGTACGCCGGGTGGTGGAGGAGGAACTCACGTGGATCGACCGGTCCTGAGCGAAGTGGTGGAGAGGCGGAGAGGTGTACGGGGCGAACGACGACGTTACGGGATACGGAGGGCAACGGTGCCGTACTCCGTACGGGCCTCCGTACCGTCATCGGGCCGCCCGGCCCGTCCGGCCATGGGCGAAGCTGTCACGTGTGAGTTCCCGCACGCGGCTCCCGGCCCGCGCCGACCGCGCCGACCGCGCCGCTCTCCCCGTGCGCGCCGCCCGTGCCGTCCCACCGCGCCCGCCGCATGTCGAGCTTCGGCACATGCCCCTCGGCGGCGCGTCCGGCCTCGCGCAGCGGGGTGCCCTCGTCCCGGTAGTGGCCGAGGGCACGCAGCTCGTGGCCCGGCAGCAGCGTGCCGTCCGCCCGCACCACACGCCACCACGGCACCGCCCCGCCGTACAGGGCCATCGCCCGGCCGACCTGGCGCGGCCCGCCCTCGCCGAGCCATTCGGCCACGTCTCCGTACGTCATCACGCGGCCCGGCGGGATCAGCTCCGCGACTTCGAGAACCCGCTCCGCGTACTCCGGAAGCTCCTCCACGCTCATCCGCCCCATCCTGCCTCACCCCACCGACAACGCCCTGTTGCCTCCGTCGGCCCCCGCTTCATGCCACCATCGTCCGGGCGGTGACTGGTGATACGAGATCAAGAGCGACAAGACGAACAAGAAGAACAACAATTCGTACAAGGCGACGAACGTACGGTACGTACGACACGGGCAGAGATGGACATGGTGATGGGGCACGACGCTCAGCCTCCTGAGGAGGAGGCGCGCCCCGGCACGCCCGCCCACGGCACACCCGCCCCGCAGAGCGCCCCCGAGAGCGTCCCCGAGAGCCCCCCGGAGAGCACCCCCGAGCCCGTTCCCGGCGGCCGCCACGGTCACGGTCACGGCCCGTCCCCCGAGCTCCTCCCGGACACCGTCCCCGAGGGCGAGCCCAGCGAGCGCGTCTCGCAGGACGAGCCCCTGCTCGCGGCCCGGGTGCACCGGCCCTCCGACCTGATGCGCCTGCTCATCGGCGTCGTCGCGATCGCCCTGGTCATCGCCATCGCCGCGTTCGCCCACGGCACGACCTCCGGCCTGGAGGAGGACATCAACAAGGGCGCGGGCGGCGCCCCCGACGTCTTCGTCAAGATCGCCGGTCTTGTCTCCAGCATCGCCGTGCTGCTCGTGCCGGTCGCCTTCGCCATCGAGCGGCTGATCAAACGGGACGGACTGCGGATCGCCGACGGCGTCCTCGCCGCCGTACTCGCCCACGGCGTCACCCTCGCCACCGACCTCTGGGTCGCCCAGGCCGCGCCCGGCACCATCCAGGACGCGCTGACCCAGGCCGCCACCGGGGGCGGCCTCACCGACCCGGTGCACAACTACCTCGCGCCGGTCATCGCGTACATGACCGCCGTCGGCATGGCCCGCCGGCCGCGCTGGCGGGTGAGCCTGTGGGCGGTGCTGCTGCTCGACGCGTTCACGATGCTCGTCGCCGGGTACACCACCGCGTTCTCGATCATCCTGACCGTGCTGATCGGCTGGACCGTCGCGTACGGAACGCTGTACGCCGTCGGCTCCCCCAACGTCCGGCCCACCGGCCAGACCCTCCTCGCCGGTCTGCGCCGGGTCGGCTTCCGGCCGGTCACGGCGCTGCGCGCGGAGGGTGCGGGCGTGCCCGACGCCGCCGACAGCGGGGACCGCGGACGCCGGTACATCGTCACCCTGGAGGAGGGGCCACCGCTCGACGTCACGGTCGTGGACCGCGAACAGCAGGCGCACGGCTTCTTCTACCGCGCGTGGCGCCGGCTGACCCTGCGGGCCATCACCACCCGCCGCTCCATCGTCTCGTTGCGCCAGGCCCTGGAGCAGGAGGCGCTGCTCGCGTACGCGGCGATCGCCGCCGGAGCCAACGCGCCGAAGCTGATCGCCACCTCCGAGCTCGGTCCGGACGCCGTGATGCTCGTCTACGAGCACCTGGGCGGCCGGACCCTGGACTCCCTGGACGACGACGACATCACCGACGAGCTGGTGCGCAGCGCCTGGCGGCAGGTGCGCGCGCTCCAGTCGCGCCGCATCGCGCACCGCAGGCTCACGGGTGACGCGATTCTGGTGGATCGTTCCGGCAAGGTCATCCTGACGGACCTCCGCGGCGGTGAGATCGCCGCGGGCGACCTGGTCCTGCGGATGGACATCGCCCAGCTGCTCACCACCCTCGGTCTGCGGGTGGGCGCCGAGCGTGCGGTGGCCGGTGCCGTGGACGTGCTCGGCCCGGACGCCATCGCCGACTGTCTCCCGCTCCTCCAGCCGATCGCGCTGAGCCGCTCCACGCGCGCGACGCTCAGACGACTGGCCCGCGAGCGCTCCAAGCGGGAGCGCGAGGCCGTCCTCGAAGCGTCCGAGGCGGCGAAGCGGGCCCGGGTGGAGGCCGCGGCTGCCGAGCCGCCGGCCGCCACCACCGCCGAGGTCAAGGCCGAACGCAGGTCCGACCGGAAGCTGGAGAAGGCGGAGAAGCAGGCCGAGAAGCGGGCCATCGACGAGGCGCTCGACGATGCCCGCGAGGAGGACCTGCTGGCGCAGATCCGCCGCCAGGTGCTGCTGATCCGGCCGCAGGCGCCGGTCGAGCCGGTCCGTCTGGAGCGGATCAAGCCGCGCACGCTCATCAGTCTCATCGCCGGCGCCGTCGCCGCGTACTTCCTGCTGTCGCAGATCGCCCGGACCCCGCTGTCCACGATCAGCTCGGCCGACTGGCGGTGGGTGGCGGCGGCCGTGCTGTTCTCGGCGCTGAGCTACATCGCCGCCGCGATGAGCCTGCTCGGTTTCGTACCGGAGCGGGTCGGGTTCTGGCGGACGGTGGTCGCTCAGGTGGCCGGGTCGTTCGTGAAGATCGTCGCCCCGGCGGCGGTCGGCGGTGTCGCGCTGAACACCCGGTTCCTCCAGCGCTCGGGGGTGCGGCCGGGGCTCGCGGTGGCGAGCGTCGGCGCGTCGCAGCTCTTCGGGCTCGGGGCGCACATCCTGCTGCTGCTCTCCTTCGGCTATCTGACGGGTACGGAGAAGTCGCAGTCGTTCACCCCGTCGAGGACGGTCATCGCCGGTCTGCTGACGGTGGCGGTGCTGGTGCTGGTGGTCACGGCGATCCCGTTCATGCGGAAGTTCGTGTCGACGCGGCTGCGGTCGCTCTTCGCGGGTGTCGTGCCGCGCATGCTGGACGTGCTCCAGCGGCCGCTGAAGCTCCTCACGGGCATCGGCGGGATGCTGCTCCTGACCGGCCTGTTCGTGCTCTGCCTGGACGCCTCGATCCGCGCGTTCGGGCACGACAGCCAGGGACTCAGCTACGCCAGCGTGGCCGTCGTCTTCCTCGCGGGCAACGCGCTCGGCTCGGCGGCGCCGACGCCCGGCGGCGTGGGCGCGGTCGAGACCGCGCTGACCCTCGGTCTGGTCGCGGTCGGCCTCCCCATCGAGGTCGCGACCCCGGCGGTCCTGCTGTACCGGCTCCTGACGCTGTGGCTGCCGGTGCTGCCGGGCTGGCTCTGCTTCAACTGGCTGACGAAACGCGGCGCGCTCTAGCCTTCTCCGGCGAGCGGCGGCCGCGGAGTCGGGGCGCACCGGGGAACACCCGTGTGGCGGTTCCGCTCGCGCGGGGGCGGGGGGTTCGGACCAGGATGGCTCTATGCCGATCTCCGCCGCGCAGCGCGCCGCCCTGCTGACCGCGACCACCGTGCTGCTCGCCGCCGGAGTCACCGGATGCTCGGACAGCGGTGACGGCGACACCGCCTCCGACGCGCCCACGGATCTCACCGGGCTCACCGCGCAGACGCTGGACTGGGCGCCCTGTCCGCCCCCGTCCGCCGCCGAGGGCGGCGGCCCGGCGCCCTCCCCGCTGCCCGGCGGCACCCCCTGGCAGTGCTCCTTCATGGACGCGCCGCTCGACTACGCCAAGCCCGACGGCGAGACCATCGAACTGGCCCTGATCCGCGCCCCCGCTCGCGACCGGGCCAACCGGATCGGCTCCATGATCTACAACTTCGGCGGCCCCGGCGGCTCCGGCGTCACCGGTCTGCCGTCCTTCGCCCCGGACTACGAGAAGCTCCGCTCCCGCTACGACCTGGTCTCCTTCGACCCCCGGGGCGTCGGCCGCAGCGAGCCCGTCGAGTGTCTGAGCGACAAGGAGCTGGACGACTACTACGCCCTGGACTTCACCCCGGACGACGCCGCCGAGGAGCGGACCCTCTCCGACGCGCAGAAGGACTACGCCGCCGGCTGCGAGCGCGAGGCCGGCACGATGCTCCCCCACGTCGGCACCGAGAACGCCGCCCGGGACCTCGACCTGATGCGCCAGGTCCTCGGCGACGACAAGCTCCACTACTTCGGCATCTCGTACGGCACGGAACTGGGCGGCGTGTACGCCCACATGTTCCCCAAGAACGTCGGCCGCGCCCTCTTCGACGCCGTCGTCGACCCGAACTCCGGTACCGAGGCGGGCGCCCTCGGCCAGGCCAGGGGGTTCCAGCTCGCCCTCGACAACTTCGCGAAGGACTGCGTGGACCGCGGCGACGAGTGCACCCTGCCCGGCTCGACGGTCGCCGAGATCGAGGGGTTCATCCTCGACCTCCTCGCCGAGCTCGACAAGAAGCCGATCCCCGGGATCGGGGACCGCAAGCTCACCCAGACGCAGGCCACCAACGGCATCGCGCAGTCGCTGTACTCCAAGGAGTTCTGGCAGTACCTGGAGCAGGGCCTGGACGCGGCCGACGGCGGCGACGGCGCGCTGCTGCTCGCCCTCTCGGACTCCATGAACGGGCGGGACCAGAACGGCAGCTACAGCAACATCCAGGCGGCGAACGCGGCCATCAACTGCGTGGACTTCAAGGAGCGCTACACCCTCGGCCAGGCCAAGGAACGGCTCCCGGAGTTCCGCAAGGCCTCCGCGGTCTTCGGGAACTACATGGGCTGGGCCTTGTCGAGCTGCTCCCAGTGGCCGGTCCCGGGCACCTGGGAGCACCCGGACGTCTCCGCGCCCGGCTCCGCCCCGATCCTGGTCCTCGGCACGACGGGCGACCCGGCGACGCCGTACGAGGGCACCAGGGCGATGGTGGAGGCGCTGGGCAAGGGGGTCGGCGTGGAGCTGACGTACGAGGGCGAGGGCCACGGCGCGTACAACGGCGGCAACGCGTGCGTGCAGAACACCGTCAACGCCTACTTCCTGGACGGGAAGGTGCCGGCCTCAGGGACCGTCTGCAAGTAGCCCCGCACCGGCGCCTAGGATGGCGGTTTTCCGGTACGGATCACGGGGGTTCACTTGTCCATACGGAACGTGTCCATACGGAACGTGTCCCCGCGGATTCCGTCCCTACGGACCTCGTCCGTCCGGACCCGGGCGGCGGCCCTGGCCGTCACCGGGCTGCTGGTCGCGGGCTGTTCGAACTCCGGGGCCCCCTCCGACACCCCCGGGAGCATCGGCAGGACCCCGCCGCCGACGGCCGACGCCAAGCCGTCCGAGGACGTCGCGCTCCCCGCGTCGCTCACCGGCCAGCGCCCGGAGTGGAAGCGCTGCGCCGCCCCCGAGAGCGGCGAGAGGCCCGGCGCCGACTGGCGCTGCGCCGAGGTCCGCGTCCCCCTCGACCACGCGCGGCCCGACGGCGAGACGATCCCCGTCGCGCTGATCCGCAAGGAGGCCCGCGACAAGGACCGCAGGATCGGCTCGCTGCTCTTCAACTTCGGCGGCCCGGGCGCCTCGGGCGTCGACATACTCCCCCGCGCGGCCCAGGAGTACGGCGACCTGAACCGCCGTTACGACCTCGTCGGCTTCGACCCGCGCGGTGTCGCCCGCAGCGCCGGTGTCGTGTGCCGGGACGACAAGGAGCTGGCCGCCGCGGAGGCCCGTACGGACGTCACGCCGGACACGGCGGCCGAGGAGGCCGCGTACGTCGCGGACGGCGCCTCGTTCGGAGCCGGCTGCGCCCGCCGCTCCGGCACGGTCATCCGCCACACCACGACCTCCCACACCGCCCGTGACCTGGACCTCATCCGGCACGTCCTCGGCGACGAGAAGCTGAACTACTTCGGCATCTCCTACGGCACCCAGCTCGGAGCCGCCTACGCCCACCAGTTCCCGTCGCGCGTCGGCAGGACCGTCCTCGACGCGGTGGTCGACCCGACGGCCGACGGCACGGGCCACGCCCGCAACCAGACGATCGGCTTCCAGCGGGCCCTGGACAACTACCTCAGGAGCACCGGCGAGAGCCCCGCCGCGGGGACCGCCCGGATCGTCCGCCTCCTGGAGCGGCTGGACGGGCGGCCGCTGCGCGTCGGCGACCGGAAGCTGACCGACGGCCTGGCCACCACCGGCATCGCGATCACGCTCTACTCCCAGAGCAACTGGCCCCTGCTCACCTCCGCCCTCGCCAAGGCCGAGAGCGGCGACGGCTCCGAGCTGCTGCGCCTCGCCGACTGGTACAACGACCGGGACGAGAACGGCCACTACGGCACCCAGTCGCACTCCCAGCGGGCGATCTCCTGCGCCGACTCGAGCGAACGCCCCACGCCCGCGCAGGCGAAGGCGCTGCTCCCCGAGTTCCGCGGGCTCTCGCCCGTCTTCGGCGCGTTCCTGGCCTGGGACACGGCCGGCTGGTGCGCGCAGTGGCCGGTGAAGGGCGAGCGGGTCGACCCGGACGTGAGCGCGCCCGGCGCCGGGCCGGTCCTGGTCGTCGGCACGACCGGTGACCCGGCGACGCCCTACGAGGGTGCCGAGCGGATGGCGAAGGAGCTGGGCGCCGGGGTCGGCGTCCTGGTCAGCAACGAGGGCGAGGGACACGGGGCGTACGGCACGTCGTCCTGCGTGACCCGGACGGTCGACGCCTATCTGCTGGACGGCAAGGTCCCGCCGTACGGCAAGCGCTGCTCCTGACGGCATGCGGAAGGGCCCGGACCTGATGTCAGGTCCGGGCCCTTCCCGTTCACGTACGCGGGTCTAGTAGACCGGCTTCTCGGGCTCGATCTGGTGCACCCAGCCGATCACGCCGCCGCCGACGTGCACCGCGTCCGCGAAGCCCGCGGACTTGAGCACGGCGAGGACTTCCGCACTGCGGACGCCCGTCTTGCAGTGCAGGACGATCCGCTTGTCCTGCGGAAGGTCCTGGAGGGCGGTGCCCATCAGGAACTCGTTCTTCGGGATCAGCCGCGCGCCGGGGATCGAGACGATCTCGTACTCGTTGATCTCCCGGACGTCGATGATGTCGATGTTCTCGCCCTCGTCGATCCACTCCTTGAGCTGCTTGGGAGTGATCGTCGAGCCGAGCGCCGCCTCCTGGGCCTCCTCGGACACGACGCCGCAGAAGGCCTCGTAGTCGATGAGCTCGGTGACGGTCGGGTTCTCGCCGCAGACCGCGCAGTTCGGGTCCTTGCGGACCTTCACCTGGCGGTACTGCATCTCCAGGGCGTCGTAGATCATCAGCCGGCCGACCAGCGGGTCGCCCACACCGGCCAGGACCTTGATCGCCTCGGTGACCTGGATGGAGCCGATGGACGCGCAGAGCACGCCCAGGACGCCGCCCTCGGCGCAGGAGGGGACCATGCCCGGCGGCGGGGGCTCCGGGTAGAGGCAGCGGTAGCAGGGGCCGTACTCGGACCAGAAGACGGAGGCCTGGCCGTCGAAGCGGTAGATCGAGCCCCAGACGTACGGCTTGTTCAGCAGCACGCACGCGTCGTTGACGAGGTAGCGCGTGGCGAAGTTGTCCGTGCCGTCGACGATCAGGTCGTACTGGCTGAAGATCTCCATCACGTTCTCGGCCTCGAGCCGCTCTTCGTGGAGGATCACGTTCACGTACGGGTTGATGCCGAGCACCGAGTCCTTGGCGGACTCCGCCTTGGAGCGGCCGATGTCCGCCTGGCTGTGGATGATCTGGCGCTGCAGGTTCGACTCGTCGACCTCGTCGAACTCCACGATGCCGAGCGTGCCCACACCGGCCGCGGCCAGGTACATGAGGGCCGGCGAGCCGAGGCCGCCGGCGCCCACACAGAGCACCTTGGCGTTCTTCAGCCGCTTCTGCCCGTCCATCCCGACATCCGGGATGATCAGGTGGCGGGAGTACCTGCGGACCTCGTCTACGGTGAGCTCGGCAGCCGGCTCGACCAGGGGTGGCAGCGACACGGGGGCTCCGTTGGTCGGTATGTCAGTACGGTTGTTCTCCCCGTAACACTGCCACGGCCCTTCTCATTCCGAGACACCTGGTCCAATGCGCGAGACGATTTCGTCCCAGTAGCCGGGCAGGGTCTGGAATGCGCCGCTCTGTCCGATCCGGTCTCCGTGGCCGGTGCGGCCGGTGTGATCGGTGAAGAAGATCGTCCCGGCGCCCTGCCAGCGGGCGATCCGCATCGCCTCGTCGAGATGGTTCCGGGGCACCCCGTGGACGAGGTGGACGAACTTCTCCGGCGGGTGGTCGGCGGTCCACTCGGCCACCTGCGACCAGCGGTAGTCGGCCCACGGCCCGGAGAAGGTGACCAGCTGGTCGGCGGCCTCGGCGTAGCCCGGGTACGGATGGGTGCCGTGGCTCAGGACGAGGTGCGCCTCGCCGTCGAGCACCGCCTCCAGGGTGGCCGTGACGCGCCGCACCTCGGGCAGGTCGGCCCGGTCGGTGGGACAGCGGTCCAGGTAGAAGCCGTCGACCTTGTACCAGTCGAGGAAGCGGTGGGCGTCCGAGACGATCTCGCCGAAGTCGCGCGAACCGTGGCGGAGGTCCAGATGCCCGAGGACCTTCACGCGCGCGTTCTTGAGCCGGCCGGCCGCCTCCAGACAGTGCGGGTCGGGCCGGTCCCCGGGCCCGTCGGCGACGTTGAGCACGGCCCAGTGCACGGGGGTGCCGGGACGGGTCAGCTCGGCCCACTCGACGGGGGCGAGCAGCGGATGGGCGTAGCCGGGGACGCCGAAGCCCGTCTCCCGCTCCTGGACGGCGCCGGTGGTCGTCGTGGGTGTGGTCAGATGCGGCATGCCGCCTCCATCCAGATGTCGGCGAGGGATTCCTCGAGGTTGATCCGGGGCCGCCAGCCGAGCCGGTCGCGGGCGGTGCGCACGTCGGCCTGCTGCCAGCTGCCGCAGCCGTCGGGGTACGGGTAGGGCTGGGCGGCCAGCTGTTCGGCGATGCTCTCGGTGCGCGGGGCGCCGATGACCGGCCGCGGGGGCGGGCCGTCGAGTTCGTGCAGGGTCCCGGCGAACCCGGCGACCCGGGCCAGGACGGCTGCGGCGTCACGGAGCTTGACGGCCCGTCCGGTGCCGATGTTGACGACGCCCTGGGCGGCGGAGAGCGAGGCCGCGTGGACGGCGCGGGCGACGTCGCGTACGTCGACGAAGTCGCGCTGGACGCCGAGGCCGCTGAGCTTCAGCTCGCCGTCGCCACCCTGCATCGCGCGGCGCATGGCCTCGGCGAGGCGGCCGAGCGGGGAGCCCGCGGGGGTGCCGGGGCCGACCGGGGAGAAGACCCGGAGGACCACGGCGTCGAGGCCCGACCCGAGGACGAGTTCGGTCGCGGCGAGCTTGGAGACGCCGTACGGGCCGCCGGGGCGGGGCACGGCGTCCTCGGCGGTGGACGAGCCGGGCTGGGAGGGGCCGTACTCCGAGGCGCAGCCGACCTGGACGAGCCGGGCGCCGCAGCCGCTGCGGCGCAGGGCCTCGCAGACGGTGGCGACGGCGACGGTGTTGTGCCGGGTCAGATCGCGGGCTCCGCCACGGGTGGCGCCGGCGCAGTTGACGACGACTCCGGGGTGGACGGCGTCGAGGAAGCGGGTCAGGGCGCCGGGGCTGCCTCCGGCGAGGTCGAACCGCACGTCGGCGTCGTCGCCCCGGCCGAGGGCGGTGAGGTGCACCGCCGGGTCGGCGAGCAGCCGGTCGGCGACGAAACGTCCGAGGAATCCGTTGGCTCCGAGCAGCAGCACCCTCATCGTGCGGCCCCTTCGTGCCGACCGGCCGTTGCTGGGGGTTGGGAGGTCATGTCTCTTTCGTCTCCTTGGAATGGTTCCTGCGCTGTGGGTGCGCCCGCGGCGTCGGCTCCGCGGGTGCGCCTGGGTTCACGGGAGCGTGGTGCGGTCCGGCCGGGTCAGGGGGCGGCGGCCGGCGCCTGGGCGTGGGCCGAGGCCCGGGAGAGGGTGGCGGTGGCGTGGGCGAGGAGGCCGAGGGCCGCGGCGCCGCAGGCGAGGGCGGGTACGGCTCCGGGGCCCCAGGTGTCGACGAGGGTGCGGACGGGGGTGGCGAGGAGGTCGCAGCCGGGGACCCGGCCCGCGAGGACGCTCGCCAGGGCGAGGGCCTCCGCGGCGCAGGCCGCGGCGAGGCCGTTGGCGGCGGTCTCGGGGAAACCGTGGACGGCGAGGAGCCGGGCCAAGAGGAGCAGGGCACCGAGGGCGAGGGCGCCGGGGGCGAAGCCGGTCAGCCCCAGCAGGCCCGCGAGGGCGGCGAGATGGAGCGCGACGGTGGCCAGGAGCAGGGGGCGGGTGCCGGCGGCGAAGTCCTCCAGACCGCGGCTGGCGGCGAGCCTGCCGCGTGCCCTGGCAGCGAAGAGCCGGGCGCACCAGGCGGCGGGGGCGACGGCGAGCGCGAGGCCGAGGAGGGGGGCGGGGGCGACGGGCCAGGGGCCGTCGGGTCCGCCCGTGAGCGTGGCCTGGAGGAGACCGTCCCCGCCGAACGCGTACGCGAGGAGCCAGAGGGTCCAGACGCGGGCGGCGGGGACGGTGCGGCCGGCGGCGCGCAGGGGGCCGCGCCGGACGGCGACGGCGAGCGCGGCGGCCAGGCCGAGGGCCCCGGCCGCGCCGACGGCGAGGCGCACGGGCCCTTCTGTGAGCGCGAGTGCGGTGACGGCGAGGGCGGCGACGGCGCCGGGCGCCAGGGCGGCCAGGGTCCACCCGGCCCACCCGGCGCGTGTCCCGTCCTCGGGCGCGGGGCGTGCGGGCGCCCCGTCTCCACGCGGCACGCGCGCGTACAGCTCTTCGGCGAGCGAGAACACGTCCCGGTGCCGGAACCGCGCGGCGGTCCGGTCGGTGACGCCGTGGGCTTCGAGCCCCGCCGCGATCTCCAGCGGGTCGACGGCCTGCTCGCACAGCTCCCGGTGCCGGTGCATGAGCGCCCTGACGGGGTCGGCGGGCCCCCGCCGCACCGCCTTGGGCACGGCCTCGCCGCCGGACCGCCCGGCAGCGGAGGCATCCGGCTGGGGGGCGCCCGGCTGGGGGACGAGGGCGCCGTCCGGCTCGGCGGCGTCCGGCGCGGGGGTGAGGCTTTCGGCCGCCTGCGGCACCGTGGTGGCGCGGGTCGTTCGGTCCGCCGGTCGCTCGCCCTCGACCGCTGCGGCCGCCCGGCGCGGGCCCGGCGACCGGAGGTCGAGGTCCGCAGCGCCGGGCGCGGCCGGCGCCGGGATGACGGCTCCGGCCTCCGGGCGGCGGGCGGTGCCGCGGCTCCCCGTCCTCTCGGGCCCCTCGGTCGTCACGGAGACCGTCACGGCCACCGTGAGGGCCGTCGTCTCGAGGAGGGACTCGGAGTGGGAGTCCCAGGGTCCGGGGGTCGTCGGGGCGGCGGGGCCGCGCATGGGGGTGCCTCCTTCAGGCATCGGTGTCTCCCGCTCCGGCGGCGGCGCTCACGCGCTGGTCCGCCCAGATGCCGGGGACGTACGCCTCCGCCGGGTGCGCGAAGGGGACGCCCTCCCCGGCACGGCGGCGCACCGGCGAGTGGGAGAGCAGTTCGAGGTAGATGCCGCGGAACGCCGCGAGGTTCTGCTCGACGGTGAAGAGTTCGAGCGCGCGGGCCCGCGCCGCCGCGCCCAGCCGGTAGCGGCGCTCGGGGTCGCGCAACAGCGCCAGACAGGCGTCCGCGAGCGCCCGCGGATTGCGCGGGGGCACGACGAGCCCCGTGCCGCCGATGACCTCGACGACCGCGCCGACGTCCGTCGAGACCGTCGCCCGCGCGCAGAACATCGCCTCGACCAGGCTGATCGGGAAGCCCTCGACGACGCTGGAGAGGACGACGACGGCGCCCGCCGCGTACGCCTCGGCGAGCGTCGGCGCCTCCGGCCCGCCGATCTCCTCGAAGGAGACCGGGTTCTCGCCGACGGCGTGCGCCCCCGGCGCCTCGTCGGGGAAGAGCTGGGCCGCGAGCGCCTTGCAGTGCGTGATGTACGCGTCCGCGCCCGGCTCGCGCACCGGCGCGGCGATGACCCGCAGCCGTACGTCGGGCTGCTGCCTGCGCACCTCCGCGAAGGCGTGCAGCAGGGCGATCAGGTCCTTGGCGGGTTCCACCCGGCCGACCCACACGAGGGTCGCCGGGTCACCGCTCTCCTCGTCCTCGCCGACCTCCGTGAACCGTTCGGACTCCATGCCCGGGTAGACCGTGCGCAGCTTGGCGCGGTCGGCCCCGCACCGCTCCTGCCAGCGCCGGGCGTGGGTGTTGCCGGGGGTGAGGAGCGCGGCCTGCCGGTAGACCTCGCCGGCGAGCCTGCCGTGGAAGGCGGCGAGCAGGGCACGGACGGGGGCCGACCGGGGCGCACCGGCGGCGGCGAGGTAGTGCGCGCGCAGCTGTACGCCGTACTCGGTGACCAGCAGCGGAGTGCCGAAGAAGCGTTTGGCCAACAGCCCGGGCAGCGCCGCGGATCCGCCGGACGCGGCGTGGCAGAGGTCGACCGCGCCGAGTCCGTCCTCGCCGTACCAGTCGAGCGACAGCGGGCGCAGGGCGCGCTCCAACTGGTCGACGGTGTCGAGGTAGTCGGGGACGGTGGCATCGGCCACACCCCGGCGCGCGCCGGGCGCGCGGCAGGCGGACTCCAGGGTGCGGACGGCGAGTTCGGAGCGCAGGGCCGCGTAGAGGCCTCCGCGGTCGCCGGCGAGTTCGGCCAGTCCGTAGAGCCCCTCGGCGAAACGGGCGGCGGCGGGCGTGCCGTCCTCGACGCAGATGCCGGTCACGAGCGCGCCGAAGTGTTCGGCGAAGCGCCGCCGTTCGCGCCGCCCGTAGGTCCGGCCGTCGTCCTCGGGCGCCCAGAGCGCGGCCGTGCGGACCCGCTGGACCTGCGGGGGCAGGTCGACCCAGCCGGCCTCCTCCTGCCGGGCGCTGCGGCTGAGGGCGTACAGGTCGAACTCGTGCGGCGCGAGCCCGCGTACGAGCCGGTCGCACCAGAGCCTGGACTCACCCGTGGCGTACGGGTAGCCACCCTCCGTAAGCAGTCCGATCCGCATGAGTACACCCCCGATCTCGCTTGACTCCCGCCACCGTGGTCCGGCGACTCGCAGCGGGAAGAACGTAAGCGGATGGAGCGGTGGCGCGACGGACGGTTGTCCGTCGCACCACCGGAAGGGGTGAATGCACGTAACTTTCCCACCCCGGTCGCGTTCCGTCGCGCTACGGGGCGTGTCGCCTACGCAGAGTCATGCTGCGGCCAGCTCCTGGAACCGTCGGGCAGCGCCGGCGGTACCGGGCCGGTCACGGCTGCCGGGAAGGCCTCCGGGCGGGCGTCAACTCCCGGGGTGCACCCAGGGGTTGGGACGGCACTTGATGCCGTCCACGTCCAGCGACTTGGTCTGCTGCTGCATCACGGGCGCGAGGGCGCCGGGCGTGCGGCAGCTGACGTGGCCGTGTCCGAGGCGGTGTCCGACCTCGTGGTTGATGAGCATCTGGCGATAGGCGAACATCGCCTTCGCGCCGAAGGTGTCCGATCCCTGCGCCCAGCGGAAGGCGTTGATCATCACCCGGGAGGTGGACGCGGAGTCGCAGGACACGTTGTCGACGGTGGTGTCCAGATCGGACTTCGCGCACCAGACGCCGGTGGTGCCGGGGCTGGCCAGCGTGATCACGAACTCCGGGTCCCCGCTGGAGATCCGCTCGAAGGTCATGGCGCCCTTGCCGGCCCAGCTGCGCTCGTCGTTCAGGGTCTTCTGCACGGCCTCGGCGAAGAGCTTCGGGTCGAGCCCGATCCCCTTCTCGACGTCGACGCGGTACCGGACCTTGCGCCCCTTGCCCGGCGCCCGGTCGAAGCCGGCCACGGCCTCGAACTCACCGGAGCCCTTGAGCTTGGGGTCGATGGCGAACCGAGTGGCCATCAACTGCTCGTACGTGGGCGGCTTGACGGGTTGGGCGGGCAGCGGCTTCGTGGGGGTCAGCCGGTCGTCGGAGCGCGACGCGCCGCCCTTGTCGACGGCCCGGTCCGTGGGCTTCTCGGCCGAGTGGGCGACGGCGCCGTCGGCCTCCCGGTCGGTGACCTGACCGGCCACGACGACGGCGAGGACGGTGGTGACGGCGGCGGCCGCGATACCGGTGAAGGTACGCCCCTTGCCGGCCTTCCTGGCCGGCGTCTCCTCGGGGAGCTCCTCCGGGGCGTCCTCGGGGTCGCGCTCCCGGCGCGGGGCGGGGATGAAGGGGCGCGCGGCGGTCTCGTCCGGGGCGTTCGAGCGGGTGCCCGGCAGGTCGCCGTAGCGCTCGGGCGGCCGCGGCATCGTCTCGGTGTGCTCGGGATGCCCGCCCCGTACGGCCGTCTCGCCGGGGGCGGTGTAGACCGGGGTGCCGTGCATCGGCGTGTCCCAGACGGGCCTGCCGCCGCCCTGCTGCCGCCCGTACGCGCCGGGGCCGGGCCCCTGGCCGTACGCACGCGGGCCCTGACCGTACGTGCCCTGGGCGTACCCGGTCCGCTGTCCGCGCGCCCCCGGGGAGTACGGGTCCGAGGGGTACGGGTCCGGGGAGTACGAGCCCCCGGAGTACCGCTCCTGGGAGTACGTGTCCTGGCCGTCCTGCGCACGCCTGCGGCGTCCCGTCCCCGGCTCCGCCGCTTCGCGCCGCCCCGGATCCGCGGGGGGTGCGGGCGCGGGGCCCTTGCGACTATGTCGTCCCACGCCCCGGATCAGCTCCCGCCGCTGTCGTCGCTGGTGTCGCGGTTCTCTGCGCTCTCAGCGTTCTCTACGCGCTCTTCGCTCTGTTCGTTCAACTCGATCAGTTCCCGTACGGCCTGGGCGACCGTCTCGGGGTACTCCATCATGGCCACGTGCCCGGCGTCCGGAAGCGTCAGGAGCCGCGAACCGCGGAACGCGGCCGCCGCCCTGCTCGCCATCCGGTACGAGACCAGCTGGTCACGGCCGCCGTAGATCAGCAGCGTCGGCGCCAGCACTCGTTCCGCCTGCCGCCAGAGGCCGTGTTGACCGCCGAGCGTGTACGCGTCCACGACACCGCGCGAGGAGCGGGCCATGGCATCCCAGAAGTACGGGAGTTCCAGGCGCCGTTCCATCTCCTCCACAGCATGCCGGAAGCCTTCGTCGGTGACCCTTCCGGGGTCTCCATAGCAGAGGGCGAGCATCCCGCGGACCCGCTGCTCCGGCGTCCAGTCCCTGGTCAGCCTCGCGAAGAGGGGCGCGACGCCCGGCAGGGCGAGCATCACGGTCGGCCAGACGGTGCGCTGGGCGCGCAGCTCGGGCAGGGCCGGGGCGACCAGGGTGAGGGTGCGGACCAGGTCCGGGCGGACGGCGGCGATCCGGGTGGAGACGGCGCCGCCGAGCGAGTTGCCGAGCAGATGGACCGGGCCGCGGCCCGCCGCGTCGAGGTGGCGGATGATCGCCCGCGCGTGTCCGGTGACCGAGTAGTTGCCGTCGTCGGGCGGCGGGGAGTCGCCGAAGCCCGGCAGGTCGACGGCCTCGCCGTCGACCTTGTCGGCGAGCAGCGGCATCAGGGCCGACCAGTTCTGGGACGAGCCGCCGAGGCCGTGGACGTACAGCGCGGGCGGGAGCCCCGGCCGGTTGCCGGGCCGGGCGCGGATGGTGAGCGTGAGCCCGGGCAGCGAGACGGAGCGCAGCTTCTCGCCGTCGGCGACCCGTACGGCGCGGTTACGCGACGAGGAAGGTGCGGCGGCGGTCCGGGTTTCCGGCAGCTCGGTCGACGACATGGCCGCAATATTACGAGACGATCACGCGGGGACGCGTGTGTGTGGCGTCACAGGTTCGGGTGCGCCGCGGGGAGTGTGCTCCTAGGCTCGGTAGAGAGGGCCATCGGAGAGAGACCCTCACGCCGGAAGGAATCGCATGACTGTCGATCCGACCGAGCCGGACACATTCGCCGAGGAAGAGGACGACGTGCTCGACGAGGAAATCCCCGAGGCCGACGCGGCCGAGCAGCGCACCGAACTGCAGCAGCGGGAGGACGAACAGCACAACCACGTGGAGCGGGACTCCGCGAACGAGGCGGACTCGTCCGAGCAGGCGCGCGTCGTGGCGCTGGACGAGGACGACTACCGCTGATTCGTTCGGTTCAATGTTGGATCGCCTATCGCCCTCGGCGTCCGGTCCGTGAAATTCTGCGTCCGCACCGCGCACAGCCGGGTTACCCAAAAGTACGATGGCGGGCGCGGCGCCACACAGCGCATGGATCGATTTTTGGGAGGCGGCGTGACAGCCATCGAGCAGACAGAGGCAGCACGCCCTCGGGGCACGCGCCTGCCGCGCCGAGCCCGACGGAACCAGCTCCTCGGCGCGGCCCAGGAGGTGTTCGTCGCCCAGGGGTACCACTCCGCCGCGATGGACGACATCGCGGAACGCGCGGGCGTCAGCAAGCCAGTGCTCTACCAGCACTTCCCGGGCAAGCTCGAGCTCTACCTGGCCCTGCTCGACCAGCACTGCGAGGCCCTGCTGCACGCCGTGCGCACCGCGCTGGCGTCGACGACGGACAACAAGCTCCGGGTCGAGGCGACGATGGACGCGTACTTCGCGTACGTGGAGGACGAGGGCGGCGCGTTCCGGCTGGTCTTCGAGTCCGACCTCACCAACGAGCCGGCCGTGCGCGAGCGTGTGGACCGGGTGAGCCTGCAGTGCGCCGAGGCCATCTCCGACGTGATCGCCGAGGACACCGGCCTCTCCAAGGACGAGTCGATGCTGCTCGCCGTGGGTCTGGGCGGTGTCTCCCAGGTCGTGGCGCGCTACTGGCTCTCCAGCGGTTCGGCCATCCCCCGCGACAAGGCGGTGGCGCTGCTGACCTCGCTGGCATGGCGCGGTATCGCGGGCTTCCCGCTGCACCCGACGGACGGCCAGCCGCTCACCGACGGCAACTGAGCCTCACCGACGGCCACGGGGCTCGTCGGCGGCTCCGGGCCGCGCCCGCCGTCGGATGTTCGCTCCTGGCGTTCCGCCGGTGCGCCGTACGGATCGCCTCACCGGGCTAATGTGTGCAGCGTACGGCGCGGGAGACGCGCAACGCTGACCGTTCGGAGGGACATAGCCGTGGAGGTCAAGATCGGCGTGCAGCACGCACCCCGGGAGATCGTTCTGGAGAGCGGGCAGTCCGCCGAGGAGGTCGAGAGCGCGGTGGCCGACGCTCTGGCCGGCAAGGCGCAGCTGCTCAGCCTCACGGACGAGAAGGGCCGCAAGGTCCTGATCCCGGCCGAGAAGATCGCGTACGTGGAGATCGGCGAGCCGGCGGTGCGCCGGGTGGGCTTCGGCGCGCTCTGAGACGTACGAGGACAGCGAAGGGCCCGGCGGATCCGATCCGCCGGGCCCTTCGTCCGTTCGGGTGGGCTCCGTTCCGGCGCGGCGCCGAGGACTCGGGCAGAAGGTGCAGGTGAGGCGGGCGAGGAGGATTGCGTCCGAGTCGCCACGGGTAGGACGGCCTACGACCGAATGTCCCGCCCCGCACCGCACGCGAGGTGATCCCGTGTTCCTGGAAGCCCTCGGCTCCGCCCTGCTCGGATTCGCCCTGGCCTGGGCCGCCGTGCACCGGCTGCCCGACCGCCTCCCCGCACGTGGGGTCGTCCTCACCACGGGCACGCTCGGCGCCGTCTTCGGCTCCCTGGTGACCCACGGAGCGCTCGGCCCGGGCCATGCCCTGGCGACGCTCCTCGGCGCCCTGGCGATCGCGACGGTCCTGCTCTCGCTGCTGATCCGCCCGGCCACGCGCCGTCTGCGCCGATCAGCGGCGGCGTGAACAGCGCCTCCAGGCGAACGCCGCGACGACGGCCGCACGACAGCGCGCCGCCACGGCCGCCGCACGACAGCGCGCCGCGACGACGGCCGTACCACAACGGGCCGCCACGGCCGCCGTACGGCAGCGGGCCCGCGGTCTGAGCCGCGAGCCCGTTCGGTCGGCGCCGCTCAGCGGTTACGCCGCAAGCCCCAGCGCGGCCATCCGCTTCGTGTGGGCCTCGGTGATCCGGGAGAACATCCGGCCGACCTCGGCCAGGTCGAAGCCGTCCGCGACACCACCGACGAGCATCGTGGAGAGGGCGTCGCGCTCGGCGACGACCCGCTGGGCCTGCGAGAGCGCCTCGCCCATCAGACGACGCGCCCACAGCGCCAGCCGGCCGCCGACGCGCGGGTCCGCCTCGATCGCGGCGCGGACCTTCTCCACGGCGAAGTTGCCGTGGCCGGTGTCGTCGAGCACGGAGAGCACGAGGCCCCGCGTGTCGGAGTCCAGCCGGGCCGCCACCTCCCGGTAGAAGTCGCTCGCGATCGAGTCGCCGACATAGGCCTTGACCAGGCCCTCCAACCAGTCCGACGGAGCGGTCTGGCGGTGGAAGTCGTCCAGCGCCTTGGCGAACGGCTCCATCGCCGCCGTCGGCTCCGCGTCGACCGCGGTCAGCCGGTTCCGCAGCTGCTCGAAGTGGTGGAACTCGGCGGAGGCCATCTTCGCCAGCTCCGCCTTGTCCGCGAGGGTCGGCGCGAGCTTGGCGTCCTCGGCGAGCCGTTCGAAGGCCGCCAGCTCGCCGTAGGCCAGCGCGCCGAGCAGGTCGACGACCGCGGCGCGGTACTGCGGCTCGGCGGAAGCGGTGGCCCAGTCCTGGGCGGCGATCCCGGTGAGCTCCTCGGCGGTCTCGTCCACGGTCTCTTCGGCGGGCGTGGCGTTGTCAGGCGTCTCCATGAAGCGCACAATAGCCCGCTCTCCGGCCCGCTCAGGGCGCCGGTCAGTCACTGTGACCGCGCCCTCATCGCGAATTCTCCCAACACACATGCGCGAATCCGGGGTACAGTGGTAAAGCGCCTGCTGAGTATGCGGACAAGCTTTTCGCACGTTCGGACGTACTCGGTAGGCCGACTCATGAATGAGGATGCCCGGTCGGTGGCCCGACTGGCTCCGACCCGACAGCCCTCCACGCGCACCCGCACGGAGGGTCCCTCAGCGGCACGACGCTCGAGCGACGGCAGTGGTCCCGCGCCACCCGGCTGTGATCCATTCGTCGATCCGGCCGGAAGCGAATCGGCACGGTACGACCCCCAGCGTTCGCCTCGCGCCGCGTCTCACAGAAGAGGCAGCACCCTGACTACGACTTTCCGAGAGCTCGGGATCCTTCCCGAGACGGCCGAGGCGCTCGAAGCCGTCGGCATCGTGTCCCCCTTTCCCATCCAGGAGATGACCCTTCCGGTCGCCCTCTCCGGCACCGACGTCATCGGCCAGGCCAAGACCGGCACCGGCAAGACCCTCGGTTTCGGTCTGCCGATCCTGGAGCGCGTCACCGTCCCCGCGGACGTCGAGGCCGGCCGGGCCAAGCCCGAGCAGCTGACCGACGCCCCGCAGGCCCTGGTCGTCGTCCCCACCCGCGAGCTGTGCCAGCAGGTCACCAACGACCTGCTCACCGCCGGCAAGGTCCGCAACGTCCGCGTGCTCGCCATCTACGGCGGCCGGGCGTACGAGCCCCAGGTCGAGGCGCTCAAGAAGGGCGTCGACGTCATCGTCGGCACCCCGGGCCGCCTGCTCGACCTGGCCGGACAGCGCAAGCTGGACCTGTCCCACGTCAAGGTCCTCGTCCTCGACGAGGCCGACGAGATGCTCGACCTGGGCTTCCTGCCCGACGTCGAGAAGATCATGAACATGCTTCCGGCGAAGCGTCAGACCATGCTGTTCTCGGCCACCATGCCGGGCGCGGTCATCGGTCTCGCCCGCCGCTACATGTCGCAGCCGACGCACATCCGCGCCACCTCGCCCGACGGCGAGGGCGTGACCGTCGCCAACATCAAGCAGCACGTCTTCCGCGCGCACTCGATGGACAAGCCGGAGATGGTCTCCCGCATCCTGCAGGCCAACGGCCGCGGGCTCGCGATGATCTTCTGCCGCACCAAGCGCACGGCGGCCGACATCGCCGAGCAGCTGCAGCGGCGTGGTTTCGCCTCCGGCGCGGTCCACGGCGACCTCGGCCAGGGCGCCCGCGAGCAGGCGCTGCGCGCCTTCCGCAACGGCAAGGTCGACGTGCTCGTCTGCACCGACGTCGCCGCCCGCGGTATCGACGTCGAGGGCGTCACGCACGTCATCAACTACCAGTCGCCGGAGGACGAGAAGACGTTCCTGCACCGCGTGGGCCGCACCGGCCGCGCGGGCAACAAGGGCACGGCCGTCACGCTGGTCGACTGGGACGACATCCCGCGCTGGCAGCTCATCAACAAGGCGCTCGGCCTCGACTTCCACGAGCCGGTGGAGACGTACTCCAGCTCCCCGCACCTGTACGAGGAGCTGGACATCCCGGCGGGCACCAAGGGCGTCCTGCCCCGCGCCGAGCGGACCCGCGCGGGTCTGGGCGCGGAGGAGCTGGAGGACCTGGGCGAGCCCGGCGGCCGTGGTGGCCGCGGTCGCAAGCAGGCCGCCCCGGCGGCCGAGGAGGCCCCGGCCCGTACGCGCACCCCGCGCCAGCGTCGCCGTACGCGCGGTGGCCTGGACGAGGCCGCCACGGCTCCGGTCACGGCCGCCGCCGCTCCGGTGGCGGAGGACGCGGCTGCCGAGCCGCGCACGCCGCGCCGTCGTCGCCGCACCCGCGCCACGGGCGTGTCGAACGCCCCGGTCGTCGAGGCCGCTGTCGCCGCCTCGGTCGCGGCCCCGGTCGCGGAGGCCCCCGCCCCCGCCGCCGCTGCCCCGGCCACCGTGGTGGCCGCCGTGGTCGAGCAGGCCAAGCCGGTGGACGAGGCCCCGAAGGCCCCGCGCCGCCGCCGTACGCGCGTCCTGAAGCCCGAGACGGAGACGGTCGGCTTCCAGACCGTGGAGACCGCGGCCGCCGCCCTCGCGGCGGCGAAGCCGGTCACCCCGGTCGCCGAGACGGTGGCCGAGGAAGCGGTTGTCGAGGCGCCGAAGAAGGCCCCTCGTCGTCGCGCGGCGAAGAAGGCCGTCGCGGTCGAGACCGTCGAGGCCGTCGAGCCGACCCCCGTGGCCGCCGCTGTCGTCGAGGCCGTCGAGGAGCCGAAGAAGGCTCCCCGTCGCCGTACGGCCAAGAAGGCCGTCGCGGCCGAGGCCGTCGTCGCGGTCGAGGCCGTCGTCGAGACGCCGGCCGTCGAGCCCGCCGCCGAGGAGGCCCCCAAGGCCCCGCGCCGCCGGACGGCCAAGAAGGCCGTAGCCGCCGAGGCGCCGGACGCCTCCGAGCCGAAGACGGCGCCCCGCCGCCGTACGGTGAAGAAGGCCGTCGCCGCTCCCGCGGAGGCCACCGAGGCCGCCGCCGAGACCGCCGAGGCCCCCAAGGCCCCGCGCCGTCGCACGACGAAGAAGGCCGCGGCCGCGCAGCCCGAGAGCTGACGCGCCGTCGCACCTTCCGCAGTGGCCCGGTCCCTCCCCAGGGACCGGGCCACTGTGCCGTCCGCCCGCCGCTGAACAGCGGTTACAGTCCCTCTATGAGCAAGCCCCGGTCCCTGGCGCTGCCGCCGCGCACCCGTGCCTACCGGCTGGAGACCACGCGCGGCGGCTTCGCCGTCCTGGACACCGCGCCCACGGGCGAGACCCGTGGCACGGTGCTGCTGCTGCCCGGCTACACCGGCAGCAAGGAGGACTTCCTCGCCCTGCTCGGCCCCCTCGGGGAGCACGGCTACCGCGCGGTGGCCGTCGACGGGCGCGGCCAGCACGAGACGCCCGGGCCCCGTGGGCGCCACGCCTACAGCCGCCGGGCCCTCGCCCTCGACGTGGTGGCGCAGGCCGCCGTGCTCGGCGACGGCCCGGTGCATCTGCTCGGCCACTCCTTCGGCGGACTGGTGGCCCGTGCCGCGGCCGAGATCGCGCCCGGGGCCTTCCGCTCGCTGACCCTGCTCTCCTCGGGGCCCGGCCGGGTCGCCCGTCCGCAGCGGATCAGGGTCCGGATGCTGCGCGGGGCGCTCGCCGTGCTCTCCAAGGAGCGGGTCTGGCTGGCGACGCGCTGGCTGGACAGCCGGGGCGAGCAGCCGGGGATCACCGACCCCCCGGAGATCGTGGGGTTCCTGCGGCGGCGCTGGATGCGCACCCGGATCGCCCAACTGTCGGGAGCGGGGCGGCTGTTGCTCCGCGACCCGGACGGTACGGCACGGCTCGCCGCGCTGCCGATGCCGGTGCACATCGCGTACGGCGCGGAGGAGATGGTCTGGCCGGTGCACGGTCTGGCCGCGGCGGCGGCGAGTACGGGCGCGCACCACACGGTGGTCGCGGGCGCGGGCCACTCCCCCAACGTCTCGCACCCCGAGGAGCTGGCGGCCCGCCTGGCCGCGTTCTGGCAGCACGTCGAAGCCGGCGCCGGCGCGGACCGGGCATCAGGGCCGTGAGCCGCCGGACCGCCGGTGCGGGCCGGGCACCACGACCGTGAGCCGCCGGGCAGCTTCTAGTGCTGCGCCTGGAGGTGCTGCCAGAAGCCGTCGCGCAGCGCCCTGCGCAGGGCGGCGTGCCCCCGCAGCGAGCGGCTGAGGAGCTTCTCCGCCTCGATGAGCAGGTCCTGGTCGACGGGTCCGGGCAGGTACGGGTGCCCGGGCAGCAGCTCGGCCATCGCCTCGCCGCCCCGTTCCGCGAGCCAGATCGCGGCGATCTGGGCGCCGATGAAGCGGACCTCGTCGCGGGACGGCGGGGGTTCGCCCTCGTTCTCGTACGTCGTGACGGGGCGTCGGGTGACGTAGGGCCGGCAGAAGTCGAGGTCGAAGGTGCGCCTGCTGTCGACCTCCCAGAGCAGCGGTTCGGCCTGGTTGCGCCCTTCGGCGGCCTCGATGCCCCAGAGGTGGACGCGGGCGCCGTAGCCCTGGGCGGCCTCGACGGCCGGGACGAGGTCCTCGTCGCCGCCGACGAGGGCGGCGTCGCTGATGGCGCGGTGGCGGGCCAGGGACTCCAGGTCGGAGCGGATGAGGGAGTCGACGCCCTTCTGCTGGTTGTTGGCGTTGAGGTTGCCGAGCCGGACCTTGACGTCGGGGAGTTCGGCGATGGCCTGCTGATCGGGGGTGTGGATGCGCCGCCGGGCGCCGTCGTACCAGTAGACGCGCAGCAGCCTGCTGTCCGCGAAGATCGTGCGGGCCTTGTCGATGAAGGCCTCGATCAGTCCCTCGGCGTCGAGGTCGAAGGAGCGCCGGTCCTCGGTGCCCGCCACCAGCAACCCGGCCGCAGCATAGACGTAACCTGCGTCGACGAAGATGGCATGGGTCGACGGGGTCTTCGACACTTCGGCCAGCATCCGCCGGAGGAGCTCATTGGTGCGCTCCAGGCGGTCGTGCAGCGCGTGGACGGGGTCGCCGGACGGTTTCTGAGGTGTCTCTGCGTCGTTCATACGGGCCTCATTCTCCGCTGGTCGCGCCGCTCCCGCCAACGTCCCCTACCGCTTAGTAGTTAGCCATCCGAAAAATTTCCTTAGCGTAGGGAATGTTTGCAGGGTGCATCTCGTTGGACACCACGTAACACAGTTCTCCACCAGGAGGATCAACTCCAGACGAAGGGAGAAGCCCATGCGCTTCGAAATCCTGCGACTCGACGACATCGACGGCACGCCCGTCGACCGGACCGTCGTGGACGCCGCCTCCGTCAACCGGATCGTGCAGCAGGCCGCCTCGATCGGCCAGCGCATCTGGATCCGCCCGGCCGAGACCTCGGCCTCATAACAAGGCAGACGCTCCAAGCGCACCGCGCCCCCGCACGGACTCCGTGGAACGGAATCCGTACGGGGGCGCAGTGCTGTCCGGTCCCGGCCGGAGGCGTCGCTAGGCTCCCTGGACGACCTGGGTGACGCCGTTGATGATCTGCTGCACGGCGATGGCCGAGAGCATCATGCCGGCGAGCCGGGTGACCAGGACGACGCCGCCGTCCTTGATGACGCGGATGATCAGCAGCGAATAGCGCATGGTCAGCCAGAGGACGACGTGCATGGCGACGATCGCGGCCCAGACGGAGACCTGCGCGCCGACGCCGTCGGCGTGCTGCACGGCGAGGATCACGGACACGATCGCACCGGGCCCCGCGAGCAGGGGCATGCCGAGGGGCACGAGGGCGACGTTGACGTCCTTGGTCTGCTTGGGCTCGTCGGTCTTGCCGGTGAGGAGGTCGAGCGCGATGAGCAGGAGGAGCAGACCGCCGGCGATCATCAGGGCGGGTACGGAGACGTGGAGATAGGCGAGGATCTGCTGCCCGAGGATCCCGAAGACGGTGATGACCCCGAAGGCGACGGCGACGGCCTGCCAGGCCATGCGCCGCTGCACCTTGGCGGGGCGGCCGGAGGTGAGGGCGAGGAAGATCGGGGTGATCCCGGGGGGATCCATGATCACAAAAAGGGTCAGAAACAGCGAGCCGAATACGGCGACGTCGAACACGGTGTGCCTTGCGTGTGGGGTGTACGAGGGGTGGGTGTGGGGTGGTACGGGGCGAGCACGGCCGGGCCCGGTTCCGCGGGGCACGCTCGGCGCACCCCGGACGGGGCGTCGGCGTTCCGGCGGAAGGGCGCGTGAGCGGACTCGGACGCCCCCGCGCGGGGGGGCGGGCCGGGCGACACGGGCTCCAGGGCGCGCGGGCGGGCATGGACGTGTGCCAGGAACCGGCACCGGCCGTCCCGTAGGGGTTAGGGGGTGTCTTGTGGATCAGGCCGGAAGCCCGGCATGATCCACAAGACACCCCCTAGGCCGGTCCGCCGGCGCCCGGGACGGGGAAGGCGCCCGTCGCACGGCGGGTGATCTCGCCGTAGATCTCGGGGTCCGTCGTGTACTCGCCGAGCACGCACGTCTTACGGCTGCCGTGGTAGTCGCTGGACCCCGTGGGCAGCAGCCCGAGCTCCTTCGACAGCCCCCTCAGCCGCGACCGCGTCGCCTCGTCGTGGTCCATGTGGTCGACCTCGATGCCGTCGAGGCCCGCCTCCGCGAGTCGCGCGATCGCGGCTTCCGGGACGACCTCGCCCCGCTTGACCGCGAGCGGGTGCGCGAAGACCGTGACCCCGCCGGCCGCCTTGACCAGGCGGATCGCGTCGAACGGGTCCAGCTCGTGCTTCGCGACGTACGCCCGTCCGCCGTCCGCCAGCCACTCCGGCGTGAACGCCCCGGACACGTCCGGTACGACGCCGAGTTCGACCAGGGCCTCCGCGACGTGCGGGCGGCCCACCGAGCCGTCCCCCGCGATCCGGGCGACCTGCTCCCAGGCGACCGGGACGCCGAGCTCCTGGAGCTTGCCGACCATCGCCCGCGCGCGCGGCACCCGGTCGTCCCGGACCAGCTCGCGCTCGGCGGACAGCTCCGGCTCCTCGGGGTCGAAGAGGTACGCGAGCATGTGCAGACCGACGCCGTCGAGACGGCAGGACAGCTCGGCCCCGGTGACGAGGGTCAGCCCCTCGGGCAGCGCCGCTGTCGCGTCCGCGTGGCCCCGCGTGGTGTCGTGGTCCGTGAGGGCGACGACGTCCAGACCGGCGGCGGCCGCGTTGCGGACCAGCTCGGCCGGGGTGTCCGTACCGTCCGAGGCCGTGGAGTGGGTGTGCAGGTCGATGCGCACGACGCGTTGCTCCAGGGCTCAGGGGGCGGACGAAGGGGACGCTCCAGCATAACGGGCGCATCGCACGCACTTACCCGCCCCACACATCGGACCCGGCCCCGCACGCCGGCCCCGCACCTCGCCCGCGCGCCCCCGGCGCCCGCACCGCACTCCGCCCCCGCTGCACCCCCGGCGCCCGTCGCTCCCCTGGGGCCCGCCCCTCGCCGCCTCCTACGACAGCAGACGGGGCGTCAGCGCCCCGCACGGGAGCAGTTCCACCTCCGCACCCGCGTCCCGCAGGTCCGTCAGCACCAGCTCGTCGTACATCAGCAGTCCGGACTGCTCCGGCCACACGATCGCCCACAGCCACAGCCCGCGCGCCTCCCCCGCGAAGACCGCCCGGTCGTGCGGGGTGCCGCTCACGTGCCACAGCGGCGTCGGCCGGCCGGCGGCGAGCACCTTGGTCTGCGCGGCCTTGTCGATGGCCATGCCGGGGCCGGGGTCGGGTCCGTCGATCCCCGCGTAGCGCGCACCGAGTCCGACGCCGAGTTCCTCCGCCACGAGCAGCAGCTCACCGATGCCGCCGAGCGGCCCGGGCCCCGAGCAGGCGACGGCGGTCGCGCGTCCCCCGCTGCGGTCGTCACCGGCGTAGGCGACCCCGGTGAAGAGCCATCCGACGGGCAGGGGCCACGGCATCCACACCGGCACCTCGGCCCGGTGCACCACGACACCGAGAGCCTCGACACTGGGTGGGATCACGGGCTGCAGCGGGTGCACCGAGCCATGCACGTCGCACTGCCACGAGTCGGCAAAAAGACCGGGCGCCCTGACCCGGCCACCGCACTTCGGGCAACTGGGTTCGCCCCTCATAGAGCCCAACGGTCCTACCCCTCCGCGCCCGCGTCAAGGACGATCACCCGTCCGGCCCGACCAGTTCACCCCGAGTGATAGGTGCGCGGTGCAGCCGAAGGGGGTCCAGTCAGGCGGAACGCGTCAGTCCAGGGTCACCGACCTGCGCAGCGGATCGCGCAGATCCGTACCGTTCACCAGCCAGCGCTCCTGAAGCGCCTCCGCGCCGTGGACCCGCTTCCAGGCCGCCTCGTTGGACGTCATCGGCAGCAGCGGCAGGAATCGCACCGGGTCCATCGGGTCGTCGAGGTCCAGGTCCTCCACCAGACCTCCCGGCTCCGCGACGAGCACCGAGCTGAACGGGGCGCCGGGCCAGAGGGGTTCACCCACGTCGAGCGAGGCGCCGGCGGCCACGACCACGCCCTCGACCTGGGGGGTCGAGGCGAGGACGGCGAGCGGGCGAAGCACCTTGTCGGTGTCGGCGAGCCCGGCCCGTACCGAGAGCACCAGCTCCGCCCGCGGGCCCTTCACCGGATCGGCGAGCGCGGCGGTCGGGTCGGTCATCGGGTGCGCGGACATGCCGAGGGTGGCGTACCGCACCACATCGCCGTCGACGAAGCGGAGCACCTCGATCCGGTCCGTGCCGAGAAACGTCACCGCGGCGCGCGCGTCCGGTTCGCCGAGCGCCGTGAGCAGCCGGGCCTCGACCAGAGCAAGAACTTCTCCCATGTGGTGAGCATAAAGCGCGTGCGGAACGGGCAAAGGAAGGGATTGACCCTCTGTCGGCTGATAGTCTTGGCCGCTGGTCGGTACTCCCGACCACTCGTCATCCCCCACGGGGGACCGGCTGGAGGAGGTGGGGCTGCGTGGATCGAAGTCGATCGGGCAGTACCAACCGCTCTTCCGCCCCGCACCTGAGCCCGGTGCGTTCCTCCCGGTGATCTGAGGCCTTCCGCACCCGGTCCGCCCACCGTCACCCGGCATCGCGCACGACGGAAGAGCACTTCGCCTTTGCCTGTCTGTAGCGAACGCCGTCACCGCGATCCCGCGGTGCCGCCCGCTTTGTGGACGACGTAGCTCCACGTCCCCATTCCGGGCTGTGCCACGCATCGCCGACGGCTTCTCCGTGAAGGAGCATGCCAATGTCGATGATCCGTGACCTGCGCGCCGCGGTCCGCCCCTCCCTGCGTCCCTCCCTGCGCAAGCCCCCCACCGTCACCTCGCCGTACGCGAACTACGACGCGACCCGCGACCCCTCCGCCTCCAGCGCGGTCGTCGACTGCGCGGTCTACCGCGACGGACGCCGCGTGGACGACCGCGCCTGTCTGACGCCGCGCGGCGCGATGCGCCAGGTACAGGAGAGCGGCGGCTTCGCCTGGATCGGTCTGCACGAGCCGACCGAGGCCGAATTCGCCGGTATCGCGGCTGAGTTCGGGCTGCACCCGCTCGCCGTCGAGGACGCCGTCCACGCCCACCAGCGGCCGAAGCTGGAGCGGTACGACGACACCATCTTCACCGTCTTCAAGACGATCCACTACGTCGAGCACGCCGAACTCACCGCCACCAGCGAGGTCGTCGAGACCGGCGAGGTGATGTGCTTCACCGGCCCCGACTTCGTCATCACCGTCCGGCACGGCGGGCAGGGCTCCCTGCGGAACCTCCGCCACCGCCTCCAGGGCGAGCCGGAGCTCCTCGGCAAGGGCCCCTCGGCCGTCCTGCACGCGATCGCCGACCATGTCGTCGACGGCTACATCGCGGTCGCCGACGCCGTCGAACTCGACATCGACCAGATCGAGATCGACGTCTTCTCGCCGCCGGCGAAGGGCTCCACGCGCGGTACCGACACCGGGCGGATCTACCAGCTCAAGCGTGAGGTACTGGAGTTCAAGCGGGCCGTCACCCCGCTGCTGCGCCCGATGCAGCTGCTGAGCGAGCGCCCGATGCGGCTGGTGGACCCGGACATCCAGAAGTACTTCCGCGATGTCGCCGACCACCTCGCGCGCGTGCAGGAGCAGGTCGTCGCCTTCGACGAGCTGCTCAACTCGATCCTCCAGGCCAACCTGGCGCAGGCGACGGTCACGCAGAACGAGGACATGCGCAAGATCACCTCCTGGGCGGCGATCATCGCCGTCCCCACGGCGGTCTGCGGTGTGTACGGCATGAACTTCGACCACATGCCCGAGCTGGAGTGGAAGTACGGCTACCCGATGGTGCTCGTCGGCATCACGGCCATCTGTTTCGCCATCCACCGCACCCTCAAGCGCAACGGCTGGCTCTGAACCGCGCCCGCCCAGGCTCTCGATAAGCTGCGGGGCATGACAGACACGCTCGGGCACGCCCTCGTCGAGGAGGCCACGAAGAAGTCCGGCCTCATCTGGGTCCGGGGCGAGGCCCCCGCGGCCCGTGCGCTCTGGCACGTCTGGCACGAGGGCGCGGCGCACGTCGTCGGCGACGGGCCCGGCGAGCAGCCGCTCCCGGGACTGGTCGCGGGCTCGACGGCCGAGGTCACGGTCCGCAGCAAGGACAAGGGCGGTCGCCTCGTCGCCTGGACCGCGGCGGTGAGCGAGCTGGCTCCCGGTACGCAGGAGTGGGACGCCGCGGTGGCCGAGCTGAAGGGCAAGCGCCTGAACGCGACGGACGGCGAGGCCATGCCGGAGCGCTGGGCGCGGGAGTGCCGGGTGCTCCGGCTGACCCCGCTGGACTCCACGACCGACCTCCCGACCGGCTCGCTGGCGGCGGTCCCGCAGCCCTCCGACGCGCTCACCCGCCGGCCGGTCCCGGCGGCTCTCCCCCGCCTGCTGTTCAAGCGCCGCAAGCGCTGACCCTCGGGCCGGGGCCGCTCGGCCCACGAGCCGCGCTGCCCGCGAGCACCCCGGTCGTCAGGTGCGCGGGAGCTGCTTGCCGTAGTCGAGGGTCTCGCCCGGGGCCGGGGCCTCCAGCGGGAAGTCCTTGTTCCAGTCGGACAGCACCACCACGCCCGCTCCTCCGCCCCGCGCGAACTGGAGCGGGAACGGGGTGCCCTCCAGGGCCACGTCCAGCGTGCCGCCCTCGCCGTCCTCGCCGCCCTTGACCTTGACCGTACGGATGCCGCCGATCTTGTCGCGGTCGCCCTTCACGACCTCCCCGTGCAGGCCGATCAGCCCGTCGAGGAGCAGGTCCATGTCGGTGAAGCCACGCAGCTGCTTGTACGAGGGGTCGTCCTGCGGCACCTTCACGTACTTGTCGTCGAGCTTGTCGGCGGCCTCGCTGTCGGCCTCCGAAGGGCTCGCGGTCGACGAGCCGCCGCCACTGCCGTCACCGCCGCCGCTGTCGCCGCCGCCTTCGTCGTCGTGCGCCCAGAACGCCGCGTCGGCCTTCATGTAGAGCGCGTCGCCGATCCGCAGCAGCTCGAACGTGCTGTTCTTCGTCACCACCGAGCCGGACGCGCCGTCGTCCTTGAGGCGCATGTTCAGCTTGAACGTGCCGCCCTTGCTGACCAGCGTCCCGGCGAGCCGGACCGCCTTCGCCGCGTCCGCCGCCGTCTGCGCCTTCTGCTCGATGGCGCCGGGGTCCAGCTTCCCGACGCCGTTCGTCCCCTCGTCCGGATCCTCCGCACAGGCGGTGAGTCCCGTCGCGAGACCGGCACACAGCGCCAGCGGCAGGACGAGCCTGCGGATGCGCGCCGCGGGGATGCGCGCCGCGATGGGGAGAGCGGTCACCTGCGCTGCCTCTCGTCTGTCGTCGGTGGGGGGACGGCAGATCGCAGCGTACCCGGGCCGCGAGCCGTCCCCGCAGGCAGCCGTACGGGCGCTCTGCCGGGGCGCCACGGATCGGCACGGGCTAGCCTGAACCCGGCATACCTCAGCAATGACCCGAATCGAGCGGCACCGAGGAGGCGTGTGGCATGGCGGCAGGCGCCCCCCGGATCTTCGTCTCCCACCTCGCCGGTGTCCCCGTCTTCGACCCCAACGGCGACCAGGTCGGCCGGCTCCGCGACCTCGTCGCGATGCTGCGGGTCGGCCGCCGCCCGCCCCGGCTGCTCGGCATGGTCGTCGAGGTGCTCAGCCGCCGTCGGGTGTTCGTCCCGATGACCCGGATCACGGGCGTCGAGTCCGGCCAGGTGATCACCACGGGCGTGGTCAACATGCGCCGCTTCGAGCAGCGCCCCACCGAGCGGCTCGTCCTCGGCGAACTCCTCGACCGCCGGGTGCGGCTCGTCGGCACGGACGAGGAGGTCACCGTCCTCGACGTGGCCATCCAGCAGCTTCCCGCCCGCCGCGAGTGGGAGATCGACAAGGTCTTCGTACGGCGCGGCAAGCCCGGGGCGCTGCGCCGCAAGGGCGAGACCCTGACCGTGGAGTGGTCGGCCGTCACGGGCTTCTCCCTGGAGGAGGAGGGCCAGGGCGCGGAGAACCTGGTCGCCACCTTCGAGCGGCTGCGCCCCGCCGACCTGGCGAACGTCCTGCACCACCTCACCCCCAAGCGGCGCGCCGAGGTCGCGGCCGCCCTCGACGACGACCGGCTCGCCGACGTCCTGGAGGAGCTGCCGGACGACGACCAGATCGAGATCCTGGGAAAGCTCAAGGAGGAGCGCGCCGCGGACGTCCTGGAGGCGATGGACCCGGACGACGCGGCCGACCTGCTCTCCGAGCTGCCGGAGGAGGACAAGGAGCGGCTGCTCACCCTGATGCGGCCCGACGACGCCGCGGACGTCCGCCGGCTGCTTGCGTACGAGGAGCGGACCGCGGGCGGTCTGATGACCACGGAGCCGATCGTGCTGCGGCCCGATGCCACGGTGGCGGACGCCCTGGCCCGCGTACGGCAGCAGGACCTCTCGCCGGCGCTGGCGGCGCAGGTCTACGTGTGCCGGCCGCCGGACGAGACGCCGACGGGCAAGTACCTGGGCACGGTGCACTTCCAGCGGCTGCTGCGCGATCCGCCGTTCACCCTGGTCAGCTCGCTGGCCGACAGCGACCTGCCGCCGCTGGCGCCGGACACCGCGCTGCCCGCCGTCACCGCCTATCTCGCCGCGTACAACATGGTCGCGGCGCCGGTGGTGGACGAGAGCGGGTCACTGCTCGGCGCGGTCACCGTCGACGACGTACTCGACCACCTGCTGCCGGAGGACTGGCGGGAGACGGAGTTCCACGGGGAGGAGACCGTGCATGGGGGCTGAGCGCGCACACGAGCGGGAGCGGGAGAGGGAACGGGAACGGGAGCGGTCCATGCCCCGGATCCGGCTCGATCTCCCGCGCGAGCGGCGGGCCAGGCTGCTGCCGCAGTACGACCCGGAGGCCTTCGGCCGGCTCTCGGAGCGGATCGCCCGGTTCCTGGGGACGGGACGGTTCATCGTCTGGATGACGGTGACCATCATCGTCTGGGTGCTGTGGAACATCTTCGCCCCGGCCTCGCTGAAGTTCGACGAGTACCCGTTCATCTTCCTGACGCTCGCCCTGTCGCTCCAGGCGTCGTACGCGGCTCCGCTGATCCTCCTCGCCCAGAACCGCCAGGACGACCGGGACCGGGTCAACCTCGAACAGGACCGCAAGCAGAACGAGCGGTCCATCGCCGACACCGAGTACCTGACCCGGGAGATCGCGGCGCTGCGCATGGGTCTGGGCGAGGTGGCGACCCGCGACTGGATCCGCTCGGAGCTCCAGGATCTGATCAAGGAGATGGACGGACGCCGGGACGGCCACAGGGACCACCGGGATCTATTCCCCTCCGGTGGCGATCGCGGAAGTGACGTACCCGACCGCTGACAGTCTTTCCGGGGGCGGTGGTCGGCGCCGTACCATCTCCATATGGCTACGGAAGACGCGGTGCGCGAAGCACTGGCGACGGTGAACGACCCCGAGATCAACAAACCGATCACCGAGCTGGGCATGGTCAAGTCGGTGGAGATCGGATCCGACGGCAGGGTCGCCGTCACGGTCTACCTCACCGTCTCCGGCTGCCCCATGCGGGACACGATCACCCAGCGCGTCACGGACGCGGTCGCGGGGGTGGAGGGTGTCACCGGCGTCGACGTCACGCTGGACGTGATGAGCGACGAGCAGCGCAAGGAGCTGGCCTCGGCCCTGCGGGGTACGACGGCCGAGCGCGAGGTCCCGTTCGCCAAGCCCGGCTCGCTGACCCGCGTCTACGCGGTCGCCTCCGGCAAGGGCGGCGTCGGCAAGTCCTCCGTGACCGTGAACCTGGCCGCCGCCATGGCCGCGGACGGTCTGAAGGTCGGCGTCGTCGACGCCGACATCTACGGCCACTCGGTCCCGCGCATGCTGGGCGCGGACGGCCGTCCGACCCAGGTCGAGAACATGATCATGCCGCCGTCGGCGAACGGCGTGAAGGTCATCTCCATCGGCATGTTCACCCCGGGCAACGCCCCGGTGGTGTGGCGCGGTCCGATGCTCCACCGCGCGCTCCAGCAGTTCCTCGCGGACGTGTACTGGGGCGACCTGGACGTCCTCCTGCTCGACCTGCCCCCGGGCACGGGCGACATCGCGATCTCCGTGGCGCAGCTCGTGCCGAACGCCGAGATCCTGGTCGTCACGACCCCGCAGCAGGCGGCCGCCGAGGTCGCCGAGCGGGCCGGCTCGATCGCCGTCCAGACCCACCAGAAGATCGTCGGTGTCGTCGAGAACATGGCGGGCCTGCCGTGCCCGCACTGCGACGAGATGGTCGACGTCTTCGGTACGGGCGGCGGCCAGCGGGTCGCGGACGGCCTGACGAAGACCACGGGCGCGACGGTCCCGGTCCTCGGCTCCATCCCGATCGACGTCCGCCTGCGCGAGGGCGGCGACGAGGGCAGGCCGGTCGTCCTGACCGACCCGGAGTCCCCGGCGGGCTCGGCCCTCCGCGCGATCGCCGGCAAGCTCGGCGGCCGCTCGCGGGGCCTCTCGGGCATGAGCCTGGGCATCACCCCGCGCAACAAGTTCTGACGACAGCCCGAAGGGGCGCCGCTCACATCGAGCGGCGCCCCTTCGTCGTATCCGTATCCGTATCCGATACCCGATACCCGGTGCCTAGGCGTACGCGTCCAGGTCCTCCACCCCGGAGAACCCCAGCCCGTACGCGCTCATGCCCCTGCCGTACGCCCCGATGTGCACCTCACCCGCGGACCCCGCCAGCACCCACCCGAACTCCGACTCGCGGTAGTGGAACGGCACTGGCACCCCGTCCACCGGCAGCGACAACGTCGACCACTCGGGTCCCGCCAGGTCGTCCGCCAGCTCGAAGGCCGTCTCCGTCTGCTGGTCCAGCCAGTCGTCCCGGAGCGCGTGGTCCAGCTGCGCGGGCCAGGTGTACGCCAGGAGTCCCGAGCCGGCCAGCCAGGCCGCCGAAGAGACCGTGGTGGCGTCCAGGACCCCCGTACCGTCTCCCGACCTGCGCACCGGGCTCGCCGCCACCGTCACGACGACGGCGAAACGCTCCTTCTCGACACCGCTGGCGTCGGACTTTATCGACGGCTCGTCCCCGTGGCCCATCGAACCGTGCTGGACGGTCCCGTCCGCAGCCGTGCCGACCTGCATCAGCCAGCGAGCTCCGGTGAACGCGTCGTCGAGTCCGTACCAGGTGAAGGGTGCGCGCAGATAGCCTTCGGCCGTACGCCGGGCTGCGGGCACTCCCTCCACCCGACTCGTCGTCTCCATCTCGGCCGCCTCCTCGATCCGTCGTGCCCGCGTCGGCGGACAACAGATGGAGGATAGCCACCGGTTGGCGTCAGGTCGTGTCAGCCCAGGTGGTCAGGTCGCGTCGGCGTCGTACGGCGGCCGCTCGCCGGTGTCCGGCTTGTCCTGCTTCTTCAGCAGGTCCGGGGAGGAGCCGTTGACCGCGGCGGGGACCGCGGGGGGCTCCGTCTCGCGCCCGTTCACCGCGTCCGCGACCTCGTTCATCTCCTTCTTGAGGTCGAAGCTGCCGCGCAGCTCCTTCAGCTCCTTGAAGTCCTCGTTGCCGTCCAGCTGCTTGCGCAAGAACGTCTTCGGGTTGAGGTCCTCGAACTCGAAGTCCTTGAACTCCGGCCCCAGCTCGGAGCGGATGTCCTGCTTCGCGCTCTCGGAGAAGTCGCGGATCTTCCGGATGAAGCGCGAGACGTCCTGGATGACCTTCGGCAGCTTGTCCGGGCCGAAAACGAGTACGGCGAGGACCACGAGCGTCACGAGCTCGAGTATGCCGATGTCGTTGAACACCTTGCTGCTCCTTACGCGGGGTCCGGGGCCCGCTCCACGGTACCCGCCGAAACTGCCGGGCGGGTACCTTGCGGTGTCTCCCACATGGCGCTCAGTCGCCCTGCGAGGAGCCGAGCGTCAACGTCCTGGTCTGTTCCTTGCCGCCGCGCAGCAGCGTCAGCTCCAGCCGGTCGCCGGGGCGGTGGGCGCGGATCTTCACGATCAACTCCTCGCCGCTGTGCACCCGCTGGCCGTCGACCTTGGTGATGACGTCACCGGCGCGGATGCCCGCCTTGGCCGCCGGGCCGCCGGGGGTGACCGAGGCGGAGCCGTCCTTGCCCTTCTCGCCGACGCGCGCGCCGTCGCCGTTGAACTGCATGTCGAGGCTCACCCCGATGACCGGGTGGGTCGCCTTGCCGGTGTTGATGAGCTCCTCGGCGACGCGCTTGCCCTGGTTGATCGGGATGGCGAAACCGAGGCCGATGGAGCCGGACTGGGCGCCGGCGCCGTCGCCCGAACCATCGCCCGCCGCGCGGATCGCGCTGTTGATGCCGATGACCCGGGCCTTGGAGTCGACCAGCGGGCCGCCCGAATTGCCCGGGTTTATCGGGGCGTCGGTCTGGAGGGCGTCGACATAGCTGATGTCGCTGCCGTCGCCCTTCTCCCCGCCGGCGGTGATCGGGCGTTCCTTGGCGCTGATGATGCCGGAGGTGACGGTGTTCTGGAGGTCGAAGGGGGCGCCGATGGCGACGACGGGGTCGCCGACGCGGACGTTGTCCGAGTTGCCGAGCGGCAGGGGCTTGAGGCCCGTGACCCCGGTGACCTTGACGACGGCGAGGTCGTAGCCGCTGTCCTTGCCGACCAGCTTGGCGCTCGCGGTCTCGCCGCTGCTGAAGGTGACGGTGATCTTGCCCGAGGCGGCGGCCGCGTCGACCACGTGGTTGTTGGTCAGGATGTGGCCCTGGGTGTCCAGGACGAAGCCCGTGCCGGTGCCGGAGGAGCCGGTGCCGCTGACATGGAGGGTGACCACGCTCGGCAGGGCGCTGGCGGCGATCCCCGCGACGCTGTCGGGGGCCCGGCCGGAGTCCTCGGTGCCCGCCTGGGGCAGCTCGACGGTGGTGATGCCGCCGTGGCGCTCGACGTACGCGCCGACCGCGCCGCCGACGACGCCGGTGATCAGCGCGAAGGTCAGCGCGCCCGCGAGCGCGACCCCGCGCCGGGAGCGGCGCCGCTCGACGGGCGGCTCGGTCCCGACGGTCAGGGGGGCGCTGGGGGCGCCAGGGGCTCCCCACGGGTCGTACTGCACCCACTGCGCGGGCTGGGACGCGACCGGCTGCGGGGCGACGGGCTGCGGGGCGGCCGGCTGCTGCGGTACGGCGGTCTGCGGGGCGACGGGGGACTGCGGGGCGGCGGGCTGCGGCGGTACGGGGACTCCATGGGCGGGAGTCGCCACGGGCCGCTGCACGGGCGGGGCGGGAGCCCAGGGCCCGGGCCCTCCGTAGGGCGGGGTGCGGTACTCGTCAGGCTCGTGCAAGGGCTGCTGCTGGGGCTGCGGCTCCGGCTGCTCGGCCTGCGCCTGCTGCGGTACGGAGACGGCGACGGTCACGGCCTCCGGAGCCGGGGGCTCCGGGCTCGGGGGCTCCGGGCTCGGGGCTTCCGGGCTCGCGGCCTCCGGGCTCGGGGGCTCCGGGCTCGCGGCCTCCGGGGTGGGCGTCGCGGGAGCGGCCAGGGTGAAGTCACCCTCGTCCGCGGCCGGCGGGTCCGCTGTCTCGCCCGCCGGCGGCGTACTCGCCGGCCGGCTCCACCACTTCGGCTTCTGGCCGGTCGGCTTCCCGTCGTTCATGCTCTCCCCGCAACAGCTGGCCTGTCCGCGCCCGCCTCTCGGCGGGCGCCCGTGCCCTGGATTCAACCAGGTTCGGCGTCAGCAGGGGGAGGTGAGCGGTGCCGGCGTCGGGCCCGCGGCGGCGAACGGGCTCGGGGCCGGAGTGACGGCGGGGCCGCCCGGCGTGGTGAAGCCGGAGGGGAAGGCCAGGCTCAGGGCCGGTCCCGTGGGTCGTACGAACGGGGAGAGTTCGACCGCCGACTGCGCCGACGCCCCCTTGAGCTGGACGGCCACGGCGGGTGTCACACCACAGGGCACCAGCGGTCCGGCCGCCACGATGCCGGTGGTCGAGCCGACGCCGAGCGGGGTCGCCGAGGAGTCCGGCGCCCTGCGTCCCTCCGTACGCCCGCCGCGACCGGTGGTCGCGCCCGCGGTCGTCCCCGTGCCCGTACCGGATCCCGAGCCCGTGCCCGTGATCGATCCGGTGGCCGCGGCGCCCCCGGCGGGGGAACGCAGCGGGGTGACGTTCGAGCCGGTGCCCTCGCCGCGCGCGCCGACGTTCACCGTCGACTCCAGCGGCAGGGCGCCACCGAGCGCTATCGCGGCGAACGAGACCGCGCTGGCGGCGGCGATGCCGAAGCGCCGGCCGCGCCAGGGCGAGCGGTCGTGGTCGGACCGGCCGCCGACGGCGTGGATACGGAAACCGGAGTGCGGGGAGACGGCAGCGGCCGTCGCGAATCCGTCCGACTTCACTCCGCCGAGGCCGCCGGAGCCGCCGGAGCCGCCAGGGCCGGAGCCGCCCAGGCGGAAGAGGTCGTCGAAGGGTCCTCGACGGTCGTCACCCCCCGCGTCGCCAGGGCCCCCGGGCAGCCCCTGAAGGCGTGCGAGGAGCCCTTCCGAGGGGGGAGGGGGTGCGGTGGAGGCGAAGACGCTCTTCAGCCGGCGCTGGGCGTCGGCCTCCGCCTTGCATTTGGGACAGGTCGCGAGGTGCGCGAGAACCCGCTCGCGGGCGTCGTGGCCGAGCTCCCCGTCGACCAGAGCGGCGAGCCGGTCCCCGAGGTGCTGCTCCGCGGGGGTAGGGCCGGCAGGACTGATGCTCACGCCGTTCCGCCCTCCCAGCCGACGGCGGCCAGCGCGCGCTCCGCCCGGGCTTCGGGAGAACGGTGCTTGAGCGCCTTGCGCAGGTGCGAGCGACCGCGGTGGATGCGGCTGCGGACCGTGCCGAGCTTCACGCCGAGCGTGGCGGCGATCTCCTCGTACGAGAGTCCTTCGATGTCACAGAGGACGACCGCGGCCCGGAACTCGGGCGCGAGGGTGTCGAGTGCCTGCTGGACGTCGGCGTCGAAGTGCGTGTCGTTGAACGCCTGCTGCGGCGAGGGCTCGCGGCTGGGCAGCCGCTCGGCCGCGTCGTCGCCGAGCGCGTCGAAACGGATCCGCTGCTTGCGGCGGACCATGTCGAGGAAGAGGTTGGTGGTGATGCGGTGCAGCCAGCCCTCGAAGGTGCCCGGCGTGTACGTCGACAGCGAGCGGAAGACGCGGACGAAGACCTCCTGCGTGAGGTCCTCGGCGTCGTGCTGGTTGCCGGTCAGCCGGTAGGCGAGGCGGTATACCCGGCCACTGTGCGTGCTGACGATCTCCTCCCAGGTGGGCGGAGTCCACGCCTGCGATTCCGCATCCGATGCGAAGGTCGCGGTGGTGGGAGCGGAGTCGGCGGTGCGGATTCGGTCAGCGGTGTCGGTCACGGATTTCGGCTCACCCGCCGACCTGAGAAGACGCCGAAGCACTCCTCCCCGATCCACAGGCGCAGCCGCACCTCCCCTGTCGGCTCTGGTGGTGTCCAGTGGAGCCCCTACCATAGCCACCTCGCCCGTTAGCTCCGGATAAGAATCTTTACGCGAATTTGGGGTCCGGGTCGCCCGCGGCCCTCATCGCCGTCCTCCCCTGGTGAACGCGCGGTCCCATCTGCGGGTTCCCGTGTGCAGCGGATACAGTCACCGTTGCGCCAACTACGGGGACAGGAGAGGGCCATTACCGCCAACCGGCAGACGAGCTGGGCGTTCGCCGACGCCTTTGTCGCCGAGGACGAAGCGCTGCTCTGGGCCCGTGACCGGGCCCAGGAGGCAGGGCTGCCCTCGGTGTCACCGGGCACCGGCGCCGCTCTGCGCCTGCTGGCCGCGACGGCGGACGCGAAAGCGGTGGCCGAAATCGGTACCGGCACGGGCGTCTCCGGCATCTATCTGCTGCACGGGATGCGCCCGGACGGCGTCCTGACGACCGTGGACCTGGAGCCCGAGCGTCAGCAGTTCGCGAAGACGGCCTTCCGGGCGGCGGGTTTCGCCGGGAACCGGGCGCGTTTCATCCCGGGCCGCGCGCTGGACGTCCTGCCGCGGCTCGCGGACGGCGGATACGACCTCGTGTTCTGCGACGGCGACCGGCTGGAGTCCCTGGACTATCTCGCTGAATCGTTGCGCCTGCTGCGACCAGGGGGTCTGGTCTGCTTCGAGGGCGTCTTCGCGGACGGCCGTACGGTCGACTCGGCCGCGCAGCCGGCGGAGGTGCTCCGGATACGGGAGCTGCTGCGGGCGGTCCGGGAGAGCCAGGAGCTGCTGCCGACGCTGCTGCCGGTGGGAGACGGTCTGCTGTGCGCGGTGCGGCGGGGCTGACGGCCCCGGAGCCGCAGAACCTCACGGCCGCCCAGGCCGTGAACCACCCCTGACACACCCCTGCCCCGGCGCGGTGGGTACCGTGCCGGGGCAGGAGTGGACAATCCTGGCTTGTCGCGTCAGCCGACTACCTGCTTCAGGGCGTCGCCGAGGGCTTCGGCCTCGTCCGGGGTCAGCTCGACGACAAGCCGACCGCCGCCTTCGAGCGGAACGCGCATGACAATGCCCCGCCCCTCCTTGGTCACCTCGAGCGGGCCGTCGCCCGTCCGCGGCTTCATGGCCGCCATGCTTGTTCCCCTTCCTGAAACCAGCTCTTCGTCAGCCGACGGCCCCTGATCGGGAGCACACGTCACCGGCATCGAACACATTGCTTCCAGGTCATTATCCCGCATCACAGGACCCGATGACCAACATCAGGTTGCATCGCTTCCGCAACGCGCTTCCGCAAAACAGCCCATTCCGGCGATCGGCCTGCGATACTTCGCCGCTCCTTCGCCGCCCGGCTTTGACGCAGCTCACATGTGCGGGGCGGGTGATCTCCGTCATCCTGGGGGTCCCCGGGCGAAGTCCGGGGGATGGTCAGGACGCAAAAGACGCGAAGGGAAGCCCCGATGGCCGACACCGTGCTGTACGAAGTGACCGACGGACTCGCCACGATCACGCTCAACCGGCCCGAGGCCATGAACGCGATGAACGTCGAGGCGAAGGTCGCCCTGCGGGACGCGGCGGAGGCGGCCGCCGCGGACACCGCCGTACGGGCGGTACTGCTGACGGCGGCGGGCGACCGGGCGTTCTGCGTGGGCCAGGACCTCAAGGAGCACGTTGGCCTGCTGCTGACGGACAAGGAGACCGGCTCGCAGGCGACGATGAACACGGTCCGGGACCACTACAACCCGATCGTCAAGGCGCTGACCGGCATGAGGAAGCCGGTGGTGGCGGGCGTGAACGGGGTCGCGGCGGGGGCCGGCTTCGGCTTCGCGCTGGCGGCGGACTACCGGGTGGTCGCGGAGACGGCCGCGTTCAACACCTCCTTCGCGGGTGTGGCGCTCACCGCCGACTCGGGCATGTCGTGGACGCTGCCCCGGCTGATCGGCGCGAGCCGCGCCTCCGACCTGCTGCTCTTCCCGCGCTCGATCAGCGCCCAGGAGGCGTACGAGCTGGGCATCGCGAACAAGCTGGTCCCGGCCGCCGACCTCGCGCAGGAGGCCCTGAAGGTCGCCCGCACCCTGGCCGAGGGCCCGACGGTGGCGTACGCGGCACTGAAGGCGTCCCTGGCGTACGGGGCGGACCACTCGCTGGCGGAGGCCCTGGAGAAGGAGGACGAGCTCCAGACGGCGGCGGGCGCCTCCGAGGACCACACGATCGCGGTCCAGGCGTTCCTGGCCAAGGAGAAGCCGAAGTACGTCGGCCGCTAGACCCTGCCTGCCGAGCCCCCCGGTAACCCCGTCGATCGAGTGGTGTGCGCGTCTATATGATCCGCACACCACTCGATCTGTTCGAGTGCGTTCTCATCGACTTCACACGCACATCACCTGGGGGGTTCCGTGCGTTCTCCTTCCGCGTCGCGATCCGTTCGCGGCGCACTCACCGGCGCCTTGGCACTCGGCCTGGCGTCAACGGCCCTGGCCACCCCGGCGCAGGCGGCAGACGGCTGGGAACGGTGTCCCTCCGGCAAGGTCTGCGCCTTCAGCAAGCCGCTCTACCAGGGCGACATGCTCGTCGTGACCAAGCCGATGTACTCCCTCGGCGCCTGGGACAACCGCATCCGCTCCTTCATCAACCTGTCCGCCGACGCGGTCTGCTTCTATCCGCAGCCCGGCTTCGCTCCCGAAGGCTCCGTGCACTTCTACACCTCGGAGTCCTTCGACGAGAGCGCGTACCCCGAGCTCGACCGCGCCGCCAGCTCGATCGACGTCGGGCCGGAGGCGGACGACTTCTGCGGGTCCGAGAGCCGGATCCCGACCTGGTACGGCGTCGACTCCGTTCCGAAGCTCCGCCCCGCCTCTTCGTCGACGCTCGGCGCGTTCGGCGACGTCGACAACGACGGCTACGCCGACCTGCTCACCCGTGACGCGGTCGGCGGGCTGTGGACCTCCCACACCTGGGAGAGCGCCGGCACCACGCAGCGCATCGGCGGCGGCTGGAACACGATGACCAAGCTGGTCCGCCACGGCGACCACGACGGCGACGGCATCGAGGACGTCCTCGCCCGCGACTCGGCCGGTGTCCTGTGGTTCTACCCGGGCAACGGCAAGGGCCTCTTCAAGCCCCGCGTCACGATCGGCGGCGGCTGGAACTCCATGCGCGACATCGCCGCCGCGGGCGACCTCACCGGGGACGGCAGGGCCGACCTGCTCGCGGCCGACAGCGCGGGCACCCTCTGGACGTACCCCGGCAACGGCCGTGGCTCCTTCGGCGCGCGCACGAAGGTCGGCGGCGGCTGGAAGGTCATGAACGAGCTCGTCGGCGCGGGCGACATGAACTCCGACAAGCGGGCCGACCTCGTGGCCCGTGACACGGCGGGCAGGCTCTGGCTCTACCCGGGGACCGGCCGGGGCACCTTCGGCGCCCGCAAGCTCATCGGCTCGGGCGGCTGGAACTCCCTGAAGGAGCTGGCCGGCCTGGGCGACCTCACGGGTGACGGACGGCCGGACCTGGTCGCGCACGGCCCGGGCACCGACCCCTGGGACCGGAACAGCGCCACGTACCTCCGGGTCTACCCGGGCAAGGCGGACGGCGGCCTCCAGGCCGCGAAGACGTTCGCCCGGCTCCGCTCCTCCCACTTCGTCTTCTGATGCCGACCCTCACTCCTCCATCGAAGGGAGTCCGATCCATGGTCGGAACCTCTCGGGCGCGGCGCGCCCTCGGCGCGGCCGTGGCCACCCTGGCCTCGCTCGCCACGCTCGTCACCGCGGCTCCGAACGCCGCGGCGGACTCGTCCCGCTGCCCTTCGGGCAAGCTCTGTGTGTTCCAGTACCCGGAGTTCAAGGGCCAGATGAAGATCATCTCGTCCAGCCAGTCCACTCTGGGCGTGTGGGACAACTCGATCTCGTCCCTGGTCAACAACTCCGGCCTGTACGCGAGCGCCTCCACGGGCCCGAACCACACCGGCGAGGACTCGCTGCACATCAGCCCGCACAACGGCGCGATCGACCTGGGCGGCGGCGCGTTCGACGGGCGGCTCGACAACAAGATCAGCTCGATCCGGGTGGCCACGACCGACTACGAGCTCTCCTACGGCGTCCCGTGGATGGACTGGCTGGCGCCCAGCGTGCGCCCCGAGCCCACGCCCGTCACCGCGTTCGGCGACCTGGACGGCAACTGGGTCCCCGACCTGCTGCACCGCGCGGAGGACGGCCGGCTGTGGTTCCTGCCCGGCAACGCCCCCAAGGGCAGCACCAGCGCCCCGAAGGGGCGGCTGATCGGCGGCGGCTGGAACGCGATGACGCTGCTCGTCCGGCACGGCGACCACAACGGCGACGGCAACGAGGACGTCTTCGCCCGTGACAAGGCCGGTGTGCTCTGGTTCTACCCGGGCAGCGGCCTGGGCTCGCTCAAGGCCCGCGTCAAGGTCGGCGGGGGCTGGAACACCATGCGGGAGATCGAGGCCGTCGGCGACATCACCGGGGACGGCCGGCGCGACCTGGTGGCCCGGGACACCGCCGGTGTGCTCTGGACCTACCCCGGTAACGGGCGCGGCTCCTTCTCCGCCCGCAAGCAGGTCGGCGGCGGCTGGAACGCCATGAACCGACTGGTGGCGCCGGGCGACATGAACGGGGACGGCAAGGCCGACCTCGTCGCCCGCGACGGTTCCCGCTCGCTGTGGCTCTACCCGGGCAACGGACGGGGCACCTTCGGGGCCCGTACGAAGCTGCCGTACGCCTGGTCGGCCAACGAGGAGCTGCTGACCGTGGGTGACGTGACCGGGGACGGCCTGTCCGACCTCATGCGGACGATCAACTTCCACGACCTGTACATCGACGCCGGAAACGGCCGGGGCGGCATCGGGGCCCCGTCGTACCAGATGTCCTTCGACTCCGCCGACGGCGTCCAGGTCTTCTGACGGCCGTCAGGCGCGCGCGGCCCGGGGTGCCCCAGCGCCCCGGGCCACGCAGTCCCGGACGTGGTCGTCGACCAGGCCGCACGCCTGCATCAGGGCATAGGCCGTCGTCGGGCCGATGAAGCGCAGGCCCCGCTTCTTCAGGGCCTTGGACAGCGCCGTCGACTCGTCCGTCACCGCCGGGACGTCGGCGGTCGTCAGGGGCGCCGGGCGGGTCGCCGGGTCCGGGGCGTAGGACCAGATCAGGCTGTCCAGCTCACCGGGGGCCCACCCCGCCAGCACCTTCGCGTTCGCCATCGTCGCGTCGATCTTCGCGCGGTTGCGGATGATGCCCTCGTCCACGAGGAGCCGCTCCCGCTCCGCCTCGCCGAACCGTGCGACCGCGGCGATCTCGAAGCCGCCGAACGCCCGCCGGAAGCCCTCGCGACGGCGCAGGATCGTGATCCACGAGAGGCCGGACTGGAACGCCTCCAGGCACAGCCGCTCGAAGAGCGCGTCGTCGCCGTGGACCGGGCGGCCCCACTCCTCGTCGTGGTACGTCACGTAGTCCGCGGTCGACAGGCCCCAGGGGCAGCGGAGTCTCCCGTCCGGACCGGGGACGGCCTCGCCGGTCACAGCCCCGGTCCCTCGTCCTTGCGGAGGGACGGGCCGGACGACGGGCCCTGCCCCCCGCGCCCGCCCGCGAGCGCCGCCTCCAGCTCCGCGATCCGCGCGTCCCGCTCCGCGATCTCGGCGCCCAGGCGCCCCAGGGCGTCGTCCACGTCCGCCATGCGGTACCCCCGCACCGTCACCGGCAGCCGGAGCGCCTCGACGTCGTCACGGTCCACCGGGCGGGCGGCCGGCAGCGGGTCGACCAGCTGCTCGGGCGCCACCTCGGGCAGCACCTCGCTGTCGCCTCCGCCGACCACCGCGAGGGTGACCGCCGCGACCACCACGACCATCGCGATCAGCAAAAACCAGAACACCAGCGCGCCTCTCCCCGAAGTGGAAACCGTCCCGTGCCGATCGTGCCATGCGCCACCGACAGTTAGGGTCGCAGGCGAACGGACGCGAGGGAGGACAAAAGGGATGCTGCGCTTGGGACGGCGTGAATTCGGGCCGCACGAGCCGGTGATCATGGCGATCGTGAACCGGACCCCGGATTCCTTCTACGACCAGGGCGCCACCTTCCGCGACGAGCCGGCGCTCGCCCGCGTCGAGCAGGCGGTGGCCGAGGGCGCCGCCATCATCGACATCGGCGGCGTGAAGGCGGGTCCCGGCGAGGAGGTCTCGGCCGAGGAGGAGGCGCGCCGCACGGTCGGTTTCGTCGCGGAGGTACGACGCCGGCACCCGGATGTCGTCATCAGCGTCGACACCTGGCGCGCCGACGTCGGCGAGGCGGTCTGCGAGGCCGGCGCGGACGTGCTCAACGACGCGTGGGGCGGGGTGGATCCGCGGCTCGCGGAGGTCGCGGCGCGGTACGGCGCCGGGCTCGTCTGCACCCACGCGGGCGGCGCGGAGCCGCGGACCCGGCCGCACCGGATCGCGTACGAGGACGTGATGGCCGACATCCTGCGGGTGACCGTGGGTCTGGCCGAGCGGGCGGTCGGACTCGGCGTGCGGCGGGACGGGATCATGATCGACCCGGGCCACGACTTCGGGAAGAACACCCGCCACAGCCTGGAGGCGACGCGCCGGCTGGGCGAGATGACGGAGACGGGGTGGCCGGTGCTGGTGTCGCTGTCCAACAAGGACTTCGTGGGCGAGACGCTGGACCGGCCGGTGAAGGAGCGGGTCCTGGGGACGCTGGCGACCACCGCCGTGTCGGCCTGGCTCGGGGCGCAGGTGTACCGCGTCCACGAGGTGGCGGAGACGCGCCAGGTACTGGACATGGTGGCGTCCATCGCGGGGCACCGGGCGCCCGCGGTGGCCCGCAGGGGCCTGGCGTAGGGGCACGCGCGCAGGCGCACGCCCGGGCGCGGGTGCGGGTGCCGGGCGGCCCGCGCCCGGCACCCCGGTCCGCCTACCGGGCGGCCGTCTCCTTCGTCACCAGGGCGACCGCCTCGTCCACGTCGTCCGTCACGTGGAAGAGCAGGAGGTCCCGCTCCGAGGCCTTGCCGCCCGCCACCACCGAGTCGCGGAGCCAGTCGACGAGGCCCTTCCAGTACTCCGTGCCGAAGAGCACGATCGGGAAGCGGGTCACCTTGCGCGTCTGGACCAGGGTGAGCGCCTCGAAGAGCTCGTCGAGGGTGCCGAGTCCACCCGGCAGGACGACGAACCCCTGGGCGTACTTCACGAACATCGTCTTCCTGACGAAGAAGTAGCGGAAGTTCACCCCGATGTCGACGTGCGGGTTGAGCCCCTGCTCGAAGGGGAGCTCGATGCCCAGGCCGACCGAGATCCCCTGGGCCTCCCGCGCGCCCTTGTTGGCCGCCTCCATCGCGCCGGGGCCGCCGCCCGTGATCACCGCGAACCCGGCCTCGACCAGCGCGTGGCCGAGCCGCACGCCCGCTTCGTACTCCGGCGAGTCCGGCTTCGTGCGGGCGGAGCCGAAGACGCTGATCGCGCTCGGCAGTTCGGCGAGCGCTCCGAAGCCCTCGACGAACTCGGACTGGATGCGCATGACCCGCCAGGGGTCGGTGTGCACCCACTCCGAGTCGCCCTCGGTGTCCAGCAGACGCTGATCGGTGGTGCCCGGCTGGACCTGATCCCGGCGCCTCAACACCGGTCCCAGCCGCTGCTCCTCCGGCTTCGACGCTCCCTCGGGGATACCCATGGCCTGCTCCCTCCGCCGATCCACTGATCTTCTGATTCGGTCAGGGTAGGTCCACAGACGTGACAAAAAGCAGAATTCCGGTTGTCACGCGGTGAGCCAGTCGCGGAGACGTGTCTCGCACTGGACGATCCGCTCCACGACGACGTGCTCGTCCACCTTGTGCGCGTAGATCGGGTCGCCGGGGCCGTAGTTGACGGCGGGAACGCCGAGGGCGCTGAAACGGGCCACGTCGGTCCAGCCGAACTTGGGGTGGGCCGTGCCGCCGACCGCCTTCATGAACGCCTCGGCGGCCGGGTGGGAGAGGCCGGGCAGGGCGCCTCCGCTGTGGTCGTCGACGACGAACTCGGTGACGCCGCAGTCGGCGAAGACCTCGCGGACGTGCGCCTCGGCCGCCTCAGGGGTGAGGTCGGGGGCGTAGCGGTAGTTGACGACGACGGTGCAGGCGTCCGGGATGACGTTGTTGGCGACGCCGCCCTCGATCCGTACCGCGTTGAGACCCTCGTGGTACTCCAGGCCGTCGATGACCGGCTTGCGCGGCTCGTACGCGGCGAGGCGGGCGAGGATCGGGGCCGCGGAGTGGATGGCGTTGGAGCCCATCCAGGAGCGCGCGGAGTGGGCGCGCTCGCCCTGCGTGTGCAGGAGTACGCGGAGTGTGCCCTGGCAGCCGCCCTCGACCTCGGCGTTCGATCCTTCGAGGAGGATCGCGAAGTCGCCCTCGAGCCAGTCCGGGTGGGCCTCGGCGACCTTCCCGAGGCCGTTGAGGTGGGCGGCGACCTCCTCCTGGTCGTAGAAGACGAAGGTGAGGTCGCGGTTGGGCTCGGGGACGGTGGCGGCGATCCGGAGCTGGACGGCGACTCCCGACTTCATGTCGGAGGTGCCGCAGCCCCACAGGATGCCGTTCTCGTCGAGGCGCGACGGCACGTTGCCCGCGATCGGCACGGTGTCGATGTGCCCGGCGAGGATCACGCGCTCCCCGTGGCCGAGCCGGGTGCGGGCGACGACGTTGTTGCCGTACCGGTCGACGGTGAGGTGCGGGAGGGCGCGCAGGGCGAGCTCGATCGCGTCGGCGAGGGGCTTCTCGGTCCCGCTGACCGAGGGGAAGTCGACGAGCGCGGCGGTGAGCGCGGGTCCGTCCAGCGTGAGGTCGAGGGGAGCATTGTCAGCCATGTGCCGACCCTAACCCGGCCTCCAGTACGGTGGGCCCCGTGTCCGAGCCCACCCGTACCCCCCGCACCCGCCGCTCAGGCCGTCTCGCCAGGTACACGGCGGCCTTCGCCGTGCTCTGCGGCCTGATCGCCTATGTGGCCGTGCACCACCTGACGGGCTCCAAGGGCGCCCCGCGGTGCACGGTGGGCAGTGGCGAGAACACATACGAATTCACCCTGGAGCAGGCGTCCAACGCCGCGACGATCTCCGCCGTGGGCACCACGCGCCGGATGCCGGAGCGGGCGGTCACGATCGCTCTGGCGACTGCGCTCCAGGAGTCGGCGCTGCGCAACATCCGGCACGGCGACCGGGACTCCCTCGGGCTGTTCCAGCAGCGCCCGTCCATGGGCTGGGGGACGCCGGAGCAGATCATGGACCCGGTGTACTCCTCGGGCAGGTTCTACGAAGGTCTCGCGAAGGTTCCGGGCTATTCGCGGCTCCCGCTGACCGTGGCGGCGCAGAAGGTGCAGCGCAGCGGTTTCCCGCAGGCGTACGCGAAGCACGAGCCGGACGCGGCGCTCCTCTCGGCCGCGCTGACCGGCCGCTCGGCCGCCGCCCTGCGCTGCACGACGAGCCCGGCGCAGGACGGTGTGGCGGGCGATCCGGCGAAGGTGCGGGCCGAGCTGGTACGGGCCTTCGGCGAGAAGGCCGCCCCCAGGACGACGGCCGGCGGCAGCGCGCGGACGAACGTGGGCTCCTCCCCCGCCGTGGTCTCCGTGCCGGTCCTCGCGACCACGGGTTCCGACGCGCAGCGCGGCTGGGAGCTCGCGCACTGGGCGGTCGCCCGCGCGGACGATCTGCGGATCGTGGAGGTGGCGTACGCGGACAAGGTCTGGCGTGCGGCCGACACCTCGGGCACGTGGACGAGGACGGCGGACGCCGCCGGCAAGGGAACGGTCCGCATCCGCCTCGCCCGGTAGCCGGACACGCCCGGCGGCGCCCCGCCCGATAGCCGGACAGCCCGGCGGCGCCTTGCCCGGCGGACCGGACGGGCGTGCGCCTCGCCCGGCGAGCCGGGCTCGCCACGGCCTCCCCCGTCGGCGCGACCTGCGCCGTCCGCCCGCCCGTCGGCGTCGCGAACCCGCTCCCGCCCTCGACCGGCGACCGGACGGGCGTGCGGGGTGTCGCCCGACCGGGTATTCGCCGACGCCCACCGGCAACCCCTCCGTCCTCACCCGTCACTCCCCTTGCCCCGCAAGGGAAGTGACGGTTCCGCAGCGGTTGGATCTTCGGCGCGTTCGTCCGCTTTCCTCCCACCCGATAATGCGATGCATTGCGCAGCCTTTACCTTCGACCGCCGCAACCTCCCCCTCCCCCGCCTCGGTTGTCACGGTGACAGAACGTCCTCTCCGTCGAAGGAGCACCATGTCCCTCCCCCTGACCCGTCGGATCGCCCGCGCCGCCCTTCTCGTCGCGGCCGGAGCAGCCCCCGTGGTCGGTGCGGCCGGCTCCGCGAGCGCCATGGACCACAACCTCGCGCCGACCGGCGCCCTCTCCGGCGTCAGCTCGCTCGACACCGCAGGTGTCGGCAACGCCGTCGACGGCGCCTCGCAGACCGCTACCGGTGTCGTCGGCGACACCGGTAGCAAGGCCGTCGGCAAGGCCGTTCCGGCCGCCGGCAAGACCGTGGGCGAGGCGGGCAGGACCGCCACCCCGGCCGCGCAGAAGGTCGCGGGCGACACCGCGGGCAGCGCGGGCGAGGTGCTCGGCGAGACCGCCGGCGCGGCCACCGAGAGCGCCCCGTCCGCGGGCGGCCTCGGCCAGGCCCTGCCCACCGGCGGCGGCGGCGTGCCGTCGCTGGGCGGCCTGCCGCTCGGCGGCTGACCCCTCCGGTCCTCCCGGACCGGTACGGGAGAGGGCCCGGGGAGCGCGATGCTCCCCGGGCCCTCTCCCGTTGCGTACGAACCCGTCGCGCACGAACCCCTCGCGCACGACCCCGTCGCGTACGGCGTTCAGCCCAGGCGCTTGACGGCCGCCTCGACGCGCTCGTCGGTGGCGGTGAAGGCCACCCGGACGAACCGCTCCCCCGCCGTCCCGTAGAAGTCGCCGGGCGCGACCAGGATGCCCTTCTCGGCCAGGTACGCCACCGTGTCCCAGCACGGCTCGTCCCGGGTCGCCCACAGGTAGAGGCTCGCCTCGCTGTGCTCGATCCGGAAGCCGTGCGCCTCCAGCGCCGTCCGCAGCGCCGAGCGCCGGGCCGCGTACCGCTCTCGCTGCTCGGCCACGTGCGCGTCGTCGCCCAGGGCGGCGACCGTGGCGGCCTGCACCGGGGCGGCCGTCATCATGCCGCCGTGCTTGCGGATCTGGAGCAGCTCTCCGAGGACGTCCGCGTCGCCCGCGACGAACGCGGCGCGGTAGCCGGCCAGGTTGGAGCGCTTGGAGAGCGAGTGGACGACGACGATCCCCTCGTACGTACCGCCGGACACGTCCGGGTGCAGCACGGAGACCGGGTCGGCCTCCCAGCCCAGCTCCAGGTAGCACTCGTCGGAGAAGACGAGGATGCCGTGCTCGCGCGCCCAGGCGACGATCCGGGTCAGCTCGTCCTTGCCGAGGACCTTGCCCGTCGGGTTGGAGGGCGAGTTGAGCCACAGCAGCCTGACCCGGGCCGGGTCGAGGTCGGTGGTCGGGTCGTCGTAGACGACGGGCTCCGCGCCGCAGAGCCGCGCGCCGACCTCGTACGTCGGGTAGGCGAGGCGCGGGTAGGCGACCTGGTCCCCGGCGCCGAGACCCAGCTGGGTCGGCAGCCAGGCCACCAGCTCCTTGGAGCCGACGACCGGCAGCACGTTCCTGTGGGTGAGGCCGACCGCGCCGAGTCGCCGCTCGCACCAGCCGGTGAGCGCGTCCCGCAGCTCGGTCGTGCCCCAGACCGTGGGATACCCCGGCGAGTCGGCCGCCGCGACCAGTGCGCGCTGGATCAGCTCCGGCACGGGGTCGACCGGCGTGCCCACGGAGAGGTCCACGATGCCGTCCGGGTGGGCCACCGCCGTCTTCTTGTACGGCTCCAGCTTGTCCCAGGGGAAGACGGGCAGGCGCGAGGAGACTGCGCCCGAGACTGCGCTCACGAGTTGGCTCACTTCGTCGTACGTACGGGGAAACGCGTCGGTCCCGTACAGCGGGCGAGGCCGTACGGGACCGAGGGCGGTGGATCAGCCGTTCTGCGGCGGCAGAGCGGCGATGAAGGGGTGGTCTCGCTCGATCAGGCCGAGCTTGGAGGCACCACCGGGCGAACCGAGCTCGTCGAAGAACTCGACGTTCGCCTTGTAGTAGTCCTTCCACTCCTCCGGGGTGTCGTCCTCGTAGAAGATGGCCTCGACCGGGCAGACCGGCTCACAAGCACCACAGTCGACGCATTCGTCCGGGTGGATGTACAAGGACCGGGAGCCCTCGTAGATGCAGTCGACGGGGCACTCCTCGATGCATGCCTTGTCCTTGACGTCGACACAAGGCTGCGCGATGACGTAGGTCACGCTGTCGTTCCTCCTCGGTAGGGCTGGTCTGCGCGGGAGCGCGGCGTCGTCGATGCCCGCCCCTAGTATCTCCGTTCTTGGGGACGATCCGAACAGGAGGGGCGGAGAAGCTGTGGAATTCACCGCAGGAGGTCGCCTTGAGGTGCGTATTACCCGTGCTGACGTGGGAAAACGTGTCTCAGTTCGGTATGTGACGGTCGGAGGCGACCCGGGCGGGAAGTTCACGGACGCGGTCGGCGTGCTCACATCATGGGACAGCGGTGTGCTCTTGATCACACGCCGGACCGGTGAAGCCGTCCGCATCGCGGAATCCGCGCTGGTCGCGGGCAAGGTCGTGCCCGCCGCCCCGGCCCGCAGGCGCGGCCCCGCGGCCTCCTTCGAGGAGCTGGCCCGGGCGATGGCGCGCGGGTGGCAGCCGGTGGAGAGCGAGGCCCTGGGCGGGTGGACGCTGCGCGCGGCCGCCGGATTCACCCGGCGGGCCAATTCGGTGCTGCCGCTCGGCGACCCCGGGCTGCCGCTCGGCGAGGCGCTCGCGCGGGTGCGCGACTGGTACGCGGAGCGGGACCTCCCCGCCTACGTCCAGACGGCGACCGGCGCCGAGGGCACGCAGGAGCTCCTCTGCGCGGACCTCGAACGGCACGGCTGGCGGTCGGAGGTCACGGCGCAGGTACGGATCGGGGGGCTGGCACCGGTCGCGGACCTGGACGCGGACGTGTCGCGCGTCCGGCTCGCGCGGAGTGTGGACGAAGCGTGGCTACGTCGCTACAACCGGTCCGGTGTGGTCGGACCCCATGTGCTGACCGTCCTGTCCAACGGCCCGAGTGTGTGGTTCGCATCCGTACCGGGCACGGGAGACATACCGGCGGCGATCGGGCGGTGTGTGGTCGACGGCCGCTGGGCCGGATTCATGGCCGTGGAGGTCGACCCCGCGTACCGGCGGCAGGGGCTGGCCACGAGCGTCATGACGGCGCTCGCGCGGCGGGCCCTCGACGAGGGCGCGTCGGCGGCCTGGCTGCAGGTGGAGACCGAGAACGAGGCGGCACGGGCGCTGTACGAGGGGATGGGCTTCGCGGTCCATCACCACTATCACCACTATCGGGCGGCGGAGGCGTGAGCGAGGTGACCGGCGTGACCGACTGGCGGCGGGAGTTCGCGGAGGAGGCCCGTTCGCGGCGCCCCGACCTCGCGCGGCTCTGCCTCCTGATCGGGGCGGTCGCGGACGACGCGGTGACACCGGCGGACCTGGACGCGGCGGAGATCGAGCTGGACCGGCTGGCCGGTGAGCTGCCGTACGGTCTGCGCGACCCGGACGACTGGGTGGCCGCGCTGGCCCGGCTGCTCGGCGGCCGGTATGACTTCCAGGGCGTCCCGGCCGACTACCAGCGGCTGGAGTCCTCGCTGCTGCACGAGGTCCTCGGGCGCAGGCGCGGCCTGCCGATCCTCCTCTCCGTGGTGTGGATGGAGGTCGCCCGCAGGGCGGGGGCGCCGGTGTACGGCCTCGGCCTGCCGGGGCACTTCGTGGTGGGCTTCGGCGACCCGTCGGCCCAGGTCTTCGCGGACCCCTTCGCGGGCGGCCGGCCGATGACGGGCATGGACGCGGAGCTGCTGGTCGCGGGTGCGACGGGCGGGCCCCTCGAACCGTCGATGCTGCGCCCGGCGGACCCGCTGGACATCGTCATGCGGATCCTGAACAACATCCGCGCCTGGGCCTCACCCCGCCCGGAGTGCTCCAGTGTGGCGCTGTGGGCGGTGGAGCTGTCCCTGCTGCTCCCCTCCCACCCGGCCCGGCTGCGCTACGAGCACGCGGAGCTGCTGGTGCAGCGGGGCGAGTTCCTGGCGGGGGCGGCGGAGATGGAGGCGTACGCCTCGGTGGTCGACGTGGTCGAACCGAGCGCGGCGGCCTCGATCCGCAACCGGGCACAGGCGGCACGGGCGCTGCTGAACTAGCCCGTGTCCTGTGCCCGGCGTGGCGGCCCGCCGGGGTCGGCCGCCGCGGCCCGTATTTCGCTGGACACCGCGTCGGGGCTACGGGACGCTGCCCGCGATGACACGACGAACCGATACGCCTCCCTCCTGGGACGAGCGCACGCAGCTGTCCACCTTCCTCGACTACGCGCGCGACGCGGCACGGGCCAAGTGCGAGGGACTCTCCGAGGAGGACGCCCGCAAGGCGCCGCTCCCGACCTCGCCCCTGATGACGATGTGCGGCCTGATCAGCCATCTCCGCTGGGTCGAGCACTACTGGTTCCGGGAGGTGTTCCTCGGCGAGGAGCCCTCGGGTCCCCTTCCGACCGAGGAGGACCCCGACCCGGAGATGCGCCAGGCGCTCGACATCCCGCTCTCCCGCCTTCTCCGGGAGTACGAGGAGCAGAGCGACCGGTTCCGCGTGCTGCTCTCCGAGCACGACCTGGACACCAGGGCGAGCCGCACCTTCAGGGACGGCCGCAACCCGGACCTCCGCTGGATCGTCCTCCACCTCATCGAGGAGACGTCCCGCCACAACGGCCACCTCGACATCGTGCGTGAGCTGCTCGACGGCCGGACGGGCGTCTGACCGACGTCGGCCTCGGTGTCCCCGGCGCGGGGGGAGAGCGGCCGGGGCGCCACGGGCAGAACGCGTTGTGGAGCCCCGGGCGCCCGCATAGGGTCACCCGCATGTCTGTACGTCTCCGTATGCGTCACGCACTGCCCGAAGCGATGCGCGCCCGCGACAAGGCCGCGGTGAGCGCCCTGCGCTCGACGCTCGCCGCGCTGGACAACGCCGAGGCGGTCCCCGCGACCGAGGCCCAGCTCCGCGGCACGGCCCTTGAGGCGTCGCCCGCCGGTGTCGGCGCCACCGAAGCCGCACGCCGTGAGCTGAGCGAGCACACCGTGAGGGAAGTCGTACGCGCCGAGGCCGCCGAACGTCTGGAGGCCGCCGAGCAGTTGACCGCGCCCGCCCACGCCGACCGGGCTGCGCGGCTCCGCGAGGAGGCAGACGTACTGCTGCGCTTTCTCGACGGCCCCGAAAGCGCCTAGAAGCCCTCCTCGCGAGGACCGGCAGCCCTAGGATCTTGTGCATTCAGGGGAGATCCGAGGGGGCCCGGGATGAGACCGCTCGACGCATCCATGCCGACGGAGGCCGGGCCGTACCGTCTGCTCACCGAGCTCGGCAGCGGCGGCATGGGGCGCGTGTTCCTGGGCGCCGCCCCTGACGGCCGTCTCGCGGCGGTGAAGCAGGTGCACCACCGGTTCGCCGCCGAGGACGGTTTCCGGAGCCGGTTCCGGCGCGAGGTCGCCGCCTCGCGCAAGGTCTCGGGCGCCTACACGGCCGCCGTGATGGACGCCGACGCGGACGCGGAGCTCCCCTGGCTGGCCTCGGTCTTCGTGGCCGGCCCCTCCCTGGGCGCGGCCGTGACGGCCGCCGGTCCGCTGCCCGCCGAGACGGTACGCCGACTGGCGCTGGGTCTGGTGACGGCACTGGACGAGATCCACCGGGCGGACCTCATCCACCGCGACCTCAAACCGGAGAACGTCCTGCTCGCCGAGGACGGCGTCCGCGTGATCGACTTCGGCATCGCCCGGGCGGCGGAGCCGGTGGGAGCGACGGCGCTGACCCAGACCGGCTGGGTGATCGGCTCGCCCCCGTTCATGTCGCCCGAGCAGGCGGAGAGCAAGGAACTCACCCCGGCCGGCGACGTGTTCTCGCTCGGCTCCGTCCTCACCTTCGCGGCGACCGGCCACGCGCCGTTCGCCGCCGGCTCGACGTTCAGCACGCTCTCCAACGTCGTCCACGCCGAGCCCGACCTCAGCGGGGTCCCGGACAGCCTGCGCACGGTGGTGGCCCGGTGCCTCGCCAAGGACCCGACGGCCCGCCCCACCCCGGCCGAACTCCGGGGCCTGCTGGGCCCGGTCACCCCCGCCACCCGCCCGTGGCCCCCGGCGGTCCACCGCCTGATCGCCGACCAGAGGGGCCGCCTGGACGTCCTGCTGGGTGGAGGTGACAACGAGGAACGCACATCGGTGCCGCCACCCCGTGAGCCGGAGCCTCAGCCCGAGCCCGCCCATGCCGCCGAGACCGTGACGGCGACCGCTCAGGATCCCCCGCCCGCGCCCGCGCACTCCGCGAGAAGGGGCGGCAGGCTCGTCGCCCTGGTCACCGCGGGCGCGCTCGCCTTGGCAGGCGCCGGAGTCGGTACGTATCTGCTGCTCCGGGAAGGCAGCAATGGCCCACCCGACAAGTACACGAAGGCACCCCTCTGCGCGGACGCGGCCCCGGCTCTGCCGCTGCCGCCCCGGTACCCCCAGCGGGACAACCACGTCTGGAACGACCCGGTCAGGGTGACCGACTGCCGCTGGTACGACGAGGACCCGGTGGCGAACTGGGCGGCCGCTCCGCACGCGATCGTCCGATGGACCGTGCGGCACAGCGCGGGCGCGAACGAGAACGCGGCGACACGCCAGAACCGGGACTTCGACCGCGACGCGGCCCCACCCGGCCTCCGGGACACCACGCTCGACTTCGGTGACGAGGCCTACTGGGACCCGTCCAGCGAGGCCAGGGAGTGCTCGCTGAACGTCCGCGACGGCAACCTCGTGGTGTGGGTCTCACTCAGCGGCGAGCGGCACCCGGACGGCTCGTGCGAGTCCGAGGCGAGGGCGATCGCCAAGACCGCGGTGTCGGAGACGCCGACCGGATGACCCTGCGTCGCAGGCGGGTCAGCGAAGCCCTCCGCCCTTGACCGCGCCGACGAACGACGCCCAGGCGGGAGAGGGGAAGAGGAGGGCGGGCCCGGTGGGGTTCTTGCTGTCCCGGACGGGGACGTGGGCGGGGCAGGCGGCGTCGTTGACTTCGAGGCATGCGCCGCTCTCGCCACCGCTGTAGGAGGACTTGCGCCAGGCGTCGCTGACTTCGAGGCACTCACCGCTGCTGCCGCCGCTGTAGGACGACTTCCGCCAGGCAGGGAGGACCGAGGCGTCAGGGATGCTTGTCGGTGCGTGCTGCATGCTCGTATTCCTCCGCGACGGACCCGATCAGAGCAAGCGACTCGCGATGGGACAGCGCGTCGCCCAGGGCATGATCGTAGACCTCCTGACACTCCCGGACCACGGACGGAGTCTCCCAGACACGGCCGGACTTCAGGCCTTCGACGTACGCGATTGGGGGGAGGTCCAAGAACCACATCAGCGAGACGAAGCCCTCCAACATGGCATGCGCGCCGACCGTGAAGGGGAGGACGTGCACGCGGATACGGCGACTCTCCCCCAGCCTCGCGATGTGACGGAGCTGTTCGCACATCACCGCCGGGCCGCCTATGTGTTGCCTCAGGACGGCCTCGTCCAAGAGCACCCACACCACAGGCGAGTCGAAGTTCTCCAGGATGCGGGCCCGCTCCAGCCTTGTGACAAGGAGCTTGTCACGTGCGCTGTCGCTCTTCGGCGGATGGCCGGAACCGAGCACCGCCCGCGCGTACGCCTCCGTCTGGAGGATGCCCGGAACCAACTTCGGGGCGTACTCCCGAATCACGACAGCCTGGCCCTCGAACTCCAGCGCCTCCGCGAAGTGCTCCGCCACCGCCCTGCCGTCCAGCGTCGGCAGGAACCGTTCGAAGAAGCCCTCCGCATTCAGCACCTGGTCAAGCCGCGCGCGTCCGCCACGTCCGGCCGCCGGCGGCCCGCCTCCATGTGCGCCAGGTGCGTCCGCGAGATGATCGTCAGTTCGCTCAGGCGCTCCTGGGTGAGGCCCGCCGCTTCTCTTCGGCGTTTGAGCTCTTCACCGTATTTTCGGCGTGACTCCGGATTGTCCTCGATTGCCATGACCAACTCCCCGACGTGCTGGTCGCGTTGTCACAAGCGAACCCCTGTCGAGCGTAACGTGATCCACGCCACTGTGTGACTGGAACAACACACAGAGCGAAAGGGCTCGCGAGCAATGCAAACCCCCCACGGTCCCGGCGCCTTCGTCGCCCACACCGGAACCGACGTCTACGGACCCGGCAAGGTCATCGGCGTGGACGGGATCCACCGGCGCGTGCGGTTCACGCACTTCGTGGCCACGATCCGCGCCGACGACCTCCGGCCCGCCTCGCCCCGCGAGACGCGGGAGATCCAGGAGTGGCTGCGCGCGAAGCGGCAGCGGTACGGCGGCGAGTGGTGATGCGGCTGCGCGTCTCGCGCGACGGTGGGCGGACCTGGTCCGCCACCAGGACATACACGCCCCGGCGGGGAGAGGTGCCGCTCGAATCGGTTCTGCGCTTCCCGCCCTGCCGGTGCCCCCGCTGCTTCGTCACATCGAGTGATCAGACGGACACGGGGTTTGCGGTACGGTGAGCACAAAAGCGGCCCCCGAGCTGGTTGCAGCCAGCACCGAGGGCCTTCACTTCGAGTGCCTCAGGAGAGCACCCGGAATGCTTCGTCATGCTAACGCGCCCGCTGGGCGCTTCTCTCAGATCCCCCACGAGATCCTTCGTCACCCCGATCTCCATTCCGACGCCGTACGGCTCCTGTGCTGGCAGCTCTCCCTCCCCGACGGCGTCAACGAGTCGCTCTCCAAGACCGCCGAACGAGCGGGCATCCGCAAGGTCGCCTTTCTGCGCGCCAAGGGGCAGTTGAAGGTCGCCGGCTATCTGCACGAGTGGCGCGAGCAGGGGCCCAGAGGGTGGTGGGCCACCCGGCAGCTCGTCTCCAACGTGCCGCTGAGTGCCGCCGAGGCGGCCGCCCTGCGGTCCGGGCCTCCGACGGACACCCGTCCGGCCGCCGGTGAGCCGACCGGTCGGGCCGTCGGCCGTCATCCAGACGCGACATGCGGGGAGAACACCTCCAACCCTCCCCCGCCCGGGGGCCGTGAGGCCGATCCCGGCGTCTTCGACGCTCCCGGACCCGCCGACGACCTCGACGTTCCCGAGGCCCGGCGCCTCGTGGACGGCCTGCTCGCCCTCGACCCCCGGCTGCGCGTGCCGCGCGCCATGCTCCCCGAGTTGGCGCGCCTCGCGGCCCGTTGGCTGGAGGCGGGGCACATGGCCGAAGCCGTACGGGACTCCATCGCCCGTTGCCTGCCGGGCCGGGGCAGTCCCATCCACCGCCCGGGCGGCCTGCTGCGGTACATCCTCCGCGAGGTACCTCCGGTCGCCCCGCCGCCCCCACCGCCCCGGGTCGCCAACCTCCGCGAGTGCGAGAGCGGGCGACACGTACAGCCGTATCTCTTCCGGCCGTCGGCCGACGAGGACGTCTGCGGGCCCTGCGGCCGCAGTGAACCGACGAGCCCGCTGGAGTGCCCTTCCCCCGCCACCGTCGGCCCGGCCCTGGCCCGCGCCGCCCTCCGGGACGGTCTCTAACGCGCTACCCGGTAGGTGTCTGTACAGCTCGGAGCCGCTGTTCTCCGGCCCGTCTTCACCGGTTCACTCCCGACTGCTGCGATGCACGCGCCATCGAAAGCGCTTGATCGAGGAGGGCGAGTGAATCTCGTAGTCAACGGCGACGCGGAGAGCGGGCCAGGCGGGTCCGCCGAGCCCGTCACCGAGGTGACCGGCTGGAAGGTGCCCGAAGGAGCGCCCGCGCTCATCGCGTACAGCCTGGGCAACGGCTATCCCGGGCCCGCCGACCCCGGTCCCGCCGACCGGGGCAGCCGGTTCTTCTCCGGCGGCGACAGCCCCCGTACCGCTCTCGTCCAGGACATCCTCCTGCCCACGCGCGGCGCCACCGGGCGGCGGGCCGTGGACGCCGGGCGGGTGCGCTACACGCTCGCCGGCTGGCTGGGCGGCTACGCGACGCAGGAGGACGGCGCACGGCTGTCCGTGGAGTTCCGGGACGCCGAGGGCACCCCGGTCGCCCTGTCCGTGCTCGGCCCGGTGACGGCCGCCGAGCGGCTCTCCCGTACCGCGCTCCTGGAGCGCACCGCGACCGCCACGGTGCCGCCCGGCGCACGCACCGCGCGGGTGCTGCTCGTCTTCACCCGCAGCGGCGGCGGGACGTCCAACGACGGTTACGCCGACGCGATATCGCTCACGCTGCACACCACGGGGGGACGCAAGTGACCAGGCTCAACCGCCGCGATCTGCTCAAGGCCGCCGGGGCCGCGGGCGCCCTGAACCTCGTCTGGCCGCTGGCCGCCGGGCTGTCGCCCGCGCAGGCCCTGGAGGCCGCGCAGGCGCTCGGCGCCGACTACGACCCGGCGCCGTTCACCCTCGGCGTCGCCTCCGGGGACCCGCAGCCGAGCAGCGTCCTGCTGTGGACCCGGCTCGCGCCCGAGCCGCTGGCCGCCGAGCAGAAGCTGCCCGAGATCGTGGAGGTCGACTGGGTCGTCGCCGCCGACCCCCGGCTGCGGCGGGTCGTCGCACGCGGCACCGCGCCCGCCTCCGCGACGCTCGGTCACAGCGTGCACGTGCCCGTGTCGGGGCTGCGCCCGAACACCCGCTACTGGTACGCCTTCACGGCGCTGGGCAGGCGCAGCCGTGTCGGCCGCACGAAGACCGCCCCCGTCGGCCGGGTCTCCTCGGTCCGCTTCGCCGCCGCCAACTGCCAGGCCTTCCACGACGGCTTCTACGCGGCCCACCGGGGCATCGCCCGCGAGAACGTCGACTTCGTCGTCCACCTCGGCGACTACATCTACGAGCACGGTCAGGTCGGCGGAGTCCCCGCCGACCACGTCCGCGACCACGAGGGCCCCGGGATCTTCACGGTCGCCGACTACCGCCGCCGTCACGCGCTCTACAAGGGCGACGCCTCCCTGCGCGAGGCGCACGCGGCCCACCCCTGGTTCCTGACGTGGGACGACCACGAGGTCGCCAACGACTACTCCGGTACGGGCGGGGGCGCGCCGTTCATGCAGCGGCGGGCGGCCGCGTACCAGGCCTGGTACGAGAACATGCCGCACCGCGACGGCGGCGCCGGGACCTCGGCCGCGCTGCCGGACCCCGAGATCCACCGGGTCCGCCGCTGGGGCGACCTGTTGGAGCTGACCGTCCTCGACCTGCGGTCGTACCGCTCGGCGCAGAACCTCTCCGACGGCACGATCCTCGGCGCCGGCCAGAAGACCTGGCTGAAGCGGACCATCGACCGGGCCCCGGACTCCTGGCACGTCTGGGCCAACTCGATCATGCTCAGCCAGCTGCGGAGCCGTCCCGGAGGATCGTTCATGTTCACCGACCAGTGGGACGGCTTCCTCGCCGAGCGCAAGGAGGTCCTCGGCCATGTGCACAGCTCCGGCATGGAGGACCTGGTCGTCGTCACGGGCGACTGGCACTCGGCGTTCGTCGACGACATCCGGCCCGACTTCGACGACGTCACCTCGCCGGTGATCGGTACGGAGTTCACGGCGCACTCGGTCACCTCGGGGGCGTACTCGGCGAGCTGGAACGCCACGAACGGGCCGGTCATGGGGGCGGGCAACCCGCACCTGAAGTACTTCGAGGGGAACCGCTACGGCTACGACGTCTACGAGGTCACCCCGGAGCGCTTCAGCGCCCACATGCGGGTCGTCGAGGACCGCCGCGACCCGGCGTCCCCCGTCTCCACGCTGACCACCTTCCACGTGGACCGCGGGCAGGCGGGCTCGTACGAGGACCCGGCGACGAAGAGCTCGCCGGCGCAGTACCGCAGGGACTGACACGCGGAAGGCGCCCGTCCCGCCGGTCGTGACCGGCGGGACGGGCGCCCGTGCGCTGTCGGCTGTGCGGCGGCGGTCAGCCCTGACCGGTGAGGTCGATGGTCTTCGTCCGCTCGGCCGGGGTCTTGCCCAGCAGGGCGTCGCGCATGACGAAGGCGACGTCGTCGGCGGAGACCTGGTGCTTCTTGCCGTCGCCCTTGGTGATCATGATGCCGTCGAAGACGCCGTCGAGGAGCCTGTCGATCGCCTTCTTGTCGTAGACCTCCACCAGGCGGCCGTTGACGGCCTTCATGGAGAGGATCTGCGGGAGCGACCGCGCGGGACCGAACTTGATCTCCTTCGCGCCCGCCTTGATCACGATCACGTCGGACATGGCGGGGCGGGCGAACTCCTTCATGGCCCGGTCCAGCTCCGTCTTGGTGATGGTGGGCTGGCGGGTGATGACGGGGAGTTCGACGGCCTTCGTCTGCCCGGTCTCGACCTGGGCGCGGTAGGCGTCCTTGACGAAGATCATCGAGCGGCCGACGTCCAGGCCCTTGCCCGGCTTGCCCTCCACGGCGGTGACCTTGCCGGGGGAGAACTTGACGGTGCCCTCGGTGGCCGAGCCGGACGCGCCGGCGACGTCGGTCAGGGCGACGGCCAGCTTCTCCTCGTCGACCGGGAGCTTCGGCTCGGCGACGCGCTCGCCTCCGAAGAGGGAGCCGATGACGGAGACGGGGTTGTAGTCGCTGCCCGCGGCGGCGCGGACGGTCTCCTGGCTGTCCAGGGAGAGACCCGCCTTGTCCGGGGCGAGCTCGACCGTCTTTCCGCCGACGTCGAGCTTCAGCGGCGCGTGCGCGCGCTTGCCGAGGGCGGCCTCCAGCTTGTTGACGCCCTCCTCCTTCGTACCGCCGCCGATGTCGACGCCGAGGACGGTCGTGCCCTTGGGGACGTCGGAGTGGTTGAGGAGCAGCCCGGCGCCGTAGGCGACACCGGCCAGGCCGAAGACGCCGACACCGAGGAGGACCAGCTTCGAGCGGCCCTTCTTCGCCGGGGCGGAGCCGCCGCCCGAGGAGGACGGCGCGGGGCGCGGGGCGGCCGGGGCCGGGGCGCCGCCGACGAACTCGGGGGTCGAGAAGCCGCGGTCCGGGAGGCGGGGCGTGAGGTCGGGGCCCGAGGGCACGACGGGAATGCCGCTGGTGAGCGTGTCACCGGAGACATGACCGCCGGGGCCGGGGGGCGGGGTGACGGGGACGGGGCTCTGTGGCGTCAGGACGGCGGTGTCGTCGGACATCCGCGGCGCGCCCGCGAAGGGGTCGCCGCCGAGCGGGCCCGAACCCATGGGGCTGCCGCCCGTCACCGGGCCCGAGCCCACCGGGCTGCTGCCCGTCACCGGGCCCGTGGTCGGACCGGTCGGCGGCTGCGGGGCGCCCTGGGCGTACGGCGCGCCGCCGGGGCCGTAGGCGGCCTCGTCCTGGGGCGGGGTCGCGAGGAACATCGGCGTACCGGACGCGGGGGTGGCCGAGATCGAGGAGCCGCCGACCCTGGGGATGCCGCCGGTCGCGGGGCCGGCGAAACCGGCGGTCTGGCCCGCGCCGGGGGCCGGGGGCCGCACCCCGGCGGGAGGCGTGCGGCCGGGGCCGGACGGGCGGGGGCCGGGAGCACCGGGGGCGCCGGGGCCGGACGGCGTCTCGGTCAGGTCGGAGAGGCCCGACTTCCCGGCCGGGGCGGCGGGCGCGGCGGGGGTGGCCGGAGCGGCGGGCGGGCCCGCCTTGCGCGGGGCGAACCAGTCGCTGGTCGGCTTCTCGTCCGCCTGGGGCGCCTCGGGCTCGGCGGGAGCGGGCGCGGGGGCCGGAGCGGGCGGCGGGGCGGGGGCTTCCGGCGCGGGGGCGGGTGCCTTCGCCGCGGCCGGGGCCTTCATGGGCTCCGAGGCGGCGTCCCCGACCGGCTTGCGGACCACGACGGGCGGGATCGGCCGCGAACCCGGGATGTTGATCCGGATCCGTGTGGTCAGCGTGGTCTCGGTCTTCGGCTCCTCCGGCAGCGGAGAGGACGGCGGCGCGGCGGCGGCCGTCTCGTCGGATCCGTCCTGCGTGGGGTGGAGCGACGGATACTGACGGGATCCGTACGGCGGTGTACCCGAGGGGTACGCGGCTCCACCGCGCCCCTGGGCGCCGGAGGACGAACTGTCAGTCTCTCGACCAGTTTCACGACTCAAAGCAGGTTCTCCCGGTTGGCTCCACCGCCCGCTCTTGCTGGTGCTCGTATACCCGGGCGGCTCGGCGGCGCGCACCACCATACTGGCCGCCGCCGAAACGCACCCGATCGCAGGGGATCCAGTACGGGGCATTCCGGCCGAAGTCGGGACAGCTCTTCACCGAAGCTCCCCTCAAGTCGGCCTGTTCAGGGGGCCGGTCGGGGAAGCCGCCCCACCGTGGCGCACATCACAGCGATTCCCATGCCTCCGAGAAGATAGATCATCTCCCCGACTCCGCCGCCGAAGACCCCGTCGCCCTCCGGGCGTCCGAGGCTGAGGAAGACGACGGCGACGAGCCAGGCCGCCCCCGGCGCCACGATGCCGAGCTGGGTGTCGGTGGCCCGCAGGCCGCCGTAGAAGACGGCGGCGGTGGCGAGCAGGGCGAGGGCCAAGCCGCCGGGGAACCAGGCGGGTTGGGCGATCGAGCCCGCGACGCCGACGAGGGCCCCGAGGACGGCGAGGACGACGTACCAGACGATCCGGATGTTCACGCGTCCGCCTCCAGGCCCGCGAAGAGGTCGTTCTCGCGCGCGCCGGCCGGTGCGCCCGGCGTACCCCGCACCAACTGGTAGTACTCCGTGGTGAGGATCGGCTGCCCGAGGTCGTTCGAGAGCGCGAAGAAGGGGCCCTCGACGGCGATTTGTGTCGCATGGGCCCGCATCGCGGCGGCTTTGCGGTCCGCCCAGACGGTGCCGCCGTCGATCTGGGTGGTGATCAGGGAGTCGTCGACGACACCCGGTACGTCGTCGATGTCCGCGATGCCGGGGAAGCCGGCGCCCTCGGCGCGCAGCCGGCCGAAGGCGGCCTCGGCGACGGGTCGCGGCACCCGGTTCCAGTAGACCTTCGCGATCGTGTGCGCCGGGCCGAGGTCCGGGCGGTACGCGGCGTCGGCGGCCAGCTCGGCGGCGCGCATGGCGACGCGGTGGGCCTGGATGTGGTCGGGGTGGCCGTATCCGCCGTCGGGGTCGTAGGTGACCAGGACCTGGGGACGGGTCTCGCGGACGATCTCGACGAGGTACGCGGCGGCGGTGTCGACGTCCGTGTTCCAGAAGGCGTTGGCGCGCCGGTTCTGCTCGACGCCCATCATTCCGGAGTCACGGAAGCGGCCGGGGCCGCCGAGGAAGCGGTGGTCGGTGACGCCCAGCTCCTTCATCGCGTCGGCGAGCTCGCCGACGCGGTGGGCGCCGAGCCGGTCCTCCCGGTCGGGTGCGAGGTGGGCGAGTCCGGGCGGGATGACCTCGCCCTCCTCGCCGAGCGTGCAGGTCACGAGCGTGACCTGGGCACCCTCGGCCGCGTACCTGGCCATGGTGGCGCCGTTGTTGATCGACTCGTCGTCGGGGTGCGCGTGCACCAGGAGCAGACGACGGGCTGGGAGAACCGTCATGGCCCCACCCTACGAGGCGGGGCCACGGGCGAGCACGGGGCTCAGAACTTGAGGCCGCCGATCATGCCCGCCACGTTCGTGGTGAGCTGGCTGATGGACGGGGCGATGGACGAGCTCGCCAGGTAGAAGCCCAGGAGCGCGCAGACCGCCGCATGTCCAGCCTTCAGCCCGGATTTCCGGATCAGCAGGAAGACGACGATCGCCAGCAGCACCACCGCCGAAATCGAGAGTGCCACGGCGGTTCACCTCCACACTTCTTCGGTCGGATATTCGGACGGTCAGTTCGGCGAGCATGTGCCAGGTGTCCCCTACCCACCTAGCGCTACGGATCATAACTATGTGTGGCACCGCATTGATGGTGTACGGGGGCACAAGGGGGCGCACGCCGCTAGGTTCGATCGCATGACCTCCACGCAACTGCCGTCGTTCCCGCTCTCGTTCCCGCGTCAGTACGCCCGGACCCAGCGCTTCACCCTGGGCGTTCCGCGTGCGTTCACGGTCTCCCCCGACGGTGAACGGGTGGTGTTCGTGCGCTCGTCGTCCGGCACGGAACGCTCGCACGCGCTGTGGGTGCTGGACCTGGCCGGGGAGGCGCGGGAGCGGCTCGCGGCGGACCCGGAGACGCTCCTCGCGGGCGCGGCCGAGGAGTTGTCGGCGGAGGAGCGGGCGCGGCGGGAGCGGAGCCGTGAGGGTTCGGGCGGGATCGTGACGTACGCGGTGGACGGCGCCGTGGAGTTGGCGGCGTTCGCGCTCTCGGGCCGGCTGTTCACGGCGGAGCTGCGGGCGGGGACCGCGCGGGAGCTGAGGGCGCCGGGCCCGGTGATCGACCCGCGGCCGTCGCCGGACGGGCGGCACGTCGCCTATGTGGCGGGCGGCTCGCTACGGGTGACGGGTGCTGACGGGGAGGGCGACCGGGCGCTCGCGGAGCCGGAGGACGCGCACACGACGTACGGGCTGGCGGAGTTCGTCGCCGCCGAGGAGATGGGCCGGTCCCGCGGCTTCTGGTGGTCGCCGGAGTCGGACCGGCTGCTGGTGGCGCGGGCGCACGACCGGGCCGTGCGGCGGTGGTGGATCTCCGATCCCGCGCACCCGGACCGGGAGCCGCAGGTGGTGCCGTACCCGGCGGCGGGCACGGCCAACGCGGAGGTCCGGCTGTACGTGGTGGATCTGGCCGGGGAGCGTACGGAGGTCGAGTGGGACCGGGAGCGGTATCCCTACCTGGCGCGGGTGCACTGGTCGTCGGACGGGGCTCCGCTGCTGCTCGTACAGGCTCGTGACCAGCGCACCCAGCTGTATCTGGCGGTGGACCCGGCGACCGGGGCGACGCGGACGGTGCACGCGGACGAGGACCCGGTGTGGCTGGAGCTGCTGCCGGGGGTGCCGGCCTGGACGCCGGACGGGCGGCTGGTGCGGATCGCCGACGAAGGGGGCGCCAGGGTGCTCGCGGTCGGGGACCGGGCGCTCACCAGTGCGGTGCTCCACCTGCGGGCGGTCCTGGACGTCGGGGAGGACGACGTTCTGGTGTCGGCCTCGGCGGGTGAGGAGCGGGCGGAGCCGGAGACCGGGGAGATCCATGTGTACCGGGTCGCCGAGCGGGGGGTGGAGCGGGTCTCGGAGGGTGCCGGGGTCCACTCGGCGGTGCGGGGCGGGGCGGTGACGGTGCTGGTCTCGGCGCGGCCGGACGCCCCGGGGAGCGTGGCGCGGGTGCTGCGGGACGGTGCCCAGGTGGCGGTGGTCGCCTCGTACGCGGAGACGCCGGTGCTGTCCGCGGGAGTGCGGCTCGTGGAAGGGGGCGCACGGCGGATTCCGTGCGCCGTCCTGCTCCCGTCGGGTTACACGGAAGGGGACGGGCCGCTTCCCGTACTGATGGATCCGTACGGCGGTCCGCACGGGCAGCGGGTGGTCGCCGCACACAACCCTCATCTGACGTCCCAGTGGTTCGCCGACCAGGGCTTCGCCGTGATCGTGGCGGACGGGCGGGGGGCGCCGGGCCGGTCGCCGGGCTGGGAGAAGGCGATCAAGAACGACCTGACGCCGACCCTCGACGACCAGATCGAGGCGCTGCACGCGCTCGCGAAGGACTTCCCGCTGGACCTGGGGCGGGTGGCGATCCGGGGCTGGTCGTACGGCGGCTATCTCGCCGCGCTCGGGGTGCTGCGACGGCCGGACGTCTTCCACGCGGCGGTCGCGGGCGCCCCGCTCTCGGACCTCCGGCTGTACGACACCCACTACACCGAGCGCTATCTGGGGACGCCGCAGGAGAGCCCGGAGGTGTACGCGGCGAACTCGCTGGTCACGGACGACGGCCTGTCGGCGCCGGAGGAGCCCGCGCGGCCGATGATGATCATCCACGGTCTGGCCGACGACAATGTGGTGATGGCCCATACGCTGCGGCTCTCCTCCGCGCTGCTCGCGGCGGGGCGGCCCCATGAGGTGCTGCCGCTGACGGGCGTGACGCATATGACGCCGCAGGAGCAGGTGGCGGAGAACGTGCTGCTGCTCCAGGTGGACTTCCTGAAGCGCGCGCTGGGTCTTGACCGGTAGCTCACCAGCCGGGCGGGCGGGGGTGCGGCGGGGCCGGTGGGAGTGCGGCCACCGGCTCGCGGGGCACGGGGCGGGGTGCGCCGCGCAGCGAGAGCAGGACGAGCACGGCGGCCCCGGCGAGCAGCGCGTAGGCAGAGGTGGCGAGGGTGAGCCGGCCGTCGTCGTCCAGCGCGGCGAAGTGCTCGGCCCAGCCGAGCCGTAACGCGATGGCGACCCCGGAGAGCCCCCAGCCGGCCATGAGCAGCCCGGCGAGCAGGCCAAGGGGACGGGCGTGCGCGGCGCGGGCGAAGGCGCTGCCCGCGGCGGCCAGGAAGAGCGCGCCGAGCATCACGTTCTGCCAGGCCGGGGGGACCGCGAGCGCGGGCAGCAGGAGCGAGCGGCCGCCGGTGAACCGGTCGACGGTCGCCTCCACGGGGAGCTCCCTCGCCCAGCGCACCTCCCAGGCGGCCCAGGCGAACCCGGCCACGGCGCAGAGGACCCCGGCCCCGACGGCGGGGCCCCTGCGGGGGCGGGCGGGTGTCTCGTGCGGCGACTCGGCGGGGCGGCGGCCGGCGGCGGCGGTGACGACGAGCCCGGCGGCCAGGGCGAGCGTGAGAAGGGTCGTGACGAGGGCGTCGACGCCGGTGGACCACAGTCCGGGGAGCCGCAGAGCGAGCGTGACGCCCCCGGTGGCGGCGAGCGCGGGCGCGGCGAGGGAGGAGCGCAGGGCGGCGACGGCGGTGACGGCGTACGCGACGAGGAGGAGCGGGTCGACCAGCGAGGTGGCGGACCGGCGGCGCAGCAGGAAGACGTGCTCCCCGGCCCAGTACCAGGCGAGTTCGGCGGGAGAGCCGAAGGCCGCGAGGTCCCGCAGGAGCCAGACGACGATGACGAGCGCGAGCGCACCGCACAGCGCGGCGCCCGTGAGACGTGCCGGTCGTGTCACTGTCACGAAGCCGATACTCACCGCTACCCACGCACCGAAACAAGCGGTTCCGCATGAACGGACGGCATGGCGCGTGAGCCGAGGGGGCGCCGGCGGGGGAACAGGCCCGAGCGCGCGCAGCCCCCGAGGAACGAGGGGGCGAGCACGTACGGGGCTGTGAGCCCGACTCAAGGCGCCCCGGAGGCGAACGGGCCGAGAAGGGGGGTCGGCCGGCCGGGGCGACGTGGTGCGTCCCGGCCGGCCTACGGCACCCGCACGGCCGTACGCTGTCGAGCGTGCCGCGTTCGTATATCGGATCCGGGTCGGCCAAGTTGCCTGTTCGTTAACGAATGTGACGGTTGCTCCGGCGGGGAGGACCGTGTCACCGCGACTCGTCGTCCGTCGGGACCACGTGCTTCTCCTCCGCGAAGTGGCACGCGGAGTCGTGCTTCGCCGGGCTGTCCGCCAGCCGGAAGACCGCCGGGACCGCCAGCTCCGGGACCTCCAGCTCGCAGCGCTCCTGCGCCTTCCAGCAGCGGGTGCGGAAGCGGCATCCCGAGGGGATGTTGGCCGGGGAGGGCACGTCGCCGGTGAGGATGATGCGCTCGCGGTGCTCCCGCGCGTCCGGGTCCGGGACCGGGACGGCCGACAGCAGCGCCTGGGTGTAGGGGTGCGTGGGGTGCTCGTAGATCTGCGCGTCCGTGCCGATCTCCACGATCCGGCCGAGGTACATGACGCCGACGCGGTCCGAGATGTGCCGGACGATCGACAGGTCGTGGGCGATGAAGACGTACGAGAGGCTGAACTCGTCCTGGAGCCTGGCCAGGAGGTTCACCACCTGGGCCTGGACGGAGACGTCGAGCGCCGAGACCGGCTCGTCCGCGACGATGATCTCCGGCTGGAGCGCGAGGCCGCGGGCGATGCCGATGCGCTGGCGCTGGCCGCCGGAGAACTGGTGCGGATAGCGGTTGATGTACTCCGGGTTCAGGCCGACCACGTCGAGGAGGTCCTGGACCTTCCGGCGCCGGTCCCCCTTGGGGGCGACCTCGGGATGGATCTCGTACGGCTCCCCGATGATGTCGCCGACCGTCATCCGCGGGTTGAGCGAGGTGTACGGGTCCTGGAAGACCATCTGGATGTTGCGGCGGACCGCGCGCAGGGCCTTCGGGGAGAGCTTGGTGATGTCCTCGCCCTTGTAGCGGATCGACCCCGAGGTCGGGCGCTCCAGGTTGACCAGCATCTTGGCGACGGTGGACTTGCCGCAGCCGGACTCGCCGACGATGCCGAGGGTCTCCCCCGCGGTGAGGTCGAAGTCGACGCCGTCGACGGCCTTGACCGCTCCGACGTGCTTCTTGATGAGGACGCCCCGGGTCAGCGGGTAGTGCTTGTACAGGTCGCGGACCTGGAGAATCGGCTCAGCCACGGAGGGCCTCCTGCCAGAAGTGGCACGCGCTGCGGCGTTCCTCCGAGACTTCGTACAACGGCGGCTCGTCCGTCCGGCACACGTCCCTGGCCAGCGGGCAGCGCGGGTTGAAGGCGCAGCCGGGCGGGATGGCCAGCAGGTTCGGAGGCAGGCCCTTGATCGCGTACAGCTCCTGGCCCTTCTGGTCCAGGCGCGGGATCGAGTCGAGCAGGCCCCGGGTGTAGGGGTGGGCGGGCGCCTTGTAGATCTCGTGGACGGGGGCGGTCTCGACGATCCGGCCCGCGTACATGACGGCGATCCTGTCGGCGACGTCGGCGACGACGCCGAGGTCGTGGGTGATGAGGATGAGGCCCATGTCGAGCTCGCGCTGGAGCTCGGCGAGCAGGTCCATGACCTGGGCCTGGACGGTGACGTCGAGGGCGGTGGTGGGCTCGTCCGCGATGATCAGGTCGGGCTCAAGGGCGAGCGCCATCGCGATCATGATGCGCTGGCGCATACCGCCGGAGAACTGGTGCGGGTACTGCCCCACCCGTTCCTTGGCCGCCGGGATGCGGACCCGGTCCATGAGCTCGACCGCCTTGGCCCGGGAGTCCTTGCGGGACATCCCGTGGTGGACCTGGAACATCTCGCCGAGCTGGTCGCCGACGCTGATGACGGGGTTGAGCGAGGACAGCGCGTCCTGGAAGATCATCGCCATCTTCGCGCCGCGGACCTTGCGCCGCTCCTCCTCCTTGAGCTTCAGGAGGTCCTGGCCCTGGAAGAGGATCTCGCCGCCGGTGATCTTTCCCGGCGGGATGTCGAGGATGCCCATGACGGCCTGGGCGGTGACGGACTTTCCGGAGCCGGACTCGCCCAGCACGGCCAGGGTCTCGCCCGCGTCGACCGAGTAGCTGACCCCGTTGACCGCCTTCGCCACGCCGTCCCGGGTGTGGAACTCCACGTGCAGATCGCTCACTTCGAGCAGCATGGGCGCCTACCTCAGCTTCGGGTCGAGGGCGTCGCGCACCGCGTCGCCGAGCATGATGAACGCGAGCACGGTGATGGCGAGCGCGCCCGCCGGCCAGAGCAGCATGTGCGGGGCGTTGCGGATGTACTGCGATGCCGAGGAGATGTCGATGCCCCAGGAGACGGTCGGCGGCTTCAGCCCGACGCCCAGGTAGGAGAGGGTCGCCTCGAGCGAGATGTACGTGCCGAGGGCGATGGTCGCCACGACGATGACCGGCGCGACGGCGTTGGGGGTGATGTGGCGCAGCAGCAGGCGGGAGTTGGAGGCGCCGAGCGCGCGGGCCGCCTGCACGTAGTCGTTCTGTTTGGCGGTGATGACGGAGCCGCGGGCGATGCGGGAGATCTGCGGCCAGCCGAGGAGCACCATGAAGCCGATGACGGGCCAGATCGTGCTGCTGGTGACGACCGACAGCAGGACGAGTCCGCCGAGGACGACCGGGATGGCGAAGAAGACGTCGGTGATCCGGGACAGGACGGCGTCCGAGCCGCCGCCGAAGAAGCCGGCCATGCCGCCGAGGGCGGAGCCGAGGATCGCGACGCCGAGGGTGGCGAGGACGCCGACGCTCACGGAGGTCCGGGCGCCGTAGACCGTACGGGTGTAGACGTCGCAGCCCTGGCCGTTGAAGCCGAAGGGGTGGCCGGGCTGGGAGCCCTCCTGGGCCTTGGAGAGGTCGCACTGGAGGGGGTCTCCGCTGGCGATCAGCTGGGGCCAGATGGAGATGATCACCAGGAAGACGATGATGAGGCCCGAGATGATGAAGACGGGGTTGCGGCGCAGGTCGTGCCAGGCGTCGGACCACAGGGAGCGGGGCTTGCCCGCGGGGCCGGTGCCCAGGGGGCCGCCCGGGGTCTTCTCCAGGGACTCGCCCTCTTCCATGGCGAGGTCCGTGGCGCCGCCCGCCCCCGTGTGGTCGATGGCGCGGCCGTCGTCGAACGGCTCGGGGTGCTCAGGCATAGCGGATCCTCGGGTCAAGGACGGCGTACAGGAGGTCGACGATCAGGTTGGCCACCAGGAAGACGAGGACGAGGACGGTCACGAAGCCGACGACGGTCTGGGTGCTCTGGCGCACGATGCCCTGGTAGAGCTGGTAGCCGACGCCATGGATGTTGAAGATCCGCTCGGTGACGATGGCGCCGCCCATGAGCGCGCCGATGTCGGCGCCGATGAAGGTGATCACCGGGATGAGCGAGTTGCGCAGCAGGTGGCGGGTGATGACCCGGCGGCGCGGCAGGCCCTTGGCGACCGCGGTGCGGACGTAGTCGGCGCGCTTGTTCTCGGCGATCGAGGTCCGGGTGAGCCGGGTGACGTACGCGAGGGAGACGGAGGCGAGGACGAGGCCGGGGACGATCAGCTCGCTGAAGGGGGCCTCGGGCGAGACGGCGGGCTTGATCCACCCCCACTCCACACCCAGCAGCAGCTGGAGCAGCAGACCCGTGACGAAGGTCGGGATCGAGATCACGACCAGCGTCAGCAGCAGCACGGAGGTGTCGACCGGGCGGCCTCGCTTCAGGCCCGTCAGCACGCCGAGGCTGATGCCGATGACGATCTCGAAGAGGATCGCGACGATCGTGAGCCTGATGGTGACGGGGAAGGCGCTCGCCATCAGCTCGGTCACCGGCTGGCCGTTGAAGGCCGTTCCGAAGTCGCCGGTGAAGAGGTTGCCCATGTAGATCAGGTACTGCTGCCAGACGGGCTTGTCGAGGCCGAACTCCTTCTCCAGCTGGGCGGCGGTCGCCGGGTCGCAGGCGCGGTCGCCGCAGAGGCCGGCGATGGGGTCGCCCATCACGTTCACCATCAGGAAGATCAGCAGGGTGGCGCCGATGAAGACCGGGATCATCTGCAGCAGACGCCGGATCACATAACGTCCCATGAGGGGCTCCGGGGGTGTGGGGAAGGCGTACGGCCCGGCTCGCGCGTGATCGCCAGGCCGGGCCGTACGCCGACGAGCTGCGTCAGTTGACCTTGATCTGGTCGTAGACGGGCACGCTGAAGGGGTTCAGGGTCACGTTGGAGACGCGCTCGGAGTAGCCCGCGCTGCCGTTCTGGTACCAGAGCGGGATCGCGCCCATGTCGTCGCGGAGGACTTCCTCGGCGCTCTGGAAGGTCTGGACGGCCTTGGCGATGTCGGACTCGGCGTTGGCCTGGTCGACGAGCTTGTCGAACTCCGGGTCGGTGTACTTCCCGTCGTTCGACGAGGCGTTGGTGTAGTAGAGCGGCTGCAGGAAGTTCTGGATGAGCGGGTAGTCCATCTGCCAGCCGGCCCGGAAGGGGCCCTTCATCTTCTGCGTGCTGACCTGGCTGCGGAAGTCGGCGAAGGTGCCGATCGGGTTGCCGACGCAGGCCCGGTTGTTGCCGAGGGCGTTGTTGATGGAGTTGCAGACGGCGTCCACCCACTCCTTGTGGGAGCCGGTGTCGGCGTTGTACGTGATTGTCATCGTGCCGCCGGGGATGCCGCCGCCCTCGGCGACCAGCTTCTTCGCCTCTTCGGCGTTGTACGTGCAGAAGTCGCCGCAGACGTCCTTGAAGCCGCCCTCCTCGCCGAGGACCGGGGAGGTCCAGTCGACGGCCGGGGTGCGGGTCTTCTGGAAGATCGTGTCGGTGATCTGCTCGCGGTTGATCGCCATGGAGAGGCCCTGGCGGAGCTTCTCCTGGCCCGGCTTGTTCCACGCCGGGTCGTAGAACGGGAAGCCGAGGGTCTGGATGATGCCGGCCGGGACGTTGATGTACCGGTCGCCGAGGTCCGCCTCGACGTTCTTGAGCTGGGAGGCGGGCACGTCGTCGACGAGGTCGAGGTTGCCGGCCGTCAGGTCGGTGTAGGCGGTGTTGTTGTCGGTGTAGACCTTGAGGGTCACGCCGCCGTTCTGCGCCTTGTCCTCTCCGGGGTAGCCGTCCCAGCGCTGGAGCTCCATCTGCGAGCCCTTGGAGTACGAGCCGACGGTGTACGGGCCGTTGCCGACGGGCTTGTCGAGCCAGGCCGCGTGGTCGTCGAAGAAGGCCTGGGGCAGTGGGGAGAAGGCGGCGTAGCCGAGGGTGTCCGGCCAGGTGGAGAACTTCTGGGTGAGCTTGACCGTGAAGGTCTTGTCGTCGACGACCTTGAGACCGGACATGGTCTCGGCGGTCGGCTCGCCCGACTCGGGGTGGACCTGGTCGTAGCCCTCGATCTGGCCGAAGAAGAAGGCGTTCTTCTGATTGTTCTTCAGCGAAGCGCCGTAGTTCCAGGCGTCCACGAAGGACTTCGCGGTGACCGCCTCGCCGTTGGAGAAGGTCCAGCCGTCCTTGAGGGTGACGGTGAAGTTGGTCGAGTCCGTCGTCTCGATGCTCTCGGCGAGCATGTTCTTCGCCTCGCCGGTCTTCGGGTCGTACTGCTTGAGACCCCGGAAGATCATGGAGAGGACCTTGCCGCCCTGCACCTCGTTGGTGTTCGCGGGCTCCAGCGGGTTCTGCGGATCACCCCAGGAGGAGCTCACGATTCCGTCGGCGCCACTGCCTCCGCCGTCGCCTCCGCCGCCGCAGGCCGTCACCGTAAGGGCGACGGCGACGGCCAGTGCGGCCCACTTGGCGTGCGTGGCTCCGCGCATCAGGTGCCTCCTGAGGGTCCCGAGTATTAGATAGGCCCCAATATCACCCCATGGAAACCGCTATGCACCTTTACGACACCCGTTGGGAGAAACGCGCCGAGGGCGCCCCGGCCGTCATGGCCGGAGCGCCCTCGGGGGACGGCTGGGGAGGCTACGCCGCGTGGATGACGTCCTTCTCCTCGGGGAAGTGACACGCCGACTCGTGCGCGGCCGGGGTGTCGTGACCCTGGAAACGCTCCGGGATCGCCAGCAGCGGGATCTCGGTGGAGCACTTGTCCTGCGCCTTCCAGCACCGGGTGCGGAAGCGGCAGCCCGACGGCGGGTTGGCCGGCGAGGGGACGTCACCGGTGAGGATGATCCGCTCGCGGTTCGCGCGGGCCTCCGGGTCCGGGACCGGGACCGCCGACAGCAGCGCCTGGGTGTAGGGGTGCGTCGGGTGGTCGTAGATCTGCGTGTCCGTACCGATCTCGGCCATCTTGCCGAGGTACATGACGCCGACCCGGTCGGAGATGTGCCGGACGATCGACAGGTCGTGCGCGATGAAGACGTAGGAGAGGTTGAACTCGTCCTGCAGCTTCTCCATCAGGTTGATGACCTGCGCCTGGACGGAGACGTCCAGGGCCGAGACCGGCTCGTCGCAGATGATGATCTCCGGGTTGAGCGCGAGGCCGCGGGCGATGCCGATGCGCTGACGCTGACCGCCGGAGAACTGGTGCGGGTAGCGGTTGATGTACTCGGGGTTCAGGCCGACCACATCGAGCAGCTCCTGCACCCGACGCCGCCGGTCGCCCTTCGGGGCCACCTCGGGGTGGATGTCGAAGGGCTCACCGATGATGTCGCCGACCGTCATACGCGGGTTCAGCGAGGTGTACGGGTCCTGGAACACCATCTGGATGTTCCGGCGGACGGCCTTCAGCGCGCGGCCGGACAGCCTGGTGATGTCCTGGCCCTTGTAGAAGACCTCGCCGGCGGTGGCCCGCTCCAGGGTCATCAGCAGCTTGGCGACCGTGGACTTGCCACAGCCGGACTCGCCGACGATGCCGAGGGTCTCGCCCTGGTAGAGGTCGAAGGAGACCCCGTCCACGGCCTTGACCGCGCCGACCTGCTTCTTGAAGAGGATGCCCTGCGTCAGCGGGAAGTGCTTGACCAGGTTGCGCACCTGCAGGATCGGCTCACCGCGCTCGACCGGCGCGTCGAGGGCGGCCACGGCCTCCGCCTCGCCGGCGACCTCGGCCGTGTGCACCTCGGTGACGTTCGGAGTCGCGTCCGCGGCCTCGTCCTTCTTGCTGAGCTCAGCCATGGATCGTCTCCTTCCAGAAGTGGCATGCGCTGCCGCGACCGGGCAGCTCCGTGCCGTCCTGCTCGGTGACCGGCGTGAGCGCCGGGATCTCCGTGCGGCAGATGTCGTCGGCCTTGGGGCAGCGCGGGTTGAAGGCGCAGCCGGTCGGCACGCGGAGCAGGTTGGGCGGCAGGCCCTTGATCGCGTACAGCTCCTGGCCCTTCTGGTCCAGGCGCGGGATCGAGTCGAGCAGACCCCGGGTGTACGGGTGGGCCGGGCGCTTGTACAGCTCGTGCACGGGGGCGGTCTCGACGATCCGGCCCGCGTACATGACCGCGATCTTGTCCGCGACGTCGGCGACGACGCCGAGGTCGTGGGTGATCAGGATCAGACCCATGTTGTATTCCTGCTGGAGCTCCGCGAGGAGGTCCATGACCTGGGCCTGGACGGTCACGTCGAGCGCCGTGGTGGGCTCGTCCGCGATGATCAGGTCGGGCTCCAGGGCGAGCGCCATCGCGATCATGATGCGCTGGCGCATACCGCCGGAGAACTGGTGGGGGTAGTCGTTGACCCGGGCCGCGGCGGCCGGGATCTTGACCTTGTCCATCAGCTCGACGGCCTTGGCCTTGGCCTCCTTCTTGGAGAGGCCGTGGTGCACCCGGAACATCTCGCCGAGCTGGTAGCCGACGCTGAGGACCGGGTTGAGGGAGGAGAGCGCGTCCTGGAAGATCATCGCGATCTTCCGGCCGCGGATCTTCCGGCGCTCCTCGTCGGACATCTTGAGCATGTCCGTGCCGCGGAAGAAGATCTCACCCTTGGGGATCTTGCCGGGCGGCATGTCGAGGATGCCCATGACGGCCTGAGCGGTGACGGACTTGCCGGACCCGGACTCGCCGAGCACGGCGAGCGTCTCGCCCGCGTTCACGCTGTAGTTGACTCCGTTGACCGCCTTGGCCACACCGTCGCGGGTGTGGAACTCCACGTGCAGGTCCCGGACTTCGAGCAGGGGCCCGGTGTACTCGTCGCCGCCACGGGGGGCGGGGACGCTCGCGGTCTTGTCGATGATGCTCACGTTGTTACGCCCTCCTCAGCGCAGCTTGGGGTCGAGGGCGCTGCGTACCGCATCGCCGAGCATGATGAACGCCAGAACGGTGATCGACACCATGACCGACGGGATGATCAGGACGTACGCGGCGTTCCGCAACTGCTCCTGACCGGACGAGATGTCGACGCCCCACGAGACGGTCGGCTCGGCGAGACCGATACCCAGGAAGGAGAGCGTCGCCTCCGCCGAGATGTAGCCGCCGAGTGCGATGGTGGCGACGACGATCACCGGGGCGATGGCGTTCGGCAGGATGTGCCGGAGCAGGATCCGGGTGGTCGAGGCGCCGAGCGCCTTGGCCGCCATCACGTAGTCCGCCTGCTTGATGGTGATCACCGAGCCGCGGGCGACTCGGGCGATCTGGGTCCAGCCGAGGAAGGCCAGGGCCAGGATGACGACCCAGAGCTTGCGCTCCTCGAAGGAGGTCAGGACGACCATCGCGCCGAGGATGAAGGGGACGCCGAAGAAGATGTCCGTGATCCGGGACAGGATGGTGTCCGCCCAGCCGCCGAAGTAGCCGGCGAGCATGCCGACGACCGTACCGAGGACGGTGACGAGCACGGTGACGACGACGGCGACGGCGATCGACGCGCGGGCGCCGTAGATGACACGCGCGTAGATCGAGCGGCCCTGGATGTCGTAGCCGAACCAGTCCTCGTTGAAGAGGCTGCCCCAGTTCGGCTTCTGGAGGTAGTGCTTGGCCAGGTCCGCGTGGCGCGGGTCGGCGCTGGTGAACAGGCCGGGGAAGACGGCCATGGTCAGCAGGACGACGATCAGGACCGCGGAGACCAGGAAGATCGGGTTGCGGCGCAGGTCGTGCCAGGCGTCCGACCACAGGCTGCGCGGCTTCTCGGCCTTCTCGACCGGCTGTACGGCGGTCGCGCCCGCCGAGGGCTGTTCGGCGACAGCTTCCTTGAGTGCCTCAGGCATAACGGATCCTCGGGTCCAGGACCGCGTAGAGCAGGTCGACGAGCAGGCTGGCGACGAGATAGACGACCACGATCAGGGTCACGATGCCCACGACGGTGGCGCCCTCGCGGTGGCGCAGCGCGGAGAAGACGTTGTAGCCGACACCCTGGACGTTGAAGATGCCCTCGGTGACGACCGCGCCGCCCATCAGGGCGCCGATGTCGGTGCCCAGGAAGGTGACGACGGGGATCATCGAGTTGCGCATCAGGTGCACGCCGATGATGCGGCGGCGCGGCAGGCCCTTGGCCACCGCGGTGCGCATGTAGTCGGAGCGCAGGTTCTCGGCGATCGAGGTACGGGTGAGGCGGGCGACGTACGCCAGCGACAGCGAACCGAGCACGACCGCCGGCAGGATCAGTTCGTTCCACTCCGCCAAGGCGCTCACGTTCGGGTCGACCCAGCCGAGCTGGTGGGCGAAGAAGTACTGCGCCAGGAAGCCGAGGACGAACGAGGGGACGGAGATCAGGAGCAGGGTCAGGACCAGCAGACCGCGGTCCCGGAGCGTGTCGGCCTTCAGCCCGGCGAAGACACCGAGGGAGATACCGACGAGCGCGGTGAAGGTGAAGGCGAACAGGGTGAGTCTGATCGTGATGGGGAACGCGTCCGCGATGATGTCCGCGACGGGTTGCCCGCTGGCGATCTGCGTGCCGAAGTCGCCCTGGAAGAGGTTGACGAGGTAGTTCCCGTACTGGACCAGGAGCGGCTGGTCGAGTCCGAGGTCCTTCTTCATCGCAGCGATCTGCGCCGGGTCGACGGTCTGCTCACCCGCGAGCGCGCGCACGGGATCGCCGGGCAGCGCGTACATCATGGAGAAGACCAGCAAGGTTGACCCGATGAAGACCGGGATCATCTGGAGCAGTCGCCGCGCGACATAACGCCCCATGTTTGCCTCCGATATGAATACCTACAGCCCCCGGGGCCGGTCCCTGGTTATGGGATCCGGCCCCGGGGGCCTACCGCCAGTTGCGGTGGCGGGGTGACGGCCGATGTGGGGTGGGCCCGTGGGGCTCGTTACTTGGTGGTGACCTCGGTGATGTTGAAGTCACCGTGGAAGTCGACGGTCACGTTGTCGACAGCCTCGGAGTGACCACCGTTGATCTTGTACTCCCACAGCGGGATCGCCGGCATCTTCGTGAGGACGAGCTTCTCGGCCTCCTGGTAGAGCTTGATCGACTCTTCCAGGCTCTTGGCGTTGTCGCCCTTCTTGAACGCGGCGTCGACCTCGGGGTCCGAGAAGCGACCGTTGTTCGCCTCGGCCGTCGTGCCGTACAGCTCACGCATGAAGTTGACGTTCACCGGGTAGTCGGCGACCCAGCCACCGCGGTACATCGCCTTGACCTTGTTGTTGTCACGCGCTTCCAGGTCGGTCTGGAAGTCCGGCTTGGCGTCCGGGATGCAGTCCACACCGGTGGAGTTGCGGATCGACTCGCAGACAGCGGTGATCCACTCCTTGTGGCCACCGTCGGCGTTGTACTGGATCCAGATCTTGTTGTCCGGAACGCCGCCGCCCTCGGTGACGAGCTGCTTCGCCTTGGCCGGGTTGAACTTGAAGACGTCGCTCTGGAGGTCCTGCTTACCGGCGACACCCTGCGGGATGAAGCTGGTGGCCGGCTGGCGGGTGCCGTTGAGGACGGTCTTCGTGATCGTCTCGCGGTCGATCGCCATCGACAGACCCTGGAGGACCTTCGGGTTGATGCCCTTGAAGGTCTTCGAGTAGAAGGTCGGGACGAGGCTCTGGATGGCCGCGTACGGCTGCTCGATCGCGCGGTCGCCGAGGTCCTGCTTGTACTTCGGCAGGTCCTTCGGGCCGACCTGGCGGATCATGTCCAGGTTGCCGGAGAGGAGGTCCTGGTACGCGGCCTCGACGGTCGCGTAGTTCTTGAAGAGGACACCCTTGTTCTGGGCCTTGTTCGGACCCTGGTAGTCCGGGTTGGCCTTGACCTGGATGAGCTTCTTGTGGTCCCACTTCTCGAAGATGTAGGGACCGTTGCCGACCGGCTTCTGACCGAAGGCCGCGGGGTCCTTGTAGAAGGACGCGGGCAGCGGGGCCCAGGTCGTGTAGCCGAGCTTGTACTCGAAGTACGGGACCGGCTTCGCGAGGTCGATGGTGAAGGTCGTGTCGTCGACGACCTTCAGGCCCGACATCTCCTTCTTCGCCGGGGCGCCCTTCTCCGGGTGGACGTCGGCGTAGCCGGCGATGTCCTCGAACCAGAAGGCGTTCTGCTGCTTGTTCTCGATGTTGGCGTACCAGTTCCACGCGTCAACGTAGGACTTCGACGTGACGGGGGTGCCGTCGTGGAACTTCCAGCCGGCCTTCAGCTTGACCGTCCACGTCTTCGAGTCGGTCGTCTTGATCGACTCGGCGTTGGTGTAGACGATCTTGCCCTGGGCGTCGAAGTCCAGCAGCTGCGTGAAGAGCGACTGGATGACGTAGCTACCGAGCGACTCATTCGTGTCGGCCGGAATCAGCGGCTTCTGCGGCTCGCCGACGTCGATGGAGACGTAGCCCGCGGGCTTGCCCTTCTCCTTCGAGGCGTTGTCCTTGTCACTGCCACTGCCCCCGCCACAGGCGGTCGCTGCCAGGGCGACGACGGTCGCGCCCACTACCCACTTGGCGCTCTTGGCACCGCGCATGGGTTCCTCCTCATGAGTCCACTTGTCACAACAAGAAGGGCACTTCGAGTCCGCCGACACCCCTGACGGCGTTGACCCATGTACCCCGAGTGTGCTCGTGAGTCGGCACTCCCCACAGTGCGTGACCCATTGACCCGAGCTCAATGCAGCCAACTATTAAGTACGGCCGACCCGTAAACCACACTTAAGTGGTCTCGTTTTGACAACATCGCCAGGGGCCTTGAGACCGAAATCCGGACAAAGCGATCACAGACAGACACCCGCGAAACGGACCGTTAACACACGTTCCGGAGAGCGACGGCCGATATCCGGACACCCCGCCCATGAAATGGATTTGACGAAAGGCCCGGACCCCCACAGTCAGTGCGGGGGTCCGGGCCTCGTGTCTGAGCGTGTGTCAGCCGGTCGTCAGCACGACGCGACGCTGATCACAGATCAGCCGTTCTTGGCACGCGACGCGGTGCGGCCGCGCTCCTTCGCGTCCAGGACGACCTTGCGGATGCGCACGGCCTCCGGGGTCACCTCGACGCACTCGTCGTCGCGGCAGAACTCCAGGGACTGCTCCAGGGAGAGCTTGCGCGGCGGCACGATCGCCTCGAAGGAGTCGGCCGAGGAGGAGCGCATGTTGGTGAGCTTCTTCTCCTTGGTGATGTTCACGTCCATGTCGTCGGAGCGCGAGTTCTCGCCGACGATCATGCCCTCGTACACCTCGGTGCCGGGGTCGGTGAACAGGACACCGCGCTCCTGGAGGTTGGTCATCGCGAAGGCGGTGACCGCGCCCGCGCGGTCGGCGACGAGCGAGCCGTTGTTACGGGTCGTCAGCGCGCCGAACCACGGCTCGTGACCCTCGTGGATCGAGTGGGCGATGCCCGTACCGCGGGTGTTGGTCAGGAACTCCGTACGGAAGCCGATGAGGCCACGGGACGGAACGACGAACTCCATGCGGACCCAGCCGGAGCCGTGGTTCGACATGTTGTCCATGCGGCCCTTGCGGATACCCATGAGCTGCGTGACCGCGCCCATGTGCTCCTCGGGCACGTCGACCGTCAGACGCTCGACGGGCTCGTGGACCTTGCCGTCGACCTCCTTGGTGACGACCTGCGGCTTGCCGATGGTCAGCTCGAAGCCCTCGCGGCGCATCTGCTCGACCAGGATGGCGAGCGCGAGCTCACCACGGCCCTGGACCTCCCAGGCGTCGGGACGCTCGGTGTCGAGGACGCGGAGCGAGACGTTGCCGACGAGCTCGCGGTCCAGGCGGTCCTTCACCTGGCGGGCGGTGACCTTGCGGTCCTTGACCGCGGACTTCGCCTCCGCGCCCTTGCCGGTGCCGCCACGGCCGACGAGCGGCGAGGTGTTCGTACCGATGGTCATGGAGATGGCGGGCTGGTCGACCGTGATCAGCGGCAGCGCGATCGGGTTCTCCGGGTCGGCCAGGGTCTCGCCGATCATGATGTCCGGGATACCGGCGACGGCGCAGATGTCACCGGGGCCCGCGACCTCGGCCGGCTTGCGGGTGAGCGCCTCGGTCATCATCAGCTCGGTGATGCGGACGTTGGAGATCGAGCCGTCCCGCTTGATCCACGCGACCGTCTGGCCCTTGCGCAGCTCGCCCTGCTCGACACGGAGCAGCGCGATACGGCCGAGGAAGTTGTCGGCGTCGAGGTTGGTGACGTGGGCCTGGAGGGGCGCGTCCTCGTCGAAGGACGGGGCCGGGACGTGCTCCAGGATGGTGGAGAAGAACGGCTCCAGGCTGTCGCTGTCGGCGGGGACGGTGCCGTCCTCCGGCTTGGTCAGCGAGGCGATGCCGTCACGGCCGCAGGCGTAGACGATCGGGAACTCGATCTGGTCCTCGTCCGCGTCCAGGTCGAGGAAGAGGTCGTACGTCTCGTTGACGACCTCGTCGATCCGGGAGTCCGGGCGGTCCGTCTTGTTGATGCAGAGGATGACGGGCATCCGGGCCTGGAGGGCCTTGCGGAGCACGAAGCGCGTCTGCGGCAGCGGACCCTCGGAGGCGTCGACGAGCAGAACGACCGCGTCGACCATCGACAGACCGCGCTCGACCTCGCCACCGAAGTCGGCGTGACCGGGGGTGTCGATGATGTTGATCGTGATCGGGGCCCCGCCGTCCTTGGGGTGATACTTCACCGCCGTGTTCTTGGCGAGGATCGTGATGCCCTTCTCACGCTCCAGGTCGTTCGAGTCCATCATGCGGTCGTCGAGCTGCTGGTGGGCGGCGAAGGCACCGGCCTGCTTGAGCATGGCGTCGACGATGGTCGTCTTGCCATGGTCGACGTGGGCGACGATGGCGACGTTACGGATGTCGTGGCGCGTGGGCATGGGTGCTTGCGCTTCTCTCGGATCGTGGGATGCGGCGTCAGTTCCTCTTACGCCCGCCGGGCGGACGCGCCACGGCTATGTCCTATGGTACGGGGCCGCCGCGCAAGGGGCTTCCCCGCCTTGATTCGAGAGGGTCTACTGGAGGTTTTGGGTGGCCTCGGTGGTGCGGTGCACTGGGGGTGAGGAGGAGCACTGAGCGTGCGGAACCGGCCGGGTCAAGGGGCCGGACGTGATCCTGCCCGCCGGGGGCACCGACGGGCAAGGAACTTGAGCTGCATCTGAGGTTGTGACCTGCACTTATGGCTACTTCTCGGTGTTGCGCTCCGCACCGTTGGCCGTTTCGGGCTTCTTGAACCCGATGTCCTGGTAGCGCGGGGCGGCGAAGCCCCAGGCACCCGCGTTCACGATCTCGGGCTTGGCCGCCACCAGCTGGGGGCGCTGGTAGAGGGGGATCGATCCCGCGGCGGCCCAGATCCGGGCGTCGGCCTGGCGGACCAGCTCCCGGGCCTCCTCCTCGTCCAGGGTGGCCACCGCCTGGTCGAACAGCTGGTCGATGCGGTCGGTGCCGACGCGGGCGTAGTTCTGCTCGACCAGGAGGGAGCCGTCCGACGCCGCCTCGGGCTTGGCGAAGATCGGCCGGGCGTCGGTCGCCGGGAAGGCGGAGGCGGGCCAGGAGTAGAGGGCCAGGTCGTAGTCGCCGGAGGCGATGTGGTCCTTGAAGAAGCTCTCGTCGGCGACCTTGGTGACCTCGGTGCCGATGCCGATCGCGTCGAGCATCCGGACGATCTTCTCGCCGACGGTACGGAGCGACTCCGAGCCGGGGCCCGAGGGCAGGACGAACCGCAGGCTGAGCGGCTTGCCGTCCTTGCCGAGCGACTGGGAGGCGGCCGCCGGAACGGCGGGGGCGGCGGTGCCGACCGGGGCGTAGGCCCCGGGGGCGCCCCGGTCGGGCCGGGCCGGGTTCTGGGCCTTGGCCTCGGTGGTCCCGGAACCGGCGGCGCCGGAGTCGGCCCGGGCTCCGGCCCCGCTGTCGAGCAGGGCGGCCTGGCGCAGCAGCGCCATGTTCTGCAGGGCCGCGCCGGGGGCGGGGGCGAGGACGGTGGTGCCGTTCTCGGGGCCCGAGGCGCCGAGGTGGGGGGCGGTGTCGCCGGGCTTGCCGTCACCGACGATGTAGAGGCCCTCGTCGGAGACGGCGTCGGCGGCCCCGGGCTTCTTGGCCTTGTCGGCGTCGGGCTCGGTCCCGGTGTCGGTGCTCGTGCCGGACTCGGTGGCGGTCTTCTCCGCGTCGGCCTTCGTCTCGGACCCGGACTCGGACTTCGTACCGGACTCGGACTCCGTAGCAGCCTTGTCCGCGGCCTTGTCCGCGTCGGGCTTCGCGTCGGGCTTCGTGGCCGCCTTCTGCTCGGCCTCGCTGCCCGCCTTCGTCCCCGCGGGCTTCTTGTTCGCGCCGCCCGGCACCCAGCCGGCGTCCGCGAGCAGCGCCCGGGCCTCCTTGGTGTCCTGGTCGCCGAGCGCGTCGCTGCTGTCCGCGTACGCCGCCTGCCCCGCCAGGGCCAGGTGGCTGCCGGGCGGCCGGGCGGGCAGCCCCAGCGGCTTGAGTACGGATTCGGCCAGTTCCTGGCGGTCGAGCGCGCGCGCCACCGCCCGGCGCACCCGCTCGTCGGCGAGCGGACCGCTCTCGCCGTTCAGCGAGAGCTGGGTGTACGCGGGCTCCAGCGACTTGCGGACCACGAACTTCGCGAGCGCCCGCTGCTCGGCCGCGTACCGGTCGATGGACTGCTGGTTCTTCTCGCGCGCGGCCTGGACGGCCTCCGCCTTCTCCTGGTCGGAGCCGTTGGCGAGCGCCCACGACTTCAGGGCCGCCGACGGGGTGATCGCGGCGCCGGGGCCGTGCGCGAGCGCCTGCGCGCCGCCCTTGCCGGAGCGGGCGTCCCGTACGGCGAGCGCGATGCGGTCGGCGGCCGGACGGTCGATCTCGGCCAGATCGAGCTTGCCGTCGGCCAGCGCGGCGACGCGTTCGGCGCGCGGTACGGCCTTGAGGACGAGCCGGTCGAGCTTGGCGGTCTGTCCCCACCAGCGGGGGTTGCGGACGAGCGTGACGGTGGCGGCCTTACGGTCGGACGCCTTCAGCAGGAACGGTCCTGCGGTGGCCTTCAGGGTCGTGCGCGCGCCGTCGTTGAAGGCGTTCGGGGTGCCCATCACCTCCTTCGGATAGAGGGGGGTGAAGAGGGACTGCCAGTCGGCGTACGGCTTGGCGAAGGTGACCCGTACCTCCAGGTCGTCCTTGCCGCGCTCGATCTTCTCGATCCGCTCGTAGCCGGAGTTGCGGGCGGTCCAGTACGCGGTGTCGCGGCCGTTCAGGGCCCGCCACTGCGCGACGAAGTCGGGGGCGCCGATCTCGCGGCCGTCGCTCCAGACCGCCTGCTGGTTGAGCTTGTAGAGGACGACCTGCTTCGGCTCCGTCTCGACCACCTTCGCGGACTCCAGGTAGTCCGCATTGCGCTGGGGCCGGCCGCGGCCGTCGAGGGTGTAGAGGGCGGGGAGCACGGCTTCGGCGACGCGCGAGGTGGCGCCGTCGGCGTCGGCCTGGAAGGCGTTGAGCGTAGTGGGCATCGCGTCCACGGCCCAGTTCAGCGTGCCGCCGTCGGCGACCTTGTCGCGGGCGGCCGGAGCGTGGTCCGGGGCGGCGGCCGGGGTCTCGTCGGCTCCGTCGGAGCTGCAGCCGGCGAGGACGGAGACGGCGAGCACCGCGCTCGTGAGGGTGGCGACGGAGCGGAGCGTGCGGGAGCGGGGGCTCCTGGAGCATGTCCTCCCGCGAGGGGCGCCGACCTGGGACATGACTTGTACCCCTTCGTCCAGTTTTATGGCATTTGGAGATGATCACACCTATTGCTCATACACTGAAAAGGACGGAACGGATCCGGCCACGGCGACACGTCGGCGGGGCGGACAAACCCACCCGTGCGGCCCAACCGTCGGGCGGCGCGGATCACCGGACGAGTGGAATCCCGTACACATGGCTTCACAAGCGGGATGTGACGCGCGACACTCTCAGGCGCGTGTTCGCCACCCGCATTCGCGGAAGTGAGGGCAACCCATGTCCGTTCAGGATGATTTGGCGGCCGTCAAGCGCTGCCTCGAAGACCTGGTCCGCACGGTCGGCCAGCTGGAACGCAGCATCGCGGCGGAGCGGGGCGGCGCCCCGCCACCGGCCCCCGGTCGGCCCGAGAACCTCGTGACGATCCCCGACACGCCGTACGACAGCGGGCTGTGGACGGATTCGGACGACGAGGGCCTGGGAGCACGCGACCGGCACGCGCCCTAGGGGGTGGACCGGTCACCCCCTAGGGGGTGACGGCCTCCAGGAGAGCGGCAGCCGCTGGAGGACCCCGAGGAGACCGACAGCCGAACGCCTCCCAGGAGACCGACCTTGGCCACAGGAACCGAACCGCCGTCCACCGGAAGGGGGGTGCGCGCCACCGGCGTGCAGTCCCCTTCCCGTGCGGCCATCGCCCCCGCCCATCTGCGGACCGACCGCTGGTGGCTGGCGCCGGCCGCCACCGCCGCCGGACTGCTTGCCTTCGTCGCGTACTCCACCTGGCGAGCCTTCGCCAACAGCGACTACTACGCGGCCCCGTACGTCTCGCCCTTCTACTCGCCCTGTCTGGCCGAGAACTGCGTCCCTATGAAGGGCGGCCCCAACTGGGAGATCTTCGGCAGCTGGTGGGGCCTCTCACCCGCCCTGCTGATCCTGGTCTTCCCCCTCGGCTTCCGGCTGACCTGCTACTACTACCGCAAGGCGTACTACCGTGGCTTCTGGGCGTCGCCCCCGGCCTGCGCGGTCGCCGAGCCGCACCGGACGTACACCGGCGAGACCCGCTTCCCGCTGATCCTGCAGAACATCCACCGGTACTTCTTCTACGCCGCGCTCCCGGTCGCCGCGATCCTCACGTACGACACCGTGCTGACCTTCCGGGACTCCTCGTACGACTGGGGCCACGCGGGTCTGGGGACCGTGATCTTCCTGATCAACTCCGTGCTGATCTGGGCGTACACCCTCTCCTGCCACTCCTGCCGGCACATCGTCGGCGGGCGGCTGCGGCACTTCTCCCGGCATCCCGTGCGCTACCGCATGTGGAACCTGGTCGGGAAGCTGAACGCCCGTCACATGCTCCTCGCCTGGACCTCCTTGTTCTCCGTCGCACTCTGCGACCTCTACGTGTACCTGCTCGCCACCGGCACCTTCGACGACCCGAGGATCTTCTGACATGGCGCAAGTCGAGCGGCAGCAGTGGGACGTGGTCGTGGTCGGCGCGGGCGGCGCCGGGCTGCGCGCCGCGATCGAGGCGCGCGAGCGGGGCGCGCGGACGGCCGTCATCTGCAAGTCCCTCTTCGGCAAGGCCCATACGGTGATGGCCGAGGGCGGCATCGCCGCCTCCATGGCCAACGCCAACCCCCACGACACCTGGCAGGTCCACTTCCGCGACACCATGCGCGGCGGGAAGTTCCTCAACCAGTGGCGGATGGCGGAGCTGCACGCGCGCGAGGCACCGGAACGGGTGTGGGAGCTGGAGGCCTGGGGCGCCCTCTTCGACCGCACGCCGGACGGCCGGATCTCCCAGCGCAACTTCGGTGGACACGAGTACCCGCGGCTCGCGCACGTCGGCGACCGGACGGGCCTGGAGCTGATCCGTACGCTCCAGCAGAAGACGGTCGCCCTCCAGCAGGAGGACTTCCGGGAGACCGGGGAGTACGAGTCCCGGCTGAAGGTCTTCCAGGAGTGCACGGTGACCCGCGTCCTGAGGGACGAGTCCGGGCGGGTCGCGGGCGTCTTCTGCTACGAGCGGGAGACCGGCCGCTTCTTCGTCATGGAGGCGCCGGCCGTGGTCCTCGCGACCGGCGGGATCGGCAAGTCCTTCAAGGTGACCTCCAACTCCTGGGAGTACACCGGCGACGGGCACGCGCTCGCACTGCTGGCCGGCGCTCCGCTGGTGAACATGGAGTTCGTGCAGTTCCATCCGACCGGGATGGTCTGGCCGCCGTCGGTGAAGGGGATCCTCGTCACCGAGTCCGTGCGCGGCGACGGCGGAGTGCTGCGCAACTCCGAGGGCAAGCGGTTCATGTTCGACTACATCCCCGACGTCTTCAAGGAGAAGTACGCGCAGACGGAGGACGAGGGCGACCGCTGGTACGAGGACCCGGACAGCAACCGTCGCCCGCCCGAGCTGCTGCCGCGCGACGAGGTCGCGCGGGCCATCAACGCCGAGGTGAAGGCGGGGCGCGGCTCGCCGCACGGCGGGGTGTTCCTGGACGTGTCGACCCGGATGCCGGCCGAGGTGATCAAGCGGCGGCTGCCCTCGATGTACCACCAGTTCAAGGAGCTGGCGGACGTCGACATCACGGCGGAGGCGATGGAGGTCGGCCCGACCTGCCACTACGTGATGGGCGGTGTCGCGGTCGACTCCGACACGGCCGCGACGGTCGGCGTGCCGGGGCTCTTCGCGGCGGGTGAGGTGGCCGGCGGGATGCACGGCTCCAACCGGCTGGGCGGCAACTCGCTCTCCGACCTGCTGGTCTTCGGCCGCCGGGCGGGGTGGCACGCGGCGGAGTACGCGGCGGCGGCCGTGCCGTCCCCCGTCACGGAGGCGGGCATCGAGGCGGCGGCCGCGGAGGCCCTCGCGCCGTTCGGCGCGGCGGAGGAGCCCTCCGCCGAGAATCCGTACACCCTCCACCAGGAGCTCCAGCAGACGATGAACGACCTCGTCGGGATCATCCGGCGGGAGGGCGAGATGGCCGAGGCGCTCGAGCGGATCGCGACGCTGCGCGAACGGGCGCGGCGGGCCGGGGTCGAGGGGCACCGGCAGTTCAACCCCGGCTGGCACCTCGCCCTCGACCTGCGCAACATGCTGCTCGTGAGCGAGTGCGTGGCCCGGGCCGCACTGGAGCGGACCGAGAGCCGGGGCGGCCACACCCGGGAGGACTACCCGTCGATGGACCGGGCGTGGCGGCCGGTGAACCTGCTCTGCCGCCCGGCGGAGGACGGCGTCTCCCTCGAACGCACGCGCACGGAAGCCATCCGTCCGGACCTCCTGGAGCTGTTCGAGAAGGAGGAGCTGGTCAAGTACCTCGCCGAGGAGGAGCTGTACGAGTGAGTACCTATGACGCGCACTTCCGGGTGTGGCGGGGCGACACCGACGGCGGGGACCTGACGGACTTCACGGTCGAGGTGCACGACGGCGAGGTGGTCCTCGACATCATCCACCGGTTGCAGGCCACACAGGCCCCGGATCTCGCCGTGCGCTGGAACTGCAAGGCGGGCAAGTGCGGATCGTGCTCGGCCGAGATCAACGGGCGGCCGCGGCTGCTGTGCATGACCCGGATGTCGACCTTCGACCGCGAGGAGACCGTCACGATCACTCCGCTGCGGGCCTTCCCGGTCGTCCGCGACCTGGTCACGGACGTGTCCTTCAACTACACGAAGGCGCGGGAGATCCCGGCCTTCACACCGCCGGCGGGGCTCGCTCCTGGCGAGTACCGGATGCAGCAGATGGACGTGGAGCGCTCGCAGGAGTTCCGCAAGTGCATCGAGTGCTTCCTGTGCCAGGACACGTGCCATGTGGTCCGGGACCACGAGGAGAACAAGACCGCGTTCGCCGGGCCGCGCTTCCTGATGCGGGTGGCGGAGCTCGACATGCACCCGCTGGACGCGGCGGCGGAGGCGGGCCACGACCGGCGGCGGACGGCGCAGGACGAGCACGGCCTCGGGTACTGCAACATCACCAAGTGCTGCACCGAGGTCTGCCCGGAGGGCATCAAGATCACGGACAACGCCCTGATCCCGCTGAAGGAGCGGGCCGTCGACCGCAAGTACGACCCGCTGGTGTGGCTGGGCGACAAGATCCGGCGACGGGAGGGGTAGGGCTGTCGCTGTCGGGCCGGGGCAGGCGTCAGTGCCGGCCCTCGCGTCAGTGCCGGCCCTCGCGTCAGTGCCGGCCATGGCGTCAGTGCCAGCCCTCGCGGTAGGCCGTCCAGTCCTCCTCCTTCGCCGCGAAGTCGACGTACAGCGCGACGCCGAACCGCTCGCGGTCGCGGTCCGTGCGCCCCAGGCCAAGCCGGGTGCCGCGGATCGCGGCCGCGACGGTCTCGGCCGAGTCGTGGTGGCCGAGGTCGTCCTCGTGGAAGAACGGCAGGCCCATCAGGAGGTCGGTGCCCTCGGGCGTGACCTCCAGGGCGAGGCTGGTCTGCTGGGCCACGTACCCGCCGTACAGGCTCTCCAGCGGCATCCACGTGTCGTACGACATGACGGCGATCTGGTCGACGCGGCGGGCGACCTGGCCGAAGAACTCCTGCGACCACCACTTCTCGCTGCCGCTGACCGCGCCGTTCACCGAGTGCAGGGCGGGCAGCGGGTCGATCTGGTGGGCGGCCACGGAGAGCGGGACCTTTCGGGCCCTGGTCAGCTCGCCGAGGTCGTCGAGGAGGGACAGGTAGTCCGCGTCGTCCGAGAGCAGGGGCTCCAGGTCGAAGTGGACCCCGTCGAATCCGGCGTCGATGATCTGCCGGGCCGAACCCACCACGGCGGTCCGCGAGGCGGCGTCCTCCAGGCGCAGCCCCTCGGGCCCCTCCGTGGCCAGGATGTCTCCCAGCCAGGCGTGCACCCGTATGCCCGGCATCGTGCGGTGCACGCTCTCGATCAGCCAGGCCGCCCGGGGGTAGCGGGCCGCGGGCAGGGTGCCGTCGTGCTCCAGCGGACCGGCGTGGACGTAGAGGTCACGTATCCCCGTCCCCTTGATGCGGGCCGCGAAGTCCGCCAGGTCGGTGTCCTTCTTCCTGCCGTCCACCCAGGCGTGGCCCAGCCAGATCGCGTCCTTGCCGCGGGTCTTCGTCCCCTCCTGGAGGTCGCCCGCGTAGTTGACGCGCAGCGCGAGCGCGCTGCCGGCCAGGGGCAGGACCAGGAGCAGGGCGAGGCCGAGCGCGACCCAGCGCCCCCGCCTCCACCAGCCGCGTACGCGTCCGTTCACCCGAGCCCCCAAGATCGTCGTCCCCTCGTGATCGCCACCGTAGCGGCGGCCACCGACAGTGACGCTCGGGGCAGTGATTCGGGTTCCGCCCGGTCGCGAGTGAACAGATCGGGACATAACCTCCCCATGTGACGCGAACAGCCACCCGAGCCCTCCTCGCGGTGCTGGTGGCGGCGTGGTGGCTGACCGTGCCCGCCGTTCACGGCGCCCGTGCCGACGACCCCGTCGTGCTGTCCCGCGAGGGCCAGATCACCGACACGGTGGGCGCGCTCGGCGACCGCCGCGGCGCGGTCGTCCGGGCCCTCGACAAGCTCTACGACGACCGGCGGGTGCAGCTCTTCGTCGTCTACGTACGGGACTTCTCCGGGCGCTCGGGACAGAGCTGGGCCGACGCCACGGCCGCACGCAACGGCCTGGGCGTCGACGACCTCCTGCTCGCGGTGGCCACCCACGACCGGCAGTACGGCTATTCGGCCGACCCGGACTCCCCCTTCACCCAGGCGCAGCTCGACGACGTCGCCCGGACCGCCGTCGAACCCGCACTCCGGCAGAACGACTGGGCGGGCGCCGCGATCGGCGCGGCCGACGGCTACGACGCGGTACTCGCCGGACAGCCCGTGCCCGCCCCCGCGATCACCCCCGGCGCCCCCGACCCCGGCGGCGCGGCGGCCGACTCCACCTCGGGAACGGACCTGGTGCTGCCGGTCGTCCTCGTCGGCGGGGCCGGGGCCGTCGCGGCGTACGCCTGGACCAGGCGCCGCCGGCGGGCCGGAGCAGGGCCGGGTGCGGGGACGGGCGCGAAGCCGCCGGGCGGACAGGGCTGGGGTGCTCCGAAGGCGCCCGCGCAGATCCCGCTCCCCGAGCTGGACGGCCAGGCCCGGCAGGCGCTGGTCGCCACGGACGACGCCGTCCGCACGAGCCAGGAGGAACTCGGCTTCGCGACCGCCCAGTTCGGCGAGGAGGCGGTCCTGCCCTTCACCGAGGCGATGGCGTTCGCGAAGGACGAGCTGACGGCCGCGTTCCGGCTGCGGCAGAAGCTCGACGACGCCTTCCCCGAGGACGACGCGACTCGCCGGTCGATGCTCGACGAGATCATGCGGCGCTGCGAAGAGGCGAACACGCGCCTGGACGCCGAGTCCGACTCCTTCGACCGGTTGCGGGCCCTGGAGCGCAACGCCCCGGAGGCGCTGACCCACGCCGAGGCCGCGTTCCACGAGCAGACCGGACGCGTCGGCACGGCGGAGGCGACGCTGGTGGCGATGCGGGAGCGGTACGCCGAGTCGGCGGCCTCCCCCGTGGCGAGCGACGTCGAACAGGCCAAGGACCGGCTGGTGTTCGCGACGACCCACCTGAGCCAGGCGCGGCAGGCCGTCGACGCGGGCGAGAACGGCGTCGCGGCCGTCCACATCCGGGCGGCCGAGGGGGCCGTGGACCAGGCGGCCCGGCTGAGCGAGGCCGTGGACCGGCGCGCGCAGGAACTGGCGGAGGCCGTGGGCAAGCTGACGACCGCGCTCACCGAGACCGAGGCCGACCTCGCCGACGCGCGCGGACTGCTCCAGGGCACGGCCGAGGAGGTCTCCACCGCCGACCTCCAGGGCCGTATCGCCCGCGCGGAGGCGGTCGTCGCCGATGTCCGGCGGACGCTCGACGCGGGCCACTACGACCCGATGGACGCGCTGCGCCGGATCGAGGAGGCCGACACGGCGCTCGACGAGGCGCTGGCGGGCGCACGGGAGCGCGAGTCGGGCACGCGGCGCGCCCGCGCGCTCCTCGACCAGGCGATGCTGACCGCCCGTTCCGCGATCGGGGCGGCCGCCGACTACATCACCACCCACCGCGGCGCCGTGGGCAGCGAGGCCCGTACCCGCCTGGCCGAGGCCCAGCGCCGGCTGGAGAAGGCCGGGGCGCTCGCGGCCGCCGACGACCCGCAGGCGGCCCTCACCGAGGCCCAGCAGGCGGACGCGCTGGCCCGGCGGGCGCAGGACCTCGCCGAGCAGGACGTCCGGACGTACGGGAACCCGAACGGCCTGGGCGGTGTAACAGGGGCAGGAGGTGGCGGCGGGCTCGGCGGTGCGGTGCTCGGCGGCATCATCCTCGGCGGACTGTTCGGCGGCGGAAGGGGAGGCGGTGGCCATGGCGGGGGGTTCGGTGGCGGTTTCGGCGGGGGCGGGTTCGGTGGCGGACCCGGCAGCTTCGGCGGCGGTGGAACCCGCGGCCGGCTGGGCGGCGGCGGGCGCTTCTGACCCTCCGAGGCTCACCGCGTCACCGCGCTCATCGCGCTCATCGCGCGCTTTGTGTTCGTCGCGTTCAAGGAGAAGGACCATGACCAAGCAGACCATCCTCGGCCGAGTCACCCAGCTGGCGAAGGCCAACATCAACGCGCTGCTGGACCAGGCCGAGGACCCGCAGAAGATGCTGGACCAGCTGATCCGCGACTACAGCAACAACATCACGGAGGCGGAGGAGGCCGTGGCGACGACGATCGGCAATCTGCGGCTCATGGAGCAGGACCACCGGGAGGACGTGGGCGCGGCGAAGGAGTGGGGCGAGAAGGCCCTGGCCGCGAGCAGGAAGGGCGACGAGCTGCGGGCCGGCGGGCAGACGGCGGAGGCGGACCGGTTCGACAACCTGGCGAAGGTCGCGCTGGGCCGCCAGCTCCAGTCGGAGAAGGAGGCGAGGACCGCCGAGCCGACGATCGCGGCGCAGACCGAGGTGGTGGAGAAACTGCGGACCGGCCTCGACCAGATGAAGGCCAAGCTGGGCGAGCTCCAGGCCAAACGCGACGAGCTGGTTGCCCGGGCCAAGTCCGCGCAGGCGCAGAACCGGATGATGGACGCCGTGAAGAACATCGACGTGCTGGATCCGACGAGCGATCTGAGCCGCTTCGAGGACAAGGTGCGCCGCGAGGAGGCGAGGGCGATGGGCAAGCAGGAGCTGGCCGCCTCCTCGCTGGACGCCCAGTTCGAGCAGTTGGACGCGCTCGGCGACAGCGCCGAGATCGAGGCGCGGCTCGCCGCGCTCAAGGGGTAGCGCGGCCCCCGCGGGCACGGGCGCCGTACGGCCGCGCCCGCAGGGTGGGGGCACGGGCGGCCCGCGGGGTGGTGCGTCGGCGGTCAGAACATGCTCAGCAGCTGTTCCACGGTCGGTTCGGCCACCCCGTCGCCGTCCGGCAGGGGCAGTTCGAACCAGACGGTCTTGCCCCGGGGGGTGCGGCGCGAGCCCCAGGCGGCGCTGAGGAGCCCGACCAGCTGCAGTCCACGCCCGCCTTCGTCGGTGTCCCGGGCGCGGCGCCGTCGCGGCTGGACGAGCCCGGCGTCCCAGACCTCGCAGACCAGCGTGCGGTCGCGCAGGAGCCGGAGCCGGATCTCGCCCTCGCCGTAACGCAGGGCGTTGGTGACCAGTTCGCTGACGAGCAGTTCGACGGTGTCCACCAGGGGTTCGAGGTCCCAGGCGGTGAGCTGGGCGCGGGCCAGTTCGCGGGCCCGGCCGACCGAGCGGGGCTCGCTGGGCAGCCGCCAGTCGCCCACCGCGTCGGACGGCAGTCCCTGGATACGGGCCATCAGGAGGGCGATGTCGTCCTCACCGTGCTCGGTGTCGAGGGTGCTCAGCACCCGGTCGCAGACGTCTTCGAGGGGCAGGGCCGCGTCTGTGAGCGCGTTGCGGAAGGCGCTGAGCCCCTCGTCGAGGGGGTGGTCGCGGGACTCGACGAGTCCGTCGGTGTAGAGGGCGAGCAGAGAGCCCTCGGGGACTTCGACCACCACCTCCTCGAACGGCTCACCGCCGACGCCGAGCGGCATCCCCGGGGGCACGTCGAGCAGCAGGGCCTTCTCGCCCGGTTCGACGAGGACCGGCGGAAGGTGGCCGGCGTTGGCGAAGGTGCAGCGCCGGGTGACGGGGTCGTAGACGGCGTAGACGCAGGTGGCGAGGTAGACCTCGGAGAGCTCCGGTCCACGGGCCTTGTGGGCGCGGGCGCTCTGCTGGGCTCCCGCCGGGGCGCCGAGACCGCGGGCGATCTCGTCGAGGTGGGAGAGGACCTCGGCGGGTTCCAGGTCGAGCTGGGCCAGGGTGCGGACGGCGGTCCGCAGCTCGCCCATGGCGACGGCGGCGCGCAGGCCGCGACCCATGACGTCCCCGATGACCAGGGCGGTGCGATGGCCGGGGAGTTCGATGACGTCGAACCAGTCGCCGCCGACCTCCGTGGCGGCGGTGCCGGGGAGATAGCGGCAGGCGATGTCCAGGCCCGCGGCCTCGGGGTCGCCGGGCGGGAGCAGGCTGCGCTGGAGGATCAGGGCCCGCTCGTGTTCGCGGCGGTAGAGGCGGGCGTTGTCGATGCAGACCGCCGCGCGGGCGGCCAGTTCGACGGCGAGGGCCCGGTCCCGCTCACCGAAGGGCTCGCTGCCCTTGGTACGGGAGAACTGGACGAGCCCGACGACGGTGTCGTGGGCGACCATCGGCACCACGAGCGTGGACTGGACGAGACTTCCGTCGCCACCGGGTACGGCCCTCACCTGTCCGGTGCGGAGCGCCCCGGCGCAGGGCGAGTTGAACGGGTAGCGGTGGACGGAGCCGACCTCGACGGGGCCGGTGCCGCAACAGCCGCCGCTCGCGTCCGTGCCGACGGTCGCTGCGGGGCTCCGGAGGGGCGTGTCGGAGACGGCGCTGGCGAAGGCGACCCGGCGCAGTTCGGCGCTGCCCGCCCCGTAGCCGACGTCGTGGGAGTTCCCCCACCGCCCGGGGGGAGCCTCGTCGCCGGTCAGCAGACCCTGGTAGAGGTCGACGGAGGCGAGGTCGCAGAAGCCGGGCACGGCCACGTCGAGCAGTTCGCGGGCGGTCGCCTCCAGATCGAGGGAGTTGCCGATACGGGCGCCGGCCTCGTTGAGGAGGGCGAGGTTGCGGCGGGCGTTGGCCGCCTCGCGGGCCGCGCTGTGGCGGCGCGTCACGTCGATGCCGAGACCGGCGACACCGACGGGCCGGCCGGAGCCGCTGTGCACCCGGTAGAGGTTGATCGACCAGTGGCGCCGGTCGTGGGAGCCCGGAGGGGCGCCGACGATCTGCAGCTCGGTGACGGACTCACCGGTCTCCAGGACGCGCTGGAGCGCGGCGGTCATACGGTCGGCCTCGGGCCGCGAGAGGTAGTCGTGGACGGTGCGGCCCCGGTGGTCGTCGGCCGAGCCGCCGAAGACGGCGGCGAAGCGCTGGTTGGCGCGCTTCACGGTGAGGTCGGTACCGAAGAGCAGAAACCCGAAAGGGGATTGGCCGAAAATCGCCTGGGAGGCGGCGAGGTCGGTCTCGATGTGCCGCAGTGCCCGCACGTCGACGACGATGCACAGCGCGGCGCGCTCCCCCGTCGGCGTCTGGCTCGGCATGACGTACATCTCGGCGATTCCGTCACGGTGCTCGCGTCGGGTCTGCCCGGGTATCCGAAAGGGAACGAGCCCCGTCCACTCCCTGCCGTCGAGGATCTCCGCGACGCGGCGGCGTCCGCGTTCCCGCAGGTCGGCAGGCATGAAGGCCTCGACCGGATCCTTGCCCATGGCCTCCTCGGCGGGCACGCCGAAGAGGTCCACGGCCCGTCGGCTCCATTGATCGACCAGCCCGTCGGGCCCGATCGAGAAGGAGGCGACCCTGATGTAGTCATAGATCGAGCCGGGCGGGCTGCTCTGCCACACGAAGCCGCTCGCCGTCTCAGGTATCTCGCTCACGCGACCGTCCCCTCCAGCTCACCGCACCGGACCGGCCATGCCCGCAGTATTCAGCACTACGGCCCCCGACGGCACGACGTTCACGATCACAGGGTGGTCTCGTTCATTTCCGGCCGAGCCCTTGGTGATCGTTGTCCCTCCCCTCTCTTAACCCGGCAGGGCCAGCTCGAACCACACTGTCTTGCCCGTTCTGCCTTTTCGCGTGCCCCAGCGACGTGCGGAACAGGCCACGAGCTGGAGACCGCGCCCTCCCTCGTCGTCGGGTCCGGCGGGACGCTCGGTGGGCGGATCCGGAAGTGGATCGGAGACTTCCACGAGCAGGGCGGGGCGGTGGTCGGTGTTCTCGCCGTCCGGCGGCAGGTGGACGATCCGGACGCCGATCGGGCCGGAGGCATAGCGCAGGGAGTTGGTGACGAGTTCGCTCACGAGGAGGACGGTGACGTCACCCACCGCCGGGTCGATCCGCCAGGTCCGCAGCGCGTCGCGTACGGCGTGACGCGCGGTGCGGACGACGTCGGCCTCGGCAGGGAAGTTCCACTCGACACAGTCGCCTTCGGTGTCGATCACGCCCGATCACTTCCCCAGCCCATCACCAGAAGGGAGGCCCACGTCCTATTCGGGGGGTCAATCAGCACATACCCGATATTTGGGGCGGGTATCGCGAGGCGTGTACCAGGGGGCGCACGGTGGTACGAACGGCGTAAGCCTCAGCCGCGCGCTCCGCCGGCGGCGACGGGCGGCAGACGCAGCCCGGCTTCGGCCACGGCGGGCCGGTCCTGGTCGAGCCAGTCGACGGAGTCGAGCTCGTCGCGGGCGAGCCAGCGCAGTTCGTCGTGGTCCTCCAGCGGGCGGGGCTCACCGGAGAGCAGCCGGGCCGTCCACACCTGGAGGACGTATCCGGGCTTCAGCGGCCACTCGCCGGGGATGCGCTCGCCGGGCTCCGTCTCCACGCCGAGTTCCTCGCGCAACTCCCGGACCAGCGCCTCCTCGGCGCTCTCCCCCGGCTCCAGCTTGCCGCCGGGCAGCTCCCAACGGCCCGCCAGCTCGGCGGGGGCGCTGCGGCGGGCGGCGAGCAGACGCCCCCTGTCGTACACGGCTCCGGCGACCACGACCACGTGGTCGGCCACGTGGTCGGCACTGCGTTCAGTCATGGGCCGGAGCGTAACCCGCACGGGTCGCAGTGCGGGTCGGGGTGCGGCCGGATCACGGCCGGAGTGCGCCGCCGCGGGGGTCAGACCGCGGGCTGGCCGATGCGCTCCACCCAGTAGAGCTGCTTGTGCCCCCGGTCATCGAGGCTGTCGGCGACCTTCTGCGCCTCGTCCTGCGTCGCGTACCGCCCGACCCGATAGCGGTTGCCGCTGTCGTCCTGCCGTATGACCAGCCAGGGCAGGACAGGACCACTGTCGGTCATCGGGCATCTCCCTCCGCCGGTCCGAACCTCTCTAAGGATCTCCCTGAAATGGCAATCCGCATATGCCCGACCTTACGCCTGACCTTTACACAGCGGATATGGGATTTCACAAAGAGGTACGGATCCGGCCGGGAACCGACGAAGGGAGGCCGAAGATCAGACCCCGGGGGTGGGGGTGGGGACGGGGGTGGGGACGGGGGCGGGGACGGTCGGCAGGGCAGCCGGGCAGCTTCCCCAGCGCCGCGAACATGCTCCTCAGCGGCGCCGGCCAGGGACATGCCAGCCCGTCGCCGACCGGGACCGCCTCTCGATCACGACAGCTGACCTGCCATCAACTCCCGATCACCCTCAGGTCACCACCCGGGCGCCGCGCCGGTCACCGCACCGGCAGGTGGTAGGCGATGCGGTAGCGGTCGGCCGGGACCACGACGTCGGCCGTCTCCACCGCCCGACCCGACGCGTAGTACGTCCGCTCGACGACCATCACCACATGGCCGGGCACGCCGCCGAGCGCCAGGAGTTCCTCGGCGAGCCCCGGTCGGGCGCCGACCTCCTCCACCACGTTGTCCACGACCACGTCGATCGCCGCCATCCGCTCCACGACCCCGCAGCCGCCGAGCGGCCCCTCCTCGGGCAGCATCACGGGCGTCCGGCCGGTGACCGCGAGCGGCTCCCAGGAGGTGGAGAGCATCATCGGCTCGCCCGCGTCCCGGTACACGTACCGCGTCCGCATCACCCGCTCCCCCGGCTCGATGTCGAGCCGGGCGGCCACCACCGCGCTCGCGTACTCCTGCTCGCTGCTGGACTCCCATGTGCCGCGCGCGCCGTCCGCCGCCTGCTCCTGCCGGAACGGGTTGGCGCCGGACGGCGGGCGGTACCCGGAGCGGGCGATGCGGCGCGGCACCGGCCTCTCCCGGACGTACGTCCCCGAACCCGAGCGCCCCTCGACGAGCCCCTCGGCCATCAGCACCTTGCGGGCCTCCAGAGCCACGGTGTCCGAGACCCCGTACTCCTCACGGATGCGCGCCTGCGAGGGGAGTCGGGTATGCGGCGGAAGCGAGCCGTTGGCGATCTTCTCTCGAAGATCGCTCGCCACGCGAAGATAGGCGGGCTGCTCACCGAACGTCACTGGACACTCCCCTCAGGTTGACGGACAGCTACAGACTGACAACCCTCGGTGTCCACCCGCAAGCATGGGCCAAGGTTTCACCCGAAGTGATGATTCACCTTTACGCCTGCGTTTACCCCGGGTATAGCAGCCGGATCTCCACCGAAGCCTTGACCGCAATGGTCCAGACCAATACTTTCCTGTGAGCACAGCTCCCTTCCGGCACACGCACAGGAAACGAGCCTCATGCGTCGAAGAACTCTCTCCCGACTGACGATCGCCGCCCTCTCCCTCGGTCTCGTGGCCACCCTCGCCCCCGCCGCGGGCGCCGACTCCGCGTCGCACACCGACAGCCGCCCGTCGCACACCGACAGCCGCGCCTCGTACAAGCGCGTCGGCTACTTCACCCAATGGGGCGTCTACGGACGGAACTTCCAGGTCAAGGATCTGGAGACGAGCGGTACGGCGGCCAAGCTCACCCACATCAACTACGCCTTCGGCAACGTGAGTACGGAAGGGAAGTGCTTCACGGGCAATGTGCCCGGAGAGGCCGACGCGTGGGCCGACTACGTACGCCCGCTCGACGCGGCCGGCTCCGTGGACGGCGTCGCCGACACCTCCGACCAGCCCCTCGCCGGCAACTTCAACCAGCTGCGCGAACTCAAGGCGAAGCACCCGGGCCTCAAGGTCCTGATATCGCTGGGAGGTTGGAGCTGGTCCACCCACTTCTCCGACGCGGCCCGCACCCCCGCCTCCCGCAGGGCCCTCGTCTCCTCCTGCATCGATCTCTACATCAAGGGCAACCTGCCCGCCGACGGCGCCCGTGGCGGTGCGGGAGCCGCCACGGGTCTCTTCGACGGCATCGACCTCGACTGGGAGTGGCCCGGCTCGGCCGGCGACGTCGACACCGTCTTCCGCCCCGAGGACAAGCAGAACTTCACGGCGCTCGTACGGGAGTTCCGCACCCAGCTCGACGCGTACGCGAAGTCCGCGCAGCGACACGGCAAGCGCAAGCACTACGAGCTGACCGCCTTCGTCCCCACCGCCCCCGCCAAGATCGACGCCGGCTTCGAAGTCCCCAAGATCATGCGGGACTTCGACTTCGTGAACCTCCAGGGCTACGACTTCCACGGCTCCTGGGAGACCACGACGGCCCAGCAGTCGGCGCTCTTCGCCCAGCGCGGCGACTTCAGCGTCGACCAGACCGTGAACGACTGGCTGCGGCGCGGCGCGCCCGCCCACAAGCTCGTGGTGGGCATGCCGTTCTACGGCCAGGGCTGGACGGGCGTCACGGGCGGCGGCGACGGGCTCGGACAGCCGGCGACCGGCCCCGCCCCGGGCGCCTGGGCGAACGGGAGCGAGGACTACGAGGCGCTGAGGAAGCTCGCGGACTCGGGGACGTACTCCGTGCACCGCGACTGGCGCACCGGCCACGCCTGGCTCTTCGACGGCACGACCCTGTGGACGTACGACGACCCGCTGGTGCTGCTCACCAAGTCGGCGTACGTGCGCGCCAAGGGTCTCGGCGGCGCGATGTTCTGGTCGCTGGACGGGGACACCCCCGACGGCGAGCTGATCACCGCCGTCGACCGCGGCCTCGGCCGCCGCTAGGCCCTACGCACGCACCCGTCACGCGCGCGTGCCCGGGTACATGCCCGCCACGCGCGCGTGGCGCGTGCGCGGGGGCCGGGTCTCCCCCTCGGGAGGCCCGGCGCCCCGTTCGTCTCGCGGGAGGCGTGGCGACGCCCGCCTCACGGCCCTCAGGCCGACGTGCCGGACTCCAGCGTCGCCGCCAGCTCCAGGGCGCCGCGCACCTCGGACTCCGCCTCCCAGAACGTCCCGTCGTAAGCGATGTCGTACTGCTCCCAGAAGGCGTCCTTGTCGGTCGCCTTCGCGAGCTTGTCCCACTCCTTCGCGGAGGCGTCCAGCTCCTTGGCCAGCTCGGCGGCGCGCGGCGCGACGGCCGTCGGCCAGGCATGGCTCCTCAGGCCCCTGCTCGCCGCGGTGAGGGTGCCGTGGACCTTCCGCGCCCATGCCTGGTTGCCGGCCAGGTCCTCGTCCGCGTCCGCCTCCAGCTCCTCGTTCAGCGCGGAGTCGATCGGGTTCATGCTCGTGAGGAAGTGGAGCTGGTGGGCGTCGAGGGTGGTCTTGTCGCTGCGCAGCGAACCCCTCATCGGCTCGCCGCCGTCGACGATGAACGCACAGGTCACGGCGCGGTCCCCGGCGCGCCAGCTGGCCCGGGACGGCATGTAGTAGAAGTCGTACACGTCCTCGGGGAAGGCCCAGGTGTCCAGCGCGTACGTGTTGCCGATGTCCGAGCAGCGCTCGGTCGCGACCTCGTCGATCGCCTTCTCGCCCGGCCACTTGGTGAAGCCGGTGAGCCGGAAGCCGCCGGTGACCTCGCCCTCGTGCTCCTGCTCGCAGTCGACGATCTGGACGGCCGAGGTATCGGCCTCGACCTCGCCGTCGACGTTGTAGCACTGGCCCGTACGCAGCGAGAACGCGGACCTCGAACTCGCCGCCTCGTCCACGCCCTTCCGCAGGCCGTTCCACGCCTCACCGAGGACGCCGGTCGCCAGGCCGACGACCATCAGGACGCAGCTGAGCGAGGACAGCACGATGCCCGCGATCGCCATTCCCTTGCCCGTCTGGTTCCTCTTCCTGATCCGCGGGAGGGCGATCAGGCCGAATATCAGCCCCAGGGGCGGGAGGCAGCAGACGACACCGGAGACCAGGGAGGCGATGGCGAGACCGTTGGTGGTGGTCTGCGAGGTGGCGTAGGGAACGGGAGCCGCGCCGGGCCCGTAGGGGCCGTACGGGGCGTAGGGGTTGGCGTTGTACGGCCCCGGAGCCGCGGGGACGCCCTGAGGGGGCGTGATGCCTTGAGGGGGCGTGATGCCTTGAGCGCCCGGAGCGGCCGTCGGGTGGGACGGCTCGGGGGCCGGCCATTCCTGGCGGGGTGGCTGAGAATCCTGGGGCGGCTGGGAGGACTCCACGAGTACGGTGCTCCTGTGCGGGCGGGCGGTGCGAACGTGCGATCGGGCGCGCGCATCGTACGTGGTCCAGAGGCGGGGACGGTATACGGGTGACATCCACGGCGATCGGGACACCGACGGCTCTGGCGGGCCTCGCGCTCAACCCGGCCGCCCCCGTCGACATCCTCCTGCGGCTGCTCGGACCGGAGTACGCGACGGCCTGGTCCGCCCTGTGCCGGTACCGCCGGGAACTGCCCGATGAGGTCGTGGACGCGATCCTCTCGCATCCGCAGCCACGCGTGCGTGCCGCGCTCGCGCGGAACCCCCATGTGCCCGGGGAGGTGCGTGGGCGGGTCGTCGACGACGAGATCTGGCACGTACACGTGATGCTCGCCGGCGGACCGGGAGAGGACGCGTGGCCCCGGCACCTGCCCGACCACGTCATCGAGCGCATGTACGCCACCTACGACAACCAGGACCTCGATGCGCTGGCCTTCTCCCGCCAGGTCCCCTTCCGCTTCCGCCTGGCGACCGCCACCCACCCCGTCGCCGCGATCCGCAGGTTCGGCACCGGCGTATGGCGACACCTCCCCGAGGAACGCAGAGCGGCCCTGCTCGCCGACCCCGACCCGGACGTACGCGCCTCCGCCGAGCGGATGCTGGCCCATGTGACGGCGGAGGACGACGCCCAGGAGATGGAGCGACGGCTGCGCGCCATGCCCGCGGGCGGGCATGCGTACCACCACATCCTCGTCAACTGCCGGCTCTCCCGAGCCGTCGTCGACGAGCTGCTCCGGGAGCGGGCCGACGACGACCTGTGGTGCCTGGCGCACAACTACAGCACCCCGCCGGACGCCGTCGCGCACGTCGCCCGCGTCGGCGACGCCAAGACCCGGCGGGAGGTCGCCCGGCGCGAGGAACTTCCCCGCGGGCTGGTGGACCTGCTGGCCCGCGATCCCGACCCGGAGGTCCGTACGGCCGTCTCCGTACGCCCCGAGCTCACCGAGGACGAGCGCGCGGCCGTCGACTACGTCGTCCCCCCGCTCGGGGACCTCCAGCTGGGCGAGGACCCGTACCGCGCCCCGCTCGCCCACGCCCGGTCCGCCCACCCCCTGCTGCGGCGTCGGGTCGCGCACAACCCGGAGCTGCCCGCCGATGTCGTCGCACTCCTCGCGGCCGACGACGACCTGGGGGTCCGGGTGCTCCTGGCGCAGTTCCACCCCGCCGCGCCGCCGGAGCTCCTGCTGCGCTGCTATCTGGAGTACACCGGGCGGTACCGCGACCGCCTGCTGGACCTTCCGCAGTTCCCGGCCGTCGGCCTCGGCGCCCGCTTCGGAACCGCCGACGACCCCGCCGTACGCCTGCTGGCCACGCTCGACCCGGAGGCGGACCCGGAGCTCGCCGACGCGCTCACGCGGGACCCCGACGCACGCGTGCGTGCCGGGGCGGCTCGGAATCCCGCCCTCCCCCGGAAGCGGCTTCTTCAACTCCTTGAAGACGAGGCGCTGTCCGGCGAGGCGGCCGCTAACCCGGCCCTCCCCAGGGAGACCATGTACGCGCTGCTCGGCTCCCCCTGACGCGCACGAGAGGGCGGTCGCCGATGCCGGCGACCGCCCCTTGTTCATCGGGACCTATCTGGATCTGTCAAAACTCGGGTCTATCGGGGTTCAGCCGGATCGCTCAGAACTGGAGCGCCCAGGAGTCGATCTTCCCGGTGTCGTAGTTCGCGTTGTCGCTGACCCGCAGCTTCCACGTGCCGTTCGCGACCTCGGAGGAGGCGTTGACCGTGTACGTGGTGTTGATGTTGTCGGAGCTGCCGCCGGTGCCGTACCCCTTCAGCGTGTACGCCGTGCCGTCAGGGGCGATCAGCTGGACCTGGAGGTCACCGATGTAGGTGTGCACGATGTTCACGGGCACCTGCAGGGAGGCGGGCGCGTTGCCCGTGACGCCGCTGACGGTGACGGGGGACTCGACGGTCGCGTTGTCGGCGATGGCATAGTCCGCGGCGTTCTCGAACTTCTTGCCGGGCGGCGGGGTGGTGCCGCCGCCACCGACGAAGAGGAGCCTGTTCGGCGAGCCCGAGCCGGGGTTGCCGACCACGTTCGGCGTGGCGGCGTTGGTCAGCGCCGTCGACACCTGGGCCGGGGTGGCCGAGGGGTTGTCCGCGAGGTGGACGGCGGCAGCGCCGGCGACGTGCGGGGTGGCCATCGACGTGCCGGAGATGGTGTTGGTGGCCGTGTCGTTCGTGTTCCAGGCCGAGGTGATCGACGAGCCCGGGGCGAAGATGTCCAGCACGCTGCCGTAGTTGGAGAAGCTGGAGCGGGCGTCGGTGTTGGTCGTGGAGCCGACCGTGATGGCCTCGGAGACCCGCGCCGGCGAGTAGTTGGAGGCGTTGGAGCTGTCGTTGCCCGCCGCCACGGCGTAGGTGACGCCGGAGGCGATCGAGTTGCGCACGGCGGTGTCGAGCGCGGAGTCGACGCCACCGCCGAGGCTCATGTTGGCGACGGCCGGCTTCACGGCGTTCTGGGTCACCCAGTCGATGCCCGCGACGACCTGCGCGGTGGTGCCGGAGCCCTGGTTGTTGAGGACGCGGACGCCGACGATCTTGGCCTTCTTGGCGACACCGTAGGAGGATCCCGCGACGGTGCCGGCGACGTGCGTGCCGTGGCCGTGGCCGTCCTGGGCGACGTTGTCGTTGTCGATGGCGTCGTAGCCGTTGAAGGCGCGGCCGCCGAAGTCGCTGTGCGAGATCCGCACACCGGTGTCGATGATGTACGCCGTGACGCCCTGGCCCGCGCTGTCCGGGTAGGTGTAGCTCTGGTTCAGCGGGAGGGCCCGCTGGTCGATCCGGTCCAGGCCCCAGGACGGCGGTGAGGGCTGCGTACCGTCGACCGTGAAGACGCGGTTCTGCACGACGGAGGCAACCGAGGGGTCGGCGGCGAGCTTCTTCGCCTGCGCCTCGGAGAGCTCGACGTTGTAACCGTTGAGCGCCGAGGTGTACGTCTTCTTGATCTTGGCGCCGTGCTTGGCCGCGACCGCCCGGCCCTTCGAGGTCTCCGCCGGGGCGGACTCCTTCAGGGTGACGATGTAGCTGCCGTCGATCGTCCCGGGGGCCCCGGCGTTCTGGATCACGCCTTCCGGAGCGGCCTCGGCCGCGGTGGCGGGGAAGGTGGCGGCGGTGCCGAGGGCCAGGGCGGCGACGGCTATGGCGCTGGCCGCGGCGAGTCTGCGCCGCGAATCACGCATCACTGACATGTGAGGGATCCTCCTCATAGGTGGTGCGTTGCTGTGGGGGTACGGCAGGGACATGACAAGACACCGTGAAGTGTCCACACCGTCTCGTACATCCGGCTGCCGAGCGAAAGATTGACGGATCCATAGGAATCTCACAAGGGTCTCGAACGCCTCGTCACACGTGTGCCACACAGCTGACATGCTGGCGCTCATGACCGCCTACGTGTGCCCCCGATGCCGGGTCCACTCCCCCGTCGACGCCCTCACCTGGCGTTGTCCGCGGTGTCACGGACCCTGGGATCTCGAATTCACGAGCGCCCCGGTTTCACTCACGTCCCTGGGGTCACGCGTGAATTCATTGTGGCGTTACGAGGAGGCACTCCCGCTCGCGACCGAAACGCCGCGGGTGACCCTCGGCGAGGGCCGCACCCCGCTCGTGCCGCTCACCGACGGTGTTTCGGCCAAACTCGACTTCCTGATGCCGACGTTGTCCTTCAAGGACCGCGGCGCGGTCATGCTCGCCGAGCTCGCCCGCCGGCTCTCCCCTCGCCGCGTCCTCGCCGACAGCAGCGGAAACGCGGGCACGGCGATCGCCGCCTACTGCGCGCGGGCGGGCCTCGACTGCGTCGTGTACGTACCGGAGGGCACGTCCGCCAAGAAGCTGGAGCAGATCCGGGCGCACGGCGCGCGGCTGACCGTCGTGCCCGGCGACCGCGAGGCCACCGCGCGGGCGGCGCGCGCGGCCGCCGACGAGCCGGGCACGTTCTACGCCTCGCACGTATACAACCCGCACTTCCTGCACGGTACCAAGACGTACGTGTACGAGCTCTGGGAGGACCTCGGCGGCCGCCTCCCGGACACGATCGTCGTCCCCGTCGGCAACGGCACGCTCCTCCTCGGGGCCGCGCTGGCCGTCGAGGAGCTGTACGGGCACGGGCTCGTCGACACGCGCCCCGCCCTGGTCGCCGTACAGGCCGAGGCGGTATCCCCGCTGGCCGCGGCGTTCCACGCGGGCGCGGACGAGATCCTCGCACCCGCGACCGTACGCCCGACCCTCGCCGAGGGCATCGCGATCCCGAACCCGCCGCGCGCCGGCCAGATCCTGCGGGCGGTACGGGCGACGGGCGGGACCTTCCTGACCGTGACGGAGGATCAGCTCCACACCGCGCAGGTGGACCTGGCGCGGCGCGGGCTGTTCGTCGAGTCGACGGGCGTGGCGTGCTGGGCGGCGGTGCGCGCGGCGCCGGGGCGGGAAGGACTGACGGTGCTGCCGCTGTGCGGAGCGGGAGCGAAGACCGGCCTCAGTCCGTCCAGTACGTGTCGTGCTTGAGGAAGAACTCCCTCCGCTCCTCCTCGGTCATCCCGGCGACCGTCCCGACCTTCTCGAAGTACTCCTCGCGGGGCGCGCCGGGCGCGAAGAGGATCAGGAACGACGCGGGTTCGTCCGACTCGTTACGGAAGGCGTGCAGCCCACCGGTCGGCACGTACAGGAAGTCCCCCTTCTCGGCGTCGACCCACCGGTCACCGTCGAAGAGCCGCACCGTCCCGTCGAGGACGAAGAAGCTCTCGGAGATCGTCTTGTGGAAATGGGTGGCGGGACCGCCGGCACGCGGGGTCATGTCGACCCGGTACAGCCCGAACTCACCGCCGGTGGAGGCGGTGGTGGCCAGATAGTGCGTCTGCGTCCCATTGGGGACGGTGAGCTCGGCGGGGGCGCCGACGGGGCGGAAGGAAGCGCTGATCTCGCCCTTCTCACCGTGATAGCGGTCCGGGGGGTACGACATGCTGATCTCCGTTCGTCGAGGACGACTCTCGGCCATGACTCGGTGACGAGAAAATAGAGAAACCGGACAACAGCACACCACGACGACCACAGGTCCAGCCGTCGTGTACACGTGGGTCACGCGGTACGCGTGCTCACCTGGCCGAGGTCGTGGAGCGCGCCGATCGGGACGACGTACCCACGGTGATCACGCGCCGGGGCAAGGAAGTCGCCGCCGTCGTCTCCATCGAGGTGCTGCGCAAGTACCAGGAGTGGGAAGAGCGCGAGATCAACCGGATCATCGACGAGCGCATGGCCAACCCCGCGCCCGGCATCCCGATCGAGGACATCGTGAGGGAGACGCTGGCGCGCGATGAGTGAGCACCGAACCGTCTTCCGCCCCGAGGCGCAGGCCGAGCTTCGGAAGATCCCCCGCGACATGGCGCTGTGCATCCTGGCCAAGCTGACCGAGCTGGAGACCGACCCCCTCTGCTTCGACACCACCGCACTCGTGTCCCAGCCCGAGCGCCGCCGCCTGCGCGTCGGCGACTACCGCGTCGTCTACACCATCGACAACGGCGAGCTGGTGGCCTGGGCCGTTCACGCGGGACACCGGTCCACCGTTTACGACACCTGACGCCGACTGATCTAGCGTCAGGAGGTCCAGCACCCATCCAGCACGGTGACGACGAAGGGGTCGACCTCCTCGGAAGTCGACCCCTTCTGAACTGCAGGTTTACCCACGTCAGCGGCGTGGTGTCATTTCATCCGCTCAGACGTTGAAGCGGAACTCCACCACGTCGCCGTCCTGCATGACGTACTCCTTGCCCTCCATGCGGGCCTTGCCCGCCGCGCGGGCCTCGGCTACCGAGCCCGTTTCCACGAGGTCGGCGAAGGAGATGACCTCGGCCTTGATGAAGCCCTTCTGGAAGTCCGTGTGGATCACGCCGGCCGCCTCCGGGGCCGTCGCGCCCTTCTTGATCGTCCAGGCGCGGGATTCCTTCGGGCCTGCCGTCAGGTAGGTCTGGAGGCCCAGGGTGTCGAAGCCCACGCGGGCCAGGCTCGCCAGGCCCGGCTCCTCCGCGCCGACCGACTGGAGGAGCTCCATGGCGTCCTCCTCGTCCAGCTCCGCCAGGTCCTGCTCCAGCTTGGCGTTGAGGAAGATCGCCTCGGCCGGGGCGACCAGCGCGCGCTGCTCGTCCTTGAAGGTGTCGTCCGTCAGCTCGTCCTCGTCCACGTTGAAGACGTAGAGGAACGGCTTCGTGGTCAGCAGGTGCAGGTCGTGCAGGAGCTCCGCCTTGTCCGAGCCCTGGAGGATGCCCTGCGAGAAGAGCGTGTCGCCGCGCTCCAGGATCTCCTTCGCCGCCTCGACCGCCGCGACCTTGGGGGCCACGTCCTTCTTGATGCGCGCCTCCTTCGCCAGACGCGGCAGGACCTTCTCGATCGTCTGCAGGTCGGCGAGGATCAGCTCGGTGTTGATCGTCTCGATGTCGTCCTTCGGCGAGACCTTGCCGTCGACGTGCACGACGTTCTCGTCCTTGAAGGCGCGGATGACCTGGCAGATCGCGTCCGACTCGCGGATGTTCGCCAGGAACTTGTTGCCCAGGCCCTCACCCTCGCTCGCGCCGCGGACGATGCCCGCGATGTCCACGAAGTCGACCGTCGCCGGGAGGACCCGCTGCGAGCTGAAGATCTCCGCCAGCTTCGTCAGGCGGGGGTCGGGGACACCGACGACGCCGACGTTCGGCTCGATCGTGGCGAACGGGTAGTTGGCCGCCAGGACGTCGTTCTTGGTCAGGGCGTTGAACAGGGTCGACTTGCCGACATTCGGCAGACCGACGATTCCGATCGTGAGCGACACGGTGGCGACTTCCTGGAGTACGGATGGGGGTGCGGTGGGTGGGCCGATCCCCCAGTTTACGGGGGGTCCGAACCGGCCCGTGACGCCGACCTTCGGCCGTTCTCGACGGCAACGTCACCCAAAGGGCGTGTCCTGGGCCGCTCCCCCGGGCCTTCCCGACCTACGTTGGTGTAGTGGAGCAGCACAGGACAAGTCAGCCTCAAGGCCGCCGGCGGCCGCAAACCCCTCTCACGCCGCCCGGCGCGCTCGTGGAAGGCGCCGCCGTCTACCGCGTCGCCGCCCGCCCGGGCCGCCCGGGCCGGGGCCGGGTCGAGCGCGCCACCACGCCCGTACCCCTACGACGGCCGGCACCGCCCGTCGTCCTCGCCCTGCGGCGGCTGCCCAACCCGCGGCTGACCGGCCTGGGCGCAGGGCTCTTCGCCTCCGCCACCATGCTGGTGCTCGGCTTCCTCGACTGGTTGCTCCTCGACAGCTCGCCCGTCGTCTACGGCCTGCTGTTCCTGCCGGTCAGCGCCCTCACCGCGCTCTGGGTGCGCACCGCCGACCTGGTCACCGCCCCGATCAGCGTGCCCATCGCCTTCGCCGTCGGGGTCGTACCCATCTCGGGCGGCACCGGCGGCTTCGGCGGCCAGGCGATGGCCGTCGTCACCGCCCTCGCCGTGCAGGCCGGATGGCTGTACGGCGGCACGCTCGTCGCCGGGCTGATCACCAGCGTCCGGAAGGTCCGCGACATGGGCCGCCGCCAGCGCGCCGCCGCCGCCACTCGACCGGCCGCCCCTCAACGGCGACCGGCCCGCTAGCCCCGGCCCGACAGGCAGGTAAACCGGCCCGACGCCATATGAGGCCTGGTCCCGCGCCGGATGAGGCCTGCGTCCCGCGCCAGGTGGGCCTGGTCCCGCGCCAGATCGACCTGGCCCGCCGCCCATGGTCCGTCAGCCTGGTCCGTCAGCCTTGCCAGCCCCGCCGCGGCCGCCGCGCCCCGTCCGCCCCGGCAGCCCTCGCCGCGCCCGCCGCCCCGTCCGCCCCGGCAGCCCTCGCCGCGCCCCCGCTAGCTCGACCGGGCCGCCATCGCCGCGCCCACGATGCCCGCGTTGTTCTGGAGCTCCGCCGGTACGATCTCCGCCCTGATGTCCTCGATCAGCGGCAGGAACTTCTCCGCCTTGCGGCTCACTCCCCCGCCGATGATGAACAGCTCCGGCGAGAACAGCATCTCCACGTGCGCCAGGTACTTCGTCACCCGCCGCGCCCAGTGCTCCCAGGTGAGGTCCTCGTCCTCCTTGGCCTTCGTCGAGGCCCGCTTCTCCGCGTCGTGGCCCTTCAGCTCCAGATGGCCCAGCTCCGTGTTGGGCACGAGCCTGCCGTCCACGAAGAGCGCCGAGCCGATGCCCGTACCGAGCGTCAGCAGGATCACCGTGCCCTTGCGGCCCCGGCCCGCGCCGAAGGTCATCTCGGCGACCCCGGCCGCGTCCGCGTCGTTCAGGACCGTCACCGGCAGCCCTCCGAGGCGTTCGCCGAGCAGCTTGCCGGCGTCGACGCCGATCCAGCCCTTGTCGACGTTGGCGGCCGTACGGATCGTGGAGCCGGTGACGACACCGGGGAAGGTCACCCCCACCGGGCCCGACCAGCCGAAGTTCTCCACGACCTCGACGACGCATCCCGCCACACCGTCGGGTGTGGCGGGATGCGGGGTCAGTACCTTGTGACGGGGCTCGGCCAGTTCGCCGCGCTCCAGGTCCACGGGAGCGCCCTTGATTCCCGAGCCGCCGATGTCCACTCCGAAGACGTTCATGGACCCCACGGTAAGGGCTGCGGCCGGGAGTTACTCCTTGGACGCCACCCCTCGCAGGGGTGTGCTACTCCCGTCCGAGCTCGGCCGCCTGGGCGCGCAGGTCCTTGTTCCTGAGCTCCTTGGGGAGCGAGAAGGTCAGCGACTCGTCGGCCGTCTTGACGATCTCCACGTCCGCGTAGCCACGCTCGGAGAGCCACTCCAGGACCTCCTGGACGAGGACGTCCGGGACCGAGGCGCCCGAGGACAGACCGACCGAGGTGACGCCCTCCAGCCAGGCCTCGTCGATCTCGCTGGCGAAGTCGACCAGGTACGCTGCCGGCACTCCGGCCTGCTTGGCGACCTCGACCATACGGATCGAGTTCGAGGAGTTCTTCGAGCCGACGACGATCACCAGCTCGGCCTGGCCCGCGAGCTCCTTGATGGCGAGCTGGCGGTTCTGCGTGGCGTAACAGATGTCGTCGGACGGCGGGGAGATCAGCTGCGGGAACTTCTCCTTCAGCGCGTCGACCGTCTCCATCGTCTCGTCGACCGAGAGCGTGGTCTGGGAGAGCCAGACGACCCTGGACGGGTCGCGGACCTCGACCTTGGCGACGTCCTCGGGGCCGTCGACGAGCTGGATGTGGTCGGGGGCCTCGCCGGAGGTACCGATGACCTCCTCGTGGCCCTCGTGGCCGATCAGGAGGATGTCGAAGTCCTCCTGGGCGAACCGCACGGCCTCCTTGTGCACCTTGGTGACGAGCGGGCAGGTCGCGTCGATGGTCTTGAGCCGGCCCTGGCGGGCCTCCTCGTGCACGGCCGGGGCGACGCCGTGGGCGGAGAACATCACGATGTTGCCCGCCGGCACCTCGGTCGCCTGGTCGACGAAGATGGCACCCTTCCGCTCCAGGGTCTGGACGACGTACTTGTTGTGCACGATCTCGTGGCGTACGTAGATCGGCGCGCCGTACTGCTCGAGGGCCTTCTCCACAGCGATCACGGCACGGTCCACGCCCGCGCAGTAGCCGCGGGGAGCGGCGAGCAGGACACGCTTCGGGCGGTTCGTCGTGGTCGCGGTCTCGGGCGTCGACGCGGGCGTAGCAGTCATGCGTCCCATCGTAAGGCCGTGTGATACCACGGCCGGCTACGGCCGCGTCGGTACGGCGAGTGATCGACACCGTGGCCGAGACTGGGGCGCATGGCCGAGGAAGCACAGGTGGCAGCGCACACCGGACTGCGGCGGACCCTGGGGTTCCGCGACCTTGTCGTCTACGGGCTGCTCTTCATCGCGCCCATGGCCCCCGTCGGTGTCTACGGCACCCTGGACGCGAAGTCGCACGGCGCGGTGGCGCTCGTGTACGTCGTCGCCACCGTCGCGATGGCGTTCACCGCTTTCAGCTACGCCCAGATGGTGCGGGTCGTCCCGCTCGCGGGCTCCGTCTTCGCGTACGCCCGCAAGGCCCTCGGCGAGGGGCCGGGATTCATCGCCGGGTGGATGGCGATGCTCGACTACCTGCTGATCCCGGCCGTGGCCTACCTCTTCTCCGGCATCGCGATGGAGGCGCTGGTCCCGGAGGTGGACCGGTGGGTGTGGACGGCGATCGCGGTGGTCGTCACGACGCTCCTCAATCTCTGGGGGGTACGGGCGGCGGCGCGGGTCGGCTTCGCGGTGCTCGCCATGGAGATCGTGGTGCTCCTGGTCTTCGTGGTGTCGGCGGTGGTGGTACTCGTCCAGGACGGGGCGCGGCGCGACTGGTGGTCGCCGCTGGCCGGTGACGGGACGTTCTCGACGGCGGCCGTGGTGGGCGCGGTGTCGGTGGCCGTGCTGTCGTACCTCGGCTTCGACGCGATCGCCTCGTTCGCCGAGGAGGTCACCGGGGGTTCGGAGAAGGTGGCGCGGGCGGTGCTGTTCTGCCTGGCCCTCGCGGGTGTGCTGTTCGTGGCGCAGACGTATCTGGTGGCGCTCCTGGAACCGCTGTCGTCGACGGAGCTCGCGGCGGATCCGGTGAAGCAGGGTTCGGCCTTCTACGACGCGGTGGACGCGTCCGTGGGGACGTGGCTGCACGACCTGGTGGCGGTGTCGAAGGCGATCGGCGCGGCGTTCGCCGCGCTCGCGGGGCAGGCGGCGGCCGGCCGGCTGCTCTTCGCGATGGGCCGGGAGCGGCGGCTGCCGCGGCTGCTCGGCCGTACGGACTCGGGGGTTCCGCGGGTGGCTCTGCTGCTCGCCGCGGCGGTGACGATGGTCGCGGCGGTGTGGGCGGCCCGGCGGGACGACGGCCTCGACCACCTGGTGTCGGTGGTCGACGTCGGGGCGCTGACGGCGTTCGTGCTGCTGCACGCGAGCGTGGTGGGGTGGTTCGCGGTACGCCGCATGGAGGGGCCGCCGCACTGGCTGCGGCACGTGGTGATGCCGGTGGTGGGGGCGGCGATCCTGATCGCGGTGATCGTGGAGGCGTCGGTGACGGCGCAGCTGGTGGGCGTGATCTGGCTGGGCGTGGGCCTGGTGGTCCTTGCGGTACAGGGAGCGGCCCGGGTGCCGTGACCCCCCGAGGCGCCGGGGGTGCCGCTGCCGGGCCTTGGTGCACGGGAGCGTAGGTGCGCGGGAGCGTAGGTGCGCGGGAGCGTAGGTGCCCGGGCAGGCGCCCGGGCGCACGGGCGCCTGCCCGGGGCGCCGGTCGCCCGGGCCGTGCCCGCCCGTCCCGCCCTCGCGCAGGAGACGCCCACTCCGCAATGTCCGTGCGCGCCACTACGCTCGCCGCATGGGTCTCAACACGTCCGCCGAAGCGCCGCTGCCCGTCGGAGAGGTCTCCCGGCTGATCGGGGGGTGGATCGACCGGCTCGGTGCCGTGTGGGTCGAGGGGCAGATCACGCAGTTGTCGCGGCGGCCCGGCGCAGGGGTCGTCTTCCTGACGCTGCGGGATCCGTCGTACGACATCTCCATCGGCGTGACCTGCTACCGCCAGGTCTTCGACGCCGTCGCCGACATCGTCTCCGAGGGCGCTCGCGTCGTCGTGCACGCCAAGCCCGAGTGGTACGCGCCGCGCGGCCAGCTCTCGCTGCGGGCGGTGGAGATCAAGCCGGTCGGCATCGGGGAGCTGCTCGCCCGCCTGGAGCAGCTCAAGCGGAGTCTGGGCGCCGAGGGCCTCTTCGCGCTCGACCGGAAGAAGCCGCTGCCCTTCCTCCCCCAGCTCGTCGGCCTCGTCGTCGGCCGTGCCTCCGCCGCCGAGCGGGACGTCCTGGAGAACGCGCGGCGCCGCTGGCCGGCCGTCCGCTTCGAGGTGCGGAACGTGGCCGTGCAGGGCGTGAAGGCCGTGCCCCAGGTCGTCCAGGCGGTGAAGGAGCTGGACGCGCAGGACGAGGTGGACGTGATCATCGTGGCCCGGGGCGGCGGCAGCGTCGAGGATCTGCTGCCGTTCTCGGACGAGCAGCTGATCAGGACCGTCGCCGACTGCCGTACGCCGGTGGTCTCGGCGATCGGCCACGAACCGGACTCCCCTCTGCTCGACCTCGTCGCCGACCTGCGCGCCTCCACGCCGACCGACGCCGCGAAGAAGGTCGTACCGGACGTCGGTGAGGAGCTGGACCGGGTGCAGGGTCTGCGGGACCGGGCCCTGCGGACCCTGCAGGGGCTGCTCGACCGGGAGGAGCGCGGGCTCGCGCACGCGCTCGCGCGGCCGGTCATGGAGCATCCGCAGCGGATGGTGGAGCTGCGCGAGGACGAGCTCGACGCGCTGCTCGCGCGCAGCCGCCGCACCCTCGGGCATCTGCTCGACCGGGCCGACTCGGAGCTCTCGCACACCCGGGCCCGTGTCCGGGCGCTGTCGCCCGCCGCGACGATGGAGCGCGGGTACGCGGTGCTCCAGCGGACGGACGGCACGGTCGTGCGCTCCCCGGAGGAGGTCGCGGTGGACGAGGAGCTGCGGGCCAGGGTCGCGGCGGGCGAGTTCACGGTGCGGCGCGCTGTCGGACCCGACGCATAGGGTGGTTCCCATGGCAGCCACCACGGAAGAGGCGCTCGGATACGAGCAGGCACGCGACGAGCTGATCGAGGTCGTTCGTCGTCTGGAGACGGGCGGAACGACCCTGGAGGAGTCGCTCGCGCTCTGGGAGCGCGGGGAGGAATTGGCGAAGGTGTGCCGGCGTTGGCTGGAAGGCGCTCGAGCCCGTCTCGACGCCGCGATGTCCACTCCTGAGGAGGGCGACGAGGCCGAAGGGGCCGCGTAGCCGCCTGACGGGGCCGTTCGGAGAACCCCTGGACCAGCGGAGATGTGAACCGGATCACTATCCGGTTCATTTGGTTGAAAGTTAACCAATCTCCGTCGTACGGTGAGGGCATCGCTCGACCCCCGTGCACGTCCGGAAGGTACGCAGAATGACCCTCGCTCTTGACTCCGCCGCCCAGGACCTCCTCTTCCGTGAGGCCCGCACCGCCAACACGTTCACCGACGAGCCGGTGACCGACGAGCAGGTCCAGGCGATCTACGACCTCGTCAAGTACGGGCCGACCGCGTTCAACCAGACCCCGCTGCGCATCACCCTCGTCCGCTCCCCCGAGGCCCGCGAGCGCCTGGTGAAGCACATGGCCGAGGGCAACCAGGCGAAGACCGCCGCCGCCCCGCTGGTCGCGATCCTCTCCGCCGACAACGAGTTCCACGAGGAGCTCCCGTCCCTGCTGCCGCACTTCCCGCAGGCCAAGGACGTCTTCTTCTCCGAGCGCCCGGTCCGTGAGGGCGCCGCGCTCCTGAACGCCGCCCTGCAGGCCGCGTACTTCATCGTCGGCGTCCGCGCCGCCGGCCTGGCCGCCGGCCCGATGACCGGTCTGGACTTCGCCGGCCTCCAGAAGGAGTTCCTGGACGCCGACCACACCCCGCTGATGGTCGTCAACATCGGCAAGCCGGGCGAGGACGCCTGGTTCCCGCGCTCCCCGCGCCTCTCCTACGACGAGGTCGTCACCACCGTCTGATCACCTCGGCCGTGAGGAAGCCCCCGGACTCCAGGAGTCCGGGGGCTTTCACGTAACTCACGGCGTACCCACTGCGTACCCACGGGGCACGCCCGGCAGGATCCGAAGGACGGGCCTCAGACCTTCTTCGACTGCAGGGCGCCCGCCATCTCGGCGAGCCGGTCGAACGACGCCGTCCCGGTCACGACCGTCGTCGCGCCGCCGTCCGTGCGGACCAGGGCGTCGTACTTCGGCCCCTCCCAGCGCTGCCAGACCTGACCGGCGACCGTCTGTGTCTTGCCGGTGTCCTTGGCCCTCTGGGTGACGTCGGGGACGTACTTGTCGGGCTCCTCCGTGGACTGGTGGATCGCGACGTACTGGGTGTCCGGGTCGAGGAAGCCGAGCTGCCAGGCGTTGTGCTGCTCGCGCTTGTACGAGACCACGGTCGCCTTCCAACCCTCCCCGAGCCCCTCGGGGGCCAGCACCGCGTACGGCGCCGCCCGCTGGGCCGTCACCAGCTCGACCCGGTAGTCCTTCGCCTTGACCGGGTCGGCGTTCTCGTCGTGCGGGATGAAGAGATACATCACGCCCGCGGCGACCAAGATCACCCCGAGGGACTGGAACATCCCGCGTACCGTCTGCCTGCCTCGCATACCTGCCACGCCCACCATGGTCGCATCATGGTGTTGTGCTCATACGTGGGCCCCTCTGCTCAATTTGTCGACGTACCGATAGAGTCGCACCACCCTCTTTTTTCCGGCCGTCGCCGTACAGAAAGGTGCGCTCCGATGACCGAGCACTCCCTGCCGTCCGAGCTGGAGGTCTCACCCGAGGCCCCCGACCGCAACCTCGCCCTGGAGCTGGTCCGCGTCACGGAGGCCGCTGCCATGGCCGCCGGCCGCTGGGTCGGCCGCGGCGACAAGATCGGTGCGGACGGCGCCGCGGTCAACGCGATGCGGACGCTGATCTCCACCGTCTCGATGAACGGCGTCGTCGTCATCGGCGAGGGCGAGAAGGACGAAGCCCCGATGCTGTTCAACGGCGAGCGGGTCGGCGACGGCACCGGCGCCGAGGTGGACATCGCCGTGGACCCGATCGACGGCACCACGCTCAACGCCAAGGGCATGCCCAACGCGATCGCCGTCCTCGCCGCCGCCGACCGCGGCACCATGTTCGACCCGTCCGCGGTCTTCTACATGGACAAGCTGGTCACCGGCCCCGAGGCCGCCGACTTCGTCGACATCAACGCGCCCGTCTCGGTCAACATCCGCCGGGTCGCCAGGGCCAAGAGCATGTCCCCCGAGGACGTCACGGTCGTGATCCTGGACCGCCCCCGCCACGAGGGCATCGTCAAGGAGATCCGCGAGACCGGCGCCCGGATCAAGTTCATCACGGACGGTGACGTCGCCGGCTCGATCATGGCCGTCCGCGAGGGCACCGGCGTGGACCTGCTCCTCGGCATCGGCGGCACGCCCGAGGGCATCATCTCGGCCTGCGCCATAAAGTGCCTGGGCGGTGTCATCCAGGGCAAGCTGTGGCCCAAGGACGAGGCCGAGCGCCAGAAGGCGATCGACGCCGGGCACGACCTGGACCGCGTGCTGTCCACGAACGACCTGGTCAGCGGCGACAACGTGTTCTTCGTCGCCACCGGCATCACGGACGGCGAGCTGCTGCGCGGCGTCCGCTACCGCTCGGAGACCGCGACCACGTCGTCGCTCGTGATGCGGTCGAAGTCCGGCACGATCCGCCAGATCGACTCCACGCACCGGCTGTCGAAGCTGCGCGCCTACAGCAAGATCGACTTCGACCGGGCGAAGTGACACCCCGCCGGAAGTGACACCCCGTAGCGGGGCGGTGAGCGACACCCGTAGCGATACGGGAGCGACACCCGTTGCGGTACGGCAAGCGAACACCCCGTAGCAGTACGGCAAGCGACACCCGTAGCGGTACGGGAAGGGGCGCCCCCTGTGCGGTGGGGGCGCCCCTTCCCGTTGCGTACGGCCGGCGTCGCGAGCCGCTCGGCCGGTCAGCCGGCCGCTGCGATCCGGTCCGCGGCCGACGCCTTCTTGAGCTCCACCTCGCGCCGCCTGCGCCGGGCGAGGACGACACGGCGCTCGGCGGCGGTGAGCCCGCCCCACACGCCGTACGGCTCCGGCTGGAGCAGCGCGTGCTCCCGGCACTCGACCATCACGGGGCAGCGGGCACAGACCCGCTTGGCGGCTTCCTCGCGCGAGAGCCGCGAGGCGGTCGGCTCCTTCGAGGGGGCGAAGAACAGTCCGGCCTCGTCCCGACGGCACACCGCCTCCGTGTGCCAGGGACCGGCCTCGTCCTCCCGAGCGGGGGCACGCTGGGGCGGGACGGCGGCGACCTGGAGGGGCTGATGCGGCAGTTGCAGCACGGTCTACTCCTGACGACGGCTTCGCGAGCGAGAGACGATGGAGCAGCCCTACCCGCTGTACGCGCGCCTATGCACTGCGTGCCGCCGAGTTCCGGAGTGCGGAATCCCGTGGGCGGATTCCGGTCACACCGTCACCGCTGGTCAGGGGCGCGTGATCAGTGGCCGAGATGCTTGCGCAGCTTGTCCTGGACCTGGTTCTGGAGGTCCGTGATCCACTTGCCGCGCTTGGGCTTGGCCTCGACGTTGCCGAAGACCGAGTAGCCGTTGATCACGACCACCGGGGCCTGCGGGTCGGCGGCCTCCATGGTCACGACCTCGAAGTTGCCGAAGATCCCCGTGCCGTTGCCCCGCAGGCTGATGTTCTCCGGGACGCGCACCTCGACGTTGCCGAAGATCGAGGTGGCGTTGATGGTGCTCAGCCGCTGGGCGAAGAGCGCCTCGGTCAGGTCGATCTCGATGTTGCCGAAGAGCGAGAAGGCGTTGGTCCTGCGGCCCACGCGCCAGCGGCCCTTGCGGGTGGTGCTGGAGAAGACGGCGACGAGGTTGTCGGCGGGGCCCGAGGTGTCCTCGGGGCCGTACGCGTACGCCGGCTCGGGCGCCTGGCGGGCGCGGTTCCCGGCGGGCAGGTCGCGGACGATCGGCTCCAGCTCGCCCACGGTCTTGGCGCGGTAGACCGCGTCGATCCGATCGGAGTGCTCCTCGGCGTCGATCCGCCCCTCGGCCAGCGCGTCCCTGAGGATGTCCGCGATCCGGTCACGGTCGGCGTCCGAGGCGCGCAGGGAGTCCCCCGGAGCGGCGGGAACGGCCGGGGCGGGGGCGGGCTCGGCGGGGGCGACCGGCTTCTGAGGCTGCTTTTCGAGGTCCACGACCCCAGACTAGCGAAACGCGATAGATCGCGACTAGGGGGCGCGACCGGCCACGTCACTCGCGGGAGTGACCTCACGGAGACTCCGAAGGACACTTCTGGACATCTGTCCAGCTATCCTGGACACATGTCCATCATCACCACGTCGCCGTCGGCCTCGTCGCCGCCCTGCACGCGTACATCCTCGTCCTGGAGATGTTCCTCTGGGAGCGCCGTCCGGGGCGGAAGCTCTCCGGCTTCGACGCGCCGACGGCCCGCGCGACCGCGCCGCTGGCCGCCAACCAGGGCCTGTACAACGGATTCCTCGCGGCCGGTCTGGTCTGGGGCCTGATCGCCGCCGACCCCACCGGCCACCAGGTCCAGGTGTTCTTCCTCTCCTGCGTCGTGATCGCCGGCGTCTACGGAGGCCTGACCGCCAACCGCCGGATCCTGGCCGCCCAGGCCCTGCCCGGAGCCCTCGCCCTCACCGCCGTACTGTGGGCGGGATGACCTCCTCAGCCACGGACCCCCGCGCCGCCCGCACCCGCGCGAGGCTCCGCGCCGCCCTGTGGGAGGAGTGCGCCGAGCGCCCCCTCGACGAGGTCGGGGTCGCCGCGCTCGTCCGCCGCGCGGGCGTCGGCCGGGCCACCTTCTACCTCCACTACCCCGACCTCCAGGCCCTCGCCGTCGACGCCTGCGCCGATGTCGTACGGGACGCGGTCGAGGCCCTCCACGCCTGGCGCGGCACGCCCGACCCGGCCGCGCCGCCGCCCGCCCTGGCCGCCTTCTTCGCCGCGGTCGCCCCGCGGGCGCCGCTCTACCGCGGGCTGCTCCGGCCGGGCGGCGGCGGGCCGCTCGGCGAACTCCTCCACCAGGAGCTGCGCGCCTACAGCGCGCGGGAGCGCGAGCTGGCCGGCGCCCCCGAGCCCGGCCTGGTGGCCTCGGCGGTCGCGGCGGCGTTCGGAGGGCTGCTCGCGGACTGGGTGCACGGCCTGATCGAGGCCTCGTCCGAGCAGATGGCCGGCCGCACCTGGCGACTGCTGATCTCCCTGCACCGCACCCCGCTGCCCTGAGGCCCCGGGCAACCGCGCCCCGCTGCCCCTCCGGCCCGGACGCCCCGCGGGCTGTCGGTGAGGCCCCTCCCCCGGGAAGTGAGCCTTACCTCACAGGCTCCGTCCACCCGCCTCGCTCTACGCTGGAGGAGGCGCCGCCAATGGAGGCGGCGCTGCTGTCTGCCGAGTGAGGAATGGCTGCCGTCATGCCAGAGTTTTCGTACTCCGATCTGCTCCCCCTGGGAGAGGACACCACGCCCTACCGCCTGGTGACCGCCGACGGTGTCTCCACCTTCGAGGCCGACGGCCGTACGTTCCTCACGGTCGAGCCGGAGGCGCTGCGCACGCTCGCCGCCGAGGCGATCCACGACATCCAGCACTACCTGCGCCCGGCCCACCTGGCCCAGCTGCGCCGGATCATCGACGACCCGGAGGCGTCGAGCAACGACAAGTTCGTCGCGCTCGACCTCCTCAAGAACGCGAACATCGCCGCCGCGGGCGTCCTGCCCATGTGCCAGGACACCGGCACCGCGATCGTCATGGGCAAGCGCGGCCAGAACGTGCTGACCTCCGGCCGCGACGAGGAGGCCCTGTCCAAGGGCATCTACGACGCGTACACCAAGCTCAACCTGCGGTACTCGCAGATGGCTCCCGTCACCATGTGGGAGGAGAAGAACACCGGCTCGAACCTGCCCGCGCAGATCGAGCTGTACGCGACGGACGGCGGCGCGTACAAGTTCCTCTTCATGGCCAAGGGCGGCGGCTCGGCCAACAAGTCCTTCCTCTACCAGGAGACGAAGGCCGTGCTCAACGAGGCGAGCATGATGAAGTTCCTGGAGGAGAAGATCCGTTCGCTCGGTACGGCCGCCTGCCCGCCGTACCACCTGGCGATCGTCGTCGGCGGCACCTCCGCCGAGTTCGCGCTGAAGACCGCGAAGTACGCCTCCGCGCACTACCTGGACGAGCTGCCCTCCGAGGGCTCGGCCGAGACCGGCCACGGCTTCCGGGACAAGGAGCTGGAGGAGAAGGTCTTCGAGCTCACGCAGAAGATCGGCATCGGCGCGCAGTTCGGCGGAAAGTACTTCTGCCACGACGTCCGTGTCGTGCGCCTGCCGCGCCACGGCGCCTCGCTGCCCGTCGCGATCGCCGTGTCCTGCTCGGCCGACCGCCAGGCCGTCGCGAAGATCACCGCAGAGGGCGTCTTCCTTGAGCAGCTGGAGACCGACCCGGCGCGCTTCCTGCCGGAGACGACGGAGGAGCACCTCGACGAGTCCTCCGACGTCGTGAAGATCGACCTGAACCAGCCGATGGACGAGATCCTCGCCGAGCTGACCAAGTACCCGGTCAAGACCCGCCTCTCCCTCAACGGCCCGCTGGTCGTGGCCCGTGACATCGCGCACGCCAAGATCAAGGAGCGGCTCGACGCGGGCGAGGAGATGCCGCAGTACCTGAAGGACCACCCGGTCTACTACGCGGGCCCGGCGAAGACGCCCGAGGGGTACGCCTCCGGCTCCTTCGGCCCGACGACGGCCGGCCGTATGGACTCCTACGTCGAGCAGTTCCAGGCGGCGGGCGGCTCCAAGGTCATGCTGGCCAAGGGCAACCGCTCGAAGCAGGTCACCGACGCGTGCGGCAGCCACGGCGGCTTCTACCTGGGCTCGATCGGCGGCCCGGCGGCGCGGCTCGCGCAGGACTGCATCAAGAAGGTCGAGGTCGTCGAGTACGAGGAGCTCGGCATGGAGGCGGTCTGGAAGATCGAGGTCGAGGACTTCCCCGCGTTCATCGTCGTGGACGACAAGGGCAACGACTTCTTCCAGAATCCGGCGCCGGAGCCGACCTTCACCCACATCCCGGTCCGCGGCCCCGGCCTCGGCTGAGCCGGGACCGAGCCTCGACGGCGGCCCGGTGGAAAACCCTGACGGGAGGCCGGGGCGCCCCGGATAGCCTGCGGGCATGAGACATCCGATACGGGTCCTGGTGCCGGCCCTCGCCGTTCTCACGGCCGCCGGCGCGCTGACCGGCTGTGGCGCCACGGCGAAGCCCGACCCCGACGCGGCGCCCGTCAAGAAGCCGACCGCCGGCGCGTCCACCGCGGCGGCCGGGGCCGGCGAGGCCGCCGGGTCCGTCGGGGGGTCCGGGACCGCCTGCGAGCTGCCGGTCTCCTTCGGCCTGGCCGCGGACTGGAAGCCGAAGGCCGTCAAGGCCACCGACGACGAGGTGTTCGCCGCGCTCGGGAAGCAGGGGCCCGCGACGATGACCTGCGAGATCGACGCGAAGCCGGCCGGCAACATCGGCTACCTGCGTGTCTGGGCGGCGGGCGAGGGAGCGGCCCGTACCGCCCTCGAAGGGTTCGTGAAGGCGGAGAAGAACGCCACCGAGGTCTCCTACAGGGAGACGGAGGCCGGAGCGCTGCCGGCCGTGGAGGTGACGTACACCGTCTACAACAAGCTCATGGAGGAGTCGAAGGAGGAGCGCGCCTTCGCCGTCGCCGCCCCGAAGGGGACGGTGATCGTCCATCTCGGCGGTCTGGACACCGAGGAGCACCGCGAGATGCTTCCGGCGTACGAGCTGGCCCGGTCCAGCCTCAAGGCCCTGTAGGCATGACCGTGGCCCCCGTCCCGCACCGGACGGGGGCCACGGCGTCCTGGGCGCGGCTACGCGAACCGCTGGTTCGCCGAGCCGTCGCAGCTCTGCAGACGCACCGGCTGCCTGGCCGCCGCCTGTGTCAGGCAGAGCCCGGTCGCGGCCGCCGGTCGGATCGTCGCCCCGTCGCGTACGAACTTCTGGTTCGCGGCGCCCGCGCAGTTCCAGACGATCAGCGCCTCGCCCGCGCGGTAGCGGGCGCCCGGCACGTCCAGGCACCGGTCCTGGGTGAGTTGCGTGTGGACGGTCTGCCGGGCGGTGTCGTACCACCAGCCCTGGTTGCGGCCGCCGTGGCAGTCCCAGCCGAGGACGGCGGTGCCGTTCCTCGACGTGGCCGCGTCGACGTCCACGCAGTCGCCGGTCGCCTGGTTCTTCAGCGGCTTGTAGACGTCGTCCCAGGCGTACGGGAAGAGGGTCGGCGTGCCACTGGAGTTGACGTCCGCGCAACTGGCCTCACGGAGACCGGAGTTGTACATCTGGGTGAGGCAGGACGCGAAGGCGCGGTGGCCGCTCGCGTTCGGGTGGAAGGACTGCCGGACCGAGTTCTCGTCCGGGGTGCCGGGCTTGGAGAGGTCGATGTAGAGACCGCGGGCCCAGCTGTCCTCCATGCAGACCTCGTGGCCGTGGAAGAGTCGCGAGTTGTCGAGGTAGGTCGCCCCGGTGGTGGCCGCGGCCCTGCGCATGCCGCGCTCGAAGGCGGGGACGGCGGTGTTGCGGCCCCAGACGGTGTCGGAGTCGTAGCCGAGGCCGCCGCAGGCGAGCTTGCCGGGGAAGTTCGGGTTGTCGGGGAAGTCGGGGCCGATGGGGCTCGGGTAGCCCATGAGGACGAGCTTGTAGTCGCCGTCGGCGTACCCGGCGCCCCGCATCACGGTCCGCAGGTCGCGGACGGTCTGTTCGACCTTGGGCACGAGGCCGTCGACGCGGGCCTGCCAGCCGGGGGCGTACTTCGGCTCGCACGCGCCCTGGAAGGTGAGGTAGCGGGTGACGCAGTCGGTCATGACGGGCCCGAACTGGAGGTCGTCGTTGGCTCCGGCGACGAGCAGGACCATCTTGATCCGGGTGTTGCGGGCCTTGATGGCCAGGCTGTCGCTCTGGACCAGTTCGTCGGCGTACTGCTTCGAGCCGCCGATCCTGATGTTGCCCGTGTAGCCGCCGGAACAGGACACGTTGAACGTGAGGTCCGCGGGGATGCCGGTGCGGTGGATGGCGGCTTCGGGCGAGCGGTGGCACCAGTTGCTCGGTCCGTTGGTGGGCGGCTCGTACGTACCGACGCCCTCGCCGGAGATCTCGCTGTCGCCGAGCGAGATCAGGCCCGTCCTGCGCTGTGCGAGCGGGCGTTCCTCGGGGCTGCCGTAGATCCTGGTGGCCTCGGCGGCGCGGACGGCCTCGAGCTCGGGCGGCAGCGGTACGGAGGAAGCGGTGCGGGGAGTGGCCTCGGCCGCGCCGGCGGGGGCGGCGACCGTCATCGATCCGAAGGCCGCGGCGGCCGCGGCGGTGGCGGCGATCGCCCAACGGAGTCTGTACCTGGTGCGCCTCATTGCGCCTCCTGGAAGTGGGGTTACCCACGGTTTTTACTGGCCGGTAAGCGCAATGGGAATAGCCAGAACAAGACAAGTGCTCACCTTTTCATGGAGGTTGACGTCATGAACGACGACACGAGCGAGTACCGGATCGAGCACGACTCGATGGGCGAGGTGCGGGTCCCCGCGCACGCCAAATGGCGTGCCCAGACCCAGCGGGCCCTGGAGAACTTCCCCATCTCGGGCCAGCGTCTGGAGCGCGCCCACATCGCGGCCCTGGCCCGGATCAAGGCCGCCGCCGCCAAGGTCAACGCCGCGCTCGGGGTGATCGACCAGGACCGCGCGGACGCCATCGCGGCCGCCGCCGCCGAGGTCGCCGACGGCCGCTGGGACGAGCACTTCCCGGTCGACGTCTTCCAGACCGGCTCGGGCACCTCCTCCAACATGAACACCAACGAGGTCCTCGCCACCCTGGCCACCGAGCGGCTCCCCGAGGGCCGCGAGGTCCATCCCAACGACCATGTGAACGCCTCACAGTCGTCGAACGACGTCTTCCCGTCCTCCATCCACATCGCCGCCACGGCGGCCGTGACCGACGACCTCGTCCCCGCCCTCGAACATCTGGCCGCCTCGCTGGAGCGGAAATCGGCCGAATTCGCGGAGGTCGTGAAGTCCGGCCGCACCCACCTCATGGACGCCACCCCCGTCACCCTCGGGCAGGAGTTCGGCGGCTACGCGGCCCAGGTCCGGTACGGGGTCGAACGGCTGCGCGCCTCGCTCCCCCGGCTCGCCGAACTCCCCCTCGGCGGTACGGCGGTGGGCACCGGCATCAACACGCCACCCGGCTTCTCCGCCGCCGTCATCGCCGAACTCGCCGACACGACCGGTCTGCCGCTCACCGAGGCCCGTGACCACTTCGAGGCGCAGGGCGCCCGGGACGGCCTGGTGGAGACGTCGGGCCAGCTCAGGACCATCGCCGTCGGCCTCACGAAGATCTCCAACGATCTGCGCTGGATGGCGAGCGGCCCGCGCACCGGACTCGCCGAGATCAACCTCCCCGACCTCCAGCCCGGCTCGTCGATCATGCCGGGCAAGGTGAATCCGGTCATTCCCGAGGCCGTCCTGATGGTGGCCGCGCAGGTGACCGGAAACGACACGACGGTGGCGGTGGCGGGCGCGGCCGGCAACTTCGAGCTCAACGTGATGCTCCCGGTGATGGCCAAGAACCTCCTGGAATCCGTACGACTTCTCACCAATGCCGCGCGCCTGCTGGCCGACCGCACCGTCGACGGGATCACCGCCAACGCCGAACGGGCCCGGGAGTACGCCGAGTCCTCGCCGTCCGTCGTCACCCCGCTGAACAGGTACATCGGCTACGAGGAGGCCGCGAAGGTGGCCAAGCGGTCCCTGGCCGAACGGAAGACGATCCGCCAGGTCGTCCTGGAGGGCGGGTACGTCGAACGGGGGGACCTGACGGTCGAGCAGCTGGACGAGTCGCTCGACGTCCTGCGTATGACTCATCCGTGACCTGCGTCGCAGCGACCACGTGGGCGCGCCCCTAATATCTGCGCATGACAGGATCGGGCGGTTCTCAGCACTGGGCGCCGGGGGAACACATCCTCTGGCGCTACCGCGACAACGGTTCCGGCGACGTGCACATCTGCCGGCCGGTGACCGTCGTGCGCGACACTCCCGAGCTGCTCGCCGTCTGGATGGCGCCGGGCACCGAGTGCGTCAAACCGGTGCTCGCCGACGGGACCCCCGTCCACCAGGAACCGCTCGCCACCCGGTACACCGCCCCGCGCACCACCGTCCGCGCGCGCTGGGCCGGCGAGGGTGTGCTGAAGCTGGCCCGGCCCGGCGACCCCTGGTCGGTCTGGCTCTTCTGGGAGCGCGGCTGGCAGTTCCGCAGCTGGTACGTGAACCTGGAGGAGCCGCGCACCCGGTGGTCCGGCGGCGTCGACTCCGAGGACCACTTCCTCGACATCTCCGTCTACCCCGACCGCAGCTGGCTGTGGCGGGACGAGGACGAGTTCGCGCAGGCCCAGCGGGCGGGCCTGATGGACGCGGCGCAGGCCGAGCGGGTCAGGACGGCGGGCCGCGCCGCCGTGGAGTCCATCCGGGCCTGGGGGGCGCCGTTCCACGAGGGGTGGGAGGACTGGCGGCCCGATCCCGCGTGGACCGTGCCCGAGCTGCCGACGGACTGGGATCGCACTCCGGCGCACACGGCACCGTGAGACCCTTGATGCGCCCCCGGGGTGCAAACGTAGGATCGTCCTCCGCAAGGCGGTGATCCACCGGACGAGGCGTCAACCACAGAGCACAGCGCAGGACCTGACCGTAAGTCATTCTTGAGGGGGAGAGCAGTGCCGGACGTCTGCCCGGGTGTGCCGACCCCTGTCGTAGCCGCTGCTCGCGGGGCATTCACATCCACCGCGCGCCAGGGGTTTATCCCCCGCGAAGGCGCGGCATCGGCGAGAAGAGCGAGTGCATCGCACCACCGGCCCGGACGGACGGAATCCCACGCGTGACGGAGCATCCCACCTCCCACGAAGGCCGGCAGCCGCTGGCTGCCCGGCCGCACGAGCGCACCCGCCCCCGGCAGCAAGCGGCCGAGGCGCCGGTGCCGGCGCAGTCCGGCGGTGATCGTTCCGCCGCCGGGAAGGGTGACGGCACCGGCCGTCCCGTACCCGGTCAGACGACGCCACAGACGACGGCCCCCGCCGTCGGCGGCGCGCCCCTCCAGGCGGGCGCCCCGGCGGCCGCGGTGGCGGTGACCGCCGCCCCGGGCGCCTCCCCGGCGCACCACGCGCAGGACGGCGCCGCGGCCCGGCGGGAGGGCGACCGGCTGCGGTTCGTGGGCGCGGCGACCCGGCGGATCGCACGCGGCATCGACCTCGACGAGATCGTGCTCGGCCTCTGCCGCGCCACGGTCCCGACCTTCTCCGACGCGATCCTGGTCTATCTGCGCGACCCGCTCCCGGTGGGCGACGAGCGGCCGGTCGCGCCCTTCGTGCTGCGGCTGCGCCGCACCGACCGGCTCCGTTTAACCGACGTGGAGGGCGAGGAACTGGTCCTCGTCCCCGACCCCGACCCGACCCCCGCGGCCGAACTCTGCGAGGTTCGTTCCGGCGGGGCCCTGGCCGAGGTGCTGCGCGGGGTGCGGCCGGTCTTCGGCGACTCCGCCGCCGCCCGGGCCGCGCTGCCCGAGCTGCTCGGGCAGGAGCACGTCCTGCCGGGCGGGCACCGGGCGATACTGGCCCCGCTGCGGGGCCGGCGCCGCGTCATCGGCGCCGCCGTCTTCCTGCGCCGCCCCGAGCGGCCCGGCTTCGAGCCCAACGACCTGCTCGTCGCCGCCCAGCTCGCCACCCACACCGCGCTCGGCATCGACAAGGCCGTGCTCTATGGCCGTGAGGCGTACATCGCCGACGAGCTCCAGCGCACGATGCTCCCGGACTCGCTGCCGCAGCCGACCGGCGTGCGGCTCGCCTCCCGCTATCTGCCGGCCGCCGAGACGGCCCGGGTCGGCGGCGACTGGTACGACGCCATCCCGCTGCCCGGCAGCCGGGTGGCGCTGGTCGTCGGCGACGTCATGGGCCACTCCATGACCTCCGCCGCGATCATGGGGCAGCTGCGGACCACCGCGCAGACCCTGGCCGGGCTCGACCTGCCGCCGCAGGAGGTGCTGCACCACCTCGACGAGCAGGCCCAGCGGCTCGGCCAGGACCGGATGGCGACCTGCATGTACGCGGTGTACGACCCGGTCTCGCACCGGATCACCATCGCCAACGCGGGCCATCCGCCGCCGATACTGCTCCACCTCGGGGGCCGGGCGGAGGTCCTGCGCGTCCCGCCGGGGGCGCCGATCGGCGTGGGCGGGGTCGACTTCGAGGCGGTCGAGCTGGACGCCCCGGCGGGCGCCACCCTGCTGCTGTACACGGACGGGCTCGTCGAGTCCCGGCTGCGGGACGTGTGGACCGGGATAGAGCAGCTGCGGGAGCGCCTGGCCGCCACCGCCCAGCTGACCGGACCGGACCACTCGCCGCCGCTGGAGGCGCTCTGCGACGACGTCCTCGACATGCTCGGCCCGGGCGACCGGGACGACGACATCGCGCTGCTCGCCGCCCGTTTCGACGGGATCGCGCCCAGTGACGTGGCGTACTGGTTCCTGGAGCCGGAGGACGCGGCGCCGGGGCGGGCCCGCAGGCTCGCCCGCCGGGCTCTGGCCCGCTGGGACCTGGAGGAGCTGTCGGACTCGGTCGAGCTGCTGATCAGCGAGGTCGTGACCAATGCCGTCCGGTACGCGGAGCGGCCGGTGACCCTGCGGCTGCTCAAGACCGACGTCCTGCGCTGCGAGGTCGGCGACGACTCCCCGCAGCTGCCGCGCCAGCGGCGGGCACGGGACACGGACGAGGGCGGGCGCGGGCTCTTCCTGGTGAACCGGCTGGCCAGGCGGTGGGGAGCGACCCGCCTCTCGGGCGGCAAGGTCGTCTGGTTCGAACTGGCCACACGCCCGTAGCCGGACACGGCGTAAGCCGGACACGACGAAGGCCGGACCCCGTGCGGGGTCCGGCCTTCGTCGTGTCAGCGTTCTCGGCGTCCGTTCGCGTTCTCGCCGTCGAGGTCGGCCGGCGGTTCGATCGTCGGCGGCGTCGGGTCCGTCGTCGACGTGGGCGGCGGGGGCACCGTGATCGTGTCCGTCGGCTGCGGCGGCGTGGTGTCCGTCGCGGTGGGCGGCGGAGTCGGGTCCGGGGAGTCGGTGACGGGCGGCGGGGTGGAGGTCGGGGCCTCGTCGCTCCGCGACGGGGTCGGCTCCGGCTCCACCACGTCGCCGGAGCTGTCGGTCTCCAGGTCGAACCGGGCGTCGGAGCCGCCGTCGAGTGCGGCCTCGGTGTAGTCGCCCCAGATCTGCGCGGGGGTCCGGCCACCGTTGGCGCGGCCCGGGTTGATCGTGTCGGTCAGGGTGACCTGGTTGCCCTTGGTGTCCTCGCCGAAGAGGCCGACGGCGGTGACCAGCTCGGGGGTGTAGCCGACGAACCAGGCGGAGCGGTTGTTCTCCGAGGTGCCGGTCTTGCCCGCCGCCGCGTAGTCGCCCGCGGCACGGAAGCCGGAGCCGCTGCGGACGACGCCGGTCATCGCCTTGGTGACGGTGTCGGCGGCCTCGCGGCTGATGACCCGGTCGCCGATCGACTTCACCGGCTCGGCCTTGCGGTCCTTGTGCTCGGCGGACTTCACGATCGTCGGGGTGACCTTGACGCCGTGGTTGTCGAGGGTGGCGTAGACGCCGGCCATGTCCCAGGTGGAGGCGCCCATGGTGCCGAGCGACATCGCGGGGGTCTCGCCGAAGTCCGCGCCGTCCTTCATGCCGAGGTCGAGGGCGGTCTTCTTGGTGTTGCCCGCGCCGACGTCCACGATCATCTGCGCGTACACGGAGTTGATCGAGCTGTTGGTGGCCTTCTGGACGGTGACCGGGCCGTAGCTGCGGTTGTCCTCGTTCTCCGGGCTGAACGGGACGCTGCTGCCGACCACCTTGCGCTTGCTGGTGCCGTCGTAGACCGTGCCGAGGCCGATCTTCCGGCCGTCCTGGGTCTTGGCCCCGTTGTCGAGGGCGGAGGCCAGGACGATCGGCTTGAACGTCGAGGCGGGCTGGTAGTCACGGCGGGTGGCGTTCGACGTCCAGTGCTCGGTGGCGCCGATGCCGCCGTACATCGCGACGACCTTGCCGGTCTTCGGGTCGACGGAGGTGGCGCCGGCCTGGACGGTGGCGTCCTGCTTGTCGCCCTTGCGGTCGAGCTTCTCCTCCAGCTGCCGCTCGACCGCCTTGACCAGGTCCTTCTGCTTCTGCTCGTCGATGTTGAGGGTGATCGTCCAGCCGCCGGCCTTGATGTCCTCGGCGCTGATGCCCTGGCGCATCAGCTCCTGGTTGGCGGCCTCGACCAGGTAGCCCCGCTGCCCCTCCATGCCGGGGGCGGCCTTCTCCTTCTGCGGGGCGGGGAACTTCAGCGTGGCGCGCTTGGTCGGGTCGAGCCAGCCCTCCTCGACCATGTTGTCGAGGGTGTAGTTCCAGCGGTCCTCGACCAGCTTGCGGCCGGTCGGCGTGGCCGCCGTCCAGTCGTACTGGTTGGGGGCCTGGAGCAGGGAGGCCAGGTAGGCGCCCTGGGCGACGGTCAGCTTGGAGGCGTCGATGCCGTAGTACGACTGGGAGGCGGCCTGGATGCCGTACGCGCTGCGACCGTAGAAGCTCGTGTTCATGTATCCGGCGAGGATCTCGGGCTTCTGCATCTGCTGGTCGACCTTGAGCGCGATCACCATTTCCTTGAGCTTGCGGGTGACCGTCTGGTCCTGGTCCAGGTAGTAGTTCTTCACGTACTGCTGGGTGATGGTCGAACCACCCTGCTTGCCCTTGCCGGTGATCGTGTTCAGGGCGCCGCGCGCGGTGCCCTTGATGTCGATGCCGTTGTCCTTGTAGAAGGTCTTGTTCTCGGCGGCGACGAAGGCGTGCTGCACCTCGAGCGGGATCTTCTCCAGGCCGACGATCTCGCGGTTGATCTCTCCGGTGCGGGCGAGGATCTTGCCGTCCGCGTACTTGTAGACGTTGCTCTGCATGGTCGCCTGGGCGTTGGCCACCGGTACGGGGACCATCACGTAGACCGTGTAGAAGGCGCCCATCAGGAGCAGGCAGCCGACGAAGAACGTGCCCAGGATCTTCTTCCAGGTGAAGAGGCGGCGTATCCGCCCGCCCTTCTTCCCCTGGCCCTTGTCCGCTCGGCCCATGTTCTCCGTCGCTCCGCTCGTCGTGGTGTCGGGCAGGTGTCCGCTCCGAATCAGCTCAGCAAGCTAACACCGCCGATGCTGACAAAGTGCACTCGATCCGGTCTTTTCCGGACGTGAGAATCAGCACCTGCCCCGGTGGAACCGACGCTCCTGGGAGCCGGATGGTTGTGCGGCTCCGGTCACATCACCCTTTCGAGACAGCTATACATCGTGCGTATACACCGGGTGTACAGTGAGCGGCATGTCAATCGGGCACACCCTCCTCGGGCTCCTGGAGTCCGGTCCGCGCCATGGCTACGACCTCAAGCGCGCCTTCGACGAGAAGTTCGGCCACGACCGGCCGCTGCACTACGGGCAGGTCTACTCGACCATGTCCCGGCTGCTCAGGAACGGCCTGGTGGAGGTGGACAGCGTCGAGGCCGGCGACGGCCCCGAGCGCAAGCGCTACGCCATCACCGAGGCCGGTGTCACCGATGTCGACCAGTGGCTGAGCCGGCCCGAGAAGCCGGAGCCGTACCTCCAGTCCACGCTCTACACCAAGGTCGTCCTCGCGCTCCTCACCGGACGCGGGGCGGCCGAGCTGGTGGACGTGCAGCGGAGCGAGCACCTGCGGCTGATGCGTGAGCTGACCCGGCGCAAGAAGGGCGGCGATCTCGCCGACCAGCTGATCTGCGACCACGCCCTGTTCCACCTCGAAGCCGATCTGCGATGGCTGGAACTGGCCGCCGCCCGGCTCGACCGGCTCGCCGAGGAGATCCGCCGATGACCACCACGCCCCTGCTCCGGGCGAGCGGACTGTCCAAGGCCTACGGCCCGACCCCCGCGCTCTCGGGCGCGGATTTCGCCGTCAGGGCCGGCGAGGTCGTCGCCGTGATGGGCCCCTCGGGCTCCGGGAAGTCCACGCTCCTGCACTGCCTCGCCGGAATCGTCCGGCCGGACGACGGCACCATCACCTACGACGGGCGCGAGCTCACCGCCCTCTCGGACGGCGAACGCAGCTCGCTGCGCCGCACCGACTTCGGCTTCGTCTTCCAGTTCGGCCAGCTCGTGCCGGAACTGACCTGCGTCGAGAACGTGGCCCTTCCGCTGCGACTGAACGGCGAGCGGCGCGGAAAGGCCGAGTCCCGGGCGCGGGACTGGCTCGCGCGACTGGAGGTCGGCGACATCGCCGGCAAGCGGCCCGGCGAGATATCCGGCGGCCAGGGCCAGCGCGTCGCGGTGGCCCGCTCGCTGGTCACGGCCCCGCGGGTGCTCTTCGCCGACGAACCGACCGGCGCGCTCGACTCGCTCAACGGCGAGCGCGTGATGGAGCTGCTCACGGACGCGGCCCGGGACACCGGCGCCGCCGTCGTCCTCGTCACCCACGAGGCCCGCGTCGCCGCCTACTCCGACCGCGAGGTCGTCGTCCGCGACGGCGCGGTGCGCGACACGGAGTGGGCGGTATGAGGCCCCGTGACTGGCCCCGCGATCTGGCGCTCGGCGCCCGGTTCGCGGTCACCGGAGGCCGATCGGGCCTGCTCCGTACCCTTCTGACCGCGCTCGGCGTCGGCTTCGGCGTGGCACTGCTGCTCGCCGCCGCCTCACTTCCCGGCATGCTCTTCCAGCGGGAGGTACGGGAGGCGACCCGCTCCGTCGACGGCAGCGAGCAGGAGACCGGCCCCCGCCCCGACACCTTCCTCCACCTCGGACAGACGACGCTCTACCGGGACGACGCCGTCACCGGGCTCCTGCTGCGCCCCGAGGGCACCGAGACCCCTCTCCCGCCCGGCGTGGCGAAGCTGCCCGCGAGCGGGGAGATGCTGGTCTCGCCCGCGCTCCGTGAGCTGCTCGACTCCCCCGACGGCGCCCTCCTCAAGGAGCGGCTCCCCTACGAGCCCGTGGGGACGATCGGCGACGCCGGACTCATCGGCCCGGCCGAGCTGCGCTACATCGCTCACGTCGACTTCCTCACCACCGACAACTACGACGGCCGCGGATCGCGCTACGGCTGGTCGGTGCCCGCCGAGCGGTTCGACGCGTTCCTGATCCTCCTCGTCCTCGTCGCCTCCGTCGTCCTGCTGCTCCCGGTGCTCGTCTTCATCGCGACCGCCGTCCGGTTCGGCGGCGAACAGCGCGACCGGCGGCTCGCGGCGCTCCGCCTCGTCGGAGCGGACACCGCGACGACCCGGCGGATCGCGGCCGGCGAGTCCCTCGCGGGCGCGCTCCTCGGCCTCGCGGTCGGCGTCGGACTCTTCGCCGTGGCACGGCAGTTCGCCGGTACCGTCACCATCTGGGACGTCAACGCCTTCCCGTCCGACGTCGTACCGATGCCCGCCCTCGCCGCGCTCGTTCTCGTCGTGGTGCCGGTCGCCTCGGTCGTCGTCACGCTCTTCGCACTGCGCGGCGTGGCGATCGAGCCGCTCGGCGTCGTCCGGTCCGCCGCGCCGCGCCGCCGCCGGCTGTGGTGGCGGCTGCTGCTCCTCGCGGCCGGCGTGGCCCTGCTCGTCCCGCTCTTCGGGCAGGTCGACCGGGGCCAGACCGCCGTCGACACCGTGGGGATCGGGACCGGCGTCACCATCGCCCTGATCGGCCTCACCACACTGCTGCCGTGGCTCGTCGAAGCCGGTGTGAAGCGGCTGCACAGGGGTCCTGTGTCGTGGCAACTGGCCGTCCGCAGGCTCCAGCTGAGCAGCGGTACGGCGGCCCGTGCCGTCAGCGGCATCGTCGTCGCGGCGGCCGGCGCGATCGCGCTCCAGATGCTCTTCCAGGCCATGGAGAACGACTTCGCGCAGGCCACGGGGGAGGACTCCACGCGGGCCCAGCTCGTGGCCGAGACCGAGGCGAGCGGCGGAGACGAGGCCCGGGAGATGATCGCCCGCTTCTCGAAGACCAAGGGCGTCAGCGGAGTCTCCGGCACGATCACGTCCTACGCGTGGCGCCCCGGCGGCCTGAAGGCGGGCGAGGAGTACGCTCCGCTCACCTCGGTCAAGGTCGGTGACTGCGCCTCCCTCCGCGAGTTCGCCCGTCTGCCCTCCTGCACGGACGGCGACGTCTTCATCGCCCTCGCGCACGGCGCCCAGGGAGGGCCGCCCGACAGCCGGGTCACCGGGATCGCGAGGGCGGGCGCCACGGTCGTCCTGCGGGACCCCGAGGAGCACAAGGGCGCGCTCCCCCGGTGGCGTATCCCCGCCCATGCGCGGACCGTGGACTCCCGCCCCGACCCGACGGGCATGTACGAGTTCGGGATCCTCGCCACCCCGTCGGCGATCGACGCGGCCCGGCTCCACGAACCCGCGGCGCTGGCGATGGTGCGGCTCGATCCGGCCGTGCCTGACGCCGCCGAGTACGTACGGAACACGGCGGTGGCCCTCGACCCGACCTCGTGGGTCCGCACGCTGAAGACCACCGAGCGGAACGCGCAGTTCGCCAGCGTCCGCACCGGGATCCTCGTCGGCTCCACCCTCACGATGCTCCTGGTGGCGGCCTCGCTCCTGGTGACGACGCTCGAACAGCTCAGGGACCGCAAGCGGCTGCTGTCCTCGCTCGTCGCCTTCGGCACCCGGCGCACCACGCTGAGCTGGTCGGTGCTGTGGCAGACGGCGGTGCCGATCGTGCTCGGCCTCGTCCTCGCCGTGGCGGGCGGGCTCGGCCTCGGAGTCGTCCTGCTGAAGATGACGGGGCAACAGGTCCTGGACTGGTGGGTCTTCCTGCCCGTCACCGGGATCGGGATCGCGCTGATCGCGGCCGTGACGCTGCTGAGCATGCCGGTGCTGTGGCGTCTGATGCGGGCGGACGGGCTGAGGACCGAGTAGCCCGTCGAGGGCGTGTACGACGTCCGGGCGCCGGTTCCTGAGACCGGGGGGTTTCAGGAACCGGCGCCCACCACGCGTACCGGAAGCCGCCTCATCGCGCCCCGCAGCGCCCCCGCCAGCTCCTCGAACTCCGCCTGACGGGCCGCCCCCGTGCGCATCGCGAGGGCGACCTGTCGCGAGGGCGCCGGATCGGTGAAGCAGCCGGTGAACAGCGCCGCGTTGCGCGCGGTCTCGACCCTGACGGCCGTACGCGGCAGCAGCGTCACGCCGAGCCCGCCCGCCACCAGCTGCACCAGCGTCGACAGGCCCGCCGCGGTCGTGGTGACCGGCGCCCCCTCCGTGCGTCCGGCCTCCCGGCAGATGTCGAGGGCCTGGTCGCGCAGGCAGTGCCCCTCGTCGAGGAGCAGCAGGTTGAGCTCCTTCAGGGCCTCGCGCGGAATGTCGGCGCGTCCGGCCAGCGGATGGCCCTGTGGGGTGACGAGTACGAAGTCCTCGTCGAAGAGCGGGAGTTCGGTGACGCCGGGCACTCCCAGCGGCACGGCGAGCAGCAGCAGGTCGAGCCGCCCGGCCGCGAGCCCCTCCAGGAGCGAGGAGGTCTGCTCCTCGTGGACCTGGAGGTCGAGCTCGGGATAGCGCTCGTGGACCAGGCTCAGGACGGTGGGCAGCAGATACGGGGCGACGGTCGGGATCACGCCGAGCCGCAGCACTCCGGTGAACGGCGCCTGGGCGGCCTCGGCCTCCTCCATCAGCTCCGACACGGCGTCCAGGACGGCCCGGGCCCGCACCGCGAGCCGCTCACCCGCGGGCGAGAGCAGCACCTTGCGCGTCGTACGCTCAAGGAGCTGGACACCGAGTGCCTCTTCGAGGGCCGAGACCGCGCCGGAAAGCGCCGACTGGCTCATACCGATCGCCGCCGCCGCGTCCCGGAAGTGCAGATGCTCCGCGACCGCCGCGAAGGCTCTGAGCTGGGACAGGCTGGGCTGCTTCACACGTCGTACAGGGATCACTGATAACCACCTTCGATCAACGCGACCCACTCTAGCTATTTCACTGATCAATGCACTCCGTGCCAGGATGAAGCCCGTCCAACCCCTCACGGAAGACCCCAAAAGGGACCCTTCCCCCTTGCAAGGAGAGCGCGTGCTCACTGTCGGTGACCAGTTCCCCACCTACGACCTGACCGCCTGCGTGTCGCTGGAGAGCGGCAAGGAGTTCGAGCAGATCAACCACAAGTCCTACGAGGGCAAGTGGCGCGTGGTGTTCTTCTGGCCCAAGGACTTCACCTTCGTCTGCCCGACCGAGATCGCCGCCTTCGGCAAGCTGAACGACGAGTTCGCGGACCGCGACGCCCAGATCCTCGGCGCCTCCGGCGACTCCGAGTTCGTGCACCACGCCTGGCGCAAGGACCACGCCGACCTGCGTGACCTGCCCTTCCCGATGCTCGCCGACTCCAAGCACGAGCTCATGCGCGACTGCGGCGTCGAGGGCGAGGACGGCTTCGCCCAGCGCGCCGTCTTCATCGTGGACCCGAACAACGAGATCCAGTTCACCATGGTGACCGCCGGCTCCGTGGGCCGTAACCCCAAGGAGGTCCTGCGGGTCCTGGACGCCCTGCAGACCGACGAGCTGTGCCCCTGCAACTGGACCAAGGGCGAGAACACCCTCGACCCGGTCGCGCTCCTGTCGGGCGAGTGATCTGACATGGCTCTCGACGAACTCAAGGCCGCCGTACCGGACTTCGCCAAGGACCTGAAGCTGAACCTCGGCTCGGTCATCGGCAACAGCGAGCTTCCGCAGCAGCAGCTCTGGGGCACGGTCCTCGCCTGCGCGATCGCCTCGCGCTCGCCGAAGGTCCTGGCCGAGCTGGAGCCGGAGGCCAAGGCCAACCTCAAGCCCGAGGCGTACACGGCGGCCAAGTCCGCCGCCGCGATCATGGCCATGAACAACGTCTTCTACCGGACCCGGCACCTGCTGTCGGACCCGGAGTACGGGACGCTGCGCGCCGGTCTGCGGATGAACGTCATCGGCAACCCCGGCGTCGAGAAGGTCGACTTCGAGCTGTGGTCGCTGGCCGTCTCCGCGATCAACGGCTGCGGCCAGTGCCTGGACTCGCACGAGCAGGTCCTGCGCAAGGCCGGTGTCGACCGCGAGACGATCCAGGAGGCCGTCAAGATCGCCTCGGTGATCCAGGCGGTCGGCGTGACGCTGGACGCGGAGGCGCTCATCGCCGAGTAGGGCGAACGCGCTGCCAGAAAGGGCCCCGGGGTTGCACACCCCGGGGCCCTTCCTGTCACTTCTTCAGCGCCGCCATCAGGGCGGTCAGGTCCTGGACGAGCACGGTCTCGATGCCCGAGAGGTCGACCTTCTTGGTCTCGGTGACCGCCTGGCCCTTCTCCGGAGACCAGGTCTGCTGGTCGCTGAACGAGATCTCCAGCTCGGCCTGACCGTCGAGAACACGGATCCAGGCGCCCCCGTCTCCCTCGTCACGGTGGACGTAGGCCTGCTCCCCGAGTCCCTCGACCGGCTCCGCATCCGACGCCCAGACGCTCAGGAGCGGCTCGAACTCCGGGCCGGGGTCGGTCACCTTGTGCAGCTCGTACACCACCTGGACGCTGTAGCCCGTCTCGGGCGAGCCCAGCGTGGCGAAGCAGACCGCCCGGTCAAGGGCGGGGTGCTTCTCCGTCGGGGTCTCCTGGTCCACGGACTTCTTCCCGAGCACCACGGAGAGCGCCTTCAGTTCGGCCCTCTCGCAGAGGTTCTCCACCGTGCGGTACCCCCGCAGGTCGACGCCCTCGTCCCGGCTCCGCTCGTACGCGTAGAGTCCGCCGGCCCACACCGCCGAGGCCACCACCGCGCCGCCGAGCGCCCACAGCCAGGGACGGCGCGGGCGAGGCCTCCTCGGCTCGAGAGGCTCCCGGGACTGCCGGGGATCCCGCGACTCCCGGGAGTCCCGGTCGAGGACCTGCGCGGCCGGGAAGTCCTCGCCGCCGATCAGCTCCGGCTCGGAGATCACTCGTCGCCCCGGTCCCTGGAGCCGGGCGCCTGGACCGGCGCCACGGCGAACGCGGTCGCTCCGCGCGGTTCCGGGGTGCTGAGGAGGGCCTGTTCATGGCTGTACGCGCGGAGGTAGCCGACCACGGTGTTGGTGACGGCGACCAGCGGCACCGCGACCACCGCGCCGCCGATGCCGGCGGTCAGGCCGCCGGCCGCGACCGCGAGGACGACGGCGAGCGGGTGGACCCGTACCGCGCGGCCCAGGATGAACGGCTGGAGCACATGGCCCTCGATCTGCTGCACGGCCAGCACCACGAGCAGGACCATGAGGGCGGTGAACACCCCGTTGGTCACCAGGGCGACGACGACCGCGAGGGCACCGGAGATGACGGCGCCGACGAGCGGGATGAAGGCGAAGAGGAAGATGAAGACGGCGAGCGGGACCGCCATCGGGACGTCGAGGAAGTACAGGCCGAGACCGATGAAGACCGCGTCGATCAGGGCGACGATCACCGTGCCCCGCACATAGGCGGTCAGCGTCCGCCAGGCCCGGGGCCCCGCGCCGGCGACACCGGGCCGCGCCTGGGCGGGCACCAGCTTCAGCGTCCACTGCCAGACCTTCTTCCCGTCGTACAGGAGGAAGAGGGTCGAGAACATGGCGAGCAGTATCCCGGTCAGCGCCTCGACGACCACGGTCACGCCCTGGAGTCCGGCGGAGGTGATCTGCTCGGTGTTGGCGCCGACCGTGTCGCTCAGGTTCTGGGCGATGTCGTTGATCTGCTTCTCGGTCACGTGGAACGGGCTGTCGAGGAGCCACTGCTTGAGCTCCTCGATACCGTCCCGGACCCGGTCCGAGAGGTTGTCGATGTTGTCCATGACCTGCCAGACCACGAACCATCCGACCAGGCCCATGATCACGAAGCCGGAGACGGCGGTGACGGCCGTGGCCAGCCCGCGCGGCAGCCCGGCGTGGCGCAGCCACCTCACCGAGGGCTGGAGCAGCGCGGTGACGAGCAGCGCGGCGACGAAGGCGAGGACGACCAGCTGCACCGAGCTGATCACCTTCATCAGCACCCAGACGGTGCCGGCGAGCACGAGCAGCCGCCAGCCGGCCTCGGCGGCGACCCGCATGCCCCACGGGATCGCGGCGACCGGGTCCGGCCGGGCGGCGACGGCGGGGGCGTAGTCGGGCGGTGCCGGTACGGAGACGGTCGCGGCGGCCGACTGCGGCGCCCGGCGCCCCGGCCACCGCTCGGACGGTTCCGGCGCAGGCGACTTCGCCATGGCCTCGCGTCCGCCGGCCTCCGACTCGGGTGCGCCCTCGGGAGCTCCCTCCGGGCCTCGGCTCGCGGCGGGTTCGCTCCCGGGCTCCGGTCCCGCGTCGGGCGAGCCGCCCGCGCCGGGTCCGTCGCCGGCGGTGGACGCGGCGTCCCCGTCCAGGTCGTGCGCGCGCTCCGCGCGGGCACGGCGTTCGTCCAGGCGTTCACCCATGCGGCTCAGCTCGTCGCCCAGCCGACTCAGCCATCCTGGCAGTCTCGACATCCTCTTCCCTCTTCCCCCCGCTCACTCCCCCCGCGAGCACGTGGGCCCGAACCTACACGCATGGAGCCCCCCACCGTAGGACGGTGAGGGGCTCAGCAGGGTTGAGAGCGCCGGTCTAGTACCAGCGGTTGGCCTGCCAGAAGTTCCACGCGCCGCAGGGGCTGTCGTAGCGGTTGTTCATGTAGTTCAGGCCCCACTTGATCTGGGTTGCCGGGTTCGTCTGCCAGTCGGCGCCGGCCGACGACATCTTCGAACCGGGCAGGGCCTGGACGAGACCGTAGGCGCCCGAGGACGGGTTGGTCGCGCGGTAGTTCCAGCCGGACTCGTGGTCCACGATGTTGCTGAAGCACTGGAACTGCGAGGCCGGAATCATCTGCCGGGCGATCGCCTTGACCTCGGCGATGGAGTAGGAACCCTGGGCCGAGAAGCTCGACGCGTCGCGGACCGAGGAACGCTCGGCGCGCTCGGCGGCCTCCTTGCGCTCCTTCTCCGCCTTGTCGGCAGCCTTCTTCTTCGTCTCGGCGTCCTTGGCGGCCTGAATACGGGCCGCTTCCTCCGCGGACTTCTTCATGGCCGAGTCGGCCGCGGCGGCCTGGACGTCGGCCTGCTCCGAGAGCGAGGAGACCTGTACCTGGGCCTGCTCGCCCGCGGGAATGTCCGCGAGCAGCGTGGTGTCGGCCGCGGTGGCCTCGAAGTTGTCGCCCGAGGGCTGGGTGTCGCCCGAGGCAACACCCACGACGGCGCCGACGGTGGTGACCGCAGTGGCCGAAGCCACCGCGAATCCCCGGACCGAGATCCGGCTCACACGGTTTCCTTCCAGCATCGCCCGCAGAGGTGACCACGCGGGCGAAATCGTGCCCCTGGCGCTGGTCTCCGACGTACTGGGTCACAGAAGACACGGGCCCGTGGTGCTGTGGGCGGCATACGGCGAACGACTGTTGAGTTGTGTGGTGCCGCACCCCTGGGGGTGCACGTGTGCCGTATGCGGGGCCTGACGGAAGCAAGACTCTGCCGGACGGCAACACCGCAAGGCAATTCCGAGTTGCGTGTGAAAGCTCACACCTCTCAAGTCGCAGGAGTTTTGGCCGATTTCCCGGACAGCGCGACGCCGCCCGGCTAAGCTCCTGCGCTCTGCCGGGCGGCGCCAACTCCCGTACCCGTACGGGACGGTGCCAATCATTGCAATCTGCCCAATCGGGTCAGATCTGTCCGTCCTCCAGCATTTCGGTCACGAGCGCGGCGATCTGCGAGCGCTCCGAGCGGGTCAGCGTGACGTGGGCGAAGAGCGGATGCCCCTTCAGCTTCTCGACGACGGCGACCACTCCGTCGTACCGGCCGACCCTGAGGTTGTCGCGCTGGGCGACGTCATGGGTCAGCACCACCCGGGAGTTCGCCCCGATCCGGGACAGAACGGTCAGCAGGACGTTCCGCTCCAGCGACTGTGCCTCGTCCACGATGACGAAGGCGTCGTGGAGGGAGCGGCCGCGGATGTGGGTGAGCGGGAGGACCTCCAGCATCCCGCGCCCGAGCACCTCCTCGATGACCTCACGGCTCGCCACCGCCGAGAGCGTGTCGAAGACCGCCTGCGCCCAGGGGCTCATCTTCTCGGCCTCGCTGCCCGGCAGATAGCCGAGCTCCTGGCCGCCGACCGCGTACAGCGGACGGAACACCATCACCTTCTGGTGCTGACGGCGCTCCAGGACCGCCTCCAGGCCCGCGCACAGGGCGAGCGCGGACTTGCCCGTGCCGGCCCGGCCGCCCATCGAGATGATGCCGACGTCCGGGTCGAGGAGCAGATCGAGCGCGATCCGCTGCTCGGCGCTGCGGCCGCGGATGCCGAACACCTCCCGGTCGCCGCGCACCAGCCGGACGTTGCCCTCCGCCGTGATCCGGCCGAGCGCCTTGCCCCGCTCGGACTGCAGGACCAGGCCCGTGTGCACCGGAAGCTCGGCGGCCTCCGGGACGTACAGCGTCTCCTGGTCGTAGAGGATGTCCACCTGGTCGGCGGAGAGTGCCAGTTCGGACATTCCGGTCCAGCCGGAGTCCGTGATGGCGAGCTCCGCGCGGTACTCCTCGGCGAGGAGCCCGACCGAGGACGCCTTGATACGCAGCGGCAGGTCCTTGGAGACGACCGTGACGTCGTACCCCTCGGCCTGGAGATTGCGCGCGACCGCCAGGATCCGGGAGTCGTTGTCCCCCAGCCGGTAGCCGGCGGGGAGCACTCCGGGGTCGGAATGGTTCAGCTCGACACGCAGGGTGCCGCCCAGCTCCCCGATGGGAAGCGGGGCGTCCAGGCGCCCGTACCGGACCCGGAAGTCGTCCAGGAGGCGCAGGGCCGCCCGGGCGAAGTAGCCGAGCTCGGGGTGGTGCCGCTTGGCCTCCAACTCGGTGACCACGACGATCGGCAGCACGACCTCGTGCTCGTCGAAGCGGGACACGGCGTTGGGGTCGGCCAGCAGAACGCTGGTGTCGAGTACATAGGTGCGCCTGTCGGACAAGCGGCGCTTAGTGCTGGTCACCACGGAAGGACAGACCCCCTTTGACGACCCCTGAGAGGTCGGGGCGCGACGGAAGCGGTGTCGCTGCGGGATGGGACCGGGCTCTGGCCACGATGCGCGGGCCGAGCTCCGGCCCTCCGCTCCGTCCGTACATGTCCTGCACGGTCGTCCTGGTGCAACGGGCCTCCCGGGTGGCGGTCTCCGTGCCGCTCACTCTGCAAGGGGTATTCCCTCGAACACCCTCGGCCATGCCATGGCATATGACGACGTGTTCGTGAACGGAGTCGAACGTCCGGTGATCGCCCCGCGTCCGCGGAGGAAAGGCTTCCGTCAGGTGCCGTAGCGGCGGTGGCGTGCGGCGTAGTCACGCAGCGCCCGCAGGAAGTCGACCTTGCGGAAGGCCGGCCAGTGAACCTCGCAGAAGTAGTACTCCGAATGCGCGCTCTGCCACAGCATGAAGCCCGAGAGGCGCTGCTCGCCACTCGTACGGATCACCAGGTCCGGATCGGGCTGGCCCCGCGTGTAGAGGTGCTCGGAGATGTGCTCGACGTCGACGATCTCGGCGAGCTCCTCGAAGCTCGTCCCCTTCTCCGCGTGCTCCAGGAGCAGCGAGCGGACCGCGTCCGCGATCTCCTGACGGCCTCCGTAGCCCACCGCGACGTTGACGAGTATCCCCGTGTTGTCGTGCGTGGCCTGCTCGGCCTCCTTCAGTACGGACTGGGTGCGGGCGGGCAGCAGGTCGAGCGTGCCCACGTGGTGCACCCGCCAGCGGCCGTCCGAGGCCAGGGCGCGGACCGCGCCCTCGATGATGGCGAGGAGCGGGCGGAGCTGGTCCTCGGGCCGGTTCAGGTTGTCCGTCGAGAGCATCCAGAGCGTGACGACCTCGACGTCCGTCTCGGCACACCAGCCGAGCAGCTCCTGGATCTTGTCCGCGCCGGCCCTGTGGCCCTGCTCGGGGGTCCCACCGGAGGCCTTGGCCCAGCGCCGGTTGCCGTCGAGGATGACACCGATGTGCTTGGGCACCTGGTCATGGTCGAGGCGGCCTTCCACCCGGCGTGCGTAGAGCCCGTACACCAGGTCGCGCAGGTTCACTGTTCTTAACCCCTCCATGCCGCGGCGGTCCCCGAAGCCGCCACATTACTGCGGACGGGTAACAGGCTCCCAGCCCGGGACTGTCACAAGTCCGTGATAAGCAGAGATACGTGACTGACTCCCCCATCTACCACGCTTCCGAGGACCGCTACGAGCAGATGGAGTACCGCCGCACCGGTCGCAGCGGACTCAAGCTGCCCGCCGTCTCCCTGGGCCTCTGGCACAACTTCGGCGACGACCGCGCGCTCGGCTCGCAGCGCGCGATCCTGCGCCGCGCCTTCGACCTCGGCGTCACCCACTTCGACCTGGCGAACAACTACGGGCCGCCGCCGGGATCGGCCGAGCTGAACTTCGGCAAGATCTTCGCCCAGGACTTCGCGCCCTACCGGGACGAGCTGATCGTCTCGACCAAGGCCGGTTACGAGATGCACCCCGGCCCGTACGGCGAGTGGGGCTCCCGCAAGTACCTGATGTCCTCGCTCGACGCCTCCCTGAAGCGGATGGGCCTCGACTACGTCGACATCTTCTACTCGCACCGCTTCGACCCGCACACCCCGCTGGAGGAGACGATGGGGGCGCTCGCCTCCGCCGTCCAGCAGGGCAAGGCGCTGTACGTCGGTGTCTCCTCGTACAACAGCGAGCAGACGGCCGAGGCCGCGCGGATCCTCAGGGAGATGGGTGTCCCGGCGCTCATCCACCAGCCGTCGTACTCGATGATCAACCGCTGGACCGAGGACGACGGCCTCCTCGACACGCTGGAGGCGGCCGGCATGGGCTGCATCTCCTTCGTGCCGCTGGCCCAGGGCCTGCTCACGAACAAGTACCTGAAGGGCATCCCGGAGGGTTCGCGGGCCACGCAGGGCAAGTCCCTCGACCCGAACCTGCTCTCCGACGAGGTGCTGCGGCGGCTGCGCGGTCTGGCCGACATCGCCGAGCGGCGCGGGCAGTCGCTGGCGCAGCTGGCGCTGTCCTGGGTGCTGCGCGACGAGCGGATGACCTCCGCGCTGATCGGCGCGTCCAGCGTCGGGCAGCTGGAGGAGAACGTGGCCGCGCTGGCCGGTCCGCCGCTGACCGCGGAGGAGCTGAAGGAGATCGACTCCTTCGCCGTGGACACCGAGGGCACCAACATCTGGGCCGGACGGGGCTGAGGCGACGCCCCCGGCAAAAGAAAAACGGGCCGGTCCGTGGGGGGGGATACGGACCGGCCCGAGGGGGGGTTTCCACCATAACCCTTCAGAAGCCCTGCTGCGTGCCAACCGGCACGGAGCGCCTGTCCCGGATTCCTCGGAGCCCAGTTGGGACAAGGGGCGTGGCCTCCCCTGGCGGGTTTGCGCCCCGGCGTGGCGGCGGGTTTCGTACCTCCCAAGAGGGACCCCGGTCGAAGGGCTCCGGTTGACGGAACCCGCCGCCCGGCCCCGCGCGGTCAGGCGGCCTCTGCGTCCTTCTGGGCTTCCTCCTGGGATTCCTTCTGGGCTTCCTTGGCGGCGAGGATCTCGGCCATGAAGCGGTCGCCCCACTCCCCCAGCGGTAGCAGCGCCGTGTTCAGCGCCTGACCGAGCGTGGTCAGGGAGTACTCCACCCGGGGCGGGACCTCCGGATAGACCTCCCGGTGGACGATGCCGTCCGCCTCCAGCTCGCGCAGCTGCTGGATCAGCACCTTCTCGCTGACGCCGGTGATCATCCGCCTCAGCTCCCCGAAGCGGGTCGCTCCGTGGGCGTGCAGCGCCCACAGGATCAGCGGTTTCCACTTGCCGCCGACGACGTCGACGGCCGCGTCGAGCCCGCAGTCGTACGTCGTCCTGCCCTTGGCCATGGCCAACTCCTCGTCCCGTCCCGACTCTTCGACCCTCCGGCCGTCGACCCTCCGGCCGTCGACTCGTTGGCCGTCGACTCGTTGGCCGTCGGCTCTTGGGCCAAGGCGGACAGGCCCTGACCTATTCCGGCCCTACGGTCGAAGCATGACGACCGCCACCCCATCACAGGTCACCTGGGAACAGGCCGACGCCCGGAGAATCCGCCGACAGTTTCTGGACGAGCCGACGGACGCACCGCCCGCGGCCGTGGCCGCCGCGATGCTCGGGGCGCATGCACAGGTCCTGTCCGCCGCCGAGCTGTCCCTCGCACTGCGCACCCCCGAGGCGACACGGGCCGACGTACGGGCGGCCCTCTGGGAGGACGGCACGCTGGTCAAGACGTACGGTCCGCGCGGCACGGTCCATCTGCTGCCCGCGGCCGATCTGCCGATGTGGACCGGCGCGCTGTCGGCGATCCCCGGCGAGGTGCACATGATGCCGCCGGACGTACGGATGACGGCGACCCAGACGGACGCGGTGCTGGCGGCGATCGCGGACGCCCTGACGGACACGGAGCTGACCGTGGACGAACTCACGGACGCCATCGTGGAGCGCACCGGCTCCTGGGCGGGCGACCGGGTGATGGAAGCCTTCCAGGACAAGTGGCCCCGCTGGCGCCAGATCACCCATGTGGCGGCGCACCGGGGGGTGCTGTGCTTCGGCCGGGACCGGGGGCGGAAGGTCACGTACACCAACCCGGGGGTGCGTCCGGAAGAGGGGACGGGGGCGCTCGGCGAGCTCGTGGACCGCTATCTGTACGCCTACGGCCCGGCGGCCCCGAGGCACTTCGCGAAGTGGCTGGCGGCGCCACCGGGCTGGGCGACGGGACTCTTCTCCTCGCTGGCGGAGGCGGGGCGTATCGAGGAGGTGTCCTTCGACGGGGCGACAGGCTGGGTCGTCGCCGGGGACACCGATTTCCCGGACGTACGGCCGGCGCGCGGGGTTCGGCTGCTGCCGTACTTCGACGCCTTCACCATCGCCTCGCAGCCGCGCGAACGGCTCTTCCCCGGTGCGGCCCGCGACCGGGCGCTGTCGGGCGGTCAGGCCGGGAACTACCCGGTGCTGCTGGTGGACGGAACGGTGGCGGGGGTCTGGCACCAGCGCCGTTCGGGAAAGCGCATCACGGTGACCGTCGAGCCGCTGAAGCCGCTGGGCGCGGCGCGGCTGAGGCAGGTGGAGGCCCAGGCCGAACGGGTGGCGACCGTCCTGGAGGGCAGGCCGGAGCTCGTGGTCGGCACGGTGGCGGTGGGGCCGCACGCGTAGGGGCCGCCGGGCCGGGGCGGTGTTCGCCCGGCTCCGACGAATTCACGTACACCGAGGGAACGTTGCGCGACGACAGGGCCTAGCCCGCGCGGCGCAGGAGCGTCAGGCCGTCCTTGGCGTCCACCACCTCGTACCCGTGCGACTCCCGCGCCGCCCTCAGCTCCCTCTCCTGCTGCTCCTCCGGGTACGGCCAGGGGCCGCTCTGCTGGGGCCAGGCCTCCGGCGGTACGGCGTCGTGGACGATCCACTCGGCGGTCGGGGCCGGCAGGGGGCCGGTCTCCCGGCGGTCGAGCCGGGTGTCCACGGGGAAGGTCGGGAAGATCACGACCTCGCAGCGCGACGTGAGCTGCGGGGCCAGCCGGTTGGAGGCGGCGACGGTGGCGCCGTCGGGGATGCGGGCGAGCAGCGTGCGCGCGGCCTCGATGTGCGGCGTGGTCCGCCAGGTGGGCCGCTGGGCGAGCTGGGCCAGGGGGAAGGACGGGATCATCACCACGGTCACGGCGAGGACGGTGGCGAGCGACGCACGGACGTTCCGGGCGGACGCGGGGGGCGTGGGGGGTGTAGGGGACGCGGGGGGCGTGAGGGGTGGCGCGGATGCTGCGGACGGCGCGGATGCTGCGGACGACTCGCGGGCGAGGGCGTCGACGAGGCCGGCGAAGACCACCGGCATGAGGATCGCGCTGTAGTGGTACGCCGTGCCCCAGTGGAAGGTGTTCTCCGAGAACATCCGCCAGCCGAGCGTGGGCACCGCGATCAGCGCGAGCGGCGAGCGCAGGGCGAGCAGCGCGGACGGGGCGAAGACCAGGATCAGGGTCATCGCCTTGATGTCGGGGCGCAGGGCGTCGAGCGGGGCGTGGGCGAGGGTGGAGAGCAGCGATCCGTGGCCGTCGGAGAGATGGCCTCCGTGGGCGTAGGCGCCGCCGGGGTTGAACGCGGGCAGCAGGAACTTGATCTCGATCAGCGAGCCGAGCACGCCGACGACCGCCGTGACGATCCCGAGTCGGCGGGGCCCTTTGAGGGCGATGTAGACGCCGACTGCCGCCAGGGTCAGCCCCAGGTCCTCCTTGATCAGCAGGAGGGGCGCGGCCCATGCGACGGCCGCCCCCCAGCGGCGGCGGCCGAGCGCTTCCAGCGCGAACGCGAGCAGCGGTACGGCGAGGGCGACCTCGTGGAAGTCGAAGGCGGCGGCGGAGGCGACGCCCCAGCTGAGCCCGTACCCGGCGGCGACCACATGCGCGGCGCGCGTGCCGATCGCCCGCCGGGCCCAGCGGGCGAGGGGGACCACGGCAAGGGCGAGGAGGGCGGACTGGGCGACGAGCAGACAGAGGGGGGAGGGCCAGACGCGGTACAGGGGGGCGAGGGCGGCGAGCAGGGGGTGGAAGTGGTCGCCGAGGAGATGGAACCCCGGGCCGCGCAAGGGGACGACGGGAGCGCGGAGTTCGGCGTAGGCGCGGACGGCCTGCTCGAAGATGCCCAGGTCGTAGCCGGTGGTCCGCAGGAGCTGGTGGCGGCGCACGGCGACGGTCGCGTAGAGGAGACAGAGGGCGGCGGCCCACGCCCAGGGGAGGGCGGCCGGTCGCCGGTACCAGGGGGTGGGCGCCGGAGGGGCCTTCGCCTCCGCCTCCGCCTGTGACTCAACGGGCAGTTTGTCGGTCATTGTCCGCATGTGTCTGGATGCTAGGCGGCGGACCTCAGGGGGAGGCGGAGAGCGCGCCGAGGAGCAGCCCGAGCAGGGCGCCGCCGATCATGAAGGGCCCGAAGGGGATCGCCGACTTCCGGCTCCCGCGCCGGGCGAGGACGAGACCGAGCCCGTACAGCGAACCGGCGAGGAAGCCCGCGAACGTACCGGCGAAGAGAATGCCCCAGCCGTACCAGCCGAGGGCCGCGCCGAGGGAGAGCGCGAGCTTGACGTCGCCGAAGCCCATGCCGTCCGGCCGGATCAGGAACAGCAGGAGGTAGCCGCCGCCGAGGGCGAGTCCGCCGAGCAGCGCGTGGGGCCAGGAGCCGGCGTCGTACGGCAGGAGTTCGGCGCCGAGGAGCAGCAGCGGGGTGGCGGCGGCGAGCGGGAGCGTGAGGGGGTCGGGCAGCCGGTGGACGCGGACGTCGACGGTGGCGAGGAGCACGGCGAAGGGCGCGAGCAGCAGCCAGACGCCGAGCTCGGGACGGGGCCCGGTGGCGGCGGCGAGCGCGGCACAGACGCAGGCGGTGAGGAGGGGCGCACCGAGAGGACGCTTGGCCGGGGGGAAGGTACGGACGGCGGGGGTGGGGGTGGGGTGCGGGGCGGTGGTGGGGTTCGGGGCGGGGGCTGCTTGTTGCGCGGGGGTCGGCTGCGAGGCGGCGGCCGTGGGCCCGGCAGGGTTCGCGGGGCCGGCGGGGTTCGCGGGCCCGGCGGGGTTCGCGGGCCCGGCGGGGTTCGCGGGCCCGGCGGGGTTCGCGGGTCCGGCGGGGTTCGTGGGCCCGGCGGCGTTCGCGGGCGGAGCCAGGGCGGGCCTGGGCGCGGTCGCGCAGGATGGGCACGCCGGGGGGCCGAGCCAGCCGCGCGCAGGGCCGGACAGGGCGTGGCCCGCCACGCAGCTGTCGCGCCACGGCTCCTCCGGCCCGACGGAGAGCCGGTACGCGGCGCGCGGCACGAGCAGCCCGGTGGCGGCGCCCCACAGCGCGGCTACGGCGATCAGCGTGGCGAACACCCGCCGCACCCTACCCAGCCGCACCGCTACCGTCTCCCCCATGGGGAGACAGGGGACATGGCGCGACGGCACAGGCAGCCTGCTCGTCGGGGAGGCTCCGGTGCCGCTGGAGATCGCGGCCTCCTACCGTGCGCGGCGGCGCGGCCTGCTCGGCCGGGACGGCATCGAGGGCGCGATGCTCATCACCCCGACGAACAGCATCCACACCTTCGGCATGCGCTTCACCATCGACGTGGCCTACCTGGACCGGAACCTCACGGTCCTCGACGTCGTGACCATGCGGCCCGGCCGGCTCGGCATGGTGCGGCCGCGAGGCCGGCACGTCCTGGAGGCGGAGGGCGGGGCGATGGAGGGGTGGGGGCTGCGGAAGGGCGTCCGGGTCACGGTGGCCCCGACCCCAGCAGGGTGAACGCGCCGTAGGCGCCGGACGCCAGCGCGAGCCCGGTGAGCACCAGGACCCGGTTGCGGACGCGGAGCCGTACGAGCGCCGCCGCGGCCGGCAGCAGGAGACCGAACGCGGGCATCATCAGGCGCGGCCGGGAGCCGAAGTACGCGGCGCCGATGAGCGAGACGACCACGACCGCGATCGTGTACACGAGCAGGGGCAGGGGCTGCTTCTGGCGCACGCACAGGACGACGAGCCAGGCGAGCAGGGCGAGCGCGGCGCACAGACCGAGCGCGGCGAGCGGCGGGAGACCCCAGATGAAGCGGGCGAGGGCGACACCGCCGTCGATGGAGTTCCCCCAGGCGGCCTGGACGTCGAAGTAGGCCGTGGCGCTGCCCTCGCGCACACCGACGTAGACGATGTACGCGAGCCAGCCCAGGGGCGCGAGGAGGACACCGGCCACCATGCGGACGGGCAGCTTCCGTTCGCGTACGACGGTGGCCAGGGCCGTGATCCCGATGGCGGCGATCAGCGCGGCGGCCGTCGGCCGCGTGAGCCCCGCGAGCGCGCACAGCGCACCGGCGAGGATCCAGCGGTCGCGCAGGACGGCCAGGACCGACCAGGCGGCGAGGGCGGTGAAGAGCGTCTCGGTGTACGCCATCGACTGGACGAACGCGGTCGGGTACACGCCCCAGAGGACGGCGAGCACGACACCGGTCGGCCGGCCCGCGACGTAGGAGCCGACGGCGTAGATGCCCCAGGCGGCGGCGAGCGAGGCGGCCCAGGAGACGAGGAGGCCGGCGGTGGCGGCGTCGACGGGGAGGACGGTGGACAGGGCCCGTTCGAGCGCCGGGAAGAGGGGGAAGAAGGCCAGGTCGGAGTGGACGCTGCCGTTGGGGAGGGTGGCCTCGTACCCGTAACCGTGCTCGGCGATCCGGACGTACCAGACGGAGTCCCAGCGGCCGGTCAGCCGGTGCAGCCCGTCCTTGCCGGTCGCGACGGCGGCGAGGGCGAGGACCGCGAGGCCGATGACCCGGGTGGCGGCGTAGCCGCCGAGGGCGACGGCGGGCGAATCGGGCGAACGGGACCGGTCTGGGGACATGCGCTCGATTATGTCCGGCGCCCGGAACGGCCCCGGGCGCACCCCCGGAGAGGGCTCACGGCTGGGCGCTCAGCCCCCGGCGCTCACCCCCCGGGGCGGATGCGGCCGAACCTCGCCGCCATGACCGGGCCGAGCTCCTGGACGATGGCGTATCCGGGCTCGTGGGGGTACGGCAGGTCGTTGAGGAACGAGGTGACGATCACCTCGTCGATCCCGAGGTCCCCGCGCGCGCTCTGCTCCTCCAGGAAGTCGAGCGTGCGGCGCCAGTCGGCCGCCGCCTGCTCCTCGCCGAGGAAGGAACGCACGGTGTTCTGGACGACGTCCCAGAAGAAGACGTGCGGCAGCACGCCGCCCTGGCAGAAGACGTGATTGTCGTAGGCGTCCCGGAACTCGGGAATCCTCGTCACGAGGTCGCTGACCAGTCGCACGCTGGGGGATGTCGTGTTCATCGGCAATCCACTTCGGAGCAGTCCCGGCGCCCGTTCCGCCCGTTCCGACCAGGATGCGGCATGAGGGCGCAAGTTATCCACAGGGGATGCGAACGTTCCCCCGTCCGGGGATGGTTGGGGCATGGAGGAGTTGGTGAAGGTCGCCCGGGGCGGGGTGCTTCTCACGGTGTGGGCGTACGGGGTGGGGTGGCCGCCGGGCCGGCTCGGGAGGCGGTTGCGGGCGGAGGGATGGCAGCGGATCTGCCGGGGCGCGTGGGCGGCCCCGGGGAAGGAGGTGGACTGGAAGGTGCGGGCGAGGGCGCTCCAGCTGATACGGCCGGAGTGGGTGTGCAGCCACGGCACGGCGGCGGCGCTGCACCGGATCGAGGTGCTCGGGGAGGCGGGGGCGGCGGGGACGCGGGAGGTCCTGGACTTCACCGTGCGGCGTCCGCTGTCGTCCCGTACGGCAGAGGGGGTGCGGGTCCGCTCCACGGAGTTCCTGGCCGACGGGGACTGCGTCACGCGCGGAGGGCTGCGGGCGACGGGGCCCGCGAGGACGGTCGGAGACCTGATACGGAGCTGCGGCACGCGCGAGCGGGCCGTCGTGGTCGCGGACTCGGCCCTGTCGCGCCGCACGGTCGGGGGCGTCCGCCGTGAGCCGCTGGTCGACCACGGGGAGCTGACGGCGGAGTTGTCCGCGCCCCGGCCCGGCGCGACGCGGGCCCGCCGCTGGCTGCCGCTCGCCGACGCCGCGTCCGGCTCCCCCGCGGAGACGGTCGCGCGCCTCCATATGCGTGACGCGGGCCTCCGCCCCGAGTCGCAGCCGCTCCTCCACACCCGCGCGGGCCGCGCCCTGCGCCCCGACTTCCTCTTCCGGATGCAGGGCCTGGCCGTCGAGATCGAGGGCTACGCCTTCCACGGCACCCGCCAGGCCCACGACCGCGACATCCGCCGCTACAACGACCTCGCCGACTGCCCGTCCGTCCGCCGGGTCCTGCGCTTCACGGCACGGGGCGTCTTCCACCGCCCGGAAGCCGTCGTCGCGACGGTCCGGGCGGTGCTGGGTCAGTTGAGCTAGGAGGTGGTGCGGGGGAAGGAGATCTCGACGCGGCGGTTCTTGGTGCGGCCTTCCTCGGTGGCGTTGTCGGCGATCGGGTAGTCCTCGCTGTACCCGCGGATGTCGAAGGTCTTCCCCGGATCGAGCGTCTTGGCCAGCTCCTGCTGCACGGCGTCGGCCCGCTGCTTGGAGAGCTTGAGCCCGTGCTCGTAGGTCCCGAGGTTGTCGGTGAAGCCGAAGACGCGGACGCGGCTGGAGTTCTGCTTGTTGATCTCCACGGCGATGGCCGCGATACGGGCGGTGGCGGCGGGGCTGAGCTTGGCGCTGTCCTTCCCGAAGAGCACCTCGGCCTGAAGGGCGAAGGTCACGTCGACATTGGTGTCCTCCCGCCGCTGTTCCCCGCCCTCCTCCTCGACGACCTGCTTGATGTCGAGAACCTTGGGCGCGGCGAGGGTGGCCCCGTCGGGAAGCATGAGCTCGGGCGAGTTCGCGTCGATCGCGGGGGGCGGGGAGGCGCTGGAGGTGGAGTTGGGAGGGTCGTCGGCGAGAACGGGGGTGGCGGTACCGACGACGAGAAGAAGGGAGGCGGCGGCGAGGATGACGAGGCGGTGGGGAGTCATGGCGGCGTCCGTCAGGAGAGTTTGATGGTGCCGGGTTCGAAGGTGGGGAGCTGGAAGGTCACTTCGGTGGTGCTGTCGGCGGGGGCGGGGAACTGCATGAAGACCTCGGCCGAATCTCCGGCACCGAGGATGGCCAGACCGGTCGTGGTCAAGGGCCTGCCGTCCGTGTCGCGGAGCACGTAGTAGCGCTTCTTCGCGGCTCCGTCCACCAGGGTCGCGCCCCCGAGGGAGGTGCCGTGCTTCAGCACTTCGGTCTCGTTCCCCCTCAGATCAGGGACGGCTCGCCCCTTGTCCGAGGCGTTCTTCAGTCGTCCCTTGACAGTGAGGAAGCCGCCGGCGTCGCGCTGGGCCGAGGTGACCGTCAGTTCGAAGCCGTCCTGCCCCTTGAGCACAGCCAACGTCTCCTCGGGAGCCTCCGACTGAGGCTTCTCGTTGCCTTCGCCGCTCTTCGGAGCCGAAGAAGTCGTGGACGGCTGGCTCTTCGGAGGCTCGTCGTCACTGCCGCAGCCGGCTACGCCGAGGACCAGGCCGGCCGCGGTGGCGGCCACGACCCACCTCCTGAGGGCCGTCGTTGCGTACCGAACACTCATGAACGGGATTCCTTCGTTTGTCAGTCGGCCAGTCGAACGGTGAAGAGGTCGGCGGCGCTTGGCAGCTCCGGTCGGTCGGGATCGATCGTCCAGGAGACACCGTCGCATGTAAGGCCCTGAATCGGGACGGGTTCCGTCGGCGTGGGGCGCGGATCCGGCTCAGGGTCCGGTTCGGGTTCATCGGTCGGCTCGGGAGGCTGGGTCGGCTCGGGAGCCTCAAAGGTGCACAGCGGCTCGATCACAGCCGTCGCCTTCGCCGTCGCGTGCTGGATCTCCGTGCCCGGGATGACGGATTCGCCGACAGAGTTCAGCGTCCGCACCTCCACGCGGAACCCCAGTTCGCCGGAGGAGAGCGGGTTGCAGCCCTCGCCCGGGACTTCCGCGTGATTCTTGGCCGCGAAGGAGGCCGCACGCTGGCAGGCGGCGTACTCGTCGTACTGCCTGCCCGAGAGGAAATCGCCCCACTGGGCTGGGTCCAGGATGACGGCCACCCAGCCGTCCCGGAGCTGATCACGAGCGTCCTGAGCGGCAGCCAGCGCCGCAGCGTCGGCTGCGGTCTGGGCACCGTTCCGGGTCGCAGCGGCCTGTCCGACCGCGAAGTAGGCGAACGCGAGAAAGAGCAGGCCCGCCATCACCGTGATGTAAATGGGGAACGCCTGCCCTGAATCCTTGTACCTACCGGCCAGCACTAGTCCATGAGTTCGGCGATCTTGTTCGTGATCGCCGTCTTGATCGAGCTGCCGATATCCGTGCCGGTGATCGCCACAACGATCGCCACCACCACCACGATGATCCCCAGATACTCGACCGCCGTCTGCCCCCGGTCGTTCGTCGTCCTCGTGCGGGCCCATGCGCCGAAGTGCACCTTCGCCCTCGTCGCAGCCTTCAGCATGAGGTCGCTCATGGTCGTCCCCTCCGGATTCGTACGTCCCCGTGCCGATGCCGAGCTCGGCAGGCGCACGGTACGCCCCCAACCCCTCCTCCCCACAGGGCCCGTAGGCCCAAACCCGGGCCCACCTCGTGCCGGGGGTCACGATGCCGCCCTCGTGCCCAGCCAGGCCGCTATCGCCTCGCTGCGGGACGTCGCCCGGAGTTTCGCGAAGATGCGGTTGATGTGGTTCTTGACCGTCTTCTCGCTGATGAAGCACGTGTCGGCGATCTGCCGGTTGTTCAGGCCCGACGCGATCAAGTCCATCACCTCCCCCTCCCTCACGCTCAACCCGAACCGTGCCACATCTGGTTGCATCTGCGAAGGCGTTCCGTCAAATCGCAATGAAGTCGAGACGATTGGCTTCCCGTAACCGTGTGCAGTCGCACCCCGATTCCGTACGACCCCGAGCAACGCGTTCGCCGCCGTCGGGGTCAGACGGGCCCGTCCCGCCCGTACGTCGCGGACCGCCGTCACCAGTTCCTCCGCCGTGAACTCGCCGTGGACCAGGTAGCCCCCCGCCCCCAGCCGCAGCGCCTCCTGGACCACCTCGCTCTCCCCGCTGTACGTCAGCATCAGCACCGGGGCCACCCGTGCCAGGTGCGGCAGGGCCGTCAGGCCGTCCACGACCGGCATGCGGACGTCGAGGAGGACCACGTCCGGGCGGTGGCGGCGGGTCTCGTCCATCGCCGCGCGGCCGTCGGGGGCCTCCGCCACGACCCGGATGCCCGTGCCGGCCGCGTCGAGCAGGGCGCGCAGGCCCGCCCGTACCACCGGGTTGTCGTCCGCGACCACCACCGTGAGCGTCATCGTGCGGCCACCCCCTCGACCGGGAGCTCCAGGCGGACCTCCGTGCCCTGTGCCACGCCGCCCCGGCCGATCCGGATCCGCGCCCCGAGCCCCGCCGCCCGCTCCACCATCCCCACCACACCGAAGTGGCCGGTCCTGCGCAGGCCGTCCAGAGTCGTCCCCGGAGGCAGGCCGCGGCCGTCGTCACACACGCTGATGCGCAGGAGACCCGCGACGACGCCGGCCGAGACGTCCACCCGCGTCGGGCAGGCGTGGCGGCCCGCGTTCTCCATCGCCTCCGAGGCGATCGTGAGCAACTGCCGTGCCACCGCGTACGGAACGGGAGGTACGGAACCAGGGCCGACGCCCTGGTAGCGGGCCTCGATGCCCGAACGACGGGTGAAGTCCTCCACCCGCGACGTCAGCTCGCCGGCCAGGTCGACCTCCCCGCCGACGTACGAGGGTCTGCGCAGCTCCCCGAGGAGTTCGCGCGACTCCGCCGCCGCCCGCCGTGCCGAGCGCGCCACCACCCCCGCCTGCTCGCGCGGGTCCGCCGCCGCCTCCAGGGCGTCCGCCGCGAGCGCCAGCCCGTGCAGGGTCTTCGCCACCGAGTCGTGCATGTCGCGGGCGAGGCGGGCCCGTTCCTCCTCACCCGCCTGGGCCGCCGCGAGGGCCCGGGTGGCCGCGCCGAAGCGGAAGAGCAGGTTCCTGAGCGTGACCCCGAGGGCGCCCGTGATCACGCACAGGCCGGGGAGCAGCGTCGGATCGCCCACCCCGGCCGCGTAGACCGCCAGCAGGATCAGCGATTCGAGGCAGGCGAAGAACGCGGCTCCCCGCCAGCCGTAGGCGAGGCCCGCCAGCAGCGGGGTGCAGACGCTGACGTACCCCAGGGTGCTCTGCGGGCCCGCCGTGACCAGGAGCAGCGAGCCGAAGAGGGCGTCCGCAGCGAGGAGCGCGGGGTGGCGCAGGAGCAGCGGGCCGAAGCGCTCCCAGTCCCGGAACATCACGTACGAACCCATGAAGGTGACAAGGACCGCCGCGCCGACCAGCCATGACGCGAGGCCGGGCGCCGCCCCCAGCAGGGCGCTCGGGCTCGCCAGGGCGATCATCGCCAGCCGGAAGCCGAAGATCTGGCGGCACACCGCCTGGAGGGCGTTCGCCTCGACGGAGACCGACGCGAGCATCGACACGGGCCCGGTCACGGGCGTGGACACCGACACGGGCCCGGTCACGGGCGGGGACACCGGCACGGGCGCTCACTCCCCCGTGATCGAGCCGAAGTCCGTCCCCGTACCCAGGAACAGCCCCGCGCCCAGCAGGATCATCGTCGCCGGGACCATCAGCGTCGTGATCACCATTGTCGCCTTCGGGACCGCCTTCGCCGCCTTCCGCCGGGTGTTCTGCGCGTCCGTGCGCCGCATGTCGTTGGCGATCTGTATCAGCGTCTCCACGATCGGCGCGCCCAGCTCCTCGCCCTGCTGGAGCGCCGTGACGAACTGGGCGACCTGCTCGCTGTCGTTGCGCCGGCGCAGTTCGTCGAAGGCCTCCCGCCGGCTCACGCCCATGTCCATCTGGCGCAGCGTGATCCGGAGTTCGTCCGCCCAGGGCCCCTCGTACTTGTCCGCCACCCGGTCCAGCGCCTGCCGGAAGCCGAGCCCGGCCGACACCACCACCGCGAGGACGTCGAGGAAGTCCGGCAGCGTCCGCTCGATCTGGTCCTTGCGGATGCGGATCGCCGACCAGATGCCGACCTCGGTCCAGAACGCGCCGAAGGCGAAGAGGAGCAGCGCGACGAGGAGGTCTCCGTTGGAGAGCATCAGCAGCCCGCCGAGGCCCCCCAGGCAGCCGTAGACCGCGCGCCGGGCTCCGTACCGGTCGACGGTCAGACCGCCCGGGTTTCCCGCCAGGTCGATGCGGCGGCGGACGGAGTTGACCCGCTTCGGTCCCATCGCGCGCAGGACGGCGGGTGAGTAGCGCATGCCGATCCGGTCCACGACGGAGTCGACGGCGCCGGTGCGGGTGGAGCCGACCTCCAGGGCGAGCCGCAGATCGTCGGGGAGCTTGGCGTCGGCCCGGTAGAGGCGGACGCCGTAGAAGATCCCGGCCACCGAGAGGCCGGCGGCCAGCGCGAGGAGAAGTTCCATGTCCAGCCCCTCACACGTCGATCTTCGAGAAGCGGCGGATGATGACGAAGCCGACCACGTACAGCGCGAAGGCGGCGACGACGGCGAACTGGCCGAGGCCCGAGCCGGTCATCCGGTCCAGCGCGCCCGGCTGCATGTTGTCGATGAGGAGCAGCGAGCCGATGCCGATGACCGGGACCGCGTACGCCGTCATGCTCACCTGGGACAGCTGCGTACGGACCTCCCTGCGCGTCTCTTTCCGCTCCTCCAGCGTCTCCGTGAGGTTGCGCAGCGAGGAGACGACGGTGCCGCCCGCCTTGTTGGCGAGGACGAGGGTGGTGACGAGGACGACCAGTTCGCGGGAGGGCAGGCGTTCGGCGAGCTCGCCCAGCGCGTCGTCGACGGAGGTGCCCACGGCGAGCTGCTGGGCGACCTTCTCCAGCTCGTCGCCGGCCGGTGCCTCCAGCTCGTCGGCGGCCATGCTGAGCGCCATCCGCAGGGCGAGTCCGGCCTGCGTGGCGTTGGCGAGGATCCGCGACAGCTCGGGCAGCTGGTTGATGAACTTCTCGATGCGCTTCTGGCGCTGCCAGTTGAGGAAGCCCATGGCCACCCACACGCCGAGGAACCCGCAGATCGGGCCGAAGAACGGGGAGAGCAGGGCCTGACCCGCGAACCACAGCACGGCCACGACCGCCGACATCGCGACGACGAACTCGCCGGGCGTCAGGTCGAGCCCGGTGGCGGAGATCCGCAGCTCCAGCTTCCGGCCGAACGCGGTGCGCCGTACGCGCCGGTCGAGGGAGCGGAAGCGGCGCCTGCGGCGGCCGGTGCCCTCCGGCTCGCCGCTCTGGGTGAGCCGGGCGACCAGGGCGGCGCGCTCGGCGGAGCCCCGTGCGTACACGTGGACGCCGAGTACGCCGAGGACGCAGCAGAGCAGGGCGACGCCGGTCACCAGCCAGGTGAGTGGGTTCATCTCGGCCTCATCTCCGTCCCCCTGCTACTTCGCTTCTCGGATGGCGAGCTGGTCGTCCGACGCGGCGACGCCGAAGGCCTGCGGGATCGGCTGGCCCGCCATGTAGAGCCGGTCGGCCACCCGGCGCGGCAGCGGGTGGTACTCGTACACGCCGTACACCCGCCCGTCCGCCGCGATCGGCCGGGCGCGGAAGGCGCAGACGGTCGCGAGGGTGAACCGTTCGCGGCCGTTCGACGACAGGACGGCGATCTCGGTGACGCGGCGGGTGCCGTCGGCGTGCCGGGTCAGCTGGACGAGGACGTCGACGGCGCTGTTGATCTGGTCCCTGAGCGCCTCGAACGGGACCTTGACCTCGGACATCGACGCCAGGGTCTGGAGGCGCGTCAGGGCGTCCTCGGCGGAGTTGGCGTGGACGGTGGCGAGCGATCCGTCGTGTCCGGTGGACATCGCCTGGAGCATGTCGAGGGTCTCGCCGCCGCGGACCTCGCCGACGATGATGCGGTCGGGGCGCATGCGCAGGGAGTTGCGGACGAGGTCGCGGATGGTGACCTGGCCGCGGCCCTCGATGTTCGGAGGGCGGCTCTCCAGGCGGATGACGTGGGACTGCTGGAGCTGGAGTTCGGCGGAGTCCTCGATGGTGATGACCCGTTCGCCGTCGGGGATCAGTCCGGAGAGCGCGTTGAGGAGCGTGGTCTTCCCGGTGCCGGTGGCGCCGGAGACGATCAGGTTGAACTTGGCCTGGACGAGGCCGGCGAGCAGCAGGAGCATCTGCTCGTCGAGCGAGCCGAGGCCGATCATCTCCCGCAGGGTGTACGCGCGGGGGAAGCGGCGGATCGTCAGGGTCGCCCCGGTCAGGGAGAGCGGCGGGATGATCACGTTGACGCGCTCGCCGGACGGCAGCCGGGCGTCGACCATCGGATTCGACTCGTCCACGCGCCGGTTGACGGTGGAGACGATCCGCTCGATGGTCTGCATCAGCTGCTCGTGGGAGGCGAACCGCAGCGGCAGCAGCTCCACCCGGCCCGCCCGCTCGATGTAGATCTGGTCGGGGCCGTTGACCATGATCTCGGTGATGGACGCGTCTTCGAGGAGCGGTTCCAGGACGCCGAGGCCGAGCGCCTCGTCGACGACCCGTCGGATCAGCTGGGCGCGCTCGGCGGTGGAGAGGACCGGGCCTTCGCGGCTGATGATGTGGCCGAGGACGCGCTCAAGGCGGGCCCGGCGCTCGGCGGCGGCGAGCGCCGACATCTCGGTGAGGTCGATCTCCTCCAGGAGCTTGGCGCGGAAGGAGGCGACGAGATGGCCGTCCTCCCTGCCTCCCGCCCCGCTCTCCTCGGGGGCGCTGATACGGGCCCGCAGACTCATGGTCGCTCGTCCTCCTCGGGCAGGGGCAGGGTGGCGCTCCTGCTGACCTTTTCGAAGTCCCAGAAGGGGACGACGGACGGGATGTCCACGCTGACGGTGTACGTGACCTCGTCGGCCCCCTCCGAGGGGGTGACGACGCTCCGTTCGGCGATCCAGTCGCTCATCGCCGCGAGGCCCGCCTCGCGCCCGCCGACGGTCGCCTCGTCGTGCGTGGCGGCGCGCGCGGCGGCCCGCGCTCCCGTGCCCGCCTGCTGGGCCGCGTACGCGACGATGCCGAGCTGGATGCCCGCGAGGGCGACGAGGAGCAGGATGGGCAGGAAACCGAGGTACTCGACGGCCACCTGACCCCGGTCGCGTGGCTTCCTCATGGCCGGGCCCCCTCGTCTTCCTTCACGGCTCCGGCCTCACCGGTCACGGGGAAGGGGAAGCTGACCACTCCGGGGATGAGGACGGGCACCTTCAGCTTCACCGTCGCCTGCACCATGTCCCCGGACGTCGGGCAGGCCACCTCGGCCCCCGACCATGCCCCTCCCAGGTGCCGCCTCCCGGCTTCCTGGCAGTCGCCGCCCACCGCCCCCGCCCGGGCCGCCTCGTCGGCCGCGTTCCCCGCGAGCGTGAAGGTGTAGCCGACCAGGACGCACTGCCAGAGCACGGCGAGGGTGATCAGGATCAGCGGCACCATGCCGAGGAACTCGATCGCGACCTGCCCCCTGTCGTCCCGCGTCGCACGCCCGTACGCCGGCATGGCTCAGCGCCCGCCCTTGCCGCGGGTCAGCCGCGCGAGCTGCTTCCCCGAGCCGACCGCCGCGGCCGGTCCCTGACCGGGCGGGCCGACGAGTCCCAGTTCGCCGGCGAGCGACCAGAGGGCCTGCTTCACGCTCGACCGGGCGTCGAGTTCGTGCATCCGGCCCGCGTCGACGACGCCCTGGAGCTCCTTGAAGTTGGCGGGGACCACCACGCCCGCGATCCGGGTGCCGGTGATCTTCTGGATGAGGGCGGGCTGGATCTCCGTGGCGCGCGCGTACCGGTTCACCAGTGCGGTGGTCTCCTCCGCCTTGCGGATCTGGAGGCGGTCCCACATCCGTACGGTCCGCTTCGCCGCCCGCACCGCCACCACGTCGGGTGTGGTGACCAGGAGCGCCGTGTCGGCCATCTCGACGGCCGCCGCGTTGGCGCCGTTGAGGTACGACCCGCAGTCGACGACCACGACGTCGTAGCGGGAGCGCAGGACGCTGAGGATCTGGCGGGCGGAGCGGTCGGTGACGTCCTCGGCGCGCTCGCCCTCGCCGGGGGCGAGGAGCAGGGCGATGCCCGTCTCGTGGACGTAGACGGCGTCCTGGAGGACGCGGGGCGAGATGTCGTCGACGGCCGCGAGGTCGGCGACCGAGCGGCGGAACTGGACGTCGAGGTACGAGGCGATGTCGCCGCCCTGGAGGTCCATGTCGACCAGGGCCACGTTCCGGCCGGAGGCCCGGGAGGCGAGGGCGAGCTGCACGGCGGTGACGGTGGTCCCGACGCCGCCCTTCGCGCCGCTGACGGTGACGACGGTGCCGCCGGGGCCGCTGAGGACGTCGGGGCCGCTGCCGAGGTGGCGGCGGACTCCCACGGACCACTGGGCGGCGGCTTGAACGCGGCTGGCCAGCTCCTCGTACCCGAGGGGGAGGGTGACCAGGCCGCGGGCGCCGGAGTCCATGGCGGCCGAGAAGAGCACCGGGCTCGCGTCGGAGGTGATGAGGACGACGCCGACGGCGGGGAAGCGGAGGGCGACCTCGCGGACCAGTTCGAGGGCGGGGACCGGGCCGATCCGCTCGTGGACGAGGACGACTTCGGGGAGCTCGGCGAGGGACTCGGCGGCGAGCCGGGCGAGGGTGTCGACGAGCTGGGTGGAGTCGGCGACGGGCGGGGCGGGCTCGGCGTCGGGGAGCTGGCCGAGCAGGCTGACGACGGCCCGGGCCGCGTCGGGGTCGCCGACGGCCGGCAGGATCCTGGTGGTCATACCGGCCTCACTTGTCCTTGTCGAGCGTGTAGGTGCGGTCGCCGGGGGCGAGGATCGGCTCCTCGCCGGGCGCGACGAGGGCGAGGCGTACGTGCTCGGCGAAGGACTCGGCGTACGCGACGCGCTGGGTGTCGATCGTCGAGAGCGCGAAGGTGATCGGGACGGCTTCGGTGGGGCGCGTGCCGCGGTCGGTGCGGTTGGCGATCGGGGTGAGCCGGCCGACGTCCAGGACGCGGGCGTTGCTGACGATGACCTTGGACTGGGCGGCCTTGCCGCCCTTCTCACCGGCGAACGTGGCGTAGATGTTGACCAGCGCACCCGGGGTGATCTTGCCGGCGACGCCCGTGGCCGCGTCGATCATGATGGCGATCTCCTGCTGGCCGGGCTGGAGCGCGGGCCGCTGCACGATCATGTCCGACTGGAGGAGCGAGCCCGGTTCGAGCGTGGTGACGGCGATCTTCCCCTTGATCCGGCCGAGATCGGTGACGGCGGTCTTCGACAGCCAGCGCTTCGGCATCGAGACCTTCTCGAACTGCGAGGCCTTCAGCGGCGCGTAGGGCTCCACCCTGTCCTTCACGCGGTACGCCGTCACCTCCGGTCCGACCTTGGCGTTCACGTCGCCGATCACCGACAGGACACCGGCGAAGGCGCCGAGCGCGCACAGGACGGACAGCAGCAGCAGGATGACGCCACGACGCTGGCGGGAGTTCATTGCCGGACAACCTCGATCGGGATACGTGTGGCTCAGCGGACGGGGGACGTGAGCGCCCGGGGCGCCCGGCGCGACCGGAGCGCCCGTGGTTCCGCCGGGCCGGACGGGCCGGCCGCGTGGGCTCCGCCGGGCGGCGGCACGGTGGAGAGCAGCGGGGCGGAGCAGAAGCCGCAGCGGTCGCCGATGAGCTCCATGCGGCACCAGTGGCAGGTCTCGCGCCGTACGGAGGAGACCAGTCGGTGGAGGACGGCGATGTCCGGGATGTGGGCGGCGAACTCGACGAGCCGTCCGGTCCCCCACCAGCGGGGCGACTCGGCGGGCAGCGGCGCCTCCTGGACCGCCTGGACCTGCCAGCGCGGGGCGAGGGTGCCGGTGGGCCAGTCGGTCTGCAACTGCCCTCTGGCCAGGACGAGGTGGGTGGCGAACTCGGGTCCCGCGGGCGGTTCGGTGCCCGCCGCGACGCGGACGAGCTGGGGGACGGGCCCGGCGAGCACGGCGAACTGGGTGCCGGGCAGCCACCCCTTGAGGTGGGACTTCAGGCCGACCGGTACGCGGTCGAGCCTGGCGACCGAGCCGAGGACGGCCCCGGCGTAGATGTAGTGGGTGAGCAGCCGCGCCGCCGAGGCCACGACACCCGGGCTGAAGTCGCAGACGGAGAGCTGCCGCAGCTGCCGGGCGAGGACGGCGGTGCCGAGGGGCGGCAGGTCGGACTTGACCAGGGCGATCCGGTCGCTCTCCAGGAGGCCGCGGGCGGCGTGCAGCCGCTGTTCGGCCACGGCCGGCAGGGAGGTCGGGCAGACCACGACCACATGGCCGTACCGGTCGAGGAGGACCTGGAGATCGGCGACGGCCGAGGCGAGCGGGCGGGTCTCGGGTGCGGGCAGGAGGGCCGCGGTGGGTGTCTGCTGGTCGGTCGGTGGCAGCACCAGATCGGCGCTGGTGACCGCGATCGCTGTCGGCACGTCGGGCTCCCCGTCCCCATGTCCCCATGACTCACTGCGTTCGCTGCGTTACTGCACAGCGTTGCTCGTGCACTTTATCCACGACCTGCGGGGTGGTGAACACACAATCCGCCAAGCACAACGAGAAATCTGGGCCCGGATGGGCCTTGCGGTGGGCCCTGCGGTGGGCCCGGAAGCGGGCGTCCGTGGGTCAGGAGGCCCATACCCCCAACTCCCGTTCCCCGCCAGAGGTCTTGACAAGTCGATTGGTCTGGACCAACTTGTTCCCCCAAGCGGTGGCCACCGTTCCCGACACCTCCCCTCCCTCCCCGACTCCCCCACCGGAGGCAGCAAGTGGACCGCACCACCACACGCTCGCGCAGATGGATCGGCAGTGCCCTCGCGCTCGCCGTCGGCTCCGGGCTCGTCCTCGTCGGCGGGGCCGGCACGGCCCAGGCCGCGGACGTCAACGTGGCCAAGAACGCGGGCTTCGAGTCCGGTACCGCCAACTGGACCTGTACGGCGGGCAGCGGCGCCGCCGTCTCCTCGCCGGTACGGACCGGGGCGGGCGCCCTCAGGGCGGCCCCGGCGGGCCAGGACAACGCCCGCTGCAGCCAGGTCGTCACCGTCAAGCCCCAGTCGACGTACACCCTCAGCGCCTGGGTGCAGGGCGGTTACGCCTACCTCGGCGCCACCGGGACCGGAACCACGGACGTCTCCACCTGGACCCCCGACAGCTCCTCCTGGAAGCAGCTGACCACCACCTTCACCACGGGCGCGAACACCACCTCGGTCACCGTCTACACCCACGGCTGGTACGGCCAGGCCGCCTACCACGTCGACGACGTCTCCGTCTTCGGCCCCGACGGGGGCGGCGGCACCGACCCCGACCCGGTCGTCCCGTCCACCCCGGCGGGCCTCGCCGCGGGCACGGTCACGTCGTCCTCGGTCGCGCTCAGCTGGAACGCCGTCTCCGGCGCCACCGGCTACAAGGTGTACCGCGACGGCGCCCTGGCGCAGACCGTCTCCGGCGCCTCGGCGACCGTGACGGGCCTCGCCTCCAACACCACGTACCAGTTCCAGGTCTCCGCGACCAACGCGGCGGGCGAGTCGGCGAAGTCCACCGCCGTCTCGGCACGCACCGGCACCACCAACCCGGGCCCCGGCCCGTCCGTCCCGAAGCACGCCCTGACCGGCTACTGGCAGAACTTCAACAACGGAGCCACCGTCCAGAAGCTGCGGGACGTCCAGGCGCAGTACGACATCGTCGCCGTCTCCTTCGCCGACTCGACCACCACGCCCGGCCAGATCGTCTTCAACCTGGACCCGGCCGTCGGCTACGCCTCCGTCGCCGACTTCAAGGCGGACGTCGCCGCGAAGAAGGCGGCCGGCAAGTCGGTCATCATCTCCGTCGGCGGCGAGAAGGGGAACGTCACCATCAACAGTGACGCCTCCGCGACCGCCTTCGCGAACAGCGCGTACGCCCTGATGCAGGAGTACGGCTTCAACGGGGTCGACATCGACCTGGAGCACGGCATCAACTCCACGTACCTGACCAAGGCGCTGCGCCAGCTCTCCGCCAAGGCCGGTTCGTCGATGGTCCTGACGATGGCCCCGCAGACCATCGACATGCAGAACACGGGCACCGAGTACTTCAAGACCGCCCTGGCCGTGAAGGACATCCTGACGGTAGTCAACATGCAGTACTACAACAGCGGTTCGATGCTCGGCTGCGACGGCAAGGTGTACAGCCAGGGCTCGGTGGACTTCCTCACCGCCCTCGCCTGCATCCAGCTCCAGGGCGGTCTCGACGCCTCCCAGGTCGGGCTCGGCGTGCCGGCCTCGACCCGCGGCGCCGGCAGCGGCTATGTCGACCCGTCGATCGTGAAGAACGCCCTCGACTGCCTGGCCCGCGGCACCGGCTGCGGCTCCTTCAAGCCCTCGCAGACCTGGCCGAACCTGCGCGGCGCGATGACCTGGTCGACCAACTGGGACGCGACGGCCGGCAACGCCTGGTCCAACGCGGTCGGACCGCACGTCCACAACCTCCCGTAACCGGGGATCCGCGTGACGGACAGCGCCGCCGACTTCCCCCGGCGGCGCTGTTCGCGTGTACGGCTCACCCGCGCGTACGGATCAACCGGGTGTCTGGCTCACCCGCGCGTACGGCTCACCAGGGCAGTTCACGCACCTGCTGGACGCACAGCACGACGAAGAGCAGCCCGGCCGCCGCGAGCATCCCGTTGCTCAACGGCCCGTTGCGCCATTCGGCGGGCGTACGGGAGGAGTTGAGCAGCCGGATCAGGGTCAGCGCCAGGAACGGCATGAAGAACGCGCCGATCACGCCGTAGACGATGACCAGGCCGAACGGCTGGTCCAGGAAGAGCAGCGAGATCGGCGGGAAGGTCAGCCAGAGCAGGTACGCGCGGAACGGCAGCGACCGGTCGCGGTCCGTGCCGGCGGGCACGAGGGCGGGCCGGTAGTGGGCCACGAAGTCGGCGAACATCAGGCTGACGCCGTGCCACACGCCGATGAGGGAGGTGAAGGAGGTGGCGAAGAAGCCGATCAGGAAGAGCTTGGCGGTGGCGTCCCCGTACCGCTCGGACAGGATGCCGCTGAGGTCGAGCAGCCCCTTGTCGCCCTTGGCGATCGCCAGCCCGGAGGAGTGCAGCAGCTCCGCGCCGACGAAGAGCATCGCGACGACGAAGATGCCGGTGGTGACGTACGCGACGCGGTTGTCGAGCCGCATCACCTTCATCCAGCCACTGTCCCGCCAGCCCTTGGCGTTGATCCAGTAGCCGTACGCCGCCAGGGTGATGGTGCCGCCGACGCCGCCGACCAGGCCGAGGGTGTAGACGAGCGAGCCCTCCGGGAGGACGGGGACGAGACCGGCGACGGCGTCGCCGAGGTGGGGCGTGACCCGGACCGCCAGATAGACGGTGACCACGAACATCACGCCGACCAGGACGGTCATGACCTTCTCGAAGACGGCGTAGCGGTTGAACCAGACGAAGACCAGGCCGACCAGGCCGCACAGCACCGCCCAGGCCTTGAGGTCCATGAGGCCCGGGAAGAGCGCGCCGAGCGGCAGGGCGCTGGAGGACATCGCCGCCGCTCCGTAGACGAAGCCCCAGACGACGACGTAGCCGACGAAGTAGACGGTGGTCCACGAACCGAGGCTGCGCCAGCCGTCGAAGAGGGTGCGGCCGGTCGCCAGATGCCAGCGGCCGGCGGCCTCGGCGAGCGAGATCTTGACGAGGCATCCGATGACGGCGGCCCAGAGCAGGGTGTAGCCGAACTTCGAGCCCGCCACGAGGGTGGCGACCAGGTCCCCGGCGCCGACCCCGGTGGCCGCGACCACGATGCCGGGCCCTATGTAACGCCAAGCGGCCTTGCGCGGCCGGGCAGCCGCCCCACCGGTGCCCTCCTCCTGAGTGATCTCCGCCATGTCCGACCGCCTTTCGCCCGTCCGGTGTGATCTTCTGTGTGATCCAGGTCACCAAAGCGGGTGCGGCGGGACTGCGCAAGGGGGCGTGGCCGAACCGCACCCTTGACCAGTTCATGTCAGCGTCGGACGATGTGCCCGGACACCCGCACAACCTGTCGCACACCCCCACACTCCCCACCCAGGAGACAGCATGCGACTTCGAACCCGCGGAAGAAGGTCCGCCACCCTCGCGGCCCTTCTGGCGCTCGCCCTCGCGGCGCCGCTCTCCGCAGGCGCGTACCAGGCCGGAGCCGACTCGGAACCGACCGCCACCGCCGAGGAAGTGATCCGCCAGTACGAGATCCACGGCCCGTCCACCGTCGCCGAACGCACCGCGCTCGCCGCGACCGGCGTCTCGATCGACGAGACCGACGACCACAGCGTCGTCGTCAGCGCCAACTCCGCCCAGCTGCGCAAGCTCCGCGCACTGGGCCACCGCCCCGAGGCCCTGCCCGCCCCGCCCGACCGCTCGGTGAAGGGCATGGCCGTCGAACCCTTCGACTTCCCCTCCGCCGACTCCAGGTACCACAACTTCGCCGAGATGAACGCGGAGATCGACCAGCGCCTCGCCCAGTACCCGACCATCATGAACAAGCGGGTCATCGGGAAGACGTACCAGGGCCGGGACATCGTCGCCGTCAAGATCAGCGACAACGTGGGCACGGACGAGGCCGAGCCCGAGGTCCTCTTCACCCACCACCAGCACGCCCGTGAGCACCTCACCGTCGAGATGGCGCTCTACCTGCTGCGCGAGCTCGGCGCGGGCTACGGAAGCGACTCCCGCATCACCGGCCTGGTGAACAGCCGCGAGATCTGGATCGTGCCGGACCTCAACCCGGACGGCGGCGAGTACGACATCGCCTCCGGCTCCTACCGCAGCTGGCGCAAGAACCGGCAGCCCAACTCCGGCTCCTCCTACGTCGGTACGGACATGAACCGGAACTGGGACTACAAGTGGGGCTGCTGCGGCGGCTCCTCCGGCTCCAAGAGCTCCGAGACCTACCGGGGCACGGCCCCCGAGTCCGCCCCCGAGGTGAAGGTCGTCGCCGACTTCGTCCGCTCCCGCGTGGTGGGCGGCAAACAGCAGATCAGGGCAGCGATCGACTTCCACACGTACAGCGAACTGGTGCTCTGGCCCTTCGGCTGGACCACCGCGAACACCGCGCCGGGCATGACCCAGGACGACCGCGACGCGTTCGCCACGGTCGGCCAGAAGATGGCGGCCAGCAACGGCTACACCCCCGAGCAGTCGAGTGACCTCTACATCACGGACGGGTCGATCGACGACTACCTCTGGGGCTCGCAGAAGATCTTCGGCTACACGTTCGAGATGTACCCGGCCTCGTCCTGGAACGGCGGCTTCTACCCGCCGGACGAGGTGATCGAACGCGAGACGAGCCGCAACAAGGACGCCGTCCTCCAGCTCCTGGAGAACGCGGACTGCATGTACCGCTCGATCGGCAAGGCCGCGCAGTACTGCACGAGCTGACGAGACGCCGGGTCCGGCCCGTTCCGACCCATCGGAACGGACCGGCCCCGGCGGCCTCTGCGTCAGTCCTCCCGGAAGACGATCCGGCGGTGACCCGACGCCCCCGGCGTCGCCGCCGCCATGGCCGCCCGGCCTGCCGGGACGGCCCGCTCGCGGCCCCACGCCCTGATCTCCTCGATCTGCTCGGGATTGACCCGGCTCAGCGGAACGGTGTTGGCGAAGGTGTCAAGGATGAGCGAGGGCTTCAGGTTCGCCGCGCCCCCGCTCAGATGCGCCTCGACACCCACGTCGTGCAGGGCCGCCGCAATGTCCGACCCCGCGAAGCCCTCCGACAGGTCGACCAGCCGGTCCAGCTGCTCCTGCTCGGGCTCGTGCTGGAGATAGAGGCGGTGGTACAGCTGGATGATCTCCCTGCGGTCCTGGGCGTCCGGCAGGTCGACGAAGAAGAGCTCGTCGAAGCGGCCCTTGCGCAGCAGCTCCGGCGGAAGGCTGCGGACGTCGTTCGCGGTGGCGACCACGAACGCGCGGGAGTCCGACTCCTGCAGCCAGAAGAGGAACTGCCCGATGATGCGCTGCGGCACGCCCGAGCCGTCGTCCCGGCCCGCGAGACCCTTCTCGATCTCGTCGATCCAGAGGATGCAGGGCGCGACACGGTCGGCCATGGCGAGCGCCTCACGGAACCGGCCCTCGGACTCGCCCAGGTACTTGCCGTGGATGCTGCCCATGTCGAGCCGGTAGAGCGGCAGCTGCCACTCATGGGCGATGGCCTTGGCCGACAGGGACTTGCCGCAGCCCGGGACGCCCACGAGCAGCACCCCCCGGGGCGGGCGCAGCTTCGTCTCCCGCAGGTCCTCGTGCATCAGCTGGTGCTTGACCTGGAGCCACTTGCGGAGGCTGGAGAGGCCGCCGATCGAGTAGTCCTCGTCCTTCAGCTGGACGCGCTCGAGGCCCGTCAGATCGCTGAAGATCCTGTCCTTCGCCTGGGCGAGACCCAGCACGTCCTGCTTCTCGATCGCACCCTTGGCGGCTACCGTGGCCATCAGGTTGATCGCCTCCGCCTCGGTGACCCCGCGCAGAAACTCGGCGGCCCGGCGGGCGTCGCTCTCGTCCCAGCGGACCGGGATGTGCCCCTCGTGGTCGGAGAGGAAGGCGCTGAGGATCTCGTACATCTCCTCCGGGTGGGGCAGGTCGAGGTGCAGGCTCATGCCCAGGCGCTGCAGACCGCTCCAGATCGGGTTGTCGGTGATGACGACGATGCTGCCCATGTTGTTTCCGGCCAGCCGGGCCAGCTCGGACATGTGCCGGGCGATCGGGGTGTCGCCTTCCAGGTCTGCCGGGTCGACGAAGACCACGGTCGCGTTGGCCCGGCTGGTGAACTGGGAGGCGGCGAAGTCCATCGCGCCGGTCAGCGAGCGGTCGTCGATGACCGTCGCGTTGGTGCGCAGGTCCCGCAGTCCGGTGGCCCTGGTGTAGATCCAGAAGGGCAGGCTGCTCCGGCGCGGCTGGGTGGCGGCCTCCCTGAGCAGACGCAGCGCCCGCTCCTGCTCGATGGTGCGCATGCCGATGACCGGCACGCGCGCGGAGATGTAGCTGTCGAGGTGCTGCAGACAATCGGCGTAGTTCGACATGCGGACCTTCGGGGCTCGGAAGGAGAACGGGACGGGAGGGACGGGCCGCCTGGGTCAGTCCCGCAGGATCCGGCGCCGGGGTGTCGCGGCCGGGTCGTAGGACCAGGCGTCCGCGGTGCCGGACCCCGGCGCGGACGCCGGCTGCGACAGGACGGCCGTGAGGGCGTTGTCGCGCAGGGTGCGGCGGCGCTCCTCGACCCAGCGGGCCTCGGGTTCGTCGCGGGCCGCCTGCTCCAGGAGCCGCTCCAGCTGTGCCTGGAGTTCGGGGATCTGCCGGTCCACCATCTCGGTCAGCCGTTCCCGCAGCCGTTCCGGAAGCCCGCGGTGGCCGGCGACGTCCCGGATCGCGCGGAGCCCTGTCCGCGCCTGGGCCAGCTCGCGCCCGGCCGAGAACTCGTCCGTGGCCGCGTCCATGGCGCGGACCAGCGTGTCGGCCCAGGCCTGCAGCCGGGTGCTGACGGCCTCGCTGAGGTGGTCGGCGAGCCGGGCCACCGTGTCACCGTCGTACGTCTCCGCCTCGATCGCGGGAAGCCGCGCCGGATCCACGGGCTCGAACGCGGCCCAGGAACGCAGGAAGGTCACCCACTCCTCGTACGGGCCCCCGTGCCCCCAGAACCCGCTCATCGGCCGACGCCCGGCCGGCGCACCAGCGTCTCCCCGGGCGGTAGCGGCTCCCAGTCGGGGAGGCCCTCGACGACCCGGCGCAGCCGGCTGGTCGACCGGTCCGCCGGAGCCGGCCGCTGGGAGCCCCACGGGGAGTCCACGACGGGCCTGCGCACGGGCGGCGGCGGGCCGGGGACGGCCTGCGGCGGCACGGGGGCGGTGTGCAGCGGCACGGGGGCGGTGTGCGGCGGCACGGGGGCGGCCGACGGCGGCATGGCGGGCTGCCGCGGTACCTGCGGGGTGCTCACCGGTGGTCCTCCTTCAGGACGGTACGGCCCTCGAACGGGGAGGCGCCGTGCTGGGCTGTGGCGAGTGAGGTGATGAGCTCGCGGCACTGGGCCTCGACGGCGTCGGCGGCACGGAACCTGTCGTACCAGTCCGTCAGTTCGGCGGCGGCGCCGCGCAACTGGTGCAGCGAGTCGAGTTTCGCCTGCTCCAGGAGCCTGCGGGCGTTGGCCTGGTGGTTCTGCGCGGCCTTGGCCTGCTTGTGGATGACCAGACCCCAGACGCCGCCCGTGACCAGGGCGGCCACGAGGGCGAAGGGGAGGCTGATCTGGCCGATGAGGAGCAGGATGCCGGCCACCACCAGCACGGGCGGCAGCACCTTCCTCACCATCGGGTAGGCGAGCGCCGCGATGAACGGTGCCATGTGCTGGTCCCAGTGGGCGGCGAGCGAGGCCTCGTTGGCGGCCAGCGGCTGGGTGAAGGAGCCCTGCCACGGGGGCAGCTGGAAGGTCTGCGCGCCGACGGAGTGCGTCGTGCCGAAGACCGCCTGGACGTCCTGCGGAACGGCGCCGCGCGCGTCTCGCGTGAATCCGGTGTGCGCCTGGAAGAACCACTCGTGGCAGGCGGCCACGGCGAGCCGCTGGGTGGCCCCCGAGGTGCCGATGGCCTGGGGGTTGAGCGCGGCGGCGCTCTGCACCGTCAGATAGTCGAGGGTCTCCTCGTACGAGGCGGAGTCGGCGTCGGTGTCCTTGTGGGCGGAGTCGAGGTCGCCGTTGTGTTCGACGACCTTCTTGTTGAACGCGAGGTCGCGGCGGAGCGGCAGCTCGTCGTTGTCGTACTCCGAGACCAGCCGGTCGAGGATGTCGTCGACCGTGTCCTCCAGGCGTCCCGTGGGCTCGGCCTCCCGCTCCATGATCGCCCGGTACTTGTCGAGCACGTGCTGATGCGTCCGGGCGGCGGCGAGGACCGCGTCGAGCTCGGGCCACTGCGGGGAGACGGCCGCGAGCCTCGGGAACTCCGCCCTGGCCGACGGCGCGCGCAGCGACTCGATCTCGTCGCGCCAGCGCTGGGCCTGCCGGGCCCTGGTGTCCGTGTCCGCCGTCAGGAGCTCGCGCCACTCGCTCAGGGCCGTGTCGAGCATCTCGCGCCCCTCCGGGCCGAAGGCGCCCTGCGCGATCGACTCCAGGATGACCGCGAACTCGCGGCCCAGGCGCGCGGGGTCCTGAGCGAGGAGGTAGTGCCTCAGCCAGCGCACCGCCCCCTGCCTCCGGCCCTGCCGGCGCAGGACGAGCGCGAAGAAGAGGGACGTCCGGCCCGGGGAGCGGCGGAACGCCTCGTCGACCGCGCGCTCGCACAGGTCCCGGTCGTCCGAGGACCAGGAGGCGAGCGCGACGAGGGCCGGGGCGAGCCAGTAGCGCGGGGTCTGGAGCATCAGCTGGTCGCTGACCGTGCGGACGGAGTCCTCGGAGACGATGCCCACGTCGAAGGCCTGGAGCATGCCGACCGCGGTGCGGCGCACCGACTTGTGGTGACCGTACTCGTGGTCGAGTTCGTCCTGGATGACGCCGATCCGCGTCTCGGCGCGCTGTACGTTCGCGATGAGCTGGGACGTCTGCATGAAGGCGAGGAAGTCGGCTCGCAGCTGCTGCAGTTCGCTGCTGGTCTGCTGCTGCCTGGCCTCCACGGACTGGACCTGGCCCGACACCGAGCCCACCTGTTCGCTGAGCCGGGCCACGAGGTTGCCGACCTCCCGCACCTTCTGGTGAAGGGCGATGTCCACGTCGACCATTGCGTCGGATCTCCGTTCCGGGATGGGGATGTGCGGGGGTTGTTCAGGGACGTACGACGGTGCCGTCGGCGAGGACGGGAAGGATCAGTCCGTTGTCGTAGATCTCGATGTAGGCGTAGCCGTCCGAACGAGCCAGCATCCGCGCCTTGGCGAAGGGTTCGGGCATCGCCTCGCCCGGCGAGAAGTGCTGGACGATCACATGGAAGAGGTTCAGGATGTGGTCGACGTAGGGCGGGCCGAGGTAGCAGCGGGCTACGAAGCCGAGGGGTACGGCGCCGTGCGAACCGGCGTACTCCTCGCGGGCCCAGTCGGCCAACTGCCCGCGCGCGGACTCGTCGAGACCGGCGTCGAGCCGGGCGACGGCTCCGCGCAGTCCGTCGGACCTTCGCTCGTAGAGCTCGCGCGCGGCCTGTCCGCCGGACGCGGTCCCCGGGCGGGCGACGGGGCCGGCCGGACCGGTGGTGAGCCGCCGGGCCGGGCCGGTCCGGCGCACCTGGCCGGGCGTCTCGGCCTCGCCGGACCGCACGACGCGCCGTGGTCGTTCGATGTGACTCATGTGTCCCCCGCATGACGTCTGTTCTCTCACCACTGGTCACGGAGCCGTCCGTGCTGCGCAGAGGTGTATGACACCTCGTCAATAGTGGTCGTCGAAGGGCACATTGTGTCGGCCGAATCCGGGCTCCGCCCAGAAGACGACCAGTTTCCGGCCGCACCCGGGGATCCTCGCCTCCCGCCCTCCTGGAAGACTCTCCTCCATGGGTTCGATCTACGCACTGCTGGTGGGGGTCGACGACTACCCTCCCCGGACGGTCCCGCCGCTGCGCGGCTGCCTCAACGACATCGCGGAGGCGCGGCGCCTGCTCGGTGAGCGCGCCGGCGACGACATCGACGTCCGCGTCCTGCTCGACCACGAGGCCACGCGCGACGCGGTCGAGGACGCCTTCCGGAACCACCTGGGCCGGGCGGGCGCCGGAGACACCGCGCTCTTCTGGTTCTCGGGGCACGGCACGCAGTCCCTCGCCACCGAGGAGGCCCACCTGCGCATCGAGGCGACGGGACGGAACCAGGCCATCGTCTGCGTCGACGGACCGCTGCTCGACAAGCGCCTGGGCGGGCTCCTGGACGAGGTGGCGGTAGGCGGCGCCCATGTCGCCGCCGTACTGGACTGCTGTTTCTCCGGCGGCGCCACCCGGGGTGACGGACTCACCGCCCGATACGCGCCCCCGGCCCCGGAGTGGGATCTGAACGGTCTCGGTGGGGGGCATGCCGCGCTCCGGGACGCCTCGGCCGCCGACGGGCAGAGCACACGACGCCATGTCCTGCTGGCCGCGGCCCGCCTCAACCAGTACTCGTACGAGGGTGATTACGGCGGCCGGCTCCACGGGGCCTTCACCCACGCCCTGCTGGGCGCGGTGCGTGACGCGGGTCCCGAGGCCTCCTACAGGGAGCTTCTGGCCGCCGCCGACGCCCGGCTGCAGCGCTCGCGAGGGCAGCAGCAGCCGGTGCTGTACCCGGCGGAGCACGGAGGCATCGCGGACGCCCCGTTCCTCGGAGGCGCCACGGCGCGCCCGCCGACCCCGCATCTGCTGCGCTTCGGCGTGCGGGGCTGGGAGGTGGACTGCGGCGCCGTCCACGGTCTCGCGGAGGGATCGGACCTGCCGAGCGCCGAGTTCACCGTCGTGCCCGACGGCGGAACGGATCACGTCCCCCTTCCCGCGCCTGCCCTCCGCGCCCTGGAGGTGCACACCGCGCACACCGTGGTCGAGCCCGTCGGCTGGGCCCCCGTGCCCACCCGCGTCTACCCGGTCGCGCTCTCCGCGCTGCCGCAGCCGCCCGCCACCGTGTCACTCCCCGAGACGGGGCCGGGAGGCCGCCTGCGCGAGGCGGTCCGCGACGCCGTCGCCGCCTCCCCCCTCCTGAGGGCGCTCGACGACCCCCAGGAGGCCGCCGACCTCCACTTCCGGCTCCAGGTCGAGGGCGAGCAGGTTCACGTCCTGCGCCGCGACGGCACCCCGTTCACCGGACCGCTCCCGCTGAGGACCCCCGAGGACGCCAGGCAGGTGGCCGACTGCCTCACCCACCTGGCGCGCTGGCACCAGATCCGCGATCTGACGCCCGGCCCCTCCCCGCTGGACGGCCTGGTACGGGTCGAGATCAGCCCGTGGGACGCCCCGGACGACCAGCCGCTGACCCCCGACGGGAGCGGCGAGATCGTCTGCTCCTACGCGACGGGCCCGGCGGGCCTCCAGGAGCCCCGGGTCTCCATCCGGCTGCACAACCGGTCGGCCGACCGGACCCTGTGGTGCGTCCTGATCGATCTGACCGACAGCTACGCCAGCCATACGGCGCTCTATCCCGGGCACTTCATCGGCCCCGGCCGCACCGGCTACGCGCTCGACGGCGATCCCGTGCAGCTCTCCCTGCCGCCGACCCGTCCCGCCGTACCCGGAGCGAGCGCTCGGGATTGGCTGAAACTCATCGTCACGGAAAGTGAACTCAACACCGCTCCGTACCGGTTGGACGCCTGGGACCCCGATCCACGGACGTCGCGGGTGATGGGGCGGGTGACCGGGCCGCGTGGCCGCTGGACGACGCGCACCATCCCCCTCCGCACGGTCGTGCCTACTGACCGAGGTGCGTGAAGCCCGCCCACGCGCTCAGGTCGTGCGGGTCGACCCGCCGGGCCCACTCGGCGAGCAGCGGCGGGAGCTCGGCGGGCGGCCTGCGCTCCGGGTCCAGCATCCACAGCTGGGCCCGGCGCAGGGCCCTCGCCGGCGTCTCCCCCTCCCTGCGCAGGAAGTGGTGGGTCAGGAACATCAGCACCGACGTCGCGTCGTCGGGCACCGGCCACAACGAGCCGACCACCGAGCGGGCTCCGGCGACGAGGAACGCGGTGGCGAGGCTGTACGCCTCGTTGTGGCCCCGCCCCGACACATGGCTGCGACAGGCCGCCAGCAGGACCAGGCCGAGGCGGCTCCGGCCCGCGCCGATCGCCTCGGTCAGCTCCTCGGCCGCCAACTCGCCCCCGTACAGGTGGAGATGAGCCGTTCTCCGGGCGTCCCGGGCGATCGCGGCATGGCATGCGAGATGGAGCACGCCGCCCTCGTCGGCTCCGCCGTCGGCCAGCCACTCCACCACGTCACCGGGGGTGCCGGGGCCGTCGGCGGTGCCGTCGGCCCGCCGCCCGAGGAAAGTGCCCCTCGGGTAGAAGACCCGCTGCACGGCATCGGCCTCCACACCCGCGTACGGCAGGTCTCCCGTCGGGTTCCCCACGACCAGCGCGCTGCCCGTGTGCTCCGCGGGGGTGCGGGCGGCCACGTCGCACAGCAGCCGGGCCGACGCCGCGTAAGAGATCTCCGCCTCCTGCACCGCGTAGCGACGGCGACCGTCCGCGCCCTCCTCCCAGGCGGCGTGCCACGGGACGAGACCGAGGGCGTCCATCGGTACGAGAACGAGACGCGGGACCCGCCCGGGGTCGCTGGGGGCTGCGAAGGCGTCGAAGAGCGGCCTGATGCCCGCGTACCAGGCCCAGCCGCACAGCCGTTCCAGCTGGTGGCGCAGGGAGGCGGCGCGCAGGGCGGGCCCTCCGCCGGGTACCGGGCCGAGGTCGCGGCCGGCGCCCGCCGGCTCCGGGGCGTAGTCCCGCAGGGGCGCGGCGTCCTCCTTGAGGCGCGGCAGCGGCACCGCGTGGACGTCGCCGCCGGAGGTGACGACCACCGCCGTCCCGCCCGCGTCGTCCGACGCGGGCACCAGGTAGACCAGGGCGTCCTTGCGCAGGGAGCGCAGTGCCGTGGCGATCTCCTGGACCGTCGGGGGGTCGAGCAGGCGGTCCTGGCTGCCCTCCGCTCCGGTGAGCGCCGAGAGCACCCTGCGGCGCAGCGCGCTCGGCAGCGTCAGCGGTGCGCGCGCGGCGCGCAGCGGGTCCGCGGCGGGTTCCGCGGTGACGCCCGTGGCCTGCCATTCCTCGGCCAGTTCCCGGTGGCCCGCCGCGACGAGCCGCTCGGGGACCTGGCGGGAGGTGACGGCCGCGTGCAGCACCAGTCCGCGGCAGGCGTCGAGGGCCTGGACCGCCTCCTCCAGGGCGTTGTCCCGAAGGCACCAGGCGGCGACCTCCCGCGCGGCCGCGGTGGCCTGGAGGGCGGCGTTGGTGGCATGGTCGGTGCCGGACTGCAGCAGCGCGGCCCAGGTGTGGCCGCGCAGGGAGTCGAGGCCGACGTGCCGGCCCGTCGTCCGGTCGTCGAGCCGCAGCTCGTTCCGGGTGCGGTAGGCGCGGGCGAGGGCGAGCCCGGTGGACGCGTACAGGCGGTGCTCGGGGCCTCCGGCACCGCGGAACGCGTTCTCCAGAAGGGCGATCCCCTGGGCGAGTTCACGTGAACGCGCGAACGGGTTCGCCTGTACGGAGGCGAGACCGCAGTGGGCCGCGCCCAGACAGGAGGCGTACCGCAGCCTGCTCTCGGTGCCCTCGTCGACCATGTCGTGGGCTTCCCGAAGCAGGCCCATGGCCTCCTGCAGCGCGAGGGCGTTCCCGTCGTCCACCGCGCGGTGGAAGCGGGTGACGCCGTTGTCGCCGAGCACCCAGGCAGCGTGGTCCCGGGGGAGCCGGCGCGCGGCGCGGCGCAGCTCTGTCACGGTGGGGCGGCCCATGAGCGGCGGGCCGGGCGGTACCCCCAGCCTGCGGGCCAGGTCGTCGCGGCCCGTCCGGGCGTTCTCGATCGCCGTCCACAACTCCACGCGGGCGGGATCGTCGGCGTCGAGATCCGTGTGTGTCCGCAGCATCCGGTCGAGGCACCCGTCCGCCGCACCGAGGTCGCCCGCCTGAACGGCCCGCTGGGCGTCGATGCCCGCCTGGTGGGCGTCCATCATCCGGCGCAGGTACGGCGAGAGGTCCGGGTCCTCGCGCAGCCGCTGCCACGCCTCGCCGGCGGCCTCCACGTCGTCGGCGGCGCCCGCGGTCTGCCCGCGGTGGGTGGTGGCCATCATCCGGGTGAGGTCGATGGCGTTCCCCATGGCCGGAGTCGTGCCGGCGGCGGCCGAGGCGCGGGCGAGGTGGTCCATCACGTCGTCCGTACCCGCGCCGCCGATGCCGGTCATCTCCTCCCACAGCCGCGTATGGGCGACGGCGGCATGCGCGCGGCGCTGCCAGTTCGGGTCGTCGTCGTCGGCCTCCAGGACGCAGGTCGTCAGCGCGGTCTTCTGCTCCGCCGTGATGTGGGTGCCGTGGGGGTCGAAGATCATCACATGGGACAGCAGCCCCAGCGCGATCTCGGCCCTGCCACGGCCTGGTTCCATGGCGGTCCAGCGCGCGTACGCCTCGTCGAAGACGTGCCGCAGCCGGGCCGGGCTGGCCGTCCCCTTGACGAGGCCGGGGAAGTCGTCGTCCGTCTCGCTGTAGTCGAGGAAGCTGCGCCCCTGCCCGATCTCGTCGAAGAGCCGCCAGTAGGACTTGGTCATCTGGGCCATGCCCATCGCGTCGGGCACGGCCTCCGGGGAGTCGGGGAGGACACCGTGCTCCTCCAGCTTGATCCAGGCCCAGCCTCCCATCATCCGGGCCATGTCGAGCCCGTCCTCGGAGAGTTCGTCGTCCTCCAGGACCAGGGTGGACGCCCGGACGACCTCGTGGAGACGCTCCGGGTCCGGGTCGTCCTGGTAGCGGCCCTGCTGGAAGGCCGCGAGGAAGAAGGCGGGCGCGGTGACCTTTCCGTCCCGGGCGGGCTGCCACTCGTCGACCGCCCGTCGCAGCAGGCCGATCGCCCGGTCCTGTCCCGCGCCGTCGCCCCGGACGCTCGCCCGCTCGAAGAGCAGCCGCCCGAAGCCGTCGAGGTAGTGCGGCAGGAGCCGGTCGACGGCCTCCGGCTCGGCGAGCAGACTGTTCAGCTCCGCCTCTGCGGCGGCGCCCTGGGCCTGGTCCTTCCAGGTGGACCAGATCATGGCGCGGATGAAGGTGGCGCGGATCTCGGCCTCCCAGGCCCAGGAGGGACGTCCGCCGGCCCGCCGGGCCTCGTGGACCGCCGCCTCGAACGCCTCCCTCGCCTCCTCCAGCACCTCCCGGCTGGCCGTCGCCCGCCCGTGCACGATCAGGGCCAGGCCCACGCTGTGCCGCACGAGCGGCAGGTCGCTGGTGGGGAGCGCGGCGGCGAGGACCGCGCGGTAGTGCTCGGCGGAGGCCGCGGCGTCGTCCACGTCGCCGCCACCGCCCGAGGCCCGTTGGAGATGGAGCCAGCCCAGGGACGCGTGGAGGTCGATCTCCTCCTCGGTGCCCGGTTCCAGCAACGGCAGAACCCCTTGGTGGAGTTCGACCGACTCCGCGAGGAGCTCGGCGCGGCGGTCGTCACCGTCCTGTTCCGCGAGGCCGACGCGTATCTTCGAGCCGCTCGCCAGGAGCTGGCGCCCCAGCAGGCGCTCCTGGCCCCACTCCTCGCCCTCCGGCAGCTCCGCGAGCCCCTCGCAGACGAGGTCCAGGGCCTCCTCCAGCACCTCCGGGTCCTCGTCCCGGTCGTACTCGCAGGCGCGCACATACCCGTACCGGATGCGCCAGACGGCCCAGAGGGCGGTGTCCCCCGGAGTACGGAAGGCCAGCTCGAACGCCTCGGCGGCCAGGGTCAGGTCCTCCGGCGCGCCCAGACGCGCGAAGAGCACCGCGCTCATGGCGCCGACCCGCGCGCAGTGCTCCGCCGCCTCGGGGTCGTCGGACGACGTTCGGGAGAGGAGGGCGAGGCACTCGTCCCGCTCAGCCGCGAGTTCCTCGTCCGTGGGCTCGTCGGCTCCATGTGATTGCTGTTCGGTCATGGTCAGGTCGCGAGCCTCACGTGGTACGGCTGGAGCACGGAGTCCAGCCACTCCTCGCCCTCGGGGGTGGACAGGTCCACGGCGCCCTCGTGCACGGTCTCGATCGCGTCGGGCGGGCAGCGGTCCCCGAACAGGACGACGGTCCGGTCGCCCGGCTCCCTCTTGGAGGACCAGATCAGCCCCTGGGCCCAGGGCTCCGTGTGCCGTCGGATCCAGTGCGCCCAGTCCCGGGTGTAGGCGTAGTCGTGCGCCTCGGTGTGGACGAGCCAGCTGTCCTGGTGCACGGCGGCCAGATCCCGCGCGGACATCAGGGGGACGACATCCAGGTCCACGGCCAGCCGGAGCCGGGACACCTTCCGCCGCGCGACCGACACCCGCGGCAACAGCCGGGGTCCGCCGGCCGGGTCGAACGGAAGGGAGCGCAGCAGCGTCTCGCAGAGCGCCGCCTCGACGCCGAGACCCGCGTAGAGATAGCCGTACGGGTCGCACGCCGTGCCGTCGAAGCGTCCGCCGCCGTACAGACAGTGGGCCGGTACGGGGTTGAACGCGGCGGCGTCGCGGTGGGCGGCGTGGACGCGGTGGAGGACGGTGCCACGCGACAAGGTGACCTTGCCGGGGGTCCCGGTCATCGTGGCGGGCGGCCGGTAGTGGGGCACGGTTACTCCCCTTCCATCAGGAGCAGGGCCAGGTCGGGCAGTTGGCGTTCCCGTGGCCCCCCGAGGAGCTCGGCGGGCGTCGCGCCCAGCCACGCGTTGGTGGACAGCCACCAGTCCGCGGCGCCCCAGGGGTCACGGTCGGCCTCCAGGAGCCGGTTGACCTCCAGGACGGCCAGCCAGGGCAGGCTCTCGTCGGCGAACTGGAACCGCGGCAGCCGCAGCACGCCGCCCGCGCCCCGCAGCCGGATCAGTTCGCGCGCGTACGGGTCGCCGCCGCGCCGCAGTACGGTGTCGGCGTCCAGCGCCGGCGCCGCGAGCAGCCGGTCGCGTACCGGACCGAGTACGGGCCCGACCATGCGGTGGCCGTCGAGGACCAGGACCGCGAGGTCCTCCGCGCGGAACCCCAGGTAGACGTCGTCGAGGACGTCGGCCGAGAACCGCCCCTGAGCCTCGGCCTCGCCGAACTCCTCCGGCAGCCCCTGCCGCAGCACCGCGACGGCCGCCTCCACCGCCGCGTCTCGGTCGTCCGCGTCCTTCGCGCGGCGTACGGCCGCCAGGTGTCCGGCGAGCCGCTCGCGCAACGGTCCGTGGAGGACGTCCATGAGGCGTTCCCAATGGGCGGCCGCGGCCGCCAGCACGGCGTACGGATTCACGCTGTTCCCCTGTCGTGGGTGGTCGGGGCCGCGAGGGGGGCGAGCAGGCGCTCGATGAGGTCCGCGCGGGCCTGGGCGCGTACGACGAAGTGGATCTCCCAGTGGTGGCGTCGTGCGAGCTCCGCCTCCACGGCCGGCCAGAGCGCGCCGAAGCTCTCCAGCGGAGTGAGCCCTCCCCGGCCGGCGCCGAGCAGCGGCAGGCACACGGAGGTGAGAGGCGGGTCGAACCGGGGCGACTCCTCGGCGAGCACCGCGAAGGCCCGGGCCACGCCGCGGGTGACGTCGGCCGGCTGGACGTCGTAGTCGTTGGTACCGGGCCGGGGCTGGGCGACGGCCACGTGGTAGATCCGCCGTACCCCCTGAGCGGCGAGGGCTCCCGCCGACGTGACGGCGACCGTGCCCGGCAGGGCCGCCCGGCCCCCCGTTCCGCTGCGGGCGACCCAGTGCGCCAACTCGTCGTGGATGTGGTCCTCGACGAGTCCCCCCGCCGGGTCCAGCCGTGCTCCGGCGCGGCGGAGCGTGGCCGATACGGACGACTTGTAGGGCGCGGGGAGGGCGAAGTACGTGTTGGACGGGGAGAGAACCACGTCGACGTCGCGCAGCAGATCGGCGGAGTGCACGTGGATGCGCACGGTCGCCGGTTCGGGCCGCCCGTGGATCCGCAGGTGCAGTGAGCGGTGTACGGGGGCCAGCGGCCGGGCGGTGTCCGGCGCGCCCGGTTCCTGAGCGGTGTGCGGCCGGCCCGCGAGCACGATGATCTGCTCGGTGATCTGCCCGAGCACCATCAGCTCGTGGTGTTTGCGGAAGCGCTCCACGCTGACGCCGTAGACCTGGGCCGCCCGCCGTCGCCGGTCGGAGGCGGGCCAGTCACGCGTACCCTGCGCCAGGCCGAGGCTGTACTCGGCGGCGGTCTGAAGAGACCCTCCCCCGATACGGGAGACCGCTGTCCGTAACAGCCGTTCGACGCCGACGGCGGATAACTCTCCCGCGATGCGGGTGAGTTCGGGCAGGGGCAGGTCGCGCAGCCTGACGACGCCCGCTCGTCTCACCTGTCTCACCTCCGCGAGGACCGATCCGTGTTCCGGCACAAGGGAGTGAGCAGGCATGACGGCAAGCTTCGCACCGCCACCGCCCGGCTCACAAGCCTCCTTCTCTCCCTCTCCATTGCACCGCGCCGTCCGGTCGGGCACCGGCCGGTTCCGGGGCGGAAACGGGTCGGCCGCGGGCGCGCGCGGCCGACCCGGCGGGGACTTCCTAGACCGCCAGGCTCAGCGCGGCGGCGACCGCGAAGCCGGCCAGGGAGAGGACCGACTCCAGGACCGTCCAGGACTTCAGGGTGTCCCGTTCCGAGATGCCGAAGTACTTGGAGACGATCCAGAAGCCGCCGTCGTTGACGTGCGAGGCGAAGATCGAGCCGGCCGAGATCGCCATGATGACCAGGGCCAGGAAGGCCTGCGAGTGGTCGCCGCTCTCGACCAGGGGCAGGACGATGCCCGCCGTCGTCACGATGGCGACCGTCGCCGAGCCCTGGGCGACCCGGAGGACCAGCGAGATCAGGTAGGCGAGGACGATCACCGGCAGTCCGACGTCGTTGAAGGTGTCGGAGAGCGCCTGCGCGACACCGCTCGCCTTGAGGACCGCGCCGAACACACCGCCGGCGCCGACCACCAGCAGGATGTTGCCGACCGGCTTCAGGGACGAGGTCGACACCTGCTCCAGGGACTTGCGGGACCAGCCGCGGCGGATGCCCAGCAGGTAGTACGCGAGGAAGAGCGCGATCGTCAGGGCGACGAACGGGTTGCCGAAGAACTCGATCACGGACCGCGGGGTCGACTCGTCCAGCGCGATGGAGGAGAACGTCGCGGCGAGGATGAGGACCAGCGGCGTACCGATGATGGTGAGCACCGTCGCCAGGGACACGGGCGCCTCGGAGGCGCCCTCCTTGCGCTCGGCGGCGACCTGGGCCCTGGCGTCCTCGGCGGCCTCGACCATGTCCTGCGGGACCTCGACGAAGATGCGCCTGCCGATCCAGGCGGCGTAGGCCCAGGCGGCGAGGACGGCGGGGATGCCGACGACGATGCCCATCAGGATGACCCAGCCGAGCGAGACGTGGAGCAGTCCGGCGGCGGCGACGGGCCCGGGGTGCGGCGGCAGGAAGGCGTGGGTCATGGAGAGACCCGCGAGGAGCGGCATGCAGTAGAGCAGGATCGATTTTCCGGACCGCTTGGCGGCCGCGTAGACGATCGGCGCGAGGACGAAGATGCCGACGTCGAAGAAGACCGGGATGCCGAAGATCAGGCCGGTGAGGCCCATCGCGAGCGGCGCCCGCTTCTCGCCGAAGAGGCCGAGGAGGCGGGAGGACAACACCTCCGCGCCGCCGGAGACCTCGAGGATCGCGCCGAGCATGGTGCCCAGGCCGATGATGATCGCGACATGGCCGAGGATGCCGCCCATGCCGGTCTCGATGACGGAGGTGGCGGCCGACCTCTGCACCGTGCCGAAGAGTTCGGTGACGGAGAGCCCGGCGGCGAGGCCGACGCTGATGGAGACGGCGAGCAGCGCGACGAAAGGCTGCAGCCTGACCTTGATGATCAGGAAGAGGAGGAGGGCGATGCCGAGGGCGGCGACGGTGAGGAGTCCGGCCGTCCCCGGTATGAGGAGGAGCAGTCCTCCGGTGTGGGGTGGTATCTCGGCGGCGGGAGGTGCGGCGGCGAGCAGCAAGGGGGCCTCGTTTTTGGGTAGGGGGGAGCGCGGCACGGCGTCCCGGGGGTGGACGCCGTGCCGTGGAGCGGCGGAATCAGGAAGATCAGCTCAGGTTCAGCCGAGGACCGCGAGGGCGTCGATCTCGATGAGGAGACCCTTGGGGAGGCCGACGTAGACCGTCGTACGGGCCGAGGCGGGCGCCTTGAGGCCCTGCTCCTCGAAGTACGCGTTGTAGATCTCGTTCATCTCGGCGAAGTGGTCGACGTCGGTGAGGTAGACGCGCATCATCATCACGTCGTCCCAGCTCGCGCCGCCCTCCTCCAGGATCGCCTTGACGTTGGCGAAGGTCTGGAGGGTCTGCTCGCGCAGCGTCGGACCGGCCGGCGTCGGAGGCTGGCCCTCCACGGCCGGAAGGAAGCCGACCTGGCCGGCGACCTGGAGGATGTTGCCCTTCCTGACGCCGTGCGAGAACTTCGCGGGCGGGGCGGTGTGGGTGTCGGGGGTGAGCGCGGTCTTCTCGGTCATGTCCGGTCCTTGGTAGGGGTGTTGCCTGAGTAGTCCCGGCTGATGGCGTCGGCGGTGCGGCGCACCAGCGGGAGCAGGGTGAGGAGTTCCTCGGCCGTCACGACCACATTGGGCGCCGAGACCGACATGGCGGCGACGACACGGCCGTCGGCCCCGCGGATGGGGGCGCCGATGCAGTTGATGGACTCCTCGTGGCCACCGAGGTCGGTGGCCCAGCCCTGTTCGCGTACGGTCGCCAGCTCCCTGAGGAACGCGGCGGCGTTGGGGATCGAACGGGGCGTGTACATGGGGTAGTCGAGCCTGGCGGCGACGGCGCGCCGCTCGGGCTCGGGGAGGTCGGCGAGCAGCAGCTTGGCGACGGCGGCGACGGTGATGGCGACGGGCTTGCCGATACGGGAGTACATCCGGACCGGATAGCGGCTCTCGACCTTGTCGATGTAGAGGACCTCGCTCTCCTCGTACACGGCGAGGTGGACGGTGTGCCCGATCTGCTCGTTGAGCGCGGTGAGGTGGGCGTGCGCGATCTCGCGGATGTCGAGGTTCTCGACGGCCTCCTGCGCGAGGGCGAAGAGGCGGGCGCCGAGACGGTAGCGCTGGTCCTGCTGCCGGTAGACGAGTCCGTGCTCGTGCAGGGTGCGGAGCAGCCGCAGGGCGGTGGACTTGTGCACCCCGAGCCGGTCGGCGACCTGTCCGAGGTCGGCGGGCCCCTGGGCGAGCAACGGCAGGATGCTCAGCGCGCGGTCGACGGTCTGACTCATGGCGTAGGTACCTCCTGGTCCTCCCCCGTCCAGCCGGGGCCGAGGTGCAGTCTCCCCCAGGCCTCGTCGTCGAGTCCGACGAGCCGGTCGGCGTGTACGGTCCGGGCGGGCGCGCCCAGGTCACCGGGGACGGTGAGGGTGGCGGCGGCCATGAGGTGCCCGTGCCGGATCCGGTCCCGTACGGGCAGCCCCCGAAGGGTCCCGGAGAGGAACCCGGCGGCGAAGGCGTCCCCGGCCCCGACGGCCGCGACGACGTCGACGCGGGGCGCGCGGACAAGGGTGGCGGTGCCGTCGCCGTCCTCTGTTCCTGCGGCCGCTTCCGGTCTCCGGTCGAGGACGACGGCGCCCCCCTTGCCGAGCTTGACGACGAGCAGCTCGGGCTCGGGGAGCGCGTCGCCGATGGCGCTGACGCTCGACACCCCCCACGCCTCCTCCGCCTCGTCCGCTCCCACGAAGACGATGTCCGCGCCCCGCGCCAGTTCCATCAGCACCCGGCCGCCCGCGGCCGCGTCGCGCCACAGCCCCGGCCGGAAGTTCACGTCGAACGACACCAGCGGCCGGCCCGCGCGGGGCGCGGTCAGCTCCCGTGTCAGGGCCAGGCAGTCGGCCGAGAGCGCGGCGGTGATGCCGGACAGGTGGAGCACCCGACCGTTCGCGACGGAGTCGTACGGCACCGTGGCGGGCGACATCGCCGAGGCCGCCGACCCGGCGCGGTAGTACGCGACCTCGTGCGCCGCGGTCGCGCGGTCGGTGGCGGTGCGGAAGTAGATGCCGGTCGGCCGTGCCGCGTCGCGCCGCACCGCCGACACGTCGACCCCGTACGCCCCGACCGCCTCCACCAGGTGGTCTCCGAAGCCGTCCGCCCCCACCCGGCTCACCCACTTCGCGCGGTGTCCGGCCGCGGCGAGCGCGCAGGCCACGTTGGACTCGGCGCCTCCGATGGCGCGGGCGAAGGAGGGGACGTCGGCGAGGCGGCCCGGCCGGGCGGGCAGAAAGGTGACCATGGACTCGCCGAGGCAGACGACATCCACGGGTGGCGCGTCCACGGGCGGGTTTCCGGTCACGGTCACGTAGGGGCTCCTCGCCGCTCGTCGGTCTCGTCGGGCGTGTCGGCTCGTCGGGCTCGTCGGGCCTGTCGGGCCTGTCGGGCCTGTCGGGCCTGTCGGGCTCGTCCGGCTCGTCCGGCTCGTCTGTCATGCGGGTCCATTGACCCGGCGTTGGCCCGGATGTTAGACACCAGTAAGCGATATGCGCAATGACCGTTGCATATCATGCAACGCCCCTCGAGGAGGCCCCATGCAGCAGCCCACCCCCACGCAGCGGCTGGCGGACGAGCGCGTCGACCACCGCTTCAAGGCCCTGCCCCCGGACGCCGAGGGTCTGACCGTCGGCGAGCTGGCCGCCCAGCGCCGCAACCTCTTCACGGGCGGCTTCACCACCCCCGTCCTCGCCCTCTCCGCCGAGTCCGTCGAGCACAACCTCCGCCTCCTGGAGACCTACGCCGAGCGCCACGGTCTCGCCTTCGCCCCGCACGGCAAGACCTCGATGGCCCCGCAGCTCTTCGACCGCCAGCTGGAGCACGGCGCCTGGGGCATCACCGCCGCCGTCCCGCACCAGGCACGTGTCTACCGCGCCCACGGCATCGCCCGGATCTTCCTCGCCAACGAGCTCGTCGACGCCCCCGCCCTGCGCTGGCTGGCCGCCGAGCTCGACGCGGACCCCGGCTTCCGCTTCATCTGTTACGTCGACTCCGTGCGCGGGGTGGAGCTGATGGACGCGGCGCTCTCCGAGGCGGGGGCCCGGCGCCCCGTGGACGTGGTCGTCGAGCTCGGCGCCGGCGAGGGAGCCCGTACCGGAGCCCGTACGGAGGCCGACTGCACCGCCGTCGCCGAGGCCGTCGCCGCGACGACCACCCTGCGCCTGGTCGGCGTGGCGGGGTACGAGGGCGAGGTCCCCCAGGCCACGGCGGAGCGCGTGCACGCCTGGCTGAACCGCCTCGTCTCCCTCGCCGCGGAGCTCGACAAGGCCGGCCGCTTCTCCCCCGACGTCGAGGAGATCGTGATCAGCGCGGGCGGCAGCGCCTGGTTCGACGCGGTCGCCGACGTCTTCGCGGAGATCCCCGGACTCTCCCTGCCCGTACTGAAGTTGCTGCGCTCGGGCGCGTACGTCTCGCACGACTCCGGCCACTACCGCGACCTGACCCCCTTCAACCGGGTCCCCGAGGAGGGCGCGCTCGAACCCGCGTTCCGGCTCTGGGCCCAGGTCGTCTCGCGCCCGACGCCCGAGCAGGCCTTCACCAACGCGGGCAAGCGCGATGCCGCGTACGACCTCCACCTCCCCGAGGCGCAGGTCCTCCGCGACGCCCGCACGGGCACGGTCCGCCCCGCCGACGGCATCGCGGTCACCGGCCTCTCCGACCAGCACGGCTGGGTCCGCACCGAGCCGGGCGCCGAGATCGAGGTCGGTGACTGGCTGGGCATGGGCCTGTCCCACCCGTGCACGTCCTTCGACAAGTGGCAGCTGATCCCGCTGGTCGAGGCGGACGGCACGGTCGTCGACTACATCCGTACCTTCTTCTAGAGGAGCCGGTCACCATGGACCTCGTCATCCGCGACGTGGACGTCATCGACGGCTCCGGCGGGGACTCGTACCGCGCCGACGTGGCCGTCGACGGCGGCCGGATCGCCGCCATCGTCAAGGAGGCCGCGGCGGCGGGCTGTCAGCGGCCCACCGCCCGCCGCGTCCTGGACGCCGAGGGCCTCGCCCTGTCCCCCGGCTTCATCGACATGCACGCCCACAGCGACCTCGCGCTGCTCCGCGACCCGGAGCACACCGCGAAGGCCGCCCAGGGCGTGACCCTCGAAGTCCTGGGCCAGGACGGACTGTCGTACGCGCCGGCCGACGACCGCACGCTCGCGGAGGTCCGCCGGGCCATCACGGGCTGGAACGGCGACGGTTCGGACATCGACTTCGACTGGCGCACGGTCGGCGGCTATCTGGACCGCCTCGACCGCGCGCACGGGGGCCGGGGCATCGCCGTCAACGCGGCGTACCTGATCCCGCAGGGCACGGTCCGGATGTACGCGGTCGGCTGGGACGACCGGCCCGCCACCGAGGCCGAGCTGAACCGGATGCGGCAGCTCGTCGCCGAGGGCATGGAGCAGGGCGCGGTCGGGATGTCCTCCGGGCTGACGTACACCCCCGGGATGTACGCGAAGGACGCCGAACTCACCGAACTCTGCCGGGTCGTGGCGGAGTACGGCGGCTACTACTGTCCGCACCACCGCTCGTACGGCGCCGGTGCGCTCCAGGCGTACGAGGAGATGGTCGCCCTCACCCGGGACGCGGGCTGCGCGCTGCACCTGGCGCACGCGACGATGAACTTCGGCGTGAACAAGGGCCGGGCGCCGGATCTCCTGGCCCTGCTCGACGAGGCGCTGGCCGACGGCTCCGACATCACCCTCGACACCTACCCGTACACGCCCGGCTGCACGACCCTCGTGGCGATGCTGCCGAGCTGGGCGAGCGAGGGCGGCCCGGAGGCGGTCCTGGCGCGGCTGAAGGACGCGGAGGCCTCGGAACGGATCCGCCACCACCTGGAGGAGATCGGTTCGGACGGCTGTCACGGCGTGCCGATCGAGTGGGACACGATCGAGATCTCGGGGGTGAGCGACCCCGGGCTCGCGTCCTACGTCGGCAGGACGGTCCTGGAGTCGGCCGAGGCGCGCGGCGAGACGCCCTGGGCCACGGCCCGCCGCCTGCTGATCGACGACCGGCTCGGCTCGACGATCCTCCAGCACGTCGGCCACGAGGAGAACGTCCGCGCGATCATGCGGCACCGGGTCCACACGGGCGGCTCGGACGGCATCCTCCAGGGCTTCAAGCCGCACCCGCGGGCGTACGGGACGTTCCCGCAGTACCTGGGCAAGTACGTACGCGAGGAGGGCGTCCTCTCCCTGGAGGAGTGCGTGGCCCACCTGACGTCCCGCCCGGCTGCCCGCCTGCGCCTGCCGGACCGCGGCCTGGTCCGCGAGGGCTATGTGGCGGACCTGGTCCTCTTCGACCCGACGACGGTGTCGGCGGGCTCGACGTACGACTCCCCTCGCACCCTCCCGGTGGGCATCCCGCACGTCCTGATCGACGGCAGGTTCGTCGTGGAGGACGGCGTCCGGACGGACGCCCTGGCCGGCCGGGCGATCCGAAGGACGTCGACCGGCTGACGGAACGACGGCCCTACGGGCGCGCCTCCTCCTGGCCCACCCGCTGCTGGCCCACCCGCTCCTGGCGCGCCACGGCGGCGGGGGCGGCGTCGCCTTCCGCCGTGCCGCCCCCACGGGGGGACGCCCACGCCGCACGCCGCACCCACCAGAGCCCCACCACCAGCACCACCGCCGCCACGGCGAACCCGTACCCCGGCGTCCGTCCCGACGGCGCCGTCTCGTACACCAGCGCGGCCGACACCACGGCGAGCACCTGCCCCCGGCGCGTGTCCCACGCGGCCGGTGCCACCGCGCACACCCCCCACAGCAGGTACCACGGCTGCACCATCGGCGACAGGGCCACCAGCGCCACCAGCGAGAGCCCCAGCGCCGGCACCGGATCGATCCGCCCCTTCCACGCCCGCCACGCGAGCGCCAGGATGATCACCGCCGCCGCGAGCAGCCCGAGCTTCTGCACCACGCCCTTCACCGGATCGGGGTCGTCCGCCAGGAGCAGCCCCAGCCCGAGACCCACGTCACTGGTGGCCGAGAGCGCGGTGTGGATCGCCCCGGCGACGCTCTGCGTACGCAGCCAGCCGAAGCCGGTTCCGGCCACCACCGTGGCCCCCGCGGCCACCGCGCCCGCCACGAGCCCCGGCAGCACGAGCCCCTTCGCCACGCCCCGGACGCCACCGTCCCGCCGCGCGACCATCACCCCGACGAAGAGCAGCGCGACCGCCGCGGGCGACTTGATCATCATCGCGAGCCCCACGAGCACCGCTCCGAGCACCCACCGCCCGCGGGTCGCCAGCAGCACCCCGCTCAGCATGAGCCCGATCATCAGCCCGTCGTTGTGCATCCCGCCGACGACGTGGATCAGCAGCAGCGGATTGAGCGCGGCCAGCCAGAGCGCCCCGCTGCCGCCCCCCAGCCCCCGAACGGCCCAGACGATCAGCGCGAGCGCGCCGAGCGCGATCAGCCGCATCCCGGCCACGGCCGGCACGATCGCGCCGCCGGTCAGCTCGACCACGGCCCGGGCGAGGACGAGGAAGACCGGTCCGTACGGTGCGGGGGTGTCCGTCCAGTGCCCGCCGACGCTCGCCGCCGCGTCCGCCCCGAGGTCCCCGGGGCCGAGGACCGACGGCCCCGCCCCGTACACGTCGTACCCCTCCAGGACCATGGCGCCCTGCGCGATGTAGCTGTAGACGTCGGCGCTGTACAGCGGCGGCGCGAGCACCAGCGGCGCGGTCCACCACGCCAGCGTGCCGAGGACCCGCTCCCGCGCCTCCCGTACCCCGCGCGCCAGCAGTACCCCGTACCGCCACCAGGCCACGACGAGGAGCGTCAGCCCGAGATACGCGAGGAGGGCGCCGGCCACGGCCGTCGCGGACCCCCGGGGTGCCCACAGCCCCCACGGCTCGCGCACGGGCAGGGTCCCGGCCCCGTAGCCGCCCACCGCGACGGCGAGCGAGCCGAACGCACCGAGCCACCGGCATCCGGAGGCACTGCCCGGGCGGCGGCGCCCGGAGGCTTCTGCGGTGCGGTCGTCCTGGTGGCCCATGGCCGCGCATTCTACGGAGCGGGCGCCCCGCCGGGCCCGCGAGGGCGGGCTGCGGACCCCGTCCACCAGCGCGTTCCGCCCCTCCGTTCTGCCCGACGTGTCCCAAAACACGAGGCGTCCCGCCGCTCACCGCCGTAAGCTCTCGACATGCAGGTGATCCAGTCCACGAAGCTCGCCAACGTCTGTTACGAAATCCGGGGTCCGGTGCTCGAAGAGGCGATGCGGCTTGAGGCCGCGGGTCATCGCATCCTCAAGCTCAACACCGGAAACCCGGCCGCCTTCGGCTTCGAGTGCCCGCCGGCGATCCTCGAGGACGTCCTGCGCAACCTCGCCGAGGCGCACGGCTACGGCGACGCGAAGGGCCTGCTCGCGGCCCGCCGCGCGGTGATGAGCCACTACGAGACCAAGGGCATCCCGCTCTCCGTCGAGGACATCTACCTCGGCAACGGCGTCTCCGAGCTGATCCAGATGTCGATGCAGGCGCTGCTCGATGACGGCGACGAGGTGCTCGTCCCCGCCCCGGACTATCCGCTGTGGACCGCCGCGGTCTCCCTGGCCGGCGGTACGGCCGTGCACTACCGCTGCGACGAGCAGTCGGACTGGATGCCGGACCTCGCGGACATCGAGCGGAAGATCACCGACCGCACCAAGGCGATCGTGATCATCAACCCGAACAACCCCACGGGCGCCGTCTACGACGACGAGATGCTCCGCTCCCTCACCGAGATCGCCCGCCGTCACAACCTGGTCGTCTGTTCGGACGAGATCTACGACAAGATCCTCTACGACGGCGCCACGCACACCCCCACCGCCGCCATCGCCCCCGATCTCCTCGTCCTGACCTTCAACGGGATGAGCAAGAACTACCGGGTGGCCGGCTTCCGCTCCGGCTGGCTCGCGGTCTGCGGCCCCAAGACCCACGCCCACTCGTACATCGAGGGTCTGACGATCCTCGCCAACATGCGGCTGTGCGCCAACATGCCGGCGCAGCACGCGGTGGCCGCCGCGCTCCAGGGCAGGCAGTCCATCGAGGACCTGGTACTCCCGGGCGGCCGGCTCCTCGAACAGCGTGACGTGGCGTACGACCTGCTGACGCAGATCCCCGGGGTGACCTGTGTGAAGCCGAAGGGCGCCCTGTACCTCTTCCCCCGACTCGACCCGAGCGTCTACAAGGTCAAGGACGACCGTCAGATGGTCCTCGACCTGCTGAGGGCCGAGAAGATCATGGTGGTCCACGGGACCGGTTTCAACTGGCACGAGCCGGACCACTTCCGGATCGTCACCCTGCCGAACGCCACGGACCTGGCCGACGCGGTGACCCGGATCGGCACCTTCCTGGACGGCTACAGCCAGCACTGACGCGTCCCGCCCGGGCCACACCCCCGGACCACGCTCAACTTTAGATTGAATCCAAGCTAGGATGGATCCAGAGATACCTCAGGAGGCCGTCCCATGTACGAACCGATCCGCACGAAGTCGGTCCACCGGATGGCCGACGACGACCAGGACGCGTATCCGCACCGTTCCCGCGAGGAGGAGCTGGACATCCAGCTCGCCGGACACCTCGCCGCCCTCCTCGCCGTCACGGACGAGCTGGGCGACACGGAGGCGGGCGATCTCATCGCCCGGCAGGTCGCGCGGCTGCGCGGAGCGCCGCCGGCCCGGCACGCGGGACTGAGCGGCTCGAACACCCCTTCGCTGCACCAGCGCGCCCACGCCCTCGCGGGCCGCGCCCTGGTCGTCGCCGCGTCCCGGGCCGACACGGCCGCCGCGATCCTCGCCGCCGAGCGCATGGACGCGCACACCGCCGCCCTGACCTCGCCCGAGCTGGTCAGCGCCCCCTGACGGCCCCGGGCCGCGTGCCGGGGAGGCGCGCGGCCCGGGTGCCACCCCCTACCGACCGCCGGCAGCGGGCCCACCCAGCGCTGTCCGGGGGAACGGGAGAAGTCCTGAAGTGACAGGCTCTTCCGCCTGACGCCGGAAAGATCCACCTCATGGCGTCACCATCGGTTATGTTCCGGCCATGACCACGGATCATGCTTCCGCCCCGCGTCCCGCCTCCCGCCGTACGGTGCTCACGGCCCTGGCCGCGGCGGCCGCGGCCGGTTCCCCGCTGCTCGCCCAACTGGCCACCGCCGCACCGGCGTACGCGGACGAGACCGAGTACCCCTCGAACACCGCGCTCTACCGCGAGCGGGCCGGTCAGGAGGGCACCAGCTTCAGCCGCCGGTTCCGGCGCCACGAGCAGTTCGACACCTCGATGACCACCGTCGCCGCGTTCCGGCGCACGGCGATCCTCGCGCTGCACGGCGGCGGCATCGAGATCGGCACCAGCGAGCTCTGCCTGGGCATCGCCGGATACAGCCCGGGCGACGCCGACGGCGCGCCGGTCCTGCCGACCGTGCACGACTACTGGATGTTCGAGGGCCTGCTCTCCAGCGGCAACAGGGTCCTGCACGTCACCTCGAAGAACTGCGACGACCACGTCGCCCTGGCGACGGCGGCGAGCCATCTCAACGTACTCAGCCTGCACGGCTGCCAGTTCGACCAGCTGAAGCTGCCGACCGGGACCTATCCCCCGACCGGCGACCGTCGCATGGCGGTCGTCGGCGGTCTCAACAAGACCTTCCGCACGGAGCTGGTGAAGGAGCTGAACGCGGCCGGCTTCCCGGCGATCGACTCCCTCGCCCCCGCGTGGGCCACGCTGCTCTCGGAGTTCAACGGCGACCACGCGTCCAACCCGGCCAACCGGACGATGCTCTCCATGGGGGCCCAGCTGGAGCTCACCACCGAGCTGCGCACCAGCCTGTTCGACGACGCCGGCAGCCGCGGCGCCCGGGCGAGCACCTGGAACGGCGAGTTCGTGAAGTTCCGCGACGCCTGCCGCCGGGCGATCGCCACCGTCGAGTCGGGTCAGCCGCTGCTCTGAGGCGGCGAACGCACCGGCCCCCGGAGCCGTGAGGGGGCTCCGGGGGCCGGTATGCATCGTGACGAGCCGTTCGTGACCCCACTGGTCAGGGCGGCGTTTCGGGGCGACCCGCCACGAGTCTTCGGGGGTGCGGGTCTAGCCCAGGCGCTCGACCAGCGCGCGGTACTCGTCCCACAGCTCCTTCGGCGTGTGGTCGCCGAAGGTGTTCAGGTGCTCGGGGACCAGGGCGGCCTCCTCGCGCCAGACGTCACGGTCGACCTTGAGCAGGAACTCCAGGTCCTCCGCGGGAAGGTCCAGGCCCTCGGTGTCGAGCGCGTCGGCGGTCGGCAGGATGCCGATCGGGGTCTCGACGCCCTCGGCCTTGCCCTCCAGGCGCTCCACGATCCACTTCAGGACACGGCTGTTCTCGCCGAAGCCGGGCCAGACGAACTTGCCGGCCTCGTTCTTGCGGAACCAGTTGACGTAGTAGATCTTCGGCAGCTTGGCCTGGTCCGCCTTCGCGCCGACCTTGATCCAGTGCGCCATGTAGTCGCCCATGTTGTAGCCGCAGAACGGCAGCATGGCGAACGGGTCGCGGCGCAGCTCGCCGACCTTGCCCTCGGCGGCGGCGGTCTTCTCGGAGGCGACGTTCGCACCGAGGAAGACGCCGTGCTGCCAGGTGAAGGACTCGGTGACCAGCGGGACGGCGGAGGCGCGGCGGCCGCCGAAGAGGATCGCCGAGATCGGCACGCCCTTCGGGTCCTCCCACTCCGGGGCGATGGTCGGGCACTGGCCGGCCGGGACGGTGAAGCGGGCGTTGGGGTGGGCGGCCGGGGTCTCGGACTCCGGCGTCCAGTCGTTGCCCTTCCAGTCCGTGAGGTGCTTGGGCAGTTCCTCGGTCATGCCCTCCCACCACACGTCGCCGTCGTCGGTGAGCGCGACGTTGGTGAAGACGGAGTTGCCCCAGAGGGTCTTCATGGCGTTGGCGTTGGTGTGCTCGCCGGTGCCGGGCGCGACGCCGAAGAAGCCGGCCTCGGGGTTGATCGCGTAGAGGCGGCCGTCCTCGCCGAAGCGCATCCAGGCGATGTCGTCGCCGATGGTCTCGACCGTCCAGCCGGAGATCGTGGGCTCCAGCATGGCGAGGTTGGTCTTGCCACAGGCGGACGGGAACGCGGCGGCGACGTACTTCGACTCGCCCTGCGGCGGGGTGAGCTTCAGGACCAGCATGTGCTCGGCGAGCCAGCCCTCGTCACGCGCCATGACGGAGGCGATGCGCAGCGCGTAGCACTTCTTGCCGAGCAGGGCGTTGCCGCCGTAGCCGGAGCCGTACGACCAGATCTCACGGCTCTCGGGGAAGTGCGAGATGTACTTGGTGGAGTTGCAGGGCCACGGCACGTCCTCCTGGCCCTCTTCCAGGGGCGCGCCGAGCGTGTGGACGGCCTTGACGAAGAATCCGTCGGTGCCGAGCTCGTCGAGGACGGCCTGTCCCATGCGGGTCATGGTGCGCATGGAGGCGGCGACGTACGCGGAGTCGGTGATCTCGACGCCGATGGCGGAGAGCGGCGAGCCGACGGGGCCCATGCAGAAGGGCACGACGTACATGGTGCGGCCACGCATCGACCCGCGGAAGATCCCTTCCTCACCCGCGAAGATCTCCTTCATCTCCGCCGGGGCCTTCCAGTGGTTGGTCGGGCCCGCGTCCTCCTCCTTCTCGGAGCAGATGAAGGTCCGGTCCTCGACGCGCGCGACGTCGGACGGGTCGGAGGCGGCGTAGTACGAGTTCGGGCGGAGCGTGGGGTCGAGCTTCTTGAACGTGCCCTTGGCGACGAGCTCCTCGCACAGGCGCTCGTACTCGGCCTCGGATCCGTCGCACCAGACGATGCGGTCCGGCTGCGTGATCTCGGCGATCTCGTTCACCCAGGCGACCAGTTCCTGGTGCTGGGTGGGGACGGCGGTGGTGGGAGCCGCGTTGTCGCGCGCCACGATTGCTCCTTGATGAGGGGTTTTGAGAAACGTCTGCCCCGTGGGGGCTGCGACCCGGATGCGTCGTAGCTGCTCATCCGGTGCCGACCACACTCATTTGATCATCCGACGCATACGCCCATATGTCCAGAGGGCCGCACACGTGAGCATCGCCACTCCTATCCGGGACCTACGGGTACGTAGGTAGCATTCGGCTCATGACTTCTGCCATGCCCTCGGTGAACGAGATCGAGCAGTTCGTGAAGCCCCGGCTCAGGGGCTGGCTGCACGCCGGGATGTTTCCCGCCGTGATCATCGCGGGGCTGGTGCTCGTCGCCCTCTCGGACTCACCCCGGGCACGGATCGCCTGTGGGGTGTACGTCCTCACCGCCTGCCTGCTCTTCGGCATCAGCGCGCTCTACCACCGGGGCAACTGGGGACCGCGCGGCGAGGCGATCCTGCGGCGGCTGGACCACGCCAACATCTTCCTGATCATCGCGGGCACCTACACGCCGCTGACGCTGCTGCTCCTCCCCGACTCCACCGGCCGGCCGCTCATGTGGGCGGTGTGGGTCGCCGCCACGGCCGGCATCGCCTTCCGGGTCTTCTGGGTCGGCGCCCCGCGCTGGCTGTACACGCCCTGCTACATCGCGATGGGCTGGGCCGCCGTCTTCTTCCTGCCCGACTTCATGCGAGCCGGCGGTGTCGCCGTCCTCGTGCTGGTGGTCGTCGGCGGGCTGCTCTACAGCGCGGGCGGGATCATCTACGGCATGAAGCGTCCGAACCCGTCCCCCCGCTGGTTCGGCTTCCACGAGGTCTTCCACTCGCTGACCCTCGCGGCCTTCATCGTCCACTACGTCGGCATCTCGCTGGTCGCCTACAACGCGTGAGCGCCCGGAGCGCCGAGGCCCTCAGGGGCCGCCCGGCGCCCCGAGCGCACCCCTGACGACCTGGCCCGACTCCGGATTGTCCGCACACCCCCACACGCCGTGCGGGCAGTAGTCGGTGAACGTCTGGTACACCGGCCGGTGCCGCGCGAACCAGTCGAGCATCCCCCGTACGTACGCCGGATTGTCCCCGTTGCGGAAGAGGCCCCACTCCGGGTACGAGACGGGCTTGCCGTGCGCCGCCGCGAACCGCACATGGTGCGCCAGCCCGAACTCCTCGGTCACCTGCTCCTCGAACCCGAGCCCCTCCGGCTGGTCGTACGCGTCGAGGCCGATGATGTCGACGTACGCGTCGCCCGGGTAGCAGGTCGGCCACGCGACGGCGTCCCGCCCCCTGCTCGCCGTGAAGTCGAAGCGGAACCGCTGCCCCGGCACCTCCCGCAGCACCCCCACGACCCGCTTCCAGTACGCCTTCCAGGCCTCGGGATCCGGCCCGCAGCGATGGCTGTAGGTGGTGCCGTTCATCTCCCAGCCCAGCACCAGGACGGCGTCGGAGAGCCGGTGCGCGACGAGCCGCTCCCCCAGCGTGCGGAAGTGACCGTCGTACGCGCCCGCCACCCCGCGCCGGAGACCGGCCCTGACCTCCTCGTCCGGCAGCCCCTCCTCGCTGCGGTCGAGCAGCGGCACGTTCAGGACGAAGAGCCGCCCCGGCTCCTCCTCCTTCCACCGCGCCCAGGGCTCGAAGAGCGCGGGGTGTCCCTCGATGTTGGACCAGCGGTCGCCCGGCAGGTAGGTGTGCCCGACGGTCAGCGAACCGCCGCCGAGCCAGCGCTGCACCTCGGCGATCCGCCGCACCCCGGTCGCGTCGGAGCCGGTGAAGAACCCCGACGGCACGGTCAGCCGCTCCGGTACGGGATCGGGTGCGCGGCCCCCGGGCGCGAGCCGGCCGGCGGGCAGGAGCACGAGCGCGAGAACGGCCGCGAGCAGCACGGTCGGTGCGGCCCGCGGCCAGGAGAGGAGGGTCACGTCAGCTGGTCCAGAAGTCCCACCACCGGGTCAGGATCAGCATCCCGATGATCCCGATGTGCAGCACCGGCAGGGCGAAGGTGAACTCCTCGAAGAACCCCTTCACGGCGGCGGGCGCCGGCAGCACGCCCGTACGGACGTTGTGCGAGGTCACGTACCAGAACATGAGGAGCGTCGCGGTCCAGGCCAGGCAGCACCAGAGGCAGAGCGCGTTGATCTCGTACAGCGACTGGTACATCAGCCAGGTGCAGAAGCCGACGCCGAAGAGCATTCCGGCGTTCAGCCCGAGCCAGAACCAGCCGCGGTAGCGGGCCCCGGCGAGCAGCCCGGCCCCGATCGCGACGACCATCCCGTACGTCACGAGACCGAGCATCGGGTTCGGGAAGCCGAACACCGCCGCCTGCTCGCTCTTCATGATGTTGCCGCAGGACACGACCGGGTTGAGGCTGCACCCCGGCTGGAAGTGCGGGTCCTCCAGGAGCTTGAACTTGTCGATCGTGATGACCCAGCCGGCCAGCACCCCGGCCGCTCCGGTGATCACGAGCAGTAGGCCGAGCGCCCGGCTCGCGCCGATCGTCCCGGCGCTCGCACCGGACTCCTCCTGCCGCTGTTCCGGCACCCCGCCCCGTACGTTCACCGTCGCCATGCCGCGACCCCCTCTCCGCCGTTCTCGGCTCAGCCCTGCAGTCGCCGTACCGGCAGCATGACGTGCGCGGCCGCCGCCACGACCTCGTCGTCGGTGACGAAGCTCTTCAGCCGCTCCTCCGTGACCGCCTCGCCGGGCACGGCGTCGGGCCAGGGGCGCGCCGAACAGATCAGGTAGGCGTGCCCGTTCTCCTTGACGGCCGCCTCCCACTCCGCGGGCACCGGGCACTGCACCTTCATGAACGGCAGTGTGAGCACGGCCCGCTGGGCCTCGACGAGCAGGTGGGCGCCGGTCCCGCGCTCCTGGGAGGCGTCGACGACCCGGCCCCCCAGCGGCAGACCCATGCCCTCCAGGGCGGCCCGCATGGCTTCCTCGCCGGCCTCGGGGCCGTCACGGCCGTCCCCGAGGGAATACACCATCAGAAACGGGGTGACGGGGGTGTCGGCGGTGGGACCGATCGTCCACGGAACGACGGTGAGCGTTCCCAGCGGATTCTCGCTGCGCGCCGAGGAAACGACGTTGGAAGAAGTCATGGATCCGGATGCTAGTGGCCGAACGGCCGCTTCCCCGCGCCGAATTCACTCGAACGGCCGACATTCCACCCTCTGGCATTTCCCTCGCAACGAAGTCGGGTTTCCATCGTTGTGCCCTGAGGGCATTCTCCGACCACTTGGAGATCACTCATGATCGTCCCGCGCCGCGTCGCACTGCGGTCCCTTTTCACCCTGGCCGTCGCCGCCTTCACGGGCGGCGCCCTGGCCCGCATCGCCGCCACCCCACGCGAGCGGCACCCCCGCCCCTCGGACGAGAACCCCGAGGGGGCGTCCGCGGGAGCCCCCGGGGAGAGCTTCGACGAGATGTACCGCGGACGGCACATCCGCGGCCTCGCCGGTCCCACGGGCGAGACCCTGGTCCTCGTCGACGGCCGCCCGCTCCACGTGATGCGCCGCGCCGACGGCGGCTTCCTCACTCCCATCGACCACTACGAGTCCCATGCCACGCCACTGGCGGCCACCCGCGCGGCCGTGGACGAACTGGGGTCCGCCCCCCTGACCCGCTACGCCGCGTCCCACGGCGTCCACCCCGGAGGGAGCCCGCGTGGCGTACACACGTAAGAACCAGCGCGACCTGACGAGCGCCGAGCGGAAGAAGTTCGTCGCCGCCGTCCTGGAGCTCAAGCGCTCGGGCACGTACGACGACTTCGTCCGTACCCACATCGACTACTACGTCGCCGACGGCGACAACCGCCTGCGCGTGGCCCACATGACCCCCAGCTTCCTTCCCTGGCACCGCAAGTTCCTGCTGGAGTTCGAGCGGGCGCTGCGCCGGATCGACCCGACCGTCACCGTGCCGTACTGGGACTGGACGAAGGACAACACCCCGGCCGCCTCCCTCTGGGGCGAGGACTTCATGGGCGGCAACGGGCGCCGCTCCGACCTCCAGGTGATGACCGGCCCCTTCGCCTACGCGGGCGGACGCTGGACGGTGAAGCACGGCATGACCGAAGGCCGCTTCCTGACCAGGGACTTCGGCCGCCCCCAGGACCCGATCGCACTGCCGACGAAGGCACAGCTGGACGACGTGATGCGGGAGACCGTGTACGACGTCGAGCCCTGGAACTCCACGAGCCGGTCGGGGTTCCGGAACACGCTGGAGGGGTGGGCCCCGGGCCGGGGCAGCGAGCGGTTCCGCATCCACAACCGCGTGCACCGCTGGGTCGGCGGCCTCATGCTCGGCGGCGCCTCGGTCAACGATCCGGTCTTCTGGCTCCACCACTCCTTCGTCGACCTGCTCTGGTCACGCTGGCAGCAGCGCAACCCGCGGGCCGGCTATCTCCCCACGCGCCCGCCGCAGCTGGGCGAGTCGCAGTACCGCCGGATCGCCGCCCGCGACGAGAAGATGGGCCCCTGGGGGGTCACCCCCGCCCAGATGCTCGACCACAGCGCGATCTACCGGTACGCATGACAGAACGTCCCCCCGGCCGGCCGGCCGGGGGGACGTCAGGACGACGAGCGGAACGTCAGCCGCCGTAGCCGCCGTCGCGGTGGTCACCCTGACCGTCGACGTTCGCGCACTGGTTGCCGAACGCCGGGTTGATGAGGCCGATGACCGTGACGGTGTTGCCGCACAGGTTGACCGGCACGTGGACGGGGACCTGGACGACGTTGCCCGAGGCGACACCGGGCGAGTGGGCGGCGACGGCCTCGGCGCCCGAGTCGGCGACGGCCATGCCGGCTCCACTGAGGGCAACGGCACCCGTGCCGGCGAGGACAGCGGCAGCCTTCGCGATGCGAGACATCAAGAACTCCTTGGACGTGGAAGGGTGACCGCGAGAATCACGGCCGACATTCCCGTTCAACGCCGAAATGGCGTACGGGTCACGGCCTTTAGGCCGCACGGGACCGAAAAGCGAGGGAAGGCCCGCAGAACCGGTGGCCCGCCCGCCGCCGGATACGGCGGTACGGAACTCCGGGATCTGCGGGCCACGGCCATGCGACCAGCCTTCTGTTGTAACGAGCAACGACCCCTCGGGTGGCGGGGAAGAATCGTGCCTTCACCTGCCGGGCCATTCGTCGCACAAAAGAACGTCGTCAGGCCGTCGGCCGCGCCAGACCCAGCTGGGAGCCCAGCGCTCCACGCAGCGCGGGGGCGACGACGCCGACCTCCGGCACGGCGAGGTCCGGCAGCCCGAGCCGGTCGCCGCGCGGCGCGACGACCGGGTTGCCGACCGTGGCGCCGGGGGTGGCGCCCACCATCTCCGAACGGGGAGTGGCGAACAGGGCCTCGCCCGGCTCGCTGCCCTCGACGACCTCGGGCAGCGGGGCGGCGAGGACGGTCTCCGGGAGCGTGCTCGTGAACGGCACCCGCGGCAGACTGACGTCCGGCAGCGTGCCGGACCCACCCTCCTGGAAGCCGGTGGGGCCTCCCGGCACCGGCAGCGGCACTCCGGACGCCACCGTGGGGGCGTCCATCGGAATCACCGGCTCCAGTCCCTGGAGCGGAACGACGACGGGCGCGTCGGCGGCGACGGCGGGGGAGGCCATGGCCGCGGAGGCGAGAGCGGTCATGAGGATTCCCATGCCGGCGTGAGAGCGCAGATTCATGACTGCGTAGGCCCTTCGGAGCAGGTGTCGACGGTACTGAGGTACTGCGCCCTGAGAACGAGCCCCCGTGCGGATCCGTCGCGAAATTCCCCTGAGTGCAGCAACGCCGAAGACCCCCACGGGCGAAGGTGGGGGTCTTGGTTGACGCTCTGTTCGTACGTGACGTCAGTGCCGGCGCTCGCTCCGTCCGGCGCGCCCGGCCCGCGCGATACGCCCGGCGCGAAGGTAGATGACGGCACCGCCGATCACGAGGGCGGCGCTGACGGCGGCCGCACCCATCGTCGCGGAGTCACCGCCGGTGTCGGGGAGATGCGGCTTCCCCGGGCCACCCGGCCCACCGGGCCAGCTGGAACTCGGCGACGGGGACGCCGGAGGCGTGGTCGGAGGCGTGGTCGGAGGCTTAGTCGGAGGCGTGGTCGGCGGCTTCGTGGGCGGAGTCGTCGGCGGCTTCGTCGGAGGCGTCGTCGGCGGCTTCGTGGGCGGAGTCGTCGGCGGCTTCGTCGGAGGCGTCGTCGGCGGCTTCGTGGGCGGAGTCGTCGGCGGCTTCGTCGGAGGGTTGTCGTCGTCGCCGTAGCCGCCGGGCTCCTCCTCGTCCGACGGAGCACACAGGTCACCCAGCGCCCCGGCGGGAGCATGGTCGAGATGCGCGTGGTCGCCGCACAGGCTCTCGGGAAGGGGGACCTCGAGGTGGTGACCGGCGCCGGGGTCGGGCGTACCACTGGTGCCGCCCATGGAGTTCGCCGCCACGGCGAACCCTCCGGTCAGCGACAGGATGCCCGTCGCGGCCACGGCGGTGAACAGCTTCCGGCTGATGATGGATCGCATACCGCTCTTCCTCTGGAGAAAGGGAGAGACCGGCGGGGACCCCCCTCGCTCCGACCGGCCTGTCCGCGCACTCAGTGCGTCAACCGACTGACGGACTGGTTACGGAACGTCAGGCTCAGGGACACCGGGCAGCTGCGCCGCGTACCGCGGCGCGGGGTCGAGCGCTGCCTTCCTCGGTCTCTCCATGGGCCGACCTTCCGTGAGGGGTCGGCGAGAGCCTAGGGAGCGGCACACTGCGGGAGCCGTGACCACACGGCGGCCGATCCGAAAATCATTCGATCAGCCGATCACATTGGACGACGGCATACACCCGATGGGAGAGCGTCCGCCGGGGCCAGGCGGAGCGAGGGTTCCATCCAGAGGGGTCTGGACCGCGTGCGCGGTCCGCCGCGCCAGGGAAGTGCGCGGTGGGGGTCTGTCACTGAGGGGGCGTCAGCCGCCGAGGGGGAGGCCACCGATCAGCGGGGCGTTCTGGGTCGTCTCGTTGAGCTGGTTCGCGGTGTCCCCCACGGTCTTGACCACGGAGCCGTCCGTGGTGCTGCTCAGCGCGTCCGTCTTCAGGCCCTCGCTGGCGAGGGTACCGAGACCACCGTTCAGGCTGGTGGGCACCGCCATCGGCTCGGCGGCCATGGCGGGCGCGGCGGCACCCAGGGCCATCACAGAACCGGCGACGATCGCGGCAACCTTGGTGGGCTTCATGAATCGAGTCCTTCCTCTTTCACGTCACAGTGCAGGCAAGTCGCTTGCTGTACAGGCCTCTTGGCCGACTCCTGTACGTCGTTCTGCCTTCTGTAACGAGAGGTGCGCTCGCCGGAAACTCCGGGAGGAGGGTTTTCTCTCCACTGCACCCGAATGACTGGACCCGGTCGTATCTACGGATCGGATACCCGGACGCCGTGCCGTCCGGCAGGAAGCCGGGCGGCACGGCGCGGGGTGGTGAGGCGTGACTACCTGACGGGCAGCGGCAGCGTCACCGGGAGCTGGGGCACCTCAGGCACCTCGGGTACCTCAGGCACCTCCGGCACCTCCGGCAGCTCGGGCACCTCCGGCAGCTCGGGGTCTTCCAGCACGGCGGCGGGGAGTGTCGGTGCTGTCGGCACCCCCGACAGGTCCGGCACCGGCAGCCCGCTGCCGAGCAGCGAGGTGACCAGCGAGTTGACCAGCGAGGTCACGGTCGTGGTGACCTGCGGCACGGCACCGAGGGCGTTGCCCGAGGCGACCGCTGCGAGCAGATCGGCGACCACCTTGTCGACGGCGGCGAGGGCGTCGGAGACGACGTCGGTGGGGGCGGCCTTCGCGGACTTCGTCTCGCCGGAGGCGGCCGGGAGGGCCGGCGCCTGCGCGGTCGTGACGGACTCGCGGGACGGTGGGTGTACGTCGGCGACAGCGGTGCCCGCCGCGCCGAGGGTGAGGGCGGCGGATATCGCCAGGGCGGTGAGGCGGCTGGTAACCAGGAGACGCATATGTGTTCCTTTTCCTTATGCGTCGGACAACATCTCCGCCACCGTGCCTGCGCTTATAGCGCTCCGCAACGGGAGAACTACGTAGCGCCACCCCCTCCGTTCGGGTGAATCTGCCCCTCTGACCTGCCCCTCCGAGGGGCGTGCGCCGTTGCACCCGACGGCGCACGTGGGTGCGTCCGAACGAGCAGAAGGCCGGCGCGCCACCCCTGGAAGGGGGGCGCGCCGGCCTCGGAAGGACCACGATCCGGCGTGCGAGATCAGAAGTTGGCGCAGGTGTTGCCGAAGGCGGGGTTCAGGGCGCCGATGACGCTGACCGTGTTGCCGCAGAGGTTGACCGGCACGTGGACCGGGACCTGGACGACGTTGCCGGACAGGACGCCGGGAGACTTCACGGCCGCGCCCTCGGCCAGGGAGTCGGCAGCGGCGACACCGGTGGCACCCGCGACGGACGCGGCGACACCCACGGACAGGACTACAGCCTTCGCGATACGGGACATGGAGAAGCGCTCCTCGATTGTTGACACATCATTGAGACGGCGCGGACGGTTTCGCCCGGCTCCTTCAACAACGCCCCCGCAATTCATCGGTTGCTCTCCCGAACGGGTGACGTTCAACCGATCTTTGGGCCATAAGAGGGTCGTTCGAGCGTGTGGTCGAGGAATGGCGCAACACGCACAACGAGGAAACTGCCGAACAGGTACGGGAGTTAGGGTTTGTGAGCATCTAATGCTTACTATCGCCCGACGTCGGGGTTATAACGTTCCCGAACGTCACCTACGGTCCAGCCGCGCGGACATCCTTTTCGCACGGTCGACATCTTCTTCTTCTCTCCCGGTCATCACGGGTGTTCCCTTGCTTCTCTCATCAAAGCGGAGAACCTGTATGCGGAATTCAGCGGTTCGTGCTGTGCGCCGCGGTCTGTTGTGCGCCCTGTCGTGTGCGGCCCTGTCCGCCGCGCTGCCGGCCGCCTCCCTCGCCGCGCCCCACCCCAAGGAAGCCCCCCGCGTCCCCTTCGCCCCGCGGTACCAGACGGTCCAGCACGGGGGGATCGTGCGTGCCGCCAACACCTCGGCCACCGCCGGCAAGGACGCCAAGGGTGCCGGAACGCGCAACGACGGCTTCGCCATCGGGTACGTCGACGTCGACAGCGACCCCAACACGTACAACTCCAGCAGCGCCGAAGTCCGTGTCCCCGAGGGCTCCCGCGTCAGCTACGCCCGTCTCTACTGGGGCGGGAACCTGAAGGTCGGCGAGCAGAAGCCGCACAAGGACAACGGCCGGGTCCTGGTCTCCGAACCCGGGGGCCGGTACAAGGCGGTCCTCGCCGACTCCACGATCGGCCACCGGACGGCGGACGGCGCCGACGCCTTCCAGGCCTCCGCGGACGTCACCGAACTCGTCCGCCACGCCCGGAACGGGCTGTGGACGGTGGCCCAGGTCAATGTGGCGATGGGCCGTTCGGCGGTGGGTGGATGGGGCGGCTGGACGCTGGTCGTCGCGTACGAGAACACCGCCGAGCCACTGCGCCGACTGGCCCTCTGGGACGGCTTCGAAACCGTCGGTCCGCGCAGCGGTGAGCTGCGGGTCCCGCTGGGGGAAACGGCGCTTCCGGAGGGTGCTTCGGGACAACTCGGAGTGGTCGCCTACGACGGTGACCTCGGAACTCGCGGGGATTACCTCGCGGCGGAGACGGGCCGGTCGGAGAGTTTCCCGATCTCGGATTCCGCCAATTCCGCGGACGACGTGATGAACTCCAGCATCACCGATTTCGGCGCCGGTCGTATCGAACGACTTCCGGCTCATCAGAACACCCTGGGGTACGACTCCGACGTCTTCGATCTGGGGGGTGCCCTGCGCCATGGAGCCGACCGATTCCACGTCCGCTTCGGCTCCCGGCAGGACACCGTCTGGCTCGGAGCGCTCTTCCTCCAGGCGGACGTCCGGCGCTGACGTGCGTTCCTTCTCCGTTCTCCACGCGGTCCAGCCCGGTGACGGCGGGGTCGCGCGGGTCGTCGTCGACCTCGTGCGCGCCCAGCTCGACGCCGGGCTGCGGGTCGCCGTCGCGTGCCCGCCCGGCACGTCACTGGCCGCGGCCGTCCACGCCGAGGGCGCGGACCTGTTCGCCTGGCGGGCCGGGCGCGACCCGGGCCCCCGCCTGGTCCGCGAGACCCGCGACCTCGCGCGGGTGATCCGTACGGTCCGCCCCGCGCTGGTCCACGCGCACAGCGCCAAGGCCGGGCTGTGCGCCCGGCTCGCCCTGCGCGGGCGGGTCCCGACGGTCTACCAGCCGCACGCCTGGTCGTTCGAGGCGGTCGACGGCACGGTCGCCGCGCTGGCGCGCCGCTGGGAGGCATGGGCGGCGCGCTGGACGCACCGGATCGTCTGCGTCAGCGAGGCGGAACGCCGTACCGGCGAGGCCGCCGGTGTCCGGGCGCCCTGGTCGGTCATCCACAACGGTGTGGACGTGGCGCGGTTCGCGGGGCCGGCGACGGCCGGGGCGGAGCCCGTCGCCGACGGCTCCGCCGCCGGACCCACCGTCGTCTGCGTCGGGCGGCTCTGCCGGCAGAAGGGGCAGGACGTCCTGCTCGCCGCCTGGCCCGCCGTACTCGATCTCGTTCCCACCGCCCGGCTCGTGCTGGTCGGCGACGGGCCCGACGGGGAGCGGCTGCGGGCCGCGGCTCCGCCGTCCGTGCGTCTCACCGGTGCCGTCGACGACACCGCGCCCTGGTACCGGGCTGCCGATCTCGTCGTCCTGCCGTCCCGTTGGGAGGGCATGGCGCTCGCGCCCCTGGAGGCGATGGCGAGCGGACGCCCGGTCGTGGTCAGTGACGTGGACGGAGCGCGCGAGAGCCTGCCGCCCGGCCACGAACCCCTGTGCCTGGTCCCGCCCGAGGACCCGGCCGCCCTCGCCGCCGCCGTCGGCCGCCTGCTCGGCCGGCCGGAGCTGCGGCGAACCCTGGGCCGCGAGGCCCACGAACACGTACTCAGCAGATTCGATGTGCGGCGCACCGGCGCGGCCGTCGCGGATGTGTACCGCGAGCTGGCCGGAGTGCGGTGCACCGAGCACAGAGAGCCGATTTCGCCGTGACTACGGAAAGCACCAGCGTTCCTCCTGCACCGGGCCCCTGGCCCTCGGCGGGCCAGGGCCATTCCCCCGGACTCGCCTCCCTCGCGCCGCAGCGCGGCCGGTCGGACCGGCTCGCGCTGCCGCCGCGCCGGCCCGCGCCACTGCGGCTCGCCGCCGTACCGCTGATCGCGGCCGACGGTCTCGCCGTCCTGGCTGCGGCCGCGCTGCTGCCCGAACCACAGCGCGGCCTCCGGCTGTTCCTGCTGGTCGTCGTGTGCGTGCTCGTGCTAGATGCCCACGCGGGGCTGCACCGCCCGGCCCGGGCCGGCGCCCTCACGTCCGTACTGGACGAACTGCCCGCGCTCGCCGCGCGCGCCGGGGTCGCCTGGTGCGTGTCGGCGGCGGCCGTCGCCGCGTTCGCCCCCGCGCTGGCCATCGGCCCGGGCGCGCTCTGCTCGGCGTACGCGACACAGCTCGCCGTCGTCTGCCTGGCCCGCGCCGCGGTGCACGGGCTCAGGCGGCGCAGGGCGAGGGCGCATCCGCGCTCCGCGCTGGTCGTCGGCGGTCCGGCCGCCGCGCGCAGGTTCGCGGCGGCGCTCGCGCAGCACCCGGAGTACGGCATCCGGCCGGTCGGGATCGTCGGTTCGCGGCCGGACGGGGAGCCCGGGCTTCCGGTCCTCTCCTCGGCCGAGGAGATCCACCGGGCGGTCATCCAGAACACCGTCCGCGACGCCGTGTTCCTGACCGACGACAGCAGTCTGGTGACGCTCTTCCAGCACTACGGCTGCACCACCTGGCGGGTGGGCGACCGGGACCAGGGCGGACCGATGGGCGACCACCTGTGGGGGTACGCCTGCCGCCGGATGGTCCCGCTCGGCGAGCGCCGCGGGCAGGCCGCGAAGCGCGCGCTGGACGTGGCCCTGGCCGGTCCCGCGCTCGCCCTCGCCCTGCCCGTACTCCTGCTGTGCGCGCTGGCGGTGCGGCTCTCCGACGGGCCCGGGGTGCTCTTCCGGCAGGAGCGGGTGGGGCAGAACGGGCGGCTGTTCACGCTGCTGAAGTTCCGTACGCTGCGCCCGGCCGACGAGACCGAGTCGGCGACCCGGTGGAGCGTCGCCCACGACCGGCGGATGAGCGCGGTCGGCGGCTTCCTGCGGAAGTCCTCGCTGGACGAGCTGCCGCAGCTGTGGAACGTACTGCGCGGGGACATGAGCCTGGTCGGGCCGAGGCCCGAACGGCCGTACTTCGTCACGCAGTTCAGCCGGATCCACACCGGTTACGCGGACCGCCACCGGATGCCGGTCGGGCTGACCGGTCTGGCGCAGGTGCACGGGCTGCGCGGCGACACGTCCATCGAGGACCGCTGCCGCTTCGACAACCACTACATCGACCACTGGTCGCTCTGGCAGGACGTCCGGATCCTGCTGCGGACCGCGGCCGGGCTGGTCCGACCGGCGGGGAGCTGATGATGGCGACAGCGGCTGCGGTGCTGCCCGGGGCGGGGTCCGGAACCGGCGTACGGGACTGGGCGCGGCGGGCCGGGGCGCTGTCCCCGGTCCTGGCGGTGATCGCGCTGCTGCTCGTCCCGGGCGGCGGCGGCGCGGAGGGCGGCACCGGCGGTACGGGAACGGTCGCGGACGCGGCCTCGGGGCTGCTCGTGCTGGTCTGCCTGGTGCGGGTGGTCCGCAGCGGGGCCCGGCCGTTGAGCCGCGCGGCGGCGGTCGTGATCGGGCTGCCGGTGCTCGGCATCTGTCTGGCGGCGATCACCTCGAACGATCCCGCGGCGAGCCTGCCGGGCGTGGCCCGCTACGTCCAGGTCTTCGTGCTCGTCCCGGCGGCCGTGCTGCTGATGATCCGCGACCGGCGGGACTTCGCGGTGGTCGCGTGGGCGCTCGTGGGGCTGGCGCTGCTCCAGGGCGCGGTCGGGGTCACGCAGTACCTGACCGGGACGGGCGCGTCGTACCAGGGCGAGGACATCCGGGCGGTGGGGACCTTCGGGCCGACGGACGTGATGGGGATGGCGACGGTCGTCTCGTACGGCCTGGTCATCGTCGTCGGGATCGCGCTGGGGAGCGGGCGGGGACGGACGCGGAGCGCCGCGCTGGTCTGCGCGGGTCTGCTCTTCCTGCCGTTGGTCCTCTCCTTCAGCCGGGGCGCCTGGATCGCGACGGTACTGGCGGTCGCGATCCAGCTGGCCCTGTCGGGGCTGCGGCGGGCGGGGCGGGTGGCGCTCGTGGTGGGTGCGCTCGCCGTGGTCCTGGTCGGCGGGCTCGGGGTGGGCTCGGCGATGGTGAAGGAGCGGGTCAGCAGCATCACGCAGGTGGCCGGGGCGCCGGACCAGTCGGTGACGGACCGGTACACGATGTGGGCGGCGGCCGGGCGGATGTGGCGGTCGGACCCGCTGACGGGGGTGGGGCTGAAGGGCTTCCCGGCCTACCGCGACTCGCACGCCTCGGTGGCGCTGTCGTCCGGGAGCGACACGGCGGGCGCGGGGGCGGCGTTCCGCCGCCAGCCGCTGCTCTCGCCGCACAACATGTACCTGCTGGTCCTCAGCGAGCAGGGCCTGCTGGGGCTGCTGGCCCTGGCGGGCAGCTGGGCGGCGCTGCTGGTGGGGGCGGTGCGGCGGCTCGGTCTTGTCGCGATCGGCCTGCTGTCGTGGCAGCTCATCGACTTCTTCTACGCGGACATCGGGGGCCCTTCGACGGTCCTGATGTCGGTCGTCCTCGGTCTCGCGGCCTGGTGGTCGCTGACGGAGGTGAAACGTGCGTGACCCGTGGGGCGGGGAGCCCGAGTCCACGGACCGGGTCCCGTCTCCGGAGGGCCCCGGGGCCGCGGGCAGGCCTGTATGGGCGGACCCGTGGCCCATGCCCGACCTTCCCGCGGGTGGCCGACGCTGGGCGGGAACGACGTCCCCGGTCCCGAACCCCCCGGTGCGCCGCTTGCCGGGAGCCCAGGGCCCACCGCCGTACGGCGGACCCGTCGTGTCCGGCGCGCCGGGAGCCCAGGCCCCCCCGCCGTACGGCGGACCCGTCGCGCCCCGCACACCGGGGCCCCAGGGCCCCCCGCCGTACGGCGGACCCGTCGCGTCCGGCGCGCCGGGGGTCGACGGGCATCTCCCCCCGTCCGTCCCCCCGGTGCCGCCCCGCCCGCCCTACGGCGAAGCCGGCGGCTCGGCGTGGACCGACGCCCGGGCCGGACTGACGGACACGGACGAGCAGCTTCTCCGCCACCGGCCGCAGGCCGGGCCCCGGGCCCGCGGGCCGTACGCCGAGGCCGGGGGCCCGGCGGCACGCCCCGGCGGCCACCCGGCCGCGACGGCGGTCCAACCGGCCGCTCACCGCGCGGCCGACGGTCCGGCTGCGGCGGAGCACCCCGGCGACCGGAGGCCCCGCCCGTCACGTGACCAGGGCGCCCCGGCCCCGCGGCGCGCTCGGCACAGGGCGCCGAAGTCCGCCGGCTCGGGCGGGTTCCTCAGGCGAGCCGCCGCAGTGACCGCCGGACTCACCGCCGCGGGGGCCGTGCTCGGACTCGTACGGGACCAGAGCCTGGCGCACTATTTCGGCGCCGGGGCCGAGACCGACGCGTTCCTCGTCGCCTGGACCGTGCCCGAGTTCGCGTCCACGCTCCTCATCGAGGACGCGATGGCCCTCATCCTCGTGCCCGCGTTCAGCCGCGCCCTCACCCGGCGCGGCGCCGTCCGCGCGCTCGTCCGCTCCACCCTGCCCCGACTCGCCCTCGCCATGTCCGCCCTCGCCGGGATCCTGGTGCTCGCCGCGCCGCTCCTCGTCTCCGCCCTCGCGCCCGGACTTCCCGACCCCCGGCTCGCCGTCGACTGCACCCGGCTGACCGCGACCTGCGTGCTGACCTTCGCGCTCGCCGGCTACTGCTCCGCCGCCCTGCGCGCCCACGGCTCCTTCCTCCCTCCGGCCGCCATCTACGTCGCGTACAACGTCGGCATCATCGGCACGATCGTGGTGCTGCGGGAGCCCTTCGGCGTACGGGCCGCAGCCGCCGGAGTCGCCGTCGGCGGCGTGCTGATGGTGGCGGTCCAGGCGCCGTACCTCGTCCGGGAGCTACGCGGCCGGAAGCACGTGCCGAACGGCGAACCGGCCGGCGACTCCCGCCTGCTCGTCCTCGGCCTCATCGCACCCGTGATCGCCTTCACCGTCTCCCGCCAGTCCCAGATCCTCATCGAGCGCTTCCTCGCCGCGCCGCTCCCCTCCGGCGCCATCTCGCATCTGAACTACGCGCAGAAGGTCGCGCAGATGCCGATGATCCTCTCGCTGATGCTGTGCACGGTCAGCTTCCCCGTCGTCGCCCGGGCCATGGCGTCGGGCGACGCGGACGGCGCGCGCCGCCGTGTCGAGCGGGACCTGCTGCTCGCCGCCGTCGTCGTCCTCATCGGCACCTCGATCGTCATCGCCGCCGCCCCGCAGATCGTCGAAGTCCTCTTCCAGCGCGGGGCCTTCGACCGCGACGACACCGCCGCGACCGCCGCCGTGATGCGCGTCTACGCCCTCGGCCTGCTCGGCCAGACGACGGTCGGGACACTGGTCCGCTGCTACTTCTCCGCCTCCCGCCCCCTCTGGTACCCGGCCGCCGCCATGGCCGCCGGTCTCGCCGTGACCGCCGTCGCCGGAGTCGTCGGCGCCGGGCTGTGGGGCGCCGTCGGCATCGCCGCCGCCAACGCCCTCGGGATCACGCTCACCGCCGTGCTGATGCTGCTCGGCGCCCACCGCCAGGCCATCCCGGTCCGGGTCCGCCACCTCGGCGAGGGGTTGCTGCGGCTGGCCACCGCGGCCGCCTGGGCCACCGCCGCCGGCTGGCTCTGCTCGGTCCTGATCGACTCCGCGCTCCTCTCCCTCGCCGTCGCGGCCGTGGTCTGCGTCTCCGTCTTCCTGGTCTTCATCGCCTGCGCCGCCCGTGCGCCCGACATCCCACCCCTCACCCGCACCGCATCACGGAGGCTCGCCCATGCCCGCTGCCACGGCGCCCCGCACCGCCGCGATCCGTCGACTGCTGCCGAAGCCGCCCCCGTGGGTGGTGATGTACCACTCGATCGCCGACACCACGGATGATCCCTACCGGGTGACCGTCTCCCCCGTACGCTTCGCCCGGCAACTGCACTGGCTGAACGACCGGGGGCTGCGCGGTGTCTCCGTGCGCGAGCTGCTCGCCGCGAGAGCCGCGGGCCGCGCGAAGGGGCTCGTCGGCCTCACCTTCGACGACGGGTACGCCGACTTCGTCGAATCGGCCCTCCCCCTGCTGCGCCGCCACGGCTTCACCGCCACCGTCTACGTCCTACCCGGCCGCATCGGCGGCGAGAACGCCTGGGACGGCGACGGCCCGCGCAAGCCGCTGCTGACGGAGGACGGGATCCTGCGCGTCTCCGAGGCCGGCATGGAGATCGGTTCGCACGGTCTGCGGCACGTCTCGCTGCCCACGGTCGACGCCGAGACGCTCGCCGAGGAGACCCGGCGCAGCCGTGAGCTCCTGGAGGAGATCACGGGCGGCCCGGTGGACGGTTTCTGCTACCCGTACGGGGACGTGGACGCCCGAGCGGTGCGGTCCGTACGCAACGCCGGGTACCGCTACGGCTGTGCCATCGCCCCGGGCCCGCTGACCTGCGCACACGCGCTGCCCCGGATCCACATCGACGAGCGGGACACCTCCTGGCGCCTGACCGCCAAGCGCCTCCTGCACCCGCTGCGCCGCCGTCACCCGGGCGACCTCGACAGCGACCTCGACCGCGCCCGCGACCTCGACCTCGACCGCGCCCGCGGCCTCGACCGCGCCCGCACCGGCACCGGGGTGCGCGCGGCGGGCCGCGACGTCGTCCGGGAGGCGCCATGAAGGTCCTCCACATCATCACCGGCCTGGGCATCGGCGGCGCCGAGCAGCAGCTCCGGCTGATGTTGCGTCACCTTCCGGTCCAGAGCGAGGTCGTCACGCTCACCAACCCGGGCCCGGTCGCCCGCGGCATCGAGTCCGACGGCACGCCCGTCACGGATCTCCGCATGGCCGGCAACCGTGACCTCGGCGCACTCCCCCGCCTGGCGCGCCACATCCGCCGGGGCGGTTACGACCTCGTTCACACCCACCTGTACCGGGCGTGCGTGTACGGCAGGATCGCCGCCCGCCTCGGCGGAGTCCGTACCGTCCTCGCGACCGAGCACTCCCTCGGCGACACCCAGATCGAGGGCAGGCCCCTGTCGGCCGGCACCCGCGCGCTCTATCTGGCCACGGAGCGGCTGGGTACGGCGACCGTCGCCGTCTCGCCCAGCGTCGCCCGCCGACTGGAGGCGTGGGGTGTGGCCCCGTCCCGTATCCAGGTCGTCCCCAACGGCATCGAGCGGGCGCGCTTCACCTTCGACGAGGACGCGCGCCGGATCACCAGGAAGCTTCTCGACCTGCCGGAGGACGCGTTCGTCGTCGGCGGCGTGGGCCGCCTCGCGCCGGGCAAGCGCTTCGACCGTCTCGTACGGGCGGTGGCGTCGGTGCCGGAGGCCCGGCTGCTGCTGGTCGGGGAGGGCGAGGAGCGCGCGCGGCTGCTCGCCGTGGCCCGCGAGTGCGGGGCGGCCGACCGGGTGCTCCTCGCGGGCGCCTGCGAGGACCCGCCGCCCGCGACCTCCGCCGAGCCCGGTCTCCCGTCGCTGCTCGCGGCGATGGACGTCTTCGTCTCCACCTCTCCCGACGAGACCTTCGGGCTCGCGGTCGTCGAGGCGCTGGCCGCCGGACTGCCGGCGCTGTACGTGGCCTGCCCGGCGGTCGACGACCTGCCGCCGGACGCGGCCCCGGGGGCCCGGCGGGTCGGCGAGGCCGTACCCGAACTCGTCTCGGCGCTCTGTGGCATCCGCGACGCCCGGCTCGCCCGGCTGCCGCAGCCCGCGGCGGCGTACCGCTACGACATCGCGCACAGCGCCCGGCAGTTGATGTCCCTCTACGAACAGGCCGTCCACGGCACCCCTCCCCTCGCGAAGTGAGTCACCGATGAGCTCCCTCAGTCCCCAGCGCTCCCGTCTCGTGACGGCCCTGCGCACCCCCCGCCGTTGGTGGGTACTGCCCGCGTCCGTGCTGATCGGCGCGACGCTCGGCGGCGGTTACGGGGCCGTGAAGACCCCGCAGTACGCGGCCACGAGTTACGTCATCGTGGTCCCCGGCGAGAAGTCCGACCCGGCCGCCGCGCTCGGCTTCGCCCAGGCCTACGGCAGGGTGGCCGGCGACATCGCCGTGACCGGCGACGCGCAGGTGTGGGCGGGGGTCTCCGCCGCGACCCTGCGCGAGAGCGTGCAGACGGCGACCTCCCCCGACGCGCCGATGATCTCCATCACCGCGCGCTCCGCCACCCCCGGCAAGGCCGTCTCCATGGCGGACGGCGTCGCGCGCGCCCTGATCCTCAACAGCACGCACGTCTCGGGGAGCACGGGCGTGAAGGTCGTGCAGTTCTCCCGGGCGACCAAGCCCGTACAGCCCGTCTCGCCCTCGGCCCCCCTCTCGGCGCTGGTCGGCGGCTGCGCGGGCGGTCTCCTCGGCGGCCTGGCCCTGCTCGTACGGCCTCAGCGCGCGGCGCGCCCGGAGGCCCGGCACTCCCGGCAGACCACCGCGGCCGTCCCCGGCCCGGCCGGCGCGCAGCACCAGCCGGAACCGGAGGCGGTGTGACAGGCGGCGGTGCGTCGGGGGACGGCTGGAGAAGCGAGGTCTGCCGGGCCGGCGCCGAGTTCGGCCGGCTCGGCGAGCGGTGGGCTTCGCTGTACGCCCGCTGCTCCACCGCCACCCCCTTCCAGTCGCACTCCTGGCTGCACTCCTGGTGGGTGTCGTACGGCACTCCGGGCGCGCTGCGCGTCGTGCTGGTACGGCGGGAGGACGGCGAACTGGTCGCGGCGGCGCCCCTGATGCGTGCCCGCGGTCCGCTCCCGGTCCTCACCCAGCTCGGCGGCGCGATCACCGACTTCACCGACGTCCTCCTCGACGACGCGTGCCCGCAGGCGGCTCCCGCGCTGGCCCGCGCGATCGCCCGGGCGGCGCGCGGAGCGGTGGTCGACCTGCGGGAGGTCCGTCCCGGGGCCTCGGCGGAGCAGGTGTTCGCCCGCTGGCGGGGGCCGCGCCGGCGGCTGCCGGACTCGCTCTGCCTGGAGCTGCCCGCGGTGCCGATGGACGCCCTCCTCGAACGGATGCCGTCCGCCAAGGCGCAGCAGCGGGTGCGGGCGAAGCTCCGCAAGCTGGACGCGCTCGGGATCGACGAGCGGATCGTGACCGGCGACGAGGTGCCGGACGCGCTGGACCGGCTCCTGAGGCTGCATCAGCTCCAGTGGCAGGGGCGGGGTGTCACCGTCGAGCACACCAGCGACCGGTTCGCCCAGCACCTCGCACGGGCCGTGCGGCCGATGGTCGAGCGCGGGGACGCGCGGGTGACCGAGTTCCGGCTCGGCGAGGACGTCGTCGCGGCCGACCTGACCCTGATGTCGCCGCGCCTCGCGGGCGGGTACCTGTACGGCGCGGATCCCGTGCTGCGCGCGCGGAAGATCGACGTGGCGACGATGCTGCTGCGGCACGGGGCCCGGGAGACCAGCGCGAGCGGGCGGGCCACGCTGAGCATGCTGCGGGGCACCGAACCGTACAAGCAGCACTGGCGGCCGGAGACCGTACGCAACCAGCGGCTGATGCTGACGGGGCGGGGTACGGCTCCGCTGCTGTGGCTGCGCGCGGGGGCGGCGGACGGCAGGCGATGGGCGGCGCGGCAGGCGCGGGAACGGGCGTGGGTGGGGCGGGTTGTGGGGAGGCTTCAGGGACGTGCGAACGGCGGCGGAGGATGATCTCCTCCGCCGCCGTGGGGGAAGGCGTCAGAAGGGCCAGACGCCGTTCAGCATCCCCTTCAGGCTGCCGCTGCCGCCGAGGCCGCCGAGGTCGCCCAGGCCAAGGCCGTCGTTGTCCTTCCAGCTGTCCTTGGGGACGCAGACGGGTCCGCCGATCCAGCTCTCGACCCACGAACCGAGATTCACGGTCCAGCAGTTCGGGGCCGGCTGAGGCAGGGGCTGAGGCAGAGGCTCGGGCTTCGGCTCGGGCTTCGGCTCGGGCTTGGGTTCCGGCTTGGGCTCGGGCTTCGGCTCGGGCTTCGGCTCCGGCTTCGGCTCGGGCTTCGGCTCCGGCTTCGGCTCGGGCTTCGGCTCCGGCTTGGGTTCCGGCTTCGGCTCGGGCTTCGGTTCCGGCTTCGGCTCGGGCTTCGGCTCCGGCTTCGGCTCCGGCTTGGGCTCGGGCTTCGGCTCCGGCTTCGGCGCAGGGACCGTCGGTACTTCGGGACGCTCGGGCCCGGTCGGTACCTCGGGAAGCTCGGGCTCCGTCGGAAGCTCGGGCGTCTCGGGCGTCTCGGGCTCCGTCGGGAGCTCGGGAGTCTCCGGGACCTCCGGCAGCTCGGGCTCCGTCGGAATCTCCGGTACCTCAGGCACCTCGGGTACCTCGGGCACCTCAGGCACCTCGGGTACCTCCGGGATCTCCGGCTCGGCGCCCGTCAGCATCTGCCGGAACACCTGCGAGGACCGCGGATTGTCGTCGCACTGCCAGACGCCGTGCGGGCAGTAGTCCGTGATCGTGTGGTACAGCGGCTTGTGCTCGGAAATCCATTCGAGCATCCGACGCATGTACTCGGGATTGTCACCGTTCCGGAAGAGACCCCATTCCGGGAACGAGATCTCCTTGCCGTGCGCGGCCGCGAAGTCCACGTGCTTCTGCAGCCCGTACGGCTCGCTCACGTGCCGGTCGAAGTCCGAACCGGACGGCTGGTCGTACGAGTCCATTCCGATGATGTCGACCACGTCGTCGCCCGGATAGCATTCCGTCCACGGAATGGCATCCGTGCCCCGGCTCGGATTGAAGTCGAAGCGGAACTTCTGACCGGGGACGGACCGCATGGCGGTGACGATCCGGGTCCAGTACTTCTTCCACGACGTGGGGTCGGGCGCGCACCGGTGCGTGTACGTCGTGCCGTTCATCTCCCAGCCGAGGACGATGACGGTGTCGGTGGCCTCCAGGGCGACGAGCCGCTCGGCCAGCGTCTTGAAGTGGTGGTCGAAGTACCCTGCCGCGCCGAGCTGGAGCTGGCGGCGGACCTCGCGGTCGGAGACGCCGGCCTCGTTCCGCTCCAGCATGGGCACGTTCAGCACGAACAGCCGGTCGGCCCGCTCGTTGCGCCAGTCCGCCCACGCGTCCAGGAAGCCGGGAGGGCTCTCGATGTTCGACCAGAGGTCGCCGGGGAGGTAGGTGTGGCCGACGCGGAGCTCCCGGCCGCCGAGCCATCGCTGCAGCTGGCCGATCCGGCCCACACCGACCGGTCCCGATTCGAGGAACGCGCCCAGTGCGGTGGAGAGAGTCGGTTCGGGGTCCCGTGTCGTTACGGATTCGGCGGCGTGAACGGGAGAGGACAGCACGACGGAACCTGAGGCAAGGAGACCTGCGGTGAACACCCCCAGCCACACACTCGATGTTTTCCGCTTCCGGTTCGCCATGGCCACTCCTTCACGACACTGCGCCGCCTGATGATCCATCAGTCCGATACTCAGAAAGTATTCCTAATGAGCCGACCGTGAACGCGGCTCCGATCTGATCAGTAGCCCATTGGTGTATTTCATCGCCCAGTTGGGGCATCGAGATGAAGGAATGGCGTGCCGAGTTTTGACACCCGTGTCCCCGCTGTCCTCGTGCGGCTCGACCGGAACCCCTTTCATCACGGCACACTGGGCGCCGCCCGCTCGCTGGGACGAGCCGGCGTACCGGTCCACGCGGTGCTGGAATCGCCCACCAGCCCCGCCGCCCGCTCCCGCTACGTCCACACCCGCCCCACGCCCGCCTCCCCCACGGCCCTCCCCGCCGCACTCACCGACCTCCTGCTGCGGCTCTCCGGCCGCCACGCCACCCCCGCGCTCCTCGTCCCCCTCGACGATCTGAGCGCCCTCGCCCTGGCCGAGCACCGCGCCGAGTTGACGGACCGCTACCTCCTGCCCGACCAGTCGGCCGAGCAGCTCGCGCGCGTCGCCGACAAGGCGGCCCTCGCCGAGACCTGCCGCGCCCTGGCCCTCCCCCACCCCCCGACCGGGCTTCCGGAGAGCGCCGAGGAGGCAGCCACCATGGCGTGGTCGCTCGGGCTGCCGGTGGTCGCCAAGTGGAGCCGGCCGTGGCTGCTCCCGCCCGGCAGCGGACTGCGCAGCACCTCGATCGTGCGGTCGCTCGCCGATGTCCGTGCGCTGTACGCCCGTACGGCAGAAGCCGGCAGCCGGCTGCTGCTCCAGCAGCTGCTGCCCCCGGGCCGCGAACTGGACTGGTTCGTCCACGGCTACGCGGACTCCGCCGGGCGCTGCGCCGCCGGAGCCACCGGGCGGAAGGAGCGTTCGTGGCCGGGCGGGGCGGGGCTCACGGCCGTCGGCCGCTGGGCCGCGAACCCCGCGATCGAGCGGGCGGCCGGAGAGCTGCTCTCCGCGCTCGGCTACCGGGGCGTGTTCGACCTGGACTTCCGGCTCGACCGCTCCACCGGCGCGTACCACCTGCTCGACTTCAACCCGCGGCCCGGCGCCCAGTTCCGGCTCTTCGCCGACGCGGACGGGCTCGACGTCGTGCGCGCGATGCACCTCGACCTGACCGGCCGACCGGTGCCGGCGCACTCCCCTTCGTACGGACGCCGGTTCGTGGTCGAGAACTACGCCGCGCTGTCCGTGCTCACCTCACCCCGCCGCAGGTACGCCCCCGAGCCCGCCGACACGCCGCGCGGGCGGACGGAGACCGCCTGGTTCGCCGCCGACGACCTCACGCCCGCGTTCGCGATGGCCGGCGCCTGGTTCCTCCACTCCTTGCGCAAGGCAGTGGTGACGCTCCGTCGACTATTGTGGCCCGATCACCCACGGAGGGTGACTACCGTGTCGCCGCCGGCCCGTACCGCCTCCGACCGTATGACCCGACGATGAAGACGGAAGGCACGATGTACGACCTGGTGATTGTGGGAGCCGGACCCTACGGTCTCTCCGTGGCCGCCCACGCCGCGGCCCACGGCCTGAACCTGCGGACCTTCGGCCGTCCCATGGAGTCCTGGCGCGCCATGCCCTCGGGCATGTTCCTGAAGTCCGAGCCCTGGGCCTCCCATCTCTCCGACCCGCGCGGCGCGTTCGGGCTCGACACCTACGCGCGGACGCGCGGCGTCCGCGCCGAGCACGGCGTCCCGCTCCCGGTCGGCTTCTTCGCCGACTACGGCGACTGGTTCGCCCGCCAGACCGTCCCCCCGCTCGACGAACGCCTGATCCGCTCGGTCACCCCGCACGCGGGCGGCTTCGAGGTGGTCACGGGGGACGGCGAGATCTTCCGTACGCGCACGGTGGCGCTGGCCGTCGGCGTCCTTCCCTTCATGGAGATCCCCGGGCCGCTGCGCGGACTGCCGCGCGGGTACGTCACCCACAGCAGCCACCACGGCGAACTGGACGGCTTCACCGGGCGGGACGTCACCGTCGTCGGCGCCGGACAGGCGGCCCTGGAGACTGCGGCGATCCTCACCGAACAGGGCGCACGCGCCCGGATCCTGGCCCGCTCGGACCGGCTGAACTGGAACACCCTCCCGCCGGCCCTCGACCGAGGCCTGTGGCAGTCGCTCCGCGCCCCGCACACCGGTCTGGGGTGCGGCTGGCACAACCGGCTGTACGCGGACACCCCCGGGCTCTTCCGGCGGCTGCCCGCGCCCACCCGCGAGCGGATCTTCGGCTCGGCGCTCGGCCCCGCGGGCGCCTGGTGGCTGCGCGAACGGTTCGCCGCCGTCGCCGACGTACGCCTCGCCACGCACCTCGTCTCGGCGGAGCCGACCGACGACGGGCGGCTGTGGCTCGACGTGTCCGGGCCGGACGGTCCGTCGGCCCTGGAGACCGACCATGTCATCGCCGCGACCGGGTTCACTCCCCGACTCGACCGCGCCGCCGTCCTCGCCCCCGGGCTCCGGAAGTCACTGCGCACGGTGGGCCCCGGCGGGGCGCCGGAGGTGGGCGCGCTGTTCGAGTCCTCCTGGCCGGGCCTGTTCCTCGCGGGACTGCTCACGGCCCCTTCGTACGGCCCGTCGATGCGGTTCGTCTTCGGCGCGGGCTACACGGCCGGGCGTCTGGTGCGCGGGGTCAGGCAGCATCTGCGGGCGACGGCGGGCCGGGGCGGGCTCGGCCGGCCACGCTCGGGCGACACGCGGACGCCGGCCTCACGGGCATGACGAAGGGCCGGTCCCTCAGCGCGTCCAAGGAAGCGCCGCGGGACCGGCCCTGAGCGTGCGTCAGGCGTTGACGCAGGTGTTGAAGGCGGCCGGGTTCAGGATCCCGATCACGTTCACGGAGTTGCCGCAGACGTTGATCGGAGCGTGGATCGGAACCTGGACGACGTTCCCGGACAGCACGCCCGGCGAACCGATGGCCGCACCGTACGCGTCGGCATCCGCCATCGCGGGGGTGGCGGCACCCAGGGCCATGAACAGTCCGGCGACGACGACCGCGGCCTTCTTGCACTTCATTTCTCTGACGTCCCTTCCGCGGCGGACGGAATTTCACGGATTTCGCGAATCGCCGGTGAACACTGAAGCCCCCCGGCCTCCGCCGCACACATCACAACGACCATTTCCCGCAAAGGAAACCGGCTTATCGCGGACCGGTCGGTATTCACTCCGTTGAGCCCCACGGTCAACGCGGCCAGACCGGCATCGAGACGAGTCGCTCCCACTCGCGGTCCGGCATCCCCGGCACGGTGCGTCCGGCCAGGGCCCACTGCTGGACCAGCGAGGAATAGACGGGGAAGGGTCCCCTGTCGGCAGGTGGCGGGTCCACCCCATAACGGCTCTTCGGAATGAAGGCCATCCGCTCCCATTTCCCGGGATCGGGTGCCATCTTCCCTCCCATCCACGGCTGTTCCCGCATCATTACACACCCCCCGCAGCGGAGTGATTCGACCGCACCACGTCGCGTCGCGAACCTGTGTGCGACGCATATCGACCTATCGTGCGCTCATCCCATTTCCGAACCTGGGTGGTGTGCCCGTGACCGTCAGGAAATTCTCCCGCCCCAGCCTGCTCGTCCTCGCCTCCGCGGCGCTCGTCGCCCTCGGATCCGGGACGATCGCCGGTGCCGGGGCCCCGGCCCTGCCGTCCCCCCGGCACGGGCTCAACATCCTGGTCGCCGGAGTGGACAGCAGGCAGGGGCTCACGGCCGCCGAGCTGAACCGGTACTACGCCGGCGGCAAGGGGTGCGACTGCACCGACGTGATGATGCTGGTCCACATCTCGGCCGCGAACGACCGGGTCAGCGTGGTGAGTCTGCCCCGCGACTCGCTCACCGAGTTCCCCGGGGACCACGTCGACCGGCGGACGGGCAAGGTCCACGGACGGCATCCGGCGAAGATCAACGCGGCCCACACGGAGGGCGGACCCGCGTTCACCGTCGAGGCCGTCGAGCGGATGACGGGCACACCCGTCCACCGCTATCTGGAGATCGACTTCCGGCGCTTCATCGACGGCGTGGACCGCGTCGAGGGCGGGGTGCCGATCTGCACCGAGACGCAGCTCAAGGACCCGGTCACCGGGATCGACCTGGCGCCGGGGACCCGGCACGTCAAGGGCGGCGAGGCGCTCCAGTACGTACGGTCACGGCGCGCGGACGGGAAGATGGACTTCGGGCGGATCCAGAAGCAGCAGCGGTTCGTCGTCAACACGCTGAAGACGATCCGGGCCGACCTGACCGCCCCCACCCGGCTGCGGCTGCTGGCGTCGACCCTGCGCGGCACGGCGCACGTCGAACGCTCCCTGACCGTGACCGAGATGCTGATCCTCGGCGCCAGGCTGCGGGATCTCACCCCTGAGCGTACGGAGTTCGCCATGGTGCCCATCCGCCGCTTCAACCCGCTCATCGCCGGCGTGGGCTCCTCGGTCGCGGTGGACGAGGAGCAGGCGGCGGAGGTCTTCGAGGCGCTGCGCTCCGACCGGCCGCTGCCGGCGGCCCGCCCCGGCCCCACGAGTGAGATCCCGCGAGGCCTGGGCGAGTACCGGCCGGCAGCCGGGGACAGCCTCGTATGCCCGTAGCGTCCCCGGCGCGCGGCTCAGTGGGCGAGCGTGCGGGCCAGTTCGGCCGGGTCCGTCGTCGGCGCGTCGCAGGTGAAGTGACGGCAGACGTACGCGGCCGCTCCCCCGCCCACCAGCGGACGGTCCTTGAGCAGCGGGAACTCCTCGCCGTCCGGGGCGCCGAAGGCGACCACGGCACCGGGCGCGGGGGCGAGCAGCGCGGTGCGGTGCAGCGCCCGGGCCGGGCCGTCGTCACCGCCGGGGCCGACCACCGCGATCTCGCGGGGACCGTCCAGCAGGGCCTCCGCCGTGGCCAGACCCCAGCCGATGAACCGGGGCGCGCGCGGACCGAGCGCCTTGACCACGCCGAGCGCGCCCTCGGCGGCGGTGCGGTGCGCCTCGGAGCCGGTGTGCGCGGCGTACGAGAGGAGCGCGCCGGCGGCGGCCGTCCAGCCGGAGGGGGTCGCGTTGTCGGTCGGGTCCTGCGGGCGGCGGATCAGCGTCTCGGCGTCATGGGCCGTGTCGTACAGGGCGCCGCCCTCGGCGACGAACTGGTCCAGGACGATGTCGAGCAGGAAACCCGCGAACTCCAGCCAGACGCCCTCGCCGGTCACCCCGGCGAGCGTGAGGAAGCCCTCGGCGACGTCCGCGTAGTCCTCCAGGACCCCGGCGTTGGCCCCGGCCTTGCCGTCCTTGGAGGTACGGAAGAGCCGCGCGCCCTCGCCCATGTGGATCCGTACGAGCAGGTCGGCGGCCTCCGTGGCGCGCTCGACCAGGTCGGGCCGGTCGAAGAAGGCACCGGTCTCGGCGAGGGCCGCGATCGCGAGGCCGTTCCAGGCGGCGACGATCTTGTCGTCGCGGCCGGGGCGCTCGCGCCGGTCGCGGGCGGCGAGCAGCCGCTCCTTGACCGAGGCGGTCACCTCCGCGTCGGCGCCGCCCGCGTCCCGGGGAAGCTGGAGGACGGAGGCGCCCTCCTCGAAGGTGCCCTCCTCGGTGACGCCGAAGTGCCGCGCGGCGAAGGCGGCGTCCTCCTCGCCGAGGACGTCGGCCAGCTGCGCCGGGGTCCACACGTAGTAGGCGCCCTCGACGTGCCTGCCCGTGCTGTCGGCGCTGTCCGCGTCGAGCGCGGAGGCGAAACCGCCCTCCGGGGTGCGCAGTTCGCGGACCATGAAGTCGGCCGTCTCCAGGGCGACCCGGCGGGCCAGGTCGCTGCCGGTGGCCCGCCACAGATGCGCGTACACCCGGCACAGCAGGGCGTTGTCGTAGAGCATCTTCTCGAAGTGCGGGACGACCCAGTCGCGGTCCACCGCGTAGCGGGCGAAACCGCCGCCGAGCTGGTCGTAGATCCCGCCGCGCGCCATCGCCTCGCAGGTGTCGGCGGCCATCTGGAGGGCGCCCTCGGCTCCCGTACGGACGTGGTGGCGCAGCAGGAACTCCAGCGCCATCGACGGCGGGAACTTGGGCGCACCGCCGAAGCCGCCGCTGCGGCTGTCGTACTCGCGGGTCAGACCCAGCAGCGCCTGGGAGAGCTCCGGCTCGCCGGGCACGCCGTCGCCGCCGAAGGCGAGGGAGCGGGCGGAGAGGTCCTCGACGATCTTCCCGGCGACCTCGCCGACCTCCTCGCGACGGTCGGTCCAGGCCCGGGCGACGCCGTCGAGGACGTCACCGAAGGAGGGCATGCCGTGCTTGGACTCCGGCGGGAAGTACGTACCGAAGTAGAACGGCTCCGCGTCCGGGGTGAGGAAGACGGTCATCGGCCAGCCGCCCTGGCCGGTCGCCGCCTGCACGGCCTCCATGTAGACGGCGTCGACGTCGGGCCGCTCCTCGCGGTCGACCTTGACGGCGACGAAGTGCTCGTTGACATAGGCGGCGGTCGTCTCGTCCTCGAAGGACTCGTGGGCCATCACATGGCACCAGTGACAACTGCTGTAGCCAACGCTGAGCAGCACGGGAACCTCGCGCCGGCGCGCCTCCTCGAACGCCTCGGCCGACCACGGCCACCAGTCGACCGGGTTGTCGGCATGCTGCAGCAGATACGGGGACGTCTCATGGGCCAGTCTGTTCGGCATGTCTCCATCCTCGCGCACACGACAAGGCCCCGGTCGTACGCCACGGGTGGCGGGGCGCGAACGGGGCAGTGATAGTGGTACGGAAAGCGGCCCCGTTCCTCGCAGGTCGAATGCGAGGAACGGGGCCGTTTTCAGCGGTCCGGTCGGACTCAGCCGCCGACGTTCCCGTTCTGGGACAGAACCTCACCCAGGATGTGCGAGAGGGCGTTGTCGCCGTTCTGCTCCACCGAGTTCTGGGTGCAGGTCTGGTTCTGCGCCGGGTTGCCGAGGACGTCCTGGACCGCGACCGGGACCGCGATGACACCGATCGGAACCTGCGCCTGGAGCTTCTGGACGTCGAAGCAGTGCAGCACGCCACCGTTGACGAGACCGAAGTTCGGGCTCATGTAGCCACCGGTGGAGTTGCTGCCGATCGACTGCTTCGACGTGTTGCCGATGATGTTGGCGCTGCCGCCGTCGTTGCCGGCCGCCGACGCAGCGGTCGCGGAAACGCCGACGACCGAGGCCGCAACTGCCGCCGTAGCAAGAACCTTCTTGATCACGAGTCTTCCTTCTTGAGCTCGAGGGCCCTGGATTGCTCCGTTAGCCGAAGCACGCTGATCAACTGCCGGAGAGGGGATTGGTTCCGGGGCGTCACTCGGACGCGGTATTCGGCAGATGAACGCCATCGGACGCCGTGTCGAGGGGCAGGCGTTCGGGACGCCGGTCGGCCCGCTCCCTCGCGCCCACGCGCGTCCCGCAGCACACTTGTGGCCGCAAGCGGAAGCTCTCGGAGGGGGACGCACATGCGGGACAGCCACCAGGCCGAAGCCGAACGGCTGTTGGCACGCGCCGTGGAGGAGGAGGTGCGGCGCTCCGGCGGCCGCCTCGACGCCACGGCGCTGCTGGCACGCGGCCGGGCCGCGCTGGACACCATGGCGGCGGGTGCGGGTGAGGAGTACGGGGTCTATCTGCGGGCGCTGGAGGAGGCGGAGGCGGAACAGCGCTCGCTGGGCGACCGGTTCAGCGGAGCCGCCGTGGGAGCACCCGCGCTGGTCACCGCCGTCGCGGCGGTCGCGGCCTTCGGCGCGGACCTGGCGCTGGGCACGGCGGCCGGGACGGCGCTGGGAGCCGCGGCCGTCGTGGCGGCCGCGGGCGCGGCGACGACGGTCCTGAAGGTGACCGCCGGGCACTGGCCGGCCGCGCACCGCCGGGCGGGCGCCCTCGGCCAGCCGGGCGGCACCGAGCAGCTGCGGCTCCAGTGGCTGACGGCCCTCGACGTCCGGGGCGTACGGCCCTTCATCGACCAGCAGCGCGTCCTGCTCGCCACCACGCAGCAGCCCGCGCAGAAGGTCGTGTCGCAGCTGCGGGGCTCCGACCGCAGCGCGGCGGCCCGGCGGCGGACGGTCCTGGAGCAGTCCTTCGGTCATCTCCCCGACTCGGGAGGACCGTTCACCGGGCGGCGGACGGAGCTGGCCCAGATCACCCAGTGGGTGCAGGCCGGGCGGGCGTCGACGCAGACCCGGCCGACGGTCGTGATGCTCCACGGAGAGCAGGGCTCGGGCCGGACGACGCTCGCGGTACGGGCGGCGCACGCGCTGCGGGACCAGTTCCGCGGGGCGTGCGTGGTGGACCTGCGGGGCGGGACGCACGGCGAGAAGCCGCTGACGACCCGGGAGGCGCTGCTGCATCTGCTGAACCGGCTGGGCGCGCCCCGCGAGCAGCTGCTGTTCCGCGAGCGGTCCTCCGCGGAGCAGCAGGTGCGCAGGCTGGCCGAGCTGTACCACCAGCATCTGACCGGGCTGCCGGTGACGGTGATCCTGGACGACGCGGTGGAGGCGGAGCAGGTCCGCACGCTCCTGCCCGAGCGCTCCGACAGCCTGGTCCTGGTCACCTGCCGGGAGCCGCTGGAGCTGGGCGCGGACGTGCCGGCTTCCGTGCACCGGCTGCCGGTGGCAGCGCTGGACGCGGCGGGAGCGGAGGAGCTGCTGCGGGAGGCAGCGTGGGCGCCGGACCCGGGGCCGTACGACTCCGAGGCCTTCGAGGCGATCCGGGAGCTGTGCGGTGGGCTGCCGCTGGCGCTGCGGGTCGCCGGTTCGTCGCTGGGCCGCCGCTCGATGAGCGATCTGGCGCAGCTCCTCGCGCGACCGGGCTGGAACCCGACGCCGCTCGAACGGGCCCTTTCCATACGGTACTTCACCGATCTCGACGAGGACGGCAGGCTGCTGCTCCGGCGCCTGGCGCTCGCCGGGCGGGCCTCGCTCGGTGCGGCGGCCGCGGGGGCGCTGCTCGGCGGGAGCGGGCAGGAGGGGGCCCGGCTGCTCGCGGAACTGGCCCGGGCCGGTCTCCTCGACCATGTCCGTGGGGAGCGGTACCGGCTGCACGACGCGGTGCGCGCGTTCGCGGCGGCCCGGCTCAGGGACGAGGAGGACGCGGCGGCGATCGCGGCGGCGCAGGAGCGGCTGATCCAGAACTACGCCGAGCTCGCGGACGCGGTGATCCGGATGGTCGACGGCAAGATGTCGACCCGCGCCGACCGGTTCGACGGGCACGGCTTCGGGTCTCTGGAGGCGGCGCTGCGCTGGCTGGACGACGAGTCGAGCTTCATCACGTCGGCGCTGCGTCACGCCGAGGGCGTGGACCAGCAGGCGGTACTGAATCTGCTCGGCGCGCTCTGCGACTACTGCCTGCTGCGCGGCGACCTCTACCGGCTGGGTGAGATCAACGAGCTGACCGACGCGGTCGGGCAGGGACTCCTGTCCCGGTCGGTGCAGTGGCGGACCGGTATCGCGGCCCGGCAGCTCGGCGAGCTCGACAAGGCGCGCACCACGCTGACCTCGGTGGTCTCCCTCTACCAGGAAGCGCACCAGGACGCGGGGGCGGCGCTCGCGCTCTGCTCGCTCGGGATCACGCTGCACCACCAGGGCAATCTGACGGAGGCGTCCGCGAAGCTGCGGGAGGCCCTGGTGCTCCAGGAGCCGGAGTCGCTCGCCGCCGACCGGGGCTGGACGCTGCACGCCCTCGCCGCGGTCGAGCGGGACCGGGCGAACCTGGCCGAGGCGCTGACCCTGCTGCGCGCGGCCCTGGAGCTGCACCGGGAGAACGAGTCCGTGCACGGCGAGGCCTGGGCGCACTTCCAGCTGGGCCAGGTGTGTCTGCGCATGGGCGACGTGGAGCGGGCCGACGCCGAGCTGCGCGCGGCGCTCGACCGGTACGGACGGACCCGTGACGGGCGGGGCGAGGCGTGGGCGCTGACCCAGCTGGCCCGCGCCCGGCTCGTCGAGGGCGAGGTCACGCCGGCGGTCGACGGCCTGCGCCAGGCCCTCTCCCGCCACCGTGACCAGGAGGACGCCCGTGGCGAGGCCTGGACGCTGTACTACCTGGGGCACGCGCTCGAAGAGCGCGGGGACCTCGATCAGGCGGTGCGGGAGCTGGAGCGGGCCCGCACGATGTTCTCCCGGATGCGGGACGTGTACGGGCTCGCCTGCGCCCGGCACCACTCGGGGCGGGTCACCCGCGACCAGCGGGCGGCCCAGACCGGCAACCTGCGCAATTCCGGCTTCGCCCGGCAGCTCCTGGTGGACGCCCGGGCGGACTTCCACCGCATCGGCGTGGCCCACGGAGAGGCCTGGACCTGCCTGGAGCTGGCGATCGTGGACGCCGGGAACGGGAAGGCGGCGCAGGCCCTGGAGCTGTGCGCGGAGTCGGAGCGGCTCTTCCTGTCGTACGACGACCGCCGGGGCGCCGACTGGGCCCGCTTCCTGCGCTGCACGCTGCTGCCGTACGCCTCACCGGGCGGCGTCGAGGTGGGCACGGCGGTGGCCCAGGAGGAGCTGAGCCTGCTGGCCCGGGACCGTCATCCGACGCGGGACGGAAAGCTGGAGGACTGCGCGGAGGCGTACGCCCTGGTCCTGGAGCGGGGCGTCCAGCTGGAGGCGGGCTGGCAGGCCTGGGACCTGGGGATGGTGCCGAACCGCCACGCGCGGGAGGTGATGGGCGTCCCGGTGGAGGCGGCGTAGGCGGGGGCCCGGGGTAGACCGGCGCCGGCGGACGCCGCGGGCCCCGGGAACGGCGCGCTGGCCCCCGGGGACGGCTCGGTGCGGGCTCTCCTCGGGCGGTGCGGCGCTCCGGGGACGGCTCGGTGCGGGCTCTCCTCGGGGGAGGCCCGCACCGCGGCGGTCGGCCGCTACTCCCGGGCCGTCGCCTTGCCGCCCTGCGCGGCGGCGGCCGCCTTCGGGTCGGGGGTCTCCTCGAAGGAGACCTTGCCCATGTGGCGGTTCATCGACTTCATCAGCATCCAGACGGCCACGGCCATCACGGCGAAGACCACGAACCCGAGGACGCCGGGGGTCACCTTGTTCTCGTCCAGCTCTTTCGCGGCGAGGGGGACGAGCTGGGTCAGTGCCAGGTGTGCGCTCATGTCAGGCATTGTCGCGGATGCCCGCGAAGAGGTCGTCCTCGGGGAGGGAGGTGGGCACCAGCGACTTGCTGAGCTCGTACTCCTCCGTCGGCCAGACCTCCTTCTGGATCTCCATCGGCACCCGGAACCAGCCGCCGTCCGGATCGATCTGCGTACGGTGGGCGATCAGCGCCTTGTCGCGGATCTCGAAGAAGTCCGCGCACGGCACGTGCGTGGTCAGGATCCGCTCCGTGCGCTCGAACTCGTTCCAGCGCTTCAGCCAGTCGCCGTACGGCGACTCCAGGCCCCGGTCCAGGAGCGCCTGGTGCAGGGCCATGGTGCGCGGCTTGTTGAAGCCCTGGTTGTAGTAGACCTTCTGGGGCTGGTACGCCGGGCCGAACTCGGCCTCCGGGTACTTCGCGGTGTCCGCGGCGCCCTCGAAGGCCACCATCGTGATCTTGTGGGTCATGATGTGGTCGGGGTGGGGGTACCCGCCGTTCTCGTCGTAGGTCGTGATGACCTGCGGACGGAAGGCGCGGATCTTGCGGACCAGCGCGCCGGCGGCCGTGTCCACGTCCTCCAGGGCGAAGCAGCCCTCGGGCAGCGGGGGCAGCGGGTCGCCCTCGGGCAGGCCGGAGTCGACGAAGCCCAGCCACTCCTGCCTGACGCCCAGGATCTCCCGGGCCTCGTCCATCTCCTTGCGGCGGACCTCGTGGATGTTCGCCTCGATGTAGGCGTCACCCTGGAGCTTGGGGTTGAGGATGGAGCCGCGCTCGCCGCCCGTGCACGTGACCACGAGCACGTCCACCCCCTCGGACACATACTTGGCCATCGTCGCCGCGCCCTTGCTCGACTCGTCGTCGGGGTGGGCGTGAACGGCCATCAGTCGCAGCTGCTCAGTCAAGACTCGATCCTCTGTGATTCGTCGCTGAGGGAGGTCTCTATAGTGACGGAACCGGGGGGCTGAAAATTCCCACCCCCGCGGCGAGAGGAACGATCATGAGCGCGGTGCGAGAGCGGCTGCCGGAGGGGCGCTACGGGCGTTCCGCGGACGAGCGCGCCGACCACAAGCTCAAGATCACCGGGGCCGTGCTCGGGGTGCTGTTCCTCGGCCTGCTGGGCTGGTTCGGCTGGTACTACGTCGTCGACAGCAGGATCAGCGCGGAGACGATCAAGTTCGAGGTGGTGAGCGACACCGAGGTGCAGGTGCACCTGGAGGTGCGCAAGGACACCGCCGCCCACGGCGTCTGCACCCTGCGCTCGCGCTCCGAGGACGGGGCCGAGGTCGGGCGGAAGGACGTCCGCTTCGACGAGGCGAGCGACCGCATCGACCGCGTCGTGACCCTCCGCACGACCGCGCGGGCGACCAGCGCCGAGCTCATCGGGTGTACCGCCGGTTAGCCACGGGTAGGCACCGGATGACGCGCCGGGCCCGGATCCGGCGCTGACCAGGGATGACGCCATCTTGATGGTTTATGTCCTCCCCCTTTTCGCCACTAATTGTTAGGCTCGTGGTTTCGCCCACTCAGGAAGGACAATCCTTCTGGGTAGGGCGATGCTTTGTATTCCCAGTACCTACGAGGAGCACCTGTGACCCAGACCAGCGACAACGTCACCTGGCTCACCCAGGAGGCGTACAACCAGCTCAGGGCCGAGCTGGAGTACCTGTCTGGTCCCGCGCGAACCGAGATCGCCGCCAAGATCGCCGCGGCGCGCGAGGAGGGCGACCTGCGGGAGAACGGCGGGTACCACGCGGCCAAGGAGGAGCAGGGCAAGCAGGAGCTCCGGGTTCGCCAGCTGACCCAGCTCCTTGAGCACGCCAAGGTGGGCGAGGCCCCGGCGGACGAGGGCGTCGTCGCCCCGGGCATGGTCGTCACGATCGCCTTCGACGGCGACGAGGACGACACGATGACCTTCCTGCTCGCCTCGCGCGAGTACGCGAGCAGCGACATCGAGACGTACTCGCCGCAGTCCCCGCTCGGCGTGGGTGTCAACGGCAAGAAGGCCGGCGAGGACGCCGAGTACGAGCTGCCGAACGGCAACAAGGCCGCGGTGAAGATCCTCAGCGCGACGCCGTACACCGGCTGAGCCCACATTCCGGATCAAGGGCCGGACCCCCGAGGGGGTCCGGCCCTTCGCTGTGCATGCACATGTAATGATGCGGGCTGACGTCACGTCACAAGGGGGAGATGAGGCGTGCTGGGACCGCTGCGCGAGGGCGCACCACGGCAGATCGGCCCGTACGACGTGCTGGCGCGGCTCGGCGCCGGCGGCATGGGCGAGGTGTTCCTGGGCCGGTCGCACGGGGAGGGCGCCGTCGAGGGGTCCTACGTCGCCGTGAAGACCGTACGGCGGGACGTGGCGAACGAACCCGCCTTCCGCGACCGCTTCCGCCGCGAGATCAAGGTCGCGGGCCTGGTGCGGAGCGTGTACGCGGCCGCTCCGGAGGGCGGGGACGCGGACGCCGAGGTGCCCTGGCTCGCGACGGCGTACGTGCCTGGGCCGAGCCTGTCGCAGGCCGTACGGAGGGGCGGCGCGCTGCCCGTGGCCACGGTGCGGGAGCTGGGAGCCGGGATCGCCCGCGCGCTGGCCGACCTGCACGCGGCCGGGGTCCTGCACCGCGACCTGAAGCCCGGCAACGTCATGCTCTCCGTCGACGGGCCGCGGCTGATCGACTTCGGCATCGCGCGCAGCAACGGCGCGACGACCATGACGGCGACCGGGATGATGGTCGGCACCCCGTCGTTCATGTCGCCCGAGCACGTGGCGGGCGCGCGCCATGTCACGGGGGCCTCGGACGTCTTCTGCCTGGGTTCGCTGCTCTGCTACGCGGCGACCGGCGAGGACCCCTTCGGGGACGGGCCCCTGGCGGCCGTCCTCTACCGCGTCTCCCGGGCCGAGGCGGACCTGAGCCGCGTGCCGGACGAACTCCGTACGGTGATCGCCGCCTGCCTGCGCCTCGCCCCGGCCGAGCGGCCGTCGCCGGCCGAGCTGGTGGAGCTCCTGGGCGGGGAGCGGCGGCCGGCGTGGCCGGAGAGCGTACGGGAGCACATCGGGGAGTACGGGCGGGAGCTCGCGCAGCTGGTGGCGTCGGGCGGCCCGCTGGTGGAGGTGGCGGCGGCGCCGGCCGCGGCTCCGGGGACGGACCAGCTGCCGACGATGCCGCCGATGGCGCCGACGGCTCGGCCGGCGGCTCCGCCCCGGAGGCGGCGGGGGACGGTGATCGCGGTCGCGGTGGCTCTCGCGGTGCTCGGCGCCGGGGTGGGCACGTACCTGCTGTGGCCCGAGAACCAGAAGAAGCAGACGCCGCCGAAAGCGGCTCCGCCCGCCGCAGCCGAGGGACCGAAGATCACCGGGGTCGACTTCAAGGGCGTCGCGGACTCCTCCGGGATCGTGCCGCAGAACCCCGCGCAGCGCCCCGCCGGCTGGAAGCCCTGGACGGCGAAGCTCCCCGCACCCGCCTTCGGCTGCGCGGCGGGCACGACGGTGCTGGTCTGCCGGATGACGGACGGGCGGTACGAGGCGCTGGACCCGGCGAACGGGAAGAAGCTGTGGTCGGCGGAACCGGCCGAGACGAAGGTCGACGACAGCTGGACCAGTCCCAGCGGTGGGGTCTTCATCGTGGACAACGCGGCCCGGCCGACCGTCCACGACGACGCCGTCGTCCTCGCAGCCGACGACCGTCTACAGGTGCGGGACGCCCGCACCGGCAAGGTCCGCTGGGAGAAGCCCGCCTGGGGTGCGCAGGGCACGAGCTCACGCCCGATCGTCGCCGACGGCATCGTCTTCGCCGCCATGGAGACGACGGCGGAGCCCACCATGGAACGGGTCGGCATGGCCGCCTACTCCCTCGCCGACGGCACCGAACTGTGGAAGAAGGAGCTGACCAACGCCACGACCCCGCGCAGTGAAACCCGCCCCTACGAGCCGGTGGCCTTCGCCAAGGGGCAGGTGTACGCGCTGGGCGACGGTGGACTCGTCGCGTACGACGCGAAGACGGGCGAGGTGCGCGGCCAGGTCGACAAGGACGCCGAGGGCTGCCTTGAGGTGAAGATCGTCGGAGCGGTCGCCTACTGCCCGGACGTCGTCCTCCGGCGGAGCGCGGACGAGCGGCTGCGGGTCCTGGACTCCGCCACCCTCGCCTCCGCGGGAAGTCTGCACGCACCGGTCGAGACCCGGTATCCGGCGGTGATCACCCCCACGGCGTTCGTCACGTTCGACGGCGGGCTCCGGATCCACGATCCGCGCGACGGGAAGCTGCTCGGGACCTACGCGGCGAAGGCCGCCCCGAAGGGCATGGAGCAGAACTGGTCCACCCCGCTGATCGCGGGGGACCAGGTCGTCTACGCCGACTACAGCGCGCTGTACACCGTGCGCCTCGGCAAGGGCGGCAAGCCCGCCGGACTCACGACCACGGCCGTCCCCGGCGCGCCCGGACCGCGAGCCCGCGAAGAGGCGTACGACCCGGACTGGGGCGTCAGCTTCGCGAAGACCACCCGGGAGCCGGAGGTCCTGCCGATCGGCGGGATCGCGCACGTCGTCTTCGACAAGGGTGTCGTCGCCTCCGTCGCGCTGCCCGAGTGACGCACATGACGCACATGACGTACGTGGTGTACGTGGTGTACGTGACCTTCGTGACCTACGTGACGTACTGAAAGGACGTGTTCGGTGCTGGAAGCACTGCCCGCCGGGCAGCCCCCGCGACTCGTCGGGCCCTACCGGCTGCTCGCCCGGCTCGGGGCGGGCGGCATGGGCGAGGTCCATCTGGCGTGCCGGGCGGACGCGCCGACGGCCGATCCGTACCGCATGGTCGCGGTGAAGACCGTCCGGGAGGACCTGGAGGTCGACGGGGACTTCCGGACCCGGTTCCGGCGGGAGATCGTGGCTGCGCGGGCGGTCGGCAGCCCGTACGCGGCGCTGCTCGTCGACGCCGACGCGGACGCGGCCGTGCCGTGGCTGGCGACCGAGTACGTCCCCGGCCCCTCGCTCGCGGAGGCGGTCACGCGGGCGGGTGCGCTGCCGGTCGACGCCGTACGGGCGCTGGGCGCGGCCCTCGCTCGGGCGCTGGACTCGGTGCACGCGGCGAAGGTGCTGCACCGGGATCTGAAGCCCGCGAACGTGCTGCTCGGGGCCTCCGGGCCGAAGCTCATCGACTTCGGCATCGCGCAGGCCTTCGAGGCGACGGCGCTGACCTCGACCGGTCTCGTCGTGGGTTCGCCGGGGTTCATGTCGCCGGAGCATCTGACCGGCAGCCGGGCCGTCGTACCCGCGTCGGACGTGTTCTGCCTGGGCGCGGTGCTGGCGTTCGCGGCGAGCGGGCGTGGCCCGTTCCACGACGACGAGATGGCCTCGGTGATCTTCCGGATCAGCCGGGCCGACGCCGAACTCGAAGGCGTGCCGGCGGAGTTGCGGCCGGTCGTGGAGCGCTGCCTGCGGCTCGACCCGGCCGCGCGGCCCTCGGCCGCTGAGCTGGTGGAGCTGTTGGGGTCCGAGGTGCCCTCGGCCTTCCCGTGGCCGGGCGGGGTGCTCTCGCTGCTGGCCGAGTACGGCGACTCCGCGCGGCGGATCGGTGAGGCGGCGGCGTCCGGTGCGGGGGTGGCCGACCTGCCGACGCTGGGCCCCCAGGTGCCGTACTCGCCCACGGCGATGACGGCCAGGCCCGACACGGCTTCGGCTTCGGCCGCGGCTTCGGTTCCGGCGGGGGTGAAGCGCCGCCGGCCGTGGGCGGCGGTCGCGGCAGGAGCCGTCGCGGTCGCCGTGCTGGCGACCGTGGGCGTCGTGATGTCCCGCGACGGGGAGGGCGAGAACGGGGGGACCGGCGGAAGCGTCACCGGCGGGGGCTCCGGTCCGGGCGGCGCCACGTCGACCCCGCCGGGCGCGGCCGGGCCGCGCACGCTCGACCACGTCGTCCACCCCCACGGCGGCGAGGGGCACACCAACGACTTCGGCGAGGAGGGCGCGGACCGCACCACCCGCCCGGCCGGCTGGTCGCCCTGGTCGGTGAAGGTGGACGAGGCGGTCGGTCCGTGCGCCCTCTCCCCCGAGGTTCTGGTCTGCTCGGGAGACGGTGGCGGGGTCGTCGCGCTCAAGGCGGCCGACGGCTCGAAGCTGTGGTCGCGGCCGGGGAGCGGCGAGCTGCCACGGCCACCGGCGCAGCATCCGGCCGTCGTCGGCGACCGGGTGTACGTGACGGGACCGGACGGCCTCACGGAGTACGGACTGAAGGACGGCGAGGAGCGCCGCCGGACGGCCGTGCCCGAGGGCGGCTGGGCGGTGAAGGGCACCGACGCGTTGGACGGGGTCCTCTACACGACGTACCTGAACGTGGCCGACGAGAAGTCCGGACTGGTGACGGCGGTCAAGCTGGGCGACGGCGGCAAGGAGCTGTGGCGCACGGCGCTGACATCGATTCCGGAAGGGCCGGTGGCGGCGGGCGGGCAGGTGTACGTACCGGCGGGAGGGATGCCGGTCGCGCTGGACGCCCGCACCGGCAGGGAGACCGCGCGCGGGGCGGGGGCGAAGGGCTGTTTCTCGCTCGTCGTCCACCGGGAGTCGGTCCTCTGCCAGGCCGGGGACGGCCGCGGGATCGCCGTCTTCGACGGGAGGACGCTGAAGAACGTGCGGACGTTCGCCCGGGACGTCCAGGGCTGGGGAGGCTTCGCGGTCGACGCGCAGGGGGTCGTGGCCCTCAGCGACCGGGAGACCTTCCGCCTCTACGACCTGGCGACCGGGAAGGAGCGGTGGAAGGACATCGACCACGCGACCGCGGAGCAGCTGGTCTTCGCCGGCGACCGTCTCCTGGTGACGACGGGGACGCGGGTCGAGTCGATGCCGCTGGACGACCCCGAGGCGTCGGCCGACCCCGGCAACAGAATCACCTTCGAGACGACGGAAGGCAGCGACGCGGACCAGGGCGCGAGCAGCGTTCTGGCCGCCGGAGGGGCGCTCTTCGTCACCACCTTCGACGGCCAGATCGTGTCCGGCTACGCGCCCTGACCACTCCCGGCCGGGGCGCCCCGAGCCGTCAGACGGTCGCCGAGCGGTACTTCCGTACCGCCAGCGTCCGGAAGACCACGATGATCAGCACCGACCAGGTGATCGAGGCCCACACCGGATGGACCATCGGCCAGGCGTCGGACGTCGAGACGCCCGGGTTGCCGAACAGGACACGGCACGCCTGGACCGTCGCGCTGAACGGGTTCCACTCGGCGATCGGCTGGAGCCAGGACGCCATCTGGGCCGAGTCCACGAACGCGATCGAGATGAACGTGACCGGGAAGAGCCAGATCAGGCCGCCCGAGGTCGCCGCCTCCGGGGTGCGGACCGAGAGGCCGATGAGGGCGCCGATCCAGGAGAAGGCGTAGCCGAGGAGGAGCAGCAGGGCGAAGGCGGCCAGCGCCTTCGGAACGCCCTCGTGGATGCGCCAGCCGACCAGCAGGGCGACGATCGCGAGGACGACGACCGTGAGGGCGGTCTGCACCAGGTCGGCCAGGGTGCGGCCGGTGAGGACGGCGCCGCGGGCCATCGGCAGGGAGCGGAAGCGGTCGATGAGGCCCTTGTGCATGTCGTCGGCGATGCCGGCGCCCGCGCCGGCCGTGGCGAAGGTGACGGTCTGGGCGAAGATGCCGGCCATCAGGAACTCGCGGTACACGACGGGGTCCGTCGTGCCCCCGATGGTCATGGAGCCGCCGAAGACGAAGCTGAACAGCACCACGAACATGATCGGCTGGATGAGCCCGAAGATGACCATCTCGGGGATGCGGGACATCCGGATCAGGTTGCGTCTGGCGACGACGAGCGAGTCGCCGATGGACTGGGCGATCCCGCCGCGCGGCCTGGGGGCCGCCACGGCGTCGTTCACTGCGGTCACTTCGCCGCCTCCTTCCGGGCCTGGTTCCGCGCGGTGCCGTCCTGCGCCGCTCCGCCGTTCTCCTCGTCCCCCAGCTCGGCCGCGTGGCCGGTCAGCGAGATGAAGACGTCGTCGAGGGTGGGCCGGCGCAGCCCGATGTCGTCGATCTCGACGCCGACGGTGTCGAGGTCGCGGATGACCTCGGCGAGCAGCTTGGCGCCGCCGGTGACCGGAACGGTGAGCTTGCGGGTGTGGTTCTCGACGGAGACCTCGCCGTGGCCGATGCCCGCCACGCCGTAGCGGGCGAGGACGTCACGGGCCGGGGCGATCATGTCGGGTTCGTGGACGACGACCTCGACGCGCTCGCCGCCCGTCTGGGCCTTGAGCTGGTCCGAGGTGCCGCGGGCGATGACCTTGCCGTGGTCGATGACGCAGATGTCGTGGGCCAGGTGGTCGGCCTCCTCCAGGTACTGCGTCGTCAGGAGCAGGGTCGTGCCCCCCGCGACGAGTTCCTGGATGACCTCCCAGAGCGCCTGCCGGTTGCGCGGGTCGAGGCCGGTCGTCGGCTCGTCCATGAACATCACGGGCGGGGAGACGACGAGTGCGGCGGCGAGGTCGAGACGGCGGCGCATGCCGCCGGAGTACGTCTTGGCGGTGCGGTCGGCCGCGTCGGCGAGGCTGAAGCGTTCGAGCAGCTCGGCCGCCCGGGCCTTCGCCCGCTTGGCGCTCAACTGATAGAGCTGGCCGACCATCTGGAGGTTCTCACGGCCGGTCAGATACTCGTCGACGGCCGCGAACTGCCCGGACAGACCGATCGAGCGCCGGACCTCGTTCGGGTGCTTGAGGACGTCGATTCCGGCGACGACGGCCCGTCCGCTGTCCGGCTGGAGCAGCGTCGTCAGCACGCGCACGGCCGTCGTCTTTCCCGCTCCGTTCGGGCCGAGCAGGCCCAGGACCGTGCCCTCGGGTACGTCGAGGTCGACGCCGTCCAGAGCTCGTACGTCGCCGAAGGTCTTCACCAGACCTTCGGCGTAGATCGCGCCTGGCATGTGGGTTCTCCGGTTCTTTCCCAGGAATTCGGGCGTTTCCGCCCAAGTTTAGGTTTGAACAGCGGCCACCGCCCAGTGAATCAGTGACCGGACTCACATACGCTATCGCGATACATCGCGACTCACAACCATCATGTACGTCCCACCACTTCGGCGGGACTACAGGTACTCCCCGTCCCGCCACTGCGTGCCCCGCGGCTACAGCACCACGTACCCCGCCTCCCGCAGCGCCGCCTCGACCTCCTGGCAGTGCTCCGGACCCTTCGTCTCCAGGTGGAGCTCCACCTCCGCCTCCGTCAGACCCAGCCGGGGATCGGTGCGCACATGCATCACGTCCAGCACGTTCGCGTCCACCACCGTCAGCACCGCGAGCAGCGTCGCCAGCGCGCCCGGCCGGTCCGTCACCCGCAGCCGCAGACTCAGATAGCGGCCCCCGGCCGCCATGCCGTGACGCAGGATCCGCTGCATCAGCAGCGGATCCACGTTCCCGCCCGACAGCACCGCGACCACCGGCCCCTGGAACGCCTTCGGATCGCTCAGCAGCGCCGCGACCGGGCTCGCGCCGGCCGGCTCGACCACCAGCTTCGCGCGCTCCAGACAGAGCAGCAGCGCCGAGGAGAGCGCGTCCTCGGAGACGGTACGGACCTCGTCCACGTACTCCCGCACGATCGCGAACGGCACGTCGCCCGGCCGCCCGACCTTGATCCCGTCCGCCATCGTCACCGGCGAATCGACCGCCACCGGATGCCCGGCGGCCAGCGACGGCGGATACGCGGCCGCGCCCTCCGCCTGCACACCGATCACCTTCACGTCGGGGCGCACGGACTTCACCGCGAGCCCGATACCGGCCGCGAGCCCTCCCCCGCCGACCCCGACCACGATCGTGCGGACCTCCGGGCACTGCTCCAGGATCTCCAGGCCGACCGTCCCCTGCCCGGCGATGATGTCCGGATGGTCGAAGGGATGGATGAAGACCGCGCCGGTCTCCGCCGCGTACTCCTCCGCCGCCGCGAGCGTCTCGTCCACGACATGGCCGTGCAGCCGCACCTCCGCGCCGTACTCACGGGTCGCCGCGACCTTCGGCAGCGGGGCACCGACCGGCATGAAGACCGTGGAGCGCACCCCGAGGAGCGACGAGGCCAGCGCGACCCCCTGCGCGTGGTTGCCCGCCGACGCGGCGACCACACCGGCCGCCCGCTGCTCGGGCCGCAGCCCCGCGATCCGTACGTACGCACCGCGCAGCTTGAACGAACCGGTTCGTTGAAGGTTCTCGCACTTGAGGTGGACCGGGGCCCCCACCAGCGACGACAGATGGCGGCTGCCCTCCATCGGGGTCGCCCTGGCCACCCCTGACAGCATCTTCTGCGCCCCACGGACATCGTCGAGGATCAGCGGGTGCAAGGGGTGTGGCCTACGGAAGCTCATGACAGCAAGTCTCGCAGCTCAAGGGCCTGATGGCCGCCCGGGGAGCAGCCGTCCCGGCCGGTTTGCGCAGCGCAGGTACGGACCCTCGCAGCTCCGCGTACTCTGTCCCCCACCAACCGACCGCCGCACGAGAGAGCCCCCACAGCCATGCCCACATCTCAGGACATGACGACTGAGCTTGACCCCGGTCTCCTCGATGCCCTCCAGCACCAGGTGGCCGTCTTCGCCCGCCGGGCCGAACAGACCCGCCTCGGCGGCACCGGACAGCTCCGCAACTCCATGGACCGAGCGGCGTACCTGCTCCTGAACCGGCTCGACCAGGAAGGTCCGATGGGCGTCAAGGCGCTCGCGGCGGGCATGGGCATCGACTCCTCCACCGTCACCCGCCAGGTCGCCCCGCTCGTCGACACCGGCCTGGTCAAGCGCACCTCGCACCCGGAGGACGGGCGCGCGGTCGTGCTCCAGCTCTCCCCGCGCGGCCTGGCCCGCCTGGAGGAGGTCCGCGCCTCGCGCCGCGAGCTGATGGCGCAGGTGACGGAGGGCTGGACGGCGGCGGAGCGCGAATCCTTCTGCACGCTGCTCACCCGCTTCAACTCCGCGCTCTCCGCCCGCCAGTCGGGCCTGCCGCCCGCCACCGACACGGAGTCCGCCGCAACCTCTTGACCCCGGCCGCGCCCTGTCCTCATATGAGGACGTGCGAGACCGACAGGACGGCCGGCCGGGCGAGACCCGCTTCCGCACCCGGCAGTTCGAGGCATTCGTGGCGGGGGCGGCGGGACGGCTGCTGCATGCCGCGACGCTGCTCACCGCCGAGACGCGGGCCGTCAACCCGCGCGCCCAGGCGCTGTTGACCGCCTCCCTCGCCCACACCTACGCCCACTGGGACCGGATGCGCGGCGAGGACCCGTACGACCGCACGCGCGCCGACCTCGCCGCCCGCTTCGCACGCACCGCCTGGCGGCACCACCGCGGCCGGGGCGGCATCCTCGCCGCGCTCACCCCGCAGGAACGTCTCGTCGTGGTGCTGCGGCTGTACGAAGGGGTGGCGGAGGAACAGACCGCGGCCCTGCTCGGACTGCCCGAGGACCGGGTACGGGCCGTCTGCGCCCGGTCCGTCTACGCCCTGCGCGACCGGCGCCGCGGGAGACTCGCCTCGTGAGCCGGCACGAGGACAAGGAGGACGAGGTCCGGCGGATGCTGGAAGCCCCGCACCCACAGGTCCCCGCCGACCTCGCCGCCCGCGCCGTGGAGCGCGGCGCCCGGCTGCTGCACCGCGACCGGGCCGTACGCCGGGCCCTGTGGGCGCTGCTCGTCGTGGCCGCGCTCGCGTTCGCGGTCTGGGCCTCGGTGACCGAGCCCTGGCACGTACCGCCGGAGACGACGCCACCGCTCGAAGGCTGGTGACGGGAGACCTAGCCTGGAAGGAGCAGTGCGAGCCGAGGAGGTCTCATGGCCAGGAAAGTCGCCGACTGCCGCAAGACGCCCAGCGTGATGGGCTGCACACTCACCATCACCGGTGAGGAGGAGGAAGTCGTCCGGGCCGCCGCGGAACACGCGGTCTCCGTGCACGGGCACGAGGACAGCCCCGAGCTGCGCGCGATGGTCCGCGATTCGCTGGAGGACGAGAAGGTCGCCGCCTGAGCGCTCGCCCGGCCGGACGCCCCTCGGAGGGACGCCCGGTCGGGGCGGGGAACGGCGTGCGCCGGGCGCGAGGCCCGCGCCGCGCGGGACGGGCCGGTGCCGGGCGGGACGGGCCGGTGCCGTGCGGGAGGCCCGTGCCGTGCGGGAGTCCCTCCGACCGGCCCGTACCCGCGTCGGCGGTCTAGCCCAGGGCCTGGCGGAGGTCCGCCAGCAGGTCGTCCGCGTTCTCGATGCCCACCGAGAGCCGGACCAGGTCCGCCGGGACCTCCAGGGCCGAGCCGGCAACGCTCGCGTGCGTCATACGGCCCGGGTGCTCGGTCAGCGACTCGACGCCGCCCAGGGACTCGCCCAGGGTGAAGAGCTTCGCGCGGTTGCAGACCTCGACGGCCGCCTCCTCGCCACCCTCCACGCGGAACGAGATCATCCCGCCGAAGGACTTCATCTGCTTGGCGGCGATCTCGTGGCCCGGGTGCTCCGGCAGGCCCGGATACAGGACCTGGGTGACCTTCGGGTGCTGGACCAGCATCTCGACGATCCGGCCCGCGTTCTCGCTGTGCCGGTCCATGCGGACCGCCAGCGTCTTGATGCCGCGCAGCACGATCCACGAGTCGAACGGACCCGCGACCGCACCCATCGCGTTCTGGTGGTACGCCAGCTCCTCGCCGAGCGCCTCGTCGGCCGTCACCAGCGCGCCGCCCACGACGTCCGAGTGGCCGCCCATGTACTTCGTCAGCGAGTGCACGACGACATCCGCGCCGAGCGCCAGCGGCTGCTGGAGGTAGGGCGAGGCGAAGGTGTTGTCGACGACCAGCTTCGCGCCCGCCGAGCGGGCCACGGCGGCGACCGCCTCGATGTCGGTGATGCCGAGCAGCGGGTTCGAGGGCGTCTCGACCCAGATCACCTTCGTGCGCTCGTTGAGCGCGCCCCGCACCGACGCGATGTCGGAGGTGTCGGCCACCGAGAAGTCCACGCCCCAGCGCTGGACGACCTTGGCGAAGAGCCGGAAGGTGCCGCCGTAGGCATCGTTGGGGATCACCACGTGGTCGCCGGGCGCGAGCAGCGTCCGCAGCAGGCAGTCCTCGGCGGCCAGACCGGACGCGAAGGCCAGTCCGCGGCGGCCGCCTTCGAGGGCCGCGAGGTTCTCCTCGAGCGCGGTGCGCGTGGGGTTGGCGCTCCGGCTGTACTCGTAACCGCCGCGCAGCCCGCCCACGCCGTCCTGCTTGTAGGTGGACACCTGGTAGATCGGCGGGACGACCGCGCCGGTCAGCGGGTCGGCGGTGTTGCCCGCGTGGATCGCGCGGGTCTCGAAGCTCTGGTGGATGTGCTCGTCGCTCATGGGTCAGGAGCGTAGTCCCGAGCACGGTCGACCGCCGCCCGTGTCTCACCGGGTGTCCTGGACAATGGACACATGGAGATTCTCTGGTTCCTGCTCGCGATGGGGCTGCTGTTCGCGGTCCTGGCCCCGTACCTGAGGCGCCGCCGGTCCGGTCTCGGCATCCGGCAGGTCGCGCCCGGCTCGCCGGACGCCGCCGACCCCGAGGCCTACGGCTTCCTGCGCCAGGAGGAGCAGGACGTACGGATGCCCGGGCCGGACCGGGACCTGCTCGACGTGCTCGACGTGGTCCAGGCGACCCAGGACTGGCGGGCCGCCTCGCAGCTCCTCGCCGGCACCGAGAAGGAGGGCGAGGTCCGCTGGCAGCGCGTCCAGGCGTTCGCGGGCGCGGCCTCCCTGGAGCTCCAGCAGAAGCCCGGCGTGGGCGGCGCGTGGCTGCGCGCCTGGCGCTCGGACTCCCCCAAGGACCCGGGCGGGGCCGCCGTGCACGCCGAGTTCCTGGTGCAGCAGGCGTGGCGCTCGTCCTCGGCGGGCACCGACGACTTCAGGATCATCCTCGAAGAGGCGAAGAAGGTGAGCGAGGAGGCGGCGCTGCTCGCCCCCGGCGACCCCGTGCCGTACATCGTGCAGCTCGCCGTCGCGCGTGGACTCGGGTACAGCCACGAGGAGTTCGACCAGGTCTGGGCGAAGATCATCGACCGCGCGCCGCAGCACATGGGCGCGCATCTGGCCGCGCTGCACTACTGGTGCGAGAAGTGGCACGGCTCGCGCGACGACGCCGACCGCTTCGCGACGGCGGCCGCGGCCCGCGCCCCGCAGGGCTCGCTGCTCGCCGCGCTGCCGCTGTTCGCGGTGTACGAGCACCTGCCCGAGATCGTGCTCGTCCAGGACTTCTTCCGTACCGAAGTGGTGCGCAAGGCGATGGAGGGCGCGCTGTACGCGGTCCACTCGGCCCGCGCCGACGACCCGATGCTCGCGCACGTCCGGCACCTGCTCGTGCTCTTCCTGGTCCGCGGGGAGCGCTGGGCGGAGGCCATGCACCAGCTCGTACGCGTGGACGGTCATGTCGGCGCCCTGCCGTGGACGCTGAGCGGCGACCCGGCGGCGGAGTACACGGTGTACCGGAACCTGGCGGTGGCGGGGTTCGAGGCGAACGGCGGAAGCCCGGCGACACTGCCGCACTGACGTGCCGCTCCCGTACCGTCCGGCCTGAGCGGGGCCCGGGGGCCGGGGGGAATCCCTCCCCGCCCCCGGGCGTTGTGCGTAACGCCCACCCGTCGAGGAGATGCCGCATGTTCCTGTCACGCACCCCTGTCCTCCCCACGTCCGAGCAGGCACTGAAGGGCCGCGCCGAGCCCGAGTTCACGGTGCCCGAGCGCCACACGGTCCTGGGCACCGCGCTGCTCGGCCCGTACCCCGAGGGTCTGGAGGTGGCCGACTTCGCCCTCGGCTGTTTCTGGGGCGCCGAGCGCAAGTTCTGGCAGACCGAGGGCGTCTGGACGACCCTGGTCGGCTACCAGGGCGGCCTCACCCCGAACCCGGTGTACGAGGAGGTCTGCTCCGGCCTCACGGGCCACACCGAGGTCGTCCGGGTGGTCTTCGACCCGGCGAAGGTCTCGTACGAGCGGCTGCTGAAGCTCTTCTGGGAGTCCCACGACCCGACCCAGGGCTTCCGCCAGGGCAACGACGTCGGCACGCAGTACCGCTCGGCGGTCTACACCCACTCCCCCGCCCAGGCCACGGCCGCCGAGAGCTCCCGCGTCGCGTACCAGAAGGTCCTGACGGGCTCCGGCTACGCCACGATCACCACGGAGATCCTCCCGGCCGACGGCCGCACCTTCTACCCGGCCGAGGGATACCACCAGCAGTATTTGGACAAGAACCCGGCCGGTTACTGCGGCATCGGCGGCACCGGCGTCTCCTGTCCGATCGGCGTCGCCAAGGCCGACGGCTGACGACCCCGTCCCCCGCTCCTCCCGCGTTCGTCACGCGCGGGGGACACAGCGGTACGTGCCGGAGCCGAGGGCGTCGAATTCGGCATGCTCCCCGGGCCGGCAGCAGATGCCCTGGTCGCAGTGGGTCCCCTGGGGACAGGGGACCCCGTTCTCGCAGCACCGGCCAGGGGGGCAGCAGGCCTCTGAGGCGCACGACCAGCCCGTCGGGCAGCACTTCTCCACGATGACGACCGTCGGCTCACCCCCGGGCTCGCCGCCCGGCTCACCCTGCGGCGGTCCCTCGGTCCGTACCTTGCAGGCCACCTGGCCTTCCGGGCAGCAGCCGGTCGACAGCACCCGGTCCGGCGGGCAGCACACCTGCCCCTTACACAGCTCGTCGCCGCGGCAGCAGTGGTCCCCGCACGCCCGGCCAGGCGCACAGCACCCTTCCGCCTTGCACGTCTCGTTGCCACGGCAGCAGCGACCGCGGCAGAGCCGAGTCTCCACACACGGCCCGTCGTCGCTGCAGACCATCCCCGGCGGCATGGTGAAGCAGCGACCGTGGCAGCATCTCTGTCCGGGCGCGCAGCACTCGTTCTCGTAGTGGAGCGTCTGCGGGTCGGTCCGTCGGCAGCACTCGTGCGTTTCGGGGCAGCAGACGGCGCGCAGTCCGACGTGGTAGCACAGCTTCTCCCCCGTCGGACAGTATTCGTGGATCGGGTTCACCCCGCAGGTGACCTTGCACATCGGCCGGCACTCGACCTTCGCCAGCGCGGCCGACAGACCCGCTTCGGCACTTGCCGCGACGCAGTCGCTCATGCATGCGTCGACGCACGACGCCGCCTGCCGGACGACCCCCGGCAGGCCCACGGACCGGTACGACCGACGTGTGCGGTACAGCGAGGACGCCGCTGTCGCGGTGGGTCCTGGCATCTCGTCCCACTCCTCAACGCGGTCTTCCTCTGCCGGAGAAGACAAGCCAGCGGTTCAGCGCGGCGGCACGTTGTTCACACCCTCGGCAGGGCCGGGGCATCGCCACATGAGTGACCCGCTTGACCATGTCGCCCAAGCCGACCTCGTCGTCGACGAATCCCGGCAGTCGTACGCGCAGTGGTTTCGGCGCCGCGTCGCGCGGTCGCGTTCCGTCGTCAGCCACTTCCTGCCTCCGGAAAAAGGGGTGTCTCCCTCTCAGAATATCGCTGGGTGATTTGCCTGGCGCGCGGCATGCAACTACCGGTGAAAGGTCAATAATTGACGGTTCATCCGGACTCTCTGGGGGGGGTTGCGATCCCTTTGAATTCGCAGGACCATATATACGAGATATTCCTCCGACGCAAGAAGGGCCGTGGCCATGGCGACGGTGACTATCAATCAGGTGAATTGCCTCGAGACCACCGATGGCCTGGGCGCCGATGACCTGTACATCAACATCGACGGCAACCGGGTCTTCGGCGTTCAGCAGATCGACACCGGCGAAGAAGCCGCAGTCGGCGCCTCCAAGACCTTCGGGACCAAGGCGAAGGTCAGCCTGTGGGAGTACGACAGCGGCTCCGAAGACGATCTCATCGGCAGCTTCTTCGCCCACTCGAGCCAGGCGGGCGAAGGCGAGCACGCGGTGGCCCTGACAGGGGACGGCTCGCGCTACGACGTCTTCTACACGGTCGACTGACGGGACGAGAAGGGCCGCCCCACGAGGTGACCACCCCACGAGGTTCAGCCAGGCGAACGGCTCCGGACGGAAGTCCGGAGCCGTTCGCGTTCCCCGCTTCACACGCACTCGACCTTTCCGGACTGGGCGTTGAACTTGGCCCGTTGGCCGTACGCGCAGCAGACGCCCTTGTCGCAGTGCTTCCCCTGCGCGGCACAGTGGGTGTTGTCCTTGCAGCACTCGCCCGGCGGGCAGCACGTCTCGTCGACGCACAGCCAGCCCGGAGGGCAGCACTTCTCGACGATGACGATCGTCGGCTCGCCGCCTCCCTCGCCACCCGGCTCGCCTTGCGACGGTCCCTCGGTCCTTACCTTGCAGGCGACCTGGCCCTCCGGGCAGCAGCCCGTCGTCATGGTCCTGTCGGCGGGGCAGCAGCCCCCGCCCGGCGGGCATGTCTGGCCCTCGCAGCAGCGCCGGTCACCGCACATCGGTCCCGGCCGGCAGCACCTTCCACCGACGCACACCTCGCCCGGCGGGCAGCACCGTCCCTCACAGACCCGGTCCGCGGGGCAGGTCCCGTCGATGGTGCACTCCACCCCCGGCGTGGGGGTGTAGCACACTCCGTCGCAGCAAGCCTGCCCGGTCGGGCAGCACTTGCCGTTGCAGCAGGTCGTTCCGGGCGGGCAGCAGTTGATGATCTGGCGGTAGCTCGGATACTCGTAGCCGTTGCAGCACGTATGGCTCGACGGGCAGCAGCGCCGTTGCGGTCCGAAGAGGCAGACCTGTTCGCCGATGCAGGGGTCCGGGCCGTGACAGTCCTGTTGGCAGTGCACCCTGCACTCCCGGGCGAGGAGCTGGCCAGGAAGGTCTCCGCCCTCCGCGACACACTTGCGCACGCATTCGTCGACGCAGTCGTCGGCCAGGGCGACCTCGCCGGCCCGGCCGCCGCGACCGCCGATCGAGCGGTAGGACAGGCTCGTCCTGTACAGCGAAGCCGCTGCCGAGACACTCGGCGCTGACATCACGCCACACCTCCCGGCCTTCTCACCGGTCGTAATACGGAGACAGCTTGGTCACCAGGAACGGGAACTCCTCCGTGACGTCGACCCGGACGAAGTACTTCTCCGTCACGTCGGTCGTCCGGTTGGTGTAGGAGAACAGCACGTCCTGGATGTTCCGGCTGCCGCTGAGCCGGGAGGGGCGCGTCTCGATGCCCGTGAGCGACAGGCCCGAGACGAACGAGTCCGCGGTCTTCGCGTAGATCGCCGCGTATCTCACGGCCACGTAGTTGAGTGCGCGGTGCTCGTCGGACGCGCCGGCGTTGTCGGCGATCTGCATGACGCTCTCGAAGAGCTCCCGGGAGGCGGACCGGAACGCGTCGTCGTCGATCGCGTCCGGCTTGGGAAGGCCGGCGATGAGCGATTCCGCGTCGAAGGCGTAGATCTGGTCGAAGGCCACCACCGGAAGCATCAGCCCGTTGCAGAGGTCCGGCGGAGCGAAAGGCCCCCGCAGGCCGATCACCACATGGAGATCGCTCGCCCGGGGTGCGGCGCCCAGGGCCTCCACGAGCAGGCTGTAGTCCACGGGGTCGCGCGGCCGCACGATGTAGGTCTCGATCCCCTGGATCATCAGTACGAAGCACAGTTGCTTCGCGAGATAGCGGTTCTGGGGTTCCGACAGCACAGCGTGCAGGGCCTGCCTGTCCGTCATGTTGGTGGTCTCGGCCCGTCCCGTCGCCTGGGCGAACTCCTTCTCCACGCCGAGGCTCGGCAGACGGGGCTCGATCCGGCCCACCGCGTAGACGTACGGCGGGTACGGCGCGCTGCCGTGCCCCGCCGCCCCGTCGGCCGGGGAGACCGCCTGCCCGCAGCCACCGCCGCACCCGCAGGACGACTTCCCCGCGGGGGGCGGATGTGCGGCAGGGGCCGACGCCGTGACGACCTCCCCGCGCGCCGGGGGCTCGGCCGCGGGTACGGGCTCGACGGCTTCCGACTCCTGGGGGGACCCTGTGCGCTCTTCCATGAGATCACCGTTCCGTTCCTGATCAGCGCCATGCAGTGAGCAACGACTCGAACGCCCGCCTGGCGTCCATGACCGGTGGCAGGACGGACGTCCTGCGGGATGCGGAACCCGTCACCGCGCGAGCCAGTTCGCCGGGCCCGGTGTCCGGGAGCTCGGACCAGAGGAGCGCGACGGCGCCGGTGACGATCGCCGCGGCGGCGCTGGTCCCGCCGAACGGCCGCATGCCTCCGTGCGCTCCCAGACTGACCAGGCCGTCCGCCACGGCGCCCACGCCCCGCCTGCCGATCGACGGACCCACGGTGGACATCCGGCCCGGCCGTCCGTGCCTGCTGTAGGCCACCACCGGAATGACGGCGCGGTGCCGGGTGACGACATTGCCGTCCAGGGCGCCTTCGTTGCCCGCCGCGGCCACCACGATCACGCCCCGGCGGGACGCGTGGTCGAGCGCCTGCTGCATGGCCCGGTGGCCGCCCCGTGGTGCCGACGCCAGGGACAGGCTCATGTTGACCAACCGGACGCCCGCGTCGGTGAGGTCCACGAGGGCCTGCGCCAGCTCTTCCTGTGTCGCGCTCCCCGAGGAGCGTGCCGCCGGGGACGAGAAGACGGAACGGGTCACGAGCGTGACTCCGGGGCAGATGCCCGGCGCGCGCGACGCTCGACGCGCCACGAGGACGCCGGCCGTGGAGGTGGCGTGGAGCGCGGCGTCGTCGTCGGCGCGCGCATCCGCCACATCCTGGGCGCGGAGAGACTCGATGTGCGAACCGGCGAATTCCTGGTGACCGACGATGACCGGCCCGTCGACCAGGCCGACCCGCACGTCCGTCCTTCCGGCGGTTCTGTCCATGAGGACGTCAAGACCCGTCAAAAGAATGGAGGAGGATTTCGAGGATGGATGAGCGTCAGGAATCACAGGGTCCACCACCCGCCCATATGCCCGGCTCTCGCCATCAGAATACTCCGCACGGATGCGGCCTGCGCATCGTGAACAGGGGAGCCCGATGGTTGGGAATTCACCTATGTCGCGTCAGGGCGTCATACCGCATCGGGTGTGTGGGAAAGGGAGATTCGGCACGGCCTGGATTCTTGAGCCTGCGTCAACTCGGCGGGCGGCTCGTCGACGGAACGGCGGAACCGGCGCGCTCGGCGCGTACCCGGCGCGTATCCGGCGCGCACCCGGCGCAGCGGCTCGCGCGTGCCGCTGTGACGCCTCGCCCCTGCCGCGCCGTGACGCCCCGCGCGCGCCGCTGTGCCGCGCGCGGGCCGAAGCCTCCCGCCGTGCGATATCGGCTTGCGCCGGCGGCGGGCGGCCTGGTTACACTCGATCGCATGATGGGTTCGTTCCACTTCTTTCTCTGATTCCGGCCGCGAGCACGGTCCGATCCGCTGATCCGGCGCCCCACGGCGTGACGGTGGTGGTCCCGTGTTCCTTCTCCGGCCCGAACGCACCCCACTCCCAGGGAAAGACCCATGCGCGACCGCGCCCAGTTGACCTTGAAAGACGTCTCCAAGTCCTACGGGGACCGCTCCGTCCTCGAACAGCTCACCCTCACCGTCCGCCCCGGTGAGAAGGCCGCCGTCATCGGCGAGAACGGCTCCGGGAAGTCCACGCTGCTCCGGCTGCTCGCCGGGGCCGAAGCACCCGACGGCGGGGAGGTGACGGTCCGCTTCCCCGGCGGCGTCGCGCATCTCGCGCAGACGCTCGCCGAGACCTTCGGCCTCGGGCCCGAGCACACCGTGCGGGACGCCGTCGACGCGGCGCTCGCCGAACTCCGCGCCTTGGAGCGGGAGATACGGGCCGCCGAAGAGAGTCTCGGCTCCGCCACGGCCGAGGAGCTCGTCGCGTACGGCGAGCTGGCCGCCCGCTACGAGGAGCGGGGCGGCTACCAGGCCGACGCCCGGGTGGACGCCGCGCTGCACGGGCTCGGCCTCGGCCGGGTCCGGTACGAGCGGCGCCTCGGCACGCTCTCCGGCGGCGAGCAGTCACGGCTCGCGCTCGCCTGTGTCCTCGCCTCGGGCGCCGAGCTGCTGCTGCTCGACGAGCCGACGAACCATCTCGACCGGGCCGCCGCCCGCTGGCTGGAGGAACGGCTGCGCGCCCACCGCGGCACGGTGGTCGCCGTCACCCACGACCGGGGCTTCCTGGAAGGGATGGCGACGACGATCCTGGAGGTCGACCGGGACACCCGCGCGGTGACCCGGTACGGCGACGGCTGGACCGGCTACCGCGCGGCGAAGGCCGCGGCCCGCCGCCGCTGGGCGCAGGAGCACGAGGAGTGGCGGGAGGAGCTGGCCCGTACGGAAGAGCTGGTGGCGGCGGCCGGGCAGCGGCTCGCGGGGTCGGGCAAGGACCCCGGGCAGGGCTTCGGCAAGCATCGCCGCTCGCACGAGAACAAGCTGTCCGGGCAGGTCAGGGCGGCTCGGGTACGGCTCGAACAGCTGCGGAGGGCGCCGGTAGCGGCCCCGCCGGAGCCGCTCAGGTTCACCGTCCGGCTCCCCACGGCGGGCTCCGGCGCTCCGCGAGGCACCGACGGCGTGCTCGTATCCGGTCCGGCCGTCGCCGTAGCCGGGTCAGCCGTCGCCGTGGCCGGTCCATCCGTCGCCGAAGCCGGTCCGGCCGTCGCCGTGGCCGAGCTCGCCGACGTCGTGGTCGGCGAGCGGCTGCGGATCGACAGGCTGCGGATCTCGCCCGGCGACCGGTTGCTCGTCTCCGGGCCCAACGGCGCGGGCAAGACGACCCTGCTCCGGGTACTCGCCGGTGACCTGCGCCCCGACAGCGGGACCGTCGGCCGTCCGGCCGGGGTCGGCTACCTGCGCCAGGAGCTGCCCGCCGTACCGTCCGTGGAACCGCTGCTCACGGCGTACGCGGCAGGCCGGCCCGGCCTGCCCGAGGAGCACGCCGAGGAGCTGCTCGCCCTCGGGCTCTTCCGGGAGGAGGACCTGACGGTGCCCGTGGCCCGGCTCTCCGTGGGGCAGCAGCGCCGGCTGGAGCTTGCCCGGCTGGTGACCCGGCCGGCCGACCTGCTCGTCCTGGACGAGCCGACCAACCATGTCGCACTCTCCCTGGTCGAGGAGTTGGAGGCGGCCCTCGCCGCCTTCGAGGGCGCGGTGGTCGCGGTCTCCCACGACCACCGTTTCCGCGCGGGCTTCGGCGGCACCCGGCTCGAACTGCGCTCAGGCCGGGTCGCCTGAGGCCGCCGCCCGCCAGCCTGCCGCGGTCGCAGCCGGGTCGTAGCCGGGGGCGACGCCGTCGATCAGGAGCACGTCGCCCGGGATGTGGCGGGCGCGCAGCGGGATCAGCTCCTGGTAGGCGGCGGAGTCGTACCAGGCGCGGGCGTCGTCCATCGAGGGGAAGGCGATCATGACGAGGTCACCGGGCCACTCGCCCTCCCGGACCTCCCGCTCGGGAGCGCCGTGCACGAGGAAGCGGCCGCCGAAGGGGTCGAGCGTGGACTGGATGCGCTCGATGTACACGAAGACCTCCTCGTGGAGGACGACGGCCTGAGGGCTGAGGTTCGCGAGGGCGTATGCGGTCATGACGCCAGACTGCCGGGACATGCCGTGCGGGGTCGATTACCCCGGACGTCATGCCCCGGCAGCAGCCCTGGACGCCAGGGCGGGCCGTCACGCGCCGGACGCCATGCGCGGGCGCCGGAGGCCAGGCATGGGCGTCACGCACCGGACGCCCCATGCGGGTTCAGATCGTCGACGCGTCGATCACGAAGCGGTACCGCACGTCGCTCGCGAGCACCCGCTCGTACGCCTCGTTGATCCGGTCGGCGGAGATCAGCTCGATCTCCGCGCCCAGGCCGTGCTCCGCGCAGAAATCGAGCATCTCCTGCGTCTCGGCGATGCCGCCGATCATCGAGCCGGCGAGCGTCTTGCGGCCGCCGATCAGCGTGAACAGGTTGAGCGCGATCGGCTCCTCGGGGGCGCCGACGTTGACCAGCGCGCCGTCCGTCTTGAGCAGACCCAGGTAGGCGCCGAAGTCGATCGGGGCCGAGACGGTGGAGACGATCAGGTCGAAGGTACCGGCGAGCTCCGTGAAGGTCTGCGGGTCGCTGGTGGCGTAGTAGTGGTCGGCGCCCAGCTTGAGGCCGTCCTCCTGCTTCTTCAGCGACTGGCTGAGCACGGTCACCTCGGCGCCGAGCGCGTGGGCGATCTTGACGCCCATGTGACCGAGGCCGCCGAGGCCGACGATCGCGACCTTCTTGCCGGGGCCGGCGTTCCAGTGGGCGAGCGGCGAGTAGAGGGTGATGCCGGCGCAGAGCAGCGGGGCGGCCTGGTCGAGGGCGATGCCCTCGGGGATGCGCAGGGTGTAGTTCTCGTCGACGACGATGTGGGTGGAGTAGCCGCCGTAGGTGGGCTCCCCGCTCTTGTCGAGCGCATTGTACGTGCCGACCATGCCGCCGCCCGTGCAGTACTGCTCCAGACCCTGGAGGCAGTACTCGCACTCCCGGCAGGACTCGACGAAGCAGCCGACGCCGACGCGGTCGCCGACCTTGTGCCGGGTGACACCGGGGCCGACCTCGGTGACCACGCCGGCGATCTCGTGACCGGGCACCATCGGGAAGATGCCCTCTCCCCAGCCGTCGCGGGCCTGGTGGATGTCGGAGTGGCAGATGCCGGCGTACTTGATCTCGATGAGGACGTCGTGCTCGCCGACCGGGCGGCGCGGCACGGTGGTGCGCTCCAGGGGGGCGTTGGCGGCGGGGGCGGCGTAGGCGGGGACGTGGGAGGCGTTCGTGGTCATGGCGACCAGCCTGCCGGAGCATCGGCGTCCCACCCAGGCCTCTGTTCTGCCTACGTCCAGCGTGCCTACCACTGGCAGGGTCAGGAACGTCCGTCCGTCCGGTCGTACGACCTGGGATAATCGGGACGCATGGATCTCAGTGCCGAACTCAGCGAATTCCTGCGCTCGCGCCGGGCCCGGCTGAAGCCGGAGGACGTGGGACTGCCGGAGTTCGGGCGCCATCGTCGCGTACCGGGGCTGCGCCGGGAGGAGCTCGCGCAGCTGGCCGGGGTCTCCGTCGCGTACTACACCCGCCTGGAACAGGGCAACGGACGCAATGTGTCCATGGAGGTCCTGGACTCGATCGCGCGGGCGCTGCGGCTGAGCGACACCGAACGGGCGCATCTGACGCACCTGGCCAAGCCGACGGCGAAGAAGAAGCAGCAGCGGGCGGCGATCGCCCGGCCCCAGCTGGTGCGGCCCGGTCTGCAGCACCTGCTGGACGCGATGGACGGCGTCCCCGCCTTCCTCATCGGCCGGCGGCTCGACATCCTCGCCTGGAACCGGATGGCGCGGGCGCTGCTCGGCGACTTCCTGACCATGGAGCCGGAGGAGCGCAACATGGCCCGGATGGTCTTCCTCGGGCCCAACGCGCGCGATCTCTACCTGGACTGGGAGTGCAAGGCGACCGAGGTGGTGAGCGTGCTGCGGCTGTACGCGGGCTGCTACCCGGACGACCCGGCGCTGCTCGCGCTGGTCGGCGAGCTGTCGGTGCGGAGCGAGGAGTTCCGCTCGCTGTGGGCGGCGCACACCGTCGCGGACAAGGGGCACGGGACGAAGCGGCTGCGGCATCCGCTGGTGGGCGAGATGACGCTGGCGTACGAGAGCCTGAAGGTGGCGGGCGGCGACCCCGACCTGGTGCTCGTGACCTACCAGGCGGAGCCGGGGACGGCCTCGGCGGACGCGCTGCGGCTGCTCGCGCAGTGGGGCGTGGAAGAGGTCGTCGGGTAGGCCGTACGCGAGACGTACGGCCCTACGGGACCTCCTGTGGCACCTCCGCGGCCCCTGCTGCACCTCCTGCGGCAGCGAGAACGGCGGCCCCCTCCCGGTCTCGGGAGGGGGCCGCCGTTCTCGTCCGCGTACCGGGGCGTCAGACCGCCGAGCCGGCCTTCCACGCCGACCAGCTCATGTTCCAGCCGTTGAGGCCGTTGTCCGGGGCGATCGTCTTGTCCTTGGAGTTCTTGACGATCACGACGTCACCGACGATCGAGTGGTCGTAGAGCCAGGCGGCCTGCTGCTTCGGGTCGCCGGCGCCCTTGACGTCGTTCAGGCCCACGCAGCCGTGGCTGGTGTTGGCGGAGCCGAAGATCGAGTCCGGGCCCCAGTAGTTGCCGTGGATGAACGTGCCCGAGGTGGACAGGCGCATGGCGTGCGGCACGTCCTTGATGTCGTACTCGCCCTTGCCGTCGTCGTCCGTGAAGCCGACGGTGGCACCGTTCATCCGGGTCTCCTTGAACTTCTCGGAGATCACCATCTGGCCGTTGTAGGTCGGGTTCTCCGGGGAGCCGGCGGAGATCGGGATCGTCTTGACCGTCTTGCCGTCCTGCTTGACCGTCATGGTCTTGGTGGCCACGTCGACGGTGGAGACCTGGTTGCGGCCGATCTTGAAGGTGACGGTCTTCTGCTGGACGCCGTAGACGCCCTCGGCGCCCTCGACGCCGTCGAGGTCCAGCTTCAGCGTGACCGTGGAGCCCTCGGTCCAGTAGTCCTCGGGGCGGAAGTCCAGGCGCTGGGAGTTGAACCAGTGCCCGACGACCTCCTGGCCGGTGCTGGAGGTCACCTTGACGCCGCCCTGGACGGCGGCCTTGTCGGTGATGGCCTTGTTGAACTTGAGCGAGACCGGCATGCCCACGCCGACGGTGGAGCCGTCCTCGGGCGTGAAGTTGCCGATGAAGCTGTTGGCCTGGGAGACGGTGGTGAAGGAGGAGTTCTCGTGCGCCTCCAGGCCGTCCGCGTCCTTGGCCGTCGCGGAGATCTTGTAGACGGTGGCGCGCTTCAGCTGCTCGGTGGGCTTCCAGCTCAGCTTGTCCGCGGACAGCTCGCCCTTGACGCTCGCGCCCTCCTGGGTGGTCATCGTGACCTCGGTGAGCGTGCCCTCGGTGACGGTGACCTTGGCGTCGTTGTTGATCGACGCGTTGGAGGCGCCGTTCTTGGGCGAGATGGATATCTGGGCCTTCGACGTCTTCTGCGCCGCGGCCTCGTCGACCTGAGCCTGTGACTGTGGCGACGTGGAGCTGTCGGCCGCGCCGCCCTTGTCCCCGTCGCTGCACGCCGAGAGCACCAATACGCCGCCGAGCACCGCGGCAGCCGCCGCCAGGCCCTTGCGACGCTTGCTGTCCGTCATCACACGCTTCTCCATCGTTGCCGAATCCCTGCCAACACTTGCCTGAACATCCATGACACCCCGTCCGGTTCCGGATGCGGGGGCTTTGTGGGGAACACCACTGATCGACACGCACGTACGGTGCTCCCGGTTCCGCAACCGGAGCCCTACCCGGATTCAGCGGGCGGATTCCGACACGGGGGAGCCCCGGGTGTGTGTGACGTCTCACGACGTCGTCCCGGGGCTCCGAGCAGGGCGGATCGCGCTGCTAGGCCGATTCTTCGTCGTCTTCCTCGTCCCCATCCTCCTCGTCGAGCTCCCACTCCTGGGCATCGGGGTCGTAGTCGACCTCCTCGCTGGTCCAGGAGGCCTGGACCAGGTCGACGCCGGGGACGTCCCTGACGAGGTCGAAGGGCTCGATGAGGTAGGCCAGCGCCTCGGCGCTGTCCTCGTGCACGGAGGAGCGGGCGTGCGCGCGCTCCTCCTCGGGCATGAACTCGTCGTTCTCGATCCGCCCGACGGCCGCCCCGCTCAGCTCCTGGGCTCCGGCGATCTCCAGGACGACTTCCACCCGAAGCCGCACATAACGTGGTGTCTCTGCAGTGCTCATACGTCGGAGCGTAGGCCGCCCGGGGTCTCGACTTTCCTGCGACCCGCTGTGTTCATTAGCATCGGCGCACCTACCAATTCGCGGTTTCCGCAAGGGGGATCGAATCTCTGTGTCCGTCGCTCGACGCCCGCTGCTGACCGCCTCGGCGGCCGGGGCGCTGCTCTTCGCTCTCTGGTTCGTACCGTCCGCGAACGCGACCGACGAGGGTCATGTCACCGCGACCGAGCAGGAGGACGCGGGGGGCGGGGCGCGGCTCGCCGAGACCGGCGGCCCGAACACGACTCCGTACGTGATCGGCGGGACGGGATTCCTCGCGGTGGGGGCCGGGTTCGTGACGCTGGCGATGAGACGCGGCGGCCGGGCGCACTGAGGCAGACGTACGACGGAGGGCCGCGGCCCCCAGGTGGGAGCCGCGGCCCTTTCCGCTGTTCGCGCGTCCGTTACGCCAGGGGGCCGGTGACCGGCTCCACGGCGGCGACGAGCTTCCCCTCGCGGACGAAGGCGTCGGCCGCCTCCAGGTCCGGGGCGAGGAAGCGGTCCGGACCCGGGCCCTCGACGCCGGCGTCCCGCAGGGCGGTGATGGCGGCCTGCGAGGCGGGCGCGGGGGTGAGGCCGCGGCGGAGCTCGATCCCGCGGGTGGCGGCGTAGAGCTCGACGGCGATGATCCGGTTGAGGTTGCCGATCGCGGTGCGCAGCTTGCGGGCGGCGGACCAGCCCATGGAGACGTGGTCCTCCTGCATCGCGGAGGACGGGATGGAGTCGGCGGAGGCCGGGACGGCCAGCCGCTTCATCTCGCTGACCAGGGCCGCCTGGGTGTACTGGGCGATCATCAGGCCCGAGTCGACGCCCGCGTCGTCGGCGAGGAAGGGCGGCAGGCCGTGGGACCGGTTCTTGTCGAGGAGCCGGTCGGTGCGGCGCTCGGCGATGGAGCCCAGGTCGGCGGCGGCGATGGCGAGGAAGTCGAGGACGTACGCGACGGGGGCGCCGTGGAAGTTGCCGTTGGAGCGGACCTGGCCGTCGGCCAGGATCACCGGGTTGTCGACGGCGGAGGCGAGCTCGCGCTCGGCGACCGTACGGGCGTGGGCCAGGGTGTCGCGGCCGGCGCCGGCGACCTGCGGGGCGCAGCGCACGGAGTACGCGTCCTGGACGCGCGGGGCCTCCTCCTCCTGGAAGTGGCCGGTGAGCCCCGAGCCCTTGAGCACCGCGAGCATGTTGGCGGCGGAGGCGCCCTGGCCCGGGTGGGGGCGGATGGCGTGCAGCTCGGGTTCGAGGACCTTCTCGGTGCCCAGGAGGGCTTCCAGGGAGAGGGCCGCGGTGATGTCCGCGGACTTGTAGAGCGTGTCGAGGTCGGCGAGGGCCATGATCAGCATGCCGAGCATGCCGTCGGTGCCGTTGAGGAGGGCGAGGCCCTCCTTCTCGCGGAGCTCGACGGGCTGGATCCCGGCGGCGGCGAGCAGCTCCCCGGCGGGCTTCACGGCGCCGTCGGGGCCCTCGGCGTCACCCTCGCCCATCAGCGCCAGGGCGCAGTGCGAGAGCGGCGCGAGGTCGCCGGAGCAGCCGAGGGAGCCGTACTCGTGCACGACCGGCGTGATGCCCGCGTTGAGGACGTCGGCCATGGTCTGGGCGACCTCGGGACGGACACCGGTGTGCCCGGAGGCGACGGTCTTGAGCCGCAGGAACATGAGCGCCCGGACGACCTCCCGCTCGACGCGCGGCCCCATGCCGGCGGCGTGCGAACGGACGATGTTGCGCTGGAGCTGCGCCCTCAGCTCGGGGCTGATGTGCCGGGTGGCGAGAGCCCCGAACCCGGTCGAGACGCCGTAGACGGGCTCGGGCTTGGCGGCGAGCGCGTCGACGACGGCACGGGAGTCGGCAAGCGCCTGCACGGCCTCGGGGGACAGCTCGATGCGGGCGCCGTGGCGGGCGACGTCGATGACGTCCTGGAAGGTGGTTCCGGACGTGCCAAGGACGACTGAGTGCATATCCATATTCAGCAGCCTACGGACTGAAGACCTGCATGTCACTAGTCGACCGCCGGACGGGTCCTGACGGGGGTCTTGAACTCAAGTGCGGTTGAGGTTCCATGCTGATCGGCATGGAGACGACACTCATCGATCAGCAGACGCGGGAAACCGAGACGGAAGCGATCAAGCGGGTGATCGCGGCGATGGAGCACTCCCAGCAGAACGAGTTGCCCGAAGCGTTCGTCGGGCTGTTCCGGGCCGATGCGATCTGGACGACCGGCGACGGCAGGCGCCTCACCGGCCGCGACGAGATCTCGGCCTTCACCCACGAGGTACTGCCCGGCTCCATGGGGGAGTCGACGGCCACGTACGAGGTGCAGGACGTGCTCTTCGTCCGCCCCGACGTCGCCGCGGTCAAGGCACGCGCGCAGTACTGGACGCTGGGCGGCGAGACGATCGGCGACGCGGGCGCCCCGCTCTACGTGATGGCGAAGGAGGAGGGGCGGTGGCGCCTGGTCGCCTGCCAGAACACGGAGGTACCGACCCCGTGACGCATCCGGGCCCGCCCGGACCCTGAGGCCACGCCCCGGCGGGGCGCGGCCGGTCCCGGCGGGGCGGCCCGGCCGGTCCCGGCGGGGCACCTGCGCGCCGTCGGGGCGAGCGGCACCGTCCGTGCGCGGGTCGGTCCCGGTGGCCGGCTCCTCCGGAGGCGTGGCGCCCCGCCCCCCCCCGCCCTATACCGGCGGGGCGTCACGGAAGCGCCTGCGGTCGCGTGCGCCGGGCGGGGCGTCGGCCAGCTGGATGACCGTGCCGTCGCGGCCCGCCACCACCGGCTTCGCCGATCGGGCGGCCTTGGCCTGGTACTGGGCCGCGTCGGCGAGGCGGAAGAGCCGGCGGGCGGACTTGAGCGGGCCGATGGGGTCACCCGTCGAGGCGACACCGCAGGCGACGCCCTCGCCGAGTTCCAGTTCGCCCGCACGGACGCAGAGTTCGTCCGCGACCGCCACCACCTCGTCCGCCGTCGGGCCGACCGACAGCAGACAGAACTCGTCGCCGCCGAGGCGCGCCGACAGCGCTCCGGGGAGCATGGCCCCGCACCGGGAGAGCACCGAGCCGAACCGTTCCAGCAGGCGGTCGCCGACCGCGTGGCCATGGGTGTCGTTGACCCGCTTCAGACCGTTCAGGTCGCAGACGACCAGGCTCACCACCGACTCGTCGAGCCGGTAGCGCTCGATCGCCTCGTCGAGCCGGGTGTCGACCGCGCGCCGGTTCGCGAGGCCCGTCAGCGGGTCGGTGAAGGCCAGCTTCCGCACCTCCTCCAGCCGTTCCGCCTGGGCGATGCCCGCCGCGACCACGGCGGCCAGCACCGCCGCGAAGTCCGCGTCGTCACGGTCGAAGACCGGCGCCCCCGCCGGACGGGCGACATACAGCTCACCCCAGGCCCGTCCGTGCAGCACGACCGGGGCGACCACGCAGCAGCCTCGCCCGCGCTTGCGCAGTCCGGTGACGCGGCCGGACGGGACGCGGTCGCCCGCGGTCTCCACCCAGGCGTCCGGCTCACCGCCGCCCGCCCACCGCGCGTGCAGGAACTCGGTGATCTCGGGGAACTGGTGCACGGGGTACGTCTCCGCGTCGGGGAACTCCTCCTCCCCCACGGCTCGCTCCCCGGCGTTGACCAGCACCTTCAGCCGGCCGTGGTCGCGCTGCCAGACCGACAGTGCGGCGAAGCTCCCGCCGAGCCCGTCGCGGGCGCCCAGCGCGGCGGCCCGCCAGAACTCGCGCGGGGTGTGCGCCGCCGCCATCGCCTGCGCCAGCGCCACTACGGCCCGCAACCGCACGTCCTCTCCCATTCCTCCAGCTTAGGTAGGTTTCGCCCGTTTTTACGTCTGGGGCGTCACAGAAAGTGACATCACGGGCGGATCGGGAGACTTCTCACCGGAATTCCAGACGGAATTCCAGACAAAATCTCAGACGCCCGGCCACTGCGGCTTCCGCTTCTCGTTGAACGCCGCCACGCCCTCCGCCCGGTCGCCCGAGAAGGCCACGGCCCGCCATGCCGCGTCCTCGACCTCCAGACCGGCCTTGAGGTCGAGGCCCTGACCGAGCCGCAGGGCCCGCTTCGAGGCCCGCAGGCCGACCGGCGAGTTCGCCGCCATCCGGCCGGCCAGTTCGAGGGCGGCCGTACGGGCGTCCTCCGCCAGCACGTCGACGAGCCCCAGCTCACGGGCCTCCGCGGCCTCCACCCGCCGCGCCGTGAAGACCAGCTCGGCCGCCCGCGCCGCGCCCACCCGGCGCGGCAGCAGCTGCGTGCCGCCGCCGCCCGGGATGACCCCCACCGACACCTCGGGGAGCCCCACCACGGCGGTCGCGTCGGCCACGATCACGTCGCAGGCGAGCGCCAGCTCGTAGCCGCCGCCCAGCGCGAAGCCGTGGACCGCGGCGACGGTCGGCATCGGCAGGTCGAGCACACCGCCGTAGGCGCCGCGCGAGACGGGCCGCTGGCGGACCATGTCGGCGTCCGTGAAGGAGTTCCGCTCCTTGAGGTCGGCGCCGACGCAGAAGGCCCTGTCGTTGGAGGAGGTCAGCACCGTCACCCGTACCGTGTCGTCCGCGCCGAGCGCCGCGCAGGCGGCGGTGATGGAGCGCGCCATCTCCAGGGAGACCGCGTTCATCGCCTTGGGCCGGTCGAGGACGAGCTCGGCGACGTGCTCGTGCCTACGGACGGCGACGAACTCACCAAAACGCTGCTCGGACTGCTCGGACATGACCGCACCCTCCCGGTTAACGCCTGTTAACGACTGTTCACCGGGATCTTAGGGCGAGCCCGACCCGCCCGGCACCCCCTAAGTGGGGCGGCGGGTCAGGTGCCAGGGCTCCACGACGCCGAGACCGCGCACAGGGCGCTGCCACATCGGCTGGAGCGCGAAGCGGTACGTCGGCGGCTGCTCGCCCTCCTTCTCGGCGCGGGCCGCCTCCTCGGCCGCCTGCGTCTCGGAGACGGGCGCGTCGCCGGTGCGGGTGAGCTCCTCGGCGAGCGCCCCGTCGACCAGGACGGTGTCCTTCGGAGCTATCGACGTGAGCCGGCTCGCCAGGTTCACCGTCGTACCGAAGACGTCGCCCATCCGGGTCGTCACCGTGCCGAAGGCGATGCCGACGCGCAGGGCGGGCATCGTCTCGTCGTGGCTGAGCGTCTCGATCAGCCGCAGCGCGATCTCCGCGGCGGTGCCGGCGTCGTCGGCCGCGTAGAGGACCTCGTCGCCGAGGGTCTTGATGAGGCGGCCGCCATGGGCGGCGACGAGGTCGGCGCAGGTGGTCTCGAAGGCCTCGACGAGCTCGCCGAGCTCCTCCTCCTCCAGCCGGCGGGTCAGCCGGGTGAAGCCGACCAGGTCGGCGAAACCGACCGCGAGCCGCCGGTCCACCATCTCCTCGTCGTCCGCGGCCTGCACGACGCGGCCGGTGGCGGCGGCGAGCTGGCGGCGCCAGACGTAGATCAGGAACTCCTCCAGCTCGGGCAGGAGCAGCTCGACCAGGGGGTACGTGACTTCCGTACGGGTCATTCCGGGCTCGGGCGGCTCGGTCAGGCCCTCCAGGAACGAGTCGATCTGCCACTCGGCGAGCCGGGCCGTGGTCTGTCCGGTGGAACGGGCGACCTGGACGGCCATGGGCTCGCTGAGCAGTCCGGCCTCGACGAGACCGGCGAGCCGGCGCAGGGCGAGCACGTCGGCCTCGGTGAGCGCCTTGGCCTGGCCGATGTCGGCGAAGCCCATGGCGCGCCAGAAGCGGGAGGCCAGCTCCATGGAGACGCCTGCGGTGCGGGCGGCCTGGAAGGGCGTGTAGCGCCGGTCCGCGCCGAGGATGAGCTGTTCGAGGCGGATCGCCAGGGGGTCGTCGGTCGGCTCGGCCGTGTGGTCGACATGGTGGTGCGGGGTCGGGTACGCCGGTGGCTCGGCCTCGCCGCCGTTGTGCTCGTCGTCGACGGTCACCGGCCGCCTCCTGCCCGTTCCCTGCCCACTGCCCTGCCGATCTGTCGCCATGGATCGCGCTCCACGATACGACAGGTGTGTGCCAGCTCACGCCGTTCCGGTCGCGTCCCATGTTTACGCGTCGGCGCCCACCACCATGGGGTGGGCGCCGGTCACGCAGGGCGAGGAAGGAGCCGCCGTCAGCCCGTCGCGCGGACGTGGACGATGTCGCCCGCCGCGACCGCCTCCGTGCCGCCGCCCTCCGTCGCCACCACCAGGCGCCCGTCTCCGTCCACGGCCAGCGCCTCGCCCTCCAGCATCCGCTCGCCCGGGAGGTCCGCCCGGACGTGACGGCCCAGGGTCGAGCAGTTCGCCGCGTACGCCGCCTGGAGGCCGGACGCCTCGGGGTCGCCGTCCGCCCGCACCCAGTCCCCGTACCAGTGCTCCAGCGACCGCAGGACCGCCCGCAGCAGCGTGTCCCGGTCCGTCGAGACGGCGTCCGCGAGGAGCAGGGAACCGGCCGCGGGCACCGGGAGTTCGTCCTCCTTCAGCGTCACGTTGACGCCGATGCCGACGACGATGCCGTCCTCGCCCGCCCGCTCGGCGAGGATCCCGCCGGTCTTCCGCTCCTCGCCGCCGACGGAAACCAGCAGGTCGTTCGGCCACTTGAGGGAGAGGTCCACGCCCGCGGACTTCGCGAGCCCGGTCGCGGCGGCGACACCGGCGAGCAGCGGGAGCCAGCCCCAGCGGTGGACGGGCACGTCCGGCTTGAGCAGGACGGAGAGGAAGAGCCCGGCCCGCGGCGGCGACACCCAGTCGCGGTCGAGGCGGCCGCGGCCCGAGGTCTGCTCCTCGGCGACGAGCACCGCGCCCTCGGGCAGCTCGTCGGCGCGGGCGGCCAGGTCGGAGTTGGTGGAACCGGTCGTGGTGACCAGGTCGAGCGAGGTCCACAGTCCGTCGTCGCGGACGAGCGCGCGGCGCAGCGCGGAGGCGTTGAGCGGGGGCCGGTCCAGGTCGGACCACCGCGCTCCTGAGGCATCGGAGGACGTCATGCAAGCCAGACTAGGTGTGGCAAAGACCGCAGTGCCGAACCGTATCGGCGTCGATACCCTACGGATCAGTAGCCGGGCAGTAGCCCATTCGTACCCAACGAACCCCCGTGACCAGGCAGGGAGCCGCATCCCGATGTCCGAGTCGGTAGAGCCACAAGAGATCGACATTCACACGACCGCGGGCAAGATCGCGGATCTGCAGCGCCGTATTGACGAGGCCACCCATGCCGGTTCCGAGCGTGCGGTGGAGAAGCAGCACGCGAAGGGCAAGCTGACCGCGCGGGAGCGGATCGCGCTCCTGCTCGACGAGGGCTCGTTCGTGGAGCTCGACGAGTTCGCCCGGCACCGGTCGACCCACTTCGGCCTGGAGAAGACCCGGCCGTACGGCGACGGTGTGGTGACCGGCTACGGCACGGTGGACGGCCGCCCTGTCGCCGTGTTCTCCCAGGACTTCACGGTCTTCGGCGGTGCGCTCGGCGAGGTCTACGGCCAGAAGATCATGAAGGTGATGGACTTCGCGCTGAAGACCGGCTGCCCGGTGGTCGGGATCAACGACTCCGGCGGCGCGCGGATCCAGGAGGGCGTCATGGCCCTCGGCATGTACGGCGAGATCTTCCGCCGCAACACGCACGCCTCCGGTGTGATCCCGCAGATCTCCCTGGTCGTCGGCCCGTGCGCCGGTGGCGCGGTCTACTCCCCGGCGATCACCGACTTCACGGTGATGGTCGACCAGACCTCGCACATGTTCATCACGGGCCCGGACGTCATCAAGACGGTCACCGGCGAGGACGTGGGCTTCGAGGAGCTCGGCGGCGCCCGCACGCACAACACCACGTCCGGTGTGGCGCACCACATGGCCGGGGACGAGAAGGACGCGATCGAGTACGTCAAGTCCCTGCTGTCGTACCTGCCTTCGAACAACCTCTCGGAGCCGCCGGCCTTCCCGGAGGTCGCCGACACCGAGCCCTCGGACGAGGACCGCGAGCTGGACGTCCTGATCCCGGACTCCGCGAACCAGCCGTACGACATGCACAAGGTCATCGAGCACGTCGTCGACGACGGCGAGTTCCTGGAGACCCAGGCCCTGTTCGCGCCGAACATCCTCACCGGCTTCGGCCGGGTGGAGGGCTTCCCGGTCGGCATCGTCGCCAACCAGCCGATGCAGTTCGCCGGCTGCCTGGACATCAACGCCTCCGAGAAGGCCGCGCGTTTCGTCCGCACCTGCGACGCCTTCAACATCCCGGTCATCACCTTCGTCGACGTGCCGGGCTTCCTGCCCGGTGTCGACCAGGAGTACGGCGGCATCATCCGCCGGGGCGCCAAGCTGATCTACGCCTACGCGGAGGCGACGGTCCCGCTGATCACCGTCATCACCCGCAAGGCGTTCGGCGGCGCGTACGACGTCATGGGCTCCAAGCACCTGGGCGCCGACCTCAACCTCGCCTGGCCGACCGCGCAGATCGCCGTCATGGGCGCGCAGGGCGCGGTCAACATCCTGCACCGCCGCACCATCGCCGCCGCCGAGGACCAGGAGGCGGAGCGGGCGCGGCTGATCCAGGAGTACGAGGACACCCTCCTCAACCCGTACACGGCGGCCGAGCGCGGCTACGTCGACGGCGTGATCATGCCGTCCGACACCCGCCCGCAGATCGTGAAGGGCCTGCGTCAGCTGCGTACGAAGCGGGAATCCCTGCCTCCGAAGAAGCACGGCAACATCCCCCTCTAGGCCTCAGGGAGTCGACATGATCAAGGTCGTACGAGGTAACCCGACCCCGGAGGAGCTGGCCGCCGCACTGGCGGTGGTCCAGGCCCGGGCCGCGGCGACGGCGGCGGCGTCCGCGGCCGACGGCGGCCCGGTGGCTCCCGAGGGCTGGTCGGACCCGGCGCGTATCGCCCGTTCGGTACGGCCCCGGCCGGGACCGCGCTCGTGGGCGCGCTCCTACTGGCCGGCGTAGGACGTCGGAGGTACGCCGAGAGGCCGGGCCCGTGTGCGGGGGCCCGGCCTCTCGGCGTACCCGGAAGGCCGTCCGTAAGGCGCGCCCGGAAGCGGTCCGAACGGCGGTGCGGAAGGCGCTTCGGAAGGCGGTCCGGAAGGTCACGAGCGGCGCAGGAGGAGTCCGGCGAGGACGGCGCCCACGAGGACGATCGCCGCGTTGACGAGGACCGCGACCCCGATCCCGTCGAGGACCGTGGCGGAGGTGACCACGACGGCGCTCATGATCGGCGTGCCCATGGTGATGCCGATCTGCTGGGTCATCGTGGCGAGGCCGGTCGCCATGCCCTGCTCGGAGTCGGGCAGTCCGGAGGTGGCCGTGACCATGAAGCCGACGATGGCGAGCATGTTGCCGACGCCGCCCGTGAACGTGGCGGCGAGCAGCAGCCAGAGCCAGCTCCGGTCGTCGCCGAGGGCGTAGAGGGAGACGGTGGCGGCCGCCTGGAGGAGTCCGCCGGCGACGAGGGCCGCGCGGGGCCCGTACCGGCCGATGAAGCGCGAGGCGAGGACTCCGCCGAGGACCGTGCCCGCGCCGAGCACGCCGAACGACAGACCGGCGGCGAGCGGCGAGAAGCCGAGGACGTCCTGGAGGTAGAGCGTCATCAGGAAGACCAGCGAGGTCTCGGTGACGAAGGCGACGAGCCCGGCGAGGTTGCCCCAGACCACGGTGCGGCGGGTGAGGATCCGGACGGGCACGAGGGGCGAGGCGGCCCGACGCTCCACGAACCAGAAGGCGACGAGGAGGGCAACGCCGACGGGGAGCGCCAGGGGCTCGGTGGTGAGGCCGTAGACGAGCGCGAGCAGTCCGCCGGTGACCGTGACCGCGCCGGGGACGTCGAGGCGCGGGCGGACCTCGGGACGGCTCTCCTTCAGGACGGCGGGGGCGACGAGGAGGACGGCGAGGGCGACGGGCACGTTGATGAAGAAGGCCCAGCGCCAGGAGAGCAGGTCGGTGAGGATGCCGCCGAGGATCGCGCCGGTGGTGAACCCGGCCGACATGAGCGCGCCGTTGAGCCCGAGCGCCTTGGCCCGCAGCGGGCCCTCCGGGAAGGAGGAGGTGAGCAGGGAGAGTCCGGCGGGGGTGACGGCGGCGGTGGCGAGGCCCTGGGCGACGCGCGCGGCCATCAGCACCGCGGGGCCGGTGGCGAGCCCTCCGGCGAGGGAGGAGATCCCGAGCAGCGCCATGCCGGCGAGGAAGAGGCGGCGGCGGCCGACGAGGTCGGCGACGCGCCCGAAGAGGAGGGTGAATCCGGCCGCGGCGAGGGCGAAGGCGGTGGCGATCCACTGGAGGCCGGCCAGGGAGAAGCCGAGTCCTTCGCCCATGACGGGCAGGGCGACGTTCAGGATCGAGAAGTCGACGGCCAGCATGAACTGGGCGACGAGGAGGACGAGGAGGACGAGCCGCATCCGTCCGTCCATACGGGCGGCGGGCCGGGTGCCGGCCTGTGACCGGACATCGGTGGCAACCATGAGCGGACCCCTTAATGGGCTTCTGGTTCCGTTAAGATGTCCCGTACCGTAGCAGACTCGAAGGCGTTAATGGAACAGGAGACCCGTTTGAGCGAGAGCCAGCCGGCCGTGCCCGGCACCGTGCGCCCCGGGGGCCGTACCGCGAAGGTGCGCCGAGCCGTCCTCGAAGCGACCGAGGACGCCCTGGCCGCGACGGGCTTCCACGGACTGAACATGGACCACGTCGCCGCGAGCGCGGGCGTCGGCAAGACGACCGTCTACCGGCGGTGGAGCTCCCCCGTCGGCCTCGTCGCCGACCTGCTGCGCGACATGGCGGAGCAGTCCCTGCCGGCCTCCGACACCGGGAGCCTGGCCGGGGACCTGCGGGCCAACGCCGCGCTCGTCACGCGGACCCTCACCGACCCCCGGATGGGCGGCGTCTTCCGCGCCGTGATCGCGGCCGCCGCCTGCGACGAGGAGTGCGCCGAGGCGCTGAACGGCTTCTACCGGGCCCGCCTGGAGGAGTGGGCCCCGGTGGTGAAGCGGGGCGCCGCGCGTGGGGAGATCCCGCCGGAGACCGACGGCCTGGAGCTGCTGCGCGCGGTCTCGGCGCCGCTCTACTACCGCTTCATGATCACGCGCGAGCCGCTGGGCCCGGAGGACGCGGACCGGGCGGTCCGCGCGGCGCTGACGGCGGCCGAGGCGGGGGTGTTCACCACCAGGTGACTAGTCCGCCGGCGGGGGGCCGCTTGAGTACGGGTACTCAGGCGCCCCGGCCGTGGCGCGAGCAGGATCGGACCCATGCTGTGGTCCGACCCGGAGAACGAGCCGCCGAAGGAGATGCGCGACATGCAGGCGATGCTGCGTCGCGCGTCGATCCTGCTGGCCCTGGCGATGGTGGTGGCGATGTTCGTGGTCGGCATCCACTGAACGCGCGGGCACGCGCCGCCCCGGTGGTGCGCGCGCCGGTGACGGATCGCGGCTTCGGCGGTCCGGAGACGTCCGTACTGGCTAGGCTTTCCCCATGACTGCTGATCGCCGCCGTGTCGTGCTCGCCTCCGCCTCGCCCGCCCGTCTCGGACTGCTCCGGCAGGCCGGACTCGCCCCCGAGGTCATCGTGAGCGGCGTCGACGAGACCAAGACCCACGCCCCGACCCCGGCCGAACTCGCCCTCGCGCTCGCCGAGGCCAAGGCCGCCCACGTGGCCGCCCGCCCCGAGGCGAGCGGCGCGCTCGTCATCGGCTGCGACTCCGTCCTGGAACTCGACGGAGAGGCGCTCGGCAAGCCCGCCGACGCCGAGGAGGCCACCGCCCGCTGGAAGGCGATGCGCGGCCGGGTCGGCATCCTCCAGACGGGTCACTGCGTGTACGACACGGCCGCCAAGCGCTACGAGTCGGCGACCGCCTCGACCGTGGTCCGCTTCGGCGAGCCGACCGACGCCGAGATCGCCGCGTACGTGGCGAGCGGCGAACCGCTCCACGTGGCGGGCGCGTTCACCCTCGACGGCCGCTCGGCGCCGTTCATCGACGGCATCGACGGCGACGCGGGCAACGTCATCGGCCTGTCCCTGCCCCTGCTGCGGACGCTGCTCGCCAAGCTCGGGGTCTCCATCACCGACCTCTGGCACTGACGGGGCATCTGCGGAGGGCTACGCGGGCGCCGGTGCCCCTTGGGGAGCGTCGGCTTCGGGGGCCTCGGTGCCCTTGCCGTACGCCACCAGCGTCAGCACGATCAGGCCGAGCACCACGGTCATGAACGCGAAGGCTCCCCAGCCGATCAGACCGATCGTCACCGCGCCGAGCAGGCCGTGCACCACGGCGCAGCCGATGAGCAGGGCCCGGCCGGCGCGTCCGGGGCGCCTGTCCCGTATGCCGGTGATCAGCGCGACGGTGGCACAGAGGGCGAGGAGCAGTCCGGAGACGATCCCGAGCACCCAGGTGCCGGTGACCATCGCGTCCGGGTCGAGTCCGTCGAGGGACATCGACTGGGCTTCGACGAACCGTGCCATGACGGCGTTGATCGCGACGATGCCCGGCGCTTCCAGGAACAGCACCCCCGCCGTCACGAGCGCTATCGGTCTGCGGGCCACTTCGGCCACCCCCTGCATACGGCTGTTACCGACAGTACGTACGGATGCGCGAAGGCTACTGCCGGGTAAACCCGTGGACAAGGGTCGGCGGCGGACGAAGCCGTGGCAAAGAATCATTGCGCCATTCGTAGGGACTCCACAAAGAAACCTGATCGTCCACTGGCCGCACGAACAGAGACCTGCGCCACACGGGCGAGCTACTGTGCCGTAGAGGAACCCTGCGTACCGTGGTGCGACAAGGGATTTCACGAGCCCGAACGCCTCGTATCACGCTCCGTGTGGGCAAGCTCACCACTGGGGACGGGTCGAAAAGACGTGTCGGCAGTCCCTAAACTCAGCTTGTTTTCAAGGAGGGAGCCATCGTGCGC
>NZ_JAMGSL010000010.1:0-164156 GCF_025195125.1 Streptomyces sp. Je 1-79
CTGCTGTGCCTCCCGTTTGGACGTACTGACTGGTGCGGATCCCGCGACGGACATACGGCGAGGGCCGTGCGACGGGTGGGGAGCCGCTCGCCCAGGCCTTCCCCACCAGGATGCTCCGCGGATCCGGCCGGTGCGCAACCAAGCGCGCGCGGGAAGCATCCAATAGGTACACAGGCTGATTCCCGGGGGGCACAGATGCGTCGTACGTCCGTCATAGGCAGAGCACTCATGGCCGCGGTCGCGGTGGCGGTCGCCACCGGCTGTACGGCCCAGGCGGCGGGCGGCGGGGGCGCCTCGCCCTCGGCGAGCGGGAAGCCGTCGGCCTCCTCCTCGTCCCCCACGGCCCCGGCGCCGAGCTCGGACGCTCCGAGCGGTACCCCGACGACGGACGGCAAGCCGTCCTCCCCCACGCCCAGCTCCACCCCCACCTCCGCCCAGCCGGTCGGCAAGGTCCTCATGAAGGACGGCGACGAGAGCGAGCGGGTGCGGGAGCTGCAGGCGCGGCTGCGGCAGATCGGCTACTTCGACCGCGCGCCCACCGGCTTCTACGGCTCGATCACCGGCAAGGCCGTCTCGGCCTTCCAGAAGAAGCGGGAGCTGCCGCAGACCGGGTCGGTGGACGAGGTCACCTGGCAGCGGCTGGTCGGGATGACCCGCAAGCCGACGGCCGACGAGCTGAAGCCGTCCACGTCCAACGCGCTGGACACGCCGGACCCGCGCTGCATGACCGGGCGCGTGCTGTGCATCAGCAAGGAGACCCGCACGCTCGCCTGGATGATCGACGGCAAGGTCGTCTCGTCGATGGACGTCCGCTTCGGTTCGGAGAACACCCCGACGCGAGAGGGCACCTTCAACGTCGGCCGCAAGGTCCGCAACGACTGGTCGAAGCTCTACCACACGCCGATGCCGTACTCGATGTACTTCAGCCGGGGACAGGCGGTGCACTACTCGGCGGACTTCGCGGCCCGCGGCTACAACGGGGCCTCGCACGGCTGCGTCAACGTCCGGGACCGGGTGAAGCTCGCGAGGCTCTTCGACGAGGTGAAGGTCGGCGACAAGGTCGTCGTGCACTGGTGATCACCGGGCGCGGGAAGAAGGGGCGCGGGTGGGACCGGGGGAACGTGTCCCACCCGCGCCGGGTGCGCGGAGCCGGAGGTACGGGGGGAACCTCGGCTCACGCGCGGCCGATGACCAGTCGGCTCACTCTGTACTGCGCCGACGGGCCGAAAAGTGTCACACCTGGTTCGTCACGAGGGTTCTGACGCGGTCCTCGGCCCCGTCCGGGGCGTGGTCCCCGGCGCGGGCGCGGACGGTGTCCGGGGTGGTTCCACCGGTTCCGGCGGCGGGGGCGGAACCCTTGGCGTGACCGGTGTTCCGGTCGGAGGTCCGGTCGTTCCCCTGGTCGTCGCCCCAGCCGTCGCGGCGGCTGTCGGAGCCCGCTCGTTCGCCCTCGCCGGACGAGTCGCCGTCGCCCTTGCCGTCGCCCGCGCCGTCGCCTTTGCCGCCCGAGGAGTCGCCGCCCAGGACGCGCTCGCAGAAGCGCCGCAGGGTCTCGCCCCCGCGCGCCGACTTCTCCAGCCGGCTCTTGGCCGTGTCGTCGATGCGCCCGGCCCGGAAGTCCCGGCAGGCCTCGACGATCTTGGCGCCGAAGTTCGACCCGTCCCTGTCCGGCGTGCCCGTGCTCGTCCCCGGCTCCGGGGTGGTGTCGCCCTCGCCGCCCGTACCGGCGGAACCACCCGGGCCCGCCGTGGCGGGAGGCGCGGGCGTCGAGGATGAGGCGCCGGGGGAGCCGTCGCCGGACGGGGGCGCCGAGGGCGTACCCGTACCGAAGCCGGTGTCCGGGGAGGCCGACGGGTCCGGGACGTGCGGGAACTCCGACGCGTCCGAGGCGACCGGCTCGGGCGTGTCCAGCGCCGACACCGTACCCGCGGGACCGGGACGGTCCGTGGTGAAGGGCAGCATGCCCGTGCCGGAGGCGACGGCGACCCCGCCGACCGCCACGGCGGCGACCGCCGCGGCCAGTCCGTACCGCAGCGAGCGGCCCCAGCGCCGGGCCGCGGGCACCGGCCTGAGCCGTACCGCGCCGAGCTCGGCGGCGGTGGGTGCGAAGGCCGACGGGGCCGAGGCGAGACCGCGCTCGGCCCGCGCCTCGCGGAAGGCGGCCAGGGCGGCCGCCTCGCCGGGAAGTTCCGCGTCCGCCACGGAGGCGAGCGGGGCCGGGCGGGCCGCCGCGAGGGCCTGGGCCAGCCACAGCGCCTCTGCGCGGCTGTGATCGTCGACGGCGTCGACCGGTTCGCCGCGCAGCAGACGCTCCGCGGCCTTCTGGTCGAGCCACTGGTACCGCTCGTCGGCCATCACATGTCCTTCTGCGTACGCGCGCGCGATTGCGTCACACCACCGGGGGCCGGAGCCCCCGGCCTGCGGCCGCGCTGGGGCGGTACGCCGCCGAGGGAGCCCGGGCCGCCGTCGCCCTCGGCGCCGAGAAGTTCGGCGAGCCGCTTGAGGCCGCGGTGGGCCGCGGTGCGTACCGCGCCGGGGCGCTTGCCCAGGGTGTCGGCGGCGCTCTTGGCGTCCAGGCCGACGACGACCCGCAGGACGACGGCCTCGGCCTGGTCCTGGGGAAGTTGGGCGATCAGATGCATGGTGTCGCCGGTGGTCAGTGCTTCCAGCGCCTCGTCCGCGGTGTCGGAGTCGGCGGGCTTGTCGGTGAGTTCGGTCTCGTCGCCGCTGGCCGCGGGGCGCCTGCCGCGCATCCGGATGTGGTCGAGGGCCCGGTTGCGGGCGATGCGGGCCGCCCAGCCGCGGAACCGGTCGGCGTCGCCGCTGAAGCGGTCGAGGTCCCGGGCTATCTGGAGCCAGGATTCCGAGGCGACGTCCTCGGCGTCGGCGTCACCGACGAGCGTGCGCAGATAGCCGAAAAGCCGTGGGTGCACGGCGCGGTACACAGTACGGAAGGCGTCCTCGTCCCCGTTCTGCGCAGCGAGCAGCGCGGCCGTCAGCTCCGCGTCCTCCCCCAGCACTCCCCACCCTGTTCGTCATCACGGCTGGTCACCACCGCCGCACCTTCCGGCACGCATCAGAACGCTACGTCCTTCTCCGGCGCCCCGTCCACGTTCGTCCTCTGATTGTGCAACCTGCAACCAACTTGGGACATGGACGATGGTGTGACAGAAAACGCTTGTACGGCGCTGAAGGGAGTACGGGGCCGTGCTGCGGCTCCGGCGGACGACGACCGGGGCCTCTCCTGTGGGGGGTGGCGGCCCCGGTCGTCTTCCTTTTCCCCTCCGCTCCCGGCGCCGTCGCGGGCCTCGCCCGGGGCTCGTCTCAGGCCGGTCCGGTGGCCGTCCCCGACTCCCGCGGGGCGGCGAACCAGCGCCAGGAGGCGAGTCGTTCGCGTCCGGGGAGCTCGCCCCGGCCGGTGGCCCACAGCAGGGCCGGCCAGCGGTCCGCGTCCCTCGGGGCCTCGGGGAAGAGCCGGGTGAGCACCTGATCACACAGGCCGGCCGGCGGGTGGAACGCGACGCCGAGTCCGCTGGCGATGTCATGGGTGTGGACGAGGGTCTCGACGATCCCCATGGCCGCGAAGCCCTCGGCGTCGGAGAGGCCGAAGCAGTGGTACGCGCGCCGGTCCGCGGGGACCGTGCGGACGACGGCGGTCAGCATCGCGCCGCAGGACTCCAGGACCTGGAGCAGCCCGGTGGTCCCGGCCTCGGGATCGGCGTAGGTGACGTTGGCGGGGCCGCCCTCACGGCGCCGTTCCCAGCGGAAGGGGACCTCGGTGGCGAGCGTCGGCGCGTCGAGGCCGAGCTGGGCCGCGTAGGCGAAGAGGTCGTCGGCGAGGTGCTCGACGGTCTCCCAGCAGCTCCAGCTCAAGGTGCCGGCCGGGCGCTGCCAGTCGGCGACGGCGGTCGTGGACGCGGCGCCGCGCAGGGTGGTGAGGGAGAGGCGGACGGCGTGCTGGAGGTCGTCGGCGGTGATGCCGGGTGCGGTGGGATCGCTCGTCGTCGTCATGGCGATCATCATGGCGCCCGTCGAACTGTCAACCGATGGTTGACACCACTGAACTGTCAACCTAGGGTTGCCTCCATGACGAAACCAGTCGGCATGACCATCCCCGTCCGGCTCGACGACCTCATCGAAGCGATCAAGAAGAGCAACACCGACGCGCTCGACCAGCTGTCGAACGCGGTGATCGCCGCGGACCATCTCGGCGACATCGCCGACCACCTGATCGGCCACTTCGTCGACCAGGCCCGGCGCTCCGGCGCCTCCTGGACCGACATCGGCAGGAGCATGGGCGTCACCCGCCAGGCGGCCCAGAAGCGCTTCGTCCCCAAGGACCCGGACGCGGAGAAGATGGACCCGAACGCCGGGTTCAGCCGCTTCACCCCCCGGGCCAGGAACGTCGTCGTCGCCTCCCAGAACGAGGCCTCGGCGGCCGGCAACGCCGAGATCACCCCGGGCCACGTCGCCCTCGGTCTGCTCGCCGAACCCGAGGGCATCGCGGTGCACTGGATGACCACCCAGGGCGTGACCGCGGAGGCGCTGCGCGCGGCGGTCACCCCGACGCTGCCCGCGGCGGCCGAGGAGGTGCCCGAACTCATCCCGTACGACGCGGCGGCGAAGAAGGTCCTGGAGCTGACCTTCCGCGAGGCGCTCCGGCTCGGCCACAACTACGTCGGCACCGAGCACATCCTGCTGGCGCTGCTGGAGTTCGAGGACGGCGAAGGCGCCCTCACGGGCCTCGGCCTGGACAAGGAGCGGGCGGAGGCGGACATCGCGGCGGCGATCGAGCAGCTCGCGGTGAAGCCGAAGGAATGACGTCGGCGACGCCATGACGGCATCGGCCGGGCACCCCTGGGGGCGCCCGGCCGTGTCCTCAGGCCGTACGCGGGTCTCAGGCCGTACGGGTCTCAGGCCCTACGGGTCCCGGCGTCGTACCGGTCTCAGGCCGTCGGGCCACCGGGGCTCAGGCCGTGCGGGCCCGGCGGGAGACCACCGCGCGGAGTACCCGGCCGCCCTCCGTGGAGAGCTCGCGGGCCCGGCGCAGACCGGTCGGCCCGTGCGCGACGGATTCGAGGACGGTCTCCTGCCGGCGCAGCTCGCCGGCGAGGAGCGGGCCGGCGCCGGCCCCGTCCCCCGCCCGGCAGCGCGCGATCGACTCGTCGGTGACCTCGGCCGCGTCGTACCGGCCGTGCAGGGCGAGCGCGGTGACGGAGCATCCGGAGGCCCACGTCCGCAGCGGCCCGTCGGCCCACTCGGCGGGCGCGGCGCCCAGCATCTCGCGTACGAGCCCGGCCGCCTCGCCCTCCTCGGTACCGGCACCGTCCAGCTCGATCCGGGCCTTCGCGACCGCCTCGCCCCACGCCCCGCCGTCACCACGGGCCACCGCCGCCCAGACGGGCCGCAGCACCTCGCCGCCGTCGGGTGCGAGCAGCGGCAGACACCGGTCCAGGCAGGCGAGCCCGGAGGCCGCCAGACTCCGTTCGTCGGCGCGGTCGATCAGTTCCAGCAGGCTCATGGAGGCCTCCCGTTGCGGACGCAGTACTTCCCTTACTGCGCCGCTTGGCGTGATTACGTCACTGTGCGGCCGGAATCATGCCAGTGGCCTTGGTGTGCTGCATAGAGGTCAGCCGACGGACGAAGAGGATCGCGAGGACGGCGGCCGCGATGTCGAGGACGTATCCCGCCAGGGACCACGAGGCCGCGGTGACGTAGGCCTCGGGGGTCTCGGCCCGCTTGTACAGCTGCGAGGCGATCCGGTCCGCCACCATGTCGGCGACCCAGAGCGTCCACCAACCGTTGAGGAGCGCCAGCTCCCGAGCGCCGTCGGCGGCGTACGGCTGCCACCGGCTGGCCCGCCAGATGTCGGCGGCGATTCCCCGCGGAATCCACAGGTTGCCGATCGGGATGAACCAGCCGCCGACGGCCCAGCCCGGCTTCCGGCGCTGAAGGTCCGGGGCCCACACCCCGGCGTTCTTCCGCAGCCGGTGGAACCAGACGATGAAGACGATCCCGGTCGCCACGTACAGCGTGAAGGCGACGCTGTAGGCCAGGTTCAGGGCGATGATCCCGAACAGGTCCGGTTCGGCGTAGGCCGTGATGTAGTCGGAGACGAGGACACGGACCTCGAACTCGGCCAGCAGCACGTCGAAGGCGATGTTGCCCACGAGCAGGGCTATGACGGCGTACGACAAGCCGTTCGGATTGCGGAGCATGGTTGAGCGAACCCCCACGGGTGTTCGGCTCCCCTCCCCGAGGAGCCGGCGCGGCCGAGCGGCCGCCGCGGAGGGGACCGTACGTCCTGGGGAACCCTTCCGTCCATGGGAAAACCGCAGGTCAGCTGCGCACGTTCACGGCGAGCGCCCGGAACTGGTCCCAACTCATCGTCGGCGTCCGCGAGTCCCACAGCTTCTGCGCCGTCGCCGTCAGCGGCATCCGGATCCCGTCCGCCACCTGCGCCTGCGTCTGCGACTGGGACAGATCGCACCAGACCGCGAACCGGCCGCCCAGGATCTGAGGTCCGTACCGCGCCGGGACGGGGGTCGTGCCGCGCAGCACGAGCGGGGTCCACTGCTCGTAGATGCGGCGGCCGGTGGGGTACGTGAACTGGTTCGGCTCGCCGAGGACATAGTACAGGAACTCGTCGTTGAGGTTCACCAGCTTGCGGCCCTCGGCCAGGTACTCGGCCGGCGGCCGGGCGCCGATCTCCTTGCCGGTCCAGTACTCGACCTCGATGTCCTTGGCGGCGGTGACGGTACCGCCCGTGAAGAAGCCGTCGTTCCACGCCTTCGGGGTCTGCTTCGCGGCGCGCACCACGGCCGCGCGGTCGTTCATCCAGCCCTCGGTCAGGTCCTGGACACCGGCGTTCGGGCCGTACTTCTCCCGGGCCGCGCTCGCCAGCTGCGGGTAGGAGGCGGCGGGGTTGCTGACGGTCAGCGCCTGGTACTCGTCGGCCCCGATGTGGAACCACCGGCCGCCGAACAGCGCCGTGTACTCGCGCAGCAGATCGTCGATGAGCTCCGCCGACTCCGGCTTGGATATGTCGATCGCGCCCTGCCGCGGCACGCCCTGCACGTTGCGCAGCTGGAGCTGCGGGTAGGCCCGCAGCACCGCGCCGAGGTGTCCGGGCGAGTCGATCTCGCCGAAGACGTCGATGTGCAGGCGGTCACCGAGGGCCAGGATGCGCTTCACCTCCGCCGTCGTCAGGTGCGGATCGGTGACGATCTCGGGGTGCGAGGTGGACTCGATGCGGAACGCCTGGTCGTCGGAGAAGTGCAGCCCGAGCTGGTTGAGCTTGAGGTCGGCCATCTCCCGCATCCGGGCTTCGATCCACTCCGCTGTGAAGTGCTTGCGCGCGATGTCCAGGTTGAGCCCGCGCTGGGGCTTGGCGGGCGCGTCGCTGACGGTGCCCTCGGGCATCGCGCCGGAGCCGTTCACCGACTGCTTGAGGGTGCGGGTCCCGTAGAAGACCCCCGCCTGGTCGGGGCCGGTGATCCTGACCCGGTCGTCGCCGGTGGTGAGCGTGTACGACTCGGGGGCGCCCTTGCCGCCGAGGGCCAGCTCGACGTCGCCGGCGCGGGCGGCGACGGCACCCCGGTACGCGATCTTCAGCTCGCCCGCGAGCATCCGTCCCTCGTCGGCCAGCCCCTCGCTGCCCGCTGCGACGACGACGCCGGCCTGGGGCGTGGGGCGCCAGCCGGGTCCGCGGGCCGCCTCGTGGGACCGGACGGCGGGGACCGTGAGCGGGGCGGAGGAGAGCGGGTACGTCCGGGTCGGGCTGGGCGGGGGTGTGCTCGTCGGCGCGCTGGTGGCCGGGGTCGGTGTCCCGGCGCCGGGGGTGGGGCCGGCGGACGAGCTTTCGGAGCAGGCCGTCACGGTGACCAGTGCCACCGCGGCCGCGAGGAGTGTGGAGCCCGCGTGGGGCCTCCGTATGGCGTACCGCATCACTCGGAATCCTCCCTCAGCCGGTGGCGCGCGGCCATTCGGGGCGGGGTCGGCGACCCCGGAACGTCACGCACACGTTCCGAAACTCTCCCTTCCGGGTGAAATTCGCGCATCCTTCGGACAGTTCCCGCACCACGTCGATAACGTTGCGTCACACCCACCCCACCTTTCCCGGAGTCCACGGTGACCAGCGACACCCGAGCCCCTTCCCGGAACCGGAACCCGGGCTCCGCCGCCGCTCCCGGGACATCCGCGAGCCCCGCGACGCCCGCGAACCCCGCCATACCCGCCCAACAGGGCGAACCCCGGCACCCCGCCGCCCGCGCCACGCCCGGCGTCCCCGAGGGTCTCGCGCGGTTCAACGCGGTCGCCGCCTCCGTCGCCGAGGAGATCCTCCTCTCCTGCTGCCACAGCCGCCGCTGGGCCGAACGGGTGACCGCGCACCGTCCGTACCCGACGCTCGACGCGCTGCTCGCCGCCGCCGACGAGGCCGGTTACGACCTGCCCGCCGCCGAACGGGTGGAGGCGCTGGCCGCCGAGGACTCGGCCGCTCCGCACCCCGACGCCCCGCCCGCCGCCCACACCGCGCTGCGGGCCGCCCACGCCGCGTACGAGAGCCGGTTCGGGCACGCCTTCGTGATCAGCCTCGACGGCGTACGCCCCGGTGAGCGCCTCGACCAGGTGCTCGAAGGCATCCGGTCCCGGCTGGGCAACGAGCCCGAGGAGGAGCGGGTGATCGCCGCCGAGGAGCTGCGCCGGCTGGCCCGCGCCCGGCTCGCCCACCGGGTCGGCGCCGCGCCCTCTCCCGTACAGGCGTCCGGAATGCGGTGATTCGGGCGCGGACGATAGCCCGTCCGTGCCTCTTTGATCACACCTATGGACCCCGCGCGAGCGAACCGACAAGTCGTCGCTACGATGACCAGGGCCGGTGGACCGTACCCGGCCGGGTCAGACCGACACTACTGTTCTTAACTGGGTAGAAGATGGCGGCCGACCCTTCTCCCCGCTCCCGGAGGGTATTTCCGTGCCGGCTGGAACGCTGTACCGCGGCCGGGAAGGAATGTGGTCCTGGGTGGCTCATCGAGTCACCGGCGTCCTCATCTTCTTCTTCCTGTTCGTACACGTGCTGGACACCGCTCTCGTCCGCGTCTCCCCCGAGGCCTACGACGAAGTGGTCGCCACGTACAAGACGCCGATCGTCGCACTCCTCGAGTACGGCCTGGTCGCCGCCATCCTCTTCCACGCTCTGAACGGCCTGCGCGTCGTCGCCGTGGACTTCTGGTCCAAGGGCCCGCGCTACCAGAAGCAGATGCTCTGGACCGTCGTGGGCATCTGGGTCGTGCTGATGGCGGGCTCGCTGTACCCCATCCTCGGCCACGCCGCACGTGAACTGTTCGGGAGCTGACGCCAGACATGTCTGCTGACACCACTTCCGCGATCGGTCCCGTCGAGGGCGCGTCCTACGACGTGGACAACCCGGCCCCGTACATCGAGGCCCCCCGCAAGCGCACCGGCAAGACGCCGCGGGCGACGCGAGGCAACTTCGAGATGGCCGCATGGCTCTTCATGCGCCTCTCCGGCATCGTCCTCGTCGTCCTGGTCCTCGGCCACCTGCTGATCCAGCTCTTCCTCGACGGCGGCGTCTCCAAGATCGGCTTCGCCTTCGTGGCCGGCCGCTGGGCGTCTCCGTTCTGGCAGGTCTGGGACCTGCTGATGCTCTGGCTCGCCATGCTGCACGGCGCCAACGGCCTCCGTACCGTCATCAACGACTACGCGGAGCGGGCCAACACGCGCCTGTGGCTCAAGGGCCTGCTGTACACCGCCACGGTGTTCACCATCCTTCTGGGCACGCTGGTGATCTTCACCTTCGACCCGAACATCCGCTAGGCACGGGGCTGAGGTAATCCACGACATGAAGATCCACAAGTACGACACCGTCATCGTCGGCGCCGGCGGCGCCGGCATGCGCGCCGCCATCGAGTCGACGAAGCGCAGCCGCACCGCCGTCCTGACGAAGCTCTACCCCACCCGCTCCCACACGGGCGCCGCGCAGGGCGGCATGGCCGCCGCGCTGGCCAACGTGGAGGAGGACAACTGGGAGTGGCACACCTTCGACACGGTCAAGGGCGGTGACTACCTGGTCGACCAGGACGCCGCCGAGATCCTGGCGAAGGAGGCCATCGACGCCGTCCTCGACCTGGAGAAGATGGGCCTGCCGTTCAACCGGACCCCGAACGGCACCATCGACCAGCGCCGCTTCGGCGGTCACTCCCGCAACCACGGCGAGGCCCCGGTCCGCCGGTCCTGCTACGCCGCGGACCGCACCGGCCACATGATCCTCCAGACGCTGTACCAGAACTGCGTCAAGGAGGGCGTGGAGTTCTTCAACGAGTTCTACGTCCTGGACCAGCTGATCACCGAGGTCGACGGCGTCAAGAAGTCCGCCGGCGTGGTCGCGTACGAGCTGGCCACCGGCGAGATCCACATCTTCCAGGCCAAGGCCGTGATCTACGCCTCCGGCGGCACGGGCAAGTTCTTCAAGGTGACCTCCAACGCGCACACCCTGACGGGTGACGGCCAGGCGGCCTGCTACCGCCGCGGTCTGCCGCTGGAGGACATGGAGTTCTTCCAGTTCCACCCGACGGGCATCTGGCGCATGGGCATCCTGCTGACGGAGGGCGCCCGCGGTGAGGGCGGCATCCTCCGCAACAAGGACGGCGAGCGCTTCATGGAGAAGTACGCGCCGGTCATGAAGGACCTCGCGTCCCGTGACGTCGTCTCGCGCTCCATCTACACGGAGATCCGCGAGGGCCGCGGCTGCGGTCCCGAGGGCGACCACGTCTACCTCGACCTGACGCACCTCCCGCCGGAGCAGCTCGACGCCAAGCTCCCGGACATCACCGAGTTCGCCCGTACGTACCTCGGCATCGAGCCGTACACGGACCCGATCCCGATCCAGCCCACCGCGCACTACGCCATGGGCGGCATCCCGACCAACGTCGAGGGTGAGGTCCTGGCGGACAACACCACCGTCGTCCCGGGCCTGTACGCGGCCGGCGAGGTCGCCTGCGTGTCGGTGCACGGCGCCAACCGCCTGGGCACCAACTCGCTGCTCGACATCAACGTCTTCGGCAAGCGCTCCGGCATCGCCGCCGCCGAGTACTCCGCCAAGCACGACTACGTCGAGCTCCCGGAGAACCCCGCCGCGCTCGTCGAGGAGCAGATCGAGCGGCTGCGCAACGCCACGGGCAACGAGCGGGTGGCCGACATCCGCCGTGAGCTCCAGGAGACGATGGACGCCAACGTGATGGTGTTCCGTACCGAGCAGACGATCAAGACGGCCGTCGAGAAGATCGCCGAGCTGCGCGAGCGCTACAAGAACGTGTCCATCCAGGACAAGGGCAAGCGCTTCAACACCGACCTCCTCGAGGCCGTCGAGCTGGGCAACCTGCTCGAACTGGCCGAGGTCATGGCCGTCTCGGCCCTGGCGCGCAAGGAGTCCCGCGGCGGTCACTACCGCGAGGACTACCCGAACCGCGACGACGTCAACTTCATGCGCCACACCATGGCGTACCGCGAGGTCGGCGAGGACGGCTCCGAGACCGTCCGTCTCGACTACAAGCCGGTCGTCCAGACCCGCTACCAGCCGATGGAGCGTAAGTACTGATGGCTACCCCCGTACTGGACAAGGTGGAGAAGGACTCCGCCGCCTCGCCGTACATCACGGTCACGATGCGGATCCGCCGCTTCAACCCCGAGGTGTCGGACGCGTCGGTCTGGGAGGACTTCCAGATCGAGATCGACCCCAAGGAGCGTGTGCTCGACGCCCTCCACAAGATCAAGTGGGACGTCGACGGCACGCTGACCTTCCGCCGCTCGTGCGCGCACGGCATCTGCGGCTCGGACGCGATGCGGATCAACGGCAAGAACAGGCTCGCCTGCAAGACGCTGATCAAGGACATCAACCCCGAGAAGCCGATCACCGTCGAGGCCATCAAGGGCCTCACGGTGATGAAGGACCTCGTGGTCGACATGGAGCCCTTCTTCCAGGCGTTCCGGGACGTCATGCCGTTCCTGGTCACCAAGGGCAACGAGCCGACGCGTGAGCGTCTGCAGTCCGCCGAGGACCGCGAGCGCTTCGACGACACCACCAAGTGCATCCTGTGCGCCGCGTGCACGTCGTCCTGCCCGGTCTTCTGGAACGACGGTCAGTACTTCGGTCCTGCCGCGATCGTCAACGCGCACCGCTTCATCTTCGACTCGCGTGACGAGGCGGGCGAGCAGCGCCTGGAGATCCTGAACGACAAGGACGGCGTGTGGCGTTGCCGCACGACGTTCAACTGCACGGACGCCTGCCCGCGTGGCATCGAGGTCACCAAGGCGATCCAGGAAGTCAAGCGTGCGCTGATCACGCGTCGCTTCTGACGGTTTGCACGGCCGGAGGCCCGTTTCTGTACGCTCGGCGTGCAGAAACGGGCTTTTCCGTTGGTGGAGAGAGCGGGGAGAGATGAGCGAGCCGAACCCTTACGCGGACGGTGAGTACAAGTGGGGGCCCGGGCAGCAGGCGGGGACCCCGGGTTACGGCTATCCGCAGGCGGGGACGCCCGGTTACGGCTATCCGCAGGGCGGTGGCGGGTACCAGCCGACTCTTCCCGGCGTGCCCGTGCCGCCGCAGTACCCGCCGGTGGGGCAGAGCGGTGGCGCGTCGCTCGCGCTCGGGGACATCACCGTCGTCGGGGACCAGATCCACACGCCGGCCGGGCCGATGCCGCTGAAGGGCGCCGTGTGGAACGCGATGGACCTCTCGCGGACGGAGGAGAAGATCTCCACCGTCGGCATCGTCCTCGCCTGCGTCTTCGTCGCGGCCTGCGGACTCGGCCTGCTGTTCCTGCTCATGAAGGAGCATCAGACGACGGGCTTCGTCCAGATCACGGTGACCAGCGGCGGCCGCCACCACGCCACGATGATCCCCGCGACCGGGCCCCACACCATCCAGTGGGTCATGGGGCAGCTCAACTACGCGCGCTCGCTGAGCATGTGAGCATCTGAGGGACTTTCAGAGGGCGCCAGGAGCGTCCGTCGCGCCGGCGGCCGGCTCCTCGGCGGCCAGCATGATCCGGCGGAGCATGTCGTTGAAGAGGGTCCGCTCGTCCTTGTCGAGGACGCCGAGGAGCCGGTACTCCTCGTGACCGAGGACGTCCATCGCGCCGAGCCAGGTCTCCCGGCCGGAAGGGGTGAGTTCGACGACGACCCGCCGGCGGTCGGTCGTCGAGGGTGTACGGCGGACGAAGCCCCGCTTCTCCAGGGCGTCGAGGCGGCCGGTGACCGAGGCGGGGGCGAGGTCGAGGTCCTGGGCCAGTTCGGAGGGGGCCGCGCTGCCGCCCCGCCCGGCGAGCTTGTGGAGGGTGTCGAACTCGTGGCGCTCCAGCTCGAAGTCGACGAGGGACTGCTCGCGTACCCGCCGCAGGTGGACCGAGAGCTTCTTCATGCGGGTGACCGCGCCCTCCACCACCGGGTCGAGGCCGGGCAGGACGGGCTGCCAGCGGGCCACGTGCTCGTCGGTCCAGTCCCGCTGCGTCGGCCCTGCGGGCTCGGTCGGCTCCATGGGTCGATCCTACGTCGCCATCCATGATCCTTCGGTGCCGAATCTTTCGTTGACGAACCATTTGCCACCGAAGTACTTTCCCTGTCATGCCCACCACTCCTTCCGGCCCCGTCGGTCCTTCCGGCACGGCGTCGGGGCCCCTGCCCGCGCCCGCAGCCGTCCCGCACCCGCTGCGCACCCGTTCCTTCCGGCTGCTCTTCGCGGGCCGCACCCTCTCGCTCCTCGGCGACGCGGCGATCCCCGCCGCGCTCGCCATCGCCGTCTGGGAGGCCACCGGGTCGAGCTCCGCGCTCGCGATCGTCCTGGCCTGTGCGATGGTCCCCAAGCTCCTCCTCCTGCCCGTCGGCGGAGTCGTCGGCGACCGGTTCAACGCCCGCACGGTCGCCCTGACGACCGACCTCGTCCGCTGCGCGACCCAACTCCTCGTCGCCGCACAGCTGCTGGGCGGTGAGCCGTCGCTCGGGGTCGTCGCCGTCGCCGAGGTCGTCGGCGGTGCGGCGGGCGCCTTCTCGATGCCGACCGGTTCGCCCCTGGTCAAGGGGACCGTCGCCCCGGAGGCACTGCAGCGCGCCAACGCCGCGATGGGCATCGCCCAGAGCGCCACCCGCCTCGCCGGCCCGGCCCTCGCCGGAACGCTGATCCTGACGGTGGGGGCGGGGTGGGCGTTCGTCCTGGACGCGGCGACCTTCGCGCTCAGCGCCCTGCTGCTGGTCGCCGTACGGGTGGAGCGGGTGCCGATCCCGCGCCGGTCGCTGCGCGCCGACCTCAAGGAGGGCTGGCAGGAGGTCAGGTCGCGCGACTGGTACTGGACCAGCCTCGTCGGCCACGGCGCCTGGAACGGCGCCGCCGCCGTCCTGATGACCCTCGGCCCGTCCATCGCCCTCACCCGGCTCGGCGGCACGGAGGTCTGGCTCGCGCTCCTCCAGACCGGCGCCGTGGGCCTGTTGCTCGGCTCGCTGCTCGCCCACCGCGTGCGCCCCCGGCGCCCCGTCCTCACCGCGAACCTCGGCCTCGCCACGTACGCCCTGCCGCTGGTCCTGCTCGCGCTGCCGGCCCCCGCGCCGGTGACCATCGCCGCGTACGGGATCGCCCAGGCCGGTCTCGGTTTCCTCTCCCCCGTCTGGCAGACCGCCGTCCAACAGGCGATCCCCGCCCATGCCCTGGCCCGTGTCACCTCCTACGACTGGCTGCTCTCGCTCGCCGCCATGCCGCTCGGCTACGCCCTGGCCCCCGTCGCCGCCTCCGCCTGGGGCCCGGAGGTCCCCCTGATCGCCGCAGCGGTCGTGGTGGGCGGCTGCTGTCTGGGGACCGCACTGGTCCCGGGGGTACGGAAGTTCACCTGAGGGTCCGGGGGCGACACTGTCGGTGCGGCCCCGTACCGTCACCTGCATGGTGGGGACGACGAGTCTGGAAGTCAGGCTGTACGAGGCGGGGGTGCGGCAGCGGACGCAGGGGGGCGCCGCCGTCCAGGAGCTGCTCCAGGGGCTGCCGCCCGACGAGCTGCGCAGGGCGGCCCTGTGGATACACCGGAACCAGTGCCGGGGCGGCGCGGACCGGGTCACCGACTGGAGCGTGTCCTGGCTGGCGGAGCGGCGCCTCGGGTGGTCGGTGTCGCAGGCGGAGGAGCTGCTCGAACGGCTCGTGGGCGTGATGGCCATCGTCGATCCGGCCCAGCTGCTCCAGGAGTACGGGCCGCTGATGCAGCTCCCGCTGGCCGCCGCCCGTGAGGTGGGCGGCTGCGACCGGGCGCTGATGCGGGCGGCCCGCAAGGCCTCCCTGTCGGCCTGGGGGGACCAGACGGAGGGCTCGGAGAACGCCGCGACACGGGAGGTACTCGACCGGCTGATCGGCCCCGAGACGCCCGACGCCACGGGGCTGCCGTGGGCGATCCTGGACGACGAGGACGCGTACGGGCCGCGTATGCGGGCCGAGCACCCGGAGTTGCTCGCGGCGGCCGGTGTGCGCGCCTTCCTGGAGCACTGCGCGGCGCTCGGCACGGCCCGGCCGACCCGGAAGTGGCAGAAGGCCGCCGGGGAGCTGCTCGCGGCCGTGGGGCGCGGTGACGAGCTGGTGCGGGCGCTGCTCGACGGGGCCGCCGAACAGACCGAGCATCTGGTGGTCGCGGCCCGGTCGACGGGCGTGCACCGCGAGTGGGGTCTGGTCGGCGAGCGCAACGAGGCGGTCGTACGTGGGGCCCTGTGGGCGGCGGCCGACCTGACCGGCGCCTGGGTGGTGCCCGCCGTCGGCGCCGTGGCGCTGAACGCCGGTACGGGTACGGGTGGTTCGGGCGGTGTCTGCCGCAGCGCCAGGCTCGCCTCGGCCGGTGTCGCCTTCCTGGGCGCGTGCGAGGGCGAACGCGCCTCCGACGCCGTGCGGTGGCTCGGGCGGCTCAAGGGCACGGTGCGCAACCGGACGGTGGTGAAGGGCATCGGGAAGGCCCTGGAGGCGGTCGCGGGGCGGGCCGGGCTCACCCCGTCGATGCTGCGCGAACGCGGCACGCCGGCGCACGGACTCGACGCGCGCGGGATGCGCGAGGAGGCGCTCGGGGAGTACACGGCGGTGCTCGCGGTACGGGAGCCGGGCGTGGTCTCGCTGTCGTTCCACGGCCCCCAGGGGCGGGTCCTGAAGTCGGCGCCGAAGCCGGTCCGGGAGCGGCACGGGGAGCTGCTGGCGTCGCTGCGCGCCGCGACGAAGGAGCTGCGGACCCTGCTGGCCTCGGAGCGGGCCCGGCTGGAGGACCATCTGGCGGCGGGGACGACCTGGCCGACGGAGGACTGGGAGCGGTACTACATCGACCACCCGGTGACCGGCGCCGCCGCCCGCGCGCTGCTGTGGGAGGTCGACCCCGACGGCGACGGCCGGTGGACGGCGGGGCTGCCGGAGCGCACCGGCGGCGGCTGGGCGCTGGCCGGCGCGGACGGCACCGCTGTCCCGGTCGGCCCGGGCGCCCTGTTGCGCCTGTGGCACCCGGTCCTGGCCGACGGCGAGGAGATCGAGGAGTGGCGGGCCGAGCTCACGGGGAGGGAGCTGCGCCAGCCGTTCAAGCAGGGCTTCCGCGAGGTGTACCGGCTCGCCCCCGGCGAGGTGGGGACCGCTCCGTCCACCGACCGCTTCGCCGGGCACATCCTGCGGTACGGCCGGGCCAGGGCGCTGATGGCCGAGCGTGGCTGGTCCGGTGACGCCCTGGGGTACTTCAGCGGTGGCGGCTCCTCCGCGATGGTGCGGGAGCTGCCGCGCCCGGGTGAGCTGCCGGTCTCCGAGGGCACGTTCTGGCGGTCCCGGCTCGTCGTCGAGCTGGTCGACGCGGGCTCGGCGGCGACCGGCGTCGCGTACCTCTGCTCGACCGGTCAGGTGCGCTTCGAGCGCCGCGCCGCCTCGGCGGGGGCGCGCGGCCCGTGGGAGGGGGCCGCGTTGACCGACGTACCGGCGCCGCTGCGGTCGGAGGCGCTGCGGGACGTCGACCTGTTCGTCGGGGTGGCGTCCATCGGGGCGGACCCGGAGTGGCGAGACCGCGGCGAGCCGCGCGCCCACGACGGGTACTGGGAGAGCTGGTCGCTCGGCGAACCGTCCGAGCCGGCGCGGATCCGCCGGGAGACGCTGGCCCGGCTGCTGCCGCGCACCCGGATCGCGGACCGGACCGAGCTGACGGACCGCTTCCTGCGGGTGCGGGGCGAACTGCGCGCGTACCGGATCCATTTGGGCTCCGGCCACGTCCTGATGGAGCCGGACGGCACCCGGCTGCCCGTCGTCGCGGATCCGGGCGCGGCGGGCGCGGCGCTCGCCGCGGGCGCGGCGGCCGGCGGCGAGAAGGTCTTCCTGCCCTTCGAGGAGGAGGACGGCCTGCTGTCGGTGATCCTGTCGAAGGCCTTCCTGCTCGCCGACGACGCCCGGATCACCGACCGCACGATCACCGCCCGGATTCGGCAGGGCCTGTCGTAGCGCCCCGGCTGCCGCTCCCCCCGGTCAGGAACGCGGTGAGCAGCTCCGCCGTCTCCTCCGGGCGTTCCAGGGCCGGGAGATGACCGGCCCATTCCAGGTCGACGTGGTGGGCGTCGGGCAGGACGGCGGCGAGCCGGGTGGCCATCTCCCGGAAGTCCGGCACGTCATGGGCTCCGGAGACGACCAGGCACGGCACGTCGATGCCGGCCAGCTCCGCGGCCCCCACACCGGGGTCGACCGGGCCGTACTCCTCGGGGGCGGCGAGCTGTACGTCGAAGGCGCGCCGCTGCATCTGCCGTACGCGCTCACGCGCCTCGGCCCCGGCCTCCGGGCCGAGCCAGGTGTCGACGTTGAGCGCGACCGCGCCGTCGAGGTCACCGGCGTCGATCAGTTCGTCCTCGCGGCGGCCCCAGGCGCGTAGTTCGTCGCTCGCCTCGTAGCCGGGCATCCCCGCACAGAGCAGGGCGAGCGCCGAGACGCGTCCGGGGTGGCGGACGGCGACCTCCAGGGCGACCTCGCCCCCGAAGGAGGAGCCGACGAGGGCGGCCCGTTCGACGCCGAGGGCGTCGAGGAGCTCGACGACGTCGTCGCTGTGGGTGTGCGGGGCGTCGACGGGCGTCTCGCCGAAGCCGCGGAGATCGCAGCGCACCACGCGGGTTCCCGCGGCGGCCAGCGCCGCGAACTGGCCGTCCCACATCCTCCGGTCACAGACGCCGGAGTGGAGCAGCAGGACGACGGAAGGGCCTTCACCGGCCAGGTCATGAGAGAGCATCGGGCGCCACCTTATGTGCCGGGCCCGTCGCCCGCCTCCCTTTGCGCAGCTTCCGGCCACCCCCACTTGAACATGTTCAAGTCGAGGGTCTACAGTCATGACTACCAGCTTTTGAACGCGTTCAAGGGAGGGTGGGGCATGGACCTCACTGTCGTCGCGTACATCGTCTACCTGCTGATCAGCGTGGCCCTGACCGTCTGGGTCGCCCGCACGCTCAGCCGCAACGGAAGGATCTTCCTGGCAGACGTCCTGCACGGGAACGAGAAGCTCGCCGAGGCGGTCAACCACCTCCTGGTGGTCGGCTTCTACCTCGTCAACTTCGGCTTCGTCGCCCTCTACCTCAGCCAGGAGGAGGCCGTCGTCGACGCCCGGGCCCTCTTCGAGGCCCTGTCCGTCAAGCTCGGAGTGGTCCTCCTCGTCCTCGGCGTGATGCACCTGGGCAACGTCTACGTCCTCAACAAGATCCGCCGCCGGGGCGTGATGGAGCGCGAGCAGGTGCCGCCCGTGCCGCCGCAGGGCTGGACCGGCCCCGCCGCCAAGGGCCCCTGGGCCCCGCCCGTCACCGGATCCTGAGGAGAGACGGATGAGCCGGCCGCCCGTCACCCCCGTACACCGCCTCACCGTGCTGTACGACGCCGACTGCTCGCTCTGCGTCCATCTGCGCCACTGGCTGCTGCGGCAGCGCCAGCTCGTCCCGCTCGACCTCGTCCCGGCCGCCTCGCAGGAGGCGAGGCGGCGCTTCCCCGGCCTCGACCACGAGTCCACCCTCAAGGAGATCACCGTGATCGGGGACCGGGGACAGATCTACCGCGCCGCCTCAGCGTGGATCGTCTGTCTGTGGGCCCTGGCCGAACACCGGCCCAAGGCCCACTGGCTGGCCACCCCGGCCGGGCAGCCCTTCGCCCGGGCCACCGTCCTCGCCGCCGCCAAGTGGCGCGAGGTGGTCAAGGCCTCCGGACCGGCCTGCGAGGACGGGCGCTGCGAAGCACCCGGCACGCCCGGCTAGGCTCGGGCACTGTGAAGGACGTGAAGGAAGTGCAGCCCGCCGAGCCCACCGAGCCCGCCGCCGGGGCCGTCGAGCCCGCCGGGGCCAAGGCCCCGGCCAAGGCCGCGAAGAGCGAACAGACCCGCACGCTCATCCTCGAAACCGCCCTCCGGCTCTTCAAGGAACGCGGCTACGACAAGACGACGATGCGGGCCATCGCCCAGGAGGCCGGGGTCTCCGTCGGCAACGCGTACTACTACTTCGCCTCCAAGGAACACCTCGTCCAGGGCTTCTACGACCGGATCGCCGAGGAGCACCAGGCGGCGGTCGCGGACATCCTCGACGGCGGCGAGAAGGACCTCACGGCACGCATCCGCGGGGTCCTCCTCGGCTGGCTCGACATCGCCGAGCCGTACCACGAGTTCGCGGCCCAGTTCTTCAAGAACGCGGCCGACCCGGACAGCCCGCTCAGCCCCTTCTCCCCCGAGTCGGAGGGCCCGCGCGAGGCCGCGATCGAGGTCCACCGCCGGGTCATCGCCGGGGCCGACGTCAAGGTCGACCCCGAACTGGCCGAGCCGCTGCCCCAGTTGCTCTGGCTCCAGCAGATGGGCCTGGTGCTGTTCTGGGTGTACGACCGCTCCGAGGGCTGCGCCAACAGCCGCCGCCTGGTGGAGCGCCTCTCGCCGGTCACCGCGCGGGCGATCTCGCTCTCGCGCTTCCGGCTGCTGCGGCCCCTGGTGCGCGAGACCCATGACCTCCTCGCCGACTTCATGCCGACGGCGGCCGGCATGGCGGCCTCGGGCAAGCCCAAACGGGCGAAGACCCCGAAGGACTGACGACCGGCACCGGCCGGCCCGGGCCTCCCGGGCCCCCCAGGCCTCCCGGCCCTCCCGGGCCTCCCGGGCCTCAGATCCAGCCGAGCTCCCAGAGCCGCCAGATGCCCGTGCCGTCGGTGAGGTACTGCGAGCCGGAGACCTCCGTCGTCGCCAGCACGTAGTCCTTCTTCTGCCAGAGCGGCACCAACGGGACCTCCTCGGCGACCTCCGACTGGATGTCCTCGAAGTCGTTGGCGGCCGCCGCGCGGTCGCTGTACTGCTGCGTCGCGGTGATCAGCGAGTCGATCTTCTTGCTGGAGAACCCGTTGTGCATCGCGTTGTCCGCGCCCACCAGCGGGGCGGTGAAGCTGTCGGAGTCCGGGAAGTCGGGGAGCCAGCCGACGGGGTACGCGTCGTACTCGCCCTTCGCGTACGCCTTCTGGAACGTCTGCCAGTCCGCCTCGACGAGCTTGACCTTGAACAGCCCCGTCACCTCCAGCTGCCGCTTCAGCTCGGCCGCCTCGGCGCCGTACGTGGCGTCCTTGCGGTAGCCGAGGGTGAAGCTCACCGGCGTCTCGACGTCGGCTTCCTTCAGCAGGCTCTTGGCCTTCTTCTTCGACGGCTCGGGGTAGGCGTCGTAGAACGAGGTGCTGTGGCCGTTGAAGCCCTGCGGGATCAGGGAGTACAGCGGCTCGACCGTGCCGTGGTACGCGCCGGTGACGATCGCCGGGCGGTCGATCACCGCAGCGACCGCCTTCCGGACCGCCTTCTCCGCCATCGGCGAGCCCGACTTCACGTTGAAGTAGAGATTGCGGATCTCGGCGGTCTGCGCCTCCGTGATCCGGGCCTCCTCCTTGCCGTTGCCGACGGTGGAGAGGAACTCGGGCGGCATCTGCCGGTGCGTGATGTCGACCTGCTTGGTCTTCCAGGCCTCGGCGAGCTGCTCGGACTCGGTGAAGTACTTCACGACGACCGTTCCGCCGGTCTTGCCCACCTCGCCCCGGTACCTCGGGTTCGGCTCCAGGCGCGCGCGCTCGCCGGGCTTGTACTCCTTGAGGACGTACGGCCCCGAACCCTCGGCCGTGGTGCCCTCGCGCAGTTTCGTGGCGGGGTACTGGGTGCGGTCGACGATGGAACCGGCGCCCGTGGCGAGCTTCAGCGGGAAGGTCGCGTCCCGGCCGGCCAGGTTGAAGGTGACCTTCTGGCCCTCGGACACGACGCTCTTCAGCGTCGGGAAGAGCGGCGCGGGACCGACGTCGGCGTTGATGTTCAGCATCCGCTCGAACGAGTACTCGACGTCCTCGCCGGTGATCTTGCGGCCACTGGAGAAGGTGAGGTCGTCGCGGAGTTCGCACTGGTACGTGGTGAGCTTCGTGCCGACGAACTTGCAGTTGTCGGCGGCGTCCGGCACCGGAGTGGTGAAGCCGGGCTTGAAGGTCAGCAGCGACTGGAAGACGTTGCTGTACATCGCCCAGGAGCCCGCGTCGTACGCACCGGCCGGATCGAGCGAGGTCACCTCGTCCGTGGTGCCGACCGTGATCGGGTCGGTCCGGACGTCTTCGGAGGGCAGCAGCTGCCAGCCTCCCACCCCGGCGGCCACCACAACTCCACAAGTGATCAGGATCCGCAGACGGACCGTCGACCGCATCGCCGTGCTTCCTTTTTTCGAGCCCACCCCTGGCGCGGCGGCGCCCAGCCATGCCGCGATGGCGTCACCCAATCACACGGATTTCACAAGTGGAAGAGTAAACCTTCACAGTGCAGGCATATGTCCGTGATGGGCGACTTCAGGGGACTCAACGGCATGTATCGACCCTTACGCGATGAGTGACCCCTTCCGCCGTGCCGACCCGATGGGCCGCCCGGCACGGCGCCCCGACCCGTCGGACAGGTCCCCCTACGCCTGCTTGGAGGCCAGCTCCACGACGGTGATGTCGGAGGGCGCGCCGACCCGGACGGGCGGACCCCAGGCGCCCGCACCGCGGGAGACGTAGAGCTGAGTGTCGCCGTACCGCTCCAGACCGGCGACGGTCGGATTGGCGAGCTCGGCGAGGTAGTTGCCGGGCCACAGCTGACCGCCGTGGGTGTGGCCGGAGAGCTGGAGGTCGACGCCGTGGCGGACGGCGTCGTGGATGACGACCGGCTGGTGGGCGAGGAGGACGGCGGCCCTGGCGCGGTCGCGGTCGCCGAGGGCGGCGGCGAAGTCGGGGCCCTGGCCCTCGCTCTCGCCGGCGATGTCGTCCACCCCGGCGAGGTCGAATCCGGCCGGGATCTCCAGGCGTTCGTTGCGCAGCGGGCGCAGGCCGAGTTCGCGGACGTGGTCGACCCAGGCGTCGGCGCCGGAGAAGTACTCGTGGTTGCCGGTCACGAAGAAGGAGCCGTGCCGCGCCCTGAGCTGCGCGAGGGGCTCGGCGGCCGGCCCGAGGTCGGCGACGCTGCCGTCGACGAGGTCGCCGACGATGGCGATCAGGTCGGGCTGGGTGCCGTTGACAGCGTCCACGATGCGTTGGCTGTGGGCGCGGCCGAGGACGGGCCCGAGGTGGATGTCGGACACGACGGCGATCCGGTACCCGTGCGCGGCGCGCGGCAGCTTGGCCAGCGGCACGGTGACCCGCTTGACGCTCGGCCCGCGCAGCACGCCGTACGTCCCGTACCCGACGGTCCCCACGGCGGCGGCAGCGGCGGCCCCGCCGACGACCCGTGAGACGAAGAGGCGGCGCGACACCGCGGTCGCGCCGGCGACGCTCTTGACCTCCCCTCGCTCGGAGTCGTCCCCGCGGTCGGCGTCCGGGCGGTCGGCCTGCCCCCGCTCGGCTTCCGGGCGGTCGGCGTCCGGGCGCTCGGAGTCGTCCCCGCCGCCGGACGGGGTGGCGGGCGCGGGGTCGGTGACGGCCGTCTGGGCCGGGACGGGAGCCGGCGTCGGGGCCGGCGCCTGCGCGGGGGCCTGGGCCGGAGCCGGGGCGAGCGCCCGCGCGGCGGCACGCCTGTCGAGCGCGCGCCGGAGCAGCGGACGGACGGCTTCCCCGACCACGAGGGCGAGGGTCACGTACAGGAGCACCGCCAGCCAGAGGTAGCCGGGCCAGGCCACGACCTGCTGGAGCCAGAAGGGGGCGGCGGCCCGCGCGGAGCCCAGGGCCGCGAACGACAGCACCGGCAGAACGAACGCCGCGACCGTCCCCAGCCGCCGCGCCACGCTCCCGCGCGCGGTGACATCGCGCACAAGGCGCCGCCACACGTACCAGTGGACCGCGCCCAGAAGGGCGAGGATCACGACAAACACGAGCAGAAAGACGAGCACGCGCCCCAACCCCTATCCGTGCTCGCGTCGCAACGCGCGCACCCCACGCAACCCGATCACTCCGACCACCGTCCCCAGAACAAAGGACGTGATGGCGAGCAGCAGATGGACCCAGAAGTAGGCCGTCGGGTCGCCCGCGTCGTCGAAGGCGAGACCGCTCCCGTCGTTCCACAGGTTCTTGACGAAAGTGATCCAGATGAACCAGCTCCACACCCCGAACGCGAGCAGGAACCAGGAGACGGGACGGCTGAGCTTCATACCCCCAGTATCACCACCGGCCCCACGTGCCTCGTCCCCGGGGCGGGCCGGGCATCAGGGGCCTCCGGATCGCCCTGGGGCGGGGCAGCGTCCGAGTGGTCCCCTCCGTGCGAACCGCCTGGCGGGGTTCGGATCGTTGGTGGATGCCTGTACGTTTTCGATCGTGTCTGCTTCGAAGAAGACCGCTTGGGCGGTCACCGCTGCTGCGCTGCTCCCCCTTCTGACCGCCGCCCCCGCCCTCGCGGACACGGTGGACAACAAGGAGGAGAAGCAGCCCAAGCCGCCCGCCCGGATGTCGTCCGTGGGCGGAACGCTGCTCGCCGTGCCCGGCACGCAGGTGAAGCTCGGGCCCGGCGCTCCGGTGCTGCCCAAGGAGCTCAGCGCACGGTCGTGGATCGTCGCGGACGCGGAGACCGGTCACGTGCTCGCCTCGCACAACGCCCACTGGCCCCTCGCTCCCGCCTCCACGCTCAAGATGCTCTTCGCGGACACGGTCCTGCCCAAGTTCCCCAGGACGGCGACCCACACCGTCACACCGCAGGATCTGGCCGGTGTCGGCGCGGGCTCCAGTCTCGTCGGGATCAAGGAGAAGCAGACCTACACCGTCCACGACCTCTGGCTCGGTGTCTTCCTTCGCTCCGGCAACGACGCCGTGCGCGTGCTCTCCGCGATGAACGGCGGCCTCGGGCAGACCGTCGAGGACATGAACGCCCGCGCCGACGAGCTCCAGGCGCTCGACACCCACGTCGAGTCGCCGGACGGCTACGACGCCCCGGGCCAGGTCTCGTCCGCGTACGACCTCACGCTGATCGCCCGCAGCGGTATGCAGAAGCCGGACTTCCGGGAGTACGCCGCGACGGCCCGCGCCGCGTTCCCCGGTGAGCAGAAGCCGGGCAAGAAGCGCGAGACGTTCGAGATCCAGAACACGAACCGGCTGCTGACCGGCGCCCTGGGCATCGCGCCGTACCAGGGCATCGCCGGCGTCAAGAACGGCAACACCACGCACGCCGGCTCGACCTTCACCGGCGTTGCGGAGCGCAACGGCAAAGTCCTGCTCGTGACGGTGCTGAACCCGTCCTCCAAGGAGCAGCACGCGGTCTACAAGGAGACCGCCCGGCTCCTCGACTGGGGCTTCGCCGCGGCCGGGAAGGTACAGCCGGTCGGCGAGCTGGTCCCGCCGAAGTCCGCCCGTACGAACCCGACCGCCGAGGGCGACGGCTCGTCGCCGGCGCCGGGCGAGAACGCGCCGGGCTCGGACACCGCCAAGGCCGCCGCCGCGGAGAAGTCCGGTGGCGTCGGGGTGGCCCTCGGCGTGGTCGGCGGCGTCCTGGTGCTGCTCGCGGGTGGCGTCCTGCTCGTCAACCGCCGCTGGCCGCTGCCGGAGCTGGTCCGTCGCCGTCCCCGGACGGACGCGCCCGCCGGTTCCGACACCTCTACCGGTCCGGACGCCCCTGCTGGTCCGGGTTCCCCTCCTGCTCCGGGCGCTCCGGCTGGTCCGGGCGCTCCGTAGGCTCCGAGTCCGCCGGCCCGGAACGTGAACCCGTGGCCGTCCAGGCGGAGCAGAAGAGCAGGAGCTTCGCGGTGAAGTTGATCCAGAGCAGCAGCGCGACCGGGACGCCGAACGCGCCGTACATCGACTTCCCCGCGACGTCCCGCATATAGCCGCCGATCAGCAGCTTCAGCAGCTCGAAGCCGATCGCTCCGATCACCGCCGCCACCACCAGGCGGCGGCGCGGCGGATGGACGTCGGGGAGCAGCGTCAGCAGGTAGAGCAGGACGAGGAAGCCCGCGGCGGCGGCGACGGCGACGGAGGCCACCTGGAGCAGGATCCCGGTGGCCCCTTCGCCCGAGATGCCGACCCGGTCGGCGCTCCAGCCGACCGCGGTGGAACCGAGCCAGGAGGCGGCGAGCGAGCAGAGGCCGACCCCGCCGAGGCCGAACAGCACGAGCGCGTCCTTGCCCTTGCGTACGAAGGGATTGCCCTCGTCCTGGTCGTCGAGGCCCCACACCGCGCGCAGACACTCACGCATCGAGCCGACCCAGCCGATGCCGGTGAAGAGCAGCAGCGCGCCGGCGACGAGGCCGATCGTGCCCGCGTTGTCCACGAGCCCGCCGATGTTGAGCTGGTCGGAGATGCCGGGGACCTGGTCGGAGACCTTGTCCTCGATCTTGTCCAGCTGCTCCTGGCTGAGCAGCGCGGCGCCGACCGCGGCGGCGACGGCGATCAGGGGGAACAGCGCGAGGAAGCTGATGAAGGTGATGGCGGCGGCGAGCCGGGTCCAGTGGGCGGCATCGAGGGTCTCGTACGAACGCCAGGCGTGCGTCCGCATGAGCCGGGCGACCCAGGGGCCGATGACGGGGAGCTTGGTCAACCAGTCCATGTCGTACGCGTACCCCTTGATCCACCGTTAGTCCGGAAGACGAGCGTCAAGGTCCCCCAGAATCGCAGACACCCGACCGGAACCCTGCTGTTGGCGGCGCCGAGTCCTGACCTCGTGTCGGCGGGCGCCGAGGTGGGGCCCGGCCGCCCTCAGAGGTCCGTGACCGCCATGCCGTACATCGCCGCCCAGACCAGGCCGATGACCGCGAGGGGACGGTCCCGCAGGACGACGTCCTCGGGGGCGCCGGCGGAGCCGCGGTCGGCGAAGACGGCGTAGCGCAGTACGGCGAGGATGAAGGCGATCATGGAGAGCTGGCGCCAGGGCAGCAGGGAGCCGGTGGCGACGCCGCCGCTCTCCAGGGCCCACAGGCAGTAGCCGAGGACGGCGACCCCGGCCGCCAACTGCCAGACGAAGCGCAGGTATCCGGTCGTGTACTGGGTGAGCAGCGCGCGGGTCGCGCCCCGCGCGTCCTCCATCTGGACGGCCTCGGAGTAGCGCTTGGCGGCGACCATGAAGAGCGCGCCGAAGCCGGTGGTGATCAGGAACCAGCGGGAGAGCGGGATCGCCAGCGCGACCCCGCCGATCATGGCCCGCATCAGGAAGCCTGTGGTGACGACCGCGAGGTCGACGACGAGGACGTGCTTGAGACGCAGGCAGTACGCGCACTGCATGACGAGGTACGCGATGAGGAGCGCGGCGGTCATCGCGTTGCACAGGACCGCGCTCGCGACGGCTGCCGCGAGGGCGAGGAGGGCGCCGGTGACGTACGCGAGGGGTACGGGCACGAGACCGGCGGCCACGGGGCGCCGGCGCTTGACGGGGTGGGCGCGGTCGGCGGCGGCGTCGCGGGCGTCGTTGAGCAGGTAGACGGCGGAGGCGGCTGCCGTGAACAGGACGAAGACGAGGGCGAGTCGGACGGCGGTGTGCCAGGAGACGAGCTCCCCCGCGGCGACGGGCGCGGCGACGACGAGCACGTTCTTGACCCACTGCCGGGGGCGCGCGGTCCTGACGAGCCCGGCGGCCACCGCGTACGCCCGCCGTCCACCGCGCCCGCGCGGCCGTTCCCGTACGGCGACGGGCTTGTCGAGCACGGCACCGCCGACGGCCCGCTCAGCCACGACGCCCGCCGTGAAGCAGGGTCGCCACGCGCGCGTGGGGCGGTGGGGCCGCGGGGCCGGGCGGGCGTAGCCAGGGGCGGCCCAGCGTGGCCGTCGCCGCGCCCAGGAGCGCGCCGGCCGCCACGTCCGTCGGGTAGTGGACGCCGACGATCAGCCGGGAGACGCACATCGCGGCCGCCGCGGGGGCGGCGACGCGGCGGGCCCCCGGGTGCAGGGCGCCGAAGGCGACGGCCGCCGCGGCGGCGGAGGTCGCGTGGGAGCTGGGGAAGGAGTGCAGGCCCGCCGTGCGGACCAGGGGCTCGTACGCCGCCGCCCCGGGCCTCGGCCGCCGGACCACCCGCTTGACGCCCATGCTCGCCAGATGCGCACCGGCGACCAGGGCCGTGCCGCGCAGCCAGCCGGTCCGCCGGTCCCGGTCCACCGCCGCGCCGGTGAGCCCGGCGGCGAGCCAGAGGGCGCCGTGCTCGCCGCCGAAGGACAGCGCGCGGGCGGCCGTCGCCACGGGCGCGTGGCGCCCGCAGGCGCGCAGGACGGCCAGGAGTCTCCTCTCGGCCCCGGCCCAGTCCGCGTATCGCATCGGCTCCGCCTCCCCGGTTGTCGGTGGACTCCTCCGTCGACCCGGGGTGACTCTGACCCGGCGGCCCGGCGACCGCACGGCAATCTTTCCTGACACTCCTTTAATCACCCATTTGGCGAACCGAAGAGCAAACCCGGCATAACGCATAGACGGGGCGATACGGTCGCCCTCATGGCTGCCCACTCCGACGTCGAGCCCCTCACCGGCTGGGGACGCACCGCCCCCACCCTCGCGCGCGTGCACCGCCCCCGGACCTACGAGGAGGCCTCCGAAGTCGTCCGCTCCTGCGGCGCCCGCGGCTCCATCGCACGCGGTCTCGGCCGCGCCTACGGCGACGCCGCGCAGAACGCCGGTGGCTCCGTCCTCGACATGACCGGCCTCGACCGCATCCGCTCGGTCGACGCCGTCGAGGGTCTCGTCGTCTGCGACGCCGGTGTCAGCCTGCACCGCCTGATGGAGGTCCTGCTGCCGCTCGGCTGGTTCGTCCCCGTCACCCCCGGGACCCGCTACGTCACCGTCGGCGGCGCGATCGGCGCCGACATCCACGGCAAGAACCACCACGTCTCCGGCTCGTTCAGCCGCCATGTGACCGCTCTCGAACTCCTCACCGCCGACGGGGAGATCCACACCGTCGTCCCCGGCACCGACCTCTTCGACGCCACCACCGGCGGCATGGGCCTGACGGGCGTGATCCTCTCCGCGACCCTCCGGCTGCTCCCCGTCGAGACCTCCCTGATGTCGGTCGACACCGAACGCGCCGCGGACCTCGACGAGCTGATGGCCCGGCTCACCTCCACCGACCACCGCCACCGCTACTCGGTCGCCTGGATCGACCTGCTGGCGCGCGGCGCCGCGACCGGCCGGTCCGTCCTCACCCGCGGCGACCACGCCCCGTACGACGCGATCCCCCTCCGGGACCGCCGGGCCCGGCGCGCGCCCCTCGCCTTCCGGCCCGGCCGGCTGCCCGCCGCTCCCTCCCTCGTCCCCGAGGGGCTGCTCGGCCGCACGACCGTCGGCGTGTTCAACGAGCTCTGGTACCGCGGGGCGCCCCGCCGCCGCACCGGCGAACTCCAGCGGTTGTCCGCCTTCTTCCACCCGCTGGACGGCGTCCCGCACTGGAACCGGATCTACGGGCGCGGCGGCTTCGTCCAGTACCAGTTCGTCGTCGGCCACGGGCACGAGGAGACCCTGCGCCGGATCGTGAAGCGCATCGCGCGCCGCGGCTGTCCGTCGTTCCTCGCCGTGCTGAAGCGCTTCGGCGCGGGCGACCCGGGGTGGCTCTCGTTCCCCGTGCCCGGCTGGACGCTCGCGCTCGACATCCCGGCCCGGCTCTCCGGTCTCGGCGCGTTCCTCGACGAGCTGGACGAGGAGGTGGCGGAGGCGGGCGGCCGGGTCTACCTCGCCAAGGACTCCCGGCTGCGGCCCGAGCTGCTGCACGCGATGTACCCGAGGCTCGCCGACTTCCGCGCGCTGCGGGCCACGCTCGACCCGCGGTCCGTCTTCACCTCGGACCTCTCCCGTCGTCTCGCCCTCTGATTGCTCTCTGAGGAGTTTGATCGTCATGAAGGACGCCTTCGGTGCCCCGCAGTCCCTGCTCCTGCTCGGCGGCACCTCCGAGATCGGGCTCGCCACGGCTCGCCGGCTGATCGCCCGCCGCACCCGTACGGTGTGGCTCGCCGGACGCCCCTCCCCCGGCCTCGCGGCCGCCGCCGACTCCCTGCGCGCGCTGGGCGCGGACGTGCGGACGGTGCCGTTCGACGCGCTCGACACCGACGCGCACGAGGAGCGGCTCGGCAAGATCTTCACCGAGGGCGACGTCGACATGGTGCTGCTCGCCTTCGGGATCCTCGGCGACCAGGCGCACGACGAGGCCGATCCCCTGGCCGCCGTCCGGGTCGCCCAGACCAACTACACGGGGGCGGTCTCGGCGGGCCTGGTCTGCGCGGGCGCGCTGCAGGCGCAGGGGCACGGCTCGCTGGTGGTGCTGTCGTCGGTGGCCGGCGAGCGCGCCCGCCGCGCGAACTTCATCTACGGCTCGTCCAAGGCCGGTCTCGACGCGTTCGCCCAGGGGCTCGGGGACGCGCTGCACGGGACCGGGGTGCACGTGATGGTCGTACGCCCCGGATTCGTACGGTCACGGATGACGACCGGGCTGGAGGAGGCGCCGCTGGCGACGACACCGGAGGCGGTCGCGACGGCGATCGAGCTGGGGCTGCGGCGGCGCTCGGAGACGGTGTGGGTGCCGGGGGCGCTGCGGATGGTGATGTCGGCGCTGCGGCACGTGCCGAGGGCGGTCTTCCGGCGACTGCCGGTCTGACACCGGGAGCACGCGTCGGGGGGCGGGCGGCGGCAGCCGCAGGCCGGCCGGAGCGGGGCGGCCGGGGCGGGCCCCCGCGGACGGCCCGTCCGGGGCGGTCAGCCCGTCGTCGGGGTCGGTTCGTCGACCGGTGAGCAGCCCTGGGCCGGGACGGCGGAGACGGAGCGCCCGTCGCCGAACTCGTACACGCGGAGCTTGCGCCACACCCCGTCCGCGCCCTGCTCGTACAGGGCGAAGGAGGAGCAGGTCCACGCGGCCTCGAAGTCGGCCAGCTCCGCGTAGGCGCGGTCCATCGCCTCCTCGGCGATGCCGTGCGCGACGGTGACGTGCGGGTGGTACGGGAACTGCAGCTCGCGCACGAGCGGCCCCGACTCGTCCCGCACCCGCTCCTGGAGCCAGGCACAGGCGGAGACGCCCTCGGCGAGCCTCACGTACACGACCGGCGACAGCGGGCGAAACGTTCCCGTACCGCTCAGCCGCACGGGGAAGGACCGGACGCCCGCCGCGACCTCGGCGAGGTGGGACTGGATCGCGGGCAGCCGCTCCTCGTCCACCTCGGTCGGCGGGACGAGGGTGACGTGCGTGGGAATGCCATGGGCTGCGGGATCCCCGAAGCCCGCGCGCCGCTCCTGGAGCAGGCTGCCGTAGGGCTCCGGGACCGCGATCGAAACGCCGAGCGTTACGGTCCCCACGTCGTTCTCCTCCGTAGTCGTGTCATGTCGGGCGAATGGTGGTGCAGCCGCCAGTGTGCGGCCTGCACCACCCCTGAGGCCAGAGTCCTCGGACTCAGTGCTTCGCGGGCAGGAAGCCCATCCGCTCGTACGTCTGCGCCAGGGTCTCCGCGGCGACCGCGCGGGCCTTCTCCGCGCCCTTGGCCAGGAGTGAGTCCAGCGTCTCCGGGTCGTCCAGGTATTCCTGCGTACGGGTCCGGAACGGCGTGACGAACTCCACCATGACCTCGGCCAGGTCGGTCTTCAGCGCGCCGTACATCTTGCCCTCGTAGCTCTTCTCCAGGTCGGGGACGCTGGTGCCGGTGAGCGTGGACATGATCCCGAGCAGGTTGGAGACGCCGGGCTTGTTCTCCGGGTCGAAACGGATGACCGTGTCGGTGTCGGTCACTGCGCTCTTGACCTTCTTCGCCGTCACCTTCGGATCGTCGAGGAGGTTGATCAGCCCCTTCGGCGTGGACGCCGACTTGGACATCTTGATCGACGGGTCCTGAAGGTCGTAGATCTTCCCCGTCTCCTTCAGGATGTACGGCGCCGGGATCGTGAACGTCTCACCGAAGCGGCCGTTGAACCGCTCCGCGAGGTCGCGGGTCAGCTCGATGTGCTGGCGCTGGTCCTCACCCACCGGGACCTGGTCGGCCTGGTAGAGCAGGATGTCGGCGACCTGGAGGATCGGGTACGTGAAGAGACCGACGGTGGCCCGGTCGGCGCCCTGCTTCGCGGACTTGTCCTTGAACTGCGTCATCCGGGAGGCCTCGCCGAAGCCGGTGAGGCAGTTCATGACCCAGCCGAGCTGCGCGTGCTCGGGCACGTGGCTCTGGACGAAGAGGGTGCACCGCTCCGGGTCGAGGCCGGCGGCGAGCAGCTGCGCGGCGGCGAGCCGGGTGTTGGAGCGGAGCTCCGCCGGGTCCTGCGGGACCGTGATCGCGTGCAGGTCCACCACCATGTAGAAGGCGTCGTGGGACTCCTGCAGCGCGACCCACTGACGGACCGCACCGAGGTAGTTGCCGAGGTGGAACGAGCCTGCGGTGGGCTGGATTCCGGAGAGCACTCGCGGACGTTGCTGCATGGCGAAGCCATTCCCCTGGGGGTGGTGGTGGGCGACGGGCGGGCTGTCAGAGGCCATGCCCACATTCTCTCAGGTGCCGGAACTGATTCCGGACTGGGAACCGATCCTGTTCTGCCGGTGTATCAAAGGTGTGAGGACGCTGGAGGGGGGCCGGGTCGTCGTGGACGAGGCCGAGGCCGCGGTGATCGCTCGCGTGCGCGCCGGGGAGCCGGAGGCGTACGCGACGCTGGTCCGCGCGCACACGGCGGTCGCGCTGAGAGCGGCGGTGGCGTGCGGCGCGGGCCCGGATGCCGAGGACGTGGTGCAGCAGGCCTTCTTCAAGGCGTACCGCTCGCTGGGGCGGTTCAAGGAGGGGGCGGCGTTCCGCCCGTGGCTGCTGCGGATCGTGGTCAATGAGACGAGGAACACAGTCCGCGCCGCGGGCCGGCAGCGGGCGGTCGCGGGGCGGGAGGCGGAGCTGCTGGCCTCCGAGCCGCTGATACCGGACGGGGCGGACCCGGCGGTGGCGGCCGAGGAGCAGGAGAGGCGCCGTCAGCTGCTCGCGGCCCTGGACGGACTGAGCGAGGACCACCGGCAGGTGGTGATCCACCGGTATCTGCTGGAGCTGGACGAGACGGAGACGGCGGCCGCGCTGGGCTGGCCGCGCGGGACGGTGAAGTCCCGGCTGAGCCGCGCGCTGAAGCGGCTCGGGCCGGTCCTGGAGGGAGGTGACGAGCATGCGTGACGAGAGGGCGGGCGACGGGCTCCCGGATGAGCTGAGGGAGCTGGGGCGCCATCTGAAGGTGCCGGACGTGGACGGCGAGACCATGGCCGAGCGGGTGCTCGCCCAGCTCCTGGCGGAGCGGGTGCCGACGCCGGTGCGGCGGCGCCGGTTCAAGGGGCTGCGCAGGCGCTGGAAGGCGCTGCTCGCGGCGCTCTCCGGGGTGCTGGTGGTCCTGGTGCTCACGCCTCCGGTGCGGGCGACGGTGGCGGACTGGTTCGGTTTCGGCGGGGTCGAGGTCCGGTACGACCCCGGTGCGCATCCGGCGCCGGGTGCGGCGGTGCCTGCGTGCGCCGGGGCCGTTCCGCTGGAGGAGGCCGGGCGCAGGGCGGGGTTCGAGCCCTTGCTACCGAGCGGGCTCGGCACGCCGGACGCGGTCTCGGTGACCGGCTCGGCGGAGCAGGGGCGGGCGGTGATCAGCCTGTGCTGGCGCGGGGACGATGGCGGGACGGTCCGGCTGGACGAGTTCCCGGCGCGGCTGGAGGCGGGCTTCGCCAAGCAGGTGCGGACGCACCCGGAGTGGGTCGACCTGCCGGACGGTGCGGAGGGCTACTGGTTCGCCGAGCCCCATCTGCTCCGCTTCCCGATGACGGACGCGAGCGGGCGGACCTGGACCCACGCGATACGCACGGCGGGCCCCACGCTCCTCTGGACGAGGAACGCGGGAGCCCTGACCCTGCGGCTGGAGGGCGAGCCGTCCCTGGAACGGGCACGGACCCTGGCCGAATCGGCGGGCTGAGCCGGGAGCGGGTGGGCGCCGACCGTGCCCGCGGGCCGAGAGCCGGGGGCCGCGGCCGGGTCCCCCGGGGAGCCCGGCCGCGGTCGGTCAGCCCGGGAGGCCGGGGGCCGGGAAGGCGGCCATCAGCTCGCCGACCTCCGCGCGGATCGTGCGCAGGGCGTCCTCGTCGCCCGAGCCGGCGGCGGCGACGCCGCGGTCGATCCAGGCGGCGACCAGGGCCATGTGCTCGGTGCCGAGGCCACGGGAGGTGAGGGAGGGGGTGCCGATACGGATGCCGGAGGGGTCGAAGGGCTTCCGGGGGTCGTAGGGGACGGTGTTGTAGTTGACGACGATCCCGGCGCGGTCGAGGGCCTTGGCGGCGATCTTGCCGGGGACCTCCTTGGGGGTGAGGTCCATCAGGATCAGGTGGTTGTCGGTGCCGCCGGAGACGAGGTCGAAGCCACGGGCGAGGAGGGCCTCGGCGAGGGCCTTGGCGTTGGCGACGACCGCGTGGGCGTAGTCGCGGAAGGAGGGCTGGGCCGCCTCGCGCAGGGCGACGGCGATGGCTGCGGTGGTCTGGTTGTGCGGGCCGCCCTGGAGCCCGGGGAAGACGGCCTTGTCGAGGGCCTTGGCGTGCTCCTCGCGGGACATCAGCATGGCGCCGCGCGGGCCGCGCAGGGTCTTGTGGGTGGTGGTGGAGACGACGTCGGCGTGCGGGACCGGGGAGGGGTGGGCGCCGCCCGCGACGAGGCCGGCGATGTGGGCGATGTCGGCGACGAGTACGGCCCCGGCCTCGCGGGCGATCTCGGCGAAGGCGGCGAAGTCGATCGTGCGGGGCAGCGCGGTGCCACCGCAGAAGATCACCTTCGGGCGCTCCTTGAGGGCGAGCTCGCGGACCTCGTCGAAGTCGACGAGCCCGTTGTCCTGGCGTACGCCGTACTGCACACCGCGGAACCACTTGCCGGTGGCGGAGACGCCCCAGCCGTGGGTGAGGTGGCCGCCCATCGGCAGGGCCATGCCCATCACGGTGTCACCGGGCTCGGCGAAGGCGAGGTAGACGGCGAGGTTGGCGGGCGAACCGGAGTAGGGCTGCACATTGGCGTGGTCGACGCCGAAGACGGCCTTGGCGCGCTGGACGGCGAGGGTCTCGACCTGGTCGATGATCTGCTGGCCCTCGTAGTACCGGCGGCCGGGGTAGCCCTCGCTGTACTTGTTCTGCAGGACGGTGCCGGAGGCTTCGAGCACGGCTCGGGAGACGTAGTTCTCGCTGGGGATCAGCCGCAGGGTCTCGGCCTGGAGCTGTTCCTCGGCGACGACGAGAGCCGCGAGTTCGGGGTCGGCGGCGGCCAGGGCGGGGTGGCGGGCGGCGAGATCGTCGGACTGCGGGATGGTGGTCATGGCGTTCCTCCGGGCGATCGGCGGATCCCGGGGTACGGCTCAGTCCTGCTGGGCGGCACCACGCGGGAGGTTCGGTTCCCGAAGATGCCCAGGCGGGCGGCATCTCGTGTGGTCTGCCGCGCGCGGCTCCCCCAGGGTCGATTCCCCGTACGCCAGTCGCCGTGCGTGTTCCCAGAGTAGCGGGCGCGCCGTCGCGCAGGTTTCTTCGTCCGGCATCCGAGCGACGATAGGAAAGGGAGCCACACACGCCCCAGCCCGCAGGACGAACGGAGATCCCGTGTCGAGTACGCAAGACGCGATCGCTTCCGCGGAGGCGCACAGCGCGCACAACTACCACCCCCTGCCCGTCGTCGTCGCCTCGGCTGACGGGGCCTGGATGACCGATGTCGAGGGGCGCCGCTATCTCGACATGCTCGCCGGGTACTCGGCGCTCAACTTCGGGCACGGCAACCGGCGGCTGATCGACGCCGCGCGGGCGCAGCTGGAGCGGGTGACGCTCACGTCGAGGGCGTTCCACCACGACCGGTTCGCGGAGTTCTGCACACGGCTCGCCGAGCTGTGCGGCAAGGAGATGGTCCTGCCGATGAACACGGGCGCGGAGGCCGTCGAGACGGCCGTGAAGACCGCGCGGAAGTGGGGGTACGAGGTCAAGGGCGTGCCGGACGGGCACGCGAAGATCGTGGTCGCGGCGAACAACTTCCACGGCCGCACGACGACGATCGTCAGCTTCTCCACGGACCACGAGGCCCGCGACCACTACGGCCCGTACACGCCGGGGTTCGAGATCGTCCCGTACGGCGATCTGACGGCGATGGAGCGCGCGGTCACCGCGCACACGGTGGCGGTGCTCATCGAGCCGATCCAGGGCGAGGCGGGAGTGCTCGTCCCGCCGGCCGGCTATCTGCGCGGGGTGCGGGAGTTGACCCGCGAGCGGAACGTGCTGTTCATCGCGGACGAGATCCAGTCGGGTCTGGGCCGGACCGGGCGGACGTTCGCGTGCGAGCACGAGGGCGTGGTGCCGGACATGTACGTCCTGGGCAAGGCGCTGGGCGGCGGTGTCGTCCCGGTCTCCGCGGTGGTCGCGGACCGGGATGTGCTCGGGGTGTTCCGGCCGGGTGAGCACGGCTCGACGTTCGGCGGGAATCCGCTGGCGTGCGCGGTGGCCCTGGAGGTGATCGCGATGCTGCGGACGGGCGAGTACCAGCAGCGGGCGGCGGAGCTGGGCGAGCATCTGCACGCGGAGCTGCGGCTGCTCGTGGGCGGGGGCGCGGTGGAGGCGGTGCGCGGGCGCGGGCTGTGGGCCGGTGTCGACATCGCGCCGTCGCGGGGCACGGGCCGGGAGATCTCGGAGAAGCTGATGGAACGGGGTGTGCTGGTGAAGGACACGCACGGTTCGACGATCCGGATCGCGCCTCCGCTGGTGATCGGAAAGGAGGATCTGGACTGGGGTCTGGAGCAGCTGCGGGCGGTCCTCTCGGAGTGACCGGCCCCGTTTCGAGTGCGGCGGGGGCGGGAGCGGTCCGGGGATGACGTGCGGCGGGGGCGGGAGCGGTCAGAGGATGACGTGCGGCAGGAAACGCGCGTACTCGTCCGTGATCAGGCCCGCCGACTCCCGGATGCCGAGCCCCGCCGCCTCGTCCTCGACGACCCACGCGCCGAGCACCACACGGTTCCCGTCGAAGTCCGGCAGCGGGGCGAGCCCCTGGTAGCAGCAGGGCTCGTCGCGTTCGGCCGGAGCGACGGGGGCGGAGCCCGGTTCGTGGACGGTGACGCCGGCGCCCTCGCGGCCGAGCAGCGGCTTGGCGACGTAGCCGCCGGTCGTGGCCAGCTCGCGCGGGCCGTCGAGATAGGCCGGCAGCAGGTTCGGGTGGCCCGGGTACAGCTCCCAGAGGATCGCGAGCAGGGCCTTGTTGGAGAGCAGCATCTTCCAGGCGGGCTCGATCCAGCAGGTCGTACCCGTGCCACCGCCGTTGTCGAGGGTGTCCAGGACGTACGGGCCGAAGCGGTCGGTGGCCAGCCACTCCCACGGGTAGAGCTTGAAGCAGCTGCGTATGAACCGCAGCCGGTCGTCCACGAACCGCCCCGAGAGCCGGTCCCAGCCGATCTGTTCGACCGAGAGCGCCTCCGTGTCGAGCCCGGCCTGCTGGGCGGTCTCGCGCAGATACGCGACCGTCATCAGGTCCTCGCCGAGCTCGTCCCCGTCGGAGTGGACGAAGTGCACGGGGTTGCCCGGCGGCAGCAGTCTGGCCTGCCGCTTCCAGGCGTCGACGAGCCGCTCGTGGAGCGAGTTCCACTGGTCGGCGCCGGGGAAGCGCTCCTCCATCCAGAACCACTGCGGACTCGCGGCCTCGACCAGCGAGGTCGGCGTGTCGGCGTTGTACTCCAGCATCTTGGCCGGGCCCGTGCCGTCGTAACGGAGGTCGAACCGGCCGTAGAGCGACGGCAGTTCGGCCCTGCGGCGCCAGGACTCGGCGACCAGGGAGACGAGCCGGGGGTCGGTGAGACCGAGGTCGGCGAAACGATCCTGCTCGACGATGTGCGCGGCCGCCGCCAGGCACATCGCGTGCAGCTCCTCGACGACCTCCTCCAGGGCCTCGACCTCGGGGAGGGTGAAGGAGTAGTACGCGCTCTCGTCCCAGTACGGGCGCAGGGAACCGTCGGGGTAGCGCGTCAGGGGGTAGACGAGCCCCTGCTCCTCCACCGTCTGCTGCCACCCCGGCCGGGGTTCGATCGTGTGCCGCCGCATGCCGTCCGCTCCGTCCGTCCCGCTCCGTCCGCCCCGTCCGCCCGTCCCTCCGCTCAGCCGCCGCCGGAACCGGAACAGCCGAAGCCGCCGGTGTCGACGGCCGTCTTGTCGAAGCTGCCGCCGCTGACCTTGTCGTCGCTCACCCGGCCGCCGTAGTAGTACGACCCGCGGGCCGTCGAGCCTCCGCTGCCGCTCTCGCACTCGTAGCTCGGCAGCTTCTCGCGGGTCAGCGGGTCGACACACCGCTTGTCCGGCTCGGAGCCGCAGGACGTTATCGTCGCCGCGAGTACTCCCATACCGCCGAGCACGACCGTGCTCGACCTCAGCCTGCGCATGAATCAGCCTCCCCATCGCGTGGTCGCGACCGCACAGTTTAGGCCGGTGTCCGAGCGGCGCCGCACTAGAGTCCATTCGTGCTCTTTGGGATGATCTGCGCTCTCGGTTCCTCGCTCTGCTTCGGCATGGCCTCCGTGCTGCAGGCGCTCGGCGCGCGGGAGGCGACGCCCGGGACGGGCGCCGGCGTCGACGTGGCCCTGCAATTGCGGGTGATGCGGAAGTGGCGATATCTGGCCGGGCTCTCGCTGGACGGCATCGGTTTCGGCCTCCAGGTCGTCGCCCTGCTGACGCTGCCGATCTACATGGTGGGCGCGGCGCTCGCCGCGAGCCTGGCGGTCACGGCGGTGGCGGCCTCATGGCTGCTCAAGGTCCCACTGCACCGGATGGAGTGGGCGGCGGTGGGCGTGGTGTGCGTGGGGCTCGCGATGCTCGCCCTCGCCTCGGGCGACGAGGGCGAGCAGAGCTCGTCGGAGGCGCTGCGGTGGGCGATGCTCGCGGCGGCTTTCGGGGTGCTGGCTCTCGGCGCGGCCGCCGGGCGGCTGCCCGGCCGGCCACGGGCGCTGGCCCTGGGACTCTGCGCGGGCTTCGGCTTCGGGGTGGTGGAGGTGGCGGTCCGGCTGATCGACAGCTGGTCCCTCGCGAACCCCGCGGTGTACGCGCTGCTCCTGGGCGGCGTGACGGCGTACGTGCTGCTGACCTCCGCGCTCCAGCGGGGGTCGGTGACGACGGCGACGGCCGGCGCGGTCCTCGGCGAGACGATCGGCCCGGCGCTGGTCGGCGTGATCTGGCTGGGCGACCGCACCCGCGAGGGCCTGGCGTGGCTGGCGATCCTCGGCTTCACGGTGGCGGTGGCGGGGGCGCTGGTACTGGCCCGCTTCGGCGAACCCCCGACGCCGTCACCGGAACCGGAAGCGGAACAGGAACCCGCGCCGACGGGACCGTGACGGCCCCCGCCCTGTCAGGACGCGCCCCCGCCCCGCCACGGCACGGCCCACCTGCCGCCCCGTCACGGCAGGACGCGGCACAGCGCCGCCAGCGCGCCCGACCAGCCGCTGTCCGGCGGGGTCGCGTAGCCGACCACCAGGCCGTCCTGGGTCGGCGGGACGTCCGGGTGGCGGAAGCGGTCGAGGCCGCGGAGGGCGAGGCCCTGCCAGGCGGCCGAGCGCAGGACCGCCCGTTCCTGGCCCGGCGGCAGTCGAAGGACCGCGTGGAGGCCGGCCGCGATGCCGCTCACCCGGGTCTCCGGGGAGTGCGCGGCGACCGCCGCCACCAGCTCGTCGCGGCGCCGCCGGTAGCGCAGCCTCATCGCCCGTACATGACGGTCGTACGCCCCCGAGTCGAGGAACTCCGCGAAGGTGAGCTGCTCCAGCGAACTGGACACCCAGTCGACCTGCCCCTTCTCCGCGACCACCTCGTCCACCAGGCTCTCCGGCACGACCATCCACGCCAGCCGCAGACCGGGCGCCAGGGACTTGCTGGAGGTGCCCATGTACACGACCCGCTCGGGGTCGAGGCCCTGGAGCGCGCCGACGGGCTGGCGGTCGTAACGGAACTCCCCGTCGTAGTCGTCCTCCAGGACCAGCCCGCCCGAGGACCGGGCCCAGTCGATCACCGCCGCCCGCCGGTCGGGGTGGAGCGCGCCGCCGAGGGGGAACTGGTGGGCGGCCGTCATCAGCACCGCCCCCACACCCTTCATCCCGGGCAACCCCTGGGTCCGGGTGCCGAGTTCGTCGAAGGGCAGCGCGGGGAGCCGCAGCCCGGCGCGGGTCAGCAGCTCCCAGTGCACGTCGAGGCCGTAGGACTCGACCGCCACCTCCCGGACCTTCCGCGCGCGCAGCACCTGTGCCATCAGCATCAGCCCGTGCACGAACCCCGAGCAGATCACGATCCGTTCGGGCCGCGCGTGGACGCCCCGCGCCCGCGCGAGGTACTCGGCGAGCACGGTGCGCAGTTCGATCCGGCCGCGCGGATCGCCGTAGCCGAAGGCCTCGTGGGGCGCGGCCGTCAGGGCGCGCCGGGAGGCCTTTAGCCATTCGGCGCGCGGGAAGGACGCGAGGTCCGGCATGCCCGGCTTCAGGCTGTACGCCGGCCGTGCCGCGTCCCGCCGGGCAGCCGCCGTGGGCCGGACACCCGACGCGGCCGGCCGCCGCGGCACGGCCCGGCGGGCGACCCGGGTCCCGGAGCCCTGCCGGGCGGTCAGCCAGCCCTCGGCGACCAGCTCGGCATAGGCGTCGGCGACGGTGTTGCGGGCGATCCCCAGGTCCGCGGCGAGCGAGCGGGAGGACGGCAGCCGTACGCCCGCCTCCAGACGCCCGCTGCGCACCGCCTCCCGCAGGGCGCTCATCAGCCCCGTACGCAGGCCGGGTCCACGTAGGTCCAGATGGAGGTCGGCCCCGAAAGTGGCCCAGTCTTCCGCCATGGAAATGGACCATACTCCTGCGCCATCGAGTTCGTACGGTGAGAAGCATGACGACCACGACCCATGACCACGCGCAGACCACCGCCCCGCACGCCACCGAGCACGGCCCCCGCCTCAACCTCGCCGAGCGCGTTCCGGAGTTCTACCGGGCGATGCAGCGGCTCGAGCAGGCCACGGCGAAGGACATCGACCCCACCCTCTACGAGCTGATCAAGATCCGGGCCTCGCAGATCAACCACTGCGCGTTCTGCCTCGACATGCACACCAAGGACGCGCTCGCGGCCGGCGAGTCGGTCCAGCGGATCGTCCAGCTGTCCGCCTGGGAGGAGTCGCGGCACTTCTACACCGAGCGCGAACTCGCCGCGCTCGCGCTGACCGAGGCCGTCACCGTCCTCACCGACGGCTTCGTCCCCGACGAGGTCTACGCGAAGGCCGCCGCCCACTTCGACGAGACGGAACTCGCCCGGGTCATCGGCGCCATCACCGTGATCAACGCGTGGAACCGGATCGGCGTCACCACCCGCCTGACGCCCGGTCACTACGCCCCCGGGCAGCACAAGAAGTGACCCCGGACGGCCCCGCCCGCACGTTGCCCGGCCACACGTCGCCGGGACACACGGAGCCTGGACACACGTCACGCGGCCACACGTCGCCGGGACACACGTCGCACGGACACACGTCGCCCGCCGACGCGTTGCGCGCTCTGCACGCCGTGCGGGCCGGTGGGGCGCCGCTGATCGTCCCGGGCCCGTGGGACGCCGCCTCCGCCCGGGTCTTCGAGGAGGCCGGGTTCCCGACGCTGGCCACACCCAGCGCCGGGATCGCCGCCTCCCTCGGCTACGAGGACGGCGAGACCCCGGCCGCGGAGATGTTCGCGGCCGTGGCGAGGATCGCCCGGGCCGTCTCCGTACCGGTGACGGCCGATCTGGAGGACGGCTACGGCCTCGCGCCCGAGGAACTCGTGGAGCGGGCCCTGGAGACCGGCGCGGCCGGGGTGAACCTGGAGGACGGCCGCCGGTCCGGCGGGCTCAAGGACCCCCGGGAGCAGGCCGACCGGCTGGCGGCGGTACGGGCGGAGGCCGGGTCCGGGCTCTTCGTCAACGCGCGCGTGGACACCTACGTACGCGGGGTGGACGACGTGTCCGCAGCGGTCGAACGGGCGCGGCTCTACGCGGAGGCGGGCGCGGACTGCGTCTACCCGATCATGGCGCCCGCGGCCCATCTCCCGCTGCTGCGCGCCGAGATCGACGTCCCGGTGAACGTCCTCGCCGTGCCCGGCGGCCCGTCGTTCGCGGAGCTGGGGCGGCTGGGCGCGACCCGGATCACCTTCGGGCACGGGCTGTTGCTGCGGACCTTGAAGGGCGTGGCCGGGCTGGCAGGGGAACTTGCGCGCGAGCTTCCGTAGTTCGGGAGGGGAGCCGAACGACGACCGCCCCCGGCCGGTGAGGCCGGGGGCGGTCGTCGGTGCGTGGATGCGTCAGCGCATCGGCGCGCGCGGGCGGTCTCAGATGAGGCCGAGCTCGCGGACGGCGTCGCGCTCCTCCGCCAGCTCCTGCACCGAGGCGTCGATGCGGGCGCGGGAGAACTCGTTGATGTCCAGGCCCTGGACGATCTCGTACTTGCCGTCCTTGCAGGTGACGGGGAAGGAGGAGATCAGGCCCTCCGGGACGCCGTAGGAGCCGTCCGACGGGATGCCCATGGAGGTCCAGTCGCCCGCGGCGGTGCCGTTGACCCAGGTGTGGACGTGGTCGATGGCGGCGTTGGCGGCGGAGGCGGCCGAGGACGCGCCACGGGCCTCGATGATCGCGGCGCCGCGCTTGGCGACGGTCGGGATGAAGGTGTCCGCCAGCCACGCCTCGTCGTTGACGACCTCGGCGGCGTTCTTGCCGGCGATCTCCGCGTGGAAGATGTCCGGGTACTGGGTCGCCGAGTGGTTGCCCCAGATGGTGAGGCGCTTGATGTCCTCGACGGACGCGCCGGTCTTGGCCGCCAGCTGCGAGAGCGCGCGGTTGTGGTCCAGGCGGGTCATCGCGGTGAAGCGCTCGGCCGGGACGTCCGGGGCCGCCGCCTGGGCGATCAGGGCGTTGGTGTTGGCCGGGTTGCCGACGACGAGGACCTTGATGTCGTCCGCGGCGTGGTCGTTGATGGCCTTGCCCTGCGGCTTGAAGATGCCGCCGTTGGCGGCGAGCAGGTCGCCGCGCTCCATGCCCTTGGTGCGGGGGCGGGCGCCGACGAGCAGGGCCACGTTCGCACCCTCGAAGCCCTGGGTCGGGTCGTCGAAGATGTCGATGCCCTTGAGCAGCGGGAAGGCGCAGTCGTCGAGCTCCATGGCGGTGCCCTCGGCGGCCTTGACGCCCTGCGGGATCTCGAGGAGGCGCAGCTTGACCGGCACGTCCGCGCCGAGCAGGTGGCCGGAGGCGATGCGGAAGAGCAGCGCGTAGCCGATCTGGCCGGCCGCGCCGGTGACGGTGACATTCACGGGAGTGCGGGTCATGGCGATCTCCGTAAGACAGCTGGCGGTGGGGGTCCCTGCCCCTGGTGCGGGATAGCTCTCTTGATCGATCGGTGTCTCGACGTGAAGAGATATCCAGCGGTCAGGCTATCCGACCCGGGACCCGTCCATCCCCCACCCCCTTGTGGTCCGGCTCACTGCCACCCGACCGGGGTCAGCGGCCGCCGGTGCACACCCGCGCACCGCTCCTCGGTGTCACGCACACGGTCACGTCCGTCCCCTCCGCCACGGCGACCATCGGGCTGTACGCGTCGGAGTCGGCGCCCACGGTGGCGTCCTGGACGGTGCCGGTCTCCCCATCGGCGCCCCCACCGGCCCCTTTCGCGGAGACGCGGAGGACGTCGCCGGGTGCGGCCCCGGTGACGCGGGCCCAGGCGGCCGCGCAGGTCCTGCTGTGCCGGACCTCCAGCAGACCGGCGGCACCGATCGGGGTGCGGGAGACGGTGGTCGCGAACGTGCCGCCGCACCCCATGGTCTCCGGGTCCTGGCCCGTGCAGCCGGCGCCCGTGCATTTCACTCCCGCGGGGAGCGTCGCGCTCGGCGCGGTACCGGGCACCGTGGTGGAGGGACCCGCCCCCGCCCGGCCCGGGCGGTCGGTGGCGCCGCCGAGGTCGGCGAGGAGGACGGCGGCGACGACGACGAGCAGGGCGCCGACGATCCCGACGAGGACCAGGGCGGCGCGGCGTCGGGGCGGTACGGGAGCAGGCGGCGGCCGGTCCGCCGGCCCCGCGGGGGCGGAGCCCGTACGGCGTGGCGGGACCGCGTCCGTACGGCGTGGCGGGGCAGGGCTCGTATGCGCGCCGCTGGGGCTGCCGGTGCCGCTGGTCTCCGTCGAGGCGTTCGTGTCGGGGGCGGCGCGGGCACGCGCGATCCGCAGGGTTTCCGTGGTCGGCTCGTGGCGCGGTTCGGCGCGGCTCCAGGCCCCTTCGGCGAGCTCCCGCATCGCCGCGAGACGGCCGGCGTCGGCACCGGTCACCTCCGCGAGGGCGGCGACCGCTCCCCTGGGCGCGAGGAGCCGTCCGTCGAGATACCGCTCCCAGGAGGCCCTGCTGTGGCCGGTGCGGTCGGCCACGGCGGCGACGCTCAGCCCGCTGCGGTCGACGAGGCGCCGTAAGTGGCCGACGAAGTCCCGTACGGGTGGGTCGAGTTCGCCCGGAAGCGCCTTCCAGCCGGCCATGCGCGGTTCCCCCTCGTCACCTTGATGACACTCGGAAGGATGCTCGGGCCAGGATGACAGTTCCCGGGGCGTGGGCACACGGGCGCGGGCGTATCGGGCGGGCGCCCCGGGGCGTGACGGAGTAGCGGAATGGTCACTTCCGTGCCACAAGCCCCTGGCGGCACTTGAACCACGTTGGCGCGTACATGACCCTCAAAGGGAACGGCGCCCGTCCTCCCTCGGGGGAGAGGACGGGCGCCGTTTCGGTCGGCGGGCGACGTCTCGTTCTCGACTTCTCCGCGCCGGCGTGGTCCGCCGGAACTACCGGTGCGATCAGGTGATCGTCAGATGGAGGATGTCCTCCAGGAACGGGATTTTCAGCCACGGAGACGGCTGGGCCATGAGCGCGAGCAGCACGATGAGCCCGCCCATGACGCCGTACGTCACCATGTCGGTGAACCGCGACCGTACGGCGAGCATGCCGACGGACGGCAGCGCGCGCCGCAGCCCCGCGCCGGTCAGCAGCGCGATCCCGACGAGGATCGTCCCGACCCGGAACGACTGCGCGAAGAGGTCCGTACCGACGACCAGCAGCCCCAGCGCGGCGATCCCGAGCACGGTCAGCAGCGGCCACTGGCGCGCGGGCGCCGAAGCGTCGCCGGCCGCGGCCCGCCCGCCGCCTTCGGGCCGTGCCGTGTCGGTCGTGAGCGCCGGGGGCCGCCGCGAACGCCCGGAGGCGTCACCCGGGGCGACGCCGGGCCCGGCGTCGGACCCGCCGGGTTCCGAGGTGTCGCCCGGTGCGTGGGGCGCCGCGTCCAGGTCCTCCGCCGCAGGGGCGTCGCCCGGCACGTCGGACGCCGCGCCGCCGAGGCCCTCCGCCGCGGGGGCGGCTTCCGGGACGGACACCGAGGCCGCGGAGGCGTCGCCCGGGACGGACACCGAGGCCGCGCCCGAGGCGTCCTCCGCGTCCGACGTGTCGCCGCCCTTCACCTGCGACGTCATCGTCAGAGCGCCGTGGCCGCGCGCTCCGCGGCCTCGACGACGTTGACGAGAAGCTGCGCACGCGTCATCGGGCCCACGCCGCCCGGGTTCGGGGAGATCCAGCCCGCGACCTCGTTCACCCCCGGGTGCACGTCGCCGACGATCTTGCCCTCGCCGTCGCGCGAGACGCCGACGTCCAGCACGGCCGCGCCCGGCTTCACGTCCTCCGGCTTGATCAGGTGCGGCACGCCCGCCGCCGCGACGATGATGTCCGCGCGCCGCAGGTGCGCCGCGAGGTCGCGCGTCCCGGTGTGGCACTGCGTCACGGTCGCGTTCACCGAGCGCCGGGTCAGCAGCAGGGGCATCGGGCGGCCGATCGTGACACCGCGGCCGACGACCACGACCTCCGCGCCGTTGATCTCCACGCCGTGGCGGCGCAGCAGCGTGATGATGCCGTTGGGGGTGCAGGGCAGCGGCGCCGGCTCGTTCAGTACGAGACGGCCCAGGTTCGTCGGGTGCAGACCGTCCGCGTCCTTGCCGGGGTCCATCAGCTCCAGGACACGGTTCTCGTCGATGCCCTTGGGCAGCGGGAGCTGCACGATGTACCCGGTGCAGGCGGGGTCCTCGTTGAGCTCCCGTACGACGGCCTCGATCTCCTCCTGCGTGGCCGTCGCGGGCAGTTCGCGCTGGATGGAGGCGATGCCGACCTGCGCGCAGTCACGGTGCTTGCCCGCGACGTACTTCTGGCTGCCCGGGTCGTCGCCGACCAGGATCGTGCCGAGGCCGGGCGAGACGCCCTTCTCCTTCAGGGCCGCCACGCGGGCGGTCAGGTCGGACTTGATCGCGGCTGCGGTGGCCTTGCCATCGAGAATCTGGGCGCTCATGGGCCCATCCTCCCGGATGACCCCTCGCTTGTTCCAATTCGCCTGCGCACGGACCGCGCCGACGACGCGGCAGCGTGCGCAGAAGTTGCACTCGCACAACTCTCGTGCGAACCGACTGGACAAAAAGTCGAGGGTACGACGACGATGTCAGCGAAGTGCCGCGGGCAGTGCCGGGGGGTAGACCGCTCATATCTGTGAAAAGTTCCTCCGTCGCGGGCCGCGTCGTCCCCGCACAGACCCACGGAGGAATCCCGCGATGAGCTTCGGCGACCCGAACAACCCCTACGGCCAGCAGCAGGGCCAGCAGCCGGGCTACGGCTACCCCCAGCAGCAGGGACAGCAGCCGGGCTACGGCTACCCGCAGGCTCCCCCGGTCCAGCAGCCGTACGGCGCCGGCGGCTACCCGGGAGCGACGATGGAGATGCCCGGCGGCGTCAAGGCAGCGCGCGTGATGCTGTGGATCCTCGGCATTCTGCAGGCCCTCATGGCCGTCCTCGCGATCGTCGCGGGCGGCTGGATCGCCGACCAGATGGCCAGCTCCGGCGAGCTCAGCGGCTCCGACGGCGAGGACGTCGCGTCGGTCATGACCGGCGTCATGGTGGTCGTGGGCATCATCGCCCTCGCCTTCGGCGTGTGGGCGATCGTGACGGCCGCCAAGATCCGTTCCGGCGGCAACGGTCTGCGCATCTCCGGCATCGTGTACGGCTCGCTGGTGACGGCGGGCAGCGTGGTGAACCTGATCAGCGCGAACGTCTTCGCCCTGATCAGCCTGGTCATGGGCGTCCTGATCATCGTCTTCCTGGCCAAGTCCGACGGCGCGGCCTGGTTCAAGCGCAACACGCCGCAGTACTGATCCACCCATACCGAAGGGGCCCGGTTCCGTCAGGAACCGGGCCCCTCGCGTTTGCACACGTCACACGCGACGCAGCACCACGAACTGTCCCTCCCGCGCCGACACCGCGTACCGCGCCTCCGGGTGCAGCTGGGACGCCAGCTGCACCGGGTCCGTCACCGGCTGGGACCAGCCCGAGGCCAGGTCGAGGGCGAGGTAGTCCGGGCTGACGCCCTTCGCCCCGCCCACCCAGTAGACCGTGCGGTCGGCGGTCAGGTGGGCCATGAGCGTCACGTTCGTCTCCACGCTCGCCCCCTCCGGCACCGCGTCGACGGCCCGCCGGGCCTCCAGCGTCCGGGCGTCGGTGCGGTACGTCTCCGAGCGCAGCAGCTCCCGCAGCGGCAGGTCGAGGGCGGTCACGATCGCTATCGCCGTGACGACCGGGACGACGACCTTCCCGTACGCCACGAGCCACGCGCGCGGGGAGGTGCGGACGGCGCGGACCGCGTCGACCAGCGCGAGGAAGACGATCGGCATCAGGAGGGCGCTGTAGTGCCAGATCATCCCCCAGTGGTTCGGGTCCTGGGAGAGGAAGCGCCAGCCGAGCGTCGGCAGCACGAGGAGCATCAGCGGGGAGCGCAGGGCCAGGAAGCCGGTGATGCCGACGAGGAAGAAGACCATCTCCCACTTCACGTCGGAACCGAGCGAGCCGAGCAGCACCTGGACGAAGGAGACGTCGGCGCCCTCGTTCGACTTCTCGATCTTGGCCCAGTAGTCGTACTGGCCGACCCGGCTCGCCGCCGGGATCAGGACCAGGACCGTCAGCGCGAAGAAGGCGGCGCCGAAGGCGGCCAGAGAGGCGCCGAGGCGCTTCTGTCCCTTCAGGAAGAGGACGGCGCCCACCATGGCGACGGTGAGCCCCATGTCCTCCTTGACGAGGACCAGGGGCGCGGACCAGGCGACGGCCGCCGTCCAGCGCCCGAGGAGCAGCGCGCGGCAGGTCAGCGCGAGCAGCGGCACGGCGAAGGCGATCTCGTGGAAGTCGGACTTGACCGCCTCCTGGAGGCCCCAGGACAGGCCGTAGGCGACCGTGAGCCCGAGGCCGGCGGCCCGGCTGCCGAGCACCTGCTGGGCGGTGCGCCCGACGACGACGGCGGAGGCGGCGAAGAGCGCGGCCTGCGCGAAGAGGAGGGCCAGCGGGGAGGACCAGATCCAGTACAGGGGCGCGAGGAGCGCGGTCACGGGACTGAAGTGGTCCCCGAGTATGAGGAAGCCGGGGCCCTTGATGTCGACGATCGGCGCCCGGAACTCCGCGTAGGCACGGACGGACTGGTTGAAGATCCCGAGGTCCCAGGAGGGCGTGCGGAAGTGCGCGTACTGGACCCAGGAGTAGAGGAAGTAGAGCGCGCAGAGCACGCCCGCCACGAGCGCGTACGGGCCCATGGGCGCCTCGGCGGGACCGCTCCGCGGCGGTCCGGCGCGACCGGTCTCCGGGGCGGCGGTCTCCGCCACCCCGTTCTGTACATCCAACACCGCGCCCCCACCTGCAAGCCGCCGACAAAAGAGCAATCCATTAGACCAGAGCGCTCCGGACCGCCCCACAGCCCGAAACGGACGGCCCGCCGGTACGTCACGTACCGGCGGGCCGTCCGTTCACCGTTCGCCGCTCAGCGGAATGCGCCGCTCAGTGGCAGGCGCCGCTCAGTGGAAGAAGTGGCGCGTGCCCGTGAAGTACATCGTCACGCCGGCCTTCTTCGCCGCCTCGACGACCTGCTCGTCCCGCACCGAGCCGCCCGGCTGCACGACCGCCTTCACGCCCGCCGCCGTGAGGATCTCCAGGCCGTCCGGGAAGGGGAAGAAGGCGTCCGAGGCCGCGTACGAGCCGCGGGCCCGCTCCTCGCCCGCGCGCTCGACCGCGAGCTTCGCGGAGTCGACGCGGTTGACCTGGCCCATGCCGACGCCGACCGAGGCGCCGTCCTTGGCCAGCAGGATCGCGTTGGACTTGACCGCGCGGCAGGCCTTCCACGCGAAGGAGAGCTCGGCCAGCTCCTCCGCAGACAGGGCGTCGCCCGCCGCCAGGGTCCAGTTCGCCGGGTCGTCGCCCTCGGCCTGGAGGCGGTCGGTGACCTGGAGGAGCGCGCCGCCGTCGATCGGCTTGACCTCGACCGGGTTGGCCGGGGCGCCCTCGGCCCGCAGGACGCGGATGTTCTTCTTCTTGGCGAGGATCTCGACCGCGCCGTCCTCGTAACCGGGGGCGACGACGACCTCGGTGAAGATCTCGGCGACCTGCTCGGCCATCGCGACGGAGACCGGGCGGTTGACGGCGATCACGCCGCCGAACGCCGACAGCGGGTCACAGGCGTGCGCCTTGCGGTGCGCCTCGGCGACGTCCGCACCGACGGCGATGCCGCACGGGTTGGCGTGCTTGATGATCGCGACGCAGGGCTCGGTGTGGTCGTACGCGGCCCGGCGCGCGGCGTCGGTGTCCGTGTAGTTGTTGTACGACATCTCCTTGCCGTGCAGCTGCTCGGCCTCGGCGAGGCCACCGGTGCCGTCGACGTAGAGCGCCGCGCCCTGGTGCGGGTTCTCGCCGTAGCGCAGCACGTCGGAGCGCTCGTAGGTGGCGCCCAGGAAGTCGGGGAAGCCGGAGGTGTCCGCGGCGGCGTAGTCGTCGGCGAACCAGGAGGCGACCGCCACGTCGTACGCGGCGGTGTGCTGGAAGGCCTCGGCCGCCAGACGCTTGCGGGTGGCGAGCTCGAAGCCGCCCTCACGGGCCGCGGCGAGGACGTCGGCGTACCGCTCCGGGCTGGTGACGACCGCCACGGACGGGTGGTTCTTGGCGGCGGCGCGGACCATCGACGGGCCGCCGATGTCGATCTGCTCGACGCACTCGTCGGGGGTGGCGCCGGAGGCGACGGTCTCCTTGAACGGGTACAGGTTCACGACCACCAGGTCGAAGGGCTCGACACCCAGCTCGGCGAGCTGGTTGCGGTGGTCCTCCAGGCGCAGGTCGGCGAGGATGCCGGCGTGCACGCGCGGGTGGAGCGTCTTGACCCGGCCGTCCAGGCACTCGGGGAAACCGGTGAGCTCCTCGACCTTGGTGACCGGAACGCCGGCCGCGGCGATCTTCGAGGCGGTGGAGCCGGTGGAGACGAGGGCGACACCCGCCTCGTGCAGGCCGCGGGCCAGCTCCTCAAGGCCGGTCTTGTCGTAGACGCTGACGAGTGCGCGGCGGATGGGGCGCTTCGTACCTTCGGCGGTCACGGGATTGTTACCTTTCGTCCCTCAATGCGGTAGCCGTGCCGGGCCAGACGCCCCACGACCTCGACGAGCAGCGAACGCTCGACTTCCTTGATGCGCTCATGGAGAGCGGCTTCATCGTCCTCGTCCCGGACCTCGACCACGCCCTGGGCGATGATCGGGCCGGTGTCGACGCCGTCGTCGACGAAGTGGACGGTGCATCCGGTGACCTTCGCGCCGTACGCGAGTGCGTCCCGCACTCCATGGGCACCGGGGAAACTGGGCAGAAGCGCCGGGTGGGTGTTGACGACCCGGCCGCCGAAGCGGGCGAGGAACTCCTTGCCGACGATCTTCATGAAACCGGCCGACACGACGAGGTCGGGCTCGTACGCCGCGGTGGCCTCGGTCAGGGCGCGGTCCCACTCCTCGCGGGTCGCGTGGTCCTTCACCCGGCACACGAAGGTGGGGAGTCCGGCGCGCTCGGCCCGCTCCAGACCGGCGATGCCGGTGCGGTCGGCGCCGACGGCGACGATCTCGGCGCCGTACCCCTCGGGGTCGGCGGCGATGGCGTCGAGCAGGGCCTGAAGGTTGGTGCCGGAGCCGGAGACCAGGACGACGAGGCGGGCGGCGGCCACTGGGTCACTCTTTCCGTGGTGTTTGTACGGTCGCACGAACGAATCGTGCCTCTGGATACGGGGAACCCTACGAAGGGCCCGACCGTCAGCAACGATACCGGCACACGGGACGGCCCCCACGGGACGGGGGCGTGGCCGGGGGGTAGCGTCGGGTGCGACGACAGTCGTGCCCCTAGCGGCCCCGTAGCGGGACCAGTGGTTGAGCCAGTAGTTCGAACCGCAGTTGAGACAGCAGTTGCGACGACAGAGGGAAGACGTTCAGCAGATGCCGGAACGCCAGTCCACGGACGACAACAATCCGTTCGCGCCGCCGCCCGAGGGGCAGCCGGACCAGCCGTGGCAGCCGCGGCGGCCGGAGGGCTCGGGCGACGACACGTCGTCCGGGTCGTCCGGATCCTCCGACGGTTCCGGCCGCTCCGGTGGCCGGGGCCGCTGGAGCAGCCGCCAGCCCGGCCGCTCCTCCGACGGCTTCGGCCGCCGCCCGGAGCGCCCCAGCGGTCCTGACGGCCAGGGCCAGGGGCCCGGCCCCAAGTGGGACCCCACGGACCCGGCGCAGCGGCGGGCGCGGTACGCGCTGCTCGCGGGCATGTGGGCGTTCTTCTTCGCGATCTTCGAGATCCAGGAGCTGGCGCTGCTCCTGGGCGCGCTGGCCCTGTACTGGGCGATCAGCGCGCTGCGAGGCAAGCCGAAGGCCCCGGCGCCCCGGCCTGAGCAGGCACCGGCGCAGGCCGCCCCGTCCCCGGCCGCCCCGCAGGCGCCCGTCCAGGCGGGGGCCACCCGTGTCGCGGCCCGCTCGCAGCGCACGGCGGCGGTGAGCGGCCTGGTCGCCGCCGCGCTGTCCCTCATGATCGTCGCGGGCAGCTTCACCATCCAGATGGTCTACCGGGACTTCTACACCTGCGCCGACGACGCCCTGACCCAGTCGGGCCAGCTGGCCTGCAACGATCTGCTGCCGGAGCCGCTGCGGGAGATCTTCGGCGTACGGGAGTAGGCCCGCCGCCACACGCCCGCCTACGCGTCGGACTCCGCGCGCCCCGAGGTGTCCCCCGAGGTGGTGTCGCCTTCAGGCACCGGGGGCGAGGGCGCCGGGGACGAAGGCGCCAGGGGCGGGGGCGAGGGCAGCGAGGGCAGCGGCGGCAGGGCCGGTTCCCAGGCCGCCGGAAGGAAGTCGTACGACTCGTACCCCGCATCGTCATCGTCGTCGTCCTGCTCAGCCTCCTCGGGGAGCAGGAGGGGCGCGGATGCAGGTACGGGCACGGGTGCGGGAGCCGGTCCGGAGACGGGGCCGGGGCCCGGGGCGGAGGCAGCCCCGGCCGGAGGCTCCGTCGTCACCGGCTCGGACTCCTTCGGTTCCATGCCGCGCCGCGCCCAGGACCGTACCCCCAGCGCCACCGGCGCTCCCACCGCCGCGCACCACAGCACCGCCGCCGCGCTGGTCTGCCACCACACCGGGCCGAACACCGACAGCCGGCCCGAACCGAGCGGGCCCCCCGCGGCCGCCGCCGCCAGCACCGTCGCCGCCCCGCACGCCCAGGCGCCGATCAGGGCCGTGAGCGCCGTCTCCCGGCCCGTCCAGGTCCGCGCGGAGTGACCCACGCCGACACCGAGGACCACGGCCGCCACGAACGGGACCGCCACGGCGGCCCCCTGCGGCCAGCCGCCCGGGCCGTGGGCGGGCACGGCGGCCAGGAGCGGGAAGGAGGGGGCCGCCACGGTGCCGGTGAGGCCCAGCGGGGTCGCCGAAGCGCCCGCGCCGAGCGCGAAACCGGGCCCGAGGCCGTAGGAGGCACCCCAGACCGCCGCGTTCGGCACCAGTGCGGCGGCCAGGAGCAGGACCGACACGCGCCCCGACCAGTCGGTCGCGAGCCCGGCGAAGGACGCCTGCGCGGCGCCCGCGTGCCAGACCAGCGAGACACCGAACACCACCGCCCCGCCGCCCAGCAGGACCACGACGGCCCGGCCCGCCGAGCGCAGGGCCACGGACGCCTGCTCCTGCTCGGGCAGGGGCCGCCCGGCCGCCGTCCAGACACCGAGCCCCGCCGCCGCGGCCACCACCCCGGGCAGCCACAGACCGAGGCTCAGCGGGTCGGCGCGCAGCGGACCGCTCGCCGCGTAGGCCACGGCCCCGGCCGCGACCAGCAGATACCCGCCGGAGACCGCGGCCACGGTGGCGCTCGCCGAGGGCCCGGGCCGGGCCGGGCCCTCGGCGTACGGCTCCATCGTGTCCCGGGCGGCGCGGTGCACGAGCCAGCCGGGCAGGACCATGAGCAGCATCGGCGCGACCCCGACGGGCGCGGGCACCCCGGAGAGGGTCTCCGTGCGGATCAGGTCCACGCCGTGGGCGAGCAGCCACAGCCCGGCGGCCGCGTGCAGGGCCCCGCCGGGGCCGCTGTCGGGGTACGGCGAACTGATCCACAGGGCCGTCACCAGGACCGCCAGGGCCCCGAGTCCGAGCCCCGCCGCGACCCCACCGCGCACGAAAGCGGTCGCGAGAGCGGCGGACCGGCCGCCGTGGGCCGCTGTTTCGGCAGGCAGCGAGGGGGGCCGTTCGGTCAGATGGGTCACGCGCCCATGCTGCCAACGACACGCGCGTTTCTCGCGTAACAGGCAAAAGCCCGTTGTGTCGCTCAATATACGTTTATGTACTTTTCCGCCCGGAGCTGCACTGCGGGAGGTCGTCGCCGATGAACCGGAGCATGCCCTCCCCCAAGGAGCGGCGCAGACTGCGCGAGGCCCGAGGTCTGAGCGAGGACCAGGTCGCGGAGGCCATGGGCGTCACGCCTGCCACGGTCCGGTCCTGGGAGACCGGCCGCACCTCGCCACGAGGGCGCAAGCAGGAGGCGTACGCGAAGCTGCTCGGCGCGTACGACGAGCAGTCCACGCCCTCCGCACCGTCTTCGGGGTCGCAGCCGGAGCCCGCACGGGCACCGGAACCCGTCCCGCTCTCCAAGTCCGCCGCCACGCCCCTCACGGGCGCGGGACCGGCGACCGCGAACACCCGGCCGAGGGCCGCGACCAAGCGCGCGGCGAAACCGCCCAAGGCCCCCGCGGCTTCCGCCCTCGGCCTCGGCACCGGCGGCCTCGGCGGCCTCGGTGGCACCGGCGGCGGTCAGAAGGCCCCCCGCACCGTCCGCGCGGGCGGCGCGGCCGCCCACCAGCCCCTGGAGAAGCTGAAACCCGTGGAGGCACCCCCGCAGCCCCAGCAGCCCCCGGCCGGGCTGTCCTCCGCCCCCTCCTTCGAGGACGTGGAGGCCGCTCCCGAGGCCCACGAGGTGCACATGGCGCACATGACCCGTGTGACCGACGAGGCGAACGTGGCGCACGAGGGCCATGAGGTGCACCAGGAGCCCTCGCTCACCCCTGAGCAGGCCTTCGACGCCCTCTACGCCCACGCCGCGCCCGGACTCGTCCACCAGACGTACCTGCTCACCGGCCGCCGCAGGCTGTCCCGGGAGTCCGTCGAGTACGCCTTCCACCACGCCTGGGAGCACTGGCCCGAGGTCGCGGTCGACCGGGACCCGGTGGGCTGGGTACGGGCGGCGGCGTACGAGTACGCGCTCTCCCCCTGGCACCGCCTGCGCCGCGGCCACAAGCACCCGGACGCCCCGCCCACCGAGCCGGGACGCAGGGAGCTGCTCGCGGCGCTCCTGGAGCTGCCGCCGCCGTACCGCCGTACCGTCCTGCTCTACGACGGTCTCGGCCTCGACCTGCCCGACACGGCGGCCGAGACCGAGGCGAGCACCCCCGCCGCCGCCAACCGCCTGCTGCACGCCCGTACCGTCATCGGACAGCGCGTGCCCGAGCTCGCCGACCCCGACGCCCTCCACCAAAGGCTGGGCGCGCTGGCCACGGAGGCGCCGGCCACGACGATCGCGGAGCCCCGGGCCGTACGGGCCGGCAGCGAGCGCCGTAGCCGGCTGTGGACGCGGGCGGTGATCGGCGTGACGGCGGCGCTCATCGCCGTGACAGCCGTGACGGCCGCGACCGCGCCGACGCAGTACCTGCCGGTGAACCACCCCGGCGAGACGGTCAACGGCGTCCCGGTCCGCGGCGGCTCGCCGAAGCTCACCCCGGAGGACGTGAAGCTGCACGACAAGCTCCGCTCCCAGCCCCACCACGGCCCGGAGCGCCTGATCCCCGACCCGCACTAGGCCGCAGGCGCCTCGCGCCGACGGGCGGTACACACGCACGTGGGCCCCGCCCCCACCCGGTTTCCCGGGAGGGGGCGGGGCCCACCTGTGCGGTTCAGACGATTCCGCTTCAGCCCGCGAGGATCGCGCGCGCCAGCTTGGCGGTCTCGGTCGGCGTCTTGCCGACCTTGACGCCGGCGGCCTCGAGGGCCTCCTTCTTCGCCTGGGCGGTGCCGGAGGAGCCGGAGACGATGGCGCCGGCGTGGCCCATGGTCTTGCCCTCGGGCGCGGTGAAGCCCGCGACGTAGCCGACGACCGGCTTGGTGACGTTCTTCGCGATGAAGTCCGCCGCACGCTCCTCGGCGTCGCCGCCGATCTCGCCGATCATGACGATCAGGTCGGTGTCGGGGTCGGCCTCGAACGCCGCGAGGGCGTCGATGTGCGTGGTGCCGATGACCGGGTCGCCACCGATGCCGACGGCGGACGAGAAGCCGATGTCACGGAGCTCGTACATCATCTGGTACGTCAGCGTGCCGGACTTCGAGACCAGGCCGATGCGGCCCGGCTTCGTGATGTCGCCCGGGATGATGCCGGCGTTGGACTGGCCCGGGGTGATGAGACCGGGGCAGTTCGGGCCGATGATGCGGGTCTTGTTGCCCTTCGACTGCGCGTACGCCCAGAAGGCGGCGGAGTCGTGGACGGCGATGCCCTCGGTGATGACGACGGCCAGCGGGATCTCGGCGTCGATCGCCTCGACCACGGCGGCCTTGGCGAAGGCCGGCGGGACGAAGAGGACGGAGACGTTGGCGCCCGTCTTCTCCATCGCCTCGGCGACGGAGCCGAAGACCGGGACCTCGGTGCCGTCGAAGTCGACGGACGTGCCGGCCTTGCGCGGGTTCACGCCACCGACGATGTTGGTGCCGTCACCCAGCATGAGCTTGGTGTGCTTCATGCCCGTGGCACCGGTCATGCCCTGGACGATGACCTTGCTGTCCTTGGTGAGGAAGATAGCCATGGTGTGCTTGACCTCGTCCCTTACTTCGCAGCCGCGAGCTCGGCGGCCTTGTCGGCCGCGCCGTCCATGGTGTCCACACGCTGCACGAGCGGGTGGTTCGCGTCCGACAGGATCTTGCGACCCAGCTCCGCGTTGTTGCCGTCGAGGCGCACGACCAGCGGCTTGGTGACCTCTTCGCCCTTGGAGGCGAGGAGCTCCAGCGCCTGGACGATGCCGTTGGCGACCTCGTCACAGGCGGTGATGCCACCGAAGACGTTGACGAACACGGACTTGACGTCCGGGTCGCCCAGGATGATCTCCAGGCCGTTCGCCATGACCTCGGCGGAGGCGCCGCCACCGATGTCGAGGAAGTTGGCCGGCTTCACGCCACCGTGGTTCTCACCGGCGTACGCGACGACGTCCAGGGTCGACATGACCAGGCCGGCGCCGTTGCCGATGATGCCGACCTCGCCGTCCAGCTTGACGTAGTTGAGGCCCTTGGCCTTGGCAGCAGCCTCGAGCGGGTTGGCTGCGTCCTTGTCCTCGAGCGCCTCGTGCTCGGGCTGACGGAAGTCGGCGTTGGCGTCCAGGGACACCTTGCCGTCCAGCGCCAGGATGTCGCCGGAGGCGACCTTGGCCAGCGGGTTCACCTCGACGAGGAGCGCGTCCTCGGCGACGAAGGTGTCCCACAGGGTCACGAGGACCTCGGCGACCTTCTCGGCCACCTCGGCCGGGAACTGCGCCAGGGCCACGATCTCGCGGGCCTTCTCGATGTCGACGCCCTCGACGGCGTTGACCGGCACCTTCGCGAGCTTCTCGGGGGTCGTCGCGGCGACCTCCTCGATGTCCATGCCACCGGCCACGGAGGCCATGGCGAGGAAGGTGCGGTTGGTGCGGTCGAGGAGGTACGAGACGTAGTACTCCTCGAGGATCTCCGGAGCGGTCTCCGCGATCATCACCTTGTGGACCGTGTGGCCCTTGATGTCCATCCCGAGGATGTCCGTCGCGCGGGCGACGGCCTCGTCCGGGGTGGCGGCCAGCTTGACGCCGCCGGCCTTGCCGCGGCCGCCGACCTTCACCTGCGCCTTGACGACCGACTTGCCGCCAAGACGCTCGGTGGCCTCGCGCGCCGCCTCAGGCGTGTCGATGACTTCACCGGCCAGCACCGGTACACCGTGCTTGGCGAAGAGGTCCCTCGCCTGGTACTCGAACAGGTCCACGCGCGTCCGTCCCTTTTCTGATGATCGCGGTTCGTTGTCTGCGTGGGCGTGCCGCGAAGGGCAACGTGACTGCGCTGTCACAAGGGAGGCGTACACGGTGTCCGTGGACGCGGCATGTCCGTCCCGCAGGTTATCCCCGCATGCCGTGGGTCCCTAAATCGCAGGTCACACCGGAGCGGTGATACGGGTCACAGATCGTAGGGGTACCAGGGCGGTCCGTAGGGGACCGCGAGGGTGACACCGGTGCCACCGGCACAGGTGGGAACAGGGCTGTGGGGCCCTCACGACGCGCCTGGGCGCGAGGTGAGGGGGGCGCGGACCCTGATGTGATATGGACCTCAGTGTCCCCGGACGCGCCCGCCCGGGTGGCGGATCGGCTACGGATTCCGCAGCCCTTGTGCGGTGTCGGGCACGGGCAGGGGCCGCTTCTCGATCGCCGCCGCCATCACCTCGGGGAAGAGGTCCGGGGTGCAGGCGAAGGCGGGGGCGCCGAGCGCGGCGAGCGCCGCCGCGTGCTCGCGGTCGTAGGCGGGGGCGCCCTCGTCGGAGAGTGCGAGCAGGGCGACGAACTGCACGCCGGACGCCTTCATCGCCGCGACCCGCTTCAGCATCTCGTCGCGTATGCCCCCTTCGTAGAGGTCGCTGATGAGGACGACGACGGTCTCGGCCGGCCGGGTGATCTGTGACTGGCAGTAGGCGAGGGCCCGGTTGATGTCCGTGCCGCCGCCGAGCTGGGTGCCGAAGAGGACGTCCACCGGGTCGTCGAGCTGGTCGGTCAGATCGACGACCGCCGTGTCGAAGACGACGAGCCGGGTCGCGATCGACCGCATGGAGGCGAGGACCGCGCCGAACACGGAGGCGTAGACGACCGAGGCGGCCATCGAGCCGGACTGGTCGATGCAGAGGACGACGTCCTTCTTGACCGACTGGGCCGCCCTGCCGTAGCCGATCAGCCGCTCGGGGACGACCGTGCGGTACTCGGGCAGGTAGTTCTTGAGGTTCGCGCGGATCGTGCGGTCCCAGTCGATGTCCCGGTGCCGGGGGCGGCTGATCCGGGCCGAGCGGTCGAGCGCGCCGGTGAGAGTGGCCCGGGTCCGGGTGGCGAGGCGCTTCTCGAGGTCGTCGACGACCTTGTGTACGACCGCCCTGGCCGTCTCCTTGGTCGTCTCGGGCATGACCTTGTTGAGGGAGAGGAGCGTGCCGACGAGGTGGACGTCGGCCTCGACGGCCTCCAGCATCTCGGGCTCCAGCAGCAGGGTGGAGAGCCCGAGACGGTCGATGGCGTCGCGCTGCATGACCTGGACGACGGAGCTGGGGAAGTACGTCCTGATGTCGCCGAGCCAGCGGGCGACGGAGGGCGCGGAGGCGCCGAGACCGGCGGACCGGTCGCGCCCGGTGGCGTTCGCCCCGGTCTTCTTCGTACCGCCTCCGTAGAGCGCGGACAGCGCGCCGTCCATGGCGGCGTCCGTACCGGCGAGGGAACAGCCGGTGCCGTCCGCCTCTCCGCCACCGAGAACCATGCGCCAACGCCGCAGCCGCTCGCCGTGCGCGGTGTCGGCCGTCGCGCCGGCCGTCGCGCCGGTGGTCGTGTGACCGGTCGTTGCGCCGACCGTTGCGCCGGTCGTGGCAGCCGTCGGACCGGTCCTGCCCGTCGTGCCGGTCGTCGTGTCGGTCATCGGTTCGCCCCCACCATGTCGATGTCTCCCAGGATCAGCTCGAGCACCGGGAGGACCCCGTCGGCCCGCTCCTCGTCGAGGGCGGTGCCGAAGCCGGGCGTGCCGGCCTCCGCCCGGCCTCCCGCTGCGGACGGGCCGCGGGCGACCAGCTCCCCCAGGGTGCGGCGCACGCCGGGCTCGTACGCCGAGAACGTGCGGCGCAGCAGCGGCAGGACGTCGGTGAAGGCGTCCGCCGTGACACCGGTCAGCCACGTGTCGACCAGCGCGAGCAGCCGTTCGTCATGGACGAGGAGCATGCCTCCCCCGGAGGCCCCGCCGACGAAGCCCTCGATCCAGGCGGCGGCGTCGGCGGGCGGGGCGCCCGGAGAGAGAGCCAGGCTCATAAGCCGCGCGGCCTCCCCCTCGTCGAGGCGGCCCTCGTCGAGGAGCAGCCGGGCGGCCCGGCCGCGGAGGGTGCCGGCCACGCTGTCGCGGGAGGCGAGCCCGCGCAGGACGCCGGCCCACCGGCCGGTCAGCTCCGCGCTGTCGGGGAGCAGCTGGAGCGCGCCGTGCACGGCGTCGAGATGGCCGCGCATCTCGGTGGCGGCATCGGTGTCGAGCCCCGTGCAGGCCGGGGGCAGACCGACACAGATCCGTTCGGCGAGCCCGGCAGCGACCTCGCCGAGCGCGGCGGTGTCGGTGGCGCGTACGTCTCCGTAGCGCAGGGAGCGGGCGAGCGCGGGGAGGGCCTGGGCGAGGTGGGCGACGTCGGTGTCGAGCGCGGCGCGGTCGGCGAGGGCCGTCATGACGACGGGGAGGGCCGCGCCGAGGCCGCCGAGCAGGCACTGCTCGGCGAGCGCGGTGACGTCGGCGAGGGCGGTGGCCTCCAGGGCGCGGGCCTCCGCCTTGGAGGTGGCGGCGGATTCGACGGTGGTGCCCCAGACGCCGGCCTCGGCGATACGGACGTGCAGTTCGGGCTCCCAGCGCAGCCGCCAGGACTCCCGGAACGTGCCGGTGCTGCCGCGCCCCGCGACGGGTGTGCCCCAGCCCACGGCGAGCAGGCCCAGCCGGTGCAGCAGCCGGCTGCGGGTGGAGTCGTTCTCCTTGCGCAGATCGAGTTCCAGCTCCCGCTCCTGTGCCTCGGGCTTGAGGCGCAGGGCGCGCTGGAGGCGGGTGAGATCACGCTGAAGCGGTACGGCGGGGGCGGCGGCGGGGACCTCGCCGAGGATGTCGCCGACGACGAGGCGGTCGCGCACGAGGTCGAGCGGGACGTCGGAGCCGTCGCACATCACGGCCCGTACGGCGTCGGTGGTCTCGCCGAGTCCGGCCAGCGGCCTGCCGCGCATCGCCGCGAGGGTCTCCGCGAGCCGCACGGCCTCGATGACATGGGCGGAGGACACCATCGTGTCCTCGGCTCTGAGCAGCCCCGCGACCTTGGTCATCCAGCGTTCGATCGGACGGTCGGGGGCGGCGAAGAGGTGTCCGTACCAGCCGGGGGCGTCGATGCCGGCGCCGTAGCCGGAGCGGCGGGCGAGACGGCGGTGGGTCCAGGGCACCCACGTCGTCTCGGTCTTCACCTTGGGCAGTCCCTTGAGCAGGGCCCGGTCGGCGGTGGCGGTCGTCCTCCGGTCCAGCGCGGGCACGTGCCAGGCGCCGCAGACGACGGCCACGTCCTCCCCGAACTCCTTGCGGGCGGCGCGGAGCTGGAGGCGCATGTACGCCTCGCGGACCAGGTCACGGGCGTGGCCGCCGTGCCCGTACGTCTCGCGCAGGGCGCCCATGGCCTCGGCGAGCGCCTCGAACGGGGTCACGGGGTCGGCGGCGCCGCGCAGCTCGACCACGTCCTCCCACCAGCGCTCGGGGTCGTCGTATCCGGCGGCACCCGCGAGCTCGGCGATCGGGTCGATCCGCAGCCCCTCGTCGGCCTCGTCCTCCTCACCGTCGCCCCAGGTGGGGTCCGTGGCGGCGAGGGTGTGGGCGGCGGGGAGGTCGATGAAGCGGACGGCGGCGCCGTGCGCGAGGGCCCAGCGGATCGCCACCCACTCGGGCGAGAACTCCGCGAAGGGCCAGAAGGCGGCGCGGCCCGGGTCGTCCACGGCGTGGGCGAGCAGCGCGACCGGCGGCCGCATCCCCTCGTCCCCCGCGAGCGGGAGGATCGCGTCGGCCTCGGGCGGCCCCTCGATCAGCACGGCCGCCGGGCGCCTCGCGTCGAGCGCCCCCCGCACGGCCCGCGCGGACCCGGGCCCGTGATGCCGCACGCCGAGGAACAGCGGACCGGCCGCCCGGCCGGCGGGCCCCGCGACGGAGGGAGTCACTCCGCCAGGCACTACCGCCGTCGTGGCCGTGGTCACGGGCGTGGGCGCGACGACCGCCTGAGGCGCTGTCATGCGCTCACCTCGCGGCAGGCGCGGTAGAAGTCCTTCCAGCCGTCTCTCTCCCGGACGACCGTCTCCAGGTACTCCTGCCAGATGACGCGGTCCGCCGCCGGGTCGCGGACGACCGCGCCGAGGATGCCGGCGGCGACATCGGCGGGGCGCAGCACGCCGTCGCCGAAGTGGGCGGAGAGCGCGAGGCCGCCGGTGACGACGGAGATGGCCTCGGCCGTGGACAGCGTCCCCGAAGGGGACTTGAGCTTGGTGCGCCCGTCGGTGGTGACCCCGTCGCGCAGCTCGCGGAAGACCGTGACGACCCGACGGATCTCCTCGACGCCCTCCGGCACGGCCGGCAGGTCGAGCGAGCGGCCGATCTGGTCGACGCGGCGCGCGACGATGTCGACCTCGGCCTCCGGGGTGGCGGGCAGCGGAAGCACAACGGTGTTGAAGCGGCGGCGCAGCGCGCTGGAGAGGTCGTTGACCCCGCGGTCGCGGTCGTTGGCGGTGGCGATGAGGTTGAAGCCCCGTACCGCCTGGACCTCCTGCCCCAACTCCGGGATCGGCAGGGTCTTCTCGGACAGGATCGTGATGAGCGTGTCCTGCACGTCGGCGGGGATGCGGGTGAGTTCCTCGACGCGGGCGGTCAGCCCCTCGGACATGGCGCGCATGACGGGGCTGGGCACGAGCGCATCGCGACTGGGGCCGTGGGCAAGGAGCTTGGCGTAGTTCCAGCCGTACCGGATCGCCTCCTCGGGCGTCCCGGCGGTGCCCTGGACCAGCAGCGTGGAGTCGCCGCTGACGGCGGCGGCGAGGTGCTCGGAGACCCAGGTCTTGGCGGTGCCGGGCACGCCGAGCAGCAGCAGCGCCCGGTCGGTGGCGAGTGTGGTGACGGCGACCTCGACGATGCGGCGCGGTCCGACGTACTTCGGTGTGATCACCGTCCCGTCGGGGAGCGTCCCGCCGAGGAGGTAGGTGGCGACGGCCCACGGCGAGAGCTGCCAACGGGCGGGCCGCGGCCGGTCGTCGGCTGCGGCGAGCGCCTTCAGTTCGTCCGCGAAGGCGTGTTCGGCGTGCGGCCGCAGGGCCTCGGAGCCGAGGTCCGCGGCGGCCGGGGCGACGCCCGCCCCGGTGTCGGTTCCGGCACCGGGCACGGCGCTCGCGATGGTTTCGGACACGGTCATGGATCCCCCTCCAGATCGTCGACCTGATGTGGGATCCACCGTGCACCATGCCACTGACAGTCGGCGGTCGCCGCAGGTCAGAGGCCGAATCCGGGCGCGTGTCCGAACCCGTGGCCGGGTGCGAATCCGGGTGCGCGCGGGGCGTCAGCCGGCGATCGGCGAGACCGCGACGCAGCCTCCGGCCATCGCGTCCGCGCCCTTCGCCTCCTTGAGTACCTTGCCCTCGTGGATGACCTTGCAGGTGAGGTCGGCCGGGTTGAGCGAGATCGGCATGACGGCCGGCGGCATGATCCCCTTCAGCGTCACCGTCTTCTTCCACGGCGTGGTCGGCTTCGACTCCTTCTCGAGCTTCGGCTCCATGGCCGTACCGCTGCCGCCGTGGTACTCGATCGACTCGATGCCCTTGCCGGAGACCTCGTACGTCACCTCGAAGGTCTCGTTCACTGCCTTGTCGACCTGGTCGGCGGCCTTGTCCGCGGCGGAACAGGCGCCGAGCCCGAGCGCGAGGCCGGTGACGGCGAGCGCCGAGACGGCGGTGCGGATGGTGCGCTTCATGAGGGGTCCCCCTGGTGCGAGTTGTGTGACAGGTCCCGGGCAGAAAACCTTAAAGGGAAGGCAAAGTCAAATACCCGGCGCCGCCCTCCTCGCGTTCGAACGAGCAGGTCAAGTCCATTGTCAGTGGAGGCCCCTACCGTCGAGGGCATGAACACACAGGGGGTGCGCTGGACGGCGGATCAGGTGCTGGCACTGGCTCCTGACGACGCCTCGCGCAGAGCGGGCAGCAAGCTCGGCACGGCCGGACCGTGGTCGGGCACAGGCAGCGGCGGTGACGGGGCCGTCTGGGGCCTGTGCCGGGGCAGCGGCAGCAAGCCGTACCGCACGGTCGTGGACACCACGGGCCCGGCGTACTCCTGCAGTTGCCCCAGCCGGAAGTTCCCGTGCAAGCACGCGCTGGGGCTGCTGCTGCTCTGGGCCACGGACACGGCGGCGGTCGCGGGCACGGAGGTGCCCGACTGGGCGACGGGCTGGCTGGAGGGCCGCCGCGAGCGCGCGGCCGTCCGTGCGCTCGCGGCGGAGGGGACGGGACCGGCCACCGCCGATCCCGAGGCCGCGCGCCGCAGGGCGGAGCGGCGTTCGGCCCGGATCACCTCCGGCGCCGAGGAGTTGGAGCAGCGACTGGCCGACCTGCTTCGCGGCGGGCTGGCCTCGGCCGAGCGGTCCGGATACGGCCTCTGGGAGGAGACGGCGGCCCGCATGGTCGACGCCCAGGCCCCGGGACTCGCCGGCCGGGTCAGGGAGTTGGGCGCGATTCCGGGTTCGGGGCCCGGCTGGCCCGTCCGGCTCCTGGAGGAGTGCGCGCTGACCCATCTCCTCGACCGGGCCTGGCTCTCCGTCGACCGGCTCCCGGGACCCCTCGCCGCGACCGTACGGACCCGGGTGGGCCTGACCGCCCCCGCCGAGGGCCCCTCGGTGCGGGACCACTGGCTCGTCCTCGCGCAGTACGACACCGGCGACGGCAAGCTGACGACGCGTCGCATCTGGCTGCACGGCCGCGCGACCGGACGCACGGCGCTGCTCCTCTCCTTCGGAGCGGTCGGGCGCGCACCTCAACTGGCCCTTCCCGTGGGTGCGGTGATCGACGCCGCGCTCACCCCGCACGCGGGCGCGGGGCTCCGGGCCGAGCTGGGCGAGCAGTTCACCGCCCCGGCCCCGCTCGACGTCCCACCCCCCGGCGGCACGGTCGGCGACGCGCTCACCGCCTACGGCCTCGCCCTGCGGGAGGACCCCTGGCTGGACTCCTGGCCGGTGACGCTCTCCGATGTCGTCCCGATACCGACGGACCACGGCTGGCAGCTCGCCGACGCGACGCCGGCCGCGGACGGCGGGGCGGCCCTGCCCCTCAGCGGCCCCGCGCTCGGGCGGCCCGGCCTGTGGCGGCTCGCCGCGCTCTCCGGGGGCGGCCCCGTGACCGTCTTCGGCGAGTGCGGCCACCGGGGGTTCACCCCGCTCGCCGCCTGGTCGGCCGAGACCCCCGGAGAGACGGTCCCGCTCCACTGACTTCCGTACGACCGGTTCCGTGCGACGGACCCGTACGAACGACCTCGCACGACTCGCCCGACGACAGCTGGAGGAGCTCCATGGACGCCTGGGAAGAACTCGTCACCTCGGCGCTGCTCGGCACGGATCGCCGGCCGCCCGCACTCGCCACCCGCCCCGGGACGGCAGCCGGCGGCGCTCCCGTCGCTCTGCTGGACGCCGCCGCGCTGCACACCGTGCGGCGCAGGGCGGGTCTGCGGCCCGGGCCCGCCGCTCCGGCGCCCGAGCCCGCGCCGGAGGACCACCGCGCCCCCCTGCCCGAGGCCGCCCGCCGCCGGCTCGGCCAGCTCCTCGCGGGCCGGGCGGCGCCCGCCCCGTCCGGCGGGCGGCGCGGTGCCGCGCCCGATCTCGCCGAGCTGCTCCCCCAGTGGCTCGCCACGGCCAACGAACACGGCTACAAGGCACCCGCCTCCGCCCTGCCCGCGCTCCTCGACGCCGCACGCGCCCGTACGGACCTGCGGCCGCAGGCGCTGACCTTGGCCGGGCCACGCGGGCTCTGGCTGGCCCGGTTCAACCCGGACTGGAAGTTCGCCCTGCGCGGGGCGGGAGGCAGCACCACACTCCCCGACGTCCGGGACGGCGAGGCGGTCGAAGCGCTGTGGGAGGAGGGCCTGTTCGCCGAGCGGGTCGCGCTGCTGGCCTCCGTACGGGCGGAGGACCCGGAGGCCGGCCTGGCCCTGCTGCGTTCCACCTGGGTGGTGGAGCGGGCGGAGGACCGGCTGATGTTCCTGGACTCCCTGCGGGCCGGACTCTCCGGCGCCGACGAGGAGTTCCTGGAGGGGGCGCTGTCCGACCGCAGCCGTAACGTCCGGTCGACCGCCGCCGAGCTGCTCTCCGCCCTGCCCGGATCGGCGCTCGCCGGCCGGATGGCGGGCCGCGCGACGTCCTGCGTCTCCCTGGACCGTACGGAGGGGGGCGCGACGATCGTGGTCGAGGCGCCGCACGAGTGCGACGCCGGGATGGAGCGGGACGGGGTCGTCGCCGTCCCGCCGACGGGCCGGGGCGAGCGGTCCTGGTGGCTGGGGCGCATCGTCGAGTCGGCGCCTCTGTCCTGCTGGCCTGCGCGGTTCGGCGGGCGTTCGCCCGAGGAGATCGTCACGCTTCCGGTCGCGGACGGCTGGGAGGGCGAGCTGCACGCCGCGTGGTGCCGTGCGGCGGTCCGTCAGCGGGACGCCGACTGGTCACGGGCACTGCTCGGCGCCCCGACCGCACCTCCGGCGACCGGGCCGGGCACGTCGTCCCTGGCGGAACGGGCGAAGCTGCTCTCGACGCTCCCGCACGAGGAGCGGGCCCAGTGGGTCGCCGCCTTCATCGCGGCCCATGGTCTCTCGGAGGCCTTCCAGCTCCTCGGCGTCTGCACGGTGCCCTGGTCGGGGCCGCTGGGCGGGGCCGTGATCGACGCCCTGGACATCGCACGGGACGCGGGCAGCTACCCGTGGAGCTTCAGCGGGGTGATGGGCCTCGCGGAGCGCTGCCTCGCGCCCGAGGCGGCGACGCAGCTGGAGTCCCTGACCGCCCTCACGACGGACCCGGAGGACGCGTCCCCGGGGGCCGGGGGCTACTGGTCGGAGGCGTTCCAGCGCCTGGTGTCGACGCTGCGTCTGCGCGCGCAGATGCAGACGGAACTGGCACCCCTGGCGGAGTGACCGGGCGACGCGACGGCCGGATGCCGGAGGGATCACGCGATCATGGGTCCAGGGGATCACGAGACGGGGTCCGGCGGGCGGCCGGTTAGGCCGTTCGGGGGACTTTTCGGCGGGAGCGCACGGCGGCTGGACGGCCGCCCCGTGCACCCCCGCTTCCCGCGGCGAGGTGCCGTGCCAGGCGTGGCGGCCCCGGCCATGATCCGCCGGACGCCCCCTAGGCGGCGACGCGGACGTTCGCGTTCACCCAGGCCACGATCGACGCCGTCGTCGCGCCCGGCGTGAAGATCTCAGCCACGCCCTTCTCCTTCAGAGGCGCGATGTCCGCGTCCGGGATGATGCCGCCGCCGAAGACCTTGATGTCCTCCGCGTCGCGCTCCTTCAGAAGCTCCAGGACCTTCACGAACAGCGTGTTGTGGGCACCCGAGAGGATCGACAGCCCGATCGCGTCGGCGTCCTCCTGGATGGCCGTGTCCACGATCTGCTCGGGCGTCTGGTGCAGCCCTGTGTAGATGACCTCCATACCGGCGTCGCGCAGCGCCCGCGCGATCACCTTGGCCCCGCGATCGTGGCCGTCGAGACCCGGCTTGGCCACCACCACGCGGATCGGACCGGTCACACCCATCACTGCCTCCACATGCGACCCCCGCGCTTCATTGCCCGGGGAGGTGAACGAACGTTATCGCCAGCATCCCGCACGCCGCTGTTTCGCGGTGGGCAGCGAGGGGGAAATCACACGGTGGGACATTGTTCGCATGTGCCGGACCCCTCCGGGCCCTCCTCCTGGGCCCACCAGCCGCAGGGGTCCTGCGCAAGGGAGCCGCAACGGGGTAGCCGTACGTCCGGGTCGTCAGGCGACCCGGACGTACGGCTCACCGGACTACCGTTCGGCGCCCGCATGCCGCACGGAGGTCGCCGATGGAGCTCACCCGGCTCACCAAGGTCACCACTGCGCTGAAGGCCAACGCCCTCGAGCTGGCGATCCTCACCGGCCATCTGCTCCTCTACCCCTCCGGCATGGTCGCCGAGCGCCCGTATGCCGCCCCCGCCCCCGACCCCGACGCGGGGCCGGACACCAAGGCCCGCGCGGGACGCCCCGTCGTCCTTCTCCACGGCTTCGTCGACAACCGCTCCGTCTTCGTCCTGCTGCGCCGCTCCCTGGCCCGGCACGGCCGTCGCCCCGTCGAGTCGTTCAACTACTCTCCGCTCACCTGCGACCTGCGGGCCGCCGCCGGCCTCCTGGGCCGCCACATCGAGGAGGTCTGCGCCCGCACCGGCCACCACGAGGTCGACATCGTCGGGCACAGCCTGGGCGGGCTCATCGCCCGTTATTACGTACAGCGCCTGGGCGGTGACGAGCGGGTCCGCACGCTGGTCATGCTCGGCACCCCGCACGCCGGCACCACCGCCGCCCCGTGGGCCGCGGCCCATCCGCTGGTCCGCCAGATGCGCCCCGGCTCCGACGTGCTGAACGAGCTCGCCGAGCCCGCGCCGGGCTGCCGGACGCGCTGTGTCAGCTTCTGGAGCGACCTGGACCAGGTGATGATCCCCGTCGAGACGGCGCGGCTCGACCACCCCGACCTGCTGGTGCACAACGTCCAGGTCAGTGGGATCGGCCATCTCGCCCTGCCGGTGCATCCGACCGTCGCGACGGGGATCTGCGAGGCGCTCGGCACCGACACGCCCGACGCCGCGCCGGGAGCCGAACCGGGAGCCGCCTCCGTGGCGTGACCGGGCCCGGCTCCACGGGTGGAGACCGGCAGCGCTCGCAGACGCCTGACGACCCGCCAGAAGGCGTCTGTTCTTCGAACGTTCCTCGAACACAGAGCCAAACCTGTACCCCGAGACCACCGAAACACGGCCGATTGCCCGTTTCCTGTGGACCCAAAACCCGCGGAAGATTGTCGCCCGCGTATACCGCCGGGTACAGTCGCGCCACTGCTTAACCCCGGGACACCCTCGTCGGGCCCGCCCCGGACTGGTCCTGCCGCCGAGGCGAGAGAGAAGTTGGTGAACGACCAGCACCCCCACGCCGGGTACGTCGGAGACGACGCCCACAGCACCGGCAGCTTCGCCACGGACCCGCTCTTCGGCGCCCTCCCGGGCGGTTACGACGCCGGTCACAGCGGCCAGTACGACACCACGCAGTGGAGCGGCGGCCAGCAGTGGGACACCGGCGCGTACGCGACCACGGGTCAGTACGCCACGACCGGACAGTGGGACGCCTCCGCCTGGAACGAGGCCCAGCAGACGGGTCAGTACGAGACGGCGCACTTCGCCTCGTACGACACCACCGGCCAGTGGACGGCCCCCGCCTTCGAGACGGGTACGTACGACGCCACCGCCTGGAACTACGCCGCGCCGCAGCAGGACCTCCTGGTCGCCGAGCCCCTCGTTCCGCAGCAGTACACCCCCGAGTACGAGTTCGTCCCGGCCCCCGAGGCGCAGCCCGAGCAGCCGGCCACCTACGAGGAGTCGTACGACGACTCCTACGAGAAGCCCGTTGAGCAGTCGTACGAGGAGTCGTACGAGGCCGACTACACGTACGCCTACGAGTACGAGGCCCCGGCGGAGTCCGAGGACCCGGCCGTCGAGACCCTCACGGAGTCTCCGGACCCGGAGCCGGTCGCCGTGCCCGCCGCCACGGCCGCGACCGCCGCCCGCCCCGTGCGCCGCTCCTCCGGTGGCAGCCGAGGCCGTCGCCGTACGCCCGCCAAGCGCTCCGCCCTGCTGACCGTCGCCGTCCCCTCCGCCTGCGTCATGGGCGTCGCCGGGATCGCCGCCGCCTCGGTCGGAGGTCTCGCGGACGCGGGCGCCGAGACGAAGGACGACACGACGTCGATGGCCGCCGCCGACCCGGCCTCCGTCAAGCCGGTCGCCGCCAACAACGAGCTGGACACCCAGCTCGCCGCGCTCAGCGCCGACGCCCGCGACTTCGGCGACCGTGCCAGCCGCACCCAGGAGCGCATCGACCTCAAGGCGCGCCAGGAGGCGGAGAAGAAGAAGCGCGAGGAGGAGGCGGCCCGCAAGGAGGCGCTGCGCCCCAAGTTCGCGCTCCCGGTGAAGCTGCACCAGCTCAGCGCGAGCTACGGCCAGGCGGGCGTCAACTGGATGTCCGTGCACACCGGCATCGACTTCCCCGTCCAGTACGGCACCAAGGTGATGGCCGCGACCGACGGCACCGTCCGCACCCAGTGGAACAGCGCCTACGGCAACATGGCGATCGTGACCGCCCCGGACGGCACCGAGACCTGGTACTGCCACCTGAGCAGCACCAAGATCCGCTCGGGCAAGGTCAAGGCCGGCGACGTCATCGCGTACTCCGGCAACTCGGGCAACTCCACCGGCCCGCACCTCCACTTCGAGGTCCGTCCGGGCGGCGGGGCGGCGATCGACCCCGAGGCGTGGCTGCGCAGCCACGGTCTCAACCCGACCGGCTGACACATCCGTAGCGACCATCCGTAGCGACCATGGGAGAGGGCCCCGGCCGAAGCCGGGGCCCTCTCCTCTGCGCCGTCCTACAGCTTCTCGACCGGCGCGTACCGCAGAAGCAGCCGCTTCGGCTTCTCGTCGCCGAAGTCGATGGTCGCCTGCGCGTCGCCGCCGGCGCCCGTGACCTGCATGACCGTGCCGAGTCCGAACTGGTCGTGCGTGACCCGGTCGCCGACCTGGAGCGTGATCACCGGCTTGTCGCTGGTGCGGCGGGTCGCGAAGCCCGAGGGGCCCGAGCGCGCGCGGGAGGAGGAGAGCGAGGACGTGATCCCCGAGGTCGGCCCGGCGGGCTTGACCATGGGGCCGGTCCGCTTCCATTCCAGATACGTCGGCGGGATCTCCTCCAGGAAGCGCGAGGCCGGGTTGTACGAGGGCTGGCCCCAGGCGCTGCGCATCGAGGAACGCGTCAGATACAGCCGCTCGCGGGCGCGGGTGATGCCCACGTACGCGAGGCGCCGCTCCTCCTCCAGCTCCTTGGCCTGGCCGAGCGCGCGCATGTGCGGGAAGACGCCGTCTTCCATGCCGGTCAGGAACACGACCGGGAATTCGAGGCCCTTGGCGGTGTGCAGGGTCATCAGCGTGATGACGCCCGACCCCTCCTCGTCCTCGTCGGGGATCTGGTCGGAGTCGGCGACGAGCGCGACCTTCTCCAGGAACTCGGCCAGGGTGCCGGTCTCCTCCTCGCCGCGCTCCTGCTCGAACTCCAGGGCCACGGCGGCCAGTTCCTGCAGGTTCTCGATGCGGGTCTCGTCCTGCGGGTCGGTGGAGGCCTGCAGCTCGGCGAGGTACCCGGTCCGCTCCAGTACGGCTTCGAGGACGACCGCGGGGCCGGCGCCGGAGTCGACGACCGTACGGAGCTCCTCCATGAGGGTGTTGAAGCGCTTGACCGCGTTCGCGGACCGCGCCGCCATGCCGTACGCCTCGTCGACCCGCTTCAGCGCCTGCGGGAACGTGATCTTCTCCCGGAGGGAGAGCGCGTCGATCATCGCCTCGGCGCGCTCGCCGATGCCACGCTTGGGCACGTTCAGAATGCGGCGCAGCGGGACGTTGTCCTCGGGGTTGGCGAGGACGCGCAGATAGGCGAGGACGTCGCGGACCTCCTTGCGCTCGTAGAAGCGCACGCCGCCGACGACCTTGTAGGGCAGGCCGACGCGGATGAAGATCTCTTCGAAGACACGGGACTGGGCGTTCGTCCGGTAGAAGACGGCGACGTCACCGGCCTTCGCGTCGCCCGCGTCCGTGAGCCGGTCGATCTCGTCGGCGACGAACTGGGCCTCGTCGTGCTCGGTGTCCGCGACGTAACCGGTGATCTGCGCGCCCGCGCCCGCGTTGGTCCACAGGTTCTTGGGGCGGCGGGACTCGTTGCGCTCGATGACGGCGTTGGCGGCCGAGAGGATCGTCTGCGTGGAGCGGTAGTTCTGCTCCAGGAGGATCGTCGTCGCGTTCGGGTAGTCCTCCTCGAACTGGAGGATGTTGCGGATGGTCGCGCCGCGGAAGGCGTAGATCGACTGGTCCGCGTCACCGACGACGCACAGCTCGGCCGGGTCCAGGTCTTCGTAGCCGGTGCCGACCAGCTCCCGTACGAGGGTGTACTGGGCGTGGTTGGTGTCCTGGTACTCGTCGACGAGGACGTGACGGAAGCGGCGGCGGTAGTGCTCGGCGACGTCCGGGAACGCCTGGAGCAGGTGGACCGTCGTCATGATGATGTCGTCGAAGTCCAGGGCGTTGGCCTCGCGCAGCCGCGCCTGGTACATCCGGTACGCCTCGGCGAGCGTCTTCTCGAAGCCGTCGGCGGCCTGGTCGGCGAAGGTCTCCTCGTCGATCAGCTCGTTCTTCAGGTTCGAGACCTTGGCCGTGAAGGACTTCGGCGGGAACTTCTTCGGGTCGAGGTCCAGGTCGCGGCAGACCAGCGCCATCAGGCGCTTGGAGTCGGCGGCGTCGTAGATCGAGAAGGAGGACGTGAAGCCGAGCTTCTTGCTCTCCCGGCGCAGGATGCGGACGCAGGCGCTGTGGAAGGTCATGACCCACATGGCGTTGGCGCGCGGGCCGACGAGCTGCTCGACGCGCTCCTTCATCTCGCCGGCGGCCTTGTTGGTGAAGGTGATCGCCAGTATCTGGCCGGGGTGGACGTGCCGGGTGGCCAGGAGGTGGGCGATGCGGTGCGTGAGCACGCGGGTCTTGCCGGAGCCGGCGCCCGCGACGATGAGCAGCGGGGCTCCGCTGTGGACGACGGCTGCGCGCTGCTCCTCGTTCAGCCCGTCCAGGAGCGCGGCCGCGTCCACGACGGGCCGGGCGGCACCGTCGCGGTAGTACGCGTCCCTGGACGGCGGCGCGTCGAAGCGCCCCTCGAAGAGGTCGTGCGGGACCTCCTCCGCGGCCGGGGCGCCGGGAGCGTGGTGCTCGTCCTCGGGCGGGGGCGGGGGCTCCTCCGAGGGGTGGTTCTGGAGGCTCGCCAGGAAGCTGTCGTCAAAGAGGCTGCTCATCGCCTAACGAGTCTAGGCCGCCGCACTGACAGCCCGCCGCCACCTCCCGAAGTGACCGAAAGATTACGGAAGGTGATGCTCCACTTAAGGTCACGGAAATGTATCGGGCATATCGAACATCGGCCTTCCCAGCCGCACCGCGGGTTGGCTAGCGTGCTCGCCCAAGCAGCCCGTCCTCTCCGACGGCGAAACGCGCCGAGCGGGCCGCCCACGCCGAAGCCGGTCCTGCCCTGGGCAGTTGACGCCGGTCGTCCCACTCGGCGGCCACGGAAGGAGATGCCGGTCTTGGCGTCCCATCGCAAGCCGCGCAGCACCCGCTCACACTCCCCCGCCGTCGGGGTCACGACGGCCGCGCTCGCCGGGGTCACGCTGCTGACCACGCAGAGTGCGCAGGCGACGCCCGCGGCACCGCCGAAGCCCACGGTGGAGGAGATCCAGAAGAAGGTCGACGACCTCTACCGGCAGGCCGGCACGGCGACGCAGGAGTACAACCGGGCCAAGGAGACCACCGACCAGCAGCGGCGCAAGGTCGACGGGCTCCTCGACGACGTGGCCAAGCGGACGGACGAGATCAACGAGTCACGGCGCGCGCTCGGCTCGTACGCGGCGGCGCAGTACCGCGCCGGGGCCGTCGGCCCGACCGCCGCGCTGATCTTCGCGGACAGCCCGCAGTCGTACTTCGACCAGACCCACCTCATGGACCGGCTCACCGAGCGCCAGCGCAGCGCGGTGACGGACTACGAAGGCAAGCGCCTCGCGGCGGCGAAGCAGCGGGCGGAGGCGACGAAGAGCCTGGAGACCCTCACCGAGTCGCAGGCGACGCTGCGCACGACCAAGCAGACCGTCCAGCGGAAGCTGGGAGAGGCGCGGACGCTGCTGGCCAGGCTGACGGCCGAGGAGAAGGCGCGCCTGGAGGAGCTGGAGCGCAAGCGGCAGGCGGAGGCGCGGCGCAAGGCCGAGGCGCAGGCCAAGGCGGAGGCCGAGGCCAGGGCGGCGGAGGCCGAGCGGCGCAGGCAGGCGGAGGCGGCGCAGGAGCAGCAGCAGCCCGCCCAGCCGCCGGCGAACGGCGGATCGAGCGGCTCGACCTACGCGGCGAAGGCCGAGAAGGCGCTGTCCTTCGCTCGCGCCCAGATCGGCAAGCCGTACGTGTGGGGCGCGACGGGGCCGTCGTCGTACGACTGCTCGGGGCTGACCCAGGCCGCCTGGAAGGCCGCGGGCGTCGACCTGCCCCGTACCACCTGGGACCAGGTGGAGGTGGGGACCCGGGTCGCCACGGCCGATCTGCTCCCCGGCGATCTCGTCTTCTTCTACGACGACATCAGCCACGTCGGCCTCTACATCGGCGGCGGCAAGATGATCCACGCGCCGAAGCCGGGCGCGAACGTCCGCGAGGAGTCGATCTACTACATGCCGATCTACGGAAGCATCCGCCCGGCCTGAGGCTCTGCCCGATGCTGGGGGCCGTGCTGGGCGGGGGTCGCGGCCGGTCTCCGTCCGGTGCCGGACCGGGCCGTCAGGTCCAGGCTCGCGGGCCGGACCGGGCCGGACCGTCAGGTCCAGGCTCGCGGGCCGGGCCGTCAGGTCCAGAGCGTGGCGATGAAGATGTTGGCCACGGTCAGACCACCCACCGCTGCGAACAGGCCCTTGTCGACCGCCTCCTCGTCTCGCTTCACGTACACGAGGGCGAGGATGACGACGAGGACCGCCATCTTGATGCCGATCTTCACGTTGTTGACGGTCTGGTCGTCCGCCTGGTTGAGGCCGACCAGGGCGACGCCGGTCACCAGCATGGTGAGCGCGCCGTGGAGCATCGCGGGCGTGAAGCGGGCCGTACCCGCGCCCATCGCCTTCATCTGGGTGAGGAACCCGCCGAGCAGCGAGGCGATCCCGATGATGTGCAGGGCGACGAAGACATTGATGAGTACGTCCATGGGGCGGAGCCTAACCGGGCCATAGCACCCCCGTTCGGCCGGGTCCAGCTCATCCGCCTCTTCGGTCATGCCCACGCCCGAATGCGGCGCCCAGCCGTTGTCGCGGCCGAAGGGGAACGGTCCCGAAGCGGCAAGTGACGCCAATAGCGGTCAAGCCCCCGCCGCCCCGTGACGGGCAGGTTTAGCGTCCTCCCCCAGGTGGCCGGCTCCCCACCACCGTCGGTCCGTCCGGCGGCAGTCGGTCGCCCCCGCCGAGAATCCGGCGGTGGGCCGTCTCCCCTGTGCGGTCCATCGCCGGACCCGGTGGGCATCGACCCCCACAGGGAGAGGATGTGACCCGCCCTCGTGGCATCGCACCGGAAGCCCAGGAACTCCCCCCTCGGTGGCCAGGCGGTACGGACCGCCGCCACGTTCGCCCTCGCCTCTGCGGCGACCGCGACCGTCTTCGAGGGCTCCGGGCACGCCGAGCCCCGGCTCACCCCCGCCCAGGTCAAGGCGAAGGTCGACCGGCTGTACCAGGAGGCCGAGGTGGCCACCGAGAAGTACAACGGCGCGAAGGAGAAGGCGGACGCCGCGCGGGACGCGCTCGACCGGCTGCGGGACGAGGCGGCCCGGAGGACCGACCGGCTCAACACCGTGCGCAACGGCCTCGGTTCCATCGCCGCCGCGCAGTACCGCTCCGGCGGACTCGACCCCGCCGTGCAGCTCGCGCTCACCTCCGACCCGGAGCAGTACCTGGAGCGCGCCGCGCTGGCCGAGAAGGCCGGGGCGCGGCAGGCGGCGACCGTCGCCTCGGTGCAGCGGGAGCTCGCCGGGATCAGGCAGGTGCGGTCCGAGTCGGACGAGCGGCTGACGCAGCTGCGCGGGCACGAGGCCGATCTGCGGCGCCAGAAGGCGGCCGTACAGACCAAGCTCGGCGAAGCGCGCTCGCTGCTCGCCAGGCTCACCGCCGAGGAGCGGGCGCGGTACGAGGCGGCGTCGGCCGGATCGGGTCGCGACGACGGCTCCACCACGGGCACGACCGGAAGCCGAGCCGACCGTACCTCCGGGCCGCGCGGTCCGGTCACGGCGCCGAACAGCCGCGCGGCGGAGGCGATCTCCTTCGCCCGGGACCAGATCGGCAAGCCGTACGTGTGGGGCGCGACGGGGCCGTCGTCGTACGACTGCTCGGGGCTGACGCAGGCGGCGTGGCGCTCGGCCGGGGTGGCGCTGCCCCGGACGACGTACACGCAGATCAACGCCGGACAGCGGGTCTCGCGCTCCGCACTGGCCCCGGGTGACCTGGTGTTCTTCTACTCGGGGATCAGCCACGTCGGTCTGTACATCGGCGGCGGCCAGATGATCCACGCGCCCCGGCCGGGCGCCCCGGTGCGGATCGCGCCGATCGACGAAATGCCGTTCGCAGGAGCGACCCGGGTGGGATGACGCGCGGGGCGCCCGTGCGCGGGTGCCCGGGTGCCGGTGCCCGCGCGGGGCGCGGGTGCGCGGGTGCCGGTCCCCGCGCGGGGCGACGTAGGGGGCGACGGCACAGGGTGCGCGGCGGGCTGGCCCACGGCGCGACGCCGCGGGTCCCCGCGCGGGGGGCGGCCTGCGGGCCGCGCCGGGCGCCGGGCCGGCGAGCTGCGGCCGGCCCGGGGCCTCAGACCAGTCGACGGGCCGTCGCCCAGCGGGTCAGCTCGTGCCGGTTGGACAGCTGCAGCTTGCGCAGGACCGCCGAGACGTGCGACTCGACCGTCTTCACCGAGATGTAGAGCTGCTTGGCGATCTCCTTGTACGCGTATCCACGGGCGATCAGCCGCAGCACCTCGCGCTCACGCTGGGTGAGCCGGTCGAGGTCCTCGTCCACCGGCGGGGCGTCGGTGGAGGCGAAGGCGTCGAGCACGAACCCCGCCAGCCTGGGCGAGAACACCGCGTCGCCCTCCTGGACACGGAAGATCGAGTCGACCAGATCCGTGCCCGTGATCGTCTTGGTGACATAGCCGCGGGCGCCGCCCCGGATCACCCCGATCACGTCCTCCGCCGCGTCCGAGACCGACAGGGCCAGGAACCGCACCGGGTCCTCAGCCGCCGTCATCAGACTCGTACAGCGGCGCAGCACCTCCACCCCGCCGCCGCCCGGCAGGTGCACGTCCAGCAGCACGACCTCGGGGCGGGTCGCGTTGATCACCGTGACCGCCTGGTCGACGTCGGCGGCCTCGCCGACCACCTCGACACCCGTGGTCTCGGTCCGGCCGATCTCCGCCTGCACCCCCGTGCGGAACATCCGGTGGTCGTCGACGAGCACGACCCGCACCCGACGCTCCGTGGTCGGTGCCGCCGTCGTCCCGGTGCCGCTCTCGTCGCTCATCCGTCCGCCCTCTCCATCTCAAGCTCCACTTCGGTGCCCCCGTCCGGCACGGACCGCAGCCGGGCCGAACCGCCGTTGCGCTGCATCCGGCCGATGATCGATTCTCGTACGCCCATCCGGTCGTCGGGCACCGCGTCGAGGTCGAAGCCGGGGCCGCGGTCCCGCACGGAGACGAACACCGTACGGCCCTCGACCTCCGCGTAGACCTGCACCGCCCCTCCCTCGCCACCGTACTTGGCGGCGTTGACCATCGCCTCGCGCGCGGCCTGCATCTGTGCCACCAGTTTCTCGTCGAGCGGGCAGTCGCCCACGACCACGACCTCCAGCGGCACGCCGTGCTTGTCCTCGACCTCGGCCGCGGCGCGTTTCACCGCCTCGGCGAGGGTCTCGGGCTCCTCGCCCTCGTCCTTGCCGGTGCCCTCCGGCTTGTACAGCCAGTTCCGCAACTCCCGCTCCTGGGCGCGGGCGAGCCGGCGCACCTCGCCCGGCTCGTCCGCGTTGCGCTGGATCAGCGTGAGCGTGTGGAGGACGGAGTCGTGTACATGGGCGGCGACCTCGGCGCGCTCCTGCGCGCGGATGCGCATGGTGCGCTCCTCGGAGAGGTCCTGCGACATCCGCACCAGCCACGGCCCGGCGAGCAGGGCTATGCCGGTGAGCACGGCTATCGCGGCGGTCAGCGCGGTGCCCAACTGGGCCGCCGAGCCACGGACCACCATGAAGACGGTCAGCCCCATGCCGACGAGGGCGACGCCCGCGAAACCGCGGGCGAGCTGCAGGGTGCGCCGGCGGCGTCCGGGCTCGGTCCAGCTCGCCCGGCGGGCGTTGTCCGCCTGTCTCCAGACGAGGACCACACCGACGCCGATGAGGAGCGTGGGCCAGACATAGCGGTCCGTCCGATTGCCCCAGTCGATGTTGCCCGCGAAGACCGCGGCGCCGATGGCCAGCGCGATCAGCGCGAAGACCTGTCCCCGGTCGGGCTTGCGCAGCCGTCGCCGGCCGTCCGCGGTGGTCTCGAAGACCGGACGGGGCGCGCTCCGGCCGCCGACGCCGAGCGGGACGACGATCCAGAACACCGCGTACAGCAGGGCGCCCAGGCCGTCCGCGAGGAGCAGGGCGACGAACAGGACGCGGACCCAGACCACGGGCAGTCCGAGGTGCCCCGCGAGGCCGCGCGCGACACCGCCGAGCCACCGTCCGTCGGCGCTCCGGTAGAGCTTGCGCACGGGCGGTTCGTCGGTCTCGGTGACATGGGCGGCTGCTGGCATGCACCGATCGTCACACGGGCGGCCGGGCGGGTACATCAGGGTCGATCCCTGAGATCGCCCCTAGGAAGCGGCCCCTAGGCACTTCTGGGGGTGGACGGCCCGCGGAATATCAGGGTCGGGCCAGGGTCGGTCCCGGTGCCGCGGCGGGGCGGCGGCCGTCACCATGGACGCATGACGAGTTCGACGCCTTCTTCGCACGAGGCCCCGCCGCCGGCGGAGGCCCCATCTGTCTCGCCCCTGCGCCGCTCGCGGCAGCACCGGGTCGTGGCCGGTGTGTGCGGCGGCCTCGGTCGGCACTTCGATCTCGATCCGGTGATCTTCCGTATCGCGATCGGCGTGCTGTCCGTGACCGGCGGCATCGGGCTGATCTTCTACGGCTTCGCGTGGCTGCTCGTGCCGCTCGCGGGCGAGGAGGAGAACGAGGGCCGCAGACTGCTCTCGGGCCGGGTCGAGGGCGCCGCGCTCGCGGCCGTGCTGATGGCCCTTGTGGGCTGCGGGGTCTTCCTGTCGATGCTGCGCAACGGCGGGACGCTCGCGTTCGCGATGATGCTGTCGATAGCGGTGTGCGGCGCGGCGGTCTGGTCGCAGCGGCGCATGCAGGCCGCCGCCGGCGACGCCGAGAGCCGCATGGACGCGGCGACGGCCGCCGCGGTCGCGGAGGCGCCGCCCGAGGCGAAGGCACCGCCGCTGGTGGAGTTCCCGTCCTGGTGGAAGGACCCGATAGTCAAGGACGGTTCGACCGGCAAGGTCGCCGTCGGCTACCTCTGGGGCCCGCACGGCGCGGGACCGGACGGCCGGATGCCGAACGGCGAGATCCCGGTGCCCGGCAGCCAGTGGGGCACGGGCGAGCCCGCGGCCGGGCGGCGGCCCGAGGCGTCGGCGGTCCAGCGCGGCCCGCGCTCCATCGGCGGCCTCGTCTTCCTTCTCGCGCTGCTCGCGGGCGGCCTGGGGACGGGGCTGTCCTGGGAGACCCATCCGCTCGGCACGAGCCTGCAGATCGGTCTTGTCGCCGCCCTCGCGGTGTTCGGTCTCGGTCTGGTGGTCGCCGGCTTCCTCGGCCGGACCGGGTTCGGCACGATATTCCTGACCGTGGTCACCGCGGGCCTGCTCGCGGTGGCGGCGGCGCTGCCCAAGGAGATCTCCACGGAGTGGGTCCGTACGACCTGGAGACCGGCGTCGGTCGCCGCCGTCGAGCCCCGCTACGAACTGGGCACGGGCGTCGGCACGCTCGATCTGTCACGGCTCGCGGTCCCCGCGGGCACGACGGTGGGCACCGAGGCCGAGGTCGGCGCCGGAAAGCTGGAGGTGATCGTGCCGAAGAACGTCACGGTGAAGCTGCGGGCACAGGTGGGCCTCGGGGACCTGCAGCTGCCGCAGCAGCGCCCGGAGGACATCGACATCGCACCCGACCGCGACGAGAGCAGGACGCTGCCCCCCGCCGCCGGCACCACGCCGGGTGGGACGGTGGATCTCTCGCTGGAGGTCGGTCTCGGACAGGTGGAGGTCACCCGTGCTGATTCATGAGTTCCGGCCCGGCCGACTGGTCGCCGGCGCGACCGCCCTCGCTCTCGCCGTCCTATACGCGGGGGACGCCGCGGACGCCTGGGAGACGCCCTGGTACGAGGTGATCCCGGTGCTCTGCGGGGGCATGGGCCTGGCCGCGTTGACGACCTGGCTGGCCTACCGGGTGCGCCGTCGTTCGGCGAGAACGGCGTCGAGCGAGAAGTACGCGGCCCCGGCGAGCACGAGCGGCAGCCAGGACATGAGATAGGCGAGGTCGTTCCCGTAGTAGTACGGGTTGACCTGCCAGCTCACCGTCAGCCAGAGGCTCAGGGAGATCAGCGCCCCGCCGAGAGCGGCCAGCCGGGCGAACAGGCCCACCAGGGTCCCGATGCCGACGGCCAGCTCACCGAAGGCGATCGCGTACCCGAACCCGACCGGGTTGTTGAGCGCCAGGTCGACGAGGGCGGGGACGGCCGAGGTGTCCCGGACGCCGCGCATCATCTCGCCGATGGACCCGCTGCCGCTGTCGGCCATGAAGCCGGAGTCGGTGAGCTTGTCGAGCCCTGCGTAGACGAAGGTGATCCCGAGGAAGAGGCGCAGAGGCAGCAGCGCGTAGCGCGAGGCGGCGTTCTTCCAGGCGGTGAGCCCGCCGGGGCCACCACCGCGGCCGCCACGACCGCCGTGGCCCCCGCCCGTCGTACCCATGCTGTGCTGTGCCATCGTCGGCCTGCCTCTCCGCGCCACTGTCCGCAGAACCGATTGTCCCCGGACCCCCTCCCTGTGGATACGTGGAGGACACTCCGGGAGTTCAGTCGACGACGTCGATGGTGACCCGGTTGGTCTCCACGCCGGAGGCCGTCACCACCGACACCTCGACCCGCCCCGGCTCGACGTCGACCGGGAGAGGGACGGTCAGGACCGAGTCCGTCGGGTTGGCGAAGCCGCCCGGGACGGGGACCAGCGGGACGTGCGCGTGGACGGAGCCGACGCGCACGACCAATCGGGTCAACGGGTCCGGTCCGGAGGCCCCGGCGGGGACGAAACCGGTCCCTCGGATCTCGATGTCGTCGCCGGTGCGGATCGGGGCGTCCAGGTCGCCCGCCTCTCGGGAACGGACGACGGAGAGGATCGCCGGCCGGCCGCCCTCCGTGCACTTGGCGGCGAGGTAGCCGGCCGCCGCCACGGCGACAAGGAGCACGAGGGACCAGGGCACCCCGGGGAGCCGGTCGGGGGCGCGCCCGAGCCGCACGGCGGCGAGGGCCAGGACGGCGCCGGAGACCAGGACGTGGGCGACGTCGGTGAGGCAGGCGCGGCCGTCGTCGTCGCAGAGCAGGTCGGCGGCGCGGGGCCGGTCGGCACGGACCTTCTGCAGCCGCTGTCCGGCCACCCGGGCCCACACGATCCGGCGGGTGGCGACGGCGACTGCCGCCGTCAGCGCGAAGACGGTCAGCAGTCCGGCGCCGTGCGCGATGCCGAGGCCGGCCCGGTCGGCGCCGGTGGCCAGGCGCAGCGCGAGGAAGAGCACGGTGTAGACGGCGAAGAGCAGCCAGCCGGCGGCCACCGCGCGCGAGGTGGAGAGCCGGTTGTCCTCCCCGACGAGCGGGGCGAGGACGCCGCCGCTCGCCCGGTGGGCGTGGGCGGCGATGGTGAGCGGGACGGCGAGGAGGAGCGCGGCGACGAGTCCGGCGGTGCGCGGCCCCGTCCAGCCGGTGCCGATCGCGGTGAGCGCCTGCCCGAGGAGCAGGGCGACGACGCCGCCCCATACGGCGCCCAGCGTGGCGTACCGGACCCGGCGGCGCCAGGCGTCGCCCGCCGCCCGCCCGCGTGCCTCGATCGCGCGGGCGGACTGGGCCAGTTCGTCGGAGACCCACTGCCGCGAGGCCCCCGGCGAGTGGGCGACGGCGGCGGGCACGCCCTGGCCCGCGGCCAGCTCGTCCCGCCGGGCGAGGAACGCGGCGACCACACGCCGGTGACCCGCGCGCCCGCCCTCCGCGCACCGCACGTGGTCACCGCACTGTCTCGCCTCTTGCACCGCCACGGAGCTCACTTCCCGATGTATCCGTCAACCGTCAACTGGCCGTTGCGTCCTGGGAATTGTGTCGCACCCGGGAGCCGCCGGACTGCTCCGAGCGCCCCGCGCGAGAGTGATTGAACCGTCATCACATTGACGTAAGGACAGTTAAGGACAGTTAAAGGCGGTTAAGGGTGGTGAGGGCCACCTTCTACGACAGCAGTTCGGGCTCCTCGCGGCTGATCCTGCGCCACAGCGGCTGGTAGTTGATCCAGGCGGCGAGGTCGGTGCCGAGCTGCTCACGGGTGGCGACCGCGTCCTTGTGCCCGATGGGCACCGGCTTGCCCGCGGCCCGCGCGGCCAGCTGGATCCGGGCGCACCGTTCCATGGCGATGAACCACCAGGCGGCCGCGTCGACCGACGTCCCCACGGTCAGCAGACCGTGGTTGCGGAGCACGATCGCCTTGTACGGGCCGAGGGCGGTGGCGATCCGCCGCCCCTCCTCACGGTCGACTGCGACACCGGTGTACGCGTCGTAGAGCGCGTGGTCCTGGTAGAAGCCACAGGCCTCCTGGGTGATCGGCTCGATCAGCTCGCCGAGCGCCGCGAGCGCCCGCCCGTAGGTGGAGTGGCTGTGCGCGACGGCGACGACGTCCGGCCGGGCCCGGTGCACCTGGGCGTGGACGGCGAAGGCGGCCTGGTTGACGAGTGCGGCGCCCTGCACCACCTGCCCGTCCCCGTTGACCAGGACGAGCTCGTCGGCGGTCAGCTCGGCGAAGGGGGTGCCGAAGGGGTTCACCCAGAAACAGTCGGCGTACTCGGGGTCCCGCGCGGTCACATGACCGGAGACGCCCTCCTCGTACCCGAACCGTCCGAAGAGTCTGAGCGCGCCCGCGAGTCTCCGCTTGCGGTACGTCCGCTCCTCGTCGAGGGTCTCGTGGACGGGCGGCATCGCGACGTGGAGCTGCTCGACGGGTACGGGCGCGGGTGCCGGTGTCTCGCTCATGCGCGGGAAGGTAACGCCGGGCCGCGCAACTGACCAGAGAGATCACACGACGAACGCGACGAAACCGCCGCCCCCACGGATGGGGACGGCGGTTCGACGTTCAGGACCCGTTCTCAGGATCCGTGCGGGATCACTCCCACTCGATGGTGCCCGGCGGCTTGCTCGTCACGTCGAGCACCACACGGTTCACATCGGCGACCTCGTTGGTGATCCGGGTCGAGATCCGCGCCAGGACGTCGTACGGCATCCGCGTCCAGTCCGCCGTCATCGCGTCCTCGGAGGAGACCGGGCGGAGGACGATCGGGTGACCGTACGTCCGGCCGTCGCCCTGCACGCCCACCGAGCGCACATCGGCGAGCAGCACGACCGGGCACTGCCAGATGTCGCGGTCGAGACCGGCGGCCGTCAGCTCCTCGCGGGCGATGGCGTCGGCCTCGCGCAGCAGGTCCAGGCGCTCCTTGGTGACCTCGCCGACGATACGGATGCCGAGGCCGGGGCCCGGGAAGGGCTGGCGCTGGACGATCTCCTCCGGCAGGCCGAGCTCCTGGCCGACCATGCGGACCTCGTCCTTGAAGAGCTGGCGCAGCGGCTCGACGAGCTCGAACTCCAGGTCCTCGGGGAGGCCGCCCACGTTGTGGTGGGACTTGATGTTCGCGGTGCCGGTGCCACCGCCGGACTCGACGATGTCCGGGTAGAGCGTGCCCTGGACGAGGAACGCGACGTCCTCGCCGGCGCCCGCCGACTCGGCCACGATCTCGGCCTGCGCCTGCTCGAAGACGCGGATGAACTCGCGACCGATGATCTTCCGCTTCTCCTCGGGGTCGGAGACCCCGGCGAGCGCGCTGAGGAATCGCTCCTGCGCGTCGACGACCTTCAGCTGCACACCGGTGGCCGCGACGAAGTCCTTCTCGACCTGCTCGGTCTCGTTCTTGCGCATCAGACCGTGGTCGACGTAGACGCAGGTCAGCTGCGAGCCGATGGCCTTCTGCACGAGCGCGGCGGCCACGGCGGAGTCCACGCCGCCGGACAGACCGCAGATGGCGCGCTTGGTGCCGACCTGCTCGCGGATGGCCGCGACCTGCTCGTCGATGACGTTGCCGGTGGTCCACGTCGGCTCGATGCCGGCGCCCCGGTAGAGGAAGTGCTCGAGGATCTGCTGGCCGTGCGTGGAGTGCAGCACCTCGGGGTGGTACTGGACGCCGTACAGCTTCTTCTCGTCGTTCTCGAAGGCGGCGACCGGCACGACGTCCGTGGACGCGGTGACGGCGAAGCCCTCGGGGGCGGCGGAGCAGGCGTCGCCGTGCGACATCCACACGGACTGCTCGGTCGGCGTTCCCTCGAAGAGGGTCGATCCGGCCTTGGAGACGTGCAGCGGCGTACGGCCGTACTCGCGGGCGCCCGTGTTGTCGACGGTGCCACCGAGGGTCGTCGCCATCAGCTGGAAGCCGTAGCACATACCGAAGACGGGGACGCCGGCCTCGAAGAGCGCGCGGTCCAGGCGCGGGGCGTTCTCCGCGTACACGGAGGACGGGCCGCCGGAGAGGATGATCGCCTTGGGCTTCTTGGCCAGCATCTCGGCCACCGGCATGGTGGACGGGACGATCTCGCTGTAGACCCGCGCCTCACGGACGCGTCGGGCGATGAGCTGGGCGTACTGGGCGCCGAAGTCGACAACGAGGACTACGTCCGGGTTGGTGACGTCGGGCGCGGCAGCGGGAGTCGCTGATGACACTACGGCGGCCTTCCGGCGGTAGGAGGGGGTTCTATTTGTCGATTCTACCGGCGCGCCGGGCTCGCTTTTCGTCTCACCATCCGAACCCGGGTTGTCCCGGTCCCCGAGGCGGGGTCCATACTGTCCGCATGCGCAAGCTCACGACCTTCGTCTTTACCTATGGCACCGGCCCGTCCGGCTGCCATGGTCGTGCTGCTTGAGCAACTGACAAGCGACTTCCCAGGCGCCCCGGGCCGACAAGGCCCGGGGCGCTCTGTCGTTTCCGGGCCCTGCCGCCCCGGGGCACCCGACACCCCGAGGAGCCCCACCATGACCGCCCTGACCCACACCGAGAAGACCGGCGCCCGGACCGACGAGGCCGCCGCGCTCATCGGTGACGCGCGCGAGCGGATCGACGCGCTCGACGACCGGATCATCGGCCTGATCCAGGAACGGATGGCCGTCTCGGCCGTGATCCAGGAGGCCCGGATCGGCTCCGGCGGCCGGCGGGTCAACCTCGCCCGCGAGATGGAGGTGCTCGGCCACTACAGGGACGCGCTGGGCAAGCCGGGCACGGCTCTGGCGATGACGATGCTGGAGCTCTGCCGCGGCCGCATCTGAGCGCGCTCGCACCGGAGCGCCTCCTCGCGCCCGAGCGCGTGTCCGGGTGCGTCCCCGCATCTGAGTTCGGGCGCGCTCTCACCCGTACGGCGCGTGACCGGCTCCGGCGCCCCTTCGTTGGTCCCGTTGTCCGTGCCAGCCAGGGGCGGGCCCGAAAAATCCACGCGTGGCTTCGCTGGGGCGTGTGACGTACCGCAAGTACGTCGTGGGACCTCGCACCAGCGCGCGTGACCGGACGGCAGGGGACAGCAGCCCGGTCACCCAGAAAGGGCGGTCGGCTCCGGGGACGCCCGGGGCCGACCGCAACCGGTCCGGTCGGACGCGCCGGCGTCCGTCCCGCACGAACACCCCACACCCCGTCCTCCCCACCCCACCTCACCCCTCGCGGCGCAACCCCCCGGCGCCGCGCTCCCACGGCACCGCCGCTGCCCTGACACCGGTGCCGATTGCCGAGGGCCCCGCGCCGCGACCGGAATCGCGGCGACGGGGCCTTCGTGCTGCCCGGGAACGGAACGCTCCGCGGCACGTGACGCGCGTCACACGAAGAATTCGCTGATCGACTACAACCAATCCCCCTGGCCACAGGTCATGCATGCAGCACCACCCAGAAGCTGGAGAGGCGCTGCACTCGGAGGGGGGTGCAGCGCCTTTTCCATCTCTCAGGACCGGCCTCCGGTCACGCTCTCAGGACCGGCTTCCCGTCCCGTCCCGCGCGACGGGCTTCCCGTCACCGCTCCTTCGGCGGGACGGTCGGCATTCCCAGGAACGGCAGCTTCAGCGCGCCGAAGGCGTCCGCCGGGACCGTCGGGGACTTCGGGGCGACGGCGGCGAGACGGACGTACGCCTCCCCCTGGCCGGGCCGCGCGTCCTCCTCGCCCTTGTTCGGCCAGAAGGACATCGCCCGCTCCGCCTGCGCCGTGATCGTCAGCGACGGATTGACGCCGAGGTTGGCGGAGACCGCCGCCCCGTCGACGACCGAGATGCCCGGGTGTCCGAAGAGACGGTGGTACGGGTCGATGACACCGGACTCCGCGTCCGCGCCGATCGGACAGCCGCCCAGGAAGTGCGCGGTGAGCGGGGTCCCCATCAGTTCGCCGATGTTGGAGCCGGCGAAGCCGTTGATCTCCTCGGCGAGCAGGGAGGCCGCCCGGGTCGCCTCGGGGATCTGGTTCGGGTTCGGGGCGCCGTGCCCCTGTCGGGCCGTGAGCAGTCCCTTCCCGACGCCGCCCGGCTTGCGGTAGGTCGTCAGCGAGTTGTCCAGGGACTGCATGACGAGACCGATGATCGTCCGCTCCGACCAGCGGCGGTTGGAGAGGGCGCGGAGGGCCAGAGTGGGGTGCTTGACCATCTCCAGGAGCCAGTTCCGTACCCGGTGGGCGCCGTAGGGCACCTGGAGGACGGTCATGCCGCCCATGGCGTTGGAGCCCTTGCCGTAGCGGACCGGCTCGATGTGGGTGTTCTCGTCCGGGTGGATCGAGGAGGTGATCGCGACCCCGCGCGTGAAGTCGACCTTCTCCGCACCGTGCTTCTTGCGGTAGCGCCGGTCGGTGGTCTGCGAGCCGACCAGCGCCTCCGAGTTGGTGCGGGTCAGCTCGCCGAGCCGGGTCGAGATGCGGGGCAGCAGCCCGGTGTCCTTCATCCGGTGCAGCAGGGTCTGCGTCCCGTACGTACCGGCGGCGACGACGACCCGCGGGGCCGTGAACGTCCGGCCCTTGCCCTTCTTCTTGTTGTCCGTCGGCAGCGTCTTGACCGCGTACCCGCCCCGCGAGTCCTCGGTGAGGGCGACGACCGAGGTCATGGGGTGGACGACGGCACCGGCCTGCTCGGCGAGGTAGAGGTAGTTCTCGTTGAGGGTGTTCTTGGCGCCGTGGCGGCAGCCCGTCATGCACTCGCCGCACTCGGTGCACGCCTTGCGCGACGGCCCGACGCCGCCGAAGTACGGGTCGGCGACCTCCGCGCCCGGCTTCGCCCGCGACGCGCCCTCCCCTTCCCCGCCGACGGCGTCCTTCCCGTCTCCGAAGAAGACCCCGACCGGCGCCATGTGGAAGGTGTCGCCGATCCCCATCGCCTGCGCCGTCGCCTTGAGGTGGACGTCGGAGGGGGTCAGGGTGGGGTTGAGCCGTACGCCCAGCATCCGCTTGGCCTGGTCGTAGTACGGCGCCAGCTCCTCCTGCCAGTCGGTGATGTCCTTCCACTGCGGGTCCTGGAAGAAGGGCGTGGGCGGGACGTAGAGGGTGTTGGCGTAGTTCAGCGAACCGCCGCCCACGCCCGCTCCGGCCAGCACCATGACATTGCCCAGCAGGTGGATGCGCTGGATGCCGTAGAGGCCGAGGGCCGGGGCCCAGAGGAAGTTCTTCAGGTCCCAGGAGTTCCTGGGCAGCTCGGTACGGGCGAAGCGGCGGCCCGCTTCCAGGACGCCGACCCGGTAGCCCTTCTCGGTCAGGCGCAGGGCCGTGACCGAGCCGCCGAACCCGGAGCCGACGACGATGACGTCGTAGTCGTACGCCGAGTCCAGGTCGTCGCCGTCCTGATTCTGGGCAGGGGGTACCGCGGTCATGGCTCTCCTCGTGCGAGAAAGGGGCTGGAACGGGCAGGGCGTCAGCGCAGGCGCAGGGCCTTCATCGCCTTCAGGGACAGGCTCATGAACGCGGCGTACTTCTCGTCGTCCATCCCGAAGGAGGGCGCGAGCGGGATCAGCCGCTGCTGGGCCACGGTCTGGGCCTCGGTGAACTTGAGGATGCCCTCCGAGCCGTGGCGCCGGCCGAGCCCGGAGTCCTTCATGCCGCCCATCGGCGCCTGGACGCTGCCGTACGCCGGCGCGTACCCCTCGTTGATGTTGACGGTGCCGGTGCGCAGCCGGGCGGCGACGGCGTGGCCGCGCCGGGAGTCCTTCGTCCAGACGGAGGAGTTGAGTCCGTACGGGGTGGCGTTGGCCAGCTCGACGACCTCGTCCTCGTCCTTGAAGCGGTAGATCGAGACGACCGGGCCGAAGGTCTCCTCGGTGCAGACGGCCATCGGGGCCTCGACGCCGTCGAGGATGGTCGGCTCGTAGAAGAGCGGGCCGATGTCGGGGCGGGCTACGCCGCCGGCGACCAGCTTGGCGCCCTTGGCGACGGCCTCCTCCACGTGCTTCGTCACCGTCTCCAGCTGCCGCTCGCCGACGAGGGAGCCCATGTCGGCGCCGTAGGAGAGGGAGTTGCCGAGGCGCATCGCCTTCGTACGGGCGGCGAAGCGGGCGACGAAGTCGTCGGCGACCGACTCGTGGACGTACAGCCGCTCGATGGAGATGCAGAGCTGTCCGGCGGAGGAGAAGCAGGCACGGACGGCGCCGGCGGCGGCCTTCTCGATGTCGGCGTCCTTGAGGACGAGCATGGCGTTCTTGCCGCCGAGTTCGAGGGTCACGCCGACGAGCCGCGCCGCGGCGCCCTGGGCGACCTCACGGCCGGTACGGGTGGAGCCGGTGAAGGAGACGTAGTCGGCGTGCTTGACGACCTCGGGGCCGACGACGGGCCCTTCGCCGATGACGACCTGGAAGACCTCGGCGGGCAGCCCCGCCTCGATGAGCAGGTCACGGGCCCAGAGCGCGGTGAGCGCGGTCTCGGTGTCCGGCTTCATGACGACGGCGTTGCCGGAGACGAAGGCGGGCAGCGCGTCGCCGACCGACAGCTCCAGGGGGTAGTTCCAGGGCGCGATCTGGCCGACGACACCGCGCGGCTGCCGCAGCTCGGTGACCTTGGTGAGGGTCGGTACGACGCCGGTGTGGTGCTTGGGGCGCAGGTAGGCGGGGGCCTTGCGGCCGTAGTGCCGGGCGGCGACCGCGACGGCGAGGACCTCTTCGTGGGCGTGCAGACGGGCCTTGCCGGTCTCCAGCTGGATGAGGTCGAGGACCTCGGCCTGGCGCTCGAGGACCAGGTCGTGGAAGCGGAGCAGGACGGCCGCGCGGGCCTTGACGGAGGTCGCCGCCCAGGCGCCCTGGGCGGCGCGGGCACGGGCGAAGGCCTCGGCGACGTCCTCGGGGGTGGACTCGGGCAGCTCGGCCAGCTTCTCCCCGGTGAACGGGGTGTGGTTCGCGGTGCGACCGGAACCGGCGACTCCGCGGGTGAGCTGGGCGACCACCTCGGGGGTGACCACGTCGGCGGCGGTACGGACACCGGCCGGCGAGGGCGCGAGGGGGTTCGTGCCGGGGGCGGCGGTGGCCGGGGCGGTGAGTGCCTGCGAGTCCGTCATGAGGGCGAGAGTAGGCCGCATTCAGGTCTTTGGGTACCCGTCGGTAACGCGTTTTCACCGGGTGCGCACATCACGCCAGCGATCGCTGGCACATAAGCCCTGATCAGGGGCTTACGGTCGGCCGGGAGTGCGATTTCCCGCCTACTCAGCCCGTCTGCCCGCCCGGGCCCGGCTGCTCGCCCGGGGCCCGCCAGTGCTGCAGGACGACGTCGAACTGCTCCCGCGTGGTCTGCCAGCTCGACTCCGGCGAAGACATGTACACGGCGTACTCGGTGCCGTCGTCCCCGAAGTACAGCTGGTCGATGGCGTGTCTCGGGCCCGGGAACTCCTGCTTCTCGTACCAGGTGAACTCCCACCGGGCGGAGCTGACCTGGTCGCGGTAGGTGTTCTGGTTCAGCTTGATCCGCTTGTACTGGAGCCGCCTCTTCAGCGTCTTCTCCAGGTCCAGCACGTGCACGTACGGGTTCTCGAAGTCGGGCGTGGGGTCGACACTGATCCGGATCCGGTGGCGTCCGTTGTCCGGCGTGTAGTCGATGCTGTCGCCCTCCGTCTGGCGCTTCCAGCCCTTCGGTACCGCCAGGCTGAAGCCCTTGGGGTCCTCGACGCGGTGCCAGCCGTCCGGGAGGGTGTCCTTGGCGGCCTTCGTCACCTCGGGCTGCGTGCTGTGACCGGCGTCCCCGGCCTTGCCGCCTCCGCCCGAGTACTGCATGGCGGCGAAGACGGCTCCACCGGCGACCAGGCCGGCGAGGACGGCCGCCGGGACCGCCGTACGCCACCGTCCGCGGCCGCCCTTGGCCGCGGGAGCGGCCGGCCGGGGCGCGACCGCGGGCGCGGGGGTGGACACGGGGGTGGCGGTGGACGCGGAGGAGTCCTGGGCCGGGAGCGGCGTCGTGGCGGAGACCAGTTCCTCCTGTGCGACGCGCTGTGTCGGCACGTACGCCTGCGCGGCCTGCGGCGCACGGCCCTCCATGGCGTCCAGCAGCATCCGCTCGGCCTCGTCGGCGCGCGGCCGGTGCGCCGGGTCCTTGCGGAGCAGCGCGACGATCACGGACGCCAGCGCGCCCGCCTTCGCCGGGTGCGGCGGCTCCTCCGTCACCACGGCCTGCATGGTGCTGATGGGCGAGGTCCGCCGGAACGGCGAGGTGCCCTCCACCGCCGTGTACAGCGTCGCGCCCAGCGACCAGAGGTCGGAGGCGGGGCCGGGGTCCCCGCCCCGTACCCGCTCCGGCGCCAGATAGTCGATGGAGCCGACGAGTTCGCCGGTACGGGTGATCGTCGAGTCGCCCTCGATGGCCGCGATGCCGAAGTCGGTGAGCAGGACCCGCCCGTCGCGGGCCAGCAGGACGTTTCCGGGCTTGACGTCGCGGTGCAGCACTCCGGCGGCGTGCGCGGCGCGCAGGGCCCCGAGGACGTGCAGCCCGATCCGGGCCGCCTCGCGGGGCTCGATCGTGCCTGCCTCCTTCGCCGCGTCCGCGAGCGAGGGTCCGTCGACGTACTGCATGACGATCCACGGACGGGCGTCGTGCTCCAGCACGTCGTGCACCGTGACCACGCCCGGGTGGGTGATCCGTGCCGCGGCGCGGGCCTCCTTCTGCGTACGGGCGTGCAGGACGAGACGGTCGGCCTCGGCCACGAACCGACCCGCCGTCAACTCCTTGACCGCCACCACCCGGTGCAGCACTTCGTCGTGCGCACGCCAGACCTTGCCCATGCCGCCACGGCCGATGGTCTCGCCCAGCCTGTACCGCCCGGCGAGCAGGAGTCCCGCCCCCGTGTCCGCGCCCTGAGAATGTTCCACTGTCCCCCGCCTGTTCCTTCGGATGCCAGGTTACGGAGGGGGAGACGGGAGACGGAACCTCGGGGCTCGCAAAGGAACCTCACTGTGACCCGAACGGGTCCCCTCAGCGCGTCGCGCGGTAGACCTTCACGGCCTGGTCGTAGATCTCGGACACCTTGTCGCGCTCGCTCTCCGGGCCTATGACCTGGACGACGTGGTAGCGGCCCGCCTCGATCAGGGCGAGGTTCCGGACGAAGACGTCGCGGCCCGTGCTGTCCTTCCAGGTGAACTGGCCGACCGCCATCGCCTGCTGACCCACGTCGATCCGCCGCAGACCGGAGGCGCCGGCCCAGCTGGAGTCCCGCCACGGCTGGAGCTCGCCCTCCTTGGTGCGCTGGTACGCCATGGGGTCCGAGCCGTTGGCCTGCACCGTGTCGCGGCCGGGGACGACGATCAGGGTGAAATCTCCCCCTGTGTACCGCACTTGCCCGGCGTCATTGATCGGGCTGCGCCGCCAGTCCTTGGCGACACCGACCTCGAAACCCTCCGGGTCCTTGCGCAGGCCGTACCCGGCGGCGAGCGGGGGGCCGCTCGGGGTGGCGGCCGGCGGGGTCGTCTTCACGGAACCGGGCCTGGGGCTTGGCTTGGAGCTGGGCCGGTCGCCCGGCCCGGTGGACGCCGCCGAACTCGGTCCGGACGTCGGTGTGCCCGTCCGGGCGGCGGGCTGCCCGCCGTCCGCGCCGTCCTTGGGCATGAACAGCACGGCGTACGCGACGACGCCGACGAGCAGCAGCAGGATCAGCAGCAGGAGCGTGAGGCCGAGCGAGCGGGCGGAACGAGCCCCTCCGCCCGCGCCGCGTGGCGTTCGTGGCGGCCGGGGGGCGCGGGGCGCGCGCTGCGGGAGCTCCTCGTGAAAGCGCTCCTGGGCGAACTCCTGGCGCTGGTCGTACCGCTGTCCCTGGCGCTGGTCGTGGCGCTGGTGGTCCTGTCCTCGGTCCTGCCGCGGGTCGTGACGTACGGCCTGGGACTCGTCGCGGGCGGGCAGGTCCTGGTGCCGCTTGCCCTTCCGGTGGCGGTGACGGCCTCCTGCCGCCCCTCCGCGGCGCCTGCGCACCAGCTCGCCACGGCGCCGCACGACGGGCAGCCGGGCCGTGTCCACGGACGGCAGGGGGACGATCCCCACGCCCGCCTCCGGCTCCGGGGCGGACCGCACGAGGGAGCGCATCCAGCCGCGCAGCTCCTCGAAGTCGGGGCGCTCGGTGGGGTCCTGGCGCAGCAGGGACTCGACGACCGGGCGCAGCGGGCCGCACTCCTCGGCGAACGCCGGGGGCTCGGCGCAGACCAGCTGGACGAGTTCGGCGGCGTTGTCCTCCGGGTACGGGGCATGGCCCTGGACGGCGCGGTAGAGGAGCGCGCCGAGCGCCCAGAGGTCGGTGGCGGGGCCGATGGGCGGGGCCAGACGCCAGTTCTCGTGAACCGGTCCCGCCTGCTCGGGGGCCCAGCGCTCGGTGACAGCGCCGACCACGGCGATCCGGGCCTGGCGGGCCCGCTCGGCGGCGAGCCGGGTGGCCGGGCCGCGGTAGACGGACGCCGGCGGGCCCGCCTCGGCCGGACCGTCCCAGCCGCCGGAGGCGGGCACGGGCGCGTGCACGGGGGCGGGGTCCGGGGCGGGCGCCGGGGTGTAGCCCGCGGGGAGAGCCGGAAGCGCCTGGCCGCCGCCGGCCGGGATGGGGCCGGAGGAGTCGCGCGAGGCGTGCGGGCCGTCGCTCCAGGTACCGGCGAGCAAGGCGCGGGTCGGCCCGCCGTCTTCGCTTCCGTACCCCTTGCGGTACGGCGCCGGGTACTCGTCGTCGACGTCGTCCTCGTCCTCGTCGTCGCCGGTCTGGGACCACCAGTGCGGCTCGGGGCCGAGCCCCTGCGCGGGCACGGGCGCGGGCGGCGTGGGAAACGCAGGGAGCGCGCCGGAGGGCCCGGGGTCGTAGGCGCCGTAGGGGTCGGCTTCAGGGGCGCTGTGGGGGCCGGTCTCGGGATCCTCCGGGGCGGGTCCGGGGGCGGGCTCGGGGTCGGTCTCGGGATCGGTCTCCGGGAGGGCCTCGGGGGCGGGCTCGGGCTCGGGGGTCCGGCGCTGTACGGGGACGGCGGCCCCGGTCTCGCCGATGTGCGCCGCGGCGCGGGCTCCCGCCCGGTACGCGGCGATGGCGCCCGCGCGGGCCGCCCGTACGTCCGTGGCGGGTGCGCTGCCGCCCGCCGGGAGTTCGGGCCGCGCCACCGGTTCGCCCACCGCGGGCGCGGCCTCGCCCGTACCCACTCCCGTCGCCGCGCCGGTGCCGGCAGCCGTACCCGTAGCTGCACCCGTGCCGGCAGGCTCCTCGTCGGACCCGTACCCCTGCTCGTCCTCCTCGGCGAAGGGCACCGGTGCGTACCCGCAGAGGGCCTCCTCCGCCGCACCCGCCGCGAGGCCCGTCAGGACCACCCGTCCGTCGTCGCAGACGAGCACGGTCCGCGGGGTGATGTTCCGGTGGGTCCAGCCGTGCGCGTGGAGCGCCCGCAGGGCGGTGAGGACGTCGGAGCCGATCTCCGCCGCGCGGTACGGGCTCAGGGGCCGCTCGGCGAGGAGCGCCGCCAGCGGCCTGGCCGCGACCAGTTCACTCACTATCCACAGCGAACCGGCCTCCGCGAACACGTCGAAGACCTGGTCGAGCCGCGGGTGGTCCGGGATCTGCGCGGCGGCCTGCGCCGCCTCGACCGCGCGCCGGACCGCGGGGTCCGCCGGCCGCCGGGTCGCCCGGCCGGAGGCCGGCCGGTGCGGGGTGTATCCGGTGCCGTCCTCGTCGACGACCTCGGCGTCGATCACCTCGGGCAACGGCACCTGGTGGACCAGGACTTCCTGCCCGCTGTAGGTGTCAAAGGCGCGGGTCTCGACGAGTTCGTACGCGTCCTGCGGCGGTACGGGCAGGCGATAGCGGTCGGCGAGCACCCTTCCCGCATAGTCGTCCACGACGCCTCCCCACCGAGCGCGTTGCCCCCGGGTCGCACGGATCCCGTTCAGCTCATGAATCGCACGGAACGCGCGAAACCGTCAATTCCGGTCCGGGCCCGTACAGTTCGCGGCGCTTTTCGGCTGCGTACGGTCCACGGCCTCTCACGATACGTGGCGCCGGTCAGTCCTTGGGGCTGAACGTGGCGAACGCGGTGTCCCGCAGCGTCTTGCACGCGGCGGCGTTCCACTCGTCCGCCTTGCAGCTGACCATGATCGAGTAGCCGTGCGTGGCGTCAACCTTGAAGCCCCGGTTGAGTATCCGGACGCGCATGCCCTTCTCGTTGCGCTCGAACTCCCAGTCGGCGACCGTCGGGTACCCCTTGTACGAGACGGGCTTGATGGCGATGTGGCGGTAGCCGTTGCTGGAGGCGGAGACTCCGGCCACGGCGGCCGCCCACGCGGCGGCCGCGTCGTCCTTCGGGCTGCTGTTGTAGTCGACCTGGACGCGCGGATATCCGCCGTCGGCGTTGAAGATCCCGCCCGAGTTCCGGCCCGCTATGCCGTTGAGCTTGAACGTGGACGGCATCGCCATGGAGAAGTGGAACGTGCTGTTGGTCACCATCACGTACCCGGCGGGCAGCTGCGTCCCGGGGGTGCCGTTGCTCGGCTTCCCGGAGGGCCGGCCGGTCTGCCCACCCGAACCGGAACCCGAACCGGAACCCGAGCCGGAGCCGGAACCCGAGCCGGACGGCTGCTCGCCGCCCTGCTCTCCGGGATCGCTCGGGGTCTCTCCCTTGCCCTGGGTGTCTCCGTCGCCCGCCGTGGCCCCGGCCGAGGCCGCCTTGTCGGAACCCTTGCCGCCGCCCTTGTCGGCCGTACCGTCGTCACCGCCGCCGAGCGCGACGGCGAGGATGGTGCCGAGCAGGGCGAGGACCACGATCGCCGCGATGATGACGAGGGTGCGGCGCGGCACGACGTCGGTGAGCGAGGCCCGCGCCTGTGCCGGCCTGTTCCCGCCCTGCAGCGGCTCCGGCCTGGGCTTGGGCCGCTGCTCGGACCGCGCCGAGGCGGCCGCGTTGCGCACGGACTTCAGCGCGCCGCGCATCCGCTCGGCGGCCACGTCCGTGGCCTTCCCCTTCGGGGCGGCCTTCGGCTTCCTCGGCAGCTCCGGCGGCACCGGAGGCAACGGCACGACCCGGGTCGCCTCGGGCGACGGCTCGGGCTCCACCGGGGCGGGCGCGGGCGCGTCCAGCACGGCCCGGAGCAGCACGCGCGCGCCGGCGTCGTCGAGCCGCTGGTCCGGGTCCTTGGCCAGCAGACCGTAGATGACCTGCTCCAGCAGCGGCCCCGCGTTCTTCGGCGGGTCGACGGGCTCGGTCATCACGGCGGTGAGCGTCGCGATCGCGGAACCCTTGTCGTACGGCGGGCTCCCCTCGACGCTCGCGTACAGGAGTCCGCCCAGCGACCACATGTCCGCCGCCGGTCCGGGCTTGTGGCCGCGGGCCCGCTCGGGCGAGATGTAGGAGGGCGCGCCGACGAGCATGCCGGTGGAGGTGATCGACGGGTCGCCCTCGACCTGGGCGATGCCGAAGTCGGTGAGGACGACGCGGCCGTCCTCGGCGATCAGCACGTTGGACGGCTTCACGTCGCGGTGCAGGATGCCCTGGCGGTGCGCGGAGCGCAGCACGTCGAGGATCGCGAGACCGACCTCGGCGGCGCGGTGCGGCGTGAGCGTGCCGTCCTCACGGACCGCGTCGGCGAGGGACTTGCCCTCGATGAGCTCCATGACGATCCACGGGCGGTCGTCCTCGTCGACCACGTCGTAGACGGTCACGGCGCCGTTGTTACGGATCCGGGCGATGGCCTTCGCCTCGCGCAGGGTCCGGGTGATGAGGCGTCGCTTCTCGTCCTCGTCGATGCTGTTGGGGAAGCGGAGCTCCTTGACGGCGACGGTCCGGCCGAGGGTCTCGTCGACCGCGCGCCACACGGTGCCCATGCCGCCGCGCCCGAGGACGCCGTCGAGGCGGTACCGGCCGGCGAGCAGACGCTCCTCGGTCGTGGCACCGGCACGCTCGGACGCACCGGAGCGCCCGCTGCCCGCGGGCTTCCTGAGCCTCGGCGCATCGGCCTTCGGCTTCGCGCCGGAGACCCCGGCCGCCCTCTCCGGCTCGGGCGCCTTCTCCAACGCCGCTGCCTTCTCCGACCCGGGCGCCTTCTCCGGTGTGCCAGGCGCCTTGTCCGACCCCGCCGCCTTCTCCGACCCGGCTGCCTTGTCCGGCGCGCCGGGCGTGGCCTCGGCGGTGCCGTCGGCCGTCACCGCTTCCGTGCCGGACTTCACGTCCGGCTCCGCCTCACGTGCCGCGGGAACCACACCCCGGTCGCCGTCGGTTCCGGCACCCGCGCCGGCGTCCCGCCGAGGGTCCCGCGCCGTGTCCCGCGACTGCTCCGCCTCCGACATGCGTCCCCTCTGCGATCCCTGATCTTCGCCCGCGTCTGCCGCTTCTCGCGCGATGCGGTAACCCGCCCTGGAAGAGAGCCCATTGTCTCTCACCCCGGGACCGATCCCGCTCCCGGGTCCGCACTCCGAGAAGTCGGCCCCGCGCGAAAGCGCTCCCGCCAAGGCACCCGACGCCGCAGCGCCCCCCTCGGGTTCCGCACCCGTACGAACAGGATGCCGCAGACCCCTCCCAACGGCCCCTTCCGGACGCCCAGTTCGTCCAGAACCGAGCCGAGTGGACCCGACGGATCAGATCGGGACGATGTCCGGTGCCCCCAGTCGGGCCGCGTCGGCCGTCAGGTCGTCCGGCTGCCGCTGCGACTCCCGCTCCGCCTCGACCCGCTTCTCGTAGTGCTCCACCTCCTTCTCGATCTGGCGCGCGTCCCAGCCCAGCACCGGGGCCATCAGCTCGGCGCACTCCCGCGCGCTGCGGGTCCCGCGGTCGAAGGTCTCGATCGAGATCCGGGTGCGCCGGGTCAGGACGTCGTCCAGGTGCCGGGCCCCCTCGTGCGAGGCCGCGTAGACGATCTCGGCGCGCAGATAGTCGTCCGCCCCGGGCAGGGGTTCGGCCAGACCGGGGTCGGCGGCGATGAGCTCCAGGAGCTCCTCGGTCATCGAGCCGTACCGGTTGAGCAGATGCTCGACCCGGACGACATGGAGTCCCGTGCTCGCGGCGATCCTCGCCCGGGAGTTCCACAGGGCCCGGTAGCCCTCGGCGCCCAGGAGCGGGATGTCCTCGGTGACACAGGCGGCCACCCGCTGGTCGAGCGCGTGCACGGCCTCGTCCACGGCGTCCTTGGCCATCACCCGGTAGGTGGTGTACTTGCCGCCGGCCACGACGACCAGGCCGGGGACCGGGTGCGCGACGGTGTGTTCGCGCGAGAGCTTGCTCGTGGCGTCCGACTCGCCGGCCAGCAGGGGCCGCAGACCCGCGTACACCCCCTGGACGTCGTCCCTGGTGAGCGGCGTCGCCAGGACGCTGTTCACATGCTCCAGGAGATAGTCGATGTCGGCGCTGGAGGCGGCCGGATGGGCCTTGTCCAGGTCCCAGTCGGTGTCCGTGGTGCCCACGATCCAGTGCCGTCCCCACGGGATCACGAACAGCACGGACTTCTCGGTGCGCAGGATCAGTCCGGTGCTCGAATGGATACGGTCCTTGGGCACGACCAGATGGATGCCCTTCGACGCCCGTACGTGGAACTGCCCCCGCTCCCCGATGAGCGCCTGGGTGTCGTCCGTCCACACCCCGGTCGCGTTCACGAGCTGCTTCGCGCGGATCTCGTACTCCCCGCCCGCCTCGACGTCCTGGACCCGGGCGCCGACGACCCGTTCGCCCTCGCGGAGGAACCCGATCACCCGCGCGCGGCTGGCGACCTGCGCGCCGTAGCTCGCGGCCGTGCGGACGAGGGTGGTGACGAAGCGGGCGTCGTCCATCTGGGCGTCGTAGTACTGCAACGCGCCGACCAGGGCGTCCTTCTTCAGGCAGGGGGCCACCCGCAGGGCGTTGCGCCGGGAGAGGTGGCGGTGGACCGGCAGTCCGCGGCCGTGGCCGGAGGAGAGCGACATCGCGTCGTACAGCGCGACGCCCGAGCCCGCGTAGAGCCGCTCCCAGCCCTTGTGCTGCAAGGGGTAGAGGAAGGGGACGGGCTTCACCAGATGGGGTGCGAGCCGCTCCAGGAGCAGGCCGCGCTCCTTCAGGGCCTCCCGCACCAGCGCGAAGTCCAGCATCTCCAGATAGCGCAGGCCGCCGTGGATCAGCTTGCTCGACCGGCTGGAGGTGCCGGATGCCCAGTCCCGAGCCTCCACGAGGCCGGTCGAGAGTCCTCTCGTGACCGCGTCGAGGGCCGTCCCTGCGCCGACCACGCCGGCGCCCACGACCAGTACGTCCAGTTCACGCTCGGCCATCGCCGCGAGCGCCTCGGCGCGCTCGGCCGGTCCCAGTGTCGCTGTCCTCACCGCTGCCTCCCGTCGTCCCCCTGAGTGATCGGGCTCACAGACTTGATTCTGTCCCGGCCCTCCGACTTCAGCCACCGCCTGTGGATAACACTCGGCGACCTTTGACCACGCAATGCGGCATATCGGTCATATTTACGCCTAGTCTGACATTGCACTCGCCCCGTTCTGTCCACCGGGCTTGCGCGTCTCGTCCCCTCCGGCTATTGGGAAGGACGGCCCACCCCTCATGCCCGCTGACCTCGCCGTCATCGGCCTCGGCCACCTCGGACTCCCCCTCGCGCAGGCCGCGATCGCCGCCGGCGTCGACACCGTCGGCTACGACACCGACCCCCGTCCCGTCGCCGAACTCGCCGCCGGCCGCTCGCCCGTCGACGGCTCCCTCACCGCGTCGGAGATCCGCCGGATGCTCTCGGGGGGCTTCCGGCCCACCACCAACCCGGCCGAGCTCGGCCGGGTCCGAACAGCCGTCATCTGCGCCCCGGCTCCACTCGGCCCGGACCGGACCCTCGACCTCACCGCCGTCGCCGACGCCGCCCGGGCCCTCGCGGCCAGGCTGCGCCCCCACACCACGGTCCTGCTGGAATCCCCCGTCCACCCCGGCACCACCGAAGGTGTGCTGAGGGATCTTCTGGAGGAGGGCTCCGGACTCCGCGCGGGCCGCGACTTCCACCTCGCCTACTCCCCCGGCCGGCTCGACCCCGGAAACCGCGTACACGGCTTCGCCGGCACCCCCAAGGTCATCGGCGGCCTCACCCCGGCCTGCACGGAGTCCGCCGCCGCCTTCTACGGCCGGCTCACCGACAAGGTCGTACGCGCGCGTGGGCCGCGCGAGGCCGAGACCGTCAAGGTCCTGGAGACCAACTTCCGGCACGTCAACATCGCGCTCGTCAACGAGATGGCGGTGCTCTGCCACGAACTCGGCGTCGACCTCTGGGACGTCATCCGCTGCGCCGAGACGAAGCCCTTCGGGTTCCAGGCCTTCCGCCCCGGCCCTGGCGTCGGCGGACACGGCGTCCCCGTCGACACCGTCGGCACCCACCGCCCGCTCCGCATGGTCGAACTGGCGACCCAGGTCAACGAGCGCATGCCGCAGTACGTCATCCAGCGCTGCACCACCCTCCTCAACGAGCACGGCAAGTCGGCGCGCAGCGCCCGGGTGCTTCTGCTCGGCGTCACGTACAAACCCGATATCGCCGACCGGGAGGGTTCGCCGGCCGACGAGATCGCGCGCCGCCTGATGGACCTGGGCGCGGTGGTCAGTTACCACGACCCGCTCGTCCCGGACTGGCGTGTCCGCGACCTCCCGGTCCCCCGCGCGGACTCCCTCTACGAGGCCGCCGCCCATGCCGATCTGACAGTCCTTCTGCAGCACCATCGCACCTACGACCTCCAGGGTCTGGCGGTCAAGGCCCAACTCCTCCTCGACACCCGCGGCGCCACCCCTGCGGGAGCGGCCCACCGGCTCTGAATTCCCATGGGCGACTGTCGGAGCGGGCTGCTAGTCTCCGGCTCTTCGATCGCACACCCGTGCGCATGCGTCCCTGGGGGGATCAGCACCATGTCTCAGCCCGTTCCGCCGCCCGGCAACCCGTTCGCCGACGGCGCCGCGCCCGCTCCGTACCCGGCCGCCCCGGCGCCCGCGCCGGCCCGCAACAACGTGGGCCTGGGCCTGGTGGCCGCCCTGGTCGCCGCTCTCGTCGCCGCCGGCGTCTACGGCGGCCTCGCCGGAGCCATCGAGCGGGAGATCGGCTGGGCCGCCGTGGGCGTCGGCTTCCTCGTCGGCTTCGCCGCCGCCAAGGCCGGCGGCAACTACGCGGCCCTTCCGGTGGTCAGCGCCGTGCTCTCCATCGGCGCGGTCTACCTCGGACAGCTCATCGGCATCGCGATCATCGGCGGCAAGGAGCTGGACGTCCCCGCGACGGAGATGTTCTTCGGCCACTTCGGTCTCATGACGGAGGCCTGGAGCGAAGGCAAGGACGCCATGACGTTCGTGTTCCTCGCGGTGGCCGCCGTCGCCGCGTTCGCCGGAGCCAGGAAGGCCGCCCGCTAGGACACCGCGTACGGAGAGGGGCCCCGCACCACCCGGTGCGGGGCCCCTCTCCGTAGCGACGGAAGAGCGTCAGCGCTTGTGCTGCGAGTCCGCGACGGTGACCTCGACGCGCTGGAACTCCTTGAGCTCGCTGTAGCCCGTCGTGGCCATCGCGCGGCGCAGGGCGCCGAAGAAGTTCATCGAACCGTCCGGGATGTGCGAAGGACCGGTGAGGATCTCCTCGGTCGTGCCGACGATGCCCAGGTCGACCAGCTTGCCGCGCGGCACGTCCTCGTGGACGGCCTCCATGCCCCAGTGGTGGCCCTTGCCCGGCGCGTCCGTGGCGCGGGCCAGCGGGGAGCCGATCATGACCGAGTCGGCACCGCAGGCGATCGCCTTCGGCAGGTCGCCCGACCAGCCGACACCGCCGTCCGCGATCACGTGGACGTACCGGCCGCCGGACTCGTCCATGTAGTCGCGACGGGCCGCGGCCACGTCGGCGACCGCGGTCGCCATCGGGACCTGGATGCCGAGCACGTTGCGCGTGGTGTGCGCCGCGCCGCCGCCGAAGCCGACGAGGACACCCGCGGCGCCGGTGCGCATCAGGTGCAGGGCCGCGGTGTACGTGGCGCAGCCGCCGACGATGACCGGGACGTCGAGCTCGTAGATGAACTGCTTGAGGTTCAGCGGCTCGGCCGCGCCCGAGACGTGCTCGGCGGAGACCGTCGTGCCGCGGATGACGAAGATGTCCACGCCGGCGTCGACGACGGCCTTCGAGAACTGCGCGGTGCGCTGCGGGGAGAGCGCGGCGGCCGTGACCACACCCGAGTCGCGCACCTCCTTGATGCGCTGCCCGATCAGCTCTTCCTTGATCGGGGCGGCGTAGATCTCCTGCAGACGGCGGGTCGCGGTGGCCTCGTCCATCTCCGCGATCTCGTCGAGCAGCGGCTGCGGGTCCTCGTACCGGGTCCACAGCCCTTCGAGGTTCAGGACCCCGAGGCCGCCCAGCTCGCCGATGCGGATGGCGGTCTGCGGCGAGACGACCGAGTCCATCGGGGCGGCCAGGAAGGGGAGCTCGAAGCGGTAGGCGTCGATCTGCCAGGCGATCGAGACCTCCTTCGGGTCCCGGGTGCGCCGGCTCGGTACGACGGCGATGTCGTCGAACGCGTACGCCCTGCGGCCGCGCTTGCCGCGCCCGATCTCGATCTCAGTCACGATGTGTGGCCTTTCCCTCTACGTCTGCGCCTACCAGTATCCCCGACACAGACGCGTGGGGCGGCTCCGGCCACATGCCGGAACCGCCCCACGCGTCGCGCTGCGTTACTTCCTGCTGTAGTTCGGCGCCTCGACCGTCATCTGGATGTCGTGCGGGTGGCTCTCCTTGAGGCCCGCCGAGGTGATCCGGACGAAGCGGCCCTTGGACTCCATCTCCGCGACGGTGGCGGCGCCGACGTAGCCCATCGTCTGGCGGAGACCGCCGACGAGCTGGTGCAGGACGTTGGAGAGCGGGCCGCGGTAGGGCACCTGACCCTCGACGCCCTCGGGCACGAGCTTGTCGTCGGAGGCGACCTCGGCCTGGAAGTAGCGGTCCTTCGAGTACGACCTGCCCTGGCCACGGGACTGCATGGCGCCGAGCGAACCCATTCCGCGGTACGACTTGAACTGCTTGCCGTTGATGAAGAGCAGCTCGCCGGGCGACTCCTCACAGCCCGCGAGGAGGCTGCCGAGCATCACGGTGTCGGCGCCGGCGGCGAGCGCCTTGCCGATGTCGCCGGAGTACTGCAGGCCGCCGTCGCCGATCAGCGGGACACCGGCGGGACGGGCCGCGAGAGAGGCCTCGTAGATGGCGGTGACCTGCGGGACGCCGATGCCGGCGACCACACGGGTGGTGCAGATCGAGCCCGGGCCGACGCCGACCTTGATGCCGTCGACACCGGCGTCGATCAGCGCCTGCGCGCCGTCACGCGTGGCGACGTTGCCGCCGATCACGTCGACGTTCACGCTCGACTTGATCTTCGCCATCCAGCTCAGGGCGTTGCTGTTGTGGCCGTGCGAGGTGTCGACGACCAGGAAGTCGACACCGGCGCCGGCGAGCGCCTGGGCGCGCTCCAGCGCCTCGGGGCTCGCGCCCACGGCGGCACCGACGAGCAGGCGGCCCTCGGCGTCCTTGGCGGCGTTCGGGTACTTCTCCGCCTTGACGAAGTCCTTGACCGTGATCAGGCCCTTGAGCACGCCCTCGTCGTCGACGAGCGGCAGCTTCTCGATCTTGTGGCGGCGCAGCAGCTCCATGGCGTCGACGCCGGAGATGCCGACCTTGCCGGTGACCAGCGGCATCGGCGTCATGACCTCGCGGACCTGGCGGCTGCGGTCGCTCTCGAAGGCCATGTCGCGGTTGGTCACGATGCCCAGCAGCTTGCCGTCCGGGTTGGTGACGGGGACACCGCTGATGCGGAACTTGGCGCACAGGGCGTCCGCCTCGGCGAGCGTCGCCTCCGGGTGCACCGTGATGGGGTCCGTGACCATGCCGGACTCGGAGCGCTTCACCAGGTCGACCTGGTTGACCTGGTCCTCGACGGAGAGGTTGCGGTGCAGCACGCCGACGCCGCCCAGACGGGCCATCGCGATCGCCATGCGGGACTCGGTCACCTTGTCCATCGCCGCCGAGAGCAGCGGGATGTTGACCCGGACGTTGCGTGAGATACGGGACGAGGTGTCGACCGCGTTGGGGAGCACCTCGGATGCTCCCGGCAGCAGCAGTACGTCGTCGTAGGTCAGCCCGAGTGTCGCGAATTTACCGGGCACTCCGTCGACGTTGACAGTCATGACACCTTCCCCAATGGCCTTGATCGGTGCGGATGTCCATGCTAACGGGCCTCGACGGTGTCTCATTCCACGATCAAGATCAGAGAGCAGGTTTGGACGTTCGTACGTGTACGTGAGGGCCACCGGCCCTCGCCGACCCTTACTGCTCGGCGAGTGCCCGCAGACGGCTGAGCGCGCGGTGCTGCGCCACCCGTACCGCCCCGGGGGACATCCCGAGCATCTGGCCGGTCTCCTCGGCCGTGAGGCCGACCGCCACCCGCAGCACCAGCAGCTCGCGCTGGTTCTCCGGGAGGTTGGCGAGGAGCTTCTTGGCCCACTCGGCATCGTCGCTGAGCAGCGCGCGTTCCTCGGGGCCCAGCGAGTCGTCGGGCCGCTCGGGCATCTCGTCGGAGGGCACGGCCGTCGAACCCGGGTGCCGCATGGCGGCCCGCTGCAGATCGGCGACCTTGTGTCCGGCGATGGCGAAGACGAAGGCCTCGAAGGGCCTGCCCGTGTCCTTGTAGCGCGGCAGCGCCATCAGGACGGCGACGCAGACCTCCTGCGCGAGGTCCTCGACGAAGTGGCGAGCATCACCGGGAAGCCGGTTCAGCCGCGTGCGGCAATAGCGCAGGGCGAGAGGGTGCACGCGCGCCAGAAGGTCGTGCGTGGCCTGCTCGTCGCCGTCGACGGCACGGTGAACGAGTGCACCGATCTCCCCCGGCCCTACGGGCATGGGGGACCCCACGGTCTCGTCGTCGCGCATCGCTCCATGGTGCCTTGACGCCTGAGCGTTCGCGGCACCGCGTCCGTTGTTGTGCACTGAAGCGTTATGAGCAGGTGCGCCGGAACTCATCTCCTGCGCCCTCCCCTTCCGCTCGATCGACTCGTCCCCGAGGAACTCCACATCTTCAAGGATGCGGCATCCCGCGCGGAAGTGACACAAGCCGCCGCAACGGAGACCCGGGCAGCCGTCGTGACGGGGCCCGGGTGCCGCCCCGTCCGCGCTCGGCGGACGGGGATGCGGCCGACAGGGCCTAGCGGACCAGGCCCCAGCGGAATCCGAGCGCGACGGCGTGCGCCCGGTCCGACGCGCCCAGCTTCTTGAACAGCCGCCGCGCGTGCGTCTTGACCGTGTCCTCCGAGAGGAAGAGCTCGCGCCCGATCTCCGCGTTGGACCGGCCGTGGCTCATTCCTTCGAGCACCTGGATCTCACGTGCGGTGAGCGTCGGCGCCGCCCCCATCTCGGCCGACCGCAGCCGACGAGGGGCGAGCCGCCAGGTCGGGTCGGCGAGGGCCTGGGTGACCGTGGCCCGCAGCTCGGCGCGCGAGGCGTCCTTGTGCAGGTAGCCACGGGCACCGGCGGCGACCGCGAGCGCGACACCGTCCAGGTCCTCGGCGACGGTGAGCATGATGATGCGGGCGCCGGGGTCCGCGGACAGCAGCCGGCGGACGGTCTCCACGCCGCCCAGACCGGGCATGCGTACGTCCATCAGAATCAGGTCCGAGCGGTCCGCGCCCCAGCGGCGGAGGACTTCCTCGCCGTTGGCCGCGGTGGTCACGCGCTCCACGCCGGGCACGGTCGCGACCGCACGGCGAAGAGCCTCTCGGGCAAGCGGGGAGTCGTCGCAGACGAGGACGGATGTCATGGCCGCCCTCCGCAGCTGATGCGCGTCACCTTGAGCCTCCAGGGCTGGTACGTATCGTCACCTGTGCGGTTGACGCTCTCGGACACCTGCCCGAGCGCTTGTTCCTTCAACCGCCTCCGCACTCTCAACGACGGTCACTCGAAAGAGTTACGGGCCGGGCGGCCGCCTTCGGCACTCTACGTGAGGGCGCGTGCGCAGAGGAGAGCCACGCAGGTGATCCGTCCATCGCTGGAAGCTATGCCCCATTTAGCGGGTTTTCTTCCCTTTTTGTGGTGTCTGTGGCTAGATTCGCAATGAGTCATATTTACATCTACTAAGACAGTAGTTGTACGGTCGGGTCGAGCCCGCGAGAGCGGGTACGCGAGACCCATGGGGGGAGAAGGGCCCCCGGCTCATCGGCCATCAACCCGCCCACCAATCCGTTCGACACGGTTTCAAGGGGACTAGCGCAATGGCAGATTTCTCCCGCCTTCCCGGACCCAACGCCGATCTGTGGGACTGGCAGCTGCTCGCGGCCTGCCGCGGAGTCGACAGTTCCCTGTTCTTCCACCCCGAGGGAGAGCGCGGCGCGGCACGGAGTGCGCGTGAGAACTCGGCGAAAGAGGTCTGCATGCGGTGCCCGGTGCGCGCGGAGTGCGCGGCACACGCACTCGCCGTACGCGAGCCCTACGGCGTATGGGGCGGCCTCACCGAGGACGAACGCGAAGAGCTCATGGGACGAGCCCGCAATCGCCTGATCACGGCTTCGGCCGCGGCGTCGGCATCGGGTTCGGCAGGCGCGGGGCGCGCCTGAACGCCCGACGTCACTGAAGGAACGTTTCTGCCCGTGGCGGGGCCGGGACCTCACCCCACCCGGCCCCACGGTCCCGCGCCGCACGCGGCCCGGGGGCGTGCGGCGCGGAGGGGCAGCTCGGCACAGAAGACAGAAGTGCGCCGGGGCCCGGATGGCGCCACGGTCCGCCCCGCGCCGCGAGGCGGCGTCGTGTGCGAGGTGACCGCCGCGCCCGAGGCGACATACGCCCGAGGTGGCATACACCCGAGGTTGCGCTACGCGCGCGTGGCCGCGCGTCCGGCCGCGCGGGTCAGTTCGTCCAGGGTCGCCGCGACCGCAGGGACCTTCGCCAGGTCGGGCAGGGTGAGGGCGACGATCTCGCGCTCCACGGCCGGTTCCACCGCGACGGTCCGCGCCCCCTTGGGGCGTACGGACTCGATCGCGAGCTCCGGCAGGACCGCGACCCCAAGGCCGGCCCCGACCAGCCCGACCACGGCCGGGTAGTCGTCGGTGGCGAAGTCGATGCGCGGGGTGAACCCCGCCTCCTCGCACACGTCCACCAACTGCCGCCGGCAGCGCGGGCAGCCCGCGATCCAGGACTCGTCGGCGAGTTCGGCGATGCCCACCGCGCGGGCGTCGGCGAGGCGGTGCCCCTCGGGCACCAGGCCCACCAGGCGGTCGGCGAGCAGCGGCCGGACGATCAGGTCGTCCCACTCCGCCGGACCCGCGCCGTAACGGAAGGCCAGGGCCACGTCGCAGTCGCCCTCGCGCAGCATCTCCACCGAGCGGGGCGGCTCGGCCTCCACCAGCGAGACGCGCGTGCCCGGGTGCGCCGCGCGCAGGGCCGCGAGGGCGGTGGGGACCAGCGTCGAGCTGCCGCTGGGGAAGGAGACCAGCCGGACACGGCCGGCGCGCAGCCCCGCGATCGCGGCCACCTCCTCCTCGGCGGCGGTCAAGCCGGCCAAGATGCCCGAGGCGTGCCGGACCAGGGCCTCGCCCGCCTGCGTGAGGCGCATCTCGCGGCCCGTCCGGATCAGCAGGGTCGTACCGGCGGAGGTTTCCAGCGCCTTCATCTGCTGGCTCACCGCGGGCTGGGTGCAGCCCAGTTCGCGCGCGGCGGCGGAGAAGGAGCCGGTCGCGGCGACGGCGCGCAGGACGCGGAGATGGCGGGCCTCGATCATGTGTCGAGCATAAGCGAAGCTTGGACCTCGGAGCGAATACTTCTTGGCGGCTTTGGGGCGGGAGGCCTAGGGTGCCGTTATGAAGCTTCTGAGTGTGAATGTCGGACGCGCCATGGCCGCGGACTACACGGAGTCGGCGTCGGGCCTGACGGGCATCGACAAGCGTCCGGTCGAGGGGCCGGTGCGGGTCGACGCGCCGGGTCCGCGCGGTGTGGGGACGAGTGGGCTCGCCGGGGACGTCGTGTGCGACCTGCGCTTCCACGGCGGGGACGACCGAGCCGTGTCCGCCTTCGCCCGTGAGGACATGGACGCCTGGGAGCGCGAGCTGGGCCGGCCGCTGGCCAACGGGTCCTTCGGCGAGAACCTGACCACGCTCGGGCTCGACGTGAACGGGGCCCTGGTCGGCGAGCGTTGGCGGATCGGTCCGGAGGTCGTCCTGGAGGTGACCGGCGGCCGCATCCCCTGCCGTACGTTCGGTGGCTTCGTCGGGGAGAAGGGGTGGGTCCGCCGCTTCACGCAGTCGGCGGCCGGGCCCGGCGCCCTGCTGCGGGTCGTCACGCCGGGCGAGTTCACCGTCGGCGACCCGGTGGAGATCGTCCACCGCCCCAGCCACGACATCACGGTCTCGCTGCTGCACCGGGCCGCGACCACGGAGCGCGCTCTGCTGCCGAGCACCCTGGTCGCCGCCGAGTGGATGGAGTCGGGACTGCTCGAACTGGCCCGTACCTACACGGAGAAGTACGGCACCGGCGCATAGCCGCCCGTCCGCTCCGGCCTCGGGGACAGCCCCGAGGCCGGATCAGGGGCCTTTCGGGGGCGGACCAGGGACCGTCCCCGATGTGTGCGCCGGGGGCGGGACGGGACGCTGTTCGCATGTCTCGGCTCAAGCGCGTTCTCATCGTTCTCGGGTCGGTCGTCGCGGTCCTGATCGCGGCGGTCGGCGGCGGTTTCCTGCGGCTGTACTCGGACGCGACGGCGTCCCCGGCCGGCTCGACGGAGTCGGCGGGAGGATCGCCGTCCGGATCAGGAACGGACCGTTCGTGGTCCTGGAGAAGGGGCAGGGGGCGGGGAAGGTCCATATGCCGCGCGCACACGCGGGGCACTAAGTTGCCGCGTATGACGACTGCACTGATTACGGGCGCGACGGCGGGGATCGGGGCCGCCTTCGCGCGGAAGCTGGCGGCGGACGGACACGATGTCGTGCTCGTGGCCCGCGATGTGAAGAGACTGCGGGAGCAGGCGACCGAACTGCACGACCGGCACGGCATCGAGGCCGAGGTACTGGCGGCGGATCTGGCCGAGGAGAAGGGGATCGCGGCCGTTGAGGCCCGGCTCTCCGACCCGAAGCAGCCGGTGGACCTGCTGGTGAACAACGCCGGCTTCGGCAACAAGGGCCGGTTCCTGGAAGTGTCCATGGCCGACGAGCTGAAGATGCTGACGGTGCACTGCGAGGCGGTGCTCCGGCTGACGTCGGCGGCGGCGGAGTCCATGCGCGCCCGGGGCAGGGGCGGGGTCGTCAACGTGGCCTCGGTGGCGGCCTTCGTGCCGCGGGGCACCTACGGCGCCTCCAAGGCGTGGGTGGTGCAGTTCACACAGGGCGCCGCGCGCGACCTGGCGGGGACCGGGGTACGGCTCATGGCGCTCTGCCCGGGCTTCGTGCGGACGGAGTTCCACGAGCGGGCCGGGATGGGGACGGACAACATCCCGGGCTGGATGTGGCTCGACGCGGACAAACTGGTGGACGCGGCGCTGAGCGATCTGGCGCGCGGGAAGACGCTGTCCATCCCCGACCCCCGCTACAAGGCGCTGATGGGTGTGGTGAAGCTGGCGCCCCGCGGCCTGCTCGGCGGTGTGTCCTCCAAGGCGGGCCGCAAGTACGGGCCCAAGTGACGTCCGTCCGGCGCTACTTGCATCCACGACCCTTGTACGCCCCGATACCGGGAGGCGACGCCGCCGACACGTCGTTTCCGCCGCGGGGTCTCACCGGTCCTCCGGATCGAGGGCGTCGGGACCGTCCAGTGTGTTCAGTGTGTCCAGCCCGTCCAGCACGCCCGCCACGTCCAGTGCGTCGAGGTCGAGTCGGGCCGTGGTGCCGTTCTGCCAGGTCACGTGGATCGTGCGGCCGGTGACCTGGACGGTCGCGAGGGTGGTGACGGGGGCCGGGTCCGGCTCGGCGGTGAGGGAGGCGAGGGCGACGAAGAGTGATTCGGCGCCGCCGGTGGTGCCGTGCAGGGCGGCGGTGCGGGTGTGCGGGCCGCCCTGGAGCGTGGCGCCGGTGGCGAGTTCGGTGGTCCCGGCGGCGCGCGGGTAGCCGTGCACCGCGTGGAGCTGGACCGTCGGACCGTCTGGCGTGGTGGTCCAGCCGGTCTGGCGGACGGGGGTTCCGTCGGGGGCTCCGAGGACGAGGTGGGCGCGGACCTCGGCGCGGCCGTGGGCCAGGGTCGCGGAGAGGACGCGTATCCCGGGGAGCGGGGTATGGAGGGAGGCGGCCCAGCCGGGGCCGGTGCCGGCCGGGGTGGCCGGGCCGCGCCGGGTGACCCGGCCGTCGAGGACCAGGGCGAAGTGGTTGTCGGCGTGGTCGGGCGGGGCCGTCGGGCCGGTGCGGGTGGAGTACGCGTAGCGGCCGTAGCCGGGGTCGTCCTCGGCCGCCGGGTCACCGGCTCCGTGGTTGCTGCCGTGGTTGTGGAGGCGTACGAGTCCGTCGGCGGCGGTGGTCTGGATGAGCAGCGCGGCCGGGGCGACGGGGCGCACGGTGTCGGCGCGCTCGACGGGGAGGGGCTCTTCACGGTCCGTCCAGGCCGGGTGGTCGGCGGGCAGGAGGAGGCCGAGGAAGCCTTTGGAGGCCCAGTAGGGGGAGGCGGGGCCCGAGTAGCTCTGGACGATCGGTGCGTAGGGGCCGTGCCAGCCGAGGGTGAGCAGCTCGCGCTCGTCGCACGCGCCCCGGTCCAGGAAGTACCGCAGCGTGCCGGAGGCGAGGCGGCGGGTGGCGCCGGCTGTGAGCGGGGTGTGGCCGGTGAGGGCGCCGAGCCAGGGGGCGGCGGCAGCGGCGAAGCGGTAGACGAGGGAGCGGCCGTACGGGAGGGGGGCGCCGCTGGCGTCGAAGAGGTGGACGTAGTCGTCGAGGTGGGCGCGCAGGCGGGGGCCGTAGCGGGCGAGGAGTTCCCGGTCGCCGGAGAGGTGGGCGTGCAGGACGGGGTAGAAGTGCAGCGCCCAGCCGTTGTAGTGGTCGAAGGCACGGTTGTCGCCGTCGCTGTACCAGCCGTCGCCGAGGTACCACGTCTCGATCCGGTCGAGGGAGCGGTCGATCGTCGCGGTCGCGCGGTCCGTCTCGATGCCGGCGTCCTGGAGGAAGCCGGCGACCGTGAGGCCGAAGAGCCACCAGTTGTTGTCGACCGGGGAGGGTTCGAGGGCCGGCAGCAGCCATGCGACGGCGCGCTGCCGGGTGCGGTCGTCGAGGGTGTCCCAGAGCCATGGGCGGGTCAGCCGCAACCCGAGGGCGACGGAGGCGGATTCGACGACGGCCTGGCGTACGTCGGTGAGGAGCGGCCAGGCGTCGGGGCCGTCGCCGCCCGGGGCCTCCGTGCCGGCGGCGAGGCCTTCGGCGTGGAACGCCAGGTGGCCGTGCGGGTCCGCGCCCCGGGCGCCCGCCGTGCGAAGGGCGGCCAGGAGGAACGTACGGGCATGGCCTTCGAGGCCGTCGGAGCGGATGCCGGACCAGCTGGGCCGGGGCCCGGGGAGGTCGACGCGTCCGTTGCGGGGCGAGGCGTAGGGCCGGACGGCGAGCAGGAGCCGGTCGGCGGCGTCCTCCCAGTGGGCGCGGGTCCAGCCGGTGTACGGACTGAGCTCACGGTTCTCGGGCGGCGTGGGCATCATGCTCCCTGAGGCGGAGATCGTCGTCGCCCGGAATCATGAACAGACTTCGATCGAACGTCAATAAGATCGGAGCGAATGATCGAAACTCCCACTATTCGATCATTCTGGCGTAGGCTCCGGTCCCGGGACCGGCGTCACGCCGGACCAACCGACCGCGAGGGGATGCACCGTGCGCGCGAGTGCCGCCGAACGACACGACCGACTCCTGGCCCTGGTGCGCGAACACGGCACCGCTCGCGTCGCGGAGTTGGCCGACCGGCTCGGCGTCTCCCCGGTGACCGCCCGCCGCGACGTCGAGGCGCTGGCCGCCAAGGGGCTGCTCGACCGGGTGCACGGCCAGGTGTCCTGGCCCGAGCGCCACGCGACCCCTGAGACCGTCCGCCGCTCCGGCGAGGGCCTGGTCCTCGGGCTGCTCGCGCCCTCCGCCACGTACTACTTCGCCGAGGTCATCCGGGGTGCGCACGAGGCGGCCGCACGGGCGGGGGCCCGGCTGATCCTGCGGATCTCGGACTACCGCCCCGAGGAGGACCGCGCGCGCACCGAGGGCCTGCTCACGGCCGGCGCCGAGGGCGTGCTCGTCGCGCCCGGCTGGCGGGGCCCCGAGGACCGCACCGCGTACGGGAACTGGCTGGCCGAACTCCCCGTGCCGGCCGTGCTCCTGGAGCGCCGGGCCGATCCCGGCAGCCCGCTCGACGCCCTGGACCGGGTGGTCTCCGACCACGGGCACGGGGTCCTGCTCGCCCTGCGCCACCTGCTCGGCCTCGGCCACGGCACCCCCCTGCTCGTGGCCCGGGGCGACAGCCCGACCGCACTCGCCGTGCGCGCCGGGTACGCGGAGGCACTGCTCACGCTGGACCTCACGGCACCCGGCCCGGTGATCGACTCCGTACCGGCCGACCAGGACCCGGAGGGGTTCGAGCGCGCGGTCAGAGCGCTGTACGAAGCGGTGAACTCGGGCCGGGTCAGCGCCGCCTTGGTCCACAACGACGTGGACGCGATCGAGATCGTCCAGCGCCTGGCCGAGCTGGGGGTGAAGGTGCCGGAGGATCTGGCCCTCATCGCGTACGACGACGAGGTCGCCGCGCTCGCCGACACCCCGCTCACCGCGGTCGCCCCGCCCAAGCGCCAGGTCGGCAGGTACGCCACGGAACTGCTGGTGGAGCGGCTGACGGAGGCACGGGAGGCGGCCCCGGACGGTCCGGGCGAGGAGCCCGCCCGGCGCCATCTGAGCCTGTTGCCGCGGCTGCGCGTGCGGTCCTCCTGCGGGGCCCCGGCCGGCGCTGCCGGCGCCACCCCCTCGGGGGTACGCCCCTCCTGATCGATTCGGTCCGGCCCCATGCACGTCAGAGCCCCGGACCTAGACTGGAAGGGTCCCACCCGGTCCGGGAGGTGCCATGACATTCGTACAGATAATCGATTGCAAGACCAGTCGGTTCGACGATCTGAACCGGCTCATGGACAAGTGGGTCGAACAGACCAAGGGCAAGCGGACGGCCAGCCACAGCGTCATCGGCAAGGACCGCTCCGATGCGGACCATCTCGTGGAGATCGTCGAGTTCCCCTCGTACGAGGTGGCGATGACCAACTCGCAGCTCCCCGAGACGGATCGCATCTTCCGGGAGATGGTCGCGCTCTGTGACGAGATGCCGACCTTCACCGACCTGGACATCGTGCGGGACATCCAGCTGTACAAGGGCAACGCCCAGCGGTTCTTCGAGCTCATCGCCTCCGGCGGAGAGCTTCCGCCGCTCGACGAGGTCCTCGCGGAGGGCTACCACGACCACGATCCGACCAGCGAGCAGGACTCCATCGGCATGGACGCGATCCGGCGCCAGGTGGAGATGTGGCGGGGCGGGTTCGACTTCGACTTCACCGTGAACGACCAGATCGCCGAAGGCGACCGGGTGTGCACACGGTGGACCTGGGTGGCCACGCACAAGGGCGACTTCATGGGGCTCATGCCCACCACGCCCGGCACGAAGGTCTCCATGACCGGCACGACGATCCACCAGTTCAGGAAGGACGGCAAGATCGCGGAGGGGTGGTGGCAGTACGACCTGCTCGGGCTCATGGAGCAGCTCGGCGCCGTCGAACCGTAGAAACCCCCGCGCCGTCGAACCGTAGAGAAACCTCGAGACCTTGGAGCCGTGAAACCTCGAGGCCGTGAAAAACACCGAGGTCCGGTGTCCCCGCTTCGGGGGCACCGGACCTCAGTGAGCGGTTACGCGCGCGTCAGTGCGAGTGGCCGTGACCGTGGCCGTGGCCACCGTCCGCCGGCTCCTCTTCCTTCTTCTCCACCACGAGGGTCTCGGTGGTGAGGAGGAGGGAGGCGATCGAGGCGGCGTTCTCCAGCGCGGAGCGCGTCACCTTGACCGGGTCGATGACGCCGGCCTTGACCAGGTCGCCGTACTCGCCGGTCGCGGCGTTGAAGCCCTGGCCCTTGTCGAGCTCCGCCACCTTCGAGGTGATGACGTAGCCCTCGAGGCCGGCGTTCTCGGCGATCCAGCGCAGCGGCTCGACGGCGGCGCGGCGGACGACCGCGACACCCGTGGCCTCGTCGCCGGTCTTGCCGAGGTTGCCCTCCAGGACCTTGACGGCGTGGACCAGAGCGGAGCCACCACCGGAGACGATGCCCTCCTCGACCGCGGCGCGGGTCGCGGAGATGGCGTCCTCCAGACGGTGCTTCTTCTCCTTGAGCTCCACCTCGGTGGCGGCGCCGACCTTGATCACGCACACGCCGCCGGCCAGCTTCGCGAGGCGCTCCTGGAGCTTCTCGCGGTCCCAGTCGGAGTCGGTGGACTCGATCTCGGCCTTGATCTGGTTGACGCGGCCCACGACGTCCTCGGAGTTGCCGCCACCGTCGACGATGGTGGTGTCGTCCTTGGTGATCGTCACGCGGCGGGCGGTGCCCAGCACGTCCAGACCGGCCTGGTCGAGCTTGAGGCCGACCTCCTCGGCGATGACGGTGGCACCGGTGAGGGTGGCCATGTCGCCGAGCATCGCCTTGCGGCGGTCGCCGAAGCCCGGGGCCTTGACGGCCACGGCGTTGAACGTGCCACGGATCTTGTTGACGACCAGGGTCGACAGGGCCTCGCCCTCGACGTCCTCGGCGATGATCAGCAGCGGCTTGGAGGAGCCGGCCTGGATGACCTTCTCGAGGAGCGGCAGGAGGTCCTGGATCGAGGAGATCTTGCCCTGGTGGATCAGGATGTACGGGTCGTCGAGGACGGCCTCCATACGCTCCTGGTCGGTGACCATGTACGGGGACAGGTAGCCCTTGTCGAAGGCCATGCCCTCGGTGAAGTCGAGCTCCAGGCCGAAGGTGTTGGACTCCTCGACGGTGATGACACCGTCCTTGCCGACCTTGTCCATCGCCTCGGCGATGAGCTCGCCGACCTGCTGGTCCTGCGCGGAGAGCGCGGCCACGGCGGCGATGTCGGACTTGTCCTCGATCGGACGGGCGGTCGCGAGCAGCTCGTCGGAGACGGCCTTGACCGCGGCGTCGATGCCCTTCTTCAGGGCGGCCGGGGAGGCGCCGGCGGCGACGTTCTTCAGGCCCTCGCGGACGAGCGCCTGGGCGAGCACGGTGGCGGTGGTGGTGCCGTCACCCGCGATGTCGTTGGTCTTGGTCGCCACCTCCTTCACCAGCTGGGCGCCGAGGTTCTCGTACGGGTCCTCGATCTCGACCTCGCGGGCGATCGTGACACCGTCGTTGGTGATGGTGGGAGCGCCGAACTTCTTGTCGATGACGACGTTGCGACCCTTCGGGCCGATCGTCACCTTCACCGTGTCGGCAAGCTTGTTGACGCCGCGCTCAAGGGCGCGACGGGCGTCCTCGTCGAACTTCAGGATCTTCGCCATGGGAGCGATTCAGCCCTCTCGGATTTCGTGGTGAAACGGGTGAAACGAACTGCGCCCCGGACGCCCGGTGCGGGGTCAGGGGCGCAGTCATAAGCATCTGCTTCAGGTACTTCGGTGAATTACTTCTCGATGATCGCGAGCACGTCGCGAGCCGAGAGGACGAGGAACTCCTCGCCGTTGTACTTCACCTCGGTGCCGCCGTACTTGCTGTACAGCACGACATCGCCGACCTTGACGTCGAGCGGCAGGCGCTCGCCGTTCTCGAAGCGACCCGGACCGACGGCAAGGACAGCACCCTCCTGGGGCTTCTCCTTCGCCGTGTCCGGGATGACCAGGCCAGAGGCGGTGGTCTGCTCGGCGTCGAGCGGCTGGACCACAATGCGGTCCTCGAGCGGCTTGATGGCAACCTTGGAGCTGGTGGTCGTCACGATCCGACCTCCCCCTTCGGAGATCTCACGGGGCTAACTGTCTGGGGTGGCGACCAGGTGGATCCGTCGTCGCGGGTGCCGGACCTGCCCGTCGCTGTGTTGGCACTCTCCAGTGGGGAGTGCCAGACCCGAGACTATGACTGCGATTAGCACTCGGTCAAGCGGAGTGCCAATTCAGTGCCGCGTGGCGATTCGGTCTCGGTACGGGCGACGGCGCCACGGAGCCGATGGTTCCGTACGAGGGTGCGGGCATGACGCCCTCCACGCCCCCGGTGCGCACCGGCGCCGACATCGCGACCGGACTGCTGTTCCTCGCCCTTGAGGTCGGACTCGCTCTGGGCGGTGCCGTCTTCCTGGCCATGCGGAAGTGGGGCGGCGCCGCGCCCGATCCACGGAGCGCGGCCCCGCCCGCGATGGACTGGGTGCCGGTGATCACCTTCGGCGTGATCACCGGGGCCGTGCTGCTGCTCGCGTGCGCGATGCTGCGCGGCGGCTGGGTCTGGACGGCCGGGGGCCAGTTCCTCGCGGCGGCGCTGCTCGGCCTCGTCACCCTGCTCATCGCGGCGGAGGAGTGGTCGCTCGCCCATCCCGCCCCAGCGAGCGCCCCGGCCGCGTCGGGCCAACCGGCCGCGTCGGAATCGCCACGCCGGACCTGAGTCACCGACACACCGTCGGGCGCACCGGCCGCGTCGGGCCCACCGACCCCCGGGACACCCAGCCCCTAGGGGCGCCGCGTCTCGTCCAGGCCGGCGAGCGTGTGGAACACCCGGACCGCCGTCTTCGAGAGCGTCCCCTCACCCGCCCCCGGCTCCCCCACCTGCCGTGCCGCCTTCCGCCCCAGACGCTCGATCGGGTCCACGGACGAGGCGCACCCCGTCACCCCCATGAGCGCGCCGGCCAGCGCGAGGCCGGCCGCCAGCCGGCGCGCGCGCCTCACACGTAGTCCTCGAGCTTCGCGACCGCGTACCCCTTGGCCGTGATCGTTTTCATCACCCGGCGGATCATGTCGGGCATCGAGCCCTTCCAGTCCTCCTTGCCCCGGAAGTGCGTGAGCACGATGTCGCCGGGGTGCAGGTCCCGGTCCCACTCGCGCCACTCCATCCGGTCCGGGAACGCCTCCGAGGCCCAGAGCGGGACCGCCTTCACCCCGCACGTCTTCGCGGCGCGCAGCGTGTCCTCGTTGTAGTTGCCGTACGGCGGGCGGAAGAGCGGGGGCCGCTTGCCGAACTGCTTCTCGATGACGTCCTGCATCCCGCAGATCTCCCGCTTCTGCGCGCTGTACGAGAGTCCGGGCAGGTAGCGGTGGTTGAGGGTGTGGTTGTGCAGGGAGACTCCGGAGTCCCGCATCTTCTTGAAGTACCCGTAATCGTCCTTGACGACGTAGTCGCTGAGGAAGGCGCTGTACGGGATCCGCAGGTCGCTCATCATCCGCAGCAGTTCGGGGTCCTTCTCCGCGCCGTCGTCGATCGTCAGGAAGACGACCTTCTGCTTGGTCGGCACGGTGGTGAAGACCGGCGGCAGGCCCTCGCCGTCGGTCTCGAAGCCCTTGCGGGTGATGATCTTCGGCTTGACGGCGGGCGGGGCCGGGGCGTCGAGGGGAGGCCGTTCGAGGCCCCACTTCTTGGCCGCGCGCACCCGGGCGACGCGCTGCTCGCGGACCTTCTCGACGTACGAGTCGAGTGCGGCGGCCGCGCCCTCGGGCTGCTGCTGACCGGCGGCGGGGCGCGGGGGCGCCTTACGTCCGCCCTCGGCTCCCTCCCCCTCGCCGGAGGGGCCCGCACAGGCGGATCCGAGCGCGGCGACGACCAGCACCGCACCCACCGACCGGCGCAGGCGTACCGCCTGCTTTGCTCGCATCTGTTCTTTTTGTCGTACTAGCTGCATGGCGCCGCATCCTGTCAGCGGCGAGCCCCTCACCACCGCCGACACCGCCGCCCGTGCGCCCACCGTCCCCCGGCTGGCCCACAATGGGACGGGTGACCGACCTCGCCGCCTTCACCGCCCTGCTCGCCCCCGAGGGCCAGACGCTGCTCGCCGCCCTGCGCGACTACGACCCCGCCCAGGAACTGGCGGTCGCCTCCCGGCTGCGCCGCGAGCACCCCGCCGACCTCGTCTCGGCGGCGCTCGGCCAGGCCCGCCTGCGCCAGCGCGCGGTGGCGAAGTTCGGCGCCGAGGACGCGTACCGGATGTACTTCACCCCCCACGGCGTCGAGCAGTCGACCCGGGCGACGGTCGGGGCGTACCGCGCGGAGCGGCTCCGGGACCTCGGGGTGCGTTCCGTGGCCGATCTGTGCGGCGGGATCGGCGGGGACGCCCTCGCGTTCGCGCGCGCCGGGATCGCCGTCCTGGCCGTGGACCGCGACCCGCTGACGGCCGAGGTCGCCCGCGCCAACGCCGAGGCGCTCGGGCTGGCCGATCTGATCGAGGTGCGGTGCGCGGACGTGACCGAGATCGACACGAGCCCGTACGACGCCGTCTTCGTGGACCCGGCGCGGCGGGGCGGGCGGGGCCGCATCTTCGACCCGGAGGCGTACTCACCACCGCTCTCCTGGGCGGTCGAGGCCGCCCGCAAGGCCCCGCGCGCGGCGCTGAAGATCGCCCCCGGCATCCCGCACGAGGCGGTGCCGGAGGAGGCCGAGGCGGAGTGGATCTCGGACGGCGGGGACGTCAAGGAGGCCGTGCTGTGGTTCGGCACCTCCCCCGGCGCCCGGCGCGCCACCCTGCTTCCGTCCGGCGCGAGCCTGACGGGCCGCGGTCTGCCCGATCCGGCGGTGCGCCCGGTCGGCCGCTACCTCTACGAGCCGGACGGCGCGGTCATCCGCGCGCACCTGGTCGCCGAGGTCGCCGAGGAGCTGGCCGGCGGCCTGATCGACGAGACGATCGCGTACGTCACGGCGGACGCGCTCACCCCGACGCCGTACGCCGCGGCGTACGAGATCACCGACGAACTGCCCTTCAACCTGAAGAAGTTGAAGGCGCTGCTGCGGGAGCGGGAGGTCGGCACGCTGACGGTGAAGAAGCGCGGCTCGGCGGTCGAACCCGAGGAGATCCGCCGCAGGGTCAAACCGAAGGGCCCGAACGCCGCCACGGTCATCCTGACGCGGGTCGCGGGCGCCCCGACGATGCTGATCGGCCACCCGGCCAAAGCCTGAAGCCACGCCCAGGCCTACGCCCCCGGCCAAACCCCGAAGCCACGCCCCGGGGCTACGCCACCAGCCGTACCGCCAGGCGGAAGTGGCCGATCGCCTTCGTCGCGCCGATCAGGCCGCCGATCCACAGCCCGAGCGCCGCGCCCATGAGGTAGGCGACCGTCCCGTAGCCGCCGCGACCCGGGCCGACGACCTCCGCGGGGGCCGCCAGGGAGAGCCACAGGCCGACGGCGCACAGGGCGAGCGAGAGCAGCAGCCAGACGACGCTGAGGACGGGCTCGCGCAGCCGCGCGTCGGCCGCGCGGTCGCCGTCCAGGGCGGCCCACAGGACGAGCCGCTCCCGCGCCCGGCGGTCCTGGCTCACGCCCCGGGCGAGGAAGTAGACGGCGGGGACCACGGCGCCCAGGCCGAGGGCCGCGAAGAAGCAGGCGAAGAGGCCCGAGATGGGGTCGAGGGACTCGTCCAGCATGATGAGCCCGGCGCCGCAGATCCCCCAGCCCAGTTGCAGAGTCGCCAGCCACACCAGGAAGACCGCGAGCCGCGAGCCGCCGATCAGACGGCGGGTCAGCTCGGCCATCGCCCGCGCCCGGTCGGCCAGTCTGGCCTCGCGGTCGGGCCAGCTCCGTATCTCGACAGGCGGCGGCGGTGGAGGAAGCGGGGCACGTGGGGACATGCGGCCGACCCTACCGAGCCCCCCGCTCCTCCCGGCCCGCGAGGTCCTCCCGCCCGGTGCGGTCCGCGCGTTCGGCACGCTCCCGCAGCAGTTCCCGCTCCCGCTCGTTGCGGGTCAGCGAGGCCGCCCGCTCGAACTCGGCGCGGGCCTCGGCCGTCCGGCCGAGCCGCTCCAGAAGGTCTCCGCGGACGCTCGGCAGCAAGTGGTAGCCGTCCAGGGCGCGTTCCTCGGCCAGCGCGTCGACGAGGGCGAGGCCGGCCTCGGGACCCTCGGCCATCGAGACGGCGACCGCGCGGTTCAACTCGACGACCGGGGAGGGCGTGACGGCCGCCAGCCGCTCGTACAGCGCGGCGATCGTCCGCCAGTCCGTGTCCTCGTACGCGGGCGCCTTCGCATGGCAGGCGGCGATGGTGGCCTGGAGGGCGTACGGCCCGTAGACACCGCACTCGCCCGCCCGCGCGAGCGCCTCGAAGCCGCGGAGGATCAGCCGCCGGTCCCAGCGGCTCCGGTTCTGGTCGGCCAGAAGGACCGGCCGTCCGTCCGGGCCGGTCCGGGCCGAGGTCCGCGAGGCCTGGATCTCCAACAGGGCGGCCAGACCGTGGACCTCGCCCTCCTTCGGCATCAGCCCCGCGAGCACCCGGGCCAGCCGCAGCGCGTCCTCGCAGAGCGCCGGCCGCAGCAGGTCGTCGCCGGCCGTCGCCGCGTAACCCTCGTTGAAGATGAGGTAGATGACGTCCAGGACGGAGCCGAGCCGGGCCGCCCGCTCCTCCCCGTACGGCACCTCGAACTCCACGCCCGCCTTCGCCAGCGTCCGCTTCGCGCGCACGATCCGCTGTGCGACCGTCGCCTCCGGTACGAGGAAGGCGCGGGCGATCTCGTCCGTGCGCAGGCCGCCGACCAGCCGCAGGGTCAGCGCGGTCCGCGCCTCGGCGGAGAGCACCGGGTGGCAGGCGGTGAAGATCAGCCGCAGCAGGTCGTCGTCGATGTCACCCGGCCCGGATGGCTCGGGGTCGTACGTCTCCTCGCCGAGTTCGAGGTCCCGGCCGACCTCCGCCAGCTTGCGCGCGTACGTCTCCCGGCGCCGTACGAGATCGACGGCGCGGTTCTTGGCGGCGGCCGTCAGCCACGCCCCCGGCCGCTCCGGGACACCCGTCCGCGGCCACTGCTCCAGAGCGGCGACGAGCGCGTCCTGGGCGATCTCCTCGGCGATCCCGACATCGCGCACGATCCGCGCCGCGGCGGCGATGATCCGCGGCGACTCCATCCGGAAGACCGTCTCGACGGCGGCAGGGGCGGGTGCGGTCATGCATCCACCATGACAGCACCCGCCCCGGCGGTGCCTACATCTCCTCGATCTCGCGGACCTCGCAGGTCACCTTCCACTGCGGCGGGTGAACCTCCAGGAAGCGCTTCGACCACTCGATGGCCTCGGCGATGTCCCGGCACTGGGTGATCGAGTAGCCGCCGACGACCTCCTTGGTCTCGGTGAACGGGCCGTCGGTGGTGCCGATCTTCCCGCCCTCCCAGGTGACACGGGTGGCCTCGGAGGTCGGCTTCAGGCCGGCCGTCTCCAGCATCACGCCGGCCTTGGTGATCTCCTCGAACAGCGCGCCCATGCGCTCGTCGAAGCCGGGGTCGGCGTCCTCCATGGCGAAGGCGCCCTCTTCGATGCGGATCATCGTCAGGTAGCGGGGCATGGCCGGTCTCCTTGCGTGGCGGGCGGGGCCGTTCCCCGCCTTTCACTCATACGTCGAACGGGCCGGGCCCGCATCGACACCACGCGGGAGGAATTTCTCAGACGTAGTCCTCCAGGCGGGCGACCGTGAAGCCCTGCTCCTGGATGCGGCGCAGCATGTCGGCCGTCATGCGGGTCATCGTCGTGCCCTTGAGCTCGGCCGGTCCGCGGAAGTGGGCCAGGATGATGTCGCCCGGGTGGAGCTTCCTGTCCCCGCGCTGGTACTGCATGTTCCTGATCTGCATCGACTCGCGCCACAGCACGATCGCGTCGACCCCGCACGTGCCCGCGGCGGCGCGGGTGTCCTCGTTCCAGTTGCCGTACGGCGGGCGGAAGAGCCGCGGGGTCGTCCCGTACTCCTTCGCCAGCTTCGTCTGCTGGCCGCATATCTCCTGCCGCTGGGCGGCTCGGCCGAGGGTGCGCAGGTTGGGATGGGTGAGGGTGTGGTTGGCGACGCCGTTGCCGAGGGCGGCGAGCGGCTCGAAGTAGCGGTAGTCGGTGCGTATCGCGGAGTCGGTGAGGAACATCGTCACCGGGACCTTGAGGTCCTTCATCATCGTCACGAACTCCGGGTCCTTCTCGGCCCCGTCGTCGATCGTGATGAAGACGATCTTGTCCCGGGTCGGTATCTCGCTGATGACGGGGACGGGGTCGCCCGGCCGCCGCTTCACCGGCTTGGTCTTCGGCGGCGCGGGCGGGGCGGCGAAGGGCTTCAGCCCCCACTTCCGGTACGCGGCAGCGGCCTCGGCGGCCTGGCCCGGAGCCCGGTCCGGGTTCTTGCCCCCGGCGGGCGCCGTCGCGGGCGCGGACGGCTTCGCGGTGGCGGACGGCTCGGCGGGGGCGGTGTCCGCCCCCGCCGTACCGCCGCAGCCCGTCACGAGCAGTGCGGCGACGGTCAGCGCCGCCCAGGTCACGATCTTCTTGTCCACGCCGTGTTTCACGCCGTGGATGATGTCGAACGCGGCCGGGAGGTTGCCTCAGTCCACGGACTCGAAGCGCCAGCGGTGCACCGGCCGGGTGATCAGGTCGGCCGCCGGCTCGGGCAGCTCGGGCAGCTCGGCGTCGGACGCCGTGACGCCCCACCAGGTCAGCACGAGGACACGGTCCTGCGGCGCCCGGAAGGTCTCGCGCCGCACCGGCTCGTACGGAAGCTCCTGCGCCCGCGCCCACTCCAGGAGTTCGGCGCCCCGGCCCTGGACCGCCCGGGCCTCCCACATGAGCGTGAGGATCACGAGTAGAGGTTCTCCTTGCTGATCTCGTGCACGTGGTCGTGGTCGTGGTCGTGGTCGTGATGGTGCGCGCCCGGCACGTGCGGGTCGGTCACCGGCAGGGACGAGTCCGCCGACAGCTCCAGGTCGGAGGCCGGCCGGTTGCGGGCCACCATCTCCGCGCCCAGGGCCGCGACCATCGCGCCGTTGTCCGTGCACAGCCCGGGCCGCGGCACCCGCAGCCGGATCCCGGCCCGCTCGCACCGCTCCTGGGCCAGCGCCCGCAGCCGCGAGTTGGCCGCGACCCCGCCGCCGATCATCAGGTGGTCGACGCCCTCGTCCTTGCAGGCGCGTACGGCCTTCCGGGTGAGCACGTCGACGACAGCCTCCTGGAAGGACGCCGCCACGTCCCGTACCGGCACCTCCTCGCCCGCCGCGCGCCTGGCCTCGATCCAGCGGGCGACCGCCGTCTTGAGGCCGGAGAAGGAGAAGTCGTAAGCCGGGTCCTTCGAGCCGCTGAGCCCGCGCGGGAAGGCGATCGCGTTCGGGTCGCCTTCCCTGGCCAGCCGGTCGATGACCGGGCCGCCGGGGAAGCCGAGGTCGAGCACGCGCGCGATCTTGTCGAAGGCCTCGCCGGCCGCGTCGTCGATGGTCGCGCCCAACGGCCGGACGTCTGCGGTGATGTCGGGGGCGAGGAGCAGCGAGGAGTGTCCGCCGGAGACGAGGAGCGCCATCGTGGGCTCGGGGAGCGGGCCGTGCTCCAGCTGGTCGACGCAGATGTGCGAGGCCAGGTGGTTCACGCCGTAGAGCGGCTTGCCCAGCGCGTACGCGTACGCCTTGGCCGCCGAGACGCCGACGAGCAGCGCTCCGGCCAGGCCGGGGCCCGCCGTGACCGCGATGCCGTCCAGGTCCCTGGCGGAGATCCCGGCGTCCTTCAGGGCACGTTCGATGGTCGGGACCATCGCCTCCAGATGCGCGCGGGAGGCGATCTCGGGTACGACACCGCCGAAGCGGGCGTGGGTGTCGACGCTGGAGGCGACGGCGTCGGCGAGCAGCGTCGTGCCCCGGACGATGCCGACCCCGGTCTCGTCGCAGGAGGTCTCGATACCGAGTACGAGCGGTTCGTCAGCAGCCATCGGAATCAGTTCCAGTTTCGGTCTCAGTTGCTTGAACGGTCAGTCGCATCACGAGCGCGTCGACGTTGCCCGGCTGGTAGTAGCCGCGGCGGAAGCCGATCGGCTCGAAGCCGAAGCGCTCGTACAGCTTCTGGGCACGGGTGTTGTCCACCCGTACCTCCAGCAGCACCTCGTCGCACTCGAACGCGGTGGCGTGCTGGAGCAGATCGGTGAGCAGCCGCGCGCCGAGGCCGGTGCCCCACTGGTCGCGGGCGACGGCGATCGTCTGGACGTCGCCGAGGCCGCCGGCGGCGGCGAGTCCGGCATAGCCGACGAGCTTCCCGCCGGCCTCCGCGACGACGTACCGGCGGGTGGCGCGCGGGCCGCGGGAGTGGGCCAGCTCGGACCAGAACATCCCCTCGGACCAGGCGTCCTCGGGGAACAGCTCGTGTTCGAGGACGAGCACCGGCCCGATGTCCCACCAGCGCATCTCGCGCAGGACGGCGCCGTCGGCGGACGTCACGGCGGTCACTTGGGCGTGACCACCTTGTAGTTCTTCGGCACCTGGGCGTCGGGGCGGCGCAGGTACATCGGCAGCGGGTCGAGGAAGTCGGCGCCCGCCGCGAGCCGTTCCGCGGCGAGGGCGGCCAGCGCGCCCGCGGACTGGTGCTCGGGGTCGCGGGCGTCCGGGAAAAACTCGGGGTACAGGCGGGCGCCCGCGCCGACGACCGGCAGCCCGGCGACCTGCTCGGCGATCTCTGCGGGCCGGTCGACGGCGGCGTCCGTGACGCGCGTACGGCGGTTCTCGTACCGCGCCCAGTAGACCTCCTTGCGGCGCGCGTCCGTCGCGACGACGAACGGCTCCTCGATCCCGGAGGCGTACGCGAGCCCGTCGAGGGTGCACAGACCGTGCACGGGGACGCCGACGGCGGAGGCGAAGGTCGCGGCGGTGACGAGTCCGACGCGCAGTCCGGTGTACGGCCCCGGTCCGACGCCGACCACGATCCCGGTGACCGCGTCGAGCTTCAGCCCGGCCTCTTTCAGGACCCGGTCGACGGCGGGCAGCAGCAGCTCCCCGTGGCGGCGGGCGTCGACCTGCGTCGACTCGGCGACGACGGATTCACCGTCGTGCAGGGCGACGGTGACGGCGGGCGTGGCGGTATCCATGGCGAGCAAGAGCACGCAAACAGCCTACGGCTCCCGGCCGGTCCGCACGGCGCCCCGTCCCACCCTCCGGCGACTGCTACCGTCACGTCGAACAGGTATGGGGGTACCTCCCGGGCCGAAGGCTCCGGGGGAGAGAGGTGGGCAGCAGGGTGGCACGGAGCAGCTCGGGATTCGTGGCCGGGCTCACGGCGGCGGCGGTCGCCGCGGTCGCCTTCCTCGCCTACCAGGCGTCGGCGAACGCGCCCGCGGACGTCTCGGCGAAGCCGAGGACCCCCGCGTCGGCCCCTTCCTCCGCCGCGACCGGCGGCCCCCGGAAGCCTGTCAAGGACCCGCTCGCCGTGCCGGCGGACTCGGGCCGCGGGGCGCGCGTCGTGTACGCGCTGGCCGAGCGCCGGGTCTGGCTGGTGGACGCGAAGGGCCAGGCCACGCACACCTTCTCGGTCGTACCGAGCACGGTCCACCCGGTGCCCGGGGCGTACACCGTGACGTCCCGTTCGGGCTCGGTCCGCGGTTCGGACGGGGTGCAGATCGAGCACGTGGTGCGGTTCACGACCGAGCAGGACGTCTCGATCGGCTTCAGCGCGGCGGTCGACGGCACGCTCCCGACGCCGGACCCCGCGCGGAAGACGGGCGGCATCCGGATGAAGCGGGCGGACGGCGACGCGATGTGGACGTTCGCGTCGATCGGCGCGAAGGTCGTGGTCGTCGCCTAGCGACGGCGCGACACCGGCGGCCACGGCCCGCCACGCAGAGGCCGGAACAGCATTGACACCGGCCGAGAGTCCGCCCGCCGGAGCGGAACAGCCCCTTCACGCAGCCGCGCACCGAGCGCACGCACACCTCGCCGCGTCGGCCGTCGCCGTACGACGGCCGACGTTCGCCCGAACGGGTTACGCCGCATCGCGCTCGACGTCCGGAGCGGCGGCCTCCGGCCGGCCGTCCTCGGGCTCTCTCTCACGCGGGGGTGTCGACACCACGTTCGCCGCCGCACAGGACGCGAGCAGGTCACTCATCGAGATCCGCGAGATCCGCGCTTCCGCGCCCTCTGGCGTCGCCATGCATGCCTCCCGTAGGTTAGGTACACCTAACCAGCTCGTGCATCCATGTCACCACGGCTCGTGCGACCGACGCAACATCTTCCCGACACCTTGTCGGAACCTACGTACGTTCAGCTCAGCGCGAGGTTCTCGTCCGCCCAGCGCGCTCCGATCCCGCGCAGCACCAGCGTGCGCCGGTCGTCGTCGGTGTCGCCCACCACCCGGTGGATCAGGACGTGCAGCCGGTCGTCCGTGAGGTCCTCGACCTTGCCGTCGCCCCACTCCACGACGATCACCGAATCGGGCAGCGAGACGTCCAGGTCGAGGTCCTCCATCTCGTCGAGGCCGCCGCCGAGGCGGTACGCGTCGACGTGGACCAGCGCCGGTCCACCGACCAGTGACGGGTGGACGCGGGCGATGACGAAGGTCGGGGAGGTGACGGCGCCGCGCACGCCGAGGCCCTCGCCCAGGCCGCGGGTGAGCGTCGTCTTTCCGGCGCCGAGTTCGCCGGTCAGCATCACGAGGTCGCCCGGGCGCAGCAGCTTCGCCAGACGACGGCCGATCTCCTGCATCTCCTCCGGGGAGTCGATGTCGAGGGTGGCAGCGGAGTGCGGTTCTTCCATACGGGCCAACCTAACGGGTGCCGGCCCCCGCCTTGGCCGCGGTCGCGGGCACCGCTCCCACCTTCGCCAACAGGTCCGCGAGCCGGTCCGTGACCGCCTCGGGGTGCTCCAGCATCACCAGGTGCCCGGCGTCGGGCACGATGACCAGCTCCGCCTCCGGCAGCAGGTCGGCGATCGCCTCGGTGTGCGAGCTGGGGGTGACCAGGTCCCGGTCGCCGGCGAGCGCGAGCGCCGGTACGTCGACGAAGGCCGCGAGCGCCGCCGCCTTGTCGTGCTCGGCGAAGGCCGGGTAGAACTCCGCCACCACGTCGATCGGGGTGGACTCGATCATCCGCTCGGCGAACCGGGCGACGGCCGGGTCCACGTCCCGGGAAGAGAAGGAGTACTTCTTGATCAGCCCGGCGAACAGGTCGGCCGTAGCCCTGCGGCCCCGCTCCACGAGCTCCGCCTGCGCGCCGAGCGCCTTGAGCACACCCGGCAGGACCCGCCGCACCGCGTTGACCCCGGCCGTCGGCAGTCCGTAGTTCACCTCGCCCAGCCTCCCCGCCGACGTACCGACGAAGGCGACGCCGACGACGCGCTCGCGGACGAGTTCCGGGTACCGGTCGGCGAGGGCCATGATCGTCATGCCGCCCATCGAGTGCCCGACCAGGACCAGCGGCCCCTCGGGCGCCGCGGCGTCGATGACGGCCCTGAGGTCGCGGCCCAGCTGGTCGATGGAGACGGGCACGCCGTCGGGCCCGGACTGGGCGACGCCCCGGCCGGAGCGGCCGTGGCTGCGCTGGTCCCAGTAGACGGTACGGACCAGTCCGCGCAGCGCCTCGCGCTGGAAGTGCCAGGAGTCCTGCCCGAGGCAGTAGCCGTGGCTGAAGACGACGGTGACGGGCGCCGGCGCCTTACGGCCGAAGAGTCTGCGGCGGCGGGGCGCCGGGGCGTCCGACTCGACCTCGTCGGTCTCGTAGTACAGCTCGGTACCGTCGTCCGCGGGCGCCTTGCCGGGGGTGCCGCGCAGGGAGCCGTAGGGCGCGGTGGCGTCGAGGGCGAGGCGGGCCTTCTGCCGCATGCCGCGCCCGACCGTGAGCCGCTCGACGGCGACGCCGGCCGCCGCGCCGGCGGCCAGGACGCCTATCGCGGCACCGGCGAGCCCGGCACGCCGCCAGTTGTCGGTGCTGGACTCGCTCACTTCCGCTCCCCTGTTCGGTAGGTACTCAGCCGTTCACGTAGACGCGCGGGACCCGCGCGCCGATGCGGGTGACGATCTCGTACGCGATGGTGTCGGCGGCCTCGGCCCAGTCCTGGGCGGTCGGCTCGCCCCGGTCGCCGGGGCCGAAGAGCACGGCGTCGGCGCCGGGCTCGACGGTGTCCCCGCCGAGGTCCACGACGAACTGGTCCATGGCGACCCGGCCGGCCACCCGGCGCACCCGGTCGCCGACCAGGACGGGGCCGCGGCCCGAGGCGTGACGCGGGATCCCGTCGGCGTACCCGACCGGCACCAGGCCGAGGTGCGTCTCGCCCTCGGTGACGTAGTGGTGTCCGTAGCTGACGCCGTGCCCGCCGGGGACCTGCTTCACCAGTGCGATGCTCGCCTTGAGCGTCATCACCGGCCGCAGGCCGAAGTCGGCGGGGGTGCCGAGCTCCGGGGCGGGTGAGACGCCGTACATGGCGATGCCGGGACGGACCAGGTCGAAGTGGGTCTCGGGCAGGGTGAGCGTGGCCGGGGAGTTGGCGATGTGCCGGACCTCGGGCCGGACGCCGGCCTTCTCGGCGTAGTCGAGCATCGTGCGGAACACGTCGAGCTGCGAGGCGATGGAGGGGTGGCCCGGCTCGTCGGCGCAGGCGAAGTGCGACCAGAGCCCGGTGACCGTGACCAGTCCGTCCTTCTCCGCCTTGAGGGCCTCGCCGACGAGTTCGGCCCAGTCGGCGGGCTGGCAGCCGTTGCGGCCGAGCCCGGTGTCGGCCTTGAGCTGGACACGGGCCGGCCGGCCCGTCTCCCGTACCGCCGCGACGACCTCGCGCAGGGCCCAGAGCCCGCTGACGGTGATGTCGAGACCGGCCTCGACGCCCTCGGCGAAGGGGTCGCCCGGGGTCCAGAGCCAGCACAGGATCCGCGCGTCCGTGAGGCCGGCGGCGCGCAGGGCGAGCGCCTCGTGCGGGGTGGCGGTGCCGAGCCAGCCGACGCCCGCTTCGAGCGCGGCGCGGGCACAGCGGACGGCGCCGTGTCCGTACGCGTCGGCCTTGACCACGGCCATCACCTGGGCGTGGGGCGCGACACGGGCACGCAGCGTGCGGACGTTCGCACGCAGCGCACCGAGGTCGATCTCGGCGCGGGCTCTGCGGGGCGGCGGTGTCTCAGTCATCGCGCCCAGTCTCTCAGGTGTCGGCTCCCGAGCCGCTTTCCCGTGCTGTCGACCCGGTCACCCGCGCACCCGCCCCGTCGCCGCGACGGCCGCGACAACCCGGCCCTCCGCGCGCCCGACGACGGTGACGGGCGCCCGACGACGGCTGACGGGGGGCCAACGGCGCCCGGCCCGGGGACGAGTACGGGGGGGGGCGGGGTCAACAGGGCCAGACCCGGGGACGAGCACCGGGGTCGGGGGCCAACAGGGCCCCGTGGCCTACGTCGTCACGTCGCGCCACGCCTCCGGCAGGGCCGCCGCCACGTCGCTCGCCGCGATCGGCGCGCCGCCCGACGCCCGGCGCGCCGCCAGGCCGTGCAGATACGCGGCCGCCGAGGCCGCGTCCCGCGCCCGCAGGCCCGCCGCGAGCAGCGACCCCGCGAGGCCGGACAGCACGTCCCCGCTCCCCGCCGTCGCCAGCCACGACGTGCCCGTCGGGTTCACCCGTACCGGACCCGAATCCTCGGCCACCAGCGTCGTCGAGCCCTTCAGCAGCACCGTCGCCCCGAAGCGCGCCGCCAACTCCCGTACCGCCGTGAGCCGCTCCGCCTCCACCGACTCCCGCGAGGTGCCGAGCAGCGCCGCCGCCTCCCCCGCGTGCGGGGTGAGCAGGGTCGGCGCGCCGCGCCGCCGTACCGCCTCCGGGTCGAGGTCCCGCAGCCCGTCCGCGTCCACCAGGACCGGCACGTCGGAGGCGAGGGCGTCCGCGACCCCCGGCCCGTCGCCGAGGCCCGGCCCGACGACCCACGCCTGCACGCGCCCCGCCTTCCGGGGCGGGCCCGTGTGCACCAGCGTCTCCGGGTGGCTCGCGATCACCGCGTCCCCGGCCGGCCCCACGTACCGCACGGCGCCCGCGCCGCCCCGCAGCGCGCCCGTCACGGCGAGCACCGCCGCGCCCGGGTAGCGCGCGGAGCCGGCCACGACACCCACCACGCCCCGCCGGTACTTGTCGCTCTCCTCGTCCGGGACGGGCAACATCCGTGCCACGTCCTCGTGTTGCAGGGCCTCCACGTCCGGCACGGACGGCAGGTGGTCCGCGAGGCCGATGTCCACGAGACGCAGCGCCCCCGCGTACGCGCGCGCCGGGTCGATCAGCAGCCCCGGCTTGTACGCCCCGAACGTCACCGTCGCGTCCGCCCGCAGCGCCTCCCCCGCGACCTGCCCCGAGTCCGCGTCCACCCCGCTCGGCAGGTCGACGGCGACCACGGCCGCGTCCGAGCCGCGCGCCGCCCGGGCGACCGGGACCGCCTCGGGCCGCAGTCCGCCGCGCCCGCCGATCCCGGTGATGCCGTCCAGGACGAGGTCGGCCACGGCGAGCGCCTCGAAGGGGTCCTCCGCCACCCGTCCGCCGGCCGCGAGCAGGGCGGCGAGGCCGCGCTCGTGGGCCCGCGAGCCGAGCAGGACGGCCGTCACACCGGCCCCGCGCCGGGCGAGTCGCGCCCCGGCGTAGAGGGCGTCGCCCCCGTTGTCCCCGCCGCCGACGAGCAGGACGACCCTCGCCCCGTAGACATGGCCGCGGCCGAGCAGCGAGAGGCACGCGGCGGCGAGGCCCGCCGCCGCCCGCTGCATCAGCGCGCCCTCGGGCAGCGTCGCCATCAGCTCGGCCTCGGCGGCCCGTACGGTCTCCACGCGGTAAGCGGTACGCATGCCCCGCAGTCTGCCGCACCTCCCAAGCCACCGCCCGGAGGCGAGGGTTGACTCCCCAACCCCAATCAACTTAGGTTTGCCTTACCTAATCGGCGCCTCCCGTGGTGCCGGTCACGAACGCGCGCGCGACGACTCCCGCTGGCCCCGGGCCGCGCGCGGAGCCGCGGGGCCCGGCCTGCGCAGGCCGGGCCCCGGGGCTCACACACAGGGCTCCGCTACCCCTCCGCGATCACCACCGCCGACGCCACGCCCGCGTCGTGGCTCAGCGAGACGTGCCAGTGGCGGACGCCCAGTTCCGCCGCGCGCGCCGCCACCGTGCCCCGTACGCGCAGCCGGGGCTGGCCGCTGGCCTCCACATAGACCTCCGCGTCCGTCCAGTGCAGCCCCGCGGGCGCGCCCAGGGCCTTGGCCAGCGCCTCCTTCGCGGCGAAGCGGACCGCGAGGGACGCCGGGCCCCGCCGCTCGCCGCTCGGGAGCAGCAGCTCGCCCTCGACGAAGAGCCGCTGGAGCAGCCCGGGGGTCCGCTCCACGGAGGCCGCGAAACGGTCCACCTCGGCCACGTCGATCCCCACCCCGATGATCATTCGCTCACTCCACGGTCACAGATTTCGCCAGGTTCCGCGGCTGGTCCACCTCGTTGCCCCGCGCCGTCGCGAGTTCGCAGGCGAACACCTGGAGCGGCACGGTGGAGACCAGCGGCTGAAGCAGCGTAGGCGTTGCCGGGATGCGGATCAGATGATCGGCGTACGGGACGACCGCCTCGTCGCCCTCCTCCGCGATCACGATCGTCCGCGCCCCGCGCGCCCGGATCTCCTGGATGTTGGAGACGATCTTGCCGTGCAGGACGGAACGCCCGCGCGGCGAGGGCACGACCACCACCACCGGCAGGTCCTTCTCGATGAGCGCGATCGGCCCGTGCTTCAGCTCGCCCGCCGCGAAGCCCTCCGCATGCATGTACGCGAGCTCCTTCAGCTTCAGCGCGCCCTCCAGGGCCACCGGGTAGCCGACGTGCCGGCCCAGGAAGAGCACCGTGTCCTTGTGGGCGAGGGAGCGGGCCAGCGCCCGCACCGGCTCCATCGTCTCCAGGACCCGCTCGACCTCGTCGGCGATCCGGGAGAGCTCCCGGACCACGGCGTGGATCTCGTCGCCCCACTTCGTGCCCCGCACCTGCCCCAGGTAGAGCGCCAGGAGGTAGCAGGCCACCAGCTGCGTCAGGAACGCCTTCGTGGACGCGACCGCGACCTCCGGCCCCGCGTGGGTGTACAGCACCGCGTCCGATTCCCGGGGAATCGTCGAGCCGTTCGTGTTGCACACGGCGAGCACCTTCGCACCCTGCTCGCGCGCGTGGCGCAGCGCCATCAGCGTGTCCATCGTCTCGCCGGACTGCGAGATCGCGATGACCAGCGTCTTCTGACCGAGGATCGGATCGCGGTAGCGGAACTCGCTGGCGAGCTCCACCTCGCAGGGGATCCTGGTCCAGTGCTCGATGGCGTACTTCGCGATCATCCCGGCGTGGAAGGCCGTGCCGCACGCGATGATCACGACCTTGTCGGCCTCGCGGAGCACCGCGTCGGGGATGCGTACCTCGTCGAGCCGGAGGCGGCCGTCCGCGTCGATCCGGCCGAGGAGGGTGTCGGCGACCGCCTTGGGCTGTTCGGCGATCTCCTTGAGCATGAAGTAGTCGTAGCCGCCCTTCTCGGCGGCCGAGGCGTCCCAGTCCACGTGGTACGCCCGGACGTCCGCGGGGGTACCGGCGAAGTCGGTGACCTCGACGCCCTCCCGGGACAGCTTCACGACCTGGTCCTGGCCCAGCTCGATCGCCGCACGGGTGTGCGCGATGAAGGCCGCCACGTCCGAGGCCAGGAAGTACTCCCCCTCGCCGACCCCCACCACCAGGGGCGAGTTGCGGCGCGCGCCGACGACGACGTCCGGCTCGTCCGCGTGCACGGCGACCAGGGTGAACGCCCCGTCGAGCCGCCGGCAGACCAGCCGCATCGCCTCCGCCAGGTCCCCGCAGGACGAGAACTCCTCGGCGAGCAGATGGGCCACGACCTCGGTGTCCGTCTCGGAGACCAGGTCGTGGCCGCGCTCCTCCAGCTCCGCGCGCAGGGCGGCGAAGTTCTCGATGATCCCGTTGTGGACGACGGCCACGCGCCCCGCGTTGTCGAGATGCGGGTGCGCGTTGGCATCGGTCGGCCCGCCGTGGGTGGCCCAGCGGGTGTGTCCGATGCCGGTGGAGCCGCTCGGCAGCGGCCGGTCCACCAGCTCCTTGTCCAGGTTGACGAGCTTGCCCGCCCTCTTCGCCGCGGCCAGTCCCCCGTCGGAGAGCACCGCGACGCCGGCCGAGTCGTAGCCCCGGTACTCGAGCCGCTTGAGGCCCGCGATCACCACATCAAGCGCCGACTGCCCGCCGACGTAACCCACGATTCCGCACATGTCGGCAGCCTACGACCGAACCCGCCCGGAGGCCCGGAGTCGGCCGAGCTCGGCCGACTGCGCGTCGATGACGGTCCGCGGCGGCCCGCCCGGCGAAGGCACAGGCCTCGGACCGCCCCCGCGCACATCCCGCAGTCACCCACGCGGGCACCCCGTCACCGAGGCAGTCACCCCCGCGAGCGCCCCGCATGATCGCCCCATGGCGGACGCCCGACAACAGCTTCTTCGCGTGACCGAGCCCACGACCCACAACCGCCCCGCACCCGAGACAATGGCGGGGTGATCACTTCGCCGCCACGAAGCCAGCGCCGGCCCGAGGCCACGCCCTACGTCGACCTCACCCGGGCCGAGTGGAGCGCGCTGCGCGACAAGACGCCGCTCCCGCTCTCCGCCGAGGAGGTGGAGCGGCTGCGGGGGCTCGGCGACGTCATCGACCTGGACGAGGTCCGGGACGTCTATCTGCCGCTGTCCCGGCTCCTCAACCTGTACGTGCAGGCCACCAGCGGGCTGCGCGGGGCGCTCAACACCTTCCTCGGGGAGCGCGCGGAGCAGCGCGGCACCCCCTTCGTCATAGGGGTCGCCGGCTCCGTCGCCGTCGGCAAGTCCACCGTGGCCCGTCTCCTCCAGGCGCTGCTCGCCCGCTGGCCGGAGCACCCGCGCGTGGAGCTCGTCACCACCGACGGCTTCCTCTACCCGATGGAGGAGCTGAAGGCACGCGGGCTGATGTCCCGTAAGGGCTTCCCGGAGTCGTACGACCGCCGGGCGCTGACCCGCTTCGTCGCCGACATCAAGGCGGGCAAGGAGGAGGTCACCGCCCCCGTCTACTCCCACCTGATCTACGACATCGTGCCGGGCGAACGGCTCGTGGTCCGCCGCCCCGACATCCTGATCGTCGAGGGGCTCAACGTCCTCCAGCCGGCGCTGCCCGGCAAGGATGGCAGGACGCGGGTCGGCCTCGCCGACTACTTCGACTTCTCGGTGTACGTGGACGCCCGGCCCGAGGACATCGAGCGCTGGTACCTCAACCGCTTCCGCAAGCTGCGCGAGACGGCGTTCCAGAACCCGTTCTCGTACTTCCAGCGCTACACCCAGGTCTCCGAGGAGGAGGCCCTGGACTACGCGCGGACGATGTGGCGGACCATCAACAAGGTGAACCTGCTGGAGAACGTGGCGCCGACGCGTGGCCGCGCGACTCTCGTCGTGCGCAAGGGGCCGGATCACAAGGTTCAGCGACTGTCCCTGCGCAAACTCTGAACCCCGTTAGGGTGCGGCCATGCTGCATCTGCGGATCATCTCCCCGTCCGTCCGCACGGACGCCGTGCTCGACCTGATCGACACGACCGTGGGCACCACCCATCTCGCGGTGCTCAAGGGCGCCGCCCGCGACCCCGAGGGCGACATCGTCATGGTCGACGTGGCCCGCGAGGCGGGCGATGAACTCCTTTACGGGCTCCGGAAGTTGGAGATCGACAAGGTCGGTTCGATCGCCGTCGACGACATCGGCCTGTCGCTCTCCGACCGCGCCGGACTGGCGGAGGAGGAGGCGCCGGGCGAGGCGGCGGACGCGGTGATCTGGGAGCAGCTCACGGAGACCTCCCAGGAGGAGTCCACCCTCACGATCACCTACGCGGCCCTGATGATCGTCGCGACGATGATCGCGGCCTGCGGTGTCGTCCTGGACAACGCGGTCCTGATCGTGGGCGCCATGGCGGTCGGCCCCGAGTTCGGCCCGCTCGCCGGGATCAGCACCGGCCTGGTGCGCCGGGAGCGGCGGGCCGCCCTGCGCTCGCTGGTCGCCCTGCTGGTGGGTTTCGCGGCGGCGATCGCGGCGACGACCCTCTTCAGCCTGGTGATGGACGCCTTCGGCCTGTTCCGCGAGGGGATGCTCGACGCGCAGCGTCCGAACACCGGCTTCATCTTCCAGCCCGACCCGTTCTCGTTCGTCGTCGCGCTGCTCGCGGGGGTGGCCGGGGTCGTCTCGATGACGTCGTCCAAGGCCGGGGTGCTGGTCGGCGTGGCGATCTCGGTGACGACCGTCCCGGCGGCCGCGAACGCCGCCGTGGCCCTCAGCTACGGCGATCTGGTCCAGATGTGGGGCTCCGCCGAGCAGTTGCTGATCAACCTGGGCGGCATCATCGTCGCCGGCGTCCTCACCCTCATCGGCTGGAAACTGCTGTGGCGCACCCAGCGGGGACGGATGACCCGCCCGCCGGGTGCGCCACGGAAGTTCTAGGCGCGAAGGCCTAGCCGAGCGCGGACTTCACCACGTCGGCCAGACGGCCGGCCACGGCCCGCGCCTGCTCGATGTCGGCGGCCTCGACCATGACCCGTACGAGCGGCTCGGTGCCGGAGGGGCGGAGCAGCACCCGGCCGGTGGCGCCCAGCTCGCGCTCGGCGTCGCCGACCGCGGCGGCCAGCTCGCCCGAGGTCTGCACCCGCGACCTGTCCACGTCGGGCACGTTGACGAGGACCTGCGGCAGCCGCTCCATCACCCCGGCCAGCTCCGCGAGGGACTTGCCGGTGGCCGCGACCCGCGCCGCCAGCATCATGCCGGTGAGGGTGCCGTCGCCGGTGGTGGCGTGGTCGAGCACGATGACGTGCCCGGACTGCTCGCCGCCGAGCGCGAAGCCGTGCTCCTTCATGGACTCCAGGACGTACCGGTCGCCGACCGCCGTCTGCACCAGCTGGAGGCCCTCGCGCTCCATGGCGAGCTTGAAGCCGAGGTTGGACATCACGGTCGCGACGACGGTGTCGCCGCGCAGCGTCCCGGCCTCGCGCATGGCGAGCGCCAGCACGGCGAGGATCTGGTCGCCGTCGACCTCCTCGCCGGCGGCGTCCACGGCGAGGCAGCGGTCCGCGTCACCGTCGTGGGCGATGCCGAAGTGGGCGCCGTGCTCGACGACGGCGGCCTTCAGCAGGCCGAGGTGGGTGGAGCCGCAGCCGTCGTTGATGTTGAGGCCGTCGGGCTCCGCGCCGATCGTGATGACCTCGGCGCCGGCCCGGGCGAACGCCTCGGGCGACACGCGCGAGGCCGCGCCGTGCGCCTCGTCGAGGACGACCTTGAGCCCGTCGAGCCGGTTCGGCAGGACGGCGATGAGGTGGGCGACGTACTTGTCGAAGCCCTCGTCGTAGTCACGGACCCGGCCGACGCCGGAGCCGGTCGGCCGCTCCCACGGGGCGCCGGTGCGGTGCTCCTCGTAGACGGACTCGATCCGGTCCTCCAGCTCGTCGGCGAGCTTGTGACCGCCGCGGGCGAAGAACTTGATGCCGTTGTCGGGCATCGCGTTGTGGCTGGCGGAGAGCATCACACCGAGGTCGGCGCCGAGCGCTCCGGTGAGGTACGCCACGGCGGGCGTGGGCAGGACGCCGACGCGCAGGACGTCGACGCCCGCGCTCGCGAGGCCCGCCACGACGGCGGCCTCCAGGAACTCTCCCGACGCACGGGGGTCACGCCCGACCACCGCGGTCGGCCGATGGCCCTCGAAGGTCCCCGCCTCGGCGAGCACGTGCGCCGCCGCGACCGACAGGCCGAGCGCGAGCTCCGCCGTCAGATCCGCGTTGGCAACACCGCGCACGCCGTCCGTGCCGAAGAGTCGTCCCACAGCTGTCCTCCGAAACTGCTCCGAAAATGCGATCCCCTGAGCGCCTGATGCCCGTTTTCACGTCAAAGCTGTCCGAAAGGACCCAGGGGGAGGAAAAGACGTACGCCCCGGCAGCACGGGCAGTGCCGCCGGGGCGTACGTGCAAAGCAGACCGAGCAGGCGATTAACGCTTGCTGTACTGCGGGGCCTTACGGGCCTTCTTGAGACCGGCCTTCTTGCGCTCGACCGCACGGTCGTCACGCGAGAGGAAGCCGGCCTTCTTCAGCGGACCGCGGTTGTTCTCCACGTCCGCCTCGTTCAGGGCGCGGGCCACGCCGAGGCGCAGGGCGCCGGCCTGACCGGAGACACCGCCACCCGCGATGCGGGCGATGACGTCGTAGCGGTTGTCGAGCTCGAGCACCTTGAAGGGCTCGTTGACTTCCTGCTGGTGCACCTTGTTCGGGAAGTAGTCCTCGAGCGTACGCCCGTTGATCTTCCACTTGCCGGTGCCCGGGACGATCCGGACGCGGGCGATGGCGTTCTTGCGACGGCCCAGGCCGGCGGCCGGCTGCGGGTCACCGAAGCGGGAAGCCAGGGACTCCGAGGTGTACTCGCCCTCGACGGGGACCTCGGACTCGAAGGTGGTGACCTCGGCGTAGGTCTCCTCGCCCTCGATGGGGTTCTCAACAGTGGTCTCGGCCACGATTCTCCTCAGATTTCTTTCGTTCTTAGGGGGTGTGGCCGGAACTACTGCGCGACCTGGGTGATCTCGAACGGGACCGGCTGCTGGGCAGCGTGCGGGTGGTTCTCGCCCGCGTAGACCTTCAGCTTCGAGAGCATCTGACGGCCCAGGGTGTTCTTGGGGATCATGCCCTTGATGGCCTTCTCGACGGCCTTCTCGGGGTTCTTCTCCAGCAGCTCGTCGTAACGGACGGAGCGCAGACCACCCGGGAAGCCGGAGTGGCGGTACGCCAGCTTCTGGGTCTTCTTGTTGCCGGAGAGGTGGACCTTGTCAGCGTTGATGATGATGACGAAGTCGCCCATGTCCATGTGGGGCGCGTAGACGGGCTTGTGCTTGCCTCGCAGGAGGTTCGCAGCCGTCGTCGCCAGACGGCCCAGGACAACGTCCTGAGCGTCGATGATGTGCCACTGGCGAGTGACATCGCCGGGCTTGGGGCTGTACGTACGCACTTCGTAGCCTTCGCTTCTTCAGTGGATGGAGTCCAGACACACCTGAAGCGATCATGCAGCTGGGGCCTGCACTGCCGGGAACACCGCCCGTATGCGAGCCACTGGTAACTGCTCCAGGGAACCTGCGTAAGGGCCCTTCGCGTGAGAACGACGAAGCCAATACGCATAACAAACCGCAACAGTACCCGCGCCGCCCCCGACCGGTCAAAACGCCGCGGGACGCCGGGTCAGCGCACCCGGTCGACCCGGCGCTCGTCCCAGACCGGCTCGGGGGTCTCCCGTACGACCCCGTCCGAGCCGAAGACCAGGTAGCGGTCGAAGGTCTTCGCGAACCAGCGGTCGTGCGTGACGGCGAGCACCGTGCCGTCGTACGACTCCAGTCCGTCCTGCAGCGCCTCCGCCGACTCCAGGTCCAGGTTGTCCGTCGGTTCGTCGAGCAGCAGGGCCGTCGTGCCCGAGAGCTCCAGGAGCAGGATCTGGAAGCGGGCCTGCTGGCCGCCGGAGAGCTTGTCGAAGGGCTGGTCGCCCTGCGCCTCCAGCTCGTACCGCCGCAGGACCGACATCGCCCCGCCGCGGTCCTTGGCGTGCTCCGACCAGAGGATGTCCACGAGGGAACGGCCCTGGAGCTCCGGGTGGGCGTGGGTCTGCGCGAAGTGGCCCGGGACCACCCGCGCGCCCGTCTTCCACAGGCCCGTGTGCGCCACGGACGGATCCCCGGCGAGCAGCCGCAGGAAGTGCGACTTGCCCGACCCGTTCGAGCCGAGGACCGCGACCCGCTCGCCGTAGAAGATCTCCAGCGAGAACGGCTTCATCAGACCGGTCAGCTCAAGGTTCTCGCAGGTCACGGCCCGTACGCCGGTCCGCCCGCCGCGCAGCCGCATCCGGATGTCCTGCTCGCGCGGCGGCTCCGGCGGCGGGCCGGCCTCCTCGAACTTCTTCAGCCGGGTCTGCGCCGCCGCGTACCGGGACGCCATCTCGTGGCTGACCGCAGCCGCCTGCCGCAGGTTGACCACCAGCTTCTTCAGCTGCGCGTGCTTCTCCTCCCAGCGCCGCTTCAGCTCCTCGAAGCGGGCGAACCGCTCCCGCCGCGCGTCGTGGAAGGTCTCGAAGCCTCCGCCGTGCACCCAGACGTCCGACCCGGCAGGGCCCGGCTCGACCGCGATGATCTTCTGCGCCGCCCGGGCGAGCAGCTCCCGGTCGTGGGAGATGAAGAGCACGGTCTTACGGGTCTCCCGCAGCCGCTCCTCCAGCCACCGCTTGCCGGGGACGTCGAGGTAGTTGTCCGGCTCGTCGAGCAGCAGCACCTCGTCACCGCCGCGCAGCAGCGACTCCAGGACCAGTCGCTTCTGCTCACCGCCGCTGAGCGTACGGACCTCGCGGAACTGCGCCTTCTCGTACGGGACGCCGAGCGCGGCCATCGTGCACATGTCCCAGACGGTCTCGGCCTCGTACCCCTGGACCTCCGCCCAGTCGCTGAGGGCCTGCGCGTACGCCATCTGCGCGGCCTCGTCGTCGACCGTCATGATCAGGTGCTCGGCCGCGTCGACCGCCTTCGCCGCCTCGCGGATGCGCGGCTGGGCGACCGAGACCAGCAGGTCGCGGACCGTACGCTCGTCCCTCACCGAGCCGACGAACTGCGGCATCACACCGAGCCCGCCGCTCACCGTGACCGAGCCGCCGTGCGGCTGGAGCTCCCCGGAGATCATCCGGAGCAGTGTGGTCTTACCGGCGCCGTTGGCCCCGACCAGGGCGACGACGGCGCCCTCCCCGACCCGGAAGGAGGCGTCCGCGAGCAGGACCCTCCCGTCGGGAAGGTAGTACTCCAGATGCGCGGCCTCGACATGTCCCATGAGGTGCATTGTCGCCGCCCGCACCGCTGTGCCCCAACCGGTTTAGGATGCGCGGCATGAGCTTTGGGGGATCCCAGTGGCCGCAGGAGCCGCAGCAGCCGGGACAGCAGCAGTACGGACAGCAGTACGGGAACCAGTTCGGCCAGCAGCAGCCGAGCCCGTTCCCGGCGGCATCGGACGGCGGGACGCCCGACTGGGGCGCCCTCGCCGACGCCTCCGCGGCCGGCCGGCGCCGTAAGCGCTGGCTGGTCGTGGGCGGTGGCGTGCTGGCCGCCCTCGTCGTCGGCTCGATCGTCGCCACGGCGGTCGTGAAGAGCAACGAGACCGACGACACGGGGAAGAACGGCACGGTCACCCCCACCGGCTCAGCCGCCCCCAGCGACTCCCCCACCCCCGGCCCGACGTTCTCCTCCGTCGCGCCGCCGCCCCCGCCCAACCCCAAGGACTTCATCTCGGACGAGAAGAAGGACAAGGCCCCGCTCAGCGCCGAGGGCCTCTTCCCGGGCAAGAAGCTGACGATGAGCGGCCGGGCCTACAAGAAGGGCGCGACCTCCTCCACGACCGACTGCGCGAGCGTCACGCAGGGCGGTCTGGGCGCGGTGCTGAAGAAGAACGGCTGCGACCGGGTGATCCGCGCCACGTACGTGAAGGACGGGGTCGCCGTCACCGTCGGCGTCGCCGTGTTCCCCACCGAGGCGGCGGCGCTCAAGGCGAAGGACCAGGCCAGCGGTGGCATCGCGCCGCTGGCGGGGTCCGGGGTGAAGGAATTCTGCCGCGCGACGGTCTGTCTGCGCCGGGCCAACTCGATCGGCCGGTACGCGTACTTCACGCAGGCGGGCTTCACGAACGGCAAGAAGGTCACCACGTCCGACAAGGCCGTCTTCCAGTCCAGCGACGACCTGGGCACCTTCGCCTTCAACCAGATCTACGCCCGCGGCAAGTCCCAGGCCTCGGCGGCGGCGGGCGCGCCCAAGGAGTGACGACCGTGGACGGGCGCCCGACAGGCGCCCGCCCCTGGTGGTGCGGCGAGGACGTACGGCCGGATCAGCAGCAGCCGGCGCCCGGCAGGGTGCGCCTGTTCCTGGCCTCGCGGTTGCGCTCGGCCAGCAGCTCGTCGGCCGGGTAGCCGACCTCTTCGAGGGTGAGTCCGTGCGGACGGACCACGTGCACGGCCGAGTCCCGCACACCGGCCGCGAGCACCTTCGCGGGCCAGTCCACCGGGCGGTGTCCGTCGCCGACGAAGAGCAGCGCGCCGACGAGCGAGCGGACCATGTTGTGGCAGAAGGCGTCCGCCTTCACGGTCGCTTCGAGCACACCCCCGGGCCGCCGCTCCCAGCGGAGCTCCTGGAGCGTACGGATGGTCGTGGCGCCCTCGCGCCTCTTGCAGTACGCGGCGAAGTCGTGTTCGCCGACGAGCCGCTCGGCCGCGGCGTTCATGGCGTCCATGTCGAGGCTCCAGTCGTGCCACAGGACGTGGCCGCGCAGGAGGGGGTCGACACCGCCGGGGTTGTCGGTGACACGGTAGGCGTACCGGCGCCAGATCGCGGAGAAGCGCGCGTTGAACCCCGCGGGGGCCTCGGTGAGCCGCCAGACCCGTACGTCGTGCGAGAGCCGCCCTGCGAGCCGCCGGAGCAGCTTGTCCTGGTGCTCGGCCCACAGCTCGACGGGCAGATCGACGTGCGCGACCTGGCCACGGGCGTGCACACCGGCGTCGGTGCGGCCGGCGACGGTCAGCTCGTACGTCTCCGTGGACCGGGTCACGGTCTTCAGGGCGTCCTCGATGTCGCCCTGGACGGTCCGCCGTCCCTGAGCCTGCTTGGCCCAGCCGGAGAAGTCCTTGCCGTCGTAGGAAAGGTCGAGCCGGACTCGTACGAATCCGGGCTGCACGTCATCGCTCACGCGGGAGATCCTCTCAAACACACGGGAACGGGCCCGTACCCCAGGGGTACGGGCCCGCACACGAAGAAAACCGGAACGAACGCTTACGCGTCCTTCGGCTCCTCGGCCGGAGCGGCGTCCTCGGCGTCGGTCTTCTCGACCTTGGCCTCGTCGGCCTCCTTGACGGCACGCTTGGCGGCGGCCTCGGCCTCGGCGACGGTCGCCTTCTTGGCGATCTCGCCCTCGACCAGCTCGATCACGGCCATCGGGGCGTTGTCGCCACGACGGTTGCCGATCTTGGTGATACGGGTGTAGCCACCCGGGCGCTCGGAGTAGCGCGGGGCGATCTCGGTGAAGAGCGTGTGGACGACGCCCTTGTCCGTGATCGTCTGCAGCACCAGGCGACGGTTGTGGATGTCGCCCTTCTTCGCCTTGGTGATCAGGCGCTCGGCGACCGGACGCAGGCGGCGGGCCTTGGCCTCGGTCGTGGTGATGCGGCCGTGCTCGAAGAGGGACTTCGCCAGGTTGGCGAGCAGCAGACGCTCGTGAGCGGCACTGCCACCGAGGCGGGCACCCTTGGCGGGACGCGGCATGGTGTTTCTCCTTGTGATCTGCACCGGCCGTATGAGGTACCGGTGTCAGTGTCCGAGCGGGCGGTCGCCCGTCGGAGATCCGGGCTGCCCCCGTAGGGGACGACCGGAAGGGGCGCGGGGCACTGTGCGACAAGCCGCAGCGCACCCGCACCCGAGTACGGACCGTGAAGGCCCGAGCTCTTAGTACTGCTCGGTCTCGACGAACCCGGCGTCCGCGTCGTCGTCGGCGCCGAAGGCGTCCGCGGCGGCGGTCGGGTCGAATCCGGGCGGGCTGTCCTTGAGGGCCAGGCCCATGCCGGCCAGCTTCGCCTTGACCTCGTCGATCGACTTCGCACCGAAGTTGCGGATGTCGAGCAGGTCGGCCTCGGAGCGCGCCACGAGCTCACCCACGGAGTGGATGCCCTCACGCTTGAGGCAGTTGTACGAACGAACGGTGAGCTCGAGCTCCTCGATCGGCAGCGCCAGGTCGGCGGCGAGGGCGGCGTCCGTGGGGGACGGGCCCATGTCGATGCCCTCGGCGTCGATGTTGAGCTCGCGCGCCAGACCGAACAGCTCGACCAGGGTCTTACCGGCGGACGCCATGGCGTCGCGCGGGCGCATGGCCTGCTTGGTCTCGACGTCGACGATCAGCTTGTCGAAGTCGGTGCGCTGCTCGACACGGGTCGCCTCGACCTTGTACGTGACCTTGAGCACCGGCGAGTAGATGGAGTCGACCGGGATACGGCCGATCTCCTGGCCCACCTGCTTGTTCTGCACGGCGGAGACGTAGCCGCGACCGCGCTCGACGGTCAGCTCCATCTCCAGCTTGCCCTTGCCGTTGAGCGTGGCGAGCACCAGGTCGGGGTTGTGCACCTCGACGCCGGCCGGCGGGGCGATGTCAGCAGCGGTGACCAGGCCGGGGCCCTGCTTGCGCAGGTACATCACGACCGGCTCGTCGTGCTCCGAGGAGACGACCAGCTGCTTGATGTTGAGGATGAGGTCGGTGACGTCCTCCTTGACGCCCGGCACGGTGGTGAACTCGTGCAGGACACCGTCGATACGGATGGACGTGACGGCCGCACCCGGGATCGAGGAGAGGAGCGTACGGCGGAGGCTGTTGCCGAGCGTGTAGCCGAAGCCCGGCTCCAGGGGCTCGATGACGAACCGCGAGCGGAATTCGTCGACGACCTCTTCGGTCAGCGAGGGACGCTGAGCGATCAGCATGGTGTGTGTTCCTTCAGTCGTGGACGCCCACTATTTGACGCCCGACGGGTACTACGTACTGCAAGGGTACGGGCGGCACCGCCCCGGAGAGCCGTACCGCCCGAAACCTCAGATCAAGCAGCCGTGCGTCAGACGCGGCGGCGCTTGGGGGGACGGCAGCCGTTGTGCGGCGTGGGGGTGACGTCCTGGATCGAACCGACCTCGAGGCCCGTGGCCTGGAGGGAACGGATCGCGGTCTCACGGCCGGAGCCGGGACCCTTGACGAAGACGTCGACCTTGCGCATGCCGTGCTCCTGCGCGCGGCGAGCGGCCGACTCGGCGGCCATCTGCGCGGCGAACGGGGTGGACTTGCGCGAGCCCTTGAAGCCGACGTGGCCGGCGGAGGCCCAGGAGATCACGTTGCCCGAGGGGTCCGTGATCGAGACGATCGTGTTGTTGAACGTGCTCTTGATGTGCGCGTGGCCGTGAGCGACGTTCTTCTTTTCCTTGCGGCGCACCTTCTTGGCAGCGCCCTGACGACCCTTGGGGGGCATCTATTACTCCTACGGGAGGTGGTCGGTCCTACAGCGAAGACCGCTTGGTCAAGCGTCCGCTGAGGACTACTTCTTGCCCGGCTTCTTCTTACCGGCGATGGCGCGACGCGGGCCCTTGCGGGTACGGGCGTTCGTGCTGGTGCGCTGACCGTGCACGGGCAGGCCACGACGGTGGCGGATGCCCTGGTAGCACTGGATCTCGATCTTGCGGCGGATGTCGCCCTGGATCTCGCGGCGGAGGTCACCCTCGGTCTGGAGGTTGGCGTCCACGTACTCGCGGATCTTGACCAGGTCCTCTTCGGCCAGGTCACGAACGCGGGTGTTCGGGTTCACGCCGGTGGAGGCGAGGATCTCCTTGGACCGGGTACGCCCGATACCGAAGACGTAGGTGAGTGCGATCTCCACACGCTTTTCGCGCGGGATGTCAACACCGGAAACGCGTGCCATTCAATGGCTCCTGTGTGTTCGGGGGTCTTCCGCAAAGCCGCTCCCGACCGCCGTATGAGGTACGAATCGGGTCCCCGGCCCCCGCCGGAGGTGCCGCCGACCCTTACGGGCTGGGCGGGCTCTGCGTATGTACGTATTGCTTGCGTCGCGCGAAGAACTGCGGGGTGCAGGTCGGTCGGCGTGCGTCAGCCCTGGCGCTGCTTGTGGCGCAGGTTGTCGCAGATGACCATGACCCGGCCGTGACGGCGGATCACCTTGCACTTGTCGCAGATCTTCTTGACGCTCGGCTTGACCTTCATGGGATGTGAGGTTCTCCGGGTCAGTGCCACCACCCGCGGCGAGCCGGGGTGCGGGCAAGATCTACTTGTACCGGTAGACGATCCGGCCACGCGTCAGGTCGTACGGGGAGAGCTCCACGACGACCCGGTCGTCCGGAAGGATTCGGATGTAGTGCATCCGCATCTTGCCGGAGATGTGCGCGAGGACCTTGTGACCGTTCTGGAGCTCCACCTTGAACATGGCGTTCGGGAGGGACTCGATCACGGTGCCCTCGATTTCGATGGCACCTTGCTTCTTGGCCACGCTTCGCCTTTCGAATCGGCTACCTTGATCGACTCTCGATCCGCGTGCAGACACACGGGTACACGAGAGCCGACGCATCAGTCTACGTCAGGCCTCCGGAAAAGACGAATCCGGGAAGTTTGCCCACCCGCGAAGATCCTTACGCAACCAGCCACGCCGTAGGTTTCCCGTACGGGGCCGCCTAGCCCAGCGGGTCCGGGGCCGCCACCACGCCCAGCTCGGCCAGCTTCGCCCTGCCGCAGTCGGGGGCCGTCAGGACCAGGGGGCCCTCCTCCGTCACGGCGACGGAGTGCTCCCAGTGGGAGGACCAGGTGCCGTCCGTGGAGACGACGGTCCAGTCGTCCGCCAGGACCTCCGTGCGCGGCGTACCGAGCGAGACCATCGGCTCGATCGCCAGGCAGAGGCCGGGGACCAGCTTCGGGCCCTTGCCGCGCTTGCGGGAGACGTAGTTCAGCAGGTGCGGGTCCATGTGCATCTCGGTGCCGATGCCGTGGCCGCCGTAGTCCTCGACGATGCCGTACTTGCCGCCGCCCGGCTTCGGCTGCCGGCGGATGTACGTCTCGATCGCCCGCGAGACGTCCACGAGCCGGTTGCCGTTCTTCATCGCGGCGATGCCGGCCCACATCGACTCCTCGGTCACCCGCGAGAGCTCGATCAGCTCCGGGGCGTGACCCGTGCCCACGAACGCCGTGTACGCCGCGTCGCCGTGCCAGCCGTCGACGATCGCGCCGGCGTCGATGGAGATGATGTCGCCGTCCTTGAGGACGGTCTTCTCGTCCGGGATGCCGTGGACCACGACCTCGTTCACCGAGGTGCAGATCGTCGCGGGGAAGCCGCCGTACCCGAGGAAGTTCGACTTCGCCCCGTGGTCCGCGATCACCTTCCGCGCGACCTCGTCCAGGTCCTTCGTCGTGGCGCCCGGCACGGCCGCCTCACGGGTCGCCGCGTGGATGGCGGCCACGACCAGCCCCGCCTCACGCATCTTCGCGATCTGCTCGGGGGTCTTGATCTGCACCATCGTGACGGGGGCCTTTCCTACGAGTACACGGGACAGAACAACGATACGGCCGCGGCGCCCCCCAGGGGCACCGCGGCCGTGTCGAACGAACCGTGGTTACTTCTTGAGCGCGGCCATCGCCTTGGCGGTGACCTCCTCCACCTTGCCGAGCGCCGAGATCGTCACGACCAGGTTCTGCGCCCGGTAGTAGTCGATGATCGGCTCGGTCTGCGTGTGGTAGACCTCCAGGCGCTTGCGGACGGTCTCCTCGGAGTCGTCCGGGCGCTGGTAGAGCTCGCCGCCGCAGACGTCGCAGACGCCCTCGGCCTTCGGCTGGTTGTACATCACGTGGAAGACGTGAGCGCTGTCGTTGCGGCAGGTGCGACGACCCGCGATCCGCTTCACGACCTCGTCCTCGGGGACCTCCAGGTCCAGGACCGCGTCCAGCTGCATGTCCTCGGCCTTGAGGACCACATCCAGCGCCTCGGCCTGGGCCACGTTCCGCGGGAAGCCGTCGAGCAGGAAGCCGTTGACGGCGTCGGCCTGCTCCATGCGGTCCTTGGCCATCCCGATGGTCACCTCGTCCGGCACGAGGTCGCCGGCGTCCATGTACGCCTTGGCCTTCATGCCCAGCTCCGTGCCCTTCGAGATGTTGGCACGGAAGAGGTCACCGGTGGAGATGTGCGGAATACCCAGGTTCTTGGCAAGGAACGCAGCCTGCGTACCCTTGCCGGCCCCGGGCGGTCCGACGAGGACGATTCGCATCAGCGGAGGAACCCTTCGTAATTGCGCTGCTGGAGCTGGCTCTCGATCTGCTTCACGGTCTCCAGCCCCACACCCACGATGATGAGGATGCTCGTCCCGCCGAAGGGGAAGTTGGCATTGGCACCGCCGAAGCCTGCCAACGCCATCGTCGGCACAAGAGCGATCAGACCCAGATACAGCGAGCCCGGCCAAGTGATCCGGTTGAGCACGTAGCTCAGATACTCGGCAGTAGGTCGACCAGCCCGGATACCCGGGATGAAGCCACCATACTTCTTCATGTTGTCCGCGACTTCCTCGGGGTTGAACGAGATCGCCACGTAGAAGAAGGCGAAGAACACGATCAGGAGGAAGTACGTAGCGATGTAGTAGGGGTGGTCACCCTTGACGAAGTGGGCTTCGATCCAGGTCTTCCACCCTGCGGTGGAGCTGGAGAACTGGGCGATCAAGGCCGGGATGTAGAGCAGCGACGAGGCGAAGATGACAGGAATCACACCTGCCTGGTTCACCTTGAGCGGGATATAAGTGGACGTTCCGCCGTAGGACCTGCGACCGATCATCCGCTTCGCGTACTGCACCGGGATGCGGCGCTGGGCCTGCTCGACGAAGACGACGAGACCGACCATCGCGAACCCGACGAGGATCACGGTGCCGAACTCGATCCAGCCGTCGGCCAGGTCACCCTCGACCTTGATCTTCCACAGCGCGCCCGGGAAGCCGGCGGCGATCGAGATGAACATCAGGATCGACATGCCGTTGCCGATGCCGCGGTCGGTGATGAGCTCACCGAGCCACATCACGACGGCGGTGCCGGCGGTCATCGTGATGACCATCGTGGCGATGGTGAAGATCGACGGGTCCGGGACGACCTGGTTGGCCACCGTGCAGCCGCTGAACAGCGCACCGCTCTTGGCCGTGGCGACGAGACCGGTGCCCTGGAGGACGGCGAGGGCGATCGTCAGATAACGCGTGTACTGCGTGATCTTCGCGGTGCCCGACTGCCCTTCCTTCTTCAGGGCTTCCAGACGCGGGATCACGACGGTCAGCAGCTGCAGGATGATGCTCGCCGTGATGTACGGCATGATGCCGAGCGCGAAGATGGTGATCTGCAGCAGCGCCCCGCCACTGAACATGTTCACCAGGCCGAACAGGGAGTTGTTGCCCTGGCTCGCCTGGTCCACACACTGCTGCACGGCCTGGTAGCTGACACCGGGGACGGGGATGTGTGCCCCGAGCCGGTACAGCACGATGATGCCGAGCGTGAAGAGCAGCTTCTTGCGCAGGTCGGGCGTCTTGAACGCCCGGGCGAACGCGGTAAGCACGGTGCCTCCTGCGACCCCCGCGTTACGCGCGTGAGGGTGACGGTTTGAATGTGAGCAGTTACAGAACACGGCAGCCGCACGCCTGAAGCGCAGACTGCCGGGGAAGCTAACAGGCGCTACCATACCCGCCCCCACAGCCAGCGGGAAACGTCTCCGAGGCACGTCAGCGCCTGTCGACGGCGGACGGCGCCCCGGGGCGTGGACAACCGACTTCCGCCGGGCGCGCATCCGGACCGGGAGACGTGACGACACACCATCCCGACCTCGGAAAACTGTTCGAGCGGTACCGCGAACGGCAGGCCGGAACCACGCGCTCGCCCTCGCGGACGCACCCCTGGGCGACGCTCCCCGCACCGGCCGTGACCAGGGCATGTGTGCCACGGCGGCCGGCCGCGCTCCCGGCCGGCCTCCCCGACGCGGAGCGGAGCACGGGGGACGACGGCCGTCTCGACCGAGCCGGACGCGCCGTTTCTCGTAAGGCCGAAGGGGAACCTCAGGGTCCGGACTCGTGCCGGGCTCTCCAGCGTCGCCGCCGGACCGCCTTACCCCACGGATCGGTCAAAAAAAGCCTGGCCGGCTCCCCCGAGGGGGAGCCGGCCAGGCTCAGTGTTGTCAGGCCGAGACTCAGACGAGCTCGGTGACGGTGCCGCCGGCAGCGGCGATCTTCTCCTTGGCGGAGCCGGAGACGGCGTCAACCGTCACCTGCAGCGCCACGGAGATCTCGCCGGCGCCGAGCACCTTGACGAGGCTGTTCTTGCGCACCGCGCCCTTGGCGACCAGGTCGGCCACCGTGACCTCTCCACCCTCGGGGTAGAGAGCGCCGAGCTTCTCCAGGTTCACGACCTGGTACTCGGTGCGGAACGGGTTCTTGAAGCCCTTGAGCTTCGGCAGACGCATGTGGAGGGGCATCTGCCCACCCTCGAAGCGCTGCGGAACCTGGTAACGGGCCTTCGTGCCCTTGGTACCACGACCGGCCGTCTTACCCTTCGACGCCTCACCACGACCCACACGGGTCTTGGCGGTCTTGGCGCCCGGGGCGGGACGGAGGTTGTGGACCTTCAGCGGGTTGTTCTCCGCCATGTCAGTCGACCTCCTCGACCGTCACGAGGTGGCGGACGGTGTGCACCATTCCGCGGAACTCGGGGCGGTCCTCCTTGACGACCACGTCGTTCAGGCGCTTGAGCCCGAGCGAACGCAGAGTGTCGCGGTGGTTCTGCTTGCTGCCGATGTACGACTTCGTCTGCGTGATCTTGAGGCGAGCCATTACGCACCCGCTCCCGCACGTGCACGAAGCAGAGCCGCGGGGGCGACGTCCTCGAGGGGCAGACCACGGCGAGCCGCGATCTCCTCGGGACGCTGCAGGCCCTTCAGGGCCTCCACGGTCGCGTGCACGATGTTGATCGCGTTGTCGGAGCCGAGCGACTTCGACAGGATGTCGTGAACGCCGGCGCACTCGAGCACGGCACGCACCGGGCCACCGGCGATAACACCGGTACCGGGGGAAGCCGGCTTGAGCAGGACGACGCCCGCGGCCTTCTCGCCCTGGATCGGGTGAGGGATGGTGCCCTGGATGCGCGGAACCTTGAAGAAGTTCTTCTTGGCTTCCTCGACACCCTTGGCGATGGCCGCGGGAACTTCCTTGGCCTTGCCGTAACCGACACCTACGGTGCCGTCACCGTCACCCACCACGACCAGCGCGGTGAAGGAGAAACGACGACCACCCTTGACAACCTTGGCGACGCGGTTGATCGCGACAACGCGCTCAACGTACGCGGTCTTCTCGGCGGCAGCGCCACCGTCGCGGCCCTTCCGGTCCCGCCGCTCGCCGCCACCGGCACCGCTTCCGCGGCGCTGGGGTCCAGCCATTGGATTTACCTCTCTCTGTTACGTCCGTTAGTCCCGGAACCGGGGCTTAGAACTTCAGCCCGGCTTCGCGGGCGGCGTCAGCCAGAGCGGCAATGCGCCCGGCGTACCTGTTGCCACCACGGTCGAACACGACAGCCTCGACACCAGCGGCCTTGGCGCGCTCGGCTACGAGAGCGCCGACCTGCTTGGCCTGCGCGGACTTGTCACCCTCGCCACCACGGATCGACGCGTCCAGGTTCGACGCGGACGCAAGGGTGTGACCCTTGAGGTCGTCGATGACCTGAGCGGTGATACCGCGGTTGGAACGCGTCACGACGAGGCGCGGACGCTCCGCCGTACCCGACACGTTCTTGCGGATGCGGATGTGACGGCGGGCCTTAGCAGCACGCTTGTAAGCGTCGCCCTTGGCGATCTTCACACCGTATGCCATGGCTTACTTACCAGCCTTTCCGACCTTGCGGCGGATGACCTCGCCGGCGTACTTGACGCCCTTGGCCTTGTACGGGTCGGGCTTCCGCAGCTTGCGGATGTTCGCCGCGACCTCGCCGACCTTCTGCTTGTCGATGCCCTCGACCGAGAACTTGGTCGGCGACTCGACCTTGAAGGAGATGCCCTCGGGCGCCTCCACCAGGATCGGGTGGCTGTAGCCGAGCTGGAACTCCAGGTTGGAGCCCTTCGCGGCAACGCGGTAACCGACACCGCTGATCTCGAGCGCCTTCACGTAACCCTGGGTCACACCGGTGATCATGTTGGCCACCAGCGTGCGGGACAGGCCGTGGAGGGCCTTGTTCTGACGCTCGTCGTTCGGACGGGTGACGTTGAGAACGCCGTCCTCGCCCTTAACGATCTCGATCGGCGCGGCAACGGTGTGGGTCAGGGTGCCCTTGGAACCCTTGACCGTGACCGCGCGGCCCTCGATGGTGACGTCCACGCCGGCGGGAACCTGGATAGGCAGCTTGCCAATACGCGACATTAGCTATTCCTCCGTTCCCGACTACCAGACGTAGGCGAGGACTTCCCCACCTACGCCCTTCTTGCCTGCCTGCTGGCCGGTCAGGAGACCGTGGGACGTGGAGATGATCGCCACGCCCAGGCCGCCGAGAACCTTCGGCAGGTTGGTGGACTTCGCGTAAACCCGGAGGCCCGGCTTCGAGATCCGCTTGATGCCCGCGATGGAGCGCTCACGGTTCGGACCGAACTTGAGCTCGAGGACGAGGTTCTTGCCGACCTCGGCGTCCTCGACCTTCCAGCCCGTGATGAAGCCCTCCTGCTGGAGGATTTCCGCGATGTGAGACTTGATCTTGCTGTGCGGCATCGCCACGGTGTCGTGGTACGCCGAGTTCGCGTTACGCAGACGAGTCAGCATGTCCGCGATCGGATCAGTCATGGTCATGAATTGGCCTTCGGCCTCTCTCGCCGGGGTTTCCTGTATGCGCCATCCCTCTCCCCACACAGGGGCGGGACGGGTGCGGCGCGGGGACCTACGGCGTAGTAAGTCGTACGGGCGGCAGACGCCCAACCCTCCTAGCCTAAGCCATGGAGGGGTGGGCCTCTGCCAACCCTCTGCTTACCGAGAGACTCCGGAATCCCTTAAGTGGGGGATTACCAGGAGCTCTTGGTCACGCCCGGCAGCTCGCCACGGTGAGCCATCTCACGAAGGCACACGCGGCACAGGCCGAACTTGCGGTACACGGAGTGGGGACGACCACAGCGCTGGCAGCGCGTGTAGCCGCGCACGCCGAACTTGGGCTTGCGGGCAGCCTTCGCGATGAGAGCCTTCTTCGCCATCTCGCTTACGCCTCCTTGAACGGGAAGCCGAGGTGACGGAGAAGGGCACGGCCCTCAGCGTCGTTGGTCGCCGTGGTCACCACGGTGATGTCCATACCCCGGACACGGTCGATCTTGTCCTGGTCGATCTCGTGGAACATGACCTGCTCCGTGAGACCGAAGGTGTAGTTGCCACGCCCGTCGAACTGCTTGGGGGACAGACCACGGAAGTCGCGGATGCGCGGAAGCGCGAGCGACAGGGTGCGGTCCAGGAACTCCCACATGCGGTCGCCACGGAGGGTGACGTGCGCACCGATCGGCTGGCCCTCACGCAGCTTGAACTGCGCGATGGACTTCCGAGCCTTGGTGACGGCCGGCTTCTGACCGGTGATCGTGGTGAGGTCGCGGATGGCGCCCTCGATCAGCTTGGAGTCGCGGGCGGCGTCGCCCACACCCATGTTGACCACGACCTTGACGAGGCCGGGGATCTGCATGACGTTCTCGTAGGAGAACTCCTCACGCAGCTTGCCCGCGATCTCCTCGCGGTACTTCGTCTTGAGACGCGGAGTGGTGGTGGTAGCCATCAGATGTCCTCACCCGTCCGCTTGGCAACGCGGATCTTGTTGCCCTCGTCGTCGAAGCGGTAACCGACGCGCGTGACGACCTTCTTGCCGTCCTTCTCAACGACCAGCTGGACGTTGGAGACGTGGACCGGCGCCTCGGTCGTGACGATGCCACCGGCCTGCGACGGGCCGGCCTTGGTGTGCTTCTTGACCCGGTTGACACCCTCGACCAGAACACGGTTCTCGCGGGGGAAGGCCGTGATGACCTTGCCCTGCTTGCCCTTGTCCTTACCGGTGATGACCTGGACCAGGTCGCCCTTCTTGATCTTCATGCTTACAGCACCTCCGGCGCGAGCGAGATGATCTTCATGAACTTCTTCTCGCGCAGCTCACGGCCCACCGGGCCGAAGATACGGGTGCCACGAGGGTCGCCGTCGTTCTTGAGAATGACAGCGGCGTTCTCGTCGAAGCGGATGTACGAGCCGTCCTGGCGGCGGCGCTCCTTGACGGTGCGAACGATGACCGCCTTGACGACGTCACCCTTCTTCACGTTGCCACCGGGGATCGCGTCCTTGACGGTGGCGACGATGACGTCACCGATGCCCGCGTAGCGGCGACCGGAACCACCGAGAACACGGATGCAAAGGATCTCCTTGGCACCAGTGTTGTCGGCGACACGCAGTCGCGACTCCTGCTGGATCACGTCTATCTCCTGATTGTCTGCCGGTTCCCGGTGGGGGTCCGTCCCTTACGGAGCGGAACCCCCACCGAGCCTGGCGGAACTGACCTGAGGGAAACCCCTCAGGTGATTACTTGGCCTTCTCGAGGATCTCGATGACGCGCCAGTGCTTCGTCGACGACAGCTTCCGGGTCTCCATCAGGAGGACGCGGTCGCCGACGCCGGCAGCGTTCTGCTCGTCGTGAGCCTTGAGCTTGTTCGTACGGCGGATGACCTTGCCGTACAGCGCGTGCTTGACGCGGTCCTCAACGGCGACGACGACGGTCTTGTCCATCTTGTCGCTGACGACCAGGCCCTCACGGACCTTGCGGGCGTTGCGCTCGGTCTTCTCAGTCACGTTGCTCTCGCTCATCAGGCGCTCTCCACCGTCTCGATGCCCAGCTCGCGCTCACGCATCAGGGTGTAGATCCGGGCGATGTCCTTACGGACGGACTTGAGCCGACCGTGGTTCTCGAGCTGGCCCGTCGCCGCCTGGAAGCGGAGGTTGAACAGCTCTTCCTTGGCCTCGCGGAGCTTGGCGACAAGCTCCTCGTTGCCCAGCTCGCGCAGCTCGGACGCCTTGGTACCGGCGGTCATCACAGCTCACCTGCTTCGCGCTTAACGATCTTGCACTTCATCGGCAGCTTGTGGGCCGCACGGGTCAGGGCCTCGCGCGCGATCTTCTCGTTCGGGTAGGACAGCTCGAACATCACCCGACCGGGCTTGACGTTCGCGATCCACCACTCCGGCGAACCCTTACCGGAACCCATGCGGGTCTCGGCAGGCTTCTTGGTCAGCGGGCGGTCCGGGTAGATGTTGATCCAGACCTTGCCGCCACGCTTGATGTGGCGGGTCATCGCGATACGAGCCGCCTCGATCTGGCGGTTGGTCACGTACGCCGGAGTGAGGGCCTGAATGCCGTACTCGCCGAACGCAACCTGCGTACCACCCTTGGACATACCGCTGCGCTTCGGGTGGTGCTGCTTGCGGTGCTTGACCCTACGGGGGATCAGCATTTCGGTCAGGCCTCCGTTCCGGTGCTCTCAGCAGCCGGAGCGGCGGCGGGAGCGTCGGCCTTGGGGGCCTCGGCAGCCTGAGCCTGCTGCGGCTTGCGACCGCGACCGCCACGCTCGCCACCGCGACCACCGCGGCCACCGGCCGGACGGTCACCGGCGCCACGGGCCGGGCGGTTACCCGCACGGGCCGCTGCGTTCTCGGCGCGGACCTCGGCGATGTTCTTGACATCGCCCTTGTAGATCCAGACCTTCACGCCGATGCGGCCGAAGGTCGTCTTGGCCTCGAAGAAGCCGTAGTCGACGTTCGCGCGGAGGGTGTGCAGGGGCACACGGCCCTCGCGGTAGAACTCCGAGCGGGACATCTCGGCGCCGCCGAGGCGACCGCCGCACTGGATCTTGATGCCCTTGGCGCCGGCCTTCATCGTGCCCTGCATGCTCTTACGCATGGCGCGACGGAAGGAGACGCGGGAGGAGAGCTGCTCGGCAACGGCCTGGGCGACCAGCTGAGCGTCCATCTCGGGGTTCTTGACCTCGAGGATGTTCAGCTGGACCTGCTTGCCCGTGAGCTTCTCGAGGTCGCCGCGGATGCGGTCGGCCTCGGCGCCACGGCGGCCGATGACGATGCCGGGACGCGCGGTGTGGATGTCCACCCGCACGCGGTCACGGGTGCGCTCGATCTCAACCTTCGAGATGCCGGCGCGCTCCATGCCGGACGTCATCATCCGACGGATGGCGACGTCTTCCTTGACGTAGTCCTTGTACAGCTTGTCGGCGTACCAACGGGACTTGAAGTCCGTGGTGATGCCGAGCCGGAACCCATGCGGGTTAACCTTCTGGCCCATTACCGGGTTCCTTCCTTGCTGCTGACGACCACGGTGATGTGGCTGGTCCGCTTACGGATCCGGTAGGCACGGCCCTGAGCACGCGGACGGAACCGCTTCAGGGTCGGGCCCTCATCCACGAACGCCTCGCTGATGTACAGCGAAGAGGCGTCACTGTGGTCGTAGTTGTGCGCGGCGTTGGCAATGGCGCTGTCCAGCACCTTGCCGACCGGCACGCTCGCGGCCTGCGGGGCGAAACGCAGGACCGCCTGAGCCTCCGTGGCATCCATGCCACGGATAAGGTCCACCACTCGGCGGGCCTTCATGGGCGTGACGCGGATGTACCGCGCCTGGGCCCTGGCTTCCATGGTTGTCCTTCCAGTGTCTGTCATGGTCATTCCACCCCGCTACTAGCGGCGCTTCGACTTCCGGTCGTCCTTCACGTGACCCCGGAAGGTGCGCGTCGGCGAGAACTCGCCGAGCTTGTGGCCGACCATCGACTCGGTGACAAACACCGGAATGTGGGTCTTGCCGTTGTGCACCGCGATCGTGTGGCCGAGCATGGCCGGGATGATCATCGAGCGACGGGACCAGGTCTTGATGACGTTCTTGGTACCGGCTTCGTTCTGGGCGTCCACCTTCTTTACGAGGTGGCCGTCAACGAAGGGTCCCTTCTTGAGACTGCGCGGCATCTAAACCCGCTCCTAGCGCTTCTTGTTCGTCTTGCGGCGGCGGACGATGTACTTGCTCGAAGCCTTCTTCGGCGAGCGAGTACGACCCTCCTTCTGACCCCACGGGGAGACCGGGTGGCGACCACCGGAGGTCTTACCCTCACCACCACCGTGCGGGTGGTCCACCGGGTTCATCGCCACACCGCGAACGGTCGGGCGAACGCCCAGCCAGCGCTTGCGGCCGGCCTTGCCCCAGTTGATGTTCGACTGCTCGGCGTTGCCGACCTCGCCGATGGTGGCGCGGCAGCGGGCGTCGACCAGACGGATCTCACCGGACGGCATACGAAGGTGGGCCATCGTGCCCTCCTTCGCCAGCAGCTGCACGGAGGCACCCGCGGAACGGGCGAACTTGGCGCCACCACCGGGACGGAGCTCGATCGCGTGGATCGTGGTACCGACCGGGATGTTGCGGAGCGCCAGGTTGTTGCCGGGCTTGATGTCCGCGCCGGGGCCGTTCTCGACGCGGTCACCCTGCGTCAGACCCTTGGGGGCGATGATGTAGCGCTTCTCGCCGTCCACGTAGTGGAGCAGCGCGATGCGCGCGGTGCGGTTGGGGTCGTACTCGATGTGAGCGACCTTGGCCGGCACGCCGTCCTTGTCGTGACGACGGAAGTCGATCACGCGGTAGGCGCGCTTGTGGCCGCCACCCTGGTGTCGAACCGTGATCCGACCGGTGTTGTTACGGCCGCCCTTGCTGTGCAGGGGGCGGACCAGCGACTTCTCCGGCGTGGACCGCGTGATCTCGACGAAGTCGGCTACGGAGGAGCCACGGCGGCCCGGCGTAGTCGGCTTGTACTTGCGGATTCCCATTTCTCAGTCCTCGTCCGATTCCGGACGATCCAGACCGCCGTTAGGCGGTCGGACCGCCGAAGATGTCGATACGGTTGCCCTCGGCAAGGGTCACGATGGCGCGCTTGGTGTCCTTGCGCTTGCCGAAACCGGCCTTGGTGCGCTTGCGCTTACCCTGGCGGTTGATCGTGTTGACCCCGGTGACCTTGACCGAGAAGACCGCCTCGACGGCCTGCTTGATCTGGGTCTTGTTGGCGCCGGGCGCAACGATGAACGTGTACTTGTTCTCGTCGAGCAGCGCGTAGCTCTTCTCGGAAACAACCGGCTTGACGAGAATGTCGCGCGGGTCCGTGAAGGTCTTGCTGGTGATCGTGGCCTCGGACATCAGGCCTCGCTCCCTTCGTTGTCAGCGGCCTTGGGGCCAGACACGAAGGACTCGAGGGCGGCCTGGGTGAAGACCACGTCGTCGGATCGCATCACGTCGTACGTGTTCAGCTGGCCCGGCTCCAGGATGTGCACCTGGGGCAGGTTGCGGGCGGACAGCCACGCGGCCTCGTCGGAGCGCTCGACGACCAGGAGCAGGTTCTTGCGCTCCGAGATCTTGCCGAACAGCGTCTTGGCGGCCTTGGTGGAGATGTCACCCTCGACCACGCCGGAGACGACGTGGATGCGGGAGTGGTTCGCCCGGTCGGAGAGGGCACCGCGGAGGGCGGCGGCCTTCATCTTCTTGGGGGTCCGCTGCGAGTAGTCACGCGGCACGGGACCGTGCACGACGCCACCACCGGCGAACTGCGGGGCGCGGGTCGAACCCTGACGGGCGCGGCCGGTGCCCTTCTGGCGGTACGGCTTCTTGCCACCACCACGGACCTCGCCACGCGTCTTGACCTTGTGCGTGCCCTGACGGGCGGCGGCCAGCTGCGCGACGACGACCTGGTGGATCAGCGGGATGCTGATCTTGGCCTCGAAGATCTCGGCCGGGAGCTCGACGGTCCCGGTCTTGTCGCCGGAGGGCGACAGAATGTCAATGGTGCTCATATCCTCAGGCCCCCTTGGCCGCGGTGCGGACCAGGACGAGGCCGCCGTTCGGACCAGGAACCGCGCCCTTGATCAGGAGCAGGCCCTTCTCCGCGTCAACGGCGTGAACGGTCAGGTTCTGGGTGGTCACGCGCTCGTTGCCCATACGGCCGGCCATGCGCATGCCCTTGAAGACACGGCCCGGGGTGGCGCAGCCACCGATCGAACCGGGCTTACGGTGCACGCGGTGGGCACCGTGGGAGGCCTTGCCACCACGGAAGTTGTGGCGCTTCATGACACCGGCGAAGCCCTTGCCCTTGCTCTTACCGGTGACGTCGACCTTCACACCGGCCTCGAAGAGCTCGGCGGTGATCTCCTGGCCGAGCGTGTACTCGGAGGCGTCAGCGGTGCGGAGCTCCACAAGGTGACGGCGCGGGGTGACGTCGGCCTTGGCGAAGTGACCCTTGAGGGGCTTGTTCACCTTGCGCGGGTCGATCTCGCCGAAGGCGATCTGGACCGACTCGTAGCCGTCGATGTCGTTCGTACGCACCTGGGTCACGACATTGGGGCCGGCCTTGACGACGGTCACCGGGACAACCCGGTTGTTCTCGTCCCAGACCTGCGTCATGCCGAGCTTCTCGCCCAGGATGCCCTTGATGTTCTTAGCCATCTCGCGCGTCACCTCAGAGCTTGATCTCGATGTCGACGCCCGCCGGCAGGTCGAGGCGCATGAGCGAGTCAACCGTCTTCGGCGTGGGGTCGAGGATGTCGATGAGGCGCTTGTGCGTCCGCATCTCGAAGTGCTCGCGCGAGTCCTTGTACTTGTGCGGCGACTTGATGACGCAGTACACGTTCTTCTCAGTGGGCAGCGGCACCGGGCCCGCGACCGACGCACCAGTGCGCGTCACCGTCTCGACGATCTTCTTCGCCGAGGAGTCGATGACCTCGTGGTCGTAGGCCTTGAGCCGGATGCGGATCTTCTGTCCCGCCATGGCTACTCAGTAGTCCTGTCTCTCGTAACGCTCTGGACTCGGGGGCCCTCATGACTCTGCCTCCGACCCACGCGGTCGGGCGTGTCGCACTCCCTCTACGCAGAAATCCATAGGGATTTCCCAACCAAGGGGGTGCGGTCGCTGGCCGCGAGTCCGGGGGCAGGCTGCAATATCTGCGAGAGGCCACCGAGTGCCTGGTCGGCACCCCGCTGACGCTTCCCGGAAGATTCCCGTACGTCCGCTCCTGAGAAGGAGCGACGAGTACTGTGGGACTCGCTTCCGGTCCCCCCGACGGGAGGCGCGCAGCATCGGCACTCAACCGAGCAACCCCGACAGTCTGCCATACGCAGCGGCGGGCTGGCCAATCGAGCCGGAGAGAATACCCCGGACGTGACGCAAGTCAAACGTCGACCCTCCGGGCCGCGGGCGCCGGTCTGCCGCCGTCTCCGCCGATGCGCGGGTCCGCCGGCCCCGTCGACGGCGGTACGCCACGCGCTTGTCGCCTTCTCCCCCTGTTCGGGCCCCTCAGGTGCGGGTGACCACCCCGTGGCAGTCCTCCCCCGCTTCCGCGAGGTCCTTGCTCCGGTCGTACGGGTCGACCTCCGGCCCGGTGCGGGGTGGCTTGGCGGCCAGGTCCTCGCTGAACTCGGGATGCAGGAACCCGGTCCCGTCCCTCGTGCAGTCGTCGTTGCCGGCGGACTCCTCCATCCGGAGGACGTTGAGCCTGCCGGGGGTCGCCAGGATCCTTGACGGGTCGTACAGGGCGAAGGTCATCTGGCGGCGGACGACGGTTCGCGCCACCTCGTCGAAGCCGGGGCGGGTCTTCACCAGCGGGTAGACGAAGGTGTAGTCCGCGTGGATCAGGACCTCGCCCGGGCGCTCCCCCGCGACGAACGTCGTCCGCCCGCGGGTCTTGACCACGTCGCCGACGAGCCGCACCTCGGCCGGGTCGAAGCGGCTGAACAGCCACAGCGGGTTGTGCTTCTCGTCCGGTCGGCTGAGCGCGCGGTCGACGATCCCGTGGACGTCCTTCTGCCGGGGGTCGAGCAGCTCGATCGCCTCGGTCGGCCGCTGCCCGCGCAGCGTTGCCGGATCCAGGTTCGCGGTGACCAGGAACCTCCTGGCCATGTCGAGCCCCTGCGCCACCCGCTCCTGCGACAGCCCGCCGACCGCCTTCGCCCGGGGCAGCTCGATCCCGGCGGCCCCATCGGCCCAGCGGAGGGCCGGGGAGCCCTTGAAGGGCTCCTTGAGCGTCGGGCGGTCAGGGAACGCCTCCTCGGGCGGCGCCTGGGTGGGGCGCGCGGTCTCGGCCGCGAGCGGGGTGCGGTCCCCCGGGCCGCCGAGGCCCTCGGGCAACCGGTCGGTGATCAGGTCCGGGCGCAGCGCGAGCAGCAGGAGGCCGGCGGCCAGGGTGATCCCGACGACGCCCTTGACCTGGCGCCGGGCCCTGCCCCGGCGGTTCGTCTCCTGCCGGGCGGGCCAGGTCCGCCACCCCTCCGGCTCGCGCCGCTCCGGCCGGTCCTGCCGCTCCTGCCGCTCCTGCCGCCGGAACCGGTCCTGCCGCTCGTGTCGCTCCTGCCGGTCCGGCCGCCGGAGCCGCCGGCGGCGAGGCTCCGGGACAGCGTCGGAACCGACCCCGTCCTTCCGCGCCGCCTCGACGAACGCGGCCCATTCCTCGTCGGAGACCGACGGGCCCTTGTCGCTCATGTTCCCCACCCCCGTGTCGCGCGCTGGGGTCCCGAGGGTGTCACGGTGCGCGCGGGCGGGTTCGGGCAGGCCGGGTCTGTTGATCTTTCCGTGATGCTGGGCGTCGCCGCGGGGCGGGGGTGCTCTCTCCGGGAGGCGTTGAGACGCCGCGCCCCTGGGTAGCCGCGGGGCATGCACACCAGTGAGGAGATCTATCACCGGGTGCTGTGGGACCCCCGCTTCGACCCCGAGCGGTTCGTGATGGGGATCGCCGAGCGGGGGGCCGGCCCGGCGCGGGTCGGCCTGCCCGACTTCGTACCGGGCGGTGAGATCCCCTGGCACCGCGTGATCTTCTTCGAGGCCGACGGGGAGCTGGTCTGGGACCGGGCGACAGGCGTGGACCGGCTCGGCGAGACGGTGGCGGCTGACGAGGCCGTACCGCCCGAGGAGGTCCTCGCCGTGCCCGCGACCAGCCGGACCGCCGTGGCCTGGATCCCGCCCCGTCGGCTCTGGCCCCCGATCCAGCACATCCGGCGCGTGCACGACCGGCAGATCCACCGCTGGCCCCCGCACGTCAACGTCCTCTTCGGCTTCGTACCGGAGTCCGACTTCGAGCGCGCCGCCCCGCTCGTCGCCTCGGCGGCCCGGGGGGTGCGCCCCTTCCGCGCGCAGCTGGAGGGCGTCCACTGGTTCGGCCACCGTGAGGACGCGACGGTCTGGCTCGACCCCTGCGCGGGCGGTGACCGGCCGTGGCTCCGCCTGCGGGAGGCTCTGGAGGCCCGGTTCCCCCTGTGCGGCGGGCAGGCCAGGGGCTTCACGCCGCACCTGTCCCTCGGCCGCAGCCACGACCCCCACACCCTCGCCACGACCTCCGAGGCCCTGCTCGGCTCCATGACGGCCCGGGTCGCCGAGCTGGTCCTGCTCTCCCGCCGCGCCGACGAGCCGATGGGGGTACGAGCGACGGTCACGCTCGGGTCGGGCGAGGTGCGGTGGACCGCCGGTCCCTGACCGGTAGGGGTCCCTGCCCTTCGACACAGACAGGCCGGACCGGGCCGATCATCTGATCATTCCGCGCCGCCGCACAACCCCAGCTCCCTCTATCCCGTCTAGTCGGACGCGGATCCCGGCCTCGACCTGGCCGTCCGCCGTTTCAGGGGACTTTCGGTGACCGGTGGGGACCGGTACGGGGCGCGGGGGAAGCAGCAGTGGACGACATATCCAAGCCCGGGACGGGCCTTACCGGTCTGACGGGCCTGACGGGCCTGACGGGTCTGCCCCGGCGGCGTGGAGTTCTCGCGACGGCCGCCGCCCTCGGCGCCACGGCGCTCGCCGGGTGTTCCGTGCCCGCGCCCCGACGGGTCGGGCCCGCCGCCGACCCCGCGCCCGGGGTGCCGATCGTCCACACGCGGCGCGCTCAGCTCATGCAGTTCGCCGCCCACCCGGACGACGACCTGTACTTCATGAACCCGGACACCCAGCGCATGCTCGACGCCGGCGTACCCCTGGTCTCCGTCTACGTCACCGCCGGCGAGCACAACGGCGTGAACCGGATCAAGGGCATGGCCGAGACGCCGCCGGACCGGTCCGCCTACTCCTCCGCGCGCCACCAGGGCCTGCGGCAGGCCTACGCGACGCTCCTCGGGCTCGACAGGTTCACGCCGTGGCAGAAGGGCGTCGCCACCCTCCGCGGCGGCCGGCGCGCCGAGATCAACACGCTCGTGAACGGCGGCCGCCGGGTCGAGCTGATCTTCCTCAACCTGCCCATGCACACCCCCCGGCGCTACATGGCCCTGCCCGCCCTGTGGAACGACCGCGCGCTGGAACTCCGTACGCACCTGTCCACCGGCTCGCCCGTCGACCGGTCCGACACCTACGACCACGACCAGCTGACGGACGTCCTCGTCGGTCTCCTCGACCGCTACCGGCCGACCGTCGTACAGACCCTGGACCCCGACCCGGACCTCCAGTCCAGCAGCGAGTCCCAGCGTCGGCGCGACAGCGAACAGCCGGGCTACTCCGACCACGGCGACCACACCGCCGTCGCCTGTTTCTCCTGGGCCGCGCTCATCCGCTGGGTCGCCGAGGCCCAGAAGGGGCCGGGCGAGATACCCGCGTTCGTGGCGACCGCCTTCCGGGGGTACTACAACCGGCACTGGCCCAAGAACCTCCCCCCACAGGTCCTCAAGGAGAAGGCCGGCCACCTCGTCCCGTACGGCGGCGATCCGGACTGGGAGTGCGGCAACCCCTCCGGCTGCGGCGACTACGGCGTCGGCGGCGACCGTCCCCTCACCAACCACAAGGGCTGGGTGCGTGCCACCCACCACCGCTGGCCCGGCACCGGACCCGCCGTCGTCGCCCGCCCGGACGGCCGGCTCGACGCCTACGGGGTGCTCGGGCTGCGCGCTGTCCGCTGGCGGGAGACCGGGCGGGGCTCCGGCCTGTGGGACGACCCGACCGACCTGGGCGGCGGGCCGCTCGCGCCCGCGCTCGGCTCGGCCACCCTGCCCGACGGGCGGGTGCTGCTGTTCGGCGTGCGGTTCGCCGCGTTCGCCGGCCACGGCGGGCCCAACAAGCGGGAGGTCGTCCTGCTGGAGCAGCGCTCCCCCGACGGCCCGTTCCTCGCCTGGCAGGGTCTCGGCACCCCGGAGCGGAAGGACGACCGGGGCCGCCGGATCGGGGCGCCGGTGGCGGTGACCTCCCCCGACGGCCGGGTCCATCTCTTCGTACGGAACGCGGACAAGGGCGTGTCGACGCGCGTACGGTCCGCCGACGGCGCCTGGTCCCCGTGGCGCGCGCTGCCGGGCACCGCCGAGGTGCAGGACGGGCTGGCGGTGTCGCTGGACGGGGAGGGCCGTACGCATCTGTACGCGGCGGGGCGGGAGTCCGTGCAGCACTGGGTGGACGGGGTCCTTCGGACGGAGACCCTGCCGCTCTCCGGGTCGACGGTGGCGAGCGCCGACGGCGAGCTGTACCACCAGCCCCCGGCGGCCGCGCGGTTGCTCGGCCCGGCGGCCGACGCCGGTCTCGACGGCTACGGGGAGGTGGTGGCGGCGCGGTCGGCGGCGCTCGGCACGGTGCTCCTCGGCACGGATCTGGCCGGCCGGGTCGCGGTACGGGCCGGGGGACGACTCCGTACCGGCAGGCGGCAGGCCGTGTCGACGGCGCTCCATCTGGGCTCGGACCGGGTGACCGTGGTGGGACTGGGGCTGGACGCGCAGCCGTGGACCTGGCGGCCGTAGAGAGGCCGGGGCGGCCTGAATGCGAGAAGCCCCGCACCGTGGGGTGCGGGGCTTCCTCCGAAAGCCGTCTCCGGCCCTCGTCACGGTCGGGGGCTACGCCTGGGGCAGCGTGGCGAGGTTGCGGTGCACGCGCCCGTGGAGCGCGATTCCGGCCGACACGGAGACGTTGAGCGACTCGGCGGCAGGGTTCATGGGAATCGACACCGTCTCGGCCGCGGAGCCCGAGAACGCGTCCGACGGACCCGTCTTCTCGCTGCCGAACATGAGGACGACGCGCTCGTCGATGCCGTTGAGGTCACCGATGGTGAGATCCCCGTCGGCCTCGAAGACCATCGTCCGCATACCGCTGTCCTGGAAGTGGCTGAGCGCCTCGGCCCGTGACGCGAGGACGATCGGCAGGGAGAAGACATAGCCCCGGCTCGCCCTGATCAGACGCCGGTCCGCGATCGTGCCGAGATCGCTGTCCACGAGGACGATGCCGGAAGCCCCGAGCGCGAACGCGGTCCGCACGATGGCCCCGATGTTGCCGACGATCTTCACGCCGTCGAGGACGACGATGTCACCGGACTTCTCGGCCAGGTCCTCAAGACGGCTGGGCCGCGGGACCTTCGCGATACCGAAGGCCTTGGGCTTCTTCTCGGTCTTGAAAACCTGGTTGGCGATCGCCGACGCGAGCAGCCGGACCGGAATTCCGCGCTTCTCACAAGCGGCGAGCAGATCGTCCGGCAAGGGCGTCGTCTCAATGCCGTAGACCTCGATGAACTCCACTCCGGCGCGAACGCTCTGGAGAAGAGGCTCGATGTCCTCGATCAGCACGGTCCGTACGACGGACCTCGAATGCTTCGTGACATCGATGATTCGCTGTACCGCAGGGTCGGAACGTTCGACAATAACATCAGGGCTGGCCACGCTGGAGACGCTAGCACAAGCGCTGTCGGTTACGGCGCGCCGCCCTCCAGCGCGACGCCCAGGCCGGCCAGCGTCTCGTGCACGCTCTTGCCCTCGGCGATCGCCTCAAGAGCGAAGCCCCCTACCGAGGTCGGGGGATAGCCGATGAGTTCGACCACGCGGCTGACGCCGTAGATACCCGGCATCTGGTCGGCCCGGTCCCACAGATAGACGGCGCCCCACAACTGGCGGTCCACGTCGGAGAACCACGCCTTGAGCCGCATCCCTTCCAATGTCGAGTAGGCATCCACTGCGTAGTCCCGCAAATAGTCGCGAAGACTCTCCACGGTGGCTTCCGACTTCTTCAGGTCCCACATGACGATGGATATGTACATACCCGAAACCCCCTGAGCAGACGCGTAGTTGACTCGGCTCGGCAAGCGTACTCGCCGCTCCGGGCGATAGTCGCAGTGAGTTCGGACTCATTCCGCCGTAACTCCGCGCGTGGAGCGGTCCGTCCGCTTGGATGGAGCCGTAAGTCGATTCCTTGATTCATCAGCGGAGAAGACCGTGACTGACCGTCAAGACACCTCGTTTCCCTACCCGCGAACCTGCCCGTTCCAGCCTCCGCGGGAGTACGCCTCCCTGCGCGCCGAACAGCCGATCAGCAAAGTCACCCTGGCTTCGGGGCGTACCGCCTGGCTGCTCACTCGGCACGAGCACATAAGGCAGTTGCTGGCCAGTCCTGAGGTGAGCTCGAACCTGGCACACCCGGGATATCCGCTCCACTTCGACGTGCCGGCGGAAGTCATGGAGCAGATGCGGCCGGTGTTGCTCGCCATGGACCCCCCTGTGCACACCGCTCAGCGCAAAATGGTGATTCCCGAGTTCACCGTCAAGCGCGTTCTGCAACTGCGTCCCCGTATCGAGGAGATCGTGGACGAACGCATCACGGCCCTGCTCGCCCACGAAGGGCCGGTCGATCTGGTCGAGGCACTCGCTCTTCCCGTTCCGTCCCTGGTGATCTGCGAACTGCTCGGAGTGCCGTACGCCGACCGCGCGTTCTTCCAGGACCGCACCGACAAGCTGGTCTCGGTCGACGCCGATCCCCAGGAGCGGAACAGCGCACACCAGGAACTCCACGAATACTTCGACAAACTGGTCACCGCGCAGGAGGCCGACCCCGGTGACAACCTGCTCGGCAGGCTCGTCCTGAAGAACCGCGAGACCGGCACGTTCAGCCACGGCGAACTGGTCGGGATGGCCAACGTCCTGCTGGTCGGCGGTCACGAGACCACCGCGAACATGATCTCCCTCGGTGTCCTCGCCCTGATGGAGAACCCCGACCAGAAGGCCAAGCTCCAGGCCGATCCCGGTCTGGCCCCGCAGGCCGTCGACGAACTGCTGCGTTACTTCAGCATCGCCGACCAGGTGACCTCCCGCGTGGTGACGGCCGACATCGAGATCGGCGGGGTGCGGATCCGCGCGGGCGAGGGGGTCATCGGGCTCAGCGCCTCGGCCAACCACGACGAGTCGCTGTACTCCGACCCGGACCGGCTGGACTTCGAGCGCGGCGGCAGGCACCACCTGGCCTTCGGCCACGGCATCCACCAGTGCATCGGCCAGAACCTCGCCAAGCTGGAGCTGGAGGTCGTGTTCAACGCCCTCCTCGCCAGGGTCCCCGACCTGAAGCTCGCCGTTCCGGTCGCGGAGCTGCCGTTCAAGGACAGCATGGGGGTGTACGGCCTGCACAGGCTTCCGGTGACCTGCTGAGACGGGGCGCGGCCTCCGGCCGGCGGGGCTCCCGCGAAGGAGCCCCGCCCA
>NZ_JAMGSL010000010.1:164183-184321 GCF_025195125.1 Streptomyces sp. Je 1-79
CCCCCCCCCCCGCCGGGGGCCCGCCCGCCCGTCCAGCGCCATGACCACCGCTCCCGCTACCGCGGCAGCTCCTCGAGCGCCCTTCGCAGGAGGTACGCGACGAGCCCCTCGGCCGCGGGGACAAGACCGAGGCGGTTGTTGGTGGTGTGCACGTAGTTGGAGAGGCAGCCCGCGTACGCGGTGCCGTCGAGGCGCAGGTCGCGGGCGTCGCCGTCGGGATCCGCACCGCAGACGGACCGGGCGCGTGAGGTGGCCTCCACGCTCATCGCGTGGAACACGTCGTCCGTGGCGCCCTCACGCCAGACCGCGGTGCACAGGTTCGTGAGCTGTGCCGAGGCGCTGCCGTACAGCTTGGGCCAGGCGCTCTGCATCTCCTCCGGCGCGTACGCGCGCCACCAGTCCTCGTACTCCCGCAGGAAGGCGATCGCCGCCTCCGGGTCGAAGCCCGCCCCGTGGAGGAACATCGCCATGATCCTCGCGGCCTCCCCGATCGGTGCCCTGCGCGCGTCGACCCACGCCCGCGGTTGCCGGCCGAGCAGATCGAGGACCGCCGCCGACGACTTCCGGAAGACGGTCTCGGCGATCTCCACACCCTCCGGCCCGCCGTACTTGCGGTACTCCGGCTCGTAGGGCACGCGGTCGAGGGCGCCGACGGGACGGCCCTCCCTGGGGATCTCCCGCTCCAGCCGGGCGAGTTCGTCCTGCATCGTCAGCCCGAGCGCGTACTCCTCCCGCGCCTCGGCCTCGAACTCCGGCATCGAGCGGGCCAGGCCCTCCACGACCCGTTCGGCCGCCTCGGCTGATCCGGCCCCGGGGCCGCACAGCATCCGCAGCCGCAGATGGGGTCCTCCCTGCCAGTACCTGAGGAAGAAGAAGTCGTCCCGGAGGCCCTCGTCCCGGAGCAGCGGGTCGACCACGTCGCAGAGGAAGGGGGTGTGCAGCGAGTGCGGAACGTGGATGTGCACCACCCGCCACTCACGCGTCCCGGCCTGCTCCCTACTTGTCTGTGCATAGTTCAACGAAGAACTCCTCTGCCGCGGTCCAGCCCGTGTCGGGCCCGTAGTCGTCCACCGAAGGAAGGCACTCGCGTATCGACACGAGCACGTCGCCGCGCGACAGCGCGGACTTCGCGAAGCTCCGGACCAGGAAGGGGTTCCGGAAGTCGACGTACATCGGCTTGTGGACGCTGGCGCGGCGCAGGTGCGCGTAGTCCGCCCACTGGCGCGTCACCTTCCGGCTGCGCCCGGCCATCACGTCGCGCTCCTCGGGCGTCTGGCACAGCACGAAGGCGTGCCGCGGCAGACCCCGGGACCGGCGCAGGGCGTCGAAGGCGACGAAGGCGTCGAACGAGTCCCGGCTCAGGTCCTGGAGCATGGGGATGTCGGCGGCGGCCACGTTCCACGACCTGCGCTCGGCCACGACGTCACCCACGACGAGGCGGGGCGCGGTGTCGCTGTACGCCACGGGGCCGCCGGCGTCCTGGATGTCCTCCAGCGGCTTCCACAGGTAGCGGTTGGACGGGGACATCGCCTCGAGCAGGCGGTAGAGCAGGGGCACGCCGACCGGGGTCATGAAGTTCATGGGTACGAGGTCGAGGAATTCCCGCGCTTCCGGGTCCCAGAGGCGCAGGGACGTGGTGCCGGGCTCCGAACGGACCTCCAGCCGGTCCAGCGTGTAGACCTTCCGGTCGCCGCCGAGCGACACCGCCCCGGGGTAGTTCACGACGCGGCGCGTCACCGGGGGGTGCAGGTTGAAGTTGAACCCGAGCACGGAGTTGAGGTCGACCTGGCCGGGGAACCGGCTGTCGATGTGGGCGCGTTGCGCGGCCGGCAGGGACCAGTCGTCGGTCCCTCCGACGAACGAGCCGAAGCGCGAGAAGTACACGCCGTAGCCGGTCAGCAGACCGTTCACGACCAGCGTCCGGTCCCGGTCCGGCAGCACGCCCTGGGCGAACTGCGCGCGGAACGTCACCGACTCGGTGTGCAGGAGGTCGTCCACGCCCTCGCAGGCCCGCTCGATGACCGAGGGGTCCAGGTGCACGGCGCCGTCCGCGGTCACGAGTCGCTCGCGGATCGTGCGCAGGGCCTCGGCCCGCTGCGTCACGAACGTCCCGACCGCCTCCACGTCCCGCCCCATGAACACGTCGGCCTGTTCCTGGTCGGACAGCGACGAGAACGCCTGGAAGAACTCGATGAAGGGCATGCTGGGGCGGTCCCCGAGCACACGGGTCGCGAAGGCATGGAGGCCGAGCCGCTTCACCTGGCCGTTGTCCATCAACGAGGCGAGCCGCCAGAGGCCCGTCAGGGCGGGAATGCTGCGCTGCACCGAGGAGAGGTTCCACGCCTGGGGCGCGGTGGAGGCGGGGGTGTCCTCGAAGACCGGTGACTTCAGGACATCCTCGGGGGGCGGTGACACCTTGCACAGCTCTGCGATGCCGCCGATCGCCGCGTACGCCGAGTCGAGCAGCTTCTGCCGTTCGGTGGCGGCCGCCTCGGCGAAGTCCGTCTCGAGCCGCCTGAGTTCGGCGAAGTGCCCGCGCAGCACCGCCGTCTCCGGCGTGCCACCCGCGGCGAGGGTCTCCTCGAACTTGGCCGCGTAGTCGGGGTCGTGATCGTCGATCTCCGGCCGGAAGAACAGGGTGCCGGCCCGGATCAGACCGTGCACGACCTCCCGGCTGACCGCGTCCTTGCCCGTGACGGCGCCGAGCGCGCGCAGCACGTGGGTCGCGGGCGCCGAGCCGTGCGGCATCGCCGCGAGCAGGGCGTTGAAGAGGCTCTCCCGGCGGACCCGCAGGACCGTCTCGGAAGCGATCTTCCCTTCCTCGCGGGAGCCGGGGGCGACACCGATGAACTCGATCGATTCGGCGCCCGCCCGCAGGGTCGAGTTGAGCACCAGGTGTCCCGACTCCAGGCCGCCGGGGACCCGCGGCACCGCGGCGAGCACCCAGTTCACGAGCAGACGGTTCAGCCTGGTGATGGACTCGCCCGGAGCAGGGCCGTCCGGGGAGGCCTGGGCGGCCGGCGCGTCCGGCGGGAACGCCCCGATCTCCGTGAACCGTCCGAAGGGTGAGGGCTTCAGGCTCGCCCTGTACGCGAAGTTGACCAGGGAGGACTCCCGCAGTCTGGCCTTGCTCGGCTTGAGGGCGGCCGCGTCCTCGCCGTGGACGAAGTCGCGCAGGCCGCGGTAGAGCCGGTCGCCGGAGAGCTGGATGCTCCTGGCCATCGCGTCGTGCTCGAAGAGCTCGCGGAAGCCGTCGGCGGCCTGTGTCTTCTCGCGTTCGAGCTCCGCGGCGCCCTCTCGCTCGCACTGCTCGGCCCGCAGACCGAGAGCGCACCAGGTCTCGACCTCGGCGAACAGCCCGGCGTCGAGGTGCGGGCGGAGCGGCTCCAGCCGTGCCGCCACCCGGTCGTGGCGCAGATTGTGCACGTCCCGCCGCACCCGGATGAGGGGGGCGCGGACGTCGTCGCCCAGCGTGGGAACGGCCTCGCCCAGACGATCGGCCAGGCCGGCGGCGCGGTGGCGGATCTCCTCCCGCAGGCCTTCCAGCTCGTCGATGCGCGACCAGGCGGCGGTGAACGACATCCCTCCGAGCGCGCCCAGTGGGAGCCGGCTCCGCCGGTAGACGACATACGGACTGATGTTCACATCCATGGGAATCCCCCAACTTCGTCACGCGGGCTCGGTGCACCACGGCAAGCGCACGCCGGGACCGGCCCTCGAAGAAGGGTCCGCCCCGCGGGGAGCGCGCCTGCCACTCGTCCGAGCCCGTCGGTTCACGCTCGCAACCAGGCGCCGTGGGCCCCGGCCGACCGGCGGGGCATGACACGGCACGCCCCGGCGCACTCCGAGGTGCCGCGCCCCTGCCCCGGCGCGGGCATCGCCCCGCCGTGACACGCTTCCGGGAACGACCCGGTTTCTCATTACCCGAACAAAAAAGAAGGCCACCGCCGAGGTGCACCTCGACGGTGGCTCAACTATTCCTGATCCTGGATCAGGACGAGGACGACGAAGAACTCGTCGAAACGCTCGTGGTCGTGCACGAGGCGGCCATCACCTGCGCGAGGTCGTCGTTCTCACCAGCGCCAGCGATAAGGTCCGAGATCTCGATAACATCGAGCTCAATCTGCTGCTCCATTGCGTTCACCCCCTTTCGTCAATGTGCTTCGAACCTAACCTCGCCATTCGATCTTCGGCAACCGCAAATCGAGTGGCGTAGATCACACCGCGTCAGAGGCTCCCGCTCTTGACCATTCGCGTTAGGGTCGGTTCAAGATCATGTGACGGCCCACCGTGCGCCGGCTCGAATCTGGGGGCTCCTTCGTGCATCTTTTCGCCAGCATCCCGCTGCCCGATGGCGCAAAACACTCGGAGACTTTTGCGCCACTCATTCGCGCATGCTTCTCGCCAGAGCGGGTGGCCACCCACGGCCCGTACTACGCGGTCCGTACGCAGGACGGACAGACCGGCGGGGACACCCTCCAGATCAGCATCGACGGGGTGCAGGACCCTGACAGCACCCGCGATGAGCTGCAGAGACTCGCCAGCCGCTTCGGATGCGCCGCGGACGTCGCAGAGGTACCCAGGGACGCGGTCCCCTCGCCCATGTGGAATGCGGGATTCCGCGGAACCGAATTCTCCGCTTCCTCTCAGCGCCTCTTCCAGAGGGCCACACCGGCCATGGAGTCGTTCCTGAGACGTGCCGCGGAGGACGAGAGTCCGCTTTCGCGCGCGCTCGGTGCCCTCCGCCTCATGGCCGCTCACACCAGAGCCACTCTTCTGCAATCTCCGCAGCGAGAACTCGACGGATATGAATTCCGCGAGCTGCTTTCACTGCGTCTATTGAGCTACCGTTCCCATTTCGAGGCGGTCTATCTCAGAACGAAGGATCCGGAATCCTTCGAAGCCGCTTGCGCCCGGTTCTACGAACAGGTGGGACCGGCCACACGGGCATTCATCGAGGCATGCGGAAGCCCGGACGGCGAGCCGACGGACGATGCCGTCGTCCAGCAATGGACGGACCTCATCACATCCGGATCGAGCCACCTGGCCGAAACCTTTCTGGACGGCTCCATCGTCAACGCCGGCCACACACTCGAAGACCTCGTCCGCGAGCGCGGAGCGCCCGTGGAGCCCACGCGGTTCCACACGCCACCCAGTCCGGAACTCGATCGGCTGATGCACCGCGACGCCGACTTCCTGGCCTTCCGGCTGCAGACCAGCCTGCTCTACAGCTGCCTGTACACGCTCGGTTTCAGCCTCGCGGAGAGGTACGTCTTCTGCTACGTCGTCGCACGTGCCAACGAAGAGGTCTGCGGAAAGTCCATGCAACAGCTCCAGGACGACCTCGACGGGCTGGCCAAGGCGATGGCGGCGGTCCCCTCGGCGGCTGTCGAGTGACCCGGCGCGACCACGGGGAAGACACGACCGCAGGAAGAAGATCCACATGTATGTGAACAGGCACGAGGAGCACATCCCGGACGAGCTGCGCCGTCTCGAGGAACTCGTCTCCCCGTACGGACTGGTCTCCCGCACCGCACCGCTGCCGGTGCGTGAGGGCGAGCCGCCCTTCGCGGTCCAGCTGTCGTACCTCGGCGTCCCCTCCCGCGCCCTGTCCAACCTCCGGACGTGGGCCGCCGACGAGGACACCGGCAACTCCGACGGCGCCGGCACGGGACTCACCGCCGAACGCGCCAAGCTGGTCTCCATAGCCGAGGCCCTTGAGCGGTACTCGACGTGTGCGTGGGACGACGACGCGATGGTGGTCGCCGCCGAGAACGACCTCACCGAGGAGTTCGTCTCGCCCTCACGCTGGCCCAGCTGCTCCCCCACGGAACTGGCCCGGGACGACTGCAGACTGACCGAGTACGACCCCTCCGTCCCGATCCGCTGGGTCCGCGCGTGGTCGCTCACCCGCCAGGTGCCGGTGCTCGTCCCCGCCATCTCCGTCTACCTCCACATGCCGTACTCCTCGGAGTCCGAGAAGTTCACCCGCGGCATCACCACGGGCGCCGCGGTCCACTCCGACGTACGGGCCGCCCTGCTCGGCGGGTTGCTGGAGGTCATCGAGCGGGACGCCATCGCCCTGGTCTGGCTCCAGCGGCTGCGGCTGCCCGAGCTGGTCGTGGACCCGGAGCGGCTCGACGCCGGCACTCGGGAGCTCCACCGGGTCGGCACCTCGACGGAACTGCGGGTCCGGCTGTTCGACGCGACGACGGACTTCGGCGTCCCGGTCATCTACGGGGTGCAGATCTCCGACGCCGATCCCACGCTCGGCCAGATCGTCGCCGCGACCTGCGACATCCGCCCGGAAGCCGCTCTGGGCAAGATCTACCGCGAACTGTCCTCCCTCCGGGTGGCGTTGCGCGGGTACGTGTCCGCCTACGCCGGGCGCGAACCCGACCCCTCGCAGGTGAGCGTGGTCGGGGGCGCCGTCCGCAACGCGCCCCCCGCGCGGCGCGGCGTCTTCGACTTCCTGCTGGACGGCGAGCGCCCCACGTACGGACTCGACCGCATGCCGGGGCTGCCCGCGGAGGCGGACCCGCTGGACACCGTCGTCTCCCGGCTCGCGTCGCGGGGCGCCGAGGTGCTCGCGGTCGACATCACCACGGACGAGGCGCGTCAGGTGGGGATGCGCGCGGTGAAGGTCCTCGTGCCGGAGGCGATGCCCGTCTCGTTCGTGCACGCCGAACGGTTCCTCGGCACACCGCGGCTCTACGAGGCCCCCCTCGCGATGGGGCACACGAGCCACGCCGAGGACGAGCTCAACCCCGAGCCGCAGGCGTTCGCATGAGCCGGCAGAAGGAGCAGACCAGCATGGAGCACGATCCCCGTCCACGGTGCCTGTACCTCGTACGCGACAGCTTCGGGCGGCACCTCACGGAACACCGTGGTGTCCCCACGGAGCGGCAGGCGTCCTTCGAGGACTTCCTGAACGGCGTGGCACCGGACGCGGACGTCGTCATCCCCGTGCACTCCGGCAGCGCCCCTGAACTCCGTGACGAGGTCGACCGGATCTGCGCGGAGCGGGGCACGCCGTCCGCCGGGATCCAGCTGCTGCCGACCAAGATCGTCTGCGGACCGGCGGTCGTTCCCGGCAGGACCGCCTGCTACGCGTGCTACCGCAAGCGCGCCGCGCAGCACGCGGGCACGGCCCACCCGTACGACATGGAGGCGGCGCTCACCGGCCTGCCGGAGGGCTTCGGCCCGCTGCACCTGTCCGTCTCCTCCGGGCTCCTGGACCTCGCGCTGGCCGACATCGCCGCCGGGACCACGGCGGTCGGCGGTGCCGTGCGCACCTTCAGCCTCGTCTCGGGAGCCGTATCGGCCGCGACGACCGTGTCGGTGAACCGCTGCCCGCGGTGCGGGGACCGGTTCGCGCAGGAGCGTCCGGACAGCGCGATGCCTTTTCCGGAACTGCTGCGGTAAGGAGGAAAGCAATCATGGTTGCCGAAATGAAGGCCGAGCAGATCGGGCAGGCCGCCCGCACGGACATGCAGCTGACGGTCCCTGCCCGGCCCGTCCTGCGACGCGGGGTGCGACTGCGCCGGTCGGGAGATTCCGTCGTGCTCGACGGGGCGGACCGGGCGCAGGCGTTCTCCGGCGCGTTCGCGCGTGAGGGGCTGGTGCCCCTGACCGACGCCTGCGACGGTACCCGCAGCCACACGGAGCTGGCTCAGAAGGTCGGATTCGCCGAGAGCACCGTCTACAAGTGCCTCGCACTGCTCTGGACGGCCGGGGCGATCGAGGAGGCCCCGTCCGCCGAGGAGCCGGCCGTGGCGCCGGAGTGGGCCGTCTTCCTCTCCCGGCTGGGCAACTCCACGGGCGCGAACCAGTCCTGGGCGGACGGCGTCGCACTGCTGGCCCGGCGACCGGTACGCCTCGAAGGGGACCCCGCTGTCGTCGCCGCTGCCCGGCGCTCGCTGGAGCAGGTGTGCCGGCTGGCCACGGACCCGGCCGGCCCGTCCGGCCCCCCGGAGGAACTCACCGTCTTCTTCGAGACGGCCGCGTCGGCGCCGCTGCTGGCCGCCACGGAGGAACGGTGCCGGCAGGACGGCCGTCCGCTGCTGAGGGTGCGCGCCGACGCGCGCGCCATCACCGTCGGACCGTACGTCGACCTCTCGCTCACGCCCTGCCTGGAATGCGGCAGCCACGGCGAGGCGGAGCTCTCCGGCGATCTGCCCGAGCACCTGCACGACCTGGTCGCGGGCCTCGCCTCGCACCATGTCGTCGCCCTGCTGGCACGGGCCACGATCTCGCACCTGCCGGCCGACTCCAGCGTGACGGACACCGCGACCCTCGTGACGGAGTACCGGCCGGCCGCGGTCCGCCCGGGGTGCCCGCGGTGCTCCTCCACACGCGGTCCCGTCGCGCCGCAGGCACCGGCCGGCTCGGTCTACGAGGCGTCGGTCGCGATGCCGCCGAGGGCGTTCCTCGCCCCCAAGGACCATCAGGCGCACTACTACGCCTCCAACCTGCGGCTGCAGTCGCAGTTCAAGGACTGGCCCAGCCGCACCCACACGCCGCTTCCCGTCCCCGACCTCTCGGTCCTGGCCGAAGCCGAGCGGCACGACCCGGCACGCGGCGCCGCACCGCTCACCCTGGACGCCCTGGGAACGGTGCTGAAGATCGCCTTCGGCATCAAGGACGAGGAAAGCACCCCGGAGCGCGTCAAGCGATGGACCGCCGCGTCGGGGAACATCGGGTGCACCACCGCCTACGTGGTGCTGCGCGACGACCGGATCCTGCCGCCCGGCATCTACGTGTACGCCCAGGGCAGCCACACGCTCGCGGCCGTCTCCAGCCAGGTGCCCCCGGGTGACGCACCGTGCGAGATCGTCATCACCGGCGATCTCAAGAAGGTCATGACCAAGTACGGCACGTTCGGCTTCCGCCTGGTCTTCCTGGACGCCGGCTGCAACCTGGCCGCCGCCCGGGAGGTCGCCCAGCATCTGGGGCTCGGCTTCGCGCCGCGTACGGACTGGGACGACGACGCGCTGGCGCTCGTTCTCGGCACTTCGCCCGCCGACGAACCCATCGCCGGCGTGGCAACCCTGGGAGGTTCGGCATGAGAAGCGACGTGACATCGATGACGGCGGTGCTGGAGGGCTTCGCCTCCCGCACGAGCACGTCGGACGGCCGGGCCGCGGAGCGCCGGCCGGTGCCGTTCCCGGACGCCGTGCCCGTCGAACCGGACCCGGCGGCGGACGACCTGCGCCCGGTCCACGATCTGCGGGACACGCTCCGCCGCCGGCGCTCCTCGCTGCGGTACGCACCGGAGCCGGTCCGCACCGGCCTGATCCTCTCCCTGCTGGGAGAGGTGGTACGCAGGGACCGCGACGACTGGGGACTGGACGCCGCGGCGGGCCCGCTGGAGGGCTTCGTCTTCGCCCTCCGCAGCGAGGACGAAGCGCCCGGACTGTACCGCGTGACCGCCGAGGGGAGCTGGCACCTGGCGGGACTCGACGCACTCGGGCCGGTCGAGAACCTCGGCGTCCAGCGCGAGTTCTCCACCGCGGCGGGGATCGTCGCGCTGTACGCCAACCTGGACCAGGCGGACACCTGGGCGGGGGCCCACGGGTACCGCGTCAGCGCGAGCCGGGTGGCGATGGCGACGTACGACCTCAACTTCCGGATCCAGGCGCTGGGGCTCGTCGGCACGCTGTTCGGCGGGTTCATCCCGTCTTCCGTGCATCGCCTGGTCCACAGCGACGGCGCTTCCCGCCACTCGCTCCTGGCCACCACCTACGCCCGTCCCGTGCAGGACTGACCTCCTCAGCGGGGCGGGACCGGGGCCCGCACGACCGACGGCGCGCACCACCCACGGGGTCACCCCCGACGGGTCGTGCGCGCCGTCGTCGTACGCGGGGACGCACCGTCCGCGCGGGTATGGCAAAGGCCCGTACGGCGTGCTGCCGTACGGGCCCCTGCTTCATGCGGTGCGCTCAGTTCAGAGCAACCGGGTCAATCCCGATCGAACAAGCGAGATTACTTGTTGATCTTGACGACCTGGCCGGCGCCCACGGTCCGGCCACCCTCACGGATGGCGAACTTGAGGCCCTCCTCCATGGCGACGGGCTGGATCAGCTCGACGGTCATGGCGGTGTTGTCGCCCGGCATGACCATCTCGGTGCCCTCGGGGAGGGTCACGACGCCGGTCACGTCCGTGGTACGGAAGTAGAACTGCGGGCGGTAGTTGTTGAAGAACGGGGTGTGACGGCCACCCTCGTCCTTCGACAGGATGTAGGCCTGGGCCTCGAACTCGGTGTGCGGCGTGACCGAACCGGGCTTGATGATGACCTGGCCGCGCTCGACGTCCTCGCGCTTGATGCCACGGAGGAGCAGACCGACGTTCTCACCGGCCTGGCCCTCGTCGAGCAGCTTGCGGAACATCTCGATGCCGGTGACCGTGGTGGTGACCTTCTCGGTCTTGATACCGACGATGTCGACGGTCTCGTTGACCTTGAGGACGCCACGCTCGATACGGCCGGTGACGACGGTGCCACGACCGGTGATCGTGAAGACGTCCTCGATCGGCATCAGGAACGGCTTGTCGACGTCACGCTCGGGCTGCGGGATCGCCTCGTCGACGGCGGCCATCAGGTTCAGGACCGACTGGCCCCACTCCTTGTCGCCCTCGAGCGCCTTGAGCGCCGAGACCTTGACGACCGGCAGGTCGTCGCCCGGGAACTCGTACTCGGTGAGGAGCTCACGGACCTCGAGCTCGACGAGCTCCAGGATCTCCTCGTCGTCCACCATGTCGGCCTTGTTCAGGGCGACGACGATGTACGGAACGCCGACCTGGCGGGCCAGGAGCACGTGCTCCTTGGTCTGCGGCATCGGGCCGTCGGTGGCGGCGACCACGAGGATGGCGCCGTCCATCTGCGCCGCACCCGTGATCATGTTCTTGATGTAGTCCGCGTGACCGGGGCAGTCGACGTGGGCGTAGTGACGCGACTCGGTCTGGTACTCGACGTGCGCGATCGAGATGGTGATACCGCGCTGGCGCTCCTCGGGAGCCTTGTCGATCTGGTCGAAGGCCGAGGCCTCGTTCAGGTCCGGGTACGCGTCGTGCAGCACCTTGGTAATGGCGGCCGTGAGGGTCGTCTTACCGTGGTCGATGTGACCGATGGTGCCGATGTTGACGTGCGGCTTAGTCCGCTCGAACTTCGCCTTCGCCACGGGGGTCCTCCTGGAGTGGTTCTGAACGCCTTGCTTCATCGGCGCCAGGTGATCTTTGCTGGGATGCCAGTCGCCGGGGCCCGATGCCTCGGGTTTCGGGGGACCGAGCCCCGACGACTGGTGTCAAGCCTAAAGCGTGCACTCGGGTGAGTTACTCGCCCTTGGCCTTCGCGATGATCTCCTCGGCGACGTTCCGGGGAACCTCGGCGTAGGAGTCGAACTGCATCGAGTAGCTTGCGCGACCCGAGGTCTTGCTGCGGAGGTCGCCGACGTAGCCGAACATCTCCGACAGGGGCACGAGGCCCTTCACGATGCGGGCACCGTGACGCTCCTCCATGGCCTGAATCTGGCCACGACGGGAGTTGATGTCGCCGACGACCTCACCCATGTAGTCCTCGGGCGTGGTGACCTCAACGGCCATCATCGGCTCAAGGATGACAGGGGAAGCCTTGCGCGCGGCCTCCTTGAAGGCCTGCGAACCGGCGATCTTGAACGCGAGCTCGGAGGAGTCGACCTCGTGGTAGGCACCGTCGAGAAGGATGACGCGGACGCCAGTCATCTCGTAGCCGGCCAGGATGCCGAACTGCATGGCCTCCTGCGCACCGGCGTCGACCGAAGGGATGTACTCCTTCGGGATGCGGCCACCGGTGACCTTGTTCACGAACTCGTACGAGGCGTCGCCGCCCTCGATGGGCTCGATCGCGATCTGCACCTTGGCGAACTGACCGGTACCACCGGTCTGCTTCTTGTGGGTGAAGTCCACGCGCTCGACGGCCTTGCGGATCGTCTCGCGGTACGCGACCTGCGGCTTGCCGACGTTGGCCTCGACCTTGAACTCGCGACGCATACGGTCGACGAGGATGTCGAGGTGAAGCTCGCCCATACCACCGATGATGGTCTGGCCGGTCTCCTCGTCCGAGTGAACCTGGAAGGAGGGGTCCTCCTCCGCGAGACGCTGGATGGCGACACCCAGCTTCTCCTGGTCACCCTTGGACTTGGGCTCGATCGCGACCTGAATGACCGGCGCCGGGAAGTCCATGGACTCCAGGATGACCGGGTTCTTCTCGTCGCACAGCGTCTCACCGGTGGTGGTCTGCTTCAGGCCCATGACGGCGACGATGTCGCCGGCGCCCACGAAGTCGATCTCCTCACGCTTGTTCGCGTGCATGCGGTAGATCTTGCCGATGCGCTCCCTCTTGCCCTTGACGGAGTTCAGCACCGAGGTGCCGGCCTCCAGGCGACCGGAGTAGATCCGGACGAAGGTGAGCTTGCCGAGGTGCGGGTCGCTCGCGATCTTGAAGGCGAGCGCGGACAGCGGCTCGTCCTCGGAGGGCTTGCGCTTGACGACGACCTCGGCGTCCTTGACGTCGTGGCCCTCGATGGCCTCGACGTCCAGGGGGGAGGGGAGGTAGCGCACGACCGCGTCGAGCAGGGGCTGAACACCCTTGTTCTTGAACGCGGTGCCACAGAACACCGGGGTGACCGTGGTGTCGCCACCCTTGCCGGAGGCAATGGTGATGCGACGGATCGCGGCGTACAGCTGCTCCTCGGTGGGCTCCTGGCCCTCGAGGAAGAGCTCCATCATCGCGTCGTCGTTCTCGGCGACGGTCTCGACCAGCTTGCCGCGCCACTCTTCAGCGGCCTCGGTGTGCGAGGCGGGGATGTCGACGACGTCGTACATCTCGCCCTTGGTCGCTTCCGCGGACCAGACCAGGGCCTTCATGCGGACGAGGTCCACGACACCCTGGAAGTCCATCTCGGCGCCGATGGGGAGCTGCATGACGATCGGGGTGGCGCCGAGGCGGTCCACGATCATGTCGACGCAGCGGTGGAACTCGGCACCCGTACGGTCGAGCTTGTTGACGAAGCAGATACGCGGAACGCCGTAGCGGTCCGCCTGACGCCAGACAGTCTCGGACTGGGGCTCGACACCGGCGACGCCGTCGAACACCGTCACGGCACCGTCGAGCACGCGGAGCGAACGCTCCACCTCGACGGTGAAGTCGACGTGGCCCGGGGTGTCGATGATGTTGATGGTGTGGTCGACGTCCTCGAGCGGCCAGTGACAGGTCGTCGCGGCGGACGTGATCGTGATGCCGCGCTCCTGCTCCTGCTCCATCCAGTCCATCGTGGCAGCGCCGTCGTGGACTTCACCGATCTTGTACGAGACACCGGTGTAGAACAGGATCCGCTCGGTGGTGGTCGTCTTGCCCGCGTCGATGTGAGCCATGATGCCGATGTTGCGCACCTTGGCAAGGTCAAGCGAAGTGGTAGCCATATCGGCTCAGTCTTCTCTCGGTCTCGATGTGGGTTGCGACTACCAGCGGTAGTGCGCGAAGGCCTTGTTGGACTCGGCCATCTTGTGCGTGTCCTCGCGCTTCTTGACCGAAGCACCGAGGCCGTTGGAGGCGTCGAGGAGCTCGTTCATGAGGCGCTCGGTCATGGTCTTCTCGCGGCGGGCGCGGGAGTAACCCACGAGCCAGCGCAGAGCGAGGGTGGAGGCGCGACCGGGCTTGACCTCGATCGGCACCTGGTAGGTGGCGCCACCGACACGGCGGGACTTGACCTCGAGGGACGGCTTCACGTTCTCGAGGGCGCGCTTCAGCGTGATGACCGGGTCGTTGCCGGTCTTCTCGCGGAGGCCTTCCATGGCACCGTAGACGATGCGCTCGGCGGTGGAACGCTTGCCGTCCAGCAGGATCTTGTTGATCAGCGAGGTGACAAGAGGAGAGCTGTAGACCGGGTCGATGATGACCGGGCGCTTCGGGGCGGGGCCCTTACGAGGCATTCTTACTTCTCCTTCTTGGCGCCGTAGCGGCTGCGAGCCTGCTTACGGTTCTTGACGCCCTGCGTGTCGAGGGAACCGCGGATGATCTTGTAACGAACACCCGGCAGGTCCTTCACACGGCCACCACGCACGAGCACGATGGAGTGCTCCTGCAGGTTGTGACCCTCACCCGGGATGTAGGCCGTGACCTCGATGCCCGAGGTCAGACGCACACGCGCGACCTTACGGAGGGCCGAGTTCGGCTTCTTCGGGGTGGTCGTGAACACACGCGTGCAGACGCCGCGACGCTGAGGGGAACCCTCGAGTGCGGGCGTCTTGTTCTTCTCGACCTTGTCCTGCCGGCCCTTCCGGACCAGCTGCTGGATCGTAGGCACTACTTCTCCGGTTTCTGTGTGCCGTCGTAAAACTAACCTGGAACACTGCACCGACCCACGCGGTCGGGTGTGTCGAATACTGCGGACCTCCGCCGAGGGCGGAAAAAGCGCAGATTGCGGTGGCCAGTGACGAACTCGCCGTGCGGTTGAGGACACGCACACGAGCCCAGGCACACCCCAGGCACAAGGTCTGAGCGTACCTATCGCATGGACTCCGGTCAAAACAAATGCCCACGCGCTCGGGGTCGCGGCCGACGTGGGAGAACGCTCCGTCCGAAGGCACTCGCACAAGGTCACGACACCGGGCGGGCGGGGACTGGTGCTGGGGCCGGGGAGGGCGGTTGCGCGGGGGCCCGCGCTAGGCCCGGGGAGGGCGCTTGTCGGGGTTCGCGGGTGGGCGGTTGCCAGGGTTCGCGGGTGGGCGGTTGCCAGTACCCCTGGTCGGGCGGTTGCCGGTGGCCCCGGGGTTGTCGCTGCCTCCTGGCGGGCGCCTGTCCGTGCTCGCTTTCCGGCTCGCGCCGGACTCCTTGCCGGTCTCCGCGTCGGACGCCGGGGCCGCCTTGCCGACGGGTCGCCCGGCGGGCCCTCCGCCGGGTCCTTCGCCGGACGGGCCGCCAGGCTCGCCGCCGGACCGGACGCCGGACCCGACGCCGGAGACCCCGCCGGACCCGACGCCGGAGCCCCCGCCGGGCGGGGCGCCGGGGCCTGCGTCGGGTCCTTCGTGCGGGGTCGCGTCCGGGGTCGGGGGGCGTTCGCCGCGAGGGCGGCGCGGGCCGGGCAGGCGCGGGATCGTCGGAACCTTCGACTTGCGGCTCTTGCGGACGAACGCCGGACGGGTCGCGCCGGAACCCTCCGGGCCCTCCCGCCCTTCCCGGCCCTCCTGGTCCCCGGAAGCCTCGGGAGCTTCGGGGGCCTCCGAGGCCTCGGAGGCCTCGGAGGTCGACGGCTCGCCCGGGGGGAGCTGCGGAGCGGTCGGGTCGGCGCCCGGGTCCGCCTCCGGGTGGTCGTCGCGGTCCTGGCGGTCCTTCCGGAAGGGGATGACGGCGGCCTGGCCCGGCGTACGGCCGACGAGCCGCAGCGGCCTGGTCCTGGCGGCCGCGGCACGGGCCTCGTCCAGCGCCGGTCCGTACTCGGCGGCGGCGTCCCGCCAGCCGCTGGCGTAGGCCGCGATCTCGCGACGGTCGATCTCCTCGCGCAGCAGCACCGCGATCTCGTCCGGGGCGTGCCCCTCCAGAAGCCGGCCGAGTAACGCGAGCAGCCCCGGCACGTTGTCCGGGTGCGGGGGCGGGAGGTGCGCGTCCGTGCCCGGTCCCCCGGGTGCGGGCGACGCCCCGGCGTCCGTCGGCGCTGCGGGCCCGACCGGAGCCGGTGGCGGAACCGACGGCGTCACCAGCGGCGCCGCTGGTGGTATGCCGTCCGCTGTCCCGTCGCCCCCGGCCATCCTCATCTCTCGTTCGCGTCCCATCGCTGCCCATTCCCGCCCATGCGCCGGAGGGCACGCCTCAGAAACGCCGCTGACTCTCATGGGGGGCGTCCGGCCTGCGTGGTGTGGGGGGACAGGCCGTGACAGCTTACTTGGGGCAAAAGGAAGGCGTGATTCCGCGTCAGATACGCGCCACGGCCCGGGAAGGCCCTTGACCGTGGCCCATGCCGGCTCCCGGCGAGCGCGGCCGGGCAGCCCCCGGCGGCGGACCCGGTGGGCCCGTGGCGGCCGGCCCGGTCGGCCCTTGGCGGCGGGCCGACAGGCCGCGGCGAGCGGGGCCCGACAGGGCCGCGGCGCGCAGGAGGCCCCGGTCAGTCCTTGGCGAGCGGGGCCCGGCGGGCCGGGGCGTGCGGCAGGAACTGGCCCGCCACCTTGATGAACATCTCCCGCTGGTCGGCCGGGACGCCGAGACCGACGGCCGCCTCCTCCAGGGTGAGCTGACGCACTTCGGCGGCCGCCGGCGCGGGGTCGGCGGCCGCCGGCAGCGGCAGATCCTCCTCGGTGAGCCGGCCGGAGCGGATCAGCATGTCGCGCACCGGGACGTCGAGGACGTGCGCCAGACGCCGGGTCGTCTCCAGGTCGGGCATGCTCTGGCGCTGCAACAGCCGGGTGATGGCCGCGCGGTGGACGCCCGCCTCGTCGGCGAGCCGGGACTTGCCGCCGCCCCGCGGGCTGTCGATGTCGAAACCGCGGCGACGGATGAGGTCCTCGATCCAGGCGGCGAACTGGTCCAGGTCATTGGCGGTCATGGGTGGTCGCCTCCCTCCGAAGCGGGCCCCAGAGTATCGCGCTTGCGCGCACGGAATTACGTGCTCCTGCGCGCGCAACGTGTTGATTCTGCGAAGGATGACTCCGAAGTCAGTTGCGTGCGCACGCGCAACATGTCAGTGTGCGGATCCGCAACAGTCCCGCCGAGTCTGGAGTTGCCGCATGGCCGCCACACCCGTCTCTCACGTCACAGCGCCGCCCCTCTCCGAGGCCCTGGAGTTCTTCGGCTGGCGCGCTGCCGCCGCCTGCTCGGGCCTACCCCCGCAGATCGTCTTCGCCCGCCGGGAACCAGAGGCCCGACCTGCGCTGAAGGCCTGTGAGCGGTGCCCGGTCGCGCGGCAGTGCGAGGAGACGGTGGCCCCCGCGGAGAGCTTCTTCGACGGGGTGAGCGCCGGCCGGCTCTGGCGCAACGGCCGCCCGGTCCGCCTCCGTGGCACCACTGTTGCGCGCCCGCGCACTAGGCGCGAGAAGCCGTACGCCGCGCAGGAGACGTGACCGCGTACACGACGCGTACGTCACCTACGCCCGGCCTGGGGACACCCGAGGGCCCTGCGCGTACGCCGCGCCACGCCACGCGGCCCCTGCCTGCACACCGCGCCCGCACACCGCGCCCCGACCGCCACGGAGGCTCCATGGACACCACCAGGAACACCCGCACCGACGCCCGTACACCGGCCGGCCCGCCCGCACGGTCCGGCACCCCGGCCAGCCGCTCCGCCCGGACCGCCCCGGCCACCCAAGCCACTCAGGCCGCTCGGACCGCCCCGGCCGCCCAAGCCGCTCCATCCACCCAGGCCACCGAGGCGGCCGCCCCCGCCACCCCCGCCGCCCAGGCGGCCGCGGCCGCCGAGCGGGCGCAGGGCGCCCTGCGTGACGCCGCCCTCTGGATCGAGGCGCTGCTCCGCCAGTTCCCCGAGCTCCTCACCGAGCTCGCCCCGGGCCGGCGCTCCGCCACCGACTACCCCGCCTCCGCGCCCCGCGTCCCGGCGCCCGAACTGCTGCGCGCGGAGCGGCGCGAGGCCCTGCTGGTCCAGCAGCGGCACGGGCTCGCCGTGCCCGGCCACTCCTCCGCCCCCATCCGGCTGCACATCTCCGACGCCATCCGCGACATCACCGACGGGGTCGTCGAACTCGACGAGGCCGTGCACGACAAGCTCGGTCTCGGCCGGCCGCGCCACGCGCGCGTGCCGCAGCGGCTCGCCCGGATCGTGGGCCTGTTCGGCGAGGCCGCCGCGCACCCGGCCCTCGCCGAACACGTACGGGACGAGTGCCGCCGGATGGCCCGCCGCTGCGCCCGCGCGCTCGGTGACGCCGAGTCGATGGTCCGCGTGCGCGGCCGCTGCCCGTGGTGCGACTCGGTCTCGCTGCGCGCCTTCCCCGCCCGCCGCGCGGTGCTCTGCGTGAACCCCTCCTGCCGCTGCGCGGACACCGCGTGCGACTGCCGTACGGACCCGGCGTACCGGCACGTCTGGCACGACGGCGACTGGGACGCGCTGGCGAGCGCGGCCGGCGCCGACCGCGGCGAGATCGCCGCCTCCATGGACACCACCGACGAAGGAGTACGCCGATGACCACGGCCACCGCCCCGCTGATCAACGGGGCCCTCGCCGCCGCGGAGGCCGGCGTCGTGCCGGCCACCATCCGCAAGTGGGTCCAGCTCGGCCATCTCGTACCGGCGGGGCGTCAGGGGCGGGCTCAGCTCTACCGCCTGGAGGACGTGTTCGCCGCGGAGCGCGCGGCCCGCCGCACCTAGGCCGACACGGCCCAACGCCGGAACACGTGCCGGGACGCGGGACCGGACACCGGAGACAAGAAGAGGCGGTCGCCCCTGAGGGGCGGCCGCCTCTTTCGTCTGTCGGGTGTCACGTTCCGGCGCCCTCCTCCGGTCGTATCCGCAGCACCCGCCCGCGGGCGCCGCCGCCGAGGTCGGGCCCGTGGCTCGCCGCCACGGCCTCCTGCCATCCGCTGGAGAACCCCCGTATCTCGGACTCCACGGCTATCCGTGCCCCCACCTTCCCCACCAGAGCGGTGAGCGTCCTGGCGACCTCGGCGGTGTACGAACCGGTCTCCCCCGCCTCAGCGGCGACTTCCACGGCTGCCGCGACCACCTCGGTCAGCCGCTCCTGCGCACTGCCGGCACTGCTGACCACGCGCACCTACCTTTCGAATCTCTGTTCGAAGTCCTGAGGGTAACGCGCTCGCGGGGGGCGGCACCACTCACCACGCCCACGAAGTGCGGCCGCGCGCGAACTAGTTGCGCGCTCGCACGATCTCAATCACAATGAGTGCAGCGGCGGAGCTGCGCCCACATCCCTCCGGGGCGCAGATCCGCCGCCCTCGTCTGTCAGGTCGGTACGAACAGTCCGTACGAACAGTCCGTACGAAAAGGAGTGATGCCCCGTCATGAGCTCAGCCCCGAGCACCTTCCCCGATGTGGAGGCCATCGTCGTGGACCTCCTCTCCGACCGGCCGGAGCTGGCGGGGGCGATCGTCGACGAGACCCCGCCGGCCGGCTTCGACGGCACCCAGCGGGCCGTGATCGTCTCCCGCCGCGGCGGGGCCTGGATCGACGACCTCCACCTCGATCAGCCGCTGATCGAACTGGAGGTCTACGGACCGGACAAGCCGACCGCCCACCTGCTGGCCAACGCCGCCCGCGCGGAGCTTCTGAACGCCGCCGGTACGACCTACGGCACGACGTTCATCAGCGATGTCGTCGAGGCCGACGGTCCGCGCTGGCTGCCCGACTACCTCTACACCGCGGCCAACCGCTACCTCTGCGTGTTGCGCCTCTCCCTGCGTACGGACTGACACCCGTCCCGTACGCCCCACAGATCAGGCCTCGCCGGCTCCGGCGGGGCCTTTGCCGTACCCACGGCAGACCACTCACACCCACAGGAGAAATTCATGGCAGGCAACTCCTCGTCCGAGATCCGCGTCGCCGGCACCGGACGTGTCCTCGTCGCCAACCTCGGCGCGGCCCTCCCCACCACCTTCTCCGCCAACCCGGCGGCGGACTGGGGCACCGGCTGGACCGACCTCGGCTACACGTCGACCGACGGCGTCACCTTCTCCAAGAAGGACAAGCTCGACCCGGTCGAGACGTGGCAGTCGATCAGCCCGGCCCGGTTCGTCTACTCGGACCGCGACCTGACGCTGAAGTTCTCGATGCTGCAGTTCAACGAGGACACGCTGCCGTTCTTCATGGGCGGCAGCAAGACGGACATCGTCCCCGGCGGCACCGGCAACCCGGGCGTCTACACCTTCGACGTCGCGGACGGCCCGACCTTCGACGAGCGCGCCCTCGGTCTGGAGTTCACCGACGGCAAGGACGTCACGTACCGCTTCGTCATCCCGCGCGGTCAGGTGACGGCCACCGACGACATCAAGCTCGCCCGCAAGTCGGCGGCGTCGCTGGGTGTCACGTTCACCGCGCTGTCCGGCGGTGACGGCGAGCCGCTGGCCACCTTCGTCATGAAGGACCCGGCGTACGCCCTCCCCGCGTAACCCCGTGCGCCGGGCGGGAGCGGCCCGCCCGCTCCCGCCC
>NZ_JAMGSL010000010.1:184333-315007 GCF_025195125.1 Streptomyces sp. Je 1-79
CCCGGCGTACGCCCTCCCCGCGAAACCCCGGGCGCCGGGCGGGAGCGGCCCGCCCGCTCCCGCCCGGCGCACACCCCCACACACCTTCTCGTACTTCCTACGTTTCTACGGAGAGACACCCATGGCCTCGTTCAACGTCAACGCCGCCCGCGCCCAGCGCATGGAGGCCCTCGGCAAGTCCTGGTCCTTCGACCTGGACGACGACACCTTCGAGCTCCCCACCGAACTCACGCGCGCGACGGCCAAGGCGCTGCGCGGCCTCGCCGACGACGACGTGGACGGGCTGCTGAAGCTGCTCATGGGCGAGAAGCAGTTCGCCCGCTTCGAGCAGCACAGCGTCACGATGCAGGACATCGCGGCGATCCTGAACGCCTACGGCCAGGAGACGGGGCTGGCCCTGGGGGAAGGCTGAGCCTCGACGAGTTCGTCGAGGAACACGCCGAGGCACTCGAGGCCGACCTGCTCCGTCACTACGGAGTGGACCTCCTGGACTGGCACCGCGACCGGCTCTCGGCCCGCCGACTGGCGGTGCTGATCAAGCACATGCCGCGGGACAGCGCACTGCTGAGCGAGACGGACGGCGAGGCAGCCGAGTGGAGCACGACGGACTACCTGCTGGCCGCGGTGGTGGACCACCTGGCGGTTTCCAACTGGATGTTCTCGACCGTCAATTCGGGCGAGGACTCCGAGCCCATGGACCCGCCGAAGCCGGTGCCTCGCCCTGGAGACAGGGCGAACGCCGCCATGGCCGCCACCGAGACGTCGGCCGCACCGGAGCCGCCCGCCGACGCCGGGTCGGAGCCGCTCAGCCCTGCTGAGCTGGCGCGCTTCTTCAGCTGACGTAGCGCGTTCGTCCCCGGGTCAGCCGACGACGAACGTCAGCACCGCGGCGGTGCCCGCTGCCAGAGCAAGTCCGGCCTGGCAGAAGTATCCGAACTGCGGCCCCTTCGACGCGAGGTACTGGGCGGGGACCACCGCGGACGGCTTCGCCGGGTCGACCACCACCGGGAAGACCTGGCCGAGCTCCGGGGCCGGCGTCGGGCTGCTGACCGTCGCCCGGCGCCGCCGCCCGTCGCCGTCCTGATAGCTGCAACGGATGTGGACGACGTTGGCGCCTTCCCGGCGGATGCGTTCCTCGCAGACCGCGTCGGTCGTGACGCCCCGCCGCCTCAGTCGGCGGTCACGCAGTTGGTGCGGCATCGACAGGAGGCTGAGCACGACGAGCGGGACGCAGATGAGCCACAAGAAGGCCGAGATGTCCGCAACGCGGATCGCCAGTTGCACAGAACCCCCCAGGTTGCACGGCTACCACAGAAGTCCGCGCAGTCTACAACTCACCCCGCACAGAGGAGGAATCCGAGGTGGCCGAGGACTACATCACCCCGAAAGAGCTGGAGACGGCCCTCGAGGCGGAGCGGAAGAAGGCGGAGGAGGGCGAGAAGAAGAAGAAACTCGCCAGTACCGCCGACGTCACGGCCGCGATCGAGGCCTACGACAAGAAGAAGGACGAGGAAGACAAAAAAGAGTGGGTCAAGGAGTGGGACCACTGGGTCGCGACAGAACTCAACTCCATCAAGAGCGAGTTCACCGTCTTCAAGATGGAATGGGTCCCCATTCTCGCGACGCTGCCCTCGCTGTTCAGCTTCGAAGAGCTTCTCATGCAGAAGTACAACCTGACGTACCACAACGGTTTTCTGCAGACCGAGGGCATGGTCGAACGGCGGCAGGAGCGGGCCTACAACCGGGCGCGGGACGAAGCGTACGCGGAGAACGAGCGCCGCAACGCGGAGGAGTCCAGGCGTAACCAGCCGCCGGCGGACGGCACCCCGCCGCCCGGCACCCGGCCGCCCGGCACGCAGCCCCCCGGGGACGGCACCCGCCCTCCCGGCACCACGCCCCCTGGCGGCCGGCCGACCCCCACCCCGCCCCCGCGCCCCCAGCCACCCCCCAACCAGCCGCCCGCCCCCGGCCCGCGCACACGGACCCCCGCGCCCCGCCCCGACCCCGTCGCGCCCGTAGGGAACTCCTTGAACCAGGCCCGGCCCGAGATCCGGGGCGGCACCGGTGATCTCAACGGCCTCCAGCAGGGCCTGCGCGGGGCTTCCAACGCCGCCGACGGCGGCTCCTGACACGCAGAAAGCGGGTGGCTCATGTCTCTCGTACGCTCTCTCGGCAGAGCATCCAGTTCCCTGAAGGATTTCCAGTCCAAGTCCACCGCCACCGACCGGGCGATGAACGGCCTCCGTTCGAGCGCGACCCGGGGCGAACAGGGCCTCAAGAACATCCGGACCGCCGCGCAGGGCTCCACACGCGAACTGAACAACCTCAAGTCGGCGGCGGACAAGGCGGACAAGTCTCTCAGCAAGGCGGGGAAGACCGGCACCACCGCCGGAACCCAGGTCGGCAATTTCAAGAAGGGCGCCGACAACGCCTCCAAGGGCATGAACGGCCTCAACAAGTCCATGAAGGGCAACTTCATCGCCCGGCTCATGGAACTGTTCATGCCGCTCATCGAGAAGGTGGTCGACATGGCCACCCGCTCGAAGACGATGCAGAAGGTGCTCAAGACCGCCTTCGACGCCATCAAGAAGGTCATCAGCTCGGTCATGAAGGTCGTCGGACCGATCATGACGAAGGCCGGCGCGCTGATCAAGAAGGTCTGGGACGGCATCAAGAGAGCCATCTCGGTCGTTGTCTCCGCCGTACAGACGGTCATCACGAAGTACTTCAACGCCTGGAAGAAGATCATCACCACGGTAATGAACGCCGTGAAGTCGGTCATCTCCGGCGTCTGGAACGGCATCAAGCGCATCATCATGCCGGTCGTGAACTGGATCAAGGACGTCGTCCCGCGGGCTTTCAGCGCCGTCAAGGACAAGCTCTCCAGCATCTGGGGCGGCCTCAAGGACATCGCCGGCCGGGCCTTCGACAAGATCAAGGGCGCCGTGAAGGGCCCGATCAACGCCGTGATCGGCCTGATCAACAGCGCGATCGGCAAACTGAACGGCATCAAGGTCTCGATCCCCGGCTGGGTCCCGCTCGTCGGCGGCAAGACCTTCGGCGTCAACCTGCCGAAGATCCCGCAGCTCGCCCAGGGCGGCGTCGTCCAGCCCCGCCGCGGCGGCGTGCACGCCATCGTCGCCGAGGCCGGTGAGGCCGAGGCCGTCCTGCCGCTGTCCAAGCTGGACCGGCTGCTGCGGCACACCGCCCGCGCGAGCCGCGCCCAGGCGATGAACGCGGGCGCAGGTGCCACCCACGGATTCCAGATCGAGAACTACTACGAAGCGGCCGGCAACGACCTCCAGCAGACCGCGCACGCCCTGCTGTTCCTGTCCAAGGCCCGCGGATGAGTGCCGCTCTGGCCGCACAGGCCAACGGGATCATGATGCAGATCCGGGGTCTCCCCGGAGCGATGAAGGGCTTCCGCGGCCAGGTCCAGGCCACCAACCGTGTCCTGGACAAGCTGCGCGGCGGCCTCACCCAGAGCGCCTCCGCCGTCGACCGGATCAAGAACGCCGCCACCCCGGCCGCCACGCAGGTCCAGCAGGTCAAGGCCCGCACCGACGCCTCCGCCCAGTCCTTGGCCCGGGTCGGCCGCACCGCCACCACCACCGCCCCCCGGCTCAAGTCCGTCGGCACCAAGGCCAAAGGCAGCTCCGCGCCCCTGAAGTCGATCGCCTCCGGCGGGTCGGTCTTCGGCACCGTCGCCGGCCTCCTCGGCAAGGCCTCCGGCGCCCTCTCCCGGATCATGGGCGTCCTCGGCAAGGGGCTCTCCGTCGCCGCCGGTGTCATGACCGGCGTCAACGTGGCCATGCGCGCCAACCCGCTCGGCTTCCTCGCCGGGCTGATCGTCCCGCTGCTGGCCGCGCTCATCACGTACGCCATGAACACCGAGACCGGTCAGCGGATCATGAAACAGGTCTTCGACCAGGTCCAGAAGACCTTCCAGGACATCTTCAAGTTCCTCGGACCGGTCGTCAGCGCGTACGGAACCGTGGTCGCCCAGTACTTCAAGGCCGTCCAGACCATCATCGACGCCGCCCTGAAGGTCATCGGCGCCGCCGTCTCCGGTGACTTCGGCAAGGCCAGGGACGCCATCTCCGGTGCCACCAGGGCCCTCAGCGATCTCGTCCGACGCCCCTGGAACTCCTTCAGGACCGCGATCCAGCCCACGCTGGACTGGATCACCAAGAAGATCCCCGACATGTTCACCCGGGTGAAGGACGCCACGTCCCGCACCCTCGGCGGCATCGGCGACTTCATGTCCACCGGGCTCCAGACCCTGGCGGGCGTCATCACCGGACCGATCAAGGGGCTCATCGCCTTCGCCAACTGGGTCATCGACGGCCTGAACAGCCTCAGTTTCTCCCTCCTCGGCAAGAAGTTCGGCGTCGATCTCTCCAAGATCCCGCAGCTCGCCGAGGGTGGCGTCGTCCACCCCTCGCCCGGCGGCGGGGCCTCCGCCGTACGCCCGCTCTCCTCACTGGAGCGGCTCCGACCGGCCGAGGCCGGCCACCGCGCCGCGGCCGCCCCGCACGGGGAGCGCGCCCGGCTGCACACCTATCGCGAACCGGCGGGCCGCAGCGCCCACGCCATCGCCGAGGACCTGCTGTTCCTGCACAGGACCGCAGCCTGACGAAAGGGAGGTGACGGCCCGTCATGGCCGAGACCACCATCGCATACACGGACGAGACGGCACCCGGCTCACTGATCACCCGCGACGGGCAGATCCAGTGGGCCGGACTGCTGATGGGGCCCGGTACTCCGTACCAGATCGACCGCTCCGGCCTGAGCGGCTGGGACGACCTGCCCACCCTGGACACCGGCGACGTACCCCGCCCCGACCAGCACGGAGCCTGGCCCGGCGCCGTCTGGGCGCAGCCCCGGCTGGTCGGCGCCACCGTCTGGCTGGTCCCGCCGACGGCCGACCGGTCCCTGGACACCAGCACCACCTTCAGGGCCGCCACCGGACCCGAGGGCGGCGAGCGCTGGCTCGCGGTGCGGCTGCACGGCGAGACCCTCGCCGTGCGCGCCCGGGTCAGCCGCCGGGTCGTCCCGCAGGACCGTACGTACGTACGCCAGGGCATGGCCAAGGCCTCGCTCCAGTGGACGGCGACCGACCCGCGCCGCTTCGGCGCCGCCCTGCGCCAGGGCCAGGCCACCCTGCCGGTCTCCGAGCCCGGCCTGGTCTGGCAGAGCGACGCCGGCAGCGGCCTGACCTGGCCGCTGGACTGGGGCGGCGCCGGTGTCGCGGGCAGCTTCACCGCCGTCAACGAGGGCGGCGCGCCCGCGCACCCCGTCGTCGAGTTCCGCGGCCCGATCCGCAGGCCGACGCTGACCCGGATGAGCGACGGCCGGCAGCTCCAGTACGACATCGCCCTCGGCGTCGGCGACATCCTCACCGTCGACACCGAGGCGGGCACGGTCCTCCTCAACGGCACCGCGTCCCGGCTCTACACGGCCACCCCCGCCTCCACTCCCGAGCAGCTGTTCCGCCTGGAGCCCGGCAGCACGGCGCTGGCCTTCCGCTCCAACGACGCGACCCCCGACCCCCGGGCCTCGGCCACCGTCCGCTGGCGCGACTCCCACTGGTGACCGGCCCGACCGGACCACCCCTTCCGCAACCCGCATTCCAGGAGGAACCATGCCCGTACGCAGCGCTTGGCTGATCAACCGCACGGAGACCGAGTCCGGCCAGTCCCGCTCCGACACCCGGCTCTCCCCCACCGGCACCATGGCACCGACCGGCGCGCTGACCACCGCCTCCGGCATCATCCCGGGCGCCAAGGACGGCCTCTACATCATGGACGCCCTGTACGTGTACGGGGACACCGTCGGCATGACGGCGAACGTCGCCCCGGGCCGCGCCGTCATCCAGGGCCCGGCCGCGGCCGGCGCGTACCCGGTCGTGCTCACCGACTACACCCAGGTCACCTTCGACGACGGCGACGCCAACAACCCGCGGATCGACCTCGTCGTGCTGCGCGTGTACGACGCCCAGTACGACCCGGTCACCGGCCGCACCGAAGCCGTACTGGAGATCCTCAAGGGCGCCCCGAAGGCCGATCCGGAGCCGCCGCAGGTCCCCGAGGGCGCCCTGGGGCTGGCGCGCGTCACCGTCCCGGCCGGCGCGTCCGTCGGCACCGGCGGCCTCGACTGGAGCACCGCCGTCTACGACCTGCGTCACCCCAGCGTCGCCGTCGGCGGCATCCTCCCCGAGTCCTGGAACCGCGACGTGAAGGGCGGCTACCCGGGCCAGTACCGCGACAACGCCGCGCTGCTCCAGCGCTGGGACTCCACCCGCTGGGTCTCGTACCCCAAGCAGGTCGGCGGCGTCGCCCCGCAGGGCGCGCTGGCCACCGGTGAGTACACCGGCCAGTACCGCGACGAGGGCGGCCGGCTCCAGCGCTGGGACGGCACGGTCTGGCGTCCGATCGTCCCGGCCAGCGGCTGGGCCGCCAACACCGACGGCGGCTACTGCAAGGCCACCGGCTGGGTCGAGGTCATCACCGACACCGCCGCGCCCGGCATCTCCACCTCCTTCACCACCCCGGTCTCCGGCGCGGTGCTGGTCTCCCTCGGCTACTACGGCGGCAACGCCGTGGACGGCACCTACTGCCGCATGTCGGTGAACATCCGGCAGGGCAGCACCCTCGTCGTCGGCGCGGACGAGATCCGCGCGGCCACCGTGTCGGGGCGGGGCCACTCCTCCGTCTCGACCATGTTCCGGGTCACCGGCCTCAAGCCGCACACCGTCTACAACGCGGTCGGCGCGTACCTGTCCTCGGCCACGAGCAACAACGCGTGGATCGACAACCGGTACGTCCGCGTCGACCCGGTGCTGTGAGCCGCCCGATGACACGCGCGGTCACCACACCCGTCTACCGGGCCCTCTTCTGCGATCTGCGGACCGACCAGGTCCTCGACGTGCTTCCGCTGACGGAGGCCAAGTTCGACGACTTCATCGGCAAGTCCGGATCGCTGTCCGCGACCGTCCCGCTGCCCAACCCCGCCCTGGCGGTCCGGGCCAGGGCAGCGCTCCAGCCCGGCCGCACCGCCGTCTGGCTGGAGCGCGACGGCGACATCTGGTGGGGCGGGGTGCTCTGGACGTGCACCCCGTCCACCGACGACCGGGGCCGCAGCCAGGTCCAGTTCCAGGCCGGCACGTTCGACTCGTACCTGGACCACCGGATCCTCTCGGGGGACCTGGTGGGAGCCTCCACCGACCAGTTCGACATCGCGCGCGCCCTGGTCGACCACGCCCAGAAGCAGGTCGGCGGCGACATCGGGATCAGCCTGGGCGCCGAGATGTCGGGCATCCGCCGGGACTTCTCGTACGGGTACACCGCACTGGCCCGGGTCCGTGAACTCCTCGACAAACTCGCCCAGCTCGCCGACGGGTTCGAGTGGCGGGTGCACTGCTACCGGGACGCGCAGGGCCGCCGGGTCAAGCGTCTCCAGCTCGGCCACCCGACGATCCGGACGAGCCACGCGGACATCGTCCTGGACCACCCGGGCCAGGTCCTGACCTACAGCCTGCCCACGGACTCCACGGTGCAGGCGAACGTGTGGGTCGCCCGCGGCGAGTCGGACAACACCGACCAGTCGCAGGAGTCCAAGCCGCTGACCGTCAGCGCGAGCGCGGAGGCGGACCTGGCGGCCGGCTGGCCCCGGCTGGAGCTCAGCTCCGACCACAGCGGCGTCAAGGACGGGGCGACCCTGGCCTCGCTGGCCCAGGCCGAACTGGCCCGCCAGCGGCGCCCGGAGCAGATCCCGGAGCTCACCGTACGCGTCGACGGGCGGATCACCCCGGCGCTGCTCGGCGCCCTGGTCCGGCTCCGGATCAGGGACCTGTGGCACCCCGAGGGGCTCGACAAGCAGTACCGGATCGTCGGCATCGCGGTCGAACCGCCGCAGCGCACGAAGCCCGAGACGGCCACGCTCTACCTGGAAGGGGTGTAACCCTTGGCGATCATTCCCACCGACCTGCTGGACCGGATCCGCACCCTGGAGCGGCAGATCCGCGACCTGATGGGCAGCGCCAACACCAATCCGGCGCTCAACGAGATCATGGGCGGCGAGGTCGTCATCGGCGACGGCGGCCGGCTGCGGGTCCGCACCGCCGGCGGCGAGGACCTCCTCTACCTGGGCCGGGTCGAGCCCGACCGGAAGCCGGACGTCCCGCAGCAGGGTCTGGTCGTCCGCCGCGACGACGGCTCGCTGGCCCTGACCGTCTGGACGGGCAGCCCCGACACGCTGCCCACCCAGCCGGTGCAGATCCTCGACCGCAAGGGCAACGTGGTGGTCGCCGACGACGCCGCCCACCACGGCCTCGCCCGCCCGTACATCCCGTACCCGCTGCCGGAACCGGTCGACACGGCCCGCTGGGAATCCACCGGCGCCACCGACTGGGCCACCCTCTACCGCGGGCCCGGCATCGCCCAGCACCCCCGGCTGTACTGCCGGATAGGCGTCCAGGGCACGGCCGGCGCCCAGATCCGCGTGCTCGTGAACGGCTCCCCCCTCGGCCCGGTGGCCACCACCCCGGAGCCCGAGCTGGTCTTCACCGAACCGCTGACCGCCGAGTTCGGTGCCACGGTCACGTTCGAGGTGCAGGCGAAGGTCGCCACCGCGGGCGACACCGTCCGCTGCCGCCCGCTGGCGCTGTACGGCGTCCAGTCCTGACCCGACCCCCGGAGCCGGGCCGACACCCCGAACCAGGCCGACGGCCCGGACCACGCGTCCGCCCGCCCTCAGCCGGCGCCCCGTCCTGAACCGGCTCGTCCGGGCGGGCGCCGCCCCGGCGTCCCGCCCGGACCGCCCAGGACCCCACGACCCGAGCAAGGAGGCACATCCGTGCTGCCCATCACCATCCCCACGGTGCGCGTCACCGCCCGCTACCTGACCCCGGACGGCAGTCCGATGACCGGGACCGTCGAGTTCCGCCCGCCGTCCCTGCTCACCCACGCCGAGGCCGACGTCTTCGTCGGCGGGCCGACCCGGGCCGCCCTCGACGCCGAGGGCCGGATCAGCGTCGTCCTGCCGGCCACCGACACCCCCGGCTGGAACCCCGTCGACTGGACGTACCAGGTCACCGAGAAGCTCGGCGGGCTCGGCGCCGCACGGGCGTACCAGATCGCGCTGCCCATCGCCCGGCCGACCGTCGATCTCGCCGACATCGCCCCGGCGGACCCGAGCACCCCGCAGTACGTCGCCGTCCCGGGCCCGCCCGGACCGCAGGGCGAACTCGGCCCGCAGGGCCCGGCCGGACCGGTCCGCTCGGTCAACGGGCGCACCACCCCGGACATCACGCTCGGCGCCGCCGACGTGTCCGCGATCGCGGCCTCCCAGGCGGGCGCGGCGGGCGGCGTGGCGCAGCTCGGCCCGGACGGCAAGGTCCCGGCCGCCCAGCTGCCCGCCACCGGCGGCGCGGTCTCCTCGGTCAACGGCCAGACCGGCGCCGTCGTGCTCGCCGCCACCGACCTGGGCGCGCTGACCCCGGCCGCCGGCGACGCCCGCTACCTGGGCCTCAACAACGCCCCGGTCAAGTCCGTCAACGGTCAGGTCGGCACGGTCGCGCTGACCGCCGCCGACGTCTCCGCGGTCGCGGCCGGCGACGCCGTCCTGCTCACCGGCGACCAGGCCGTGGCCGGCGCGAAGACCTTCGCCGTCCCGCCCTCGGCCACCGCCGATCCTGCCAGCGCCAACCAGCTGGCCCGCCGTGGCTACGTCGACGCGGTTGCCTCCGCGGGCACCTTCTCGCCGGCCTCGATGGGCTTCTCCGGCTGGGCGTACGACCCCGCGGCGTCCTCGGCCAACTCGGCGCAGTACTGCATCAACGGCTGGCTGTATCTGATCGGCGTGCCGCTGCACGCGCAGACCACCGTCAAGAACGTCGTCTTCTACATCCCGGGGTACGTCGGCGGCACCCTCAGCGCCAGCTCCTTCGCCGGCCTCTACACCAGCAGCGGCACCAAGGTCGGCACCACCGCCGCGCTCTCCACGCTGCTCACCGCCACCGAGGGCAAGACGGCGGTGCTGCCGCTGACCGCGCAGTACAACGCCGCCCCGGGCAACTACTGGGTCGCCCTGCTCGTCAACGGCCCGAGCCCCAACACCAACGGCCCGGCGTTCATGCGGGCCGCCAGCATGGGCGCCTCTCCCGGCGGCAGCGCCCGGATGCCCGGCGCGTTCGTCCGCCACGGCCGGCTCTCCACCACCGGACAGACCTCGCTGCCCGCGTCGTTCCCCACCTCGTCCGTGGTCGCCGACTCCAATGCGATCTGGGCGGCGCTGGCCTGAGCCACCCGGGCCGCCCGGCCTCGCCCGGCCCACCCGGGCCGCCGGGACCACCCGGACCGCCGGGACCACCCGGGCCCGCCCGGCCCACCCGCCACAGAAAGGACCCACCATGGCCACTCCCCTCACCGCGGACCAACTCGTCGCCGCGCTCCGCGCCGAAGGCGTCACCGTCGTCGAGCACCGCGCATGGCGCACCCACAACCGCAACCACGTCGGCGCCTGGGGCCCGCTGAACGGCGTGATGATCCACCACACCGTCTCCAGCGGCACCTCAGGCTCGGTGGAGCTCTGCTACGACGGTTACGACGCGCTGCCCGGCCCGCTCTGCCACGGCGTCATCGCCAAGGACGGCACGGTGTACCTCGTCGGCAACGGCCGGGCCAACCACGCGGGCGGCGGCGACCCGGACGTGCTGGCGGCGGTGATCGCCGAGAACTACGGCACGAAGCCGCCGGCCACCGACGAGCACCAGGGAAGCGCCGGCGCCGTCGACGGCAACGCCCGCTTCTACGGCTTCGAGTGCGTCAACCTCGGCGACGGCGCCGACCCCTGGCCCGCCGCCCAGCTCGACGCCATCGAGCGGGCCTCGGCCGCGATCTGCCGCGCCCACGGCTGGAGCGCGAAGTCCGTCATCGGCCACCTGGAGTGGTCCGACCACAAGAGCGACCCGCGCGGCTTCACCATGCCCGACCTGCGGTCCCGCATCGCCACCCGGCTCGCCTCCGCCCCGGACAAGACCCCGTCCAAGACCCCGTCCAAGACGCCCGGCGCCAAGCCGACCACCCCCGCCAAGGACACCGCCGCCCCCCGCTACCAGCCCTTCCCCGGCACCGCGTTCTTCAGGAACAACCCCAGCTCCCCGATCGTCACCGCGATGGGCCGCCGGCTGGTCGCCGAGGGCTGTTCCGCGTACGCCGTCGGCCCCTCCCCCCGTTGGGGCGAGGCGGACCGGCGCAGCTACGCGAAGTGGCAGCGCAAGCTCGGCTTCAGCGGCTCCGACGCCGACGGCTGGCCGGGCGTCATGTCCTGGAACGCCCTCAAGGTCCCGTACAGCACGTAAGGAGAACCCCCACATGTCCGATGCCGCCAAGCGCACGGCTCGTACCGTCCTGCAGGCCGCCGTCGGCATCGCCGTCGTGCTTCCCGCGATCGTCGACGCCTCCGGCCTCCCGGAGACCCTCCCCTGGGTCGCCGGGGCGCTGGCGGTGGCCGGCGCGCTGACCCGGATCATGGCCGTCCCCGGCGTGCAGAACCTGCTGCCGGCCTGGCTGCGCAGCTCCCCGGGGGCGGCCGATGACCGAGTCTGAACAGCACGACCCGGTCACCGTCGCCGTCGAGCTGGAACGGCTCCGGGGCACCCTCGAAGCCGGGTTCGCCCGCGTCGACGGCTCCCTCGCCCTGCTCGTGCAGCGCAGTGACCAGACCGACAAACAGCTCGCCGACATGGAGACCCGGCTCGACGCCCTGGAACGCTCCCGTTGGCCGCTGACGAGCATCGCGGCGCTGACCGCGAGCGCCGGCCTGATGCTCGCGGTCTGGGAGCTGGCCGGCCGCTAGGGCGTGTTTCGGAAGTAGCGTCGTCCGCCCGAAGGGCGGGGCCGGGGGCGTCTGGTGCGTGCGATCGCAAGGCGGAGGGAGGAGAGCGCAGCGGGCTGCGCCGACGACCGACAACGCGGCGTGGGGGCACCTCCCGTGCCCGAAGGGCTACGGGGGAGTGCGTGCCAGGCGTTCCCGGCCAGACGGGACTTTCGAAACACGCCCTAGGGCCTTCCTGCTCCCCACATGCCGCAGGGCGGCCACCCCGTACGAAACGGGGTGACCGCCCTGCGGTACTTCAGGCGACTCGCTTACTGGTTGTACGGACCGTAGTCGTAGTCCTCCAGCGGAACGGCCTGGCCGGAGCCGGTGCCGAACGGCGAGTAGTCGATGTCGTCGTAGCCGACGGCCGAGTACATCGCGGCCTTGGCCTCCTCGGTCGGCTCGACCCGGATGTTGCGGTAGCGGGACAGACCCGTACCGGCCGGGATGAGCTTACCGATGATGACGTTCTCCTTGAGGCCGATGAGGCTGTCGGACTTGGCGTTGATCGCCGCATCCGTCAGGACTCGGGTCGTCTCCTGGAAGGAGGCGGCCGACAGCCAGGACTCCGTCGCCAGCGAGGCCTTGGTGATACCCATCAGCTGCGGACGGCCGGAGGCGGGGTGACCACCCTCGGTGACCACACGACGGTTCTCGGTCTCGAACTTCGAGCGCTCGACGAGCTCGCCCGGCAGCAGCTCCGCGTCGCCGGACTCGATGATCGTCACACGGCGCAGCATCTGCCGGATGATGATCTCGATGTGCTTGTCGTGGATCGACACACCCTGCGAGTTGTAGACCTTCTGGACTTCGCCGACCAGGTGGACCTGGACCGCGCGCTGACCGAGGATCCGCAGCACGTCGTGCGGGTTGGTGGCACCCACGGTGAGCTTCTGGCCCACCTCGACGTGGTCGCCCTCGCCCACCAGCAGACGGGCACGCTTCGAGATCGGGAACGCCGTCTCGTCGCTGCCGTCGTCCGGGGTGACGACGATCTTCTTGGTCTTCTCGGTCTCCTCGATACGGACGCGGCCGGCCGCCTCCGAGATCGGGGCGACACCCTTGGGCTGACGAGCCTCGAAGAGCTCGACGACACGGGGCAGACCCTGGGTGATGTCGTCACCGGCCACACCACCGGTGTGGAAGGTACGCATCGTCAGCTGGGTACCGGGCTCACCGATGGACTGGGCGGCGATGATGCCGACCGCCTCACCGATGTCGACCAGCTTGCCGGTGGCCAGCGAACGGCCGTAGCAGAAGGCACAGGTACCGACGGCGGACTCACAGGTCAGGACCGAGCGGGTCTTGACCTCCTCCACGCCGGCGCCCACGAGGGCGTCGATGAGCACGTCACCCAGGTCGACGTTGGCCGGCGCGATGACCTTGCCGTCCACGACGACGTCCTCGGCGAGCATCCGCGCGTACACGGAGGTCTCGACGTCGTCCGTCTTCCGCAGGACGCCGTCCGCACCGCGCTCGGCGATCTTCAGCTTCAGACCGCGCTCGGTGCCACAGTCCTCCTCGCGGATGATCACGTCCTGCGAGACGTCCACCAGACGACGGGTCAGGTAACCCGAGTCGGCGGTACGCAGAGCGGTGTCGGCGAGACCCTTACGGGCACCGTGCGTCGAGATGAAGTACTCGAGGACGGTGAGGCCCTCACGGAAGGACGCCTTGATGGGACGCGGGATCGTCTCGTTCTTGGCATTCGACACCAGACCACGCATACCGGCGATCTGACGCATCTGCATCATGTTTCCTCGGGCACCCGAGTCAACCATCATGAAGATGGGGTTCGTCTTGGGGAAGTTCTCGTTCATGGCCTCGGCAACCTCGTTGGTCGCCTTGGTCCAGATCGCGATGAGCTCCTGAGTGCGCTCTTCCTTGGTGATGAGACCGCGCTCGTACTGCTTCTGGACCTTCTCGTCCTGCTCCTCGTAGCCCTTGACGATGGCCTTCTTGGCCTCGGGCACGACGACGTCGGAGATGGCCACGGTGACGCCGGAACGGGTCGCCCAGTAGAAGCCCGCCGCCTTCAGGTTGTCGAGCGTCGCCGCCACGATGACCTTGGGGTAGCGCTCGGCGAGGTCGTTGACGATCTCGGAGAGCTGCTTCTTGCCGACCGAGTAGTCGACGAAGGGGTAGTCCTCGGGCAGCAGCTCGTTGAAGAGCGCGCGGCCCAGCGACGTACGCAGACGGAACGAGTCACCCTGCTGCCACTCCGGCTCGCCCTCCTCGGCGACCGGGGGAACCCAGCCGCGCGGGGGAACGGTGCCGATCGGGAAGCGGATGTCGACCGAGGACTGCAGCGCGAGCTCGCCGGCGTCGAAGGCCATGGTGGCCTCCGCGGTGGAGCCGAACGCACGGCCCTCGCCCTTGGTGTCGCGCAGCTCACCGTCGGTGGTCAGGAAGAACAGACCGAGGACCATGTCCTGGGTCGGCATCGTGACCGGACGGCCGTCGGCCGGCTTGAGGATGTTGTTCGAGGACAGCATCAGGATGCGGGCCTCGGCCTGCGCCTCCGCGGAGAGCGGCAGGTGGACGGCCATCTGGTCACCGTCGAAGTCCGCGTTGAACGCGGTGCAGACGAGCGGGTGGATCTGGATGGCCTTGCCCTCGACCAGCTGGGGCTCGAAGGCCTGGATGCCGAGGCGGTGCAGCGTGGGCGCACGGTTCAGCAGAACCGGGTGCTCGGCGATGACCTCTTCGAGGACGTCGTACACGACCGTGCGGCCGCGCTCGACCATCCGCTTGGCGCTCTTGATGTTCTGCGCGTGGTTCAGGTCGACCAGGCGCTTCATCACGAACGGCTTGAAGAGCTCCAGCGCCATGGCCTTCGGCAGACCGCACTGGTGCAGCTTCAGCTGCGGACCGACGACGATGACGGAACGCGCGGAGTAGTCCACACGCTTACCGAGCAGGTTCTGACGGAATCGACCCTGCTTGCCCTTCAGCATGTCGCTGAGGGACTTCAGCGGACGGTTGCCGGGGCCCGTGACCGGGCGACCACGACGGCCGTTGTCGAAGAGGGCGTCGACCGCCTCCTGGAGCATCCGCTTCTCGTTGTTCACGATGATCTCGGGGGCACCGAGGTCGAGCAGACGCTTCAGACGGTTGTTGCGGTTGATCACACGGCGGTACAGGTCGTTCAGGTCGGAGGTCGCGAAGCGGCCACCGTCCAGCTGCACCATCGGACGCAGGTCCGGCGGGATCACCGGCACGCAGTCGAGAACCATGCCCTTGGGGCTGTTCGCGGTCTGCAGGAACGCGGAGACGACCTTGAGGCGCTTGAGCGCACGGGTCTTCTTCTGGCCCTTGCCGGTACGGATGATCTCGCGGAGGCGCTCGGCCTCCTCCTCCAGGTCGAAGGACTCCAGGCGCTTCTGCAGCGCCGCGGCACCCATCGAACCGTCGAAGTACGTGCCGAAGCGGTCACGCAGCTCGCGGTAGAGGAGCTCGTCGCCCTCCAGGTCCTGGACCTTGAGGTTCTTGAAGCGGTTCCAGACCTCGTCGAGACGGTCGATCTCGCGCTGCGCACGGTCGCGCAGCTGCTTCATCTCACGCTCGGCACCCTCGCGCACCTTGCGGCGCACGTCGGCCTTGGCGCCCTCGGCCTCGAGCTCGGCCAGGTCGGTCTCGAGCTTCTTGGCGCGGGCCTCCAGGTCGGAGTCGCGACGGTTCTCGATCTGCTGACGCTCGACGGAGACGTGCGCCTCCAGCGAGGGCAGGTCACGCGTACGACGCTCGTCGTCGACGAACGTGATCATGTACGCGGCGAAGTAGATGACCTTCTCGAGGTCCTTCGGCGCGAGGTCGAGCAGGTATCCGAGGCGCGACGGGACGCCCTTGAAGTACCAGATGTGGGTGACGGGAGCGGCGAGCTCGATGTGGCCCATCCGCTCACGGCGCACCTTGGCGCGGGTGACCTCGACGCCACACCGCTCACAGATGATGCCCTTGAAGCGGACACGCTTGTACTTGCCGCAGTAGCACTCCCAGTCCCGGGTCGGACCGAAGATCTTCTCGCAGAAGAGTCCGTCCTTCTCGGGCTTGAGCGTGCGGTAGTTGATGGTCTCAGGCTTCTTGACCTCGCCGTGGCTCCACTGACGGATGTCGTCAGCGGTGGCCAGACCGATCCGGAGCTCATCGAAGAAGTTGACGTCGAGCACTATGCGTCAATCCCTCTCAGGGTTGTAAGTCTTGGGGTCTGAAACGGGGGTCCTGGGGCCGGCCGGGGACTCAGTGACGTGCACCGAGCCCCCGTACCGGACTCCCGTCAGACCTCTTCGACGCTGCTCGGCTCGCGCCGGGACAGGTCGATACCGAGCTCCTCCGCTGCGCGGAAGACGTCCTCGTCGGTGTCGCGCATCTCGATGGACATGCCGTCCGAGGACAGCACCTCCACGTTGAGGCACAGGGACTGCATCTCCTTGATGAGCACCTTGAAGGACTCGGGGATGCCGGGCTCAGGGATGTTCTCGCCCTTGACGATGGCCTCGTAGACCTTCACGCGGCCGGTCACGTCGTCGGACTTGATCGTCAGCAGCTCCTGGAGGGCGTAGGCGGCGCCGTATGCCTCCAGCGCCCACACCTCCATCTCACCGAAGCGCTGGCCACCGAACTGGGCCTTACCACCCAGCGGCTGCTGGGTGATCATCGAGTACGGACCGGTCGACCGGGCGTGCAGCTTGTCGTCGACCAGGTGGTGGAGCTTGAGGATGTACATGTACCCGACCGAGATCGGGTCCGGGAACGGCTCGCCGGAGCGGCCGTCGAACAGACGCGCCTTGCCGGAGGGGAGCACCATGCGCTCGCCGTCGCGGTTCGGGATCGTGTGCTGCAGCAGACCCGCGAGCTCGTCCTCACGCGCACCGTCGAAGACGGGGGTGGCGACGTTGGTGCCCGGGGCGACCTGGTCGGCACCGATGGCCTGCAGGCGCTGCGCCCAGTCGTCCGCGAGGCCGGAGACGTCCCAGCCGCGGCTGGCGAGCCAGCCGAGGTGGATCTCCAGGACCTGTCCCGGGTTCATTCGGGACGGGACACCCAGCGGGTTGAGGATGATGTCGACCGGAGTTCCGTCCTCGAGGAACGGCATGTCCTCGATCGGAAGGATCTTCGAGATGACACCCTTGTTGCCGTGACGGCCGGCGAGCTTGTCACCATCGGTGATCTTGCGCTTCTGGGCGACGTAGACGCGGACCAGCTGGTTCACGCCCGGGGGAAGCTCGTCGCCCTCCTCGCGGTCGAAGACGCGGACGCCGATGACCTTGCCGGTCTCGCCGTGCGGCACCTTCAGCGAGGTGTCACGGACCTCACGCGCCTTCTCGCCGAAGATCGCGCGGAGCAGACGCTCCTCCGGGGTCAGCTCGGTCTCACCCTTGGGCGTGACCTTGCCGACGAGGATGTCGCCGGCGACGACCTCGGCACCGATACGGATGATGCCGCGCTCGTCGAGGTCGGCGAGGACCTCCTCGGAGACGTTCGGGATGTCCCGGGTGATCTCCTCCGGGCCGAGCTTGGTGTCACGGGCGTCGACCTCGTGCTCCTCGATGTGGATCGAGGAGAGGACGTCGTCCTGCACGAGGCGCTGCGACAGGATGATCGCGTCCTCGTAGTTGTGACCCTCCCACGGCATGAACGCCACGAGCAGGTTCTTGCCGAGCGCCATCTCACCGTTCTCGGTGGCCGGACCGTCGGCGAGGACCTGGCCCTCGATGACCCGATCGCCCTCGGAGACGACGACCTTCTGGTTGACCGAGGTGCCCTGGTTCGAGCGGGAGAACTTGGCCATCCGGTACGTGGTGTACGTGCCGTCGTCGTTGGCGACGGTGATGTAGTCGGCCGAGACCTCCTGGACGACACCGTCCTTGTCGGCCTTCGGCACGTCACCGGCGTCGGTGGCGCAGCGGTACTCCATGCCGGTGCCGACGAGCGGGGCCTCGGACTTGATGAGCGGCACCGCCTGACGCATCATGTTCGCGCCCATGAGGGCACGGTTGGCGTCGTCGTGCTCGAGGAAGGGGATCATGGCCGTCGCGACCGACACCATCTGGCGCGGCGAGACGTCCATGTAGTCGACCTCGGTCGGCGGGACGTAGTCGACCTCGCCACCACGGCGGCGGACCAGGACGCGCGGCTCGGTGAAGCGGAGCTCGTCGTTCAGGGTCGCGTTCGCCTGGGCGATGACGAAGCGGTCCTCCTCGTCGGCGGTGATGTAGTCGACCTCGTCGGTGACCTGACCGTCGACGACCTTGCGGTACGGCGTCTCGATGAAGCCGAACGCGTTGACGCGGCCGTACGAGGCGAGCGAACCGATCAGACCGATGTTCGGGCCTTCGGGGGTCTCGATCGGGCACATGCGTCCGTAGTGGGACGGGTGCACGTCTCGGACCTCGAAGCCGGCCCGCTCACGGGACAGACCACCGGGACCCAGCGCCGAGAGACGACGCTTGTGCGTCAGACCCGACAGCGGGTTGTTCTGGTCCATGAACTGCGACAGCTGGCTGGTGCCGAAGAACTCCTTGATGGAGGCGACGACCGGCCGGATGTTGATCAGGGTCTGCGGCGTGATCGCCTCGACGTCCTGCGTGGTCATGCGCTCACGCACGACGCGCTCCATACGAGCCAGACCCGTGCGGACCTGGTTCTGGATGAGCTCGCCGACGTTGCGCAGACGACGGTTGCCGAAGTGGTCGATGTCGTCGGTCTCGACGACGATCTCCCGGCCCGACTCGCCGATCGTCTCCTGCTCGCCCGCGTGGAGCTTCACGAGGTACTTGATCGTGGCGATGATGTCGTCGGTGGTCAGGACACCGGCGTCCAGCGGCTCGTCCGCGCCGAGCTTCTTGTTCACCTTGTAGCGGCCGACCTTCGCGAGGTCGTAGCGCTTCGGGTTGAAGTAGAGGTTCTCGAGCAGCGTCTGAGCGGCCTCACGGGTCGGCGGCTCGCCCGGACGCAGCTTGCGGTAGATGTCGAGCAGCGCGTCGTCCTGGCCCTGGGTGTGGTCCTTCTCCAGGGTGGCGCGCATGGACTCGTACTCGCCGAACTCCTGCAGGATCTGCTCGGTGGTCCAGCCGAGCGCCTTCAGGAGGACGGTGACGGACTGCTTGCGCTTGCGGTCGATGCGGACACCGACCATGTCGCGCTTGTCGATCTCCATCTCCAGCCAGGCACCCCGGGACGGGATGATCTTGGCGGAGAAGATGTCCTTGTCGGACGTCTTGTCGATCGAGGAGTCGAAGTAGACGCCCGGCGAACGGACCAGCTGGGAGACGACGACACGCTCGGTGCCGTTGATGACGAAGGTGCCCTTGTTCGTCATGAGCGGGAAGTCGCCCATGAAGACCGTCTGGGACTTGATCTCGCCGGTCTCGTTGTTCGTGAACTCGGCCGTGACGAAGAGCGGGGCGCCGTACGTGAAGTCACGGTCCTTGCACTCGTCGATCGAGTTCTTCGGGGGCTCGAAGCGGTGGTCGCGGAAGGTCAGCGACATCGACCCGGAGAAGTCCTCGATCGGAGAGATCTCCTCGAAGATCTCTTCCAGACCCGACTTCCTGGGGACGTCCTGTCCCGACTCGAGAGCTGCCTCGACGCGAGCCTTCCAGGCGGCGTTGCCGAGCAGCCAGTCAAAGCTCTCGGTCTGCAGCGCGAGGAGGTTCGGAACCTCGAGGGGCTCCTTGATCTTTGCAAAGGAGATGCGCAGCGGGGCGGTGCTGGCGCCGTTGTTCGTATTGGTCGAGGCGTTGCGCGAGGCGGCCAAGAGGGGGTCCTTCCGAGGGCTCGGACTCACTACGCGCGTACCGGTCCCCAGCGATGCAGCGGGACAGACGATTCCTGATGTGGCCAAAGGCCCAGGTCAGGTCAGGTCTGCCGACAATGCTCTCGCGAGGGTATGCCCCGGGTGACGGGCAGGGGGCAGCTAACAGGCAGCGCAAAGGGTCAGTGTAGCCACTTGGCCCACTGATGTCCAGGGCGAAAATTTCGCAACCCTCGTTGTTCTCAACTCCGCGGTACCTCGCGCCGTGCGGCGCACCTCGATACTGCCCGTTCCGCCGTCGATCCATGCCTCGGATACGGATCGTTGTGACGACGCGTCCTGAGAATTGCGCGCTGCGTGCGGTTCGTCAAGGCCCCCCGGTCAGCGGGGCGCACGGCGAAGATCACCATACTCCGCTCTCCACGGCCCGCACGACCCCCGCCACGCCCGTCCCGGGGTACGCCGAAGGGCGACCACCCGGATGGGTGATCGCCCTTGGCGAGGCGCCTGAGCGGCGCCTGAGCGAGTCAGGAGACTCGCAGGGTCTTACTTGACCGTGACGGAGGCGCCGGCGGCCTTGAGGGACTCGGCAGCCTTCTCCGCGGCCTCCTTGGCGACCTTCTCGAGGACCGGCTTCGGGGTGCCGTCGACGAGGTCCTTGGCCTCCTTCAGGCCCAGGGAGGTGAGCTCACGCACGACCTTGATGACCTGGATCTTCTTGTCGCCAGCACCCTCGAGGATGACGTCGAACTCGTCCTGCTCCTCGACGGTCTCGGCAACGGCGCCCGGGCCGGCCGGGGCGGCGGCGACGGCCGCGGCGGCGGTGACGTCGAACTTCTCCTCGAAGGCCTTCACGAACTCGGAGAGCTCGATGAGGGTCATCTCCTCGAACTGCGCGAGCAGGTCGTCCTGGGACAGCTTCGCCATGATGGCGTCCTTCCACTAATTCGGCAGGTGCCGGATGTACATGTAGGCGGGCGTACGTTCGGCCCGCTGCGACCGTCGCCCTAGCGGGCGGCGGTCATTGCGCGAGCCGAGTTACTCGGCACCGCCCTGCTCTTCGAGCTTGACGCGAAGCGCCTCCGCAGTGCGGACGAACTTCGACGGCAGCGCCTGGAAGAGGGAGGCAGCCTGAGACTGCTTGCCCTTGAAGGCACCGGCCAGCTTGGAGAGCAGAACCTCGCGGGACTCGAGGTCCGCAAGCTTCTTGATCTCATCGGCGGACAGCGCCTTGCCATCAAGGACACCGCCCTTGATGATGAGGTTCGGGTTGTCCTTGGCGAAGTCACGAAGACCCTTGGCCGACTCCACCGGGTCACCGGTGATGAAGGCAGCGCCCGTCGGACCGTTGAACTGGTCGTCGAGCGAGGTGATCCCGGCCTCGTTGGCCGCAATCTTGGTCAGCGTGTTCTTCACCACGGCGTACTGGGCGTTCTCACCGAGCGAACGGCGCAGCGTCTTGAGCTGAGCCACGGTGAGACCCCGGTACTCGGTCAGCACGACGGCGCTCGAGCTCTGGAACTTGTCCTTGAGCTCGGCTACCGCGGCAGCCTTGTCGGGCCTTGCCATAGAGCGTCGGCCTCCTTCCGGGTGATGAGGACCGCTCAGAAGGGGCTGAACAAAAGAAAACGCCCCGGCGCAGGCGCACGGGGCTCAGCTCGACCGGCTCGGAACGAACCGGGAACTCTTCCACGATCACCTGCGCGGGCCGTTCGCATCTCAGCGAACCTTCGGCCACCGGACCCTCTTGCGAGAGCACGGCAACGACCAGCGGTCTTTGGCTTCTCCGGAAGAGTACGCGACGGCCACCCCGGGGAGCAAATCCGCCCGTACGGCTCAGCTCGCGCCGAGGCCGGGGCGGTGTGGCCGCGGGTACCGCCGTACGAAGAAGCCGGCCCCCTCAGCCGCTCCGAGGAGGGCTGAGGGGGCCGGCTGACCACTCAGTGAGCCGTGTGGGCTCAGACCGCGGCCGGGTCCTCCTCGACGAGGAGGTTGCGGGTGCGGTTGGAGTCCAGCGGGATGCCGGGGCCCATCGTCGTCGTCAGGGTCGCCTTCTTGATGTAGCGGCCCTTGGCGGCGGACGGCTTCAGACGGAGGATCTCCTCCAGAGCCGCGGCGTAGTTCTCGACCAGCTTCGTCTCGTCGAAGGAGACCTTGCCGATGATGAAGTGCAGGTTCGAGTGCTTGTCGACGCGGAACTCGATCTTGCCGCCCTTGATCTCGTTGACGGCCTTCGCGACGTCGGGGGTCACGGTGCCGGTCTTCGGGTTCGGCATGAGACCACGCGGGCCGAGGACGCGGCCGAGGCGGCCGACCTTGCCCATGAGGTCCGGGGTGGCCACAACGGCGTCGAACTCGTTCAGGCGCTGGCCCTTGGAGATCTCGTCGATGAGCTCGTCGGAACCGACGATGTCGGCGCCAGCGGCGATCGCGGCCTCGGCACGGTCACCGGTCGCGAAGACCAGGACCCGGGCGGTCTTACCGGTGCCGTGCGGGAGGTTCACGGTGCCACGGACCATCTGGTCGGCCTTGCGCGGGTCGACACCCAGGCGGAAGGCGACCTCGACGGTCCCGTCGAACTTGGTGGCGGCGGTGTCCTTGGCGATACGGACGGCCTCGAGGGGGGCGTAGTTACGCTCCCGGTCGATCTTGGCGTCCGCGCTGCGGAGTGCCTTGCTGCGCTTCACTGCTTCTCCTGTTGGTTCAGGTGTGGAGTCGTGGTGCGGGCCGCGCCGGCCCTACCACTGAGGTCACAAGGGGGCTGATCAGCCCTCGACCGTGATGCCCATGGAACGGGCGGTGCCGGCGATGATCTTCTCGGCGGCGTCGAGGTCGCTGGTGTTCAGGTCGGGGAGCTTGGTCGAGGCGATGTCGCGGACCTGGGCGCTCGTGATCTTGGCGACCTTGGTCTTGTGCGGCTCGCCCGAGCCCTTGTTCACACCCGCGGCCTTGAGGATCAGCTTGGCGGCCGGCGGAGTCTTGGTGATGAAGGTGAAGGAACGGTCCTCGTAGACCGTGATCTCCACCGGCACGACCATGCCACGCTGCGACTCGGTCGCGGCGTTGTAGGCCTTGCAGAACTCCATGATGTTGACGCCGTGCTGGCCCAGCGCGGGACCGACCGGCGGGGCCGGGTTGGCCGCACCAGCGTTGATCTGGAGCTTGATAAGCCCCGTGACCTTCTTCTTCTTGGGAGGCATTGCTCTCTCCGGGTCCTAGTGAGAGTGTTCAGCCGCCATCCGGTCGTCCGGATGGAGGCATACCGCACCACGATAACGGGTATAGACGTGCGGCTAAAAACCGAGCAGGTCAGAGCGGCTGCGAGAGCCACTCTGACCTGGGTCGGAAACCTGTGACCTGTGGGGGTCCGGGAGGGTCAGTTCTTCTGGATCTGGTCGAAGCTGAGCTCGACCGGGGTCTCGCGACCGAAGATCTCGACCAGGCCCTTGACCTTCTTGGAGTCGGCGTTGATCTCGTTGATCGTGGCCTGGAGGGTGGCGAAGGGGCCGTCGGTGACGGTGACCGAGTCGCCGACCTCGAAGTCCAGGACCTCGACGGTGACCTTGCGGGCCGGAGCCGGCTTGCCCTCGGCCTCGGCGGCCTCGCGGGCGGCCTTCTCCTCGGCCTCGGGGGCGAGCATCTTGACGATCTCGTCCAGGGTCAGCGGGTACGGGTCGTAGGCGTTGCCCACGAAGCCGGTGACGCCGGGGGTGTTGCGGACGACGCCCCAGGACTCGTTCGTCAGATCCATGCGGACGAGCACGTAGCCGGGCAGCTTGTTCTGCCGGACGTTCTTGCGCTCGCCGTTCTTGATCTGGACGATCTCTTCCTCGGGCACCTCGGCCTGGTAGATGAACTCCTCGACGTTCAGCGAGACGGCACGCTGCTCGAGGTTGGCCTTCACGCGCTTCTCGTAGCCCGCGTAGGTGTGGATCACGTACCACTCGCCGGGCAGGCCGCGGAGCTCGTCACGCAGGGCCTGGATCGGGTCGACGGGAGCGGCGGGCTCCTCCTCGGCCTCCTCGGCCTCTTCCAGCTCGGCCTCGACGTCGGTGTCCTCGTCGGACTCGTCCTCGTCGGAGTCGTCGGACCCGTCCTCGTCGGAGTCGTCCTCGACGTCGGACTCGGCCTCGACATCGTCGGACTCCTCGGAGTCGTCCTCGATGTTCAGGGCGGCCTCTTCGGCAGCCTCGCCCGCAGCGGCGTCAGCAGCCTCAGCCTGGTCCTCGTCGGCCGCCTCGAGGATGTCGAGCTCGTCCTCAGAAACGGACTCGTTCAGGTTCGGGTCAGACACGGTGGCTGCTTCTTCCTGGATACAGATGGGGTGGAACAAGAAGTCAGCCGAAGACGTACTTGACTGCTTCCTGGAAGCCATAGTCAATCACGGTCACAAGGCCGATCATGATGACAACGAAGACAATCACTACCGTGGTGTACGTCGTCAGCTGGCTGCGAGTGGGCCAGACGACCTTGCGAAGCTCCGCGACGATCTGGCGATAGAAGAGCGCGAGACGGCCCAGGGGGCCCTTCTTTCCGCGCTTGCCGCCCTTGCGGGCCTTCTTCTTCGAGTCCGGCGCCTCGTCCTCGGCATCAGGCATGTCGATGGAGCCCACGGCGTCCGTCACGCTTCTCACCTGATCCCGGGTCATGGCAGTGCCGTGCCGGGTGGATCCGCACGGCGGTGCATTGAAGTACGTACATGCGCACACATCCTGGCGGTGTGTGTAGCAGGGCCGGAGGGACTTGAACCCCCAACCGCCGGTTTTGGAGACCGGTGCTCTACCAATTGAGCTACGACCCTTTGTGGCTTCCCCAACCTACCGCATCGTGAGACGTGGTCGGTGAGGGCCAACGAGCAGTGAGTGTACGTGTTCATGGGCGCCGCGTCGAACAGAAAGCACGTGGGAGCCCTCGCGAACCCTCGTACGACCAGGAATGACCGTTCCTGTCCGCTCCCTGAAACCTGTGTGCCGGGCGGGAAGGCGGTCTGGGAGCATGGGCCGTATGAGCGCTGCTACCCCTCCGACCGAGCGCCGGGTCTCCGCCCGCGTCGGTGCGATCTCCGAGTCCGCGACCCTCGCCGTCGACGCCAAGGCCAAGGCCCTCAAGGCCGCCGGGCGCCCGGTGATCGGGTTCGGCGCGGGTGAGCCCGACTTCCCGACCCCGGACTACATCGTCGACGCCGCCGTCGAGGCGTGCAAGAACCCGAAGTACCACCGCTACACACCGGCCGGCGGTCTGCCCGAGCTGAAGGCCGCGATCGCCGCCAAGACGCTGCGCGACTCCGGCTACGAGGTCGACGCCTCCCAGGTCCTGGTGACCAACGGCGGCAAGCAGGCGATCTACGAGGCGTTCGCCGCGATCCTCGACCCGGGCGACGAGGTCATCGTCCCGGCCCCGTACTGGACGACGTACCCCGAGTCGATCCGGCTCGCGGGCGGTGTCCCGGTCGAGGTCGTCGCCGACGAGACCACCGGCTACCGCGTCTCGGTGGAGCAGCTGGAGGCGGCGCGCACGGAGAAGACCAAGGTCGTCCTCTTCGTCTCCCCGTCCAACCCGACCGGCGCCGTCTACAGCGAGACCGAGACCGAGGCGATCGGCCGCTGGGCCGTCGAGCACGGTCTGTGGGTGCTGACGGACGAGATCTACGAGCACCTGGTCTACGGCGGCGCGTCCGCCGTCTCCCTGCCGTCGGTCATGCCCGAGCTGCGCGACAAGTGCATCGTCGTCAACGGTGTCGCGAAGACGTACGCGATGACCGGCTGGCGCGTGGGGTGGATCATCGGCCCGAAGGACGTCGTGAAGGCCGCGACGAACCTGCAGTCGCACGCCACGTCCAACGTGAGCAATGTGGCGCAGGTGGCCGCGCTCGCCGCCGTCTCCGGTGACCTGGACGCCGTCGCCGAGATGGGCCGCGCCTTCGACCGGCGCCGCCAGACCATCGTGCGGATGCTCAACGAGATCGAGGGCGTCCTCTGCCCGACGCCCGAGGGCGCGTTCTACGTGTACCCGTCGGTGAAGGCGCTGCTCGGCAAGGAGATCCGCGGCAGGCGCCCGCAGGACTCGGTCGAGCTGGCCGCGCTGATCCTGGACGAGGCCGAGGTCGCGGTCGTCCCGGGCGAGGCCTTCGGCACCCCCGGCTACCTGCGGCTCTCGTACGCGCTGGGCGACGAGGACCTGGTGGAGGGCGTGTCCCGGATCCAGAAGCTGCTCGCGGAGGCCCGCGACTAGTCGCGCCGTCCCGCTCGGGCCCCTGGTTCTCCGGAACCGGGGGCCCGTTTTTACGTTCGGGCAAGGTCCCGATCGGGGAAAGGGGCTGTGTTCCGCCATTCGGGTGCGGCAAGATCCTTCAATGGAGCACGTTTCCGAGCACGTTTTCCGCGACATCAACCTGCTGCCCAAGGCGCATCTGCACCTGCACTTCACCGGGTCGATGCGGCCCACGACGCTCATCGAGCTGGCGGACAAGTACGGCGTCCACCTCCCGGAGGCGTTGAGCAGCGGCACACCGCCGAAGCTGCGGGCCACCGACGAGCGCGGCTGGTTCCGCTTCCAGCGGCTGTACGACATCGCCCGGTCCTGTCTGCGGGAGCCCGAGGACATCCAGCGCCTGGTCCGCGAGGCGGCCCAGGAGGACGTGCGGGACGGTTCGGGTTGGCTGGAGATCCAGGTCGACCCGACCTCGTACGCCCCTCTGCTCGGCGGTCTGATCCCGGCGATGGAGATCATCCTCGACGCCGTCGACTCGGCCGCCCGTGAGACCGGCCTCGGGATGCGGGTCCTGGTGGCCGCCAACCGTATGAAGCACCCGCTGGAGGCCCGTACGCTCGCACGGCTCGCCGTCCGGTACGCGGACCGGGGGGTGGTCGGCTTCGGGCTCTCCAACGACGAGCGCCGGGGCATGGCCCGCGACTTCGACCGCGCCTTCTCCATCGCCCGCGAGGGCGGTCTGCTCGCGGCCCCGCACGGCGGCGAGCTGACGGGGCCCTCGTCCGTACGGGACTGCCTGGACGACCTCCGGGCGGCACGGATCGGCCACGGCGTCCGGGCCGCGGAAGACCCCCGGGTGCTGCGCAAGCTCGCCGAGCGGGGCGTGACCTGCGAGGTCTGTCCCGCCTCGAACGTGGCGCTGGGGGTCTACGAGAAGCACGAGGACGTCCCGCTGCGCACGCTCTTCGACGCCGGCGTGCCGATGGCGCTGGGTGCGGACGACCCGCTCCTCTTCGGCTCCCGGCTGGCCGCCCAGTACGAGATCGCCCGCCGCCATCACGCCTTCACGGACGCGGAACTGGCCGATCTGGCCCGCCAGTCGATCCGCGGCTCGGCGGCGCCGGAGGACGTCAGGCAGAAGCTGCTCTCGGGCGTCGACGACTGGCTGGGCGCCCCGGCGGCGTGAAGCGGTGCAGGGGCGGGCGGGCCTGGAAACCGATGTCGATCTCGGGCCGGTCCCACCGGTGGTCGGGCTCCAGATAAGGGGTGAACGAGGCGACGAGCGCGTCGTGCCCCTGCCGGGCGCGTTTCTCCAGGGGGCCGAAGCCGGCCGCCGTCTCCAGGGCGGTGGCCGCGGCGGCGAAGACGTCCCGGCCGCCGTGGAGGAAGAGCGTGTGGGCGTGCACGGCGGGCCGGAGCCATTCCGTCGCGCGCCAGTGGCGCCGTTCCCACTCCGCGTGCCAGCCGGCCGCGTGGGCGGCGGTGCGTTCCTCGTTCGTACCGACGGTCAGCGGCCGGCCGTCCCCGAGGCGGGCCCTCAGCCGCGGCCAGGCGGAAGGACGCAGGCCGGCCGAGGGGTGGACGAGGACGAGGTCGACCGGCACCCCGGGGGCGAAGGTGCGCGGGAGGCTCTCGCGCAGCGGCACGTGGACGATCGTGTGCCGGGAGAAGGCGGCGAAGGAGAACAGGGCGGCGAGCCGGGACAGCCCGTCGTGGTCTCCCAGGAGATACCCCCAGCGGTCGCCCAGCGGGTCGTTCAGCGTGGTGTGCCGCAGCGGGTGCCGGGGCTGCACGACGCGGTGCTCCAACAGGCCGGTACGGGGCCTGAATTCACGGACTCGTAGACGCATGGGCGACAGCGTGGCGCGGCCGGGCCCCGCCCGGCAACGTCATTCCGGTGCGGCGATCCCGGCGCGGCAACGTCATTCCGGTGCGGCGATCCCCGCCATCAGGGTGCGGGCGAGGGAGCTCGCGAAGGTGTCGAGGTCCTGCGGGGGCTCCTTGCCGAGCTTCGCGTCGTAGGCGAACGCCCGCTGGACGCAGGCGCCGAGCAGCAGCGAGGCCGCCGCGAAGGTGTCCGCGCCGGGACTGACGCGGCCCGCCCGCTGCTCGGTGCGCAGGTAGGCGTCGAGGCTCTCGATGGGGCGGTGGGGGCCGGTGTCCAGGCGGCGCAGGGCCGCGTCGTGCCGGGCCTTGAGCCGGGTCTCGGCGTAGAGCGAGGCGCCGATCGGGAAGCTCTGGGCGTAGAAGAGCGCTGCCTGACGGGCGATCTCGGTGAGGTTCTCCTCGACCCCGCGCTCCCCCGGGTCGGCGGCCAGCCGGTCGAGCAGGGGGGCGAGCCGGGGCAGCCGTTCGGAGAGGACGGCGACGAAGAGCTCCTCCTTTCCGGCGAAGTACTTGTACAGCGCCGCCTCCGAGCATCCCGCGCCCCGCGCGATCTCCTTGGTGGTCGTGCGGGCGAGGCCCACCGTGGTCCACAGCTCGTGTGCCGCGTCGAGGATCCGTTCCCGGGTGGGCTTCTTCTCCATGGCTGCTCCGACCGCGCTTGACGAGGGGGTGAGTACGCACTCACTCTAGGGGGTGAGTGAACACTTACCCACCCCAGGAGGGTGCGACATGAAGCTCACTGTCTTCGGCGCGACCGGCGGCATCGGCCGGGAGATCGTCCGCCAGGCACTGGCCGCGGGCCATGACGTGACGGCCGTCGTACGGGACCCCGCGCGGTTCGCCGTCACCGGCGAGCGGCTGGAGGTGTACCGCGCGGATCTCACGGACCCCGCCGCGCTGCGCGGAGCGGTCGCCGGCAAGGACGCCGTGCTCTCGGGCCTCGGCGCCCGCAGCCGCGCGGACGCCGGAGTCACCGCGAAGCTGACCCGCTCGGTCGTCGCCGCGATGGACGCCGAGAGCGTCCGGCGGCTGCTGGTGGTCAGCGCGAGCCCGCTGGGCCCGGTCCCGGACGGTGAGCCGCTGCTCGGCAAGGCGATCACCGCGATCGTGGGCTCCGTCCTGAAGGACGTCTACGCCGACCTGCGGGTGATGGAGGCCGAACTGGCGGCGAGCGCCACGGACTGGACGTCCGTACGCCCGCCCAAACTCACGAACGCCCCGGTCACCGGCCGCTACCGCACCGTCGTCGACGGCAATCCCCGCGGCGGCCGCTCCCTCGCCCGCGCCGATGTCGCGCACGCGATGCTGGCGATGATCGACGACCCGGCGACGGTCGGGCGGGGCGTGGGGGTGGCGTACTGACGCGGGACGGCGGTCGGGGGGCGTACGAGGCGGAGAGACGGCCGGGGCCTGTCGCCCACCCGACGACCTGGGGAACCCGGAGGGTTCCGCGGAACGCTCAGATGCTGACGCCGACCGTCACCGGCTCGTTGACGAGCGTGATCCCGAAGGCGTCCCGTACGCCCGCGACGACCTCACGGGCGAGCGCGAGGAGGTCCTCCGTGGTGGCCTCGCCGCGGTTGGTCAGCGCGAGGGTGTGCTTGGTGGAGATACGGGCGGGGCCGGAGCCGTAGCCCTTGGTGAAGCCGGCCTTGTCGATCAGCCAGGCCGCGGAGGTCTTGACCGCGCCGTCGTCCCCGGCGGGGAAGGCCGGCGGGGTCACGTCCGCGCCGAGCCGCTCGGCCGCGCGGGCGCGGAAGGCCGCGTACTCCTCGGCCGTCAGGATCGGGTTCGTGAAGAAGGAGCCCGCCGACCAGGTGTCGTGGTCGTCGGGGTCCAGGACCATGCCCTTGCCGGCCCGCAGCCTCAGCACGGTCTCCCGGGCCTGCGCGAGCGGGACGCGGTCACCGGCCTCGACGCCGAGCGCACGGGCGGTCTCGGCGTACTTGATCGGCGCGGAGAGGCCGTCCGCGTCCTCCAGTTCGAAGCGGACGCGCAGCACGACGTAGCGGTCCGGATCGGCCTTGAAGCGGCTGTGGCGGTACGAGAAGGAGCACTCGGCGTTGGCGAGGGTGACGGTCTCGTCGGCGCGCCGGTCGTAGGCGACGACCTCCGTGACGGTGGCGGAGACCTCCTGGCCGTACGCCCCGACGTTCTGGATCGGGGTGGCGCCCGCCGAGCCGGGGATCCCGGCCAGGCACTCGATCCCGGCGAGCCCGGCCTCGACGGTACGGGCCACGGCGTCCGTCCAGACCTCGCCGGCCGCGAGCTCCAGCGTGGTGCCGTCGAGCGTGAAGCCGGTGGTGGCGATGCGCAGGGCGGTCCCGTCGAAGCCCTTGTCACCGATGACCAGGTTGGAACCCCCGCCGATGACGAGCAGCGGGGTCCCCGCGGCGTCGGCCGCACGGACGGCGGCGATCACCTCGTCGTCGGTGACAGCCGTGACGAGCCGACCGGCGGGTCCGCCGAGCCGGAAGGTGGTCAGGGGGGCAAGGGGGGCGTCGTGGAGTTCCTGCACGCGCTCAAGAGTACGGGGCCGTGGCGGGGCCCAGGGAAGCGTGGGCGGCGGCCGGGGACACGCCCGCGGCTACGGGGCCGTGCGCAGAGCAGCCGGACGCCACCGGGTCTCCCCGGCGGCGTCCGGTCCTACGGTGCGTCGCGCACCGGTCCTGCGATGCGGGGCGCGCGGGGCCGATGCCCACAGGCCAGGCAGGGGCGCCGGGCAGGCAGGGGCGCCCGGCAGGAAGGGGCGCCAGGCAGGCGTGCCGTAGCGCCACCGTTCAGACCGTCGCGAGGGGACGCTCGGCCTCCTCCGTGGCGTCGGCCCGGCGCCCCGGCGACCGCCGGCCCGGGATGAAGAGGGAGGCCAGCGCCCCCAGGCCCACCATCCCCGCGCCGACCCACAGCGCGGGCACCAGGCCGTCCACGAACTGCTGCGCCGATCCGTAGCCGCCCTGCGCGGCGAAGATCGAGGCCATCACCGCGACGCCCAGCGCGCCGCCGACCTCGCGCAGGGCGTTGTTGGCGCCGGACGCGATGCCCTGTTCGGACGGGCGGACGCTCGACATCACGATGTTGGCCGCCGGCGCGAAGTACAGCGCCATGCCGACGCCGCTGACGATCAGCGCCGGGAGCTGGGCGGCGTACGAGACGTCGGGCGTGACGACGATCGCGAACCAGGCCAGGCCGATCGCCTGGAGCGCGAGGCCCGCGGCGACGACCGGGCGGCCCCCGATCCGGTCGGAGAGGAGGCCGGCGAGCGGCGCGACGAGCATCGGCATGCCGGTCCAGGGCAGCATCCGCAGGCCCGCCTCGGTCGGCGAGTAGCCGAGGACCCCCTGCATGTACTGGCTGAGCAGGAAGATCGAGCCGAACATGCCGAGGAACATGAGCAGGCTCGCCGCGTTGATCCCGGAGAAGGCGCGGTCGCGGAAGAGCCGCATGGGCAGCATCGGCGCCTTGCCGTTGATCCCGTGGTGGACGAAGCCGCCGATGAGCGCGGCGCCCGCGATCAGCCCGGTGAGCACGGTGGCCGAGGTCCAGCCGTCGATCGGGCCGCGGATCAGCCCGTACACGATGCCGAAGAGGCCGCCGCTGGCGAGGAGCGTGCCGGCGAGGTCGAGCCGGGCACCGGTGCCGTACGACTCGGCGAGGCGCAGCCGGGCGAGCGGCAGGAGGGCGAGGCCCAGCGGGACGTTCAGCCAGAAGATCCACTGCCAGGAGATGTGCTCGGTGAGGGTGCCGCCGATGAGGGGGCCCGCGGCGACCGCGAGGCCGTTGACGGCGCCCCATATCCCGAACGCCATCCCACGCCTGGCGGCCGGGACCGCTGCCGTCAGCAGGGTGAGGGTGAGCGGCATCATGATCGCCGCGCCGACGCCCTGGACGGCACGGGCGGCGATCAGCGCGTCGATGCCGGGGGCGAGCGCGGCCGCGGCGGAGGCGCCGGTGAAGACGGCGAGGCCGATGCCGAAGAGCCGGCGGCGGCCGAAGCGGTCGCCGAGGGCGGCGCCGAACATCAGCAGGACGGCGAAGGTGAGCGTGTACGCGCTCACGGTCCATTCGAGGTCGTGCAGCGCGCCCCCGAGGTCCTCGCGGATGGAGGGCAGGGCGGTGGTGACGACGAGGTTGTCGAGGGCCGCCATGAAGCCGGCGACGCTGGTGATGACGAGGGCCCAGGCGGCGGAACCGCGGCGGGCTGCTGGCTGGTTCATTGCTGCGTCCCTAGAGTCAGGAGAGTCAGGTTAGTTATTGCTGACTAACTTTCACGGGCAGGGGAATCCGGCGGCACGGCGCCGGTCGCGCTACTCCTCCAGGCGTCCGAGGCGGCGGGCCGAGGGGTAGAACCCCTCCCAGACCCGGTGCTCGGACGGAAAGCCCATGGCGACAAGGGTGTTGATGAGCATCCCGTACGCCAGGAAGGTCGTGGTCTCGTCGACGTCCGCGCCGAGCGCCAGGTGGACGGTCTCCCAGAGCCTCATCCAGCCCGCCCGAACGGTCTCGCCGAACTCGTGGTCGCCGGCCGCCTCGGCGGCGGCGACCGTGACGTACACCTGCATCTGCATCAGGAGACGGTCCGGGTCCTCCGCGATGATCCTGCTGTACGCGTCGGCCATGGCATGCAGGGCCTCTTCGCCCGACAGACCCTCCGCCGCCTCCTCGAAGACACGGACGGTGTCGCCGATGCAGCGCTCGGAGGCCGCGAGGAACATGGCCTTCTTGCCGGGGAAGAGCCGGAAGAGGTACGGCTGCGAGACGCCGACGCGCTTGGCGATCGCCTCGGTCGACGTGCCGTAGTACCCACCGCGGCTGAACTCGCTCACCGCGGCACGGATCACGCTCTCGCGTCGCTCCTCCGCACTCATCCTGACCATGAAGCTAAGTTAGTACTCAATCACTAACTTGGTCAAGGGCGGAAAAGGGCGGCCGCTTCCCGCGACCGCCCTTCCCGATGTCGGATGCCCCGAGGCGCTTCTCGAAGAGCCGTGCGGGCGCTACGCGAGCCTGACCACGGCCCGGGACATGCCCAGGACCTTCTGGCCCGCCGACATCGCGGTCAGGTCCACCCGGACCAGGCCGTCGTCCAGCTTCGCCGCGACCTTGGCGCCGACCTCGATCAGCGCGCCCTCGTCGTCGTTGGGCACGATCACCGGCTTGGTGAAGCGCACGCCGTACTCGACGACGGCCGCCGGGTCGCCGGCCCAGTCCGTCACGACGCGGATCGCCTCGGCCATGGTGAACATGCCGTGCGCGATGACATCCGGAAGGCCGACCTCGCGGGCGAACTTCTCGTTCCAGTGGATCGGGTTGAAGTCCCCGGATGCGCCGGCGTACTGCACCAGTGTGGCGCGCTTCACCGGGAAGGACTGCGCCGGCAGCTCGGTGCCGACCTCGACCTCGTCGTAAGCGATCTTCGCAGCCATGACTCAGGCCTCCTCGGGCGCGCGCGAGACGAGCTTGGTCCAGGCGGTCACGACGTGCTCGCCGGTCGCGTCGTGCACCTCACCGCGGATGTCCAGGATGTCGTTGCCCGCCAGCGACTTGATCGCCTCGATGGTCGAGGTGACCGAGAGCCGGTCCCCCGCCCGCACCGGCCGGGTGTACACGAACTTCTGGTCACCGTGGACGACACGGCTGTAGTCCAGGCCCAGCTGCGGGTCCTCGACGACCTGTCCGGCCGCCTTGAACGTGATCGCGAACACGAAGGTCGGCGGGGCGATCACATCGGGGTGACCGAGCGCCTTCACCGCTTCCTGATCGACATAGGCGGGATTCGCGTCACCGATCGCCTCGGCGAACTCGCGGATCTTCTCGCGGCCGACCTCGTAGGGCGCGGTGGGCGGATAGGTCCGGCCCACGAAGGACTGGTCGAGCGCCATGGACTCGATACCTCCTGGATTTGTTGCCGACAAACGACACGAGGCCGCCCCCTGGTGGGGACGGCCTCGTGTACGAGCCTGATTAGCGCGTCTCGCGGTGCGCAGTGTGCGAGTTGCAGCGAGGGCAGTGCTTCTTCATCTCAAGACGGTCCGGGTTGTTACGCCGGTTCTTCTTGGTGATGTAGTTCCGCTCCTTGCACTCCACGCAGGCCAGCGTGATCTTCGGGCGGACGTCGGTGGCAGCCACGTGAGTGCTCCTTGGACGGATGGACGGATGAACGCATAAAAGAGTAGCCGATCGAAGGACCGACCCCACAATCGGCTACCGTGTGTAGCGGTGACCGGACTTGAACCGGTGACACAGCGATTATGAGCCGCTTGCTCTACCGACTGAGCTACACCGCTTTGATGATCGGGTTCCCGCCCGGAGGCGGGTTCCTTCTCACCAGAGCCCCAATACGGAATCGAACCGTAGACCTTCTCCTTACCATGGAGACGCTCTACCGACTGAGCTATTGGGGCGAGCGATGAAGACATTACACGGTCCTGCACCGATCGCCCAAATCCGTTTCCCGGCCCTCGCGAGCGGGCATGCGCGCGTCCTTCGGACAGGCACGCGCGCGCTCCTCGGACGGGCTCGCGCGCGGCCCTCGGGCGGGCACACGCCGGTACGCGCGCGTACCCGCCACGCCCGTCCCGTACGCCACACGTGGCCTCATCAGTACGACTATTGCGCTCCTCCTCGAAGGGACGGCCGGACCGCCCCTAGGCTCTCCCCCACGCTGCGTGATCTTGATCTTGAGCTTGAACTTGAGGAGCCTTGAGGAGCCCGATGTCAGCCGACAGCAAGCAGCCCCAGCCGCCCGACGACCGGTCCGCTGACACCGCCGACTCCACCTCGCTCCTGCTGTCCAACGCCCGTCTCACCGACGGACGTACGGTCGACGTCCGGCTCTTCGGCGGCCGGATCGAGGCCGTCGGCACGGCGGGCAGCCTCACCGCCGTCGGCGCCCGCGTCGACCTCGCCGGCTATCTGCTGCTCCCCGCCCCCGCGGAGCCGCACGCGCACGCCGACACCGCCCTCAGCGCCGACATCCCCGGCCCCGTCTCGTACGCCCCCGACGAGGTGCAGCGGCGCGCCACCGAGGCCGCGCTGCTCCAGCGCGGCCACGGCGCCACCGCGCAGCGCGCGCACGTACGGATCGGCGACGTCCACGGTCTCGGCCCCCTCGAAGCGGTCCTCCAGGCCCGGCGCTCCCTGCGCGGCCTGGTGGATCTGACCACGGTCGCGGTGCCCCGGCTGCTGACCGGAGTGGCGGGCGCGGACGGGCTCGCGATGCTGCGGGACGCGGTGAAGATGGGCGCGAGCGTGGTGGGCGGCTGCCCGGACCTCGACCCCGACCCGACCGGGTACGTGGAGGCGGTCCTGGAGGTGGCGGCCGAGCAGGGCTGCCCGGTCGACCTGCACACCGACGCGGACGACCCGGCGCGGCTCGCCCGGTTCGCGGCGATGGCGGGCGGGCTGCGGCCGGGGGTGACGATCGGACCGTGCGCGGGGCTCTCCCGGCTTCCCCCGGACGCGGCGCGGCGGGCCGCGGACCAGCTGGCGGCGGCCGGCGTGACGGTGGTCTGCCTGCCGCAGGGCGGCTGCGAGGCGACGGAGCTGCGCGGCGCGGCGCCGGCACGGCTGCTGCGGGCGGCCGGCGTACGGCTCGCGGCGGGCGGCGGGGCGCTGCGGGACGTCTCCAACCCGGTGGGGCGCGGGGACCCGCTGGAGGCCGCGTACCTGCTGGCCTCGCTCGGCGGGCTGCCGGTCGAGGACGCGTACGCGGCGGTGAGCTCGGCGGCGCGTACGGCGCTGGGGCTGGGCGAGGTCCGGGTCGAGGCCGGGTTCCCCGCCGAACTGCTCGCCGTGCGCGGCGAACGGCTCTCGGGCGTGCTGTCCCTCGCGTACAGCCGGATCGTCGTGCACCGGGGGCGGGTGGTGGCCCGGACGAGCGCGGTCCGGGAGTACTGCGACTCGGCGGCGGCGCTCGACCTGCCGCGCCAGGCCCGACCGGAACGCCCCGAGCCGGGAAGCCCTCCGGCCGGTCCCGTCGTACGGTCGTGAGTATGCGCATTGTCATTGCTGGAGGACATGGTCAGATCGCCCTGCGCCTGGAGCGGCTGCTCTCGGCGGCGGGGCACGAGCCGGCCGGGCTCATCCGCAACCCGGAACAGGCCGACGACCTACGCGCCGCGGGCGCGGAACCGGTCGTGATGGACCTGGAGTCGGCCACGGTGGAGATGGTCGCGGCGGCCCTGCAGGGCGCCGACGCGGCGGTCTTCGCGGCGGGCGCGGGCCCGGGCAGCAGCGTGGGCCGCAAGGACACCGTGGACCGCGCCGCGGCGGTCCTGTTCGCCGACGCGGCCGAACGCGCGGGCGTACGCCGCTACATCGTGGTCTCCTCGATGGGCGCCGACTCCACGCACCAGGGCGACGAGGTCTTCGACGCCTACCTCCGCGCCAAGGGCGCGGCGGACGACTCGGTACGCGCCCGCGAGGGCCTGGACTGGACGGTCCTGCGCCCGGGCATGCTGACGAACGACGCGGGCAAGGGCCTGGTCAGCCTGGAGGCCTCGACGGGCCGCGGCCCGATCCCCCGGGACGACGTGGCGGCGGTCCTGGCCGAACTCCTGGAGACCCCGGGGACGGCGGGCCTGACCCTGGAACTGATCGCCGGCTCGACACCGGTGACGGTGGCGACGAAGGCCGTGGCGGGCGAGTAGGACCGCCCGAGAAACGAAGAAGGTCCCCGGTGCGAACACCGGGGACCTTCTCTATCGCGTGGCGGCGCCAGGATTCGAACCTGGGTAGGCTAAGCCGACGGATTTACAGTCTCCTGGCATTTGACGCCCAGTTGACCCCCTGACCTGCCCCTCCTTGCTGTGCAGGAGATCGCAACTTATGTGTCGGCCACGCCTCGTCCACGAGGGCGTTGGGGCGCACGGCGCACACCTAACTTCCCATCAGCCAGAACAGCTCCAAAACCTGCTCCGCCGCGTCGGGGCCTCTCACGGGTCGCGCAGGTGGCCCCTGGTGAACCTCGAAGCGATCCGAACACCCTAGCCATCACAGGCAGGCCCGTGATAGTCACAGCGGGTGACGCAAACAGGGCAGCGGAGTCTCTACCACTTCACCCACGTGCGCAACCTGCCAGACGTACTGAGTGCCGGGTGCCTGGTGGCTGATACCGCCATGCAGGCACGGGGCGGCGTGCCGGTGGAGTGCGGAGATCGAGACGTGAAGAGCGAACGGCGCTCTCGCCCCGTCAAAGCGGCCCCTTACGGGGTCCCTGCTGACTATGTGCCGTTCTACTTCGCCCCAAGGTCGCCGATGCTCTACAAGATCAGCCGCGGAGGGGTCCCTTCGTACCAAGAGGGGCAGCCCCCGCTTGTCTACCTGGTGACCACCATCGACGATGCAGTGTCGACTGGCCGCCCGTACGTCTTCAGCGACGGGAACTGCGCGAACGCCATCACCAGTCACTTCAACAACCTCGATCTACTACCCAAGGTCGTGGACTGGGACATCATATCCGCCCACTACTGGGCAAACACGGCGGACGATGGCGACCGAATGCGCCGACGAATGGCAGAGTTCCTAGTGCATGACCAGTTGGAAGTTACGGCCCTCACCCAGGTGGCCGTGTTCGACCGCGGTCACGCCGATCATGTCCGTGCACTACTGAGGGCAGCTGGCATGGATCTGCCTGTGACTGTCAGACGTGAGTGGTACTACTGACGCATGCGCCGGGTAACCTAAAAGACTACGAAGGGGTCGCAATGATCACCGAAGGCAGCGGTAACTTGCTACTGGCAGACGCCGATGCCCTTGTGAACACCGTCAACACGGTAGGCGTGATGGGCAAGGGTATCGCTCTGCAATTCAAGCGGGCATACCCCGAAAACTTCACCGACTACAAGGCGGCGTGCGACCGTGGCGAGGTCATCCCGGGACGCATGCATGTGCACTCCACGAATCAAATGACGCCACGCTTCATTATCAATTTCCCGACGAAGCGCCACTGGCGATCTCCTTCCCGCCTGGACGACGTTGCTTCCGGGCTAGTCGCACTCCGCGACGAGATCATTAAGCGGGACATCAAGTCCATCGCTATCCCTCCACTCGGATGCGGCAACGGAGGCCTTGACTGGCTCGACGTCGAACCGATGATCCGGCAAGTCTTGGGCACGATCCCGGGCGTGGAGATCCGCGTCTGGCAGCCAGCTGGTAGTCCGAAGCCAGAGGCCATGCCCAACGCAACACCTCCCCCGGCGATGACGCATGAGCGAGCTGCATTTCTGGCGGCCCTAAACCGCTACACCCGTAGCGCCGTTAGCAAAGGTCTCGCGTTCGAGCCGCGGGTCTCACTGGTGGAAGCTCACAAGGTGACCTACTTCCTGCAACGTCTCGGGCTCCCCATGGGATTGAGCTTCGAAAAGGGAGTCTACGGACCTTACGCACCCGCTCTGGATCGAGCCGTCTCCTCCATGGAGGGACACTTCCTGCTGGGCTTCGGCGACGGCACGAGTGGGTCTCAGGCAATTCTCGAGCTAAACAAAGATGCCGTATTCGAGGCTGAAAGCCTGCTCGCATCTTCCGAGAAGTTTCAATCGACTGTAGCTGACCTACTTCGAGTTGCCGATGGGTTTGAGGATGCGTTCGGCATGGAACTCCTCAGCACAGTGCTCTATGCAGCCGAGGAACTGGTTGATCCGCCAGCCGACCCCATGAAGGTAATCCAGTGCATCCGAGGATGGAATCACCGGAAGCACCGACTCTTCACTGACGCGCATGTGGAGACCGCCTGGCAACGCCTCGCCGAATCAGGCCTCGTGGGCGCTTCAGTTACCTCCCGCTAGCATGCACTGGGCGCAGCCTTGCCGTCCGGTGAAATCACGCTTCCAACGTGGTCCTTAGCGCAGCTAGGGTGCGGCCGCCGTCCGCGCCACCACAGCAGCCGCCAGCATAGCCACGCCGAGTGCTACTTGCGTCCTCAGCAGGGAAGTAGCTTGGCGCAGCCCGCCGGCCGCATTGCCGAACACCGCGATCGCGGCTCGGACGACGGACCTGGGGAGGGGCAACTATGCAGGTAAGACCCACACAGAAAGTCGAACGCCTCGGCGTTTCTTGGATCGAGCACATTGTCAATGGTGAACTAGGGTGGCTTTTTCGAGAACAAGCAACTGCCGATTTCGGGATCGATGCGCAGATCGAGATCGTCGACGCTGAAACTTTCGAAGCCACGGGACGACTGATAGGCGTCCAGATCAAGTCCGGCCTGAGCTACTTCGGGAAACCCGCAGAGGATGGCTGGTGGTTCGGCTGTAGCACCGACCACACCTCGTATTGGCTTGGGCATTCACTCCCCGTCGTCGTAATGCTCTATCACCCCGAGGAGAAAACTGCCTACTGGCAGCACGTAAACCGGCAGACTGTGCATTCCACGGGGAAGGGTGCGAAGATCCACATCCCTCGCAGCCACAGACTCGCCAGCACCTCCACGGAAGCTCTTCGTCCGCTCGCACTCTCGGTTTCCGAGGCGCCCGCCATCGAGGACTGGACAGCTTCGCCTCCGGAAGGTCTCGCACAGCGGGATGCCTATTTCAGGCACCTAGTATCCGCCCGCCTGTGCGCCAAAATCCCTGGCGCGCACGTAGAGGCAGAACAGTTCGATCGCCTCTGGGACATGAATTTGTGGGTGCACGACAATTCCATGGATCCCGGAAGTGAGCTGGGCGTACATCTCGCTCTTCCCCAGTCGCCAGCCGCTGTGGAAAACATCCAGTCCCAGTACAGAGGAAGTATATTTCCGCTCGTAATCTTTTACACAGGAACCCAGGATCTCGACAGTCGAGACCGGAATGCCAACACCGACAATCGGGTCGCTCCGATATTTTTGGTCGAATGGCGAGGCAGTGCCGCCGGAAAGTCACTGGACGTCGCAGTCGCCGAGGCGCTGGACTGGGCAGGTCGGTTTGAAGCATTTGGTAAGCCGGAGAAGTAGCTCTGCCCCGCAGGTTTCCGCGAACTGCCTCGCACCATCTGGTGCGAGGTCGCCGCTTTTGATCCCGCCCCTTAGTTCCCACTCCGGTCGGCAGATGGCAGTCTTCGCACCGTAGTCGACAGTCACCGAGGGAGACACCGTGTCCCACCAGGCCAGCCCGCGCGGAACCTACCTGGTCGTCGCCGAGGCACTTCGCCAGCACCTTCAGGGAAGCGCGACTGGCTCTGCGCTGCCTTCGGAAGCCGAACTCATGCTCACCCACAAGGTCTCCCGCAACACGATCCGCCGCGCGCTCAAGACGCTCGAAGCCGACGGAATGGTCGAACCGGTTCCCGGGGTCGGCTGGCGCATGGCTGGCGCCAGGGAGCAGCGGTCGCTCCTCGAACTCCTGACTGCCGTGATTAGCGAAGACTCACTGGCCGTCGGCGACACCTTTCCCTCTGAGGCCACGCTCTGCCAGCGCTTCCACACCTCTCGCACTGCCGTCCGGCGTGCGCTCGCACAGATGGAGGGCATGGGTCTGCTCGACACCGTTCACGGCAGGGGACGCACCGTGCGCGCTCTCCCGGCTTCCCCGGCCTAGCCGTAGCCTTTGCCCCCATGGGGCTTACTGAGTGGGCGTACTCGCTCTCCGAATCGATGTTGTCCGAGCCATTGCCGCGCCGCTGGGCGCATTCCCTCGGAGTGGCCGGGCGGGCTCGCTCCCTGAGCCCGATCCTCGGCGGGGATGCCGAGCTGCTGGAGGCAGCCGCGGTACTCCACGATGTCGGCTACTCCCCCTCGATCGCCACAACCGGCTTCCACCCGCTCGACGGGGCACGGTTCCTCCGCGATCAGGAGGGCGCCGACGAGCGAGTCGTCCGCCTCGTGGCGCACCACTCCTGCGCGCTCCTGGAGGCCGAGGAACGAGGGCTCCGGCGTGAGTTGGAGACGGAGTTCGAGTTGGAGCGGCCCGAGTTGGTCGACGCGCTCATCGTGGCGGACATGACGACGACGCCGACGGGCGAGCACACGACGCCGGCGGCCCGCCTGGACGAGATCGTGCAGCGGTACGGCCCGGACACGATCGTCGGTCGCTTCATTCAGCGGGCTGCGCCGGAGATCTACGCTGCCAACGAGAGAGTGGAAGGCCGAATGGCCGCCGCCGGCGCTCAGCCGATGTAGGGCTCGGTCCGAGACTCGTCCAGGCCGTGCCGGATACGCAGCCGCATGGACGGATGGATGTCTAGGTCTTCGAGGTCCGCTGGGTCCACCCAGCGGACCTCTTTCGATTCACTGCTCGTACGGACGGATCCTCCGACGGGGTGGGCCAGGAAGCAGATTGAGAACTGCTGCCGCACCTCGCCGTCGTCGTACGCGAGCACGTGCTCCGGGTCGGTGTAGAGCCCCACCATGCCGTCCACCTCGACCCGGATCCCCGTCTCCTCTTCGACCTCGCGCACGGCCGTGTCGGCGATCCGCTCGCCGATGTCGTGGCCGCCTCCCGGAAGCGCCCACAGATCGTTGTCGGTCTTGTGGATGAGCAGGAGCCTCCCGGCGTCATCTCGCACGACGACCGTGACCGAGGGCACGACAGAGTTGGCTTTCGGGGCCCGGGGGTCGCGGAAGTAGTCGATCCGGCTCATGTGTCTGCCCCTCCCAGGTCCGTGGGCGAGCAGATTGGCCGGGCGCTCTCCCAGACCCGCTCGACGCTCTCAGCGTAGGCGTCAAACAGCTCACCGCCAGGCACGCGCTGAATGTGCAGGACCGGAGCCATGTACGCGCCCACGCCGTACAGGTGGCCATTGGCAAGCATCTCGTCGTCGGCCCTGTAGATGGAGTTGTAGAGCGTGGTGGAGTGGAGTCGGAACTCGACGCCGGGGAGCCCGAACAACGGCCCGTAGTTGACCAAGGCGTTGCGAATCTTGCTCGCCATCGCGCCGCCGATGCCTTCATCCGCTCCACGGACGGCGACGGCAGCGGAGTCCGGGTCACCGAGCATGAAGCGGACCGGGACGCCGGCCGCCGACTTCTCCTTGACCACCTGGTGGAAGGACGCGTCCTCGGTTAGCCAGAACCCCGAATACACGAGGACGTCGAACTGCCGCGTCGCCCCCGCGTACAGCTGCGGCCAGAGCCGGTTCGGCACGACGGAGCGGTGCGGGTACAGCTTGACCAGCTCCGCGCCGCCCGCTTCGGCGACCTCGGCAGACGTCCGCTCTTCCGGCCACAGGTACGACATCTCCCGCTGGAGGAGTGAGGCCGTTGCGTACTTAAAGCGACGGTACGGCTGGCGCCTGGGCTCATTGATCCAGCGCTCCACCGTCTTGGCTGCGACCCCGAGTCGCTCGGCGACCTGATCGAGAGTCATGCCGCTCTCGATGATGGCGCCGCGCAACCGCTCATTGGCCATGTCGTGCTCTCCCCCGACGGGACGACTTGGGACGACTTTCACCGTAGCGAGTCGTCTCGGAGCCGTACATCTACGGAGTCCAGCGTCTGCCCTGATCCGGCCACGCTAGAGGCATCAAGCGGAGCGGACTCGCGAACTCCCGAAGAACCAAGGGACTTGACGATGCGAATCCCGCTCCGCATGATGAGGAACAGGTAGTACATGTACCTCATCGGCTGGGTGCCGGTGAGAAGTGCTGCCCACGAGTAGAGGGCGGGGACGCTGCAATCCCGCTAAAGGCCAGGTGGAACAGGGCTTCGGCCCGTACTGGCGAGGTGGCCCGGTGACCGCGAGCAACGGCCGGAGTGTGGGGACACAGGTCCCCCTTGCAGTGCTTGTTCTCGTCCTGCCTACCCGAGGAGGTCTCGATGTCCCGACGAAGTACCCGGGCGCCGTTCGTGCTGGACCGGCACGCCGGCCTCGCCCCCCGCGTCCTCTGACCTCCGCAGCCCATCCGCTGCGGCCGGTTGCCTCTTCCGCCCGTCCGGCCCGCTGGTCGTACGGGCGGGGTGGAGGGGAGCCGGAGATTCCTGGTTCTAACGGCGTGAGCCCCCGGAGCGGTAACTCCGGGGGCTCGGTTCGGGCCGCTCTCTTGGAAGGGAACACGACCCAATGAAGTTCATCGCTGCACTTCAGGCCGTTGTTACGGCCGTCCCGTTCGACGGTGAGCCGTCGGATGCGGAGCTGGACGCGATCGAGAGCGAGATGCCGCTGATCCTGGCGGAGGTCGACCTGCTCGACGCGCAGATCATGACCCTCGACCGTCCGGCCAACGTGCTGGACGAGCGGCGGATCCGCCGGGCCCGCAACCGGGTCATGGCCGAGCGACGCGACCTGACCAACCGCACCAGCGACGTGATGCCGGGGGGTGCGGCATGAAGGCCAAGACCGTACTGCCGGCCGTCGCGATGACGGCGGTGTCGATGGTGCTGACCCTGGCGGTCGTCGTGATGTGGCTGGGCACGGCGATGCCGTGGCCCATCGCCCTGGTCGTCGGTCTCGGGATCGACGGCGGATGGCTGGCCACCCTCGCCTACGAACGACGCCTCGCCGCACAGGGCGACCGGTCGACCGGCGTCACCATCGTCGGCTGGTGCTTCGGCCTGATCGCGACCGGCGTCCTGGTCGCCCACGCGCTCACCGCCGAGGAGTCCACCGGCGCCTGGCTGGCCGTCGCCTGGCTGCCCATCGCCGCGAAGGCCCTCTGGCTGGTGCACGGGCTATGGGAGCAGACCGCACTCACACCCGGCGCTCTCGGAGCGATCCGCGGTATCCAGCAGGAGGCCCGGGACGAAGCGGCCGTGGCCCGCGCCCGGCTGCGGGCAGAGGCCGCCACCGAGGAGACGCGGCTGACGGCCGTGACGCAGGCCGGCGCCCGCGTCGCACGCGTCCAGGCCAAGACGGCACAGACGCTCTCACGGGCGTGGTCGACGCTGGAGACGGCCCGGGACGGCGAGGACACCGGACGGGCGCTGACCAGCGTGACGACCCGCGTCACACCCGGCGTCACACCCACCTGGGACCTGCCGGTCTGGGGCCCCACCGAGCCCGTGGCGCTCGCCCTGGACGCGGCGCCCGCGCTCACCGACGACGCGCTTGACGCGCTCGTCGACCAGATCCGCCACAGCGAGACCCCGGCACTGTCCTACCGGGAGATGGCCACCCGCTTCCGCGCGGCTGGCCACTCCGCGTCCGAGGTCCGGCTGCGGGCCGCGTGGAAGCGCGTGGCCGCCTGACCGGCACCTACACCAGTTCCAGCACGGCCCCGAAGAACTGTGCCACTCGGGATTTCACGCGGTGCCAGCGGCCGCAGTACCGCTTCGGGCGCCACCACCTCGGCTGCTCAATCAGCTTCTGGCACCAGCGGCACGGCAGCGGGTCCAGCTCGATCTCAATCGCCCCCATGGCCGCGACTCTATCGGCCCTCCTGACCTGGGAGAACCCGTGAGCAACCTTCCCGAGCCCGCACCCGTGGTGCGGCTCCCGGACGGCACCTACGCCTACGCCGACCACCTGCCCGCCATCCACCAGCCGACCGCTGCCCCTCAGGTCGTTCATCAGCACATTCACCAAGCGCCGCCGGACCGCACGGTTCAGCGCATCGCGCTCGGCTCCGGCATCGGCGCCGGCACGGTCGCCGCCGGGGTCTACTTCGGCCCCCTGCTCGTCGGCGCGCTCACCGCCATCGCCGCGAACCTCGCCCTGCTCGCGTTCCTCGCCGTCGCCCTGTCCTGGGGCGTCGTCACCGTCGTCAAGAGCGTCGGCGGGGCGGACGGCAAGGCCGCCGGGAAGGCGGTCCGCAGGGCCCGCCGGAACGGGCGGTGACGATGTTCAACGCCGGAGACAAGGTGCTCATCCTCGCTTGTGACGACGACCCCCGCGCCAAGGGCCGGACGGGCCGGATCGTCGATGAGGTCCCGCCGGGGCCGCTCACCGCCGGCCGGTGGACGGTTGCCGGGATCAGCCTCCTGATCGCCCCGGTCCTGTGCCACAGCCACGAGCTGCGGAAGACCGGCTGACGGCTGCCCGATCCGCCCGACCTGCTCGGGCGGTGAGGGGAGCCGGACAGACCGGCCCGGAAGGGACCCACCGCTGTGGACAGCACCCAGTACCGCGCCCGCGCCGAACAGCTCCTGACCAGCAAGCACCACCTCGACCTCAGCCCGGCGATCGTCGAGCAGGCCGCCGTGTGGGCGCAGCTCGCCACCGCGGCCGCGATCGTCGAGGCCGCTGAGCTGAACGACGAAGCCAAGTGATGGCGCCTCCGGCGTCCCCAACCCAGCGAAGGACACAGAACATGACCGAGACGATCGAGACCATTCGCTACACCGCCGATGTCGTCGTCACCACGACCGACGGATACGTCCTGCTGATCGAGCGCGGCTGGGACCCCTTCAAGGGCCAGTGGGCGCTGCCCGGTGGCCACGTCGACCCCGGCGAGACGAGCCGCGCCGCCGCCGCCCGTGAGCTCGCCGAAGAGGCCGGCGTGCACGCGACGTCGGAGGAGCTGACCCAAGTCGGCGTGTTCGACGAACCCAACCGTGACCCGCGCGGCCGGTACGTCACCGTCGTCTACCACCTGACCGTCATCCCCGGAACGATCGTCGAGGCCGGCGACGACGCGACCCGCGCCGAGTGGTGGCCCCTGGGCGACCTGCCCCAGCTCGCGTTCGACCACGCCGCGATCCTCCGCTCGTGCGTGACTCAGGCGGTGCGCGATGGCGAGTGACCCGAAGCTGACGGCCGGTGAGACCGCGCAGGTCGCCTGGTACGTCGCTCGTATGGCCAAGCGCTCGATCGCCGGAGAGACGGTCTATCAGGGCGACTTGGAGCGCAAGGTCGAGCGGGTCATCGACAAGGCCCGCAAGCGCGAAGAGAACGCCAAGCGCAAGTAGCTGTGCCTTGGGGCGGCCGACAGCCGCCAAGCATCCCGACCGCCCCGGGCCCAACCCACCACCCTTTCGAGCAGCAGGGGAAGACCAGCATGACTGACGACACCATGGCCGCTCACCTGCGGCCCGTGCCCGACATAGACGAGGACGATACGCCCGCGGCGCCTGTGCCGGTGGACAACCCGGCGCTTCCCGAGCCGAAGGTGACCATCGAGAAGCGCAAGCCGATCCTCGCCGGATGGCTGACCAACCGGCGTGACTTCCTCGCCACCGCCCGCCACGCGGGCGCCAACGCCGGATACGCGGCCCTGTTCCACGGGGCCCGACTGCCGGTGTACGCCGGGCGTCTGGCGCTGATGTCACCGCGGGGAGCGTGCCGGTTCATCGCGTCCACCAACCGGTGGGTGTGGGACCGCGAGGCCGCGCCCCTGCGGGACTACGCGGTGCGCACCGAGGACGTCGAGGAGTACATGCGCCTGGCGAAGCTGCGGGCCGGACGCATCCGGCTGCGCGGCCTGGTGACGCTGGTCGCGGCCGTGTTCGGGGTCGGATTTGCCCTCTGGCTCTACGTCATCGCCCCCGCCTTCCTGTACGCGTTCGCCGCCGGCGGTGTGCTGCTCCTCGGCTTCGCCGGTCAGCAGCCCGACGCCCCGGTCGTCGGACCGGCGGTGCTCAAGACCGAGATCCAGAAGCTCACCGGGTCCATCGTGCTCCGGGGCCTGGACTCGATCGGCAACGCGAAGATCTCCGCCGCCATCAAGAAGGGCGGCGACATGAACGGCCTCCGGTTCGTCTCGGAGATCGTGCGGGACGGGCCCGGATACCGGGCCGACCTCGACCTTCCCTACGGAGTGACGCCCGAGGACATCATGGAGGCCCGCAAGCCCCTCGCCTCCGGCCTGCGACGCAAGACCGGCTGTGTCTGGCCCTCCCCGGACCCCGAGCAGCACGAAGGACGACTCGTGCTGTGGGTCGGGGACAAGCCCATGAACGAGACCACCAAACCGGCCTGGCCGCTGCTGAAGACGGGCACGGTCGACCTGTTCAAGCCCGTCGTGTTCGGCAACGACCAGCGGATGCGGGACGTGACGGTGACCCTGATGTTCGCCGCGATCGTCGTCGGCTCCATCCCCCGCATGGGCAAGACGTTCCTCATGCGGCTGCTCCTCCTGATCGCCGCCCTGGACCCGCGGGCCGAGCTCCACGCTTTCGACTTCAAGGGCACCGGTGACTTCGGCGCCCTGGAGCCGGTCTGCCACCGCTACCGCGCCGGCGAGGAGGACGAGGACATCGAATACGTCGTCGCCGCCCTGCGCGAGCTGAAGGAGGAGCTGCGCAGGCGGGCGAAGGTCATCAAGTCCCTTCCCCGCTCCCGCTGCCCGGAGTCGAAGGTCACCCCGGCCCTGGCGAACGACAAGTCGCTCGGGCTGCACCCGATCGTGGTCGGATTCGACGAGTGCCAGGTGCCCTTCGAGCACGAGGAGTACGGCAAGGAGATCGAGGCCATCTGCACCGACCTCGTCAAGCGCGGTCCCGCGCTCGGGATCGTCGGCATGTTCGGCACCCAGCGCCCGGACGCCAAGTCCCTGCCGACCGGCATCTCCGCGAACGCCGTGCTGCGGTTCTGTCTGAAGGTCATGGGCCAGCCCGCCAACGACATGGTGCTCGGCACGTCGATGTACAAGTCCGGGTACCGGGCAACGATGTTCTCCCGCTCCGACCGGGGCATCTGCTGGATGGCCGGCGAGGGCGACGACCCCCGCATCGTCGCCTCAGCGTTCGTCGACGCCGTCGCCGCCGAGCAGGTCGTAGGCCGTGCCCGGCAGGCACGCGCGGAGTACGGCAACGTCACCGGCCACGCCATCGGCAAGGGCCCCGACAAGACCGCCGGCAGCGACATCCTCGCCGATGTCCGCGATGTCATCGCGGAGGGCGAGAAGGCCGTGTGGTGCGAGCGGATCGCCGCCCGCCTCGCCGAGCTCCGGCCCGAGACCTACGCGGGATGGAAGGGCGAGAACGTCACCGCCGCCCTCAAGCCCTGGGGCATCAAGCCCGGCCAGGCCTGGGGCACCACCGACGACGGCAAGGGCGCCAACCGACGCGGCATCGACCGCGCCGACATCACCGCCGCCATCACGCGCCGTAACGCCGACAGGGCCGCCGCCTGACCCAGCACCACTGCTAGACCTAGCACCCGCGCCCGCTAGGTCTAGCAGCCCCGCTAGCAACCAATCCGGGCCCTGACCTGTGCACTAGCGTCTAGCGGCCCATCTGCGAAAACCCTGGAATCCGCCCCTTCAGAGGGAGTGACCACCCATGCTCGCCGCTAGCACCCTGCTCCTGCTCGCCACCCTCGCCGGTTACACACTGTTGTGCGCCGCCTCGCCGTTCGGCACCTGCCGCACATGCCAGGGCCTCGGCTACAAGCTCAAGGTCGACCGCAAGGGCCACCCCAAGCGGGCCAAGCCCTGCCGTCGCTGCAAGGGCCAGGGCAAGCGCCTGCGCCTCGGCCGCCGCCTCGCCAATTACAGCCGCGTCGTCCACCAGGCCGGCGCCCGCTGAGTGGGGACATGAAGCGGCCGACGGTGCCCGTCATCAGACGTACCCCGCTCCGATGGTGGAGCTAGGCGGGCGCAACCGTCGGCCAAACCCCTGAGCTTGCCAGCACCCCGGGGCCCCCGCAGCCTACCCACCCGCCCCACCCAGTGATCAAGGGAGTTTCGGCATGGCCATCACGGTCTCGCTCGTCGCCCTGTTCGGGCTCGTCCTGTTCTTCCTCCTGCGCTCCCACAGCACCACTCCCGGCGCCGCGTTCACCGCCGCAGGGTTCGGGTTCTTCCTCGCCTCCACCGGCGCGGCGGAGCCCATCAACCAGCTCACCACGGCCGTCGTCCAGGCCATCCCCAACCTCTAGCAACAACAAGGGCGGCCCACGTCTCGCCAAAGCCTTGGGCCGCCCTGCTCCCCAGTCCGCTCACACAGACCTTTGGAGGTCTCCCAGCATGACCCATCCGACCCTCATCCGGCGAGAGCACGGCCACCGGCCGGCCCTCCTGGACCTGTCCCTCTCCCTTGCGACTGCCGGTGTGCCGGTACTGCCCCTGCGGGCAGGGAAGGGGCCGTTCGGCAACTGCCCCTCCTGCGCCAACAACGCGTGCGGCGGCCGGCCGAACATGAAAGCCGCGGGGCACTGCACCTGCCCTCGCCCGTGCCACGGGTGGGCCGCCGCCACGACCGACCCTCGCGTCCTTTCCTCTCCGGCCTGGACGGTCGCGTGGAGCCGGGCCGAGACGGTCGCCTACCACCCCGGCGGCGCCGGGGTGACGGTGGTCGACCTGGACGACGCCGACGCCATCGGCTGGGCCCGCGAGAACCTGCCGCCGACCCGCACCGTCCCGACGACGCGGGGCGAGCACTGGATCTACGGGGGCGCAATGCACTCCGCCAACAGCGTCCGACCCGGTGTCGACATCAAGTCGTCCATGTCCTACGCCCGCTGGCTCGGCCCCGGAACTGGCACCATGGCCGACCTCCCCGCCGCCGTTCGCGCCCTGGTCGTCAAGGCGCCCGCCATCGTCCGGCCCGTGCGATGCACCGTGTCCGCTCCGGCCGGTGGCGGGACGTGCCCCCACCGCTCGCCCGTCTACCTCGAGCGGGGCATCGCCATGGCCGAGCAGCGCATCACCGAGGCCCGCAGCCAGGTCCACACCACTGTCTACCGGACGTTCCTCGCGGTGCTCTCCGCCCACGGCCGGTGCGGCTGCCTCACCGAGACGCACATCGACCGCCTGTTCACCGCCGCGCAGACCAAGGGCGAAACGGCCCGGCACTGCACCGACGCGTGGGCCAACGCCCGCACCGCACTGGGGCTGTGAATGATGGCTGAGGAGGAGAAGACCCCGGCCCGCGAGATCATCACCGACTACGCGCAGGCCAACTTCCGGTACTTCCGCACCGCCGACGGCACCGTGTATGCCCAGAAGAACGGCCACCCCGTGGCCCGTCCCATCCGCTCCCAGGGAACGACGGGGAGCCACCGCCAGGAACTCATGGTCGGCCTGTTCAAAGACGGCTGCGGCGTATTCAACGGCACTGCACTCAAGGAGGCGTTGGATTTGATCGAGGCACTCGCGCTGACCGAGACCGTGCAGCCCGTCCACATCCGCGTCGCGCCCGGGTTCGACGGCGCGACCTGGCTCGACCTGGGCCGCAACGACGGCAAGTCCGTCCGCATCCACCCCACCGGCTGGGACATCACCACCCCAGACCCCCAGGAAGTCTGCTGGCGACGCACCCAGCTCACCGGGGAACTGCCCCTGCCGGCCAAGGACACCAACGGCAAAGGCATCGACCTCCTGCTCCGGTTGTGCAACTTCGCCGGCGCCGAGACCGAGTGCCTGGCCATCGCCTGGCTGATCGGATGCCTCGAACCCTCCGTGCCCGTCCCCGCACCGTTCCTCACCGGCCCCCAGGGCGCAGGCAAGTCCACCGGCGGACGGATGCTCGTGCGGATCATCGAGGGGATGAGCGGCGACCTTCGCCGCGCCCCGAAGGACGAGGAGAACCTGATCGCCGCCGTGGCCGCCGGATGGGTCACCGCCCTGGACAACCTCTCCCACATGACCCCGGACCTGTCCGACGCCATGTGCTGCATCGTCACCGGCGCCGAGAACGTCAAGCGCGCCCTGTTCACCGACGGCGACGTCGTCCGCTCCCGCTACCGCCGCCCCCTACTGCTCACCGGCATCGACGTCGGCGTCATCCGCCCCGACCTCGCCGAACGACTCCTGCCCCTCCGCTTGGAGCGCCCGCGGGTGCGGCGGACCGAAGCGGAACTGTGGGCGGAGTACGAAGAGGCCCTGCCCGTCATCCTCGGCTCGCTCCTCGACCTCACCGTCAAGGTCCGCGCCGCCCAGGCCGACATCCCGACCGACCTGCGGATGGCCGACTTCGCGCACCTGTGCGCGCAGCTCGACGCCGCCACCGGCCTGGGGGCACTCGCCGCCTACCGGGCAAGCCTCGACGACCTCAACGACGACGTCATCGAGGGCGACCTCCTCGCCCAGACCGTCCTCAAGCACGCGGCCGGCCTCGACCCGGGCGCGGAAGTCAGGATGACGTCGGCCGAGTGGCTGCACTGCCTCACCCAGATCTACACCGGAGAGGACTTCCGCCCCCTCCCCAAGGGTTGGCCCACCACGGGCAAGGTCCTCTCCGACCGGCTCAAGCGGCTCCAACCGACGCTCGCCGCGCGAGACGTCCTCATCGACTGGGGCCGCACCAACACCGCCCGCTACATCGAGATGACCCGCCCGCTCACCGCGCCGGCGCCCGAGCGGCAGAAGCCGATGTTCTAACCGGGGCGCCGCGACCGCTCGCGCACAAGCAAGAGGAGCACGCCACGCCCGGGCCAGGGGTGCTCCTCTTGCTGTTCGGCGGCTTGCCGCCTGAAGGACGTGCCGCATCGCGGCTCCTTCATCACGTTCTGAGGCGCGCAGAACCACAGACACCCCCACCCTCTTTTCCTAAGAGAAGAGACCCTGCGTCACGTGCGTCACGACAGCCCCGCATACGGCCCGTGGCCTGCGGCTATGGCGGTGACGCAGGCGCCAATCTCTGCGTCACCCCGCGTCACCTGCGTCACCCATGACGGAGACCAGCGTCACCGGTGACGCACCCCGAGGCCCGCTGTGTCACCGAAACCCGCAGGTCAGACGACCGAGTGACGCACGTGTCGCAGTGACGCAGAAATCCGCACCTAGGACAGACGCCGACCACCGGGCCCCCAAGCCCGGCCCGTCCCGGCAGCCCACGCACTCAACTGACTCCGAACTCTCCATTTCGAGGAGACCTGATGTCTCGTATCGCCCGCCGACGTCAGCCCGCCGACGAGCTGCTGCCCCTGACCGACGTCCTCACCGAGATCGGCATCACCCGAGCTACCTGGTACCGCTGGCGCAACCGCGGCTACGGCCCCGAGGTGAAGCGCCTTCCCAACGGGCACCTGCGGATCCGCCGCAGCGCGCTCGACGCCTTCCTGAACGAACTGGAGACTGCGTGACCGAGTGGAGCTACACCGTACGGATCTGGAGCATTCGCAAGCGGCCGTACCGCAAGCCGTACCAGCTCCGCTGGCAAGTCGGTACGAAGCCGTTCTCCGAGTCCTTCCTGACGCTCGGGCTCGCCGAGAGCCGGCGGGCGCAGTTCATCACCGCGACGCGTGAGGGTGAACCCTGGGACGTCGAAAGCGGCCTGCCCAAGTCGATGGTCCAGAAGGCCAAGGACATCTCCTGGTACCAGCACGCCAGGAACTACGTGGAGATGAAGTGGGACCACTCCCCCGCCTCCACTCGCCGGAACCTGGCGGAGGCCATGGCCACCGTGACGCTGGCGCTGGTGAAGGACACGAAGGGGATGCCCGACCACAAGGCCGTGCGCCGCGCGCTCTACACCTGGGGCTTCAACGTGAACCGCTGGAAGGAGGAGACGCCGGAGGACATCGCCGGCCTGCTCGCCTGGGTGGAGCGGAAGTCCGTCCCGACGTCCAGCCTGGCCGACCGGCTGCGCGTGCGACGGGCCCTGGACGCCTGCGCCCGTCGGCTGGACGGCAAGACGTCGTCAGGGGCGGTCATCGCCCGGAAGCGGGCCATCTTCCACCAGGCGCTCGGCCTCGCCGTGGACGCCGAGCTCCTGGCCGAGAACCCCATGACGGCGATCAAGTGGAAGGCGCCCGAGAAGGTCGAGGAGGAGGTGGACCCACAAGCCGTCCCGGATCCCCAGCAGGCCGCCGCGCTCCTGGCCGCCGTCCGGAAGCAGGGCGCCCGCGGGCGGCACTTGGAGGCGTTCTTCGGATGCATCTACTACGCCGGCGCCCGTCCCGGTGAGCTGGTCGGCGTCCGGCTCCAGGACTTCGAGCTGCCCCGGCGCGGTTGGGGACTCGTCCGGCTCCGTGAGAGCCGGGCCCGCTCAGGCAGCTCCTGGACGGACACCGGCGAGGCCCACGACCGGCGCGGCCTGAAGCACCGGACGCGGAAGGCCGTCCGGCACGTGCCGATCCCGCCCGAGCTGGTCTCGATGCTCCGATGGCACGTCACGGTGTACGGCACGCACGCGGACGGCCGACTGTTCCGCACCGCCCGGGGCGGGATGGTGCAGGAGAGCGGCTACGGGGAGGTCTGGGCGGGCGCCCGCGCGGATGCTCTCAGCCCCTCCGAACAGGAATCCAAGCTGGCCAAACGGCCCTATGACCTTCGTCACGCGGCTGTCTCCACCTGGCTCAGCTCCGGCGTGGAGCCGCAGCTCGTCGCCCAGCGGGCCGGCCACTCCGTCGCCGTGCTCTTCCGGGTGTACGCGAAGTTCCTGAAGGGCGGCGACGAGGCCGCGAACGCGAAGATCTCCGCTCGGCTGAACCAGCACCGCGCCGGCGCACCGCCCGCGCCATAAGACGCCCGTCCGGCGGTGGCCGCAGGTAGGGGCCAGGGATCCCGTCCGCATCTCGTCCAGACGTCCTGGTAGACCCCGGGATCCGGCGGGATACAGCGAGACAGTCATGCCTTGCGAGCGGGCACAGCAGAACGGCCCCTGATCAACGTTTCCGCTGATCAGGGGCCGTTCTTATCGCGTGGCGGCGCCAGGATTCGAACCTGGGTAGGCTAAGCCGACGGATTTACAGTCCGCTCCCATTGGCCACTCGGGCACACCGCCATGGGATGTCGCTGCCTGGAGCCGCTTTTCGGCGGTGCTCCGTGGCAACGACGTAAACGATACCTGATCCCCCGGGGTACTTCGCCACCGGATTGATCAGCGGTTCGGGCACGATCGGATGACTAGGCTTGGCGCCGTACGCCCACGCAACCGCATCGCATTCGAGCAAGGAGCCACACGTCATGGCCGACTCCAGTTTCGACATCGTCTCCAAGGTCGAGCGGCAGGAGGTCGACAACGCCCTCAACCAGGCCGTGAAGGAGATCTCCCAGCGCTACGACTTCAAGGGAACCAACGCCTCGATCTCCTGGTCGGGCGAGAAGATCCTGATGCAGGCCAGCGGCGAGGAGCGCGTCATGGCGATCCTCGACATCTTCCAGACCAAGCTGATCAAGCGCGGGATCTCGCTGAAGTCGCTCGACGTCGAGGGTGAGCCGCAGCTGTCCGGCAAGGAGTACAAGCTCTTCGCCTCGGTCGTCGAGGGCATCTCCCAGGAGAACGCCAAGAAGGTCTCGAAGGCCATCCGCGACGAGGGCCCCAAGGGCGTCAAGGCCCAGGTCCAGGGCGACGAACTGCGGGTCAGCTCGAAGAGCCGGGACGACCTGCAGGCCGTGCAGGCGCTGCTCAAGGGCAAGGACTTCGACTTCGCGATCCAGTTCGTGAACTACCGCTAGTCCACACCAGCTGCATGTCCGAAAACCGCCAGCCCCGGGGTGGGCAGCCCTCGCACACTGGACGGGAAGTGAGCGCGAGGAGAGGAACCGCCATGACCGTGTACGCGTACGCCGACGGGCCCGTGGGCCGGATGCTGCTCGTCGGGCGGGGCGGCGAGGACGGCGGGCGGACCGCGCTGGTCTCGCTGTCGCTGCCCGAGCAGAAGGGCGCTGCCGCCGTCGAGGACGGCTGGCGGCACGCGCCCGAGGCCTTCGAGGAGATCGGCGGGCAGCTCGACGAGTACTTCGCCGGGCGCCGGGAGCGGTTCGACATCCCGTTCGCACAGGGCGGTACGGAGTTCCAGCGGCGCGTCTGGCAGGCCCTGGAGGAGATCCCCTACGGCGCCACCGTGTCGTACGGGGACATCGCCCGTAAGGTCGGCTCCTCCGGGGCCGGGGTGCGGGCCGTCGGCACCGCGATCGGGCGCAATCCGCTGCTCGTGGTGCGGCCCTGCCACCGCGTCGTCGGCGCGGACGGAAGTCTGCGCGGCTACGCGGCCGGCCTGGAGCGCAAGGAGCGGCTGCTCGGCCTGGAGCGGGCGGTGTGATGGACGCGCTCTTCCCCCGCGAGCGGGCGGAGATCGCCCCCGGCGCCGTGCACGTCCCCGGGTGGCTCTCCGCCGACCGGCAGCGGGAGTTGGTGGCCGCCTGCCGGGAGTGGGGGCGCGGACCCGTCCCGTACCGGCACACCGTGCTGCCGGGCGGCGGGGTGATGTCGGTGCAGTCGCTCTGTCTGGGGCGGCGCTGGGTCCCGTACCGGTACCTGGACACTCTCGGGGCCGAGCTGCCCGGCTGGCTGGGCGAGTTGGGGCGGGCCGCCGTCGTCGAGGCCTACGGGGAGGACGGCGGCTACGCCCCCGACACCGCTCTCGTGAACTTCTACGACGCGGGCGCCGGCGCGAAGATGGGGCTGCACCAGGACAAGGAGGAGCGGTCCGGGGCGCCGGTGGTGTCGCTGAGCCTCGGTGACCGTTGCGTGTTCCGGTTCGGGAACACCGAGACCCGGGGGAAGCCCTACACGGACGTGGAGTTGGCGTCCGGGGATCTCTTCGTCTTCGGCGGGCCTTCGCGCTTCGCGTACCACGGGGTGCCCAAGGTCCTTCCCGGCACGGCCGATCCGGAACTCGGGCTGACGGGCCGCCTGAACATCACGCTCCGGGAGACGGGTCTCTAGGCCCTCTCACGAGACGCCTCAGCGCGAGCGGGAGTGGCCGAAGAGGATCCGGTATCCGATCAGCAGCACCAGCGCTCCGCCGACGGCCGAGAGCCAGGTCGCCGTGTCGTAGAAGCCGGTGGTGACCGGGCGGGCCAGGAAGGTCGCCGAGAGCCATCCGCCGACGAAGGCACCGGCGATGCCGATGACGGTCGTGCCGATGACCCCGCCCGGGTCGCGGCCGGGGAGCAGGACCTTGGCTATGACGCCCGCGATGAGGCCCAGGACGATCCAGCTGATGACGTTCATGCCGAGAAGGACGCGAGGGCGCCGGGCGCGGTTGCGGCCGCCCGCAGCGTGGGGTGCATGACATAGGGCCCGCCCGCAGCCCTTCGGTGCGTGACACAGGGCCCGCCCGCTGGGGCGGAGCCCTCCGACGCTCATCGCGAGGGCCGTGCCGGGCGCGTCGCGGGCCCTCGGGGCCCATGGCGTCCCCGGGGCGGGCCCGCCGCCTGCCGGGGGCCTAGCGGGCCGTGGGGCCGTATGTGGCGAAGGCCTCGTCCGTGCGGACGATCTCCTTGCCCAGCGGCAGCAGCGACACCGGGATCAGCTTGAAGTTCGCGATGCCCAGGGGGATGCCGATGATCGTGATGCAGAGGACGATGCCGGTGGTGATGTGGCCGAGCGCGAGCCACCAGCCCGCGAGGATCAGCCACAGCACGTTGCCCACGCAGGACGGGGCGCCCGCGTCGTGGCGGTCCACGACGGTGTAGCCGAAGGGCCAGAGGGCGTAGATCCCGATCCGGAACGCGGCCAGTCCGAAGGGGATGCCGATGATCGTGATGCACAGCAGGATGCCCGCGAGCATGTAGCCGAGGAACATCCACAAGCCGCACAGGATGAGCCAGATGACGTTCAGGATTGTGTTCACGGGCGGCGACCTGCCATCTGTTCGAGTCGGGCGATGCGCTCCGCCATCGGCGGGTGCGTCGAGAACATCTTCGAAACGCCTTTCCCCCCTCCGAAGGGGTTCGCAATCATCATGTGGCTCGCCGTCTCGATCCTCGGCTCGGGCGGCAGGGGGAGCTGCTTCGTGCCGGCGTCGAGCTTGCGCAGGGCGCTGGCCAGGGCCAAGGGGTCGCCCGTGAGCTGGGCGCCCGAGACGTCCGCCTGGTACTCCCGTGAGCGGCTGATCGCGAGTCGGATGACGGAGGCGGCGACCGGGCCGAGAATCATGATCAGGAGCATGCCGAGCAGGCCGGGGCCGTCGTCGTCGCTGGAGCGGCCGACCGGGATCAGCCAGGCGAAGTTGACCAGGAACATGATCACGGAGGCGAGCGCGCCCGCGACCGATGAGATCAGGATGTCGCGGTTGTAGACGTGGCTCAACTCGTGGCCGATGACTCCCCGCAGTTCGCGCTCGTCGAGGATGGCGAGGATGCCCTCGGTGCAGCAGACGGCGGCGTTGCGCGGGTTCCGGCCGGTGGCGAAGGCGTTCGGCGCCTGGGTGGGCGAGATGTAGAGCCGTGGCATCGGCTGGCGGGCCTGCGTGGAGAGCTCGCGCACCATCTTGTAGAGCGCGGGGGCCTCGAACTCGCTCACCGGACGCGCGCGCATCGCCCGCAGGGCCAGCTTGTCGCTGTTCCAGTAGGCGTACGCGTTGGTGGCGAGCGCCACGAAGACCGCGACGATCAGCCCTGTGCGTCCGAAGAAGCTGCCGATGACGATGATGAGGGCTGAGAGCCCTCCGAGGAGTACGGCGGTCCTCAGCCCGTTGTGCCCGCGGTGCACGGTACGCCCTCCAAGTGGTGCGGCAGGGGAACCCTTTGCTCGGTGGTGGTCCGACTCGTCCAGTGGACCCTCCCGTACTGGTCAACGCCAGGCGGGATGCGCGGGTTCCCCTGTGCTCACAGGGGGCGCTGTGAGCCGTACGGGTGATCCGTACGGCGGTCTCCTCGGCGAACCTCGCCCGGGGGCCCGTGGCGATCGCCAGGCCGTGCGGGCGGGCCGCGGGGTCAGAAGAGCGTGGTGGCCGCGAAGCGCAGCGCGAACTGCGGGTAGCCCGACAGCACGACGCCCACGACGGCCGCCAGCGCGATCGCGAGGGTGATCGCGGCCGGCACGCGCGCGTGGGCCCGCTCGCCGACGGGCGCGCGGAACAGCAGCGCGGTCCACCGTAGGTAGTAGTAGAGGCCGATCACGACGTTCACGCCCATGACGACCGCCAGCCAGCCGAGGCCGGCGTCGACCGCCGCCGAGAAGACGGTGACCTTGGCGAAGAGGCCGATGATGCCGGGGGGCAGACCGGCCAGGTTGAGCAGGAAGAAGCCCATGGTGAGGGCGAGCAGCGGGCTGGCCGCGTAGAGACCGCGGTAGTCGGCAATCCGGTTCTCCGGGTGCGTGCGCGCGACCAGGGCGGCGACCGCGAAGGCGCCGAGGTTCACGACGGCGTACATCAGGGCGTACGCGACGGTGGCGCCGATCTGGTCGTCGCTGGAGTACGCGGCGGCGGCGATCGGGACCAGGAGGTAGCCGGCCTGGGCCACGGAGGACCAGGCGAGCAGCCGGATCGCGCTCCACGCGCGCGTGGAGACCTGCCGCAGGGCGCCCACGTTGCCGATGGTCATGGTCAGCGCGGCGAGCACGGCGAGCGCCGGACCCCAGACGTCCGCGTACGAGGGGAACGCGACGACCGTGACCAGGATGAGGCCGGTGAAGCCGACGGCCTTGCCGACGACGGAGAGGTAGCCGGCGACGGGCAGCGGGGCGCCGACGTAGGTGTCGGGGACCCAGAAGTGGAAGGGGACCGCGGCGGTCTTGAAGGCGAAACCGACCAGGGTGAGGGCGACGCCCGCCTGGGCGACGGTCTGCAGCTGGGCGGGGACGTCGTCGAGGCGCTGGGCCACCTCGGTGAGGTGGAGGGTGCCGGTCGCCCCGTAGACGAAGCTGACGCCGAGCAGGGTGACGGCGGTCGCGGTGACCGAGGAGAGGAAGAACTTCAGCGCCGCCTCGCTGGAGCGCCGGTCGCCGCGGCGCAGGCCGACGAGCGCGAAGGCGGGCAGCGAGGCCACTTCGAGGGCGACGACGAGGGTCGCCAGGTCCCGGGAGGCGGGCAGCAGGGCCGCGCCGGCCGCCGAGGAGAGCAGCAGGAACCAGTACTCGCCCGCGGGGAGCTTCTCCCGGGTGTCGGCGAGGGACAGCAGGGCGGTGAGGAGCGCCCCGCCGAGCACCAGGAACTGGATGACCAGCGTGAACCGGTCGACGGTGTAGCTGCACGCGGCGGTCGCGGCCGGTTCGGTGGTCAGGCAGAAGGTCGAGCGGTCACCGGCGCGCAGCGGGATCAGCAGCGCCATCGAGGCGGCGAGCCCGCCGATCGCGGTCCAGCCGAGGAGCTGCTTGTGCCGCGCGGGCACGAAGAGGTCCGCGACGAGCACGACGAGCGCGACCACGGCGGTGAGGGTGGGCGGCGCGATCGCGAGCCAGTCGACGGACTGGACGAGGGTCGTGGGGGTCACGAGTTTCCTCCCGCGAGGAGCTGCTGCACGGCCGGGTCGGTGAGGCCGAGGAGAACCGCGGGCCACAGTCCGGCGAGGACGGTGAGGGCGACGAGCGGGGTCCAGGCGGCGAACTCGTACCCCTGGACGTCGGCGATCGCGGCCTCCCCGCTCGGGCGGGGGCCGCCCATGCAGACCCGGCGGACGACGACGAGGAGGTACGCGGCCGTGAGGAGCGTGCCGAACGCGCCGACGGCCATGAAGGTGAGGAAGGCGGGACGGCTGAGGCCCGGGGCCGGTTCGAAGGCGGCGAACAGGGCCAGCATCTCGCCCCAGAAGCCGGCCAGGCCGGGCAGTCCGAGGGAGGCGACGGCGGCGAAGGCGAGCAGTCCGCCCAGGCGGGGGGCCCGGCCGTAGAGGGCGGCGCCGGTGGCACCGGCGAGGGTGTCGAGGTCGGCGGTGCCGTACCGGTCCTTGAGCGCGCCGACGAGGAAGAAGAGCAGACCGGTGATGAGGCCGTGGGCGATGTTGGCGAAGAGCGCGCCGTTGACGCCGGTGGGGGTCATGGTCGCGATGCCGAGGAGGACGAAGCCCATGTGGCCGACGGAGGAGTACGCGATCAGGCGCTTGAGGTCGCCGTTGGTGCCGGGCCGTGTGAGGGCGAGGCAGGCGAGGGATCCGTAGACGATGCCGACGACGGCGAACGCGGCGAGGTAGGGGGCGAAGGTCCGCATGCCGTCGGGGGTGATCGGCAGGAGGATCCGGACGAACCCGTACGTTCCCATCTTCAGCATGACGCCGGCGAGGAGGACGGAGCCGACGGTGGGGGCGGCGGTGTGGGCGTCCGGCAGCCAGCTGTGCAGCGGCCACATCGGGGTCTTCACCGCGAGCCCGATCCCGATCCCGAGAACGGCGATGACCTGCACTGATGTGCTCAGTCCACGGCCGTTGTCAGTGGCGAGTGCCACCATGTCGAACGTGCCCGCCTTCAGACCGACGAGGAGCAGGCCGAGCAGCATGACGACCGAGCCGAGCAGGGTGAAGAGGATGAACTTCCAGGCGGCGGCCTGCCTGCCTCCGCCGCCCCAGCGGGCGATGAGGAAGTACATCGGGACGAGGACCATCTCGAAGGCCAGGAAGAACAGGATCAGGTCGAGGACGGCGAAGGTCGCGAGGGTGCCGGACTCGAGGACGAGGAACAGTGCCACGAAGCCCTTGGGGGAAGGGCCGCTCGGCATCTTGAAGTAGCTGTAGAGCGCGCAGAGGAAGGTCAGCAGCGCGGTCATGACCAGGAGGGGGAGGGAAATGCCGTCGACGCCGATGTGGAGGCGCACGTCGAGTGCGGGGATCCACGTGATGTCCGTGCTCGCCTGCATCTTCGACGGCTGGTCGTGGTCGAAGCCGAGCGCGAGGACGATCGCGGCGACGAGGACCACGCCCGTGACGATCACGCCGTGGCGGAGCACGGCCTGGTCCGGGGAGCTCCCCTTGAGCCCGGGCGGGGCGGGGAGCAGAGCGGCGACGGCACCGACGAGCGGTCCGGCGACGATCAACGCGAGAAGGAACTGCATCACGGATTCGCTGATATCGATCACGTCTCACGCTCCCGCGACGGCGACGAGTACGGCGGCGATCGCCAGGACGACGGAGCCGGCGAGCAGGGCGCTCAGATAGGTCTGCACGTTGCCGGTCTGGGCACGGCGGACGAGCCAGCCGAGCCACTGGGTGCCGGTGCCCGCACCGCGCACGTACGTGTCGACGACCTCGCGGTCCAGGAAGCGGACCAGGGAGGCCGCCGCGAGGACGGGGCGGACGAACGCGGCGGTGTAGAGGGCGTCCAGGTGGAAGCCGGCGGCCGCGGAGCGGTGCAGGGGGCCGAGCAGGGCGCGGCCGGGGTCGGTCGGGTCCTCGGCGGGGTGCGGCAGGTGCAGGGCCTCCGCCTCGACCTGGCCGGCGTCGGCGTCGGGGTGGGCGACGTGCGCCGGGACCGGCTCGCCGCCGGGGGCCGGGGCGGTGAGGGCCTGGGCCCTGGCGGCCTTGACGGCGAGGGTGCGCCAGACCGCGTAGGTGACGACGGCGCCGACGAGGGCGATGCCCGTGCCGAGGACCGCCGTGGTGACGGTGGGGGTGAGGGCGTGGCCGTCGAACCAGTCGTCGAGGTACGTGACGCTCAGACCGAAGCCGAGGGACGGGAGGGCGAGCACCCACAGGACGGTCGTCATGGCGAGCGGCTGGCGACCGTGATCGGGGGCCTCGGCGCCACGGCCCCGGAAGGCCAGCAGCCAGAGCCGGGTCGCGTAGGCGGCGGTGAGGAGTGCGGTGAGCAGGCCCGCGACGAGGACGGTCCAGCCGGCCCCCGCGGGCGCGACGGTCCGGTCGCCGAGGGCGGTGTGCTCGGCGGCCACGAGGACGGCTTCCTTGGAGAAGAAGCCGGCGAACGGCGGCAGGGCGGCGAGCGCGAGGAGGGCGACGGTCATCGTCCAGTACGCGTCGGGGACCCGCTTCGTCAGGCCGCTCATCCGGGACATCGCCGACAGCGAGTTCGTACCGGCGGCGTGGATGATCACGCCGGCGGCGAGGAAGAGGAGGGCCTTGAAGGCGCCGTGGGACATGAGGTGGAAGACGGCGGCGCCGCGGTCGCCGACGGCCAGGGCGCCGGCCATGTAGCCGAGCTGACCGATCGTCGAGTAGGCGAGGACGCGCTTGATGTCGTCCTGGGCGAGCGCGGCGAGCCCCGACCCGACCATCGTGACGGCGGCCATCACGGCGAGCACGGTCAGCGCGGCCGCGGACGAGGCGAAGACGGGCAGCAGGCGGGCCACGAAGTAGATGCCGGCGGCGACCATGGTCGCCGCGTGGATGAGCGCGGAGACGGGGGTGGGGCCGGCCATCGCGTCGGGGAGCCAGGTGTGCAGCGGGAACTGCGCGGACTTGCCCGCCACGCCGGCGAGGAGCAGCAGCGCGACGAGGGTGGGGTGGTCGAGGCCGCCGCTCGCGACGGCGCCGAGGATCCCGTCGATCCGGAAGGTGCCCGCGTCCGTGGCGAGCGCGAAGAGGCCGATCAGGAAGGGCACGTCGCCGAGCTTGGTGACCAGGAAGGCCTTGAGGGAGGCGGCCCGGGCCTCGGGGGTCTCCCAGTAGTGGCCGACGAGGAAGTACGAGCAGATGCCCATGATCTCCCAGCCGACCAGGAGCACCATCAGGTCGCCGGAGTAGACGACGAGCAGCATCGCGGAGGTGAAGAGGGAGACGAGTGCGGCGTACGAGGGGTAGCGCGGGTCCTCGCGCAGATAGCCGGTCGAGTAGATCTGCACGCAGGTGGCGACGACCCCGACGACCACGGCGACGAGGGCGGCGAAGCCGTCGATGTACAGCGCCAGGTCGATGGGGACCGAGCCGGTGGGGGTGAGCTGGGTGGAGGCCTCGATCGTCTGCCCGCCGCCCTGCCGGACGGCGACCACGACGGCCAGGACGGCGGCGGCCAGCGTGGGAAGGACGGCGAGGGGACGGACGAAGCCGGGCGCGGTCCGGCCCAGGAGCAGGCCGGCGGCGGAGCCGAGGAAGGGAAGGAGGGGGACGAGGACGGCGAGGGTCGTCGTGGTCACGCGGCGGCCTCGGCCTTCTCGTCGGCCCCGGCGGTCCGGGGCTCGGCGTCGTCGGTCCCGGGCCCGTGGGGCTCGGCGTTGTCGCGCAGGCGGTCGACGTCCGAGGTGCCGCGGTTGCGGTGGACCATCAGGACGATCGCGAGACCGATGCCGATCTCGGCGGCGGCGATGGCGATGGTGAAGAGGGTCAGCGCCTGGCCGGCGTGCAGGGCGTCGCGGAGCCAGACGTCGAAGGCGACCAGGTTGAGGTTGACGGCGTTGAGCATCAGCTCGACGGACATCAGGACCAGGATCGCGTTGCGGCGGGCGAGGACGCCGTACAGGCCGACGCAGAAGAGGAGGGCGGCGAGGACGGCGGGGTAGGCGAGATGCATCAGTCCCGGGCCTCCTTGGCGTTCTTGCGGGACAGGACGATCGCGCCGACCAGCGCGGCGAGCAGCAGGACGGAGAGCGCCTCGAAGGGCAGCACCCAGTGCCGGAAGAGGATCTCGCCGGACACCTTGGTGGAGCCCTGGGCCGGTCCGTCCAGCTCGATCCAGGTCGTACGGAAGGCGTCGACGACCACCCAGACGAGCGCGGCGGCCGCGGCGAGCGCGACCGCGAGGGCGACCGGGCGGTTGCCCGAGTCGGCGTCGGGGGAGCGCCCGATGGGGGCCTTGGTGAGCATGAGGCCGAAGAGAAGGAGGACGACGACGGAGCCGACGTAGATCAGCACCTGGACCCAGGCGATGAACTCCGCGGTCAGCAGGAGGTACTCGACGGCGAGCCCGCCGAGCGCCACGACGAGCCAGAGCGCGGCGTGGACGAGCTGGCGGGTGGTGACGGTGACGACGGCCGCGCCGAGGGTGACGAGGCCGACGAGGAGGAAGGCGACCTCGACGCCGGAGGGCGAGAGGAAGCCGGGGGTGGCTGCGGCGAGGGTACTGGCGGCGAGGTTCACTGCTGGTCCCCTTCGGCCTGAGCCTGGGCCTCGGCCTGCGCCTGGGCGGCGGCGGCCGCGGCGGCCGCCTTCTCGACGGCCTTGCGGGCGGCGCCGATCTCCTTCGGCTCCTCGGCGCGCGGGTCGAGCGCGGGCGGTTCGGGGACCGTCCACATCCACTCGCGGAGCTTGTCGCGCTCGTGGGTGAGCTCGTGGATGTCGGTCTCCGCGTACTCGAACTCGGGCGACCAGAACAGCGCGTCGAAGGGGCACACCTCGATGCAGATACCGCAGTACATGCAGAGGGCGAAGTCGATGGCGAAGCGGTCGAGGACGTTACGGCTGCGCTCTCGGCCACCGGGGGCGGCGGCGGGCACCGTCTCCTTGTGGGAGTCGATGTAGATGCACCAGTCGGGGCACTCGCGGGCGCAGAGCATGCAGACGGTGCAGTTCTCCTCGAAGAGCCCGATGACACCGCGGGTGCGGGGCGGGAGTTCGGGCTGCTTCTCCGGGTACTGCGCGGTGACGGTCTTCCTCGTCATCGTGCGGAGGGTGACGGCGAGGCCCTTGGCAAGGCCGGAACCGGGGATCGGGGACATCAGTTGATCGCCACCTTCACGATGCCGGTGAGCGCGATCTGCGCGAGGGCGAGCGGGATAAGCGTCGTCCAGGCGAGCTTCTGGAGCTGGTCCTCGCGGAGCCGGGGGTAGCTGACCCGGAGCCAGATGACGACGAAGGCGAGGATCGCGGTCTTGAGGAGGGTCCAGACCCAGCCGAGGCCTTCGGCGCCGAAGGGGCCGTGCCAGCCGCCGAGGAAGAGGACGGTGGTGAGCCCGCAGAGGACGACGATGCCGGCGTACTCGGCGAGCAGGAAGAGCGCGAATCGCAGGCCGGTGTACTCGGTGTACGCGCCGAAGATGATCTCGGAGTCGGCGACGGGCATGTCGAACGGCGGGCGCTGGAGCTCCGCGAGGCCCGCGACGAAGAAGACGATCGCGCCGACGATCTGCCAGGGCAGCCACCACCACTCGAAGGCATCGACGATGCCGGGGAGGGAGACGGTGCCGGCCGCCATCGCGACGGAGGCGGCGGTGAGGAGCATCGGGAGCTCGTAGGCGAGCAGCTGCGCGGCGGTGCGGAGGCCGCCGAGCAGTGAGAACTTGTTGGCGGACGCCCAGCCGGCCATGAGGCTGCCGAGGACGCCGACGCCCATGACGGCGAGGACGAAGAAGATGCCGGCGTCGACGACCTCGCCGACGGCGCCTTCGCCCGGGCCGATGGGGATGGCCACGAGGACGAGGAGGTACGGGAGGAGGGCGACGGCGGGGGCGAGCTGGAAGACGCGGCGGTCGGCGTCGGCCGGGACCACGTCCTCCTTCTGCGCGAACTTGACCCCGTCGGCGACGAGCTGGGCCCACCCGTGGAATCCACCGGCGTACATGGGGCCGAGGCGGCCCTGCATGTGGGCCATGACCTTGTGCTCGGTCTGCCCGATGACGAGGGGCAGGACGAGGAACACGGCGAAGACGACGAGCAGCCGCAGGGCGACGTCGAGTGCGTCGTTCACGCGGATTCGCCTCCGTCGGGGTCGGTGGGTGCGTCGGGGTCGGTGGGTTGTGTGCGTTCGGGCCGTCCGGCCGGGGGCGCCTGAGGACCGCCTTCCGGTGCCGCCTTGGGCGCGGGGGCGGGGCCGGCCTCCGGGGCGGGTTCGGGCTCCGGCGCGGGGGCGGGCTCCGGGGCCGTTTCGGGCGCCGGGGTCTCGTCGAACGTCGGGCGGGCGTGGTGCCACGGGGCGTCCGAGCTCCGGGTGCGCGGCGGCGCGGGCGCGGCAGGCGTACCCGCCTGGCTCGCGGAGCCGTCGGCCGCGCTGCGACTGCGGCGCGGCGGGCGCGCGGGAGCCTGCGGGGCCGCCTGGTCGGCGGGGGCCTCCGGGGCCTGGTTCGCGGCGCCGTCTGTCGTCTCGGTCGGCGTGGGCGCCTGACCGGCGGGGGCGGTGGCGTCTGCGGCGCCGTCCGCTGGCGGCGCCGCCTGGCTCGCGGAGCCGTCCGCCGCACTGCGGCTGCGGCGCGGCGGGCGGGCGGGAGCCTGCGGGGCCTGGTCCGGGGCGCCGTCCACCGTCTCAGCCGGCGAACCCGCCTGGCGCGCGGCAGCCTCCGGGGTCGCCCGGTCGGCGGGAGCGATGGCGCCCGGGGCCGCCTGGTCGGTGGAGGGGATGGCGTTCGGGGACGCCTGGTCCGTGGGGGGCTGCGGGGGCTGGCTCGTCGAGTCCTCCGGCGCCGTGCGGGCAGCGCGGCGTGGGGGCTCGGCCTCCGTACGGGTTCGGCGGGCCGGGCGGTCCCCCGTGGCGGCCGCGCGGGCGGGGCGGGCCGGGGCAGGGGGGAGCTGGCCCTTCATCGGGCCCCAGTCGTTCGGGTCGGGGACGCCCGGGGGAAGCATCTGGCGGCGCTTCGGGCCGCCGTGCTCCGACTCCCCCGGCTCCTTCGCACCCGGCCACGCCTTCACGACCCGCGCGGCCAGCACGAAGTCCTTCCGCAGCGGATGGCCCTCGAAGTTCTCCGGCAGCAGCAGCGGGACGAGGTTCGGGTGGTCCGTGAACTCGACGCCGAACATCTCGTGCGTCTCGCGCTCGTGCCACTCCGCGCCCGCGTAGACCGGGATCGCCGTCGGCAGCACCGGAGCCTCGTGGCTCACCGTCGTCCGCACCAGCAGGCGACGCACCGCGCCGCCCTCAAGGGCCACCACGTGCGCGCACACCCGGAACCCCGCGCCCGGCTCGTCCACGGCGCTCAGCCAGTCGAAGTACGTGCAGCCGAGCTTGTCCCGCGCGATCTCCAGCGCGGCGATCCACGAGCCGACGGGCACGTCCACCGTCAGCAGGTCGTACGCCCGTTCCGCCCGCGCCTCCTCGCCGAAGACCTCGGTCACGGCCTCCGGGAGGGAGTCGTACGCGTTCGCGTTCACTTGTCATCACCGCCCGGCGCGGGCGGAGCGACCAGACCGCTCGTCAGCTGGCCCACCGACGGGCCGGAGTAGCGCTCGGCCAGCGACTCCCGCGCGATCTTCTCCTGGAGCTTGAGGATTCCCTGAAGCAGCGCCTCCGGGCGCGGCGGGCAGCCCGGCACGTACACGTCGACGGGGATGATCTGGTCGACGCCCTTCGTCACCGAGTACGAGTCCCAGTACGGTCCGCCGCAGTTCGAGCAGGCGCCGAAGGAGATCACGTACTTGGGCTCGGGCATCTGCTCGTACAGCCGCTTCACCGCCGGCGCCATCTTGTCCGTCACCGTGCCGGAGACGATCATCAGGTCGGCCTGGCGCGGCCCGGGCGCGAACGGGATCACGCCGAGCCGGATGAAGTCGTGGCGGGCCATCGACGCGGCGATGAACTCGATCGCGCAGCAGGCGAGGCCGAAGTTGAAGACCCAGAGGCTGTAGCGGCGGCCCCAGTTCAGGACCACCTTCATCGGCTCGGGGGCGAGCCGCGCGAGCGGGCCCAGCTTCGGAGCCGGAAGCGGGTCCGGGAGCGGCGTCGGCGTCGAGGCCGGGGCCGAGGTCGGGGTCGGGGTCACGTCCATGTCAGGACGCCCTTCTTGTACGCGTAGAGCAGTCCCACGGCCAGGAAGCCGAGGAAGATGAACATCTCGACCAGCGTCGTCGCGCCGTAGCCGGGCGCGGCGAACACGGTCGCCCAGGGGAAGAGGAAGATCGAGTCGACCGCGAAGATCACGTAGAGGAACCCGTACACGTAGTAGCGGACCTGGGTGTGCGCCCAGCCCTCCCCCACGGGGTCGACACCGCACTCGTACGTCAGCAGCTTCTCCGGCGTCGGGACGACGGGGCGCAGCAGCCGGCCCGCGCCGAACGCGACGGCGACGAAGAGCACGCCGATGACGGCGAGCAGGCCGACGACGGAGTACGACCCGAAGTAGTCCGCCGCGAGTCCGATTCCCGCCCGCACGGTCGGATCCGGCACGTCCACCCCTCGCTTCCTGCCCGTTTCGACGATCTGTACGCACGGGAGTCTAGGGGGTGTCTTGTGGATCATGCCGGGCTCGCGACGCCTGGCACGCACTCCCCCGTAGCCCTTCGGGCACGGGAGGTGCCCCCACGCCGCGTTGTCGTCAGTCGCCGACGCTCCGCGTCGACTCCATCCTCCGCCTTGCGATCGCACGCACCAGACGCCGCTCCCTGATCCGGCCTGATCCACAAGACACCCCCTAGGCCCTGCTAAAGATCCCGTAAGCGGTCATGTCACAGAGTGAGCGGTGGGGATATCCCTACTCCCCTTCACCGACGTACCCCATGGCGTGCCGAGCCCCCCGACCGGCACGCTTGCCCCATGAGCGTCGACACCGAGACCCCGCTGCCGCCCGTGCGCCTCGCCTACGGCCGGCACACCTGGAGGGAGATCGCCTTCCTCCTCACCAACCTGCCGGCCGCCCTCGTCGGCTTCGTGTACACGGTGGTGGCGGTCGCCGTCGGCGTGGGTCTGGCCGTCACGGTGATCGGTCTGCCGCTGCTCGCCCTCGGTCTCGCCGGGGCGCGGGGGCTGGGCCGGGCCGAACGGAGGCGGGCCCGGGCGCTGCTCGGCGTACGGGTGGACGAGCCCAGTCCGCTCCCCCGTCGGCACGGCTTCCTCCCCTGGCTGTGGACGGCGCTGAAGGACCCGGTCGGATGGCGGACGATGCTGTACGGCTTCATCCGGCTGCCCTGGGGGATCGTGACCTTCACCGTCACCCTGGTCTCGCTGGTCGTGCTCTGGCCCCTGCTGCCCTTCGTCGCCCGCGGTCTGGCGACCGCCGACCGGGCCATGGTCCGCGGTCTCCTCTCCCCCTCGGACGAGCTGGAGCGGCGGATCGCCGAGCTGGAGACGGACCGGGGCGTGGTCGTGGACACCGCCGCCGCCGACCTGCGCCGGATCGAGCGCGATCTGCACGACGGCGCCCAGGCCCGGCTCGTCGCCCTCGCCATGGGGCTCGGTCTGGCGAAGGAGAAGCTCCTGGAGGACCCGGAGGCGGCGGCCGCGATGGTCGACGAGGCGCACGGCGAGGTGAAGCTGGCCCTCCAGGAGCTGCGCGACCTGGCCCGGGGCATCCACCCGGCGGTCCTGACCGACCGGGGCCTGGACGCCGCGCTCTCGTCGATCGCCGCGCGCTGCACGGTCCCGGTGAAGGTGACGGTCGACCTGACCGAGCGCCCGGCCGAGGCCATCGAGGGCATCGCGTACTTCACCGTGTCCGAGCTGCTCCAGAACGTGTCCAAGCACGCGCGGGCCCGTTCGGCCTCGGTGGAGGTGTGGCGGCGTGAGGACCGGCTGCTGCTCCAGGTACGGGACGACGGGCAGGGCGGGGCGCGGCTCGACAGCGGGACGGGGATGGCGGGGCTCGCGGAGCGCCTCGGGGCGGTCGACGGGCTCTTCGTCCTCGACTCGCCGGAGGGCGGCCCGACGACGGTCACGGCGGAACTCCCGTGGCGAGCCCGCCCGGCACAGGCGTAGGACGGCGCCCTACACGCCCCACGCGCGCGTGCGACTGCGCCCCTGCCCCCGGCCCGCGCGCAGGACGACACCCCCGTAGGTGACGACACCCCCCGTAGGTAGGGACAACCCCCCGTACGAGACGCCCACCCTCCTCATGGCCCGGCGTGCGCCCGCACGAAAGCCTTGAGGCGTGCTCCTCCACCCCTCCCCCGAGCAGAAACGGACAACAGCGATGGCCTCCCACCGCCTCCCCGCCGCGATCCGAGCGCCGTTCGAGGCCCGTACCTGGCGCGAGTTCGGCTACCTGGTGCTCGGGCTGCCGCTGAGCTGCGTCTACTTCGCCCTCGCCGTCGCCCTGGTCTCCGCCGGCGCCGGGCTCCTCGTCACCTTCCTCGGCATCCCGGTCCTCGCGGGCGCCCTCACCCTGTGCCGCGGCTTCGGGGCCGTCGAGCGGGCCCGGGCGCGCGGGCTGCTCGGCCTGGACGTGGCGCCGCCCGAGCCGGCCCGGGGCCGTACCGGCGGGGCCATGGCCTGGATGGGGGCGACCCTGAAGAGCGGCGCGTCCTGGCGCCACCTCCTCTACGCGCTCCTGCACATGCCGTGGGCGATCTTCGCCTTCACGGTCTCGGTGGCCTTCTGGGTGTACGGCTGGGCCCTCTTCACGTACCCGCTGTGGCAGTGGGTCTTCCCGATGTACGCCGGTCAGGACGGCCTCCAGCTGTACGGCGACCGGACGCACGCCTTCTATCTGGACTCCCCCTTCGAGGTCGCGGCCACCAGCGCCATCGGGCTGCTCTTCGTGGTCGCCGGGCCGTGGATCATCCGATCACTGGCGGCCGTGGACCGGCTGATGGTCTCGGGGCTCCTCGGCCCGTCGCGGCTCGCGACCCGCGTCACGGAGCTGGAGACGGACCGGGGCGTGGTCGTGGACACCGCCGCCGCCGACCTGCGCCGGATCGAGCGCGATCTGCACGACGGCGCCCAGGCCCGGCTCGTCGCCCTCGCCATGGATCTGGGGCTGGCCAAGGAGAAGCTGACGGAGGACCCGAAGGCGGCGGCGCGGATGGTCGAGGACGCGCACGGCGAGGTGAAGACCGCGCTGCAGGAGCTGCGGGACCTGGCCCGGGGCATCCACCCGGCGGTCCTGACCGACCGGGGCCTGGACGCGGCGCTGTCGGCGGTCGCGGCGCGCTGCACCGTCCCGGTCTCGGTGGAGGTGGATCTCCCGGCCCGGCCCGTGCCGGCGATCGAGGGCATCGCGTACTTCACCGTGTCCGAGCTGCTCCAGAACGTGTCCAAGCACGCCGGAGCCCGGCGCGCCTGGGTGGACGTGTGGCGGGTGGGCGACCGGCTGCTGCTCCAGGTGCGGGACGACGGCCGGGGCGGCGCGGACGCGTCGGCGGGCGGGGGTCTGGCCGGGCTCATGGAGCGGCTGGAGGCGGTCGACGGAATCCTGGCCGTGGACTCGCCGGCCGGCGGCCCGACGACGATCACGGCGGAACTCCCCTGGCGTGCCTAGGGCGTGTCGGCACCATGGCCCCCGGCCGCGAGCGGTCTCCGAGGCGGTACATCGCCCGCCCGAGAGCCCTGTGCGAGTCTCCCGAATGCTCCCCATCTGCTGACCATGCCATGACAGAGTCCTGACACACCCTGAACCCGACCCCGCCCCTTCGCGTCCCTCTTACTGCGATGCTGGGTCGCATCGAACACCGGAACATGGGGGCTGCAGGTCGTGGAAGACGTGGCGGACAGAGTGCGCGTGGTCATCGCCGAGGATTCGGTGCTGCTCCGTGAGGGCCTGACCCGGCTGCTGACGGACCGGGGGCACGATGTCGTCGCCGGGGTGGGCGACGGAGAGGCGCTGGTCAAGACCGTCGCCGGGCTCGCGGGCGAGGGCGCGCTGCCCGATGTGGTCGTGGCGGACGTACGGATGCCCCCGACCCACACGGACGAGGGCGTCCGGGCGGCGGTGCGGCTGCGCAAGGAGTACCCCGGGGTCGGGGTGCTGGTTCTGTCGCAGTACGTGGAGGAGCAGTACGCCACCGAACTGCTGGCCGGTTCCAGCCGGGGCGTCGGCTATCTCCTGAAGGACCGGGTCGCCGAGGTCCGCGAGTTCGTGGACGCCGTGGTCCGGGTGGCCCGGGGCGGTACGGCGCTGGACCCCGAGGTCGTGCAGCAGCTGCTCGGCCGGAGCCGTAAGCAGGACGTCCTGGCGAACCTGACCCCGCGCGAACGCGAGGTCCTCGGTCTGATGGCCGAGGGGCGGACGAACTCCGCGATCGCGAAACAGCTGGTGGTGAGCGACGGCGCGGTGGAGAAGCACATCAGCAACATCTTCCTGAAGCTGGGCCTGTCACCGAGTGAGGGGGATCACCGTCGGGTACTCGCGGTGTTGACCTACCTCAATTCCTGACGAGCTGACACTCTGTCAGATATCGGCGATCGGACCTACGACCGAAGAACGAGCGGAACGCGACTTTCCGGAAAGCTCTGGGGGGCGACAGAACGTGACGATCCATGGCAAAAAGTCATCTCAAAACGAGGTCCACGATGCGAGAAGTCCCGGGGAGGGCCTCCTTACCGTCGTAGGGTGGGCCACGGGGCCGGCCGGTTCGCCGACCGCTCCCCGAGCCTTCTCCCGCCTGTGGCGGAGAGACCCTTGCCGCGAGGGAGGTCCAGTTCAGTGACCAGCCAGGTCAGTAGCGAGGCCGGTGAGGCCCTGGTCGGGGAGCAGCGCAGCGCCGCCCCGACGGCCCGCCACGGCGACGAGAAGGAAGTCCGCCGACTCGATCGGGTGATCATCCGGTTCGCCGGCGACTCCGGTGACGGAATGCAGCTGACGGGTGACCGGTTCACCTCCGAGACGGCGTCCTTCGGGAACGACCTCTCGACGCTGCCGAACTTCCCGGCCGAGATCAGGGCCCCCGCCGGCACGCTGCCCGGTGTCTCCTCGTTCCAGCTGCACTTCGCGGACCACGACATCCTGACGCCGGGCGACGCCCCGAACGTGCTGGTCGCGATGAACCCCGCCGCGCTCAAGGCCAACATCGACGACGTGCCGCGGGGCAGCGAGATCATCGTCAACACGGACGAGTTCGCCAAACGCGCCATGGCCAAGGTCGGCTACGCCACCTCGCCGCTGGAGGACGGTTCGCTCTCCGGCTACCGGGTCCACCCGGTGCCGCTGACGACGCTGACGATCGAGGCGCTGAAGGAGTTCGGCCTGTCCCGGAAGGAGGCCGAGCGCTCGAAGAACATGTTCGCGCTCGGGCTGCTCTCCTGGATGTACCACCGGCCGACCGAGGGCACCGAGACCTTCCTGCGCCAGAAGTTCGCGAAGAAGCCGCAGATCGCCGAGGCGAACGTGGCCGCGTTCCGCGCCGGCTGGAACTTCGGCGAGACGACCGAGGACTTCGCCGTCTCCTACGAGGTCGCCCCGGCCACCCAGGCGTTCCCCACCGGTACGTACCGGAACATCTCCGGGAACCTGGCCCTGTCGTACGGCCTGATCGCCGCCTCCCGCCAGGCGGACCTGCCGCTCTACCTCGGCTCGTACCCGATCACACCGGCCTCGGACATCCTGCACGAGCTCAGCCGGCACAAGAACTTCGGCGTCCGCACCTTCCAGGCCGAGGACGAGATCGCCGGTATCGGCGCCGCGCTCGGCGCGGCCTTCGGCGGCTCGCTCGCCGTCACCACCACCTCCGGCCCCGGTGTGGCGCTCAAGTCCGAGACGATCGGCCTCGCGGTCTCCCTGGAGCTGCCGCTGCTCATCGTGGACATCCAGCGCGGCGGCCCGTCGACCGGGCTGCCCACCAAGACCGAGCAGGCCGACCTGCTCCAGGCGATGTACGGCCGCAACGGCGAGGCCCCGGTGCCGGTCGTGGCGCCGAGGACGCCCGCCGACTGCTTCGACGCGGCCGTCGAGGCCGCCCGGATCGCCCTCACGTACCGCACACCGGTCTTCCTGCTCTCCGACGGCTACCTCGCCAACGGCTCCGAGCCCTGGCGCATCCCGGACATCGACGAACTCCCGGACCTGCGGGTCCAGTTCGCCACCGGGCCGAACCAGGAGCAGGAGGACGGCACCGAGGTCTTCTGGCCGTACAAGCGCGACCCGCGGACCCTCGCGCGGCCGTGGGCCGTGCCCGGCACCCCCGGGCTCGAACACCGCATCGGCGGCATCGAGAAGCAGGACGGCACCGGCAACATCAGCTACGACCCGGCCAACCACGACTTCATGGTCCGCACCCGGCAGGCCAAGGTCGACGGCATCGACGTCCCGGACATCGAGGTCGACGACCCGGCCGGCGCGAAGACCCTCGTGCTGGGCTGGGGCTCCACCTACGGGCCGATCACGGCGGCCGTCCGCCGGCTGCGCGCCGCCGGACACCCCATCGCCCAGGCCCATCTGCGCCACCTGAACCCCTTCCCGAAGAACCTCGGCCAGGTGCTGAAGCGGTACGACAAGGTCGTCGTCCCGGAGATGAACCTCGGCCAGCTCGCCATGCTCGTCCGGGCGAAGTACCTCGTCGACGCCCGCTCGTACACCCAGGTCAACGGCATGCCGTTCAAGGCCGAGCAGCTCGCTTCGGCGCTCAAGGAGGCCATCGATGAGTGAGACGCTCCTGAACCTCGTGCCCAAGGCCGAAGCCTCCCAGTCGATGAAGGACTTCAAGTCCGACCAGGAGGTGCGCTGGTGCCCGGGGTGCGGCGACTACGCCGTCCTCGCCGCCGTGCAGGGCTTCATGCCCGAACTCGGTCTGGCGAAGGAGAACATCGTCTTCGTCTCCGGCATCGGCTGCTCCTCCCGCTTCCCGTACTACATGAACACCTACGGGATGCACTCCATCCACGGCCGCGCCCCGGCCATCGCGACGGGGCTGGCCACCTCCCGCCGCGACCTGTCCGTCTGGGTCGTCACCGGTGACGGCGACGCCCTCTCCATCGGCGGCAACCACCTCATCCACGCGCTGCGCCGCAACGTCAACCTCAAGATCCTGCTCTTCAACAACCGGATCTACGGCCTGACCAAGGGCCAGTACTCGCCCACCTCCGAGGTCGGCAAGGTCACCAAGTCGACGCCGATGGGCTCGCTCGACGCGCCGTTCAACCCGGTCTCGCTGGCGATCGGCGCGGAGGCCTCCTTCGTGGCCCGTACGGTCGACTCCGACCGCAAGCACCTCACCGAGGTCCTGCGCCAGGCCGCCGACCACCCCGGCACGGCGCTCGTGGAGATCTACCAGAACTGCAACATCTTCAACGACGGCGCCTTCGAGGTCCTCAAGGACAAGGACCAGGCCCAGGAGGCCGTGATCCGGCTGGAGCACGGGCAGCCGATCCGCTTCGGAGCCGCCCAGGACAAGGGGGTCGTACGGGACCCGGCCACGGGCGACCTGAAGGTCGTCACGGTCACCCCCGAGAACGAGAGCGCGATCCTGGTCCACGACGCCCACGCGGCGTCCCCGACCACCGCGTTCGCGCTCTCCCGGCTCGCCGACCCGGACACGCTCCACCAGACGCCGATCGGAGTCTTCCGCTCCGTCCGGCGCCCCGTGTACGACACGCTCATGGCCGACCAGCTGGACACGGCCATCGAGCAGCACGGCAAGGGCGACCTGGGGCAGCTCCTCGCGGGGAGCGACACCTGGACGGTCGTCGGCTGACACCGGCGGTACGGGTGAGGGGCGCGGCCGCGCGAGGGGCCGCGCCCCTCACCCCTTCTTCCAGCGCTTCTTCTCGTCGTCCGCCGCCTTCTCGAACTGGCCGAGGAAGCGCGGGGAGCCGCTCTCGACCCGGTACAGGAAAAGCTCCTTGTTGTACCGGAACATCATCACGTTCTTCTCCTCGAACCCGTACTGCTTCGCGAGCCCCTGGAACGTGAACGTCCGCATCGCCCCGCGTACGGCGATCCGCGCGACGGCCAGGTTCTGTTTCGACACCAGATCCGTCATGCGCTCGGCCAGGCCCGTCACCACGTCGTACGCCTCCACCGCGAACCGGTCGACCGGCGCCGTGCCCGCGAGGCCCCAGCGCCTGCGGTAGGCGGCCGTGAAGTTCCTGGCGGCGGGCAGCTTCGCCGGATCGACGAAGGTGGTGCCGAAGTACCAGCCCTCGGCCGCCTCCGGGCCCGCGACGGAGAGGAACTCCGGCCCCAGCGCGTACTCGACGCCGCCGCAGAGACCTGCGTAGCCCTGCTGCTTCAGCTCCTTGGCGCAGAGGCCGGCGCGGCGTGGGGAGACGCCCGCGTAGAGCACGATGCCGGGGCGGGCGGCGAGGACCTCGCGCACCACCGGCCCGAAGTCGTCCTCCGCCGCCCCGATCTGGTGGACGGTCACCGACTCGCCCACCGCGCTCATGGTGGTCTGCACGGAGTTGGCCGTACGCCAGCCGTAGTCGCCCGCCGCCCGGTCCTGCGCCACGGCCGTCCGCCTGGCTCCGCGCACGAGGGCGACGCTGGTGACGGGCAGTTGCAGCATGTCGTGGTGGACACGCATCTCGCGGTAGACGGGGTTGACGTTCGCACCGGCGAGGTCGCCCTGGTCGATGCCGACGGCGACGGTCGCGAGGACGAGCGTGCCGGCGATGTACGTGTCGGCCGCGGCGACCACGGTCTCGCGGGTGGTGGGGCCGATCACGGCCATGACGGTCCGGTCGGCGACGAACTCCCGTGCCACGGCACCGGCCCGGCGCGGGTCGCCCTCGTCGTCCCGTGCCTTCACCGCCAGGTCGAAGGGCCGGTCGGAGCGGGCGTTGAAGGTCTCGGCGGCGAGCCGCGCCCCGCGTTCCTGGGCGCGCCCGTCGGCTGCGCGGGGGCCACTCAGGTCGGTCTGGACACCGATCGTGTACGTGGGCAGGTTCGCGGGCGGCCCCCCGGTGCCCGACCCCGTGCCGCCGGTCGCGGGGTCGCCGTTGACGAGCCAGGCCGTCAGCCCGCCGGCCCCGGCGACGGCGGCCGCGGACCCGAGCGCCAGGAAGCGCCGCCGGGACGGCGAGGTGCGGGCCGGGTCGTCGGTCGGGACCAGGACGGTCGGCTCCGCCACGGGCAGGTCCAGGGCCCGCGTGGAGCGTTCGGCGATCAGCGCGGGCAGCCCGGGCGGAAGCCAGTCGTCCGCGGGCCCGTCGGCCGCGCCGAGCCGGGCCCGTACCTCCACCGCCGTCGGCCGGTCGGCGGGGTCCTTGGCCAGACACGCGGTCACCAGGGGCAGCAGCACCTGCGGTACGCCGTCGAGGTCGGGCTCCTCGTGGACCGTGCGGTACACGACCGCGGCCACCCCTCCCGTACCGAAGGGCCGCCGGCCCGTCGCCGCGTAGGCGAGCACACAGCCCAGCGAGAAGACGTCGCTCGGCGGGCCGACCTCCCCGGCGCCGGCGGCGCGGGCCTGCTCGGGGGCGAGGAAGCCGGGCGTGCCGATCATCACGTCGGTGGCGGTGAGGGCGGTGGCCCCGGCCGACCGGGCGATGCCGAAGTCGATCAGGCGCGGCCCGTCGAGGGCGAGGAGGACGTTCCCCGGCTTGACGTCCCGGTGGACGAGGCCGGCCTCGTGCATGTCCGCGAGCGCGTCGGCGAGCCGCGCGCCCAGGGCCCGCACGCTCGGCTCGGGCAGGGCGAGGTGGAGGCCCACGGCCTCGGCGAGGGAGGGGCCCGGCACGAACTCGGTGGCCAGCCACGGCTCCCGGGCCTCCGGGTCGGAGCCTAGGACACGGACCACCCAGCGGCCGGTGATCCGCTCGGCGGCCCGGGCCTCCCGCCGGAACCGCTCCCGGAAGCCGGGGTCGGCGGCGTGCTCGGCGCGGATCAGCTTGAGCGCGGCGAGTGCGCCGCCTCCGGAGCGGGCGAGATAGACCACGCCCATGCCGCCGGCGCCGAGCCGGCCGAGCAGGCGGTATCCGGCGATCGCCGAGGGATCGGCGGGACGGAGGGGCTTCACGGCTCAGACCCGTCTGTTCTTCGGAGGCCCGGCGGGGGCGAACTCCAGTGGCTTGAAACGGCCGTTCTCCACCGTGTAGATGAAGGTGCCGACCGTCGCCGAGCTCAGGCTGCCGTACTCGGGGTCGAAGGCGTAGTCGCCCATGACGCCCTTGTACGTGACCTTGCGCAGGATCGTCGTCATTGCGGTGCGGTCGACGGCCTTTCCGCCCTTGACGATCTTCTCGACCTCCTGGAGCAGCAGGTTGACCGCGTCGAAGGACTCTCCCGTGTAGTAGGCGGGGGCCGCGCCGTACCGCTTGCGGTGTGCGGCGACGAAGGCGGACGCCTCCTTGCGGGTCGCGGGGTCGACGACCGGCGCGCCGAGGATCCAGCCCTCAGCGGCCTCCCCCGCCTCCGCCAGGAAGCGCGGCCCGAAGACGTGCTGTCCGCTGGCCTTCATGCCGGTGAAGCCGAGTTCGTCCAGGGCCCGGGCGGCCAGGACGGCGCTCGGGGTGAGGCCGCAGTGGACGTACGCGTCCATGCCCTCCGCGATCATCTCGCCGAGCACGCGCTTGTAGTCGGTGGTGGTGCCGGGGACGACGCGGGGGACGGGGGCGACCTTCCCCTGCCGGAAGGCGAAGTTGGCTCCGCCGATGTACTGCCAGGCGTAGGTGTCGTCGGTCCGCTCCTGGAGGATGCCCGGCCGGACGCTGCCGGTCTTGTTCAGGACGTAGTAGGCGACGTGGGTGCCCGCGATGGCGTGCTGGGGGCAGGCCTGGAGCACCGAGAGTCCCTGGCCGGTCGCCCGGTTGGTCAGCAGGTTCAGCCCGGCGGAGACCGTGATCAGCGGCAGGCGTGCCTCGTCGTACGCGGGGAGGGCGGCCAGCCCCGTGTAGTCGGAGGTCGGCCCGAGGACACCGAGGACGTCGGGGTCGCCGGTGAGGACGCGGGCGGCGGCCAGGGCCCTGCGATCGTCCCCGCCGTCGTCGGAGACCGTGACTTCGAGGGTGAAAGGCTTGTCCGCGCGGGCGTTGAACCGCTCGACCGCGAGTCGGGCGCCACGTTCCTGCGCACGGCCGATGTCCTTGGCCGGACCGGTCAGGTCGGCCTGGACGCCGATGATCCAGCGCCGCTTCCCCCCGGGAGTGGCGGCCTTCCGGCCCTTGTCGTCGTCCCGCAGCGCGGCCCAGGCTCCGACGCCGCCTCCCGCGGCGAGGACGGCGCCACCGGAGGCGAGGAGCAGGAACCTCCTTCGACTGGGGGGCGCTTGGCCGCCGCCCTCGGACGCGCCGAGCCGGGTGGCGTCGATCTCGGGCAGGGCGAGCATCGCCGCGGAACGCTCGGCGATGGTCCGGACGACCGGGGCGGGCAGCCAGTCGGCGGGCGCGCCGGGGGTGTCCTCCGTGAGGCGGTCGGCGATCTCCTCGGCGGTGGGCCGCGGCGCCGGGTCCTTGGCGAGGCAGGCGCGCAGAAGGTCCAGGAGTCCGTCCGGTACGCCGGCGAGGTCGGGCTCGTCGTGGACCGTGCGGTACAGCAGGGCGTCGACGGCCCCCGTGCCGAAGGGCGGGCGGCCGGTGGCCGCGTGGGCGAGGAGGCAGCCGAGGGCGAAGACGTCGCTGGGCGGGCCGATCGCGGCCGCGCGGGCCTCGGCCTGTTCGGGGGCGAGGAATCCGGGGGTGCCGACGACCATGTCGGTGGAGGTGAGCGCGGTCTCCCCGGTCGTCCGCGCGATGCCGAAGTCGATCAGGCGCGGCCCGTCGACGGCGAGGAGGACGTTGCCCGGCTTGACGTCCCGGTGGACGAGTCCGGCCGCGTGGACGGCGGCGAGCGCCCGGGCGAGGGCGCCGCCGAGGATCCGTACGCTCCGCTCCGGCAGCGGGCCGTGGGCGGCCACGGCCTCGCCGAGCGAGGGCCCGGGGACGAAGGCGGTCGCCATCCACGGCTCGGGGGCGTCCGGGTCGGCGCCCGTGACGGGGACGGCCCAGGGGCTGGAGACCCGGCGGGCGGCCTCGACCTCGCGGCGGAAGCGGGCCCGGAAGTCGGCCTGGTCGGCCTGGTCGGCGTGGGTGACCTTCACGGCGGCGAGTTCGCCGTTGTCCGTACGGCCGAGGTAGACGACGCCCATGCCGCCGGCGCCGAGCCGGCCGAGCAGCCGGTAGCCGGCGATCGACGACGGGTCGGAGGGCAGCAGCGGCTGGAGGGCGGCGGGCCGGGGAGCGGACGGGGGGACGGGCGGGGCTGCGGGGCTCACGACTGGACCTCCAGCTCGTCCTCGGCGCGGCTGACCATGGCGACGAGGGCATGGACCTGGGCGCTGTCGACCTCTTTGGCGATGTGACCGGCCGCGCCCTTGACGACGGCGGCGACGGTGACCTGCCCGACGCGGGACTGGTACCAGGAGTACGTCTGCTCGCCCTTGACGGAGTCGTTGACGTAGGTCCCCGCCTCCCGGAGCGAGTCCACGGCGGTGAAGTTGCCGCCGACGCCGAAGGGGCTGCCGAGGGAGAGCAGGCCGGTGATCCGCTCCCCGTCGCGCAGTCGCTGCTCGGGGCAGCGGAGCGCCTCCTCCAGGGTCTCGGCCATCTCCCAGTCGGCGTCCGTCTCGGTGCGGTGCACGGTGACGGTCGCGGAGACCCGGAGCGCTCCCCTGCCCTCCTGGGCGGGGACCTCGCTGTAGGCGGTGACGCTGTAGAGCACCGTCCGCGGGCGGGTTCCGGTCTCCCAGGTGCACCGCTCACCGAGGACGGGCCAGTAGTCGTCGGCGCTGAGGTGCGGGGTGCGCTTGACGTAGTCCCCGCCCCAGGAGTCGGGGCCCGCGACGATCGCGAGGGCGAGCCGCTTGGCGTCGGCCTCGGTCCTGGGCGCCCTCTTCGGGTCCGCGGTGAAGGCCAGCCTCGACGGTGTCGGCAGGGGCTCCGCGGACGACGTTCCGCTCGGCCCCGGGGTCGCACTCCCCTTGTTCCCGGGGCTCTCGCCCTCGTCGCCCGGGCCGGAACAGCCCGTCAGGATCACGCCGCAGGCCAGTAGTCCCCCGCAGGCGCGCAGCACTCTTCGGTACCCGTACGGCACGATTCCCCCACGCACGCTCACACTTGCCCCCAGTGGTGAGCAGATCGTACGCCGTGCCGGGTCCAACCCGCCCCGGTTACAACATCATTGAGGCGATCCCGTAGCCGTCTCGCGACGTGCCTCGTCGTAGCGGGCGCGGGACTCCTGGACCGCCGGGACGCGGGCGTCGGTCCAGCGGGCCAGCTCCCAGACGCGGCCCGCGGCCTCCTCGCCCAGTTCGGTGAGGCTGTAGTCGACGCGGGGCGGGATGACCGGCTTGGCGTCGCGGTGGACGAAGCCGTCGCGCTCCAGGGTCTGGAGCGTCTGGGTGAGCATCTTCTCGCTGACCCGGCCGACCCGGCGGCGCAGCTCGCTGAAGCGGTACGAGCGCTCCCGGAGGGCGATCAGGATCAGGACGCCCCACCGGCTGGTGACGTGCTCCAGGACGAGCCGGGCGGGGCAGGTCGCACCGTCGACGTCCGCCAGCAGGCTCTTCGACTCTTCACTTACTTCCATACCAGCACCTTACTTCAAAGTGGGTACTTTCCCAAGGTTAGTGCCTCCCGTACGGTGAGTACATCGCCCACCGCACCCCACGGGAGAAGGAACCACCCATGAGCATCGTCGTCACCGGAGCCACCGGACAGCTCGGCCGTCTCGTCGTCGACGAGCTGCTGACGCGGGTCCCCGCCGAGTCCGTCGTCGCCGTCGTCCGCGACAAGGCGAAGGCCGCGGACCTGGCCGAGCGCGGCGTCGAGCTGCGCATCGCCGACTACAGCGAGCCCGAGACCCTCGCGGGCGCGTTCGGCCCCGGCGACCGGGTCCTGCTGATCTCCGGCAGCGAGGTCGGGCAGCGCGTGGCCCAGCACTCCGCCGTGATCGACGCGGCCAAGGCCGCCGGCGTCGCCCAGCTCGCGTACACCGGCGTCCTCGGCGGCCCGGAGGCCGACTTCGACCTGGCCGCCGAGCACCGCGCGACGGAGACGCTGATCCTCGACTCCGGCCTGCCGTACACCTTCCTGCGCAACGGCTGGTACACCGAGAACTACACCGCGAACCTCGCCCCCGTCCTCGCCCACGGCGCCGTCGTCGCCAACGCCGGCGAGGGCCGCGTCGCCTCCGCCGCCCGCGCCGACTACGCCGCCGCGGCCGCCGCCGTCCTGACCGGCCCGGTCGAGACCCATGTGCGCAGGGCGTACGAGCTGAGCGGCGACGTCGCCTGGTCGCTGGCCGAGTACGCGGCCGAGATCTCCCGCCAGACCGGCAGGGAGATCGCGTACAGCGACGTCCCGGCCGGGACGCACGAGGAGATCCTGACCGGCGCCGGCGTCCCGCCGCTCTTCGCCGCGATCCTCGTGGACGTCGACAGGGCCATCGCGCGCGGGGCGCTCGCCCGGCGGTCCGGCGACCTCTCCCGCCTCATCGGCCGCCCGACCACCCCGCTCGCCGAGACCGTCGCGGAGGCCCTCGCCCGGAAGTCATGACCGTATCGCGGTACGGACATGACAGCCTGCCCTCTCCGGCGCTACCTTCGTCAGAACGGCGCGGCGCAGGGCAGGAGGTTCGGTGAAGACGGACGACGAGGGACGAGCAGGTCTCCTCTACGGGATCGGTGCCTACGGAATGTGGGGACTGGTCCCGCTCTTCTGGCCGCTCCTCAAGCCGGCCGGGGCGGTCGAGATCCTCGCCCACCGGATGGTGTGGTCCCTGGCCTTCGTCGTCGTCGCGCTCCTCGCGGTGCGCCGCTGGGGCTGGATACGCGAGCTGGTGCGCAGTCCGCGCAAGCTCGGCCTGATCACGCTGGCCGCGACGGTGATCACCGTCAACTGGGGCGTCTACATCTGGTCCGTCAACGCCGGGCACGTCGTCGAGGCGTCCCTCGGCTACTTCATCAACCCGCTCGTCACGATCGCCCTGGGCGTCCTGCTCCTGAAGGAGCGGCTGCGGGCCGCGCAGTGGGTGGCGGTCGGCGTCGCCGCCACGGCCGTCCTCGTCCTCTCCGTCGGGTACGGGCAGCCGCCGTGGATCTCGCTGATCCTGGCCTTCTCCTTCGGCGTCTACGGACTGGTGAAGAAGAAGGTGAACATCGGCGGCCTGGAGTCGCTCGCGGCCGAGACCGCGATCCAGTTCCTGCCGGCCCTCGGGTATCTGCTGTGGCTCGGTTCGCAGTCCACGGCCACCTTCGGCTCCGAGGGCGCGGGGCACGCGGGCCTGCTCGCCGCGACCGGCGTCGTGACGGCCGTGCCGCTGATCTGCTTCGGCGCGGCGGCGATCCGCGTACCGCTGTCGACGCTGGGGCTGCTCCAGTACCTGGCGCCGATGTTCCAGTTCCTGCTGGGGGTCGCGTACTTCCACGAGGCGATGCCGCCGGAGCGGTGGGCGGGCTTCTCGCTCGTGTGGCTGGCGCTGACGATCCTGACGTGGGACGCGCTGCGGACCGCACGGCGCAGCAGGGCGCAGCTGGCGGCGGCGGAGCTCGCGGCGGCCGCGGCCGGGGCGGACGTGGTCGCGCCCGAGGCGATCGCGGCCGACGCCGCACTGGTTCCGGCCGACGAACCCATCGACGGAGCCAGGGCCGGGGCCGAGGCCGTCGGCGGCGAGGCCAGGACGTCGGGCGTCTCCTGACGCCGGGATCTCAGGCCGCCAGGAGGTCGTACTCCCGGATGAGCCAGCACACCGCCGTCAGCCGCAGCGTCGCGAAGTCGTGGCCCACCGGTTCGACCCAGTCCGCCTCCGACAGCGACTCCGTGAAACCGAGGACGTAGTCGGACAGATCCTGACGGCGCACGGTCCGCCGGAGCGCGGAGGCGCCGTCCGGCCGGCGCGGGGACGGGATCAGGGCGTCGCACACGGCCGCCGCGTGCTGGTCGACGGCGGCCACGAGCCCCGGCTCGAAGGGGAACTCCGAGAGCCGGGGCATGTACGTCGCGGCCACACCGACCAGCGGACAGTCGGGTGAATCGTTCATTCCTCCACACTAAGGGCGCCGGGGAGTCACGAGACGGTGACCTTGGTCGCCCCCTCGGGAACCTCCGGGACCTCCGGGACCTCCGGAGCCTCCCGTACCGCACCGGCGCTCCGCAGCCCCGTCGCGGTCACCAGCGCCCCGAGCGCCACCATCGCCACCGGCACGAGCAGCGCCGCCCGGAAACCGCCGAGCCCGCCGCCCGCGATCCCGAACACCGCGGTCACGAGCGAGATGCCGACCGCCGAGCCGAACTGCGTCGCCGTCGTCAGCAGCCCGCTCGCCAGCCCCTGCTCCTCCTCCTCGATCCCGTCGGTCGCGGCGATCGTCAGCGGCCCGTACGCCAGCGAGAAGGCGAGGCCGGTCAGCAGCAGGGTCGGGAACATCGCCGCGTACGACCAGTCCGGCCCGACCGGCAGGAACAGCGCGTACGAGACCACCGCGAGCACGAAGCCGCCGAGGATCACCCGGCCGTTGCCGAACCGCGCCACCAGCCTCGGCGTCAGCGTCGGGGCGAGGATCGCGTCGACGCCCATCACCATCAGCGCCAGCGCCGTCTCCAGGGAGGACCAGCCCCGCAGCTCCTGGAGGTAGAGCGTGGCGACGAACTGGAAGCCGAAGAACGATCCGACGAAGAGCAGCGCCCCGAGGTCGGCCCGGACGGTCGACGCCTTGCGCAGCAGCCCGAGGCGTACGAGCGGGGAGCCGGCGCGGCGTTCCACGGCGACGAACACCCCGACGAGGGCCGCACCCGCGGCGGCCACGAGCGCGGTCAGCCGCCACCCGTCGAGGCCGTGCTCCAGCCGTACGATCCCGAAGGCCAGCAGCAGCATCGCCCCTGCCGCGGTCAGCGCACCCGCCAGGTCGAAGCCGCCGGTCACCCGCTCCGGCCGTGCCTCCCGGGGGATCAGGCGCAGCGCGGCGAGCAGGATCGCCGCCGCCAGCAGGACGGGGGCGAAGAAGACCCAGCGCCAGCCGATCTGGGTGAGCAGCCCGCCGATGACGAGACCGAGGGAGAAGCCTCCGGCGGCCGTGCCGGCGAAGACCAGCAGGGCCTGGTTGCGCTGCGGCCCCTCCGCGTACGAGGTCGTGATGATCGACAGCGCGGCGGGGGTCATGAACGCGGCGGCGACTCCTGTCACGAAGCGGGCCGTGATCAGCATCCAGCCCTCCGTCGCGAAGCCGCCGAGACCGGAGAAGAGCAGGAAGACGGTGAGCCAGCCGAGGAACATCCGGCGGCGGCCCAGGAGGTCGGCGGCGCGCCCGCCGAGGAGTGTGAAGCCGGCGTAGCCGAGGACGTACGCGGACATCACCCAGGCCGCGGTGGATGTGGACAGGTCGAGATCGGATCTGATGCTCGGCACCGCGACGGCGAGCATGGCGACGTCGATGCCTTCGAGGAAGATCGTTCCGCACAGGACGAGCAGGAGGGCCCAGGCGCGTGCGGGCAGGGATGTGGACACAGTCGTCTCCAAGGAGGGGAAGGGGAGGGGCGGTTACCGGCCGTTGGGTCGGTTCCCTCTTGTAACCACCTGCATCCTGCGGCAGCATCGGGTGCCATGGAAGAAGGCACTTTGAAGTCACCGAGTCACTGCGAAGTGACCGACGCCGAGGGCTACTCGGGGGACGCGGACCCCTTCCAGTGGGACACGCGGGAGGACTGCGAGGTCCGGCAGATCCTGGACCGGGTCGCCGACAAGTGGTCCCTGCTGGTCATCGCCCTGCTCGACCGGCGCAAGCTGCGCTTCACGGAGCTGCGGCGGGAGATCGACGGGATCAGCCAGCGCATGCTGACCGTGACACTGCGGCAGCTGGAGCGGGACGGCCTGGTGAAGCGGACCGTGCACCCGGTGGTCCCGCCGCGCGTGGAGTACGAACTGACGCCGCTGGGCGGGACGTTGCACACGACGATCCGCTCGCTGGTGCTCTGGACGGAGCTCCACCAGAACGAGATCGCGGCGGCCCGGGAGGAGTACGACGCACGGGAGGCGGCGGAGGCGGCTGCCGTCACGGTCTGACGCGCGGGAGGCGGAGGCGGCCGGAGTGACGGTCCGACGCGCGGGAGGCGGAGGCGGCCGGAGTGACGGTCCGACGCACGGGAGGCGGCGGAGGCGGCTGCCGTCACGGTCTGACGCACGGGAGGCGGAGGCGGCCGGAGTGACGGTCCGACGCACGGGAGGCGGCGGAGGCGGCTGCCGTCACGGTCTGACGCACGGGAGGCGGCGGAGGCGGCTGCCGTCACGGTCTGACGCACGGGAGGCGGAGGCGGCCGGAGTGACGGTCCGACGCGCGGCGACGGGCGAAGGGCGGGGCGAGCCGCTATGACTGGTCCCATGGCACCCCTCCACTGGAAGCTCGTCGTCGACACCGCCGACCCGCACGCCCAGGCCGCCTTCTGGGCCGCCGCCCTCGGTTATGTGGACGAGGACCACACGGCCCTCGTCGAAGGCCTCCTCGCCGCCGGTGCGGCCCCACCCGAGCTGACGGTCACGCTCGGGGACGGCCGCCGGGCATGGCGTGACCTGGCCGCCGTCCGGCACCCGGACGACCCCTACGAGGAGAAGTCCGAGGCCGGTCTCGGCCGCCGGATCCTCTTCCAACGGGTCCCGGAGGAGAAGACCGGCAAGAACCGCCTCCACATGGACCTCCACCCGGGCCCGGAGACGCGCGACGCGGAGGTCTCCCGCCTGGAGTCCCTGGGCGCCTCGTCCCTGCGCCGGGTGTCGGAACACGGGTCCACCTGGGTCGTCATGGCGGACCCCGAAGGCAACGAGTTCTGCGTGCAGTGACGCCCCCGGAAGGGGACCGGAAAGCCCGACCGAAAGAAGATGCGGTCTGCCGTACAACCGTTCGCACCGACCGGGAGTCGTACCCGGCGGTGCGTACGGGTACGCGTACCGCGCCATCACGGACGCACGCACCGGTGCGCGCGGCGGGAACACCCACGCTCGTGCCCGGCGCACGGTCACCGAGCGGCGCCGCCCGCACCTTTGTGCCCTCGGACGCCTCGCGTGTCCGCTCCGTCATGAAGCAACCTTCGGAAGGTCACCTCACACGTGAAGCACCGCATTTCCGGCCGTCGGCTCGCCGCCGCGGTCCTCACCCTGTCCACGGTCACGGCCGTGACGGGGACCCTCGTCACCGTTCCGGCCTTCGCCGCCGTCCCCGCGGCGATCGCCGCGGCCGGTGCCGAGGCCGCCGACGGGGCGACGCTGCCGCTCGACGCCGACGTCGTCAGCGTCGGCGACACCGGCTACCTCACGTCCCGAAAGGACGCCGACGGCAAGTCGGTCCTGGAGTGGCGGAAGGCCGACGGCTCGGTTGAGCCGGTCAGCGGCGCCACCGTCGGCCACGACAGCGCGTCCGACTTCGTCGTCACGGGCGAGGGCGGCAGCACGGTCACCGTCCGGGACATGACGGCCCCCGCCGCCCCGCCCGTCACGGTCGACCTCGCCACCGAGTTCGCCGCCGGGGCCAAGCTGGTCGGCGTGGTCGGCAGGGACCTGTTCGTACAGGTCCCCGGGACGGGGAACTTCCACGACCTGTGGCTGTACACCCCGAACGGCGAGCAGACCAGGAAGGTCAAGCTCTCGGGGTACGGCAACCACGTGGGCTTCAAGGTCGTCGCGTCCGCCGGGAACGACGCGCTCGTCCTGGTCACCACCCGCTACGAGTCGGGGGCGACGTTCCGCAACCAGGACTCGCTGGCGCTGGTCGACTTCGTCCGCGGCACGTCACTCCGGCACGAGAGGGACACCGGCAAGCTCGTGACGGACGGATCGGGGGCCCGCACACACGACTACATCGCCCGCGTCGAGGCCCGTGCCGAGGGCAACAGGATCATCGTCGACAGGGCCGGCAAGCTCCCCAAGGAGATCCGGCTCGACAGCTTCAGCCAGAAGGCCGTCATCGTCGGCATCGTCGGTGACGTGCTGCTGTACGGCGTCCCGGGCGAGGCCACCGGAAATTCGGTGAACCCGCTGTACGCGGTGGACCTCTTCAAGTCCGACGCCCAGCCGTACGAGCTTCTGGAGCGCTTCTCCAGCGTCGCCCACGCCCCGGACGGCGCTGTGCACGTGCGTGGTGTCAAGAACGACGTCGACGGCCTGTACCGGCTGTTCGACGGCGTCCAGGGCAGCGTCCCCGTCGTGACCGAGGTCGCGAGCACGGGCCGCAACTTCGCCGTCACCGTGGTCGACTCGAAGGTTCCCGCGACGGTGGACCTCCAGCAGCCGGGCACCCCGGTGCGGTTCGAGTGGACGATCTCGCGGTCCGCCTTCGCGATGGTGACGCTGACGCACGTGGCCACCGGCAAGAAGGTCACCCTGCCCGGACCGGACGACCGCTCCACGAATCCGGTCATGGAGTGGAACGGCGCCCTCGAGGGAACGCACGCCCCGAACGGCGCCTACACCTGGCAGTTCGTCGCCATCCCGGGCGGCATCGGCAGCGCCGCGCGCGCCTCCGGCACCTTCCAGGTCACCCGGCAGGCCAACCCGCACGACTTCAACGACAACGGATCGACCGACCTGCTCGCGCGGGACTCCTCAGGCACGCTGTGGCGGGACGACCTGTCCGACGGGCCGGTGGACGGGCAGAACAAGTCGGCCGGCCGGACGGCCGTCGGCGGCGGCTGGCAGACGTACAAGCACATCGAGGCGGCCGGGAACATCGCCGGCACCCCGAACGGCGATCTCGTCGCCGTCGACACGGCCGGTTCGCTGTACCACTACCTCGGGAAGGGCGACGGGACCTTCGACAAGCGGGTCGCCGTGGGCGGCGGCTGGCAGAACTACCGGCAGATCGCCGCGGGCTCCGACCTCGACGGCGACGGGCGGGCCGATCTCGTCGCGACCGACGCCTCGGGCGTCCTCTGGTCCTACAAGGGCACCGGCGACACCACCCGGCCGTACGCCAAGCGCGTCCGCGTGGGCGGCGGCTGGCAGCAGTACAACCAGCTCACCGCCGTCGGCGACATCGCCGGCTCGGCCGCCGGTGACCTCGTCGCCCGCGGCACCGACGGTGTCCTCTGGCTCTACCAGGGCGACGGCCGCGGCAACTTCACCGCCCGTGTACGCGTCGGCGGCGGCTGGAACGCCTTCACCCAGCTCGTCGGCGCCGGTGACGTCACCAACGACGGCCGCCCCGACCTCGTCGCCTACGGAGCGGGCGGCACGTACGTCTACCGCTCCACCGGCTCGGTCACCGCGCCCTTCGAGCGGCTGACGACCGGTCTGTACGCGGGCGAGGGCACCACGTTCAACAGCGTGGCCTGAAGCACCGGTTCGCAGAAGTACGACGTCGGACCACGGACCCGGTCGGGGCGCCCGGCCGGGTTCCTTGGCCGACAGGATCCGGCCGCCGTCCGGGATCCGGACGGCGGCGGGGATCCGGACGGCGGCGGGGATCCGGACGGGGCCGGGGATCCGGACGGGGCCGGGACCGGGCGGCGGCAGGGATACGGACGGGGCCGGGATCCGGGCGGCGGCCGGGTTCAGGCGCGCCGCACCTCGAACTGGAAGCAGCCGTACTCCACGGCCCGGACGTGCACGAGTGCGACCGCCGGATCGGCGAAGGCCTCCGCGAAGGCCTTGTCGAAGGCCGCGGTCGCCTCGGCCGGGATCTCCAGAAGCCGCCCGCCCGCGATCCGCCCCTCGGAGTCGTAACGGCGCAGCGTGCGGAGCGCTCCCGGCCGGTCGAAGGGGTACGACTCCGGGCCCTGTGACGGCCCCGCGCACTCCTCGGCGTGGATGAAGACCGGGCCCTGCTCGTCGTACGCGCCGGGCCCGGCCCCGGTCGCGGCCGCCCAGCGCCGCAGCGGGGCGTACGAGACGAGGGCGATCCGCTCCCCCGGCTCCACCGCGCGCAGGCAGCAGCGCAGCGGGCTGCCGCCCTCGGCGGCGGTGGCGGTGTACGGGACACAGGGCTGACCGGCGTCGTCGGCGGCCCGGAGCTCGGCGAGGACGGCGGGTTCGACGGCGCGTGCGGTGTAGGTCGTCATGGCTCCAGCGTCACGCGCGGGCGCCGGTCCCGCTGGCGGGATTCGGACGTCACGCTCCGGGGCCCGCCACCCCTCCGCGGAGCCGCCCGCCACCCCTCCGTGGCCCGCCCCGCGTGGCGGCTCGTCCAGCGGCTCGTCCGGTGAGCGAACGCCCCTGACCGGTTTCCGCTCTTGACGCTCAGTCAAACTCTCGTTGAACATTCACCACGCACATCACGCACCACCCGGCACCATCCCGCACAGCTCCAACGCCCCGCGACTCCACAGCCGTCGGGGCGTCTCGCACGTTCCGTTCCCATCCCCGTTCGGAATCCGGAGCCCCCACATGAACCTCTCCGTTCCCAGACGTGCCGCCGCGCTCGCGGCGGTGACCGCCATGGCCCTCGCCGGTCTCACCGGCGCCGGCTCGGCGAACGCGGCGCCCGCCGCCGCGGCGGCCGCGCCCGACATACCCCTGGCCAACGTCAAGCAGCACCTCACCGACCTCCAGGCCATCGCCACCGCCAACGGCGGCAACCGCGCCCACGGCCGTCCCGGCTACAAGGCGTCCATCGACTTCGTGAAGGCCAAGCTGGACGCGGCCGGATTCACCACCACCGTCCAGCAGTTCACCTCCAGCGGCGCCACCGGCTACAACCTGATAGCCGACTGGCCGGGCGGTGACCCCAACCAGGTCCTCATGGCCGGCGCGCACCTCGACTCCGTCTCCTCCGGTGCCGGGATGAACGACAACGGCTCCGGGTCCGCCGCCGTCCTGGAGACCGCGCTCGCCGTCTCCCGCGCCAACCTCCAGCCCACGAAGCACCTGCGCTTCGGCTGGTGGGGCGCCGAGGAGCTCGGCCTGGTCGGGTCGAAGTACTACGTCAACCAGCTCCCGTCCACGGAGCGTTCGAAGTTCTCCGGCTATCTGAACTTCGACATGATCGGGTCGCCCAACCCCGGCTACTTCGTCTACGACGACGACCCCGCCATCGAGCAGACCTTCAAGGGCTACTTCGCCGGCATCGGCGTGCCCACCGAGATCGAGACCGAGGGCGACGGCCGCTCCGACCACGCCTCGTTCAAGAACGTCGGCATCCCGGTCGGCGGTCTGTTCACCGGCGCCAGCCGGGTGAAGTCCAGTGCCCAGGTCCAGAAGTGGGGCGGTACGGCCACGGCCTTCGACCGCTGCTACCACTCCTCCTGCGACACGACCTCGAACATCAACGACACGGCCCTGGACCGCAACAGCGACGCCGTCGCCCACGCGATCTGGACCCTGTCCGCCGGTACGACCACGCCGCCCACCGGCACGGTCTTCGAGAACACCGCCGACGTGTCCGTGCCGGACAACGGCGCCGCGGTGACCTCGACCGTCAACGTCACGGGCATCACCGGCAACGCCCCCTCGGCCCTCAAGGTCGACGTGAACATCGTCCACACCTACCGCGGTGACCTCGTCGTCGACCTCGTCGCCCCGGACGGCTCGGTCTACAACCTGCACAACCGGTCCGGCGGCAGCGCCGACAACCTCGTCCAGGCCTACACCGTGAACGCCTCCTCGGAGGTCGCCAACGGCGCCTGGAAGCTCCGCGTCCAGGACAGGGCGGCCCAGGACACCGGCTACATCAACAGCGTCAAGCTGACGTTCCCGTAAGGCCGGACGCCCCGGCACGCACGAACTCCCGGGTGGGTCGGTGACCATCGCCCCCGACCCGCCCGGGGTCCCAATCAGCCCTGCTGCGCGGCGTTGGCCGCGTCCACCAGCGCCTGCTTCGTCACGGCGCCGACGTAGACCTTGCCGTCGTCCGTCAGCAGCGCGTTCACCAGCTTCGTCTTGAAGACGGTGCCCGAGCCGAACTTCCCGGAGACCTTGTCCCCGAGCGCGTCCAGGAAGCCCTGGACCTCCGCCGGGGCATCGTCCGTCTTCGGGGCCTTGGCGCCGGTGTCGAACGTCGCGATCGAGGTCCAGCCCTCGCCGATGACGTTCGGGCCCTCGGCGCCGGCGCCCGCGCCGCCGAAGAGGCCCTCGAGGCCGCCGAACCCCTTCTCCAGCTCCTTCTCGACCTCCGCGGGGGCCTTCTCGTGCCCGGCGGCGCCCTCCGTCACCTTCGCGCCCTTCGGCGCCTCGAAGTCGAAGGTCGAGGCCGCCGGCCTGCCGAAGTCGACCTTCGTGAAGCCCGCGTCGAGGACCGGCTTGCCGCCGTCGACCGAGGCGAGGGTGAACTTCAGCGGGGTGCCGTTCTGCGCGTCCACCGCGACCTTCACCGACTCGACCGTCGAGCCGCTCTGCTTCGGCTTGACGACCAGCTGGTACGCGTCCCGGCCGGCCACCTTCGCCGTCCCGCCCACCGTGATCGACGTCGTGCCGTCCGCCGCCTTCAGGATCTCGTCGGCGAGCTCCTTGGGCGTGGCCGGAAGCTCCTTCTCCGGCGCCTTCCCGGCCCCGTCCGCCTTCTCGTGGAAGACCTCGTTCGACTTGCTGTCGTAGCCCCACACGTCGTCGCCGTTGTGGATCAGGCTGTACTCGTCCGAGCCGTCCAGGATCGTCAGCCTCTGCTTCTCCGGGCCGTCCGCCGCCACCCGCAGTGTGTGCGTGCCCGAGACCAGCTGCGTCAGCTTCTCCTGCGGGTCCGCCGAGGCGGAGCCCGAGCCCCCGCCGAGGGAGCCGGCCAGGCCCGCCACCGACGGCAGGCCCAGGTCGGTGCTCACCTTGAACGTGCCGGACAGCGTCTGCGTGTCCGAGGCGGCGATCTTCTCGATCAGCTGCTGTGCCGTGATCTCCGGCAGGTCGGGGTCGCCGGACGCCGCGAGAGCCGGTACGAGCCCGATGGTCGCAGCAGCCACTCCGGCCACCGCGACCGGGACGATGTAGCGGCTCGCCTTACGGTTGTCTGCCATGGTCTGTCCCTACCTCCGTGGTCGATGACTCCATCTGACCAAAGCGGCGGCACGGAATCGTCAGACTGCGGCATCAACCTCACGTACTGCTCTGGGATGACAACCCCTAGGGTCTCCCGCCCGTCCGGCCGAGCCGCGGGGCGGCCCGCCCGGTCGGAACAGGCCGGAGCCGGCCGGTTCAGCCCGCCCGGTGGACCACCGCGTCGCACAGCTCCATGAGGGCCGACTTCGCGTACCCCTCGGGCAGCGGCGCCAGCATCGCCCGCGCCTCCTCGGCGTACCGCACCGTGTCCCGCCGGGCCTGCTCCAGGGCCGGGTGGACCCGGAGCCGCCGCAGCACCTCCGCGTGCCGCTCGTCGTCCGTGAGGTCGCCGTCGATGAGCTCGACCAGCTCCACGTCCTCGGGGCGGCCGGAGGCGGCCGCGGCGGCCCGCAGACGCAGGACGGGGAGGGTCGGGATGCCCTCCCGGAGGTCCGTGCCCGGGGTCTTGCCGGACTCGTGGGAGTCGGAGGCGATGTCGAGGACGTCGTCGGCGAGCTGGAAGGCCACGCCGAGCCGCTCGCCGTACTGGGTGAGGATGTCGACGACGCTCTCGTCCGCACCGGCCATCATCGCGCCGAAGCGGCAGGAGACGGCGACGAGCGAGCCGGTCTTGCCGGCGAGGACGTCGAGGTAGTGGTCGACGGGGTCGCGGTCGCCCTGGGGGCCGGCCGTCTCCAGGATCTGGCCGGTGACCAGACGTTCGAAGGCCTCGGACTGGATGCGTACGGCATCGGGTCCGAGATCCGCCAGCGTGTGCGAGGCGCGGGCGAACAGGAAGTCACCCGTCAGGACGGCGATGGAGTTGCCCCATCGGGTGTTCGCGCTGTCGACGCCTCGACGCACGTCCGCCTCGTCCATGACGTCGTCGTGGTAGAGCGTCGCCAGGTGGGTGAGCTCGACGACGACGGCCGAGGGCACGACACCCGGCGCGTAGGGGTCGCCGAACTGGGCGGCGAGCATCACGAGCAGCGGCCTGAAGCGCTTGCCGCCTGCCAGGACAAGGTGCTGGGCGGCCTCCGTGATGAACGGGATCTCGCTCTTGGTGGCGTCGAGGAGCCCTGCCTCCACGGCCGCCAATCCGGTCTGGACATCGGCCTCAAGAGCCTGGTCCCGCACGCTAAGACCGAACGGCCCGACGACGGTCACGAGGGGGTCTCCTGTCTGCTGACGCCTGCTGGCACTGCCGACGATCACACGGATTGTCGATGTGTCGCTCGATTCACTCAAGTCAGCGTATCCGGTCGCGTTTCGATCACCATGGGCGCCTTCCCGCCACCCCCGGTATGTTCGTGATCAGCTCATACGACCAGGAGTAGGCGCTTTGTCCCGAACAACGATCGACAGCGACACGAACGGCGAGCAGCCACCGCCCGAGGACGATCATGCCTTCTTCGGCCAGCCGAAGGGGCTCCTGACCCTCTCGGGGCTGGAGGTGTGGGAGCGGTTCTCGTTCCTCGGCATGCAGGCGATCCTCGTGCTCTACTTCGCCGACAGCGTCGCGAACGACGGTCTGGGCATGGATCCGGGCACGGCCGCGTCCGTCGCCGCCGCGTACGGCACCCTCGTCTACCTCGTCTCCGTCGCGGGCGGCTGGCTCGCCGACCGCATCCTCGGCTCCTACCGGGCCGTCCTGTGGGGCGGCATCCTGATCGCGCTGGGCCACTACTCCATGGCGGTGCCGACGGCCGGGATGACCTGGGCGGGACTCGGCCTGATCAGCGCCGGCACGGGCCTGCTCAAGCCGAACGTCGCCACCATGGTCGGCAAGCTCTACGCCACCGACGACGACCGCCGCGACGCGGGCTTCGCCCTCTACTACATGGCGATCAACATCGGCGCCTTCGCCGGCCCGCTGATCACGGGCTGGCTCGCCGACCACCAGGGCTACCACTGGGGCTTCTCGGCGGCGGCCGTCGGCATGACCCTCGGCCTGCTCCAGTACGTCCTCGGCCGCCGTCACCTGGCCGGACGCAAGCACTCGGCCGAATTCGCGCTCGCCCCCGACGCCATGCGCCGGGCGGTCCGGACGATCATCCTGGGCGTGGTCGTCGTGGGCGTCCTCGGAGGGGTGCTCGCGGCCGTCGGCTGGCTGACCATGGACCGCTTCGTCGACCTGCTGACGCTCATCTCGGTGATCGCCCCGGTCGTCTACTTCTGGGTGATGTTCCGGAGCCCCCGGGTCACCCCTGAGGAGCGCGGCCGCCTCCGGCCGTACATCGTGCTCTTCCTGGCCTCGGTGGCCTTCAACTTCATCCTCTTCCAGGCGTACTCGACGATGATCCTGCTGGCCTCCACCAACGCCCGCACCACCATCCTCGGCTTCGACTTCCCGGCCAGCTGGTACGCCTCCGCGCTCGGCGCCTTCGAGGTGGCGCTCGCGCCCGTCGTGGCCGCCGTCTGGGTGCGGATGGGACACAGACAGCCGCACGTCTCCAACAAGATCGCCTTCGGGGTGATCCTCGGCGGTCTGTCGTTCCTGCTGATGGTGCTGCCGACCTCGGGCCACGCCGACGACACGTACAAGATGGCGGCCTGGTGGATCGTCGGCTCGTACCTGCTGCTCGGCCTCGGCGACGTCCTCCTGGAGACCTCCGGGATGTCGGCGACCAGCAAGCTCGCGCCGAAGGCCTTCTCCAGCCAGACCATGTCCCTCTGGTTCCTCTCCCTCGCGCTCGCCAACGGCATCCAGGCGCAGACGGTGAAGCTGTACGACGACGTCTCCAAGCCTGCCTACTTCGGCGTCAACGGAGCCATCGCCGTCGCCGTCGGCCTCGTCGTGATCGCCATGGCGCCCTGGCTGCGCCGCACCATGCACCCCGTCCACTGAGGTTGGTCCGCCATGCGCATCCGTACCGATTTCCCGTACGAGACGACCCACGAGGACGTCCGGATCCCGCTCCCGGACGGCACGAGGCTGTACGCCCGGATCTGGCGCCCGGTCACCGAGGAGGCCGTACCCGCCCTCCTGGAGTACCTCCCGTACCGCCTCACCGACTGGACGGCGCCCCGCGACTGGCAGCGCCACCCCTGGTACGCCGGGCACGGCTACGCCTCCGTACGCGTCGACGTACGCGGGCACGGCAACAGCGAGGGCCTGCCGGGCGACGAGTACGACGCCGTCGAGCTGGCGGACGGCGTGGCGGTGGTGAACTGGCTCGCCGAGCAGCCCTGGTGCACGGGGAAGGTCGGCATGTTCGGGATCTCCTGGGGCGGCTTCAACTCGCTCCAGATCGCGGCCCTCGCCCCCGAGCCGCTGAAGGCGGTCGTCACCGTCTGCTCGACCGACGACCGCTACGACAACGACGTCCACTACATGGGCGGCTCCGTGCTCGCCGTGGACATGCACGCCTGGGCCGCGACCATGCTCGCCTTCGTCTGCCGGCCGCCGGACCCGAAGTACGTGGGCGAACAGTGGCGCGAGATGTGGCTGCGGCGTCTGGAGGCCGTGGAGCCCTTCGCCCACACCTGGCTCGCCCACCAGACGCGGGACGCGTACTGGAGGCACGGCAGCGTCTGCGAGGAGTACGAGGCCGTCCGCTCCGCCGTCCTGGCCGTGGGCGGCTGGCACGACCCGTACCGGGACACCGTGCTCCGGCTGGTGGAGCACCTTCCCCAGGACCGGGTACGCGGGATCATCGGACCGTGGTCGCACCAGTACCCGGACCGCGGTCTGCCGCCGGGGCCCGCCATCGGCTTCCTCCAGGAGACCCTGCGCTGGTGGGACCACCACCTCAAGGGCGTCGAGAACGACGTGATGGCCGAGCCGCTGCTGCGCTCCTGGATCAGCGCCTCGCATCCGCCGGCCACCGTCTACGAGGAGCTGCCGGGCCGCTGGGTCGCCGACCCGGCCTGGCCGTCCCCGAACGTCAGCCCCGTCACGTACGCCTTCCAGGGCGAACCGGTCGTCGTCGACTCCCCGCAGCAGACCGGCCTGGACGCGGGGCGCTTCTTCCCCTTCGGCAACGACGCCGACCTGCCGCCCGACCAGCGCGAGGAGGACGCCCACTCGGCCTGCTTCGACTTCCCCGTGCCCGAGGACGGCGAGCCGATCGAGATCCTGGGCCGGCCGCGGGTGAGCCTCTCCCTCCGTGCCGGCGCCCCCACCGGACAGGTGATCGCCCGGCTGTGCGACATCGCTCCGGACGGCTCCTCGACCCTGGTCACCCGGGGGGTGCTGAACTTCTCCGCCCGCTACGGCCGCGACCGGGCCGTGGAGGCGCAGGTCGGGGAGGCCGAGGACTTCGTCTTCGAGCTGAACGGCATCGGCCACACCTTCCCGCCCGGCCACCGGGTCCGCCTCGCGGTCTCCTCCGCGTACTGGCCGTGGATCTGGCCCCAGCCGGACGCGGCGGGCTTCACCCTCGACCCGGTCGCCTCGCACCTGACACTGCCGGTCCGCCGCCGCACGGACGACGCGGTCGAGTGGGAGCCGCCTGAGCAGTCCGAGCCGCTGGGCGTGAGCGTCCCGGAGACGCTGGAGGAACCCCGCCCGGAGCGGCTGGTGGTGCGGGACGTGGCCAGGGGCGAGTGGCGGCTGGAGGTCGACCCCCGGTACGGCGGTACGCGGGTCTATCCGGACGGTCTGGAGTTCACCGAGGAGGCCCTGGAGACGTACACGATCGTCGAGGACGACCCGCTGTCGGCCCGCACCCGCTCGGACTGGTCGATCCGGCTGCACCGGCCGGAGATGGCGTGGGACGTGACGGTCGAGTCGCGCTCGGAGATCTCCTGCGACGCGGACGCTTTCCTCACGTCGAACGAGGTGGTGTGCAAACGCGGCGACGAGGTCGCCTTCCACCGGACGTGGGAGAAACGCATTCCGCGTACGGCGGGTTGAGCGGGAAGGGAAAGGGGCTCGCGCTCCGTACGGAACGCGAGCCCCCTGGTCACCGCTCGGATCAGGCGTCGGCGCCGGCCTTGCGGCGGCGGACGACGAACATCGCGCCGGCGCCGAGGGCCACGGCCGCGGCGCCCGCGAGGGCGAACTGCGGCATGACGTCGCTCGAACCGGTGTTGGCGAGCTGGCCGGTGGTCGTCACGGACGTGGTGGAGGTGCCGCCCTGCTGGGTGGTGCCGGTGTTGCCGCCGCCGGTGGTGCCGCCGGTCGTGGACTGGTCCCCGGGCTTCGCGTCGACCTGGAACTCGGTCCTGGCCCCTTCCTCGGCGAAGCCGCAGGAGCCGTCCTTGTTGTCGTAACCGAAGTCGGCGATGAACGTGCCCTCGGTCTTCGGGGCCTTGGCATCGACCGTCATCCGCACCAGGAGGTCGACCTTCTCGCCCTTGTCGAGCTCGCCGAGGTCGATGAAGCCGAACTCGGTGTCCAGCTTCTCCCACTCGGCGTTCTCCGGACCCCACTTGAGCTCCGTGTGGTCGGCCAGGGTGTCCTTCTCACCGAGGTCGTAGAGGCCGGTCATCCCGTAGACGGAGTCGAGGTTCTTGCCGGTGCCGTTGGTGATCTGGAGCTTGAAGTCGACGCTGGTGCCGGCGACGACCTTCGTCGGACCGGTCAGGGTCACCTTCAGCTGCTCGCTGACGTTCACGCAGTCGGGGTGCGGCGGCTCGGCGTCGGCGAGCGCCTTCTTGGCCGCGTCGAGGACCTTGAGGGCCTCGTCCTTGGCGGTCTTGGCCTCGCCGGTCTTCTTGAACAGTTCGGCCTGCTCGCTCTCCAGGGCCGTGTTCGCCTTGGTGACGTTCGCGTCGGCGGTGGTCTTGGCGGTGGCGGCGGTGGTGGCCTTCGTCTTCGCCTCGTCGAGAACCGTCTGCGCGGCGGCCTTCTCCTCGTCGGTGACGGCGGCGTCCAGCTTGGCCTGGGCGTCCACCACGGCCTGGTCGGCCGCCGTCTTGTCGAGGGTGGCCTTCTCCGCCGCCTTCTTCGCGTCGGCGACGGCGATCTGCAGCAGGTGGTCGGGCTTGTCGAGCGCGTCGAGGGCCTTCTGGGAGGCGTCGTACGCGACCACAGCGGCGTCGTACGCCTTCTGCGCCTCGGCGACCTTCTTCTGCAGCTCCTCGATCGTCGGCTGCTGCTCCTGCTCCTGCGTCTGCGACGGAGCGGACGGCTTGGTGTCGGCGAACGCCGGGGCGGCCGAGAGGAAGACGACGGGAGTCGTCACGGCGGCGGCCACGGCCGTCGCGAGAATACGGCGGATCTTCAAGGTGGACCTTTTCTGGTCAGGAGTGGTCGGTGAAGAAAAAGAAGGGGGGTCGCGCCTGCGGAAACCCTCACGCGGTGCGACGTTGCCACGATCGTATGACCCGCATAAGCCCCTGGAAAAGGGGGAATTGAGCGCGCTCAGACCCCGCAGCCCGCACACAGGACGCATAAAACAGGCGAACCTGGACAGTTGTGCACGGAGGCCTCACTTTCTCTGTGACCCATGTCATCCGCGCCGCGCGGCCCGCCCCGTAACGTGTCCCCCACACCCGTGGAAAGCGAGGCAAGCACCGATGCCCGAGCAGTCCCCGCTCGATCTGGCCGAAGGCGATCCCTTCGGCCCGCACAACCTTCCGTACGGCGTCTTCTCACCCGCCGACGAGCCCGACCGGCGGAGGGTCGGCGTCCGCATCGGCGGCCATGTCCTCGACGCGGGGGCCGCCGCCCACGCGCTCGGTTCGCCCTACGCCGCGCTGCTCGACCGGCCGAGCCTGAACCCGCTGCTCGCCGCCGGCCGCACCGCCTGGCGCGACGTCCGCCGGGCGCTGACGGGCTGGGTCACCGTGCCCGCGCACCGACCCGTCATAGAGCCGCTGCTGCACCCGCTGGACTCCGTCACGCTGCATCTGCCGTTCGAGGTCGCGGACTACGTCGACTTCTACGCGAGCGAGCACCACGCCACCAACGTGGGCCGGATCTTCCGCCCCGACGGCGACGCGCTGACCCCCAACTGGAAGCACCTGCCCATCGGTTACCACGGCCGCGCGGGCACCGTCGTGGTCTCCGGCACCGATGTCGTGCGCCCCGCGGGGCAGCGCAAGGCGCCCACCGACCCGGCGCCGGTCTTCGGCCCCTCGGTGAAGCTGGACATCGAGGCGGAGGTCGGCTTCGTCGTCGGCACCCCCTCGACCCTGGGCACCCCGGTCCCGCTGGCCGACTTCCGCGAGCACGTCTTCGGTCTGACGCTCCTCAACGACTGGTCCGCGCGGGACATCCAGGCCTGGGAGTACGTACCGCTGGGCCCCTTCCTCGGCAAGTCGTTCACGACGTCCGTCTCGGCCTGGGTGACCCCCCTGGAGGCCCTGGACGCGGCCCGTACGGCGCCGCCGGCCCGGGACTTCGACCTGCTGCCGTACCTGGACGACTCCGCCGACGAGGAGCCCGGCGGCTTCGACCTGCGGATCACGGTCGAGATCAACGGCGAGGTCGTCTCCGAGCCGCCGTTCGCCACGATGTACTGGACGGCCGCCCAGCAGCTCGCCCACATGACGGTCAACGGCGCCTCGCTGCGCACCGGTGACCTGTACGGCTCCGGCACCGTCTCCGGCCCCGAGACGCACCAGCGCGGCTCGCTCCTCGAACTGACGTGGAACGGCCGCGACCCGCTCGAACTGCCCACCGGGAAGCGGACGTTCCTGGAGGACGGTGACGTGGTCACGCTCACCGCGTGGGCGCCGGGGCCGGACGGCACCCAGGTCGCGCTCGGCGAGGTGACCGGCCGGATCGTTCCGGCACCGTAGCCCCGCACACACGTCAGGGCCCGGCCCCCGCGCGAGCGGAGACCGGGCCCTGACGGCGTTCCGCCTACCGTACGAACACGCTCGCCTGGCCTGCCAGGTCCAGGAAGTACTGCGGCGCGACGCCGAGCACCAGCGTGACCGCGACACCCACCGTGATCGTGACCGCCGTGAAGGCCGAGGGAACGGCGACGGTGGGGCCGTCCGCCTTCGGCTCGCTGAAGAACATCAGCACGATCACCCGGATGTAGAAGAACGCGGCGATCGCCGACGAGATGACGCCGACGACGACCAGCGCGCCCGCGCCGCCCTCCGCCGCCGCCGTGAAGACCGCGAACTTGCCGGAGAACCCGGAGGTCAGCGGGATTCCGGCGAAGGCGAGCAGGAACACCGCGAAGACCGCCGCCACGAGCGGGGAACGGCGGCCGAGACCGGCCCACTTGGACAGGTGCGTCGCCTCGCCGCCCGCGTCCCGCACCAGCGTGACCACCGCGAACGCGCCGATCGTCACGAAGGAGTACGCGCCCAGGTAGAAGAGCACGGACGAGATGCCGGTGGGCGTGGCGGCGATGACACCGGCCAGCAGGAAGCCCGCGTGCGCGATGGACGAGTACGCGAGGAGCCGCTTGATGTCGGTCTGGGTGATCGCGACGATCGCGCCGCCCAGCATGGTGACGATCGCGACGCCCCACATGACCGGCCGCCAGTCCCAGGTGAGGCCCGGCAGCACCACGTACAGCAGGCGCAGCAGCGCGCCGAACGCGGCGACCTTCGTCGCGGCCGCCATGAAGCCGGTGACCGGGGTCGGCGCACCCTGGTAGACGTCCGGGGTCCACATGTGGAACGGCACGGCGCCGACCTTGAAGAGCAGCCCCATGAGGACCAGGGCGAAACCGATGAGCAGCAGCGCGTCGTTGCCCATGGTGCCGGCGAGCGCCGGGTCGATCGAGCCGACCGAGCCGTCGACGACGCTCGCGATGGTGGCGTACGAGACGGAGCCCGCGTAGCCGTAGAGCAGCGCGATGCCGAAGAGCAGGAACGCCGAGGAGAAGGCGCCGAGGAGGAAGTACTTGACCGCGGCCTCCTGCGACATGAGCCGCTTGCGGCGGGCGACGGCGCAGAGCAGGTACAGCGGGAGGGAGAAGACCTCCAGCGCGATGAAGAGCGTCAGGAGGTCGTTGGCGGCGGGGAAGACCAGCATGCCGGCGATGGCGAACAGCGCCAGCGGGAACACCTCGGTGGTGGTGAACCCGGCCTTGACCGCTGCCTTCTCCTGGTCGCTTCCCGGGACCGAGGCGGCCTCGGCGGCGAAGGAGTCGACCTGGTGGCCGTGGTCGGCCGGGTCGAGCCTGCGCTCGGCGAAGGTGAAGACGGCGACGAGCGAGGCCAGCAGGATCGTGCCCTGGAGGAAGAGCGCCGGGCCGTCGACGGCGATGGCGCCCATGGCCGCGATGTGGGCCTTGGTGGAGCCGTAGCCGCCGGCGGCGAGGCCGACGATCGCGGCGAACGCGGCGACCAGCGCGAGGACGCTGAGGAAGACCTGGCTGAGCCAGCGGCCCCGGCGGGGCACGAAGGCCTCGACGAGGACGCTGAGGACCGCGGCGCCGACCACGATGAGGACGGGCGAGAGCTGCACGTACTCGATGTGGGGTGCCGGGATCTTGGTCAACGGCTCGGCAGCCGTCGTCCACAGGCTGTGGACAGCGGGCGCGGCGCCGGACGCGACGGCGGATGCACTCACTTGGCCGCCTCCAGGTTCTGAGTGGGCACGGCGGGCTGGGGGTCCTTCTGCTGGACGTCGGACATGGTGTGCGAGACGGCCGGGTTCACGATGTCCGTCAGCGGCTTCGGGAACACCCCGAGGAAGATCAGCAGGGCGATCAGCGGGGTGACCACGACCAGCTCCCGCACCCGCAGGTCCGGCATCCTCCGGACCTCCTCCGTCACCACCGGGCCCGTCATCGTCCGCTGGTAGAGGACGAGGGTGTAGAGCGCGGCGAGCACGATGCCGGTGGTGGCGATGATGCCCGCCACCGGGTAGCGGGCGAAGGTGCCGACCAGGACCAGGAACTCGCTGACGAAGGGCGCGAGGCCCGGCAGCGAGAGGGTGGCCAGACCGCCGATCAGGAAGGTGCCGGCGAGCACCGGGGCGACCTTCTGCACGCCGCCGTAGTCGGCGATGAGCCGCGAGCCGCGCCGCGAGATCAGGAAGCCGGCCACCAGCATCAGGGCGGCCGTCGAGATCCCGTGGTTGACCATGTACAGCGTCGCGCCGCTCTGGCCCTGGGTGGTCATCGCGAAGATGCCCATGATGATGAAGCCGAAGTGCGAGATCGAGGCGTACGCGACCAGACGCTTGATGTCCCGCTGGCCGACCGCGAGGAGCGCGCCGTAGACGATGCTGACCAGGGCGAGCGCGATGATCACCGGGGTCGCCCACTGCGAGGCCTCCGGGAAGAGCTGGAGGCAGAAGCGGAGCATCGCGAACGTGCCGACCTTGTCGACGACCGCGGTGATGAGCACGGCGACCGGGGCGGTCGCCTCCCCCATCGCGTTCGGCAGCCAGGTGTGCAGCGGCCACAGCGGCGCCTTCACCGCGAAGGCGAAGAAGAAGCCGAGGAACAGCAGCCGTTCGGTGTTGGTCGCCATCTCCAACTGGCCGCTCGCCCGGGCCTCGGCGATCTCGGTGAGGGAGAAGTTCCCCGCGACCACGTAGAGCCCGATGACGGCGGCCAGCATGATCAGTCCGCCGACCAGGTTGTACAGCAGGAACTTGACGGCCGCGTACGAACGCTGGGCCGCCGCGTTCTCGTCCGAGCCCGCGTGGGCCCGGTCGCCGAAGCCGCCGATGAGGAAGTACATCGGGATGAGCATGGCTTCGAACAGGATGTAGAAGAGGAAGACGTCGGTGGCCTCGAACGAGAGGATCACCATCGCCTCGACCATCAGGATCAGGGCGAAGAAGCCCTGGGTCGGCCGCCAGCGGCTGGACTTCGTCTCGAGGGGGTCGGCGTCGTGCCAGCCGGCCAGGATCACGAAGGGGATCAGCAGCGCGGTGAGCGCGATCAGCGCCACCCCGATGCCGTCCACGCCCAGTTCGTAGCGGACGCCGAAGTCCTTGATCCAGGAGTGGGACTCGACGAGCTGGTACCGGTCGCCGCCGGGCTCGAAGCGGACCATGACGACCGCCGCGAGCACCAGGGTGACCAGCGAGACCAGCAGCGCCAGCCACTTGGCCGCGGTACGGCGGGCGGCGGGCACGGCGGCGGTGAGGATCGCACCGACCGCCGGCACCGCTGCCGTCAGCGTGAGAAGCGGGAATGACATGGCAGTTACACCGCCCTCATCAGCAGGGTCGCGGCGATCAGCACCGCCGTACCTCCGAACATGGAGACCGCATAGGAGCGGGCGTAGCCGTTCTGCAGCTTGCGCAGCCGGCCGGAGAGACCGCCGACCGAGGCGGCGGTGCCGTTGACGACCCCGTCGACCAGGGTGTGGTCGACGTAGACGAGCGAGCGGGTGAGGTGCGTGCCGCCCGTGACGAAGACGGCGTGGTTGAAGTCGTCCTGGAGCAGGTCGCGGCGGGCGGCCCGGGTAAGCAGCGAGCCGCGCGGGGCGGTGACCGGGACGGGCCTGCGTCCGTACTGGAGGTAGGCGATCCCCACGCCGATCACCATGACCGCGACCGTGGCCGAGGTGATGGCTCCGGCGCCGATCGGCGGGTGTCCGTGCTCGAAGCTCGTCACCGGCTCCAGCCAGGTCACGAAGCGGTCGCCGATGGAGAAGAGACCACCCGCGGCCACGGACCCGACGGCCAGCAGGATCATCGGCACCGTCATCGACTTCGGCGACTCGTGCGGGTGGGGCAGGTCGCCCTTCTCGTCGGCCTGCCAGCGCTTCTCGCCGAAGAAGGTCATCAGCATCACGCGCGTCATGTAGTACGCGGTGATGGCCGCGCCGAGCAGGGTGACCGCGCCGAGGATCCAGCCCTCGGTGCCGCCCTTGGCGAAGGCCGCCTCGATGATCTTGTCCTTGGAGAAGAAGCCCGACAGGCCCGGGAAGCCGATGATCGCGAGGTAGCCGAGGCCGAAGGTGACGAAGGTGACCGGCATGTACTTCCGCAGGCCGCCGTAACGCCGCATGTCCACCTCGTCGTTCATGCCGTGCATGACCGAACCGGCGCCGAGGAAGAGCCCGGCCTTGAAGAAGCCGTGCGTGACCAGGTGCATGATCGCGAAGACGTAGCCGATGGGGCCGAGGCCGGCCGCCAGGATCATGTAGCCGATCTGCGACATCGTCGAACCGGCCAGCGCCTTCTTGATGTCGTCCTTCGCGCAACCGACGATCGCACCGAAGAGGAGCGTGACGGCGCCGACCACGACGACCACGAGCTGGGCGTCCGGCGACGCGTTGAAGATGTCGGCGGAGCGGACGATCAGATAGACGCCGGCGGTGACCATCGTGGCCGCGTGGATGAGGGCCGAGACCGGGGTCGGGCCCTCCATCGCGTCCCCGAGCCAGGACTGCAGCGGCACCTGGGCCGACTTGCCGCACGCGGCGAGGAGCAGCATCAGGGCGATCGCCGTCAGCGTGCCCTCGCTCGCCTCACCGGTCGACGCCAGGACCGGCCCGAAGGCGAAGGTCCCGAAGGTGGTGAACATCAGCATGATGGCGATCGACAGGCCCATGTCGCCGACCCGGTTGACCAGGAAGGCCTTCTTCGCGGCGGTGGCCGCGCTGGGCTTGTGCTGCCAGAAGCCGATCAGGAGGTACGAGGCGAGGCCGACGCCCTCCCAGCCGAAGTACAGGAGCAGGTAGTTGTCGGCGAGGACCAGGAGCAGCATCGCCGCGAGGAACAGGTTCAGATATCCGAAGAAGCGGCGCTTGCGCTCGTCGTGCTCCATGTACCCGATCGAGTACACGTGGATCAGCGAGCCGACACCGGTGATCAGCAGCACGAAGGTCATCGACAGCTGGTCGAGCTGGAAGGCCATCTCCGCCTGGAAGCCCTCGACCGGGATCCAGGTGTACAGGTGCTGGTACATGGCCCGGTCGTCCGCGCTCCTGCCGAGCATGTCGGCGAAGAGGGCGGCACCGATGACGAAGGAGGCGGCCGCGAGCAGCGTGCCGAGCAGGGGCCCGGCCTTGTCGAGGCGCCGCCCGCCGCACAGCAGGACGGCCGCTCCCAGCAGAGGCGCCGCGATGAGCAGCGCAATCAGGTTCTCCACGATTCAGCCCCTTACAGCTTCATCAGGCTGGCGTCGTCGACCGAGGCCGAGTGGCGGGAACGGAACAGCGACACGATGATCGCGAGCCCGACCACGACCTCCGCGGCGGCGACGACCATCGTGAAGAAGGCGATGATCTGGCCGTCGAGGTTGCCGTGCATCCGGGAGAAGGTGACGAGCGCGAGGTTGCAGGCGTTGAGCATCAGCTCGACGCACATGAAGACCACGATCGCGTTGCGCCGGATCAGCACCCCGGCCGCACCGATCGTGAACAACAGGGCGGCGAGGTACAGGTAGTTGACGGGGTTCATCGCGTGGCCTCCTCTTCGTCCCGGCCCCGGCCGGCCGCGTCCCGGTCCCGGCCGGCCGCGTCCCCGGCCGAATCCCGGTCCCTGCCGAGCCGCTCCTCCGAGCGCTGCTCCAGCGCCTTGAGGTCGGCCAGCGCCTCGCCGGACACGTCGCGGACCTGGCCGCGCCTGCGCAGCGTCTGCATCACGGTCAGCTCGGAGGGCGTGCCGTCGGGCAGCAGACCGGCGATGTCCACCGCGTTGTGCCGGGCGTACACGCCGGGCGCGGGAAGCGGCGGAACGTGCTTGCCCTCGCGCACCCGCTGCTCGGACAGCTCGCGCTGGGTGCGGGCCCGCTCGGTGCGCTCGCGGTGGGTGAGGACCATCGCGCCGACGGCCGCGGTGATGAGCAGCGCGCCGGTGATCTCGAAGGCGAACACGTACTTGGTGAAGATGAGGGCGGCGAGGCCCTCGACGTTCCCGCCGTACGCGCTGTTGGCCGCGCCGAGACCGTTGAACTCGCTCAGGGAGGCCTGGCCGATGCCGGCGATCAGCAGGATGCCGAAGCCGAGCCCGCAGGCGGCGGCCCACCAGCGCTGGCCCTTGATGGTCTCCTTCAGGGAGTCGGCGGCCGTGACGCCGACCAGCATGACGATGAAGAGGAAGAGCATCATGATCGCGCCGGTGTAGACGACGATCTGGACGATGCCGAGGAAGTACGCGCCGTTGGCGAGGTAGAAGATCGCCAGGATGATCATCGTGCCGGCCAGACAGAGGGCGCTGTGCATGGCCTTCTTCATCAGGACCGTGCACAGGGCGCCGATGACGGCGATCGTGCCGAGGACCCAGAACTGGAAGGCCTCACCGCCGGAGGTGCTGTAGGCCGCGAGTGTGGCGGTCATACGTCCACCTCTTCCGGCTCGCCCTTCTCCCCCTTGGACACGGCGACCTGCTGGACGGTGCCCGGGGCGGCCTCGGTGACCAGGCCCCGGTAGTAGTCCTGCTCGTCCGTGCCCGGGAAGACCGAGTGCGGGGAGTCGACCATGCCCTCCTCCAGGCCCGCGAGGAGCTGCTCCTTGGTGTAGATCAGGTTCTCGCGGGAGGAGTCGGCCAGTTCGAACTCGTTCGTCATCGTCAGCGCCCGGGTGGGGCAGGCCTCGATGCACAGTCCGCACAGGATGCAGCGGGCGTAGTTGATCTGGTAGACGCGGCCGTAGCGCTCGCCCGGGGAGTAGCGCTCCTCCTCGGTGTTGTCCGCGCCCTCCACGTAGATGGCGTCCGCGGGGCAGGCCCAGGCGCACAGCTCGCAGCCCACGCACTTCTCAAGTCCGTCCGGATGACGGTTGAGCTGGTGCCGGCCGTGGAAGCGCGGCGCCGTCGTCTTGCGCTCCTCCGGGTACTGCTCGGTCAGCCGCTTCTTGAACATGGCCTTGAAGGTCACGCCGAAGCCGGCCACCGGATTCTGGAAATCAGACACCGTCCGTCTCCTTTCCCTCACTCGCAGTAGCAGTATCGGGCGCGCCACTGACAACCAGCTCACGATCGGCTCGCGGCCTGCGCCGCGGCACGGGCGGCAGGGACTGTCCGGGCTTCGGCGGTACGGGGAACCCGCCGGCCATCGGGTCGAAGTCGCGCTCGTCCTCCGCCGGCCCCTCGGCCCCCTTCGCCCGCCGGTCACGGAACATGTCGGCGACGAAGGAGATGAGAAGGACGGCGATCACCGCCCCGGCGACGTAGAGCACGATCGTCTGGAACTCGTAGTTCTCGTTGCGCAGGGCGCGGACGGTGGCGACCAGCATCAGCCAGAGCACCGAGACCGGGATGAGGACCTTCCAGCCGAGCTTCATCAGCTGGTCGTAGCGGACCCGGGGCAGGGTGCCGCGCAGCCAGATGAAGAAGAAGAGCAGCAGCTGCACCTTGAGGACGAACCAGAGCATCGGCCACCAGCCGTGGTTCGCGCCCTCCCAGAAGGTGGAGATCGGGTACGGGGCGCGCCAGCCGCCGAGGAAGAGCGTCACGGAGACCGCGGAGACCGTCACCATGTTCACGTACTCGGCGAGCATGAACATCGCGAACTTGATGGAGGAGTACTCGGTGTTGAAGCCGCCGACGAGGTCGCCCTCGGACTCCGGCATGTCGAACGGGGCGCGGTTGGTCTCGCCGACCATCGTGACGACGTAGATGATGAACGAGACCGGCAGCAGGATGACGAACCAGCGGTCCGCCTGCGCCTCGACGATCGCCGAGGTCGACATCGACCCGGAGTAGAGGAAGACGGAGGCGAACGCGGCGCCCATGGCGATCTCGTAGGAGATCATCTGCGCGCAGGAGCGCAGGCCGCCGAGCAGGGGGTACGTGGAGCCGGAGGACCAGCCGGCGAGCACGATGCCGTAGATGCCGACGGAGGCGATCGCGAGGACGTACAGCATCGCGATCGGCAGGTCCGTGAGCTGCATCGTGGTGCGGTGGCCGAAGATCGAGACCTCGTTGCCGGCCGGGCCGAACGGGATCACGGCGATGGCCATGAACGCGGGGGCGGCGGCGATGATCGGCGCGAGGATGTAGACGACCTTGTCGGCGCGCTTGACGACGACGTCCTCCTTCAGCATCAGCTTGATGCCGTCCGCGAGGGACTGGAGGAAACCCCAGGGGCCGTGCCGGTTGGGCCCGATGCGCAGCTGCATCCAGGCGACGACCTTGCGCTCCCACACGATGGAGAAGAGCACGGTGACCATGAGGAAGGCGAAGCAGAAGACGGCCTTGATCGCGACGAGCCACCAGGGGTCCGTCCCGAACATGGAGAGGTCTTCCGCCGCGAGGACGCTGCGCTGTGCGTCCGCGAGGTGGGCGAGGCCCGTCATGAGCGCACCTCCCGTGCGGGGGCGGCCGGGGCTTCGCCCGACCGGACGACATGGGTACGGGCGGTCGGGCCCGACGCGGTGAGCGCGGCGGCGGCCGCACGGCCCGGCGCGGGCCGCTGGGCGCGTCCGGCGGGGCGGGTGCCGCCGCCGGGGGCGCGCGGGGCGAGGGCGGTCACGCGCCCACCTCCGTCGAAGTCGCCGGACCGATGCGGACCAGGTCGCCCGGGTGGGCGCCCGTGTCGGAGAGAACGCCGCCCTCGGCCGAGTTCAGCGGCAGCCAGACCACGCGGTCGGGCATCTCCGTGACCTGGAGCGGGAGCCGGGCCGAGCCGGCCGGGCCGGTGACGGCGAGGACGTCGCCGTCCTTGACGCCCGTCTCGGCGGCCGTGGCGGCCGAGAGGCGGGCCACCGCCGCGTGGCGGGTGCCGGCCAGCGCCGAGTCGCCCTCCTGGAGACGGCCCAGGTCGAGCAGGAGCCGGTGCCCGGCGAGGACCGCCTCGCCCTCGCCCGGACGGGGCGCGGCCTGTGCGGGCTCGGTGGGCTCGGAGGCCCGCTCGCCGTCCCAGCCGCCGAGCCGGTCCAGCTCCCGGCGGACCGACCGCAGGTCGGGCAGGGCCAGGTGCGCGTCGAGGGCGTCGGCGAGCATGTGCAGCACGCGCGCGTCCGCCGGGGGCAGCCGCCGGGTCATCTGCTCGGGCTTCAGCGCGGCCTCGAAGAGGCGGGCCCTGCCCTCCCAGTTGAGGAAGGTGCCGGGCTTCTCGGCGACCGCGGCGACCGGCAGGACCACGTCGGCCCGCTCGGTGACCTCGCTCGGCCGCAGCTCCAGGGAGACCACGAACGCCGCGTCGAGCGCCTCACGCGCGCGTGCCGGGTCCGGCAGGTCGCGGACCTCGACGCCGCCGACGAGCAGCGCGCCGAGTTCGCCGGTGGCCGCGGCCTCGACGATCTGGCCGGTGTCGCGGCCGTAGCCGTGCGGGAGTTCGCGCACGCCCCAGGCGGCCGCGACCTCCTCACGCGCGCGTGGGTCGGTCGCGGGGCGGCCGCCGGGCAGCAGCGTCGGGATGGCGCCGGCTTCGAGCGCGCCGCGCTCACCGGCCCGGCGCGGGATCCACACCAGCTTCGCGCCGGTCGCCGCCGCCGTCCGTACGGCCGCGGTCAGCCCGCCCGGTACGGCGGCGAGCCGCTCGCCGACCACGACGACCGCGCCGTCCTGGCGGAGCGCCTCGGCCGCCCGCGTACCGGCCTCGTCGAGGCCGACCCGGGAGGTGAGGGCGTCCAGCCACTCGGTCTCGGTGCCGGGGGCGGCCGGCAGCAGCGTGCCGCCCGCCTTCTCCAGGCCCCGGGTCGCGAACGCGGCGACCGCGTAGGTCTTCTGGCCGCTCTTGCGCCAGGCCTTGCGCAGCCGCAGGAAGACGCCGGGCGCCTCCTCCTCGGACTCGAAGCCGACGAGGAGCACCGCCGGGGCGGCTTCGAGGGAGGTGTACGTGACCCCCGTGCCGTCCAGGTCGCGTCCACGGCCCGCGACGGCCGAGGCCAGGAAGTCGGCCTCCTCGCTGGAGTGGACCCGGGCCCGGAAGTCGACGTCGTTGGTGTCGAGGGCGACGCGGGCGAACTTGGCGTACGCGTAGGAGTCCTCGACGGTCAGCCGGCCGCCGGCCAGGACGCCGGTACGGCCCCTGACCAGTCCGCGGGCCGCCGCCTCCAGGGCCTCCGGCCAGGAGGCCGGTTCGAGGACGCCCTCCGCGTTGCGTACGAGCGGGGTCGTCAGCCGGTCGCGCTGCTGGGCGTACCGGAACGCGAAGCGTCCCTTGTCGCACACCCACTCCTCGTTGACCTCCGGGTCCTCCGCCGCGAGCCGCCGCATGACCTTGCCGCGCCGGTGGTCCGTGCGCGTCGCGCAGCCGCCCGCGCAGTGCTCGCAGACGCTCGGCGAGGAGACCAGGTCGAAGGGGCGGGAACGGAACCGGTACGCCGCCGAGGTCAGCGCACCGACCGGGCAGATCTGGATGGTGTTCCCTGAGAAGTACGACTCGAAGGGGTCGCCCTCGCCGGTGCCGACCTGCTGGAGCGCGCCGCGCTCGACCAGCTCGATCATCGGGTCGCCCGCGACCTGGTTGGAGAACCGGGTGCAGCGCGCGCAGAGCACGCACCGCTCACGGTCGAGCAGCACCTGCGTGGAGATCGGTACCGGCTTCTCGTAGGTCCGCTTGTGTCCCTCGAAGCGGGACTCGGACTGCCCGTGGGACATCGCCTGGTTCTGCAGCGGGCACTCGCCGCCCTTGTCGCAGACCGGGCAGTCCAGCGGGTGGTTGATGAGCAGCAGCTCCATCACGCCGTGCTGGGCCTTCTCGGCGACCTGCGACGTCAGCTGGGACTTCACGACCATGCCGTCGGTGCAGGTGATGGTGCAGGACGCCATCGGCTTGCGCTGGCCCTCGACCTCGACGATGCACTGCCGGCAGGCGCCGGCCGGGTCGAGGAGCGGGTGGTCGCAGAACCGCGGGATCTCGATGCCGAGCTGCTCGGCGGCGCGGATGACCAGGGTCCCCTTGGGGACGGAGATCTCGGCGCCGTCGATGGTCAGCGTGACCATGTCCTCCGGCGGTACCGCCGGGGAACCGCCGCCCGCGGGGCCGGCCGTGGTGACCGTCATGCCGTCACCTCCTTGTGGTTGTCCGCCCAGGCGGTCGACTTGGCCGGATCGAAGGGGCAGCCCCGGCCGGTGATGTGCTGCTCGTACTCCTCGCGGAAGTACTTCAGCGAGGAGAAGATCGGGGAGGCGGCGCCGTCGCCGAGCGCGCAGAACGACTTGCCGTTGATGTTGTCGGCGATGTCGTTCAGCTTGTCGAGATCGGACATCACGCCCTTGCCGGCCTCGATGTCACGGAGCAGCTGCACCAGCCAGTACGTGCCTTCACGGCACGGCGTGCACTTGCCGCAGGACTCGTGGGCGTAGAACTCGGTCCACCGGGTCACCGCGCGGACCACGCACGTGGTCTCGTCGAAGCACTGGAGCGCCTTCGTGCCGAGCATCGAGCCGGCCGCGCCCACGCCCTCGTAGTCCAGCGGGACGTCGAGGTGCTCGTCGGTGAACATCGGGGTGGAGGAGCCGCCCGGGGTCCAGAACTTCAGCCGGTGGCCGGGGCGCATCCCGCCGCTCATGTCGAGGAGCTGGCGCAGCGTGATGCCGAGCGGCGCCTCGTACTGGCCCGGCGAGACGACGTGCCCGCTGAGCGAGTAGAGCGTGAAGCCCGGGGACTTCTCGCTGCCCATCGACTTGAACCAGTCCTTGCCCCGGTTGAGGATCGCGGGAACGGAGGCGATGGACTCGACGTTGTTCACCACGGTGGGGCAGGCGTACAGACCGGCGACCGCGGGGAAGGGCGGACGCAGCCGGGGCTGGCCGCGCCGTCCTTCGAGCGAGTCCAGCAGCGCGGTCTCCTCGCCGCAGATGTACGCGCCGGCGCCCGCGTGCACGGTGATGTCGAGGTTCAGGCCGCTGCCGAGGATGTTCCGGCCGAGGAAGCCGGCGTCGTACGCCTCGCGCACGGCCTCGTGCAGCCGCCGCAGGACGGGCACGACCTCGCCGCGCAGGTAGATGAACGCGTGCTCGGAGCGGATCGCGTAGCAGGCGATGATCATTCCCTCGATGAGGGAGTGCGGGTTGGCGAAGAGCAGCGGGATGTCCTTGCAGGTGCCCGGCTCCGACTCGTCGGCGTTGACGACGAGGTAGTGGGGCTTGCCGTCGCCCTGCGGGATGAACTGCCACTTCATCCCGGTGGGGAAGCCGGCGCCGCCACGGCCGCGCAGACCGGAGTCCTTGACGTACGCGATGAGGTCGTCGGGCGACATCGCGAGGGCCTTCCGCAGACCCTCGTACCCCTCGTGCCTCCTGTACGTCTCCAGCGTCCAGGAGTCGGGCTGGTCCCAGAACGCCGAGAGGACCGGCGCAAGAAGCTTCTCGGGGCTGCTGTTGTTGATCTCGGCTGCCAAGGTCATCACTCCCCCTCCCCACTGGCCGATTCGCCGCGCGGGTGGACGATCTTGTGGTGCGGGGTCTCGCCCTTGGCCAGCCGCAGCCCGACGAGCGAGGCCGGGCCGGCCCCTCCGGTGGCCTCGACGGCCCCCTCGCGCTCGTCGGGGAAGCCGGCCAGGATGCGGGCGGTCTCCTTGTATGTACACAGGGGCGCGCCCCGCGTCGGCTGGACCGGGCGGCCGGCCCGCAGGTCGTCGACCATCTTCTTGGCCGAGTCGGGCGTCTGGTTGTCGAAGAACTCCCAGTTGACCATCACGACGGGCGCGAAGTCGCAGGCCGCGTTGCACTCGATGTGCTCCAGCGTGACCTTGCCGTCCTCGGTCGTCTCGTTGTTACCGACGCCCAGGTGCTCCTTCAGCTCCTCGAAGATGGCGTCGCCGCCCATGACCGCGCAGAGCGTGTTGGTGCAGACCCCGACCTGGTAGTCGCCGGAGGGCTTGCGGCGGTACATCGTGTAGAAGGTGGCGACCGCGGTGACCTCGGCGGTGGTCAGGCCGAGGACGTCGGCACAGAACCTCATGCCGGTCCGCGTCACATGGCCTTCCTCCGACTGCACGAGGTGCAGCAGCGGCAGGAGCGCGGAGCGGGACCCCGGGTAGCGGGCGATGATCTCCTTGGCGTCCGCCTCCAGCCGGGCGCGTACCTCGGCCGGGTAGTCGGGGGCGGGGAGCTGGGGCATCCCGAGACTGGTCTGTCCGTCCGTCATCGGTCGACGCCTCCCATCACGGGGTCGATGGACGCGACGGCGACGATGACGTCGGCGACCTGGCCGCCCTCGCACATCGCCGCCATGGCCTGCAGGTTGGTGAAGGAAGGGTCGCGGAAGTGGACCCGGTAGGGGCGGGTGCCGCCGTCGGAGACGACGTGCACGCCGAGCTCGCCCTTGGGCGACTCGACGGCCGCGTAGGCCTGTCCGGCCGGGACGCGGAAGCCCTCGGTGACCAGCTTGAAGTGGTGGATCAGGGCCTCCATGGAGGTGCCCATGATCTTCTTGATGTGGTCGAGGGAGTTGCCGAGGCCGTCGGGGCCGAGCGCGAGCTGGGCGGGCCAGGCGATCTTCTTGTCGGCGACCATGACCGCGCCGGGCTCCAGGCGGTCGAGGCACTGCTCGACGATCCGCAGCGACTGCCGCATCTCCTCCAGGCGGACGAGGAAGCGTCCGTAGGAGTCGCAGGTGTCGGCGGTGGGGACGTCGAACTCGTAGTTCTCGTAGCCGCAGTACGGGTCGGTCTTGCGCAGGTCGTGCGGGAGGCCCGCCGAGCGCAGGATCGGTCCGGTGGCGCCGAGCGCCATGCAGCCGGTGAGGTCGAGGTAGCCGACGTCCTGCATGCGGGCCTTGAAGATGGGGTTGCCGGTGGCGAGCTTGTCGTACTCCGGCATGTTCTTCTTCATGGTCTTCACGAACTCGCGCACGGCGTCGACGGCGCCGGGCGGGAGGTCCTGGGCGAGGCCGCCGGGGCGGATGAACGCGTGGTTCATGCGCAGCCCGGTGATCAGCTCGTACAGGTCCAGGATCATCTCCCGGTCCCGGAAGCCGTAGATCATGATCGTGGTGGCGCCCAGCTCCATGCCGCCGGTGGCGATGCACACCAGGTGGGAGGAGAGCCGGTTGAGCTCCATGAGGAGCACCCGGATGACGCTGGCCCGGTCCGGGATCTGGTCGGTGATGCCGAGCAGCTTCTCGACGCCCAGGCAGTACGCCGTCTCGTTGTAGAACGAGGTGAGGTAGTCCATGCGCGTGACGAAGGTGGTGCCCTGCGTCCAGTTCCGGAACTCGAGGTTCTTCTCGATGCCGGTGTGGAGGTAGCCGATGCCGCAGCGGGCCTCGGTGACGGTCTCGCCGTCGATCTCCAGGATCAGCCGGAGCACACCGTGCGTGGACGGGTGCTGGGGACCCATGTTGACGATGATCCGCTCGTCGTCCGCCTTGGCGGCGGACTCGACGACCTCTTCCCAGTCACCACCGGTGACGGTGTAGACGGTGCCTTCGGTGGTCTCGCGGGGAGACGCGTTCGGAGTGGTCACGAGTACGACCTCCGCTGGTCAGGAGCCGGGATCTGGGCGCCCTTGTACTCGACGGCGATGCCGCCGAGGGGGTAGTCCTTGCGCTGCGGGAAGCCCTGCCAGTCGTCCGGCATCATGATCCGGGTGAGGGCGGGGTGGCCGTCGAAGACGATGCCGAAGAAGTCGTACGTCTCGCGCTCGTGCCAGTCGTTCGTCGGGTAGACGGCGACCAGGGACGGGATGTGCGGGTCGGCGTCCGGGGCGGACACCTCCAGGCGGATCATCCGGCCGTGGGTGAGCGAGCGCAGGTGGTAGACGGCGTGCAGCTCGCGGCCCTTGTCGCCGAGGTAGTGGACGCCGGAGACGCCCGTACAGAGCTCGAAGCGCAGCGCCGGGTCGTCGCGCAGGGTGCGGGCGACGCGGACGAGGTGCTCGCGGGCGATGTGGAAGGTGATCTCGTCGCGGTCGACGACCGTCTTCTCGATGGCGTTCCCGGGGAGGAGTCCCTGCTCGTCGAGGGCGCCCTCGAGTTCGTCGGCGACCTCGTCGAACCAGCCGCCGTACGGGCGGACGGCCGCGCCGGGCAGGCGTACGGAGCGGACGAGGCCGCCGTAGCCGGAGGTGTCGCCGCCGTTGTTGGCGCCGAACATCCCGCGCTGGACGCGGACCTCCTCCCCGTGCTCCCCGCGCTGCCCGGGCAGGTTCTGCTCGGAGAGCTCCTTCTCGGGGTTGGGAGTCTCGTCACTCAACGGAGGAGCCCCTTCATCTCGATGGTCGGCAGCGCCTTGAGCGCCGCTTCCTCCGCCTCGCGGGCCGCCTCCTCGGCGTTCACGCCGAGCTTGGAGGTCTGGATCTTCTGGTGGAGCTTGAGAATCGCGTCCATCAGCATCTCCGGGCGCGGCGGACAACCCGGCAGATAGATGTCGACCGGCACAATGTGGTCGACGCCCTGCACAATCGCGTAATTGTTGAACATTCCGCCCGACGAGGCGCAGACGCCCATGGAGATGACCCACTTGGGGTTCGGCATCTGGTCGTAGACCTGCCGCAGCACGGGCGCCATCTTCTGGCTGACCCGGCCGGCCACGATCATCAGGTCGGCCTGGCGCGGCGAGCCGCGGAAGACCTCCATGCCGAAGCGCGCCAGGTCGTAGCGGCCGGCGCCGGTCGTCATCATCTCGATGGCGCAGCAGGCGAGGCCGAAGGTCGCGGGGAAGACGGACGCCTTGCGCACCCAGCCCGCGGCCTGTTCGACCGTCGTCAGCAGAAAACCGCTCGGCAGCTTCTCTTCGAGTCCCATAGGTGCCCCTCAGCCCCTCAGTCCCATTCCAGGCCGCCGCGCCGCCACACATACGCGTAGGCGACGAAGACGGTGAGCACGAAGAGCAGCATCTCCACGAGCCCGAAAAGCCCCAGGGCGTCGAAGGTGACGGCCCAGGGGTAGAGGAAGACGATCTCGATGTCGAAGACGATGAAGAGCATCGCCGTCAGGTAGTACTTGATGGGGAAGCGGCCGCCTCCGGCCGGAGTGGGCGTCGGTTCGATGCCGCACTCGTATGCCTCAAGTTTTGCCCTGTTGTACCGCTTTGGGCCGATTAGCGTGGCCATGACCACGGAGAAGATCGCAAACCCCGCACCCAGGGCACCGAGCACGAGGATGGGCGCGTACGCATTCACGCTCCTCGCTCCTTCCAGTCGTCCTTGACCGTTGGACCGCACCGTCGGGCACAAAGATCGCCCCCATGTGAGGCAGTTCACAAGCCCGACTGCCCCGCATCCTATGCCCGCCCCTCTGTGATCTGCGACACGGGGTACGGCAACGAGTTTGTGATCTCCACCACCTGACGAAGGATCATGAAGTCGGATGAGCGGTGATCTTGGCACTCGAAGCGCCCAGGTGATCACCAGTCGTGACATCCGGACCGGAAACCGCTGGTCGGAGGGGTGGCGCACTATCAAGCGGTGGCGTGTACAAGCAAATTGGCGATGGACTCGACCGGGTGATAAAGGACCGGCCTGTCGCCCGGTCGGGGGTCTCCGGGGAGCGAAGTGGACGTGTGCACCGATTCACGAGCGGCCCGACCGCCTGATGGACACCATGCTGTGACCTGCGCCACACCGCCACCGCCCCGGAGAAAGCGGGGCTTGGCCATCGGTGTGAAGAGGTGGTAAGCGACGGTCAATTCGGACGTTTCGCGGAAAACCCGTGATCAAGGGCCTGATGAGCCGTGCCCGTATTGTCCGTTACGGCGTCAATAAGGACGCCAGATAAGCGGATTGAGTGGTTCCGAACGTAACTGTGGCGCAACCCACGTTTCTTGAAGGGAACCGTGAAGCCCTGATAGCGGTTGTACTCATGTCCCAGACCGCTCACATACCCAGCCACCGGAAGCCCCGCCGCAGCGCTTCGAAGCTCGCGCTCCGCGCCGGAGTTGCCGGTGGCGTCCTCAGCACCATCGCGGTGGCCGGTGCTGCCGGGCCGGCGAACGCCGACCCTGTGACCGAGACCATCGAGATGCCGACGCTCGGCTCGCTCGACACCGACCTGGCGAGCGCCGTCTCCGCGTCGGCCGAGGCGTCCCAGCAGGAGGCCCTCGACCTGAGCCTGCAGGCCCAGGAGACCGCCGCCCTGGAGAAGGCCGCCAAGGAGGCCAAGAAGGCCAAGGCCGAGGCCGACCGCAAGGCCGAGGCCGAGAAGGCCGAGAGGGCCCGCGCCGAGGCCCGCGAGCGCGCCTCGCGCACCCAGGAGCGCACCCAGCTCTCCTCGTCCTCCTCCGACTCCTCCGACAGCGGCTCCTCGTACAGCAGCGACGCCCCCACCGGCTCCGCCGCCGCGATCGTGGCCTTCGCCCGCGCCCAGGTCGGCGACGCCTACATCTCCGGCGGCACCGGCCCCAACTCCTGGGACTGCTCCGGGCTCGTCCAGGCCGCCTACCGCCAGGCCGGCGTCGACCTGCCGCGCGTCTCCAGCTCCCAGTCGTCCATGGGCACGTCCGTCTCGCTGAGCAGCCTGCAGCCGGGCGACATCCTGTACTGGGGCAGCCGCAGCGGCTCGTACCACGTGGCGATCTACGTGGGCGGCGGCAAGTACGTCGGTGCGCAGAATCCGTCGACCGGTGTCGTCGAGCGCTCCCTGGACTGGGACATGCCCTCCGGCGCGGTCCGGATCCTCTGATCGCCCGCATCCCGCACGCGAAAGGCCGTCACTCCTCGGGGGAGTGACGGCTTTTCCCGTCCTGTTCCGATTTCGCGCGGTACGTCCTACTTACGGAACGCCTCGATGATCCGGGCGTAGCTGTCCCCGCCGTGGCCCGCCTCGACCGCCGCCCGCATCAGCTCCAGATGCAGCCGCGGCAGCCGGTCGTCGACGCCCCGCGCCTCCCCCGCGTGCAGCAGATGCCCGATCGCCGCCACCTGGACGTCGATCGTGGCGTCCGCGCCCGGGTACTCCCCCGCGTCGATCTGTTCGGCGTACCCCGTCATGAACCAGGAGACCGTCGACAGCCAGCGGGTGGCCACCGCCGTGAAGTCCCGGGCCGGCACCCCGTCGGCGCCCGCGAGGGCGGTCGCGTGCAGCCAGCCGCCGAAGACGGACCACATGAGGCCGAGCAGCCCCGCGTCGTACAGCGAGGCGAGCCCCACGTCCGGGCCGAGGTCCACCGGGTCTCCGAGGACGGCGAGCGTCGCCCGGTGCGCGGCGAACAGCTCGGGCGACCCCGCGTAGAGGATCATGTTTGCGCTGTCACCGATGCCCGGCGGGGTCGTCATGACGGCGCCGTCGAGGTAGCCGATGCCGTGCTCCGCCGCCCACTGAGCCTCCGCGCGGGCCTGCTCGGGCGAACCGGTGGTGAGGTTGACCAGGGCCCGGCCCCGCAGCGACGCGGCCACGGGGGCCAGGAGGCCGCGTACGGCGGGGAAGTCGAGGACGCAGACCACGACGAGTTCGCTCGCGGCGACGGCCTCCGCGACGGAGGCGGCGCGGACGGCGCCCCGGGCGACCAGGGCGTCCGCCTTCCCGGGCGTGCGGTTCCAGACGGTGGTGCGGTGGCCGGCGGCGAGGAAGGCGTCGGCGAGGGCGGCGCCCATCTGCCCGAGACCGATGACCGTGATGTTCTGTGCGTTCATGGAATCCACGCTCGCAGCGGCGGAATCCGGCCGACAGTGGCAGGACCGACGGCGACCGCACGATTCCTGCCGCGCTCCTGGCGTACGGTCGAGCCCATGAGCGCAGGGGTGGTCGCCATCGCCGTCGTACCGGACCGGCGGATCGGGACGTCGCTGTGGGAGCTGTACGAACTCTCCCTCGCGTGCGGGGTCTTCGGCATCCCGCATCCCGACCTGGCCGACCCCTGGTACGAGCTGCGGCTGTGCGGGGACGCGGGCGACGCCGGGGTCTTCTCCCTGCGGACCGACCACGGCCTCGACGGTCTCGTGGGCGCCGACACCGTCATCGTGCCGTCCGTGCCCGACGCGGTCGTGGAGGACGGCGAGGAGGTGCCGGCCGAGCTCGTCGAGGCGCTGCGCGCGGCCGCCGCCTCCGGCGCCCGGATGGTCTCGCTGTGCACCGGCGCCTTCGCGCTCGCCGCCGCCGGGCTCCTCGACGGCCGCCGGGCCACCGCCCACTGGCAGCACACCGCGCAACTGGCCGCCCGCCACCCCGAGGTGATCGTGGACGACTCGGTCCTCTACACGGACGAGGGCACGGTGCTGACCAGTGCCGGTGCCACCGCCGCGCTCGACCTCTGCCTGCACCTGGTGCGCACCGACCTCGGCGCGACCGTCGCCGGGCAGCTCGCCCGCCGCCTCGTCGTCCCGGCCCACCGCCCCGGCGGCCAGGCCCAGTTCATCGAGGCGCCGCTCCCGCCGAGCGACGAGGACAGCCTGGGACCCGTACTGCAGTGGGCGACCGAGCGCCTGGCCGAGCCGCTGACCGTGGAGGGGCTGGCGCGTCGGGCCCGGATGAGCCCGCGCACCTTCCACCGGCGGGTACGGGAGGAGTACGGGACCACCCCGCTGCAGTGGCTGCTCCAGCAGCGGGTGGCCCGCGCCCAGTCCCTGCTGGAATCCACCGACCTGCCCGTGGAGCTGGTCGGCGACCACAGCGGACTGGGCTCGGCGGCCAACCTGCGCCGTCACTTCACCCGCGCCGTCGGGGTCTCCCCGTCCGGCTACCGGCAGGCGTTCAGGCCTTCGGGGCCACCTTCGAGAGGCCGTTGATGATGCGGTCCATCGCGTCACCGCCGGTCGGGTCCGTCAGGTTCGCCAGCATCTTCAGCGTGAACTTCATCAGGACCGGATGCGTCAGTCCGCGCTGGGTCGCGATCTTCATGATCTTCGGGTTGCCGATGATCTTCACGAATGCGCGGCCGAGCGTGTAGTACCCGCCGTAGGTGTCCTTGAGGATCTTCGGGTAGTTCTGCAGCGCCAGCTCGCGCTGGGCCGGGGTCGCGCGGGCGTGCGCCTGGACGATGACGTCGGCGGCGATCTGGCCCGACTCCATGGCGTACGCGATGCCCTCGCCGTTGAACGGGTTGACCAGGCCGCCCGCGTCACCGACGAGCAGCAGGCCCTTGGTGTAGTGCGGCTGGCGGTTGAAGGCCATCGGCAGCGCGGCGCCGCGGATCGGCGTCGTCATGTTGTCCGGGGTGTAGCCCCAGTCCTCCGGCATGGAGGCGCACCAGGCCTTGAGGACCTCGCGCCAGTCCAGCTCCCTGAAGGCGGAGGAGGAGTTGAGGATGCCGAGGCCGACGTTGGACGTGCCGTCGCCCATGCCGAAGATCCAGCCGTAGCCGGGCAGCAGACGGTCCTGCGGGCCGCGGCGGTCCCACAGTTCCAGCCAGGACTCCAGGTAGTCGTCGTCGTGGCGGGGGCTGGTGAAGTACGTCCGTACGGCCACGCCCATCGGCCGGTCCTCGCGCCGGTGCAGGCCCATGGCGAGGGAGATCCGGGTCGAGTTGCCGTCGGCGGCGACGACGAGCGGCGCGTGGAAGGTGACCTCGCGCTTCTCCTCGCCGAGCTTGGCGTGCACGCCGGTGATCCGGCCGGTGCGGTCGTCGATGATCGGGGCGCCGACGTTGCAGCGCTCGTACAGCCGCGCGCCGGCCTTCTGCGCCTGCCGGGCGAGCTGCTCGTCGAAGTCGTCACGCTTGCGGACGAGTCCGTAGTCGGGGTACGAGGCGAGGTCCGGCCAGTCGAGCTGGAGCCGGACGCCGCCGCCGATGATCCGCAGGCCCTTGTTGCGCAGCCAGCCGGCCTCCTCGGAGATGTCGATCCCCATGGAGACGAGCTGCTTGGTGGCGCGGGGCGTGAGGCCGTCGCCGCAGACCTTCTCTCGGGGGAACGCGGTCTTCTCCAGGAGCAGGACGTCGAGCCCGGCCTTGGCCAGGTAGTACGCCGTCGTGGAACCGGCCGGGCCAGCCCCGACGACGATCACGTCTGCGCTGTGCTCGGAGAGGGGCTCGGTCACGGCGGGGTCTCCCGAAGACTCGACGGTAGTGCGTACCGGGGCAGTCTATGGGGGCGTCCCGCAGCCCGTTCGGAGGGCCACCACAGGACATCGGTCCCGCCCGCGGAAAAGTGGTGCACGAGGGACGCGCGGGAGCACGCGCGTCCCGCGTCAGGCGGTCTTGAAGCCCCGGTGCAGGGCGACGATGCCGCCCGACAGGTTCCGCCAGGCCACCTTCGACCAGCCCGCCTTCTGGAGCAGACCGGCGAGGGCCGGCTGGTCCGGCCAGGACCTGATGGACTCGGCGAGGTAGACGTACGCGTCCGGGTTGGAGGAGACCGCGCGGGCCACCGGCGGCAGGGCGCGCATCAGGTACTCCTCGTACACCGTGCGGAACGGCGCCCAGGTCGCGTGTGAGAACTCGCAGATCACGACCCGCCCGCCGGGCTTCGTCACCCGGTACAGCTCGCGCAGCGCCGCCTCGGTGTCCTGGATGTTGCGCAGGCCGAAGGAGATGGTGACGGCGTCGAACACGTCGTCGCGGAAGGGGAGGTTCATGCCGTCCCCGGCGGTGAACGGCATCCACGGGTGGCGCTGCTTGCCGACCCGGAGCATGCCGAGCGAGAAGTCGCAGGGCACGACGTACGCCCCCGCGCGGGCGAAGGGCTGCGAGGAGGTCGCCGTCCCGGCCGCCAGGTCGAGGATCCGCTGCGCCGGGCGGGCGTCGACCGCCTTGGCGACCTCCTTGCGCCAGCGCCGGTCCTGGCCGAGGGAGAGCACGTCGTTGGTGAGGTCGTAGTTCGCCGCCACGTCGTCGAACATCGAGGCGACTTCGTGCGGCTGCTTGTCCAGGGATGCTCGGGTCACTGGCGTTCGGCCTCGCAGACTCGGGTACGGACGGTACGGAGGTAACAGGAGCATTGTCTCAGGGCCTCCCCGGCCCCGACCGGCAGGGCGCGCTCCGACCGGCCACGCGAGGCCGGCAAGAGCCCCATGACGCCCGACAGGGCCTAGCGGCGGCGGTGGACCAGGCGGCCGTCGATGACGGTCGCCACGCAGGTCGAGGCGCCGAGGCGGACGAGGGCGGCGGCGTCGGGGACGTCGAAGACGGCGAAGCGGGCGGGGCCGCCCGGCGTCAGGCGCGGCAGCAGTACGAGCGGCACCGGGGAGAACGACGGGCGCCCCGGCAGTCTCTCCGGCCGGCGGCCGACGGCGAGTCCGGCCCGGCGCACCGCGTCCACGGCGGCCCGCCCGCGCAGTTCACCGGCGACGGCGACCGTCCCGTGCGCCAGCATCCGCTGCACGCCACGGCGCGCGGAGGCGCCCCGCCGCGCGGGGTCGGCACGGAAGATCCGCTGCGCACGCTCCCCCGTGATCGCCTCGGTACCGAACCCCTCGGCCTCCCGCGGATCCGGGTGGTAGGCCCCTTCGAGCAGCTCGGGCGCGTACGGGTTGAGCAGCCCCGGCGTGAGGATGCCGGGCCACCGCCGCACCCGCGCCTCGGGACGGACGGCGGCCAGGTCGTCGAAGGGGCCGACGGCGGCGATGTGCGCGCCGTCGACCAGGATCGCGGTCTCGGGCGACGCCTCGGCGACGTGGATCGTCAGCACCACGGGGTCAGTTGGCGTTCAGGAGCTTCAGCTCCGGGTGCGCCGTACCGCCCTCGATCGCCGTGGAGGAGATGTGCGAGACGACGCGCTCGTCGACCGGGTCGTTCGCCGGGTCGTCGTGGACGAGCAGGTGCTCGTACGTCGTGGCGCGCTGCGCCGGCACTCGGCCCGCCTTGCGGATCAGGTCGATGATCTCCATGCGGTTCGAGCGGTGCTTCGCGCCCGCCGAGGAGACCACGTTCTCCTCCAGCATGATCGAGCCCAGGTCGTCCGCGCCGTAGTGGAGCGACAGCTGGCCGACCTCCTTGCCCGTGGTCAGCCACGAGCCCTGGATGTGGGCGATGTTGTCCATGAAGAGCCGCGCGATCGCGATCATCCGCAGGTACTCGAAGAGCGTCGCCTGCGTACGGCCCTTGAGGTGGTTGTTCTCGGGCTGGTACGTGTACGGGATGAAGGCCCGGAAGCCGCCCGTCCGGTCCTGCACGTCACGGATCATCCGCAGGTGCTCGATGCGCTCGGCGTTCGTCTCGCCCGTGCCCATCAGCATCGTGGACGTCGACTCCACGCCGAGACCGTGCGCGATCTCCATGATCTCCAGCCACCGCTCGCCGCTCTCCTTGAGCGGGGCGATCGCCTTGCGCGGGCGCTCCGGCAGCAGTTCGGCGCCGGCGCCGGCGAAGGAGTCGAGACCGGCCTTGTGGATGCGGGTGATCGCCTCCTCGACGGAGACACCGGAGATGCGGGCCATGTGCTCGACCTCGGACGCGCCGAGGGAGTGGATGACCAGCTGCGGGAAGTCCTTCTTGATGGCCGCGAAGTGCTTCTCGTAGTACTCGACGCCGTAGTCCGGGTGGTGGCCGCCCTGGAACATGATCTGGGTGCCGCCCAGCTCCACGGTCTCCGCGCAGCGGCGCAGGATGTCGTCGAGGTCGCGGGTCCAGCCCTTGGCGGTGTCCTTCGGCGGCGCGTAGAAGGCACAGAACTTGCACGCCGTCACACAGACGTTCGTGTAGTTGATGTTCCGCTCGATGATGTACGTCGCGATGTGCTCCGTACCGGCGTAGCGGCGGCGGCGCACGGCGTCGGCGGCCGCGCCCAGCGCGTGCAGCGGCGCCGAGCGGTAGAGGTCGAGCGCCTCTTCGGGGGTGATCCGGCCACCCTCTGCGGCGCGGTCGAGGACGGACTGAAGGTCGGCCTTCTCGGTCACCGGCTGAGTCCCTTTCGGAGGGTGGAATCTAAGGACTGAACCAGCCTACGCCAGCACTTCTCAGGACTTCCGCAGGGTGCCGCTGGGCCGGCCTGCGGCTTCCTCCTCGGAGCGGTACGTGAGCGTCCCGTCGGCGCCGAGGGTGAGGGTGAAGGAGGAGGTGCCCCCGGTGCACAGGCCCTCGGTGCCGGGGCGGTCGGGGTCGGTGCGGTCCGCGATGCGGAGTTCGGTGGAGGTGGCGGCGGTGAGCCTGCCGATGCCGTGGCAGCGGACGGTGGTGCCCAGGACGCTGAGGGAGTGGGTGGTGCGTACGACGTCCTCACCGGCGCCGCCCTTGGTCACGACGGCGGTGAAGTCGCCGTGCGGGGAGCCGTTGCGCTCGGTGGTGGGCCCCGTCCAGGTGCCGAGGAAGCCGGCAGGGACGGAGCCGGGCGCCGAGGTCGGCGTGGGGGTACGGCCGGGGGTGCGCGTGGGTGTGGCGCTGGGGGTGCCCGTGCGCGTGGGTTCGTTGTCGGCGGGAGGACCGGCGGTGTTCCCGCCGGTCCTGCCGGCGTCGGCGCCGCGTCCCCCGCCGGGCAGCAGCTCGAAGAGGTACCCCGCTCCCAGGGTCACGGAGGCGAGCGCACCGGCGACGGCGAGCGCGACGGTACAGCTGACGCGCCGGCCGGCGGCGAGGGAGAGCGTGGCCTGCCGCCGCCGGGGACCCTCCCCGCCGGGGGCGGTGGTGTCCTGACCGGCCGCCGGGACGCCGAAGAGGCCAGGGGCACCGGAAGCGGGACCGACCGGAGAGAAGGGCGGCCCGAAGACGCCGGACCCGGGAGCGGGCGATCCGGCCGGAACGGGTGGATCGGCCGGGGCGGAGGGGGTGGGCGGGGTGAACGGGCCGGGCGGGGTGGAGGGTCTGGGCGGGGTGAACCGGCCCGGCTGATCGGACGGGGTGGGCGGGGCGGGCGCGGTGAAGGGGCCGGGCTGATCGGCAGGAGCGAGCGGGGTGGACGGGGTGGACGGGGTGGAGGGGCCGGGACGGCCGGGTGGGCCGAAACGGCTCGCCCCCTCGGTCTCGTCCTCGGGCGGCAGGACCGCCAGAGGGCCGAAGACACCCGACGGCGGGCCGGTCGCGGGCCCTTCGGGAGCGGGCTCCCACACCGAAGAGCCCGTGAAGGGCGCGGGACCCGAGGCGTTCGGGTCGGCCCCGAACCCTCCCGTACCCGCGTCGAGCTCCAGCAGCTGTACGGCCGTCCGGCTGATCTGCTCCACCAGCGGTGTCGGCAGCCAGCCGGCCGACACCAGGACCGCCGCACCGGCCGGTGCCAGCGCGGAGGCGAGCGCGGACGGCGTCGGACGGTCCGACGGGTCCTTCGCGAGGCAGGCCGCCACCAGCTCCCGCAGCTCCCCTGCCAGGGCGCCCAGTTCGGGCTCCTCGTGGACCACCTTGTAGAGCAGGGTGGCCGAGGTGTCACCGGGGAAGGGCGGTGCTCCGATCGCCGCGTACGCGAGGACCGCGCCGAGCGAGAAGACGTCGGACGCGCCGGTCGCGCTCTGCCCGAGGATCTGCTCGGGCGCCATGTAGCCGGGCGAGCCGATGGAGACCCCGCTCGCGGTGAGCGAGGCCGTGCCGTCCATGGCCCGCGCGATGCCGAAGTCGATGAGCCGGGGGCCCTCCAGGGTGGCCAGCACGTTGGACGGTTTCACGTCGCGGTGCACGAGGCCGAGCGCGTGCACGCCCGCCAGCGCCTCGGCGAGACCGGCGCCCAGCGTCCGTACGGTGTGCTCGGGCAGCGGGCCGACCGCCTCCACGGCCCGGGCGAGCGTCGGCCCGGCGACGTAACCGGTCGCGACCCACGGGACCGGGGCTTCGGGGTCCGCGTCCAGGACGGGCGCCGTCCACCGGCCGCCGACGCGGCGGGCGGCCTCCACCTCGCGCCGGAACCGCTCCCGGAACTGCGCGTCCAGGGCGAAGTGCGGGTGCACGATCTTCACGGCGACGGTCCGGCCGCCCTCGTTGCGGGCCAGATAGACACGGCCCATCCCACCGGAACCGAGCCGGCCGAGGAGCCGGTAGGCGCCGATGGTCCTCGGCTCCCCTGCGTCGAGCGGCTGCATCTCTCCCCCAAGGTGGACCGAGTCGTGGACCGGGTCGTGGGCCGGATCACCCCGATTCGGAACCGTACCCAGCCAACCGATCGCCCACCACGCCCCTCCTCCCTTCCGTAATCACCCGTCCTGTCCGAAACACCCGGAGTCGCCCCATGACCCGCCTCCCCAGGTTCCTCGCCGCCGCCCTCGCCCTCGGTACGGCGGCCGCACTGGTGACCGGTTGCTCGGAGGAGGGCGCGCCGGTCACGTTCGACACCCCGCACTCGGCGACGAGAGCGCAGGGCGGCGGGACCGGGGGCACCGGGAACGGCCGTGAGCGGGGCCCCGAAACGGTTCTCCCCACCGGCCCCAAGGCGCGTTTCACGACGGCCAACACCCTGGAGGACGGCACCAGGATCGGCGTCACCACGCTCGCGGGCGCGAAGTCCGGTTTCACGGGCAAGGTGTGGGTGTGGGCGCCGAAGCAGTATTTCGACCCGGAGTACGCCGCGAGCGGCTTCCCGGTCCTCGTGGCACTGCCGGGCGGAAACGGTTATCCGATGAATTACTGGATGGGCACGGACCTCAAACTCCAGTCGAGCATCAGTACGTGGTCGCAGGAGGGAAAGAGCCTGCCGTTCATTGTCGTGATGCCCGTCCTCAACCCTGACGACACGTACTACTACGACGGCAGCGATATACCCGGGCAGCCGAAAATGGGAACCTGGCTCACGGAGGACGTGCCGGATTTCGTCCGCGCGAATTTCCGTACCTTCGCGTCCCGTGACGGCTGGGCATTCATGGGCTCGTCCTCGGGCGGCTTCGCCGGACTCAAGGCGGTGCTCCAACGACCGGACAGGTTCAAGGCCGTCATCGCGTCGGGTCCGGACACCGTGCCGGACTCCCCGCTGTGGGCGGGACACGAGACCGAGCGGCAGGCGAACAACCCGGAGAGGCTGGCCGAAGCGCTCGGCGCGAAGCCGGACAGCGCGGAGAACCGGGTGTATCTCGCGTTCCAGATCGGGACGGAGGAGTCCGGCTTGGGGCGGCTGAAGACCTTCATGAAGAACCACACCAAGGGCCCGGTGAAGACCCGCCTCCAGGTCATCCAGGGCGGCGGGCACAACGCGAGGAGCTACGTCCAGGGGATGGGGGACGGTTCGATCGCGTGGATCAGCCGGCAGATGCGGGGCCCGGTCCCGTCCTCCCCCTGAGACAACCCCGCGGGGGCGTCACCGCGCCGACGCCCCCGCGGGCGTCACCTCGCGGGCATCCCCCGCGAGCGCCACCTCGCGGGCGTCACCCCGCGGGCGTTACGCCACCGGCGTCAGCTCGTCGGCGTCGCCTCCGTGGAGCGGGGGGCGAGGAGTTCGACCCGTACGTCCGCGGGGAAACCGGTCGTGGGACCGGTCCGGCGGGCGAACTCACGTACCCCGGCCAGCTGCTCGGGACCGAACCGGAAGTCCAGCGTCCGGAAGTACCGCTCCAGCAGCTCGGCATCGAAGGACTCCCAGCGCGCGGCCTGCTCGGCGACCTTGGCGACCTCGTCGAGCGACAGGTCCCGCGAGGCCAGGAACGCCTCGTGGACCTCACGCACGGTCTCCGGCTCGCGCGCCAGGAAGTCCTTCCGCGCCGCCCACACCGCGAAGACGAACGGCAGGCCCGTCCAGTCCTTCCACATGAGCCCCAGGTCGTGGACCTGGAGCCCGAGCCGCGGCGCGTCGTGCAGCGAGGCCCGCAGCGCGGCGTCTCCGATCAGGACGGCGGCCTCCGCCTCCTGCATCATCAGGCCGAGGTCGGGTGGGCACGTGTAGTAGTCGGGCCGCACGCCGTACTGCTCGGCGAGGAGCAGTTGCGCGAGCCGTACGGAGGTCCGGGAGGTGGACCCGAGCGCCACCCGCGCCCCATCGAGCTGGTCCAGGGGCCGCTGGGAGACGATCACGCAGGACATGACGGGACCGTCGCAACCCACCGCGATGTCCGGCAGGGCGACAAGATCGTCCGCGTTGCGGAGATACTCGACGAGGGTGATGGGCCCGATGTCGAGCCCGCCGCCCACGAGCCGCTCGCTGAGCTTCTCCGGAGTGTCCTTGGTCAGCTCCAGATCGAGCAGCGTTCCGGTGCGGGCCAGACCCCAGTAGAGGGGCAGACAGTTCAGGAACTGGATGTGTCCGACGCGGGGCCGGCTGCGCTGGCGGTCGTCGCTTGCATTGTCCACATCTGGAGGCTAGCCCCGTCTCGTACGGTGGACATCGCCGGGGCGCGCGTGGCGCTCACGTCAGCACATCAGGGCTTCGTCAAACGTGTGGGTGACGTGATCTTTCCCTCTAGTGCGGCGCACACCCTGCGTGCTACGCTCATCGCAAGTTGCAGTTTGGTTTCCCTTGCAGTACAGAGCCTGCGGAGCATGTGACCCGCAGGCTTTTGTAGTTTTCAGACTTGTTTGCAGGTTCTGGAGCAGGGCAACCCTTTGGCCCAAGGAGGGCTTATGGCTACCGGAACCGTCAAGTGGTTCAACGCTGAAAAGGGCTTCGGCTTCATCGCCCAGGACGGCGGCGGCCCGGATGTCTTCGTCCACTACTCCGCGATCAACGCGTCCGGGTTCCGCTCCCTCGAGGAGAACCAGGTCGTGAACTTCGACGTCACGCAGGGTCCGAAGGGCCCGCAGGCGGAGAACGTCACCCCGGCCTAAGTTGCCCGGGTCGGCGATCGCGCACGGCTAGAGAAGTACCCAAGGAGCCCCGCTCCGTGCCTTCGGGCACGAGCGGGGCTCCTGCCTTTTAGTCTGGACATATGACCGAACGCAAACCTCCAGGCGTCAGCTTCGAGTCGTTCGTGGACAAGCAGATCCGCGAGGCGGCGGAGCGCGGCGAGTTCAGGAAGCTGCCCGGCTTCGGAAAACCCCTCGACGACGACAACGCCCCCTACGACGCGCTGTGGTGGATCAAGGGCAAGATGCACCGCGAGGGCGCGGCCGTCCTCCCGCCCTCGCTGGCCCTGCGCAAAGAGGCCGAGGACGCACGGGAGGCGATCGGCAAGGCCGTCTCGGAGTCGCAGGTGCGGCGGATCCTCGGCGAGATCAACACCAAGATCGCCGCGGCTCTGGTCCGCCCACCCGCGGGCCCGCCGCTGAACCTCAAGCCCTTCGACGTGGACACGACCCTGGCGGAGTGGCGCGCGGCGCGGCGGAAGCAGGAGGAACGGGCCCGCCGGGAGGACGGCGCCCCGGGGGCGTAGGGAGCCGGGGGCGTAGGGCACTGGGGGCGTAGGGGGCCGGGAGCACCGCACCCGTACCCGTACCGCACCGACCCCTCCGGACCCGTACCGCACCGACCCCACCGCCCCCAACCCGACCGGTCATGACCACCGAAGAGGTGAACCATGTCCGCCGCGCCGCCCCCTCCCCGGCCTTTCTGACAACTCCCGCTCCCCCTCGATGGCCCACTGGGGGGAACACCGAGCGAGGAGTTGAGGGACATGAGGAGCGCCGACCTGCTGGTGGACGCGTTCGGGCGCGTCCAGGAGGCCGTGCACGGGGCCGTCGAGGGCCTCTCGGAGGACGAGCTGGCCGTCCGGCTCGACGAGGACGCGAACTCGATCGCCTGGCTGGTCTGGCACCTGACCCGGGTCCAGGACGACCACGTCGCGGGCGTGTTCGGGACCGAGCAGGTCTGGACGGAGGCCGGTTGGAAGGACCGCTTCGGGCTGCCGTTCTCCGCGCGCGCCACCGGTTTCGGCCACTCCAGCAGCCAGGTCGCCAAGGTCCGCGCCCCGGCGGAGCTGCTGCTCGGCTACTACGACGCCGTGCACGAGCGGTCCTTGGAGCACCTCGGGGGCCTGACCAACGCGGACCTCGGCCAGGTCGTGGACGAGGGCTGGGACCCGCCGGTCACGCTCGGGGTCCGCCTGGTGAGCGTGGTGGCGGAGGGCAACCAGCACGCGGGCCAGGCGGCGTACGTGCGGGGGGTGGTGGAGCGGCGCGCATCATCGTGACGGGTGTCGGCCGGGCTTGTTATCCTCCGGCGATCACTCACGCGAGGCGATGATCCGGGTGGGGGGAATCCTCCGGCCGCCTCCGTGTCTTCCGACCGCCCGCGCGCTGTTCCCTGCGCGCGTGCGCGGTCGCCCCAGGGGAGGCCCGTCCATGCATCACGCTCACGTCCCGCGCCGCCCGAGGCTCGCGCTGTCGGTGGGGGTCGCACTCGCCATGACCCTGGGCGGCACCCTCGCCGTGCCCGCCCCGGCGCTCGCCCTCACCGCCGCCGACGCGGCGGGGCAGAACACCGTCGCCCCCTATCCCCGCGACGCTCAGGTTGTCAGCGTGGGGAGCACGGGCTTCCTGACCTGGGGGATGTCGGCGAGCAACTCTGAGGAGCGGTGGACCCGCTTCTCGGACGGCTCGTCGACGGTCCTGTCGTCGGGCGGCAGCACCTGGACCATGGGGTCCTCCGCATCCGACGTCGTCGTCGTGAACCAGGGCTCGTACGTCACCCTGCGGGACATGGCCGCCGGGACGAACGTCCTCGGCGTCGACCTGCGGAGCGTGGGGGCCTCCGGCGGGCAGTTCGGCGGAGCCGTCGGTTCGACGCTCCTCGTCCGGACCCCCGACGGTGCGGGCGGTGAGACCGTCCATGTCATGAGCAAGGACGGCGGGAAGCTGTCCGACCGGCTCGTGAGCGGCCTGCCCGCCGGCGCGACCTCCGTGTTCGCCAGTGCGGTGACGTCCGAGCACGCGCTGCTGACGTACAAGACCGGGACGGGCGCCGGGGAGAAGCGGTACTGGGCGCTCATGGACCGGGCCACCGCCACGGTCTCCGAGACGCGCGCGATCGTCACCCCGGGCCAGTGGACCGGGGAGGTCGCCCTGTCCGCGACGCACGTCGCGTGGGTGGAGTACGACGCCGGCCTGCGGGCTTCGGCCGTCGTCGTGGAGCGCGGCTCGGGGAAGACGCAGCGCGTTCCCCTGGTCGGCGCGAGCCGGGTCGAACTCGGCCTGGTGGGCAGCTGGCTGACGTACGCGGACCGCGACGCCCTCGGGGACTACAACCCGAACCCCCTGGGCGCCCTGCGGGCCCGCGACCTGACGACCGGCGAGACCCGGACGCTCCTGGACCACGTGAAGTCGGCCGCGCCCGGGCCCGGCGGGACGCAGTTCGTGCGCGGCGGGACGGTGGCGCGGGGCGAGGGCCTCTACCGGATCGCCGCCGGTGCGAACGGCGCCCCGACCGCCGAACTGGTCGCCTCCACCGGCGAGTCGACCAAGATCACGCTGCTGGGGCACGACATCCCCGCGAAGGTCGCCCCTGAGCCCGGCAGCGGCCGGATCCGGCTGGACTGGCGGCTGTCCCGGGTCAACGCGGTGGTGAAGGTGACGCTGCGCCACGTGCAGAGCGGTAAGACCAGGACGGAGGACGTGTACCCGTCCGGGGACCTCCTGAACGATCCGCACATCGTCAGGTACGACTGGCAGGGGGACGTCCCCTGGAAGAGCGACCCGGACATGCCGACCGGGGCGCCGAACGGCTCGTACACCTGGAGGATCGAAGCCAAGCCGCTCGACCACATCGGCCCGGACCTGGTCGCCTCCGGCACCTTCGACCTGGCCCGGAGCCCCGCCCCGCACGACTACGACAACGACGGCTCGCCCGACGTGCTCACGCGGGACACGTCGGGCCGGCTGTGGAGGGGCGACACGTTCTACCGCTCCGAGATCGTCCAGCTCTCCCAGAACCCGATCGAACTCGTGGGCAGCGGGTGGCAGATCTACGACCGGATCGAGGCGACGGGGAACCTCGGCGGGGCGGCCACGGGCGACCTGGTCGCCCGCGACCGCGACGGTGTGCTCTGGCTG
>NZ_JAMGSL010000011.1 GCF_025195125.1 Streptomyces sp. Je 1-79
TGATATCGCGCTTCCGGGCTCCCTCGCGGGAGCCCGGAAGCATTTCTCAGAGACGGCCGGCTGCCTTCAGGGCCAGGTAGGCGTCGGCCAGAGCGGGTGCGAGATTCTCCGGGGTGGCGTCGACGACCGTGACGCCGTGGCGGCGGAGCTGGTCCGCCGTGCGATGGCGCTGGGCCTGGGCCTGCGTGGCGGCAGCGGCCTCGTACACGCCGTCGATCGTGCCCCTCTTGCCCGCCATATGGTCCGTGTGCGGGTCCGCGACGGAGGCGAGAAGCACCGTGTGGCGCTGCGTGAGCTGTGGGAGGACCGGGAGGAGGCCCTCCTCGACCGGGGCGGCGTCAAGGCTGGTGAGCAGGACCAGGAGCGAGCGGCGCGGGGCTCGGGCCAGGGCGGTGGCGGCGAGGCCGCGGGCGTCCGTCTCGACGAGCTCGGGTTCGATCGGTGCCAGGGCGTTCACCACGGCAGGCAGGACGTCACCGGCGGAACGGCCCTGTACCTGGGCGCGGAGACGGCGGTCGTAGGCCAGGAGGTCGACGCGGTCGCCGGCGCGTGAGGCGAGGGCGGTGAGGAGAAGGGCGGCGTCCATCGCCGCGTCGAGGCGGGGGACGTCGCCGACGCGGCCGGCCGACGTGCGCCCGGTGTCGAGGACGATCAGGATGTGCCGATCCCGCTCGGGGCGCCAGGTGCGGACGGCGACGGTGGTCTGGCGGGCGGTGGCCCGCCAGTCGATGGAGCGGGTGTCGTCACCGGGGACGTACTCGCGGAGGCTGTCGAACTCCGTGCCCTCGCCGCGCGTGAGGACGCTGGTGCGGCCGTCGAGCTCGCGGAGACGGGCCAGCCGGGACGGCAGGTGCTTGCGGCTGGTGAACGGCGGCAGGACGCGGATCGTCCACGGCACCGTGTGGTTGCCCTGCCGGGCGGCAAGGCCGAGGGGGCCGTACGAGCGGACGGTGACGCGTGCGGCCTGGCGGTCGCCGCGGCGGGTGGGACGCAACGAGGTGGTGATGCGCCGGCGTTCCCCCGCGGGGACGGCCACCTTCTGGCGGGACGCGGTCTGTTCGGTGCCGGGGAGCCAGCTGCTGGGCGGCCAGGCGTCGCGGAGCTGGGCGCGGAGGCGGCGGCGGGACGGGTTGGTGACGGTGAGCTGCACGTCCGCTGCGTCACCCAGTCGAACTGTTGTGTCACCACTTCGGGTGAACTGGAGCGTTCGCACTGGCGCGGCCATCGCGTAGTCGCACAGAATTGCGAGTGAGAGGGGCGCGTTCACCGCGAGCATCCCCGTCCAACTTGGGGCGAGGATGCCCACGGGGAGCGATCCGAGGGCGGCGAGCAGCGCGGTTCGTCCGGTGAGGGCCATGGGGCGCCGTTCTCAGCGGGGTACGGGGACGTGGGCGAGGATCGAATTGATGACGGAGTCGGCGGTGACGCCCTCCATCTCGGCCTCGGGCCGCAGTTGGACGCGGTGGCGGAGAGTGGGCAGTGCCAGGGCCTTCACATCGTCCGGGGTGACATAGTCCCGGCCAGTGAGCCAGGCCCAGGCGCGGGCGGTGGAGAGCAGGGCGGTGGCACCTCGGGGGGAGACACCGAGGGTGAGTGAGGGGGATTCACGCGTGGCACGACAGATATCGACGACATAGCCGGCGATCTCGGGGGAGACCGAGGTCTTGGCTACGGCATCGCGGGCGGCCTCGAGTTCGGCGGGGCCGGCGACCGGGCGGACTCCGGCGGCTCTCAGGTCGCGGGGGTCGAAGCCGTTCGCGTGCCGGGTCAGGACGTTGATCTCGTCCTCGCGAGAGGGCAGCGGGACCGTCAGCTTGAGCAGGAAACGGTCGAGTTGGGCCTCGGGGAGGGGGTAGGTCCCCTCGTACTCGACCGGGTTCTGGGTTGCGGCGACGAGGAACGGGTCGGGCAGCGGACGGGGGGTTCCGTCGACGGTGACCTGACGCTCTTCCATGGCTTCAAGGAGGGAGGACTGAGTCTTGGGCGGCGTGCGGTTGATCTCGTCGGCGAGCAGCAGGTTGGTGAAGACCGGGCCGGGCTGGAACGAGAACTCCGCCGTGCGGGCGTCGTAGACCAGTGAGCCGGTGACGTCGCTCGGCATCAGGTCGGGGGTGAACTGGACGCGCTTGGTGTCCAGTTCGAGCGTGGCAGCGAGCGCACGGACCAGCAGCGTCTTGGCGACGCCGGGGACTCCTTCGAGGAGGACGTGGCCCCTGCAGAGGAGAGCGACGACGAGTCCGGTGACGGCGGGGTCCTGGCCGACCACCGCCTTCCCGATCTCGGTGCGCAGGGCCTCCAGGGAGGCGCGGGCGCTGTCCGAGTTCGTGGCGGTCTCGGGGGTCGGGGCGCTCATGAGGTGCGTACCTCTCTTTCGAGGGCGTCGAGTTGGTCAGCCAGGCGGATGAGAGCGGCGTCGTCGGCGGGAGCCGGGCCGAAGAGAAGGTCCCTGGGGTCCGCGGGGGTCTTGGAGAGCCGGGCGGAGAGCGCGGGGATCAGGGTGTCGGGGGAGTGGGCGTCCTGGGAGGCGACGCCGAGGAGAGGGGCGATACGGGTGCGGGTCGCGGTGCGCAGGACGGTGCCGGCGCGGTCGCGCGCGTTGCCCTTGCGGTAGAGGCGGGCGCGGCCCTCGGTGGTCTCGGAGGCGCGGACGGCGACCGGGAGGGGTTCGGTCACCAGCGGGCCGAGGCGTCGGGCTCGCCAGACGGCGGCGAGGACGGCGGCCAGGGCGAGTTGGAGCGTGCCCCAGAGCCAGCCCGAGGGGACGAGTGCGAGGAAGCCGTCGGTGGCGCTCTCGGGGGTCTCCCCGTCAGGGGTGCCCTCGGTGGCGGAAGCATCGGAGAGAGAGGGGAGGTACCAGACGAGATGAGGGCGGGAGCCGAGGAGTTGCAGGGCGAGCGAGGCGTTGCCCTGCTGGTCGAGTCGTTCGTTGTAGAGGATGTCGGCGGAGCCGAGGAGGACGGTGTCGCCACCGCCGGAGGCCGGAAGGGCGACCAGGGTGGGCAGACCGTCGTCGGGGTAGCAGGTGTCCGCGGCGGTGGTGCCGGTGGTGTAGCGCTCGCCGCCGATGTCGACGCTGCCGGCGCGGACGGCGGCGGGGAGGGAGCATCCGGGTTCGCGGTTCTTCACCGGGGTGCTGGTGGCGGCGGTGACGCCGGGCGCCAGGGTGTCGAGCGAGGCCTGGCCCGCGCCGACGAGGACGGTGCGGCCTCCGGAGGCGGTCATGGACCCGTGCAGTACGGACTGTTGACGGCCGGTCAGCAGATCGGGGGCGGTGACCAGGAGGGTGGTGTCGGCTTCGGCGGCGGTGGCGGCCTCGTCGAGGGTGGTGACCACCCGGACGGTGACACCCTGGGCCTTGAGGATCTCGGCGACGGCGCGGCTGCCCTTGGCGTCGGCCGAGCGGGGATCGAGGTGGCCGTGGTGGTCGGTCGAGCGCAGGGTCGCCAGGCCGACGCCGCCGATGACGATCAGGCCGAGGACGAGGAGGATCCCGCGGGCTCGGGTCCAGATCTGACGGGGGGCGAGCGAGGTCGAGGTGGCGCTGGTGCTCGGCCGGCTCATTCGGGGGCTCCCGTGGCAGCGGTGTCGAGCGTGGGACGGGTCCGTTCCAGCGCCGTGTCCAGTTCCTCGACGCGGCGGTACGCGGGCTCGTCGGCGGTGCGGCCGCCGTATGTGATGTCGTCGAAGGAGCGGGCCGCGGCGCGGAGTTCCTCGGTGTGCGCGGGCAGGGTGCGGGCCGCCTCGTCGGCGGCCTCGTCGGCGGTACGGCCGGGGCGGGGATCGAGCAGGGTGCGCTCCTCCAGGGAGCGGACGATCGCCCGCATCCGCTCCTGGACGGCCTGGTTCCAGCGGCCGGCGGCGGCGTGCCGGGCGGCGGTCGCCCGGTGCTCGTCGGCGGTGCGGGGGCCGTCCTCGAACAGGGAGTCCCCGGCGGAGGGCGTGCGCTGCGGGGTGCCGAGCCGCCACCAGACCGCGCCGACCACGGCGAGCACGACCACGACGATCACGAGAAGTCCGAGCAGGCCGCCGGGGGTTGCGCCCGAGGCGGCGTCGAAGAGGCGACCGACCCACTCCCAGAAGCGGTCGAGACCGCGTTCGAGCAGGCTGGGATCGTTCTCGTGGTACATCGGTTTGGACAGTTCCCGCTCCGCCGCCTCCCGTGCGGGGACGCGGGGAACGTCCACCGGTACGTCGTCGGTGCCGCGTTGCGGCAGCCTCGCCGTGATCGTGCCCCCCGTGGCGATCACCCCGTCAGCCTCCGGTGGACGGGTCGCCGGGGGCGGGGCCGTAGCCGGGGACGCCGGCGGCCCGGGCGAGTTCGAGGTCCAGGGCCTCGCGACGGATGCGCTGGTCGATGTAGAGGAGGACGGTCACGCCGGCCGAGATCGGGTAGGTGATCGCGTTGGTGATGACTCCGCCGATGCCTGTGATGATCAGGAACGACCAGCCGAACTCGGGTTCGGCGCCGGAGAGCAGGCCGCTGAAGCCCTCCCCGTCGACGGCGATCGCGATGATCGCGAACGGGATGGCGATGATCATCGCCACGATGAAGAGGATCAGCTGCGTCAGCAGCGTGATGCCGAAGATCCGCCACCAGGAGCCCTGGACCAGCTTGGCCGAGCGCTTCATGGACTGGACGATGCCCTGGCGCTCCAGCATCAGGGCTGGGGAGGCCAGGCTGAAGCGGACCATCAGCCAGATGACGATCGCCAGGCCGCCGAGCGCACCGAGGAAGAGGAGCCCTCCGCCGGCCGCGTCTCCGACGAGGATGCCGGGCAGCAGGGCGACGAACATGACAGCCGCGCTCATCAGGGGGAGCAGCAGCGTCAGGCCGAGCAGCTTGAGCAGCCGGGGGCGGCCTTCCTGCCAGGCGGCACCGATCGAGACCGGGCGGCCGAGGACGGCGCGGCTGATGACCACGGTGAGCAGGGCGGCGCTCACCAGGGTGGCCATCATGAGGATGAGGACCGCCGGGATGGAGGCGATGAGACTCGTCTGCAGGGTGTCGCCGAGCTGGGCCAAGGCCTCGCTCGGAGACGCGTCCGGGTTGATCTCGGGCGGCGTGGGGACGAGGAAGCGCTGGACGAGGATGTCGGCGATCTGGGAGATCACCGCGACGGTGACCGTGATCGCCAGGACCGTGCGCCAGTAGGTGCGCATCGTCGAGACGGCGCCGTCGAGGATCTCGCCCACGCCCAGGGGGCGCAGCGGGATGACGCCGGGCTTGGCGGCCGGCGGCCTGCCCCAGTTCCCGGGCTGCTGGGGTCCGCCCCAGCCCGCTCCGGGCCGGGGTGCGGGCGCCTGGCCGGGGACGGGGGCGGTCGGCGGGGACCACTGTCCGGCGGGCGGCTGGTCCTTGGACCACTGGGGGGCGGAGCCGTTCGCGTCACCGGGCGTCGTGGGCCGGGGAACCCCGGAACCGTCCTGGCCGTCGGAGGGAGCAGATCCGGGCGAGGTCCAGCCCGGAGTGTCGTTCACGGCAGTCCACCTCGAGGAATGGTCGCGGGGCCGGCTCGGAGCGCCGGCACGGTCTCAGTGGCCGATCCCCGTGCGGGGCGGCGGGCCGTGAGCCATCGTGCCACGCGGGGCCCACCGGTGGGCGGGGGCCGCTATCACCTTCTGGCCTGCGTTGTCGAAGCTACCGGTCACAGACCGGGCGGATACCTGACCAGTACAGACAAATCGTACAAGCGTGCAGGTCAGGGGGCGTCCGCATACGGGCGTCCGTGGGCGGGGCCGGGTCGCTCCATGGGCCAGGTGCGGCTGCGCAGGGTACGGTTCAGGACGGCCAACGGGGGCTACGGGGGTGACATTCATGTCTGACATCAACACCCACGGACAGCGGTGACCCGGCGGTGGACGATCACGGACGTTGCCGCTGGTCAGTGAGGTATCTCACCAGCCGCCTTGAGACTGATACGGAAATGGGATGATGTCGATATGAAGGGACGCGTTCTTGTCGTCGACGACGACACCGCACTGGCCGAGATGCTCGGGATCGTGCTGCGGGGTGAAGGGTTCGAACCGTCGTTCGTCGCGGACGGCGACAAGGCACTCGCAGCTTTCCGCGAGGCCAAGCCGGACCTGGTGCTGCTGGACCTGATGCTGCCCGGAAGGGACGGCATCGAGGTGTGCCGGCTCATCAGGGCCGAGTCCGGTGTGCCCATCGTCATGCTCACGGCCAAGAGCGACACCGTCGACGTGGTCGTGGGCCTGGAGTCCGGGGCCGACGACTACATCGTCAAGCCGTTCAAGCCGAAGGAGCTCGTCGCCCGTATCCGGGCGCGGCTGCGGAGGTCGGAGGAGCCCGCGCCGGAGCAGCTCGCCATCGGCGATCTGGTCATCGACGTGGCCGGTCACTCGGTGAAGCGGGACGGGCAGTCCATCGCCCTGACGCCGCTCGAGTTCGACCTGCTCGTCGCGCTGGCCCGCAAGCCGTGGCAGGTGTTCACCCGCGAGGTCCTGCTGGAGCAGGTCTGGGGCTACCGCCACGCGGCCGACACCCGGCTGGTGAACGTGCACGTCCAGCGACTGCGCTCGAAGGTCGAGAAGGACCCCGAGCGCCCGGAGATCGTGGTGACCGTCCGCGGCGTCGGATACAAGGCGGGGCCGAGCTGACATGAGCGCAGGCAGTACTGCTCCGAAGCCCGGCGAGCCGGGAGTCCGGTCGGGGCGGGCTGCCGGACCGGGGCGGGGGGGCTCGCGATTCGGCCGTCTGCTCCAGGACGGGGCGCCGGGTGGATCAGCCCTCCGGCTCCTCGCCCGCTGGGTGCGTCGACCCCTGCTCCCCGCCGTACGGCTGTGGCGGCGGAACATCCAGCTCCGCGTGGTCGCGGGCACCCTGCTGATGTCACTCGGTGTGGTGCTGCTGCTCGGCCTGGTCGTCATCGGCCAGGTCCGCAACGGTCTCCTCGACGCCAAGGAGAGAGGCGCCCAGAGCCAGGCCGCCGGTGGGTTCTCCGCCGCCCAGGACAAGGCGGCGACCACGCCGTCGGGACCAGGCGGGCAGGACGGCGGGCGGGCGGGCTCCTCGCTCACCTGGCGTTCCACGCTGGTCGAGCAGCTCGCCAGTGGTGGCCAGAGCGCGTTCAACGTGGTCGCGCTCTCCCTGGAGGACTCCGACGGGCCCGCGAGCCGGGGCGCGCGCGCCTCCGGTGAGGTCGATCCGGACACCAGCATCCCCCACAACTTGCGGCACTCCGTCGCCCAGGGCGCGGGCACGTTCCAGAAGTACACGCGGATCCACTACACCAACGGCAGGGACGCCGAGTCCGCGCTCGTGATCGGCAAGCGTCTCAACGACGCCGAAGGCACCCAGTACGAGCTGTACTACCTCTTCCCGCTGGCGCAGGAGGAGGACTCCCTCACCCTGGTCAAGGGCACGCTGGCGACCGCCGGGTTGTTCGTGGTCGTGCTGCTCGGTGCCATCGCGTGGCTCGTGGTGCGCCAGATCGTCACCCCCGTGCGGATGGCGGCCGGGGTCGCCGAGCGGCTCTCCGCGGGCCGCCTGCAGGAACGCATGAAGGTCACCGGCGAGGACGACATCGCCCGGCTCGGTGAAGCCTTCAACAAGATGGCGCAGAACCTCCAGCTCAAGATCCAGCAGCTGGAGGAGCTCTCGCGGATGCAGCGGCGGTTCGTCTCGGACGTGTCGCACGAGCTGCGTACGCCGCTGACGACGGTACGGATGGCGGCCGACGTCATCCACGAGGCCCGTGTCGACTTCGACCCCGTCACCGCCCGCTCCGCCGAACTGCTCGGCGACCAGCTCGACCGCTTCGAGTCGCTGCTCGCCGATCTGCTGGAGATCAGCCGCTTCGACGCGGGTGCGGCGGCCCTGGAGGCCGAGCCGATAGACCTGCGCCAGGTCGTACGGCGGGTGATCGGCGGAGCCGAGCCGCTCGCCGAGCGCAAGGGCGGCCGGATCGTGGTCGTCGGCGACGAGCAGCCGGTCGTGGCCGAGGCCGACGCCCGCCGGGTCGAGCGGGTGCTGCGCAACCTGGTGGTCAATGCGGTCGAGCACGGCGAGGGCAAGGACGTGATCGTCCGGCTGGCCTCGGCCGGTGGCGCCGTCGCGGTCGCCGTACGGGACTACGGAGTGGGCCTCAAGCCGGGCGAGGCGACCCGCGTCTTCAACCGGTTCTGGCGGGCCGACCCGGCACGCGCGCGTACCACCGGCGGCACGGGCCTCGGCCTGTCGATCGCGGTGGAGGACGCGCGGCTGCACGGCGGCTGGCTGCAGGCCTGGGGAGAGCCCGGTGGCGGCTCGCAGTTCCGGCTCACCCTGCCGCGCACCGCGGACGAGCCGCTGCGGGGGTCCCCGATCCCCCTGGAGCCGGAGGACTCGCGGCGCAACCGCGAGCAGGCACAGGCACGGCCCCCGGCCCAGGGGCGCACGGAGGGGCGGACACGGGAGAGCGGGCAGCGCCAGATGTCGCTGCCGGCGCAGCCCGCAGGAGACCGCAGGGCCCTGCCCGGACCGCCGCGGCTGCCTCCGGCGCCGCGCGCCACGGCGGACCCGACGGCGCTGCCGGGCAGCGGCGCCCGGGTGGTGGCGCGGGCGGCTTCCGAGGCCGACAGCAGCGAGGCGAGGGCGTCGACGCACGCCGAGGGGGAGGACGGGACACGTGGGCGCTGACTTCCGAGGAGAGCGGAAGACGGCGGGTGACGAGGGCGGGGCTGCCTGCGCCGCGCGCTCGGCCACCCGCACCGCGCGGACGAGCATGCTGCTGGCGTGCGGCGGGCTGCTGGTGGCCGGCTGCGCGACGATGCCCGACAGTGGGGGCGTACAGCAGGTGAAGGCGTCCAACCCGGGCGACTCGCAGGTCCGGGTCTATGCCGTGCAGCCTCGGGAGAACGCGGAGCCCGACGAGATCGTCGATGGCTTCCTTGAGGCGATGACCAGCGACGATCCGGGTTTCGCGACGGCCCGGAAGTATCTGACGAAGCAGGCCGCGGCGACCTGGAAGCCGGAGCAGAGCATCACCGTGCTCACGACCGCCCCGGACCGAGAGCAGGCCGACCGGCTCGCCGACCCCGAGAACCAGGGGCGGTCCTACCCCATCCGCGGTCGGCAGATCGCGACCGTGGACGCCCGGCACGCGTACCAGCCGAGGACGCCGTCCGAGTACAAGGACTTCATCCACGTCGTGCAACAGCCCGCCGCGGACGGCAAGGGCAAGGAGTGGCGCATCGACCACCTGCCGCCCGGCCTCGTCCTCAGTGAGGCCGACTTCCAGCGCAACTACCGCTCGGTCAACACGTACTACTTCGCCTCCGGGGAGGACTGGGTCGTCGCCGACCCGGTGTACATCCGGCAGCGACAGGACCCGGTGACCCGGATGGATCCGGTGACCCAGACGGTCAAGGCGCTGCTGGAGGGCCCGACGAACTGGCTGAAGCCGGCCGTCGATTCGCGCTTCCCCTCCGGTACGGAGCTGAAGGAGGGCGTCACCTCGCTCGCGACGGACGACCAGTCGACGCTCAAGGTGCCGCTCAACGCCAAGGCCGACCGGGTGGGCGGCGAGGTGTGCCGGCGGATGGCGGCTCAGCTGCTGTTCACACTCGGCGATCTGACGTCCGTACGGGTCGAGCAGGTGGAGCTCCAGCGGGGTTCCGACGGGTCGCGGCTGTGTGTGCTGTCCAAGGAGCAGGCCGAGGAGTTCGCGCCGGTGCGCGACTCGGGCCGGGCGGAGAACCCGTTCTTCGTCGACGACCAGGGCACGCTGAAGACGCTGCCGGTCGGCGGCAAGGAGGACGCGGAGGCGGACGCGACGCTCGGGCCGTTCGGCAAGGGCGCCACCCCGCTGCGGTCGGTCGCCGTCGACCGGGACGAGAGCCGCGCGGCCGGGGTCGGCAAGGACGGGCGCGACCTGCGCGTGGCCTCGATCCTCTCCGACCACGAACTGCGCCCGGCGCTGGTGACGAGCACTGCGGCCCGGCCCGAGGACCGGCTCTCCGCGCCGAGCTGGGACGGCCGTGGGGACCTGTGGGTCGCGGACCGCAACCCTGTGAAGCCGCGGCTGTGGATGGTTCCGGACGGCGAGGGCACGCCCGTGGAGGTCCGGGCGCCGTGGCTGACGGGCGGGGCGCGCGTCGAGTCGCTGCGGCTCTCGGCGGACGGTGTGCGGATGGCCCTGCTCCTGAAGGAGAAGGACGGCAGCACCACCCTGAAGATCGGTCGCGTGGAGCGCGACGGCGAGGCGCCGGGGGCCGCCGTGTCGGTCGTCGACCTGCAGCCGGTGGCGCCGCGGATGGAGACGGTCACCGCCGTGTCCTGGGCCGGTCCGAGCAGGCTCGTCGTGGTCGGCAAGGAGTCCGGGGGCGTCCAGCAGGTCCGGTACGTCCAGACGGACGGGGCGACGTCGGCGACCTCGGTGCTGCCCGGGCTCAACGGGGTGGCCGCGGTGGCCGCGCCCAACGACGACAAGGCCCCGGTGGTCGCCGACTCCGGCAATGACGGGATCGTGCGGCTGATGCCGGGCGCGAACTGGCAGCGGCTGGTGAAGATCGCCGGTTCCTCTCCCGTGTACCCGGGGTAGCCACACTCCCCGGCCGCCCGTTGTCCACAGGGGTGGCCGGGTGTGTCCGGCAGGAGGACAGTGGAGCCATGCGGGGGTGGTGGCGCGAGATCGCCGGACTGGTTCTGCCGGTCGCCTGCGGAGGCTGCGGCAGGCCCCGTACGGAGTTGTGCCCGCACTGCCGCGCCGAGCTGACCGGCCGGGGGCCGCGCCGGGTCCGGCCCCTTCCCGAGCCGGCCGGGCTGCCGGTGGTGCATGCCGCCGCGCCGTACGCCGATTCCGTGCGCTCCGTCCTCCTGGCCCACAAGGAACGCGGCGCCCTCTCCCTGGCCGGGCCGCTCGGGTCCGCGCTCGCGAGTGCCGTGGAGGCGGCTGCCGGGCACTGTGGCGGCTCGGGGACCAGCCCCCTTCTCCTCGTACCGGTGCCCTCCTCCCGTCGCTCGGTGCGGGCGCGTGGCCACGATCCGACCCGGCGCGTCGCCCTGGCCGCGGCAGGCCGGCTGCGCCGTCGGGGGTGGGCCGCACGGGTGATTCCGGTCCTGCGTCAGCGCCGCGGTGTCGCGGACCAGTCGGGGCTCGGAGCCCAGGGGCGGTTCGCCAACCTGGCCGGGGCGCTGGAGGTCGTGCCGGGCGGAGCGCGGCTCATGGAGCGCGGCCGGGTCGTCCTGGTGGACGATCTCATGACCACGGGCGCCTCGTTGGCGGAAGCGGCCCGGGCACTGAGTGCCGTACGTCCCGTCGTACATCCGCCGTTCATTCCAGGATTGGAAGGAGGCGGTGTGGAAAGGGGATTCGTACACCCCGCGGCGGCGGTGGTCGCCTGTTCACCGTCGTCGTTCGATATAAACCGGAACCCACGGGCGACTTGCATCGTTGCAGGTGGTGAGAGGTGAAAACACCCGTACGGAGGTATGTGGCTGCAGCGGGTGCCGACACCCGACCGAACGAGCTATGTTCGAGTTGTGAGGGGTGGCGAATGCTACGCCTCAGAGAATGCACGGGTGCGCCTACAGGACAGGAGTTCAGGGCGAATTAACCTCAGGTTGGTGGGGTGGGGATCTTGCCGACTGGGGAGGAGGAGGTGAAAGTCGCCAAGTCCGAGGCTCCGGCATTCACCGGAGTCTGGTGCAAAGGGAGATGCTCATCGGCCCAGGAGCCGATCTGAGTGATCCGGGAACGGAGTTCTGCGTGGACATCGTCGTCAAGGGCCGCAAGACCGAGGTGCCCGAGCGGTTCCGCAAGCACGTGGCCGAGAAGCTGAAGCTGGAGAAGATCCAGAAGCTCGACGGCAAGGTGATCAGCCTCGACGTCGAGGTGTCCAAGGAGCACAACCCGCGGCAGGCCGACCGGTCAGACCGTGTGGAGATCACCGTCCATTCCCGAGGCCCGGTCATCCGGGCGGAGGCGGCGGCAGGCGACCCGTACGCAGCGCTCGACCTCGCCCACGGCAAGCTCGAGGCGCGTCTGCGCAAGCAGCACGACAAGAGGTACACGCGCCGTGGCAACGGCAGGCTGTCGGCGGCCGAGGTGGCCGATGTGGTGCCGGGCGTCGCCCAGCTCAACGGGAACGGCGAGCTGATCGCCGACGAGGCCGGTGCAGTGCCCACCACGATGATGGGCTCGATCGAAGTGCAGGGCGAAGGTCCCCTGGTGGTCCGCGAGAAGACGCACGGGGCCGCCCCCATGACCCTCGACCAGGCGCTCTACGAAATGGAGCTCGTCGGGCACGACTTCTATCTGTTCGTCGACTCCGACACGAAGCAGCCGAGCGTCGTCTACCGGCGACACGCGTACGACTACGGCGTCATCCATCTGGAGAGCGACCCGCTCGCCGAGGGCGGCGGCGCCGGTGGTGCCCTCGGCGGCTGACCCACAGCCGCAGGACCACACCCATATCCGACCGTCACGGTGCCCCTGGAGCGCCCCTTGCGCCCCCAGGGGCACCCCCGTGCTACCACGGGATCACCGCTTCGTCGCCCGGGCATGAAATCATGGCCTGCACGCCAACCGCTGCTCAAAGAGCAGCGGTTGAAGGACCGAACACGAATTCAGGCCACGGCCTTCAGGGGGAGGAACGATGGCGGACAGCTTCGGGCCGGTGCACAGCGGGCGGGAGTCCGAGGGCGCGGCCATCCCCGAGGGATCGGATCCGGACAGCGGGGAGTCCCGCAAAGAGCCGATCCGGGTCCTCGTGGTGGACGACCATGCCCTCTTCCGCAGGGGCCTGGAGATCGTCCTCGCGCAGGAGGAGGACATCCAGGTCGTCGGCGAGGCGGGTGACGGCGCCGAGGCCGTCGACAAGGCCGCTGATCTGCTGCCCGACATCGTCCTGATGGACGTACGGATGCCCAAGCGGGGCGGCATCGAGGCCTGCACCTCCATCAAGGAGGTGGCTCCCAGCGCGAAGATCATCATGCTGACGATCAGCGACGAGGAGGCGGATCTCTACGACGCGATCAAGGCGGGCGCGACCGGCTATCTCCTGAAGGAGATCTCCACCGACGAGGTCGCCACCGCGATTCGCGCGGTGGCCGACGGCCAGTCGCAGATCAGCCCCTCGATGGCGTCCAAACTCCTCACCGAGTTCAAGTCGATGATTCAGCGGACCGACGAACGCCGGCTCGTCCCCGCACCCCGGCTGACCGACCGCGAGCTGGAGGTTCTCAAGCTCGTCGCGACCGGGATGAACAACCGGGACATCGCCAAGGAACTGTTCATCTCCGAGAACACGGTGAAGAACCACGTCCGGAACATCCTGGAGAAGCTTCAGCTGCATTCCAGGATGGAGGCCGTGGTCTACGCGATGCGGGAGAAGATCCTCGAGATCAGGTGAGGGCCGGTCGGGGGTCAGGTGACGGCGGCCCGCGGGGTCAGGTGAGGGCCGCGGTCAGGGCGGGGGTCAGGTCCGGGCGGTTGGTCCGCTCGATCCGTACGGCGTCGCAGCCCACCCACTCGGCCGCCTCGCGCAGCGCCCGAGCCATCGGGCCGACCGCCTTGGCGGTGTCCAGCGACACCTGCCGGGCCACCAGCGTGTTGCCCTCGCGCGCGGGGTCGACCCGGCCCAGCAGCTTTCCGCCCGAGAGCAGCGGCATCGCGAAGTAGCCGTGCACGCGCTTCTGCTTCGGCACGTACGCCTCCAGGCGGTGCGTGAAGCCGAAGATCCGCTCCGTCCGCGCCCGCTCCCAGATCAGCGAGTCGAAGGGCGACAGCAGCGTCGTACGGTGCCGGCCGCGCGGCTCGCTCGCGAGCGCCGCCGGATCCGCCCAGGCCGGCTTGGACCAGCCCGCCACCGTCACCGGGACCAGGCCCGAGGCCTCCACGACCGTGTCGAACTGCTCCGTCTTCAGCCGGTGGTAGTCGGCGATGTCCGCCCGGGTGCCCACGCCCAGCGCCTCGCCGGCCTGCCGCACCAGGCGCCGGAGGCACTCGGTGTCGTCCAGGTCGTCATGGAGCACCGCGCTGGGGACGGCCCGCTCCGCCAGGTCGTAGACCCGCTTCCAACCGCGCCGCTCGGTGCACACCACCTCGCCGTACATCAGAGCCCGCTCGACGGCGATCTTCGACTCCGACCAGTCCCACCACTCGCCCTTGTTCTTCGCGCCGCCGAGCTCCGTCGCCGTCTGCGGGCCCTCGGAGCGCAGCTGGGCGATCACCGCGTCGTACGCGCCGTCCGGCAGGTGGTGGTACCACTGCGGGCGGGAGCGGTAGGCACGGCGGCGGAAGGCGAAGAGCGGCCACTCCTCGACGGGCAGGATGCAGGCCGCGTGCGACCAGTACTCGAAGGCGTGGGCGTCGGTCCAGTACGCGTCCTCGACCGTCGTACGGCCCACGGAGCCCAGGCGGGCGTACGGGATCAGCTCGTGCGAGCGCGCCAGGACGGAGATCGTGTCGAGCTGCACCTGCCCCAGATGACGCAGGACGCCCCGCACCCCCGCCCGGCGGTCGGGCGCGCCCAGGAATCCCTGGGCCCGCAGGGCGATCCGGCGGGCTTCGTCCGCGGACAGTTCGGCGACGGGCGGCGGCACAGTGGTCATGATCCGCAGACTAGATGGCGGCACTGACACCCGGGCCCCGGACCGCGGAACCGCTCGGACCGGGCGCCGGTCACACGCCGGACCACGGGGCCGGCAGATACGGCAGCGGGCCCGGCAGGCCCAGGTCCGAGGGGAGCAGCGCGCCGACCCAGACGTCCCGCAGGACCCCCTTGTTCGGCAGGGCGGCCCGCAGGACGCCCTCGATCCGGAAACCGGCCTTCTCGGCCGTCGCCCTCGAACCCACGTTGCCGACCTCGGCCCGCCACTCCAGACGCGCACAGGCCAGGTCGGTGAAGGCCCAGCGGGCCAGGGCGAGGACGGCCTCCGTCATGTAGCCGCGGCCGCGGTGCTCCTTCGCCGTCCAGAAGCCGACCTCCCAGCCGCCCGCGCGCGGGTTGTGCAGCGCGGCGGCGGCGAGGATCGGGCCGCCCTCCCGGAGCCGTACGGCGAAGGTGTACTCCGTGTCGTTGCGCCAGCCGTCGGGGACGAGACGGTTCAGGAAGAACTCGGCGTCCTGAAGACCGTACGGCGAGGGGACGGTCGTCCAGCGCTGGATGTCGGGGTCCTGGCAGATGGCGTGGACCTCCGCGGCGTCCTCCGGCCCGAACGTGGCGAGGGTGAGACGTTCCGTGGTCAGTGTCGTCGGCTCCATGACGGAATTCTGGTGACCGGACCGCCCGGAGGCGAACACTTTTCGGATCCGCGAGCCGGGCCGCGGTGCGAACACTTTTCGGGCGCTGCGGCACCTTCGGCGCGTCTCGCGCGTTCTCATTCCGGGCAGCGGTGACGCTCCGGCCCTTCGGGCCTCCCGGCGCGGCGGCGGTCTCGCTTACGATGGCCGTTGCGGTGGGGACCACCTGCCGTGCCCGCGCCCGAGTCCATCACAAGACCCAGTGCCAGGCCCGACCGGCAAGGAGACCAGCCTCAGTGTCCGTCTTCAACAAGCTCATGCGTGCAGGCGAAGGCAAGATCCTGCGCAAACTGCACCGCATCGCGGACCAGGTCAACTCCATCGAAGAGGACTTCGTCAACCTCTCCGACGCCGACCTGCGGGCGCTCACGGATGAGTACAAGCAGCGGTACGCCGACGGTGAGAGCCTCGACGACCTGCTCCCCGAAGCCTTCGCGACCGTCCGCGAGGCCGCCAAGCGCGTCCTCGGCCAGCGTCACTACGACGTGCAGCTGATGGGCGGCGCCGCCCTCCACCTCGGCTATGTGGCCGAGATGAAGACCGGTGAGGGCAAGACCCTCGTCGGTACGCTCCCGGCCTACCTGAACGCGCTGTCCGGCAAGGGCGTGCACCTGATCACGGTGAACGACTACCTGGCCGAGCGCGACTCCGAGATGATGGGCCGCGTCCACAAGTTCCTGGGCCTGGAAGTCGGCTGCATCCTCGCCAACATGACGCCGGCCCAGCGCCGTGAGCAGTACGCCTGCGACATCACGTACGGCACGAACAACGAGTTCGGCTTCGACTACCTGCGCGACAACATGGCGTGGTCCAAGGACGAGCTCGTCCAGCGCGGCCACAACTTCGCCTGTGTCGACGAGGTCGACTCCATCCTCGTCGACGAGGCCCGTACGCCGCTGATCATCTCCGGCCCGGCCGACCAGGCGACCAAGTGGTACGGCGACTTCGCCAAGCTGGTCACCCGCCTCACCAAGGGCGAGGCCGGTGTCCCGCTCAAGGGCATCGAGGAGACGGGCGACTACGAGGTCGACGAGAAGAAGCGCACCGTCGCCATCCACGAGTCCGGCGTCGCCAAGGTCGAGGACTGGCTGGGCATCGACAACCTCTACGAGTCGGTGAACACCCCGCTCGTCGGGTACCTGAACAACGCCATCAAGGCCAAGGAACTCTTCAAGAAGGACAAGGACTACGTCGTCATCGACGGCGAAGTCATGATCGTCGACGAGCACACCGGCCGTATCCTCGCCGGCCGCCGCTACAACGAGGGCATGCACCAGGCGATCGAGGCGAAGGAAGGGGTGGACATCAAGGACGAGAACCAGACGCTCGCCACGATCACCCTGCAGAACTTCTTCCGCCTCTACGACAAGCTCTCCGGCATGACCGGTACGGCCATGACCGAGGCCGCCGAATTCCACCAGATCTACAAGCTGGGCGTCGTCCCGATCCCGACGAACAGGCCGATGATCCGCAAGGACCAGTCGGACCTGATCTACCGGACCGAGGTCGCCAAGTTCGCCGCCGTCGTCGACGACATCGCGGAGAAGCACGAGAAGGGCCAGCCGATCCTCGTCGGTACGACGTCGGTCGAGAAGTCCGAGTACCTCTCCCAGCAGCTCTCCAAGCGCGGCATCCAGCACGAGGTGCTCAACGCCAAGCAGCACGACCGTGAGGCGACCATCGTCGCCCAGGCCGGCCGCAAGGGCGCCGTCACCGTCGCCACGAACATGGCCGGCCGAGGCACCGACATCAAGCTCGGCGGCAACCCGGACGACCTCGCCGAGGCCGAGCTGCGCCAGGCGGGCCTGGACCCGGTCGAGCACGTCGAGGAGTGGGCCGCGGCCCTCCCCGGCGCCCTGGAGCGTGCCGAGAAGGCCGTGAAGGCGGAGTTCGAGGAGGTCAAGGAGCTCGGCGGGCTGTACGTGCTGGGCACCGAGCGCCACGAGTCCCGCCGGATCGACAATCAGCTGCGCGGCCGTTCCGGCCGTCAGGGCGACCCGGGCGAGTCCCGCTTCTACCTCTCCCTCGGCGACGACCTGATGCGCCTGTTCAAGGCCCAGATGGTCGAGCGCGTCATGGCCATGGCCAACGTGCCGGACGACGTGCCGATCGAGAACAAGATGGTCACGCGCGCCATCGCCTCCGCGCAGTCCCAGGTCGAGACCCAGAACTTCGAGACGCGTAAGAACGTCCTGAAGTACGACGAGGTCCTCAACCGGCAGCGTGAGGTCATCTACGGCGAGCGGCGCCGCGTCCTGGAGGGCGAGGACCTGCACGAGCAGATCCAGCACTTCATGGACGACACGATCGACGACTACATCCGCCAGGAGACCGCCGAGGGCTTCGCGGAGGAGTGGGACCTCGACCGGCTCTGGAACGCGTTCAAGCAGCTCTACCCGGTGAAGGTCACCGTGGAGGAGCTGGAGGACGCGGCCGGTGACCGCGCGGGCATCACCGCCGAGTTCATCGCCGAGTCCGTCAAGGACGACATCCACGAGCAGTACGACGCCCGTGAGAAGTCCCTCGGCTCGGACATCATGCGTGAGCTGGAGCGCCGCGTGGTCCTCTCCGTGCTCGACCGCAAGTGGCGCGAGCACCTCTACGAGATGGACTACCTCCAGGAGGGCATCGGCCTGCGGGCGATGGCGCAGAAGGACCCGCTGGTCGAGTACCAGCGCGAGGGCTTCGACATGTTCACCGCCATGATGGAGGGCATCAAGGAGGAGTCCGTCGGCTACCTGTTCAACCTGGAGGTCCAGGTCGAGCAGCAGGTCGAGGAGGTCCCGGTGCAGGACGCGGCGCCGTCCCTCACCAAGGACGCGGTGCCTGCCGGGCGTCCGGAGATCCGCGCGAAGGGCCTGGAGGCCCCGCAGCGTCCGGACCGGCTGCACTTCACCGCGCCGAAGGTGGACGGCGACGGCAGCGTCGTCGAGGGCGACTTCGTGAGCGAGGACGCCTCCGCCGGCGGTGACGGTCTGACGCGGGCGGAGCGTCGCAAGGCGCAGAAGAGCAGCGGCGGGCGTCGCCGCAAGAAGTAACCCCTGGTGGGGTGGGAGGGGCCGGGCACCTGGTGAGGTGTCCGGCCCCTTCGTCGTGGGCTGGCCTTTCGTCGTGGGCGGGCCCTTTGTCATCGGTGGGCGGCCTGGGCGGGGACGCGTGGCTGGGGCGCCTGCGTCGCACGGGCGTGGAGGCCGTCCAGCTCGACGGCGGCGCAGCGCCAGCGGCGGTCGGCGCCGCGTTCCAGGCGGAAGGCCATGGCCCGGATCCGCTCGCCGGCGGCGACGGTCGCGAAGACCTCGACGGCGTCCGTCCTGGGTGGGTGGAAGTGGCAGGTGCGCAGGACCGGCCGGGCCCCGTGGATCCGCAGGGGCGTCTGCGGGGCGAGCTGGACGAGCTGCTCGTACGCCTCCCCGACGGTCTGGCCGAGCATCCAGTGGACGGGCCGTTCGCCGGTCAGGACGGCGAGGAGACGCTCGGCGAAGAAGGCGTGCGGTGGCAGGGCGCGGGGTGTCGTCGCCGTGGTGCGGGAGGCGATTCCGGGGCGCGCTCCGGGGGCTTTCCCCGCGCGGCCGCGGGGGCCCGTTCCGGCGGGGCCGCGCGGGGCGGTGCGGGCGGTCCTCGGGCTGGTGGCGGCGGTGGTCATGGACGTTTCCCCGTTCCCTCGCACCCGGGCGTCTACCGGGCGGTAACTTCTGTTGAGGATCTTGTACGGGGGTGGCTCGCTGCCTCGCAAGGCGGCGGGGGCGCCCGGGCGGCCGTCCGACAGGTTCACCTATCAGAGTGAGGAGGCGGCCTGCCGGGTCTGTCGCCACAGGGTGGGGGGATGCCTCGGGTGGACCGACGAGACGGCGGCCTGGAGACCCCGAAGGGGGACTCCGCACGTATCCTGAGGGCGTTTCCGACTACGAAAGCGGCCAGCCATGCGCGTGTACGTCCCCCTGACCCTCCCCGGTCTCGCACAGGCGCACAAGGCGGGCGAACTGGGCCCCGGCCCGCTGACCGCCTACGCCGTCACCCCCGCCCTGCGCGAGTGGTACGTCTCCGACGACATCGAGGAGCTGGAGTACGCGGCGCTCAACCGGGCCGCGGCCGCCTCCCTGCGCCGGCTCGCCGGGGACCCGTCGGCCGCGCGGCGCCGGATCGTCGTCGCCGTCGACGTGCCCGACAAGGAAGCGGTCGTCGACCCCGACCGGGGGCTCGACGCCGGCTCGCTGGGCGAGGTCCGTATCGCCGGAGCCGTACCGCTGGCCAAGGCGGCCGCCGTGCACGCCGACGCGGACGACGCAGAGCCGGACGTCTCGGCGGCGGCCGACGCGCTGGGCGCGGCGGACCAGGGCGACGACGACGCGCAGTTCACGGTGGAAGGCGCGGAGGACCACGAGCTGCTCTGGTTCGGCGTGCAGGAGATCCCCGGGCTGCTGGGCTGACCGTCCTCGGACTGTCGGCGGGGCCCGGTACCGTCGTGGCATGGGGAAGCACGGGAAGCACCTGGTCTGGGACTGGAACGGCACACTGCTCGACGACATCGAGGCGGTCATCGGCGCGACGAACGCCGCCTTCGCCGAGCTGGGGCTCGAACCGATCACGCTCGCCCGGTACCGGGAGCTGTACACGGTGCCGGTGCCGAAGTTCTACGAGCGGCTGATGGGGCGGCTGCCCACGGACGCCGAGTGGGTGCTGATGGACGCCGCGTTCCACCGGCACTACTGGCAGCGGGCCGAGGCGTGCGTGCTGACCGCGGGGGCGGCGGAGCTGCTGGCCGCGCGGCAGGCGTCCGGGTTCACCCAGTCCCTGCTCTCGCTGGCGCCGCACACGGAGCTGGTGCCGCTCGTGCGGCGGCACGGGATCGAGGCGCGGTTCCTGCGGGTGGACGGGCGGGTCGGGGCGTCGACGGAGGGGAAGTCGGCGCACATGGTCCGTCACCTGGCCGCCTTGAAGGGCGTGGACCCCGCGCGGATCGTCGTCATCGGCGACGCGGCGGACGATGCGCGGGCGGCGGCGCATGTGGGGGCGCGGGCCGTCCTGTACACGGGCGGGTCGCACAGCCGGGCGTCGCTGGAGGTGGCGGGGGTGCCGGTGGTGGACTCGCTGACCGAGGCGGTCGCTGTGGCGGAGGAGCTGGTCTAGGGGGCGTACGGCTGGGGTGGTGCGGGGTGTCGTGCTCGGGGGCGGTGCGGGGGGCCGGGCCGGTGCGGCCCGGTGGGGGTGCGCCCGGCCTTCGGCCGGGCTGGCGTTCCCACCCGCACCACCCGTACAACTGGGATGACAGAGGTGCGGGTCTCCCCGTGGGTGGCACAGCGCCGTCGCCGGCCGCGGGCCCGTGCCAGGCGACGGCCGACGGCCCCCGGGTCGGCGATGGCCGACCGCGGCGGTCGGCGGTACCGGGTCCGCGGGTCCGGTGGGGTGCCGCAGCCGTCCCTGGTGTCAGCCCGTCGCGCGGAGGATCTTCAGGAACTCTCGCATCCAGGTCGGGTGGTCCGGCCAGGCGCGGGAGGAGACCAGGGTGCCGTCCACCACCGCCTCCGTGTCCTGGAAGGTCGCCCCCGCCGCCTGCATGTCCAGTTCCAGCGCCGGGTACGACGTGACCCTGCGCCCCTCCAGGCTGCCGATCGCCGCCGTCAGGAGCGGGCCGTGGCAGATCTGGGCCACCGGCTTGTCCGCGTCGAAGAAGGACTTCAGGATCTTGCGGAGCTCCGGGTCGTTGCGGAGGTACTCCGGCGCCCGGCCGCCCGGGATCACCACCGCCACGTAGTCGCCCGGGTCCACCTCGGAGAACGCCAGGTCGGCGGGCCAGGTGTAGCCCGGCTTCTCGGTGTACGTGTCGTAGCCCGGCTCGAAGTCGTGCACCACGAAGCGCAGCTGCTTGCGCGCCGGAGCCGCGATGTGGACCTCGTACCCCTCCTCGAGGAGCCGCTGGTACGGGTACATGACCTCCAGCGACTCCGCCGCGTCCCCCGTCACGATCAAGATCTTCGCCATGGCGACTCCCGGATATCGGCTTCTGAACGGCTCCTGCCACGCTGCCCGCAGCGGGCCGCTTTGCCAAGAGGACATGTGTCGCTGTCCATAACGTCAAACTTCCACCCCCTCTTTTGTACACATACGGACCATGACGAGCCGGGGGGCGGGAGCGATAGGCTTTTCCCGTGATCAGCGCGATACGCCGAGGGGGCAGCGAAGCCCCCGGCCATCGCCCGGAGCGCCACGGCGTCCGGGCGGACATGGCGTTCGCCGATTCTCCCGTCCTGGGCACGGCGCCAGAAATGGCCGATAACGGCTCGGACATCTCTCATCGCGGCATAACGTCGACTCCGACCGGTAACACCGCGTCGTGGCGTTGTGTCCTTTCTTCCACCGACGTCACGCAACGGCGCGCGACAGGAGCCAGAGGACATGCAGACCAAGCTGGACGAAGCCAAGGCCGAGCTGCTCGCACGGGCCGCCCGGGTTGCTGAGACCGGCCCGGTCGGGGGGCAACTTCCGACGGGGCCCGAGAACGGGAAGCGCCCGGACGGGGACACCGTGCTCGACTACCTCCAGCGCTACTACCTGCACACCGCGCCCGAGGACCTCACCGACCGCGACCCGGTGGACGTCTTCGGCGCCGCTCTCTCGCACTACCGGCTCGCGGAGAACCGCCCGCAGGGCACCGCGAGCGTCCGCGTCCACACGCCGACGGTCGAGGAGAACGGCTGGACCTGCAGCCACTCCGTCGTCGAGGTCGTCACCGACGACATGCCCTTCCTCGTCGACTCGGTCACCAACGAGCTCTCCCGCCAGGGCCGCGGCATCCACGTCGTGATCCACCCGCAGGTCCTCGTCCGCCGTGACGTGACCGGCAAGCTCATCGAGGTCCTGACCACCGAGCCCAAGGGCGAGCTGCCCCACGACGCGCTCATCGAGTCCTGGATCCACGTCGAGATCGACCGCGAGACCGACCGCGCCGACCTCAAGCAGATCACCACCGACCTGCTGCGCGTCCTGTCCGACGTCCGCGAGACCGTCGAGGACTGGGAGAAGATGCGCGACGCCGCGCTGCGCATCGCCGACAACCTCCCCGACGAGCCCACCGCCGACGATCTGCGCCCCACCGAGGTCGAAGAGGCCCGTGAGCTGCTCCGCTGGCTCGCCGCCGACCACTTCACCTTCCTCGGCTACCGCGAGTACGAGCTGGTCAACGGGGACGCGCTGGCCGCCGTCCCGGGCACCGGCCTCGGTGTCCTGCGCTCCGACCCGCACCACGGCGGCGACGACGAGCACCACGCCCACCCCGTCTCGCCGTCCTTCAGCCGGCTGCCCGACGACGCACGCGCCAAGGCGCGCGAGCACAAGCTGCTGATCCTCACCAAGGCCAACAGCCGCTCCACCGTCCACCGCCCCTCGTACCTCGACTACGTGGGCGTGAAGAAGTTCGACGCCGACGGCAACGTGATCGGGGAGCGCCGCTTCCTCGGCCTGTTCTCCTCGGCCGCCTACACCGAGTCCGTCCGCCGCGTGCCGGTCATCAGCCGCAAGGTCCAGGAGGTCCTGGACGGCGCCGGCTTCTCGCCGAACAGCCACGACGGCCGCGACCTGCTCCAGATCCTGGAGACGTACCCCCGCGACGAGCTCTTCCAGACCCCGCCGGAAGAACTGCGCGAGATCGTCACCAGCGTCCTGTACCTCCAGGAGCGGCGCCGGCTGCGGCTCTACCTGCGCCAGGAGGAGTACGGCCGGTTCTACTCGGCCCTCGTCTACCTGCCGCGCGACCGCTTCAACACCACCGTCCGCGAGCGTCTGACCGACATCCTCAAGGAAGAGCTCCAGGGCACCAGCGTCGACTTCACGCTGATGAGCACCGAGTCGGTGCTCACCCGGCTGCACTTCGTCGTGCGCGTCGCCCCCGGCACCGAGCTGAGCCACCTCACCGACGCCGACCGGGACCGCATCGAGGCCCGGCTCGTCGAGGCCGCCCGCTCGTGGGCCGACGGCTTCGCCGAGGCCCTCAACGCCGAGACCGGCGAGGAGCGCGCCGCCGAACTGCTGCGCAGGTACGGCAACGCCTTCCCCGAGGGCTACAAGGCCGATCACTCGCCGCGCGCCGCCGTCGCCGACCTCGGCCACCTCGAGCAGCTCAGCCGCACCGGCAAGGAGTTCGAGCTCTCGCTGTACGAGCCGGTCGGCGCCCGTCCCGGCGAGCGACGCTTCAAGATCTACAAGTCGGGCGACCAGATCTCCCTCTCCGCCGTGCTGCCGGTGCTCAACCGGCTCGGCGTCGAGGTCATCGACGAGCGCCCGTACGAGCTGCGCTGCGCCGACCGTACGCACGCGTGGATCTACGACTTCGGCATGCGGATGCCCGCCCCGACCGCCAACGGCGCCTCCTTCAGCGACGACGCCCGTGAGCGGTTCCAGGAGGCGTTCTCCGCGACCTGGACCGGCGAGGCCGAGAACGACGGCTTCAACGCGCTGGTGCTGAGCGCCGGGCTGACCTGGCGCCAGGCCATGGTGCTGCGCGCCTACGCGAAGTACCTGCGCCAGGCGGGTGCGACGTTCAGCCAGGACTACATGGAGGACACGCTCCGTAACAACGTCCACACCACCCGGCTGCTCGTCTCCCTCTTCGAGGCCCGGATGTCGCCGGAGCGCCAGCGGGCCGGGGTCGAGCTGATCGACGCGCTGCTCGAAGAGCTGGACGCCGCCCTCGACCAGGTCGCCAGCCTGGACGAGGACCGCATCCTGCGCTCCTTCCTCACCGTCATCAAGGCCACGCTGCGGACGAACTTCTTCCAGAACGCGGCGGACGGGGCCCCGCACTCCTACGTGTCGATGAAGTTCGACCCGCAGGCCATCCCCGACCTCCCCGCGCCCCGCCCGGCGTACGAGATCTGGGTGTACTCGCCGCGTGTCGAGGGTGTCCACCTGCGCTTCGGCAAGGTCGCCCGAGGCGGTCTGCGCTGGTCCGACCGGCGTGAGGACTTCCGGACGGAGATCCTCGGCCTGGTCAAGGCGCAGATGGTGAAGAACACCGTCATCGTGCCCGTCGGCGCCAAGGGCGGCTTCGTCGCCAAGCAGCTCCCGGACCCGTCCGTGGACCGCGACGCGTGGCTGGCCGAGGGCATCGCGAGCTACAAGACCTTCATCTCCGCGCTGCTCGACATCACCGACAACCTGGTCGCCGGCGAGGTCGTGCCCCCGGTCGACGTGGTCCGCCACGACGAGGACGACACCTACCTCGTCGTCGCCGCCGACAAGGGCACCGCGACCTTCTCCGACATCGCCAACGACGTCGCCGTCTCCTACGGTTTCTGGCTCGGCGACGCCTTCGCCTCGGGCGGCTCGGCCGGCTACGACCACAAGGGCATGGGCATCACCGCCCGCGGCGCCTGGGAGTCCGTCAAGCGGCACTTCCGCGAGCTCGGCCACGACACCCAGACCGAGGACTTCACCGTCGTGGGCGTCGGCGACATGTCCGGCGACGTCTTCGGCAACGGCATGCTGCTCTCCGAGCACATCCGCCTCGTCGCGGCCTTCGACCACCGCCACATCTTCATCGACCCGACCCCGGACGCGGCCGTCTCGTACGCCGAGCGGCGCCGCCTCTTCGAGCTGCCCCGCAGCTCCTGGGCCGACTACACGTCCGATGCCCTGTCCGCGGGCGGTGGCATCCACCCCCGCACCGCCAAGTCGATCCCGGTCAACGCGCACATGCGCGCGGCCCTCGGCATCGACGACGGCGTCACCAAGATGACCCCGGCCGAGCTGATGCAGGCGATCCTCCACTCGCCCGTCGACCTGCTCTGGAACGGCGGCATCGGTACGTACGTCAAGGCGTCCACCGAGTCGAACGCGGACGTCGGCGACAAGGCGAACGACGCCATCCGCGTCAACGGCGAGGACCTGCGGGTCAAGGTCGTGGGCGAGGGCGGCAACCTCGGTCTGACCCAGCTCGGCCGCATCGAGTTCGCCCGCAAGGGCGGCCCCGAGGGCGAGGGCGGCAAGGTGAACACCGACGCCATCGACAACAGCGCCGGTGTGGACACCTCCGACCACGAGGTCAACATCAAGATCCTGCTCAACGGGCTCGTCACCGAAGGCGACATGACCGTCAAGCAGCGCAACAAGATCCTCGCCGAGATGACCGACGAGGTCGGCTCGCTCGTTCTGCGCAACAACTACGCGCAGAACGTCGCCCTGGCCAACGCGGTCGCCCAGTCGCCGTCCCTCCTCCACGCCCACCAGCGCTTCATGCGCCGCCTGGGCCGCGACGGAGCCCTGGACCGTTCGCTGGAGTTCCTGCCCAACGACCGGCAGATCCGCGAGCTGCTCAACAACGGCAAGGGCCTGAGCCAGCCGGAGATCGCGGTCCTCCTCGCGTACACCAAGATCACGGTGGCCGACGAGCTGATCGGCACCGAGCTGCCGGACGACCCGTACCTGCGCGGACTGCTCCACGCGTACTTCCCGACGCAGCTGCGCGAGAAGTTCGCCGACGCGGTGGACAGTCACCCGCTGCGCCGCGAGATCGTCACCACGGTCCTGGTCAACGACACCGTCAACACCGGTGGCTCGACCTTCCTGCACCGCCTCCGCGAGGAGACCGGCGCGTCGATCGAGGAGATCGTCCGCGCGCAGACCGCCGCCCGCGCCATCTTCCGGCTCGGCGAGGTCTGGGACGCCGTCGAGGCGCTCGACAACGAGGTCCCGGCCGACGTCCAGACCCGGATGCGCCTGCACTCCCGCCGTCTGGTCGAGCGCGGTACGCGCTGGCTGCTCGGTAACCGTCCGCAGCCGCTCCGGCTCGCCGAGACGATCGAGTTCTTCGGCGAGCGCGTGGAGGAGGTCTGGGGCGAGCTGCCGCAGCTGCTGCGCGGCGCGGACCTGGAGTGGTACCAGTCGATCCTGGAGGAGCTGACCGGCCTCGGTGTGCCGGAGCTGCTCGCCCTGCGGGTCGCCGGCTTCTCCTCCGCCTTCCCGACGCTCGACATCGTCGCGATCGCGGACCGCACCGCCAAGGACCCGATGGCGGTCGCCGAGGTCTACTACGACCTGGCCGACCGGCTGCGGATCACCCAGCTCATGGACCGCATCATCGAACTGCCGCGCGCCGACCGGTGGCAGTCGATGGCCCGCGCCTCCATCCGCGAGGACCTGTTCGCCGCGCACGCCGCCCTCACGGCGGACGTGCTGTCGGCGGGCGACGGGGCCTCGACGCCGGAGCAGCGGTTCAAGGACTGGGAGCAGAAGAACGCGGCGATCCTCGGCCGGGCGCGCAGCACGCTGGAGGAGATCCAGGGCTCGGAGACCTTCGACCTGGCGAACCTGTCGGTGGCCATGAGGACGATGCGCCAGCTTCTGCGCGCGCACAGCTAGGCGCCGCAGGCAGGTATGCGCGAAGGGCCCCGCCGGTCGTCCGGCGGGGCCCTTGTCGTTCAGGTCGCGGTCGTCGGGGTCCGTTTCCTCGGTGTCCGTTCCGGTGAGGTCGGCGGTGTCGTCGAGGTCCACAGGCGGCGGGCCGCCAGCAGCGCCGCCGCGAGCAGCAGCCCGTTGCGGGCCACCATGACGGTCACGCCCGGCCAGGCGCCGGCCACCACGTCGTCGTAGAGGAGCGGGTACGCGAGCGAGCTCAGTCCGGCGGCCGGCAGGAGCAGCAGTGCCACCGGCCGCATCACGGTCCGGCGTGAGGTCAGACAGACGGCGGTGAGGCCGAGCAGCCAGATCATGTACTGCGGGCTGATCACGCGGCTGGTGACGGTGAAGAGCAGGACGGCGGCGAGTGCCGCGTCGAGCGGGGTTGCCTGGGTCCAGGTGCGGGCCCGCAGCCGCCACACCAGCAGCCAGACGAAGGTGATCGCGGTCAGGAGGAGCGCCAGACGGCCGACGCTGGAGACGTACGGGCCGACGTACTCGTAGGCGCCGTAGCGGTACTGGACCGTGCCCGGCCAGACTCCGGCCGCCCGGGCGAGGGCGAGCGCGGTGCCGCCCAGCGACTCGATCTGGACGCCTCGGCTGCCCTGCTGGCGCAGGAAGCCCAGCGAGTGCGAGAAGCAGAGCGCGAGGGTCGCGAGCAGGGCGGCGGCGGTGGCGGCGGCGGAGACCCAGGCGTCGCGGGTGGTACGGCCCCGGGGCGTGCCGATCAGGGCGAGAACCGGCCACACCTTGACGAGCGCGCCGAGCCCGGCGAGCACGCCGCCGAGCCGGTGCCCGACGGCCGAGCGGGAGCCCAGCGCGAGCAGGGCGAACACGGCGAGGGCGGTGACCTGGACGTCGTACCGGGCCAGCGGGATGTGCAGGAGCAGCGGGAGACCGCAGACCCAGACCCACGCGCCGTGCGTGACGCGGCTGCTGTCGGCGCGGGCGAGCGCCAGGGTGACGGCGGCGTCGGCGAGGAGGGTGAGGGCGACGAAGGCCTGGAAGTACGTGAGCCAGGGCAGGACGCCGGGGGACATGATCACCAGGCCGGCGCCCGGCGGGTACTGCCAGGTGACGTCGTTCACGGGGAAGGTGCCGTGGCCGAACTGCCGGTACCAGTGCTGGTAGAGGACGTACACCTCGCGGCCGACCCCGCCGACGCCCAGGCTGTCGCGCAGGAGGAGCAGCAGCATGCCGGCGCGGGTGACCGCCCACACGACGGTGAGGGCGAGGGCGGGGCCGCGGCCGACCTTGACGAAGGTGGCCGAGGTGAAGGTGTCCGAGTCGAAGGGTGAGCCGGTCAGGGCGGGGGGCGCGGGGGCGCACGTGGCCTGGGCGCCCGGTTCGGCGGCCGGTCCCGGGGAGGGGCCGGAGGCGGCCGTGGTCGGGCCACCGGGGCCGGAGCGCGCGGCCTGGGCGGCGTCCGGGCCCGGATCCGGTTCGGGCGGGGGCGGCGGGGTGCGGTTGCGATGCGTCGTCATCGAAACCGCACTCTATTGCTGTCTGAGTGGATTTCGGGTGTTTTGTCAGTCCTTCTTGGTGAACGCCTCGTACGCCGCCACCACCTCCTTCGCCGGGCCGTCCATCCGCAGCGTCCCCGCCTCCAGCCACAGCGCCCGGTCGCAGGTCCGGGTGATGGTCGAGTGGGAGTGGGAGACCAGGAAGACCGTGCCCGCCTCGGCCCGCAGCTCGTCGATCCGCTCCTGGCTGCGACGGCGGAAGCGGGCGTCGCCCGTGGCCAGCGCCTCGTCGATCAGCAGGACGTCGTGGCTCTTTGCCGCAGCGATGGCGAAGCGGAGGCGGGCGCCCATGCCGGAGGAGTACGTCCGCATGGGCAGCGAGATGAAGTCGCCCTTCTCGTTGATCCCGGAGAAGTCGACGATGTCGTCGTAGCGGGCGTCGACCTCGGTGCGGGCCATGCCCATCGCGAGCCCGCCCAGGATCACGTTCCGCTCGCCGGTCAGGTCGTTCATCAGCGCCGCGTTCACGCCGAGCAGGGAGGGCCGGCCGCCGGTGTAGATCCTGCCCCGGTCGACGGGCAGCAGCCCCGCGACGGCCTTGAGGAGGGTGGACTTTCCGGATCCGTTCGAACCGATCAGGCCGATCGCCTCGCCCCGGTACGCGGCGAAGCTGACGCCCCTGACGGCGTGCACCGTGCGGGCGCCGGGGGTGGCGTGGCGGCCGAGGATCCGGTCGAGCGCGGCGGTGGCGCCGCCCTTGCCGGAACGGGCTCCGTTGACGGTGTACGTGATGTGGACGCCGTCGGCGACGACGGTGGGAACGCGCTCCGGCGCGGCGGCCGGATCCGTGGGGTGTGTCGGGCTGGTCGTCGGCAGGTCCTGTGCCGGGGTGCTCGTCGTCAAGGTCTGTTCAGCCACGGCCGTACGTCTCCTCTGCCTTCCAGAAGTAGATGAATCCGCCCACGAAGGCCACGAGCGCCCAGCCGGCGCCGAGCGCCCAGAGGTGCGGGGGCAGCCGGTCGGCGGTGAAGCTCTCGATCAGCGCGAAGCGCATCAGGTCGATGTAGACGCCCGCCGGATTGCACTGGAGGAGCGTGATCGCCAGGTCGGGGATCCGGCCGCTGCGCGCCAGGTGGTCGAGGGACCACATGACCCCGGAGGCGTACATCCAGGTCCGGAGCAGGAAGGGCATGAGCTGCGCGAGGTCCGGGGTGCGGGCGGCGAGACGGGCCATGGCGAGCGCGACCCCGGCGTTGAAGAGCGCCTGGAGGAAGAGCGCGGGCACGGCGAGCAGCCAGCTCCAGCGGGGGAACTCCCCGAAGCAGAACAGGATCCCGACGAGCGCGCAGAGCGAGAGCACGAGCTGCTGGAGCTGTTGCAGCGCCAGGGCGAGGGGGAGGCTCGCGCGGGGGAAGTGCAGGGCGCGCACGAGGCCGAGGTTCCCGCTGATCGCACGGGTGCCGGTCATGATCGACTGGGAGGTGAAGGTCCAGACGAAGACGCCGGTGATCAGGAACGGCACGTAGTCCGGGATGCCCTCCTGGACGTTCATGAGGATGCCGAAGATCAGGTAGTAGACCGCCGCGTTGAGCAGCGGGGTCATCACCTGCCAGAGCTGGCCGAGCTTCGCGTTGCTGTACTGGGCCGTGAGCCGGGCGGTCGCGAACGCGCCGATGAAGGCGCGGCGGGACCAGAGCTGTCGGACGTACGCGGGGAGGCCCGGGCGGGCGCCGCTGACCGAGAGTCCGTGCCGCAGGGCGAGCGCGTGCAGGTCGGGCGCGGTCCCGGAGTCGGGTTTCGTGAGCGTCTCGGTGGTCACGACGTCGCTTTCGACGAGGGTGCAGGGCGGCGCTGACGACGGAACGGGTCCGTATCGTCGCTACGTGGAGCGTAGGGCGATCCGACGTCGCAACGCAACCGTTCCGTCGTGACGTCGAGGTTCACGGTTGGTTAGGATCCCGTTCATGACGACACGCCCCGGATCCCCCCGCCGCGCCCCCGCCGGGGCCGCCGTGCTCCGAGAGGACGTGACCGAGGCCATCCGCGCCGCCGTCTTCGAGGAGCTGGCCGCCGTGGGCTTCGCCCGGATGTCCATCGAGGGCATCGCGCGCCGCGCGGGCGTCGGCAAGACCGCCGTCTACCGCCGCTGGAAGTCGAAGCTCTCGCTCGTCCTCGACCTCCTCGGAGCCTTCGCCACGCAGGGGCTGCCGGCGCCGTCGACCGGTTCGCTGTACGGGGACGTGCGCGCGCTCCTCGAAGTCGCCTCGCACGCCCTGCGCCACCCCGTGGCCTCCCAGGTCATCCCGGACCTGCTGGTCGAGGCCGCCCGGCAGCCGGAGATCGCCGACGCGATCAAGGCCGCCCTGCTCGACAGCCAGCAGGGCGTCGTCGCGCAGATCGTCCGCGAGGCGGTGGCGCGCGGCGAACTGCCGGAGGGCACGAACCCTGAGCGCGCCCTCGACCTCGTGGTGGGGCCGCTCTACTGGCGGCTCGTGGTGGTGCGCGGCGAGCTGCCGAAGGGGTACGTGGACGACCTCGCGCGCTCGGCGGTCGCGGCCCTCACGGCGTAGGGGCGGTCAGGCCCGGGCACGGCCCCCGCCCGTCCGCGTGCGGTCGCCCGTACGGCTGCGGAGCCCTCGCCCGTACGCCTGCGGTCGCCCGTCCGCGTGCGGTCGCCCGTACGGCCGCGGAGCCCCCACCCGTACGCCTGCGGTCGTCCTCCGGGGCTACTTCACCGCCCCCGCCATCACCCCCGACACGAACTGCCGCTGGAACGCGAAGAAGACCGCCAGCGGGATCACCATCGACAGGAACGCGCCCGGCGCGAGCACGTCGATGTTGTTCCCGAACTGCCGTACCTGCTGCTGGAGCGCCACCGTGATCGGCGGCGACTCGGAGTCCGCGAAGATCAGCGCGATCAGCATGTCGTTCCACACCCACAGGAACTGGAAGATGCCGAGCGAGGCGATCGCCGGCCCGCCGAGCGGCAGGACCACCCGGGTGAAGAGCCGGATCTCGCCCGCTCCGTCCAGCCTGGCCGCTTCGAGGAGCTCCTTGGGGATCTCCGCGAAGAAGTTCCGCAGCAGGAAGATCGCGAACGGCAGTCCGAAGGCGGTGTGGAAGAGGACGACCCCGAGCGTCGTCTCGAAGACGCCGATCGCGCCGAAGAGCTTCGAGACGGGTACGAGCGCCACCTGCACCGGCACCACCAGCAGCCCGACGACCACCAGGAACCACCAGTCGCGGCCGGGGAAGTCCAGCCAGGCGAAGGCGTATCCGGCGAGCGAGCCGATGACGAGGACCAGGACCGTGGCGGGGACGGTGATCAGGACGGTGGAGACGAGCGAGTGGGTGATGGTCTCGTTGGAGAGGAGCGCCGAGTAGTTCTCGACGGTCAGCTGGGCCGGGGAGGTGAAGACCTGCCACCAGCCGCTCTCGCTGATGTCGGTGGGGCCGCGGAGCGACGAGAGCAGCAGCCCGACCGTCGGCATCAGCCAGAACAGGCCGACGAGGACGAGGAAGACCCGCATCGCGCCTCCGGCGGCGCGCGCGGCCAGTCGGGAGCCGAGCCGGGGGGCCGGCCGAGCGCCCACGCGGGCGGCGGCCGTCGGGGAGCCGGCGCGGGCGGCCCGCGGAGCGCCGAGCCGAGAGCCCTGGCCGCCTTCGTTGGTCGCCGTCACCTGCGGGCCTCCCTTCGCATCCGGCGGATGTTGAACGCCATCACCGGGATCACCAGCAGGAGCAGCAGGACGGCGATGGCGGAGCCGACCCCGAGATCCGCGTCCGTGCCGAAGGACGAGCGGTACAGCTGGAGCGCGAGCACGTTCGCGTCGTCCTGTGCCGAGCCCGGCGCGATGATGAAGACCAGGTCGAAGATCTTCAGCACGTTGATCATCAGGGTCACCAGGACGACGGCGAGGACCGGAGCCAGCAGCGGGACGGTGATCCGGCGGAAGACCTGCCATTCGTTCGCCCCGTCGACGCGCGCGGCCTCCATCAGCTCCCGCGGCACGCTCGCCAGACCGGCCGCGATCAGGACCATCGCGAACCCGGCCCACATCCACACGTAACTGCCGATCACCGCCGGGGTGACGAGCGAGGGGCCCAGCCACTCCACGCCGTTGTACTGCTCGCGGAAGTTGCTCGCGGGCAGCCGCAGCAGGGCGCCGTCGGCGGAGGCCGGAAGGGTGAAGGAGCCGTCGGCGGCCGCCCGCGTCGTGGCCACCACCCGCCCGTCCTTCACCGCCTCGATCCGCAGCCCCTTGAGACCGGCCTCGGTCGGGTCGACGGCGTTCGGCTTCCCGCCGCCGCCCTTGGTGAAGTCCAGCCAGGCGGTGCCGGTGATCACACCGTCCCCCGGCGGGGCTTCGTGCGCCGGCCGTGCGCCCTCCGGCATCTGCGCCGGCGCGACGCCGATCAGGGGGAGCCGTACCGTCTCTCCCGTGCGGACCGGGCTCTTGGTGACGAACGCGCCGCCGCCGGCGGCTTCGAGCGGGTGGACCGGCAGCGGGCGCGCCCGGGGGAAGACGGAGGACTCGGCGAAGGTGTCGTGGACGCCGACCCAGACGGCGTTGGCGACACCGCGGTCCGGATCCTGCTCGTACACGAGCCGGAAGATGATTCCGGCGGCCAGCATCGAGATCGCCATGGGCATGAAGACGATCAGCTTGAACGCCGTGCCCCAGCGCACCCGTTCGGTGAGCACCGCGAAGATCAGGCCGAGGGCGGTCGCGACGGCCGGGGCGAGGACCGCCCAGACCGCGTTGTTCTTGACGGCCGTGAGGATCGTGTCGTCGGTGAAGAGGGCGGTGTAGTTGTCGAGCCCGGCGAAGGAGTCCCCGGACCTGTCGAAGAACGAGCGGTGGACGGAGTACCCGATCGGGTAGACGACGAGCGCGCCGAGCAGGACGAGCGCGGGGAGGAGGAACCCCGCCGCGACCGTCCTGCGCGTGCCGGTGACCCTGGAGGCGGAGGCCACCACGTCAGCTCTTGTACGCCTTGGCCGCGTCGGCCTCCAGGCGCGCCTGGGTCCCCGCGACGTCCTTGGGGTTCTTCAGGAAGTCCTGCAGCGCCTTCCACTCGCCCTTGCCGGGCGTGCCGCCGAAGGACTGCGGCATCTGGTCCGACATGTCGAAGCGGAAGTCGTCCCCGGACTCCAGGAGCGCCTTGGCGATCTCGCGCTGGACGTCGTTCGGGTACGCGGCCAGGTCCAGGTTCTTGTTGGGGGAGAGGAAGCCGCCCGCGCCCGCCCAGATCGCGGCCGCGTCGGGGGAGGCCAGGAAGGTCAGCAGGGCCTGGGCGCCCTTGGTGTCCTTCAGGGCCACCGCCGCGTCGCCGCCCGTGACGACCGGGGAGGCCGAGCCGACGGCGGGGAACGGGAAGACCTTCGCGTCCGTACCGATCTTCGCGCTGGTCTGCCCGATGTTGACGGCCGCGAAGTCGCCCTCGAAGACCATCGCTCCCTTGGGCTGGTCGCCGCCCGTGAAGGTCTGGGTGACCGAGGTGGGGAACTCCGTCTGCAGCGCGCCGTCCGCGCCGCCCGCGATCAGGGCCGGCTTGCCGAACAGCTCACCGAGGGTGGTCAGGGCCTGGGTGACGGACGCGTCGGTCCACTTGATCTCGTGCTTGGCGAGCTGGTCGTACTTGGCCGGGCCGGCCTGGGAGAGATAGATGTTCTCGAACCAGTCGGTCAGCGTCCAGCCGTCCGCTCCGCCGACGGAGACCGGGGTGACACCGGAGGCGGAGATCGTCTCGGCCGTGGCCAGGAACTCCTTCCAGGTCTTCGGCTCGGTGGCGCCCGCGTTCTCGAAGGCGGCGTTGTTGTACCAGATCAGGGACTTGTTGGCGGCCTTGAAGTACACGCCGTACTGGGTGCCGTCCACGGCGCCGAGGTCCCGCCAGCCCTGGGAGTAGTTCTTGGCCAGCTGTGCCTTGGCGTCGGGGCCGACCGGTTTCAGCCACTTCTGAGCGGCGGCCTGCTGGATCGCTCCGACCTGGGGGAGCATCGCGACGTCGGGCGGGGAGCCACCGGCGATCTTCGTGCCGAGGAAGTTCACGATCGGGTCCTGCGCGGGCACGAAGGTGACGGTGGCGCCGGTGCGCTTCTCGAACTCCTTCAGGACCTTGGTGAAGTTCTCCTGCTCGGGGCCGGTCCAGACGGCGGCGACCTCGATCTTCTCGCCCTTGAGCGAGGGCAGGGTCACGGAGCTCGGGGAAGCCCCCGGCGGGCCGGGCTCCTTCGTGCCCGTGTCTCTGTCCTCGCCGCCGCCGCAGCCGGCGAGAGCGAGCCCGAGGGTGAGTGCGGTGACCGTGGCGACGGTCCGTGCGGTCCTGCGTGTACGAAGAGTTGTACGCATTTCTGCCCCGTCTCTCCTGTGCGCGGTGCGTGTCCCGTGCGCTCAGGTCTACGCCGGGGGCCCCGGGCCCGCAATACCGCCTTCCGCGTCAAGCGGGTGATCGTGATGGGCTCGTGACGTGTCGTCAGGGGGCGTCGGGGGGCGTCAGGCGGCCTCGGGGGCCGTCAGGAGGCCGACAGGTGGCCGGTGACGTGCTGTCAGGGGCGTCGGGGGCCGTCAAGTGGCCGGTGACGTGCCGTCAGGGGCCTCGGGGGCCGTCAGGTGGCCGTCAGGGGTGGGTCGCGGGGCTGAGGGGCGAGATCGGGGTGGCGTCGAGGGAGCGGGCGGCTCGTTCGAGGGCGCTCGCGAGGAGCGCCAGATCGGTCGGGCCGTTGCCCAGTTCGCGCACGGGTCTGCGGGTGGGCGGGTCGCCCATGCGCTCCCATTCGAGCGGGACGACGGTCGGGCGGAGCGTCGCCGTGCGCGGGATGCGGCCGGTGACCCGGCCGGCCTGGAACGGGGTCACCCGGCCGTCCGGGTGCCCGAGCCGCCCCCGGCCGGGCGCGGGGTCGTCGGGCCCGGCCGCCACGGGGGGCGCGTCGAGGACGATCCGCAGGCGCGCGCCGTGGGCCAGCTCCGTGTCCGCCGTACGGTCCGGGCGCGCTGACGTCGCGACCAGGTGCACGCCGAGGCGCGCACCGCCGCGCGCCACGGCTTCCAGGGCCCGTACGACGGACCCGGCGGCGGGCCGCCCGGGCGAGCCGAGCGCGGGCGCGACGAGCGCGTCGTAGTCGTCGACCAGCACGACGAGCCGGGGAAGCGCGGCGGCCTCGTCGTCGGCGCCGAGACGGTGGGTGCGGCCGCTGGGCCGGTCGGCGAGATCGCCGGCGCCGGGTCGTGGGATGCGGCCGCTGGGCTGGTCGCCGAGGCTCCCCTCGCCGGTGCGGTGGGTGCGGCTGCTGGGCCGGTCGGCGAGTTCGTCCGCTCCCGTGCGGTGGGTGCGGCCGCTGGGGAGGTACGTGAGGTCGTCGGCGCCCGCGCGTGGGGTGCGGCTGCTGGGGCGGTCGGTGAGATCGTCGGCGCCGGGGCGCGCGGCGCGGCTCTCGGTGCCGGCGCCCGTGCGGGGGGTCCGGGCGCTCGGGAGATACGTCAGGTCGTCGGTGCCCGGGCGGTCGCCGACCAGGCCCTCGCCCGTGCGGAGGGTGCGGCCGCTCGGGCGGTCGCCTGGTTCCGCCGTGCGGGCGTCGGGGATGCGGGCGGTCGCGCGGGCGCCCGGAGGCATGGTCTCCGCCGCGCTCGGCCGACGCTGGCCGATCATGCGCGCGGCGGCCTGGCGGTCCGCGAAGTGCCCGTCGCCCAGGATCTCCGCCCGGCGCTTCAGCTCGGCGCCCAGCGCCTGGGCGAACTCCCGCATCCGCACCGGGTCGGCGGCTACCAGGTGCTCGGTGACGTGCGGCAGCTCCGTGCAGGCCGCGAGACCCTCGCCGCGCTCACCGCCCGCGCCGTCCACGAGCAGCAGCCCCAGCCGGTCCGGACGGCCCCCGGCCGCGAGGGACGCCGCGATCGAGCGCAGCAGCTCCGTGCGACCGCTGCCCGCGGGCCCCTCGATCAGCAGATGGGGGCCTTCCTCCGTCAGGTCGACCGAGACCGGCCCGCGCGGCCCGGCGCCCAGGACCGCCGTCCCGTCGCCCGCCGCCGCCCACCGCGCCAGCAGCGAGGCGGGCGTGGCCCGCGCCAGGCCCAGCTCGTCGAGCAGCCGGGCGGAGCGGGGCAGCGCCGTCGCGGCCGTCCGTCCCTGCGCGGCGGGGGCGTCGGTACGCAGGGGCGCGACCGCCCGCGCGAAACGCTCGGCCCACGCGACCGACACCGCGTCCACCACGCCGACGGTCCCGTGGCCCGCGGCCCGGCCCCCCGCCGTACGCAGCAGCCGCAGCGCCGTCGCCACGTCGCCGCTCAGCAGGGCGACGGCTCCGCACTCGCGGAAGGCGAGGGAGACCGCGCACGCGCTCTCGTACGTCGCGGCGACCGGCGAGACCGGCGACGCGGCCGGCGCCTCGGCCAGACAGATCAGATGGATGCCCGCGGCCGCACCCGCTCCGGCGAGCCGCGCGGTGGTCTCGCGCAGCGCCGCGGACCCGGGGTCGCCGTCCACGATCACGACCGTGACCGGACCTTCGTACCGCGCCGCGGCCTCGGTGACGGCCGCGCGGTCGGCGCTCGGCCAGCCGGGTCCGAGCGGGCCGTCGTCGAGCCGCCGGGTGAGCTCCGTCGTACGGGCATGGGCCTGGTCGCGGTCGTACGCGAGGAGGAGGCGGCAGTCCTGGCCGTGCGCCGGACGCAGATGCGGGAGCCAGCCCAGCCAGCCCCAGGCCCGCCGCCGCTCCTCCAGGGAACGGCTCCGGTCCGCGCTGATCAGCACGATCTCCAGGTCGGAGGGGGAGTGCAGGGCCGCGAGCTGGGCCACGACGGAGCGGGCGAGCCCGGCCAGCCGGTTGCCCGGGCCCGCGAGTCCGAGCGAACCCGCCTCGCGCAGCCCGACGGTGACCGGCACCCCCGACAGTTCGGCGCGGTCGGTCGTGCCGAGCCGGACGACGAGGGCCTCGGGATGGTCCTGCCCGCGCTCCCAGAGCCGTGGGCCGGGGCCGAGCGCGGTGAGCAGCACGGCGGCCGGGTCGGGCCAGGTGTCGGGGCTCGGCGCGGGACCGGCGGCCCGGTCGGCACCGGAGCCCTCCGCCTCCGCCCCGGCGACGGCACCGGGGGCCGGCGGCTCCTCCCTGGTGCCGGCGAACCGGCGGGCCCAGGCTCCTATCCCGCGCCTGCCGCGCGGGGGAGCGGCCAAGCGCGGGGTCTGCCGGGTCCTGCTGTGGCCCTCGCCCTCGTCGTCCACAGGCTCCGCGGCACGGGCGTGCGCGGGCGAACCGCCATAGCCCCCGTGCGTCGCGTCCCGCGCTCCGGGAGCGTCCCCGTCCGGCCGGGCACCGTGCCCGTGGGCTCCGTCCCCGACCGCGCTCGGACGTCCCGTCCCCGATTCCGTACGGGCACCCGTCCCGTACGGCGAGGAGCCGGTCCCGGAGGCGGGGGTGCCAGGCCCTGGCCCCCGCCCTGCGCCGGTGGTCCCCGCGCCCGGTCCGTACGCGTCCGGGTCTTCTCCACCGCCCGTCCCGAGGTCCACCCGCAGGTGGCCCTCGCCGTCCGGGGCCGTCGGGAGGGAGTCCGTGTCCGGGGAGCCCGGGCCCGTCAGGCGGAGGGCGGACTCGCCGAGGCGCAGCAGCGCCCCGGGCCGCAGCCGGACGGGGCGGTCGCCGACCGCGACGCCGTCCAGCGTCGTCCCGTTCGTGGAGCCGAGGTCCGCGACCGTGATCCGGCCGTCGTCCCCGACCGTCACCGTGCAGTGGACCCGGGAGACGTCCGGGTCGTCGAGCGGGACGTCCGCGTCCAGGGACCGGCCGATTCCGATCGGGCCGCGGTGCAGCAGGTGCACACCGCCCGCGTCGGGCCCCGCGACCACGTGCAGCCGGGCCGAGGCGCCCTCGCCGGGCAGGTCGCCCTCGCCGGGGACCTGGATCGTGAGCACCGCGCCGTCGACCAGCGGGGGCTCCCCGAGCGAGCAGCGCCGGGCGTCCAGCCGCTCCCGCCCGGCGTAGAGCACGGTCGAACCGGAAAGCGACGTGTCGGGCCCGGAGACGGCCGCGGCCAGACCGGAGGCCACGGCGGCCAGCGCCGTCCCCGCCGGAGCGGTGACGAGCACATCGCAGGCGCGCCCGGCGCCGTGGCCGGCGTGCGGCGCGAGGACGGTCAGCCGGATCTGCATCGCCGTCAGCGGTCCCTTCTGCGCGTGTGCCCGGCAGGGGAACCGCCCGGTGCCTCCCCCCACCCGGCACGGACGCGTCGTCCGGTACAGGTCGGCACGGCACGGGGGCTCCCGACCCTCGACGCGCGTGCTGTGTGCATCCTCGCACCTGCCACCGACAACCCGCCCGCGGGTCGCCCTCAAGTGATCTTGAATGGTCGGCTGTGGACGTAAAAGTGCCTGGTTGGGTACGCCTTCCGACGTCCGCGGCAACCGCCGGGGCGCCAGGAGCGTCTTGTTTCGGACAAGTCCGGCGCGGGAATCGGCCGCCTTGCGTTCGACCCCCGACCCGATCGGCGGCACTAAAGTGGGTCGGACACCCGGACGGGTCACCACACACGACAGGACCCCGGGACCCCCAGGACCACGATCAGCAGGGAGCGCGTGACGTGCGGCCAATCGGCAGCAAGTACCTGCTCGAGGAGCCGCTCGGACGCGGCGCCACGGGCACCGTCTGGCGAGCCCGCCAGAGGGAGGCCGCGGGCGCCGAGGCGGCCGTGCAGGGCCAGCCCGGCGAGACCGTGGCCATCAAGGTCCTCAAGGAGGAGCTGGCCAACGACGCGGACATCGTGATGCGCTTCCTGCGCGAGCGGTCCGTGCTCCTGCGGCTCACCCACCCCAACATCGTGCGCACCCGCGACCTGGTCGTCGAGGGCGATGTCCTCGCCCTGGTCATGGACCTCGTCGAGGGCCCGGACCTCCACCGGTACATCCGCGAGAACGGCCCGCTCACCCCGGTCGCCGCCGCGCTCCTCACGGCCCAGATCGCCGACGCGCTCGCCGCCAGCCACGCCGACGGCGTCGTCCACCGCGACCTGAAGCCCGCCAACGTGCTCCTCGCCGAGCAGGGTGGCCAGATGCACCCGATGCTGACGGACTTCGGCATCGCGCGGCTCGCCGACTCCCCGGGCCTGACCCGTACGCACGAGTTCGTCGGCACGCCCGCGTACGTCGCGCCGGAGTCCGCCGAGGGCCGCCCGCAGACCTCCGCCGTCGACATCTACGGCGCGGGCATCCTGCTCTACGAGCTGGTCACGGGCCGACCCCCGTTCGCCGGCGGCACCGCCCTCGAAGTGCTGCACCGGCACCTCAGCGAGGAGCCCCGGCGCCCGTCGACCGTGCCCGGCCCGCTGTGGACGGTGATAGAGCGCTGCCTGAGCAAGGACCCCGACCGGCGTCCCAGCGCCGAGAACCTGGCCCGCGGTCTGCGTGCCGTCGCCGCCGGCATCGGCGTCCACGCCACGCCCGCGCAGATCGAGGCCGCCGACGGCGTCGGCGCGCTCCTCGCCCCCGACCCGGCGCCCGCGCCGGTCCCGGAGACGCCCGGAGCCGCGGACCCGACCCAGGTGCTGCCCAGCGGAGCGGGCGCGCACTACGACCCCGCCGCGCCGACCAGCGTCATGCAGACGAGCGGCCCGATGGGCGGCGCCGACCCGACCGCGGTCATGCCCCCCGTACCGCCGCAGCCACCGCAGGGCGCGCCGAACGAGGAGCAGCCGCACCCCTGGCAGAGCCAGCTGCGTGCGGCCCGCGACCGCAACGAGCAGACGCAGGTCCAGTACCTGGACCCGAGCGAGGACCCGCTGCGCCGCCGCCCGCAGCGTCAGCCGCAGCCCCCGCAGCATCAGCAGCCCCCGCAGCACCAGCAGCGGCCTCCGCAGCCGTACCAGCAGCCCCAGCAGCCGCCCCGGTACCAGCAGCAGCCGCAGCAGTACGCGCCTCAGCAGCCTCAGCAGCACCAGCGGCAGCCCCAGCAGCAGTACGCGCGGCCCCAGCAGGCGTACAACCCGCCGCAGCCGCCCCCGCAGGCTCCGCAGCCGCCGGCCCCGCGCGAGCCGCGTCAGCCGCGTCAGCGCAGCGCCAACCCGATGCGCATCCCGGGACTCGGCTGCCTGAAGGGCTGTCTGTTCACGATCGTGCTCTTCGTGGTCGCGGGCTGGCTCATCTGGGAGCTGACCCCGCTCCAGGGCTGGATCGCCGAAGGCAAGGGCTACTGGGAGGCCCTCGGCGACGGGATCTCGTCCTTCACCGACTGGGTCTCCGAGCTGACGGGATCCGGCTCGGGCGCCGAGACCGGTACTACTACCGGCGGTACGGGGCAGTAGTACTGCCGATTTATCGACTTCCGAGGGGTGATTTCCCCGCGGAAGTGACGACCGGCGGCTGCGGACGCGTAACTTTGACGCGTCCGCCAGCCGCTGAGGGAGCAGTCTTGGCACGGAATATCGGCAGCCGCTACACGGCCCACCAGATCCTCGGTCGGGGCAGCGCCGGCACGGTGTGGCTCGGCGAGGGCCCCGAGGGCCCCGTCGCCATCAAGCTGCTGCGCGAGGACCTGGCCTCGGACCAGGAGCTCGTCGGCCGCTTCGTCCAGGAGCGCACCGCTCTCCTCGGTCTCGACCACCCGCGGGTCGTCTCCGTCCGCGACCTCGTCGTCGACGGCAACGACCTGGCGCTCGTCATGGACCTGGTCCGCGGCACCGACCTGCGCACCCGCCTCGACCGCGAGCGCAGGCTCGCCCCCGAGGCGGCCGTCGCGATCATCGCCGACGTCGCCGACGGACTCGCCGCCGCGCACGCCGCCGGGGTCGTCCACCGGGACGTCAAGCCGGAGAACATCCTGCTCGACATGGAGGGCCCGCTCGGCCCCGCCGGAGCGCACCCGGCCCTCCTCACCGACTTCGGCGTCGCCAAGCTCATCGACACACCGGGCCGCACCAAGGCCACGCGGATCATCGGAACGCCGGACTACCTCGCCCCGGAGATCGTCGAGGGCCTGCCGCCACGCGCCGCGGTCGACATCTACGCCCTCGCGACCGTCCTGTACGAGCTCCTGGCCGGCTTCACGCCCTTCGGCGGCGGCCACCCGGGCGCCGTGCTGCGCCGCCACGTCACCGAGACGGTCGTCCCCCTGCCGGGCATCCCCGAGGAGCTGTGGCAGCTGATCGTCCAGTGCCTGGCCAAGGCACCGGCCTCCCGGCTGCGCGCCTCGGAACTGGCCAGCCGGCTACGGGAGTGCCTGCCGCTCCTGGCCGGCCTGCCCCCGCTGGACGTGGACGAGCCCGACGACGCGGAGCAGCCGGCGCAGGAGCCGCGCGAGGAGGACCCCTACCCGACGGGGCCCACGGGGACCGCCCCGCGCCGGGCCGCCGTCCCCCTGGTCCCCGGCGCCACTCCCGACTCCAACCGGGACACCCACACCTCCATGCGCGTCCCCGCCCCCGACGAGCTCGCGGGCGGCCCCCTGGGCACCGCCCGTGCCCCGCGCTCGGCGGGCGCCCGCCGCCCCGGCTCGGCCCGTCACAAGGCGGAGACGGTCCGCAAGCGCCGGATCACCCTGTCGGTCGCGGCGGTCCTCGTCGCGGGCGCGCTGGGCGTCGGCGGCTACCTGGCGACCGCCGAGGACACCGCCGTACCGCCGCCGCAGGACTCGAAGACCTCCACCCAGCCGTAGCCAGCGCCGCTCCCCGCCCCTCCCCGCCGCTTGTCACCGCTTGTCACCGAGACCGGCGGGGCCTGGCATTTGCGCCGAGCCGTTACGCTGGACGCGTGGCAGTCGTCGATGTATCCGAAGAGCTGAAGTCCCTCTCCTCGACCATGGGGTCGATCGAGGCCGTGCTGGACCTCGAACAGTTGAGGGCAGACATCGCCGTGCTCGAAGAGCAGGCCGCGGCCCCGTCCCTCTGGGACGACCCGGAGGCGGCGCAGAAGATCACCAGCAAGCTTTCGCACCTCCAGGCCGAGGTCCGCAAGGCCGAGGCCCTGCGCAGCCGGATCGACGACGTCGGGGTGCTCTTCGAGCTCGCCGAGGAGATGGACGATCCGGACACCCGCGCCGAGGCGGAGACGGAGCTGGCCTCCGTCCGCAAGGCGCTGGACGAGATGGAGGTCCGTACGCTCCTCTCCGGCGAGTACGACGAGCGCGAGGCGCTGGTCAACATCCGCGCCGAGGCGGGCGGCGTCGACGCCGCCGACTTCGCGGAGCAGCTCCAGCGCATGTACCTGCGCTGGGCCGAGCGGCACGGCTACGGCACCGAGATCTACGAGACCTCGTACGCGGAAGAGGCCGGCATCAAGTCGACCACGTTCGTGGTCAAGGCCCCGTACGCCTACGGCACGCTCTCCGTCGAGCAGGGCACGCACCGCCTGGTGCGCATCTCCCCCTTCGACAACCAGGGCCGCCGCCAGACGTCCTTCGCGGGCGTCGAGATCCTGCCGGTCGTCGAGTCGTCCGACCACGTCGAGATCGACGAGTCCGAGCTGCGCGTGGACGTCTACCGCGCGTCGGGCCCCGGCGGCCAGGGCGTCAACACGACGGACTCGGCGGTGCGCATCACGCACATCCCGACGGGCATCGTGGTCTCCTGCCAGAACGAGCGCTCCCAGATCCAGAACAAGGCGAGCGCCATGAACGTCCTCCAGGCCAAGCTGCTGGAGCGTCAGCGCCAGGAGGAGCGGGCCAGGATGGACGCCCTGAAGGACAGCGGCAGCTCCTGGGGCAACCAGATGCGCTCGTACGTCCTGCACCCGTACCAGATGGTCAAGGACCTCCGTACGGACTTCGAGGTCGGCAACCCGCAGTCGGTCCTCGACGGCGAGATCGACGGCTTCCTGGAGGCGGGCATCCGCTGGCGCAAGCAGCAGGACAAGTAACCCTCCCGACCTGACGGCGCCGGGCCCCACGTGAAGACACGGGGCCCGGCGCCGTCGTCGTACGGGGCGCGAGGACGGTGGCGCACACCCCTCCGGCCGAGAAGCACCACTTCGCGGGCGCAAGCGGCAAGTTGACGTCTCTGACGCTTTGTCGACATGGGAACTGGCTTGGGAGGGGCGGTAGTTCCACGTTTACGTCACAGTTGCATCCCCGCATGGCAGGCATCTGGTGATCTTTCGGGCATCGCACGCGCAACGACCTTGACGCGTATGCGGAAACTCGGAAGGGTGACATGCGGCATGCGTATCTCTGGGGCGCGTGTGAGACGGGGGCAGGTTCGACATGGTGAGAACGCCCTTCGTGCCCGAGGCCCCGAGCGCTGCTCCAATGACGAGATTGAGCTACTGGGGGTAGCAGCCAGATGACGAAGAAGACGCGGATCCGCGTTGCGCGGATAGCTGCCGGTGCGGTCATCGCCGCCGGCGCGTCGCTCACTGCGGCGGGCGCCGCTTCGGCCGTGGGTGTCGATCTGACGATCGGTGTCCAGGCCGAGCTGCCCGAGGCGGATCCCACCTGCATCCCGGGCGAGCCCGGGTGCGAGACGGAGCCGACGCCGACGGACGACCCGGACCCGACGCCGACCGACGACCCGGACCCGACGCCGACGGACGACCCGGACCCGACGCCGACCGACGACCCGGACCCGACGCCCACGGACGACCCGGACCCGACGCCGACCGACGACCCGGACCCGACGCCGACCGACGACCCGAAGCCGACGCCCACGGACGGCCCGAAGCCGACCGACGGCCCGAAGCCGACGGGCGAGCCGACCACCAGCCCGACCACGCCGGATGACGGCGGTTCGGACGCCGGCGACTGCACCGTCGACGTCGACGGCGCCGAGTGCGTCAACAACAACCCCGACACCGACAACGCCGGCTCGCAGCCCGTCGAGCAGGGCAAGGCCAAGGAGGAGCTGGCTGAGACCGGCGCCGCCGAGACCTCGTTCCTGATCATCGGTGCCGCCACCATGATCGCCGGTGGCATCGGCTTCCGGATGCTCCCGCGTCTGGTCGGCGGTGGCCGCGCCGCCGTCTGAGCGGCTCGGTGACCGTCAGGTCGTAGAAGCATGAAGAGAGGGCCGGGGGCGTTCCCCCGGCCCTCTCCCCTTGTCCGGCTCGTATGCGGGGAGCGCGGAAGCCCTACGCGGTCTGCAGGGCCGCGAGCAGCGCCACCATCGCCACCAGGGCGACGACGAGCGCCAGCAGCATCGCCGGGGTCAGGCCCGTCGACGGGTCCAGACGTTCCCGGTTCGCGCGGCAGACGGGGCAGCGGCCCTCCGCGACGGGGGCCGCGCAGTTGGCGCACACCAGTCGGTCATAGGTCATGCGCTCTCCTCCTCCCGCACAGGGATCCACATCAGGGACAACGCCCGGTCGTACCCGAGCGTTCCCCCTACCACTGTGCCAGCTCCACGTCGTTTCGGCGCGCCCCGTCGGATTACACCCGGATCGCATCGCTTCCGCCCCGAAGGGCGAAAAGGATAAAGCACGCAAGCCGGGACCGCGACTGCGCAGGCCATCGCCGGTCGCGTAAGGTCGCGCACACCTACTCCCGGCCGACCGTGGTGCATCCGTGATCCGATTCGACAACGTCTCCAAGTCCTATCCGAAGCAGAACCGCCCCGCGCTCCGGGATGTATCCCTGGAGATCGAGAAGGGGGAGTTCGTCTTCCTCGTCGGTTCCTCCGGCTCCGGAAAGTCGACTTTCCTCCGGCTGATCCTGCGCGAGGAGCGCTGCAGCCACGGCCAGGTGCACGTCCTCGGCAAGGACCTCGCCCGGCTGTCCAACTGGAAGGTGCCCCAGATGCGGCGCCAGCTCGGAACCGTCTTCCAGGACTTCCGGCTGCTGCCCAACAAGACCGTCGCCGAGAACGTCGCCTTCGCCCAGGAGGTCATCGGCAAGCCGCGCGGCGAGATCCGCAAGGCCGTGCCCCAGGTCCTCGACCTCGTCGGCCTCGGCGGCAAGGAGGACCGGATGCCCGGCGAACTCTCCGGTGGTGAGCAGCAGCGCGTCGCCATCGCCCGGGCCTTCGTCAACCGCCCGATGCTGCTGATCGCGGACGAGCCCACGGGCAACCTCGACCCGCAGACCTCCGTCGGCATCATGAAGCTGCTCGACCGCATCAACAGGACAGGGACCACCGTCGTCATGGCGACCCACGACCAGAACATCGTCGACCAGATGCGCAAGCGCGTCATCGAGCTCGAGAAGGGCCGTCTCGTCCGCGACCAGGCGCGCGGCGTCTACGGATACCAGCACTGAGCAGGTAGGGGATAGAACACCATGCGCGCTCAGTTCGTGCTCTCCGAGATCGGCGTCGGTCTCCGGCGCAATCTCACGATGACCTTCGCCGTCATCGTCTCCGTGGCCCTCTCGCTCGCCCTGTTCGGCGGCGCGCTGCTCATGCGCGAGCAGGTCAGCACGATGAAGGACTACTGGTACGACAAGGTCAACGTCTCCATCTTCCTCTGCAACAAGAACGACGCGGCCACCTCCACCAAGTGCGCCAAGGGCGCGGTGACCGCGCAGCAGAAGGAGCAGATCGAGGCCGATCTGAAGAAGATGGACATCGTCGAGACCGTGCACCACGAGTCCACCGACGAGGCCTACAAGCACTACAAGGAGCAGTACAGCGACACCGCCATCGCGTCGGTCATCACGCCCGACCAGATGCAGGAGTCGTTCCGGGTCAAGCTGGACGACCCGGAGAAGTACAAGGTCGTCGCCACCGCCTTCGCGGGCCGGGACGGCGTGGAGTCCGTCCAGGACCAGCGCAACATCCTGCAGAACCTCTTCGACCTGATGAACGGCATGAACATCGCCGCCCTCGGCGTCATGGGACTGATGCTGGTCATCGCGCTGATGCTGATCGTCAACACGGTGCGCGTCTCCGCCTTCAGCCGACGGCGCGAGACCGGCATCATGCGACTGGTCGGCGCCTCCAGCTTCTACATCCAGATGCCGTTCATCATGGAGGCCGCCTTCGCCGGACTCCTCGGCGGCGCCGTCGCCTGCATCATGCTCCTGGTCGGGCGGTACTTCCTCATCGACCACGGCATCGCGCTCGCCGACAAGATGCAGCTCGTCAACTTCATCGGCTGGGACGCCGTCCTCGCCAAGCTGCCGCTCGTCATCGCCATCGGCCTGCTGATGCCGGCCCTTGCCGCATTCGTCGCGCTGCGCAAGTACCTGAAGGTGTGAGAAGAGACCTCCGAGTACCCCGGGCGCCGTGCGGTCAACGACCGTACGGCGCCTTTCGCTTGTCCTAGAGTGGGCGCCATGTCGGCCGTCGGCCCGGGGTCCCGCCCCGAGTTCTGTATCCGGCCCCGCGGAGTCCTCCGCGGGGCTGCCCTGACGTTGGTCTTCGCCGGAGTGCTCGCCACGGCCGCGGCCACCGGGTCCCTGCCCCGGCAGGAGGCCGCCTCCGTGAAGCGCGCGCAGCAGGCCCCGGCGAGCGGCACCGTCGACCCGGCCGACCTCTCCCGCGCCGCCGCCGAGGCGATGGCCGACGGCAAGTCCGGCAAGCAGGCGGCCGAGGAGTTCGTCAGCCGCAGCGGCGACCGCTGGGGCGCGGTGTACGGCCCGGCCGAGTACGAGGAGTTCGAGCAGGCGCTCGACGGCTCGTACACCGGTGTCGGGCTCTCCGCGCGGAAGTCCGCGGAAGGCCGGATCGAGATCAGCCGCGTCCAGGCCGGCGGGCCGGCGGCCCGGGCCGGTCTGCGGGCCGGCGACCGTCTCGTCACCCTCGACGGGCGCGACATCGGCGCTCTCTCCGTCTCCGAGGTCGTCTCCCTCCTGCGCGGCGACGGCGCCGCCCAGGCCGGCTCCACCGTCGCCCTCGGCGTCGAGCGCGGCCGCTCCGCCTGGACGCAGACGCTGACCCGGGCCCGGCTCGCCACCGACGACGTCACCGTGCGGCGCCTCGACGACGGGACCGTCCTGATCAAGGTGACCGCCTTCACCAAGGGCGCGGGCGAGCGCGTACGGAACGCGGTACGGCACGCCCCGGCCGGCTCCGGAGTCCTCCTGGACCTGCGGGGCAACGCCGGCGGCCTGGTCGCCGAGGCCACCGTCGCCGCCTCCGCCTTCCTCGACGGCGGTCTGGTCGCCACGTACGACGTCGACGGCGAGCAGCGGGCGCTGTACGCGCAGAGCGGCGGGGACACCCACCGGCCCGTGGTGGCGCTGGTCGACGGGGGCACGATGAGCGCCGCCGAGCTGCTCACCGGAGCGCTTCAGGACCGCGGCCGGGCCGTCACCGTCGGCTCGCGCACCTTCGGCAAGGGCTCGGTGCAGATGCCGAGCCGGCTGCCCGACGGCTCCGTCGCCGAGCTGACCGTCGGCCACTACCGCACCCCCGCCGGACACGGCGTCGACGGCCTGGGCATCACGCCCGACCTGGTGGTCAGCGACACCACGGGCGAGCGGGCCGAGGCACGGGCGAGAACAGTATTGAGTGGCCTCGGAGGGGGCTCGTAGTGCGAAAATGGCCGCACTATGGCAAAGGGACTCGTGAACGTGCAGGGCAAGCCTGCCAAGAAGAAGGACCCCGAGAAGGGTCCTGAGCGCAAGATCATCGCGCAGAACAAGAAGGCGCGCCACGACTACCACATCATCGACACCTACGAGTGCGGTGTGGTGCTCATGGGCACCGAGGTGAAGTCGCTCCGGATGGGCCGGGCGTCGCTGGTCGACGGCTTCGTCCAGATCGACGGCCATGAGGCGTGGCTGCACAACATCCATGTGCCCGAGTACATGCAGGGCAGCTGGACCAACCACTCGGCGAAGCGGAAGCGCAAGCTGCTCCTGCACCGCGCCGAGATCGACAAGCTGGAGGCGAAGTCCCAGGAGACGGGTCACACGATCGTGCCCCTCGCCCTGTACTTCCTGAAGGGCCGGGTCAAGGTCGAGATCGCGCTCGCCAAGGGCAAGAAGGAGTACGACAAGCGCCAGACCCTGCGCGAGAAGCAGGACACGCGCGAGACGAACCGGGCGATCGCGGCGGCGAAGCGGCGTCAGCGGGCTGCGGCCGTCTAGGCCACGGCGGCGGCCGTCCGGCCACCGTCCGGCCGGGGCCCCTTAATACGCTGGCAACCGTACGCGGTCGTCACGTACCATGGGACTCGCACCTCACAGCGGGTGCACGCATTGAAAAATCAACATGGGGATGATCGGTTTCGACAGCGGATGTCGAAGCAGGGGAAGCGTGTCGAGGAAGCGGCAATGATCTCGTAAACCATATGTCGCAACCAATAATCGCCAACTCCAAGAGCGATAACTCCCGCTTCGCCCTCGCTGCCTAATTTTAGGTAACGAGACGAAGCCTCTGTGAGGAGCGTCAGCCCGGGGATGGTCCCGACCCGGATCCTGGCGTCATTCAGGGATCTAAACCTCTAGCCCCGGTCACGGGGGCCTGAGGGAAATCAAACAGTGACTGAGCCCGTCGGAGACTTGTCCGCGTGATCTCCGGGGCTGAGAAACTCGTAGCGGACTGCACACGGAGAAGCCCTGATTCTGCACCGTTGGACGCGGGTTCGATTCCCGCCATCTCCACTCATCCCATGTGGGCACAGGCCCGGCAGTCGTCACGACGACCGCCGGGCCTCTGTCTTTCCCCGGGCCGCCTCCTGTACGAGGGCCAGAGCCGCCGCGGTCGCCGGGACCAGGAAGGCGTACACCGTCGACGGGGCGTTCTCGGCCGTCCAGCCGCCGGTGGCCGAACCGACCGCGATGCCCGCGAGGAGCGCGGTCACGGCGAGGGTCATCCCCTCGTTGAGCCGGCCCGGCGGGGTCAGGCGCTGGACCAGCGCCATGCCGGTGACCAGCGTCGGGGCCGTCGCCATGCCCGCCACCAGCAGACCGGCCGCCAGGGCGAGCAGGGAGCCGGTCGAGGCCCCCAGGAACGGCAGCGTCATCAGGCAGGTCATCGCGAGGAGGCAGCTGCGCAGCCGGACCGCGCGGCCCCTACGGCCGTAGACCAGACCGGCCACGCAGGAGCCCGTGGCCTGCAGGGCCAGGACCGGGCCGGCGAGCGGGCCGTCCACGTGCGCGAGCGTCACGACCTCCATCGCGCCGAAGACCGCGCCCGTCGCCAGGAAGACCCCCAGCAGGGGAGCGGTGCCCGGCACGCGCAGGAGGGAGCCGGGCGTGGTGGCGGAGCGGGGTGTGACCGGGGGCTCGGTGGAGCGCTGGGCCGCGAAGACCAGGACGCCGGTGAACAGCAGGACCGCGCCGGCCAGCGTGCCCGCCTCCGGGAAGAGCGCCGCGCACAGGAACGCCGCCAGGACCGGGCCCAGCATGAAGCACAGCTCGTCGACGGCCTGCTCGAAGGCGTTGGCCGTGTGCAGCGCCGCGGGGTCGTTCCGATGGAGATGGGCCCAGCGGGCGCGGGACATCCCCCCGGTGTTGGGGCAGGTCGCGGTCGCGGCGTACGCGGCGAACAGCGTCCAGACCGGCGCCCGGTGGTGCACGCACAGCAGCAGTGCCAGCGAGCCGAGCGCGGCCAGCGCCGTCGCGGGGACGGCGATCCGGGCCTGTCCGTGCCGGTCGACGAGCCGCGCGGTCCAGGGGGCGACGACGGCGGTGGCGGCCATCCCCGTCGCGGTGACGGCGCCCGCGAGCGCGTACGAGCCGTACGCCCCCGCGATCATGATCACCGCGCTGACGCCGAACATGCCCATGGGCAGCCGGGCTATCAGGTTCCCGAGGGTGAACGCGCGGGCGCCGGGGGTGGCGAAGAGCCGCCGGTAGGGGCCGGTGCGGGCGGGGCGTTCCGTCGAGGGGACGCCGTTGAGCGCCGGGCCCGCGGGGGTGTGGGGCTCGTGGAAGCGCGGGGCGAGCGCCGGGCCCGCGGGGGTGAGCGTGAGGTCGTGGTGCGGCATGCGACAAGCCTCCGGGGAGCCCCCTGCCCCGGTCCAACACCTGATCCGTGGCCATTCACGCGGCAGTGTTGTTAAATGCCGGGTGGTCACTTCGTACGCCGTCGAACCCCGGCTCCTGCGCGCCTTCACCGCCGTCGCCGACGAGCTGCACTTCACCCGTGCCGCCGCCCGCCTCCACATCGCCCAGCAGGCCCTCAGCCGCGACATCCGGCGGCTGGAACGGGACCTGCGCACGGAGCTGTTCGTACGGACCACCCGTCAGGTGGCACTCACCCCGGACGGCGTCCGGCTCCTGCCGTACGCCCGCCGGGTGCTGGCCGCCTGCGACGAACTCGCCGACGCGTTCCGGGCGTCCGCCAGGCCCCTGCTCGTCGACCTCAACAGCACCGGCCTCGCCCAGGGCCGGGTCCTGGAGCGGGCGCGCGAACTCGCCCCCGAGCAGGAGCTGATGGCCCGCTACGAGAGCGGGCTGACCGGGGCCGCGGCGCAGATCCTCGCCGGCACGCTCGATGTGTCCTTCGGGCGGTTCGGGGGCCTCGACGCGGGCACGCGAGGGCGGCTCGCCTCGCACTTCGTCCGGTACGAGCCGATGGCGGTGGTCCTGCCCGAGGACCACCGGCTCGCGGACCTGGCGGCGGTGCCGCTCGCCGCACTCCGGGGCGAGAGCGTCTACGCGGGCGCCGGCAACGACCGCACCCCGGAGTGGACCGACCTGGCCGCCCGGCTCTTCGCGGGGCACGGCATAGCCGTCGCGCCGCCCGCGCCGATGGCGGTGGGGAAGGAGGAGTTCCAGCGGATCATGGCCAAGCTCCGCGTGCCCGTCCTGGCGGTCGTCGACTTCCCGCCGATGCCGGGCTGCGTGCTGCGGCCCCTCGTCGACCCGGTCCCGCTCTCCCCGGTCAGCCTGGTCTGGCGCAAGGGACTGCGCCACCCCGGCCTGGACGCGCTGCGCACCGCCGCGGCCGAGATCGGCGGGCGCGAGGGCTGGCTGGACCGCCCCGCGAACTTCTGGCTCCCCGAGGACGAGCCGGGGGTCCCCGGCCCCTGAGCGGGGGTGCGGCGGCCCGCGCCGGGTCCCGCGGCCGACGGCGCCCCCGGTCCGTACTCACACCCCGCCCCCGCCCCGGGTGAGAGCAAGGTTCCGCACCCGTCACTTCCCGCCACCGGTCTGAAACGCGGTCTGACTAGCCTCTTCCGCAAGAGGTCCAGAGCATCTGGACGCTCGGGACCCGACACCGTGGAGGTACGTGATGGGCGGCCGGTGGATCGAACGGTGGGAGCCGGAGGACGAGACCTTCTGGCGTGAACAAGGGGAGCGGATCGCGCGGCGCAATCTCCTCTTCTCCGTCTTCTCCGAGCACATCGGGTTCTCCATATGGAGCCTGTGGTCGGTCATGGTCCTGTTCATGGGACCGCAGTACGGCATCGACCCCGCGGGCAAGTTCTTCCTGATCGCGACCGCCACCTTCGTCGGAGCGCTCATCCGCATCCCGTACACCTTCGCGGTCGCCCGCTTCGGCGGCCGGAACTGGACGGTCTTCAGCGCGTTGCTGCTCCTCCTGCCGACGGGCGTCGCCTACACGGTGATGGAGCCGGGCACCTCGTACAGCACCTTCCTGCTGGTCGCCGCGCTCACCGGGGTCGGCGGCGGCAACTTCGCCTCCTCCATGACCAACATCAACGCCTTCTTCCCGCTGCGCAAGAAGGGCTGGGCGCTTGGGCTCAACGCGGGCGGCGGCAACATCGGCGTCCCCGTCGTCCAGCTCGTCGGCCTGCTCGTCATCGGCACCGCCGGCGCCCTGCACCCGCGGATCGTCCTCGGCGTCTACATCCCGCTCGTCGTCGTCGCCGCGCTGTGCTCCGCGCTCTTCATGGACAACCTCGCCCCGGTGAAGAACGACACGGGAGCCGCGAAGGAGGCCGTGAGGGCCGGCCACACGTGGATCATGGCCTTCCTCTACATCGGCACCTTCGGCTCCTTCATCGGCTACAGCTTCGCCTTCGGCCTCGTCCTGCAGACCCAGTTCGGACGCACCCCGCTCCAGGCCGCCTCGCTCACCTTCATCGGCCCGCTCCTCGGCTCGCTGATCCGGCCCTTCGGCGGTTCGCTCGCCGACAAGTACGGCGGTGCCCGCATCACCCTGGGGAACTTCGCCGGGATGGCCGCGGCGACCGGAGTGGTTGTCTACGCCTCCGTCGTCGAGTCGCTCACCGTCTTCCTCGTCGGCTTCACCGCACTCTTCGTCCTCAGCGGACTCGGCAACGGCTCCACGTACAAGATGATCCCCGCGATCTTCCTCTCGCAGGGGCACAGCAAGGGCCTGAGGGGCGAGGAGGCGGAGGCGTACGGCCGCAGGCTCTCCGGGGCCGCCATGGGCCTCATCGGGGCCGTGGGCGCGCTCGGCGGGCTCGGTATCAACCTGGCCTTCCGGCAGTCCTTCCAGACCGTCGGCAGCGGCACGGCGGCCTTCGTCGCCTTCCTGCTCTTCTACGCGGCCTGCATGGTCGTCACCTGGGCGGTATACCTTCGCCGGCCGGCCGTCGTCCCGGACACGGCCGAGGGCGCGGGTGCCTCGGGAGAGACGAAGCCGCAGCTCGGCTACGCCGAGGTGTGATCCGGAGTGGTCCGTAACGGCCAGGAAATACCGGCGAACCGAGCCCGACACGCATCGGCGTCAGGCTCGGTCGTCATGAACGAGCAAGAGCAGGGGCCCCTCGCCGGGTTCACCGTCGGCGTCACCGCGGCCCGCCGCGCCGACGAGCTGGGCACGCTTCTCCGCCGCCGGGGCGCGGCCGTGGTCCACGGCCCGGCACTCCGGATCGTGCCGCTCGCGGACGACACGGAACTGCTCGCCGCGACGAAGGAACTCATCGACCACGCCCCGGACGTCGTCGTCGCCACGACGGCGATCGGCTTCCGGGGCTGGGTCGAGGCGGCGGACGGCTGGGGGCACGGCGAGGCACTCCTCGACTGCCTCAGGGGCGTGGAACTCCTCGCCCGCGGTCCCAAGGTCAAGGGAGCCGTACGGGCGGCGGGGCTCACGGAGTCGTGGTCGCCGTCCTCCGAGTCCATGGCCGAGGTGCTCGACCGGCTCCTGGGCGAGGGGGTGGCGGGGCGGCGGATCGCGCTCCAGCTGCACGGGGAGCCGCTGCCGGGCTTTGTGGAGGCGCTGGAGGCGGGCGGCGCGGAGGTCGTCGGCGTACCGGTCTACCGGTGGATGCCGCCCGAGGACATCGGCCCGCTCGACCGGCTCCTGGACGGGATCCTGTCCGGCACGCTGGACGCGGTGACCTTCACCAGCGCACCGGCCGCCGCGTCCCTGCTGACCCGGGCGGAGGACCGGGGGGCCAGGGCCGAACTCCTCGAAGCGCTGCGGCACGACGTGCTCGCGGTGTGCGTGGGGCCGGTGACGGCGCTGCCGCTCCAGGCGCACGGCATCGACACCCTCCAGCCCGAGCGGTTCCGGCTCGGGCCGCTGGTGCAGCTGCTCTGCCAGGAACTCCCGTCCCGGGCGCGCGTCCTTCCGGTGGCCGGCCACCGCATCGAGATCCGGGGGCACGCGGTCCTGGTGGACGGCTCCCTGCGCCCGGTCCCGCCCGCCGGGATGGCGCTGCTCGCCACGCTGGCCCGGCGCCCGGGCTGGGTCGTCTCCCGGGCCGACCTGCTCCGCGCCCTGCCCGGCGCGGGCCGGGACGAGCACGCGGTGGAGACGGCGATGGCCCGGCTGCGGACGGCGCTGGGCACGCCGAAGCTGATCCAGACGGTGGTCAAGCGCGGCTACCGGCTGGCGCTGGACCCGGCGGCGGACACCAAGTACGACGGCTAGCAGGGCGGTTGGCCGTACGGGGGTACGGGGCCCGGCGTACGGGCGACCGCCCCCGCCCGCGCCCCGCCCCGCAGCTGCCACGCCGCCACTGCCGTCAGGACAAGTGCCCCCGCGCACAGTCCGGCCCGACGCATCCTCCGTAACACGCCCCCTAGCCGAACCCGGCGATCGGGAGCACCCTGGCTGGGCGCCCGCTTCCGATGCGCGAGGTGGTGACAGGGTCATGACCGTACGGTTCGAGTCCGGCCGGATCTGCCTGGACCTGGCCGCAGAGCCGCTCGACCACACCCGGGACCTCGACGTCTTCCTGCGTGCCACCGGACTCGTTCCCGCCGCCACGCCGCTGCGCGCGCTCGACACCGCCTGGGTCGTGCGCTTCCGCGAACTGCGCGACTGCGTCGGCGAACTGGTCCACTCCCAGCTCGACGGCCGCCGCGCCGACCGTGCCCTGGAGCGGCTCAACGCCCTCGCCGCAGCCTCCGCGCCCCCCGCCCCCCGCGCCGTACGCACCGAGACCGGCGGGCTCGTACGGGCGTTGAGCGACGTGCCCGACTGCCGCGCGCTGCTCGCCGCCGTCGCCCGCGACGCCGTCGACCTGCTCACCGACCCGGACGCCCGTGCCCTGCTCCGCCGTTGCGAGGGCGACGACTGCCGCCGCTGCTACCTCGACACCTCACGGGGGCGCCGCCGCCGCTGGTGCTCCAGCGAGGCGTGCGGAAACCGGGAGCGTGTTGCCCGGCATCGGGCAGCCCGGCGGGCGAACGCGACCGTCTGAGGAATCCCGGAAAAAGTTCGCACGTCGTTGAGTCGAACCCGCCCGGGCTCCGTACCTCTCCACGACAGACAGGGTCTCGACCGGGAGGTTCGTGGTGCGCAAGGATGCGGCCGTGGCCGATGAACGTCCGCATCGGGCCCGGCATCGCAGCGAGGTGTCACGCAACCGCCCCGACGTCCCTGACGAGGAGTTGATGCGTGCTCTCTACCGCGAACATGCCGGGCCCCTGCTCGCCTATGTACTCCGCCTCGTCGCCGGCGACCGCCAGCGTGCCGAGGACGTCGTACAGGAGACGCTCATCCGTGCCTGGAAGAACGCCGGCCAGCTCAACCGGGCTACCGGCTCCGTCAGACCTTGGCTTGTGACGGTTGCCCGGCGCATCGTCATCGACGGCCACCGAAGCCGGCAGGCCCGGCCCCAGGAGGTCGATCCGTCACCGCTCGAGGTCCTGCCCGCGGAGGACGAGATCGACAAGGCGCTGTGGCTGATGACGCTCTCTGACGCTCTCGAAGATTTGACGCCCGCCCACCGGGAAGTGTTGGTCGAGACCTACTTCAAGGGGCGTACGGTCAATGAGGCGGCCGAGACCCTCGGCATACCTGCCGGGACCGTGCGTTCCCGAGTGTTCTACGCACTTCGTTCCATGAAAATCGCGCTGGAGGAGAGGGGGGTTTCGGCATGAGCAGCGGCATGACACCGCCGCACGACGCCGCGGGTGCGTACGTACTCGGCATCCTTGACGATGTCGAAGCCGTCGCCTTCGAGGCGCACCTGGCGGGTTGCGAGCTCTGCGCCGCGCACGTGGAGGAGTTCGCCGGGATGGAGCCGATGCTCGCCATGCTGGCGGACGCGGACGCCCCGGCCGCCTTCGGCCCGTCGATGATCGACCCGTACGCCGAGAAGGCCTTCGACGACTTCGCGCCCCGGCCGCCCGCCCCGCCCGGCCCCCGCCGCGCCCCGGGCGCTCCCGTGGCCCTGCACGCCGTCGGCGCCCCGCCCGGTCCGGAGCTCCTCGACCGGCTGATCGACGAGGTGGGTGCCAAGCGCGCGAGCCGTCGCCGCCGCTCCCTGTACCTCGTCGCGGCCGCCGCGGTCCTCGTCATCGGCGGGCCCGCCGTCGCGGTCGTCGCCACCTCCGGCGGCGAGCGGGAGAACCAGGCGGTCGAACCGCATCCCACCAGCCCGGCCGAGGACGCCTTCTTCCACCACATGGACGAGAAGATCGAGGCCACCGACCCGACGACGAAGATCAGCGCGACCGTCGGCCTGGAGAAGAAGGGCTGGGGCACCCACACCGTCCTGGAGCTCAAGAACGTCAAGGGCCCCCTGAAGTGCCGGCTCGTCGCCGTCTCCAAGAGCGGCGAGGAGGAGACGGTGACCTCCTGGGCGGTGCCGAAGTGGGGGTACGGCATCCCCGGCGCCACGCTGGAGAGCGCCAAGAACCCGCTGTACGTGCACGGCGGAGCGGCCATGGACCGCAACGACATCGACCACTTCGAGGTCCGGACCTTCGACGGCGAACGCCTCGTGGAGGTCGAGGCCTGACATTTTGCCCCCCTGTGGCGTACGCTCGACGGCTGCCCAGTGCACGTCAGAAGGGGGCCTCAGTGGCCGCGCAGGAAGCCGTGGAGGCCATGGTCGCCATGGACGCCACCGATACGGTCCGGGACCGTGAGATCGGTGTCGAGCAGGAACATCTGGACAAGGTCTACCGCCGCCTCGAGGAGAAGATCCACGAGGCGGAGTTCCTGATGAACGACGCCGCCAAACGCGGCCAGGTCGGCACGCCGGGAGCGCTCGCCGAGCGGGACGCCCAGGTGTTCCGGGCCGGCGTGCACCTGAACCGGCTCAACAACGAGTTCGAGGACTTCCTCTTCGGCCGGATCGACCTGCTGTACGGCAAGGACGGCAAGAAGGGCCCCGACGGCGCGTACACCTCCGTCGAGCCCGCAGAGGACGCCGTACGGCCCGACGGCACGGCCGAGATCGCCGAGACCCTCCACATCGGCCGGATCGGCGTCCTCGACTCCGACTACGCGCCGCTGGTCATCGACTGGCGGGCACCCGCCGCGGCGCCCTTCTACCGCTCCACGCCGGTCGACCCCGGCCGCGTGGTGCGCCGCCGGGTCATCCGCTCCAAGGGCCGCAAGGTCCTCGGCGTCGAGGACGACCTGATGCGCCCCGAGCTGAAGGCGACCCTCGACGGGCACGAGCTGCCGGTGATCGGCGACGGCGCCCTGATGGCCGCGCTCGGCCAGGCCCGCAGCCACACCATGCGCGACATCGTCTCCTCCATCCAGGCCGAGCAGGACCTGGTCATCCGCGCGCCCGCCGCCTCCGTCACGTACGTCGAGGGCGGCCCGGGCACCGGAAAGACGGCGGTCGCCCTGCACCGGGCGGCCTACCTGCTCTACCAGGACCGGCGCCGTTACGCGGGCGGCATCCTGATCGTCTCCCCGACGCCGCTGCTCGTCTCGTACACCGAGGGCGTGCTGCCCTCGCTGGGCGAGGAGGGCCAGGTCGCCATCCGCGCGCTCGGCTCGCTGGTGGACGGCATCGAGGCCACCACGTACGACGATCCGGCCGTCGCCCGGATCAAGGGCTCCTCCCGGATGCTCGCCGTCCTGCGCAAGGCGGCCCGCGGAGCGCTGGAGACCCCCGCACCCAGGGCACAGGCCCAGCTCTCCCTCGGCGAGGAGGAGGCCGCCCCGGCGCCCGCCGGCACCCCGACCCGCCTGCGGGTCGTCGCCTTCGGGCGCCGCCTGGAGCTGGAGGCGGACGACCTCCAGCGCATCCGGCACAACGTCCTGGGCGGCTCCGCCCCCGTCAACCTGCTGCGCCCGCGCGCCCGCAGGCTGCTGCTCGACGCCCTGTACGCCAAGTCCGGCGCCGTGGGCCGGCACAGCGACCCCGAGCTCGCCGCCGAGCTGCGCTCCTCCTTCGACGAGGACGTCTCCACGGAGGACTCCTTCCTGTCCTTCCTCGACGCCTGGTGGCCCGAGCTCACCCCCCGGCAGGTCCTCGACGCGATGGGCGACGAGAAGCGCCTGGGCCGCTGGGCCCGGCGCGTCCTCAACCAGGGCGAGGTCCGTCGGCTCGCCCGCTCGCTGCGCCGCGACGGTCTCTCCGTGCACGACGTGGCGCTCCTCGACGAGCTGAACACCCTCCTCGGCGCCCCGGCCCGGCCGCGCAAGAGGCGGGAGTACGACCCGCTGGACCAGCTGACAGGGCTGGAGGAGCTGATGCCCGTACGGGAGGAGACGCAGCGCGAGCGGGCCGAGCGGCTCGCGGCGGAGCGCACCGAGTACGCGCACGTCATCGTCGACGAGGCGCAGGACCTGACCCCCATGCAGTGGCGGATGGTCGGACGGCGCGGCCGGCACGCGACCTGGACGGTCGTCGGCGACCCGGCGCAGTCCTCCTGGTCCACCCCGGACGAGGCCGCGGAGGCCCGTGACGAGGCGCTGGGCAGCCGCCCGCGCCGCCGCTTCGAGCTGACCGTGAACTACCGCAACCCCGCCGAGATCGCCGAACTGGCCGCCAAGGTGCTCGCCCTCGCCATGCCCGGAAAGGAGTCGCCGCGCGCGGTCCGCTCGACCGGTGTGGAGCCCCGGTTCGTGGCGGTTTCGAGCAAGGACGATCTGGCCGGAACCGTACGGGCGGAGGCGCGGCGGCTGCTCGAACGTGTGGACGGCACGGTCGGGGTCGTGGTCGCCATGAACCGCCGTGAGCAGGCCGCCGGCTGGCTGGCCGACCTCGGCGACCGGGTGGTGGCGCTGGGCTCCCTGGAGGCCAAGGGCCTGGAGTACGACGCCACCGTGGTCGCCTCACCGGCCGAGATCGCGGACGAGTCCCCGGCGGGTCTGCGGGTCCTGTACGTGGCGCTGACCCGGGCCACCCAGCAGCTGACGGTGGTCTCGGGCGCCCGGGACGTGCCGGACGCGGACGGGGTTCCCGACCTGCTCAGGGACTGATTTCAGGTCAACATGCGTCGCAGGAATCACTTACCAGGGTGGTTTGTTAGCCTGTCTATGGCACCGGCTCGATCCAAGCCCCCGGGCCCAACCTTCGTCCCTTAGAGGGACCACTTGCCGCGAGGCGAGCATGGCGGGTCGGTGCCACCTTGTACGTACATACAGAAGAGGTCCGTGTCACCCCCGGGTGACGCGGACCTCTTCTGTTTCTCCCCAACTTCTCGTATGGTGGAAACTACTTTCCGAAAACAAAATGACCGCATTACCTGCTACCGGCTGGTAGGTGCGACGATCGGAGGGCGCTGCCAGGCAACCAGCCGGGGCGGCGTAGCAACGAAGCTAGGGAAAGCAGAGGAACTCGGCCATGGCAACGGCGCCCAGCGTCTCGTACTCGATGACGGTCCGGCTGGAGGTTCCCGCGAGCGGAACCGCGGTCTCCCAGCTCACCACGGCGGTGGAGTCCCACGGCGGTTCCGTCACCGGCCTCGACGTGACCGCCTCCGGCCACGAGAAGCTCCGGATCGACGTCACCATCGCCGCGACCTCGACCGCGCACGCCGACGAGATCGTCGCGCAGCTGCGGACCATCGAGGGTGTCGTCCTCGGCAAGGTCTCCGACCGTACGTTCCTGATGCACCTCGGCGGCAAGATCGAGATGGCGTCCAAGCACCCCATCCGCAACCGCGACGACCTCTCCATGATCTACACCCCGGGCGTGGCCCGCGTGTGCATGGCGATCGCCGAGAACCCCGAGGACGCCCGCCGCCTCACCATCAAGCGCAACACCGTCGCGGTCGTCACCGACGGCTCCGCCGTCCTCGGCCTCGGCAACATCGGCCCGATGGCCGCGATGCCGGTCATGGAGGGCAAGGCGGCCCTGTTCAAGCGCTTCGCCGACATCGACGCCTGGCCGATCTGCCTGGACACCCAGGACACCGACGAGATCGTCGCGATCGTCAAGGCCATCGCCCCCGGCTTCGCGGGCATCAACCTGGAGGACATCTCCGCCCCCCGCTGCTTCGAGATCGAGGCCCGCCTGCGCGAGGCCCTCGACATCCCCGTCTTCCACGACGACCAGCACGGCACCGCGATCGTCGTCCTCGCCGCCCTCACCAACGCGCTGCGCGTCGTCGGCAAGAGCGTCGGGGACGTACGGGTCGTCATGTCCGGCGCCGGCGCCGCCGGTACGGCCATCCTGAAGCTGCTCATCGCCGCGGGCGTCAAGCACGCCGTCGTCGCCGACATCCACGGTGTCGTCCACGCCGGCCGTGAGGACCTCGTCGAGGCCGCGCCCGGCACCCCGCTGCGCTGGATCGCCGACAACACCAACCCCGAGGGCGTCACCGGCACCCTCCAGCAGGCCGTCGTCGGCGCGGACGTGTTCATCGGCGTGTCGGCCCCGAACCTGCTCGGCGCGGACGACGTCGCCGCGATGGCGGAGGACGCGATCGTGTTCGCGCTCGCGAACCCCGACCCCGAGGTCGACCCGGCAATCGCCCGTCAGACGGCGGCCGTTGTGGCCACCGGCCGCTCGGACTTCCCCAACCAGATCAACAACGTGCTGGTCTTCCCGGGCGTCTTCCGCGGTCTCCTCGACGCCCAGTCCCGCACGGTCAACACGGAGATGATGCTCGCGGCCGCCGCGGCGCTCGCCGACGTCGTCACCGAGGACGAGCTGAACCCGAACTACATCATCCCGTCGGTCTTCAACGACAAGGTCGCCGGCGCGGTCGCGGGCGCCGTCCGCACGGCGGCGAAGGCGGCCGGCGCGGGTGCCGACCACGGGACGGGCGGGCTCTGAGAGAGCCCCGCTCACGACGTACGGCGGGCCGGGACAAGGCCGTGAAAGGCCCCGGGCCCGCCGTCGGAACGGCGCGTCGCCGGGCGTCGCGCCGTAGATCCGCCGTAGGGTGGCGCTTCGGCTCCAAAGAGTTTCGGCGGAGTCGACGGAACGTCACCACGCCAGAGCCCGTGGCGCTTTTCGTGTGACCCCAGAGGGTGCCGGATTGGCGTTCCCGCCGCTGGTGGGGGCAGGATGCCTATTCGGGCGCGAGGGTCTGTCACCAGACCCGGGTCCGGGGACTGTCCGAGGGCCCTGGCAGCATCGGCTTCGCTGTGCCCATACATGCGGCTCCGCCGCGTGGCACGCCTCACAGGCAAGAAGAACACGGGAGTAACAACATGAACCGCAGTGAGCTGGTGGCCGCCCTGGCCGACCGCGCCGAGGTGACCCGCAAGGACGCCGACGCCGTGCTGGCCGCTCTCGCCGAGACCGTCGGCGAGGTCGTCGCCAAGGGCGACGAGAAGGTCACCATCCCCGGCTTCCTGACCTTCGAGCGCACCCACCGTGCCGCTCGCACCGCTCGTAACCCGCAGACCGGCGACCCGATCAACATCCCGGCCGGCTACAGCGTGAAGGTCTCCGCGGGCTCGAAGCTCAAGGAAGCCGCCAAGGGCAAGTAAGCCTGCAGGCACACCGCCGAAGGCACCCACGCGGGGCTGTAGGCGACAGAGAGGGCGGCCACCCTGTCAGGGGGTGGCCGCCCTCTCGTCTGCCCGCCTACGGCCCGCACAGGGGCGTGCCGCCCCGGAAGGGCCGCCTGGACGTGCCGTACGCGGTGCGCGCGCCCCGGGGCGCCCCTGGCCCCCGGAGACGCCCACAGGGCCGGAAACGGCGGCGAGGGCCGACAGACCCCCGTCAGGGGTCCGTCGGCCCTCGTACGGCCGCGTGGCGCGTCAGACCAGCGCGCTGCCCGGCAGCTCGACCTTCGCGCCCAGCTCCACGAGCTTCTCCATGAAGTTCTCGTAGCCGCGGTTGATCAGGTCGATGCCGTGGACCCGGGACGTGCCCTGGGCCGCGAGCGCCGCGATCAGGTACGAGAAGCCGCCGCGGAGGTCCGGGATCACCAGGTCGGCGCCCTGGAGCTTCGTCGGGCCCGACACGACCGCCGAGTGCAGGAAGTTGCGCTGGCCGAAGCGGCAGTCCGAGCCGCCCAGGCACTCGCGGTACAGCTGGATGTGCGCGCCCATCTGGTTCAGCGCCGACGTGAAGCCGAGCCGCGACTCGTACACCGTCTCGTGGACGATGGAGAGGCCCGCGGCCTGCGTCAGGGCCACCACCAGCGGCTGCTGCCAGTCGGTCTGGAAACCGGGGTGCACGTCCGTCTCCAGGTGGATCGCGTTGAGCGAGCCGCCCGGGTGCCAGAAGCGGATGCCCTCGTCGTCGATCTCGAAGGCGCCACCCACCTTCCGGTACGTGTTGAGGAACGTCATCATCGACCGCTGCTGCGCGCCGCGGACGTAGATGTTGCCCTCGGTCGCCAGCGCCGCCGACGCCCAGGAGGCCGCCTCCAGGCGGTCCGGGAGCGCCCGGTGCGTGTAGCCGTCGAGACGGTCCACACCGGTGATCCGGATCGTCCGGTCGGTGTCCATGGAGATGATCGCGCCCATCTTCTGCAGGACGCAGATGAGGTCCTCGATCTCCGGCTCCACGGCCGCGTTGGAGAGCTCGGTGACGCCCTCCGCCAGGACCGCGGTCAGCAGCACCTGCTCGGTCGAGCCGACCGAGGGGTACGGGAGCCGGATCTTGGTGCCGCGCAGCCGCTGCGGGGCCTCCAGGTACTGGCCGTCCGCCCGCTTCTCGATCGTCGCGCCGAACTGGCGCAGCACGTCGAAGTGGAAGTCGATCGGCCGGCCGCCGATGTCGCAGCCGCCCAGGCCCGGGATGAAGGCGTGGCCGAGGCGGTGGAGCAGCGGGCCGCAGAAGAGGATCGGGATGCGCGACGAACCGGCGTGGGCATCGATGTCGGCCACGTTGGCGGACTCGACGTGCGTCGGGTCGAGGACCAGCTCGCCCGGCTCCTCGCCGGGGCGGACCGTCACCCCGTGCAGCTGGAGGAGTCCGCGGACCACGCGGACGTCACGGATGTCGGGCACATTGCGCAGCCTGCTCGGCCCGCTGCCGAGCAGGGCGGCGACCATCGCCTTGGGCACGAGGTTCTTCGCGCCGCGAACGCGGATCTCGCCCTCCAGCGGGGTGCCGCCGTGGACAAGCAGTACATCGTCTGTGCCGGTCATGAATCTCGCGTTCCGGTCGGGTCGGGCAGGGGGCCAGGGAAAAGGGTAAGGGGCGTAGGCCCCCCGCTAGGAAGCCTCAGGGCACCACACAGATGTAATGAATTCGGCACAACACCCTCCGTTCACGTGATCTTGCGGAGTGTCACCGTCCGTTTCCGGCCCCCGGAGGCGGGTCGCGACCCCTCTGAACTGCGCGGGCCGCCGGTCCGTCCTCACTCTGCCGGTCGGGCCCCGCGGAGGGCGAAGATGCGGGATCATGTGTCGCATGACCGAGGTGTCCTCGCTCACAGGACGGCTGCTCGTCGCCACCCCCGCCCTCGCCGACCCCAATTTCGACCGGGCGGTGGTGCTCCTGCTGGACCACGACGACGAGGGCTCCCTCGGCGTTGTCCTGAACCGGCCGACCCCGGTCACGGTCGGTGACATCCTCGCTCCCTGGGCCGATCTCGCCGGCGAGCCGGGCGTGGTCTTCCAGGGCGGTCCGGTCTCCCTGGACGCGGCCCTCGGCCTCGCGGTGATCCCCGGCGACGAGGGCCCGCTGGGCTGGCGCCGGGTCTTCGGCGCGATCGGCCTCGTCGACCTGGAGACCCCGCCCGAACTGCTCGGTCCCGCACTGGGCTCCCTCCGGATCTTCGCCGGCTACGCGGGCTGGGGCCCGGGTCAGCTGGAGACCGAGCTCGGCGACGGCGCCTGGTACGTCGTCGAGTCCGAACCGGGCGACGTCTCCTCGCCGCGCCCGGAGACACTGTGGCGCGAGGTGCTGCGCCGCCAGCGGAGCGACCTCGCGATGGTGGCGACGTACCCGGACGACCCTTCGCTCAACTGACACGTCCGGACCCCAGTACCCTTGGTTTCCATGAGCACTCTCGAGCCCGAGCGCGGGGCAGGTACGGGAACACTCGTCGAGCCGACGCCGCAGGTTTCCCACGGCGACGGTGACCACGAGCGCTACGCCCATTACGTCCAGAAGGACAAGATCATGGCGAGCGCCCTCGACGGCACTCCCGTGGTCGCACTGTGCGGAAAGGTCTGGGTGCCGGGGCGTGATCCCAAGAAGTACCCGGTCTGCCCGATGTGCAAGGAGATCTACGAGTCCATGGGCTCCGGCGGCGGAGACAAGGACAAGGGCGGCAAGGACAAGAAGTAGGACCGTGCCCCGGGGTGGCCCCCGGGACGGTCCTTGCGGTCGGGACGGCCCCCGGCGCGCGCACCTCGGTGCGTGTGCCGGGGGCCGTTCGCGTGTGCGAGTGCGGGGCCGTTCGCGTCGAGGCCCTTCGGTGGCGCGTTGCACGGGCTGCTTCCGCCGGTCACAGAGTGGTTGAGACCACTTGTCCGGGAGTTGGTCCACCCCTAACCTCTCGCGTGTTGTGCAGCACGAAACGCCTGTTGCGTATGTTGCAACACCACCGGAGGGGACCCGTCTTGAAGCTTCCTGCCCTCCCCCAAGCTCTCGGCTTCGCTCGAGCAGGGGGGACCCCCATCGCCGCCACCGTCACCGCACTTGTGCTCGCCGGTCTGACCGCCACCGCCTGCGCCCCGCAGACCTCCGACGGCAAGGCCTCGGCCGACGAGAAGAGCGGCACCCTGCGCGTCTGGCTCTTCCAGGAGGTCGACAACGCGCCGAAGAAGCAGGTCGTCGACGCCGCCGTCGCCGCCTTCGAGCAGCGCCACGAGGGGGCGGAGGTCGAGGTCGAGTACATCCCCGTCGAGACCCGCGCCCAGCGCGTCAAGGCCGCCTTCAACGACCCGAACTCCGCGCCCGACGTCATCGAGTACGGCAACACCGACACCGCCGGCTACGTGAAGGACGGCGGACTCGCCGACGTCAGCGCCGAGTTCGGCGCCTGGGCCGAGGCCAAGGACACCGACCCCACCGCCAAGTCCTCGGTCACCGTGGACGGCAAGGTCTACGGCGCGCCCCTCTTCGTCGGCGTACGCGCGCTGTACTACCGCACCGACGTCTTCAAGGAGCTCGGCCTCGCCGCCCCCAAGACGCAGGACGAGCTCATCTCCACCGCGAAGAAGATCCACAAGGCGAAGCCGGAGATGTACGGCATGGCCGTCGGCGGCGCCAACACCTACGGCGCGATGCCGTTCGTCTGGGCCAACGGCGGCGAACTGGCCACGGAGGAAGGCGGTTCGTACCGGGGCGCCGTCAACACCGAGGCCGCCCGCAAGGGCATCACCGCGTACACCTCGCTCTTCGGCGACGACAACTGTCCGGCCGCCAAGTGCGCCCAGATGGGCGGCAACGCGACCGTCACCGCCTTCGCCTCCGGCAAGGCCGCGATGGTGATCGGCGGCGACTTCGTCCGCGCGGCGGTCGACGCGGGCGAGGCGAAGGGCAGGTACGCCGTCGTGCCCCTGCCCGGCCTCACCCCCGGTTCGATCGCCCCGGCCTTCGCGGGCGGCAACAACATCGGCGTGATGAAGAGCAGTTCGCACCGCACCCTCGCCGTCGACCTGATGAAGTCGCTCGCCGGCAAGGAGACGCAGGGCAAGCTCTTCGACGCCATGGGCTTCCTGCCGACCTTCACCGACGTACGGGCGGCGACGGCCGAGAAGGAGCCCTTCGTGAAGCCCTTCATCGCCACGCTCGGCGCCGGCACCCGGTTCGTCCCCGCGTCCCCCGGCTGGGGCCAGATCGACGCCTCGCAGGTGCTGCCGACGATGTTCCAGGAGATCGTCAGCGGCCGTAAGGACGTGAGGACGGCCTCGGACGACGCGGCGAAGAAGATGGACGCGGCGTTCGCCGCCGCGGGCTGACCGTCATGACCCTGACCACCACGGACACCGCCAAGGGGCGCACGGCACCCGCCGCGCGCCCCGGCCGCCCGGGCCGGCCGCGCCGCCCGGGCGGCCCCCGGGGACGGTCCGGCCGGACACCCTGGCTCTACCTGCTCCCCGCGCTCGTCGTCCTCGGCGGGCTGCTCGTCTACCCCATCTACCAGCTCGGGCTCATCTCCTTCCTGGAGTACACCCAGGCCCAGGTCAGCGGCGGCGAACCCACCTCCTTCCAGGGCTTCGGCAACTACACCGCCCTCTTCTCCGACCCGCAGTTCTGGCAGGTCCTCCTCGCCACCGTCCTCTTCGCCGCCGCCTGCGTCGTCACCACCCTCGCGGTGGGCTGCGCCCTCGCGGTGCTCCTGACCCGCGTACGGGCCCTGCCCCGGCTCGCGCTGATGCTCGCCGCGCTCGGCGCCTGGGCCACCCCCGCGGTCACCGGCTCCACGGTCTGGGTCTTCCTCTTCGACCCCGACTTCGGCCCGGTCAACCGGCTGCTCGGACTCGGCGACTTCTCCTGGACGTACGGCCGGTACAGCGCCTTCGCCCTGGTCCTCTTCGAGGTCGTCTGGTGCTCGTTCCCGTTCGTGATGGTCACCGTCTACGCGGGCATCAAGGCCATCCCCTCCGAGGTCCTGGAGGCCGCGGCGCTCGACGGCGCCTCGCAGTGGCGGATCTGGCGCTCGGTCACCGCGCCGATGCTCCGGCCGATCCTCGTCGTCGTCACCATCCAGTCGATCATCTGGGACTTCAAGGTCTTCACCCAGATCTACGTGATGACGGGCGGTGGCGGCATCGCCGGCCAGAACCTCGTCCTCAACGTGTACGCGTACCAGAAGGCTTTCGCCTCCTCCCAGTACAGCCTGGGTTCGGCGATCGGCGTCGTCATGCTGCTGATCCTGCTGGCCGTGACGCTGGTGTACCTCCGACTGCTGCGCCGCCAGGGAGAAGAACTGTGAGCGCGTTCCGCATCCGCCGCCCCGGGCGCCTCGCGGCGGAGGCCGCCGCCCTCCTCGTCGCGGCCGTGGTCGCCTTCCCGCTGTACTGGATGGTCCTCTCGGCCTTCAAACCGGCCGGCGAGATCCAGTCGGCCCATCCGCGGCCGTGGACCCTGTCCCCGTCCCTCGACTCCTTCCGGCGCGTCTTCGAACAGCAGGACTTCGGGCGGTACTTCCTCAACTCCCTTGCCGTCGCCTGCACGGTCGTCCTCGCGTCCGCACTGATCGCCTTCCTCGCGGCGACGGCGGTGACCCGCTTCCGCTTCCGATTCCGGACCACGCTCCTCGTGATGTTCCTGGTCGCCCAGATGGTGCCGGTCGAGGCGCTGACGATCCCGCTCTTCTTCCTCATGCGGGACCTCGGCCAGCTCAACACCCTGGGCTCGCTGGTCCTGCCGCACCTCGCCTTCTCGCTCCCGTTCGCGATCTGGATGCTGCGCGGCTTCGTCAAGGCGGTCCCGGAGGCGCTGGAGGAACAGGCCCAGATCGACGGCGCGAGCCGTACGCGCTTCCTGTGGCAGATCCTCTTCCCGCTGGTCTTCCCGGGTCTCGTGGCGACGAGCGTCTTCTCGTTCATCTCGACCTGGAACGACTTCCTGTTCGCGAAGTCGTTCCTCATCAGCGACACCTCGCAGTCGACCCTCCCGATGGCCCTGCTGGTCTTCTTCAAGCCGGACGAGAACGACTGGGGAGGAATCATGGCGGGATCGACCGTCATGACGATTCCGGTGCTCGTCTTCTTCGTACTCGTACAGCGCCGTCTGGTCTCCGGACTGGGCGGGGCCGTGAAGGACTGACGGGCCGCCGCCCGGCCCCCCCGCGCCCCCTCTCCCACGCCGTCCGCTCCCGAAAGGCCGATCCCATGACCGACGACCTGCACGAGCCGCTGATCCCCGCGCCCCGCGCACTCGACGTCCGGGCGGCGAAGCCCGGCCGCGTCCCGCTTGACGAGGACACCACCCTCGACGCCGGGCCCGGCACCGAGGGCGTGGCGCGCTGGCTGCGGTCCTCGCTCGGCGCCGCCACCGGACTGCCGTTCGCGCCCGGCGCGGGCCCGCGCGCGATCCGGCTGCGCGTCGACCCCGAGGTCGAGGAGGCGTACGGCCCCGAGGGCTACCGCCTCTCCACGGCCGGCTCCGCCGACGACGTGGCGGTGCTCGTCGCCGGCGGGAGCGCGGCCGGGGTGTTCTGGGGCGTCCAGACGCTCCGTCAGCTGCTCGGGCCCGACGCGTGCCGCAGGGCGCCGGCCGGCCGGGCCGCGTGGGACCTTCCGGGACTGACGATCGAGGACGGCCCCCGCTTCCCCTGGCGCGGGCTCATGCTCGACGTCGCCCGCCACTTCCTGCCCAAGGACGACATCCTGCGGCAGTTGGACCTGATGGCCGCCCACAAGCTCAACGTCCTCCACCTCCACCTCACCGACGACCAGGGCTGGCGGGTCGAGATCGAGCGCCACCCCCGGCTCACCGAGGTCGGCGCCTGGCGCGCCCGCACCAAGTGGGGGCACCGGGCCTCGCCGCTCTGGAACGAGACCCCGCACGGCGGGTACTACACCCACGCGGACATCCGCGAGATCGTCGCGTACGCCGCCGAGCGGCACATCACCGTCGTCCCCGAGATCGACGTCCCGGGACACTCGCAGGCCGCGATCGCCGCCTACCCCGAACTGGGCAACACCGATGTCGTCGACACGGCCGCCCTCACCGTCTGGGACACCTGGGGCGTCAACCCGAACGTCCTCGCGCCCACCGAGGCCACCCTCCGCTTCTACGAGGGCGTCTTCGAGGAGGTCCTGGAGCTCTTCCCGTCCACCTTCGTCCACGTCGGCGGCGACGAGTGCCCCAAGGACCAGTGGAAGGAGTCACCGACGGCCCAGGCCCGCATCAAGAAGCTCGGACTCGCCGACGAGAACGAGCTCCAGTCCTGGTTCATCCGCCACTTCGACCGCTGGCTCGCCGACCGGGGCCGCCGGCTGATCGGCTGGGACGAGATCCTGGAGGGCGGCCTGGCGCCGGGTGCGGCCGTGTCCTCCTGGCGGGGGTACGGGGGAGGGGTCACCGCCGCCGAGGCCGGACACGACGTCGTCATGTGCCCCGAGCAGCAGGTGTACCTGGACCACCGTCAGGCGCCGGGCGAGGACGAGCCGATGCCCATCGGGTACGTGCGGACCCTGGAAGACGTCTACCGCTTCGAGCCCGTGCCGCCCGGCCTGAGCCCCGAGGCGGCCGCCCACGTCCTGGGCACCCAGGCCAACGTGTGGACCGAGGTCATGGAGAACCGCTCCCGCGTCGACTACCAGGTCTTCCCGCGCCTCGCCGCCTTCGCCGAGGTCGCCTGGTCCGCCCTCCCCGCGCCCGGGGAGCGGGACTTCGCCGGCTTCGAACACCGGATGGACACCCACTACCGGCGCCTCGACGCCCTCGGCGTCGACTACCGGCCGCCCACCGGACCGCGGCCGTGGCAGCAGCGCCCCGGCGTCCTCGGCAGGCCCCTCGAAGGAGCGCCCCCGATCGTGTGAGGCACCTCGCGTCCCCACGTCACCCAAGAGCGGCAAAACGGAAGTTACCGTGCCTGGTGGGGCTTCCTGGACGGAACCGTCCTTCGCGGACCCTCGCGTCGGACGGCTCGGAAGATGTGCCAGAGTTGCCACGTCCGGGCTGTGAGCACGTACGGTACGCCCACACAGGCGCGACAGCCGGGGACGAGTCGGGGACCGCCGGGGACACCGGGAAGGGGCAGCGGGTTGACCACGCACGCACCACAGACGGCGCAGTCCGTGACGCTGCCCGCCTCGCTCGACGAGGCCGTGGCGGCGCTGGCGGCCATGCCCGCCGCCGTACCGGTCGCGGGCGGCACGGACCTGATGGCGGCCGTCAACAAGGGGCAGCTCAGGCCCGCCGGCCTGGTCGGCCTCGGCCGGATCAACGAGATCCGCGGCTGGCAGTACCAGGACGGTCACGCCCTCCTCGGCGCCGGCCTCACCCACGCCCGGATGGGCCGCCCGGACTTCGCGGCCCTCATCCCCGCCCTCGCCGCCGCCGCGCGCGCCGCGGGGCCGCCCCAGATCCGCAACGCGGGCACCCTCGGCGGCAACGTCGTCACCGCGGCGCCCACGGGTGACTCACTGCCCGTCCTGGCCGCCCTGGAGGCGGACCTCGTCGTCATGGGTCCGCACGGCACGCGCGAGATCCCCGTCTCCCACCTGCTGGCCGGCCGTGACCTGCTCGCCCCCGGCGAGCTGGTCGCGTTCGTCCGCGTGCCCCTCCTGCACGCCCCGCAGGTCTTCCTCAAGGCGACCGGCCGCACCGGCCCGGCGCGCGCCACCGCCTCCGTCGCCGTCGTCCTCGACCCGGCCAGGCGCGGGGTGCGCTGCGCGGTCGGCGCGATCGCCCCGATGCCGCTGCGGCCCCTGGAGGCCGAGCACTGGATCGCCTCGCTGGTCGACTGGGACGGCGACCGGGGGCTCGCCCCCGAGGCGCTGACGGCGTTCGGCGAGTACGTGGCGGCCGCCTGTATCCCGGACCCGCCGGGCGACGAGCAGCTGCCACCTGCCGTACTGCACCTGCGGCGCACGGTCGCCGCGCTGGCTCGACGGGCACTGGGGAGGGCGCTGTCGTGAGCGACGAACCGAACGGGAACGCGAGCGGGGGCGGCTGGGAGCCGATCCCGCAGAGCGAGGGGTACGACGGCGACGCCACGGCGTTCGTGCAGTTGCCGCCCGACTTCATGCTCGACGGCGTCCCGCTGGAGGCCCCCGGCCACGGCTACGTACCGCCGATGATCATGCCGCTGACGCCGCTCACCCCTGCCGCGGGCACCGACCCGGCGGCGACGGGCCAGTGGGTGGTGCAGCCGCCGACGGCCGCGGAGACGACGGCTCCGGAGGGCGTGGGGTCGGAGGCCGTGGGGCCGGAGTACATGGGGTCCGAGGCCATGGGTGCGGCGTACATGGGTTCCGAGGCCATGGGGCCGGAGTACACGGGGCCCGGGGCGACGGAGCCGGCGGGCGGTGCCGACCCGCACGCGACGGGTCAGTGGAACTTCGCGGACGCGGGGCAGCCCGATCCGCACGGGACCGGCCAGTGGAACTTCGCCGGGGCGGGCGAGACGCCCGAGCCGGCGTCGACCGGGCAGTGGAGGATCCCGGTCGTGGCGGACGGGCCCGACGCTTCGGACGAGTCGGGCGAGTACACCGCCTCGATGCTGGCGCAGTACGCCGGCAGCGCTCCGGCGACCCTGCCGGGCGGCGCGCCGGCGCCGTGGGCGGTCCAGGAGCCGGCGGACGGGGACACGGCGGCCGCGGACTCCGAGACGGACGCGACGGAGAGCCCCGAGGGCTCCGAGGGCCACGCGGAGGCCGGGGCGCACCCCGAGGCGGCCGAGGCGGCCGGGACCGCGCGGACGTCGGAGTACGCGGACACGCCCGGGATGTCGGACGCGGACGCTGCGGCGACCGCCGCCGATGGCCCCGGCCGGGCGGCCGGCGAACCGGACCCCGCCCCCTCCACGGGCAACAGCGCGGACAGCGACGAGCACCCGCACATCTCGTACGTCCTGCGGGTGAACGGCGCCGACCGTCCGGTGACGGAATCCTGGATCGGCGAGTCGCTGCTCTACGTCCTGCGCGAGCGGCTCGGCCTGGCCGGTGCCAAGGACGGCTGCTCGCAGGGCGAGTGCGGCGCGTGCAACGTCCAGGTCGACGGCCGGCTCGTGGCCTCCTGCCTGGTGCCCGCGGCGACGGCCGCCGGCAGCGAGGTGCGTACGGTCGAGGGCCTGGCGACCGACGGCGAACCGTCGGACGTCCAGCGCGCCCTCGCCCGCTGCGGGGCCGTCCAGTGCGGCTACTGCGTGCCGGGCATGGCCATGACCGTGCATGACCTCCTGGAGGGGAACCACGCTCCGACCGAGCTGGAGACCCGCCAGGCACTCTGCGGCAACCTGTGCCGGTGCTCGGGCTACCGAGGCGTGCTCGACGCCGTACGGGAGGTCGTCGCCGAGCGCGACGCGCAGGCCGCCGCGACGGCGGACGAAGCGCGCATCCCGCACCAGATTCCCCACCCGCACGACGGAGGCACGGCGTGAGCAGCGACGCGACCACCGCCACCCCCGCGACGGCCGCGTCGGCGCTCGACGTCGACCAGGAGCCGGTGGCCCACGGCCTGGGCACCTCCCTCCCGTCGGCCGACGCGCGGGCCAAGACCGAGGGCACGTTCCCGTACGCCTCCGACCTGTGGGCCGAGGGCCTGCTGTGGGCGGCGATCCTGCGCTCCCCGCACCCGCACGCCCGGATCGTCTCGATCGACACGACGGCGGCGGCCGACATGCCCGGCGTACGGGCCGTGGTGACCCACGCCGACGTGCCCGGGGACGCGACGTACGGCAGGACCGTCGCCGACCGTCCCGTCTTCGCGTCGGACCTGGTCCGCCACCACGGCGAGGCGATCGCCGCGGTCGCGGCGGACCACCCGGACACGGCCCGGCTCGCGGCGGCGGCCATCGCCGTCGAGTACGAGCTCCTCGAGCCGGTCACGGACCCGGAGAAGGCCTTCGCCGCCGAGGCGCTGCACCCCGACGGAAACCTGATCCGCCACATCCCGCTGCGGTTCGGCGACGCCGAGGCGGCGGGCGAGGTCGTCGTCGAGGGCCTCTACCGGATCGGCCGCCAGGACCCGGCCCCCATCGGAGCGGAGGCCGGTCTCGCCGTCCCGCGCCCCGACGGCGGGGTCGAGATCTACACGGCCTCCACCGACCCGCACACCGACCGGAACCTGGCGGCCGCCTGCTTCGGCCTCGCGCCGGACCAGGTCAAGGTGGTCGTGACGGGCGTCCCGGGAGCGACGGGCGACCGTGACGACCCGGGCTTCCAGATCCCGCTGGGCCTGCTGGCGCTGCGTACCGGCTGCCCGGTCAAGCTCACCGCCACGCGCGAGGAGTCCTTCCTCGGCCACGCCCACCGGCACCCGACCCTGCTGCGCTACCGCCACCACGCGGACGCCGAGGGCAGGCTGGTGAAGGTGGAGGCGCAGATCCTGCTGGACGCCGGTGCCTACGCCGACGCGTCCTCGGAGTCCCTCGCCGCCGCCGTGGCCTTCGCCTGCGGCCCGTACGTCGTTCCGCACGCCTTCATCGAGGGCTGGGCGGTCCGTACGAACAACCCGCCCTCCGGCCATGTGCGGGGCGAGGGCGCGATGCAGGTCTGCGCGGCGTACGAGGCGCAGATGGACAAGCTGGCGGCGAAGCTGGGCGTCGACCCGGTCGACGTACGGCTGCGCAACGTCCTGGCGACCGGCGACATCCTCCCGACGGGCCAGACGGTGACCTGCCCGGCCCCGGTGGCCGAACTGCTGGCCGCCGTCCGTGACTTCCCCCTGCCGTCCCTGCCGATGGACACCCCGGAGGAGGACTGGCTGCTCCCGGGCGGTCCGGAGGGCGCGGGCGAGCCGGGCGCGGTGCGCCGGGGCGTCGGCTACGCGGTCGGCATGGTCCACATGCTCGGCGCGGAGGGCGCGGACGAGGTCTCGACGGCGACGGTGAAGGTCCACGACGGCGTGGCGACGGTCATCTGCTCGGCCGTGGACACCGGTTCGGGCTTCTCGACGCTGGCGCGCCAGATCGTCCAGGAGACGCTGGGCATCGAGGAGGTCCATGTCGCCTCGGTGGACACGGACCAGCCGCCGGCCGGCCCGGCGACGCACGGCCGCCACACATGGGTGTCGGGCGGCGCGGTCGAGCGGGCGGCGAAGATGGTCCGCACGCAGCTGTTGCAGCCGCTGGCCCACAAGTTCGGGATGTCGACGGAGCTCCTCCAGATCACGGACGGCAAGATCACGTCGTACGACGGGGTCCTGTCGACCACGGTCACGGAGGCGATGGACGGCAAGGAGCTCTGGGCCACGGCCCAGTGCCGCCCCCACCCGACCGAGCCCCTGGACGACTCGGGCCAGGGCGACGCCTTCGTGGGCCTCGCGTTCTGCGCGATCCGCGCGGTGGTCGACGTCGACATCGAGCTGGGCGCGGTCCGCGTGGTGGAGATGGCCGTCGCCCAGGACGTCGGCCGCGTCCTCAACCCGGCGCAGCTGGCCACCCGTATCGAGGCCGGCGTCACCCAGGGCGTCGGCGCGGCCCTCACGGAGAACCTCCGCACGGCCCGCGGCCTCCTGCGCCACCCGGACCTGACGGGCTACGCCCTGCCGACGGCCCTGGACGCCCCGGACATCCGGATCGTGAAACTCGTCGAGGAGCGCGACGTGGTGGCCCCCTTCGGCGCGAAGGCGGCGAGCGCGGTGCCCGTGGTCACGTCCCCGGCAGCGGTGGCCTCAGCGGTCCGCGCGGCAACGGGGCGCCCGGTCAACCGCCTCCCGATCCGGCCCCAGGCGGCGGTGGCGGCGCTGCCGAACGTCTAGGGGTGCAGGGCCGGTACACGCCCTTCGGCATGAGGACTGCCTGTACGGCTCAGTAGAGTGACAGACCATTTCACTGTGTCCACGGGGGACGGGCCGGTCTGCTGGCGGACAGCGGCGGCCGGCCGAGCGGCATGTCCCGTGATGTGGTGTTGGTCGAACCCATGTCGTGGGGGTGTTGCGGTACGGATCCCGCACCGCAACACCCTGTGACCGCAGTGCGTCAGGGGCAGTTCAGCTCGTTCTTCGCGAAGGTGACCAACTGCTGCAACAGGCCCGGGAGTGCGGCGCGCAGCTTCTTCTCGTCGGGCGAGCCGTCCACGCTCAAATGCATCTCGATGTACTTTCCAGGTTCGGACGGCGACTTGGATGCCTCGCACACAATGTGCGTGCCGGCGCCGTTTGGCCAGATGATGCCCCTCTCGCCCACGTCGATGGGCTGGGGCTTGGCCTTGTCCCAGGGGGACCAGTCGACCTCACCTTCGAAGTCGTAGCGTGTGGCGTCGACAAGCATCCTCTCGACGCCGTCGACGTACAGGATGCACGTGACGGAGTCGAGTCCCTCGTCGAGGGCGAAGGGTTCGTCCCACACCTTGGCCTTCGTGCCCGTCCGCATGAGAGGAGTGATCTCGTCGTCGGCGAACACGCCCCAGCAGAGCCGTTCCGGGAGCTTCGGAACCGACCTGCTCTCACCGTCTGAACAGCCGGCCATCGCTGCTAGGAGGAGTGTGCTCGTCAATGCGGCCAATGAACGGGCGGCCTGCGCTCGGCGCATCTAGCTTCCCTTCGGGGCTGAACTGGCGATCAGGTCACGGCCGATGGAGTGTGCGGCCCCCGTCTTCGTGGAGGCCGCCCCCCTGTACTCGGCGATTTGCTCCGGAGCGAGGTCGGATCCTCGTGCGGCTGCGTCGACGGCGGATGCCGCTGCTCGTTTTGCCGCCTTTTCTGCCTCGGTGTAGCCCTGGGCCGACTCGACACGGGACTCACCAGCTTTGTCGTCCTGCGCCTTCTCCACGGCGGACTCCGTGACGTCCTCCTTGATCCACATGATCACGTCGCCGCCTACCGGGATCATCTCCACGTACTTGCCCCCCACAGCATCGATGACCCGGTTCGTCCACTTCGCGTTGTCCTCCACGCCCTTGTTGAACTCCTCGGCCTCGTGCGCCTTGGTGTCGTGGATGGACTGCGCCCTGGCCTCGGTCATGATGCCCGCGATCTCGCCGCCCGGGTGGACGGCGTTCTCGATCGCGGCCTGGGTGTCACCGTGCTTCTCGGGGTTGTGGAAGACGTCCGAGACGAGCGCTGTGGTGTACGCCTGCTGGGCGTTCGTGATCGCACCGTATGCCTGGGGGTCCTGGCCGACCGCGCCGAGGAACAACGCCATCTCGTCCTTGCGGAACTCGGCCATCACGCCGAACGGCTTCGCCTGGTCCGCCCCGTTCTCCGCGGTCGCCTGCAGATCGGGCATGTACTCGGCGGCCATGTTGCCGAACTGCGGAGCCAGGGCGTGGAGCGGGCTGGGCGGGTCGCCGGGCTTCGTCGCGGCCACCAGTTCCGGTTCCGCGCCGATCTTCGCGACGACCTTCTCCATCACGCTGCTCATGGTCTCGGTGTGCGACACCGGTGGCGCGTCGTCGTCACCCGGTACGCGGCCGGTCACCGCCGCCTCCAGAGCGTTGCCCATGGCGGTCTGGCCGGGGTTGTACTCTCCGCCGATCGTGGTGTCGTACCAGTCCGCCGTCGGCTTCTTGTCGAGCATGTACTCGACCATGCCCTGAGCGTCCTTGCCCTTGATGGCGCTGTCGGACAGCGTCACGACACCGTCCTTGTTGGTGTCCTCACGCAGCGGTTCGTCGAAGAAGGCCGCCGATGCTTCGGGATTCCGGCTCATCGCCTCCATGAGGCCGGTGAGGGGGTTGAAGCCCCTGCCGCCCGTCTCGTCGAGGTTGAAGGCCATCTTCTGGTCGTACGGCATGTACCGCTGCCAGATGTCGGGGTCCTGCTTGTCCATGGCGACCATGTCGCGGCCCACCGCGGTGAGGAAGCCCTTGTCGTACGTCCCTTCCCTGATCAGGGAACCCAGGGCCTGGTAGCCGTACACCTCCGTGCCCAGGCCGGCGAAACCCGACACGTCGATCTGCTTGCGGCCCGCCTTCAGGAGCTGTGTGGTCCAGGTGGCGTCGAGGTGGTTCGGTGTCGACGTCTGCGTGGCGAGGCCGAGCATCGCGCCCATGTCGCCCTGGATGTTGCGGACCATGTTCGCGCGGTCCTGGCCGGCGGGCCCGAGAGACGTCGCGTCCAGCGACATCCTCGTGTACGCCTCCAGGGTCCCCTCGGCACCCAGCTTCCGGTAGAAGCCCGCGGAGAACTCGGGGTCCGTGCGGTTGTCGTCCAGAAGCTCTTCGAGTTCCCTGAGCGCGACCACATTGCGCGCGGTGCCGCCGTCTCCGGTGACCTTCTTCATGAGTTCCGTCGCCCGGTCGACCTGCTCCGCGTCGAGGCTCTTGTACGTGGGCGCGGTGAAGTTGTGGTCGTCCTTCACGTTCGCGGCGAGGGCACGCTTCAGGGAGTCGTCGGCGTCGGAACAGTCCTCGACGATCCGGTCGAGCTTGGTCTGCCAGGAGGCGACGGTCTCCTTCTGCTTGCGCAGAGCCTCCGGATAGTCGGGGTCACGGCGGGCCGCCTCGTCGTCCTCCAGCGGATATCGGGGCCTGACCTTGCCCGTGGCGTCCACATGGATGCCTGCGGCGGGTCCCTCCGCGTCCCTGATCCTGGCGAGCGCGTCCTTGGCCGCCTTGAACGACGTGTGCGCGTCCTCAAGGAGCAGCTTGATGCCCTTGGCCTGAGCGGCGGCGTCGTCGAACTCCTTGGCCGTCTTCGTGATGAACGGCTTGGTGACACCCGCGTTGACACCCTGCCAGTCGGCTTTGTCCGACTTCACCTTCATGCCCAGCCGGGCGTCGTCGGCGAGCTTCTCCAGCTTCGCGACCATTTCCGACCAGTCGTCGACCGCTTCCTTGAACTTGCCTACAGGCGCGTTGACGACGTCGTCGAACTTCAGCATCGGGTCCCCCGTGGACTACTTGAAGTACTCGCTGATCTTCGATACCGAGGTCAGGTTGCCGGCGATGTCGACGTCGTTGTTCGCATGAGTGGCCTTCGTGTAGTCGAGGTGGTTGGAGATGTGGGCGCACGCGTCGAGAAGGGTCCGCAGCTGCGTGTTCCAGCGGTCATGCACCTTCAGCAGCTCCGAGCCGCTGGTGAAGTTGCCGTTCATCAACGCGATCGCCGCGTTGAACGTCGAGGGGCGGGCGTGGTCCCCGTCCTTCGACAGCCGTCCGTAGAGGCCGTACGCGTCGTGCCCGATCGCTCCGAGCTCGTCGGAGTTCACTGCCAGAACCGCGGCATCACTCGCAGGGCCGCCCGGGCTCCCGTCGACCTGGTTGAGTTGCATCGCCGAGGACTGCGCCGCACTCGCACGGGCGGCAGCCCACTCCTCTTCGAAGGTCATAGCCCTTCGCCCCTCCCCGTTGACTCCCGGCTGTGTCCGGCCGGGAAAGCGATCGAAGCCTATGCGTTCGCTACGCAGCAAAGGCGGGGGGTGGGCGGTTTCGCGCCACAGGCGCGCAGAGGCCGTGATCGGAATCGAACCGACGTAACTCGATTTGCAGTCGAGCCCCTGAGCCACTCGGGCACACGGCCATGGTGTGTACGAGTACGACCGTAGGGCGGGCGGAGAGTGGCGCCAAGGGAATCCGGGGGGATGCAACATGACTGCCATGTGCCCGTCATAGTCATGGGCGTGGGCGTAGCGGGGCCTACGACCTACGGACCAGTGCACTGTCCTGCTTTGGACAGGGGTCAAATCGCGGTACGCCTCTTACTCTGGAGGCATGAGCGCCCTCGAACCCCGTGACGCCGACGTCGCGCCGACCACCCCCACCGCCGCCCCCTCGGGCGGCGGCTCCGTGCTCGACCGGGAGCACCGGGCGCTCAGCGTCGGCATCGTCTCCGTCGTCCTGCTCATCGCCTTCGAGGCGACCGCCGTCGGCACGGCCATGCCGGTCGCGGCGCGCGAGCTGAACGGGATCCCGCTCTACGCGTTCGCCTTCTCCGCGTACTTCACCACCAGCCTCTTCGCCATGGTCCTGTCCGGGCAGTGGTCCGACCGCGCCGGGCCCCTCGCACCGCTCACCGTCGGCATCAGCGCCTTCGCCGCCGGGCTGCTGCTCTCCGGGACCGCCGGCACGATGTGGCTCTTCGTCCTCGGCCGGGCCGTGCAGGGGCTCGGCGGCGGGCTGGTGATCGTCGCGCTGTACGTCGTCGTCAGCCGGGCCTACTCCGAGCAGCTGCGGCCCGCGATCATGGCCGCCTTCGCCGCCAGCTGGGTCGTCCCGTCCGTCGTGGGGCCGCTCGCCTCCGGGACGATCACCGAGCACCTGGGCTGGCGCTGGGTCTTCGTCGGGATCCCCGTCCTCGTCCTCCTCCCGCTCGCCCTCGCCCTCCCCGCCATTCGCCGCACCGCGTCCGGGCCCGCCGACCCGGCCGCGCCCCTCCCGCCGTACGACCGGCGGCGGATCCGGCTCGCGCTCGGCATCTCGGCCGGTGCGGGGCTGCTCCAGTACGCCGGTCAGGAGCTGCGCTGGCTCTCGCTGCTTCCGGCGGCGGCGGGCGCGGCGCTGCTCGTGCCGGCCGTGCTCGGGCTGCTGCCCCGCGGGACCTACCGGGCGGCGCGCGGGCTGCCGTCCGTGGTGCTGCTGCGGGGGATCGCGGCGGGGTCCTTCATCGCCGCCGAGTCCTTCGTGCCGCTCATGCTGGTCACCCAGCGGGGGCTGAGCCCCACGCTGGCGGGGCTGTCGCTCGCGGTCGGCGGCGCGACGTGGGCGCTCGGGTCGTGGATCCAGTCCCGGCCGCGGACGGAGCCGTACCGGGAACGGCTCGTGGTGCTCGGGATGCTCCTCGTCGCGGCGGCGATCGGCACGGCGCCGACGGTCCTGATCGAGTCGGTCCCGGTGTGGGTGGTGGCGGTCGCGTGGGGCTTCGGCTGCCTGGGTATGGGCATGGTGATCGCCTCGACGAGCGTGCTGCTCCTGAAGCTCTCCGCACCGGAGGAGGCGGGCGCGAACTCGGCGGCGCTGCAGATCTCGGACGGCCTGTCGAACGTGCTGCTGCTCGCGCTCGGCGGCGCGGCGTTCGGGGCGCTGGGGGGCGGGACGGTCGGCCACGGAGCGGTGGCGGGGGCGAGCTCCCACCCGGCGGCCTTCGCGGTGGTCTTCCTGCCGATGGCGGGGGTGGCGCTGGTGGGGGCGTGGGTGGCGACGAGGCTGCGGGCGGCCGAAACCCGGTGACACCGTATGGTACCGCGCGGTACCATCTGGTACATGGCTGGTCTCAACGTCCGATTCACCGAAGAAGAGCTGGACGCGCTGCGCGAGCGCGCCGAAGCGGAGGGCCGCAGCATGCAGTCCTTCGCTCACGATGCCGTCATCAAGGCCATAAACGAGCACTCACGGCTGTTCAACGAGGCCGCCGAGCACGTTCTCAAGGCCAGCGAGGAGCTGAACCGGAGGCTCGCGTGACGCACTACCTCACGTTGCCCGAACTCCTGAACCTGGCTGAGCGCCTCGGAGCGAGCGACGTGCGCGACTACGGGCTGCTCGACTCCGCGCTCGCGCGCCCGCAGTCGAGCGTGTTCGGCCAGGACGCATACCCCGACGTCTGGGAGAAGGCGGCGGCTCTGATGGAGTCGCTGGCCCGCAACCACGGTCTGGTGGATGGGAACAAGCGCATCGCCTGGTACGCGACCTGGGTGTTCCTGCACATGAACGGCCACCCGCTGGACCCGGGGTTCGACGTCGACGAGGCGGAGACCTTCGTCCTGGACGTGTGCCAAGGGGCGCTCGACGTACCCAAGATCGCCGCGCGGCTGCCGCGATTCGCTCGCTGACCGGTCCGAGGCTGTGACGCTCGCCGCACGGCGCGAGGTCATGGCCTCGCCCAGGCCGGGCCCCGGTGGCCGCACCGGTAGGGTGGCCCGGTTGTCATATCTGGACGAGCGTCGAACCGGAGACCGTGACTACCACCGCCACCTCCTCCCATCACCTCTCTCCCGCCTTCCCCGGGCGGGCCCCCTGGGGCACCGCCAACAAGCTGCGAGCCTGGCAGCAGGGCGCCATGGAGAGGTACATCCAGGAACAGCCCCGCGACTTCCTCGCCGTCGCGACCCCTGGCGCCGGAAAGACCACCTTCGCGCTGACCCTCGCGTCCTGGCTGCTGCACCACCATGTCGTGCAGCAGGTCACGGTCGTCGCCCCCACCGAGCACCTGAAGAAGCAGTGGGCCGCCGCCGCCGCGCGGATAGGGATCAAGCTCGACCCCGACTACAGCGCCGGGCCGCTCAGCAAGGAGTACCACGGCGTCGCCATCACCTACGCCGGTGTGGGCGTGCGCCCCATGCTCCACCGCAACCGCTGCGAGCAGCGCAAGACCCTCGTCATCCTCGACGAGATCCACCACGCCGGCGACTCCAAGTCCTGGGGCGAGGCCTGCCTGGAGGCGTTCGACCCGGCGACCCGCCGCCTCGCCCTGACCGGTACGCCCTTCCGCTCCGACACGAACCCCATCCCCTTCGTCACGTACGAGGAGGGGAACGACGGAATCCGGCGGTCGTCCGCCGACTACACCTACGGCTACGGGAACGCTCTGGGCGACGGCGTCGTCCGGCCCGTGATCTTCCTCTCCTACAGCGGCAACATGCGCTGGCGCACCAAGGCGGGCGACGAGATCGCCGCCCGCCTCGGCGAGCCCATGACCAAGGACGCCATCTCCCAGGCCTGGCGCACCGCCCTCGACCCGCGCGGCGACTGGATGCCGAACGTCCTGCGCGCCGCCGACCAGCGCCTGACGGAAGTCAGGAAGGGCATCCCCGACGCCGGCGGGCTTGTCATCGCCTCCGACCAGGACTCCGCCCGCGCCTACGCCAAGCTGATCCGCGAGATCACCGGCACCAAGGCCACGGTCGTCCTCTCCGACGAGGCCGCCGCCTCGAAGCGGATCGACGAGTTCAGCGAGAACAACGACCGCTGGATGGTCGCCGTCCGCATGGTGTCCGAGGGCGTCGACGTCCCCCGTCTCGCCGTCGGCGTGTACGCGACGACCATCTCGACCCCCCTCTTCTTCGCCCAGGCCGTCGGACGTTTCGTACGTTCGCGCAGGCGCGGCGAGACCGCCTCCGTGTTCCTTCCCACCATCCCCAACCTCCTCGGCTTCGCCAACGAGATGGAGGTCGAGCGCGACCACGTCCTCGACAAGCCGAAGAAGAACGGCGAGGAGGACCCGTACGCCGAGTCCGAGAAGGAGATGGCGGAGGCCGAGAGGCAGCAGGACGAGGACACCGGCGAGCAGGACCAGCTGCCCTTCGAGGCGCTGGAGTCCGACGCCGTCTTCGACCGCGTGCTCTACGACGGCGCCGAGTTCGGGATGCAGGCCCACCCGGGCAGCGAGGAGGAGCAGGACTACCTCGGCATCCCCGGCCTCCTCGAACCCGACCAGGTTCAGCTCCTGCTCCAGAAGCGCCAGGCCCGGCAGATCGCGCACAGCCGCAAGCGGCCGGACACCGAGGCGGACCTGCTGGAGCTGCCGGCCGAGCGGCGGCCCGTCGTTTCCCACAAGGAACTCCTTGAGCTGAGGAAACAGCTCAACACGATGGTCGGTGCGTACGTTCACCAGAGCGGCAAGCCGCACGGCGTCGTCCACACCGAGCTGCGGCGGGTCTGCGGCGGTCCGCCGAGCGCGGAGGCGACCGCCGGTCAGATCCGCGAGCGGATCAAGAAGGTCCAGGAGTGGGCCACCCGGATGCGGTGACCCGGGTGTCGGGTGAGTCGGGCGTCGGGTGAGCCCGGCGTCGGGTGAGTCGGGCGTCGGGTGAGCCGGGCGTCCGGCGGCCGGCATGTCCGGCGGACGCGGGAGCCTCGCGGGCCCGTGCGCGGTGGGCGTACGGGCCCGGCGCTTTTCGCGTACGACAAAGCCGATCTTGTCCGCCGAACTCCTCCGACCGGCCGACTTACGACTCGAACCGGCGTTATCCGGTCGCTCGCGCCCGGATTCTGGACGAGGTCTTCCGCTGAGCGGAGTGGATCGCTACTGTCCCCCGCAATGCAACCGCCCCGTGGCAGCGCCGCCGCGGAGCGCAGCCGGTGCGCATGGCCTGCCGGCGGCCTCTGACGTGCGTCGCCGCGGGACCGGCGCCGCTGCTCTCGTTTGAAGGTCCGCCGTCACTCACTCCGAAGGAGAGGGCGTCGTGACCGCGGAAACCTCCCAGACGCTCGACCGGGGCCTCAGGGTCCTCAAACTGCTCGCCGACACCGACCACGGCCTGACCGTCACCGAGTTGTCCAACCGACTCGGCGTCAACAGGACCGTCGTCTACCGTCTGCTCGCCACGCTCGAACAGCACGCACTCGTACGGCGAGACCTGGGCGGTCGCGCCCGGGTGGGTCTCGGCGTGCTCCGGCTGGGCCGCCAGGTCCATCCGCTCGTACGGGAGGCAGCGCTACCCGCGCTGCGCTCGCTCGCCGAGGACATAGGCGCGACCGCCCACCTCACCCTCGTGGACGGGGCGGAGGCACTGGCGGTCGCCGTCGTGGAACCGACCTGGACCGACTACCACGTGGCCTACCGGGCCGGGTTCCGGCACCCGCTGGACCGGGGCGCGGCGGGTCGCGCGATCCTCGCGGCCCGGCAGGGCAGCCTGATCGAGCCCGGATTCACCCTGACCCACGGCGAGCTGGAGGCGGGAGCGAGCGGCGCGGCGGCCCCGCTGGTGGGCATCACGGGCATCGAGGGCAGCGTGGGCGTCGTGATGCTCGCGGACGCCGTCCCGGAACGGGTGGGCCCGAGGGTCGTCGACGCGGCCCGTGAGGTCGCCGACGCGCTGCGCTAGGGCGCGCGCACGGGCCACGTGGCTCCGGTTCGGCGGGCCTCCAGGGGCCCCGGCCCGGGGCCGCAGGTCCTCCAGTGCCCCGGCCTGGGGCCACGGGCGGGGCGAGGGCTCCGGCCCCCGGGCACCGACGGCTTCCGCGGCGCCCGGCTCGACCCTCCTGGGACGCGATGCTCGCGCACACCGGGGGCCGCCCCCGCCGGTGGCAGCTCGACGACGCGGCGCACGGGGTCTTCACCGACTACGCGTCCCTCGGGCGATCGACCGCAGGCGGCCGTGCGTGCCGTGCGTCACCAGGTCCGGGGGTTCTTCGGCCGTCGGGTGCCGCCGGGTGCCCAGTAGATTGGACGCCGTGCTCACCAGTCTCACGCGCAACCGTGCGCTCGCGCTCTGTGCCCTGCCCGTCGCCGCGCTCTTCGCCGTCGTCGGGCTCGCGCCGTTGCCGTACGCCATCGCCTCGCCCGGTTCGACCGCCGACGTGCTCGGTGCCGTCGACGGGCGGCCGGTGATCACGATCAGCGGGGCGCCCGTCCGGGAGACCGAGGGCAAGCTGCTGATGACCACGATCGTGGCCACCGGGCCGAGCGTCGACAACGACTTCGCCGACATCGCCGACGCCTGGTTCCGTACCGACCAGGCCGTTCTGCCGCGTGACTCCGTCTACCCCCCGGGGAAGTCGGACGCCGAGGTGGAGAAGCACAACCTCGGCGAGATGAAGGAGTCGCAGGACGCCGCCACCCTGGCCGCCCTCGGGTATCTGAAGAAGGACCCGCAGGACGTCAAGGTCACGCTCCATCTCGCCGACATCGGCGGGCCGAGCGCCGGCTTCCTCTTCTCTCTCGGGATCGTCGACAAGCTCGACGGCGACGGCGCGGACGGCGACCTCACCGGCGGCCGTACCGTCGCCGGTACGGGCACGATCGACCCGGACGGCACGGTCGGCGCCGTCGGCGGGGTCTCGCTGAAGACCCAGGCCGCCGCGCGGGACGGGGCGAGCGTCTTCCTCGTGCCGGAGGCGGAGTGCTCCGACGCGCAGGCGGAGCTGCCGAAGGGGATGCGGCTGATCCCGGTCTCGACGCTCAGCGACGCGGTGGCGTCGCTCCGGGCGCTGGAGCAGGGCCAGGAAGCGAAGATCCCGAGCTGCTGACCGGCTCGCCCTTCGTCCCCGAGGGCTCCATCCCGCGCCAGGCCGGGAAGACCATCGGGGCGAGGGTGACCAGGAAGTACACCGCGCCGAGCGCGAGGAGCGCCGTCACCAGGCCGTTTCGTTCGACGAGCTGCCCGGCGACGAGGCCGCCCAGCGGGGTGGCCAGGAGCACCCCCGCCGTGGTCACCCCGGAGACCCGGCTGCGCAGTTCGTCGGGGACGCGTTCGTACGCGACGGTGGCGAGGATCGGGTTGAGCATCCCCGCGCCGAATCCGCTCGCCGCCATGGTCACGAGCAGCGGCGCCGTGGTGTCGGTGAGCGCGGCCACCACGTACGGCGGCGCGCCGCACAGCAGGAAGCCCGCGGTGAAGACGGCCCGGCGCGAGAAGCGGTGGCCGAACGCCCCGTACAGCAGCGCCCCGAGCAGCGCGCAGCCGCCGAAGACGGCGACGAGCAGGCCGAGGGCGGCCGAGCCGCCGAGGTTCTCCCGGGCGTGGACGGGCAGCAGCACCGAACTCCACGCCTGGCTCAGGCCGTTGGTGACCATCACCATGAGGACGACGCCGAGCAGCAGCCGGGAGCGGAGCACGAAGGTGTACCCCTCGCGGAGCTCGGCGCGGTAGCCGGACAGCGAGAAGGGGGCCGGATCCGGCAGGGGAGCGGCGGACGGCACGCCTCGCAGGCCGACGAGGATCATCAGGGCGGAGAGCCCGAAGGTGGCGGCGTCGAGGAGCAGGACCGTGTCCGCGCCGAGGACGGCGATGAGGACGCCCGCGAGGGCGGCGCCGGTCATCCGGGCGCCTCGGGAGACCGCGTCGTAGAGGCTCGCGGCGCGGGGGAGCGGGGTCCCGGCGCGGCGGGCGAGGCCCGGGATCAGCACGGAGCGGGCGGTCTCGCCGGGCGCGTGGAAGAGACCGGTCACGGCCATCAGCGCGCACAGCATCCAGAACCGGAGCAGGCCGGCGCCGTGCAGGAGGGGGATCGCGGCGAGCGCGACGGCGCAGACGAGGTCGGAGGCGACGCTGATCCGCCGGCGCCCGATCCGGTCGATGACCGGTCCGCCGACGATCGCGGAGACGACGACGGGGACGGCCGCGCAGAAGGCGACCAGCCCCGCCTTTCCGGGGCTGCCCGTGGTGTCGAGGGCGAACCACGGGACGCCGATGAGGGTGAGTGAATTGCCGGTGATGGATATGGCGTTGGCGGCCAGGACGGTGGCCAGTGGAGCGCGTCCCCCCGGGGTGCTCATGCGGCCAGCGTGATCCGCCGAGCGGTGGCGGGTTCGGCCGGAACGGCGAGGTGCAGGCCCAAGGTGACCAGTGCCCAGCCCAGTTGGGAGCGGAACGGCGTGCGGGGGAGGGAGTCGGCGGCCGCCCGGTGGAGTTCGGCCGCGTCGAGGTGGTGGAGCTGGAGGTGGATGTCGGGGTGCATGGCTTCGTGATCCCTTTCTCAGTTCTCGTACTGGGGGAACGCGTGCAGGTGCATCCGTACGCGGGCGGCGCCCGGAGCTTCGGGGTCGGCGCCTTCGCTGTAGGAGTCGATCAACTCGTGGATCTTCTCGTTGAGTTCGCGCAGCCGCTCGGGCGGCAGGCGCAGGCAGAAGTCGCTCATGTCGGAGGCGGCGCTCCAGCTCTCGTCCCATTCGTGCCGGGTGCCGAGGTAGGTGTTCAGCTCCTGGGTGTGGATGGTCGCGATCTCGTGGAGATAGACCGCCACCGCGCCCTGCACCTCGGGGTCCGGGTTCCGGTACAGCGACTCGTCGAAGCTCGTGCCCTGCTGGGACGCCTTCCACCACCGCTCCCGGCCCTTGCCCCGCGTCGGGTCGTCCTCGACGAAGCCGTGCGCGGCGAGCTGCCGCAGGTGGTAGCTGGTCGCACCGCTGGACTCGCCGAGCCGCTCGGCCAGCTGGGAGGCGGTGGCGGGGCCGTGGTGGCGCAGGGAGCGCAGCAGCTGGATCCGGAGCGGGTGGGCGAGCCCGCGCAGCGAGCGCGGGTCGAGGGTGCGGCTCTGGGGCTTCTCGGGCTCGGGCATGGCACGAGAATAGAGTTGCAAAGGAAGGGTTGCAAGGGTTTCTTTGCAACCACCTCTTTGGAACTCGGGCGCGGTGTCGTGGGGGCCGGGGTCGGGGGCCACGCGGGCCCGTCGAGGGGCTACGCGGGGGCGCGGGGCCGCCCGGGCCGTCGAGGTCTACGCGGGGCCGTCCTCCGCCGCCTGTTCCACCAGCGGGATGATCCGTAGCGGCACGGGGTTCTCCATCACGATCGCCGTGGACGCCCGCATGATCCCCTCGAAGCCGACGACCCTGTCGATCACCCGCTGGAGGTCGGCGTTGGAGCGGGCGACCAGCCGGCAGAGCATGTCGCCGTGGCCCGTCGTCGTGTGCAGCTCCAGCACCTCGGGCACGGTCGCCAGGTGCTCCCGCACGTCCGCCCCCTGCCCCTGCTTGATCTCCAGCGTCGCGAACGCCGTCACCGGATAACCGAGCGCCGTCGGGTCGACCTGCGGGCCGAAACCGCGGATGACCCCGTTCGCCTGAAGGCGGTCCAGACGCGCCTGCACCGTGCCGCGCGCCACGCCCAGCCGGCGCGAGGCCTCAAGCACCCCGATCCGCGGTTCCCGTGCCAGCAGCACGATCAGCCGGCCGTCCAGATGATCGATCGCCACAGCTGCCTCCCCATGGTCATCCTGTACAAGTCTTCCGGCCATACTGGCTCAGCGCTGTGCAGATTGCCCAGTCGCTCGGCGAACTATTGCGCAGCTTGCCGATCGGCGGGACTCTGCCCCCATGGCAGACAACTCGATGATCATCGATCCCTCCCCCTCCACGGCGCGGCAGGCCGACCCCTTCCCCGTGAAGGGGATGGACGCGGTCGTCTTCGCCGTCGGCAACGCCAAGCAGGCCGCGCACTACTACTCCACGGCCTTCGGCATGAAGCTCGTCGCGTACTCCGGACCGGAGAACGGGAGCCGCGAGACCGCCAGTTACGTCCTGACGAACGGCGCCGCCCGCTTCGTGTTCACCTCCGTCATCAAGGCCTCCACCGACTGGGGCCGCTTCCTCGCCGAGCACGTCGCCACGCACGGCGACGGCGTCGTCGACCTGGCGATCGAGGTGCCCGACGCGCGCGCCGCGTACGCCTACGCCGTCGAGCACGGCGCCACCGGTATCACCGAGCCGTACGAGGTGAAGGACGAGCACGGCACCGTCGTCCTCGCCGCCATCGCGACGTACGGCCAGACCCGCCACACCCTCGTCGAGCGCTCCGGCTACGACGGCCCCTACCTGCCGGGCTTCGTCTCCGCCGCCCCGATCGTCGAGCCGCCGGCCAAGCGCACCTTCCAGGCCATCGACCACTGCGTGGGCAACGTCGAGCTCGGCAGGATGAACGACTGGGTCGGCTTCTACAACAAGGTCATGGGCTTCACGAACATGAAGGAGTTCGTGGGCGACGACATCGCGACCGAGTACTCGGCCCTGATGTCGAAGGTCGTCGCCGACGGCACGCTCAAGGTGAAGTTCCCGATCAACGAGCCGGCGATCGCGAAGAAGAAGTCGCAGATCGACGAGTACCTGGAGTTCTACGGCGGCGCGGGCGTCCAGCACATCGCCCTGGCCACCAACGACATCGTCGCGACCGTCCGCTCCATGCGCGCGGCGGGCGTCCAGTTCCTCGACACCCCGGACTCGTACTACGACACCCTCGGCGAGTGGGCCGGCGAGACCCGCGTGCCGGTCGAGACCCTGCGCGAGCTGAAGATCCTCGTCGACCGCGACGAGGACGGCTACCTGCTGCAGATCTTCACCAAGCCGGTGCAGGACAAGCCGACCGTCTTCTTCGAGATGATCGAGCGCCACGGCTCCATGGGCTTCGGCAAGGGCAACTTCAAGGCCCTGTTCGAGGCGATCGAGCGCGAGCAGGAGAAGCGCGGCAACCTGTAGTCCGGCACCCTGCCAGTCCGCCGAGGCCGACGGGCCCGGGCGATCGCCCGGGCCCGTCACCATGAGCACCCGGGTCCGCCCGGGCGTCGGCACGCTGCGGCGCCCGCGGGGTTGGCGCCGCAGCGCGGCCGGGGTTCCCCACCCGTTCCGCCCCAGCGGGACAGTTGCCCACAACGGGCGTGGCGGGGCGTGGCGGGACCCCCGGCTACTGCGGCTGTGCCTTCGGCGATTCCCCGGGAGCCGGCGTCTCTTCGGGAGCCGGTGTCTCTCCGGGAGCCGGCGTCTCCCGCGGCGTCGACTCGGTCTCGGATTCCGGAGCCCGCACCGCCTCCGGCCGCAGTTCCTCCGGGAGTACGTCCGGCGGGTCGCCCAGCGCCTTGACCGCCTCCCGGGCCCTCGGGGCGAGCAGCGGCGAGAAGTCCGGGTTGATCCGCAGCGCCTCCGCCAGATGGCGGCGGGCCGGACCGTACCGCCCCACCGCCCGCTCGATCTCGCCCCGGTGGTACGAGAAGAGCGCGCTGCGCAGCCCCTCGTCCGTGGCCCGCTTCGCGTACCCCAGCGCCTCCTTCGGCTGACCCGCCCGGAAGAGCGCCCAGCCCAGCGCGTCCGCCACCTGCACCGAACGGTGCCCGCGCGCCCACTCCGCCTTCAGCCGCCGGACCGCCGCCGTCGCGTCGCCGTGGTCCGCCTCGAACAGGCCGAGGACGGCCTCCCCGTCGACCCAGGTCCTCGTCCGCAGCAGCTCGTACCGGGCCCGCGCCTCACTCTCCATGCCCAGCGACTGGTAGAGCTCGCCCGCCGCCAGGACGTACTCCGGCCGCGGCAGCCGCGCGAGCGCCGCCCGGTGGTCGCGCAGCGCCTCGTCCGTGCGGCCGAGCGCCGCCAGCGCCCGGGCCCGCCCCGCCAGCGACGGGCCGTGCTCCGGTACGAGACGCAACGCCGTCCCGTACCGCGTCACCGCCTCCTCCGGGTCGCCCCGCTCCCACGCCAGGTCCCCGAGCCGCGCGTACCCCGCCGCCTTCTCCGCCGTGGTCTCCGCCCGCGCCACCGCGTCGTCCGCCGCGGCCGCCGCGTCCTCGCGCCAGCCCTTGTTGCGGAAGACCTGCGCCACGCGCGTGCTCACCGCCGAGCCCGAGTGCAGCTCCTCCAGCGCGGACAGCGCCTTCTGGGCGGACGCGTAGTCGCCGAGCCCGTTGTACGCGTCGATCAGCAGCGGGTACGCCGGCCAGCGCTTCGGGTCCTCCTTGCGGACCGCCTCGCCCCAGGTCCGCGCCGTGCTCCAGTCGCCCCGCGCGTTGGCCAGGGCGCCGAGCCCCAGCTGCGCGTCGAGGTTCCCGCGCGCGGCCGGCCGTACCTCGAGCGAGCGCTTCAGGGCCCGCTCGGCCCGCGGGTAGTACGCGGCGTCACCGAGCCGCACGCCCCGCTCCGTGTACGCCGCGCCCAGCACGGCCCAGGACTCCTCGTCCGTCGGATGCTTCTTCAGCCACTTCTCGCGGTCGGCGATCAGCGCGCCCAGGTCGGGCAGCGAGGCCTGCGCCCCCGCGTTCGCCGCGAGCACGGCCCGCTCGGCGGGACCGGGGGCGGGCGGCTTCCCGTCGCCGAACAGACCGGGAGCGAGATCGGGGGCGTACAGCAGCGCCGTCGCCGCGAGCACCGCGCCCGCCCCGGCGACCAGGACCGACCTCGACACGTTCTCCGTCTTCATGCCGCTCACTGTGCGCCTGTACGAAGAGCACACGAAGCGCCCACTCCGGCGGGTTCACACCGATGGCCCCGGGTGCCAGGCTGGATGCATGGACGATCTTCTGACGCGGCTCCACACCGAGCTGCGCGCGGGCCTTCCCGCCGAGGCGCTGATCACCGACCCCGACGTCACCGCCTCCTACGCGAACGACATGGCGAGCTTCTGCACGGCCGGCACCCCCGCGGTCGTCGTGCTCCCGCGCACCGTCGAGCAGGTCCAGCACGTCATGCGCACCGCCACCGCGCTGCGCGTCCCGGTCGTCCCGCAGGGCGCGCGCACCGGCCTGTCCGGCGCCGCCAACGCCTCCGAGGGCTGCGTCGTGCTGTCCCTGGTCAAGATGGACCGGATCCTGGAGATCAACCCGGTCGACCGGATCGCCGTGGTGGAGCCCGGGGTGGTGAACGCCGTCCTGTCCCGGGCGGTCAACGAGCACGGCCTGTACTACCCGCCGGACCCCTCCAGCTGGGAGACGTGCACCATCGGCGGCAACATCGGCACCGCGTCCGGCGGCCTGTGCTGTGTGAAGTACGGGGTGACGGCGGAGTACGTCCTCGGCCTCGACGTCGTCCTCGCCGACGGGCGGCTGCTCTCCACCGGCCGGCGCACCGCCAAGGGCGTCGCCGGGTACGACCTGACCCGGCTCTTCGTCGGCTCGGAGGGCAGTCTCGGCATCATCGTCGGCGCGACCCTCGCGCTCCGCCCGCAGCCGCCGCAGCAGCTCGTGCTGGCCGCTGAGTTCCCCTCTTCGGCGGCCGCCTGCGAGGCCGTCTGCGCGATCATGGAGCGCGGCCATACGCCGTCTCTGCTGGAGCTGATGGACGGCACCACCATCCGCGCCGTCAACAACATGGCGAACATGGGCCTGCCGAACACCACCGAGGCGCTGCTCCTGTGTGCCTTCGACACGCCGGACCCCGCGGCCGATCTGACCGCCGTCGGGGAGCTGTGCGCGGCGGCCGGGGCCACCGAGGTCGTACCGGCCGAGGACGCCGCAGAGTCCGAACTCCTCCTCCAGGCACGCCGGCTCTCCCTGACCGCTCTGGAGACGATCAAGTCCGCGACGATGATCGACGACGTGTGCGTACCGCGCACGCGGCTGGCCGCCATGCTCGACGGCACGGCCGCCATCGCCGAGAAGTACGAACTGACCATCGGCGTCTGCGCGCACGCGGGTGACGGCAACACCCACCCCGTCGTCTGCTTCGACCAGGCGGACGAGGACGAGTCGCGGCGGGCGCGGGAGTCCTTCGACGAGATCATGGCGCTCGGTCTGGCGCTGGGCGGAACGATCACCGGCGAACACGGCGTGGGCGTACTGAAGAAGGAGTGGCTGGCGCGGGAGCTGGGGCCGGTGGGGGTGGAGCTGCAGCAGGGCATCAAGCGGACCTTCGACCCGCTCGGGATCCTGAATCCCGGGAAGCTGTTCTGACCGGGCGGCGCCCCGCTCACGCCTCACCGTCCTGAGACTCGTCCGAGGGCCACGGGTCGCGCAGCCAGAGGTCGTCGGCGACCGGGGTGGTGGCCAGCAGTTCGGCAAGTCCCTCGTCGATGCCGAGCTGTTCGGACTCGGTGCCCGGCGGAACGGCGCGCAGGGTCCGCTCCAGCCACGCGGACACCTGTGCGGAGGGCGCTTCGAGCAGCGCGTCGCCGTCGGGGGACGAGAGCGCCATCAGGACGACGTTGCGGTCGTCGACCTTCGTGGGCCAGATCCGGACATCACCGTGGCCGCACGGTCGGAACACGCCCTCGACGAGCAGCTCGCGGGCGAACGTCCAGTTGACCGGGTACTCCGATCCGACGTGAAAGGTGATGTGCACGGCGTACGGGTCGTCGGTGCGGTAGGCGAGCCGGGCCGGGACGGGGATGGAGCGCTCGGGGGAGAGCACCAGCTGGAGCTCCAGCTCCCGCTCGACCACGGTGTTCTCGGTGTTCTGCATGGCGTGACGTCCTCTCCGGTACGGGGCCCCGGGCGGGCCCGCACAGGGAGAGAGCGCGGTGGCGGCCGGGCATGACGCGACTTCGGAGAAGTTTTTTCGGGAGATTTTCCGAGGGGGATCGTCGGCCCGAGCGTGACGGTGAGTGGCGGGTTCTGTAGGTATGTCGCTCGAAGGCGGGTTTCTCGCGGCCTCTTTCTTCTTGTGGCGGCGTTCTTCGTTACTGTCCTCCTTGGGCCCGCGGGCCCAACACCGTAGAAGCGTCGTCACGGAACGGAGTCGGGGCAGTGGCTACTCCTCCTGGAGCCGGCGGGGAGGTACCGCAGGCCGGGTACTACCCGGACCCTTCCATTCCCGGATACATCCGGTACTGGAACGGGGGCGCCTGGGTGCCCGGAACGAGCCGGCCCGCTCCCCAGGAGGGCGAGCTCCCGCCGGCCGCCCCGGCCTCGGCGATGCCCGCCGGGCCGGCCCTGGCCCCGAACCCCTCGCCCGCGCCCGCCGTCTCCTCGCCGGCGCCCGTGCCCGCCGTGGAGGAGACGGGACCCGTCTTCCTCGACGAGGAACCGGCCGCCGAACCGGCGCCCGGGCCCGAACCGGCCTCGGCCTGGCAGGCGGACGTCTCGCGGCAGACCGGCTTCGGCGGCGACCGGGACCAGAAGGTCTCCTGGGGCGCGCCGGAGGCGGAGCCCGCCGCGGGCGGACCGTCCATGGCGCAGGACCCCCGCATGGCCGCCGCCCGGACCGCGGAGCCCCAGCCGAAGCCGTCCGGCCCCCAGGCCCGGCTGGGCGGGATGCCGGTCACCCCGGCGCCGGCCGCCGACCCGACGGGCGGCGCGCTGCCCGGCGTACGGCAGACGAAGCCGGAGGCGCAGGCGCCCGTGCCGGAGGGCACGATGACGATCCGTGCGCTCCCTCCGCAGGGCGCGTCCGGCCACCAACAGGGCGCGCGGAGCGATCGGTCCGCCGAGGCCCCGCGGGACGTGGCCGGGCCGCAGGGCCCCCAGGCCCTGAGGTCCCCTCAGACCGGCGGCGCGCCGCTCCCACACGTACCCGGCCAGCCGCAGCCCCAGGCCCAGCCGCAGCCGCACGTCCAGCCCCAGCCCCAGGCCCCGGCCCAAGCCGCCCAGCCCGGCACCGGCACCGGTCCCGCCCCCGTCACCACGGGCGCCGGCGGCGGCGCCCCCTCCTGGCCCCAGCAGGTCCACCAGCTGGCGCAGCCCGCGGCCGCCGCCGCCCCGGCCGCGCCCCGGCAGGCCGAGCAGGAGCAGCCGGTCCTCCCCTGGAAGCCGCCCGTGGAGGACCCGTTCCTCCAGGCCGCCCGCGCCCAGGCCGCCGCCCGGCCCGCCGGTCTCGGCAAGCGGCTCGCCGCCCGGCTCGTCGACACCCTCGTCCTCGGCGCGCTCGTCGGCGGAGTGTCGTTCCCCTTCGTCACGACCGCGCTCGACCACATCGACGCCAAGATCGAGGCGGCCAAGCAGTCCGGAGTCACGGTCCAGGTCTGGCTCCTGGACGGGACCACCTCCCTCAACTTCGGGATCGTGCTCGCCGCGCTCCTCGTCCTCGGCGTGCTGTACGAAGCGCTGCCCACCGCCAAGTGGGGCCGTACGCTCGGGAAGAAGCTCTGCGGTCTCCAGGTGCGGGACATCGAGGCGCACGAGCCGCCGACGTTCGGCGCGGCCCTGCGCCGCTGGCTCGTCTACAGCGTCCTCGGGCTCCTCGTCCTCGGCGTCCTCAACGTCCTGTGGTGTCTGTTCGACCGCCCCTGGCGGCAGTGCTGGCACGACAAGGCGGCCCGCACCTTCGTGGCCGGCTGACCCGACGCCCGGCGGCGATCCCGTACGGCGGTCCCTCGAACGGGCGGCGATTCCTTGCGGGGGCCTGCCACGCGGGATGCACTGCCCCCATGAGCAACGACCAGCCGACGCCCGGCCAGCCGCCCGAGGACGACCCGTTCCTCAAGAAGCCGCAGGAGCCCACGCCGCCGTCGGCGGGTTCCCCGTACGGGAGCGAACCGCCTCCCCCCGAAGGCCCGCCGCCGGGCGGCCCCCCTCCCGAGGGACCGCCGCCGGGGGGTCCGCCTCCCGGGGGCCCGCCGCCCGGTTCGCCGTACGACAACGCTCCGCCGCCGCCCCCGCCGTACGGCTCACAGCCCTACGGCGGCGCGGGCGGCTACGGCGGCGCCGACCCACTGGCCGGGATGCCGCCGCTCGCCGACTCCGGCAAGCGCATCCTCGCCCGGATCGTCGACTGGCTGATCGTCGCCATTCCGCTGGCCATCATCGGTATCCCGTTCAACGTGTACGACCGGGCGACCGACGGCGACGACTTCGGTGACACCATCACCGCCACCAGCACGGGCACCGGCCTGGTCTTCCAGCTCATCACCATCGTGGCCTTCGTCGGCTACGACACCCTGATGGTGGCGAAGGCCGGCCAGACCCTGGGCAAGAAGTGGATGAAGCTGCGGGTCGCGATGCTCAACGACGGCTCCACACCGCAGATGAGCGCCTCGCTGATCCGCGCCATCGTGCTCTGGCTGCCCGCGCTGATCTGCTGCGCCTGCCTGTGGCCGCTGCTGCTGCTCATCCTGATCCTGGTCGACAAGCCCTACAAGCAGGGCCTGCACGACAAGGCCGCCAAGACCGTGGTGGTCACGGTCCCGCAGTAGCTACGGAAGCGGCTTCACGAACCGATCCGGGTATCGGCCCCCGCGCCCACGCGGACGGCCGGCACCCGGATCTCGTCGTTCCGGGGGAGGGGCGTCACGGGGACGGGTGCCCTGCGGTGCGCCGGCATCGTCACCGTGACCAGCAGCCCGAGCAGCAGCCCGGCGGCGCTGATCACCACGATCCCCAGCGGGGTCGTGGTGCGGGACAGCAGCAGCAGGGCGACGGTCGAGAAGACGACGGTGGCCGAACCGTAGGCGAGCTGTGCGGCGTTCGGACGCGGCATGACGGGTACCGTCCCTCGAAGCATCGACTGGTCGCTCCCCCTGGCCGGCGCCGGAGGACCCCCACGCGAGCGACTCTACGACGGTGGATGCCCGAGTGAAACGGGTAGTAAGCGTGACCTAACCCACGGTACGGATGCACGGGGGGCGCATGGAGTCATCGATTTCCTCAACGCCCCCTTTCGGTGCGCCCGGTGGACGTCCGGATAACGGAAATCGACTCCTACATAGTGCAGTTGGTCTGTGCAAGTCAAGGTCTGTCTTTTCTCTCTTAACTCCGGTCGAATGTCGTCACTTGTGACGCGCGACCCCGCCCACGGACACCCCACCTTCGGTCCGCGTGGTCGAGGGCGCCGGGGAGGAACAGATCAAGTGACCAACAGACGACGGGCGATCAGAGCGTCCGCAGTCGTCGTGGCGCTCGCGGCCACCGCCGCGACCGCCTCGACCTTCACCACCTCGTGGGCCGACGACAAGGGGCCGGGCGCACCCGCCTCCATCGAGCGCCACGACCCGGCGCAGGGCGCCGGCGTGGACAAGACCGCGGTCGACCACGACCTCGAGGGCCCGTACAGCAAGCAGCAGGAGCAGCAGCGCAAGGCCGCCCTGGAGCAGGTGCTGAGCGGCGAGTCGAAGGTCGAGCGCCGCGGAGGCTCCCAGGTCGTCAAGCTCGACAGCAAGAAGTACGTCGAGCTGGGCCGGGAGAAGACCGACAAGATCTTCACGATCCTGGTCGAGTTCGGCGACAAGGTGGACAACACCACGCTCGTCGACCGCGCGGACGACGACACGGCCGAGCCGAAGCCGAAGTTCGGCGGCACGCCCGGCCCGCTGCACAACCAGATAGCCCAGCCGGACCGTTCGAAGGACAACTCGACGGCCTGGCAGAAGGACTACAACCAGCAGCACTTCCAGGACCTGTACTTCGGCACCGGCAAGGACAAGAAGGGCCAGCCGAAGCAGTCCCTGAAGACGTACATGGAGAAGACCTCCTCGGGCCGGTACTCGGTCGAGGGCGGCGTCTCGGACTGGGTCAAGGTCGAGTACAACGAGGCCCGCTACGGCTCGAACTACTGCGGCAACAGCAACTGCGCCAACGTCTGGGACGCCGTCCGCGACGGTGTCACCGCGTGGACCGCCGACCAGAAGGCCAAGGGCCGCACCGACGCCCAGATCAAGGCCGACATCGCCCAGTACGACCAGTGGGACCGGTACGACTTCGACGGCGACGGCAACTTCAACGAGGCCGACGGCTACATCGACCACTTCCAGATCGTCCACGCCGGTGAGGACGAGTCCGCGGGCGGCGGCGCCCAGGGCGGCGACGCCCTGTGGGCCCACCGCTGGTACGCGTACGGAACGGACGCGGGCAAGACCGGCCCGGCGAACAACAAGTCCGGCGGCACGCAGGTCGGCAGCACCGGCATCTGGGTCGGCGACTACACCATGCAGCCCGAGAACGGCGGCCTCGGCGTCTTCGCCCACGAGTACGGCCACGACCTCGGCCTCCCGGACCTGTACGACACCTCCGGCCGCCCCGGCGCCGAGAACTCGACCGGTTTCTGGTCCCTGATGTCCTCCGGCTCCTGGCTCGGCCGGGGCAAGGACTCCATCGGCGACCTGCCCGGCGACATGAACGCCTGGGACAAGCTGCAGCTCGGCTGGCTCAACTACACCAAGGTGAGCAACGAGCAGCGCGGTACGAAGTCCACCCACAAGCTGGGCGTGGCCGCGTACAACACCAAGAACCCGCAGGCGCTCGTCGTCGAGCTGCCGAAGAAGAAGGTCACCACCGAGGTCGTCGCGCCCGCCGAGGGCGCCACGCAGTGGTGGAGCAACATGGGTGACGACCTCAAGAACACCCTGACCCGCTCCGTCGACCTGACCGGCAAGTCGAAGGCCACCCTTGAGCTCAAGGGCTGGTACGACATCGAGCTGGACTACGACTACCTCTACACCGAGGTCTCCACGGACGGCGGCGCCAACTGGACCGCCCTCGACGGCACGGTCGACGGCAAGGCGCTGCCGCGCGACGCGAGCGGCGCCCCTGCGCTGACCGACGTCTCCGGCGCGTACAAGCCGCTGGTCTTCCCGCTGGACGCCTACGCGGGCAAGAAGTTCGACCTCCGCTTCCGCTACCAGACGGACGGCGGCGCGGGCGGCAAGGGCTTCGCGGCCGACGCCATCACGGTGACCGCCGACGGTGCCACCGTCTTCTCGGACAACGCCGAGAACGGTGACAACGGCTGGGTGTCGAAGGGCTTCTCGCGGATCGGCAAGGGCTTCACGAAGGAGTACGAGCAGTACTACCTCGCGGAGAACCGCCAGTACGTCTCGTACGACGAGACCCTCAAGGTCGGCCCGTACAACTTCGGGTTCACGGGTGACAAGGCCAGCTGGGTCGAGCACTACCCGTACCAGAACGGTCTGCTCGTCTGGCTGTGGGACACCTCGCAGAAGGACAACAACACGGCCGTCCACCCGGGCCAGGGCCTCATCCTCCCGGTCGACGCGCACCCGACGCCGCTGAAGAACGCCGACGGCACCCTGATGCGCAACCGTGTCCAGGCGTACGACTCGACCTTCGGCACCTACCGCACCGACGCGATCCGGCTGCACAAGGCGGGCGTGCCGGCGTGGGTGAAGTCGCAGCCCGGCAACCCGGTCTTCGACGACCGTCGGGGCACCTACTGGTACACCCAGACCGAGCGGGCCGGTGTCCAGGTAACTGACACCAACACCAAGATCGCGGTCGTCAAGGAGCCCAAGGACGGCCAGACGATCACCGTCCAGGTGGGTCCGTCGCAGAAGTAATCTGCATCGTCGCAGGTCAAAGCGTGATCGGCCGTCGCCCTCTAGCGGGCGGCGGCCGATCGTGTTTAGGTGCCTCTGACCAGTTCTTATTGACAGCAAGCTCACAGGGGGAGTGGTTCCGGCATGCCCGGTGGAGGTTTCTGCAAGTTGCCAGGCGGCAGCGTGGTCGTCGCGATAGGGCTTCCGAGCCCCGCGGGCGACGGTGCCACGGTCCGCTTCCTGGTCCACGCCGCCAACCGGGCCCGCGCCCTGACCAGGCTGCGGAACCTCGGCCTGCGGGCGGTCTACCTGCGCGGCAACGCGGAGCCCCCGACGCCCGACGAGATCACCGCCGTCCTCCACCACCCGGACGGCCTCCTGTGGCGGTCCGCGACGGGCACCACCCAGGAGCTGTGGCACTCCATACGGACCCTGCCCACGGCCTCCTAGACGACCGGGCCCCGAGCCACGGGCAGGTCCCTAGACCACCGGCTTGCCCGTGAGCTCCACGCCCGCGCCGCGCAGCTCCTCCAGAGCGCGCTCGGTCGTCTCCTTGGCGACGCCCGCCGTGAGGTCGAGGAGGACCTGCGTACGGAACCCCTCCCGCGCCGAGTCCAGGGCCGTCGCCCGCACGCAGTGGTCGGTCGCGATGCCCACGACGTCGACCTCGTCCACGTCGTGCGCCCGCAGCCACTCGGCGAGGGTCGTTCCGTTCTCGTCGCGCCCCTCGAAGCCGCTGTACGCCGCCTCGTACGCCCCCTTGTCGAAGACCGCGTCGATCGCGCCGGAGGCGACCGCAGGGGCGAAGTTCGGGTGGAAGCCCACGCCCTCCGTGCCGGCGACGCAGTGCACCGGCCAGGAGGTCACGTAGTCGGGCGTGTCGGAGAAGTGGTCGCCCGGGGCGACGTGGTGGTCACGGGTGGCCACCACGTGCTGGTACGCGGCGCCCGCCGTCTCGCCGACCAGGTCGGTGATGGCGGCGGCCACGTCCGCTCCGCCGGTCACCGCGAGGCTGCCGCCCTCGCAGAAGTCGTTCTGAACGTCCACGACGATCAATGCGCGGTGCATGGCGGGTGTCCTTTGACGGGTCGGCGGGGGGAACGGGAGCGGTCGTGAGGGGGAATGGCAACGAGCCTAGAGACTTCCCCCTTCCTTCGGGAGGGGGCCTCGCAGGGTGTTACACGTACTCGGTCGGCAGGACCGGCTCGCCCCGGGACAGCTGGGTCGCCGACATCGGCAGCCCGGCCCGGGCCGCGAAGTGCCGCGACCTCGCCGCCTCCAGCGGCTCCCTGGCCACCACGTCGCCCCCCTTGACCAGCTCCACCAGCAGCTGACGGTCGGCGAGCTCCGGCGGCACCGGACCGGTGCCGATGACCTCCGCCTCCGCGACACCCTCCGCGTCCGTCCGGCGCGCGGCCCACTTGCGGCCGCCGACCGAGGCCTTGCCTCCCAGCGACTTCTTCGCCACCGCCGTCAGCGGCGCCTTCAGGTCCGCCGACCGGGCGCGGGCGACCAGCTTGTAGACCATCGAGCAGGTCGGGTGGCCGCTGCCGGTGACCAGCTGGGTGCCCACCCCGTACGCGTCCACGGGCGCCGCCGCCAGCGAGGCGATGGCGTACTCGTCCAGGTCCGAGGTGACCACGATCTTGGTGTTCGTCGCGCCCAGCTCGTCGAGCTGCGCCCGGACCCGGTGCGCCACGAGCAGCAGGTCCCCGGAGTCGATCCGTACGGCTCCGAGCTCCGTGCCCGCCACCTCGACGGCGGTGCGGACGGCCTCGGCGACGTCGTAGGTGTCGACGAGCAGCGTCGTCCCGCGGCCCAGCGTCTCCACCTGGGCCTGGAACGCGTCGCGCTCGCTGTCGTGCAGCAGGGTGAAGGCGTGCGCGGAGGTGCCGACGGTCGGGATGCCGTAGCGGAAGCCGGCCGCGAGGTCCGAGGTGGAGTCGAAGCCGCCGACGTACGCCGCGCGCGCCGAGGCGACGGCCGCCAGCTCGTGGGTGCGCCGGGCGCCCATCTCGATCAGCCGCCGCCCGGCCGCCGCGCCCGACATCCGGGAGGCGGCCGCCGCGATGGCCGAGTCGTGGTTGAGGATCGAGAGGACCACGGTCTCCAGGAGCACGCACTCCGCGAAGGATCCCTCGACCCGCAGGATCGGGGAGCCGGGGAAGTACACCTCGCCCTCGGGGTAGCCCCAGATGTCGCCCGAGAAGCGGTAGGAGGCGAGCCACTGGAGCGTCGCCTCGTCGACGATGTCCTGCTCCCGCAGGAAGCCGAGCACGTCCGCGTCGAAGCGGAAGTTCTCGACGGCGTCGAGGACCCGTCCGATGCCGGCCACCACTCCGTAGCGCCGCCCCTCGGGCAGGCGCCGGGTGAAGACCTCGAAGACGGAGCGCCGGTCGGCGGTGCCGGCCCTCAGGGCCGCCTGGAGCATGGTCAGCTCGTACTGGTCGGTGAAGAGCGCGGTCGACGGCACGTCCACCGGGAGCCCAAGGTCCGCAGCGTTCATGTCAGCGATGCTACCGCAGAAATCGTCACTCTGACGATTTCTAGCCGCGCGGGCTGACCCGTTTGTGCGACCCCCCTCCTGAGGTGGCAGCATGGGGTAAGTGAGCGTCGCGCCTATTGAGATCGAACGCACGGAATCGGCCGAAGAGACCTTCGCCGTCGTCGAGCCGGACGTGCCGTGGGTGACTCTCGTCCACAACGATCCGGTCAATCTGATGAGCTATGTGACCTACGTCTTCCAGGCGTACTTCGGTTACTCCAAGGACAAGGCACACAAGCTGATGCTCGACGTGCACCACAAGGGCCGCGCGGTGGTCTCCAGCGGAACGCGCGAGGAGATGGAACGGGACGTGCAGGCGATGCACGGCTACGGGCTGTGGGCGACCCTCACCCAGGACCGCGGCTGATGGCCGGACACTTCGAGGTCCTGCCCGGTGGCGGTGCCGCCGTCGCGCTCGACGAGGTCGAGATCTCCATCCTGCGTTCCCTCGCCGTGCAGCTCATGGAGCTGATCGGGCCGGGCGACGAGCCCGTGGAGGGCGAGGACCCGCTGGCCGCGCTCTTCGCCGAGGGGCCGAGCGAGGCCCCCAGCGACCCGGCGCTCAAGCGGCTCTTCCCCGACGCGTACGGCGACGAGGACGAGGAGCTGCGGGCGGCAGCCGCCGACTTCCGCCGCTTCACCGAGAAGGACCTGCGCTCCCGCAAGCGGCAGGACGCCCACGCGGTGATCCGCAGCCTCGACGCGCTCGCCCCCACCGACGACGACGGCGGGGCGGTCCTCAAGCTGACCGTCGACGAGTCCCGGGCCTGGCTCGGCGCGCTCAACGACCTCCGGCTGACCATCGGGACGCGTCTGGAGGTCACCGACGAGGACGAGAGCGGGGACCTGTACCGGCTCCCCGACTCCGACCCGCGCAAGCCGATGGTGATGGCCTACCTCTGGCTGGGCGCGCTCCAGGAGTCGCTCGTCGAGACGCTGATGCCCGGCGCCTGAGGGCGGTTCGCTCAGCGGACACTCAAATCCGGATAACGAATACGTCACCAAAGTGTTCTTACTGGTCCTCTTGAGTGGCTTTTATCCCCTTTTCCATGTGGCGTGCGCCACATTCGCCTTCCTCGATCACTGTTTCCCCCGTGATAAATCTTCACGACCACCCGGGGACGCCACCCCTGTTCCCGGGGGCGCTTTGACCGGCTGACCGCCGGTAGCACTCCATCCATATCCGGGGGGATCAGGACCTGATCCGCAGCCAGACGCGAGTCGGCGCGGATCAGCATGGAGAAAGGCGCACCACCATGACCTCAGTGCAGGTCGACAAGCAGCACGACGGCAGTGAGGCCGCGGACTCCGCCGACGGCGAGGGTTATCACCGGGCACTAGGCGCCCGTCAGATCCAGATGATCGCGATCGGCGGCGCCATCGGCACCGGCCTCTTCCTCGGCGCGGGCAAGGGCATCTCCAAGGCGGGACCCAGCCTGATCCTCGCGTACGCCATCGCGGGCCTCGTCATCTTCTTCATCATGCGGGCGCTCGGCGAGCTCCTCATGTACCGGCCCGTGTCCGGCTCCTTCTCGGAGTACGCACGTGAGTTCATCGGCCCCTTCGCGGGATTCGTGACCGGCTGGACGTACTGGCTCTTCTGGGTCGTCACCGGCATCACCGAGGTGACCGCGGCCTCCGAGTACATGCAGTACTGGACCAAGAACACCGACGGCGTCCTCAATCAGCCGCAGTGGGTCTTCGCGTTGGTCTTCACGGTCGTCCTGTTCCTCGCGAACCTGATCTCCGTCAAGCTCTTCGGCGAGCTCGAGTTCTGGTTCTCCATGGTCAAGGTCACCGCGATCGTCGGCATGATCCTGATCTGCGCCGGCATCCTCACCATCGGCTTCTCCGACGCCGGTGACACCGCGTCGATGACCCTGCTCTGGTCCGAGGGCGGCTTCTTCCCCAAGGGCATCGGCTCCACCCTGATGACCCTGCAGATGGTCATGTTCGCCTTCCTCGCCGTCGAGCTGGTCGGTGTGACCGCGGGCGAGTCCAAGGACCCGAAGACCGTCCTGCCCAAGGCCATCAACACCGTGCCGTGGCGCATCGCAGTCTTCTACGTCGGCGCCCTGATCATGATCCTGTCGGTCGTCCCGTGGACCCACTTCCAGCCGGGCGTCTCCCCGTTCGTCGCGGCCTTCGAGAAGATGGGCCTCGGCGTCGGCGCCGCGATCGTGAACTTCGTCGTCCTGACCGCCGCGCTCTCCTCCTGCAACTCGGGCATGTACTCCACCGGCCGCATGCTGCGCGACCTCGCGCTCAACGGCCAGGGCCCGAAGTTCTTCACCAAGCTCACCAAGAACGGTCTGCCGCTGGTCGGCACGTCCTTCTCCGCAGGCCTGATGATGGTCGGCGTCTGGATCAACTACCAGTGGCCGGGCGACGCCTTCAACTACGTCGTCTCCTTCGCCACCATCTCCGGCATGTGGGCCTGGATCATGATCCTGGTCTGCCAGGTCCGCTTCCGCCTCAAGGCCGACCGCGGCGAACTGCCCCAGTCGTCCTTCAAGGCGCCGGGCGGCATCTGGTGCAGCCTCTTCGCGCTCGCCTTCATCGGCATGGTCATCGTGCTGATGGGCATCGACAAGGACGCGCGGATCTCCCTCTACTGCGCGCCGGCGTGGGCCCTGCTCCTCGGCGTGGCCTACCTGGTCCTGAAGGCGCGCAACCCGGAGGGCGCGGCCTTCGTCAAGCGCTCCTGAGCGACCCCAAGCGCTCCTGAGCCGCCGCGTCTCGGCATTCGGGCCGCCCCGTACCACTCCTCGGTACGGGGCGGCCCCTTTGCTTATCCTGTCCGACATGCTGACCATCACCCGGGCCCTGTACGACCAGATCGTGGAACACTCCCGCGCGGACCACCCCGACGAGGCCTGCGGCGTGGTCGCGGGCCCCGTCGGCAGCGGCCGCCCCGAGCGGTTCATCCCGATGCTGAACGCCGCGCGCTCGCCCACCTTCTACGAGTTCGACTCCGCCGACCTGCTCAAGCTCTACCGCGAGATGGACGACCGGGACGAGGAGCCCGTGGTCATCTACCACTCGCACACCGCCACCGAGGCCTACCCGTCCCGTACCGACATCACGTACGCGAACGAGCCCGGCGCGCACTACGTCCTGGTCTCCACCGCCGACACCGACGCGGCGGGCCCCTTCCAGTTCCGCTCCTACACGATCGTCGAGGGCGTGGTGACCGAGGAGGAGGTCAAGGTCGTCGAGGCGTACGACGCCTGAGAGACTGACGCGACACCAGGGCGGCAGGACCCAGGAAGCCGGTGCGAATCCGGCACGGTCCCGCCACTGTGACCAGCGACTTCGGACGCTGGGAGCCAGGAACTGACCTGCCGCCTCTTCACCACCGACTGGGGACGTGGAAATCCCCGGAGGAGGCGTTCCCCATGACCCGGTCCCGTCGCACCCTGCTGCCCGCCGCCGCCCTCGTCCCGCTGCTCGCCGCCTGCGCGGCCCCCGCGGAGAAGGCCGGCCCCTCGGCGAAGGCCGCACCCGGATTCCCGTACACCGTCGCCAACTGCGGTGTGAAGACGACGTACCAGGCGCCGCCCCGGCGGGCCGTCACCATGAACCAGCACGTCACCGAGATCATGCTCGCCCTCGGCCTGGAGAAGTCCCTCGTAGGCACGGCCTACCTCGACGACCGGATCCTGCCCGCGTACAAGAAGGCGTACGACGCGGTGCCGGTGCTCGCGAAGGAGTACCCCTCCAAGGAGGCGCTCCTCGCCGCGAACCCCGACTTCGTCTACGGCGGTTACGCCAGCGCCTTCGACTCCAAGGCCGGGCGCAGCCGGGACGACCTGAAGGCGGCGGGCGTCAACAGCCGCCTGAACATGGAGTACTGCCCCTCGGGCGCCTCCTCCCTCGCCGACCTCTACCAGGAGGTCGACGAGGTGGCCCGGACCTTCGGCGTCCCCGACCGTGGCACGCGCTGGACCGCGGACGCCAGGAAGACCGTCGCGGCGACCGGGAAGCGGCTGGACGGGGTCGCCCCGGTGTCGGTCTTCGTCTACGACAGCGGCGACAAGACCGCGTTCACCGCGGGCGGCAAGGGCATCGGCAACGAGCTGATCACCCGGGCCGGCGGCCGCAACGTCTTCGCCGACCTCGACAAGGCCTTCGGCGACGCCACCTGGGAGCAGGTCGTCGCCCGCAAGCCCGACGTGATCGTCATCTACGACTACGGCTCGACGACCGTCGAACAGAAGAAGAAGCGCCTCCTGGAGGACCCGGCCCTCAAGGACGTCCCGGCGATCAGGAACAAGCGGTTCGCCGTCCTGCCGCTCTCGGACGCGGTCCTCGGCGTCCGCGTCCCCACCGCCGTCGACAAGCTCTCCGCCCAGCTCCACCCCACCCGATGACGGCCGCGGCGAAGGCGGCCGCGGAGGCCGCGGAGGCGGCGAAGGGGGACGCGACGGACGTGGCGGGGGAGGCGGCCGGGAAGGCCGCGGCCGCTCCCGCCCGGGGACACCTCCCGTACGGGCTCGTCGTCGCCGGGCTCCTCGCCGCCCTCGCCGGCGCCGTCGTCATGGGCGTCGCCCTCGGGTCCGTGCGGATACCCGTGGGGCAGGTCGTCGACATCCTCACCGGCCGCGCCGCCCCCTCCCCGTACCGCACGATCGTGCTCGACGTCCGGCTGCCGCGCGTGCTCCTCGGCGCCGTCGTCGGCGCCGGACTCGCCGTCGTCGGCGCCGTCCTCCAGGCCCTGGTCCGCAACCGCCTCGCCGACCCCTTCCTGCTCGGGATCTCCTCCGGGGCGTCCACCGGCGCCGTCCTCGTGCTCGTCCTCGGCATCGGCGGCGGGGCCACCACCACCGTCGCCATGCCGGCCGCCGCCTTCGCCGGCGCCCTGCTCGCCCTGGTCCTCGTCTACGGCCTGGCCCGGCGCGGCTCCACGATGACGGGCGCCCGGCTCGTGCTCGCCGGGGTGGCCGTCTCGTACATCCTCTCCGCGCTGACCACGCTGATCCTGGTCCTCGGGGGCCGCCCCGAACACTTCCAGGAGGCGGCGTTCTGGACCCTCGGCGGCCTCGGCAGTGCCCGCTGGGACACCCTCGCCCTGCCCGCCGCCGTCGTCGCCCTCGGCACCGGCGCCCTGGTCCTGCTCGCCCGCCCCCTCGACCTGCTCCTCGTCGGCGAGGAGGGCGCGACCGTCCTCGGCCTGGACACCACCCGCTTCCGCGCCGCCGTCTTCGTCCTGGCCTCCCTCGTCACCGCCGTCATGGTCTCCGTCAGCGGAGCCGTCGGCTTCGTCGGCCTGATGGTCCCGCACGCCGCCCGCATGGTGGTCGGCGCGCCGCACCGCCGCCTCCTGCCGGTCACCGCGCTCGGCGGCGCACTCGCCCTGATCCTGGCCGACCTCGGCGCCCGTACCGTCGCCGCGCCCCAGGACATCCCCGTCGGCGTCCTCACCGCCCTGACCGGCGGCCCGTTCTTCCTGTGGCTCATGCGCCGCCGCGCGGAAGGAAGCCCGGTATGACCGAACTGCGCCTCCAGGCACTCTCCTACGGGACACGGCTGCGCGACGCCGACCTCACCGCCCGCCCCGGCGAGACCGTCGGACTCGTCGGCCCCAACGGCAGCGGCAAGACCACCCTCCTGCGCTGCGTCTACGGCACCCTCACCCCCACATCGGGCCGCGCCCTCCTCGACGGCGACGACCTGGCGGGCTTCGGGCCCAAGGCACGCGCCCGCCGGATCGCCACCGTCCCGCAGGACGGCTCCACCGAGTTCGAGCTGACCGTCCGCGAACTGGTCGCCCTCGGCCGCTCCCCGCACAAGCGGTTCTGGGAAGGCGACACCGGCTCCGACCGCGAGCTCGCCGGGGCAGCGCTCGCCCGGGTCGGCATCGCCGGGCTCGCCGACCGGCCCTACCCCACCCTCTCCGGCGGCGAACGCCAGCGCGCCCTCGTCGCCCGCGCCCTCGTCCAGGAGCCGCAGCTCCTCGTCCTCGACGAGCCCACCAACCACCTCGACATCCGCTACCAGCTCGAAGTGCTCCGGCTCGTCCGCGACTTGGGCACCACCAACCTCCTCGCCCTGCACGACCTCAACCTCGCGGCCCTCTACTGCGACCGGCTCTACGTCCTGAACGGCGGCCGGATCGTCGCCGAGGGAACACCCGCCGAGGTCCTCACGCCCGAGCTGCTCAGGGCCGTCTACGGGGTGGAAGCCGAGGTCGTCCCGCATCCGAGGACCGGAACCCCGACCGTCCTCTACCTGCCCGGTCCGCCAGTCGAGCACGAAGTGTCCGCCATCTGAGATCACATTCCGGAACCCGGACCGGGAATCGATACGATGACCGCATGGTTCCCCACGACGTGAGCGAAGTGACGACGCCGGGCAGCGCGCTGCTCGTGGCGCGGCTGCACGTCGACCTGTGCCGTCTCGCCAGCGCGATGTGAGCGGAGGCGCACCAGCCGCCCCAGGAGCACCACCCCGCGCGGGGGCCGACAGCCGCGCGCCTTTCACGCCACTCCCGAAACAGGAGCCCACGCCATGGCCATCGAGGTCCGCATCCCCACCATCCTCCGCACCTACACCGACGGCGAGAAGGCCGTTGAGGGCAGCGGTGAGACGCTCGCCGAGCTCTTCGCCGACCTCGAGACGCGCCACGCTGGCATCGAGGCCCGCATCGTGGACAACGGCCAGCTGCGCCGCTTCGTCAACGTCTACCTCAACGACGAGGACGTCCGCTTCCTCGACGGCATCACCACCAAGCTGACCGACGGCGACAACGTCACGATCCTGCCGGCCGTGGCCGGCGGCATGGTCTGATCCACATGCGCTACGACTCCCCGCTCGCGGCGGTCGGCAACACGCCCCTGGTCCGCCTGCCCCGGCTCTCCCCGTCGGACGACGTGCGCATCTGGGCCAAGCTGGAGGACCGCAACCCCACCGGCTCGGTCAAGGACCGCCCCGCGCTCCACATGATCGAGCAGGCCGAGAAGGACGGCCGGCTCACCCCCGGCTGCACCATCCTGGAGCCGACCAGCGGCAACACCGGGATCTCGCTGGCGATGGCGGCGAAGCTCAAGGGCTACCGCATCGTCTGCGTCATGCCGGAGAACACCAGCGAGGAGCGTCGCCAGCTGCTCGCCATGTGGGGCGCGGAGATCATCTCGTCCCCCGCGGCGGGCGGGTCGAACACGGCCGTACGGGTCGCCAAGGAGATCGCGGCCGAGAACCCCTCGTGGGTGATGCTCTACCAGTACGGCAACCCGGACAACGCGGGCGCCCACTACGCCACGACCGGCCCGGAGATCCTCGCCGACCTGCCCTCCGTCACCCACTTCGTGGCGGGCCTGGGCACGACCGGCACCCTGATGGGCGTCGGCCGCTACCTGCGCGAGCACAAGCCCGACGTCAAGATCGTCGCCGCTGAACCGCGCTACGACGACCTGGTGTACGGGCTGCGGAACCTGGACGAGGGCTTCGTCCCCGAGCTGTACGACGCCTCGGTCCTCACCAGCCGCTTCTCGGTCGGCTCGGCCGACGCGGTCACCCGCACCCGGGAACTCCTCCAGCAGGAGGGCATCTTCGCCGGCGTCTCCACGGGCGCGGCGCTCCACGCGGCGATCGGCGTCGGCCAGAAGGCGCTGAAGGCCGGGGAGAGCGCGGACATCGCCTTCGTGGTGGCGGACGGCGGCTGGAAGTACCTGTCGACGGGCCTCTACACGGCGGCGACGACGGAAGAGGCGATCGAGACGGTCCAGGGCCAGCTCTGGGCGTAACGCTCGGGTCCTGGGCCCCGCGGGGCGTGAGAGACCCGGTCCTCAGGACGCCAGATGGCGGACCTGGTCCCACACGACCGGGTCCGCCGTTCCCACTCTGCGGCGGAACTCCCACACCGGGACCTCCCGCAGCTCGTCCGTCTCCAGGAAGCTCGGGCGCCCCCGCGCGTCCCCCACGGTGCCCGGCGGCAGCGCGATCACACCGGGCCGCTCGTCGTGGTACTTGCTGGTGATCTTGGCGACGAGCGCGCTGTCACCCCGCAGCGAGAGCACCAGACACGGCCGGTCCTTCGAGCCGGGCCCGTCCTCGTAGGGCACGTCCGCCCACCAGATCTCGCCCGCCCGGGGGAGCCGCGCGGGCGCCTTGCCCGGCGCGCTCGGCCGGACGGGCGGCCGCGCCGGCGGGCGCGTCCGGCCACCGGGCCGCCGCGCCGAGCGCCTCCGGCCGTCCGCCACCGCCACGACCAGCGCGATCAATACGACGGCGACGAGCGCCGGCCACCAGGACACGTCCATACCGCACGACGTTACCGGCCGCCCGCACCCCGCGCCCTCCCGCCCCAGGTCCATCCGAACCGGTGACAGAGCCCGTGAGTTCGCCCACAACGGGACGCCGCGGAGGAGCGACGGCGGGCGCCGCGCCTTACGCTCGACGCATCGCAAGACCTCCCCCGCCGCTCTCCGCCCTCGGAGGTTCACGCTCCATGAAGCTCACCGTCGTCGGCTGCTCCGGGTCGTTCCCGTCCGCGGACTCGGCCTGTTCGAGCTACCTCGTAGAGGCCGACGGCTTCCGGCTGCTCCTCGACATGGGCAACGGCGCCCTCGGCGAGCTGCAGCGCCACATCGGTCTGTACGACCTCGACGCCATCTTCCTCAGCCACCTCCACGCCGACCACTGCATCGACATGTGCGGTTACTTCGTCGCCCGCTACTACCGCCACGAGGGCGGCCGCTGCGACGCGCTCCCGGTCTTCGCCCCGGAGGGCGCCGAACAGCGCCTGACCACGGCGTACGCCGACACCCCCTCGGACAAGGCGATGAGCGAGGTCTTCGACTTCCGCACGCTGAAGTCCGACTCCTTCGAGCTGGGCCCCTTCTCCGTCCGTACGGAGAAGGTCTGCCACCCGGTGGAGGCGTACGCCATCAGGATCGAGCACGGCGGCCGGACCCTCACGTACTCGGGTGACACGGGAGCCTGCGAGGCCCTGCACCAACTCGCGGAGGGTGCGGACCTGTTCCTGTGCGAGGCGTCCTTCACCCACGGCAAGGAGGACATCCCGGCGCTCCACCTCAACGGCCGCGAGGCCGGCGCGGAAGCGGCCCGCTCCTCGGTGGGCCGGCTGGTGCTGACGCACATCCCGCCGTGGACGGACGGCGAGCAGAACCTGGCGGACGCGCGGGCGGTCTACGACGGGCCTTCGGAGCTCGCGTACGCGGGCGCGGTCTACGAGGTCTGAGGACGTACACGTACGGGAAGGGCCCCGGAACCTGTCGGTTCCGGGGCCCTTCCGCCGTACGGCTGAGGCTCACGCCTTGGTGAGGTCCTCGAGCTCCTCCTCGGGCTCGCGGCCCGGGGTCGGGAGGTTGAACTTGGTGATCGCGAAGCGGAAGACCACGTAGTAGACCGCCGCGAAGACGAGGCCGATCGGGATGATCAGCCACGGCTTGGTCGCGAGGTTCCAGTTCAGCAGGTAGTCGATGCCACCGGCGGAGAAGGTGAAGCCCGCGTGGACGCCGAAGGCCCAGGTGACGGCCATCGAGATGGCGGTCAGGACCGCGTGGATCACGTACAGGACCGGCGCGATGAACATGAAGGTGAACTCGATCGGCTCCGTGATACCGGTGACGAAGGAGGTCAGCGCGAGCGAGACCATCATGCCCATCACGGCCTTGCGGCGCTCGGGGCGAGCGGCGTGGGCGATGGCGATCGCGGCGGCCGGGAGGCCGAACATCATGATCGGGAAGAAGCCCGACATGAAGATTCCGGCGCTCGGGTCACCGGCGAAGAAGCGGTTGAGGTCACCGTGGACGACCTCGCCGGCGGCGTTGGTGAAGTCACCGATCTGGAACCAGGAGACCGTGTTCACGAACTGGTGCATGCCGACCGGGATCAGCGCGCGGTTGATGAGGCCGAAGAGGCCGGCACCGACGGAGCCGAGGCCGGTCATCCACTCGCCGAAGCTGGAGATGCCGTTGCCGATGGGCTCCCAGACCAGGCCGAAGACCACACCGACGAGGGTGCCGACGAAGGCCATGATGATCGGGACGAGACGGCGGCCGTTGAAGAAGCCGAGCCAGTCGACCAGCTTGGTGCGGTGGAACTTCTGCCACAGGACGGCGGAGATCAGACCCATCAGGATGCCGCCGAGCACGCCCGGGTTGTTGTACGTCGCGGCGACGTCGACACCCTTGTTGGCGGTGGTGTTGACGACGGCCTCGGTGACCGGGAACGCCTTGAGGACGTTGTTGTAGACCAGGAAGCCCACGAGGGCGGCCAGGGCGGTGGAGCCGTCGGCCTTCTTGGCGAAGCCGATGGCCACGCCTATGCAGAACAGCAGGGGCAGGTTCGAGAAGACTGCGTCACCGGCCGTGGCGAACACGGAGGCGACCTTGTCCCATCCGAGACCGTCCTTGCCGAAGACGTCGGGCTGCCCGAGACGGAGCAAGATACCCGCGGCCGGCAGTACGGCGATCGGCAGCTGCAGGCTGCGACCGACCTTCTGCAGGCCCTGGAACAGGCCGGATCCGCGCTTCTTCGCGGGAGCGGCGGCCTGGGCGGTGGCCGTACTCATCAACTTCCTCCAGTAAGGCAAGGCGCCGCCAGAGGACATGAAAAGGGGGCGACGGCGGCGTCTCGTGGAACGCGGTGGACTGGACCGCGTGGTCTACACCAATGAGTGGTGTAGACCAGTTTTAGCACGTGAGACTTAGATAAGGAACCTGCGAATTCTCCGTGCCCGGGCCATCGCTGGGCGTGAACGACGAAGGGCCCCCGGACCATGCGGTCCGAGGGCCCTGCGCCGTGCGGATCGGGACGAAAGCCCCGTACCGCGCTACGCCTTGGTGCTGTCCCTGTCCATCTCCTCCTCCACCTCGTCCGGCTCGCGCCCCGGCGTCGGGAGGTTGAACTTGGTGATCGCGAACCGGAAGATCGCGTAGTAGACGAGCGCGAAGCCCAGACCGATCGGAATGATCAGCCACGGCTTGGTCGCGAGGTTCCAGTTGATGACGTAGTCGATCAGACCCGCCGAGAAACTGAAGCCGTCCTTCACCCCCAGCGCCCAGGTCACGGCCATCGATACACCCGTGAGCACGGCGTGGATGGCGTACAGCAGCGGGGCGATGAAGAGGAACGAGTACTCGATCGGCTCCGTGATGCCGGTGACGAACGACGTCAGCGCGACCGACAGCATCATGCCGCCCACCTGCTTGCGCCGGTGCGGCTTCGCGCAGTGGGTGATCGCGAGGGCCGCCGCGGGGAGGGCGAACATCATGATCGGGAAGAAGCCCGTCAGGAACTGGCCGGCCTCCGGGTCACCCGCGAGGAACATGGGGATGTCGCCGTGGACCGTCGTGCCGTCCGGCCTGGTGTACGTGCCGAACTGGAACCAGATGGGCACGTTCAGGAACTGGTGCAGACCGATCACCAGCAGCGCGCGGTTGGCGACACCGAAGATGCCCGAACCCCAGGCGCCCAGACCCACCAGCCAGTCGCTGAAGTTCTCCAGCGCGTCGCCGATCGGCGGCCAGACCCACAGGCACAGGGACGCGAACGCGATCGCGACGAAGGTCATGATGATCGGCACGAGCCGGCGGCCGTTGAAGAAGCCCAGCCAGTCCACGAGCTTCTTGCGGTGGTAGCGCTGCCAGAGCCAGGCCGTCAGCAGACCGATGACGATGCCGCCGAAGACGCCCGGATTCTGGTACGTGTAGCCGCTGAACGCCTGCTCGGGCGCCAGGCAGCCTCCCTCGATGTCCACCGTGCCCTCGGGGCAGGTCTCGGGGAACTGGCGCAGGACGTTGAAGTAGACGAGGAAACCGACCGTGGCCGCGAGCGCGGTCGAACCGTCCGCCTTCTTCGCCATCCCGATCGCGACACCGATGCAGAACAGCAGGGGGAGTCCGAGGTTGCCGTCGAGCAGGGCGCCACCGGCACCCGCCATCACCTTGGCGACGTTGTCCCACCCGAGCCCGTCCGCCCCGAAGACGTCCGGCTGCCCGAGACGGTTGATGATGCCGGCGGCCGGCAGTACGGCGATGGGGAGCTGGAGGCTGCGCCCCATCTTCTGCAGCCCCTGGAAGAGCCCGCCCCACATCGACTTCCCCGGCGCGCCGGCGGCGCTGTCCGTACTCATCGGCGTCCTCCCTGACCCGGAAGAGGCCGGGCCCGACTCGCGTTGCACACTGGTGTAGACCAGTTGCGATAGGCTCCCGGAGCCCGCTGAGGGCAGGTCGCCGGTGATCGTCATCATTCGACAGAACGAGGGCACGCGCTCGCGAAGTTGGGCCAACCGTGCGTTACCGTGACAAAGCGGACCGTCGGTGCGCCTCGACTCACGTTCTTCGAACAGGAACGGACAGGGAGAAATACATGGCCAGCAAGGCTGAGAAGATCGTCGCCGGGCTCGGCGGCATCGACAACATCGAAGAGGTCGAAGGCTGCATCACCCGCCTGCGCACCGAGGTCATCGACCCGAGCAAGGTCGACGAGGCCGCCCTCAAGGCCGCCGGCGCCCACGGCGTCGTGAAGATGGGCACCGCGATCCAGGTCGTCATCGGCACCGACGCCGACCCCATCGCCGCCGACATCGAAGACATGATGTGAGCACCTGACCCGCCGGACTCACACCGACGGGGGCCCGGTCCGACAGGGGACCGGGCCCCTCGCGCGTACGGCTACGCTCGACCCATGTCTCGTATCGACGGCCGTACCCCCGAACAGCTCCGCCCCGTCACCATCGAACGCGGATGGAGCAAGCACGCAGAGGGCTCCGTCCTCATCTCCTTCGGCGACACCAAGGTCTTCTGCACCGCCTCCGTCACCGAAGGCGTCCCGCGCTGGCGCAAGGGCAGCGGCGAAGGCTGGGTCACCGGCGAGTACTCGATGCTCCCGCGCGCCACCAACACCCGCGGCGACCGCGAATCCGTCCGCGGCAAGATCGGCGGCCGCACCCACGAGATCTCCCGCCTCATCGGCCGCTCGCTGCGCGCCGTCATCGACTACAAGGCGCTCGGCGAGAACACCATCGTCCTCGACTGCGACGTCCTCCAGGCCGACGGAGGCACCCGCACCGCCGCCATCACCGGCGCGTACGTCGCCCTCGCCGACGCCGTCGCCTGGGCACAGGGCAAGAAGCTCGTCAAAGCCGGCCGCAAGCCCCTCACCGGCACCGTCGCCGCCGTCTCCGTCGGCATCGTCGACGGCACCCCCCTCCTCGACCTCCGCTACGAGGAGGACGTCCGCGCCGACACCGACATGAACGTCGTCTGCACCGGCGACGGCCGATTCGTCGAGGTCCAGGGCACCGCCGAGGCCGAGCCCTTCGACCGCAAGGAGCTCAACGCCCTCCTCGACCTCGCCTCCGGCGGCTGCGCCGAACTCGCCGAGATCCAGCGCAAGGCACTCGAAGGAACTCTGTAGGGCCCGCCGGCGTCTTCATGGACACGGGCGTACGGCCAGAACCGTACGCCCGCATCCACATCCCCCGGGGAGGACCCGTCTTGAAGCGCCGTCTCGCACTCGCCATCGCCTCGGCAGCCGTACTCACCACCACCCTCGTCGGCTGCGGAGCACTCGACAAGGCAATGGACTGTGTCGCGACCGCCGACGCGATAGCCACCAGCGTCGACAAGCTCTCGCAGGCCGTCTCCAACGCCTCCAACGACCCGACGCAGCTCAACGAGGCCCTGAACGAGATCTCCACGGAGCTCGGCAAGCTCCAGGACACGACCGACAACGCGGACCTGTCCAAGGCCGTCGACGACCTGAGCAAGGGCGTCGAATCCGTGAAGACCGCCGTCAACAACGGCGACACCACCCCGGACATCAAGCCGGTCACCGACGCGGCCGCCGAGATCGGCAAGGTCTGCACCCCGGGATAATCGGGACCATGACCCGACTGATCCTCGCCACCCGCAACGCCGGAAAGATCACCGAACTCCACGCGATCCTCGCCGACGCAGGCCTCACCCACGAGCTCGTCGGCGCGGACGCGTACCCGGAGATCCCCGACGTCAAGGAGACCGGCGTCACCTTCGCCGAGAACGCCCTGCTCAAGGCGCACGCCCTCGCCCAGGCCACCGGCCTGCCGGCCGTCGCCGACGACTCCGGCCTCTGCGTCGACGTCCTGAACGGCGCCCCCGGCATCTTCTCGGCCCGCTGGTCCGGCACCCACGGCAACGACCGCGCCAACCTGGACCTGCTCCTGGCCCAGCTCGGCGACATCGACGCCCCCCACCGGGCCGCCCACTTCGCCTGCGCGGCGGCCCTCGCCCTCCCCGACGGCACGGAGCGCGTCGTCGAGGGCCGGCTGAGGGGCACCCTCCGCCACACCCCGGCGGGCACGAACGGCTTCGGCTACGACCCGATCCTCCAGCCGGAGGGCTACGAGGTCACGTGCGCGGAGCTGACCCCGGAGGAGAAGAACGCGATCAGCCACCGGGGGAAGGCGTTCAGGGCGCTGGTACCGGTGATCCGGGAGCTGCTGGGTTGAGGCCCTCATGCAAGCGACCTGCGAATCGAGCCTTCGATTCGCAGGTCGCTTATGTGCGGCGGAAGGGATTCGAACCCTCAAGCCCGATCAAGGGCCACAGATCCTAAGTCTGCTGCGTCGCCGTTGCGCCACCGCCGCCAGCCGCATGCAATGGTACCGGGGCGCGTCACCCGCGCTTCCCGCCCCTGCACCAGGTGCTGGTGACGGCACGGCAGTTGGGCCGTCCATCACGGGCGAGGGGTCAGAACTTCGGTTCCGGTGCCTGCGCCAGGACCAGTTCCGCCGCCTCCTCCGGGGTCTCCACGCACGGGGGCGAACCCTCCAGCGGGCGCTGGGCCGTCTCCTTCATGCAGGCCACCGCGATCACGCCGACGAGCGCCGCGCCCATCGCGTAGTACGCCGGCATCAGGCCGCTGCCGGTCGCCCCGATCAGTGCCGTGATGACCAGCGGGGTCGTACCGCCGAAGAGCGAGGCCGACAGGTTGTAGCCGACGGACAGGGAGCCGTAGCGCACGTCGGTCGGGAAGAGCGCCGGGAGCGCCGCCGACATCGTGCCGAGCATGCAGACCAGCGACAGGCCGAGCATCAGCATGCCCGCGGTGATGGCCAGGACGCCGCCCTGGCGGATCAGCAGGAACGCGGGGAGCGAGAGGAAGAGGAAGCCGAGCATCCCCGCCATCAGCACCGGCTTGCGTCCGAAGCGGTCGTTGAGCCGTCCCACCTGGGCGATGATCAGCATGAGGAAGACCATCACGAGCAGCAGGATCAGCAGGCCGTGCGTCTCGCTGTAGCCGAGTTCGTCGGAGAGGTACGTCGGCATGTACGACAGCAGCATGTAGTCGGTGATGTTGTACGCGCCCACGAGGGCGATGCACAGGATCAGCGTCGGCCACTGCTGCCGGAAGATCTTCGCCAGGTCGCCCTTGGCCGAGGTCTCCACCGGGTCCGCCGCCTCCGAGGCGCGCGCCGTGCCGCTCTCCAGCTTCTGGAAGGCGGGCGTCTCGTCGAGCCGCATCCGCAGGTAGAGGCCGACCAGGCCGAGCGGCCCCGCGACCAGGAACGGTACGCGCCAGCCCCACGCCTCCATCGTGTCGGAGCCGAGCCAGGTGGTGAGCGCCGTGACCAGGCCCGCCGCGGCGACGTAGCCCGCGAGCGTGCCGAACTCCAGGAAGCTGCCGAAGAAGCCGCGTCGGCGGTCGGGAGCGTACTCGGCGATGAACGTCGACGCGCCGCCGTACTCGCCGCCGGTGGAGAAGCCCTGGAGCATCCGGAAGAGGACCAGCAGGACCGGGGCCCAGAAGCCGATCGAGGCGTACGACGGGATCAGGCCGATGGCGAACGTGCCCACCGCCATGAGGATCATCGTCATGGCCAGGACCTTCTTGCGGCCGATCCTGTCGCCCATCGGGCCGAACACCATGCCGCCCAGGGGGCGCACGAGGAACGCGACCGCGAAGGTCGCGAACGACGACAGCAGCTGTGCGGTCTCGTTCCCGGCCGGGAAGAAGACGTGGCCGAGTGTGACGGCGAGGTAGGCGTAGATGCCGAAGTCGAACCACTCCATGGCATTGCCGAGGGAGGCCGCCTTCACGGCGCGCCTGACCGCCGCGTCGTCGGTCACCGTGATGTCCGACCGTCGCAGGGGCGGCTGCTGCCGCCGTGTGACGGCCCGGAACAGCCGCGGATGCCGTCTGCGGGCTTCCTGGTCGGCCGCAGGGGCGGTGCGGTCGGTGGCCGACATGACCGTACGTCCTTTCTCGGGGGGCAACTCCAGGAAGGACGTCTGCGCGGTCGTGCCGATCACAAACGGAAATGGCGCGGAATTGAGGCCTCCGTCACGTTGCCGACGGAGGCCTCGGGGTCCGGGGAGCCCTCAGGTCTGGGAGCCCTCAGGCCTGGATGGCCAGGTCCTTGATGATCTTGGCGACGTGGCCGGTCGCCTTCACGTTGTACAGCGCGCGCTCGACCTTGCCGTCCTCGTCGACGATCACCGTCGAGCGGATGACGCCCGTCACCGTCTTGCCGTACAGCTTCTTCTCGCCGAAGGCGCCGTACGCCTCCAGCGTCTCCTTCGACGGGTCGCCGACCAGCGTGACCTTCAGGTGCTCCTGCTCGCGGAACTTCGCCAGCTTCTCCGGCTTGTCCGGGGACACGCCGATGACGTCGTAGCCCGCGCCCGCGAGCAGCTCCAGGTTGTCCGTGAAGTCGCAGGCCTGCTTGGTGCAGCCCGGGGTGAGCGCCGCCGGGTAGAAGTAGACGATGACCTTGCGGCCCTTGTGGTCAGCGAGCGAGACGTCGTTGCCGTCCGCGTCGGGCAGGGTGAAGGCGGGGGCGGTGTCGCCGGGCTGAAGTCGCTCGCTCATGGCTCTCCTCGGGGTGTCTGCGCGTACACGCCCGAGCCTAATGGGGGCCTGAGACAGACCGCGGACGGAGAAACTGAGAGACTGTCCGTCAACGACCGATTACGACTACGGAGGCAGCGCGGTGTCGGAGTCCAGGACCCCTGCGCAGATCGAGGCGGACATCGTCCGCCGGCGCGAGCAGCTTGCCGAGACTCTCGACGAGATCGGCATCCGGATGCACCCGAAGACGATCATCGGCGACGCGAAGGCGAAGGTCGCCTCCACGGTCGACCAGACGGCCGGGCGGGCGTTCGTCGCCGTCAACCGGACCGTCTCCGACGTGAAGGCCCGGTTCACCCACGACGACGGCGCGCCGCGCCTGGAGCGGGTGGTTCCGGTGGCGCTGGTCGCCGTGGCGCTCGTCGGGCTGCTCGCGGTGTCCGTGCGCAAGCGCAAGGGATGACCGCTCCCGGGTACGGCCGGCGCGCCCGGACAGGTAGGTTCGAGCCGTGAGCGACAACACCCACGACAAGCTGCCCATCCGGATGCTCCACGACCGTGTGCTGGTCCGGACCGACTCCCCGGAGGGGGAGCGGCGCTCGGGCGGCGGCATCCTCATTCCGGCGACCGCCGCCGTCGGCCGTCGGCTGGCCTGGGCCGAGGTCGTCGCGGTCGGCCAGAACGTCCGTACGGTCGAGACCGGTGACCGGGTGCTGTACGACCCGGAGGACCGCGCCGAGGTGGAGGTGCGGGGCGTCGCGTACGTCCTGATGCGCGAGCGCGATCTGCACGCGGTGGCCGCGGACCGGTTCGAGGGTTCCAAGGACACGACCGGGCTGTATCTGTAGAGCTGGATCCGCGGAACGTGCGGAGCTGAGGCCTGGTGACCGGTGTCACCAGGCCTTCTGTCTGTTCCTTGCTACGCTGGACACACCCGACGAGACGCGCCGTACCGGGCTCGCTGCACCGCAGTACGCAAAGACGACGCACCCCTGTTGATCCGTCTCGCGGAGGTGTTCGTCGTCATGGCCTGGGTTCTTCTGATCGTCGCCGGTCTGCTCGAGGTCGGCTGGTCCATCGGCATGAAGTACACGGACGGGTTCACCCGTCTCTGGCCGAGCGTCTTCACGGGCGCCGGGATCGTCGCCTCGATGCTGCTGCTCTCGCACGCGGCCAAGACGCTGCCGATCGGTACGGCGTACGGCGTGTGGGTCGGCATCGGCGCGGCCGGTGCGGCGGTCCTCGGCATGGTGGTGCTCGGTGAGCCGGCGACCGCCGCGCGGATCTTCTTCGTCTGTCTGCTGCTGGTGGCCGTGGTGGGGCTGAAGGCGACCTCGGGTCACTGACGCGGCGGCTGCTGGGTCGTTCGTGGCGGCTGCTCCGGGAGCGGCTGTTCCGGCTGTCGCGGATCCGGCCGGGGTTCGTGGTGCAGGGACTGCTGTACGGGCTCGGCCTCCGGCCGTGGCGCCCGTACCGGCTCCTGCTCCTCCCGTACCGGCTCCCGTACCGACTCGTGTACCGGCTCCCGCTCGGGCCGCTCCTGCTCCTGGCCCGCCTCCCGCCCCTGCTCCCGCCCCGGCTGCTGTTCGGGCATCGGCTGGGGCGGGCGCTGCTGCTCCGGGCGCGGGGGGAGCCGCTGTCCCGGCGGCCGCTGCCCCGGCGCCTTCGGTCCGGCCTGGCCGTACTCGTCCTCCTGCTCCTCCTGGCCTTCCGTCTCCCGCCCCTCCTCCTCCGTCTCCGGCGGGACGTCGGACTCGGGCTGCGCCGGTGGTTCCAGCCACTCCTGCGCCCCTTCGCCCAGTTCGAGTTCGAACTCCCGCGGCTCGGTCCCCGTCAGCGCGTCCCGGGTGAACTGGCCCCAGATCTCCGCGGGCGTCCCGCCCCCGTTGATCCGGGCCTGTCCGAGCGCGCCGTACAACGGCTTCTGCTCGCCGGTGTCGGGGTCCTGGCCCATGACCGTGACGACCGTCGCGAGATCCGGGGTGTAGCCCGCGAACCAGGCGGCCTTGTCGTCCTCGGCCGTGCCCGTCTTGCCGGCGGCCGGTCGCCCCGCCGCCAGTGCCGCCGTTCCCGTACCGCTCTCCACGACGCTGCGCAGGACCAGGGTCGTCGTGTCGGCCGCCTCCCGGCTCACCGCCTGCCGGGCACCGGAGGACGGCACGGTCAGGGCCTGGCCGTCCTTGGTGATCCCGTCGACGAGGGTGTACGTGCCGTGGCGGCCGTGGTTGGCGAGGGTCGCGTACGCCTCGGCCATGTCCAGCGCGCTCGCGGTGGCGGGGCCCAGGGCGATGGAGGGGGAGCCGTTGAGGTCGGGGGTCCGGGCGGGCAGGCCGAGGGCGACGGCGGTCTGCTTGACCCGCGCGGGTCCGACGTCCACGGCCATCTGTGCGTACACGGCGTTGACCGAGTCGTCGGTGGCGGTACGGACGGTGATGTCGCCGTACGAGGCGTCGTCCTCGTTGGCGGGGGCGTAGAAGGGGCCGCTCCAGCCCTGCACGGGGCGCTTGTCGGTGCCGTCGTAGTAGGTGTTGGGAGTGATCGGCTCGCCGTCCTGGGTGACCGAGGTGTGTTCGATCGCCGCGGTGAGGACGAAGGGCTTGAAGGTCGAGCCGACCTGGTAGTCGCGCCGGGTCGCGTTGTTGACGTACTGCCTGGTGTAGTCGACGCCGCCGTACATCGCGACGACGCGGCCGGTCGACGGCTCGATCGCCGCGCCGCCGACCCGGACGAAGCGGTCGATGGGGTTGCGTGCCGGGTCGAGCCGGGACATCACCTTGTCGTCGACGGCGGTGACGAAGGCTTCCTGCTTGTCCTTCTCCAGGGTGGTGGTGATGCGGTAGCCGCCGCCGGCGAGGGTCTTCTCGTCGAGGACGCCGTGGGCGGTGAGGTAGTCCTCGACGGCCTGGACGATGTAGCCGCGCTGGCCGGAGAGACCGGTGGCGGGGCGCGCGGTCTGGGGCGTGGGGAAGTCGGCGGCGGCCCGGTCGGCGCGGGAGAGCCATCTCTCCTTGACCATGCCGTTCATGACGTAGTTCCAGCGGGCGAGCGCCTTGGGCCGGTTCTCGGGGTGGGTGGCCACGTCGTAGGCGCTGGGGGCGTTGAGGAGTGAGGCCAGGTAGGCGCCTTCGGCGGTGTCGAGGTCGCCGGCGTCCTTGCCGTAGTAGGCGCGGGCGGCGGCCTGGATGCCGTAGGCGTTGCGGCCGAAGTAACTGGTGTTCAGATAGCCCTCGAGGATCTCGTCCTTGCTCTTCTCGCGGTTGAGTTTGATCGCGATGAAGAACTCCTTCGCCTTGCGGGTGAGGGTCTGTTCCTGGCCCAGGTAGTAGTTCTTGACGTACTGCTGGGTGATGGTGGAGCCGGACTGTCTGCCCTTGCCGGTGAGGGTGTTCCAGGCGGCGCGGACCATGGCCTTGGGGTCGACGGCGGCCCGGTCGGAGGAAAAGTCGCGGTCCTCCGCGGCGAGTACGGCGTGCCGGACGGTGAGGGGGATCTGGGCGAGGCGTACGTTCTCGCGGTTGACCTCGCCGTCGCGGGCGATCTGGGTGCCGTCCCGGTAGAGGTACACGTTGGACTGGGCGGTCGCGGCGGCGTTGGCGGGCGGGATCTCGACGAGCAGATAGCCCGCGACGAAGCCGGCGGCCAGCAGCAGGGTGCCGAAGAGGAACGTGCCGAAGAGCGTCCGCAGGATGCGCCGGGGGCGTGAGCGGCGTGCGCGCCGGGGGGCCGCGGGCGGGGGTGTGGCGGGGACGGTGGGGTCTCTCGGCGTCCAGCCGGGCCGGTGTGAACGATCTGGCTGGTCGTCGCGCATGTCTGGAACTCCCGTACCGGATGAAGGAGGCATGGCCCTCCCCATAGTGCACGTATCAGGACAGAACCTGAGGAATGCGACTCGAAATCCACTCGCGGTGGCGGAGCGCGGGCGGCTAGGGTCGTGCGCTTTGATGCCGGAAGGGAGGGCGCGACATGCTGCGGCTGTACGCGACGGTGGCCGCGGGTGGCTTCCGGCGCCATGCCACATATCGGATGGCGACGGCTGCGGGGGTGTTCACCAACACCGTCTTCGGTTTCATCCTGGCGTACACCTATATGGCCCTGTGGGACGAGCGGCCGCAGCTGGGTGGCTACGACATGGCGGACGCGCTCGCCTATGTGTGGATCGGCCAGGGTCTGATCACGGTCTGCGGGATGATGGGCGGCGGCTTCGAGGACGAGCTGATCGAGCGCATCCGTACGGGTGACATCGCCGTCGACCTCTACCGGCCGGCGGACCTCCAGGCCTGGTGGTTCTCGGCCAACGCGGGGCGGAGCGCGTATCAGTTGCTCGGCCGTGGCGTGGTTCCGATGGTGATCGGGGCGCTCGTCTTCGACTTCCGGCTGCCGTCGCGGCCGTCGACCTGGCTCGCGTTCCTGCTGGCGATCGCGCTGGGATCGACGGTCGCCTTCGCGATCTGGTACCTGGTCGCGATGTCCGCGTTCTGGCTGATGGACGGTCAGGGGGTGGTGCAGGTGGCGTGGCTGGGCGGGCTGTTCTTCTCCGGGATGCTGCTGCCGCTGAACGTCTTCCCCGGCACGCTCGGGGAGGTGGCGCAGATGCTGCCGTGGGCGTCGATGCTCCAGATCCCGGCGGACGTGTACCTGGAGCGGTACGAGGGGTGGGGGCTGCTCGGGGCGTACGGCTTCCAGCTGTCCTGGGCCTTGGTCCTCCTCGCGGCGGGCCGGCTGACGCAGTCGCTCGCGACACGGAAGGTGGTGGTGCAGGGTGGCTGAGTCGCCCGCCGTCGCCGAGTCGGACGCGGCGTCCGGACCGCCGGGGACCGCGGATCCCCCCGTGGTCGCCGAGCCGTCCGTGGTCGCCGAGCCCTGGCGCGCGTACCGGATGGTCGCCGAGTCCTGGCGTACGTACCGGATGGTGGCCGGGATGTGGATCCGTTCGACGATGACGTACCGCACGTCCTTCGCCCTGACCCTCTTCTCGTCCTTCTCCGTCACCTTCTTCGACTTCGTCGTGATCCTGCTGATGTTCGGTCAGGTGGAGGGGCTCGGCGGCTTCTCCTTCGCCGAGGTGGCCTTCCTGTACGGGACGGCCGGCACGTCCTTCGGGATCGCCGACCTGACCATGGGCTCGCTCCAGCGGATGGGCCGACGGGTGCGGGACGGCTCGCTCGACACGTTCCTGATGCGGCCGGCACCCGTGCTCGCACAGGTGGCGGCGGACAAGTTCGCGCTGCGGCGGCTCGGCCGGGTGGCGCAGGGGCTGTTCGTGCTGGTCTGGGCGCTGGTCCTGCTGGACGTGGAGTGGACGGCGCTGAAGGTGGCGCTGCTGCCGGTGACGCTGGTGAGCGGCGCGGTGATCTTCTCGGCGGTGATGGTCGTGGGCGCGTCGGTGCTGTTCTGGGCGCAGGACGCGGCGGAGGTGACCAACGCCTTCACCTACGGCGGGAACACGCTCCTGCAGTACCCGCCGGCGATCTTCGCTCAGGACCTCGTGCGCGGTGTCGTGTACGTCGTACCGCTGGCGTTCGTGAACTGGCTGCCCGCGCTGTACGTGCTGGGGCGGCCGGCCCCGGCCGGGGTGCCGTCCTGGCTGGCGTTCGCGTCACCGCTGGTGGCGTTGGTGTGCTGCGTCCTCGCGGGGTGGGCGTGGCGGACGGGACTGCGTTCGTACCGGAGTACAGGGAGCTGAGTCATGACCTTCATCGAGCTCGACGGTGTGGAGAAGGTCTTCACCGTGCGCAGACGGGCGGGGCTGCTGCGCCGGGAGAAGCGTGAGGTGCGGGCGGTCGACGGGATCGGCTTCGGCGTGGAACGCGGCGAGATGGTCGGCTACATCGGCCCGAACGGCGCGGGGAAGTCGACCACGATCAAGATGCTGACCGGCATCCTCACCCCGAGCGGCGGCCGGCTGCGGGTCGCGGGCATCGACCCGTCGCGGGAGCGGACGCGGCTCGCCCAGCGGATCGGGGTGGTGTTCGGGCAGCGGACGACGCTCTGGTGGGACCTGCCGCTGAAGGACTCGTACCGGCTGATGCACCGGATGTACCGGATCCCCGACGAGCGGTTCGCCGCCAACCTCGCCCGCTGCGTGGACCTCCTCGAACTGGGCGACCTGCTCGACGTCCCCGTACGGCAGCTGTCCCTGGGCCAGCGGATGCGCGGCGACATCGCGGCGGCGCTGCTGCACGACCCGGACGTGCTCTACCTGGACGAGCCGACGATCGGCCTCGACGTGGTGTCCAAGGCGCGGGTACGGGAGTTCCTGCGCGAGCTCAACGCCACCCGGGGCACGACCGTCCTGCTGACGACGCACGACCTTCAGGACATCGAGCAGCTGTGCAGACGGGTGATGGTGATCGACCACGGCCGGCTGGTGTACGACGGGGAACTGACGGGCCTGCACGAGGCGGGGTCGAGCGAACGTCTCCTGGTGGTGGACCTGGAGCGCGAGCTTCCGCCGATCGAGGTCGCGGGGGCCCGGTTCGTCCGGTCGGACGGCCCGCGGCAGGTCCTCGCCTTCCCCACCTCCTCCTCGGCCGCCCCTCTGGTGGCGGCGGTGGCGGAGCGGTACCCCCTGGTGGATCTGTCGGTGCGGGAACCGGACATCGAGGCCGTGATCGCGAAGATGTACGGGGAACGGGAACTTGAGGTGCGCCCGGGAAGTCCCTGATGTAGGGAGGTGGGGTGATGAGCGACACGAAGACACCGCTGGTCGCGTTCTCGTACACGGCGGCGGACGCGGAGCGGCACCGGGGCGTGCGCCGTATGAAGACCCTCGCCACGGGCCTTCTGGTCGTGGTGGCGGTCATCTACGCGCTGGCGACGTGGGCGGAGAACGCGGGGTGGGGCGCCTGGGCCGGCTATGTGGCGGCCGCGGCGGAGGCCGGCATGGTGGGCGCGCTGGCGGACTGGTTCGCCGTGACGGCGCTCTTCCGCCGCCCGCTGGGCCTGCCGATCCCGCACACGGCGATCATCCCGACGAAGAAGAACCAGCTGGGTGCCACGCTGGGCTCGTTCGTCGGCGAGAACTTCCTGTCGGCGGATGTCGTACGGGGACGGCTGCACGCGCTGGGCATCGCGGGCCGCCTCGGCGCGTGGCTCGCGGAGCCGGCGCACGCGGACCGGGTGACGAGGGAGCTGGCGACCGCTCTGCGCGGCGCCCTGACGGTCCTGCGGGACTCCGACGTCCAGGCGGTGGTCGGCGAGGCGATCACCCGGCGGGCCGAGGCGGCGGAGGTCGCGCCCGGCATCGGCAAGACGCTGGAGAGGATCGTCGCCGACGGGGCGCACCACCGGGCGGTGGACCTGGTGTGCACGCGGGCGCACGACTGGCTGGTCTTCCACGCGGACTCGGTGATGGACGCGGTCCAGGGCGGCGCGCCGGGCTGGACCCCGCGTTTCGTGGACCGCAAGGTGGGCGAGCGGGTCTACAAGGAGCTGCTGCGCTTCGTCACGGAGATGCGGGACATGCCGGGTCATCCCGCGCGTGGCGCGATCGACCGCTTCCTGACGGACTTCGCGGCCGACCTCCAGGCGGACACCGAGACCCGGGCGCGGGTGGAACGCCTGAAGGCGGACCTGCTGGCGCGCCCGGAGATCCAGGACATCATCGCGTCGGCCTGGGCGTCGGTACGCGGCCTGATCATCGCGGCGGCGGAGGACGACAGCAGCCAGCTCCGCCTGCGGGCCCGGGCGTCCCTGATCTCCCTGGGCGGCAGGCTGGTGACGGACAGCCGCCTGCAGGCGAAGGTCGAGGGGTGGGCGGAGGACGCGGCGGCCTATGTGGTGACGACGTACCGCACGGAGATCACGTCGCTGATCAGCGACACGGTGGCGAGCTGGGACGCGGACCAGACCTCGAAGAAGATCGAGGCGAACATCGGCCGGGACCTCCAGTTCATCCGCATCAACGGCACGGTGGTGGGCGCGCTGGCGGGCCTGCTGATCTACACGGTGAGCCACGCGCTGGGGGGATGAGCGGGGGGGTTCCGCGGTTCGGGGCGGTGCGCACGGGTGCGCCCCGCTGTGAGTGAGGGTCCGGGGCGCACCGGTGTGCCACGCGCTGGGCGGGTGAGGGGGTAGGGACCCGCCCGCCCAGCGCTCATGGGGAGGGCACCCACTAGTACGCGGGGGAGGGACGGGACGTTCAACGGCCCCGACATTTCCTCCGTCCCTTGTTCCGGACTCAGCCCGTGTGACGGGTGGCGGCCCAGGAGGTCCCGGCCATGGCCCCGGCGACCCCGAAGACGGCGGGCCAGGCGCCGACCTTCTTGGCGAGCGGGTGGGACCCGGCGAACGCGGCGACGTACGCGCCGGTGAGCGCGGCGGCGGTCCTGCCCCCGGCCACCTGCTGCCACTCCCGCGCGGCCAGCCCGCCGGCGGCGGCCAGCACGACCCCACCGAGCGGCCGCTTCTTGGTCCACCGAGCGACGGCATAACCACCGACGAGCCCGGCGGCGGCGATGACGGGGGAGGGGATGCGGGGCATGGGAGGGCCTCTCTCAAGGGCGACGGTCTCGGCCTACGAGCCTAACTTCACCCCTCACACGCGACCCCGTCCCCGTCCCGGGCGCTCCGCCTGATCGGTCACGCCGAGGACACTCTCGCCTCGGGTTCAGAGCATCCCACCCCTGACTGGCTGGACTGGTTCAGCTCGGTACGCCTCCCTCTGTGCCGTGAGCTGAGCCCGCAAGGCGACAGACCGCCGCCGTGCTTCTGACAAGGGCGAGGCCGCCCTGGAAAGCATGACGCTGACCTTCGCCGAAGCCTCAGGGGTCGGCCGGCTCCGCTCCTCGGCGGGCCACAAGGTCACCTGGAGCTGGTGACGCCCACGACGAACGCACGCCATGCCCGTGCCCCGAAGGTGAGGACGGGACCGTCGAGATACTTCGAATCCCTGACGAGCGCCGCATGGGCGGTACACGCGCACTCCACGCATTCTGTCGTGTTCCCACCGCTGTAGGACGACTTGAACCAGCCGTTGTCATGGGGTCCGGGCGGTGTGCCGAGCACTACAGCTCCTTGCAGATGCGCTGGATCAGGGACGAGGACGCTTCCATGTCCAACGCTTGTGCACGCAGGTACTCGAACGCAAGTCTGTACCGGTCCAGTTCCTCTTCCGTCTCCATGAAGAGGGATCCGGTATGCAGGTCGACGTAGACGACGTCGAGCGATGCTTCGGCACCTCCGAGGATGACGAAGCTACCCAGTGCTGCGGCGTGGGCTCCCTTGGAGAAGGGGAGGACCTGGAGTGTGATCTGGTTGGCCTTATTCGCCTCAAGCAGCCGTCGGAGCTGAGCCTTCATGATCTCCCGGGAGCCGACGACCCGGCGGAGAACAGATTCGTCGAGGATGGCCCAGAGGTGGGGAGGCCTGGCTCTGGTCAGGACCTCTTGCCGCTTCATCCGGATGTCGACGAGCCGCTCGATCTCTTCGGTAGCCAGGCGTAGTTCGTTGGCTTGCTGCAGTGCCGTGCTGTAGTCCCGCGTCTGGAGTAGTCCAGGTACGTAGACGCATGAGAAGTGATCTTCACGGACCGCTTCGTCCTCCAGCGTGAGCAGGAGGTTCATGCTCTCCGGGATGGAGTCGGCAAACGAGTTCCACCATCCCTGTTGTTTGGCGTCTTTGGCCAGCCCGACGACGGCCTCGCGCTCGACGTCGCTTGCGCCGTACTCGCGACACAAGGCATCCACGATGGGCCACTTGACCGGGCCGGCCTGGGTCTCGTACCGGCTTACCGTGGCCTTCGATACGCCGACAAGTCGACCGGCCTCCTCCAAGGTCATGCCTGAGCGCGCGCGGAGCTTGCGCATGGTTGCGCCGAGCTGGCGTCGGCGGGTTGTCGTCCTCGATGACAAGGCGGCCCTCCTTCCTCGCCCGACTCCGGGCGCCAATCAGGCTATGTAGCAGAGCCGTTGAGGCCAGCGAATCCACCCGAACGAGTCTCGTGAGAAGTTACATGAGGAGAATTCTCGCTGCCATACTCGCAACCACGAAGTCACGCAGCGTCGCCGTTCGGATGCGGTGGGCGCAGCGCTGTCGTGGACAGGGAGGGAGTCATCATGGCGCTGGGGAACGATGGCGGATCGAAGCTTCGCTGCGTCCTGCCCTTCGAGGCGGTGCCGGGCGAACTGAAGTCGCTGCGGAGGGTGATCCGTTCGACGCTCGGCCAGTGGGGCGCGATGGACGCAGCCGACGAGATCGAGCTCATCGCGACTGAGCTGGCGACGAACGTCATCAAGCACGTGGGTGAAGGTGCTCCGGCGACACTTGTTCTTGAACCCCGGGGCAGTCGTCTCCGAGTGGAACTCCACGACGGGAGCCCGGTCCTCCCTCGCGGCGGCCGCCAGGCCGACTGCGACGAGGAGTGCGGTCGCGGTCTGCACCTGCTGGCTTCGATGTCCGCCGACTGGGGCGCCCTCCCTACCAGGTCGGGCAAGGTCGTGTGGTGCGAACTCTCGCTCGTGGCCGACGCGGTCTGCGCTCGGGCTCAACGTGCGTTCACAGCCCTCGATGGCTACCGGGATCTGCTCGGCGTGCGCGTGTCGGGGTCCGCCCCCGGCTCTCGCGTGAACCAGGAGGCGGCCACCACGCTGATTGCAGACCTCCTGGTGTGGCTTGCCCTGCACGGCAGCGACCCCGATGAGGTGCTTATTCGTGCGCAGCAGCTCTATGAGGCGGGAGAAGCCGCGTGAGCCCCGCCATGACGCATCTCCTCGCGGACGGCGGCAGGAGTGCGCCAGGCGGCGCCTGCGTAGCTTCGGTGGCACATGCGATGGCAGTTGGCGCAGAGAAGGGCGAGACCATCGAGCCGGGTCTCGCGCGGACCAGTCGCGTGGAGGGGGGTGATGTGGTGTACCTCGACGTAACCCACGCCAAGCGCTCCGTACGTCTCGCCGAAGTCGAAAGCGCAGACTTCGCAACGGATGGGCTTCCCCAGCTTCTGTACTTGCGTGATCTTCTGGTCGCGCAGAGTGCGGTCCCGCTCACGGTAGAGGGCAAGGCGCATCAGCAGGCGACCTTCGCGGGCGCCCTGGCCTCCGTCATCATCGATCTCCTCTGGCTGCACGGGGATGCGGTGAAGCTCACCGCTGGCGATTCCGTCGCGCAGGGCGCGAGCGGCGGCCAGCATCTCCGAGGGGTGTGCGAGGAAATCGGCGACGATCTCTTGGGTGGGGCGGCCCCCTTTGGTCATCGGGCCGGCGTGGTCGGGATGCGCGGTGGCGATGTCGGTGGTCTTGCGGCTGACGCTGTTGGGGGACCGGAAGCGGTGATCCACGGCTGCACCGCCGTGCAGGGGGAGAGCGCGGAGCAAGTCAGACAGCTCCAGCACGCGCAGGTCGTTCTGACGCAGCTCGCGCCAGCCGTTCTCCATGACGAGCGCGCATGCGAGCAGCAGCTCGTCCTTCACCCACGAGATTTGCGCCATGCGAGAGATCGTATAAGTGTTCGCCCTGTGTGTGGAGTGTCTGGGAAGGCCGGGGGATGGCGCACACTAGGGAGGCGTTGTCAGTGGGGTCTGTCACTCTCTGTGATGACTGGTGGGCAAGGCGCCAGCGAGGTACGTGGTCGAAGGAGGGTGCATGACCAGCACTGAGGCGGAGTTCACTTCAATCGAGATCTGTGCCGGAGCCGGTGGGCAGGCCATTGGGCTGCATGCGGCCGGGTTCAGGCACCTTGCGCTCGTGGAGATCGACAAGCACGCGGCGGCAACGCTGCAGCGGAACGTTGACTCGCGGAAGGACTGGGTGTGGGAGAAGAGGAACTGCTTCCTCCTGCATAAGGACGTCAACGACTTCGATCCGTGGGGAGACGTCCAGAAAGACGGGCGCCCGCTGGAGGCCGAGGAACTAGACCTCTTGGCCGGTGGTGTGCCGTGCCCGCCCTTCTCGCATGCAGGCAAGCAGCTGGGTAAGGACGACGAGCGTGATCTCTTTCCGCGGATGCTTGATCTTGTCAAGGATCTGCGACCGCGGGCCGTCATGATCGAGAACGTGCGCGGGATCATGGATCCGAAGTTCTCCGACTACCGCGACTACATCAAGGCCCGGCTTGAGGGGGGCACGTACCGCGGGGAGGACGGCTCCCTCGTCAAGGAGCCGGGGCTCAAGTACACGGTGTGCCACTGGGGCCTCCTGGAAGCCAGCGACTTTGGTGTTCCGCAGCTGCGGCCCCGGGCGATTCTCGTCGCCATCCGCAACGACGTTCTCAAGGACGTGAAGTACGAGTGGCCGACACCGACGCATGAGGAGGCAGTGAGCGTCGTCGAGGCCCTGGGGAAGTCGATGCAGGAGCGGTACGAGGCGTTTTACGACGGGCCGCGTGATCGGGAAGCGCGCGAAGCCTTTGTGCAGTGGCACGGCACGGCCACAAAACGTCACGAGGAGCTGAAGGCCAAGGGCAGCGCCGGCATCGCTCCCACGCTTGTTGGCGGGTCGAAGAAGCACGGTGGGGCGGACCTTGGCCCGAGCAGGGCCAAGGCTGCCTGGAAGCAGCTGGGTGTCTCGGGCCTCGGTGTGGCCAACGACATCGAGACGTGCAGCAAGAAGGGGTCTGAGGAACGCGACCTCTTCGGCCCCCACGGCCCGATGTTGACCGTCGAGCAAGCAGCGATCATCCAGGGCTTCCCGAAGGACTGGATCTTCGACGGCGGGAAGACGGCGCAGTACCGGCAGGTCGGCAATGCCTTCCCGCCGCCGGTCGCCGAGGCTGTAGGCCGCTCGATCATCGACGTTCTAAGGGGCGCCCGCGAGAGGGACGCTAAGGGGGAGTGATTACGTCGTGCCCTTGCCGTTCGTAAGGGCACGACGCCGCTCGACTTCTGCTGCGATCCGTAGGGCGCAGTCTCCCGACGGCTCGTGCTCCCAGAACCGCAGCACGGTCCAGCCAGCCTCTTCGAGCCGTCTGTCGGTATCGCGGTCGCGGGCCATGTTCCGGGCGACCTTGTCAGACCAGTAGCCGGGGTTTGTCTTCGGCGGGACATAGTGTTCGGGGCAACCGTGCCAGTAGCAGCCGTCGATGAAGACGGCGAGTTTCACTGGCCGAAACACGATGTCGGCTGTTCGACGAAGGTCTGGCAGGGGCTTCGTCGCCACGCGGTACCTCAGCCCCTGCGCGTGGAGAAGCCGTCTGACAAGCTGTTCTGGCTTGGTATCGCGGCTGCGGATGGCCTGCATGTTCCTGCGGCGCGCTGCAGAGGATGCCCAGGAGCCTTTAGGAGGAACCCACTCCACATCAGGCATTCTTTCATCCCTCGCCGCTAGAGAATGTCTCCGCTGTCTCTCAGGTCATTCACCAGGGTATCCAGCCCGTTGATGGAAAGCCTGTGCGCGGTAGTCTTTCCCGCTTCCTTGAGTGCAGCGAGGTCTGGCCAGTGTTCTTGCGCGGAAGCATCCGCGGGCAGTTCGTTCACCGTCATCCACGAGCCGACCCAGTCTGGGCACACGTGATAGGTCCGGTCCTCGATGCTCTCCCGCGTCACGCTTGCAGCCCTGGGAAACTCTGCAGTAGCCAAGGCGTACGGAACGTCTGGCCTGTAGCGGGTGAGAGGAACCATTTGGGCCGCCTCCGTTCCCCGGTCGGAACGCCAGGTCCATTTGGAGGAAAGCGCGGCGACGAGCCTCCCTCCCCCGTCGATGATGAGAATGTCGCTCTTCCTGTCGCTCACATCTCTGCGCATGTGCAGACCGCGGATGTGGGTGAGGGGAACTTCGTGGCGGACATTCCATCCCTCAGGTAGGCTCCGCTGAAGAAAATGAATCAAGCAGTCACGGAAGCGCGCTCCCCTTGCATTCGGGGAAAGGACTGGCCTCTCAATGTCGATTCCCTTGTTGTTTACAGCACTGGTCCAGAGGCTCAGCAGAGCAATTTCGCCGGAGGTGCGTCGACGGTAGGGCTGCCCGGTGGGGCTGGCGGTGTCCGGTACCTGGTCGTCCAGCCTGCATGTGCGGACCGTCGGAGCCCAGTGAATCTGGCCCGAGGCGGATGACTGCCCAGACAGTCCCGAACCGTTGTTGTCGAACGCCGTAAAACCAGCGTCTGTGAGCCACGCCGGATTCCAGCCCAGGTTCAAGCGCGTTGCGGCTTCATCCATCGACTCGCCCTTGAGGAGGGGAAGTCTCGCCGCTTCCGACAGAGCAGAAAAATTCGGCCAGCACAAGCCGAAGATGATGGCGCTCACGGCTTCCGCGTCGTCGGCGTACTGATCGATCAGTTTCTTATACTGAGGGTCTAGCGTCATGCTCATCTTTCCGCGGGCGGGGCAGTAGAGATTTCAGTATTATGTGATGGATTTGTGGGTGGGCAGCGAGGGTGCTGTCTCCACGGGGTCCTTGGCTGTCGCAACAGCCCAGTACTCGCCGTCCAGGAGGGCTACAGGCCGAGAACTTTGGCGCTCCCTGATCCTCGCGACTCGCACACTCACAAACTCGCCCTCCCTGGGCGGGTCAATGCCGAGGTGCGACGCGATCGCCCTGTGGCTCTCGTAGTCGCCAAGAATGACTATTCCTTCGCTGCGCAGGGCTGAGCGGGACCCACCGTTTCCGCGAACCCGCTTCATGTAGTCCTTCTGCTGGGCGACCGTGCGAACCACGTTCCTGCCGATAGGGCGTCTCTGTGCCCGCCGGAAGAGCTCGTTGAGCCGTGCCTGACCTGAGCTATGCGAAAAGACTGCCTCCCGGTCACTCGGCCGCATATGGAGCAGCGTGTTCTCCGGCAGCTCCGCATCACGCCAGAGCCATGCGATCTTGTCGCGGTAGTTGGCCTTCACTGTCAGCTTCAGGTCGCGGTTATTGCCTCGGTTCAGCCACTCGTCTTTGACTCGGAAAAGACCGGCACTCCACCGACTTTCCTCATCGTTCGCCCATACGAGTAGACAGAGGTGACCTCGGGCTTCTGGCGGAATCATCCACCCACCGAACTGCTGCGAATACTTGCAGTCCACTTCGATTCCGGCTATTTTATAGTCCATGTCGATTCCGTCATCAAACCGAAACTCGCGCTGAAGTTTGATCTCGACCAGGGTGCCGGCGTGAGTCTTCTCCGTCTTATGAAGCGTGCTCCAGTCGTATCGTCCCGTTTCTTCACCGTTGAGCAGCTGGTCGATGGTGTCACGGAGGGTGCGGGCGAAACGCTGCTCGGCGCGGGGCAGCAGGCGAAGATGGGAATGTACTGCTGCTAGCTCCGGGTCCTCGCTCAGCGTGGCCTGGTTCGGGATGTTGATGGCGGCGGAGACATCCATGGGGAGCACGTGACAGGTCCTGTCTGTGAACTCAAACGCGGTGGCGGGACGTAGGGGTCCGGGGCGTCGCCTGTCGGCGGCATGGCGACGCCCCGCATGCCTCAGCTGCCGGATCGCTTTGCCTGGTATCGCAGAAGACGACGGGAAGGGTTGTTCGCTGCCGTGGGTGGGATGACGGTGAAGGCGAGGATGACCCTCGCTGTGTCTGCAGCTCCTGCCCTGACGGCAGACTGCAGCTCGACGTCGTGGTCGGCCTCGACGACGGGGTAGAGCAGGACTACTCCGGTTCGTGCGCCGATCGCCACTTCGGCCGACTGGCTGTCGAATGTGCCCGCATGTGCGTTATCGATCAGTGTCTGAGCCCAACGTCGATGCTCCAGACCGGATATGCGGCCAAAGGACACCTTTCCGAGCTGCCGCTTTCGCCTGACCAGAGAACAAGGTGCTGAGCCCAGAACAGTGGCTTCCACGCGTCGGCTGAGTGTTGTCTGGGGCGAGACCAGGACCCAGTCATCGACCTTCGCCAAGCCTCCATCGAGCTGGGCCAGGTAGTTGAGGTGAGGGGTGAAGTGATTGTCTCCCTCCCACTCAAGCTGGCTGAGCACGCCGATCAGGCTCGAGTGCGGCACACGCGCGACCTTGGCCTGGAAGGTGCGAGTAAGTGGGCTGCCTTCGTCTGGTGGCAGGGTGAGTGTCTGCGGCTCGCTGCTGAAGATGTGGAGCAGGGGGCGCCAACGCTCAATGTTGCGCCTGATGGCTTCGGGGCTGCGGGGGTAGGCGGCGGGCTCGATGGGCTTGCCAGGAGACCGGATCTCCACGAGTTCGGAGTTAAGCATCTTGTTCCGTGCGGAAGGTCTGACCAGCGCCAGGTGCTGGGAGACCAGAGGCAGTATCTGGGACGGAGTCAGCTGGGGCTCCCCGTCGATCAGCTCCGCGTATTGGGTGAGCTGGGAGCGGAAGGCTTCCTCGTCCTGGCAAATCGCTTCGAACGCCTCATACAGGTCGAGGGTCTTGTCCCTCCCAAACGGTTCTTCCCGGCCGATGTAGAGGCGCACGAGGTCGCGGTAGCCCGATCGGAACCCGAACCACCGGCCCATCTGCATCAGGGTGTCAGCCTGCTGAGTCTTGCGGCGATAGTAGGTGGTCGTCAGTCCCTCCACCGTGAAGCCCCGGGAAAGCTTGGTTCCGCCGACAAGGATTTTCCAGACATGCGGGGTTCGGTCGAAGTCAAGGTCGGCCTGCTGGTAGTCCCGCTCCTTGTCGCCGTTCACGATGATCACCGGATTGCCGCCGGAGCTGATGAGCTGGCGCGCCCGGCTGATGTGGGGCAGGAGCTCCTGGTAGGACGTTGGGGCAAGGAGGTCATCCGCACGTGCCTGGGAGACTGGCAGGAAGTCAGAGCTGAAGAGGTCCGCGAGGCGCTGATGCGCCCCAGAGCTCCCGTACGACGAATGCCACATGGTGTTCAGCCGCAGTGCGAGGTCTGCGTGGTCGGCCATGCGGACAGACTCGTGCACGAGCATCGTGTGGTGGCGGTACTTGTTCTCTGCAGCACCGTTCTCGATGCGGTAGAGCTTGAGAGCCCCAGCGAGCACGAAGGCGTCGATAGCCTCCAAGAGGCGATCACCCGTGTCCGCAGTAATGCCGCGGACATGAGCCTTCTCCTGGGAGTCGGCGAGAGTTCGCTGGTCATAGGGAATGGTGGTGTCGAGGTCGTGGAAGTCCTGTACACCCATGTAGCCGACCGGGCGGGGAAGCGAGATCAGGAAGTCACGAGGGAAGATGTCTTCCGCGTCATCGGGATCGACGAAGACGTTGGCGAATGGAGTTGCCGTGTAGCCGACGTACTGCGCCCGGGGCATGAGCTTGAGGAGCTGAGAGATCAGCCCGTTGATTGCTGTTCGAGTGGCCTTCCCCTCGGGCTGCTTGCTTGCATCGATGGTATTGACTGACGCCTGGTCAGACTCGTCATCGATGATCAAGGCTGGGATCTCGCCGAGGATGGGACCGATCTTCTTGAGGTCGTTGACCAGTTTGAGGAGGACTGCCTTGTTCTTCTTGACCACCATGACGCGCGCCGCTGCGTGGTGGAGGTTCGCCGGGTCAAACAGGGGAAGCGTGCGATCCAGCTTCTCGATGTCGAGGGCGCGAATCCCCTGCATCAGACCCTTGTAGTCATCGTCACGCGTGGTGAGGCGTTCGATGTCGAAGGCGCCACAGGCGGATGGCCGGCCGCCGTGGGAAACGAACTTGTGGGGCCAGTCCTCGTCGTCCTGATAGTCAATGCCAACCAGGGCGTCGAGGTCCGTAGGATCGGCACCTCTGAGGATGTTGTCCTGACCTATCAGCTCCATGTCGAGTCGGCGTTGCGTCTGGCTGCGCAACAGGTTCAATGTGCCGCCGAGCACGATGACGAGACGGTATCCAGCGTCGATGGCCTTGGCGATGACCCCGGTGAAGTTGGCGGTTTTGCCCGATTGAACGTAACCGACAACGAGCCCCCGCGCACCGTAGGCATCCGTGCTGGTGGGGTCCGAGAGGCGCTCCACCACGTTGTGGGATGCCTGGTCGAGGCTGGCGACAGCCGCGTCGCTCCAGCCCTTGTCCCGTAGTAGCCGCTCGTAGGCTGACCAGTAGAAGGCTCGCGCTGCTGCTTTCTCACGCGTGTACCAGGGCTGGAACTTCGTGCTGATGACGACGGGCCGCTGCCCGGTGTCCACAGGAACCGCCGCGTCGAGAACTTTGCACAGCTCGTGGCTGAAGCCGAGTCGTTCGTACGTATCGGAGCGTCGCTGCTCGGTGCTGGGCGGAGCGTCGGACCAGTCAGCGGCCTCTGCGCCGTCCCAGCCCGTCAAGGTACGGCTCCAGAGAGCTTTGAGGTCGGGGTTTCCGGACAACAAGGTGTCCTGGAAGAGGCCAAGGTGCGCGTCTGAGGGCTCTTCCTCCTCCGATACGGCGAAGGCAACCCGCGCGAAGTTCTTCGGGCCTCGGCTCATCGCGCCAAGCACGTCGATGTGCAGGTTCAGCAGGTGCTCAGTCATGGGCTGTTCCTCAGCGCTCCAACTCGCAGCGGATGGCTGTCACGAGGACGCTGTTCCACAGCGCCATCTCGTCGTCCCGCTGGGCGCTTGACCTGCCCAGGCGGAAGTTCTTCTCCAACAGCAGGTAGAGCATTCCCTTGAGTACCGGCGCGTCGTTGGAGCCGGCCCGCCGGTCGCCGTTGAACGCCTGGCGGTACTCCTTGTTGAGGCGCACCACGTGCTCATCACGATCGATGTCGAACATCACCTCCGGCGGCAGGTTCTCCCAGCGGAAGGTGACGGGGTCTTCGCCTTCTAGCTGCGGCAGCTCATCGCGAAGGGTCCGCTTCAGCTTCGGAGGCAGGCCCTTGCCGGGCGGAACAACGTCTTTGCGCTGGATCTCTGTCGAGCGGCGGGCTGCCTCGCGGTAGGTCGTCTCCGCGTCGGCGAGGTACGCAAGGAAGGTGTTCCCCGCGTCATCGGCGGCCTGCTCCAAGCCGCGTGCGAACGCAGGCGTGACATTGACGCCGTCCTTCTTGACGGTCAGGGAGAAGACGTCATTGGGCTGAGATGGCAGGTCGATGGCGATACGGGCGAGATTGTGGTGGGTCTCGCCAGTGCGTGTGCCGTTCCAGCCACCCGCCTGCACCAGCCGATCATGCCGATAGATATAGAACCCTTGGCGCTCGGCAAGGGGTCCGATGCCGCGGAACGCGACAAGCGGAGACTTGGGCGGCCAGATGTGAGCGGTCATGGGAACCTTCCCCACGCCCTCGATGGGGGCCGTGTAAACCCGCGGGAAGCTGGCGCGTCCTGGCACGCGGTAGCCGAAGGGGTCGATTGCTTCGATACCGCGGTGGTCGAGTTCGGCTCTGGTGCGAACGTCTTCCACGACGATGTCTATGTGGAAGTCCGGTCGGCTGAGGAACCTATGCAGGTACAGGCCGAGGTGGGTCTCCAGGCGCTCGATCGTCTCGTTGAGGTAGCGATCGGTCTGACCGGTGGTAACGGTGGAGAAGGGGCGCACGCCGTCCCAGCGGACGATCGTGCCATGCCAGCCGATGACACCGTCGTAGCGGTCGATCAGGTCCTGACAGTAACGGGCCTCGACGATGTCGCACGTGAAGTCCGACTGAGCCTGGGCAGTTACCCAGCGTCGGCCCGTTGACGGGCTGCGCTTGGTCCTGCTGATGACTGTCAGAGCATCGGCATGGGAGAGCGAAGCCGCCTTCAGGCCGGCGCCGAAGTGACCGAGTGCAGTCGTTGCGTACTCCTGGCGTCCGCCCACGGTCATGGCGATGTCGAGCGTTTCATCGTTCATACCGCGCCCGTCATCGATGACGAGCAGGCTCACGAGCCTGTCGTCATCCCTGAGGAAGCTGACGACGACGTTGTGCGCGTCGGCATCGATGGCGTTGTCGACGAGGTCGGCGATGGCCGCCTCGAAGCCGTACCCCTGGTGGGTCAGGGATTCCATATAGCGGGCGGCAGGGGGGAGACGCTTGCTGCCACTGGTAGGAACGTCGTACTGCCAGCCGGCGCCTGGCTCGTAGGGCATCGGTCTTCCTCGCACACAGGGGACTGGACCTGCGTGGGGGGACGAGCGGCCAGTCGAACGTCAAAGGTCAACCGTGACGGTACTGCACGGTGCCGACATTGGTGACAGGGCATCGGAAATGGCCAGATGTGCTTGTTCGTGGTCGGCCCTCAGGCCCCCGGGCCCCCGTGGCACTCCCCGTAAGTCCTCTTCGATCCGCACCAGCACTCCGCCCCCCTCGCCGGCGGCCACGATGCCGCTCGGCCTCGTGCCGCCAGGGTTGTGGCGTACTGGGGGAGGAGGTCCGCGTTTGCCGGGGAGGAGGATTCCGAGGCGGCGAAGGCCTCGTAGGAGGGGACCGTCGCCGGGACGATGCCCAGGTTGGGGGTGCCTGCCGTCGCCAGTTCGCGGAGGGAGGCTTCGATGTCCGTGAGGTGCGCGCGGTAGGTGGGGTACTCGGATTCGAGTTCCGGGTAGGCCGCCACGAGCTCGTCCAGTTCCGCCTCCGGCCAGTGGAGGACCGCCACCGGGAAGGGGCGGGAGAGGGCCGTGCGGTACGAGCCCAGTTCGCTGCGGAGGCGGGTGATCTCGGCCTGGAGTTCCGCCGGGTCCGAGGAGCCGAGCGACCACAGGCGCTTCGGGTCGTGCAGCTCGTCCAGCGGGACCTCCGCCGTGTGGAGGTCGTCCGCCAGGCTGTCCCAGTCGTCGTGCGGCAGCGCCAGCATGCGGCGGATCCGGTGGCGGGTGAGCAGCAGCGACTGCGTCGGGTGCGGGAGGTCCGCCGGGGCGGACTCCGGTGCCAGCAGGCGCGCCGCCTCCGTCGCCACCGTCTCCGCGAGCGTCAGCTCGTCGTGGGCCTCCAGCGTCTCCGCCATGGTCTCCCACGGCGCCGCGTCCGCCGGTGCCGACGCCCTGAGGCCCTCGATGATCGCCCGCGCCTCCGCCTCGTGGCCGTACTCCCAGAGGTTCGCCGCCTTGAGCGCCCTGATCAGGTGCGGGTCCTCGGAAGGGCCGGAGAGCAGGGAGTCGTACAGCGCCGTCGCCGCCGCGCGGTCGCCCGCCAGCTCCAGGTGGGCCGCCGCCCGGAGGGACAGGGCCTCCCGGTCCTCGGGATACAGGTCGGCGGTGCGCAGCAGGCGCTCGGCTTCGGTGGCGTGGGCGGCAGGCGTGTCGGGGCGCATGCTGAACACCGTACTGCTGTACGGCCCTGGAGAGTTGGCGCGTCAGCGCTTATCGTGCCCCGCGTGCGGGACAGGGTGCGGGGCAGGGTGCCGGTCGTCGTCCAGACGCGCGGGGTGCGGAGCACGCCCGCCCGTGTGCTGTGGGTGTGCGCCGAAGCCGTCGTCACCTGCGGGGTCGTCCTCCTGCTCCTCGTCGTCCACCAGCTCTGGTGGACCAACCAGCAGGCCCGGGCCCAGGCCGGCGAGCAGGTGCGCGTCCTGGAGCGGGAGTGGGCCGGATCACCACCCGTCGTTCCCGAGGTACCGGTCACGCCGACGCAGCCCCCGGCCGAGGACGGGGCCGAGGCCGGGACGGAGACGCTCGCCCCGCCGCCTCCCGGCCGCGGCGAGCGCCCGCCCTCCTCCGCGTACGCGATCATCCGCATCCCCCGCATCGGCCTCACCGCCCCCATCGCCCGCGGCATCGGCAAGCGGTCCGTCCTCGACCGCGGCTACGTCGGGCACTACCCGAACACCGCCGGACCCGGCCAGACCGGCAACTTCGCCCTCGCCGGGCACCGCAACACCCACGGCGAGCCCTTCCGGTACATCAACCGGCTGCGCACGGGCGACACCATCCGTATCCGGACCAGGGACCGGGAGTACACCTACGTCGTCGACCAGGTACTGGCCCGGACCGCTCCCCGCGACACCGGCGTCATCCAGCCCGTACCCCGCTCGCTCGTCAAGCCCTCCTACGGCTACTCCGACCCCGGTTCCTACCTGACCCTGACGACGTGCACCCCGGAGTTCAGCTCCGCCTACCGGCTTATCGTCTGGGCCAAGCGTGTATAACGTCAGGAGACGAACGACGAGACGGAGAGAGGAGGCGTGATGGTCAGGGAACTCGCCCTGCGCGTGCTCGCCCCCCTGTTCTTCCTCCTCGCCCTCGCCGATCTGCTCCTCTCCGACGGGTCGGGCGTCTCCGCCGCCGTCGCCCTCGCCGCGACCACCGTCGTCTGCGCCCTCATCGGCGCCCCCGCGGCCCCGTCCGTGCCTCCCACACGGGTACGGACCACCCTGCGCGACCGGGAACGGCGCACCGCCTTCCTGCCGCAGCGCGACCCCGACGCCTCCGGGCGCCGCAGGCCCCGGGCACCCGGACGGGCCCTCCCGACGGCCGCGTAGGGGTACCCGCACACCGAGTACCCGCACCCCCCAGTACCTGCGCGGATCCGTCATGCCGAGATCTTCCTCTTCCGGCACGACGAGACCCCTCGGAGGGCTCCATGTCCGTTTTCGCCACCCTGGTCGAGCGCCTCGCCGACCTGCTCCAGCCGCTCTTCGCCACCACCGCGACCGCCGCCGCGATCGTCCTCTTCACGATGCTCGTCCGGCTCGCCATCCACCCCCTCTCGCGGGCCTCCGCCCGTGGCCAGAAGGCCCGCACCCGCATCGCTCCGCAACTCGCCGAGCTGCGTGCCAAGCACGCCAAGAATCCCGAGCGTCTCAAGAAGGAGGTCATGGAGCTGCACGCGAAGGAGAAGGTCTCGCCCTTCGCCGGCTGCCTCCCGAGCCTGCTCCAGGCGCCCGCGTTCCTCCTCATGTACCACCTGTTCGCCGGCGACCGCATGGCCGGACACACCCTCTTCGCCGCCCCGCTCGGCGACCACTGGGCCGACGCCCTCGCCCACGGCGGGGTCTTCGGCCCGGCCGGCCAGGTCTATCTCGTCCTCTTCGCGATCGTGGCCGCCGTCGCCGCGTTCAACTTCCGGCGTACGAAGCGGCAGCTCGCCGCGCAGCCGCTCACCACCGGACTGCCGGCGACGCCCGGCGCCGACACGATCAACAAGGTGATGCCGCTGCTCTCCTTCGCCACCCTGATCACGGTCGCCGTCGTCCCGCTCGCCGCCGCGCTCTACGTCGTCACCAGCACCACCTGGACCGTCGTCGAGCGGGCCTTCCTCTTCCGGGACCCGCGCCCCATGGAGGCCCTGGCTACTCAGGCGTAAGGGTCCAGTCCGTGAACGGGGTCTTGCCGAGTGGTCGAAACTCTTGGAGGATCGACCAACCCTCCGATATCTCCGATGGCCGCACTCCATCGGCCGGGGCTCTGCAGGGCCCGCTCCCCGGGCCCACCTCGACCACAGGGAGAAGACCATGAAGCTGCTGCGAGTCGGTCCGGCGGGAGCCGAGCGTCCAGCCCTGCTCGACCAGGACGGGACGCTCCGCGACCTGTCGGCCCTGGTCGACGACGTCGACGGAAGCCTGCTGGCCGACACGTCCGCGCTCGACCGGATCCGGGCCGCCGTCGGGGCGGGCGTGCTGCCCGCGCTCGACGCGACCGGGCTGCGGATCGGCCCGCCGGTCGGCCGGATCGGCAAGGTCGTGTGCATCGGGCTGAACTACCACGGTCACGCGGCCGAGACCGGTGCGGCGACCCCGGCCGAGCCGGTCGTCTTCCTGAAGTCCGCCGACACGGTCGTCGGACCCGACGACACCGTGCTCGTACCGCGCCGCAGCACCAAGACGGACTGGGAGGTCGAGCTGGCGATCGTCATCGGCCGCACGGCCCGCTACCTGGACTCCGACGAGCAGGCCCTCGCGCACGTCGCCGGCTACGCCGTCGCCCACGACGTCTCGGAGCGCGAGTTCCAGATCGAGCGCGGCGGCACCTGGGACAAGGGCAAGAACTGCGAGACCTTCAACCCGCTCGGCCCGTGGCTGGTCACCGCCGACGAGGTGCCGGACCCGCAGGCGCTCCCGCTCAGGCTCTGGGTCAACGGCGAGCTCAAGCAGGACGGCAACACCTCGGACCAGATCTTCGGCGTCGCGGAGGTCGTACGGTACGTCAGCCAGTTCATGACCCTGTACCCCGGCGACATCATCAACACCGGCACCCCGGCGGGCGTCGCGATGGGGCAGCCCGAACCGAAGCCGTATCTGCGGGCGGGTGACGTGGTGGAGCTGGAGATCGAGGGCCTCGGGCGTCAGCGCCAGGAGCTCAAGGACGCGTAGCCCCTACCTCGTGAGGTCGTCGAGCAGCCGCCCCAGCGCCTCGACGACCATCGCGTGGTCCTCGGCCTGCGGCAGCCCCGACACCGTCACCGAGCCGATCACCCCCGCGCCCTCCACCGCGACCGGGAACGAACCGCCGTGGGCGGCGTACCGATCGGGGTCGAGGCGCGAGGACTGCTCGAACGTCGTCCCCTTGGCCCGGAACCGGGCGCCGACCAGGAACGAGCTCTCGCCGTACCGCTCGACGACCCGCCGCTTGCGGTCGATCCAGGCGTCGTTGTCCGCGCTCGAACCCGGCAGCGCGCAGTGGAAGAGCTGCTGCGCGCCGCGCCGGATGTCGACCGCCACCGGCGCGCCGCGCTCGCGCGCCAGCTCGACGAGGAGCGAGCCCAGGGCCCAGGCGTCCTCGTACGTGAACCGGGGCAGGACCAGGCGGGCCTCGTCGGCCTCCAGCGTGGCGATCTCGCTCACAGCGTCACCGTGATTCCCTCGCGGGCGGAACGCTTCGCCGCCTCCAGGACGTCCAGGGCGGCCGCCGCCTCGTGGGCGGTGACCGGGTTCGTACCGTCGCCGCGGACGGCGGCGGCGACCGCGGCGTAGTACGCCGGGTACTCGCCCGGCAACGTCTCGACCGGGATGCCGCCGCCGGTCAGCGGGGACTCCCCGGCGCCGAGCCGGCCCCACAGCGACTCCGGCTCCACGCCCCACGGCTTGCCCGGCGCCGGCAGCAGGCCCTCGCGCAGGTCGGCCTCCTGGGGGTCGAGGCCGTACTTCACGAATCCGGCGCTCGACCCCAGGACGCGGAAGCGGGGGCCGAGCTGGGCGGTGGTGGCGCTCACGTACAGATGGGAGCGCACGCCGTTCGCGTGCGTGATCGCGATGAACGTGTCGTCGTCGGTCTCGGCGCCCGGGCGGCGGACGTCGGACTCCGCGTAGACGCGCACGGCGGGGCCGAAGAGCACCAGGGCCTGGTCCACGACATGGCTGCCGAGGTCGAAGAGGAGACCGCCGATCTCCTCCGGGGCGCCGGACTCGCGCCAGCCGCCCTTGAGCTGCGGCCGCCAGCGCTCGAACCGGGACTCGAAGCGCTGGACGTGACCGAGCGAGCCGTCGGCGATGAGCCGGCGAAGGGTCAGGAAGTCGTTGTCCCAGCGGCGGTTCTGGAAGACCGACAGGAGCAGGCCCCGCTCCTCGGCGAGGGCGGCGAGCTCACGCGCCTCGGCGGCCGTACCCGCGACCGGCTTGTCCACGACGACGGGGAGACCCGCGGTGAGGGCGGCGGTGGCGATCGGGACGTGCGTCTTGTTGGGGGAGGCGACGACGATCAGATCGAGCTCGTCCGCCCGCGCCCACAGCTCCTCGGGGGAGTCCGCCGTCCGTACGCCGGGGTGCGCGGCGAGGGCCTGCGCCTGGCGCTCCGGGTTGCCGGTCGTGACCGTGTCGAGGACGAGACCCTCGGTGGCGGCGATCAGCGGGGCGTGGAAGACGGAGCCCGCGAGGCCGTAGCCGACGAGTCCGACGCGGAGGGGGGCGGTGTCGGTGCCAGTCAGGGAGCCAGTCATGAATCCCACTTAAGCAACGCTGTTGCCAAAGTGCAAGCGAGGGGGAGAATGGGGTGGTGAACAGGAGTGTCAGCGGTACGAGGAGCGCGAGGGGCGTCGCGGGAGTCAACCTGCCCGCCCTGCGGAGCCACAACGCGGCGCTGGTGCTCGACCTGCTGCGGACGGCCGGCGAGGCCGGGATCAGCCGGCTGGAGCTGGCGGAGCTGACCGGGTTGACCCCGCAGGCGGTCAGCAAGATCACCGCCCGGCTGCGGTCGGAAGGACTGGCGCGGGAGGCCGGCCGACGCGCCTCGACGGGCGGCAAGCCCCGCACGCTCCTGCGCCTGGTCCCCTCGGCGGCGTACGCGGTGGGCGTGCACCTGGACCGCGACGAACTGACCGCCGTCCTGGTCGACCTGGCGGGGGCGCGGGTGGCGCTGCGGCGGACGCCGTTCGATCTCGGGGCGGGTACGGAGGCGGTACTGGACGCGGTCGCGGCGGAGGTGTCCGCCCTCGGCTCGTCGGCCGTACCGGGCGCGCCGCCGGACCAGGCCGTGACCCCGCTGCCGGACGGCGCCGAGGTCCCCGCCCCCGCCCTCCTCGGTGTCGGCCTCGCCATGCCCGGACCGCTCGACCACCTCACCGGTGTGCCCGGACGGGTCACCGGTCATCCGCAGTGGGAGGGGGTGCCCCTGCGCGGGCTCCTCGCGCAGCGGCTCGGGCTGCCCGTCGAGCTCGACAAGGACACCAACGCCGCCGCCCTCGGCCTCGCCCTCCGCGCCCCGGAGCCCGACTCGTTCGCCTACCTCCACCTCGGTACGGGGCTCGGCTCCGGTCTCGTCCTCGGCGGCGCGCTGCACCGCGGGGCGAGGACGGGGGCGGGGGAGTTCGGGCACCAGACCGTGCAGCTCGACGGACCGCTCTGCGGCTGTGGCGGCCGCGGCTGTCTGGAGGTCCTGTGCCTGGCGGCCGTGGCCGGCGGCGACCTGCCCGAGGCGGCGCGGATCCTGGGCACGGGCGCCGCGAACCTCGTACGGCTGCTCGACATCGACCGTGTCGTCCTCGGCGGCCGTGTCGTCCTGGCCGCGCCCGAGGAGTTCACGCACGGCACCCGTGAGGTGCTGGCAGGGCTCGGGCTGCCCGTCGAGGTCGCCGTGACCCCGTACACCGTCGCCGAGGGCGCCGCCCAGCTGGTCCTCGCGCCGGCTTTCGGGAAGTAGCCCCGGGGGGTTTGGGGCGTGCCCCGCTTCGGGACGTAGCTCCGGCGGTGTGGGGCGTAGCCCCGGCTTTCGGGACGTAGCTCCGGCGGTTTGAGGCGTAGCCCGGCTTTCGGGAGGGCGTTTTGGTCGTCTCGTACTGGCTCTCGGGAGGCGGCGTTCCGATCATCCGAACATAGGCTGATCGGGCGGATCGCGCGGGCCGTCCGGGCGTACCTGCGGCGCCGCTCCCCGCCCCCGGCGTGTCGGCATGGCAGCGTCGCGGCCGTCCCGTACGCCCGCGAGCAGCAAAGGCACCCGTCCCATGCGACTGCGCAACGCCCTCGCCCTCGGCGTGACCGCGGCGACGACCGGAACCGCCGTCCTCGCGCTCGCCGTCGCCCCCTCGGTGGCGGACCCCGGCCCCAGCCCCGGGCCCGGAACCGAGCGCCAGGACCAGCCGCCCACCTGCGGCAAGGCCACGGACCCCGAATTCCCGATCGACACGCGGATCCACGGCGGCCCCCGCGCGTACGTTCCCGGCGACGGCTTCCGGACCTTCGCGGTCGATCTCACCAACACCACCACCGAGGCCTGCGACAGCATCCACCCCGTCCTGGCCCTCGCCGACCGCGACCGGGTCCTCCGGCCCGCGCAGATCCGGCTGGACTTCTACGACTCCGCTGCCCGCCGCTGGCGCCCGGTCGCGTTCGAGGCGACCGAGGAGGACGAGAACGTCGGTGTGTTCACCGGCTTCTCCGGCTTCGCCGTCCCCGCGGGCCGCACGGTGACCGTCAGCGTCCGGCTTGCCTTCGTTGAGGGCACCGCCCCCAACGAGGTCGTGGCCAACGCGGCGATCGTGCAGCGACTGGGCGACGACGGCGACTGGGTCGGTGAGTCCGACGACTTCCGCCTGACCATCGCGCCCGAGGGCGCGGAGGCGACCAGCGAAGGGAACACGGAGGAGAACGGCGAGGGGAACACGGAGGAGAACGGCGAGGGGAACGCGGAGGGGACGGCGGGCCCCACCCCCAGGCCGACCACCACCCCGCCGCGCGCGGACAGCACCCTCCCGCCGACGCTCGCGACGCCCGAACTCGCCCTCACGGGCAAGGAGTTCGCCGCCGTTCTCGTGCCCGTGTCCGGCGCCCTGCTCCTCGCCGGCGCCGCCCTGAAGCTCGCACAGATCCGCCGCCGACGCCGGACGGGCCGGTAGGACGACGCGGACCCGGGCACGGGGCCCCGGGCCCGCGGGGCGCGAACGGCCCCGCCCGGAGCCGTCAGGCCACCCGCCGTACACCTTCGCGTTCATTCCCATCTGCGAGCATCCACCCGTGGACTACCCGAACGACCAGGCACCTGGCGCCCCCATCCGCTCCGGCATCCCCGAGCACGGCCGCATCCCCAAGTACTACGCGGTGAAGGCGAAGGTCGCCTCGCTGATCGACGAGTTGGGTGAGGGCGGGCTGCTGCCCACCGAGCGGGACCTCGCCCTCCGGTACGAGGTCTCCCGCGAGACGGTCCGTCAGGCCCTGCGCGAGCTGCTCCTCGAAGGGCGGCTGCGCCGCCAGGGGCGCGGGACCGTCGTCGCCGGGCCCAAGCTGGAGCAGCCGCTCTCGCTCGCCAGCTACACCGAAGGCGTACGGCGGCAGGGGCGCAGGCCCGGCCGTACCCTCATCTCGCTCGACCGCTTCCCGTGCCCCGACACCCTGGCGCCCGAGATCGGCGTCCGGCGCGGCGAGCCCGTCTGGCACATGGAGCGCGTGCTGCTCGCCGACGACGAGCGGGTCGGGCTGGAGAGCACGTACGTCTCCGTGGCCCGCGCACCGCGCCTGGACGGCGAGTTCGACCCCGACTCCTCCTTCTACCGCTACCTCAGCGAGAAGCTCGGCATCACCTTCGGCGACGCCGACGAGCGGATCGAGACCGTGCTGGCCACCCCTCGCGAGGCCCTGCTCATCGGTACTCCGCCCGCGCTCCCGATGCTGCTGATCCACCGGATCTCCCGGGACACCTCCGGCCGCCCGCTGGAGCGCGTCCGCACGCTCTACCGCGGCGACCGCTTCAGCTTCACCGCGCACCTGGGGCGCCAGGGCTGACCCGGCAGCCGGCCGCCGATCCCGGGGCGACGACCGCCATGGATAACAGAAACGTAACGGGTCTAGGCCAACCTTGTCGCCCCGTTCACCGTCCCGTCGCCCTCCCGATCGCCCCGGGTCACCCGTCGCCAGGACCGTGAACGGCATGAAGGTGATCGTCGTAGGAGCCGGCGTGGTGGGAACCATGCACGCCTGGCACGCAGTGGAACGCGGCCACGAGGTCGTACACATCGAGCGGGAGGCCGAGGCGCGCGGCGCCTCGCTCCGCAACTTCGGCCAGATATGGGTGAGCGGCCGCGCGGGCGGAGAGGAGCTGGACACCGCGCTGCGCGCCCGCGAACTCTGGGAGGGCATCGGCGCCCGCGTCCCCGGGCTCGGCTTCCGGGCCATCGGCTCGCTCACCCCCGTACGCAACGACCTCGAACTGGCCGTCGCCGAGGCCGCCCTCGCCCGGCCCGACGCGGCCGCCCGCGGCTACAAGCTGCTCACCGCCGACGAGGCGCGCCAGGTCAACCCCGCCCTGCGGGGCGCGTTCCAGGCCGCCCTGTGGTGCGAGCGCGACGCGGCCGTCGAGCCCCGTACGGCACAACTCGCCCTGCGAGAGGCCCTGCTGGCCTCGGGGAAGTACACCTTCCTGCCCAACCGCGAGGTGCGCGACGTCTCCGGCGCCGAAGGCGGGGCGTACGCCTCGGTCCGCGACGACCGCGGCGAGGTCCACACCGGCGACGCGGTCGTCCTGTGCACCGGAGCCGCGCTCGGCGGCCTCGTCCGTGAGGTCGCCGGGGACATCCCGGTCCGCCGGGTCCGGCTGCAGATGATGCAGACCGACCCGCTCGGTGAGCCGCTGACCACCTCCGTCGCCGACGCCGACTCCTTCCGCTACTACCCGGCGTACCGGTCCGACGCTCTGGACGCCCTCAACGCGGGCCAGGCGCAGGACCCGACCGCCGCCGCGCACAAGATGCAGCTCCTGATGGTGCAGCGCCTCGACGGCGGGCTGACCATCGGCGACACCCACGAGTACGAGCACCCCTTCGCCTTCGACACCCTCGAAGACCCCTACGAGCACCTCGTCCGCGTCGTCGAGTCCTTCCTCGGCCGCCCGCTGCCGAGGATCCGGCGCCGCTGGGCGGGCGTGTACGCGCAGTGCACCGACACCGGCCGGGTCGTGCACCGCCAGAAGGTCCGCGAAGGCGTGTGGCTGGTGACAGGACCCGGCGGACGCGGCATGACCTGCTCGCCCGCCATCGCCGAGACGACCGCGAACGAACTGGGCTGGTGAACACCGTGACCGAGAACCTGAGGCACGACCTCGTCGTACTGGACATGGCAGGCACCACCGTCGCCGACGGAGGCCTCGTCGAGAGGGCGTTCGCCACCGCCGCCGAGCGTCTCGGCGAGGACGCGGCCACGATGATCGACTACGTCCGCGCCACCATGGGCGAGTCCAAGATCTCCGTCTTCCGCCACCTCTTCGGCGGCGACGAGACCCGCGCCCGGCAGGCCAACGTGGCCTTCGAGGAGGCGTACGGAGAGCTGGTGGCCGGCGGCCTGATCGCACCGGTCCCCGGCGCGGCCGAGGCGATCGGCCGGCTGAAGGAGGAGGGCAGGACGGTCGTCCTGACCACCGGGTTCGCCCGCGTCACCCAGGACGCCATCCTCGACGCGCTCGGCTGGCGCGACCTGGTCGAGCTGACCCTCTGCCCGGCGGACGCCGGCGGCCGGGGGCGCCCGTACCCGGACATGGTCCTCGGAGCCTTCCTCCGTACGGGAGTCGTCGACGACGTCCGGCGGATCGCGGTCGCGGGCGACACCTCGTACGACATGCTCAGCGGGGTCCGCGCGGGGGCCGGGATCGTGGCGGGCGTGCTGACCGGGGCGCACGGTGAGGCCGCGCTCAAGGAGCACGGCGCCACGCACGTCCTCGCTTCGGTCGCGGAGCTGCCGGGCGCGATGGCGCGGGCGGAGGCGTACCGGTGACGGCGCCCGGCGCGGCCGCCACGAGCGGAGGCGGACCGGTGACGGCGCCCGGCGCAGCCGCCACGGGCACCGCCGTCGGGGCCGCCGTGACCGGCACCGCCGTGACCGGCGCGCGGCGCAGTGGCATCCGCTTCGACTCCGTCTCCGTCGCGTACGGCAACCACACCGTCCTCGACTCCCTCGACCTGACCGTCGAACCCGGTGAGGTCATGGCCCTCCTCGGGCCCTCCGGCTCCGGCAAGACCACCGCCCTGCGCGCCGTCGCCGGGTTCGTGCGGCCGGTCTCCGGGCGGGTGTTCATCGGCGACCGCGACGTCACGGCCCTCCCGCCGCACCGGCGGGGGATCGGGATGGTCGTCCAGCAGTACGCCCTCTTCCCGCACATGCGGGTCGAGGACAACGTGGCCTTCGGTCTGAAGGCGCAGAAGGCGCCGAAGGCCGAGATCCCCGGCAGGGTCGCCGAGGCCCTGGAGATGACCGGGATGGCGGCCTACGCCAAGCGCTACCCGCGCGAGCTGTCCGGCGGACAGCAGCAGCGCGTGGCGATCGCACGGGCGCTCGCCATCCGGCCGAACGTCCTGCTCCTCGACGAGCCGCTGTCCGCGCTCGACGCGCAGCTGCGCTCCGGGATGCTCGCCGAACTGGCGCGGCTCCACCGCGAGCTGCCGGACGTCTCGATCCTGTACGTCACCCACGACCAGGTCGAGGCGCTGACCCTCGCCGACCGGATCGCCGTCATGGACAGGGCCCGGCTCCGGGACTGCGGCACGCCGCAGGACCTGTACCGCCGTCCGCGTACGGAGTTCACGGCGTCGTTCGTCGGCAACGCGAACCTGCTGCCGGTGACGGTCGGGACGGGCACGGTCTCCCTCGGCGGCGCCGAGCTGAAGGTCGCCACGGACGACGTGGCCCCGGGCGCGGCGGCCACCCTCTGCGTACGCCCGCACCTGGTCGGCCTCGGCGAAGGCCCGAACGCGCTGCGGGGCCGGATCGCCGAGGTGCAGTGGCGGGGTTCGACTCACCGGCTGTACGTCGACGTCGAAGGGCACCGCATGAAGGCGGACGTACGCGAGCTGCGGGAGACGCCGGCGCTCGGCGACGAGGTCACGCTGCACTTCGCGCCGGAGGACGGGGTGCTGCTGGGCGCCGGGGTGACCGATGGGTGACCCGAAGGGGCTGGTCATGACGGCTGAGCGCCCACCTGGCGTCGTCCCGGTCCGCCCCGCCCCCGCGGAGCGGACGCCCGTGACGCGCTCCCGGAAGGTGCCCGCCTGGGTCTGGGCCCTGCCCCCCGTCGCCGTGCTCGCTCTCGTCTTCCTCTACCCCCTCGCCCTCGTCGTCCAGGAGTCCCTCGCCCCCGGTGCCTACGCCGACGTCTTCGGCTCCCAGGCCTTCCGGGAGGCGCTCGTCACCACCGTGTGGCTGGCCGTGGGGTCCACCGCCGGGTGCCTGGTCCTCGGGTTCGTGCTCGCGCTCGTCATCGCGTTCGTGCCGTTCCCCGGCGGGAAGGCGGTGTCGAAGTTCATCGACGTCTTCCTCTCCTTCCCGTCCTTCCTCATCACGCTCGCCCTGCTCTTCCTCTACGGCACGGTCGGCATGGCCAACGGCCTGTGGACGGACCTCACGGGCGCCGAGGCCGGGCCCTTCCAGTTCCTGACCACGCCCTGGGGTGTCCTCCTCGCCGAGATCACGTACTTCACGCCGTTCGTGATGCGCCCGCTCCTCGCCGCGTTCTCGCAGATGGAGACCGCCCAGCTGGAGGTCGCCTCCTCCCTCGGGGCGAGGCCGCTGCGCATCGTCCGGCAGGTGATCCTGCCCGAGGCGCTGCCCGCGCTCGCCGCCGGCGGAAGCCTCGTCCTGGTCATGTGCCTGAACGAGTTCGGGATCGTCCTCTTCACCGGCGCCAAGGGCGTCACGACCCTCCCGATGCTCGTCTACGGCAAGGCCATCCTCGAGTCCGACTACGCCGCCGCCTGTGTCGTCGCCGTCGTCAACGTCGCGATCTCCGTGGGCCTCTACGGCCTCTACCGGGTGGTGAGCCGTCGTGCTGGTGCATAGCCGTACGGGCAGGTGGACGGTGTGGACCCTCTTCGCGGTCCTCTTCGTGCCGCTCTTCGCCCTCCCGCTCCTGGTGATCCTGGCCGCCTCGTTCTCCACGAACTGGTCCGGGGCCTTCCCCTCCGGGCCGACCGCGGAGCACTACGCGGCCGCGGTCCGCGGCGAGTCCCTCCAGGCGCTGACCACCAGCCTCGTCACCGCCGTCACCGCGAGCCTGCTCGCGCTGACCGCCGGCACCTGGGCCGCGATCGCCGCCCACGCCCTGCGGAAGAACGGTCGTCGCGTGCTCGACGCGCTGTTCATGCTGCCGGTCGCCGTGCCCTCGGTCGTGGTCGGCCTGGCCGTCCTGGTCGCCTTCTCACAGCCGCCCGTGCTCCTGAACGGCACGCGCTGGATCGTGATCCTCGCGCACACCGTCCTTGTCACGGCGTTCGCCTACCAGTCGGTTTCGGCCGCCATCCTCCGTCTCGACCCGATGTACGAGCAGGCGGCGGCCAGCCTCGGCGCCCGCCCCGCGTACGTCCTGCTCCGGGTGAAGCTGCCGCTCCTGCTGCCGTCGCTCAACGCGGCCGCCGGGCTCTGCTTCGCCCTGTCCATGGGCGAGTTGAGCGCCACGATGATGCTCTACCCGCCGGACTGGCTGCCGCTGCCGGTGCTGATCTTCACCGCCACCGACCGCGGCTCCCTCTTCACCGGCTCTGCGCTCGCCGTGGTCCTCATGGCCACGACCCTGCTCGTCCTGCTCGCCGTCTCCCGTATCCGTACCAGAGCTTCCTACCGCTGAACCACCCAGGAGAGAACGACGTCATGCGTACCTCGTCCAGAATCCTCAAGCCGATCGCCGCCCTCACCGGCAGCCTCGCCCTCGCCGCGACCCTCACCGCCTGCGGCGGCTCCTCCGCCGCCTCCGACGAGAAGGTCGTCACCGTCTACAGCGCCGACGGCCTCAAGGGCGAGAAGGGCGACGGCTGGTACGACAAGGTCTTCGCCGACTTCGAGAAGCAGACCGGCATCAAGGTCAAGTACGTCGAGGGCGGTTCCGGCGAGATGGTGCAGCGCGCCGTCCGCGAGAAGAACAACACCCAGGCCGACGTCATCGTGACCCTGCCGCCCTTCATCCAGCAGGCCGACTCCAAGGGGCTGCTCCAGGCGTACACCCCGAAGGGCTCCGAGCAGGTCGACGGCGGGAACAAGGCCGCCGACGGCAAGTGGACCTCCGTCGTCAACAACTACTTCGGCTTCGTCTACAACAAGCAGCGGCTGAAGGAGGCCCCCACGACCTGGGAGCAGCTCCTCGACGGGAAGTTCAAGAACAAGCTCCAGTACTCCACCCCCGGTGTCGCGGGCGACGGCACGGCCGTCGTCATCAAGGCGATGAACGACTTCGGCGGCCAGGAGCCGGCGATGGAGTACCTGAAGAAGCTCCAGGCCAACAACGTCGGCCCGTCCTCTTCCACCTCCAAGCTCGCCCCCAAGGTCGACAAGGGCGAGATCCTCGTCGCCAACGGCGACGTCCAGATGAACTTCGCCCAGTCCAAGTCCATGCCGAACCTCGGCATCTGGTTCCCGGCCAAGGACGGCGGCAGGCCCACCACCTTCGCCCTGCCGTACGCCGCCGGACTGGTGAACAAGGCGCCGCACACCGAGAACGGCAAGAAGCTGCTCGACTTCATGCTCGGCGAGCAGGCCCAGCGCGAGGTCAGTGCGATCGGCGGCGGCTTCCCGGCCCGCAAGGACATCAAGGCGACCGACGCCAACGCCATCGAGCTGGCCGAGCTGATCGAGGGCGTCGAGGTCTTCGAGCCCGACTGGGCCGACATCGACAAGAACCTGACCACGTACGTCGACGCGTGGAAGACGGCAACCGGCAGCTGACACCGGAAGCTCACCACGGGCTTCCAAGAGTTCACCGCACGGTCCTGGAATCCCTCCGCATGTAGCGGAATGATAACGGGTACGGACCAACGCCTCCGAGGAATCGGGGGCGTTGGCGCGTCCTCACCCCCTTCCACGGAGGATCCGAAGATGCCGATCACTGGCATGTCCACCGGTATGTCCCGCCGCACCGTGCTCGCCGCGGCCGGTGCCACCGCGGCCCTCGCCGCCGCGGGTACGGCCGTCGCGCCCGCCGCCCACGCCGCCGCCCCCACGCTCCCGAACGGCACCAGCAAGGACAAGGTGCTCGTCGTCGGCATGGACGGGCTGCGTCACGACCGGATCGACGCCGCCGACGCCCCGACGCTCAAGTCGATGATGGCGAACGGCACGTACGGCCTGTCGCTGCTCTACGCCAACCCGATGGCCGCCACCTCCTCCGGCCCCGGCTGGTCGACCATCTCCACCGGAGTCTGGCCCGACAAGCACGGCGTGAAGGACAACACCTTCGCCGGCAAGAACTACGCCACCTACCCCGGCTTCCTCGCCCGGCTGCACCAGGTCCGGCCGGGCCTCTCGCTCTTCGCCGCCGTCGACTGGCCCGAGCTGGACACCCACGGCACGGTCACCCCCGGCGCCGACGCCAAGCTGGTGTACGACAACAACTACGCCGTGAACGACAAGGTCATCACGGACGCCACCGAGTCCATCCTCCGCAACCAGAACCCGGACGTCCTCTTCGTCTACTTCGGCGAGACCGACGAGATGGGCCACTCCTACGGCGCCGCCAGTCAGAAGTACCTCGACGCCATCGCCGTCCAGGACGGTTACCTCGGCCGCCTCCTCGCCGCCATCAAGGCCCGCCCCTCCTACGCCTCCGAGCGCTGGACGGTCATCGTCACCACCGACCACGGCCACACCGACGGCGGCGGACACGGCGGCTCCGCCATCGAGGAGCGCCGCACCTTCGTCCTCGCCCAGGGCCCCGGCATCGCCGCCGGCGCCCGGCCCATCGACACCCGGCTCGTCGACGTCGCCGCCACCGTCTTCCACCAGCTGGGCATCACCCCCGACCCGTCCTGGGGCCTGGACGGCAAGCCGGTCCAGCAGCGCTCCACCGACCCCTTCGACGCGCTGCACCCCTCCCTCACCGGCCGCGTCGACGAGACCGGCATCCCCGCAGGCGTCCTCGGCTTCACCCACACCGCGCCCGGCGGCTGGTCCGTCATCAACAACGCCATGGGGACCGGCGGCATGACCGAGTGGCGCGGCTGGGCCTTCGCCACCGACGAGTTCTGGTCCCGCACCCAGCGCGACCAGTCCCGCGAGCTCAACGTCCGCTCCCGGGGCGTCTTCGCCGTCGCCGACTCCGACGAGTGGGCGGACAAGTCCTTCTCCGGTACGTACGACTCGACCCTGGTCACCCCGGCGTACAGCGTCTCCGGCAAGACGCGGGCGACCCTCGACTTCACCACCTTCTACCGCCAGGAGGGCAGCCAGACCGCCCAGGTCCTGGCCTCCTTCAACGGCGGTACGCCGACGGTCGTCAAGAGCTACACCTCCGACGTCGTCTCCCAGCCGCAGTCCCTCACCGTGAACGTCCCCGCCGGGGCGTCCAGTGTGAGCTTCCGCTTCCGCTACACCGGATCCAACAACTGGTACTGGGTGATCGACGGGGTCAAGGTCACGGCTTCCTGATTAGGCTGGGGGCGTCGCCACAGCGCTGTCGCGGCGCCCCCAGCACACCGCACGATTTCTGTACGGCAGGAGTCCCCGCACATGGCAGAGCGCAAGCCGATCGAATCCTGGCTCACCGACATGGACGGAGTCCTCATCCACGAGGGTGTCCCGATCCCCGGCGCCGACGCGTTCATCAAGAAGCTGCGGGAGACCGGGAAGCCGTTCCTGGTTCTCACGAACAACTCGATCTACACCGCCCGCGACCTGCACGCCCGCCTGGCCCGCATGGGCCTGGAGGTGCCGGTGGAGAACATCTGGACCTCGGCGCTCGCCACCGCCAAGTTCCTCGACGACCAGCGCCCCGGCGGCACCGCGTACGTCATCGGCGAGGCCGGCCTGACCACGGCGCTGCACGACATCGGCTACGTCCTCACCGACCACGACCCCGACTACGTGGTCCTCGGCGAGACCCGGACGTACTCCTTCGAGGCCATGACCAAGGCCGTCCGGCTCATCAACGCCGGCGCCCGCTTCATCTGCACCAACCCCGACGAGACCGGCCCCTCCCTGGAGGGCCCGCTGCCGGCCACCGGCTCCGTCGCCGCGCTGATCACCAAGGCCACCGGCAAGGAGCCGTACTTCGCGGGCAAGCCGAACCCGCTTATGATGCGCACCGGCCTGAACGCCATCGGCGCCCACTCCGAGACCAGCGCCATGATCGGCGACCGGATGGACACCGACATCCTGGCCGGTCTGGAGGCGGGCATGCAGACCTTCCTGGTCCTCACCGGTCTGACGACGCAGACGGAGGTGGACCGTTACCCGTTCCGCCCCTCCAAGATCGTCAAGTCGATCGCCGACATCGTGGACCGCGTCTAGAAATCCCCAGGTCGGACGCCCAGCCGGCCCCCTGCGGATGCGAGAGCAGCCGAAACGGGTGACCCTGCCAGTATCAGGAGGTCACGATGCGTTCAGGTCCCATTGCTCTCCGTGCCGCAGGGGCGGCCGCCATCCTGGTGCTGGCGCCCACGGCCGGTACCGCCTTCGCCGGGGACGGCGTCAGGGCCACGGTCACCCCGTCCACGGCCCGGCCCGGCGCCGATGTCGACGTCCGCGTCCAGGGCTGCAAGGGCACGACCGGCGCAGCCACGTCCCGGGCGTTCGTCGCCGACGCCGAGCTCACCGGCCGGGGCGGGGGCGACCGGGTCCTCTTCGGGGACACCACGGTCAGGTCGGGGCTGAAGAGCGGTACGTACAAGGTCAGCGTGGTCTGCGACGGCCGCGAGCACCGTGACGCCGGCGTGTTCCACGTCGAGAAGCACAAGCCCGAGCCCACGCACGAGCCGACCCACCGGCCCACGCACGAGCCGACCCATCGGCCTACGCACGAGCCGACCCACCGGCCCACGCATCACCCGAGCCCGTACGCCCCGGTCCGGGCCGGTGGCGGCGGCGCGGCCCGGGCGGTCCCGGCCGAACCCGTCGCGCCGGGCGTCGCCCAGACCACCAGCGAGAACGGCCTCGGCACCCCGTACACCCTGGTCGGCCTGGGGATGGCCGCGATCGCCGCGGTGGCCGTCGCCTTCCGCAGCGCACGCCGTCGCGGGGCGGGCGACTGAGGTGTCCGCCGGCCCCGGCAACGGGCGGATGCTGACCGGTGTGGCCTGGGCGGTCCTCCTCTCGGGGCTCTGGCTCTGGGGCCGCGGGATCACCGACGGACCCGGCGGCGCCTCCGCCCCCGCCACCGGCGACATAGCCGCGGTCGGCCGCCCTGCCGGTGCGTCCCTGCCCCCGGCTCACCCGCCCCTGCGTCCCGCCGAGCCCCGCCGGGTCGAGATCCCGTCGCTCGGGATCGCCGCGCCGGTCGTCGGGCGCGGCCTGGACCGTACGGGGGCGGTGGACCCGCCGCCGTACGAGATGCCCGAGTCGGTCGGCTGGTTCCGCCCCGGTACGCGGCCGGGCGCGGAGGGCGCGGCCCTCTTCGTCGGCCATGTCGACACGGAGACCCGGCCGGCCGTCTTCTACGGCCTGAGCGCCGCACGCCCCGGCGCCGTCGTCAAGGTGACCCGCGCGGACGGCTCGATCGCGGAGTTCACCGTCGACGACGTGCGGGTCTTCCCCCGGGAGGGCTTCGACGCGCGGAAGGTGTACGGGCAGCGCGAGGCCGGTCGGGCCGAGCTGCGCCTGATCACCTGCGGCGGGACCTTCGACCGCGAATCCGGTACGTACACGGCGAACGTGGTGGTCTCCGCGTACCTCACCGGGGCGAGCCGGGCGTGACCGCGGGGGCGTGAGGGTCCGCGCCCGGTCACCCGGGCCCGGCCGGCGGGCACCTGATTCATCGGGTCCGCCTGGCGGACCACGCGCCCGGCGGCCGGGCCGGTCCTCGACCGCGGGCGCACGGGCTGCGGGAGGAGCCCGGCGCTGCCGCGGGAGGTTCGGGTTCCGCAACTGTAGAACGGGCGTCCGGCCCGGGCCCAGATTTCCCCGCGACACGATGAGATCGACCGGATTCCGTACGGTCGGGTGGACGGTCCCGTGGACGGGCGGTTCAACCCGGCGTCCGAGGCGAGTCGTCGGGACGGTGTCGGGGCGGGAAACGGTCGAGGCCCCCTCACCGATGGTGAGGGGGCCTCGACTCTGCGTGCGCCGCCAGGGACTCGAACCCCGGACCCGCTGATTAAGAGTCAGCTGCTCTAACCAACTGAGCTAGCGGCGCCTGCTGACCTGCGTAACTCTACCCGACGTTCGAGGGTGCTCCGGACCATTACCGGTCCCTATCGGCCTGTCGGATGGTCGTATCAGGCCTTCGATCCGTCAAAATGCGATATGTCCAGACAGTTGAGACACTGACGCCCGTGCACAAGGGTCAAAAGATCTTGACGAGTGTGGAGGGGAATCGCATGAGCGTGCCGGTCTTCGAGGAGTTCGAGCCCGCGGCCGACTGCGGCTGCGCGGGCTGCGCCCAGCGGCGGCGCGATCTCGCCCTTGGCCTGCCCGTACGGGCGGGCGGTCACCCGGCGGCGCACGGAGCGCGCCGCGCGCTGGTGCTGGTGACCGCGGCGGGAGTGGTCCTCGGCGGCGGGGGAGCGGGTGCGTTCGCCCGGCAGCCGGACCCGGTGACGCCCGTCACACCGGCGGGCACGGCGACCGGGGCCGAGGGGGCGGGTGCCTCGCGGGCCGCCGCCGGACCGAGCCCCGACACCCCTCAGGGCGGCGCGGGACCGCTGCACGGAGCACCGGGCCCCGGCCCGCAGCCGTCCCCCGACGCCGCCCCGACGATCAGTCAGATCACCGGCCAGTCCCTGCGGAAGACCACCCGCGCCGAGATCGTCAACCGCGCCAAGCGGTGGGTGAACGCCCAGGTCCCGTACTCGATGGAGCGGTACTGGTCCGACGGCTACCGCCAGGACTGCTCGGGCTACATCTCGATGGTGTGGAACCTGCGCGGCAACGAGTGGACCGGCAGCCTGGACCGCTTCGCCGAGCGGATCGACCGCACACAGCTCCAGGCCGGCGACATCCTGCTCTTCCACAACCCGGCGAACCCGACGACGGGCTCGCACGTCACGCTCTTCGGCGGCTGGACGGACTACACGCACACGTCGTACATCGCGTACGAGCAGACCAAGCCGCGCACGCGCCGGCAGGCGACGCCGCTGGCGTACTGGGTCGACTCCGACCGCTACGTCGCCTACCGCTACAAGGGCGTGGTCAGCGGCGGCACCGGTGGCGGCTCGGCGGCGGCGACGGTGTACCCGGGCTCGGCGATGTTCGGCCCCGGCGCGAACAACGCGCACGTCACCCGGCTCGGGCAGCTGCTCATCCGGAACGGCGGCAAGAAGCACTACGGCCAGGGCCCGGGGCCGCGCTGGGGCGAGGCGGACCGGCAGGCGACGGCGGCGTTCCAGCGGGCGCAGGGCTGGAAGGGCAAAAAGGCGGACGGGATGCCCGGGCCGCACACCTGGCGCGTGCTGGTGACCGGCAAGGGGCGGAGCATCGGCGGTTCGAGTGGTTCGGGGGGCCCGAGCGCGAATGTGCCGGGGTTCCCCGGGCGTGGCTACTTCCGTCCGGGCCAATCCAGCGCATATGTGGAGAAGCTGGGCAAACAGCTGGTGAAGCGGGGCTACGGCAAGCACTACCTGTCGGGTCCCGGTCCGCGCTGGAGCGAGGCGGACCGTCGCAATGTCGAGGCGTTCCAGCGGGCACAGGGATGGCGCGGCGGCGCGGCCGACGGCTACCCGGGCCCGGAGACCTGGCGGCGCTTGTTCCGATGACCCCGAGAGCATGAGGTGGACCCCATGACCGCAACGACGCCAACGCCCGACTCGGGCGCGGCGGCAAGCCGCGACGCGGCCCGCACGGCCCGGCGCCTGACGGCGGAGCCGCGCGGCCCGAGACCGTCGCTCCGCCCACCGGAGCCCGCCGAGGAGGGCGGCTCCGACCGGCCCGACGGGACGCAGGCCGTCCAGCGCCCGGCGGACCAGACCGGTGCGGCCGACGCGAACGCGGTGGCGGTGGCCTCGGAGGCCGGTCCGGCGACGGGACAGGCCCCGACCGGCGCGAACGCGCTGGCCCCGGGCGGTTCCGAGGCGCGTGCGGGCGCCCCCTCAGGTGCGCCGGGCGCCTGCGGGGCCTCGGAGCCCCTGCCCGCCCCGGATGCCCCCGGGGCAAAGGCTCCTGAGGGCACGACAGCCCGCCCGGAGGCGCCGATGCCCCCCACCGGCGCGGATGCCGGCCCCCGTACGCCGGGATCCCCCGGTGAGACGGCCGCCACGGCGCCGGGTGCGACGAGCGGTTCGGCGACGGACCCCCGCCCGCCGGGAGCGGCGGCCCACCCGGCCGGCACTCCCACCGGCGCGGATGCCGGCCCTCGTACGCCGAGTGCCCTCGGCGCCGCCTCCGCCCCGGTGAGCGTCACGGACGCGGCAGCCCGCCCGTCCGGTGCCCCAGCCGGTCCGCATGCCGGACCGCGTACGCCGGGATCCCCCGGCGGGACAGCCGCCACGGCGCCGGGTGTGACGAGCGGTTCGGCGACCGGCCCCCGTACGCCGGAAGCCCACGGGGCGACGGCGTCGCGCGTCGCGGGCGCTGTGGAGACGGGCCCCGGTACGCCCGGCGGGGCACCCCGCCCGGCGGCGGGCAAGGGCCCGGGTCCGCTCCCCGCCTCGCCGGAGTCCGACCCCCGTACCCCGGGGGCCACCGGCCCGGTTGCCGCGAGTGACGCGGCGCGGTCCCGTACGCCGCAAGCCTCGGCCGCCACCGCACCGAGCGCCCATGGCGGCTCGGCGACCGCCCCCCGTACGCCGCAAGCCTCCGCCGCCCCCGCACCGACCGCCGCGAACGGCGAGCCCGGTCCCTCGCGCGCCGCGGAGGCGGCGACGCCCAAGGGGCCGGAGGCCGGATCCCGTGCAGCGGGCGGTCGCCCCAAGCACGCCCCCGACCTGCACCGGATCGTCCGTGGCGAGGTCGGGGTCGTCGCCGTGCCCGTCGTCGCCGAGGCGCCCGTGCTCGCCCGGCCCGTCGGACGGCGGAAGAACGTGATCGGGGCCGAGACGACCGGGTCGATCCCCGTGCACCTGCTCTTCCGGGACCAGCCCGACGCCGACGCCGACTCCCGCGCGGACGACGACGGCGGCCCCGCCACCGTCGCCATGCCCGCACCCGTCGCACCCGCCCCGCCCAAGGCCGTCATCCCCGCCCCCACCCGCCCCGAGCCTTCCCGGCCCGCGCCCACCGCCGACCCGAAGCTCGTCGAGCGGGACGGGGCCGTGCTGCCCGGGTGGACCGGGGTCGTCGCAGGGGCGCTCGCGCTCACCGGGTGCGCTGCCATGGTGTGGTGGGTCGGGGCCGTCCCCGACCCGTTCACGCGCATGCTCCGGCTGCCCCCGCGTCCGTACAACGGCATCCACCTCGGTCAGTGGGCCCTCCTCACCCTCGGCGTCCTGCTCACCCTCTTCTCCCTCGGCGGTCTCGGCCGCGGTCGCGTCGGCTACGCCTGGGTCCTCACCCTCTTCGGCGACTACCGCGGCAGCGTCCGCCGCACCGGTCTCGTCTGGATGAGCCCGCTCCTCCTGCGCCGCCGCGTCGACATCCGCCTCCGTCACTGGCGCAGCGAGCCGCTCTCCGCGGTCGACGCCAAGGGCACCGCGCTCAACGTCGTCGTCCTCGTCGTCTGGCGGATCCGCGACACCGTCCGCGCCGCCCTCGGCGTCGACGGCCACGAGGACTACCTGCGCGAGCAGGTCGAGGCGGCCATGGCCCGGGTCCTGTCCCAGCTCCCGGCCGACGCCTTCCACGAGGACGCCCCGACCCTGCGCGACGCGGAGGCCGTCGGCGAGGCCCTGACCCGGATGCTCTCGGCGGAGTGCGCCCCGGTGGGGATCGACGTGTTCTCGGCGCAGCCGACCCGTATCGAGTACGCACCCGAGCTCGCGGCGGCGATGCAGCGGCGCCGGATCGCCGCGATCGACGCCAAGCACCGCGACAGCGTGCTGACCTCCGTGGTGGACGCCGTGGACGACGTGGTCCACCGGCTGACCACGCGTGGTCTCGTCGAGTTGGACGACTACGAGCGCAAGGCGCTGGTCAAGGACCTGACGGTGGCGTTCTACACCGGCCGTACCGGGCCGGTGGAAGGCGCGTGACTGGTATGGACATGCTCAACTTCCGTCAATACCTTGGTACTTGGTCTAGACCGGAATAGGCACTACCGCACAAGCGAACCACCCGCGTGACAGCACCACGCTCGACCGCACCACCCGCACCACCCGCACCACCCGCACGCGTGCAGCACGGCTCATCGAACTCCCCCACGTTCACCAGGAGCGACAGCATGCGCAAAAAGATAGGCGTGGCGGCGGTGGCGCTCGGCGTCGCCGGCGCCTCCCTCTTCGCCACCAGCAGCGCCAGCAGCCATGGCTACACCGACTCCCCGATCAGTCGTCAGAAGCTCTGCGCCAACGGCACCGTGACCAACTGCGGCAACATCCAGTGGGAGCCGCAGTCGGTCGAGGGCCGTAAGGGCTTCCCGGGCGCCGGACCCGCCGACGGCACGATCTGTGCCGGCGGCAACTCCCAGTTCGCCCAGCTCGACGACCCCCGGGGCGGCGCCTGGCCCACCACGCGGCTCACCGCGGGCCAGAGCCACACCTTCCGCTGGCAGTTCACCGCCCGGCACAGCACCACCGACTTCAAGTACTACATCACCAAGAACGGCTGGAACGGCAGCCAGAAGCTCACCAGGGCCTCGCTCGATCCCCAGCCGTTCCTCACCGTCCCGTACAACAACGCACAGCCGCCGGCCACGCTCTCGCACTCCGGGACCATCCCGGCGGGCAAGACCGGACGGCATCTCATCCTGGCGGTCTGGACGGTCGCGGACACCGCGAACGCGTTCTACGCCTGCTCGGATGTTCAGTTCTGACGTAGCGTCAGTTACCGTCCGGTGTATGACCGAACCCACCGTGGCGGAGCTCGTGCGCCGGCAATGGGGCGACCACAGGGTCGGGCTGAGGACGGGGGACACCGTCCTCACCCATCACCAGATCGCCTCCGGAGCCGCCGCCCGGGCGGCGCTGCTCGTCGATCTGCTGCCCCGGGGTGCCGAGCCGCACCTCGGGGTGCTCCTCGACAACACGCCGGAGTTCCCGCTCTGGCTGAGCGCGGCGGCCCTCGCCGGGGCCGCCGTCGCCGGCATCAACCCCACCCGGCGCGGCGCCGAGCTGGCCCGCGACATCGTCCACACCGACTGCCGCGTCCTGGTCACCCAGCGCGCGTACCTTCCCCTGCTCGACGGGCTGCCCCTGCCCGGCGTACGCGTCCTGGTGACCGACACCGACGCCTACCGGGACCTCCTGACCCCCTTCGAGGGCGCGAAGCCGGGCGAGGCCACGGCCCGTCCGGTGCGCCCCGAGAGCCGGATGCTGCTCTACTTCACCTCCGGCTCGACGGGCGCCCCCAAGGCGGCGATCTGCAGCCAGGGCCGGCTCGCGGCCGCCGGACGCTCGCTCGTCCACCACTTCGGCGTACGGCCCGAGGACGTCCACTACATCTGCATGCCGATGTTCCACGGCAACGCCGTCATCGCGGACTGGGCCCCGGCGCTCGCCGCCGGCGCGGGCGTGGCGCTGCGGGACCGGTTCTCGGCCTCCCGGTTCCTTCCGGACGTCCAGGAGTTCGGCGCGACCTACTTCACCTACGTCGGCCGGGCCGTCCAGTACCTGCTGGCCACCCCGCCGCGACCGGACGACCGCGAGCACCGGCTGCGGCTGGGCTTCGGCACGGAGGCGGGGGCGGTGGACGCGGCCCGCTTCGAGGCACGGTTCGGGGCCCGGCTCGTGGAGGGCTACGGCTCCTCGGAGGGCGGCGCGGCGATCCAGCGGACCCCGGACACCCCGACCGGAGCCATCGGGCGGGCGGCGCCGGGGGACGACCTCGCCGTGGTGGACCCGGAGACCGGCGAGGAGTGCGAGGCCGCCCTCCTCGCGCCCGGCGGCCGGCTCCTCAACGCCTCCGCGGCCATCGGCGAACTCGTCAACCGCGGCCGGAACCCCTTCGAGGGCTACTGGCGCAACCCCGAGGCGGACGCCGCCCGGCTACGCGGAGGCTGGTACTGGACGGGTGACCTCTTCTACCGCGACGCCGAGGGCTTCCTGTACTTCGCGGGCAGGGACGACGACCGGCTGCGGGTCGACAGCGAGAACCTCGCGGCCGCGGTGATCGAGCAGATCCTGTCCCGCTGGGAGCGCGCGGCGGGCGTCGCCGTCTACGCGATACCCGACCCGGTCGCCGGCGACCAGGTGATGACGGCGATCGCCCTGCGCGCGCACGACCCGGGGGACGGCTCCGGGGACCGCCCCTTCGACCCGGGCGCGTTCGAGGAGTTCCTCGCCGCCCAGCCGGACCTGGGTACGAAGATGCCCCCGCGGTTCGTACGCATCGTCCCGAGGCTTCCGCTGACCGCCACGAACAAGATCCATCGCGTGTCCCTCCGCCGGGAGTCCTTCCTCTGCGAGGACCCGGTCTGGTGGCGCCCGCAGCCGGGGAGCCCCTACGAGCCCCTGACCCCGGAGGCCCTCACCGGGATCCGCGCCGCGTACGCCGCCCACGGCCGCTCACCCCGAGGCCCCGGCCTCCCCGGGTAGGGCCGGCCATACCCCCGTACACCCACCAGACCGATGGCCCCGCCCGGCGGCCGCCCCCTACGGTGAACCCCATGTCGCCCCGAACTCCCTGGCAGGCCCTCACCCGGGCCCGGTATCCGCGGACCGTCTGGCCCTGGCGGTCCGCCGGCTATCTGGCGACCGGGGTGGTCACCGGAGCGGCCGCGCTGGGCGTCCTGCTGCTGCTCGCCCTCTTCTCCCTCGTCCTCGTCGGCCTCCCGCTGCTCCTCCTCGCCGGGGTCGCCCTCGGCTCCGTCGAACGCCGCCGCCTCCGGCTCGTCGACCTCGACCCCGCCACCGATCCGCACCGTCTCCCCGACGCCCCCGGCCTGCCGGCCTGGCTCCGCGTCCGCCTCCGGGAGCAGGCCACCTGGCGGGAGTTCGCGTACGCCGTCCTGCACGCCACCGTCCTGTGGCCGCTCGACCTGATCGTCCTCGCCGTGGGCCTCGGTCTGCCCGCCGCCCTGATGAGCGCGCCCCTCCAGCTCGCCGTCGACGGCCGGGAGGCCAAGGTCGTCAAGGCGTACCTGGTCACCTCCTATCCGCAGGCGTTCGCCGCCGCCCTGCTCGGGGCCGTCCTCCTCGTCGCCCTGCTCTATCCGCTGGCCGCGCTCGCGGGGGCCCGCGCCGCCCTGAGCCGCGCCCTGCTCGCACCCCGTGAGGCCGAGCTGCGCCGGCGGATCGGCGAGGTCACCGCCTCCCGGGCCCGGCTCGTCGACGCCTTCGAGGCCGAGCGGCGGCGGATCGAGCGCGATCTCCACGACGGAGCCCAACAGCGTCTGGTCGCCCTCACCATGACCCTCGGGATCGCTCGGCTCGACGCCCCGCCGGGGCCGCTCGCCGACCAGCTCACCCGGGCCCACCAGGAGGCCGGGCGGGTCCTGACCGAGCTGCGGGAACTCATCCACGGCATCCACCCGCAGGTGCTCGCCGACTACGGCCTCGGCGCGGCCCTCGCGGACGCCGCCGACCGCTCCGCCGTCCCCGTCGACACCGACATCGACCTGCCCCGGCTGCCCGCCGCCGTGGAGAGCGCCGGCTACTTCGCCGTCTGCGAGGCGCTGGCCAACATCGGCAGGCACAGCGGCGCCACCAGGGCCCGGATCACCGCCCGGTACGCGAACCGGCGGCTGTGCGTCGGCATCGAGGACGACGGGCGGGGCGGTGCGGACGCCCGGGCCGGGAGCGGACTCACCGGACTCGCCGACCGGCTCGCCGTCCTCGATGGCACACTGACGATCATGAGCCCGCCGGGCGGGCCGACCGTCCTACGAGTGGAGATCCCGTGCCGAGCGCTGTCCGAGCTCTCCGAGTCGTCCTCGCCGAGGACGGCGTCCTCCTCCGTGAGGGGCTGATCGGTCTCCTCGCCCGCTTCGGCCACGAGGTCGTCGCCGCCGTCGGCGACGCGGACGGACTGCGCACGGCCGTCACCGAGCACGACCCGGACGTCGTCGTCACCGACGTCCGGATGCCGCCCGGATTCCAGGACGAGGGGCTGCGCGCCGCCGTCGCCCTGCGGGCCGAGCGGCCGGGGCTGCCCGTCCTCGTCCTGAGCCAGTACGTACAGCGGACCTACGCCGCCGATCTCCTGGACTCGGGCGACGGCACCGGGGTCGGCTATCTCCTCAAGGACCGGGTCGGCCAGGTCGAGGAGTTCCTGGACGCGCTCAGCCGGGTCGCCGACGGGGGCACGGTCGTGGACCCCGAGGTCGTCCGGCAGCTGCTGCGCCGCCGCCGCGATCCGCTGGAGGCGCTGACCCCGCGCGAGCGGGAGGTCCTCGGTCTTGTCGCCGAGGGGCACTCGAACGGGGAGATCGCCCGCCGGCTCTTCGTCACGGAGGCGGCGGTCGGGAAGCACATCGGCAACATCCTGGGGAAGCTGGATCTGCCGCCCGCGGAGGAGACCCACCGCCGGGTCCTCGCGGTCCTCACCTACCTCAGGGCGTGACCGGCGGACGCCACGAAGGGGGAGCACGAAGAAGCCCCCCGCTTCCGCGAGGGGCTTCTTCCGTCTGTGCGCCGCCAGGGACTCGAACCCCGGACCCGCTGATTAAGAGTCAGCTGCTCTAACCAACTGAGCTAGCGGCGCCTGCTGACAGAGAAAATACTACCTGGTCCTCGGGAGTGGTTCCGACCACCACTCCGAGGACCGGGTCACGGGTCTCAGATCGCCAGCGAGAGCACCACCGGCGCGGCCCTGCGGTTCAGCGTGTCGGCCGCCGAGCGCAGCCGGTGGGCGTGCTCGATCGGCAGTGAGAGCGCCAGGCAGCCCACGGCCGCCCCGGCCGTCAGCGGCACCGCCGCGCAGACCGTGCCCACCGCGTACTCCTGGAGGTCGAGCACCGGGACGGTCGGCGGCTGGCTGTCCAGCTTGGAGAAGAGCACCTTCTCGTTGGTGATCGTCCGGGACGTCAGCCGGGCGATCTTGTGACGCGAGAGGTGGTCCCGGCGGCCGTTCTGGTCCAGCTGCGTCAGCAGGCACTTGCCGACCGCGCTGGCGTGGGCGGCCGAGCGGAAGTCCACCCACTCGTTGACCGCGGGCGTGCGGGGGCCTGCGGCGAACTGGGTGATCTTCACCTCGCCGTCGATGTACCGGCTGATGTACACCGCCGCCCCGACGGAGTCGCGCAGCTCGGTCAGCGTCTCCTGGAGCTTGCCCTCCAGGGCCTCGCGACGGGTCAGGCCGGAACCGAGCAGGACCAGGGAGTCTCCGATCACATAGGCGCCGTCGGCGACCTGCTCGACGTACCCCTCGCGGCGGAGCATCAGCAGCAGGGACGACAGATGGGCGACGGGCAGACCGGTCTCACGAGCGATCTGGACGTCCGTCACCCCGCCACCGTGCCGTGAGACCGTCTCAAGGACGCGCAGGGCGTATTGCACCGAGTGGAACGGCGCGGTGGGCTCGGGCTTCAGCGCCACGGTTTCCCCCTACCAGGTTGTGACCGCAAGCTTCCGTACCACGATAGCCGTCAAGCTCCCTTTTCGGGGCGGCTGTTGGCGAGAATGATGCGGCGCCCCAGCGTCATACGCTGGGGCGCACCACCCTGGCATATGCCACGGTCAAAGAACCTTAAGAGAGTCTGAGGCCAGAGCACCGCGCCGAGAAACTCACGGGTACGCGCGTGCTCCGGAGCGGAGAAGATTTTTTCCGGAGAACCGGACTCGATCACCCGTCCCGCGTCGAACATCAGGACCTCGTCGGAGATGTCGCGGGCGAAATTCATCTCGTGCGTCACACAGATCATGGTGATGTCCGTCGTTGCGGCGATCTCCCTGAGCAGGTCCAGGACGCCGGCCACGAGCTCCGGGTCGAGCGCGGAGGTCACCTCGTCGAGCAGGAGCACCTTCGGCTCCATCGCGAGCGCCCGCGCGATCGCGACCCGCTGCTGCTGCCCACCGGACAACTGGGCGGGCCTGGCCTCGTACTTGTCGGCCAGACCGACCATGTCGAGCAGCTCGCGCCCGCGCGCCTCGGCCTCCTCCCGGCTCTTCCCCAGGGTCCGCACCGGCGCCTCCGTGATGTTGCGCAGCACGGACATGTGGGGGAAGAGGTTGAAGTGCTGGAAGACCATCCCGATCTTCCGCCGCACCTCCCGCCGGTGCTTCTCGTCGGCCGGGTACAGCTTCCCGCCGTTGACCCGGATGGTCCCCGCGTCGGGCTTCTCCAAGGTCATCAGCAGCCGGAGGATGGTCGTCTTACCGGAACCGGAAGGTCCGATCAGGGTGACGTGCTTGCCCGGACGGACCGAGAAGCTGAGATCGTCGAGGACGGTCTGGTCGCCGAAGCGCTTGGTGACGTTCTCGAATCGGATGAGCTCTTCAGTGGGCAAGGCGGCGCTCCAGGGTGCGGACGAGGAGGGAGGCGGGGTACGCGATCAGGACGAAGGCCACACCGACCACCGTGAGCGGCTCGGTGTACTGGAAGGTGGCCGCCGATTCCAGCCGGGACTGCTGGAGGAGTTCCAGCACACCTATTCCGGCCAGGATCGGGGTGTCCTTGAGCATCGCGATGACGTAGTTGCCGAGCGCGGGCGTGATCCGGCGCAGGGCCTGCGGCAGGATCACCGTCAGCCAGGTCCGGTGGCGCGGCAGGCTGAGCGCCTTCGCCGCCTCCCACTGCCCGGCCGGTACGGCGTCGATACCTGCCCGGTAGACCTGCGCGGTGTACGTCGAGTAGTGCAGCCCGATCGCCAGCGTGCCGGTGGCCAGGGCGGAGAGCTTCACGCCCCACTCCGGCAGTACGAAGAAGAGGAAGAAGAGCTGCACGAGCAGGGGGGTCGTGCGGATGAACTCGGTGACGGCGTGCACCGGCCAGCGCACGAGCCTGCTGGGGGCCCGGAAGCCCAGCGCCCAGACCAGGCCGAGCGTGAACGAGATCAGCGAGCCGAGCGCCAGCACCTGGAGGGTGACGAGCACGCCGTCCCAGAAGCGCGGAAGGAAGTCCGCCACCGCGGACCAGTCCCAGTTCACTTGGCCACCACCCCCAGATTCGCCTTGGTGCGCCGTTCCAGCGCCTTCATCGAGCGGGTGATCACCAGCGCGATGACGAAGTACACGACCAGGGTCACGGTGTAGATCCCGCCGCTCTCCTGGGTCGCCAGCCGCACCAGATAGGCGGCGAAGGACACGTCCCCGACGCCGAGCAGCGAGACCAGGGCGGTGCCCTTGAGCAGTTCGACCAGCAGGTTGCAGAAGGACGGGATCATCTCGGGCGCGGCCTGCGGGAGCAGGACGAGCCGCAGCCGCTGCCAGGGGGTGAAGCTGAGCGCGACCCCCGCCTCGCGCTGCGCCTTCGGTACGGCGTTCAGGGCGCCCCGCACGATCTCGGCGCCGTACGCCCCGTAGGAGAGGCCGAGCGCGAGGATCGCCGCCCACATCGGGACGAGCTGCCAGCCGGCCAGCGGCGGCAGCACGAAGAACAGCCAGAACATGAGGATCAGCGCGGACGTGCCGCGGAAGACCTCGGTGTAGAGCCCGGCCAGGAAGCGGACTGCGGGGGAGCGGTGGGTGCGGGCGGTGCCGACGGTGAAGGCGACCAGCGCGGCGAGCGCGGCGGAGGCGACCAGGAGCTGGAGGGTGATCCAGATGCCGGGCAGGACCCAGTTCTGCCAGAGTCCGGCGGTCATCGGCACAGCTCCTCGGCGGTCAGCGTGGTCATCTCGGCCTCCGTGAAGCCGAAGCGCCGCAGGATCCGGAAGAGTTCGCCGCTCTTCTTCATGCGGTGCAGCTCGGTGTTGAAGGCGTCCCGCAGGGCGGTGTCGGTGGGACGGAAGGCGAAGCCTCCGCCGTCGACCTTCCGCTTTCCGTCGACGACGGCGGCGAAGGGCGCGGTGGCCTCGGCCCTGGTGGACTTGCGGACCACCGCCCGGGCGGTCAGGGCGGTGCCGGCGAAGACGTCGACGCGGCCGGACTCCACCGCGTTCAGGCCGGCGACCTGGTCCTGGAGGATCACGATGTCCTTCTCCGGGTATCCGGCTGCGACGGCGTAGGCGATCTCGGCGTAACCGCTGCCGGTCGCGAACCGCGCCTTGGCACGCACCACGTCCTCGTACGAGCGGAGGTTCTTCGGGTTGCCCTTGCGCACGATGAAGGAGTCGAGCATCTGGTACTCGGGGTCGGCGAAGAGCACCTGCGCGCAGCGTTCCTTGTTGATGTACATCCCGGCCGAGACGACGTCGAACTGCTGCGAACCGAGGCCGGGGATGAGCGAGGCGAAGTCGGTGGCCACGGGCTGGACGTCCCGGACACCGAGCCGCCCGAAGATCACCCGGGCGAGCTCGGGAGCCTCGCCGGTGAAGGCGCCCTGCTCGTCGACGTAGCCGTACGGAACCTCGCCCGCGATGCCGAGGCGGACGGTGCCCTGGGATCTGAGCCGGCCGAGGGTGTCGCCCGAGGCGACACGGGCGCAGCCGGCCGCGCCGACCGTCGCCGTACCGGCAGCGGCCGCGGTGCCCCACAGCACCGTCCGCCGCCGTATGTGGTTCGTTGTTCGAGGCATGGGCGCGCGGCTACCCGAAGCTGAACCGGTCATTCCTGCGGAATAAGCGGAGACAGCCTCCTGTTCTCACCTCCGTACGTACGTCTATGGGCAGAAGGGTCGTCACACGGTGAGCGACGCGATTCGGGGCACGGCACACGGGGACTCGCCCGTACCGCTGTCCGTACTGGACCTGGTGACCGTCGGCAGCGGGCGGACCGCGGGCCAGGCGCTGGCCACCAGCGTCGAGATCAGCAAGCTCGCCGAACGGCGCGGCTACCACCGCCACTGGGTCGCCGAGCACCACTCCATGCCCGGCGTCGCCTCCTCCTCGCCGGCCGTGATTCTGGCCCATCTCGCCGCCCACACCCGGCGCATCCGGCTCGGCTCGGGCGGTGTCATGCTGCCCAACCACGCCCCGCTGGTGATCGCCGAGCAGTTCGGCACGCTGGAGGCCCTCGCCCCCGGCCGCGTCGACCTCGGCCTCGGCCGCGCACCCGGCACGGACGGGGCCACGGCCGCCGCGCTGCGCCGGACCCGGACGCTGAACGAGGGCGCGGAGGACTTTCCGCAGCAGCTCGCCGAGTTGACCCGCTTCCTGGACGACGACTTCCCCGACGGGCACCCGTACGCCCGGATCCACGCCGTGCCCGGCCCGGTGCAGGGGCCCTCCGGGCGCCCGCCGGTCTGGCTGCTCGGCTCCTCCGGCTTCAGCGCGCGCCTCGCCGGGACGCTCGGCCTGCCGTTCGCCTTCGCCCACCACTTCTCGGCACAGAACACGATCCCCGCGCTCGACCTCTACCGGGACTCCTTCCGTCCCTCACAGGTGCTCGACGCGCCGTACGCGCTCATCGGCGTCGCCGCGCTCGCCCACGAGGCCCCGAAGGAGGCCCGCCGTCAGGTCATGACGGGCGCGCTGTCGATGCTGCGGCTGCGCACGGGCCGGCCCGGTCTCGTCCCGACGCCCGAGGAGGCGGAGGCGTACCCCTTCAGCCCGACGGAACGGGACTTCGTGGACAGCTGGCTCGCGAACATCGTCCACGGCACCCCGGACGAGGTCCGGACAGGTCTGGACGATCTGCGCAAGCGGACCGGCGCCGACGAGCTGATGATCACGGCCAACGCGCACGGCGGCGATGTCCGCCTGCGCAGCTACGAGTTGATCGCGGACGCCTACGGCATGCCGGACGACGGCGTTCCGGCAGAGTAAAACCTGGCTGTCGAGGGCCGGTTGGTTCGGACCGGAACACCCGGCTCCGACACCCCTAATAGAACCTTAAACCGCTCGTCACCTGTGGTGGCGGGCGGTTCGTTTTTGTGCTGCACCTCTCTGACAAGGGCTTTCTCCTGTCAATTGGTCTAGTCCTCAATCTGGTTCAGACCATTGACCTGCTGTTCGTCCAGGGGCTATCACTTCAGCAACTCCCGTCTCGCGTCACCCCTCGGAGGCCGAACGTGCACCCCCGTAAGCCCTTGATCGCCGCGCTCCTGAGCACGGCCCTCGCCGCAGGCGCCCTCGCCGCGACCGTCGGCCTCGGCTCCGCCCAGGCGGCCGACACCGCTACGACCGCGACCGCCGCCTCCGACGGCAACGTACGCATCGCGTACTACGACCAGTGGAGCGTGTACGGGAACGCCTTCCATCCCAAGCACCTCGACACTCGGGGCATCGCGAGCAAGTTGGACATCATCAACTACTCGTTCGGCAACATCCACCCCACCGACCTCACCTGTTTCGAGGCGAACAAGGCGGCGGGCGACGACAACAACCCCAACGCCGGTGACGGCGCCGGTGACTCGTACGCCGACTACCAGAAGTCCTTCGGCGCGGCGGACAGCGTGGACGGGGTCGCCGACACGTGGAACCAGCCGATCGTGGGTGTCTTCAACCAGTTCAAGGAGCTGAAGGCGAAGTACCCCCACCTGAAGATCAACATCTCGCTCGGCGGCTGGACGTACTCCAAGTTCTTCCACGACGCGGCGAAGACCGACGCCTCCCGCAAGAAGCTCGTCGCCTCCTGCATCAAGCAGTACATCAAGGGCGACCTCCCGGTGGAGGGCGGCTTCGGCGGCGCCGGCGCCGCGGCCGGCATCTTCGACGGCATCGACATCGACTGGGAGTACCCCGGCTCCTCCGGCGGCCACCTGGGCAACCACTACGGGCCCGAGGACAAGCAGAACTTCACCCTCCTGCTGCAGGAGTTCCGCAAGCAGCTCGACGCCGAGGGCGCGGCCAACGGCGGCAAGAAGTACCTGCTGACCGCGGCGCTGCCGGCCGGCCAGGACAAGATCAAGTACATCGAGACGGACAAGATCGGCGCGTACCTCGACTACGCGAACATCATGACGTACGACATGCACGGCGCCTGGGACGGCGACGGGCCGACGTACCACCAGTCCCCGCTGTACTCCGGCTCGAACGACCCGACCGACCCCATCGCACCGGGCACCGAGAAGTACTCGATCGACAACGCGATCGACTCCTGGATCGACGGCAAGCCGGCCTACGGCATCGCCGGCGGCTTCCCGGCCAACAAGCTGACGCTCGGCTACGAGTTCTACTACCGCGGCTGGAAGGGCGTCCCGGCGGGCAGCGCCAACGGTCTCGCCCAGAGCGCGACCGGCGGCTCCAACGCCCGTCCGCTCAGCCAGCAGGCCGGCATCGCCCACTACAAGGAGCTCGGCGGCATCGTCGACAACGCGGCGACCACCTTCTGGGACGACCAGGCCAAGTCCTCCTACTTCTACAAGGACGGCGAGTTCTTCACCGGCCTGAACCAGCGGTCCGTCCAGGCGCGGGTGGACTACGGCAAGCAGCGCGGCCTGGCCGGCGCGATGATGTACTCGCTCCTCGGCCTGGACAACAACATCACGCTGCTGAACCAGATCAGCGACGCGCTCGGCGGCACCACCGTCCCGCCGACCACCCCGCCGACGACTCCTCCGACCACGCCTCCGACCACGCCGCCCACGACCCCGCCCACGACCCCGCCGACGACGCCTCCGACCGGCTGCGGCTCCGTCCCGGCGTACGTGGCGGGCAACATCTACACCGGTGGCAGCGTGGTCTCCCACAACGGCCGCAAGTGGCTGGCCCAGTGGTGGACCCAGAACGAGGCGCCGGGAACGACCGGCGAGTGGGGCGTCTGGAAGGACCAGGGCGCCTGCTAGCTCCCCGCTGAGCACCACATGACCACTGCCCCCGCCCGGATGTCCCCCGGCCGGGGGCAGTTCCATGCCGGTGGACGCGGGAGGGCTCAGACCGCGAGCGGTGAGGTCCCGATCAGTTCCGCGATGCGGTCAGGGGCCACCGCGCGGGAGTAGAGCCAGCCCTGCCCCGTGTCACAGCCGATGCGCCGCAGCCGGGTCGCCTGCCCCGAGGTCTCCACGCACTCGGCGGTGACCGTCAGACCCAGCCGGTGGGCCAGCTGGACCAGGGCCTCCACGATCAGCTCGTCCGCCGGGTTGGCGTGCGCCTCGTCCTGGAAGCCGCGGACGAACGATCCGTCGAGTTTCAGGACGGAGACCGGGAGCCGGCTCAGATAGGCCAGGTTCGAGTAGCCGGTGCCGAAGTCGTCGATGGCGATCCGCACACCCATGTCGCTGAGCGCCTGGAGCGCCTGGAGCGGGCGGCCCGCCGAGCCCATCACCGCGGACTCGGTCAGCTCCAGCTGGAGCAGATGCGGAGCGAGGCCGGTGTCCGTCAGGATGCCCGCCACGTCCGCCACCAGGTCGGAGTCCCAGACCTGCCGGACGGCCACGTTGACGCTCACGAACAGCGGCCGCTCGCGCGGGTGGTCCTTCTGCCACTGCCGGGCCTGGGTGCACGCCGTGCGCAGCACCCACCGCCCCAGCTCGACGATCGAGCCGTCCTCCTCGGCGATCCCGACGAACCGATTCGGCGCGAGCGTGCCGAACTGCGGGTGGTTCCAGCGCACCAGCGCCTCGACCCCGTGCACCGCGCCGTCCGCGAGCCCGACCAGCGGCTGGTACTCCAGCGCGAACTCCCCGCGCTCCACGGCCGGGCGGAGGGTGGAGGAGAGCGCCTGCCGTGTCATCCGGTGGGCGTTGCGCTCGGGGTCGAAGAGGGTCCAGCGGGCCTTGCCGTCGGCCTTCGCCCAGTACAGCGTGGTGTCGGCGGCCTGCATCAGTCCCGTCGCGGTCGTCCCGCGGGCGCCCCGCTCCACCACCCCGATCGAGGCGGAGACGGAGAGCCGCTGCCCGGCCAGGTCGAAGGGCCGCTGGAGCGCGCAGAGGACGGACTGTGCCAGATCCGCGAGCTGTTCGGTGCCCGTGGAGTCCTCGACGAGGATGGCGAACTCGTCCCCGCCGAGCCGCGCGACCAGATGCCCGCCGCTCCTGGTGTATCCGTCGTTGTCCGCACACTCCGTCAGACGGGCGGCCACGGCGGCGAGAAGACGGTCTCCCACCCGGTGCCCGAGGGTGTCGTTGACCGCCTTGAACCCGTCGAGGTCGAGGTAGCAGAGACCGATCCGCCCTGTTCCGCCATCCCCGTAGGACTCGTACGACTCGTACGACTGGTGGGTGCGGTGGGACTCGTACGAGGGGTGCGTCGGGTGCGGTGATCCGAACTCCGACGTCTCCTCGTCCTGGGAGGCCGCGGCCTCCAGCGCGGCCGAGAGCCGCTCGAAGAACAGGGTGCGGTTGGGCAGCCGGGTGACCGGGTCGTGCATCTGGAGGTGGCGCAGGCGGGCCTGCAGCTCGCGCCGGTCGCTGATGTCCGCGACGGAGAGCAGGACACGGGGGCTGTCGGGTACGGGGGAGACGGTGACCTCGGCCCACAGCGAGCGCCCGTCGGGGTGCTTGAGCCGGCGCGTGCAGCGGAAGCGGGAGCGGCGGCCGCCCAGCACCTCGCGATACGCGTGCCAGGTGCGGCCGTCGGAGGCGAGGTCGACGAGGTCGGCGGCGGCCTGCTCGCGGAGCGCGCCGGCCTCGGTGCCGAAGAGCGAGCCGAGGGCGTCGTTCGCGGAGACGACGAGCCCGTCCTGGTCGACGACGGCCATGGCGAGCTGCGCGGCGCGGAAGGCGGCGCGGTAGTCGCGGATCTCTGCGTCGACCGGAAGCTCGTGATGACGCTCCGTGATCGGAGGCGCGGGCTCCCGTGCGGGCGAGAGCTGGCTGTGCACCGGTTCTTCGGGGGTTCCGCTCACCGCTCGCTCCCGTAGTGCAGTTGGGCCGTACAAACGTGGTCGGGATGGGTCGGCCAAGGAAAGTGTGCCGATCATAGAGGCTGGGCCCGGGGCCGTTCCAGCTTCATGGGCGCCCTCCGGCCCGGCGGAGGCCGTGAGCCTCTCCCCGACAGGGCCCGGCCGATCGTTTCTGCGCGGGTCTGACGCGGGACGTCGGGGGCCTGACCGATTGTGACGTTCCGTGAGTCATTGACGGCTCGTGTCGCGTCGACCTCGTGTCGCCCGCTCACCCGACTGGGGCAGCGGAAAAGTGCGAAACACCCCAAACCGTCACAAGGTGGGTGAGGAGTCCCGCATTCGGCAGCCGGAGGTCCACGTGAGGGGTCAGCAGCCACCCGGGGGAGTGGACCGCGCGAGGCTGCGTGCCTCCGCAGCGGCCTTCACCTCCCTCGTGGCACTCGCCGCGACCGGGCTCGTGGCGGGCCCCGCCGTGGGCGCCCCCTCGGGCGGGCCGTGCGCCCTGCCCCGTACCGCCGCGCACCACTCCCTCGGCCTGGACACCTGGAACCGCGCCTATCCCCAGCCCGTGCGCTCGCTCGACGCGGTCATGATCTTTCTGGCGTTCCCCGACTCCACCCCGCTGACCACCCCCGCCGAGCTCGCCGCCGACCACTTCCCCGGCACGAGCGACTTCTTCCGGAGCGCCTCGTACGGGCGGTTCGCGCTGCGTCCACACACCGGGACGGAGTGGACGACGATGCCGCAGGACTCGACGGCCTACGCCATACGGCGTGACTGGGACGCGGCGAAGCGGACGGCGTATCTGCGCGACGCGGTCGCGGCGGCCGACAAGAAGGTCGACTTCTCGCGGTTCGACGTCGTCTATCTGGTCGCGGACCCCGACGCCCCGGGTGTCGACTCCGACGCCACCAAGGTCGTCAACCTGGAGCATCCGATCAGGGTGGACGGCAAGGAGATCAAGCGGGTCGTCACCGTCTTCGAGCGGCATCCGCCGGACCGGAACGTGCTGGCACACGAGACCGGGCACGTCTTCGACCTGCCGGACCTCTATCACCGGCCCATGGACGGCAAGGGCGACTGGGACACCCATGTGGGGGACTGGGACGTCATGGGCAGCCAGTTCGGTCTCGCACCGGAGCCGTTCGGCTGGCACAAGTGGAAGCTGGGCTGGCTGGAGCGGAGCCAGGTGACCTGCGTCCAGGGTCCGGGCGCCCGGCTCTTCAGCCTGGAGCCGCTGGCGGCGCAGCCGGTGGCGGGCGGCACGGTCGGCAACCGCCTCGCGGTCGTACGGACGGGTCCCGGCACGGTGCTCGCGATCGAGGCGCGCGGTTCGACCGGCAACGACCGGGACACCTGTACGGAGGGCGTGCTGATCTACCGCGTACGGAACGAGGCGGCGTCCGGGGAGGGCCCGATCGAGGTCGTGGACACCCACCCGCGGACCGAGGCCTGCTGGGACCGCTCGGTGTATCCGCCACTGGCGGACGCGCCGCTGCGCGTGGGCGAGACGTTCACGGTGCCGGAGGACGGCACGCGTGTGGAGGTGGCCGACCGGACCCCGGCGGGGGCGTGGACGGTGAAGGTGACGGTGCCGGAACCATCGCTGTGACGGGCGCGCGGCGGCCGGGCCGCCGACGCCGCCGACCTGCCGCAACGAGAAAGCCCCTCGCTTCCGCGAGGGGCTTCTCCGTCTGTGCGCCGCCAGGGACTCGAACCCCGGACCCGCTGATTAAGAGTCAGCTGCTCTAACCAACTGAGCTAGCGGCGCCTGCTGACGTCGTAGACCTTAGCATCCTGATCGGCGGGAGGAAAAATCGAAATCCGCACGTCGGCGGCGGAGGCGGTACGGGCCGCCCGGACGCACGCCCAGAGCATGACCTCGGGGCCCGGCAGCCAGGGATGGCGGGTGTCGGGGGCGACCACCCAGCGGGGCCCGGTGGCCTGGAGGGGCGTGAGCGGGGGGATCGTGATGGCGTCGCCGGTCCCGTGACAGAGCGGCGGCGGAACGGCTTCGCCCCACTCCTCCCAGTGCAGCAGGGCGGGTAACCGCTGGGCGGTGCCGGGCGCGGCGAAGAGCAGCATCCGGCCCCGGTGGACGGCGACGGGCCCGGAGCCCGGGCCCTCCGCCCAGAGCCGGTCGAGCATCCGGCGGCCGAAGATCGTGTCCACGTTCACGACGTCGAAGGCGGTCCCGCAGGGGAGGACGGCGGGGGCGGCGGGCCGGGACTCCCAGAGCGCGAGCGTGGAGCGCGGATACGAGGCGGCGGAGGCGAGCCAGTCGGCGCCGGCGGCGGTGACGTGCGCGGAGTGGTGGCGGCGGTCGTCCGCGTCCCGGAGGAACCGGAAGATGTCGTGCCGGTCGGCCCGCCGCTCGTCGGCGTCGCTCTGGGCGGGGCTCAGGGGTGTCTCGTCTCGCAGCCATGCGGTCATGACGTCAGGTCTACCGTCTGTGACGAAACAGATTCCGTGTGTTGCCGGAAACCCGGACAAGGGTGGTGCGAGGGGAGTATCTTTCGCACCGGCATATGCCAGGGGGTGGTGGCGGGGGCGCGTGGCGGGGGCGTGTGGCGACTCCGCGTCGGGCGCGCCTTCGAGCCGGGCGTCCGTCAGGGCCGGTCGTCCGTCCGGGCTAGTCGTCCGTCGGGGTGCCGGCCGTACGGAGGAGGTCGTGGCCGAAGTCGATCATGCGGCGCGCGTAGTCCTCCGTCCACTCCGCCCGCTCGGCGACGTCCGCCGCGGTCAGGCGGTCGAAGCGCCGCGGGTCGGCGAGCTGGGCCGCCGCCATCGCCTGGAACTCGATCGCCCGGTCCGTCGCCGCGCGGAACGCGAGCGTCAGCTCGGTCGCGCGCGCCAGCAGTTCACGCGGGTCCTCGATGGACTCCAGGTCGAAGAAGTGCTCCGGGTCGGCGGTCGCCTCGGCGGGCTCGAAGACCAGCGGTGCGGGCCGGAGCCGCCGTTGTCCGTTCCGCTCCGCGGATTCCGCCATCGTCCTTCTCCTCCTCGCACACACGCGGCCCGGACACCCGGGCCGCTTCCATTGTCCCGCCTCGCGCAAGAGGGCGGGTCCGCGGTCAGTCGCCCAGGCCGCGGAGGTAGACCCCGAGTCCGCCGAAGAACTCCCGTTCGGGGTCGACACCGGCCGCGTCTCGGGCGGCCTGCGCCATGTACGGGAAGCGGTCCTGGGGCAGTTCGGCGATGGCGGTCGTGCCCGGGCCCGCGAGGGACCCCAGGTGTTCGAGCTGTATCGCCCCGACGACGTAGCCGATCAGGCCGCGCAGCGCGACGACCCGCCGGTCGCCCTCGATCCCGGCCTCGGCCAGGAGCCCGAGCACCGACTCCGACCAGCGCAGCAGCCCCGGCAGCCGGTGCCGGTGGGTGAGTGTCAGCGGGACGGCGGCCGGGTGTGCGCCGACGCTGTCGCGCAGCCGCCGGACCATGACCTCGATCCGCTCCCGCCAGGGCGTGTCGGCGTCGGGCGGAGTCGGGTCGACGGAGCTCAGGACGCGCTCGACGACGAGCCCCTCCAGCTCGTCGCGGTCGGCGACGTACCGGTAGAGCCCCATGGTGCTCATGCCCAGTTCCTTGGCGACGGTCCGCATCGACAGGCCGGCGAGCCCGTCGCGGTCGATGACGGCGAGCGCGGCGACGGCCAGGTGTTCCTGGGTGAGGGAGCGAGGGCGGGGCATGGGTTGACAGCGTACGGCATACGCCTACGCTGATAGGAGTACGCCGTACGCCTACGTGGAGGTCTTCCATGCTCATGCCCGGCGCCACCACTCCCGCCGCCGCCCGCGCGCTCGAACCGGTCCTCGGCCCCCCGGTCTCCGTGCCGGACCCCGAGCGTCTCGTCCATCTGCAGTTCCGCCGCTTCGCCGGCTGCCCGGTCTGCCACCTCCACCTGCGGTCGGTGGTCCGCCGGCACGCGGAGATCGAGGCGGCCGGAATCCGCGAGGTCGTGGTCTTCCACTCGCCCCCCGCGGAGCTCCACCCGCACCTGGACGGCCTGCCGTTCCCGGTCGTCGCCGACCCCGACAAGCGGCTCTACGCGGCCTTCGGCGTCGAGTCCTCGCCCCGGTCGCTGCTCTCCCCGCGGGCCTGGGGACCGATCGCCCGGGCCGTGCTCCTCGGCACCTGGGAGCTGCTGCGCGGACGGGCACGCCCGCCGGTGCGCCGACCGCGGGGCGGACGGCTCGGCCTGCCCGCGGACTTCCTGATCACCCCGGACGGCCGCGTCGCCGCCGTGAAGTACGGCGAACACGCCGACGACCAGTGGCCGGTCGACGAACTCCTCACCCTCGCGGCCGCGGCCCGGGAGGCCCGGCCCGCCGCCACGAAGGCCTGACTCTCAGGGCCGCCAGGCCACGCGGTGCTCCGCCAGGTGGGAGAGGACCGCGTGGTTGGCCTCCCAGCCGTCCGGGAACTTGACCGTGACCCCCAGCTGCACCGGCTCCGTCGAGGGGTGGTCGTCCAGGAGATCGGCGACCCCCGCGCGGCAGACCACGATGCAGGCGTGGCGGTGGCGGGAGGCCAGCACGCACAGGCGGCCCGTCTCCAGGTGGAAGGCCGTGGCGTCCGGGCGGCCCGACAGGGGGTGGAGGACGACCGTCACGTCGTACTCCCGGCCCTGCAGGCGGTTCGCCGTGTCCACGGTCACGCCCGAGACGCCCAGCTCCGCCAGCGCCGCCCGGACCGCCGCCGCCTGGTCGCGGTGCGCGGTGCCGACCGCGATCCGGTCGGGCGTCAGCGGGACCCGGTCGGGCGGCGGGGCCTGGGCGGAGCCGAGAGCCGGGGGGAGCTCCGAGACGGTCACGCCGCCCCGGTCCAGGAGCCGGCGCACCACCAGCGCCACCGCCCCCACCGCCTCGGGATCCGTGCGCGGGGTGTGCCGGGCGGGGAGCTCCAGCAGGCCCCAGCCCGACTCCGCCGCCTCGTCCAGGACCCGGTCGGGACCCGATCCGTCCGACGCCACCCCGAACGCGAGCCGCCGCTCGCCGGGGCCCGTACCGCTGCGGAACCGGGTGTACGGGTAGAACGCGTCGGAGACCAGCGGAGCCGCCGACGCCGGCAGCCGCCAGGACACCGGCAGCCGGTGCTGCGGCAGCTCCGGGTTGTGCGCGAGCAGCGTCGAGACGGCGCTCGCCGACGGGTCGTACGACAGCCCCGCCCACTGCTCCGCGCCGACCACCGAGAACGGGTCCAACTGCCCCGGGTCGCCCACGAACAGCGCCCGCTCGAAGAGCCCCGCCACCGCGAGCAGCGCGTCCGAGCGCATCTGGTACGCCTCGTCCACGATGGCGTGCGCCCACGGCTCGACGTTCTTCACGTGCGCCCACTTCGCCGCCGTCGAGATGACCACGTCCAGGCCCGCGAGATCCCCCGCCTTCGACGACTTCCGTACGTTCTCCAGGTCGTCGAGCGCCTTGTCGTACGGATCGCTGTCGTTGGAGTGCAGCCGCCCCACCGGCAGGTCCGGCTGCTTCTTCGCGAGCCGCAGCACCAGGTCGTCCACCTGCGCGTTCGTCTGCGCGACCACCATCAACGGCCGTCCGGCCTCCGCCAGTTCGAGGGCCGCGCGGACCACGAGCGTCGACTTGCCCGCGCCCGGCGGGGAGTCCACGACGACGCCCCGGGCGTCCCCGTGCAGGGTGTCGGCCAGGATGCCCGCCGTGGCCCGCGCGGCCTCCGCGGACGGGTCGAATCCATCGGGGCTCACAGCAGGTCCTCCGGCGTCGCGGCGTCGGGCAGTTCGGCGACGTCGGAGCGCGGCGGCCCGCCGTGCGTCCAGGGCGTCTCCTCCGGGTCGGGAAGCTTCGCGCCCACCCGCTGGTCGTGCTCGAAGAGCGTCCAGGCGATCCGCTCGCCCTTCTCCGGGACCGATCCCTCCGCGGGCTCCTTGGACCGGCCCATCCGGTCGGTGACCCGCAGCACGAGCGAGCCGTCCTCCTCGTACCGTACGAACTCCACGGTCTGCGGCTTTCCTTCGAGCGACCGGTACGCCCTGACGCCCGCGCCCAGGTGCGGGCGGTCGTCCGTGCGGACCGTGAGCAGCGGGCGCGGCGACGGGCGCTTCGACTCCGACCAGGCCATGGTCACGTCCACCACCTCCGCGACGAACGCCTCGCCCGAGAGCCGCCGCCCCGCCATCACCAGCGGATCGTCCAGGGCCTCCTGCGCCTCCAACTGGCCCTGCGCCGACTCGCGCGCGGCCAGCTTCTGCGCCGCCGAGACCGCGTCGTCGCGGCGGGGCTGCGGCGGCTCACCGGCGGTGACCCGGTCGCGGTGGCCGGTGAACGACCAGCGGTCGCGGGTCCAGCGGTCCGCCACCCGGGCCCCCTCGGGAAGCTCCCGCAGCAGGTCGAGGGCGCGCCACACCGCGTGCCAGGTCGGCGTGAGCTGCGAGAGGATCAGCCGGCGGATCTCCCCCTCGGCGCGGTGCAGTTCGCCCAGCCGCTCGTCGGCCGTCTCGCCGTCCTCGGCCGAGGCCAGCGCCTGCCGGGCCCGGTCGAAACGCTCGATGGCGGGCGCCAGCAGCCGGTTGTCGAAGGCCGGGTCGGTCGCGGGACCGGCCGGTGGGCAGAGCAACTGCCCGTCGCGGTCCCGCCCGAGCTCGGCCCGCTGCGCCGCCTCCGCCCCCGACTCTCCCCCTCGCTCCGCCGGGGGGACCCCCGCGCCGTCGGGGTCGACCCAGGCGAGCAGCGCACCGAGATGCTGGTCCTCCAGGGAGGACTGGCCCGTCGCCCAGTGGCGGTTCAGCAGATCCGTCGCCGTGAGCAGCAGCGAGGAACCCGGCACACGGGCCCGCTCGCCGAAGTGCGTCAGCCACCGGCCGAGCAGCGGCACGCGCGGCGGCGCGGGGAACGGCGTCTCCGGGTCCTGCTCGGCCGTCCGCCGGAACCGCATCGACCGCCCCAGGAGCCGTACGTACTCGACGCCCGCCCGGCTCGGCACGATCAGCTGCGGCGCGTCGGAGCACAGCTCGACCTCGACCTTGACCTTCTTCCCGGTCTCGGGGTCGGTCTCGTTCCGCTCCGCCGCCTCGACGAGGTCGGTGAACGAGTCGATGTACGGCAGGACTTCCTCGGCCAGGTCGGCGAGGAAGGCGAACCGCAGGTCCCGGTCGCGCGGCTGCGCGACCACCAGGAGCCGCGGCTCCTCGCGGTCGGTGCCGACCAGCGCGCCGAGCGGCGCACCCGCCTCACCGGCCGTGGTCAGCGGTACGAGGACGAGCGGCCGCTCCGCGACGTGCCGGTGGCGGACCGTGGCCAGCGGCTGGGCCCGCCCGGACTCGACGGCCTCCAGGCGGGCGAGGGTGGCGATCAGAGACATGAGCCGCCTCCCCGGCTCGCCGCGATCGCCTCGCCGCGCAGCGCGTGCGCCCGGCGCAGCGCCTCGACCGTCGGGTCGTCCGGGTCGCCCTCCTCGCCGCGGGCCGCCGCCAGGACCGCCTCGACCGTGGTCAGCCCGCCCAACTCGCCCCGTACGGAACGGCCCAGCGTCTCCACCACGCCCGCCTGCCGGGCCCGCTCCCGGCAGTGGAAGGCCAGCTCGCAGGCGGACAGGCACTCCGGCGCGTACGCGTGCGGAACGGACTCCACCGCGGCCGTCAGCTCCTCCGCGGAGCAGGCCTCCACGTCGAAGGTGACGCCCTCCGGCAGCGCGGCCGCGATGTCCTCGATCCGGGTGAGCCGGGTCAGCTGCCGGCGGGTCACCGACAGCTGCTTGCGCACGTCGACGACCGAGGCCGTCGGCAGGTTGGAGAAGTCCTTCGGGCAGACGAGGAGCACGCTGTGCGCCACCTCGGCGCCCTCGGTCAGCGCCGCGACCCGCTCCAGGGCCAGCACGTACACCGCCGACTGGCGGGCGGCGGCGCCCACCTTGGAGGCGTCCGCGGAACCGTCGATCATCGGGAAGGACTTGATCTCCACGACCGTCCACCGGCCGTCGGGGTGCACCACCACGGCGTCCGGCTCCAGATACGCGGGGGAGCCCGCCACCTCCAGGGCCAGCATCGGGTGGTCGAGCAGCGCCCAGCGCCCGGCGGCGGTCGCCTCGCGCAGCGCGAGCGAGGTGCGGGCGGCGCGACCCTCGGGGCCGGCCGCCGCCAGGTCGGGAACCTGGACCGACCCGGGCTCCTCGATGCCGAGCAGCCGCAGCAGCTCGCGCCCGCCGTCGGCCTTGACCTTCGCCTCGAAGGCGTTGCCCCGCATGAACGCGAACTGCGACTGCCCGAAGGCGGCGGGCGATCCGAGCTTCGCCGCGAGCGCCGTCTTGTCCACCCCGGCGCCGTCGAGCAGCGCGCGCCGTCTGCAGCCCGGGTTGGCGGCGAGCGCCGCCAGCGCCCGCGCGTCCAGTGGGTGCGGGACCACGGCGGGGCCGCGCAGCTCGGCGAGTTTCTCCCACACTCTCGGCTTCACCGGAGCGGGGGAGACCCCGTGCCGTCGTGTCGTCTGCGGAGGGAGAGGAGCTCCGCTGTCCAGGGATGCGCTCACCCGCGGAAGTCTCCCATCCGCCACTGACATTCGGTTGCGGTTCCCGCTCGGCGGCGCTCCCGGCCGTGCCGCGGACCGGGTGACCGGCGGTCCCGCGTCGCCCGGGCGACGCTGCGAATTCATGTGCGGGATGATGGTGGTGCACCCGATACGTGAACCCCTGGAGGGCCTTCATGGCACCCCCGCGCATGCTGCTCGCCCGGCACGGCCAGACCGAATGGTCGCTGAGCGGCCGGCACACCGGCAGGACGGACATCCCCCTGCTCGACGAGGGCCGGCGCGGCGCCAAGCTGCTCGGCGAGCGGCTGCACCGGTCGCCGTGGAACGGCCTGCCGGACGTGGAGGTCCGCACCAGCCCGCTGGTACGCGCGCGTGAGACCTGCGAGATCGCCGGCTTCGGCGAGCGGGCGCAGGACTGGGACGCGTTGATGGAGTGGGACTACGGGGCGTACGAAGGGCTGACCCCGCCCGAGATCCAGGCGATCCAGCCCGGCTGGCTCCTGTGGCGCGACGGCGTGCCGGAGGGGGAGACCCTGGCGCAGGTCACGGCGCGGGCGGACGAGGTCGTGGAGTGGGCGCGGTCCGCGGACCGCGACGTGCTGGTCTTCGCGCACGGCCACATCCTGCGCTCGCTCGCGGCGCGCTGGCTGGGCGAGCCCGTCTCCTTCGGTGCCCGCATCGGCCTCGACCCGACGAGCCTGTCGGTGCTGGGCTGGATGTACGGCAAGCCCGCCCTCGCACGCTGGAACGACACGGGGCACCTGGAGTAGCACCGCACTGTCGGCGGCGCCACGGAACCTGGGCGGTCCGGCGGCCGGGTTCCGGGGCCGGGCGGACCGGGCGTTCCGGTGGCAGCCGGGGTTGTCGTACCGGCTGACGGAGCCGTGTTCCCGTGGCCGGGGCCCCGGGGCCGGGCGGTTCAGCGGACGTTCGCCAGGACCCGGCCCGTCTCCGTCAGGATGCGGCGGATACGGGAGGACTGGACGTCGCCCAGCGAGTCCACCACGCGCCGCGCCTCCGCCGCCGCCTCGTCCGGGCGGCCCGCGTGGGCCAGGTCGCTCGCCAGCTGGGCCCGGTAGAGGGCGAGGTTGCGGGCGAAGTGGGGGTTCTGGAGGACGGTCGCGCGATGGGCGTGGCGGGCCGCGCGGCCCCAGTCGCCCAGCTCCGACCAGCACCCGGCCTCCAGCGCCTCCAGCTCCGGCTCCCCGAAGAAGGACATCCACTCCGGGTCCCCCTCGCCCTGTCCGCGGGCGAATTCGGTGTGCGCGCGGCCGAGGGCCTGCTCGCAGGCGGCCCGGTCACCGAGTCCGGCCCAGGCACCCGCCTCCCGCAGGGAGAGGAGGGAGAGCAGCCGGGCGGAGGAGAGCGGCTGTGCCGCCCGCAGCCCCGCCTGGGCGGCGCGGACCGCCTCCCGGTACCGTCCCGCGTCCCTGGCCAGGAACGACGTGTTGCAGAAGGCGTGTGCCTCCAGGGCGGGATCGCCCGCCACGCGCGCGGTGGCGAGGGCCTCCGCGTAGTGGGAGCGGGCGTCGTCGAACCGGCCGGAGTCGTGGGCCAGCCAGCCGACGGAGATCGCGAGCTCCCCGGCGCCGGCGTGCAGCCGGTCCTCGGTGGAGCGGCGGGCCGTCGTGCCCGCGTCGAGCAGGGCGTACGCGGCCCGCAGGGGCTGAGCGGCCGCCTTGTACAGGCCGTCGGCGCCGTGCCGGTCGTCGAGGAGCCGGATCTGCCGTACGGCTTCCTCGACGGCGCGGACCTCGGTCTCGCCGATCCTGTGGGCCCCGCGAGGGGCGGGGATCGCGACGGCCGTGCCGCCGAGTCCCAGCGAGGCGGCCGCCAGGGTGGCGGTACCGCTCGTCATGAATGCGCGACGCAGCACGTCGCTCTCCTCATCGTTCCGGGTCGTGATGGCGGGCGGGGGCGCCCCGGCCGAGACGAGGGGCCGTCGGCCGCGTACCGCCTCTCGCGCCGAGAAGCCCAGGTCCGCCAGGGAGAGACCGGGGAACATGTGCAGGAACACCCGCTCGTACGCGTAGTTGGGGCAGCGGATCTCGCCCGCCTCCACGCGCCCGATGTAGCGGGCGTCGCACGCGACCCGCTCGCCGATCTCCCGCGCCGCCCGCCGGACCGCCGCGGCGAACTCCGCCGGCGAGTGCTGCCCGCGGAGCCGGCGGAAGGCGAGATTGGGAACTGCCCCTGACACCGCCATGGCCGAGCCCTCTCCTGTGCTGCCGGTGTTCCGGCGGGGCAAAACGTACCTGCTGTGTCCGGTCGCACACGCTGAGTTTTGCCATAAATCGGATATCTCGCTCGCGATCTGCCATGAACTGCCATCCTTTGCGGCGGCGTGCCGCCGTAGCCGTTGACGTGGACGGGCGTTGAACCATGCGGAGAGACGGAACGTGTCTTCTCAGGAGCGAGGAGGGGTCCCTTGTTGGAGATCGGATCGCAGTCGACCGCGCTGCACGCACCCACCCCGGACGCCAGTGCCCCGCACGCCGAGCCCTGTGACCTGGTGACCGTGCCGGTCCGCCAGGGTCTGGAGGCCGTGGACATCCTCCGCCGCGGCGGGACCCCCGTCGTCGGCCCCGTCCTGCACGACGGCGCCTGCGACACCCTCGGCTTCCTCGTGCCGCCGGGCACGGCGGCGGCCTGGGACATGCCGGGCAGCGCCTGTACGCAGACCTCGGGGCGCGGCCTGCGCATCCCCGAGCTGCCGGCACTCCCCGAGCCGGCCGGTGACGGGCCCCGCCCGGTCGGCTGGCTCCTGCCGCCCGGGGGCGCCGGCGAGGTCACCGACCCGGCGGTGCTGCGCGAGGCCCTCGGCCAGGCCGCGCGCCTGATCGAAGCGGCCGACGGCTGCCGCTAGGCCCTGTAGGCGTGGAGGGCAGCCGCCCGCGGTGTCCTGCCGCCGAGGCCGCTTCCCGGCCCCGGGGGCTCGTCGGGCGGGCACGCCCGGCGAACGCCGATAATGGGGCACGTGGCAAGGAACAGACAGCGCGAAAGGACGGCAGCAGCCGTCGCCGTCGTCGAGACCGTCGACGGCGGACTCGCGGAGCTCATACCCGACCGGGAGCGGCCCCGCGGCTGGACGCTGCTGATCGACGGCGCCCCGCAGTCACACGTCGATCTCGACGACCCGGCCCATCTCTCCTTCGAGTACCAGCGACGCCTCGGCCACATCGCCGACCTCGCCGCCCCGCCGAACCGGCCCCTCCAGGCCGTCCACCTCGGCGGCGGAGCCTTCACCCTCGCCCGCTACATCGCCGCCACCCGGCCCCGCTCCACCCAGCAGATCGTGGAGCTCGACGGGCCGCTGGTCCAGCTCGTCCGCCGTGAGCTGCCCCTCGACGCGACCGCGCGCATCCGGGTCCGTTCCACCGACGCCCGAGCCGGGCTCAACAAGGTGCAGGACGGCTGGGCCGACCTGATCATCGCCGATGTGTTCAGCGGGGCCCGCACCCCCGCGCATCTCACCAGCACCGAGTTCCTCGCCGAGGTGCGCCGCGTCCTGAAGCCCGGCGGCTTCTACGCCGCGAACCTCGCCGACGGGCCGCCGCTGACCCATCTGCGCGGTCAGATCGCGACCGCCGCCACCGTCTTCCCCGAGCTGGCGCTGGCCGCCGACCCGACCGTGCTGCGCGGCCGCCGCTTCGGCAACGCCGTGCTCCTCGCCTCCGACCGCGAGCTGCCCGTCGGCGAGCTGACCCGCCGGGTGGCGACCGACCCGCACCCCGGCCGCGTCGAACACGGCCGGGCGCTCGCCGACTTCGCCGGCGGGGCGACCCCGGTCACCGACGCCAGCGCCAAGCCCTCGCCCGTACCGCCCGCCGCCGTGTTCCGCTGACGCGCCGCACGGCGGACTGTCTCAGCGATCCTCGATCTCCACCCGGGGCGCGGTGTCGTGCCACACGCAGAAGACCGACAGCTCGCGGCCGTCCTTGGTGAAGGTGACCCGGATCCAGGTGGGTTGCTTCCACACCTGCATCTGCCAGCCCGAGGCCGGCGTCGCCGAGACCAGCTCCGCCGAGGTCTCGCCGAGGTCGAAGACGACCAGGCCGCCGTCCACGGCATAGCTCTTCACGTTTCCACCGCCCTGCGGCGACTTCGAGGCGGGCGGCTTCGGGCTGCTGGGCGTGCGCGAGGGGGTCGAGGTGGCCGACGACGTCGGCGTACCGCCCGTGCCGGGCGCGGCCGACGGTGTGACGGAGGCGGAGGGCTTCGGCCGCTGGGTGGACGAGACAGGCGAGTCACCCGCCTCACCGGCCGGTCCGTCGCTGCTGGTCCCGGCAGGGATCGGCAGCGCGCGCGGCGGGTCGTAGACCGTGCCCGCCAGCACCGTGTGCACACCCCACCACGAGAGAGTGACCGCCGCGCCCGTGGCGAGCGACCACGCCATGGCGTGAACAAGTCCTCTACGCATCCGGGCCATACTGCACCACAGGAGCCCCCGGGGTCCCACAGGGTGGACCTTCCCTCGGCCTCACCCGCATGGCGTACGGTGCGGGCCATGGCAAGTGTGCTCGTGGTCGAGGACGACCAGTTCGTGCGCTCCGCCCTCATTCGGCATCTGACCGAGGCCTCCCACACCGTACGGAGCGTCGGCACGGCCCTGGAGGCGTTGCGCGAGGTCGCCCATTTCCGTTTCGACGTGGTCATCCTGGACCTCGGACTGCCCGATCTGGACGGGTCCGAGGCGCTGAAGATGCTGCGCGGCATCACCGACGTGCCGGTGATCATCGCGACCGCGCGGGACGACGAGGCGGAGATCGTCCGGCTCCTCAACGACGGCGCGGACGACTACCTGACCAAGCCCTTCTCCGTGGAGCACCTCTCGGCCCGGATGGCCGCCGTGCTCCGGCGCTCCCGCGCCGCTGCCGGGGAGGCCCCGCCCTCGCGGGTCATCCAGGTCGGCGGTCTGTCCATCGACCCGCTGCGCCGGCAGGCGGAGCTCGACGGGGCCCGGCTCGACCTGACCCGCAGGGAGTTCGACCTGCTGGCCTTCCTCGCCGGGCGGCCGGGCGTCGTCGTCCCGCGCAAGGAGCTGCTCGCCGAGGTCTGGCAGCAGTCCTACGGGGACGATCAGACCATCGACGTCCATTTGTCATGGCTGCGGCGGAAGTTGGGCGAAACGGCCGCCCGCCCCCGCTACCTCCACACCCTGCGCGGGGTGGGCGTGAAGCTGGAACCGCCGCGGGAGAACCAGCCGTGAGATGGGCACTCGTCAAGGTGTCGCTGGCCGTCACCGCCATGGTCGTCGTCGCCTTCGCCGTCCCGCTCGGCCTCGTCGTCAAGGAGATGGCGCGCGACCGGGCCTTCTCCAACGCCGAACGCCGCGCCGCCGGGCTCGCCCCGGTCCTCGCCATCACCACCGACCGCGACGAGCTCGACCGGGCCGTGGCCACCACCGAGGACGGGGCCGCCGGGCGGATGGCCGTCCATGTCCCGGCCGCCGACGAGCCGGGCGCCACGGCTCTGGAGATCGGCACCCGCAGGGCCGAGGAGAAGGACCTGCGGACCACCCGGGAACTGGGACGGGCCACGATCGCCGAGGTCGAGGGCGGCTCCGTGCTGCTCCAGCCCACGGCGCTCTCCTCCGGGCAGGTCGCCGTCGTCGAACTCTTCGTCCCCGAGGGCGAGGTCACCAACGGCGTCGCCACCGCCTGGCTGGTCCTGGCCGGCGTCGGCATCGCCCTGATCGTCGGCTCCGTCGCCGTCGCCGACCGCCTCGGCGTCCGGATGGTCCAGCCCGCGCAGCGCCTCGCGGGCGCCGCGCACGACCTGGGAGAGGGCCGGCTCGGCGCCCGCGTCCCCGAGGAGGGGCCGCCGGAGCTCAAGTCGGCCGCCATCGCCTTCAACTCCATGGCCGACCAGGTCGTCCAGCTCCTCGCCAACGAGCGCGAACTGGCCGCCGACCTCTCCCACCGGCTGCGGACCCCGCTGACCGTGCTCCGGCTCAACGCCGCCTCGCTCGGCTCCGGGCCGGCCGCCGACCAGACCCGCGCCGCCGTCGAGCAGCTGGAGCGCGAGGTCGACACGATCATCCGCACGGCGCGGGAGGCCAAGCCCCAGACGCAGGGCCCCGGCCCGGGCGCCGGCTGCGACGCCTCCGAGGTCGTCCGGGAGCGGATGGACTTCTGGTCCGCGCTCGCCGAGGACGAGGGCCGCAAGGTGCGCGTCGCGGGCATCGAGCGACCCGTACGCATCCCGGTCGCCCGGCCCGAACTCGTCGCCGCGCTCGACGCGCTGCTCGGCAACGTCTTCCGCCACACCCCGGAGGGGACGGCGTTCTCCGTCGACGTCCACAACGGCGACGACGCCGTCATCGTGCTGGTCTCCGACGCGGGCCCCGGCATCGCCGACCCGGCCGCCGCGCTCACCCGGGGCAACAGCGGCCACCGTGCCGGCTCGACCGGCCTGGGCCTGGACATCGTGCGGCAGATGGCCGAGGCCACGGGCGGCGACGTCCGCATCGGCCACTCGGTGCTGGGCGGCACGGAGGTCCGCATCTGGATCGGCCTGGACGGGCGCCGGTCCGGCGACGCGGGCGGCCGCCGCAGCCAGCGCGGCCGCCGCAAGCGGCCGGCCACGGCCAAGGCCCGATAGCTGTCACGGGCCCCGCGAGGGGCGGCGCGGGGCCCAACCTTTCCTCGTCCCGATGGCTTCCTTAAGCGGAGCCTAAGAATCCTCAACCTCGGCCTCCTCGTGGGCATTTGTCTGTTTCCCGGTCGCTAGCGTGCTGCCGCACCCCACACCCCCGGCACAGAGGCAGGCACGCGATGGGCACCAGTTCGCACCGACGCAGGGCGAGCACCAGGACCAAGGCCGTCGGCGCGGTCGTCGCGGCAGCGGTGATCGGCGGCGCGGTGTTCGCGCTCACCGGCACCGCGCAGGCCGCCGCCGTCGGCGCCGCCTACACCCGGACCAGCTCCTGGACCGGCGGCTACACCGGCCAGTACGTCGTCACGAACGAGACCTCCAGCGTCCAGTCGGGGGGCTGGACGCTGGAGTTCGACCTGCCTGCAGGGACGACCATCGGCTCCCTCTGGAACGGCGAGCACACCGTCTCCGGCCGGCATGTCACCGTGAAGCCCGCGAGCTGGAACAAGGAGCTCGCCCCCGGCCAGTCCGTCACCGTCGGCTTCGTGACCTCGGCGGCCGGGGAGGCCGCCGACCCCACGAACTGTCTGATCAACAAGGCCACCTGCTCCGTCGGCGGAGCCACCCCGACCCCCAGCGGCCGTCCCACCGAGCAGCCCACCGCCACCGCGACCCCGACCGCCTCGGCGACCCCCTCCGCCACCGCGACGGCCACCCCGAGCCAGACCGCCACGACGGCTCCGACGCCCACCCCGACGGCGACCGCCACCGGCACTCCGGGCGCCGCCGCCAAGTACGCGCCCTACATCGACACCTCCCTCTACCCGACGTACGACATGCTCGCCACCGCCGACGCCACCGGTGTGAAGGAGTTCAACCTCGCCTTCATCACCTCCGGCGGCTCCTGCGCCCCGCTCTGGGGCGGTGTCACCGACCTCGCCGACGACAAGGTGGCCTCCCAGATCGGCGCCCTGCGGGCCAAGGGCGGCGACGTCCGGGTCTCCTTCGGCGGCGCCGCCGGCCACGAACTGGCCCTGAACTGCGCCAACTCCGCCGACCTGGCCGCCGCCTACGGCAAGGTCGTCGACCGGTACAAGCTCACCAAGGTCGACTTCGACATCGAGGGCGCCGCCCTGCCGGACACCGCAGCCAACACCCGGCGCTCGCAGGCCATCGCACAGCTCCAGAAGTCCCACCCCGGCCTGAACGTCTCCTTCACCCTGCCGGTCATGCCCGAGGGTCTGACCCAGCCGGGCGTGGACCTGCTCGCCGACGCCAAGAAGAACGGTGTCCGCATCGACGCCGTCAACATCATGGCGATGGACTACGGGCCGGCCTACAGCGGCGACATGGGGCAGTACGCGATCCAGGCCGCGACGGCCACCCAGGCCCAGATCAAGGGCGTCCTCGGGCTGAGCGACGCGGCCGCCTGGAAGGCCGTCGCCGTCACCCCGATGATCGGCGTCAACGACGTCACGACCGAGATCTTCAAGGTCGACGACGCCACCCAGCTGGTGGACTTCGCGAAGTCCAAGGGCATCGGCTGGCTGTCGATGTGGTCCTCGACCCGCGACAAGCAGTGCGCGGCCGGCGCGGTGAACCACGCGGACGCCACCTGCTCCTCGATCCTCCAGCAGCCGCTGGCCTTCACCAAGGCGTTCGCCGCCTACAAGTGAGCCACTGAGCCCCCCACACCGCGCGCTCCGGCCGGAGCCACCCCACCGCCGGCCGGAGCGCGCCTCTTCGTCAGCCGACGGCCCCGCGCTCGACCAAACCGAGGAACTCGGTGATCAGCTTCCCCCACGCCTCCGGGTTCTCGGCGAACGGCGCGTGGCCCGTGGCCAGTTCGGTGAGACGCGCACCGGGGATGCCGGCGGCGACGGCACGGTGCAGCGCGGGCGCCACCAGCCGGTCCTCGGTCGTCGATATCACCAGGGTCGGCACGCCCACCCGTCCCAGCTCCTCCCGGACGTCCGCGCGCGTCACCAGGTCCGCGTGCTCCGGCGTCCCCGCCGGGACCGACTCGGCGGTGAGCCGGACGAGGCCCTCGACGGCCTCCGGCGTCATCGGGTCAAGCGTCGCGGAGCCGAGCACCAGGGGCACCAGAAGGCGCGCCACCAGTTCGTGCCGACCGCTGTCCGCGAGGTCCCGCCACAGCAGCGAGGACTGCCGCAACGCATGGTCGGCGCAGGCGAACGGGGCCGTCAGGACGAGGGCCGTCACGCGCTCCGGATGGCGGGTGGCCGCGCGGACGGCGACCGTCGTCCCCAGGGAGTACCCGGAGACCGCGAACCGCTCCACCCCCGCCTCGTCGGCCGCCGCCACCAACCCGTCGGCCAGGGCGTCCAGTTCGAGCGGCTCCGTGGCGCGCGGCGCCCCGCCCGTCCCCGGCAGGTCGAAGCCGACGACCAGACGTCCGCCGGAGGCCAACGCGCCCCTGATCGGGCCGTAGTTGGCGTCGATGCCCCCGCCGGATCCATGGGCGAGCAGGAGCGCGTGAGAAGCCGTCGTCGAAGTCACCGCAGTCATCGAAGATCCCCCAAATCTGTAGTGGACGTTACGAAATCACCGTACAGCAGATTCCATAGCGGCCACTACAGAAAACGGTTCACTCTTTCGAGGCATGTGAGGAGGGGGCCGTGCGGGACGGACCGCAGGCGGCGAGGGGTTGCGTAGCTCACACCAGTGGGCAAGTCGCGGGGTGCCCCGGAAAACGACCGAGGCCCCGGTTCTTTCGAACCGGGGCCTCGATCTTCAGGGTGAGTAACGGGACTCGAACCCGCGACATCCTGGACCACAACCAGGTGCTCTACCAGCTGAGCTATACCCACCATGACCGGCGGTTTTCCCGAAGGTTTCCCCGACCGGCCGAGAAGAAGTCTACAGGGTCCGAGAGGGTGCTCGCGCCCGTATTCGACCCGGCGGCGCCGGAGGGGCGTCAGGGGTGCGTCAGGGGCGCGAGCGGGGGTGCTCGGACGGTGGGGACTACTCCGGCGGCAGGACGTGGCGCGCGGCGATCTTCTTCGCCGTGTCCGAGTCCGGTCCGGGCTGCGGGACGAAGACCGCCTCGCGGTAGTAGCGCAGCTCCGCGATGGACTCGCGGATGTCGGCGAGCGCACGGTGGTTGCCGCTCTTCTCCGGACTGTTGAAGTACGCCCTCGGGTACCAGCGGCGGGCCAGCTCCTTGACCGAGGAGACATCGACGATCCGGTAGTGCAGGTGGCTCTCCAGCGCCGCCATGTCCCGCGCGAGGAAGCCCCGGTCGGTCGAGACGGAGTTCCCGCAGAGGGGGGCCTTCCCGGGCTCCTTCACGTGCTCGCGCACGTAGGCGAGGACCTGTGCCTCGGCGTCGGCGAGGGTGGTGCCGCCGGCGAGCTCGTCGAGCAGGCCGGAGGCCGTGTGCATCTGGCGCACGATCTCGGGCATGGTCTCCAGCGCCGCCTCCGGCGGGCGGATCACGATGTCCACCCCTTCGCCGAGTACGTTCAGTTCCGAGTCGGTGACCAGTGCGGCCACCTCGATGAGTGCGTCGTCCGTCAGCGAGAGCCCGGTCATCTCGCAGTCGATCCACACCATGCGATCGTTCATGCGTCCTACCTTAGGGGGTGGCTCCCGGTTCGGACCGGGACCGGCGGTACGGCTCACGGCCGGCCCGCCCGCCGACCCGGCGTCAACCCGCCCGTCGGCCCGCCCGGAGACCGGCCCGCCGACCCGACGCCGACGGGCGCCCGGGAGGGTGTCCCCGGGCGCCCGTCGGTTCTCGGTTGCGCGGCTTGTGGCGCGCGGTCCGGCCTCGCCCCTAGGGGGCGCTGCGCTGGCCCGGCAGGGCCGGGCGGCCGGAGGCGTACACGTCGGACTGCGGCTTGCCCGGCTCCATGGGGCCCCCGGGCCGCCGGACGACCGGCGAGCCCTGCGGGGGCACCAGCGGGTCGAGCACCGCCGTCGACGTCTCGGTCTGCGGGCGCCTGGCCCGGTAGGCCGCGCGGTACGCGGCCGGCGAGGAGCCGAGCTGGCGGCGGAAGTGGCCGCGCAGCGCCACCGGGGAGCGGAAGCCGCAGCGTCCCGCGACCTCGTCGACCGAGTAGTCGGAGGTCTCGAGCAGCCGCTGCGCCTGCAGCACCCGCTGGGTGATCAGCCACTGCAGCGGGGCGGACCCCGTCAGCGACCGGAAACGGCGGTCGAACGTACGCCGTGACATGTACGCACGGGCCGCGAGCGTCTCCACGTCGAACTGCTCGTGGAGGTGCTCCAGGGCCCAGGCGACGACCTCCGCGAGCGGGTCGGCGCCGATCTCCTCGGGTAAAGACCTGTCGAGGTAGCGCTCCTGGCCGCCGCTGCGCCGCGGCGGGACGACCAGGCGGCGCGCCAGTGCGCCCGCGGCCTCCGCGCCGTGGTCGGTCCGCACGATGTGCAGACACAGGTCGATGCCGGCCGCGGTGCCGGCCGAGGTCAGTACGTCCCCGTCGTCGACGAAGAGCTCCCGCGGGTCCACGTGGACCGACGGATAGCGCTTCGCGAGCGTCGGCGCGTACATCCAGTGTGTGGTGGCCGGGCGGCTGTCGAGCAGTCCGGCCGCGGCGAGCACGAACGCGCCGGTGCACAGCCCGACGATCCGCGCGCCTTCTTCGTGTGCCCGGCGCAGCGCTTCGAGTGCCTCCGGCGGTGGCGGCGAGGTGATCGACCGCCAGGCCGGCACGACGACTGTGCCGGCACGGCTGATCGCGTCCAGGCCGTACGGCGCGGTCAGTTCGAGGCCCCCTGTGGTCCGCAGCGGGCCTTCCTCGCCGGCACATACGAGCAGCCGGTACCGCGGTACTCCTGCGTCCTGCCGGTCAATGCCGAACACGGAGAGCGGGATGGAGCTCTCGAAGATGGGGCCGCCGCTGAACAGCAGCACCGCGACGACTTCGCGGCGGCGGCGTCCGGACAACTTCCGTGCGGCCTCCGTTACGGCGGAGTCCTGGCTCATGACGCTAAGCCCCCCTCGGTGTTCGCGTCTCCCTGGTCCTGTCGCTCCTGCACGTTTCCCCTCGGTTTTGCACGAGACCCCAGTCTTCGATACTCATGATCGAATCTACTGTGTTCCGTGGCGCCGGCGTGACAAGTTCTCCATCCGGCACATTGTCGACAAGGCAACTTGGCGCGAAGCATTCGATCACGAAGCGTTCCACTCGCGGGCCGCGCAGGGAAGTGCGCCGTGGCCGCATGGCCCATCCCCGTAGGGTGTGCGGGCCGGGCTCGGGGCTTTCATGCCTGGTGGCAACGGGGTTGAGGGGGCATTCCGCCAAGGACTCGCCGACGTTTGGAAGTTGGCTGAAAACGTACGGGTCCGGGTGTGCGAATGCGTCAGCTTCACGGGGGGTACGTCAGCCGTGACGGTGGTTTCGGCCGCTGTGGGAGTGGCGCGCGCGGGGTCCCGCCGCCTCCGCGCGCAGACCGCGTTCCGCGCGGCGCAGCAGCACCCGGCAGACCGCCGTCACCGCGGCGAGGCCGAGCGCGGTCCCGACGGCTCCGCCCAGTGACGTGCCGTAGACCACGAGGACGACCGGGACGAGGACGCAGCAGAAGGCCGCCCAGCGGACGACGTCGCCCGCCGGGTCCGCCGCCGCACCTGCCGGGGGCTCCGGGGCGCGCCGGCGTCCGCCGCCCGGCGCAGACACGACGGTGTGCGCGGGGGCGTGGGCCGGGGCGTGGGCGGGCGGGCCGGCGGGGGAGCGGGTGTCGACGGGACCGGTGGTGGCGGGGTGGGCGGCGGCCGATGGTACGGGCACGGGCGGAGCTCCCTGCGACGGTGACTGGACCTGTGGCAACGAGAAGCGGAACGTTCCGGTCACTGCCGGGGGCGTCCGTTTGGCCCCCGTACCGGACAGCTGTAGGACACAACCGGCATTGCCATATCGGGACGGGCTCGTGCATGCTCCCTGGGACGCCGTGAGGGCGCCGCGTGTGGCCTCGGACCGCTCTGGGCAGGAAAGGAGTGTCGCCGTACCCTTGGGGGTATGGGCTTGGGAAGGTGATTCCCGGACACTGCTCCGCCGCCAACCGCTGGTCCGTACGACGTTCTTACCGTCCCTTTTCACAAGGATCTTCTTCGCCGAGACACCGATGGCCGGTCACGAATTCTCCGAACCCGCGGACCGCAAGCGCGTCGCCGACTCCACGGTCGACCCCCTCGCGGTGGAACAGCCACGCCACTCCTGTGATCCCGCCTTCCGGCACGGAGTGGTCGTCGGCTTCGACGGCTCGACGTCCAGCGAGCGAGCCCTCGCGTACGCCATCGGCATGGCCCGCCGCTCCGGCTCCGGGCTGATCATCGTGCATGTCGCCAACCGGCTGCCCACCACCGTCTGGGCGGGGTGCGAGCCGCCGGTCTTCGTCGACGTCCCCGACCACCGCACCGAGGTGCTCGGCCTTGAGCTGGCCTGCGCGGACTACCTGGCCGAGGTCCCCTGGATCCTCGTCGAGCGCGGCGGCGACATCTGTCACGAGCTGGAGGAGGTCGGCCGGGAGTACTCGGCCGACGCGATCGTGGTCGGATCGACGCACGGCATCGTCGGCCGGATCTTCGGCTCGGTGGCCGGCCGGCTGGCGAAGCGCGCGCAGCGGCCCGTGATCGTCATTCCCTGAGCGTCCGCGCCCCCGGGTTCCTTCTCTTCGACGCTTCGTCAACTCCCTTGCTGCGGCGATAATTTCTGCCCCCGTCAGGTGATTTGTGTGCTTGTGAAGGGTAGTTAAAGGTCACCGGAACAAGCAGCTCACGCAGCACAACTGCCCACTTGAAGGGAGCCCGCCGTGGACAACGAAGTCGCCGCGGGAAACACGACCTCCACTCTCGGCCACCTCGCGCTCGGACTGACCTTGCTGGCCTTCGGCATAGGCGGTACAGGCGTCGTGGACAACGTCGCGGCGTCCGACGCCGCGGCCCTCGCCACCTGGGTCGGCGGGGTGACGCTCTTCCTCGTCGGTCTGCTCGCCCTGCGCGCCGGCAACGGCGGCACGGGTACGGCCTACGCGGCGCTCGGCGCCTTCTGGTTCACCTGGGGCACCGGGGTGGGCGACGCAGGGTCGGCCGAGGCGAGCGGTCTCTTCCTGCTGCTGTGGGCGCTGCTGGCGCTCACGCTGACGGTGGCCGCCGGAGGCAGCGGTCTGTTCGGGCAGGGCGTGTACGGGCTGCTGTTCGTCGCGCTGCTGCTGCTCGGCATCGGCGCCCTCGCCGACAACGGCGGTCTGGCGAAGGCGGGCGGCTGGGTCGCCGCGGTGGCGGGCCTCGCGGCCTGGTACGGAGCGACGGCGGCGGTGGCCAACTGGCCGACCTCGCTGGGCCGCGCGCGCCGCAGCGCGCCCGCCGCGAGCTGACGCCGGCCCGGAGGGGAGACGAAGGGCCCGTAGGGGAGACGGAAGAGCCCGTAGGGGCGATCCAGGCACCACGGAGAAAGAGCGGTCCCTGTGCGCGCGTGGCGTGCACAGGGACCGCTCTTCGTGTCCGGCCGGGCGTCCGGCCCTCCGGGGACAGGTCCGGAATGCGGGCGGACGGGCTTTCCCGGCCGTGGTCGAGAGCTCCGGGGGACAGGCCCGGTCTGCTGCTACTCGACCGTGACGGACTTGGCCAGGTTGCGCGGCTTGTCGATGTCGCGGCCCATGGCGAGCGCCGTGTGGTACGCGAGGAGCTGGAGCGGGATGCCCATCAGGATCGGGTCCAGCTCGTCCTCGTTCTTCGGGACGACGATGGTGTGGTCGGCCTTCGCCTGCGGCTGGTGCGCGACCGCGAGGATACGGCCGCTGCGGGCCTTGATCTCCTCCAGGGCGGCGCGGTTCTTCTCCAGCAGGTCGTCGTCGGGGACGATCGCGACCGTCGGCAGGGCCGGCTCGATGAGGGCGAGCGGGCCGTGCTTCAGCTCGGAGGCCGGGTACGCCTCGGCGTGGATGTAGGAGATCTCCTTGAGCTTCAGGGAGGCCTCCAGGGCGACCGGGTAGCCACGCACGCGGCCGATGAACATCATCGACTGGGCGCCCGCGTACTGCTCGGCGATCTTCTTGATCTCGTCCTCGGTCTCGAGGATCTCGCTGATCTGCGCGGGCAGCTTGCGCAGGCCCTCGATGATCCGCTTGCCGTCGGTGACCGACAGGTCGCGGATGCGGCCGAGGTGCAGGGCGAGCAGCGCGAACGCGGTGACCGTGTTGGTGAAGCACTTGGTGGAGACGACGCAGACCTCCGGGCCGGCGTGCACGTACACGCCGCCGTCGGCCTCGCGGGCGATCGCCGAGCCGACGACGTTGACCACGCCGAGGACGCGGGCGCCCTTGCGCTTGAGCTCCTGCACGGCGGCCAGCACGTCGTACGTCTCACCCGACTGGGAGACGGCGATGTACAGGGTGTCGGGGTCCACGACCGGGTTGCGGTAGCGGAACTCCGAGGCCGGCTCGGCGTCGGCGGGGATCCGGGCCATGGACTCGATCAGGCCCGCGCCGATGAGGCCGGCGTGGTACGAGGTGCCGCAGCCGAGGATCTTGATCCGGCGGATGGTGCGGGCCTCGCGGGCGTCGAGGTTCAGGCCGCCCAGGTGGACGGTGGAGAAGCGGTCGTCGATCCGGCCGCGCAGCACGCGGTCGACCGCGTCGGGCTGCTCGCAGATCTCCTTGTGCATGTACGTGTCGTGGCCGCCCATGTCGTAGGAGGCGGCCTCCCACTCCACGGTCTCCGGGGTGGCCGTCGTCGAGGCGCCCGAGGTCGTGTACGTACGGAAGTCGTCGGCCTTGAGGGTGGCCATCTCGCCGTCGTCGAGGGTGACGACCTGGCGGGTGTGGGCGATCAGGGCGGCGACGTCGGAGGCGACGAACATCTCCTTCTCGCCGATGCCGAGGACGACCGGGGAGCCGTTGCGGGCCACCACGATGCGGTCGTTGAAGTCGGCGTGCATGACGGCGATGCCGTAGGTGCCCTCGATGACCTTGAGCGCCTCGCGGACCTTCTCCTCCAGGGTGGTGGCCTGGGAGCGGGCGATCAGGTGGGTGATGACCTCGGTGTCGGTCTCCGACGCGAAGACGACGCCGTCCGCCTCCAGCTTGGCGCGGAGCTCCTGGGCGTTGTCGACGATGCCGTTGTGGACGACCGCGACCTTGTTCTCGGGGTCCAGGTGCGGGTGCGAGTTGATGTCGCTCGGCGCGCCGTGGGTGGCCCAGCGGGTGTGGGCGATGCCGGTGGTGCCGGTGAAGCGCTTCGGGACGCGGGCCTCCAGGTCACGGACCCGGCCCTTGGCCTTCACCATCTTCAGGCCGGAGGCCTTCGGGCTGGTGATGACGATGCCGGCGGAGTCGTACCCCCGGTACTCCAGCCGCTGCAGGCCTTCCAGCAGCAGCGGGGCCACGTCGCGCTTTCCGATGTAACCGACAATTCCACACATAAAGGTGTAACCCCTCCAGGTTGGTGAGTGTGCTCAGCCGTAGACGATGCGGCGCAGCTGCCGGAGCGAGAGCTCCGGCGGCGCCACGGCGCGGTGCGGCAGCTCGGCCGCGATGCGCTCGAAGATCTCGGCGTTCACGGCGCCACCGGACTGCATTTCGCGGTGGCGGCGTCGGACGAACGTCTCGGTCGACTCGTCGAAGTACGCCAGCACGTCGAGTACCACCCGGGCGGCTTCACCGCGCTGCAGCGCGGTGCTGCGCACCAGGTGGTCGATGAGGTCGTCATGCGACGGGCGGCGTTCGAGCACCTGTGAATACTGAGGGGTGCCCCCGGTGTTTCGCAAGAATCCTGCCCGAATTCGGGCAGACGACCTCATGATCGGCGCGCTGGCGGGGAAATTGGTCTACACCTTGACCGCGCAAGTGGTCCACGGTACGCATGGTGACTGTTCGGATACGCATATCCACAGCCGCGAAGTCCACCGAAAGGGACCATGCCTGTGAGACAGCGCAGAACGCTTCCCCGTGTGCTCGGCGCCCTGCTGCTCCTTGCGGCGGCCGGCATCTCCTGCGTCGGGGCCGCCCCCACCGCCCACTCCGCCGCCGAACCCGCACCCCGCCCGCTCGGCCGGATCGTGCCCGCCCCCGCCTCCGTGGCGCCCGGCGGGCAGCCGTACACGATCACGGCCTCCACCCGCATCCGGGTCGACGAGCGCTCCCGCGAGTCCCGCGCCGTCGCCGCCTACCTCGCCGGGATCCTGCGCCCCTCGACCGGCCACCCGCTGCGCGTCGTCGACGAGGACGACGCGCACGGCGGCATCCGGCTCCGCCTCAGCAACGCGGAGAAGTCGCTCGGCGACGAGGGCTACCGGCTCCAGTCCGGCCGCGGCGGCATCACCCTCACGGCCCACCGGCCCGCCGGACTCTTCCGCGGCGTCCAGACCCTGCGCCAGCAGCTCCCGGCGGCCGTCGAGAAGAAGACCGTGCAGCCCGGGCCGTGGCAGGTCGCGGGCGGCACCATCACCGACACCCCGCGCTACGCCTACCGAGGCGCGATGCTCGACGTCTCCCGCCACTTCTTCACCGTCGACCAGGTCAAGCGGTACATCGACCAGCTCGCCCTCTACAAGGTCAACAAGCTGCACCTGCACCTCTCCGACGACCAGGGCTGGCGCATCGCCATCGACTCCTGGCCCCGGCTCGCCACCTACGGCGGCTCCACCCAGGTCGGCGGCGGACCCGGCGGGTACTACACGAAGGACGACTACCGGGAGATCGTGCGGTACGCGGCCTCCCGCTACCAGGAGGTCGTCCCCGAGATCGACCTCCCCGGTCACACCAACGCCGCCCTCGCCTCCTACGCCGAGCTGAACTGCGACGGAGTCGCCCCGCCGCTCTACACGGGCACCAGCGTCGGCTTCAGCTCCCTGTGCGTCCCGAAGCCCGTCACGTACGACTTCGTGGACGACGTGATCCGCGAGCTCGCCGCGCTCACGCCGGGGAAGTACCTCCACATCGGCGGCGACGAGGCGCACTCCACGGCCCACGAGGACTACGTGGCCTTCATGGAGAAGGTCCAGCCGATCGTCGCGAAGTACGGCAAGACCGTCGTCGGCTGGCACCAGCTGACGGGCGCCACGCCCGCCGAGGGCGCGCTCGCCCAGTACTGGGGCCTCGACCGCACGAGCGCCGCGGAGAAGGAACAGGTCGCCGCGGCCGCCCGCAACGGCACCGGGCTCATCCTCTCGCCGGCCGACCGGGTCTACCTCGACATGAAGTACACGAAGGACACCAAGCTGGGCCTGGCCTGGGCCGGCTACGTCGAGGTGCAGCGCTCGTACGACTGGAACCCGGCCGCCTACCTCCCGGGCGCGCCCGCCGAGGCCGTGAAGGGCGTCGAGGCGCCGCTGTGGACGGAGACCGTCTCGCAGAACGCGCACATCGACCAGATGGCCTTCCCGCGCCTGCCGGGAGTGGCCGAGCTGGGCTGGTCCCCGGCGGCGACGCACGACTGGGAGGCCTACAAGGTGCGGCTCGCGGCACAGGGGCCGAGGTTCGAGGCGCTCGGGATCGACTACTACCGCTCGCCGCAGGTCCCGTGGCCCGCGGCTGAGTAGCACGAAGCGCGGGCCCGGCGGAGGACCGTACTCTCCGCCGGGCCCGCGCCGGTCTGTGTCTCACGACGTGCCGGTCTCCAGCTCAGGAGACGTCCTCGGGCGTCTCGCGCAGGGCGTCCTCGGACAGTCCCTTGCGCCAGTAGCCGACGAACGTGACCCGACGGCGGTCGAGCCCACGGTCGCGTACGAAGTGGCGGCGCAGCTCCTTCACCGAACCGGACTCGCCCGCGATCCAGACGTACGGATCCTCGCCCGGCAGCTCGGCGGCGCGCACCGCGTCCACCGCGGACGGCGCGCCCTCCTCCCGCACCAGCCAGGTGACCGTGGCGTCGGCCTCGGTCGCGAGCTCCAGGCGGTCGCCGGAGAAGGGGATCTCCAGATAGGCGTGCGTCCGGGTGCCGGCCGGCAGCCACTCCAGGATCGCCGCGGCGGCCGGCAGGGCCGTCTCGTCCGCCCAGAGGAGGACGGAGTCGACGTCGTCCGGGAGTTGGAAGCGGACGCCGGTGTTGGCGGGCGTCGCCGGGCCGAGCACGACGACCCGGTCACCGGGCGCGGCCTGCTGCGCCCAGCGGCAGGCGGGGCCGCCGTCCTCGTGGAGGGCGAAGTCGATGTCCATCTCGCCCGGCCCGCCGGGCTCGGTGCGCTGCTCGCGGACGGTGTACGAGCGCATCACGGCCCGCTCGTCGTGCGGCATCGCCCGCCAGGCGCCCAGGATCGCGTACATGTCGGGGTCGTCCAACGGCGGCAGGACGGGGGCCTCCTGGCCGGGGTGCGGCAGGAAGAGGGAGAGCGACTGGTCCCGCCCGCCGGAGGCGAACGACGCCAGGTCCTCGCCCGTGAAGGTCACGCGGACCAGCGACGGGCCGAGCCGCCTCGTCCTGTCGACCTGGAGGGAGAAGAACCGGAACGGGGCGGTCTCTGCGTTCGTCATCGGGTCAGGAAACCTTCTTCGCGTTCTCCAGCGCCTTGGCCAGGTCCTCCAGGAGCGGCGCGCACTTGGCGTACGAGTAGATCGGCTCGGTCACACGCGGGATGACCTGACCGGCCTTGACGGCGGGCAGCGCGGCCCAGGTCGGCTTGGACTTCAGCGCCTCGGGCTGGAGGGCCGAGGTGCGGTTGTCGAGCATGATGATGTCGGCCTGGTACTTGTCGACGTTCTCCCAGCTCAGACCCTCGAACCAGCCGCCCTGGTCGAGCGCGGTGGGGGTGACCAGGTTGACGCCCAGCTCCTTGAAGTAGACCGTGTCGGTCGGCCGGACCGGGGTGGAGACGTAGAACAGGTCGGGGGAGCCGGAGCCGATCAGGACCTTGATGTCCTTCTTGCCCTTGGCGGCCTGGCGGACCCGCTCGGCGGCGGCCTCGAAACGGGCCTTGTCGGCGAGGATCCGCTTGGTCTTCACATCGGCGCCGAGGGAGGCGGCGAGGTCGGCGTGGCGCTGGAGCACGGCCGGCATGGACTTGTCGGAGGCCCACAGGGCGACGCTCGGGGCGACCTTGAGGATCTTGTCCTTCTGCTCGGCCGGGACGTACCAGAGGTCGTTCTTCTCCCACATGTCCGTGATGAGGAGGTCCGGGTTGAGCTTGAGGTACTCCTCGATCTTGAACTCGCCCCAGACGTTGCCTATGACCTTGACCTTCGTGACGTCGAGGTCGCCCGCCTGGACGTCCGGCCTCACCTCGCCCGTCTTCGGGTCCTTGACCGTGGTCGGGCCGAAGACGCCCTTGACCTCGATGCCGAAGTCCTTGAGGGCGGCGGCCATACCGGTGAAGGCGACGATGTTCTTCGGGGTGGACTTCGCCTCGACGGCCGTGCCGCGGTCGTCGGTGAACTTCCACGGGCCGGCCTTCTCGGCGGAGCCGCCGGCAGCACCGCTTCCGGCCTTCTCGCTGCCACAGGCGGCGAGCGCGGCGCCGAGCCCGAGGGCGCCGCCCGCGGCGAGCAGACCGCGACGGGTGAGGGAGGTGGCTCGGGCGTTGCTGGGCATGGCGAAGTCGCTTTCGGTGCGGGCCTGATCAGGCCTGGGCGATGTGAGGGTAGGGTAACCTAACTTCCTGTTGATCTGGAGGGGTGGGTTCCGGTCGGGACCGGTTCCGGCTGGTGGGTTCCGGCCGGTGGGTTTCGGTCGGTGGGTTGTCGCACTCGAACCAGACCGTCTTGCCGCCGGCGGACGGCTCCACGCCCCATCGGTCGGTCACGGCCTCGACGAGCGCGAGCCCCCGCCCGCCCTCCGCGAGCGGCTCGGCCGCCTTCGCGTAGAGCGGCCCGGGCACCTCGTCCGCCACCTCCACCCTGAGGGCGTGCGGCTCCCGCAGGATCAGCACGGTGCAGGACCGCCCGGGGACGTGTCGTACGACGTTGGCGACGAGCTCGGTGAGCGCGAGCTCGGCGGCGTCGGTGAGGTGGTCGAGCTCCCAACGGGTGAGGAAGATGCGCAGGATGCGGCGCATGTGACCGGCGGAGTGCTCACCGACGGTGAAGCCCATGCGGTAGCGGTGGCGAAGTTCCGTCGGATAGAGGTCGGTTGCGAGGTCAGTTGCGTGATTCATGGCACCAGAGTGGGGTGGGCTGGTTACGCTCGGCTACGGAGCGAAACGAACGCAGTCATGCGTGAGCTTGGGGGTGACCTCGTCGTGGTCAACATCCGCAGTCTGGATCCGAGTGCCTCGCCGCTGGACTACTACGGCTCGGAACTCCGCCGGTTGAGGGAGGAGGCGGGGCTGAACCAGCAGCAGTTGGGCGACATCGTCTACTGCACGGCGTCGCTGATCGGCCAGATAGAGACGGCGAAGAAGGTCCCCACGCGCGAGTTCTCGGAACGGCTCGACGCGGCGCTGATGACGGGCGGGTTGTTCTCGCGGCTGGTGGGGTTGGTCCTGAAGAGCCAGCTGCCGACGTGGTTCCAGCAGTACGCGGAGCTTGAGGCGAAGGCGACGTACATCTCCACGTACCAGGCGCAGCTGGTGTACGGGTTGCTTCAGACGGAGGAGTACGCGCGGGCAGTGCTGAGCGTCGACCACCCGGACAAGCTCGACGAGATGGTGGCCGCTCGGATGGAGCGCCAGCGCATCCTGGAGCGGGACTATCCGCCGGTTCTGTGTGTCGTCCTCGACGAGGCGGTGCTGCACCGGGAACTCGGCGATGCCGAGGTGATGCGGAACCAACTCGCCAACCTGTTGGGCTTCCTGGACCATCGGTGGGTCCAGGTGCAGGTGCTTCCGTTCAAGGCCGGGCAACACACCGGGCTGCTGGGTTCGTTCAATCTTCTGCGCTTCGAGGACGACCCGGACATCTGCTACACCGAGAGCTATGACTCGGGCCATATGACCGCGAATTCTCAGGCGATCCGGGAGCGTTCCGTCGGTTACGCTCGACTGCAGGCTACGGCCCTCTCACGGGAGGACTCGGCTGCGCTGATCGCTCGCGTGATGGAGGAACGGTATGAGTACGAGCCAGATCCTGCGGTGGCGTAAGTCCTCGTACAGCGGCCCCAGTGGCGGCGAGTGTGTCGAGTGCGCCCCGCTCGGCGGCGCCGCGTGGCGGAAGTCCTCCTTCAGCGGTCCCAACGGTGGCGACTGCATCGAGGTCGCCGACCTGGCCGCTCACGTCGCCGTCCGGGACTCCAAGGTCCCCGAGGGTCCCGTCTTCCTGGCTACCCCCGCCGCGTTCTCCGCGTTCGTGACGGCCACTGCCCATGGTCTCCTCGGCTGATCGTGGTGACGGGCCCTCGCGGGCTTCTGGTTCGGCCGCCCTCGTTCCGAGTGTGGCGACCGGAGGCGGTGCGTCAAGGGCGCTCCTTCGTCGCGTCGGCTGCGCCGATTCCGCTGCGCTCCACCCTTGACCCACCACCTCGGGTCGCCTTTTCACACTCGGAGGGCGGCCGGGGGGCGTGGCCACGCAGGGGCCTGGCGGGTACCTGAGCAGGGATCGGCGCCCGCGGCCGCGTGGGTGGGATTGCGCGGTAGTTGAATGGGGCGGCCCGGCACGGCTCAGCGTCTCTCCACCGGTGGGCGGCTGGGCCTCATGCCCCGCTGGTCACTGCCCGGTGGGTGGTGAGAACCGGGAGCTTGCGGACGTAACCGTCCCGTACCTGCGGTAGCACCGCACCAATGGCCCGGATGCGGGGGCCAATCCGCTCGATGGGTCCGACTTCGGGCGGTTGGCGTCGTCGCAGGCCCCCGGTCCGCGGGGCTGAAGTGGACGTAAGTGCAGCGTACTTGCGGTAACTATCCTCGGTTCGGGCCGTTTCGGGGCGATCGAGGTCCCGCAGGCGTAATCCGGGCACTTACGGTCGCTCCACCCACCCAGGGTGACCAGCGGGGCATGAGGCCCGGCCGTCCGGAAACCGTCAGCCGCTGAGCCGGTGCCGGGCCGCCCCATTCAACTGCCGCGCAACACCACCCGCCGGGCGGCAGGCGCTGAGCAGAGCGGCACCGCCCCCGGCCTGGACGCGTGGCCACGCCCCCCGGCCGCCCTCCGAGTGTGAAAAGGCGGGTGGAGGCGGTGGGTCAAGGGTGGCCGTAGGCCATCGCGAAGCGACGCGACGAAGGAGCGCCCTTGAGGCGCCGGTGGAACCCGCCACACTCGGAACGAGGGCGGCCGACCCAGAAGCTCACCGGGCCCAGGATTCGACCGCCTGGGAAGCCAGAGGCTCGCAAACCCCAGGGCCGCGACCCGTCGCCCCGGCCTGGGTGACGGGCCAGGCCCGGGCCCTCCCGAGACCCCAGGCCCCGGGAGAGCCCGGCCCCCGGGGCCCGGCCGCTCCCGACTCCCGAGCCCCCGGCCCCGTACCGCCGTACCGCCGTACCCGTACCGCCGTACCGCCCTACCGCCCTACCGCCGTCCCGTCAGGCCTGGAGGCCCAGTTCTCGGGCGATCAGCATGCGCTGGACCTCGCTCGTGCCCTCGCCGATCTCCAGGATCTTGGAGTCGCGCCACATCCGGGCCACCGGGTACTCGTTCATGAAGCCGTAGCCGCCGTGGATCTGGGTGGCCTCGCGGGCGTTGTCCACCGCGACCGTCGACGAGTACAGCTTCGCCAGCGCCGCCTCCTTCTTGAACGGCTCGCCCAGCACCAGGCGCGAGGCCGCGTCCCGCCAGCCGATCCGGGCCATGTGCGCCCGCATCTCCATGTCCGCGATCTTGAACTGGATGGCCTGGTTGTCGCCGATCGGCCGGCCGAAGGCGTGACGTTCCTTCGCGTACTTCACCGACTCGTCGACACAGCCCTGCGCGAGCCCGGTCGCCAGCGCCGAGATCGCGATCCGGCCCTCGTCGAGGATCCGGAGGAACTGCGCGTAGCCACGGCCCTCTTCACCGAGCAGGTTCGCGGCCGGCACGCGGACGTCGTCGAAGGACAGCTCGCGGGTGTCCGAGGCGTTCCAGCCGACCTTGGAGTAGGGCGCGGCGACCGTGAACCCCGGGGTGCCGGAGGGAACGATGATCGAGGAGATCAGCGGGCGGCCGTCGGGCTTGCGGCCGGTGACGGCCGTGACGGTGACCAGACCCGTGATGTCCGTACCGGAGTTGGTGATGAAGCACTTCGAGCCGTTGATGACCCAGTCGTCGCCGTCACGGACGGCGGTGGTGCGGGTGCCGCCGGCGTCGCTGCCCGCGCCGGGCTCGGTCAGGCCGAACGCGCCGAGGATCTCGCCCGAGCACATCCGGGGGAGCCACTCCTGCTTCTGCTCCTCGGTGCCGAAGCGGTAGACCGGCATCGCGCCGAGCGACACCCCCGCCTCCAGGGTGATCGCCACGGAGGAGTCGACGCGGGCGAGCTCCTCGAGGGCGATGCCGAGGGCGAGGTAGTCGCCGCCCATACCGCCGTACTCCTCCGGGAAGGGCAGGCCGAACAGGCCCATCCGGCCCATCTCGCGGACGATCTCGTACGGGAACTCGTGGCGCTCGTAGTAGTCGCCGATCTTCGGCGCGACGACGTCGTGCGCGAACTCCTCCACGGTGCGGCGGAGTTCCTCGTGCTCTTCGGAGAGACGGTGGTCGAGGGACATGGGTACGTCACTCCTTGTGGGAGAGGGCGCGGACGGTACGGGAAGGGCTCGGTCGGCCCAGCTGTTCGGCCATCCACACGCTGGTGGCGGTGAGGGCGGCCAGGTCGACCCCGGTCTCGATGCCGAGGCCGTCGAGCATCCACACGAGGTCCTCGGTGGCGAGGTTGCCCGTGGCGCTCTTGGCGTAGGGGCAGCCGCCGAGGCCGCCGGCGGAGGCGTCGACCGTGGTGACGCCGTGCCGGAGCGCGGCGAGGGTGTTGGAGAGTGCCTGGCCGTACGTGTCGTGGAAGTGCACGGCGAGACGGGAGGTGGGGACGCCGGCCTCGTTCAGGCTCTCCAGGAGCTCCGTGACGTGTCCCGGGGTGGCGACGCCGATGGTGTCGCCGAGGCTCAGCTCGTCGCAGCCCATCTCGGCCAGGGCCTTGGTGACACGGACGACCTGCTCGACGGGGACGGCGCCCTCCCAGGGGTCGCCGAAGCACATGGAGAGGTAGCCGCGGATGCGGAGGCCCTGCTCTATGGCCCGGGTGACGACCGGCTCGAACATGGCGAGCGCCTCGTCGACGGTCCGGTTCAGGTTGGCCTTCGCGAAGGACTCCGTGGCGGAGGCGAAGACCGCGACGTCGCGGGCGCCGAGCGCGAGGGCGCGGTCGAGACCGCGCTCGTTCGGCACGAGGACGGGCAGGCGTGCCGGCAGGCCGCTGACGAGCGGGAACAGCTCCTCGGCGTCGGCCAGCTGGGGCACCCACCTGGGGTGGACGAAGCTGGTCGCCTCGACGGTGGAGAGCCCGGCGGCGGCGAGCCGCCGCACGAACTCGGCCTTCGTGGCGGTCGGGACGACGGTTTTCTCGTTCTGCAGCCCGTCGCGGGGCCCGACCTCGTGGATCCGGACGCGGGCGGGGAGCCCGGCGGCGGGCACGCGCATGGGCAGGCCCGTGGTCATGATTCCTCCCTGGGGGTCACCACGGCGAGGATCTGGTCCATGGCGACGGTGGAGCCGGGGGTGACGTCCAGCTCGGTGACGGTGCCGGCGTGCGGGGCGGAGATGACGTGCTCCATCTTCATGGCCTCGACGACGAGCAGGCTCTGCCCGGCCTCGACCTCGTCCCCGACCGCGACCTTGACGACCGTGACGGTCCCGGGCATGGGCGCGGCCAGAGTGTCGGCCCCTCCGTGCCGGGCGCCGGTGAGGGCGGCGGCGACGGGGTCGTGGTGCAGGACGTGCCAGGAGTCGCCGTCGCGGCCGAGCCAGAGCCCTTCCGCGGAGGGGGCGAGGTGGAGGCGGTGGGTGACCCCGTCGACGGACAGGGTGAGCTCGCCCTCCGCCGCCCCTGCGGAAGCCACGGCCGACGGGTTGCCGACGAGAGCGGCGGTGACCGGGTCGGCCGCCACCTCCGGGTCGCCGAGCAGCAGCTCGGCGCCGGACGCCGTGCCGCGCACCCGGACGGTCACGGGGTCGTGGCCCGGGACGCGGAACTGCAGGACGGTCCAGGCGGGCGTGCCGCCGAGTCGCCAGCCGCTGCGGACGTCGAAGGGGTCGACCCAGCCGGTGCCCGCGGGGGCGGGGCCTCGGGTGCCCGCGGAGGGGGCACCCCACGCGGTCAGCAGCGCCGCCGCCGCGTACACCTCGTCCGGGACGCCCGTCGGGACCAGGCTGTCCGCGTCGCGTTCCACCAGGCCCGTGTCCAGGTCGCCGCTCACCACCGACTCGTGGGCCAGCAGGCGGCGCAGGAACCCCGCGTTGGTCGGGACGCCCAGGGTGACCGTGTCCGCGAGGGCCGCGCGCAGGCGGCGCAGGGCCGTGGGGCGGTCCTGCGCGTGGACGATGACCTTCGACAGCATCGGGTCGTACAGGCTGCCGACCTCCGTGCCCTCGCTCAGCCCCGAGTCCGTGCGGACTCCGGCGCCCTGCGGCTCGCGCAGCGAGAGGACCGTGCCGCCGGACGGGAGGAAGCCCCGCGAGGGGTCCTCCGCGCAGATCCGGGCCTCGATCGCCCAGCCGTCGAGGCGGACGTCCTCCTGGGCGAAGCCCAGCTTCTCGCCCGCCGCGACCCGCAGCTGCCACTCCACCAGGTCGATCCCGGTGATCAGCTCCGTCACCGGGTGCTCCACCTGGAGCCGGGTGTTCATCTCCATGAAGTAGTACGAGGACGGGTCGACGCCCGGCACGATGAACTCGACCGTGCCCGCGCCGACATAGCCGCACGAGCGCGCCGCCTCGACCGCCGCCGCGCCCATCTCCTCGCGGATCCCGGGCGTCAGCAGGACGCTCGGCGCCTCCTCGATGATCTTCTGGTGGCGCCGCTGGAGCGAGCACTCGCGCTCACCGAGGTGCACGACGTTGCCGTGCCCGTCCGCGAGGACCTGGATCTCGATGTGCCGCGGCCGGTCGATCCACCGCTCCACGAGCAGCGTGTCGTCGCCGAACGACGACCGCGCCTCGCGCCGTGCCGCCGCGATCTCGTCGGTCAGCGTCGCCAGGTCGCGCACCAGGCGCATGCCCTTGCCGCCGCCGCCCGCCGAGGGCTTCAGCAGGACCGGGGCGCCCAGCTCGCGCGCCGCCGCCTCCAGTTCCGGATCCGCCGCGCCGGGGACGACCGGGACGCCGGCCGCCTTCACGGTCTCCTTCGCCCGGATCTTGTCGCCCATCAGGGAGATCGCGGACGCCGGAGGGCCGATGAAGACCAGGCCCGCGTCCGCGCACGCCTGCGCGAAGCCCGCGTTCTCGGCCAGGAAGCCGTAGCCCGGGTGGACCGCCTGCGCGCCCGTCCGGCGGGCCGCGTCGAGGAGCGCCTCCACCGACAGGTACGACTCCGAGGCCGCCGGCGGGCCGATCCGTACCGCCGTGTCCGCCTCCCGGACATGGCGTGCCTCGGCGTCCGCGTCGCTGTGGACCGCCACCGAGCGCACGCCGAGCGCCCGCAGGGTGCGGATGACCCGGACCGCGATCTCGCCGCGATTGGCGACGAGCACCGTGTCGAACATGTGCTGCATCCTTGGGTCCCTCACATCCGGAAGACGCCGAACTGGGGGTCACCCAGGGGCGCGTTGGCACAGGCCGTCAGGGCGAGGCCCACCACCTGGCGGGTCTCCATCGGGTCGATGACCCCGTCGTCCCAGAGGCGCGCCGACGCGTAGTAGGCGTTGCCCTGGGTGTCGTACTGCGCGCGGATCGGGTCCTTGAAGGCCTCCTCGTCCTCCGCGCTCCACTCGTCGCCGAGCTGGTCCCGCTTGACGGTGGCGAGGACGGACGCCGCCTGCTCGCCGCCCATGACCGAGATCTTGGCGTTGGGCCACATCCACAGGAAGCGCGGGGAGTACGCCCGGCCGCACATCGAGTAGTTGCCCGCGCCGTACGAGCCTCCGACGACCACGGTCAGCTTCGGCACGCGCGTGCAGGCCACGGCGGTCACCATCTTGGCGCCGTGCTTGGCGATGCCGCCCGCCTCGTAGTCCTTGCCGACCATGAAGCCCGAGATGTTCTGGAGGAAGAGGAGCGGGATGCCGCGCTGGTCGCACAGCTCGATGAAGTGCGCGCCCTTCTGGGCGGACTCGGAGAAGAGGATGCCGTTGTTGGCGACGATCCCGACCGGGTGGCCGTGGATCCGGGCGAAGCCGGTGACCAGCGTCTGCCCGTACTCGGCCTTGAACTCCTGGAAGCGGGAGGCGTCCACGATCCGCGCGATGACCTCGCGGACGTCGTAGGGGGTGCGGGAGTCGACCGGCACCGCGCCGTAGAGCCCCGCGGGGTCCACCTTCGGCTCCTCGACCGGCTCGACCGACCAGGGGAGGGCGGCGCGCGCGGGGAGGGTCGAGACGATGTTGCGGACGATCCGGAGCGCGTGGGCGTCGTCCTCCGCGAGGTGGTCGGTGACTCCGGACGTACGGGAGTGCACCTCGCCGCCGCCCAGCTCCTCCGCCGTGACGACCTCGCCGGTCGCGGCCTTCACCAGCGGCGGTCCGCCGAGGAAGATCGTGCCCTGGTTCCGTACGATCACGGCCTCGTCGCTCATCGCCGGGACGTACGCGCCACCGGCCGTGCAGGAGCCGAGGACCGCCGCGATCTGCGGGATGCCGGCGCCGGACATCCGGGCCTGGTTGTAGAAGATCCGGCCGAAGTGCTCGCGGTCCGGGAAGACCTCGTCCTGCATGGGCAGGAACGCGCCGCCGGAGTCGACCAGGTAGAGGCAGGGGAGACGATTCTCCAGCGCCACCTCCTGGGCCCTCAGGTGCTTCTTCACCGTCATCGGGTAGTACGTGCCGCCCTTGACGGTCGCGTCGTTGGCGACGATCACGCACTCACGGCCCGAGACCCGCCCGATGCCCGCGATGACACCGGCGGCCGGTGCCGCGTCGCCGTACATCCCGTTCGCGGCGAGCGGGGCCAGCTCCAGGAACGGGGAACCCGGGTCGAGGAGGGTGTCCACGCGGTCGCGCGGCAGCAGTTTTCCGCGCGCGGTGTGCCGGGCGCGGGCCTTCTCACCGCCGCCCAGCGCGGCCGCGGCCAGCTTGGCGCGCAGAGTGGCCGAGAGCTCGTGGTGAGCGGCCTCATTGGCCTGCCAGGCCGCCGACGCGGGGTCCGCCGCGCTCGTCAGCACAGGTGCCTGCTGCATCTCTCGAGCTCCCTTGCTCGGTTAATGAGCGTTAACGTATGTCGTTCAGGTTAACGACCGCTAACCCGGTTGTCTAGAATCGCTTCCATGACCACCACCGCCAGGACCGACGCCCCCACGCGACGCGAGCAGATCCTCAAGGAGGCCGCTCGCCTCTTCGCCGAGCGCGGCTTCCACGGGGTGGGCGTCGACGAGATAGGAGCCGCCGTCGGCATCAGCGGCCCCGGTCTCTACCGGCACTTCCCGGGCAAGGACGCGATGCTCGCGGAGCTGCTCGTCGGGATCAGCGAGCGGCTCCTGGACGGCGGGCGCCTGCGGGTCGGCGAGGAGCCCGGCGACCCGCGGGTCCTGCTCGGCGCGCTCATCGACGGGCACATCGACTTCGCGCTCGACGACCGGCCCCTGATCACCCTGCACGACCGGGAGCTGGACCGGCTCAAGGACGAGGACCGCAAGCGGGTGCGCCAGCTCCAGCGGCAGTACGTGGAGCTGTGGGTGACGGTCGTACGGGAGCTGTACCCGGCGGCCGGTGAGGGGGAGGCCCGGGCGGCCGTCCACGCCGTCTTCGGGCTGCTGAACTCGACGCCCCACCTCGCCGCGCTGGGCCGGGCCCCCATGGAGGACCTCCTGAGGCGCCTGGCGCACGGGGCGTTCGGGGCCCTGGGAGCCGAGTAGGTCACCGGTCCTGCGGGCCGTGCCCACCGGTCCCGCACCGCGAAACGATTGCCCACAACCGTTGCGGGTCCTTCAGAATGAGCACCATGCCGATACTCAGTCGCCCCGCCCTTGTCGAGCACCTCGTACGGACCCGGATCGCGGGCGATGTCGCCACCCCGCGCGACAACAACCTCGCCCACTACCGCAAGCTCGCCAACGGTGACCGGCACTACTGGCTCGGCCTGGAACTCGGCGACCGGTGGACCGACGAGCAGGACGTGCTCGCCGTGATGGCCGAGCGGTGCGGGGTGAACGACGATCCCGCCCACCGCACCGGGCAGGACACCATCGACCCCGAGCTCACCGTCGACGCCCTCGACCGGGCGGCCGCGCGCCTGCGCAAGGCCGCCGCCGACGAGGAGCGGGTGCTCTTCGCGACCGGCCACCCGGGCGCGCTGATCGACGCCCACAGCCGGGTCGCCGCCGCGCTGCGGGCCAGGGGCTGCGACATCGTGCGGATCCCCGGCGGACTCACCGCCGACGAGGGGTACGTCGTGCAGTTCGCCGACGTCGCCGTCTTCGAGCGGGGCGCCACCCTCTGGCACACCCATTCGCCGGAGCCCATGAACGCGATCCTGGACGGCCTGGAGGCCCTGGGCGAGCGGCGGCCCGACCTCGTCGTCGCCGACCACGGCTGGGCCGGCCGTGCCGGTCAGCGCGGGATCGACTCCGTCGGGTACGCCGACTGCAACGACCCCGCCCTCTTCATCGGCGAGGCCGAGGGCACGATGCAGGTCACGATCCCGCTGGACGACCACGTCCTCGACCCCCGGTACTACGAGCCGCTCACCGACTACCTGCTCGACGCGGCGGGCCTGAAGGACTGACGGCCGGGCGGCCGGACGACGACGGGGCCGCACGGGGCCGCGGCCCCGTCACGCGTCCCGCGGCGCACGCCGGCCGAGACCGGGGGTCGGGTCCAGGTACACCCGCCTGACGGCCGGGAATCGCTCCCGCAGCTGCTGTTCGGCCTCCTCGCAGGCCCATTCGACCTGCCCGGCCGACGCCACGTCACGGAAGTCGACCTTGGCCGCGATCAGGACCTCCTCCGGGCCCTGGATCAGCGTCGTCAGGTCGAGCACGTCGATGATGTGCGGGACCGACAGCAGCTCCTCGCGGATCTCCGCCCGCATCCGCCTCGGAACCGGCCGGCCGATCAGCAGCTCCGCGTTCGAGCGGCCGAGCACCCAGGCCACGTACACGAGCAGCAGGCCGATGAGGATCGAGGCGACGCCGTCCCACACGTCCGAGCCGGTGAGCTCGACGCCGAGCAGACCGCCGGCCGCCAGCAGCAGACCGGCCAGCGCGGCCGAGTCCTCCATCACGACGGCCTTGACGGTCGTGTCGGGGGTGCGCCGCAGATAGCGGCCGAAGGGCGTCCTCTTCCGTGCCGCCTCGCCCCTGACCTGGCGGACGCCGGTCCGCAGGGAGAAGCTCTCCAGGACGAAGGCGACGCCGAGCACGATGTACGAGACGAGCGGGTCGCCCACCTCCTCGCCCTGGACGAGGGTGTGGACGCCGTCGTAGACCGAGAAGACCGCCCCGCCGACGAAGGTGGCGACGGCGGCGAGCATCGCCCAGACGTAGCGTTCGTTCGCGTAGCCGAGCGGATGGTCCTCGTCGGCCGGCTTCTCGCTCCGCTTCAGCGCGGTGAGCAGCATGACCTCGGTGACGGTGTCGGCGACCGAGTGGGCCGCCTCGGAGAGCATCGCGCTCGATCCTCCCCCATAGCCCTTCGGGCATGGGAGGTGCCCCCACGATCCCGGCGACGGCCTTGGCGGCGGCGATCCCCAGGTTCGCCACCGCCGCCACGATCACCGTGACGGTGCTCTCGCCGTTCTGCGAGCCGTTCTGCGAGCTGTTCTGTGCGTCGTCGTTCCGTGCGTCGTCGTTCCGCGCCATGGTCCGGACGGTATGTCCGGCCCTCAGCGCGGGATGCGAACGACACCCTCCTGGATGACCGAGATCGCCAGCCGCCCGTCCTGCGTGTAGATCCGCGCCTGGCCGAGCCCCCGCCCGCCCGACGCGGACGGCGACTCCTGGTCGTACAGCAGCCACTCGTCGGCCCGGAACGGCCGGTGGAACCACATCGCGTGGTCCAGCGACGCCCCGACGACGTCCCCGACCGCCCAGCCGCCGCGCCCGTGGGCGAGCAGCACCGAGTCGAGCAGCGTCATGTCGGAGACGTAGGTCGCCAGGCAGACGTGCAGCAGGGGGTCGTCGGCCAGCTTGCCGTTCGTACGGAACCAGACCTGCGAGCGCGGCTCGCGCGGCTCCCCTACCGAACCCCACGGCGGCACGTCGGCGTAGCGCAGGTCCACCGCGGCCCGCGCCTCGACCAGGCGCGCGGCCACCTCCGCCGGGAGGTGCCGGGGCAGCATCTCGGCCGCCGTCGGCAGGGACTCCGGGTCCGGCGCGGCCGGCATGTCGTACTGGTGCTCAAGCCCCTCCTCGTACGTCTGGAAGGACGCGGAGAAGTGGAAGATCGGCTGCCCGTGCTGGACGGCGACGACCCGGCGGGTGGTGAAGGAGCGGCCGTCACGGATGCGGTCGACCGTGTAGACGATCGGCGCGCCCGGGTCCCCGGCGCGCAGGAAGTACGCGTGCAGGGAGTGGACGAGCCGGTCCGCGGGGACGGTCCGGCCCGCCGCCACCAGCGCCTGGGCGGCCACCTGGCCGCCGAAGACGCGGGGGACGACGGCGGAGCGGGACTGTCCCCGGAAGATGTTCTGCTCGATCTGCTCCAGGTCGAGCAGATCGAGCAGAGCGTCCAGAGCCTCGGGCACTTACAGGCCCATCGACTTGGCGATGATCGACTTCATGATCTCGCTCGTACCGCCGTAGATGCGGTTGACGCGGTTGTCGGCGTACAGGCGCGCGATCGGGTACTCGTTCATGTAGCCGTAGCCGCCGTGCAGCTGGAGGCAGCGGTCGATCACGCGGTGCGCGACCTCGGTGCAGAAGAGCTTGGCGCTCGCGGCCTCGGCCGGGGTCAGCTCGCCCGCGTCCAGGGCCTCCAGGGCGCGGTCGGCGACCGCCTCGGCGGCGTCCACCTCGGCCTGGCAGGCGGCCAGTTCGAACTTGGTGTTCTGGAAGTGCGCGACCGGCTTGCCGAAGACCGTGCGGTCCGTGACGTACTGCTGGGCGAAGCGGACGGCGGCCTTGGCCTGCGCGTAGGCGCCGAAGGCGATGCCCCAGCGCTCGGAGGCCAGGTTGTGGCCGAGGTAGTAGAAGCCCTTGTTCTCCTCGCCGAGCAGGTCCTCGACCGGCACCTTCACGTCGACGAACGCCAGCTCGGCGGTGTCGGAGGTGCGCAGGCCGAGCTTGTCCAGCTTGCGGCCGATGGAGTAGCCCTCGGACTTGGTGTCCACGGCGAAGAGGGAGATGCCGAAGCGGCGGTCCTCGGCCGTCGGGGCGGAGGTACGGGCACAGACGATCACGCGGTCGGCGTGGACGCCACCGGTGATGAAGGTCTTGGAGCCGTTGAGGACGTAGTGCGTGCCGTCCTCGGAGAGCTTGGCGGTGGTCTTCATGCCCGCGACGTCGGAGCCGGTGCCCGGCTCGGTCATCGCCAGCGCCCACATCTCCTCGCCGGAGACGAACTTCGGGAGGTAACGCTTCTTCTGCTCGTCGGTGGCGAGCATCTTGATGTACGGCAGGGCGAGCAGCACGTGGACGCCGGAGCCGCCGAACTGGACGCCCGCGCGGGAGGTCTCCTCGTAGAGGACGGCCTCGAACTTGTGGGTGTCCAGGCCCGCGCCGCCGAACTCCTCGGGCACGTTGATGCCGAAGACGCCCAGCTCGCCGAGCTTGTCGTAGAACTCGCGCGGCGCCTGGCCCGCGGCGAACCAGTCGTCGTAGACGGGGACGACCTCGGCCTCGATGAAGGCCCGGATGGTCTCCCGGAACGCCTCGTGGTCCTCGTTGAATACCGTACGGCGCACGAGCCGCCTCCTTCGGAGTCCTGCGTACCTGACGCACTATGCCTAAGCGCTTGCTCAGTCAAGTTACCCATCGGTTCGCGCCGCTGTCCAGATCTGGGGGCCCCAGGGTTGCCCACATCACGTCCACTCAGGAGCCGGGCGCCTCGCCGGGTACCCAGCGGAGGCCGACGGAGTCGTACTCCCACACCGGGCGGCCCCGCAGACCGCTCGTCCGGAAGGGTGCGCCGTCCTCGTCCCCGATCCGGACCGTGCCCCGGCGCCCCTCCGAGCTCCACTCCAGCTCCAGGTACCAGCGGCAGTCGCACCCCGCCGCCCCGGCCGAGACCAGCAGCTCCTCCGGCTCGGCGGCGCTGACCGTGTACGGGAAGGAGACCGCCGGGAGCGTCCGGCCCTCCTCCCCGGAGGCGTCGTACCCGTCCAGCGCCCGCGCCACCGGCCGCGGCCGGTCCAGGTCCACCTCGAAACGGCGCGGCGTCACCGCCCCGCCGCACCCGCCGCCCATCTGGTACGCGGTCCACGGCAGCGGCGCGCCCCGCTCGACCACCCGCACGTGCAGCGCCTGGAGCACCACCGCCGCCGAGTTCTTCCCCTGCACCGACACCCGCACCAGCGTCTTCCCGCCGTCCACGGCCCCCTGCGTCACCGCCCAGCTCCTCGCGTCGGCCGACCCCGGCGGGGGAGGGGGCGTCCGCTCCACGAGGTAGGTGTGCCCGCACCCGTCCTCATAGAGGTGCGAGGCGACCGTCCACGTCAGCGGCGCCGGCGGTTCGGCGGCCCGCTCCCGGGTCTTCCCGGGCAGGAGTACGGCTCCGAGCGTCACCGCCCCCACGACCGCCAGCACCCCGCCGACCAAGCCCAACCACGCCCACCGGCGCCTCCGCCGCCCGGACGGGAGGCCCGGCACGCGCGCGTGCACGGGTTCCAGCTCGGGGTCGGGCTCGGGCTCGGACGCGGGCTCGGGCTCGGACGCGGGCTCCGGGGCCGGCTCGGGCTCCGGGGCCGGCTCGGGCTCCGGCGTCGGCTTCGGTTCCGGGCCGGGCACGGGCTCCGCGTCGGGCACGGGCTCCGCGTCGGGCACGGGCTCCGCGTCGGGCTCCGGCACCGGAGGGCGACGGGTGCGGTCGGCGCGGCTCCAGGCCACCTCCAGGGCCCGCCGCTCCTCCTCGTCCGCCCCGCACAGCAGGGCGAGGTGGTCGACCACGGCGAACTCCTCCGGGACGGTCGCGCCCGAGCAGTAGCGGTGGAGGGTGGACGCGCTGACGCTCAGGCGCCGGCCCAGCGCCTCGTAACTGCGCCCGTCCCGCGCCTTCAGCGCGTGCACGAGCCGCGCGAACTCCTCGACGGCGGCGTCCTTCGGCATTCCATCCCCCTCGAACCTGCGTCCCACGCTTCATGTCCTTGCACGTCAGTGGGGGTGGGATGGTTCCGGGACGGGTGGAGGGCGCGTCACCGTTGCAAGCAACGGGCTCCGGCCCGACGCTGGTCGAGCACTGACCGAACGACCCGACGGGGGATCCACCACCATGAACAAGCTCCGTGCCGCACTCGCCACCGCCACCGCTGCCGCCCTGGGCCTCGCGGCCCTCGCCACGGCCCCGGCGCAGGCCGCTGCCCAGCCCGCCTTCCTCGCCGCCTCCCAGATGCCGCCGTCGTCGACGCCGTGGACCGCCACCCGGGTCTTCACCGGCATCCCGGAGAACGGCGGCGCCCTCTGCGCCCCGTACAAGATCCCGGCGCAGAACACCCGCTACCGCGAGTTCACCACCGAGCTCGACACCAACGGCGTCCAGATCACCACCGTCGCCCGCACCGAGGCCGACGCCGTGAAGCTGGTCGACACCCTCCGCAAGGCCCTCGCCGGCTGCGGGCCCCTGCTGGAGCGGCAGAACCCGGGCCTGCACGCCGTCAGCGCCTCCCACGGCAAGCTCGCCGTCGAGGAGGGTGCCTGGGTCTACAGCCTGGACACCGCCGACCCGCAGATCGGCATCACCGACATCCACCTCTTCTCCGTCGGCCGCGACGGCCGCACCGTCACCCTCGTCCGCTGGGGGCAGATGGGCGACTTCGAGGACGCCCCGCTGGCGGACTTCAAGAACACCACGCGCACCGCGGTGAACAAGCTCCGCTGACGTGCCCGCCCTCGGCCGGGGTCACATCCGGCCGAGGGCGAACCACAGCTCCATCCGTACGTTCGCGTCGTCCAGGTCCATGGCCAGGAGCGTGGAGCAGCGGGCGATGCGCTGGCGGACCGTGTTGCGGTGGATGTCCAGGGCGACGGCCGTCCGGTCCCAGCTGCCGTGGAGCGAGAGCCAGGTGCGGAGGGTCTCGGTCAGCGGCTCGCCGATCGGTGCGAGCAGGGTCCGGGCGTACGCGGCGGCCTCCGCCTCGTCGATGAGCCCGCCGAACCCGGCGGGCCGGTGGCGTACGAGATCGGTGCGGCCGGCCTCGGCCCTGCGCAGCGCCCGTGCGGCCTGGGCGTCGGCGACGGAGAGGTCGCCGGCGTCGACGGGGGAGCTGACGCCGAGGGTCCATCCGGGCTGGGCGGTGACGGGGGAGGAGGCGGGCAGCAGGAGCCGGACGGTCACGGGGGTGCCGTCCGGCTCGGCCTCGCCCGCCTCCGCGTCGCCGGTTCCGCCCGTGGAGGCTCCGCCCGTGGCGTCGCCCGGGTCGGTGGTGGCCGTGCGCGTCGTCTCGCTGCCGGCTTCGCCCGTGCCCGCCTCCGCGCCGGTGGCTTCCTCGCCCGCGTCCATCAGCGGCGTGCCCAGAGCCGCCGCCAGGCTCGGCGCGGCGAACGGGGTGCCGTCGCCGCCGTGGGCGTGGACGACGGTCCAGGGGCCGGGGCCGAGGGCCGGAGCGGCCTCCTCCGGCCGGGTGCCGAGGAGGAGGCGGACCAGGGCGGCGTCCCGGGCCGAGACGTCGGCGCCCCGGTGCGGGGCGGTCAGCAGGGAGAGCAGGACGACCGCGACGCCCGCGATCGTGTGGTCCCCGGGCTCGCGGCTCTCCGTCGCGACCCCGAGCGTCAGTCCGTCGCCCTCACCGTCGCCGCCGCCCAGCGCGTACGCGGCGAGGCGCAGCCCGTCGCCCTCACCGCTCGCGGAGGCCGGGCCACCGGGCCGGCGGCCCACCACGCCCGCCAGCTCCATGAGCGCCCCGGACGCCGCGCCCGGCAGTTCCCGGCCCGCCGCCGCGTAGGGCGTACCGTCCGCCGCGTAGAGCGCCGCGTGCCCTCCGAGCCGGGACGCGAGCGCCCCGAGGACCGCCGGGACCGGCGCCGGCCGGGCGGCCGCCACCGCAAGCGACTGCTGGGCCTCGGTCACCCGGCGCAGCTCCCGGTGGCGGGCCTCCGCCATCAGCCGCCACACCGCCCGGGCCACCGCCGTGAACGGCGTGTCCGGCGGCACTTCGAGCAGGGGCAGCCCGCGGCGCCCGCACGCGTCGACGAGCGCCGCGGGCACCGTGTCGTACACCGGTGTGACGCCGAAACCGAGCGCCGCCGCCCCTGCCGCCACCACCCGCTCGACATAGTGCTCCGGGTCCGTGAGCTGCACGCCCGCGGTCATCAGCAGCTCGCCGCCGAGGAGGTACGGATACGGGTCGGCCATCTCGGAGGTGTGCACCCAGTGGACGGCGGCGTCCTCCGGGCCGGCGAGGAGCCGCAGCCCGAGGTCCTTCCGGCTCAGCAGCGCGGCCAGCGAGACGGGCGGGGCCGGGGGTGTCGACGTGGGTTCCTTGGCGGGCATCGCTATGGACCTTTCGTACATCGCACCGGGTGAACAGTGGATGAAACCTACGCTTCATCGTCGCTTTCCGGCCACCTAACCTCGTGGCATCCAGCGGCCGCGGGTACGGGCGGATGTCCTCGCGATCAGTCACTGGAGTCACTCCACCCGCACGACACGCCACCGAAGTGAACGAGGGAGGGCCCCATGGCCGTCGACTACACAGTGATCGTCCTGTACTTGGCCGGCATGCTCGCGATGGGCTGGTGGGGCATGCGCCGCGCCAAGTCCAAGAGCGAGTTCCTGGTGGCCGGCCGCCGCCTCGGTCCCTGGATGTACTCCGGCACCATGGCCGCCATCGTCCTCGGCGGCGCCTCCACCATCGGCGGCGTGGGTCTCGGCTACAAGTACGGCCTCTCCGGCGCCTGGATGGTCTTCGCCATCGGCCTCGGACTCCTCGCCCTCTCCGTCTTCTTCTCCGCGCGCATCGCCCGGCTGAAGGTCTACACGGTCTCCGAGATGCTCGACCTGCGCTACGGCGGCAAGGCCGGCGTCATCTCGGGCGTGGTCATGTGGGCGTACACGCTGATGCTCGCGGTCACCTCGACCATCGCGTACGCCACGATCTTCGACGTCCTCTTCGACCTGCCCCGCACGGTCGCGATCGTCCTCGGCGGCGCCATCGTCGTCGCGTACTCGACGCTCGGCGGCATGTGGTCCATCACCCTCACCGACATGGTGCAGTTCGTGGTGAAGACCATCGGCGTGCTGATCCTGCTGCTGCCGATCGCCGTGATCAAGGCCGGCGGGTTCGCGGAGATGAAGGCCCAGCTGCCCACCGAGTACTTCGCGCCGCTCGGCATCGGCGGCGAGACGATCTTCACGTACGTCCTGATCTACACCTTCGGCATGCTCATCGGCCAGGACATCTGGCAGCGCGTGTTCACCGCCCGGACCGACAAGGTCGCCAAGTGGGGCGGGACCGTCGCCGGTACGTACTGTCTCGTGTACGCCCTCGCCGGCGCCGTCATCGGCACCGCGGCCAAGGTGCTCTACCCGAACCTGCCCAGTGCCGACGACGCCTTCGCGACCATCGTCAAGGACGAGCTGCCCATGGGTGTGCGGGGCCTGGTCCTCGCCGCCGCGCTCGCCGCCGTCATGTCGACCTCCTCCGGCGCGCTGATCGCCTGCGCCACCGTCGCCAACAACGACATCTGGTCGAGGTTGCGCGGGCTGACCGCCGGGGGCGGCGGCGAGGACCACGACGAGGTGAAGGGCAACCGCCTCTTCATCCTCCTCATGGGCATCGCCACCATCGCCATCGCCATCGCCCTGAACGACGTCGTCCAGGCGCTGACCGTCGCCTACAACCTGCTGGTCGGCGGACTGCTCGTGCCGATCCTCGGCGGCCTGCTGTGGCGCCGCGGCACCGTGCAGGGAGCCCTCGCCGCGGTCACCGTCGGCGGCCTGTCCGTCATTGGCCTGATGTGGGCTTACGGAATCTTGGCAAATGAGCCTGTTTACTATGGTTTGTTGGCCTCGCTCGCCGCATATGTGATCGTTTCCCTGGCGACCCGCCCGACGGACGCCGCCGTGCTCGCGAACTGGCGCGCCCGGCTGGCGGGCCAGGACACCCCCGAAGCCGACCCGACGACGCCGGAGACCGTGCCGGTGCCGACGACCGGCTGACGGCACCGCAGACTCCCGGCCGGAGCCCGAGACGACCCTCGGGCCCCGGCCGGACATCACCGACACACCCAGGAGGACCCGACCATGAGCAGCGACCAGAACGCCTTCCGCGGCCCGACCGACTCGTCCCGCATCCCGCGGTACGCCGGTCCCGCGACGTTCGCCCGGCTGCCGCGACTCGACGAGGTCGGCACCGCCGACATCGCCGTGGTCGGCGTCCCCTTCGACAGCGGTGTCTCCTACCGCCCCGGCGCCCGCTTCGGCGGCAACGCCATCCGTGAGGCCTCCCGTCTGCTGCGCCCGTACAACCCGGCGCAGGACGCCTCGCCGTTCGCCCTGGCCCAGGTCGCCGACGCCGGTGACATCGCCGCGAACCCCTTCAACATCAACGAGGCCGTCGAGACGATCGAGGCCGCGGCGGACGACCTGCTCTCCACCGGCGCCCGCATGATGACCCTGGGCGGCGACCACACCATCGCGCTGCCGCTGCTGCGCTCCGTCGCCAAGAAGCACGGCCCGGTCGCGCTGCTCCACTTCGACGCCCACCTCGACACCTGGGACACGTACTTCGGCGCCGAGTACACCCACGGCACCCCGTTCCGCCGGGCCGTCGAGGAGGGCATCCTCGACACCTCCGCCCTGTCGCACGTCGGCACGCGCGGCCCGCTGTACGGCAAGCAGGACCTCACCGACGACGAGAAGATGGGCTTCGGCATCGTCACCTCGGCGGACATCTACCGCCGCGGCGCCGACGAGGTGGCCGACCAGCTGCGCCAGCGCATCGGCGACCGGCCGCTGTACATCTCCATCGACATCGACTGCCTCGATCCGGCGCACGCGCCCGGCACCGGCACCCCGGAGGCGGGCGGCATGACATCCCGCGAACTCCTGGAGATCCTGCGCGGCCTGTCCTCCTGCAACCTGGTGTCGGCGGACGTGGTCGAGGTCGCCCCGGCCTACGACCACGCGGAGATCACCGCGGTCGCCGCCTCGCACACGGCGTACGAGCTGACGACGATCATGTCCCGCCAGATCGCGGAGAACCGCGCGGCCCAGTAGCGCGGGGCGCTCGCGGGCCCGGGCCGCAGGGGCGGCCCGCCCGGGGCGGCCGGGTGGTGCCGGCCGCCCCGGTGCCGCATCCGGCCGGCCTCGGGCCGTACCGTCGGACCGGGGGTCACGCCCGGACCGACGGGGCGCGCCCGCGCCGACGGGGCGCGCCCGGACCGGGCGAACGCTCGTCGCGCCGGGCCGCTGCTCGTCCGTCCCTCCTCGTACCACCCCGCCGTACCCGACCGATCACGCCACCCTGGGGAACGTCCATGACCCACGACCACGACCTGGTACTCCGCCCCACGGAGGCGCAGACCGCCGCCGCGCTCAACCCGCCTCCCGGGCGGAACGGTGGCGACCTCGTCGTCGAGACCCTCTCCGGGCTCGGCGCGACCACCGTCTTCGGGCTCCCCGGCCAGCACGCGCTCGGCATGTTCGACGCGCTCCGCCGCTCCTCGCTCTCGTACGTCGGACTGCGCGTCGAGAACAACGCGGGCTTCGCGGCCGACGCGTACGGCCGGATGACCGGCGAGGCGGCCCCGCTGCTGCTCTCCACCGGCCCCGGCTCGCTCATGTCCCTCGCCGCGCTCCAGGAGGCGGCGGCCGCCTCCGCCCCCGTCCTCGCGATCGGCAGCCAGATCCCGGTGGCCGGGCTCGGCGGCGGGCGGCACGGCTACCTCCACGAGCTGCGCGACCAGCAGGCGTCCTTCCGGGACATCGTGAAGTCCGTGCACACCGTCCGCACCCAGTCGCAGATCCCCTCCGCCATCGCGGCGGCGTGGGAGTCGGCGCTGACCGCCCCGCACGGGCCGGTCTGGGTGGAGATCCCGCAGGACGTGCTGCTCGCGGAGACCCTCCTGCCGGTCGTCACGGCGATGGACGCGACACCCGAGGAGGTCGCCCCGCGCCCCGAGCTGACGGCGGTGGCCGCACACCTCCTGGCCAACGCCGAGCGGCCCGCGATCATCGCGGGCGGCGGAGTCGTCCGCTCCGACGCGTCGGGCAAGCTGCGCGCGCTCGCGGAGCGGATCGACGCGCCCGTGGTCACCACCTTCGGCGGCAAGGGCGCGTTCCCCTGGAAGCACCCGCTGTCGCTCCAGTCCTGGCTGGAGGACCGGCACACCACCGACTTCCTGGAGGACGCGGACGTCCTGCTGGTCGTCGGCTCGGGGCTCGGCGAGCTGTCGTCGAACTACCACACGTTCGCGCCGCGCGGCCGGGTGATCCAGATCGAGGCGGACGCGGGCAAGCTGGAGTCCAACCACCCGGCGCTCGGTATCCACGCGGACGCCCGCCTCGCCCTCCAGGCGCTCCTGGAGACGGTGGACGAGCGACGGGACGAGACCGCGCCCGCGCGGGTCGAAGCCGTTCTCACCAAGGTCAGGGACCGGATCGCGGCGCAGGACCTCGGCCTGGAGCAGCGGATCGTGGCCTCGGTGCGCGAGGCGCTGCCGGACGACTCGCCCAGCTTCTGGGACATGACGATCCTCGCCTACTGGGCCTGGTCGGCCTTCGACGCCCGCCACCCGAACACCATGCACTCCGCCCAGGGCGCCGGCGGTCTCGGCTACGGCTTCCCCGCCGCCCTCGGCGCGGCGGCGGCCGACCCGACGCGCCCGGTCCTCGCGGTCTCGGGCGACGGCGGCGCGATGTACTCGATCGCGGAGCTGGCGACGGCGAAGCAGTACGGCTCGGACGTCACGTGGCTGATCGTCGACGACGGCGGCTACGGCATCCTGCGCGAGTACATGACGGACGCCTTCGGTGAGGCGACGGCGACGGAGCTGGCCCGCCCGGACTTCGTGGCCCTGGCGGAGTCCTTCGGCGTCCCGGCGGTCCGTACGACCCCGGAGACCCTGACGGCCGACCTCTCGAAGGCCCTTGCGACCCCCGGCCCGTCGGTGGTGGTCCTCCCGGCCCTCCTGCGCATGTTCGAACCGACGCACCTCTGAGGCCGGACACCGGCGCAACCGTCCCCGCTCTTCGCGAGTCCTCCACTCGTGGCACGCCCCCGGCGCCGGCGGCGGCTCGCCGCCGCCTCCACCGCCTTCACCGCCGTCGGCGTGACCGCGGTCTTTCTGCTGTTCTACGCCGACTGACCGTCTCCGACCGTCCGACGGTCCTAGGACCAGCGACCGGTCTTCTCCCACAGTTTGTTGCGGCGGGATGAAATCCCACCCCACCCGCGTTGGTGCCTTCCGGTAGAGCAGGACGAACGGGAGGCGACCACGTGGCCGCGGCGGGGCAGGAACAGGTGGACCGGCAGGCGCCGCGTGCGCGGGGCTGGGCGCGCAGGCTGGCCGGGTACGCCTGGCGGTACAAGGCCAACGTCGTGCTCGCCCTCGGGTCCTCGCTCGCCGGAATGGCCCTCCTCGCGCTCGTCCCGCTGATCACCAAGGTGATCATCGACGACGTCATCGGAGCGAAGACCCGGTCGCTCTCCGTCTGGACCGGTCTCCTCATCGGCGCCGCCGTCTTCGTCTACGCGCTCACCTACGTCCGCCGCTACTACGGGGGCCGGCTCGCCCTCGACGTCCAGCACGACCTCCGTACCGAGATGTACGGCACCATCACCCGGCTCGACGGCCGGCGGCAGGACGAGCTGTCCACCGGGCAGGTCGTCGGACGGGCCACGAGCGACCTCCAGCTCATCCAGGGCCTGCTCTTCATGCTCCCGATGACGATCGGGAACATCCTGCTCTTCCTGATCTCGCTGGCCGTCATGGCGTGGCTCTCCCTCCCGCTCACCCTCGTCGCCCTGGCCGTCGCCCCCGCGCTCTGGTTCATCGCCAAGCGCAGCCGAACCCGCCTCCACCCCGCCACCTGGTACGCCCAGGCCCAGGCCGCCTCCGTCGCCGGGGTCGTCGACGGGTCCGTGACCGGGGTCCGCGTCGTCAAGGGCTTCGGACAGGAGGACCAGGAGACCGGGAAGATCCGGGACGCCAGCCGCAAGCTCTTCGCCGGCCGTATGCGTACGATCCGGCTGAACTCGCGGTACACCCCCGCCCTCCAGGCCGTCCCGGCCCTCGGGCAGGTCGCCGTCCTCGCCCTCGGCGGCTGGCTCGCCACCCGTGGCCAGATCACCCTCGGCACCTTCGTCGCCTTCTCGGCGTACCTCGCGTCCCTCGTCGGCCCCGTCCGCATGCTCGCCATGGTCCTCACCGTCGGCCAGCAGGCCCGCGCGGGCGTCGACCGCGTGCTTGAGCTCATCGACACCGAGCCGGTCATCAAGGACGGCACGAAGGAGCTGCCGGCGGACGCAGAGGCCACGGTCGAGTTCGACGACGTGAGCTTCGCCTACGACGACGGGCGCCCCGTCCTCGACGGCTTCTCCCTGGAGATCCGCTCCGGCGAGACCGTCGCCGTCGTCGGCGCGTCCGGGAGCGGCAAGTCGACCGTCTCGCTCCTCCTGCCCCGCTTCTACGACGTCGGCCACGGCGCCGTCCTCGTCGGCGGCCACGACGTCCGCGAGCTCACCCTCGACTCGCTGCGCGCCGCCATCGGGCTGGTCCCCGAGGACAGCTTCCTGTTCTCCGACACCGTCCGCGCCAACATCGCGTACGGTCACCCGGACGCCACCCAGGAGCAGATCGAGACCGCCGCCCGCGCCGCCCAGGCGGACCGTTTCATCGCCGAGCTGCCCGACGGCTACGACACCAAGGTCGGCGAGCACGGCCTCACCCTCTCCGGCGGCCAGCGCCAGCGCGTCGCCCTCGCCCGCGCGATCCTCACCGACCCCCGGCTGCTCCTCCTCGACGACGCCACCTCCGCCGTCGACGCCCGCGTGGAGCACGAGATCCACGAGGCCCTCGCCTCCGTGATGGCCGGCCGCACCACCCTCCTCATCGCCCACCGCCGCTCCACCCTGGGCCTCGCCGACCGGATCGCCGTCCTCGACGGCGGCAGGCTCTCCGACATCGGCACCCACGAGGAGCTGGAGCGGCGCTCCGCGCTCTACCGGCGGCTCCTCACCGACCCCGACGAGCTCGGCGGCGTCTCGCCCGGCCACACGGCGCCCGTCGAGGTGCCCGAGGACCGCACCCTGCGCGCCGAACTCGACGCGGAGTTCGACGCCGAACGCGGCATCACCCCCACCCTGTGGGTCCGCGAGGAGACGCCCGCCGAGGAGTCCCAGGCCCCAGGGGCCACCCCAGAACTCCTGGCCGCCGTCGAGGCGCTGCCGCCCGCCACCGACATCCCCGACATCGACGAGGCCCGTGCCGTCACGCCCGAGGCGTCGTACGGACTGCGCCGCCTGCTGCACGGCTTCGGGATCCCCCTCCTCATCAGCCTCGGCCTCGTCGCCCTCGACGCCGGCATGGGCCTGCTGCTGCCGATCCTGATCCGGCACGGCATCGACGACGGCGTCAACAAGCTCGCCATGGGCGCCGTCTGGGCCGCCTCCGCGCTCGCCCTGGTGGCCGTCCTCGTGCAGTGGGTCGCCCAGACCGCCGAGACCCGGATGACCGGCCGGACCGGCGAACGGGTCCTCTACGCCCTGCGCCTGAAGATCTTCGCCCAGCTCCAGCGGCTCGGGCTCGACTACTACGAGCGCGAGCTGACCGGCCGCATCATGACCCGGATGACGACGGACGTGGACGCCCTGTCCACGTTCCTGCAGACCGGTCTCGTCACCGCGTTCGTCTCCGTCGTGACCTTCTTCGGGATCATGGTCGCGCTGCTCGTGCTCGACCTCCAGCTCGCCCTGGTGGTCTTCGCGACGCTCCCGGTCCTCGCCGTCGCCACGTACTTCTTCCGCCGCTCCAGCGTGAAGGCGTACGAGCTGGCGCGGGAGCGGATCAGCGTCGTCAACGCCGACCTCCAGGAGTCGGTCGCCGGGCTCCGCATCGTCCAGGCCTTCCGCCGCGAGCACTCGGGCGCCGCCCGGTTCGCGGCCCGCAGCGACGAGTACCGTCAGGCCCGCGTCCGCGGACAGTGGCTGATCTCCATCTACTTCCCCTTCGTCACGCTGCTGTCCTCCGTGGCCGCCGCGGGCGTGATGATCGTCGGCGCGAACCGGATCGAGGCGGGCTCGCTGACGACCGGCGCCCTGGTCGCCTACCTCCTCTACATCGACCTCTTCTTCGCGCCCGTGCAACAGCTCTCCCAGGTGTTCGACGGCTACCAGCAGGCCGCCGTCTCGCTGAAGCGCATGCAGGAGCTGCTCCAGGAGCCGACGTCCACCGCCGAAGCCGACGCCCCGCTCGACGTCCTGTCGCTGCGCGGCGAGATCGCCTTCGAGGACGTGTCGTTCGCGTACGGCTCCGAGGAGGAGGCCCTCACCGGCGTCGACCTGCGGATCCCCGCCGGGCAGACCGTCGCCTTCGTCGGCGAGACCGGCGCCGGGAAGTCCACGCTGGTCAAGCTCGTCGCCCGGTTCTACGACCCCACCTCGGGCCGGGTCACCGCCGACGGCGCCGATCTCAGGGACCTGGACCTCACCGCGTACCGCCACCGGCTCGGCGTCGTCCCCCAGGAGGCGTACCTCTTCGCCGGGACGGTCCGTGACGCCATCGCCTACGGCCGCCCCGACGCGACCGATGCCGAGGTCGAGGCGGCGGCCCGCGCGGTCGGAGCCCACGACATGATCGCGACCCTGGACGGCGGCTACCTGCACGAGGTCGCCGAGCGCGGACGCAACCTCTCCGCCGGCCAGCGCCAGCTGATCGCCCTCGCCCGCGCCGAGCTCGTCGACCCGGACGTCCTGCTCCTCGACGAGGCCACCGCCGCGCTCGACCTGGCCACCGAGGCCCAGGTCAACCAGGCCACCGACCGCCTGGCCGGCCGTCGTACGACGCTGGTCGTCGCCCACCGCCTCACCACGGCCGCCCGCGCGGACCGGGTGATCCTCATGGCCCACGGCCGTGTCGCGGAGGACGGCACCCACGACGAGCTCCTCGCACGGGACGGCCGGTACGCGGAGCTCTGGCGCGCGTTCATCGGCGAGGAGGAGCCGGCGACGGCGGTCTGAGCGGCCCGGCCGCAGGCCGGGACGGGCGGCCACGGCGGGATGCGGAGCACCGCGCTCCCGCCGTCCGCGCCGCCGCCTCCTGCGGCCGGAGGCAACCGCTCGGCGCTCCCCTGCGTCGTACGCATGTACGGCACAGAGTCGGGAGGGGATCCAGTGTTCGAAGGAACCAGTGGGAAAGGGCGCGGCACACGGCTGCTCGGGTATCTGACGGCGGTGCTGCTCACCGTCGGCGCCCTCTCCCTCGCCGGGCCCGGGGTCGCGCGCGCCGACGCCGCCTCGCTCTGCACCGGCCGGGCCACCAAGACCGTCTCCTTCGCCACCGGAGAGCTGAGGCTCTACCGGAGCCGCCAGTACGTCTGCGCCGTCACCGTCGCCAAGCGCCCCGGCGCGCGCCGCGCGATGTCCGTCTCCCTCCAGCCGCGCGGCGGTCGCCCCGTCGTCGACAGCGGGAACTTCACCCGCCAGGCCGGCCCCGTCACCGTCCACGCCCTCAACCGCTGTGTCCGCGCGACCGGTTCCGTCGCCGGACGGAGCGGATCGACGGGCTGGGTCCTCTGCTGAGACCCGCGCGGTGAACTCCGTGCCCGGTTCCGTACCGAATCCCGGGCCGCAACCTGTGGCGATTCGGAGGTAAGGGTCAACTGGGTCTGGCGGCACGCACGTTGCCCCCGCTAGGTTCGCGACACCGTTGTGAATCAAGGGGAGGGTGAATGCGCAAGTCGCTGATCTGGCTGACGTCGCTCACAGTGCTCATAGGCACCGTCGGGGCGAGCGGTGCGGCTACCGCCGCCGAGTCGGCCACCGGCAGCCCGACCGTCGCCGAGAGCGCCGTCGGTACGGACATCAAGGACCGCATCCTGGCGATCCCCGGGATGAGCCTGATCGAGGAGAAGCCGTACGCCGGCTACCGCTACTTCGTCCTCGAGTACACCCAGCCGGTCGACCACCGCCGTCCGTGGAAGGGGACGTTCAAGCAGCGCCTCTCCCTCCTCCACAAGGACACGGACCGGCCGACCGTCTTCCACACCAGCGGCTACGGGCTGAGCACCACCCCCAGCCGCCGCGAGCCCACGCGGATCATCGACGGCAACCAGGTCTCGATGGAGTACCGCTTTTTCACGCCGTCCCGGCCGCAGCCCGCCGACTGGTCGAAGCTCGACATCTGGCAGGCCGCGAGCGACCAGCACCGCATCTTCACCGCCCTGAAGAAGATCTACGGGCAGAAGTGGCTCTCCACCGGCGCCTCCAAGGGCGGTATGACGGCCACGTACTACGAGCGCTTCTACCCCCGCGACATGGACGGCGTCGTCGCCTACGTGGCGCCGAACGACGTGAACAACAAGGAGGACTCGGCGTACGACCGGTTCTTCGAGAACGTCGGGACCAAGGAGTGCCGCGACCGCCTCAACGCGCTGCAGCGCGAGGCGCTCGTCCGCCGCGCCCCGCTGCAGAAGAAGTACAAGGAGTGGGCCGCCGCCGAGGGCGCCACCTTCAACACCGTCGGCTCCCTGGACAAGGCGTACGAGGCGGTCGTCCTCGACTTCGTCTGGGGCTTCTGGCAGTACTACGGCGAGGACGTCTGCGGTTCGGTCCCGGACGCGAGGACGGCGAGCGACGACGAGGTCTACGAGACCATCGACGCCTACTCCGGCTGGTCGTTCTACACCGACCAGGGCCTGGATCCGTACACCCCGTACTACTACCAGGCGGCCACCGAACTCGGCTCGCCCAGCATCAAGCTGCCCCACCTCGAGGGCCTGACCCGCTACGGCTACCAGCCGGCGCGGAACTTCGTGCCGCGCGAGATCCCGACGACGTTCAAGCCGTCGGCGATGCGGGACGTGGACCGCTGGGTCCGCGGGAACGCGAACCGGATGCTGTTCGTGTACGGCGGCAACGACCCGTGGGGAGCGGAGCCGTTCCGTCTCGGCAAGGGCGCCCGTGACAGCTACGTCTTCACGGCCCCGGGTGCCAACCACGGTGCCCAGGTCGAGGGCCTCGTCGAGGCCGAGCGCGCCAAGGCCACGGCGCGCATCCTCGACTGGGCCGGGGTCGACGCGCCGGCCGCCGCGGCCGGGCAGCCGCTGGCCCGCTTCGACGCCCGCCTCGACAAGCCGGCGGACGACGAGCTGAACCGCGAGCGCGGCGTACGCCCGTAACGACGCGTGACGCGCCCGGCGGCCCCACGACCGCCGGGCGCGCAGCTCGCGGGTCTCGCAGCCGCCGGCACCGCCCTCGCACCCACCGCCGCCCGCAGGCACCCGGTCGCCGTCACCAGCAGAACCGCGCACGCCACGGACCGCCCCGCCCCGCTCCTGGGAGCGTGCATGAAAGACCCCCCGGTCTCCGAGTCCGGCGTGGCCCGCCGGAGCGGGCGCACGCCAGGGAGAACGGGGGGTCCGGGCCGCGCGTTACGTCACGCGTAGGACAGCCCGTGGCCGACGGGGTACAGCACCCGCGTCGGATCGTCCGCCCGCTGCACGGGGACGGGCAGACGGCCGCGCGGCTCGGCCCTGCCCGCGAGGACCCTTACGGCGGCCCGGAGTTCGACATCGGTCCAGGAGTAGGCGGCGAGGGTGGCCCGCTGTCCGGTGGTCCAGGCGACGTCGTACGGGTTGCGGATCGCGATCGTGACGACCGGCACCCCGGTCGCGACGAGCCGTGCGACGAGGGTGCGCTGAGGGCTGGTCGCCGAGACGTTGTACGTGCCGACGACGACCACGTCCTTGCCGGCGGCTGCCGCCACGGCCTCCTCGATCTTCGCCGCCGTCGGGGTGATTCCGGTGGACAGCGCCGTGGCGGTGAAGCCGAGTTCGGTGAACGCGGTGGCGAGGGTGGTGGTCGGGGGCCCGGTGGTGCCGGACGGCGAGGCCGGGTCGGCGCCGACGACCAGCACGTCGCCGTGGCTGCGCCGGCTGACCGGCAGGAACCGGCCCTCGTTGACCAGCAGGGTGGTGGTGCCCTCGGCGATCCGGTCGGCCCGGGCGAGGTGGGCGCGGGTGCCGACCGTACGGTCCACTCCGGCGGCGGTGACGTACGGCCGGCGGAACAGCCCCAGCCGGGCCTTGAGGCGCAGGATCCGCAGGATCGATTCGTCGAGCCGGGCCTCGGTCAGTTCGCCGTCCTTGACGGCCTGGAGGACCGCGTTCCAGGCGATGTCCAGCTTCGGCGGGTTGAGCAGCTGGTCGACACCGGCCTTGAGCGCGAGCACGGGCACGCGGTCGTCGCCGTACTTCGTCCGTACGCCCTCCATGCCGAGGGAGTCCGTCACCACCACGCCGTCGTAGCCGAGTTCCTCGCGCAGGATGCCGGTCAGGATCGGGCGGGAGAGGGTCGCCGGGTCCTCGCTCGGGTCGAGTGCGGGGACGACGATGTGCGCCGTCATGATCGAGTCGATGCCGGCGGCGATCGCGGACCGGAACGGCGGGGCGTCCAGCTCGGCCCACTGCTCGCGGGTGTGCGTGATGGTCGGCAGGCCGTAGTGGCTGTCGGTGGCCGTGTCGCCGTGCCCGGGGAAGTGCTTGGAGGTCGCCGCGACTCCGGCCTGCTGGTACCCCCTGACCTGGGCGGACACCAGGTCGGCCACGGCCTCGGGGTCGGATCCGAAGGAGCGGACGCCGATCACGGGGTTGGCGGGGTTGACGTTGACGTCGGCGACGGGCGCGTAGTTCTGCCGGATGCCGACGGCGGCCAGCTCGGCGCCCGCGATCCGCGCGGCGTCACGGGCGTCGGCGCGGGAGCCCCCCGCGCCGAGCGCCATCGCCCCCGGGAGCAGGGTGGCCGGCTCGCCGACCCGGCAGACGATGCCGTGCTCCTGGTCGGTGGAGATGAGCAGGGGGAGGGGCGTCGGCTGGGCCAGGCCCGCGCGCTGGATGCCGTTGGACAGCTCGGCGATCTGGTGGGGGTCGCGGGTGTTGTGCGCCCACGTGAAGTAGATGACGCCGCCGACGTGGTACTTCTCGACGAGATCGGCGGCCGTGCGGACGCCGATCTCCGCGAGGTTGGCATCGATGTCGGCCTGGTCGGGATCGGTGGCGGAGTGGCCGTACACCCGCATCACGAAGAGCTGGCCGACCTTCTCCTCCAGCGACATGCGGGAGATGAGCCGTTCGAGGCTCCTGAGGCTCGTGTCCGGCTCGGCGTGGGCGACGGGGACGGTGACGCCGGTGACGGCGGCGGCCGCGGCGGCGGCGGTGACGGTGAGGAGGGTGCGTCGGGAGGGGGCGCGGTGGTGCACTGATGCTCCTTCCGGCCGTGCGGGGTTGACGGAAGTGGGTGAAGGAAACTTCCAAGGTGCAACGGATAGCCCGAAAGTAACTGCCAGGTCAAGGATCCGCGCAAGGATCCGCCCGAGGTTCTGTGCCCAAGGGGTCAGGTGGCGGCGGATGTCCGCCCGAGGTTCTGCTCGGGGGGTCAGGTGGCGGCGGAGACCGCGGGCCAGAGTTCCTGGAGCGTACGGACGGTCTCGGTGATCGCGGGACGCCGTGCCGCGCCCGTGCGCCACAGCGCGTGCAGGCGGCGCGTCGGCATCGGATCCAGCCGGACCGGGGTCACCTCGGGCGGGAGTGGGCCGCGGCCCAGACGCGGCACCAGCGCGATCCCGAGGCCCGCCGCGACCAGGGCGACCTGGGTGTGGTTCTCCTCCGCCTGGTGGACGATGTGCGGCTCGTAGCCGGTGGCCCGCAAGGTCTGCATCAGCCAGTCGTGGCAGACCGTCCCGGGCGGCTGGGTGATCCACCGCTCGCCGGCCAGCTCCTCCCGCCGTACCGACGCCCGCCCGGCCATCGGATGGTCGCGCGGCACGAGCAGGTCGCACAGGTCGTCGCCGATCACGGCCTGCTCCACCCCGGGCGGGGTCGGCATCGGGGCGATGTCCCAGTCGTGGGCCACGGCGAGGTCGATCACGCCGCGCCCGACGAGCTCGACCGAGATGTGCGGGTCGACCTCCGTGAGGCGGGCGTCGAGCTCCGGGTGCCGGGTCGCCAGTTCGGCGAGGACCCGGGGCATCAGACCGCGCGAGGCGCTCGCGAAGCAGCCGATCGACAGCCGGCCCGACGGCAGCCCGCGCCGCTCTTCGAGGCGCACCTCCGCCTGCTCGACGAGCGCGAGCAACTGCTCGGCCGTGGCGGCCAGTCGGTGCGCCTCGTCGGTGAGCCGGACCCCGCGGCCCCGGCGTTCGAGAAGGATCGTGCGGGTCTCCCGTTCCAGCTTGGCGATCTGCTGGGAGACGGCCGACGGGCTGAAGCCGAGGGCGGCGGCCGCGGCGGCCACCGAACCGTGGACGGCGACGGCGTGGAGGGCGCGCAGGCGTCCGAGGTCGAGCATGGGCGGGCTCCTCGGGGTTGGTCCTCGGGTCGGCGGTGGCCCTGCGGGTGAAGCGTTGCTTCATCCAACCATGAAGAAATCAGTGCTGGTGCTACACGGTCGAGATGGGTGACCCTCTCTCACATGCGCCCTGCCCACATCGCCCTGGCCGCGCTCGTCGCCGCCGTCTGGGGAGTCAACTTCGTCGTCATCGAGATCGGTCTCGACCACTTCCCGCCCCTGCTCTTCTCCGCCCTCCGCTTCCTCGTCGCCGCCCTGCCCGCGGTCTTCCTCGTCGGGCGCCCCACGGTCGCCTGGAAGTGGATCGTGGGCGTGGGACTGGCCCTGGGCGTGGCCAAGTTCGGCCTGCTCTTCACGGGCATGGACATCGGCGCCCCCGCCGGGCTCTCCTCGCTGATCCTCCAGATCCAGGCGGTGTTCACGGCCCTGTTCGCCTTCGTCGCGCTCGGCGAACGCCCCGGGAAGGTCAAGACCGCGGGCATGGCGGTCGCGCTCGCGGGCATCGGTGTCGCGGCGGTCGACGAGGGCGCCACCGGCCCGCTGGCGGGCTTCGCGCTGTGCGTCGCGGCGGCGGCCTGCTGGGGCGTCTCCAACGTCCTGACCCGCAAGGCCTCCCCGCCCGACGCCCTCAACTTCATGGTCTGGGTCAGCACCGTGCCTGTCCTTCCGCTGCTCGCCCTCTCCCTCCTCCTGGAAGGGCCGGAGCGGGGTCTCGAAGCGGTGCGGGGGCTCGACTGGACCGGCGTCGGAGTCGTCGTCTACGTCGCCTGGATCGTCACCGTCTTCGGCTTCGGCGCCTGGGGCTGGCTCCTGCGCCGCTACCCGGCCTCCTCGGTGGCCCCCTTCTCGCTGCTGGTCCCGGTCTTCGGGATGTCCTCGGCGGCGCTCTTCCTGGACGAGGGCATCAGCCCGCTGCGCTGGTGCGCGGCGGCGCTGCTGGTCGGCGGAGTGGCGCTGACGTCGCTCTCACCCGGCCGCCGCACGACGGCGGGCCCTGCGGGAGCGGTGGCCGCGGGGGTGGGGGGCCCGGGGGTGGTGGCCGCGGGGGTGGGCTCTGCGGGGCTGGCAGCCCCAGGGGTGGCGACCCCAGGCCCGGTCGGCCCGGGGGAGAGCGGCGTACGCGAGGAGCGGCTCGGGGAGGCCCACCCCGGCGGGGCGCCGACGCGGCCGTAGCCCCCCGGGCGCCGACGCGGCCGTAGCCCCGGGCCGGGCGATGCCTGGGGGGCCGCCTGCCCGCAGATGCCCAGGTCGTAGGGGCGCGGGGGCGCCCGAGAGGAGCGCGGTCAGCTCCGGGGGCGCGCCGTGGAGTCCCGTACCAGCAGTTCCGCCGGGATCGTCGTCACGCCGCCCGGCGGGGGCTGCTCCGTGCCCACCGCGAGGCGGCCCGCCCGCGCGCCCGCCTCGTGGAGCGGCAGCCGTACGGTCGTCAGCGCCGGGACCGCGTCGATCGAGAACGGCAGGTCGTCGAAGCCCGCCACCGAGACGTCCTCCGGAATCCGCAGGCCCCGGTCCCGCAGCGCCGCGCACGCGCCCAGTGCCACCGTGTCGTTCGCCGCCACGACCGCCGTCAACGACGGCTCCCGGCGCAGGAGTTCGAGCGTCGCGTCGTAGCCGGACCGCCGGTCGTACGGGCCGTGGACCGTCGGTCCCTCGGCCACCCCTGCCGCCGCCAGCGCCTCCCGGTGGCCCTCCAGCCGGTGCCGCGTCGTCGTCCGGTCCGCCGGCCCCGCCACGTAACCGATCCGCCGGTGCCCGAGCGAGAGCAGGTGCTCGGCGAGCCGCCGCGCCCCCGCCCGGTTGTCGAAGGTGAGCGCCGCGACGCTCGCGTCCCCCTCCACCAGGGGCCGGCCGCACAGCACGACCCGGGTCCCCGCGTCCGTCAGCTTGGTGAGCTTCGCCGACACCGCCGCCATGTGCTCCGGGTCCTCCAGGGACCCCCCGGTCAGGATCACGGCCGCGGCGCGCTGCCGCTGGAGCAGGGTGAGGTAGGTGAGTTCGCGCTCGGGCGAACCGCCCGTGTTGCAGACCACGGCCAGCTTCTCGCCGCCCGCCCGCCCCGACGCCCCTTCCCCGATCGCGTTCTGCGCGGCGCCCGCCATGATCCCGAAGAAGGGGTCGGCGATGTCGTTGACGAGGACGCCGATCAGGTCGGACGTGGCGGCGGCGAGTGAGCTCGCGGGCCCGTTCAGGACGTAGTCCAGCTCGTCCACCGCCCGCAGCACCCGCTCCCTGGTCGACGCGGCGACCGGGTAATTGCCGTTCAGGACGCGGGAGACGGTGGCGGGGGAGACCTGGGCACGCGCGGCCACATCCGCCAGCGTCACGGTCATCGCGTACCTCCGGGGGAGTCGGGAGCGGGGTGGCGCCGGGCTGAAGATGGCGGACCCCTTGTCCGGTGTGTTGTCGGCAGGCTAGCGTCTCCGTTCGTAGAAAGCGCTTTCTGTTTTGAGTACGCACATGATGGAGGCACCTTCGTGACACGCAGGACAGTCCGTATCGCCATGAACGGCGTCACCGGACGCATGGGCTATCGCCAGCACCTCGTCCGTTCGATCCTCGCCCTGCGCGAGCAGGGCGGTCTCGACCTCGGCAACGGCGAGACCCTCTGGCCCGAGCCCGTTCTCGTCGGCCGCCGCGAGCACGCCCTGCGCGCACTCGCCGAGCAGCACGGTCTCACCGAGTGGTCCACCGACCTCGACGCCGTCCTCGCCGACGAGTCGGTGGAGATCTACTTCGACGCGCAGGTCACCTCCGCCCGGGTGGACGCGATCCGCAGGGCCGTCGCCGCCGGGAAGCACGTCTACACCGAGAAGCCGACGGCGGGAGACCTGGCGGGCGCCCTGGAACTCGCCAGGCTGGCCACCGAGAAGGGCGTCAAGCACGGCGTCGTCCAGGACAAGCTCTTCCTGCCGGGCCTGCTCAAGCTGAAGCGCCTGATCGACGGCGGCTTCTTCGGCGAGATCCTCTCCGTGCGCGGGGAGTTCGGCTACTGGGTCTTCGAGGGTGACTGGCAGGACGCCCAGCGCCCCAGCTGGAACTACCGCGCCGAGGACGGCGGCGGCATCGTCGTCGACATGTTCCCGCACTGGGAGTACGTGCTCCACGAGCTCTTCGGCCGGGTCACGAGCGTCACCGCGCACGTCGCCACGCACGTCCCGCAGCGCTGGGACGAGCAGGGCAAGCCGTACGCCGCGACCGCCGACGACGCCGCGTACGGGATATTCCAGCTGGAGGGCGGGGCGGTCGCCCAGATCAACTCCTCCTGGACGGTCCGCGTCAACCGCGACGAACTCGTCGAGTTCCAGGTCGACGGCACCCACGGCTCCGCCGTCGCCGGCCTGCGGAACTGCCGCGTCCAGCACCGCTCGGCCACCCCCAAGCCGGTCTGGAACCCGGACATCCCGGCCACCGAGCCCTTCCGCGAGCAGTGGCAGGAGGTGCCGGACAACGCCGCGTTCGACAACGGCTTCAAGGCCCAGTGGGAGCTCTTCCTCAGGCACGTCGTCCTCGACGAGCCGTACCAGTGGGACCTGCTCGCGGGCGCGCGCGGCGTCCAGCTCGCCGAGCTGGGGCTGCGGTCCTCGGCCGAGGGCCGCCGCCTGGAGGTCCCGGAGGTCTCGCTGTGATCCGCCTTCCCGACGGTGCCGGAGGGGTACGGGAGTACCTCCCGCGCCCGGCGCGCGCGCTCGTCCCCGTGGGCGGCGCCCTGACCTCCCGTACGGTCTTCTCCGCCGCCCATGTCGTCGCCGACCCGTACGCCGACACCACCCCCGACGGTCCGGCCGCCGTCGACTGGGACGCCACGCTCGCCTTCCGCCACCACCTCTGGGCGCAGGGCCTCGGCGTCGCGGAGGCCATGGACACCGCGCAGCGCGGCATGGGGCTGGACTGGGCGGGCGCGGCCGAACTGATCCGCCGCTCGGCTGCCGAGGCCAAGGCGGTGGGAGGCCGCATCGCGTGCGGTGTCGGCACCGACCAGCTGGCGGGCCCGGCGGATCTCATGGTGGTCCGCAAGGCGTACGAGGAGCAGCTCGCCCTCGTCGAGGAGTCCGGCGCCCAGCCCATCCTGATGGCCTCGCGGGCCCTCGCGGCCGCCGCCGAGAGCCCGGACGACTACCTCGACACGTACACCCATCTGCTCCGCCAGGCGGGCGAGCCGGTGATCCTGCACTGGCTCGGGCCGATGTTCGACCCGGCGCTGGACGGGTACTGGGGCTCGGCCGACCTGGACACCGCGACCGACACCTTCCTGGAGGTCATCGCGGCCCACCCGGACAAGGTGGACGGCATCAAGGTCTCGCTCCTCGACGCGCAGCGCGAGGTCGACCTGCGCCGCCGTCTTCCTGAGGGCGTCCGCTGCTACACGGGCGACGACTTCCACTACCCGGAGCTGATCGCGGGGGACGAACAGGGCTTCAGCCACGCCCTCCTCGGCATCTTCGACCCGCTGGGGCCGCTGGCGGCGGAGGCGGTACGGGTCCTGGACACGGGCGACGTGAAGGGGTTCCGCGCGGTCATGGACCCGACGGTGGAGCTGTCCCGGCACCTCTTCCAGGCGCCGACCCGCTTCTACAAGACGGGGGTCGTGTTCCTGGCCTGGCTGGCCGGCCATCAGGAGCACTTCACGATGGTCGGCGGTCTGCAGTCCGCCCGCTCGCTGCCGCACCTTGCGCGGGCCTACGAACTGGCCGACGGACTGGGCCTGTTCCCCGATCCGGAGCTGGCGGAATCCCGGATGAGGTCCCTGCTGACGGTCTACGGAGTGAGCCGGTGACGGTCGAACCCCTTTCGCGCTTCAGCATCAACCAGATGACGGTGAAGCAGCTGTCGTTGCCGGAGCTGGTGGAGCAGTGCGTACGGCTCTCGGTCCCGGGCGTGGGCCTGTGGCGGGAACCGGTCGCGGAGTACGGCCTCGAAGCCGCGGCCAAGCTGGTCCGCGACGCGGGCCTGACGGTCACGTCACTGTGCCGGGGCGGCTTCTTCACGACGGCCGAGTCCCTGGACGACAACCGCGCCGCGATCGACGAGGCGGCGGCCCTGGGCACGGACACCCTGGTCCTGGTCTCGGGCGGACTCGCCCCGGGCAGCCGCGACCTGTCGGCGGCCCGCGCCCGGATCACGGAGTCGATCGCCGAACTCGCCCCGTACGCGGGGGAGCGGGGCGTCCGGCTGGCGATCGAGCCGCTGCACCCGATGTACGCGTCGGACCGCTGCGCGGTCTCCACCCTGGACCAGGCGCTGGCGATCGCCGAGCACTTCCCGTCCACACAGGTGGGCGTGGTCGTCGACACGTACCACATCTGGTGGGACGACCGCGCCCCGGCGGCGGTCGCCCGCGCGGGCGCGTCGGGCCGTATCCACGCCTTCCAACTCGCCGACTGGACGACCCCCTTGCCGGCCGGCGTCCTCAACGGGCGGGGTCAACTGGGCGACGGCGCGATCGACCTGAGGGCGTGGTGCGACCTGGTGGAGGGCTCGGGGTACGAGGGCCCGATCGAGGTGGAGCTCTTCAACGACGCGCTGTGGGCCAGGGACGGTGTGGAGGTCCTGGAGGAGACGCTGGGAAGGTACGTGCGCCACGTGGGGTAAGGCGCGCCGGCCCGGCCCGCGTCGTGTGCCGGGTCGCCGTCCACAGACACCCACCGGGTGTCCGAGCCGTTCGCTACCGTCGGGGCATGTCCAACCAGGGTCAGGGCCAGGCGGTCGTCGAAGGGGTGCTGGAGCGGATCACCTATGCCAACGAGGAGAGCGGGTACACCGTCGCCCGCGTCGACACCGGGCGCGGTGGCGGTGATCTCCTCACGGTCGTCGGGGCGCTGCTCGGCGCCCAGCCGGGTGAGTCGCTGCGGATGCAGGGGCGTTGGGGCTCCCACCCGCAGTACGGCAAGCAGTTCACGGTCGAGAACTACACGACCGTGCTGCCCGCCACCATCCAGGGCATCCGCCGGTATCTCGGCTCCGGTCTCGTCAAGGGCATCGGCCCCGTCTTCGCCGACCGCATCACGCAGCACTTCGGCCTGGAGACCCTCGACATCCTCGAAGAGTCACCCGGGCGTCTGATCGAGGTCCCGGGTCTCGGCCCCAAGCGCACCGGGAACATCACCGCCGCCTGGGAGGAGCAGAAGGCCATCAAGGAGGTGATGGTCTTCCTCCAGAGCGTCGGCGTCTCCACCTCCATCGCCGTGCGGATCTACAAGAAGTACGGGGACGCCTCGATCTCCGTCGTCCGGAACCAGCCCTACCGGCTGGCCTCCGACGTCTGGGGCATCGGCTTCCTCACCGCCGACCGGATCGCCCAGGCCGTCGGCATCCCGCACGACAGCCCCGACCGGGTGAGGGCGGGGCTCCAGTACGCCCTGTCCCAGTCCACCGACCAGGGGCACTGCTTCCTGCCCGAGGAGCAGTTGATCCGCGACGCCGTGAAGCTGCTCCAGGTCGACACGGGCCTCGTCATCGAGTGCCTCGCCGAGCTGGCGTGCGACCCCGAAGGGGTCGTGCGGGAGACCGTGCCGGGGCCCGAAGGGCTGCCCGTCACGGCCGTCTACCTGGTCCCCTTCCATCGCGCCGAGCTCTCCCTCGCCGGGCAGGTCGGACGCCTCCTGCGGGGCCCCGACGACCGGATGCCGGCCTTCCAGGACGTCGCGTGGGACAAGGCCCTGGCCTGGCTCGCCGACCGGACCGGGGCCTCGCTCGCGCCCGAGCAGGAGGAGGCGGTACGGCTCGCCCTGACCCGTAAGGTCGCCGTGCTCACCGGCGGCCCCGGGTGCGGCAAGTCGTTCACCGTCCGCTCGATCGTGGAGCTGGCCCGGGCCAAGCGCGCCAAGGTCGTCCTCGCCGCGCCCACCGGCCGGGCCGCCAAGCGCCTCGCCGAACTGACCGGGACCGAGGCGTCGACCGTGCACCGGCTCCTGGAGCTCAAGCCGGGCGGCGACGCGGCCTACGACCGGGACCGCCCGCTCGACGCCGATCTCGTCGTCGTGGACGAGGCGTCCATGCTCGACCTGCTCCTCGCCAACAAGCTCGTGAAGGCCGTGGCACCCGGTGCCCACCTCCTCCTCGTCGGCGACGTGGACCAACTGCCCTCGGTCGGCGCGGGGGAGGTGCTCGGCGACCTGCTGGCCGCCGGCAGCCCGGTTCCGGCCGTCCGGCTGACCCGGATCTTCCGGCAGGCGCAGCAGTCGGGCGTGGTGACCAACGCCCACCGCATCAACGCCGGTCTGCCGCCCGTCACCACCGGCCTGCCGGACTTCTTCCTCTTCGTGGAGGACGAGACCGAGGACGCCGCACGGGTCGCCGTCGAGGTCGCGGCCCGGCGGGTTCCCGCCAAGTTCGGGCTCGATCCGCGCCGGGACGTCCAGGTCCTGGCCCCCATGCACCGCGGCCCCGCGGGGGCGGGCGCGCTCAACGGGCTGCTGCAGCAGGCCGTCACCCCGGCCCGTCCCGACCTCCCCGAGAAGCGGTTCGGCGGCCGGGTCTTCCGCGTCGGCGACAAGGTCACCCAGATCCGCAACAACTACGAGAAGGGCGCCAACGGCGTCTTCAACGGCACCGTCGGCGTCGTGACCTCGCTCGACACCGTCGAGCAGCGGCTGACCGTGCGCACCGACGAGGACGAGGAGGTGGGGTACGACTTCGACGAGCTGGACGAGCTGGCCCACGCCTACGCCGTCACGATCCACCGCTCGCAGGGCAGCGAGTACCCGGCGGTGGTGATCCCCGTCACCAACAGCGCCTGGATGATGCTCCAGCGGAACCTGCTCTACACGGCCGTCACCCGGGCCCGGAAGCTCGTCGTCCTGGTCGGTTCGCGCAAGGCGATCGCCCAGGCCGTCCGTACGGTTTCCGCAGGCAGACGCTTCACCGCCCTGGCCCACCGGCTGTCGGCAGCCGTGTGAAAGACCACCCCGGACTTCCCCGAACGGGGCGAAGGGGGCAAGATGAGCAGGTTGGCGGCACTGAGTGCCGCCAAATGGCCCAATGGTCGACCCCGAGTGCACTCTCCTGAGCCAAATGGGGGATGGTAGAGACAGTCAGGGCACCTCGAAGAAGAGGCACTACGTCGGTGAGGGATGACGTGAGCGACAACTCTGTAGTACTGCGGTACGCGGACGGTGAATACACCTACCCGGTGGTCGAGAGCACCGTCGGCGACAAGGGCTTCGACATCGGGAAGCTCCGAGCCCAGACCGGTCTGGTCACCCTGGACAGCGGATACGGCAACACCGCCGCCTATAAATCCGCCATCACCTACCTGGACGGTGAGCAGGGCATTCTGCGGTACCGCGGCTACCCCATCGAGCAGCTGGCGGAGCGCTCCACCTTCCTTGAGGTGGCCTACCTGCTGATCAACGGTGAGCTCCCCAAGGTCGACGAGCTCGCGACCTTCAAGAACGAGGTCACCCAGCACACGCTGCTGCACGAGGACGTCAAGCGCTTCTTCGACGGCTTCCCCCGGGACGCCCACCCGATGGCGATGCTCTCCTCGGTGGTCTCCGCGCTGTCCACCTTCTACCAGGACAGCCACAACCCGTTCGACGAGAAGCAGCGTCACCTGTCCACGATCCGGCTGCTCGCCAAGCTGCCGACGATCGCGGCGTACGCCTACAAGAAGTCGATCGGCCACCCCTTCGTCTACCCGCGCAACGACCTCGGGTACGTCGAGAACTTCCTGCGCATGACCTTCTCGGTCCCGGCGCAGGAGTACGAGCTCGACCCGGTCGTGGTCTCGGCGCTCGACAAGCTGCTGATCCTGCACGCGGACCACGAGCAGAACTGTTCGACGTCCACCGTCCGTCTGGTGGGTTCGAGCCAGGCGAACATGTTCGCGTCGATCTCCGCCGGCATCTCGGCCCTGTGGGGCCCTCTGCACGGTGGCGCCAACCAGTCGGTCCTGGAGATGCTCGAGGGCATCCAGGCCAACGGTGGCAATGTCGACTCCTTCATCAACAAGGTGAAGAACAAGGAGGACGGCGTCCGCCTGATGGGCTTCGGCCACCGGGTGTACAAGTCCTTCGACCCGCGCGCCAAGATCATCAAGGCCGCGGCGCACGACGTGCTCTCCGCGCTCGGCAAGTCCGACGAGCTGCTGGACATCGCGCTCAAGCTGGAGGAGCACGCGCTCTCCGACGACTACTTCGTCTCGCGCAACCTCTACCCCAACGTGGACTTCTACACGGGCCTCATCTACCGCGCGATGGGCTTCCCGACCGAGATGTTCACCGTGCTCTTCGCGCTCGGCCGCCTTCCGGGCTGGATCGCCCAGTGGCACGAGATGATCAAGGAGCCGGGTTCCCGCATCGGCCGCCCGCGCCAGATCTACACCGGCGAGGTCCTGCGCGACTTCGTCCCGGTCGAGGGCCGCTGACGCACCGCGCCGGGTGCCGCGCGAGGTCCCGGACGCGGTGCCGCGCGAGACGCTGTACGAGACGCGCAACGAAAAGCGCCCCGCTGCCGATCCCCCCACGGGTCGGCGAGCGGGGCGCTTTCCATATCCCCGGTGCGGATTCCCCCCACGGGATCCGGGCCGGGCGTCTGCCGGGTTCAGCAGAAGCTAAGCAGGCCGCGCGGTCTGCCGGGGTACGTACGGGAGGGCCGCTCAAAGCTCCCCGGTGCACGTGCCCCGGCCCACGCTTGCCTGGGACGTCCCCCAAGACATCCCATGAACGTCCCCCAAGACGTTCTTGGCATCGCCCACTTAGACTCGCGAACGGCCCGAATGGTTACCCCCAAATATCTGTGATCTAGGTCTCTTTGTGAAGGTCCTGTGAGTCACGTGTAGGTCAATTCACGTGAACCTCCGAAGTCGCAGGCTGTTTGTCACGACAAATACGGACGAAAATGCCATGGCCAGACCGGCGATCATCGGGTTCAGCAATCCGAAAGCGGCCAGAGGCAGTGCGGCGACGTTGTAACCGAAGGCCCAGCCCAGGTTTCCCTTGATCGTCGCGAGGGTGCGGCGTGCCAGCCGGATGGCGTCCGCCGCCACCCGGAGGTCGCCGCGGACCAGCGTCAGATCGCTCGCCTCGATCGCCGCGTCCGTGCCGGTGCCCATGGCCAGGCCCAGGTCCGCGGTGGCCAGCGCGGCCGCGTCGTTCACGCCGTCGCCGACCATGGCGACCGTCCGGCCCTCCGCCTGGAGACGCCGGATCACGTCGGCCTTCTCCTGTGGGAGCACCTCGGCGAAGACCTGGTCCGCGTCGATGCCCACCTCCGCCGCCACCGTCTCGGCGACCGCGTGCCCGTCCCCGGTCAGCAGGACCGGCGCCAGGCCCAGGGCGCGCAGCCGTGCGACCGCCTCGGCGCTGGTCTCCTTCACGGCGTCGGCGACGGTGAGCGCCCCGCGCGCCCGGCCGTCCCAGGCGACCTGCACGGCGCCCGGCTCCGGCACCCCGGGGATCTCGACGCCCTCCGCGTCGAGGAGGGCCTCGCGGCCGACCAGGAGGGCGTGGCCGTCGACCGAGCCGCGCACCCCGAGGCCCGGGACGTTCTCGAAGGACGTCGGCACGGGGAGCCCGCCCAGGGGCAGGCCGAGCCGCTCGGCGGCGCCCGCCGCGACCGCCCGGGCGACCGGGTGCTCGGAGGCGTGCTCCAGGGCGCCCGCGAGGCGCAGCAGCTCGGCCTCGTCCACACCCTCGTACGCGTACACCTTCTGCAGCCGCATCCGGCCGGTGGTGATCGTCCCGGTCTTGTCGAGGACGACGGTGTCGACGCGGCGGGTGGACTCCAGGACCTCGGGCCCCTTGATCAGGATGCCGAGCTGCGCGCCGCGACCGGTGCCGACCAGGAGCGCGGTCGGGGTCGCGAGGCCCAGGGCGCAGGGGCAGGCGATGATCAGTACGGCGACGGCTGCGGTGAAGGCGCCCGTGGTGTCCTCGACCACGAACAGCCAGGTCAGCAGCGTGGCGAGCGCGATGTAGAGCACGACGGGGACGAAGACGGCGGAGATCCGGTCGGCGAGGCGCTGCACCTCGGCCTTGCCGTTCTGGGCGTCCTCGACCAGCGCGGCCATCCGGGCCAGCTGGGTGTCCGCGCCGACCCGCGTCGCCCGGACGACCAGCCGGCCGGAGGTGTTGACGCAGCCGCCGGTGACCGGGTCGCCGGGCGCCACGTCGACGGGGACGGACTCGCCGGTGAGCAGGGACGCGTCGACGGCCGAGGCGCCCTCGGCGACCGTTCCGTCGGTGGCGATCTTCTCGCCGGGGCGGGCCACGAAGAGCTCGCCGGCCCGGAGCGCGGCGACCGGGACCCGTACCTCCGTACCGTCCCTCAGGACCGCCACGTCCTTCGCGCCGAGCTCCATCAGGGCGCGCAGCGCCGAGCCGGCCTTCCGTTTGGCGCGGGCCTCCAGATAGCGGCCGAGGAGGATGAAGGTGACGACACCGGCCGCGACCTCCAGGTAGACGGTCGAGGCGCCGTCGGCGCGGCCGGTGGTGAGGTCGAAGCCGTGTCGCATGTCCGGCATGCCCGCGTCGCCGAGGAACAGGGCCCAGAGCGACCAGCCGAAGGCGGCCAGGGTGCCGATCGAGACGAGGGTGTCCATGGTCGCCGCGCCGTGCCGGAGATTGGTCCAGGCGGCGCGGTGGAAAGGCAGTCCGCCCCAGACGACGACCGGTGCGGCGAGGGTGAGGGACAGCCACTGCCAGTTGTCGAACTGGAGGGCCGGGACCATGGCGAGCAGGACGACCGGCGCGGAGAGCACGGCGGAGACGGTCAGCCGGTTCCTGAGTGCGGCGAGCTCAGGGTCCGCCCCGTCCGCCGCCTCCGACGGCTCCGGGGCCGGGGGTGCGGGCTCCTCGGCGGTGTAGCCGGTCCTGACGACCGTCGCGATCAGGTCGGCGACCGCCGTCCCCGCCGGATGCGCGATCTTCGCCTTCTCCGTCGCGTAGTTGACGGTCGCCGTGACGCCGTCCATCCGGTTGAGCTTCTTCTCGACGCGGGCCGCGCAGGAGGCGCAGGTCATCCCGCCGATGACGAGCTCGGTCGTGAGGGTGGGCGCGGGGCTCGATGTCATGTGCGGTTCCAAACGAGAGCAGGGCCGTACCGCGTACGGTACGACCCTGCCGGTGTGTGCCGGGAGTGCGCCCCCGGGCCTTACGCCTGGCCGACGAGCTCGTAACCGGCCTCGTCGACGGCGGCGCGGACGGCCTCCTCGTCGAGCGGGGCCTGGGAGACGACGGTGACCTGGCCGGTGGAGGCCGCGGCCTTGACGGAGGAGACCCCGGCGATCTCGGAGATCTCGCTGGAGACCGCGCCCTCGCAGTGTCCGCAGGTCATTCCCTTGACCTGGTACACGGTGGTGAGTTCGGTCGTCGTCTCGGCGGTCATGACGGTCTCCTCTTCGAGGGGCGTACTGGTTCAGGGTCGTTCTACAGCCAGCTTATACCCCTAGGGGGTATGAATTCCAGTCCGGTGCGGTTCGGGGGCGATCCGGCGCCGGGGCGCGCGGCGGTCGTGCCCCGCGGGCGGATGTCACCCATGGTAGATACCGGACATGTCGCAATCCGGGACCACGCTGATCCTGATCATGTCGATCGCCGTCCTGGCGCCTCTGCTGGCCTACGCGGTCGGGCGCCGGCTCTCCGTACCGCTCGTCATCTTCGAGATCCTGCTCGGCATCCTGATCGGCCCCGATGTGCTCGGCTGGGCGCACACGGACGCCCTGATCGACGGCCTCTCGGAGCTCGGCCTCGCGATGCTGATCTTCCTCGCGGGGTACGAGCTCGAGTTCGGCAAGGTGCGGGGCGACACCCTCACGCGCTCGGTGTGGGCATGGCTGGTCGCGCTGGCGCTCGGACTCGGTGCCGGGGCGCTGCTGGGCGACGGGTTCCACAAGGGTGTCTTCATCGGCGTGGCGTTGACCAGTACGGCGCTCGGCACCGTACTGCCCGTGCTGCGGGACGCGGGGGAGCTGAAGGGCCGGTTCGGCACGGTGGTGATGGCCTTCGGGGCGGTGGGGGAGTTCGGCCCCATCATCGCGATCTCGCTGCTCCTGAGCGGGCGCAGGCCGGGCGAGGCGACGGCGGTGCTCGCGGTCTTCGCCGCCCTGACCGCCGGGGCCGTGCTCTGGGCGTTGCGGCCCACGCCGCCGTGGTTCTCCCGCGTCATCGCCAAGACCCTGCACACCAGCGCCCAGTTCGCGGTCCGCTTCGTCTTCCTGCTGCTCGCGGTGATGCTCGGCGCCTCGCAGGCTCTCGGACTCGACGTGCTGCTGGGCGCGTTCGCCGCCGGACTGATCACCCGGCTCGTCCTGACCGGTGCCGCGCCCGAGGCGGGACCGGAGATCCTGGCGAAGGTCGAGGGGGTCGGCTTCGGCTTCCTCGTGCCGGTCTTCTTCGTCGTCACCGGGATCGAGTTCGACCTGGACTCGCTCCTCGACGGCGGCCGCACCCTGCTCCTGCTGCCGCTCTTCCTGCTGTTGTTCCTGGTGGTGCGGGGTGGCCCGGTCTGGTTCCTCGCCCCCGGCGACCTGGTGCGCAAGGAGCGTGTCGCGCTGGTGCTCTACGAGTCCACGGCCCTGCCGCTCGTCGTCGCGATCACCACCATCGGGCTCGACGACAAGGCGCTGACGCCCGGGGAGGCGGCGGCGCTCGTGGGGGCCGGAATGCTCTCCGTCCTCGTCTTCCCCCTCCTCGCGCTGCGGATCCGCGCGGGTGCGGGAGAGGCGGCGCGGCGGCGGGAGTCGGTCACGGAGTCGGAGTCGTGGTGAGGGTGCCTGCGACGGCGGTCGGGGCGTTCCCGATGAGCGGGCCGAGGTAGCGCAGGACGAGCGTCTTCAGCTCCGTGACCGCCGCGTCCCGCTCGGGTCCTTCGGGGGCGGCGAGGATCAGGGTGAGGCCGCCCTTGACGACGGCGAAGGTCATCTCGGCCTTGAGGGTGCGGTCCTCGGGGGTGTGGTCCGGCAGATGATGGTCGAACAGGCTCTGGACCGACGTCAGCAGCGAGGCGTGCAGGGCGTCGTGCTCCTCGGCGATCCGGCCGGGGATCTCGGAGCCGTGCATCAGGGCGAGGAAGACCGGGTTCCGGCAGTTGAACTCGATCATCGGGTCGAGCACCGCGTCCACCAGCTCGGGCAGCGGCAGCGCGAGGTTGGCGGGGGTGAACGCCTGTCCGTGCATCTGGCGCATCTGGTGCAGCAGGCGGCCGCCGAGCTCGACGGCGATCGCCTCCTTGTTGGGGAAGTACTGGTAGAGCGTGCCGGGGGAGACGCTGGCCTCGCGGGCGATCGCGTTGGTGCTGGCGGCCGTGTAGCCGTTGGTGCAGAAGACGTTCGCGGCCGCCTGGAGCAGCTGCGCGATGCGGCGCTCGCCGCGGGCCTGGCGACGGCGGGGCTTCTGTTCCGCCGAACTCTCCGGCGTCTCCTCGGACATGACTGTCCCCAGCTTTCCTCAACACGTTTGACAAACACGAGAGGTCGCTCGCATTCTTGTGAAACGCGAGCGATGACTCGTGTTTGTCAGTCTATGGCAACGGGCGACCCACGCGACCTGCCGGGAAGCGAGCGCATGGGTCATGGTGAAGGGGACACCGCGGCATGGCCGAAGTCAAGAATTCAGGGACCGCCCGAGGCGGGGGGTGGACTCGGTTCGTGACGGCCAGGCCGCGCCTGTCCCTGCTGGTCGCGCTCGTGATCGCCGCGCTCTCCGTCCTCGCGGGCGGCGGTGTCGCCGAGCGGATGGGAAGCGGCGGCTTCGAGGACCCGGACGCCGAATCCACGTACGCGACACAGGTCCTGGAGCGGGAGTTCCCCGCCTCCCAGCCCAATCTGCTCCTGCTCGTGAGCGCGCGGGAGGGCGGGGTCGACGATCCCGCCGTGGCCGCCGAGGCCCGGCGGCTCGCCGAGCGGCTCGACGCCGAGCGGGGAGTCGGCGGCATCGGCTCCTACTGGGGGACCGGCTCCCCTGCCCTGCGCTCCGAGGACGGTCGGCAGGCGGTGATCGTCGCCCGCGTCGGCGGCGAGGAGAAGGAGGCCGGCGAGATCCTGGAGCGGATCGCCCCCCACTACCGGGGCACGCACGGGCCGGTCGAGGTCTCCGTCGGCGGCCGGCTGGCCGTGCAGCACGAGATGCAGACGGTCGTCGAGGAGGACCTGCTCCGCGCCGAGCTGATCGCCCTGCCGTTGACGCTCGTCCTGCTCGTCATGGTCTTCGGCAGCGCGGTCGCCGCGCTGCTGCCCCTGGGGATCGGCATCGTGGCCATCCTGGGGACGAACGTGGTGCTGCGCGGCCTCACCGAACTCACCGACGTCTCCGTCTTCGCACAGAACCTGACCACGGCCCTCGGGCTCGGACTCGCCATCGACTACGCCCTGTTCGTCGTCCGCAGGTTCCGCGAGGAGCTCGCCGGCGGGGCCGACACCCGGACCGCCGTCGGGACCACCCTGCGCACGGCCGGACGGACGGTGCTCTTCTCCGCCCTGACCGTCGCGGCCTCGCTCTCCGCCATGCTGGTCTTCCCGCAGTACTTCCTGCGCTCCTTCGCCTACGCGGGCATAGCGGTGGTGCTGCTCGCCGCGGCGGCAGCGCTGATCCTGCTGCCCGCCGCGCTGATGCTGCTCGGGGAGCGCGTCAACGCGCTCGACCTGCGGCTCCTCTTCAGGCGCCGCCGCTCCACGGCGGGTGCGGGGCCGAAGGCCCGGGAGCAGGGGGCCAAGGAGCCGGGGGCCGGCTGGGCGCGCACGGCGGCTCTGGTGATGCGGCGCGCGCCGGTCTTCGCCGTCGTCACCACGGCGGGGCTCGTCCTGCTCGGACTGCCCTTCCTCGGGGCGCAGTTCGGCACCGTCGACGACCGGCAGCTTCCGGCCACCGCCGAGTCCCGGGTCGTCCAGGACGCACTGCGCGACGGATTCCCCGGCAGCCCGGGCGGCGGGCTCACCGTCCTCGCCGAGGGCGGCGCCACCCCGGCCGAGTACGCCGGGTACCGCGAGCGGATCGGCGCTCTCGACGGGGTCGAGCGGGTGGACGGACCGGTGACCTCGGGCACCGGCGCCGCTGCCCAGGCGTACTTCACCGTGGTCCCGGAGGGCGAGGGGGTCGGCGCCACCGCCCAGCAGGTGGTGGACGAACTGCGCGCCACGAACGCCCCGTTCGACACCTCGGTCACCGGAGCCGCCGCCGTCCTGGTCGACTCCAAGGCCGCCATCGGCGAGCGGCTGCCCTGGGCGGGGGCGATCATCGTCGTCGTCACCCTGCTCCTGGTCTTCCTGCTGACCGGCAGTGTCCTGATCCCGGTCCAGGCCGTCGTCCTCAACGGGCTCAGCCTGACCGCGATGTTCGGCGCCGTCGTGTGGGTCTTCCAGGAGGGCCATCTCTCCGGGCTGCTCGGCTTCACCCCGACCGGCGACATCGAGACGACGCTGCCGGTGCTGATGTTCTGCGTCGCCTTCGGACTCTCCATGGACTACGGGGTGTTCCTGATATCCCGGATCAAGGAGGAGTACGACGCGACGGGTGACCACGACCACGCGGTCCGGTTCGGCCTGCGCCGTACGGGCGGCCTGATCACCGCCGCCGCCGTGATCCTCGCCGTCGTCATGGTGGCCATCGGCACCTCCCGGGTGACCAACACCAAGATGCTGGGCCTCGGCGTCGCGCTCGCCGTGCTGATGGACGCGATGGTGGTCCGCAGCCTGCTCGTGCCCGCGGTGATGAAGCTGACCGGCCGCCTGACCTGGTGGGCGCCGGGCCCGCTGCGCCGCTTCCACGACCGGTTCGGCGTCAGCGAGGGCGGCTCGGCGAAGGCGCCGGCCCCGGCACCGGACACGACGCAGGCCCCGGCCATGGTGCCCTGACGTACCGAGGCCCCGCACCCGGTGCGGGGTGCGGGGCCTCGTACGGCCCCCGGGGCCGGGGCCCTCGTGCTGCGGCCCCGGGGGCCGGAGCCCGTGCCACGCGGAGTGCCACGAGCCCGTGCGGGAAGGGAGGTCAGTCCCGGCGGCTCCGGTTCCCCGGACGATTGGCGACCCAGGCGTGGATCGTGTCCGCGTACCAGTAGGGCTTGCCCGACTCGACATGGTCGGGCGTGGGCAGGAGGCCGTGCTTCCGGTAGGACCGGACGGTGTCCGGCTGCACGTTGATGTGCGCGGCGATGTCCCTGTACGACCAGAGCCTTCTGTCCGTCATGCGTGTGGCACCTCCCTGCGCGCCTCGCAGCGGCGGCGGGGGTGCCGTTCGGGGGAGCTGCGGGGCGAACGCTGGCGATCACTGAGCCTGTGCCCGGTGCAACGACCCCTTCCAACGGGAAGGGGTCGGCTGTCGAGCGGCTGTGACGGAAAGCCCGCGTCATGGAGACATGTGTGACGACAAGGGGACGGACGTGACGTAAGTGGAGCATGGTCACATCGGCGTGTCGGAAGGAGTTCCGGACGTTCCTATGCTCCGCAGGAGCGCAGGAAGCGGCGGGTGCGGACCGCGATCGGATACGGCCTGTCGGGCTCGCACGGGTACATGTCCTGCTCGACGATGGCGAAGAGCTCCACGTCCAGCGCCTGCGCCGCCGCGAGGACCGGCTCCAGAGCCGGCACCCCGGCGGGCGGCTCGCACATCACGCCGCGCGCCACGGCCGGACCGAACGGCACCCCGTCGGCGACGACCCCGGCCAGGATCTCCGGGTCGACCTGCTTGAGATGGAGGTAGCCGATGCGCTCGCCGTACGTCTCGATCAGCTTGACGCTGTCGCCGCCGCAGTACGCGTAGTGCCCGGTGTCCAGGCAGAGGGAGACCAGCTCCGGATCGGTCGCGTCCAGGAACCGTGCCACGTTCTCCTCGCTGTCGACATGGGTGTCCGCGTGGGGATGGACGACGATCCGCAGCCCGTAGCGCTCCCGGACCTCGCGGCCCAGCCGCTCGGTCAGACCGGTGAGATCGCGCCACTGTTCGGCGGAGAGGGTGCGGTCCTCCAGCACCTCGCCCGTCTTGTCGTCGCGCCAGAAGGACGGGATGACGACCAGGTGCTCCGCCCCCATCGCCTGGGCCAGCGCCGCGTTGTCGGCGACATGGGCCCAGGTCTTCTCCCAGACGGCGGGCCCGTGGTGCAGCCCGGTGAAGACGGTCCCGGCGGAGACCCGCAGGCCTCTGCGGCCCGTCTCCTCGGCCAGGACCGCGGGATCGGTGGGCAGATAGCCGTACGGGCCGAGCTCGATCCACGCGTAGCCGGCGTCGACGACCTCGTCGAGGAAGCGCTGCCAGGGGACCTGCCGTGGATCGTCGGGGAACCAGACGCCCCAGGAGTCGGGGGCGGAGCCGATACGGATACGGGACAGCGGCGACGGCTTCGTCATGACAGCCACCTTGACCGCGCCCGGAACGACGCGTCAAGACGCTCGTCCGAATGTAAGGACATAGCGTTGACAGGGTTCGGGGCGGACGGCTAGACCTGGGTGCGGGGCCGAGGCGAGAGGTGGCGCGCGTGGATGCGGAGCCGTACGAGCTGATCACGATGGGGCGTCTCGGCGTGGACCTCTACCCCCTCCAGGTCGGCGTGCCGCTCGCCCGGGTGGAGACCTTCGGGAAGTTCCTGGGCGGCTCGCCCGCCAACGTGGCCGTCGCGGCGGCCCGGCTCGGCCGGCGGACGGCGCTGGTGAGCCGGACGGGAGCCGACCCCTTCGGGGCGTATCTGCACGAGGAGCTGGCCGCCTTCGGGGTCGACGACCGGTGGGTGACGGCCGTCGGGGAGTATCCGACGCCGGTCACGTTCTGCGAGATCTTCCCGCCCGACGACTTCCCGATCCACTTCTACCGGCAGCCCCGGGCGCCGGACCTGGAGATCCACCCGGCGGAGCTGGACCTCGCGGCGGTCCGCGCGGCGCGGGCGTTCTGGGTGACGGGGACGGGGCTGAGCGTCGAGCCCAGCAGGGCGGCGACGCTGGGCGCGCTGCGGGAGCGGGACGGCGCGGAGCTGACCGTCCTCGACCTGGACTGGCGTCCGACGCTCTGGCCCGACCCCGCAGAGGCGGGCCCCCTCTACCGGGAGGCCCTGGGCTCGGCCACCGTCGCCGTCGGCAACCTCGACGAGTGCGAGGTCGCGACCGGTGAGCGCGAACCGTACGCCGCGGCCCGCGCGCTGCTCGCCGCCGGGGTCCGGCTCGCGGTCGTCAAGCAGGGCCCCAAGGGGGTCCTCGCGATGACCGCCGACGGGGAGAGCGCGGAGGTCCCGCCGCTGCCGGTCGACGTGGTCAACGGGCTGGGCGCGGGCGACGCGTTCGGCGGGGCGCTGTGCGACGGGCTGCTCGCCGGCTGGGACCTGGACCGCACCCTCCGCCGGGCCAACGCGGCCGGCGCCATCGTGGCCGGCCGCCTCGCCTGTTCCCCGGCGATGCCCTACGCCGACGAGATCGACCTCGCGCTGGCCGCCGGCAGCGGCACGCTCCCGGAGCGCACGCCATGACGGCCCGCCCCACCGACACCTGGCGCACTCGCACAGCCCACCGCAGCGCGAGCGGCCCCAAGGGCGGCGCGTCCACGTTGGGACCCGCGGCGGGGGCAGCCCTGACGGAGCCCGTGGCCGGACGGGCCTCCACGGGGCCCTCGGCCGGGCGGGCCGACACGGGGCCTGCGGCCGGGCGGGCCGACACGGGGCCTGCGGCCGGGCGGGCCTCCACCGAGCCGTCGGCCGCGCGGGCCTCAACCGAGCCCCCCGCCGGACGGGCCCACATCGACCCCCCGGCCCTCGTGGCCGACGCCGAGTCTCCCGTCGAGGGAGCCGCCGACCCCCTCCGTCAGGGGGCTCACCCCGCGCCGTCCAGGCGGGGCGGGCCGGCCGTGGCGGTGGTGGGTGGGGGCGAACCTGTCGAAGTAGCGCGGCTCGTCGGGCGGCGTGCCCGGCGGCCCGGGGCCGTCGCCGAGGCCGCCGCGCGGCGGCGGAGGCGGCCGTTGTCCGGGGAGCGCGAGCGGCTGCTGATCGTCGCCGCCGACCATCCCGCCCTGCCCTACCCCACGGACGGCGATGTGGCCGGAGCCGTCGATACCGCTGCGCGACTGCTCGCGGAGACGGTAGGAAGGAGTACGCACCGCCCATGAACGCGCCGCCCCCGAACCCGCCGCCCCCGAACGCCCCGCCCCCGAACGATCTCCATCTGCCCGCCGGGACCGCCTCCCACGGGTCGTACGCGCTCCACGTCGACCCCGACCGGGCCGGCTGGAGCCATTGCGCACTGCGCGTCCTCGAACTCGGCCCCGGAGACACCCATCTCCTGGACACCGGGGACAGCGAGTGGATCGTGCTTCCGCTCAGTGGCGGCTGTACGGTGCACATCGACGGCCAGACGCTTCAACTCCTGGGCCGCGAGAGCGTGTTCGGCGGAGTGTCCGACTTCGCGTACGTGCCCCGCGACGCCCGAGTCCAGATCGCCTCCGGTGCGGGAGGCCGCTTCGCTTTGGCAGGAGCGAAGTGCGAGCGACGACTCCCCGCTCGCTACGGCCCCGCGCCGGAGGTACCCGTCGAGGCCCGCGGCAGCGGCAACCAGGCCCGGCAGGTACGGAACTTCGCCGCCGCGGACGTCTTCGAGGCGGACCGCCTGATCGCCGTCGAGGTCGTCACCCCCGGCGGGAACTGGTCCTCCTACCCGCCCCACAAACACGACGAGCACCGCCCGGGCACCGAGTCCGAGCTGGAGGAGATCTACTACTTCGAGATCGACGGCGGCGGAGTCGGCTACCAGCGGATCTCCCCCTCCCGGCCCGGAGGCTCCGACCTCCTCGCCGAGGTCGCGACCGGCGACGCCGTCCTCGTGCCCGACGGCTGGCACGGCCCGTCGATCGCCCAGCCGGAGCACGACATGTACTACCTGAACGTGATGGCGGGACCAGGACCGGACCGGGAGTGGAAGATCTGCTTCCACCCCGACCACACGGAGGGGTACAGATAGTGGCTGCTCTGACCGTCGCCCAGGCGCTGGTGCGGTTCCTGGCCGCGCAGTACACCGAACGCGACGGTGTACGCCAGCGGTTGATCGCCGCGACCTGGGGCATCTTCGGCCACGGGAACGTCGCCGGGATCGGCCAGGCACTGGTCGAGTACGCCGAGGAGATGCCGTACCACCAGGGGCGTAACGAACAGGCCATGGTGCACGCGGCCGTCGGCTACGCGCGCCAGTCGAACCGGCTCTCCGCGCACGCCGTCACCACCTCCATCGGACCCGGCGCCACCAACCTCGTCACCGGCGCCGCGCTCGCCACGATCAACCACCTGCCGGTGCTGCTCCTGCCCGGCGACACGTTCGCCACCCGCCCCGCCGACCCCGTCCTCCAGCAGCTCGAAGTGCCTTACGCGGGCGACGTGTCGGTCAACGACTGCCTGCGGCCGGTCTCCGCGTACTTCGACCGGGTCACCCGCCCCGAGGCGCTGATCCCCGCCGCGCTCGCCGCGGTGCGGGTCCTCACCGACCCCGTCCAGACCGGGGCGGTGACGCTCGCCCTGCCGCAGGACGTCCAGGCCGAGGCGTACGACTGGCCGGAGGAGTTCTTCGCCGAGCGGACGTGGACGGTCCGCAGGCCCCGCCCCGACACGGCCGAACTCGAAGCCGCCGTCGAAGCGATCAGAGTCGCGCGGCGTCCCCTGATCATCGCCGGCGGCGGAGTCCGGTACAGCGGGGCCGAGGGCGCCCTGCGCACCCTCGCCGAGCGGACCCGCATCCCCGTCGCCACCACCCAGGCCGGCAAGGGCGTCCTGCCGTACGACCACGCCTGCGAGACCGGCGGCATCGGCCACACGGGCAGCGCCACCGCGAACGAGCTCGCCAGGACCAGCGACCTCGTCATCGGCGTGGGCACCCGCTACACCGACTTCACCACCGCCTCCGCCACCCTCTTCCCCGACGGTGTCCGCTTCCTCAACCTCAACGTCGCGGCCTTCGACGCCCACAAACAGGCGGCGCTGCCGCTCGTCGCCGACGCCCGCGAAGGCCTGACCGCCCTCACCGAGGCGCTCGGCGACCACCGGCAGGACACGGTTCGATGGAGCTCCTCGAAACGCGACTGGCAGGGGCGGGTCGACGCCGCCTACGCCGTCCCCGACGAGGACGCCCGCCCGACCCAGCCGCAGCTCCTCGGCCTCCTCGACACTCTGGTCACCGAGGACGACATCCTGATCAACGCCGCCGGCTCGCTCCCCGGCGATCTCCACAAGCTCTGGCGGGCGCGCTCCTCCGACCAGTACCACGTCGAATACGGCTACTCGTGCATGGGTTACGAGATCCCGGCGGCGATCGGGGTCGCCCTCGCCGCGCCCGGGAGGCCGGTCTGGGCGCTCGTCGGCGACGGTACGTATCTGATGAATCCCACCGAAATCGTCACCGCCGTGCAGGAAGGACTGCCCATCAAGGTGGTCATCCTGCAGAACCACGGGTACGCCTCCATCGGAGGGCTGTCCGAGTCCGTGGGCGGTGAGCGGTACGGCACCGCGTACCGCTTCCGGGCCCCCGACGGCACCTTCACCGGGGACCCGCTCCCCGTCGACCTGGCCGCCAACGCGGCCTCCCTCGGAATGCGGGTGCTGACCGCCCGTACCGTACGTGACCTGCGAGAAGCCCTCGCCGAAGCGCGGACGTCGACCGTTCCCACATGTGTCTATGCCGAGACCGAAACGGCAGACACAGTGTCGGGCGCGCCCCCCGCCCAGGCGTGGTGGGATGTGCCCGTGGCCGAGACCTCGACCCGCGCGTCGGCGGTCAAGGCCCGGGAGGAGTACGACCGGCACGTCACCGCCCGACGCCGCCATCTCTGAAGGAGCATTCCGGCATGACGAACACCGAGAAGACTGTCAACCACTGGATCGGTGGCAAGAGCGTCGAGGGCACGTCGGGCAACTGGGGGCCGGTCACCGACCCGGCCACCGGCGCCGTGACCACGCGGGTGGCGCTCGCCTCGGTCGACGAGGTCGACGCGGCCGTGGCCGCCGCGAAGACCGCGTTCGAGACCTGGGGCACGGCGTCGCTGGCGCAGCGCACCACGATCCTCTTCAAGTTCCGCGCGCTGCTCGACGCCAACCGGGACGCGATCGCCGAGCTGATCACCGCCGAGCACGGCAAGGTGCACTCGGACGCGCTGGGCGAGGTCGCCCGAGGTCTGGAGATCGTCGACCTGGCCTGCGGGATCACCACGCAGCTCAAGGGCGAGCTCTCCACCCAGGTGTCGAACCGGGTGGACGTGGCGTCGATCCGCCAGCCGGTGGGTGTGGTGGCCGGCATCACGCCGTTCAACTTCCCGGCGATGGTCCCGATGTGGATGTTCCCGATCGCCATCGCGTGCGGCAACACCTTCATCCTCAAGCCGAGCGAGAAGGACCCCTCGCCCTCGCTGAAGATCGCCGAGCTGCTCGCCGAGGCGGGCCTGCCGGACGGCGTCTTCAACGTCCTGCACGGTGACAAGGTGGCCGTGGACCGGCTCCTGGAGCACCCGGACGTCACGGCGGTCTCCTTCGTCGGCTCGACCCCGATCGCGCGTCACATCCACACGACCGCCTCCGCCTCGGGCAAGCGCGTCCAGGCGCTCGGCGGCGCGAAGAACCACATGCTGGTGCTGCCGGACGCGGACCTGGACGCGGCGGCCGACGCCGCTGTCTCGGCGGCGTACGGATCGGCCGGTGAGCGCTGCATGGCGATTTCGGCGGTCGTCGCGGTCGGCGCGATCGGCGACGAGCTGGTGGAGAAGATCCGCGAGCGCGCCGAGAAGATCAAGATCGGCCCCGGCAACGACCCCACCTCCGAGATGGGCCCGCTGATCACGGCGGTCCACCGCGACAAGGTCGCCTCGTACGTGAAGGGCGCGGCGGACGAGGGCTGCGAGGTCGTCCTCGACGGCACCGGCTACACGGTGGACGGGTTCGAGAACGGCCACTGGATCGGCCTGTCGCTCCTGGACCACGTGCCGACGACCGCGAAGGCGTACCAGGACGAGATCTTCGGCCCGGTGCTGTGCGTGCTGCGCGCCGAGACATACGAGGAGGGCGTCGCCCTCATCAACGCGTCGCCGTTCGGCAACGGCACCGCGATCTTCACCCGCGACGGCGGCGCGGCCCGCCGCTTCCAGCTGGAGATCCAGGCCGGCATGGTCGGCGTGAACGTGCCGATCCCGGTGCCGGTGGGCTACCACTCCTTCGGTGGCTGGAAGGATTCGCTCTTCGGCGACCACCACATCTACGGCAACGACGGCGTCCACTTCTACACCCGCGGCAAGGTCGTCACCACCCGCTGGCCGGACCCCTCCGAGGCCCCCGCCGGCGTGGACCTGGGCTTCCCGCGCAACCACTGACGCGTCCCGCGCGCTGTCGACCCCTGTCGGCTCCGGCCGACGGGGGTCTCCGCCCCCCGAGGGCTGTCAACCGGTGTGACGGAAGCCGGCCGGCACCCTCGTCCTGAGCGCGGCGAGGAGCCGCCACACCCCATCGGGTTCATGGAGCTCGTGCAGGGCGTTGGGGAAGACCCATTCATCGTCCTCGGGATCGAGCTGGTCACGCAGCGACCGCCAGGCGGTCTCATAGTCCGCACACGCTTGCTGGACAGCGGCCTGCATCACGACGTTGGGCAGTGGTCCGCTGTGCTTGACTGCTTCGATCCACTGACCACTTCGGTGGATGGGTGACACCGTGGACGTTGCGCCGATCGCTCGGCTCAGGATTCTCAGCCGCTCCTCGATGGACTGCTCGAACCCTGTCAGGCTCTCCTTCGCCGCCCCGATCTCGATCCATGTCGCCTCGTCCAAGAGGTCGTCCAGTTCGGGCAGCTTGGAGGGAAGGCCGTACTTCGACAGCAGCGTCGAGTCGGCGATCGCCCGGACGGTCTGCAGGAGCTTCTGCCGGTCACGCCAGTCCCGGCCTTGATTCGCGGCCACACGATGAACGCCCTGCCAGACCAGTTTCTCGGTGATGAACCACTGAGCCATCAGGTGCGCCTCGGCGGGGAGGAGTTTCCCGCGGAGTCGCCACGTGTGCTCCATGACCTGTGCGGTGCCTCCCAGCAGTTGCTGGTCGTACGCCTTCATTTCGGCCCGCACCGGACGCTTGGGCCGGTCGCGGTCGGGGGCGTCATGGGGATAGACCTCGCGTTCGAAGCGTATGAACTGGTCGTTCTGGCGCAGCGATTCGAGATCCGGGTCTTCGGTGAGCAGCCAGGAGCGCATGAGGGGGTGAAAACTGGTCAGGTCCGATCTCGCAGCAGCCTCGAGTTCCTCCACGGCCCTCGCGGCGAGGCTGCCCAGTTCCTGTTCGTCCTTGTGGCCGCTCATCGCCACCGCGTATATGCATGCCGTGTTGTACCTGTCCTGCCAAGGCCGAGGCGGCCACAGCTGTCCGCTCCTGAGCCGCTCCGTCATCCGCCGCCAGATCCACCAGCCTCTCGCCTGCTCCACTCGCTTCCTGAGGTCCTCCGCCCTCATGGGCCACGAGAGGTCATTTCGCAACCCCTTGACCTTCCCTGATTCGGTCCGGCTCACGGCCCATGCCAGACGCAGAGGCGCCCACACGTCGCGGTTGAGTCGGAGCGACGTCCATGTGAGCCCTCGGCTCCGCCGACTGCTGGGATGCCTGAAGAAACGGAGGACGGGGTAGTCGCTGGCAAGCTGATACATCTCCTCGGCGCAAGCAAGCTGGAATATCAGGCTGACGTTCTTGTGGTCGAGACCCTCTTCTCCGAGCTCGCGCTCGAGCCATGTTCTTGCTCTCTTCTCGTCGCAAATGGGCATCTCCTCCCCAGGCGGTGTGAGATGGGTGACCGTCCGCCAGTATCTTTCGACAAGTGCCGGGGTCAGTGACCTGCGAATCTCCCGTCGGGTATGCGCGCGGCGCGGGCACGTGCGGTAATCGGCGGGATCCACCGTCGGCTTGCACCACTGATGGGCGGTGCGTTCGGCGATACCGAGGACGACGGCATAGCGGAAACGCGCTTCGAGCAGGCCGTTGCGCCACCATCGGTAGCGCTTGCAGAACGATCGACGTGGGTTCCAGGCTCCTCTTCTCAGCCGGGCGTTCCGCTCTTCCCTGCTCTGCCCGTCCAGGAGGATGGCTCCGTGATAGGTCTCCAGCGCGTCGAGATGCAACCACAGCTTCTCCTGTGTCCCCGCGATCTGGGTGCGCAGGTGAATGTTGGTGGGATCGAGCCGTAGCGCCGCGTAATAGCGGTCGAGGGCATCGTCGAATTTCCGTTCCTGACTGAGTTCCCTCGCCTCCTGATAGGCGGCGAACAGCTCAGGGGGTAGGTTCCGTCCGCGCCATTCCTGCCAGGGCGCCCTTCGGCTCGCCTGCGTGACCGGCACCAGCGCTGCCATCACCCAGTACCCGCCGGCCCGCACCGCTTCCTCCCACGTGGGTTGCCACCGGGTCTCCGTGCGGCTGCCCCTCATCGCATAGGAGGTGACGGTGACGGTGACGCCGAACATGGGCTCCTCCTCCCGCATGCGCAGCACTCCGCGCACCGTGTAGGCGACCTTTGGCCGAAGGCGACTGAACAAGCGCAGGATGCTCGTCCCCAGCTTCTTCGGCTCGAGGTCTATGTCGCCCAGCAGATCAAGGAAGTTCTCCGCCGGAGATTCGGCGGGGAGCGCAGACGGGGGATAGAGGTTCGTTTCTGACAGCTGCTTACGCAACTGGGCGGTGAGACCGTCGAGGCATGCTTCGCCGTCCGCGGTCGAGGAGACAAGTTGCTGCACGTCCACCGGCCCGGGCCGGTAAGCGTTTCGCTGGAGCATCCAACGGCGCAACGCCATGAAGGAGAGAATCAGGAGGATCAGGCACAACAGACGGAGGCTCAGACCGGCTCCGTCCTTGCCGCCCGTGACGACCCGTGCGGCGCCTTCGAAGAACCGCATGAACCACTCGGAGACGGCCTGGAACCAGACGGGCCAGTTCCCCGAGGCCTGCCATGCCGGTGATACCCAGCCCACACCGCAGACAGCCGCGATGAAGAGAGTGCCGGAAAGTATCGCCAACGCCCCTGCCCGCACCACGTGAGGCATGGGCAACGATGACGAATCGATCGGGGAGTGCCGCTCAGAACGAGAGGACATGTCGACCTCTGGTGGTCCTGGTTGTCACACACAAGTCTTCTACGCTTTCCGACGAGAGCAAGTCGGCGCGCATGCGGATGCCCGAGGAGCGGGTGTATTCGGTGGGGGCCGGGCTCCTCGGGCATCTGGTCGGGTGAGCGGCTCTAGAAGACCGAGTGCAGCAGCCTGTTCGGGGAGCCCGACAGCGGGTTCTGGACCTTGCCGCTGGTGGCGTTGTTCACCAGTGCGGTGCTCACCTGCGCCGGGCTCGCCGTCGGGTTCGCCGACAGGTAGAGGGCGGCCACGCCCGCGGTGTGCGGGGCCGCCATCGACGTGCCCGAGATGGTGTTCGTCGCGGTGTCGCCGTCCTTCCACGCCGAGGTGATGGAGACGCCCGGGGCGAAGAGGTCCACGCACGTGCCGTAGTTGGAGAAAGACGCCCGCTTGTCGGCGGAGTCCGTCGCGCCGACCGTGATCGCCTCGGGGACGCGCGCCGGGGAGTAGTTGCAGGCCCGGGCCGGCAGGCCGAGGAAGTTGCCGTTGCCGGCGGCGACCGCGTACGTGACGCCCGAGGCGATCGAGCGCTTCACCGCGTCGTCCAGCGAGGTGTTCGCGCCCCCGCCCAGGCTCATGTTGGCGACCGCGGGCTTGACCGCGTTGGCCGTGACCCAGTCGACGCCGGCGATCACCCCGGCCGTCGTACCGGAGCCGTTGCAGTCCAGGACGCGTACCGCCACCAGCTTCGCGCCCTTGGCGACGCCGTACTTCGCGCCGCCGACCGTGCCCGCGACATGCGTGCCGTGGCCCTGGCAGTCCTGGCCGTTCTGGCCGCCGCCGACGGTGTCCGTGCCCACGGTCGCCCGGCCGCCGAACTCGCTGTGCGAGGTACGGATCCCGGTGTCGATGATGTAGGCGGTGACGTTCGACGCGGTCCGGTTGTACGTGTACGTGGTCGACAGCGGCAGATCACGCTGGTCGATCCGGTCGAGGCCCCAGGTCGCGCCGGGCTGGGTGTCGGCCATCCGCACGGTGGCGTTCTGCTCGACGTACGCCACGCGCGGGTCGGAGGCCAGGGACGCGGCCCTGGCCCGGGACATCGTGGTCGAGAAGCCCTTCAGGACCGAGCGGTACTCGTGCTGGGGCGTCACGCCCAGATCGGCGGCCCGGGTCGAGCCGTCCTTGAGGACGACGATCCAGCTGTTCTCGACGGCGAGCGAGGCCGGGGCGAGGCGGAGGTCTCCGAGGGTGGCGCTCTGGGCGGTCGGGGAGACGGCGAACTGCAGGCCGGCGGCGAGCGCGAGGACGGGGACGATCGCCACGGCGCGGCGGGGTATACGGGTCATGTGGTGGGGCACCTGAACCTTTCGTTGACCGGGTTACCGGCAAGTACGGGCTTGTGTGGTGCGCCACAGAGTCTCCTGTTGTCATGCGTCGTACAAGGGTGCGGCTGGTCCCCTCACCGGTCCTTCACCTCGAACTCCCAGGTCAGCATCGCGAAGCCGCCGTCGTCCCCTGCCCCCGCCGACCGGTACGTCCGCAGCGCGGCCTCGTTGTCCGGCTCCACGCCCACCCACATGTCGTAACAGCCCCGCTCCCGCGCCTCGGCCGCCAGCGCCTCCGTCAGCGCCCGGCCCACGCCCCGCCGCCGGTACGCCTCGTCCACCGACAGCTCGTACAGGCACATCTCCACGCCCTTGTCCGGGTGGAGCATCTCGATCCCGGACACCAGCCCGGCCGGGAACCCGTCCTCCGCGTACGCGATCAGCATCAGATGGCCCGGTGCGGCCAGGAACGCCTCCGCCCACCGCTTCCGCGGCGGGCCGTCGTAGAGGTGCCCCGCCGCGAGCAGCTCGGCCACCGTCGTCGCCCGCCTGATCTCCATCCGCCACCCCTTCGCCCCGCACCGCGCATACCGCGCCTGGTGTACGGGACGGTACGGCGTACGACTCCAGGAGGCCGCCGATTTCCGCCCGGGGACAGCCGAGTCGCACAGGCGGCACGCCTAGGCTCGGCACCATGCCATTCCGACTTCCCCGGTGGGCCGCGGTCACCGCCGCCCTCGCCGTGCTCGCGGGCGCCGGCACCTGGACCGCCGTCGCCTCCGACGAACCGCCGCCCGTGCACCGCGCGGACCAGGTGCTCGACATGCCCGGGGCGCGGATCGACACCTCGTACTTCACCTCGGGGCCCGCCGCCGACCGCAGGCCCGCCGTGCTGCTCGGCCACGGCTTCGGCGGCTCCAAGGACGACGTCCGCGCCCAGGCCGAGAAGCTCGCCCGTGACGGTTACGCCGTCCTGACCTGGTCGGCGCGCGGCTTCGGCGCGTCCACGGGGCAGATCGGACTCAACGACCCCGCGCACGAGGTCAAGGACGTCCAGCGGCTCGTCGACTGGCTCGCCCAGCGGTCCGAGGTCCAGCTCGACAAGGCCGGCGACCCGCGCGTCGGTGTCACCGGCGCCTCCTACGGCGGGACGGTCTCGCTCCTCGCCGCCGGCCACGACACCCGCGTCGACGCGATCGCCCCGCAGATCACGTACTGGAACCTCGCCGACGCCCTCTTCCCGGACGGCGTCTTCAAGAAGCTCTGGGCCGGGATCTTCTTCTCGACCGGCGCCGAGGCGGGCGCACCGGCCGGAGCCGACCGCGGCACCGAGCCGCGTGACGGTACGGGCTCCGAGACGGATGGCGGTACGGGCTCCGAGACGGGCCCCGGTGCCGGTGCCGGTGCCGGGGCCAGGTCGGGTGCCGGTGCTGGTGCCGAGTCCGGTGCCCAGTCCGGTGCCGAGAGCGGCACCGCCCCAGCCCCCGCTCCGGGCTCCGCCGGCTGCGGGCGTTTCACCGCCGAGCTGTGCGCGATGTACGAGAGCGTCGCCGTCGCCGGGAAGCCCGACGCCGCCGCCCGTGCGCTCCTCGAAGCCCGCAGCCCCTCCGCCGTCGGCGACCGCATCAAGGTCCCCGCCCTGATCGTCCAGGGGCAGAGCGACTCCCTCTTCCCGCTCACGCACGCCGATGCCATGGCGAAGACGATCGCCGCCAACGGCGCGCCCGTCTCCGTCGACTGGGTCGCGGGCGGCCACGACGGCGGCGACCGCGAGACCGAACGGGTCGAGGCCCGGATCGGCGCCTGGTTCGACCGTCACCTCAAGCAGGACAAGGGCGCCGACACCGGCCCCGCGTTCCGTGTCAGCCGCACCGGTGGAGTCGACTCCACCGACGGCCAGGCACAGCTGCGCGGCGCGACCTCCGACCGTTACCCGGGCCTCTCGGGCACCCCGCTCTCCGTCCCGCTCGACGCCGGCCGGCCGCAGTCCTTCGCCAACCCCGCGGGGGCCAGTCCGCCCGCCATCTCGGCCGTCCCCGGCATCGGCGGCGGACTCTCCCGGTTCTCCTCCCTGGGCGTCGGCCTCTCCCTCGACTTCCCCGGCCAGTACGCCCGGTTCGACGCGAGGCCACAGGCCGAACCGGTACGGATCACCGGCTCGCCGACCGTCCGCGTCAAGGTCACCTCGGACAGCCCGGACGGCTCGGCCGTCCTCTTCGGCAAGGTCTACGACGTCGGGCCGGACGGACGCCAGCAGGTGCTGCCCGCCCAGCTCGTCGCCCCCGTCCGCGTCGAGAGCGCCGCCAAGGGCCGGAGCGTCGAGCTGACGCTGCCCGCGATCGACCACGAGGTGGAGGCAGGCCACCGGCTGCGGCTGGTGCTCGCGGCCACCGACCTCGGCTACGCCTCGCCGGCCGCGCCGGCCACGTACACCGTGGCCGTCGAGTCCCCGCTGACCGTGCCCACGGCGCCCGCGGTGAACACCCAGGCGGCCGCGATGCCCTGGTGGGTGTGGGGCCTGCCGCTCGCCGGTGCGCTGATCGCCGCCGCGCTGCTGCTGACCTCCCGGCGCCGGACCGCGGCCCCCGCCCCCGATCCCGAACTCGCCGTCGTACCGCTGCAGATCACGGGCCTGTCGAAGAAGTACGCCAAGTCCTCCGACCGGTATGCCGTACGGGACCTCTCCTTCCGTGTGGAGCAGGGGCAGGTCCTCGGACTGCTCGGGCCCAACGGCGCCGGAAAGACCACCACCCTGCGCATGCTCATGGGCCTGATCACCCCCGACGACGGGGAGATCCGGGTCTTCGGCCAGGCCATCCGCCCGGGCGCGCCCGTCCTCTCCCGGGTCGGTGCCTTCGTTGAGGGCGCGGGCTTCCTGCCGCACCTCTCCGGGCGGGACAACCTGGAGCTGTACTGGAAGGCCACCGGCCGTCCCGCGGAGGACGCGCACCTGGGGGAGGCCCTGGAGATCGCGGGCCTCGGCGACGCGCTCGCCCGCGCCGTACGGACGTACTCGCAGGGCATGCGGCAGCGGCTCGCGATCGCCCAGGCCATGCTCGGCCTGCCGGACCTGCTGATCCTCGACGAACCGACCAACGGCCTCGACCCGCCACAGATCCGCGAGATGCGGGACGTGATGATCCGTTACGCGGCCGGCGGCCGGACCGTCATCGTCTCCAGCCACCTCCTCTCCGAGGTCGAACAGTCCTGCACCCATCTCGTGGTGATGGACCGCGGGCAGCTCGTCCAGGCCGGACCGGTCGGCGAGATCACCGGCGCGGGCGACACCCTGCTCGTGACACTGGGGGACACCGTCCCCGACCCGCTCGTCGACAAGATCGGCGCGCTGCCCGGGATCGGCTCGGCGGCACGGACCGAGGGCGGACTCCTGGTCCGTCTCGACGGGGCCGACGCCACCGCCCTGATCGGCGAACTCGTCCGCCTGGACGTGCCCGTGACCGGTGTGGGACCGCACCGGCGCCTCGAGGACGCGTTCCTGACCCTGATCGGAGGAGGATCCGCATGAGCACGACCACCGCGGAACCGGCGGAGCTCGTGGAGACCGCCCCCGGCTACCGGGCGCGGCGCACCCTGCCGCTGCGCGTCGAGGCCGTACGGCAGCTGAAGCGGCGCCGCACCCTGGTCATGGGCGCCGTCCTCGCCGCCCTGCCGTTCGTCCTGATCATCGCCTTCGCCATCGGCGGGGACCAGGACGGCGGCGGCAACGGCCGGATCACGCTGATGGACACGGCGACGGCGTCGGCGGCGAACTTCGCCGCGACCTGTCTCTTCGTCTCGGCCGGCTTCCTCCTCGTGGTGGCGGTGGCCCTGTTCTGTGGGGACACCGTCGCCTCCGAGGCGAGCTGGTCCTCGCTGCGCTATCTGCTGGCCGCGCCCGTGCCCCGGGGCCGGCTGCTGTGGTCGAAGCTGGCCGTGGCGCTCGGCTTCAGCGCGGCGGCGATGGTGCTGCTGCCGCTGGTCGCGCTCGCCGCGGGCACGGTCGCCTACGGCTGGGGGCCGCTGAAGCTCCCGACCGGCGGCGCTCTGCCCGCCGCCGAGACCCTGCCCCGTCTGGGCCTCGCCGTCGCCTTCATCCTCGTCTCCCAACTGGTGACGGCCGGGCTCGCCTTCTGGCTCTCCACCAAGACCGACGCACCGCTGGGCGCGGTCGGAGGCGCCGTCGGTCTGACGATCATCGGCAACGTCCTCGACGCGGTCACGGCGCTCGGCTCCTGGCGCGACTTCGTGCCCGCGCACTGGCAGTACGCCTGGGTGGACGCGCTCCAGCCCCAGCTGGAGTGGGGCGGGATGCTGAAGGGCACGGCGATCTCGGTGACGTACGCGGTGATCCTCTTCGCCCTCGCCTTCCGGGGCTTCGCCCGCAAGGACATCGTCTCGTAGGCCCGGGAGCCACCGAACGGCAGCGCGGAGGCCTCCACCACCGTCCTGTCACAGCCACCCCCTTCGGGCCGCTTCCGCACCCGCGCGGAAGCGGCTCGTCGTGCCCAGGGCGTGCAGCAGCTCGCCGACCCGGCGGCTGTAGGTGCGGCCCGACATGCCGAGGCGGGCGGCGGCCGTCTCGTCGGTGAGTCCGGCGAGGAGCGCTTCGAGGATGGGGCGGAGCTGGGGAGGCAGCTGCCCGCGCGGCCCGGCCGTGGCTGCGGTCAGCTCCTCGCCCGTGTCCCAACTGGCCTGGTGCGCGCGGACCAGGGCCTGTACGACGACCGGGTCCCGGATCAGCAGCAGCCCGTTGTACAGCAGCTCCAGATCGAGCGGGACCGCCGCGACCGTGCGGTCGACGAGGATCATCTTGAACGGGATCGCGTCCGTGAGCCGGGCGCGGCCGGGCAGCCGGACCGCGCCCGCCACATGGGGGAGGGCGTGGCGCGGCACGATCCGTCTGACCTCCGGCGCCCGCTCCACCGCGGCCCGCATGCACGCTCCCGCCAACTCCAGGAACGGCTCGGGGATCGCACGGCCCACGGAGGCGGCCGGGTCGTCGAAGGTCAGCAGCTCGTGCCGGGTCGAGGCGGCGAGCCCGGCCAGCGCCGCGCTGATCCTCCTCGTGCCGCGGACGGGGCGGCCCGGAGGCCGCTGGGCCTCGGGCGCCGCCCGGTTCATCGCCGATCGCGCGAGCATCACGGAGCCCGCAGTCTCTGCCACCGCTGACCACCCCCGCCCCCATCGGTGTGCCACTCCATGTACGCATGTGACTGCACACGGTGACAACCCCTGTTGAGGAAGGTGGCGAGTCCATGCCACGCGCGGCGTACACCGGCCGCCGTTGCCGCATTGAGATCCATCCGCAACTCCTTCGTCTGCTCCTTTCGCCCTCCCCGGACGTCACATTCACAAGTGACGGACCTCAAGGGGGAGATGACGTGGAGCGACGAAACCGGGCACGGCTCGCGGCCGGGATCCTGGCCGCCGGACTGGTCCTGACGGGGTGTGGGAGCGGCGGAGACACCGAGCGGGCCACGGACAGCCGGGGCGGCGGCAACCACGCGCCGGACGCGCCCCGGCCGGAGGCGCCCCGCCCGGAGTCGGGCGGGGAGGACGCGGCCGAGGGCGAGCAGCGGTACAGGCGCCCGCCCGCCGACTACCTCTCGACCTTCGCCCTGGACGTGGACACCGCCTCGTACGGCTATGCCCGCCGCACCCTCGCCGAGGGCCGGCTGCCCGAACCGGCGTCCGTACGGCCCGAGGAGTTCGTCAACAGCTTCCGCCCGGACTATCCGAGGCCGGAGGGCGAGGGGTTCAGCGTGACCGTCGACGGCGCCCGGACCGGCGACGAGGGCTGGTCCCTCGTCAGGGTCGGGCTCGCCACCGCGGCGGCGGACCGGGAGGGCGAACGCCCGCCCGCCGCGCTCACCTTCGTCGTCGACATCTCCGGTTCGATGGCCGAGACCGGCCGCCTCGACCTGGTCAAGGAGTCCCTCGGCATCCTCACCGACGAGCTCCGCGACGACGACTCCGTCGCCCTGGTCACCTTCAGCGACGAGGCCGAGACCCGGCTCCCCATGACGCGGGTCAAGGGGCAGCGCGAGCGCATCCACGGCATCGTCGACGAGCTGAGGACCACCTCCTCGACCAATGTGGAGGCCGGGGTGCGCACCGGCTACGACGTCGCGGTCGAGGGCCACCGCAAGGGCGCGACCAACCGGGTCGTACTGCTCTCCGACGCCCTCGCCAACACCGGCGAGACGCAGGCGCAGTCGATCCTGAACCGGATCGACGAGGAGCGCCGGGAGTACGGCATCACCCTCTTCGGAGTCGGTGTCGGCAGCGAGTACGGCGACGCGTTCATGGAGCAGCTCGCCGACAAGGGCGACGGACACACCACGTACGTCTCCACCACCGAGCAGGCCCGCAAGGTGTTCGTGGAGCAGCTCCCCACCCACATCGAGCTGCGCGCCCGCGATGCCAAGGCGCAGGTCGCCTTCGACCCGAAGACCGTCGAGCGGTTCCGGCTGATCGGCTACGAGAACCGGGACGTCGCCGACGAGGACTTCCGCAACGACCGGGTCGACGGCGGCGAGGTCGGCGCGGGCCACACCGTCACCGCGCTGTACGCCGTGAAGACCCGGCCCGGCGCCACGGGGCAGCTGGCCACGGCCACGGTCCGCTGGCTCGACCCGAAGAGCCGCGCACCGCACGAGAAATCCGGCAGCGTCACCACCGGCGCCCTCGCCGCCTCGCTCTGGGCGCCGGGCCACGACAGTCTGCAACTGACGGCCGTCACCGCCTACTTCGCCGACCGGCTGCGGGGCGGGGATCTGCCGGGCGCGCCCCGGCTCCCGGAGCTGGCGGAGCGCTCGGGGGCGATCGCCGAGCGGTCGGGTTCCCAGGTGGTCCGGGAGCTGACCGAGGCGATCCGGCAGGCGGACAGGCTGTTCGGACCGGGCGGCGGCGCGGAATCAGGTGATCCGTACAGCGGCTGATCCACAAGCGCTGCGCGGGGGCGGGGGATCCGGCCATGATGGGCCCATGGCCACCCTGCTGCTCGCCCTCGCCGTCGCTTCCACCGGTCTCTACGCCGGGTTCATGCTGATCTTCCAGACCGGGATCATGCCTGCCCTGGGGCGGCTCGACGACGGCGCGTTCGTCGACGCCATGCGGCGGATCAACGAGTACGTTCCCAAGCCGCTGTTCGTGCTCGTGTTCCTGGGCGTCGTGGCCTTCCCGGTCGCCGCGTTCTTCGTGCCCGTCGACGGTCGCTCCGACACGCAGAAGTGGCTGGTCCTCGCCGGTCTCGTCTGCGCGGTCCTGAACCACCTGGTGACCCTCGGCGGGAACATCCCCCTCAACAACGCGCTGGCCGCCTCGGAGCGGACGGACGAGCTCCCCTCCGCCGTGCGTGGCGCCTTCGAGAAGCGCTGGAACAGCTTCCACCTGATCCGTACGGTGCTGATCACCGCCTCGTTCGGGCTGCTGATCGCGGCCGCCCTGAACTGATCTGACGGACTCCGGGGCCCGGCTTTGTCCGGAGGGGGGCCCGGCCCGACCATCCAAGGACGAGGCGGCCGGGCCGGCCCCTGGTTAATGCCCCAGGCCAGGGGCCGCGCCTGTCCGCCTCGCTCGGTCCGTCCCGGGGGCCGCATAGCCTGACGTCATGGACTTCCGTGGAGAGCTGCCGGTCGTCGGCGTCGTGGCCGCCGGCGGGGCGCTCGGCGCGGCGGCCCGCTACGGCGCGTCGCTCGCCTGGCCCACGCCCGCGGGCGCGTTCCCCTGGACCACCCTCGCCGTGAACACGGCCGGCTGCGCCGCGATCGGCGTCCTGACGGTCCTGCTCACCGAGGCCGCCACCGCGCCCCACCCGCTCCTGCGGCCCTTCCTCGGCACGGGAATCCTCGGCGGCTTCACCACCTTCTCCGCCTACGCCCTCGAAGCGCAGCGGCTGTTGGGCGCGGGGGACGCGGGCCGTGGCGTGGCGTACCTGGCAGGCACGGTGGTCGCCGCGCTGGGGGCGGTCGGGGCCGCGACCCTCGCGACCCGCGGCGCCCTGGCGAGGGGGGCGCGGTGAACTGGCTGCTCGTCGTCGCGGGCGCCGCCGTCGGCGCGCCCCTGCGGTACCTCACCGACCGGGCGATGCGCTCGCGCCGCCGCCCCGGCTTCCCCTGGGGCACGTTCACGGTCAACGTCGTCGGCTCCTTCGTCCTCGGCCTGCTCACCGGGGTCGCCTCCGGCCGGCTCCATCTGCTGCTCGGCACGGGGCTGTGCGGTGCGCTGACGACGTACTCCACCTTCTCCCACGAGACGTTGAGGCTGTACGAGGGCGGAGCGAAGGGGTACGCGGCGGCGAACGTGGCGGGGAGCCTGGCCGCCGGGCTCGGAGCCGTATGGCTGGGAGTGGTGGCCGCAGGGGCCTGGTGAGGCGCCGGGCCCCGGTGGCAAGGTGCTCCCACGACGATCCTCCGAGGGGCGGTACCCGTACATGAGCTGGGCGGACTTCCAGTACGAGATCTATCTGAACGGACTGACCGGAGCCGTCCCGCGGCTCCCCACGGACCTGACCCGCCTGGAGGAGCTGGCCGCCGCCCGGCTGGGCCCGGGCCCGGTCGGCTACGTCGCCGGAAGCGCGGGCGACGGGTCCACCGCGAGCGCCAACAGGGCGGCTCTCGAACGCCGGCGGATCGTCCCGCGGATGCTCCGCGACGTACGCGAACGGGACCTGTCCGTGGAGCTGTTCGGCCGTACGCTGCCCGCCCCCGTCGCGCTGGCGCCCGTCGGCGTGCTGTCGATCCTGCACCCCGACGCCGAACCCGCGGCCGCCCGGGCGGCCGCGGCGCGCGGCATCCCGTTCATCCTCTCCTCCGCCTCCAGTACGCCGATGGAGCAGGTCGCGGAGGCGATGGGGGAGGGGGAGCGGTGGTTCCAGCTGTACTGGCCGAAGGACGAGGAGGTCGCCCGCTCCTTCCTGCGCCGGGCGAAGGCGGCCGGTTTCACGGCCCTCGTCGTCACCCTCGACACCCCGCTGCTCTCCTGGCGGCCCCGCGACCTCGACCAGGCGTACCTGCCGTTCCTGCACGGGGTCGGGACCGCCAACTACTTCACCGACCCGGCGTTCCGGGCGGGCCTGGCCAAGCCGGTCGAGGAGGATCCGAACGCGGCCGTGATGCACTTCGTGTCGATGTTCGCCGACCCCGGGAAGACCTGGCCGGACCTGGCGTTCCTGCGCGAGAACTGGGACGGGCCGGTCGTCCTGAAGGGGGTCCTGCACCCCGACGACGCCCGCGCGGCGGCCGACGCGGGCATGGACGGCGTCGTCGTCTCCAACCACGGAGGGCGTCAGGTCGCGGGTGCGATCGCCGCCGCCGACGCCCTGCCGGCCGTGGCGGACGCGGTCGCCGACCGGCTGACGGTCCTCTTCGACAGCGGTGTCCGCACCGGCGCCGACATCGCCAAGGCCCTGGCGCTCGGCGCGTCCGGCGTGCTCGTCGGGCGCCCGTACGCCTACGGTCTCGCCCTCGACGGCGGGCCGGGCGTGGACCATGTGATCCGCTGCCTGCTCGCCGAACTCGACCTCACCCTGGCGCTGTCCGGGCACGCGAGCCCGAAGTCCCTGACGAGGAAGGATCTTTCGGAGACCGGCACGGCCTGATCCGTACCGCGCCAGGCCGACAGGGTCTAGGCCCGGGAGGGAACGTCCGCCCGCCCGGGCCCACTTCCGTCCGCCGATTGTTTCCTTGACGTCAAGATATCCCCTCCTCAAAAAACGAAGTGGTCATTATTATCTTATGGTGGCAGGACGTGAACCATGGAGGGGGCGCTATGGATCTGAAGGTGCTGGGCTTGCTCAACGTGCAGGAGGGCGGGACGCCGATCGTCCCCACCGCCGCACCGGCCCGCCAACTGCTCGCACTGCTCACGGCCCATGCCGACCACATCGTGCCGACGGCCGTCCTGACCCAGGAGCTCTGGCCCGAAGGGCCGCCGCAGTACGCACAGGACATGGTCGCGACGCACGTCCGGCAGTTGCGGGAGCTGATCGACGCGGCGCTGGGCGTCGGCCGCGAGGAGGCGGCGGGCTCGTCCCCCGCCAACGGCCCGCGCACGGCGCGCGACGTCCTCGTCTCGCTGACCTCCGGCTACCGCCTCGCCACCGGAGGCGGCACCTCCGACCTCCGGGTGTTCCAGCGCGCGGCCGGCGCCGGCTACCGGGCCATGGAGCTGGAGGACTACGCGACCGCGGCCGAACGCCTCGGCGAGGCCCTTGAGTTGTGGACCGCCGACGCCTACACCGGCGTCGTGACCGGACCCCACCTGCGGACGCACATCGCCCGCCTCGAACAGTCCCGGCTGCGGGCCCTCGAGCAGTGGGTCGAGGCGCAGCGCAGACTCGGCCGACGGCACGAGCTCTACACCGGCCTGTCCGTCTTCCTCTCCCGGTTCCGCAGCTCGCCGCCGCGGTACGAGGCGATGGTCGCCGAGCTGGAACGCGGCGCGGACCACGGGGGTGCGGTGCGGCCGTACCGGGAGGCCGCGGCGGTGCGCATCGGGACCGTTCTGCACTCCGCGCGGCACGCGCTCCCGGCACGTCAGCGCATGTCTGTCGCCGGTTGACCGGAAGATCCCCGTCGAACTAGTTTCTGACCGATAACGGACGAAACGCGTTCGACGGGCTGGGGGCTCGCACACCATGACGGTTCCACAGACCAACGACACCGGCCTGATGGCCGTCCTCGAACTCCTCGCCGACCAGGCGCCGTCGGGCCGGTTCGACGAGGTGCTGCAGCGAGCCCGTCGCGACGGCGCCACGGACCGGGAGCTGGCCCGCCTGGAGCGGGCCGTGCATCTGGCCCGTGGCGTACAGGCCTGGCAGGGGCAGCGCCGGCAGCGCGAGGACGGCCTGGCCGACCTGGTGGACACGGCGAGGGACCTGACCTCCCCGCACGACGTCGAGTCCCTGCTCCAGGTGGTCACCCGGAGGGTCAAGCGGCTCCTCAGCTTCGACATGACGTCCATCGCCCTCCTCGAACCGGAGGGCGACCTGCGGGTGTACGTCTCCGACGGCTCGACCACCGCGCTCGTCACCGGTCACTCGGTTCCGGCCGCCTACGGCCTGGGCCACCGGACCCTGGCGGCCAGGGCGCCGCTGTGGACGGCCGACTACCTCGACGACGCCACGATCGCGCACGACGAGAGCGCCGACGAGGTCGTACGGGCCGAAGGCCTGCACGCCATGATGGCCGTGCCGATGTGCAACGGCGACCAGACCCTCGGCGTGCTCTACGGCGCCGCACGCTCGGTGCGCCACTTCAGCCCGGACGAGATAGGCCTCGTCTGCTCCCTGGCGGCCCTCGCCGCCGTCGCGATCGAGCGGGCGGGCCGGTTCGAACAGGCCCGGGGCGAGGTGGGCCGGCTGGAACTGGACGGCTTCCGCACGCGTACGAGCCTGGTCAGACTCCAGCAGCTCAACGAGGCGCACAGCCACACCCTCGGCCTGCTGCTGGCCGGCGCCGACCTGACCACCGTCGCCAAGGCGGCCGGCGACGCGCTCGACTCGGCGCTCCAGCTGCGCGACCCGGCCGGCCGGCCGCTCGCCTCCAGCGGCGACCTCGGTGACCTGGACGAATCCGCCGTGGCCGAGGCGGCCCTGGACGCGCACGCCCATCTGCGGCCCGTCGTCACCGCCGGGGGCACATGGGTCGCCCCGGTCACCGCGGGGGCGGAGGACCTGGGCGTCCTGGTGCTGCGACCGACCACCGCCCTGGTGGGGGAGGACGAGAGCCTGCTGCAACTGACCGCGCAGACCTTCGCGATCCAGCTCCTCCTCAGACGCAGCACGGCCGTCGCCGAAGGGCCCGTAAGGGACGACCTGTTCGACGAACTCCTCGCGGCCGGTGACCGCAGCGGGCACCAGACGCACTACCTCCTCCAGCGTGCGCGCGGCCTCGGGATCGACCTGGAAGCGCCCCACGTCCTGCTCGTCGCCCACCCCGAGGGCGGCGAGCAGGGTCGTGCCGTGGTGTGGGCCTCCTCCTACGCGCACCGGATGACCGGGCTCAAGACGGTCCACAGCGGCCACATCGTGCTGCTCCTGCCGGGGACGGACGCCTCGGCCGCCGCCCGCGCCGTGGCCGACCAGCTGTCACCGCTCCTCGGCCACCCGGTGTCGGTGGGCGCGTCGGGGCCCGGCCGGGGCGCCGCCGCCATCGGCCGGATGCACAAGGAGGCGATGCGCTGCCTGGACGCGCTGACCGCGCTCGACGGCGCGGGCAGCACGGCATCGGCGAAGGACCTCGGCTTCCTCGGTCTGCTGCTCTCCGACGACCACGACGTGGACGGCTACATCCAGTCGGCGATCGGCCCGGTCCTCGACTACGACCGCGACCGCCTCACCGACCTGACCGGCACCCTGGAGTCGTACTTCGCCTCGGGCGGCAGCCAGGCCGGCGCGGCCGACGTGCTGAACGTCCACCCCAACACGGTGTCACGCCGTCTCGACCGGGTCACCGACCTGCTCGGCGACGCCTGGCAGCAGCCCGGCAGAACGCTGGAGGTGCAGCTCGCGCTCCGGCTGCACCGCTCCCGCGAGGTCCTGCGCCGCCAGCGCCGGCCGGGCACGGCCCCTCAGGCGGAGGCGAGCTCCGCCGGACGGCCCGGGGCGTAGCCGGCGCCGGACAGCACGACCGCCGCGTGGGCGGCGGAGGCGAGCGTCATGTGCCGGTGCCAGCCGCGGAAGGAACGGCCCACGTAGTCCCGCAGCCCGGTCTCCTCGCCGACGCGCGCGAAGTCCGCGTCCACGCGGTCGGTGAGCTTCGTCAGCCGCAGCAGGGGGCCGGCGCCCGGCTGCGCCATGCTCGTCAGCCAGAGCGCGGACGGCGGCCGGGTCGGGTCGGTCCACTCGCCCAGCAGGAACAGCCCGCGCGGCGCGGCGGAGCGGTCCGACAGGGCCACCGGCACCATCGCGGCGAGCGACGTCCGAGGGACGTGCCCGGCGACCGTGTCCTGCCACGGCACCGGCCGGCGGACCCCCTTGACCAGCTGGAGGATCTGCTGGGCGGGCAGCGGACCGCCCCGGAAGCCCGGCATGGCACGGTCCGCGACGGACAGCCGCTGGGAGCCGGCGATCCGGAGGAGGAAGGGGACGCCCGCCGCGGCGAGCGGGGCGACCGCCGCGGGCGCGTCGCCGTCCCGCAGGTCGATCAGGACCGGCCGGCGCGGACCCCAGCGGCGCGCGGCCTCCAGGGCGACCGCCACGGCGCACTCCTCCTGGCTCTCGGCCCCCGCCTCCTCCGGTACGCCCGCCCGGGTGCGCAGCGCGGGGTCGTGGATCCACTGCTCGGGCAGGACCAGACGCCAGTCGACGGGCGCGCTCAGCTCCTGGGAGGCGAGCCACACGCCGTAGGCCTGCTGGCCCCGGAACGACTGGCGCAGATGCGGGGCGAACCCCCGGTCGACACCGACCGAGTGCTCGCCGGTCTTCGGTATCGACATCTGGCGCACCACCCAGGCCTGGGCGGCCGTCTTCCGCTCCAGATGGGCGGCGAGCGCGGCGCGCAGCGGGCGCCAGCTCCAGGTGGAGTCGGCGATGAAGTGGTGCAGCGTCTGTTCCGTGGCCGGAGCGCCGAGATGGGCCGCGATGTTACGGGCCGTCTTACGCCCCTCGGTGGTGAGCAGCCCGCGCAGGTACTGCGCTCCCCGCTGCCGCTGGTCCTTCCTGGGGAACGACGAGAACAGCGTGGCGCAGAGCTCGGAGACGGCGTCGTCGGACACGGACGGGTCGGCGGGACGCCCGCTCCGGCACGGCACGGTCAGCGGTCGGACCGGGTCTCGTCGCCTGATGACAGCTGTGTTCACGACACTCCAACCATGGGGGATGGCCTGCTCTGTTGCCCTCCAACGATCGCTTCGCGGGGGTGCCGCGGACGAGGTGTCCACGGCACCCACCTCCCGCCGCTCGTGCGTGCCGGACCACTGCTGATTCGGCCATTCCGGATATGCCAGATGGCTAGGGGCGAGCTGGTTCCGGCGGGGTGTGGCCGGACCACCACGCGGGCGGTACGGGTGCGGGGCCACCCACCGGTCGCGGCCCGGCCGGCCTCGTCGTAGCCGCCCGTGGGGAATCCGTACGCGCCGAACCGCCGACCTGGACACGAGCGATCTCAGCCATCAACGGCTCGACTCCAGCGCGGCCAGGACCGCGTCCGCGACCTCTTCGGGCGTGCGACCGTCGGTGGCCACGACCGCCCGGGCGACCTCGGCGTACAGGTGCCGCCGTGACTCCGTCAGCTCCTGCCAGCGCCCGCGGGGATCGCCCGCGAGCAGCGGCCGCGCGGTGTCGAGGCCGGCGCGGCCGACCGCCTCCTCGACGCCCATCGTCAGGTGGACGACCGCGGCGTGGGCGGAGAGCAGTTCACGGGTCCCGGCGTCCAGGACCGCGCCGCCTCCCAGGGCCAGCACCCCGTCGTGCTCCACGAGCGCGGTGGCGACGGCGGCCTTCTCCAGCGCCCGGAAGTACGTCTCGCCCTCGTCGACGAAGATGTCGGCGACGGACCGCCCCTGGGCGGCGACGACGGCGTCGTCCGTGTCCCGGTAGGCGCAGCCCAGCCTCTTCGCGAGCAGCGCGCCGACGGTCGACTTGCCCACCCCCATGGGTCCGACCAGGACGATCAGGGGTGCGGTCACCGGATCTGGAGGTGGTCGAGGTACGAGCGCACATTGCGGCGGGTCTCCGGAACACTGTCCCCGCCGAACTTCTCCACCACCGCGTCCGCGAGAA
>NZ_JAMGSL010000012.1 GCF_025195125.1 Streptomyces sp. Je 1-79
ACGCACGTCAGGACGCCTGCCTCGGAGCCTGCGCCTCGCCGTCCAGGGTTCCGAGCGCGCCCGCGTAGAAGATCAGCGGGTCGCCGCCCTGCTCCGGGACGCCCAGCTCGACGACCTCGCCCACGATGATGTCGTGGTCGCCGCCGTCGTGGATGTCGACGGTCCGGCAGGTCAGGAAGGCCAGCGCCTCGCTCAGCACCGGGAGCCCGGTCTGGCCGTCGTGGCAGGGCACGTCCTGGAAGCCGTCCGGCTGACGTCCGGCGAAGGCGCGGGCCAGCTTCTCCTGGCGGCCGGCGAGGAAGTTGACGGTGAACCCGCCGCTCTCGACCAGTACCTTCCGCAACCGGGACTGCCGGTGCAGACAGAACAGGACGAGCGGCGGGTCCAGGGAGACCGAGGTGAAGGAGTTGACCGTCGTGCCCTCGGCGTGGCCGTCCGCGGCCGTCGTTATGACCGTCACCCCGGTCACAAAGAGGCCGCACACGCGGCGCAGGGCCCGCGGATCGATCGGCTGTGTCTCGTGCTCGTGCATCAGCGTGCGCGCTGCGGACATGTACGTCCCCTTCGAGGCTGCTGGGATCGGTGACAACGAGCTCAGAGGAGCTTGCGGACCTTGGTGCCGGCCTTGGCGATGCCGAGCAGGAACTCCCGGCCGACGTCGTTCATCTCCGCCGGCGCCTGCGTCGACGCCCAGTACAGGAAGCGGGCCATCATCGGGACCGACGGGTAGATGAAGCGCTGCTTCTCGTCCTTCCAGCCGAAGACCGGGTTCACGATCGGCGATTCCTGGAGGGTCTGGAAGATGATGTCGGCGGCCTCGTCACCGGTGAGCGCGCCCGCCTCGTACTTCTCGCAGGCCTCCGCGGTGGTCTCCAGGATCTTCTTGAACGAGTCGGTCTGGGGCCACCACAGACCCGGGTACGGGACCTTCTCCAGCTCGGCGAAGTGCTCCTTGCGGCCGTCGCGGGCGTGGGCGAGTCGGGCCCGGGTCAGCCGCATGGTGCCGGGGGTGATGAAGGAGCCCCACACCCGGAACACCGCGTTCCAGAGCCGGAAGTGCGAGAAGGCGATGAAGGAGGCGTTGACCAGCTCGTCGTTGTACTGGAGCAGGCCCTGCTCCAGCTGCTCGACGTACGCGAAGCGCTCGGCGGAGAAGTCGCCGTCCTTCAGGGCCTCGATCAGCCGGGAGGTCAGCGCGTCGACGACCTCGAAGGTGTTGGACAGACCGCGGGAGTACAGCGCGTCGATGAAACCGGCCGCGTGGGACATCAGGCACCAGCGGTCGCCGATGGTCCGCTTCGAGGAGTACTGCAGCCGGTCCGTGGACACCCACTCGCGCACCCGCGTCGCGCCCTCGAACTGGCGCTTGACGGCCGGGTACTTGTCGAGGAACTGCTGGAAGTCCTGTTCCGGGGTGAGGTCCTTGGGCTTGGGGTAGGTGCGCTCGTCGACGGTCAGGCCGACGCTGCACAGCGGGTTGCGGGACTTGCCGTGGTTGTCGAACGGGATGATCCAGAACCAGCCGCGCTCGATCATGTGGTGCAGGGTGCCGTTGTGCCAGTCGGTCGGCGGGCGCAGGTGCTTGGGGTGGCCGCTGACGTCGTCGAACCGCTTGATGCCGACGTAGTGCGTGAACAGCGAGCGGGAGTGGTGCTTGAAGCGGGCCGGCTTCTCCCGCAGGTCGAACATGTCCGCGAGCGGCGAGCGCACGCCGGAGGCGTCCACCAGGTACTTGGCCCGGTACTGCTCGGGCTGGGCGTTCGGCGCGGCGCTCCGGCCGGTGACGGTCACCCCGTCGTCGTCGAAGTCGACCTCGGTGGCGCGCCAGTTCTGCCGGGGCGTGCAGCCGTACTTGAGCGCCACGTGGAACATGAACGAGTCGCTGTCCTGGCGGTGCAGATGGCTGTTCTGGTGGAAGATCTTGGGCAGTGCCAGCTGGGTGGCGGCCCGCGGGTCGGGCTCCTGGCCCACCTCGTGCTTGATGAACCCGAAGTGGCCCTTCGTGCCGAAGGTCGGGCCGATGTCCCGGGTGGACGCCTTGACGCTGGCGAGGCTCTTCAGCTCGGGGATGTCGTGGCGCTCGGAGAGGATGTGGATCCACTCCACGAGCTGCGGGGTCATCGACTCGCCGACGGCGAAGCGCGGGTGGGCGGCCGCGTCGACCAGCAGGACCCGCGCGCCGTTCTTCGCCAGGACCGTACCGGTCACCGAGCCGGCCAGACCCGATCCGAGGATGATGACGTCGAACGTCATCTCCTCGGGTACGCGAGCCGAGTCCGTCGCGCCTTCCGTCATCTTCGTGACCACGAGCAATCTCCCGTCGTTGAGTGCGATCCGGTACGCGGACGGGCCCCTCCCCCGCGCCCGGAGGGGCGGCGGGGTGGGGCCCGTGGGAAGGGGCAGCGGGGCCGGCCGGTGGGCGGCACCCGGTCGAGCGAGGGGTCAGCGGCGCCCGGCGGAACGGGGCGCGGCCGAGCGGGGCCCGGTGGAGCCGGGACCGGCCGGGCGGGGCCTGCTCCAGTACGTCATCGCCGGACGCTCGACGTACGTGGAGAGGGCGTGGGCCAGGGTCAGGGTGACGGCCCAGGCGGCCAGGCAGTAGACGAGTCCGGCGCCGAGGCCGAGCGGGCCGTGGCCCTCCAGGAGGACGACGCCGATGCCGAGCACGGCGGCCTGGAGCAGGTAGAAGGCGAAGGACACCTCACCGAGCCAGGTCATCACCCGGCCGCGGAACGGCGAGCGGCGGCCGAGCAGGTCGGCGCGGGCGACGGCCGGGACCAGCAGGCCGACGGGGATCACCCAGGTGGCGTTCAGGCTGTAGAGGTACGGCACGTGGAGGGCGACCGCGTAGGCGGCGGCGCACACGAGCAGGGCCTGGGACGTGCCGAGGCGGATCCAGCGGTCGGTGAGGACCATGCGCGCCAGCACCATGCCCATGACGAACTCCAGCATCCGTACCGGCGGGAACTGGTAGACGAACCAGTTCTGCACCTCGCCGACGGGCAGGCCGGGGATCGGCGGGCCGTCGGGCAGCACGGTGGTGGCGACGGCGGGCACGGCGATGACGGCCGCGGCGAGGCCGGCCGCCCAGGCCCACAGCCGCGCCGGGTCGATCCTTCCGACCACCCGGTGGAGCAGGGGGAAGCAGAGGTAGAAGAAGAGCTCGCAGCCGAGCGACCAGCTGGCCGCGTTGACGCTGAAGCCGACGGCCGGGTCGGGGAACCAGACCTGGAGCAGCAGCAGGTTGGGGAGCCAGTACTGCCAGCCGTCGGACGCGGCGGCGGCCGCCCAGAGCGCCATGGCGAGGGCGAAGGTGACCAGGTGGTTCGGGTAGAGCTTGACCAGGCGGCGGCGGACGAAGCGGCGGGGAGTGTCGTCCGGGCGGACCGACCAGGTCAGGACGAAGCCGCTGAGGACGAAGAAGAAGGTGACGCCGAGGCCGCCGGCGATGGTGAACAGGGAGTCCGCCTGCCGGGCGCCCGCGCCGCCGAAGGGGGTGAACAGCGGGTTGAAGAGGTGGCTCAGGAACACCGCCATCGCCGCGACGAACCTGAGGCCGGTGAGCGACGCCAGACTCGGCAGCCGTCTCGTCGCGGTGGCCTCGTTCACGCGGGATGTCATGGTGGTGCTCATGGGGGTCTCCTCACCCTCTCCGACTCACGCCGTGCGGACATGACGAACACCGCGCGGCGGCCTGGTGGAGGCCGCGACGCGGTGCTCGGGGATACGGGAACGCCGTCCCGGTCGTCTTTCGTCAGGCGGAGGCGGTGACGCCGTCCTTGCCGCCCCACAGGTTCAGCGCCTGGTAGGTCGGGCGCCAGTCGTTCTCGAAGGCCGCGCGCAGCGGGCCGGGGAGGCGCGAGAGGATGAACTCGGCGCGGGACGCCTCCATCTCGTCGAGGATCCAGGGCATGTAGCGCTGGGCGTTGTCGCCGATGCGGTCGCGCTGGCGCTCGCCGAACGCGTCCCACTGCTCCTCGCTCATGGTGGTGTCCATGAGCTGGAGCGCCTCGGCCTCCTCGTGCTTGAGGTGTCCGGTCAGCCCGGAGTGCAGGGCGTCCACCAGGCCGTGCAGGCGCTCCAGACCGGCCTCGCGGTCGGCCAGGGCGGCGTCGATGTCGAGCAGCAGCGGGTCGATGATCGCGTGCTCGGCCTCCATGGCCTCGAGCAGCGCGAGGTCGTCCGGCCGGGCGGCGAGGGCGGCCTGCATCACCGGCCAGATCTTCTCGTCCTCGGCACGGTGGTGCGCGTGCAGGAAGATCTTGAAGAGCTCCCAGCCGGCGGCCGTGCTCAGGATCTGCCGCGGATCGTCCTCGACCGTCGCGGTGACCCGCGCGAGGCGCTCCATCTCGCGGCGGAGGGCGTCATGGACGGCGAGCATCATGGTCATGTCGAGCTTGTACTGGTGGCTCATACCACTCTCTCTTTCGTTCCCACCGTTGCGAATCCGGGCGGCCGGTATCTTATTCAAGCTCCATCATGCCACCGGAGCTCGCAACCCGACGCCGGTTTCCCGGCGCAATCCCGCCCTGTGGACGCGGAGTTCAGCCGATCTCGGCAGGCTTCCTGGACCGGCCGGGATCGGCGCTGCCGCTCTCCGCCTTCGCGTCCGTCGCCGAAGCGGGCGAGGTCACCCCGATCCAGTTCAGTGCCGGGGAGGTCATCGCCGTCGTCACCAGCGCCATCAGGACCAGCATGGTGAAGAGGTCGGGGCCGATGACACCCAGGCCCAGACCGATGTTGAGCACCACCAGCTCGGTCAGCCCGCGGCAGTTCATCAGGGCGCCGATCGCCAGCGAGTCACGCCAGCTCTGACCCGCCACACGGGCGGCGACCGAACCGGCCCCCCACTTGCCGAAGACGGCCACCGCGAGGACGGCGAGGGCCCACAGCCACTGCTGCGCCGAGCCGGCGAGCAGCCCGACGTCGGTCTTCAGACCGGTGACGACGAAGAAGAGCGGGAGCAGGACCGGTACGGCGACGGCGTGCAGCCTGGCCGCGCACCGCTCGACCACCTGGGAACCACGGGGGACCATGGCGCCGAAGACGAAGGCCCCGAACAGCGCGTGCACACCGATCTCCTCGGTGGCCAGCGCGGACAGGCAGAGCCCGCTGAAGAGCACGACCATCATCGCGCCGTCCGACACCTTGCGGTCGGCCCGCGACACCCACCGGCCGAGCAGGGGGCGTACGACGAAGAGCATCACGGCCATGTAGCCGACCGCGAGACCGACGGTGGTGAGCGCCTCCAGCGGCGAACCGCTCGTGCTCACCGCGACGACCGCGGCCAGCAGGCACCAGGCCGTCACGTCGTCGACGGCGGCGCTCGCCATCGCCAGCGCGCCCATCTTGGTCTGGTACAGGTTGCGGTCCGTCAGGATCCGGGCGAGCACCGGAAAGGCCGTGATGCTCATCGACACGGCGATGAAGAGGACGAACGCCGTCCTGCCCACTCCCTCGGGCGCGAACGTCCCGTACATCGTGAGCGCGAGCAGGCTCCCCAGCACCAGCGGCAGGGCGACACTGGCCTGGCTGACGGCTATCGCCGTACGGCTGTTTCCGCGCAGGAGCTTCAGGTCGAGTTCGAGTCCGATGAGGAACATGAAGGCCAGCAGCCCGAGATTGCCGAGGGCGCCGACGAACGGCAGCACCTCGGCGGGGAAGAGGGCGTGCTGGCCCTCCGGCCAGATCCAGCCGAGCAGGGACGGGCCGAGACAGATACCGACGGCGACCTCGCCGACGACCGGCGGCTGTCCGAGCCGGCGCACCAGAACGGCGCCCAGCTTGCAGGCCAGGATCACCGCCGGAATGACGATCAGCAGCTGGGGAAGCGGATCACTCACAGCAGCGGCTGCTGCCATCGGTCCTCCAACGGGTATGAGGGGCGGGGCTCGCCCGGGCGGGAGTCAGCCCCGGTAGGGGTGGGTTTCCTTCGCGTCGCGCAAGGCCCGGCCCCACCACACCAGCTGTTCGAGCATGAGCTTGGCGGCGCCCGCGGCGCCTTCGGCGTCGACGGGGAAGCGGCCCTGGGGGTCGTAATGTTCGAGGATCTGGGGGAACATCACGGTGTCCTTCATGGTCACACAGTGGAACTCGCCGAAGATCTGGCGCAGGTGCTCCACGGCGCGCACCCCGCCGGACATGCCGAGGCCGTAGCCGACGAACGCGACCGGCTTGGCCTCCCACTCGGCGTTGAAGGTGTCGACGAGCGTCTTCAGCGGGCCCGGGACGCTGCGGTTGTACTCCGGGACGATGAAGACGAACGCGTCGGCCGCGGCCAGGCGGGGGCGCAGGGCGGCCGTCTCCGGCGCGTGCGGGACGAGACTGGCCGGCAGTACGGCGTCGGCCAGGTCGACGACATCGGTGAGCAGGTCGTCGCGTACGGAGGTCTGCTGGGCGAACCAGGTGGCGACGTCGGGGGCGAGCCGCCCTTCGCGGGCGGACCCGACCACGACCACGACGCGGAGCGGACGGGGGGAGGTCGACTGCGTGGACACGTCCGGCCTCCTCAACGCTTCGCCGCTGCGGGCACGTCGGCCGGCGTCAGGGCGAGGAACTCGGTGGCGTCGACCCGGGACAGGATGCGCCGGGTCAGCGCGGGCATCGCGGTCCTGCCGTCGTCGGTGAACACGGTCGGGTCGACCACGCGGATCCGGCGGCCACGCGTGGTGATCTCGCAGCCGCCGGCCGCCAGGACGTTCTTGACCCAGTCCGAGCCCGGGCCGTATGGCAGGGTGACGACGATGTCCCCGCCGCGCCGGAAGAGCTTGACCGGGGTGGTGTAGACGCGCCCCGACTTGCGGCCGCGGTGGTGGATCCTGCCGAAGCCGGGCATCCGGCTCAGCACGGGACCCACGAGGTAGTTCGCGACCAGTCGGTTGAAGCGGGCCACTCGCCTCGATATCGGCATTGATTCCCTCCTCGTCCAGGGGATGACACCCACGGGCGGGCGCGGTGGGCACCCGCCCGTGGGTGGTGAGCCGTCAGGCGGCGGGCTTGCCACCACCGGGGCCACCGGGGCCACCGGCACCGCCGGGACCGCCCGGGGTGAGCGGACCGGCCGGCTTGCCACCGGACTGCAGGAAGCGCTGGAGGGCGAAGTTGTCGACGATGCCCCAGCGCTCGGCGATCTTCTCCCCCTCGAAGCGGAAGATGATCATCCCGTGGTGCTCGATCTCCAGGCCGGTCGCCGGGATCCCGATGAAGGGACCGGTGTGCCGGCCGCGCATCACCCAGCGCACGGCGGCCTTGTCGTCCTGCGCGACGAAGTCGAGGATCTCGTACTTGACGTCGCTGAAGGCGCCGCGCTGGACCTTGATCGTGTGCTTGAACGCCTCGGGTCCGCGCATCGAGTCGTCGTGGCTGCCGTTGTTGCGGAAGTCGGCCGTCAGATGACGGTCCGCGACGCTGAGGTCGCCGCCGTTGAGACCCTCGTCGTAGACCTTGTCGACGACTTCGCGAAGCTTCTCTGCGCTGGTCATGCTCAGTTGCCCTCCTGTCGGGTGGATGTGCGGGTACCGCTGCCGGGGACGAGGGTCTCCGCGGCGACCGAGGTCACCTCCGCGGGGACCTGGCCGGTGCTCCAGATGATCCGCAGGCGCATGCGCGTGAAGCGCCAGCCGAGCGGGGTGCGACGGGCCGAGGCGTCGAAACGGCCGCCCAGCTGGAAGTAGCGGGAGGCCGCCGGCGGGCGCGGCGAGTCGAAGTGCAGATGGGAGGCGATCAGGCTCCAGCTCACGGTGGCCCGGTCGCCGTCGAGGACGACCAGGGACGGCGAGCCCTGGTGGTGCGTGCTCTCCCAGCGGTCCATGATCTGGCGGGTGAAGCCGGGGACCCCCGCGATGCCCCGGTGGCTGCCCACCGGGTAGACGAGCTCGACGTCCTCCGTGAAGAACGAGCGGGCCCACTCCTCGTCGAAGGTGCCCTCGTCGAGCGAGGCGAGGTACCCCTCGGCCAGGTCTCCCAGGGCTGCGCGATCGGCCAGGTCCGCCAGGGGCGAGCCCTCGACCAGGGCGGCCGTGCCCGCCAGGCCGGCCGGGACGGACGTACCGGTCATGAGAGCGGCCGGGCCGTGGTCTCCGCGTCGGTCGCGTAGATCACCGAGTCGTCCGGGCCGTGGACGACCGCCTTGCCGGTGCCGGTGAAGCCGGACTCGGAGAGCTGGGCGGCGAGGTCGATCTGGATGTACGCCGCGCGGTGGCCGTTGGGGCTGATCTGGCCGACGTCGGCGTTGAAGACCTCGCGGACGGTGAACTCGAAGGCTCCGCCGCCCTTCGCGGTCCAGGTGCCGGAGCCGCCGCTCTTCCGCGTGGTGATGGCGACCGACCCGTCCTCCTCGAACACGACGGTGTACTCGTCCACCTCCCCGTCGTGCGTGACCGTTCCCGCCCACTTGCCCACGGGAGAGTTAAGAGACACAGACATCGATCCCACTTCCTCGGATTGGCGATCTGGAGTGCGGCGCTGCGGGCCGCGGGAGAGCGCACAGGGCCGCCGGCGGTCGCCGGCGGCCCTGTGGGACGGTGTGCTGAAGGCGGGTCGTCAGACCGCCTTCGACTCGGTGGGCGTGGGGACCGCGCCCGCCACCGGCTCGGCGGCGGGAGCGCCGTCCGCCGGCGCCACGGTGGCCCCGCGCAGCTTGGCGAGGGCGACCACGGCCAGGACGAGGGCGAGCACGCCGCCGACCAGCGAGGTGATCTGCAGCCCCTCGATGAAGGCGGCGCGGGCGGCGTCGAGCAGTTGGCCGCCCAGCGCGCCGGGCAGGTTCTCGGCGAGCGCCACGGCGCTGCCGAGGGTGTCCGAAGCGGTGTCGGCCTGGTCGGCGGAGAGGCCCGAGGGCTCCGAGTCGCCCAGCGCGCCGCGGTAGACGGCGAAGCCGATGCTGCCGAGGACCGCGATGCCGAGGGCGGCGCCGAGCTCCGTACCGGTCTCGGAGACGGCGGCGGCGGAGCCCGCGCGGTCCGGCGGAGCCGCACCCACGACGAGGTCGGTGCCGAGCGCCACCATCGGGCCGAGGCCGAGGCCGACCACGGCCGAACCGGTGACCACGAGGGCGAGCTGCGACGCGTTGTCGACCTGGGTGAGCAGGGCGCAGCCGACGGCGAGGATGACCATGCTTCCGGCCAGCAGTCGGCTGACCGGGACCTTGGAGATCAGCGACGGGCCGCCGATCGAGCCGATCATGACGCCGATCGACGTGGGGATGGACCAGAGACCGGCCGACAGCGGGGAGAGTCCGTTGACCAGCTGGAGGTACTGCAGGACGAAGAGCTGGATGCCCGCCATGATCACGGTGACGGTGGTGAGCAGGAAGAGCGAGGCACCGAAGTTCCGCTCGCGGAACAGGGTGAGGTCGAGCATCGGGTCGGTCAGCAGCTTCTGCCGGCGCAGGAAGAGACCGCCGACGAGCAGACCGACGACCAGGACGGCCACCGGCACGACCTCGAAGCCGTCCTCGGCGAGCTGCTTCAGCCCGTAGACCACGGAGAGCACGGCGACCAGGCTCAGCGCGGCGCTGACCAGGTCCACCCGGCCGCCCCGCTCCTGGTGCTCGGGCAGCAGGCGCGGGCCGAGGACGAGCAGGGCCACCATGACCGGCACGGCGACCAGGAACGCGGAGCCCCACCAGAAGTAGTTGAGGAGCGCGCCGCCGACCAGCGGGCCGATCATGCTGCCCAGGGCGAAGCAGGACGCCCAGACGCTGACCGCCGCGGTCCGCTGCGTGGGGTCGGTGAACATGGTGCGGATCAGCGACAGCGTGGACGGCATGAGCGTCGCGCCGGCCACACCGAGCAGGGCGCGGGAGGCGATCAGCATCTCCGCGCTCGTCGAGAAGGCGGCCAGCACGGACGCGGCGCCGAAGGCGGCGGCGCCCGCGAGCAGCAGCTTCCGGCGGCCGATCCGGTCGCCCAGGCTGCCCATGGCGATGAGCAGGCCGGCGACCAGGAACCCGTAGATGTCGATGATCCACAGCAGCTGGGCGTTGCTCGGTGACAGGTCCGAGGTGAGCGTCGGTACCGCCAGGTGCAGGACGGTGAGGTCCATGGCGACGAGCAGAGTCGGCAGGGCCAGCACCGCCAGCCCCAGCCACTCCGCCCGCCCGGCCTTGGACGGCTGTTCTTCAGACATGAAAGGTCTTCCTCCAGATCCGGACGGTGCAGAGCGTGACCGTCGACAGGGATGGCCCCTACGCCTCGTGTGGCTCGGTGGGCACGAGAGAGACGGTAGAACCTCAACCGCAGTCGAGGTCAAGAGCTGAGAGCATTGAACGACGGGTCGCCCGGTTTTTTTTCGAGGTACTCGACGACCTCGGCCAACAGCCGTGCCTGGTGCAGGGAACCGGCGTCCGGCGCGCAGTCCCGGTCCCGTACGGCGCGGACCATCGCCGCGAGGCTCCGCTCCACCTGGTCGGCGGCCGGAAGCGCCATGTCCTGGACGCCGTCCGGGCCCTCGACGCGCAGCACGGGCACGTGCCCGGCGGGCGTCGTGAAGGCGTGGGTCAGCGTCAACCGCCCTCTGCTCCCCCGGAGTTCGTACTCCGCGCGGTACGCGTCGTCCAGACCGAAGGTCAGCTGCGCGGCGACGCCCTGCCCGGAGCGCAGCAGTACGGCTCCGGAGGTGTCGACCTCCTCCCCGGGCCGCCGCGCGAGGACCGCGCCCGCCACGTCGAGGTCGCCGCCCAGAAAGCGGACGGCGGCCCGGACCGGGTAGACGCCCACGTCCCACAGCGCGCCGCCGCCCAGTTCGGGGCGGAGCCTGATGTCCCCCTCGGGGCGCCGGGGCACGGCGAACGCGGCGTGGAACGAGCGCAGTTCGCCGATCCGGCCGTCGGCCACCAGACGGGCCACCTCGGCGTGCTGGGGATGGTGCACGAACATCACGTTCTCCCGCAGCACCAGCCCGCGGGACTCGGCCAGCTCGTACAGAGCGCGGGTCCGGAGGAGGTCGGTGGTGAGCGGCTTCTCCGCCAGGACGTGCTTGCCGGCCAGCAGGGCGGCCTCCACCCAGCGGTCGTGCAGCGCCGCCGGCAGGGGTACGTAGACGGCGTCGACGTCCTCCGCGTCCAGCACCTCCCGGTAGCCGGTCACCGGACGGGCGCCGTGGTCCCGCGCCGTCTGCGCCGCCCGCTCCCGGGACCGGCTCGCCACCACCGTGACCCGCGCGCCCGGCAGCCGGCCGAGGGCGGGCAGCACCCGGCGCCGCGCGATGTCGGCGCAGCCCAGCACGCCGAAGCGCACGTCCGCGCTCCCCGCGGGCACCGCGGGACTCACGCCGGGACCGCCAGGAAGCAGGCGAGCAGAGTGCGGGCCTGCACGTTGATGTAGTTGCTGTGCTGGACGAGCGTGCGCAGCTGTCCCAGCGTCAGCCAGCGGAAGCCCTCGGGCGGGGTCAGCGGGGCGTCGGACTCGTCCGCGTCGACGAGGAGGTAGCGGCTCTCGGCGTTGATGAACCGGCCGCCCTCCTCGCTGTGCACGGCCTCGTACAGGATCTGCCCGGGGCCCGCCGAGACCACCGCGTCCAGGAACGGCGGGCGCTCCCCCGGGCTCAGGTGGGCGTGGTTGCCGGGGACGCACTGGACGGTGGGGCCGATCTCCACCGGGTAGCGGAAGCCGCCCTCCACCCGTGCGTGCACCAGCACATGGCGGACGCCGTTGATGCGCCGGGTGAGGAAGGCCGTCACGCCGAGCCCGACCGGCTCGAAGAGCGGCTGGCTCCAGGAGGTGACCTCCCGGTTGCCGGCCTCCACGGCGACGGCGACCACCCGGAAGTACCGGCCCTGATCGTGCTCGATGGTCCGCTCGTTGCGGGTCCAGTCGGGGATGCCGGAGAGCGGCTCCAGCTCCGCGCTGACCTGGTGCCGGGCGCGCTCCCCCGCCATCCAGGACAGCACCTCGACGTCCGAGTGCAGGGCCTGGGGCTCGCCGTCGGCGAAGGGCAGGCAGGAGAGCACGGTCCGGGCGTCCATGTTGACGGTGTTGTCCCGGCGCAGGAGCGCGCCGATCTGGCCCAGGGTCAGCCAGCAGAACCGGGGGTCCTCGGGGATGTCGTCGGTCACCTCGACGATCATGTTCCGGTTGTTCTTGCGGTAGAACCAGGAGCCGTGCTCGGACTGCAGGACGTCCGCGAGGACCCGGCCCCGGTCGGGCCGGGTGAAGTACTCGACGTACTTCACGTCCCCGCCCCGGTGGACCCGGGTGTAGTTGCTGCGGGTGGCCTGGACGGTCGGGGAGAGCTGGAGCAGGTTCGGGTTGCCGGGCTCCATCTTGGCCTGCATCAGGAAGTGCAGGACCCCGTCGAACTCCTTGGCGAGGATGCCCAGGATGCCGACCTCGGGCTGCCTGATGATGGGCTGGTGCCAGACCTGGGCGGGGTTCTCCCCCGCCGAGACGCGCAGGCCCTCCACGGTGAAGAACCGGCCGCTGCGGTGCACCAGGTTCCCCGTGTCCTTCTCGAAGTACCAGCCGTCGAGCTCGGCGAACGGGATGCGGTCGACGCGGAAGGCGGTGGCCCGCCTGTGCCCGTCGAGCCAGGCGGCCACCTCGTCGGTGCGCGGTCCCACGCCCTCGGTCGCGGCCGCGGAGACGGCGAACCGGCGTGCGGTGGCGCCGTCGGCGCGGGTGCTCAGCAGACCCGGCGAGGCCTGCGACGACAAGGTCAGGACGTCGGCGGGGTGCGGCATGTGCGGTCTCCTCGTCTGGGGGCGCCCTCCGGACCGCCGTCGGGCCCGGAGGGATCGTTCGGAGGGGGCGTACGAAGGGGGCGTACGAAGGGGTGGTGCGAAGGCGCCGTACGGACGGATCGGCCCGCCGGCGACGACGGGCCGCCGCGTCAGCCGCGGGAGGCGGTGAACTCCTTGAAGACCGAGACGACGTAGTCGAGCATCTCCTCGGTCAGCCCCGGATAGACGCCGATCCAGAACGTCTGGTCGGTGATGATGTCGCTGTTGACCAGCGGCTCGGCGACCCGGTGGGGCGCGTCGATGTACGCCGGGTGGCGCGTGAGGTTGCCGGCGAACAGCAGCCGCGTGCCGATCTTCCGGGACTCCAGGTGGTCGACCAGCTCCGCCCGGCTGTACGGCGCGTCCGGGTCCACGGTGATCGCGAAGCCGAACCAGCTCGGGTCCGACCCGGGCGTCGCCTCGGGCAGGATCAGGTGCGGCAGCCCGTCCAGGCCCTCGCGCAGCTGGCGCCAGTTGCGGCGGCGGGCGGCGCAGAAGTCGTCGAGCCTCGCGAGCTGGCTCAGCCCGAGGGCGGCCTGGATGTCGGTCGCCTTCAGGTTGTAACCCACGTGGGAGAAGATGTACTTGTGGTCGTAGCCGTCGGGCAGCGTGCCCATCTGGTAGTTGTACCGCTTGAGGCACTTGTTGTTCTCGCCCGGCTCGCACCAGCAGTCCCGGCCCCAGTCGCGCAGCGACTCCACGATCCGCGCCAGTGACAGGTTCGAGGTCAGGACACAGCCGCCCTCGCCCATGGTCAGGTGGTGCGCGGGGTAGAAGCTGACCGTCGTGAGATCGCCGAAGGTCCCGGTGAGCTGCCCGTTGTAGGTGGACCCGACGGCGTCGCAGTTGTCCTCGATGAGGAACAGGTCGTGCTGCGTGGCCAGTTCGGCGATCTCGGCCACCTCGTACGGGTTGCCCATGGCGTGGGCGATCATGATGGCCCGGGTCTTGGGGCCGATCGCCCGCGCCACCCGCTCCACCGTGGTGTTGTACGTGCCGAGCTCCACGTCGATGAAGACCGGCACCATGCCGTTCTGGACGATGGGGTTGACCGTGGTGGGGAAGCCGGCCGCGACCGTGATGACCTCGTCGCCCGGGCGCAGCCGCCGCTCCTCCAGGAGCGGCGAGGTGAGCGCGCCGAGCGCCAGCAGGTTCGCGGAGGACCCGGAGTTCGTCAGATGTGCCTTGCGGCGCTTGAGCTTGCGGGCGAAGGCGGACTCGAAGCGCCGGGCGCTGGGGCCGGCCGCGATCCGCATCGCCAGGGCCGACTCCACGAGCGCGGTCCGGTCGGACGCGTCGAGGACCGCGCCGGACGGCCAGATCTCGGTGACGCCGGGCACGAAGACCCGGGCCTCCTGGGTGTTCTCGTGGTACTTGCGGACTTCGTCGAGTATCTGGTCCTTGCTCTGGACCGTCGCCTGATCAGACACCTGCCACCTCCGTCGTGCCGTATTTGGCCGCCTTCCACCAGGCCGCGTGGGCGCGGTACCAGGCCACCGTGTCGGCAAGGCCCCGGTCGAAGGGGATCTGCGGGGTGAAACCCAGCTCGTCCTGGATCTTGCTGCCGTCCAGCGAGTAGCGGACGTCGTGCGCCTTGCGGTCCTCGACGTGGCGGATCGCCGAGGCGTCCGCGTCGCACAGGTCGAGCAGCCGGTGGGTCAGTTCGAGATTGGTGTGCTCGCGGCCGCCGCCGATGTTGTAGACCTCGCCCGCCCGGCCCTTGACCGCCACCGCGTGGATCGCCCGGCAGTGGTCGTCGACGTGCAGCCACTCGCGTACGTTGCCGCCGTCGCCGTAGACCGGTACGGACTTGCCCTCCAGCAGGTTGGTGACGAAGAGCGGGATCAGCTTCTCGGGGTGCTGGTACGGCCCGTAGTTGTTGGAGCAGCGCGTGATCGACACGTCCAGGCCGTGGGTGCGCCAGTAGGAGCGGACGATCAGGTCGGACGCCGCCTTGCTCGCCGCGTAGGGCGAGTTGGGCAGCAGCGGCCACTCCTCCGTCCAGGAGCCGGAGTCGATCGAGCCGTAGACCTCGTCGGTGGAGACGTGGACCACCCGGGGCACCCCGCTGCGCAGGGCCGCCTCCAGGACGGTCTGGGTGCCGACCACGTTGGTCCGTACGAACTCGGCGGCCGAGTCCACGGAGCGGTCGACGTGGGACTCCGCGGCCATGTGCACGACCACGTCGTGCCCGGGGAGGAGCTGAAGCAGCAGGGGCAGGTCGCAGATGTCGCCGCGGACGAACGAGAGCCGCGGGTCGCCCATCGGGAGGCTGGCGAGGTTGCCGGCGTAGGTCAGGCTGTCCACCACCGTGACCTCGGCGCCCTCCCAGCCCGCGTAGCGGTCTTGCAGCAGGGTCCGGACGAAGTGGGAGCCGATGAAGCCCGCCGCACCGGTGACCAGAATCCTCATGAGTTCGCTCTCCTGACTGTCGGGGGAAGCCACGCCGGTGTCATGGACACACGTCGCTCCAGTGGGCCAGCACACCGGCCGACAGCGCCTGCCGGACACTCATCGCCCGCGCGTCCTTCTCGGACATCACCGGCTCCTCGGTCAGCCCCCAGGGCAGACTCAGCTCCGGGTCGAGCGGATCGATGTCGATCTGGGTGCCCGGAACATGGGCCGTCGACAGCACGTAGCTGATGCAGGTGTCGTCGGCGAGGGTGAGAAACCCGTGTGCCACACCTTCGGGGATGAAGACGGACACCCCCGACTCGGCGTCCAGGGTGCGGACCGTGTGCCGGCCGAAGGACGGTGAGCCCACGCGCAGATCGACGCTGATGTCGCGCAGGGCCCCCCGTACACAGGTGACGTACTTGGCCTGGCCCGGCGGCAGCGTGACGCTGTGCAGCCCACGCAGGGTGTTGCGCCGGGAGGACGAGAAGTTGATCTGTGCCGGCGCGAACGGCCTGCCGAGGAACCGGGACAGTTCCTCGGCACGCAGCGACTCGAAGAACGCCCCGCGGTGATCGGTGATCAGATCCGGGGTGAGGGTGTACACCCCGGGGATCTCCGTCCCGGCGATCTCCACGCGCCTCTCACCTCGCCCCGGGCCGGTCCGGTCCGGTGTGCCGCTCCATGGACTTGCGCACCTCGTCGGCGACGGTGTGCACGTCCGCCGCGTCCATGCCGTGGTGCAGCGGCAGGAGCAGCGTCGTCTCGGCCGTCCTCTCCGTCGCCGGCAGGGGTCCGCCGCCCTCCTGGCGGAAGGCCTCGACCTGGTGCAGCGGCGGGTAGCGGAACGTGGTGTAGATCCCGTGGTCGAGCAGGTCCGCGGCGACCTTGTCGCGTACCTCCGCGTCGATCTGCACCCAGTAGAAGTAGTACGACGTGGTGTGGCCGGCCGGCAGCTCCGGCGGGAGCAGCAGCCCCGGTACGTCGGCGAGCAGCCGGTCGTAGAGCTCCGCGAACTCCCGCCGGATCTCGACGAAGCCCGGCAGCTTGCCCAGCTGGACGCTGCCGATGGCCCCGGTCATGTCGTTGCCGAGGACCCGGCGGCCGATGTCCCGCACGTCCAGCTCCCACCAGCGGTGGGAGACCCGGGCCTTCTGGAAGCCGCTGGACTGCTCCAGGCCGTGGTACGCCAGCCGGCGGGCGCGCCGGGCCAGTTCGGGGTCGCGTACGTACAGCATGCCGCCGTCACCGGTGACCAGGACCTTCATCGAGTCGAAGGACCAGACGGCGATGTCGCCGAAGGTCCCGACGGCCTCGTCGCCGACGCGGGAGGAGACCGCGCAGGCGGCGTCCTCGACGAGGGCGATGCCCCGCTCGCGGCAGAGTTCGGCGATCCGGGCCACGTCGCCCGGATAGCCGCCGTAGTGCAGCAGCAGAACGGCGCGGGTGTCCGGGGTCAGGGCCCGCCGTACGTCGTCGACGGTCGGGTTGAGGGTGCGGGGGTCGATGTCGCAGTAGACCGGCTTGGCTCCGGTGGACATGACGGCGTTGCCGGCCGCAACGAACGAGACCGACGGCAGCAGCACCTCGTCGCCCGGCCCGAGGTCGAGCAGTTCGGTCGCCAGGAAGAGGCCCGCCGTGGCGGAGTTGATGTGCAGCAGCTGCTCGGGCCGGGCGCCGATGTGCTCGGCGAACTCGGCCTCGAAGGCCTTGGCCCGCGGTCCGTACCCCAGCCAGTTGCTCGCGAAGACCTCGCGGAGCGCCTCCAGCTCTTCCTCGCCGAGGCTCGGTTGGAAGACGTTGATCATGTCGCTCGCTCCCTTCCCTGCCGTCAGGCCTGCCGGCTGCGGTACTGCTCGGTCAGCCGCTCCAGGGAGGGCACCACGTCGGCGGGGCTCGGGGCGGCGAGCATGTCCGCGTAGACGCGGTCGGCGCCGTCGCGGAAGGACGGGTCGTCGAGGAGCCGCGCGAGGCCCTTCTTCATGTCGGCGAGCGAGAAGCCCTGGCTGTCGACGGCGATGCCGGCGCCCCGACGCTCGATGTACTCGGCGGTGGCCAGGGCGTCGCCGCCCTCCTCCATCGCGATCAGCTGCGGCACCTTGGCGGTGGCCGCGGCGACGAAGGTGCCGTAGCCGCCGTGGTGGATGATGGCCGAGCAGGTCGGCAGGAGCTGGGTGAGCGGCACGTAGTCGACGATGCGTACGTTGTCGGGCACCGTGCCCAGCTTCGCGACCTGCTCGTCGGCGAGCGTGGCGACGAGCTCCAGGTCCATGTCGGCGACCATGTCGAGCAGCCCGGAGATCGGGACGTCGATCTCCTGGAACAGCCGGTGCGTGGTCAGCCCGAGCGAGAGGGCGACCCGCGGGCGGGCCGGAGGCTCGCGCAGCCAGTCGGGCAGCGCGGCGCCGCCGTTGTACGGAAGCCAGCGGACCGGGACGGTCACGGTCTCGGTCTCCAGACGCATCAGCTCCGGGATCGGGTCGATGGTCCAGTGGCCGAGAAGCATCTCCTCGTCGAACTCGTAGCCGAAGCGGTCCAGCATCGGCTTCATCGCCTGCACCAGCGGGTCCTCGGTCACGCCGGCCTCGCCTTCGCGCAGCCGGGCGACCAGGCGGTCGCGGATCCAGGCGAAGTAGTCCTGGCCCCACAGGAGCCGGGCGGAGGCCGCGCCACAGGCGCGGGCCGCGATCGGGGCGGGCAGGCAGGCCGGGTCCCAGATGATCAGGTCCGGCTTCCAGCTCTTCGCGAAGGCGACCAGCTCGTCCGCCATGGACTGCTGTCCGGCGTTGAGCGGGTCACCGGCGTAGTACCGGGCGAAGGCGCCCAGGGTGTAGTGCCGGACGGCACCCCACAGCCGGTCCTTCGGCGACTCGAAGCCGAGGGCCCGGGTGAGGCTCTCCAGCGCGCCGGGGTTGACCACCTGCGGCGAGACGAAGTCGGGCTCCTCACCGGTCGACACGGCCGTCAGGCCCGCCGCGGTGATGTACTGGCCCATGTGGGCGTTGCTGGCGACGCGCACCTCGTGGCCCGCGTTCTGCAGCGCCCAGGCCAGCGGAATGCTCGGGTAGAGGTGGGACGCCAGGGGCATCACCGCGATCAGAACACGCATCTTGGTAGTTCTCCCTTTCAAGGGGTCCTGGTGGTCGGGTGGACCGGACTGCCGGGGTGGGGTCGGCCTGCGGATCGGTCAGCCGGCGGCGGGCGACACGGTCGCCGACGTCGACTCCTTGGCCAGGAGCACGGCCTCGTCCCAGCTCGCCCGCGACCGGACCAGCCGGCGGAGCGCGGGGGCGGACGTCTTGCGGTTGACCGTCAGCGCGCCCGTCAGCCGGGTGCCCGTGCGGTAGAGGGCGACGAAGTCCCGCGCCTCCGTGCTGCCGAACACCTCGACCTCGTCGGCCTCCGGCACGCCCATGAACTGCAGCCGGTTGCCGTACCAGTCGGACCAGAAGTACGGGACGTGTCCGAAGGGTTCGGCGTGCGCGGGGTCCACCGCGTTGCGGCCGGCCGCCCAGCCCTGCTCCGAGGCGGAGAGCCAGTGCTCGCACCGCATGTCGCGGCCGAAGAGGGGGTTGGTCCAGCGGGCGACGTCGCCGGCGGCGTACACCCCGGGCACTCCGGTGGCGAGCGTCGGGTCGCAGACCACGCCGTCCCGCACGCTCACACCCGAGCCGTCCAGCCAGTCGGTGGCGGGAGTGCCGCCGATGCCCGTCACGACGAGGTCGGCCTCCAGGGCGGAGCCGTCCGAGAGCAGGACGCGCTCCACCCGGCCGTCGCCGGCCAGGCCCGTCACGGTGACACCGGTACGCAGAGCGGCGCCGCCGGCCTCGTGCAGCTGAGCGGCGACGCCCCCCATCTCGGGGCCGAGCGCGTCGGCCATGGGAACGGGGAGCGCGTCGACGAGGGTGACGTCGAGGCCCATGGCCCGCGCCACCGATGCCGCCTCCGCGCCGATGAATCCGGCGCCGACGACCACGACCCGGCCGCCCTCGCGGAGCGCGCCCCGCAGGGCCGCCGCGTCCTCGGCGGTACGGAGCGTGTGCACGCCCTTGAGCGCCTCGCTCCCGGGGATGCGGCGGGTCCGCAGCCCCGTGGCGATGACCAGGCTGTCGTAGCCGACGGTCGCACCGCCGACCGAGACCTCGCGGGCCGCGGTGTCGAGTCCGTCCGCCGGGGCGCCGAGCACGAGCTCGACGCCCAGCTCCTTGCGCAGCTCCTCCTCCTGCCGGTAGACGAGCGCCGGCATCGGCAGTTCGAAGTCCAGGGCGAGGAACATCTTGGAGAGGATCGGGCGGTAGTACGGGACGTGCTGTTCCGCGCCGATGAGCGTGATGGTGCCGTCGAAGCCGGCGTGGCGGGCGGACTCCGCCGCGCGCAGACCGGCGAGGGACGCCCCGACGACGACGAGCCGGCGGTCAGCCATCGATGCCTCCGGTGAGCTTGAGAACGCCGACGGGGCAGAGCCGGGCCGCGTGTACCGCGGGCTCCCGCTGGTCGGCGGGGAGGGCCGCCTCCACGTCGTACAGCGTGGTCATGTCCCCCTTGCCGTCGAGGCGGAAGAGCTCCGGCGCCGCCTCCTCGCACATGCCGTGGCCCTCGCAACGGCGTTGATCGACAGTGAGCTTCAACTTCACCACTCCTCGGCAGGTGGCCGACCGGATGCTGACGGAATTACGGAACGACGCGGGACGACCGTGAAAACGGCGTGGGGCGACGCGGAAAGGAAAGGGAAAGGGGCGCGATATCGGCACGGAATGGGCTCGTGAACGCGCATGAAAAAGGCCGCACTCGCCGTGAAAGGCGAGTCGGCCGAGAATGAGGAAGGCCGCCCGATTCCGGGCAGCGCGAATCCCCTTGGATAGCGTGACACACTCACGACGACACGTCAACAGACCTTTTCCCGGAGCCATTCGGCCTGGAAATCGGCGTGGCGATCGGCCCGGATACGGTCAGTGGGAGGCGGCGGTCAGTGGGAGGCGGCGACGTCCATCACGTATCGCCCGTACGAGGATTTGGCGAGCTTGAGCCCGAGACGGTGGCAGCTCTCCCGGTCGATGAAGCCCTGCCGCCACGCGATCTCCTCCACGCAGGCGATACGGACCCCCTGGCGGTGCTCCAGGATCTGCACGTACTGCGACGCCTCGGTCAGCGAGTCGTGCGTCCCGGTGTCCAGCCAGGCGAAACCCCGTCCCAGGGAGATGAGTTCGGCCTTGCCGCGCTCCAGGTACCGGTTGTTGACGTCGGTGATCTCCAGCTCGCCGCGCGGGGAGGGACGGAGGTTCTTGGCGATGTCGATGACCTCGTTGTCGTACATGTAGAGACCGGTGATCGCGAGATTGGAGCGCGGCTTGTCCGGCTTCTCCTCGATCGAAAGGAGCTTTCCGGAATCATCGACCTCGCCGACTCCGTAACGGTGCGGGTCGCTGACCGGATATCCGAACAGCACGGCCCCGTCGGTGTGTTCCTGCGCCCGCTTCTCCAGGAGTGCGCCGAATCCGGGTCCGTGGAAGATGTTGTCGCCGAGGATGAGCGCCACGGAATCGTCGCCGACATGGTCCGCGCCGATGACGAAGGCGTCCGCGAGTCCCCTCGGTTCATCCTGTTCCTGGTAGGTGAGCCGCAGCCCGAGCGCCGATCCGTCGCCGAGCAGACGCCGGAATCCGGGAAGGTCCTCCGGTGAGGAGATGACCAGGATGTCGGTGATCCCCGCCAGCATCAGGACCGAGAGCGGGTAGTAGATCATGGGCTTGTCGTAGACGGGCAGGAGCTGCTTGGAGACGCCGAGGGTGATGGGATGCAGGCGCGTGCCACTGCCTCCGGCCAGGATGATGCCTTTCACCTGTACCTCCAGGAGGATGCCGAGGTGGTGCCCCGGACGTCAGGGGCACGGGGAAGCCCGGCGCTGTCGGCCACCCGAGGGGCCGGCGCCGGGCCGGGGATGCAGAGGAGTCGAGGGGTACGGAACCGGACTTCGCGCGGACGGCTCCATGGCCTCTCCCGCGTCACGGCCACTGCCCGCCGACGGTCGGGCTGTCGCCGCCGAATCCGGGCAGGGGGTACCCGCGAAGAGTGTGACACGAACACGCGTCGCAAATCAACGACCCACGTTCGAGAGGAAGTTCGAGATCACGACGGTGTAGCGCTATTGACAAACCGATCGACCGGTTTTTAATCTTGCTTCGCAAGCAGTCGGTGACCATGACGCTGCGACCACGTGTCCGTTCCGTACCTCGCGGGCGTCCAGGGCGGGGGCTCGCCGGTCCATTCCTAGGCAAAAGGGCGGCTATGGGAAGGCACGAACGATCAGTGCGCACGATAGAGCTCCTCCTCACGTCTGCCGCCGAGCAGTTCGCCGAGCACGGGTTCGCCAAGGCCAGCCTGGCCGACATCAGCAAGGCGGCCGGAGTCACCAAGGGCGCGCTCTTCTTCCACTTCCCCACGAAGGCCGAACTGGCCGACGCCGTCCAACTGCGGGGCATGGAACCGCTGGAGCAGGCGGTATCCCAGCGCCGCGCGTCCGAGACCTCCCGCCTCCAGGTGATCGTCGACATGACGCACGCGCTCCACCGGCTGCTGCGCGAGGACGTGTTCCTGCGGGCCGGCGTCCGCATCACCCGGGAGCGCCCGGACAGCGATCGCGACGCGGGCAGCCGCAACGTCTATCTGATCTGGTTCGCCCACCTGTGGCAGCTGGTGGACGAGGCCCGCAAGTGCGGCGAGCTCCCCGCCGGACGCTCGCTGTCGATCCGCACCGTCGTCGCCGCCGCGGTGTGCGGCGTCGAGACGCTCGTCTGGACGGGCACCGCCCAGCCGGACGTCGAGGAGTGGCTCAGCCACCTGTGGAAGCTGACCGAGGCGGGCGCGGCCGGGCAGATCAGGACCACCGCCCGGCCGCTGTGACCCGGGCTCAGTCGGCGATCGCGGCGAATCCGGCCCGCAGCTCCTCGGAGCCCTCCGGATCGAACCTGTGCAGCCTGCGCGCCGGGACGATCGTCGGCAGGAGGAGCCTCCAGAGGTCGGCGAGCCGGTCATGGAGGTCCGCCCGCCCGGTGCGTACGTGCGAGGTGATCTGGATACCGGTGAAGGCGCCGACGACGTAGACCGCCACATCGGCGACGTTGACCTCGGGCCTCACATCGCCCCGCCCCTGGGCGAACGCCAGGGCCTCGCGCAGCTGCTCGCTCCACTCGTTGTAGGCGGCGGGGTCCGCGTCACCGAGCAGACCGCGCTCCAGGATCAGCCGGACGCCGGCCCGCACCCGCACGTTGACCCGCAGCTCCTCGGCCAGCTGGTGCGAGCGGTCGATGAGGCTCTGCACGCCGAGCACGGTGGTCGACGGCGGGTTCACCGCGAGGAACTGCTCCTCGACGAGCGCCTCCGCGAGGGATTCCTTGGACTGGAAGTGAAAATACAGGGCCCCCTTGGTGACCCCGGCGTGGCGCACGATGTCCGTCAGGCTCGTGCTCCCGAAACCCGCGCTGTCGAACGCGGTCGCCGCACCGTCGAGAATCGCCTGCCGCGTCGCCTCGGCTCGCTCCTGTCGGACCCTCACCATCACCGATCCCTCTCCTGCCGGGGGCGGCTCCACCCCTGTACGCGCTTTCTCCGAGGCACTGTACGCCCCGAAACTCAGGGCTGAAAAAAAACCAGTCACCTAGTATGCTCCGCCGTGGCACCACGGTGGATGCGGGCTCGGCCCACCCGATGTCCCGCCCCTCCGCCTTCATCGGTAGGCATGGCTCAACGAGGGGGACTGAGCATGACTGCACTTCGCCATGCGGAAAAATCGGGGCTCGCCGGCCAGGATGGCAGCCCGGAGCTCTTCCAACAAACTGTTCCTCGCACTCTCGTCCACCGCTCAGCGGTGTCCGAAGTGCTGGTGACAGGTGTCAGATACGGCATCGACGCTCTCCATCAGGTCTGCGCGCAATGGCCGAGGGGGCACAGCTACTACGGTCCGGTCTCGGGCCGCTGGCACGATCCCATGATCTTCGCCGAGACGATCCGTCAGGCGTGCATGCTCCTCGGCCACCAGAGCCTGGGCATACCCATGGGGCACAACTTCCTGACCACCACTCACTCGTTCGCGGTCACCGCCGAGGGCGCGCGCCTGTCCGACCACCCGGCCGACGTGCTCCTGGAGGTGGCGTTGCACGACATCGTGCGGCGAGGAAGGAACGTCTCCTCGTTCGCGTGCTCGATCAAGGCGCACCGCGACGGAGAGCCCATCGGCGTCGGCGGCTCGGCCGGGAGCTGTGTGCCCCCGGCGGTCTACCGGCGGCTCCGTGGCGAACGCCTGGGCGCCGCACCCTGCCGGGACATCCCCCCGCCGGTCGCACCGGAACTGGTCGGCAGGCGGAACGCGTCCGACGTCGTCCTCAGCCGGGTCGACGGCGAGGTCTGCCGGCTGCGCTTCGACACCTCGCATCCGATCCTCTTCGACCACCCCGTGGACCACGTCCCCGGAATGGTCGTCATGGAGGCGGCGCGCCAGGCGGCGATCCTCACCACCGGGCTGCCGGCCGGCCTGCTCCTGGCCTGCTCGGCGCACTTCCGAAGATACGTCGAATTCGACTCCCCCTGCCTCGTCGTCCCCTCCGCTCCCGAGGAGACGGCACCGGGCACCTACGACCTGTCCGTCGAGTTCCACCAGGACGGAAGCCTCGTCGGCTCCTGCCGGGTGACCTTGTTCGACGGATCGCCACGGTGAACTACTTGACACGTACACGACACTCCGTCCTCGTGGTGGGCGGATCCGGGTTCATCGGCGGCGCCGTCGTACGGGCGCTGCTGCGCACCACGACCGACGACGCGCCGGCCCCGACGGCGCCCGGGGCCCCGGCCTTCGGCACCGGGACACGGGGCGCCCCGGGAACCCCGGCCGTCACCGTCCTGTGCCGCCGCCCGCCGGAACCACCGGCACGCGACCCCCGTCTGCGGTACGTGACGGGGGACCTCACCGACCCCCGTACGCTCCGGGGCGTCTGCTCCGGCGCGACCACGGTGGTGCACGCCGCCTCCTACGTGGGCGGTGACGCGGACCGGTGCCGGGAGATCAACCACCTCGGCACCCTGGCCCTGCTGGAGGAGGCCCGGCGGGCGGGCGTCCGCCGTCTCCTCTACGTCAGCACGGCTGCCGTCTACGGTTCCGGCCCTCATCGCGGCCCGACCGAAGAGGAGACGGTGCCCGCTCCGCAGTCGGCCGCCAGCGCGTCACGGCTGGCGGCGGAGCACGCCGTGCTCCGGGCCGGGGGCCTCGTCCTGCGGCCTCACCTGGTCTACGGGCCGGGCGACCGGTGGTTCGTACCCACCCTCGCCCGGCTGCTGCACCTGGTGCCCTGCTGGCCGCGGGAGCCGTCCGCACACAGCTCGGTGGTGCACGTGGACGACCTGGCCGCGACGGTCGCGGCGCTCGTCGGCGAGGACACGGAGGGGGAGGGGAGCGGCCTCGGAGAGGGTGCCGGTGGGGGCATCGGAGGGGGTGCCGGAGGGGGTGTCTTCCATGTGGCACACCCGCGCCCCGAGTCCGCGGCGGACCTGGTCGCCACCACGGCGCTTCGGCTGGGGCTGCCCGCTCCGGACGACGTCTCCGCGGCGGAGCACCGCCGTCTCACCGCACGGGCCGTGCCCGCGCTCTCCGCGCACCAGTACGACCTGCTGACCCAGGACCACTGGTACGACTCGAGCCGGATCCTGCGCCGTACCGGCGTGGAACCCGGCCCGGGGTTCGCCGCGCGCTTCCCCGAGTGCGCGGACTGGTACAGGAAGCATCTCGCCGGCGTGCCGACGGGCTGAGCCGGGGGTCTCCGGAGCCGGGTCGGAGCCGGGTCGGCGCCGCGCCGGAGCCGGGCCGATACAGCGAGGGTCGCGCCCCGCTTCCGTACGTAAGGAAGCGGGGCGCGACCCCGTACGGGCGGGGGCGGGTCCCGTACGGGCCGGGCGGGGGGATGAAGCCCGTCCTCACGCCGTCCGGGACACGGGCACCATCAGCTTGTACCCGACGCCCCGCACGGTCTGGATCCACTCCGAGCGCCCCAGCTTGCCGCGCAGGGAGCCCACGTGGACGTCGAGGGTGCGGGTGGATCCGAACCAGTTCTCCCCCCACACCCGGGTGATGATGTCCCGGCGCTCCATCACCACGCCGGGGTTGGCCATGAGCGCGGCCAGCAGCTCGAACTCGCGCCGGGTGACGCGTACTTCACGCTCACGGAGCATGACCAGGCGTGCGCCCACGTCGAGTTGCAGCTCCCCGACCCGGAACGACCGGGTCCCGGGCGGCTGTTCCGGGCCCTTCACCGTCCGCTCGCCCGGATGCTCGGCGGTGCCCTTCCGGCACGAGCCGCAGCGCCGCAGTACGGCCTGGATGCGGGCCATCAGCTCGCGGTGCCCGTAGGACCTGCGCATGATGTCGTCCGCCCCCATGTGGAGGGTGATGACCCGGTCCAGCTCGTCGTCGTCGTTGCTCATCGCGATGACCGGTACGCAGGAGCTCTCCCGGATACGACGGCACACCTCGTGGCCGGCGAGATCGGGCAGGCTGAGATCCAGGAGAACCAGGGTCGTTCCGCCCGACAGCTGTCGAAGTGCCGCCTCCCCCGTGCAGGCCCTCTCGGTGCGGTATCCGTGGCTTGTCAGTGCCTGGTCGAGCTCGTCGGCCGCCTCGTCATCGTCGTCGACGATCAGAACGTTCATGGTTCCGATGCCCCCTGTGGGTAGAGCATGTCAACGTGTTGCCGTCATCTTGCATACCGGTCAACCGGTTCTCTAGGACGCCACAGTACAAGCCGGTCGACCGGTCTTCAAGGGATTCAGGAACCTTGGGGCGCCAGGGATTTGACGAACTCCTGACCAAGCCCTGGCCCTCCCCGCGCGACCTGACAGACTCCTGACACACCCCTGCCCCGGCGTCCGTTGAAGGCTGAAACCCGCCCTGCGAAGAATGGCGAGCAGCACCGGCCGGCCGCCGAACAGCCGACGCGCCGGCTCCGGAAGGTCACCACCATCCGTACATGAGGGGGATTCATGTCGATACACGTGTCCGGACCGCGCAGGAGACCCACGACGGGCCCGCGGAGCCGCTCGGAACGCACCTCGGCGGCGCCGGCCTGCGGCTCCTCGCGCTGCCGTCGCCCCTCCGCCGCCGGACGGACCGGCCCGGCGCCCGTGGCGCGGCTCTGCCCCAGCTGTGTGGACGTCCTCCGGGCCGACCTGCGCAGGCTGGTGGACGCCTACCGCGAGAGCGACCACGCGCTCACCCCCACGGCGCCCCGCCCCCGCGTGCGGGTCAGCGGCACCAAGCCGGCGCGGGGCATCGTGCTCGACGAGAGCACGATGGCGCTGCGCACCCGGATGACGGAGACCCTGGCCTCCTGGGCGTGGCTGGTCGTCGACGAGGCCCGCTCGGCGAAGCCCCACCGGTGCGAGGTGACCGCCCTCGCGGACTTCCTCTGCCGTCACATCGAGTGGCTCTCGGCGCACCCCGCCGCCGTCGACTTCGACGACGAGATCAGCCAGCTGCTCGAGTACTGCGACAGCGTGCTGGGGCCCGGGGCCGTCCAGCGCACGCCCGTCGGCGACTGCCCGCAGGGCGACTGCTCCCACACCCTCGAAGTCGTCACCGCCGCCGACTCCGACCGGGTGCCCCGCCAGATCGTCTGCCGGTCCGGCCACGTGCTGCCGCCCCAGGAGTGGCTGCGCTTCATGGCCGACGCGCCGCTCGCCCTCGCCGCGCCCGGAGCCCGGGCGTGAGCGCGGCCGGCCCGACGGGCAGACGGGCGAGACCGCGTACCGTCCCCACCGAGCTGGCCGCCCTCGCCATGGGCGTCCCGCCGGCGACCATCAGGAAGTGGGCCAGCCGCGGAAAGCTGACCCGCCACGGCACCCCGCAGCGCGCCGAGTACGACCTGGAGGAGTTGCGCGCGCTCGCGGCGGGGAACGGCCGCGGCCAGGCCCTGGGCTGATCGGCGCAGGCCGAGCCTGGGCTGATCAGCGCAGGTCGAGCCGCATCAGGACCCGCGGGTGTCCGGCGAGGACCGAGGTGGTGTCGGCGGCGTGGACGAACCCGGCCCGCTCGAAGTTCTTCCTCAGCCCGGCGTACGCCATGGTCAGATCCACCCTGGCGTCCCCGTTGTCGAGGGGGTACGCCTCGATCGCCGGTGCGCCCTGGGAGCGGGCGAACTCGACCGCGCCGGCGATCAGGGCGTGCGAGATCCCCTGCTTGCGGTGGCCGGGGCGCACCCGGACGCACCACAGCGACCAGACCGGCAGGTCGTCGACGTGCGGGATCTTGCGGCTCCGCGCGAAGGAGGTGTCCGCCCGGGGCGCCACGGCGGCCCAGCCGACGGGCTCGTCACCGTCGTAGGCGACGACCCCCGGGGGAAGAGGGCCACGGCAGAGCTCGGCGACGTATTCGCCCCGCGCGGGCCCGCGGAGCTCGTTGTTGAGCTTCGACGGGATCCGGTAGCTCAGACACCAGCAGACGTTCGCCCCGGGCGACTTCGGTCCGACCAGGGTCCGGACGTCCTCGAAGACGGAAGCGGGACGCACCTCGATGGCCATGCCTCCACGATGGCACGCCGCACACGGTGCGCGCGCCGCCTCGTCTCACTCCCCCAGCACCTCGGCGAAGTGGGAGTTCACCGCCAGCAGGCCGCCGTCCACCCGGAGGGTCGTGCCGGTGATCCAGGCGGCGTCCCCGGAGGCGAGGAAGGCGACCGCGGCGGCCACGTCCTCCGGGGTGCCGACCCGGCCCAGCGGGTAGACGCGCTCGGCGAGCGCGGCCAGCTTCTCCTCCCGGGACTCCCACCCGCGCGTGGCGATCGTGCCGGGGGTGACCTGGTTGACCCGGACCCCGTGCGGGGCGGCGTCGCCGGCCAGGGTCCGGGTGAAGGAGGCGAGGCCCGCCTTGGCCGCGCTGTAGGCGTGGTTGCCGAAGTCCGCCTCGGCGTTGACCGAGCCGATGTTGACGATCGCCCCGCGCCCGCCCGCCGCGAGCAGCGGCAGCGCGGCCCGGGCGCAGCGGACCGCGCCCATCAGGGTGACGTCGAGCTGCTGCCGCCACCTGTCCTCGGGCTCGTCCTCGAAGGGCCGGACGTCCGGCAGGTCCGGGGCGAAGGCGTTGTTGACGAGCACGTCGAGCCCGCCGAAGGCCTCCGCCGCGTACGCGACGGCCGCCGCCACGGACTCCGGATCGCCCACGTCGCACCGTACGGCCCGGGCCCCCGGCAGCGCGCCGGCCGTCTCCCGCGCGACCTCCTCGTCCAGGTCGGCGACCAGCACACGCGCGCCCTCATCGACGAGCCTGCGCACGGTGGCGGCCCCGATCCCCCGTGCCCCACCGGTCACCAGAGCCGCGTACCCCTCGAATCTGTCCATGCCCCGATCACAACACCCCCCGCCCCGCGCACACCAGCCACACGACGACACCCGGCTCAGTCGCCGAGGCTCGCCCTGACCGCGCGGACCAGGGACTGGGCTCGGGGGTCCGCCGTCACCGTCTTGCGCATGCCGTTCGTGACGTAGCCGAAGGCGATCGACGACTCCGGGTCCGCGAAGGCCAGGGAGCCGCCGCGGCCCGGGTGGCCGAAGGAGGTGGGGCCGAGGAGGGGGGAGGCCGGGCCGTGGAGCATGTGGCCCAGGCCGAAGCGGGTGCCGACCATCAGGACGCGGTCGGGGCCCGCGGACTCCTCGGTGCGGGCGAGCGTGAGGGTCGCCGGGGCGAAGAGGCGGGGGCCGCCGTCGACCGGGCCGAGGGTCGAGGCGTAGAAGCGGGCGAGGGCGCGGGCGGTGGAGACGCCGGCCGAGCCGGGCAGTTCGGCCGCCCGGTAGGCCGGTTCGTTCTCGTCGGGCTTGGGGTCGATCGCCCCGAAGGCGCGCCGGGTGAGGGAGTCCGGGTCGCGGTAGGCCTCGGTGACCGAGCGCTTGGGGCGGAGCTTCAGGGCGCCGCCGCCCGGCGGTTCGAGCTCCTCGACGGGGCCGAGGCGGCCCACCCGGTGGGCCTCGTCGGCCGGCAGGCCTATCCAGAGGTCGAGGCCGAGCGGGCGGGCGATCTCCTCGGCGACCCAGCGGCCGATGGTGCGGCCGGTGACCCGGTGGACGAGGCCGCTGAGCAGCCAGCTGAAGGTGTGCGCGTGGTAGCCGTGGGCGGTGCCCGGCTCCCAGACGGGCGCCTGGGCGGCGACCGCGCGCTGGGCGGTCACCGGGTCGAGGGCTTCGGCGAGGGTCAGCGGCCGGTCCAGGACCGGCACTCCCGCCCGGTGCGCGAGGAGCTGCCGTACGCTCACCCGCTCCTTGCCGGCCGCCTTGAACTCCGGCCAGTACGTGCCGACCGGGGCGTCCAGGTCGAGCTGGCCGCGCTGGTGGAGCAGCAGCGGTACGGCGGCGGCGACGCCCTTGGTGGCCGAGCGGACCACCTGCGCGGTGTCGATGGCCCAGGGGACCTGACCGTCCACGTCGCGGGTGCCCGCCCACAGGTCGACGACCTTGACGCCGTCGCGGTAGACGGCGACCGCCGCGCCCCGCTCGCCGCGGTGCTCGAAGTTGCGCAGGAACGCGTCCCTGACCGGCTCGAACCCAGCCGTCACCGTGCCCCGGACGTCCACGTCCCACACTCCTTCTCGCTCGCTGCCGATCCGTCGCGCCCCCATGGTGCAACGCCGGATCCGGACCCCCGATTCCGGGGTCCGCAACGGTCAGGCGACGGAGCCCGGCACGAAGCCGTACGGCAGCTCCAGCCGGTTGCGGGCCATCAGCTCCCCGTCGGCGAGGACCTCCGCCGTGGGCCCGTCCCCGGCGATCACGCCCTCGCTGAGGATCACCGAGCGCGGGCAGAGCTCCAGGGCGTACGGAAGGTCGTGGGTGACCATCAGGACGGTGACGTCCAGGGAGCGCAGGACGTCCGCGAGCTCACGGCGCGAGGCCGGGTCGAGGTTGGAGGAGGGCTCGTCCAGGACGAGGATCTCCGGCTCCATCGCGAGGACGGTGGCGACCGCCACGCGCCGCCGCTGCCCGAACGACAGGTGGTGCGGGGGCCGGTCCGCGTACTCCGCCATGCCGACGCGCTCCAGGGCGCGGTGGACGACGGCCTCCAGCTCCGGGCCGCGCAGCCCGGCCGCGGCCGGGCCGAAGGCGACGTCCTCGCGGACGGTCGGCATGAACAGCTGGTCGTCCGGGTCCTGGAAGACGATCCCGACCTTGCGCCGGATCTCCGCGAGGTTCCGCTTCTCGACCGGCAGGCCGGCGACGCGGACCGAGCCCGCGCCGCCGGTGAGGATGCCGTTGAGGTGGAGGACGAGGGTGGTCTTGCCCGCGCCGTTGGGGCCGAGGAGCGCGACGCGCTCGCCCCTTCCGACGGTCAGGTCGACGCCGAAGAGGGCCTGGTGGCCGTCGGGGTAGGCGTAGGCGAGGCCGTGGACTTCGAGCGAGGGGGAAGGGGAAGTGGTCATCGGAGCGTCCGTCCCAGGAGGCAGATCAGCAGTGCGGCGGCGGGCAGGGCGGCGGCGCGCGCCCACTGGGCGCGGGTCGCCGTCACCTCGTCGATGACCGGCATGGAGCCCTGGTACCCCCGGCTGATCATCGCGAGATGGACGCGCTCACCGCGCTCGTACGAGCGGATGAAGAGCGCGCCCGCGGACTTGGCGAGGACGCCCCACTGGCGGACGCCCTTCGCCTCGAAGCCGCGCGAGCGGCGGGCGATGGACATCCGGCGCATCTCGTCCGAGATCACGTCGCCGTACCGGATCATGAAGGAGGCGATCTGGACGAGGAGCGGCGGGAGCTTCAGCCGCTGGAGGCCGAGGAGCAGCTCGCGCAGTTCGGTGGTGGAGGCGAGGAGCACGGAGGCGGCGACGCCGAGGGTGCCCTTGGCGAGGACGTTCCAGGCGCCCCAGAGGCCGGGGACCGAGACGGAGAGCCCGAGGAGCTCCGTCTGCTCGCCCGGGACCACGAAGGGCATCAGGAAGGCGAAGGCCACGAACGGGATCTCGATCAGCAGCCGGCGCAGCAGGAACCCGGCCGGGACCCGGGCCGAGGCCGCCACGGCGCCGAGCAGGACGGCGTAGAGGCCGAAGGCCCAGACCGCCTCGCGGGGCGTGGAGACCACGACCACGACGAAGGCGAGGACGGCGGCGAGTTTGGTGTGCGGGGGCAGCGCGTGCACCGGCGAGTTCCCCTGCCGGTAGAGCTTGTGCGTGTGCCCCGCGCCCATGTCAGACCTGCGCCCCGGACGCTTCCGTACGGCGACGGCGGACCAGCCAGAAGGCGCCCGTGCCGACGGCGAGCGTCGCGCCGACGCCGATCACACCGGCCAGGCCTCCCGAGAGCCGGGCGGCCTCGACGCCCTTGACGCCGTAGTCGGCGAGCGGGGAGCCGGCGGCGTCGTGCTCCTCGACGTTCTTGTCGAAGCCCTTGTCGGCGGCGACCTTCTCCAGGCCGTCCGGGCTGGCGGAGGCGTAGAAGGAGACGAAGCCGGCGAGGACCAGGGCGGCGGCCAGGCCGCCGAGCCAGAACTTCTTCGGGGAGCGGGCGGCGACGGGCGCGAAGTCGCGGGCCGGCGCGGCGTCGACCAGCTCGCCGTTGACCCGCAGCTTGAGCGGGGTGGTGAGCCCGCGGGCGCCGTACACGAGGTCGGGGCGGACGGCGACGACCGCGCCGACGGTGAGCATGGTGATCGCGGCCTCGCCGATGCCGATGAGGGTGTGTACGCCGACCATCGCGGCGAACACCTTGCCCAGCGGTACGTCGGTGGTGCCGCCGATCGCGTAGACGAGCGTGAACGCGGCGGCCGAGGCGGGTACGGAGACGAGCGCGGCCACGAAGGAGGCGACGGTCACCGAGCGGCGGGTGCGCGGCAGGACGAGGACGAGGCCGCGGAAGAGCGCGTACGCGACGACGACCGTGACCACGCCCATGACGGTGATGTTCACGCCGAGCGCGGTGAGGCCGCCGTCCGCGAAGAGGATGCCCTGCATCAGCAGGACGACCGCGATGCAGAGGACACCGGTGTACGGCCCGACGAGGATCGCGGCGAGCGCACCGCCGAGCAGATGTCCGCTGGTCCCGGCCGCGACCGGGAAGTTCAGCATCTGCACGGCGAAGATGAACGCGGCGACGAGCCCGGCCAGCGGGGCCGCCCGTTCTCCCGCGTGGCCTTCGGCACGGGAGGTGCCCCCGAGCTCCCTGCGCGCTCCGCGCAGGCTGACCGCGACGGCGCCGGCGGCGACGACACCGGCGGCGACCGATACGGGGGCGTTGATGAATCCGTCAGGTACATGCACGTCCCGAATGATGAGCGCTTCTGCAAAGCGGTTGCAAGAGCGCACAGGTCACAGAAAGGCGGCTTCCCCCGCGCGCACGCCTGAAAATATGGGACATTAGGGGATAAGTAGGACGAGTGTGAGGAGTGGCTCTATGTCCCCCACCGCGGAAGGCCATGAAGTCGAGGATCACGCCAAAGGCAGGATCATCAGCGACGCCCCGCTCTCCCGCCCCGTCCCGGTCGCCCTGCGCTACGACCCGGCGTCCGATCCCGCCACCGTGCGCTTCGTCTTCCCCGGCAACATCGAATGGTCCTTCACGCGCGCCCTCCTCGAGACGGGGATGCGGGCGCCGGCCCGCCGCGGCGACGTCGGCGTCTGGCCCTGCGGCCGGGTGCAGACGGTGGTCGAGTTCCACACGGACGACGGGGTCGCGGTCGTCCAGTTCGACACCACCGCCCTCCTCCGCTTCCTGAAGCACACCTACGCGGTCACCGCCTCGATCGCCCCGTAGAGTGCCGGTCGTCACTCTGACGATCATGGGGGATCCACTTGAGGAAGAGACTGCGGGGCATGCTCGGAGCTGCCCTTCTGGCCCTGACCGGGGCGTCGGTGTCCGGGGCGACGGCGCAGGCCGCCCCCGCGGCGGCGACACCGCCGCCGGGGACCAACCTTCAGGTCATGAGCTGGAACATGTGCGGCGTCGAGCGGTGGGGCTGTACGGACACCGGCACCGCGGCCGAGAAGGCCGACGTGGTGAAGCAGTACGTGCAGAGCCACTACGTGCAGGCCGTGCTGCTCCAGGAGGTCTGCGCGAGCGGCCTCGACGGACTGATGACCAAGCTCGGCGCGGGCTGGAGCAAGAGCTTCGTGCCGTACCACTGGTCGCAGCAGGGCGTACGGACCCCGAGCCCCTGCGCGACCGGCGCCGGTTCCGACCCGAACGACCTCGCCGGCACCGCGATCGTCGTCAGGGCCGGTCTCGCGGACGCGCGGCAGTACCCGACGACGCAGCCCTGGACCGGGCTGAACCGGCCGTTCCAGTGCGCGACCGCGACGTACTTCGACGTCCGGCTCTGCAATGTGCACGCGTCGACGAAGGACGCCAACCCGGAGCACCCGGACTGGGACTACCGCGACGACCAGTTCGCGGAGATCAAGCAGGTCGTCTCCGGCTTCCCGAAGGTGGCCTTCGGCGGCGACTTCAACGCGAACCCGCCGGACCGGCCCGGCAACCCCGACGCCTGGATCTGGCCGGCCGGGCTGTACTCCCAGGGTGTGGGGACCCCCGGCTACCAGGAGTGCGACCAGCAGGGGGCGGCCCGCACGGGCCGGGACACCCACGACGGCGGCTGGAAGCTGGACTACCTCTTCAGCAGCGAGACCCGGCGGTGGTGCCTGGTGGCCGACACCCCGCGCTCGGACCACCACGTGGTCATCGAGAGCCTGGCGATCACTCCCCCGGCGGCCTGAGCCGCCCGGCCGTTGACGGCACGGAAGCACCCGTGAAAACACCCGCGCCGTCACCGTGTCGGTCTCGACACGATGACGGCGCGGCGCCGCGTCGGCTCCCCGTCCCCACAGGTCCCGGCGCGGTCCGGGGCGTACTCCTCCGCTCAAGGAGCCGCCCCGGGGTTCGAGGGGCTCAGACCTTCACCAGTTCGCGTTCCGGGTCGTGCGGCCCGTCGGCGTCCTTCGTGACCAGGCCCTCGCCCTCCACGTCCACGTTCGGCAGCGCCCGGTCCAGCCACCTGGGCAGCCACCAGGCCTTGTGGCCGAGCAGCGCCAGCACCGCCGGGACGATCGCCATCCGGACGACGAACGCGTCGAAGAGGACCGCGACGGCGAGACCGAAGCCGATCATCTTGATCATCTGGTCGGTCATGCCGATGAAGCCGGAGAAGACCGCGATCATGATCACGGCGGCGGCCGTGACCACCCGGGCGCTGTGCCGGAAGCCGGTCACGATCGTCTCGCCGGGCCGCTCACCGTGGACGTACGCCTCGCGCATCCGGGTGACGAGGAAGACCTCGTAGTCCATGGCGAGACCGAAGACCACACCGACCATGAAGATCGGCATCATCGACATGATCGGGCCGGTCTGCTCGACCCCGAAGAGGGAGCCGAGCCAGCCCCACTGGAAGACCGCGACGACCGCGCCGAGGGCTGCGACCACCGAGAGCAGGAAGCCCAGGGCCGCCTTCAGCGGAACCAGGATGGAGCGGAAGACCACCATCAGGAGCAGGAACGCGAGGCCGACGACCAGCGCCAGGTAGGGCACGAGCGCGTCGTTCATCTTCTGCGAGAAGTCGATGTTCATCGCGGTGGCGCCGGTGACGAGGACGTCGTCGCCGGTCGAGTCCCGGATGTCGTGGACCAGGTTCTCGGTCTCCACCGAGGAGGGGCGGTCCTTCGGGATCACCGTGATCATCGCGGCGTCGCCGGCCTTGTTCGGCGTCGGCGGGGTGACCGCCACGACGCCGTCCAGGCCCTTGATCGTGGAGACGGTGGCGTCGGCCACGGCCTTGTCGCCGTCGACGACGACCATCAGCGGGCCGTTGAACCCGGGGCCGAACCCGTCCGACAGCAGGTCGTACGCCCGGCGCTCGGTGGCGGAGGCGGGCTTGGCGCCGTCGTCCGGCAGACCCATCTCCAGCGAGGCGGCGGGCACGGCCATCGCACCGAGGCCGAGGACGCCGACGAGCAGGACCATGACCGGGCGGCGGATGACGAACCGCGCCCAGCGGGTGCCCATGTTGGGCTTGTCGTCGGGCTTCTTCAGCCCCTTGCGCTCCTTGCGGCCCACGACCCTGGAGCCGGCGAAGCCGAGCAGCGCCGGGATCAGGGTGAGCGCGATCAGGACGGCGATCACGACCGTGCCGGCCGCGGCGAAGCCCATCTTCGTCAGCATCGGGATGTTGACGACGGCGAGGCCGACGAGGGCGATGACCACGGTCAGGCCGGCGAAGACGACGGCCGAGCCGGCCGTGCCGACCGCGCGGCCCGCGGCCTCCTCGCGCTCGCGGCCCTCGGTGAGCTCCGCGCGGTAGCGGGAGACGATGAAGAGGGCGTAGTCGATGCCGACCGCGAGGCCGATCATCATCGCGAGGGTGGAGGTGGTGGAGCCGAGGTCCAGGACGTTGGCGAGCGCCGTGATCGAGGAGACGCCGATGCCGACGCCGATGATCGCGGTCAGCAGCGGAAGTCCGGCGGCGACCAGCGAACCGAAGGTGATGACGAGCACGATGCCGGCGATGACCACGCCGACGATCTCGCCCGCGCCGGTCTCCGGCATGGTCTGGAGCGCGTCACCGCCGATCTCGACGGTCAGCCCCTGCCCCTGCGCGTCGTGCCCGGTCTTCTGCAGGGCCTCGCGCGTCGCGTCGCTCAGCTCCATGCCGGAGACCTTGTAGCTGACGGAGACGTAGGCGGTCGAGCCGTCCTGGGAGACCGCCTTGGCGGTGTACGGGTCGGTGACCGCGGCGACCTCGTCGGAGCCGGACCTCAGCTCGGCGACGACGTCCTGGACCTTGGCCTTGTTGGCCGGGTCGGTCATCTTCCGGCCCTCGGGGGCCTTGAAGACGACGCGGGCGGTGGCCCCGTCGGCGTTGCCGCCGGGGAAGCGCTGCTCAAGGAGGTCGAAGGCCTTCTGGGCCTCGGTGCCGGGAATCGAGAAGGAGCTGGAGGTCGCGGCGGGCGCGGTGGCGGCGCCGACTCCGGCGAGCGCGAGGAGCGCCACCCAGAGCAGGGCGACGAGCCGTCGGCGCCGGAAGGCGGAGCGACCCAGCTTGTAGAGGAACGTGGCCACGGGGGCGTACTCCCAATTCGTGGTGGGACAGGGCATGGGGAGCCGGCCCGACGGCGTGAGCGGTGCGCAGCGTCAGGGGGTGCGGGTGAGGACGTGTCGGTGGTACCGGCCGGGGAGCCGGTGCGGGTCAGACGCCGAGTGAGGGGAGCACGACGGCGTCGACGTACGCGCTGAGGAAGGCGTTGTCGACCGGCTGATCCTCGATCAGCGGCCGGGCGATGAACGCTCCGATCAGCATGTGCGGTACGAGTTTCAGAGCCGGGTTGCCGGCGCTGACCTCTCCCCGGTCCACCGCACGTCGCAGCACCACGTCGAAGCCCCTCATCTCGGGATCGATGAACAGCTCGCGCAGCGCCTGGAGCAGATCGGGGTTGTTGTGGACGGCATGGGCCAGACCCCGCATCAGCGCGGAGTCCTTCTCCATCTGGCAGTCGTCGGTACGCTCCAGGATCGCCCGGAAGTCGCCCCGCAGCGTGCCGGTGTCGATCTCGTCGAGACCGGGCGGCTTGTTGTGGCGCAGTGCCCTGGCGACCAGTTCGGGCTTGCTCCCCCACTGGCGGTAGAGGGTGGCCTTGCTGGAGTGGGTGCGGGCGGCGACGGCGTCCATGGTGAGGGCGTCGTAGCCGACCTCGCGCAGGAGGTCGAGCACGGCTCCGTACAGCTCGGACTCACGCTCTGGGGTGAGCCTGCTGCGGGCCATGACCGGTCTCCCATCCGAACGAAACGGTTTCGTACACCACGAAGGTACCCGACCCCTTAGCGAAACGAAACCGTTTCGTACGTGTCGTGGGCCACACCGGGCCCACACACCCGTACGAGTTGCCGCACCCCATCAGGGTGGAAAGCATGAGGAGGTGAGTGACGACGCCGCGTATCTCCGCTACCCGCACCTCCACGACGACCTGCTGTGCTTCGCGGCCGAGGACGACCTCTGGGTCGCACCCCTCGTGCCGGACGGTCAGAGCCCCGGCCGGGCCTGGCGGGTCACCGTCGACCGCACCCGGGTCGGCCACCCCCGTTTCTCGCCCGACGGCAGCCGGATCGCGTACACGACCTGGCGCAGCCTCGACCCCGAGATCCATCTCGCGCCGGTCGAGGGCGGCCCCTCGCGGCGGCTGACCTACTGGGGCTCGACCGACACCCGGGTCTGCTCCTGGTCCCCGGACGGCGACATCCTCGCCGTCTCCTCGCACGGTCAGCCCTTCTCGTACTACTCCTGGGCCTACACCGTCCCCACCGACGGCTCCCCCGGCGGCCGGATGCCCTGGGGCCCGGTCTCGGACATCGCCGTCGCGGACGTCGACCTCGCCTCGGGCACCGAGCGCCGCACGCTCCTCCTCACCGGAAAGCCCCCGCACGAGCCGGCCGCCTGGAAGCGATACCGCGGCGGGGCCACCGGACGGCTCTGGCTCCACGGGGAGCAGCTGCTGCCGGACATCGGCGGCCACCTCGACGCACCGATGTTCGTGGCGGGCCGGATCGCCTTCCTCTCCGACCACGAGGGCGTCGGCAACCTCTACTCCTGCCTGCCCGACGGCACCGACCTGCGCCGCCACACCGACCACGACGCCTTCTACGCCCGGCACGCCTCCAGCGACGGGCGGCGGGTGGTCTACCAGTGCGCGGGCGACCTGTGGATCGTCGACGACCTGACCGTCCCCGACGCCTCCCCGCGCAAGCTGGAGGTACGGCTCGGGGGCCCGCGCGCCGGACGGCGGCACTACCAGGTCCCGGCCGCCAACCACGTGGACGCCCTCTCGGTCGACGAGACGGGGCGGGCGAGCGCCGTCTCGGTACGCGGCAGCCTGTACTGGCTCACCCACCGCGACGGCCCGGCCCGCACGATCACCGACACCCCGGGGGTACGGGTCCGGCTGCCGGAGATGCTGGGCAGCGGCGACCAGGTCGCGTACGTCACCGACGCCGAGGGCGAGGACGCCATCGAGATCGCCTACCTGCCCCGGGCCAGCGGGGAACGGGAGCCGCGCCGCCTGGCCGTGGGCGAGCTCGGCCGGGTCGAGGAGATGATCTCCGACCCGGACGGCGAGCGCCTCGCGATCGCCTCCAACGACGGCCGGCTGCTCCTCATCGACGCGTCCGAGGACTCCAACAGCGAGTCGACCGAGCTGATCCGCTCGATCAACGGCCCGGTGCGCGATCTCGCCTTCTCCCCCGACGGGGCCTGGCTGACCTGGTCGCACCCGGGGATCGGCCGCTCGCTGCGGCAGATCAAGATGGCCCGGATCTCCGGCCCCGGCGCACGGACGGTCGTCGACGTCACCAACGGCCGCTTCGAGGACGAGAACCCGGTCTTCACCCGCGACGGCCGCTATCTCGCCTTCCTCTCCTGGCGCGGCTTCGACCCGGTGTACGACGTGCACACCGGCGACCTCTCCTTCCCGCTGGGCTGCCGGCCCTATCTCGTACCGCTGTCCTCGGCGACCCCCTCCCCCTTCGCGCTGCTGCCGGACGGGCGGCCTGCGGCGGGCGGGCTCGACCCGGCGGAGGCCGAGGGCGAGGCCGGGGAGGGGACCACGATCGTGGAGGTCGAGGGGCTCGCGGACCGGGTCACCCCGTTCCCGGTCTCCGCGTCCAAGTACTCGGCGCTGTACCCCGTCAGCGGCGGCGGGCTCGTCTGGCTGCGCTGGCCGATCTCCGGCGCGCTCGGCGAGACCTTCGCCAATCCGGCCGACACCACGGGCCGGCCGACGCTGGAGTACTTCAACATCACCAAGGCGCGCAAGACCGAACTGGTCCAGCACCTCGACTGGTTCGCGCTCAGCGGCGACGGTTCACGGCTCGTCGTGGTCGACGAGGGCGAGCTGCGGGCGGTGCCCGCGACCGAGGCCGGGGACGGCGACTCGACCGTCTACATCGACCTGCGGCGGATCCTGCACGAGGTCGACCCGGAGGCGGAGTGGCGGGGCGCCTACGAGGAGGCGGGCCGGATCGTCCGCGCCTACTTCTGGGACCCGAACATGTGCGGCGTGGACTGGCCCGCCGTCCTCGACCAGTACCGCCCCCTGGTCGAACGGGTCGCCTCCCCCGACGACTTCGCCGATCTGCTGCGCGAGGTCATGGGCGAGCTGGGCACCTCGCACGCCTACGTGACGCCCGCGCGGCGCAACGAGGGACCGCCGCACTACCAGCGGCCGATGGGGCTGCTGGGCGCCAACCTCGTCCCCCGGGACGAGGGTTGGATGGTCAAGCGGATCCTGCCCGGCGACTCCTCGGACTCCAAGGCCCGTTCGCCGCTCGCGGGCACCGGCATCCGGGAGGGCGCGGTCCTCACCCATGTGGACGGGCGCCCGGTGGACCCGGTCACCGGCCCGTATCCGCTGCTGTCCTCCTCGGGCGGTACGACGGTCGAGCTGACCTTCCAGCCGGCGGCGGGCCAGGGGCGCTCGCGCCGGGTCGCGGTCGTGCCGCTGATCGACGAGCGGCCGCTGCGCTACCAGGACTGGGTGGCCAAGCGGCGCGCGGTGGTACGGGAGGTCAGCGGCGGCAGGTGCGGCTATCTGCACATCCCCGACATGGGCGGCTCGGGCTGGGCGCAGTTCAACCGCGACCTGCGGATGGAGGTCTCCCGGCCGGCGCTCATCGTGGACGTGCGCGGCAACGCGGGCGGCCACATCAGCGAGCTGGTCGTGGAGAAGCTCACCCGCAAGATCCTCGGCTGGGACCTGACCCGCAACGCCCAGCCGGTGTCGTACGCCTCGAACGCCCCGCGCGGTCCGGTCGTCGCCCTCGCGGACGAGGCCACGTCCTCGGACGGAGACATGATCACGGCCGCGTTCAAGCTGCTCGGGCTCGGGCCGGTGGTCGGCCAGCGGACGTGGGGCGGGGTGGTCGGCATGACGGGCCGGCACCGGCTGGGCGACGGCACGCAGATCACGGTGCCGATGAACGCGGCCTGGTTCCCCGAGTTCGGCTGGTCCGTCGAGAACCAGGGCGTGGACCCGGACCTGGCGATCCTGCGCACCCCGCTGGACTGGGCCGAGGGCCGGCACGCCCAGCTGGACGACGCGGTCGAGGTGGCGCTCGCCCTGCTGGCCGAGACCCCGGCGGCGGCCCCGCCCGGCTACGCCGACGTCCCGGACCGCTCGCGGCCGAAGCTCCCGCCGAGGGGGGCTCAGTAGGGGGACGGGACCAGCGCGCCCAGGTCCAGCTCGTAGGCGATGCCCCGCAGGCCGTCGTCGAGCGTCACGCCGCCCACGGCCCCGAACCCGACCCGGGCGAGCACCGCGCGGGACGGCGCGTTGTCGAGCGCGGCCCTGGCGATCAGCCGCCGCAGCCCGTACTCCTCGGCGGCCAGCCGGCACACCTCCCGTACGCCACGGGTCGCGAGCCCGCGCCCGGTGGCGTGCTCGGCCACCCGGTAGCCGAGTTCGGCGCCGCTGCCGTCCACGTCGACGAGGTTGAACCGTCCGAGGATCTCGCCACCGTCCCCGACGAGCACGTGGAAGAGGATCCCGCCGGTCCGCTGCTCGTCCAGGAGGGCCCGATGCCGCGCCGCGAACTCCTCGAAGTACGCGTCCGACCGGTCGGGCACATGCGTGGCGAAGTACGCGCGGTTCTCCCGCTCGAACGCGAGGAGCGCGGGCGCGTGGTCGGCTCGGAGCAGCTGCAGTTCGGGCATGGGGTCACCGTACGGGGCGCGTGCGTCCGGCCGCCGGGATTATGCGGACGCGAAAAGGCGCACCCGGCGTCCCGGGTGCGCCTTTCGCGAGGACAGACGTCAGGCGTCGTAGTCCTGGTCGAAGCGGTCCTGGGCCTCCTGCTGGGACCGGCGCTGCTCCTCGTCGGAGGGCCGGCCCTGGCCACGGGAGGCGCGCTCGGACGCTTCGTCCTTCGCCCTGCCCATCTTCTGCTTCGCCTGCTCGGCGGCCTGCTTCGTCTTGTCCTCGAACTGGTCTCGCATGCCCATGAAGATTCACTCCTAGACGGGTGTGAGGGGAACGGGGCGTGTCGCCCCTTGGGCCTCGACCAGCGTGGCACGACGGAACATTCCGCGCATTTCGATCAGATACTCCCTGTCACCGCCCGGCCGGGTTCCCCGTCCTGGCCTGCTCGTCGGCGGCCCCTCCCGCCCCCACGAGGCCCTTGGAGACACCGGCGAGCCGGGGCTCGAAACGCCTCATCTCGCGCTGTCCGACCGTGGCGATGATCCCCGGCAGATAGCCGCGCGACGCCTGCATCCCGCGCAGCCACCACTGGGCGTAGACATGCGCCGAGCGCCGCTCGACACCCGCCACGATCCGGTCCACGGCCGGGCCCAGCGGATACGTGCGGTTCGACGGCCAGGGCAGCCGCTGCCGCAGCTCCTTCATCACGTCGTCCTGGTCCGCGCCCCGGACCATGTCCGTGTCCGTCCAGGAGAGATAGCCGACGCCGACCTTGACCCCCTTGTAGCCGACCTCGGCGCGCAGGCTGTGCGCGAAGGCCTCGACGCCGGACTTCGACGCGCAGTACGCCGTCATCATCGGCGCCGGGGTCATGGCCGCGAGCGAGGCGATCTGAAGGAAGTAGCCGCGCGACTCCATCAGGACGGGCAGGAAGGCGCGCGCCGTCACGGCGCCGCCGATCAGATTGACCTCGATGACCCGCCGCCAGGCGGCCGGGTCGGAGTCCACGAACGGACCGCCCGCGGCGACACCGGCGTTGGCGACGACGATGTCGACCTTGCCGAAGCGCTCCTTGACCTCCTCGGCCACCCGCGCCATCGCCTCGTGGTCGGTGACGTCCGCGTGCCACCAGTCCGCCTCGGTGTGCAGCCGGCCGGCGACCTGCTTCAGCTCCTCCGGCTCCAGACCGACCAGCGCGAGCTTCGCCCCGCGCGCGGAGAGCTTGCGGGCGAGGAGTTCGCCGACACCGCGCGCCGCTCCGGTGACGACCGCGACCTGACCCTCCAGGCTGACCCTGCTCATGCTGCGCCCTCCTTCTGTTCCTGCTGCCGCCCCTGCTGCGGCTGTACGTCCAGGTACGTGGTGACGAGTTCCCTGATCCGGGCCGTCACGGCCTCCGGCGCCTCCACCGGCGTCATATGGCCCACCCCCGCCAGCTCCTCGGTCCCCACGCACCGCGGCAGCGCGGCGACCAGGGCGCGGGAGTGCACCGGCGGCGTGAGCCGGTCGGCCGTGCCGACGAGCACGGCCACGGGCAGCTCCAACCGGCGGACGTCCGCGTCGAGATCGAGCCCGGCGAGGACGTGCGACCAGGCCACCCGCGCGCGGCGCGGACAGGCGTGCACGATCCGGGCGCAGGCGTCGACCCGCTCGGCCGGCGAACCCGGGCCCATCGTCGCGTACTTGAGGATCCTCCGGGACACCGGAGTGACCGGGCCGAGCGGCGCCCTCGCTCCCAGGATCCCCTGGGTCAGCCGGGTCCGCAGGCCGCCCGCCCGGAGCGGTACGACGAGGGACTCGGCCGTGAGCCGGGACGGTCCGGTGGAGCAGAGCAGCGCCGCGGCCGCGTGCTCCCGGAACGCGGGGCGGGCGGCGGCCGCCATCAGCGTCATGCCGCCCATGGAGTGCCCGGCCAGGACGGCCCGCTCGCCGGGGCCGAGGGTCGCGGCGAGCACCGCCTCCAGGTCGTCGGCGAGCGCCCGCGTCGAGTATCCGGACGGGCCGGCCGGGACGGGGGTGCGGCCGTGACCGCGCTGGTCGTAGGCGATGACCCGGTGGTCGCGGGCGAGGTCGCGGATCTGCTCGGCCCAGAAGGCGATCGAGCAGGTCCAGCCGTGGGCCAGGACGACGGCCGGGGCGCCCTCGGGGCCGTACACCTCGGCATGGACGCGGGCGCCGTCGGCCGAGACGGCGATCACCTCGCGCGGGTGCGGGAGCGGGGCCGGGGCCGTACCGGAAGCCGTACGGGGGCCGGGCAGGCGGCTGCTCACTTCACGGTCTCCTTCTTGCGGGAGGCGCGGGGGGCCGCCGGGGGCGTCTTCTCCGCGGGCCTCAGCACCTCGTACTCCGCGAGGTCCACCCGCCGCGTCTCGCGCCGGAACTCACTCGTCGTGCCCGGCCACAGCGTCGTGTTGCGGCCGTTGGCGTCCAGGTACCAGCTGTCGCACCCGCCCGCCTTCCAGACGGTCCGCTCCATCCGGTCCTGCACCTTGCGGTTCCAGGCGCCGACGGCGGACGGCCGGGCGGCGAGGGCGGCGCGCCCTCCGAGGACGTCGAGCTGGCGGAGGTAGTCGGCCATGTAGTTCAGCTGGGACTCGATCATCAGGATCATGGAGGAGTTCCCGAGCCCCGTGTTGGGTCCGATGATCGTCATCCAGTTGGGGAAGCCGTCGACGGTGGCGCCGCGCAGCGACTGCACCCCGCCCTTCCACGCCTCGGAGAGCCGGACGCCGTCCGCGCCGACCACCCGGTCGGCGATCGGCATGTCGGTGACGTGGAATCCCGTACCGAAGACGATCGCGTCGACCTCGGTCTCCGTCCCGTCCGCGGCCACCACCGTCGAGCCGCGCACCTCGCGCAGGCCGGAGGCGACGACGTCCACATTGGGCTGGGCGAGCGCCGGGTAGTACGCGTTGGAGAGCAGGATCCGCTTGCAGCCGATGCGGTACGAGGGGGTCAGCTTGGCCCGCAGCTCCGGGTCCTTGATCGACTTGGCCATGTTGGCCTTGGCGAGCGACTCGACGAGGCCGAGCTCGCCCGGGCGCTTGGTGAAGGCGCTGACCTGGAGTTCGCGGATGCCCCAGAGCAGCCCGCGGCGCGCGGTCCCGGTGCAGGGCAGCGTGCGATGGAGCCAGCGCTCGGCGCCGGTGATGGCGCGGTCCATGCGGGGCATCACCCACGGCGGGGTCCGCTGGAAGAGCGTCAGTTTCCCGACCTGGGGCTGGATCGCGGGCACGATCTGGATGGCGGAGGCGCCGGTGCCGACCATGGCGACGCGCTTGCCGGCCAGGTCGTAGTCGTGGTCCCACTGCGCGGAGTGGAAGACCTTGCCGGGGAAGTCGGCCAGGCCCGGGATGTCGGGGATCTTCGGGTCGGAGAGCGGCCCGGTCGCCGAGACGATCACATCGGCGGTGAAGGTGCCCTGGCTGGTCTCGATCTCCCAGCGCAGCTCCTCGGCGTCCCACCGCATCAATGTCACCTCGTGGTTCAGCCGCAGGTGCGGGCGGAGCCGGAAGGTGTCGGTGACGTGCTCCAGGTAGGCGCGGATGTGGCGCTGTCCGGAGAAGGTGCGGGGCCAGTCGGGGTTGGGCGCGAAGGAGAAGGAGTAGAGGTGGGACGGGACGTCGCAGGCGCAGCCCGGATAGCTGTTGTCGCGCCAGGTGCCGCCCACGGAGTCGGCGCGCTCCAGGACGACGAAGTCGGTGATCCCCTCGCGGCGCAGCCGGACGGCCGCTCCGAGTCCACCGAACCCCGATCCGATCACCACCACGCGTACGTGCTCGTGCTTCGCCATGCCGCCTCCTGTGCGCCCGGCCCGTGCCTACGACCAAGATTCCGCCAGCAATCACTGGCACAGTCGGGACTGTAGAGCAGCGGCATACCGAGCGGTAGGGGTCGGACGAGGGAAAGTTACCGGCGGTACAACATAGGCTGGCGGGCGTGGCAGACCGATCGGAAGACGTGAAGGGCGTACGCGAGTACCGCATGGACGAGCTCGCGGAGGCGGCCGGCATCACCGTGCGCACCCTGCGCTTCTACCGCGAGCGCGGGCTGATCTCCCCACCCCGCCGCGAGGGCCGGATCGCCTGGTACGACGACCACCACCTGGCCAAACTCCGTACGATCGCCGCCCTGCTCGAACGCGGCCACACCCTCAACGGCATCGCCGACCTCAACACCGCCTTCGAGAGCGGCAAGGACGTCAGCGAGGTCCTCGGCCTCGGCGAACCGACCGAGGAGGAGCCGGTCCGGCTCACCCCCCAGGAGCTGGCCGACTACTTCGCGGGCGAGGTCACCCCCGAGAACCTGCTGACCGCCCTCGACCTCGGCTATCTCGCCACCGACGGCGACGCCATCGTCCACATCAGCCGCCGGCTGCTCGACGTCTCCGCCGCCCTGGTCAAGGAGGGCATCCCGCTCGCCGCCGTCCTGGAGGCGGGACGGGCGGTCCGCGAACACGCGGAGGCGCTGGCCGGCCTCTTCACCGAACTCCTGCGCGAGCACGCGGAGGAGAAGGACATCCAGCGGCTGCGCCCGCTCGCCAAGAGCGTGGTCGAGGCGGAGCTCTCGATGGCCATGGACCGCCGGCTGCGCGAGCCCTGATCCCGGCCCCCGCTAGAGCTCGTAGACCGCCGTGACAGGCGCGTGGTCGCTCCACCGCTCCGCGTGCGTGGCGGCCCGCTCGACGTACGCCTTCACGGCCTTGGCGGCCAGGCCCGGACTGGCCACCTGGTAGTCGATCCGCCAGCCGGAGTCGTTGTCGAAGGCGCGTCCGCGGTAGGACCACCAGGAGTACGGCCCGTCCTGCTCGGGGTGGAGGGCGCGGACGACGTCCACGTACTCCGCCTCGTCGAAGACGCGGCTCAGCCACGTCCGCTCCTCGGGGAGGAAGCCGGCGTTCTTCTGGTTGGCCTTCCAGTTCTTCAGGTCGGCCTCGCGGTGGGCGATGTTCCAGTCGCCGCAGACCACGACCTCGCGGCCGTCGGCGGCGGCGCGCTCCTTGAGCCCCTTCAGATACGGCAGGAACTCGTCCATGAAGCGGATCTTCTCGTCCTGCCGCTCGGTGCCGACCTCACCGGAGGGGAGGTAGAGGCTGGCGACGGTGACGCCGGGCAGGTCGGCCTCGATGTACCGGCCGCTGCCGTCGAACTCGCTCGACCCGAAGCCGACACGCACGGCGTCCGGCTCGCGCCGGGTGTAGAGGGAGACACCGGCACGCCCCTTGGCGGCGGCGGGCGCGTGCGCGGTGAACCATCCGTCGGGCGCCCGGACCTCGGCCGGGAGCTGAGCCTCCTCGGCGCGCACCTCCTGCAGACAGACGGCATCGGCGGAGCTGCCGGCGAGCCACTCCACGAAGCCCTTCTTGGCTGCGGCACGGAGACCATTGACATTGACGGACGTCACAGTGAGCATCCGGGGAGGATACCGACACCCGCGTGCCGTATACGCATACAATGCTTCGCATGCGTATACATCCGACCCCCTACGACCACCCCGACGCGGTCAAGCTCAACGACGCCGTCCAGCTGGAGTACGCGGCCCGCTACGGCGGTGAGGGTGACGACACACCGCTCGACCCCGGGATGTTCGTACCGCCCCGCGGTCTCTACCTCCTCGCGTACGACGCCGAGGGCCGCCCCGTCGCGACCGGTGGCTGGCGCACCCAGGACAAGAACGACGAGGGGTACTCGGACGGCGACGCCGAGCTCAAGCGCATGTTCGTGGTCGCCGAGGCGCGCGGGCTGGGCCTGGCCCGTCGCATCCTCGCGGCCCTGGAGGAGGACGCCCGGGCGGCCGGGCGGACGCGGATGGTGCTGGAGACCGGCACCGCGCAGCCGGAGGCGATGGCGCTGTACGCGTCCAGCGGCTACGAGCCCTGCGCCAAGTTCGGCTACTACCGGGACTACGACAACAGCCGCTGCTACGCGAAGCCGCTGACCGAAAACATCTGACGCGCCCCTGACATTCTTCGCACCGTCTGGCACGCTGCCCACGCACGTCGATCCGCACCGTTCTCATCCCCCACCTGCCTCGGCAGAAGGAGACATGCGTGAGACGCCATCGCACAGTCGCAGCGGTCCTGTTGTCGGTCGGAGCCCTGCTGACCGGAGCCCTGACCGCGACCACCGCGCAAGCAGCGGAGCAGCCCGCCTTCTGGACCGCGGAGCGGATGCGCTCGGCGGTCCCGCTGGACCTCGAGGTCACCCCCGGTGCCCTCACGGCCCTCAAGCGGGTCGCCGACTCGTCCACCCCCACCACGATCGCCCCCACGGCCTTCCCGCAGCCGGGCGGCCCCTGGACCGGCGGCGGCGCGGTCGTGAAGACGTCCGGCCGGGTCTTCTTCACCTTCCAGGGCCGTACGGCCTCCTGCTCCGGCAACGCGGTCACCAGCCAGAACCAGAGCACGGTGATCACGGCCGGCCACTGCGTGAAGTACCAGGGCGCGTGGCACACGAACTGGGTCTTCGTCCCGGCATACGACAACGGCAACGCGCCCTACGGCCAGTGGACGGCGACGAAGACGCTCACCACCCCGCAGTGGGAGGCGAGCGAGGACATCAACTACGACGTGGGCGCGGCGGTCGTGGCCCCCCTGAACGGCCGCACCCTCACCTCGGTCACCGGCGCCCAGGGCATCCAGTTCAACGGCGGCTACAACAAGCCGATGTACGCCTTCGGATTCCCGGCCGCGTCGCCCTACGACGGCTCGAAGCTCATCCACTGCGCGGGCAACTCGTCGAAGGACTTCCTGCTCTCCCAGGACCACAGCCTCGGCTGCAACATGACGGGCGGCTCCAGCGGCGGCCCGTGGTTCTCCGGCTTCAGCGAGGCGACGGGCACCGGCCTCCAGGTCTCGGTGAACAGCTTCGGCTACACGTTCCTGCCCAACCGCATGTTCGGCCCGTACTTCGGCAACGACGCGAAGGCCCTGTACGACCGGGCTCAGGCGTCCTGACACGCGGGTGGCCCCGCCCGGTCGCGATCGGGCGGGGCCTGCGTGCGTCATGACCGCGTACGGCGAGCGACGGCAGGAAGAAGGGCGTCGCGCCCGGCACCGACCCGCGTACGGCGGATTCAGAACTCGTCGGCGCCGTTGCGCAGCTCCGGCGTCCAGAAGCCCGTCCTCGCGGCCGCGTCGTCCACGGCGATCCCGCCCGCCGGCGCGGTGACGACCTCGCTGCCCTCGGCCGGGCCGTCGGCGGCGAAGAGGTTCACGTGGAAGGAGGTGACGGCGCGGTTCTCCTCGTCGACGCTGCCGTCGTTGATCCGCACGGCGGCGTAGGCCGGGGCTCCGGGGGCGAGGACGACAGGGGTGGCCGGCCGGCTCTTGGCCACGGACGGGACGTCCTCGGCGGTCTGGATGTCGCCGAAGGCGATCAGCGGGTACCGGAGCAGGGTGCAGGCGCGGCCGGAGACGTTCGTGGCGGTCAGGGTGATGTGCGTGGTCGGCACGCCCTCCTGGGCGGCCGCGGAGACCTTGACGTCGTGCACGGTGCAGGCCGGGGCCGCGCCGCCGGGCTTCTTCTGGGAACCGGTCCGCGCGGCGGGGATCCCCGAGCCGCCGGTGCCCGCTCCGGCGGAGGCACCGGCCCCGCCCGCCGTCCCCGCCTCCGTGCCGGCCGCCCCTGCCTCCGTGCCCTTCTGCGGCGCGGAGGTGGAGGTGGAGGCGGCGGCCTTCGGGCCCTGCGCCGCCGGGCCGGCCTCACCACCACAGGCGGTGAGCCCGAGGGCGAGCGCGGCGGTGACGGCGGCGAGGACGGTGGTGCGGGTGCGGTACGAACGCATGGGAACTCCCCGTGGAGGACGGCGCGGTGGCCGAGCTGTCGCCGCCTGTTCCGGCGGCCTGGGCTCGACTCTTCCGGCCCACCCGTCCCAGCTGCCAGAACTCCCCGCCGATCCGGGACGCTGGGACGTTCCACCCCTCCTGGCCTGCGGGAATGCCCGGACCCCGAACGCCGGCATGGGACGCTCCACGCGCCACGGCCCGGTGCAGGACCAGCACACGCGGGCGGCCACCGGCGCCGCCACCCAACTTCCCCCCGAAACGCCGAAATCCCGCCCGATCTTTCGATCGGACGGGATTCCGTCTTCGCTTGTGGACCTGTGGGGATTTGAACCCCAGACCCCCTCGATGCGAACGAGGTGCGCTACCAGACTGCGCCACAGGCCCTTGCGACGTGTGAAACATTAGCATCCCGATCGGGGTGCAAGGAAATCCGTTCCCCCGCAGGTCAGCCGAGGGCTCCGGGGAGCCCCCGGCCGGGTCACTCGTTGGCCGCGCGCGGGCGGTCGTCGTCCGCGTACTGGTCGAAGAGCGGGGTGCGGCCGTGGTCGCGGCGGGCACCGCGGGGCGGGCCCGTGCGTTGGCGCGGGGCCGGGTCCGGGGTGGCGGGCGACGTGGGCTCCGGGGCCGCCGTGGAGGAGCGGGCCGAGCTCCAGGTCTCCGGGTCCGTGATGTCGATCCCGCTCGTGGCGCGCGGGGCGACCGGGGCGGTGACGTACGTCGGGAGCGGGACGGGGACCGGGTCCCAGCTGTCGCCGCGGGCCGGGCCGCGTTCGCGCTGCTGGTCCACCCACTCCGCGTGGTCCGTCTGCTCGACGAGCGCGCGGCGGCCGGCCTCCTGCGGGGAGACCGCGGGGGCGGGTTCGGGCTCGGGTCGGGCCGGCTCGTCCTCGGGCTCGGCGGGCGCGGCCGGGCGGCGCGGACGGTTCTCGCGCAGTCGCGCGGCCGCCGCCTCGGCGCGTCGACGGTCCATCACATACACGAAGCGCCGGCGTTCCGTCGTCCGCAGATGCACGATGTACGCGCTGAGCAGCACGGCCGGGACGGCCGGCGCCCACAGGAACGTCAGACCGCCGACGGCGGCGACGACCGCGCCGAGGGTGAAGGCGAGGAAGAGGACGACCGTGGTCCGCCGGCGCCGGGCGAGGACCTTGCCCCGGCGGGCGCGCTCGGCGGCCGCCTTCGAGGGCCTCCGAGAGGGCGCCGGTTCGCGGGTGCGGTCGGGCGCCGGTTCGCGGGTGCGGTCGGGCGCCGGTTCGCGGGTGCGGTCGTCGGGCGCGGGGGCCGGTTCCGGGAGCTCCAGGCGGGCTTCCGTCCTGGCCGCGGGCGCGGAGAAGGCCCGGACGTCGACCGAGCTCAGATGCTCCGTCTCCCCGTCCGGGTCCACGTCGGGCTCCCGGTCCTTCAGCTCCTTGGCGTACCGGCGCTCCATTCCCGCCCGTCCGGACAGGAGCCGGATGGCGGTGCTGAAGCGTTCCGTCGGGCGGGCCTCGTTGAGCTCGTCCTGCCTGCGGAGCCACATCGGCACCAAGTAGGCGGCCCAGGCCCCGACGATGACTGCGTAGATGAGGCCGCTGCTGCTCACGCTTCACACCGTAGAGGGGTTCCGTTACGGGCATCGGCCAATTGGCCCGGTGTGTCGCACGATCTGGCTGATATCACTGAACTTTTTTGTGATTGTTCAGATCGATTGGCGGTCAACTGGCGACTGAATTCGAACATTTATTTCATTGGGCCGGACGTGAGGGACGTGCCTGGTGCCAGCGCCGCAGCAGCCCCTCGGGGACTTCCTCGGCCGTGAGCGCGAAGACGAGATGGTCCCGCCACGCCCCGTCGATGTGGAGGTAGCGCGGGCGCAGCCCCTCCTCCCGGAATCCCAATTTCTCGACGACCCGTCGCGAGGGGCCGTTCTCCGGCCGAATGCAGACCTCCATCCGGTGCAGCCCGACCGCGCGGAAGCTGTGGTCGACCACGAGGGCGACCGCCGTGGGCATGACGCCCCGGCCGGCCACCGCGCTGTCCACCCAGTAGCCGACATGGCCCGAGCACATCGAGCCCCAGGTGATCCCCGCGACCGTCAGCTGGCCGACGAGCTCCCCGCGGTACTCGATCACGAAGGGCAGCATCCGGCCCGCGTTCGCCTCGGCCCGCAGGTGGCGGACCATCTGGCGGTACGTCGGCCGCTGCGCGACCGGAGCACCGGGCGCCGGCGGCGGGATGGTCGCCTCCCAGGGGCGCAGCCAGTCCCGGTTGCGCCGGTTCACCTCGCGCCAGGCCCGCTGGTCGCGCATCTTTATCGGGCGCAGCACGACGTCTCCGTCGGCGAGGACCACGGGCCAGGTCGGGATCATGACGGTCTCGGGTGGTCGCCGCCGCGGATCTGGTCGACCGCGTGCACGAGGAGCGGTTCCAGGACGGCGAGGCCGTCGCGGACCCCGCCCGCCGAACCCGGCAGGTTCACGATCAGCGTGCCGCGCGCGACCCCCGCGAGGCCCCGGGAGAGCGCCGCCGTGGGCACCTTCTCCCTGCCGTACGCGCGGATCGCCTCGGGGATGCCGGGAATCTCCCGGTCGAGGACCCGGCGGGTGACCTCGGGTGTGGCGTCGGTGGGCGAGATGCCCGTGCCGCCGGTGGTGAGGATGACGTCGTACCCGGCCTCGACCCCGGCCCGCAGCGCGGCCTCGACCGGCGCGCCGTCCGGCACGACCTGCGGGCCGTCGACCGCGAAGCCCATCCGGGTCAGCCCCTCGGCGATCAGCGGGCCGCCCTTGTCCTCGTACACGCCGGCCGCGGCGCGGTTGGAGGCGGTGACGACCAGGGCGGAGTAGGGGGAGCGGAGGGCTCCGCCGGCACCGGCGTCCAGGACGGCCGGCGCCTGGGCCGTGTCGTCCGCGGGAGCGTGCTTCTCGTGCTCGTGGGCCCCGGACACCCGGCCGCCGCGCGTCACGACTCGGCCCCTTCCCGGGTCCAGTGGCCCGACTTGCCGCCCGTCTTCTCCTCCACCCGTACGTCGGAGATGACCGCGCCCTTGTCGACCGCCTTGATCATGTCGACAACCGTCAGCGCGGCCACCGTCACGGCCGTCAGGGCCTCCATCTCGACGCCCGTGCGGTCCGTGGTCTTCACGGTCGCCAGGATCTCCACCGCGTCGTCCGCGACCGTGAGGTCCAGCGTCACGCCCGATACCGCCAGCGGGTGGCAGAGCGGGATGAGCTCGGGGGTCTTCTTGGCGCCCATGATCCCGGCGATCCGGGCGGTGGCGAGGGCGTCTCCCTTGGGGACGCCCTCGCCCCGCAGCAGCTCGATCACGCGCGGCGAGACGAGGACACGGCCACTGGCGCGCGCGGTCCGCGCCGTGACGTCCTTCGCGGAGACGTCGACCATGCGGGCCGCCCCCGCCTCGTCGATGTGGGTGAGTCCTTGCTGCGTGCTCATTGCTGTGGCACTCCCGGTCGCTGTGTGGGACGCCACGGTACCGCCACCAGGCCCTCTTCAGCCGAGGAGGACCACGTCCAGCGCGCTGCCGGGCGCCACTTCCATGGTCTCCTCCGGGACGACGAGCAGCGCGTTCGCGTGCGCGAGCGCCGCGATCAGATGGGAGCCCGCTCCGCCCACGGGGGTGACGGTGCCGGACTCGGCGTCGTACGTCCCGCGCAGGAACTGCCGGCGGCCCTCGGGGGACGACAGCGGCTTGTCGGCGGCGAGCGTGGCCCGGACCCGGGTCCGGTGGAGGTCGCCGAGACCCATCAGGGCCCGGATCGCGGGCCGCACGAAGAGCTCGAAGGAGACGTACGAGGAGACGGGGTTGCCCGGCAGGGCGAGCAGCGGGGTGTGCTCGGGGCCGATCGTCCCGAAGCCCTGCGGCTTGCCCGGCTGCATGGCCAGCTTGCGGAAGTCGACCTGGCCCTCGAAGTGGCCGGCGGCGGTCAGCGCCTCCTTGACCACGTCGTACGCGCCGACGCTCACGCCGCCCGTGGTGACGAGGAGGTCGGCGCGGATCAACTGGTCCTCGATCGTGGCGCGCAGCGTCTCGGCCTCGTCGGTGACGGCGCCGACCCGGTAGGAGATGGCGCCGGCGTCGCGCGCGGCGGCGGCGAGCGCGAAGCTGTTGGAGTCGTAGATCTGCCCCTCGCCCAGTTCCTCACCGGGCTGGGCCAGTTCGCTGCCGGTGGAGATGACGACGACCCGCGGCCGGGGCCGCACGCGCACGGTGGCGCGGCCGATCGCGGCGAGGAGGCCGATCTGCGGCGGCCCGAGGACCGTGCCCGCCTCCAGGGCCAGATCGCCGGCCTGGACGTCGCTGCCCCCCGCGCGGACGTGCGCGCGTGCCTCGGCTGAGCGGTGGACGCGGACCTCGCCGCCCGCGCCCTCGGGGGCGGCGCTGGCGGCGCGCATCCCGCTCGCCGCTCCCCCGCCCGTACCGCCGTCGGTCCACTCGACCGGCACGACGGCTTCGGCGCCGGGGGGCAGCGGGGCTCCGGTCATGATCCGGGCGGCCTGGCCGGGGCCGACGTCCGGCAGGCCGCCGGCGCCCGCGGCCACGTCGCCGATCACGGTCAGGACCGCGGGGAACTCCTCGGTGGCACCGGCGACATCGGCGACCCGGACCGCGTAGCCGTCCATGGAGCTGTTGTCGAACGGGGGCAGCGCGACCGGCACCGTGACGTCCTCGACCAGGACGCAGCCCTGGGCGTCGGGCAGTTGCAGCTCGATGGGTTCGAGCGGGGTGATCGCCCCGAGGATGTCGTCCAGGTGCTCGTCCACCGACCACAGGCCACGGGAGGGACCCGCACAGGGATCGCCGGACACGCCGCCGGACACGTCGTCCGGGCCCCCCGACCCGCCGTCGACCGGCTCGCCCGACGGGTCGACCGGATCGCCTGACACCGGTGCCGTGCTGCTGCTCAAGGTGCTACATCTCCTCGCTGACGTAACTGCGGAGCCAGGTCCGGAAGTCCGGTCCCAGGTCTTCACGTTCGCACGCCAGTCTGACAATGGCACGCAGATAGTCCCCGCGGTCACCGGTGTCATAGCGCCGGCCCTTGAAGACCACGCCGTGGACCGGGCCCCCGATCTTGCCCTCGCCGCTGGGCGCCGACTGGTACGTCTTGGCCAGTTTCTGCAGGGCGTCGGTCAGCTGGATCTCGCCGCCGCGGCCCGGCTCGGTCTCACGCAGTATGTCGAAGATGGCCGGATCCAGGACGTAGCGGCCGATGATCGCGTAGTTGCTGGGCGCCTCGTCCCGCTCCGGCTTCTCGACCAGATCGGTCACCTTCACCACGTCCGAGTCGGCCGTCGCCTCGACCGCCGCGCAGCCGTAGAGGTGGATCTGCTCGGGCTCGACCTCCATCAGGGCGATCACGCTGCCGCCCTCGCGCTCCTGGATGTCCACCATCCGGGAGAGCAGCGGGTCGCGCGGGTCGATCAGGTCGTCGCCGAGCAGCACGGCGAAGGGCTGGTCGCCGACGTGCGGCGCGGCGCAGAGCACGGCGTGCCCGAGCCCGCGCGGGGCGCCCTGGCGCACGTAGTGCATGGTGGCGAGGTCGCTCGACTCCTGCACCTTGGACAGACGCTCCTCGTCACCCTTGCGGGCCAGCGCCTCCTCCAGCTCATAGTTCCGGTCGAAGTGGTCCTCCAGGGGACGCTTGTTCCGACCGGTGATCATGAGGACGTCGGAGAGTCCGGCCGCGACGGCCTCCTCGACGACGTACTGGATCGCGGGCTTGTCGACGACCGGCAGCATCTCCTTCGGCGTGGCCTTGGTGGCCGGGAGGAAGCGCGTGCCGAGGCCGGCGGCCGGGATGACAGCCTTGCTGATCCTGGGAGGCGACTGAGTCATGCGGAGCACCATAGCCGTTCGGAATGAGAGGAAGATGGGGCTCCGATTAACTTCCTGTGCATAACGACAGTTACGAGAGGTTAGTGAGCCCACGTGATGCCCCGATGACGGCCGACATGTCCGACAAGGCCGCCTTGCGCAGCCAACTGCTCGCCGCCCGCGCCCGGCTGACCAGCCATGATGTCGAATCGGCGGGCGAGCTGCTCGCGCGGGGTGCGCGGGAGCTGGCCGAGCTGGCGGACGCCTCGACCGTCGCCGCCTATGTCTCCGTGGGCCGCGAGCCGGGCACGCGCGCGTTGCTGGACGCCCTGCGCGCGCGGGGCACCCGCGTCCTGCTCCCCGTACTGCTGCCCGACAACGATCTCGACTGGGCCGCGTACGAGGGTGCGGAGCGGCTGGCGAAGGCCGGCCGGGGCCTCCTGGAGCCGACCGGTCCGCGGCTCGGGCCGGAGGCCGTGTGCGCGGCGGACGCGGTCCTGCTGCCCGGCCTCGCGGTCGACGGCCGCGGGATGCGGCTGGGCCGGGGCGGAGGCTCGTACGACCGCGTCCTCGCCCGGCTCGCGCGGGCCGGCGCGGACCCGGCGCTCGTGGTGCTCCTGTACGCGGACGAGGTGGTCGCGCGGGTCCCGGAGGAACCGCACGACCACCCCGTGCACGCGGTGGTGACCCCGGACGGGGTCAGGCGCTTCGAGCGCCTCTGAGGCCCGCTACGGCCTGAGGAGCAGCGTCTCCTTCGTGGAGGCGTCGACCGCCGCCTTGCCGAAGGACCAGTCGAGCAGCTCGCCCGCGACCCACTTGTCGGTCTGGTCGGTGTAGTGGTCGTGGTACGCGTGGCCGGAGGCGCCCGACAGGTTGATCCAGCGGGAGCGGTCCCAGTCGCCGACGTTCACGACCATCCGCATCGACGGCACCCAGACGACCTCGTAGCCGCCGGCCGCGTTCCAGCCGGTCGCGTTGACCGCGGCCTCGCCGCCGCCCAGGTTCCACGGTCCGCGGTTGAGCATGGACTGCACGAAGCCCGGTCCGGCGGTGCCGAGGGTCTGGTTCTGCAGGGTCAGCTGGTGCAGCCGGCCCCAGCTCCAGGTGGAGACGTCCTTGCCGAGCTTGGCTGTCAGCTCCCAGCGGGCGTCCTCCATGGCGCGGGCGAGCAGCTGGTCACGGTTCTCGGTGGCCTGGTCGGTGCGGTTGGCCTCGGTCGTCCACCACGCGCTGTTCTCCTGCTTGAGCAGTGGGCGGACCACCTCGTACCAGCGGTCGCCGCCGTCCGGCTGCGCCGTGTCGCCGTCGCGCTCGCCGCACTCGTTCACCCGCTTGTTCTGCTCGTCGACCGGGAGGCCGGTCGAGTCGGCCGGGCGGACTCGGATGCAGTCGCCCTCGGCCCGCAGCTCCTTGGGCAGCTTGTCGCCGAAGGCGAGCTTGAGGACGTTGCGCCAGACCGCGTTGAAGTACGCGGCGGCGGCCGAGTCGGGCTCCTGGGTGTAGTCCCAGCCCTCCAGCAGCTTCTGCGCCTCGCGGACGTACGGGTCCGAGATGTCGATCTTCAGCAGGAGCGGGTTGAGCAGGGTCGCGATCTCGCTGCGGTTGTCCATCTGCATGGTCCGCATGTCGTCCGGCGAGATCTTCCCGCCGTCCTTGATCTTGGACTCGATGAGGTCGTTTATCCGCTGGCTCCGCGAGCCGTATCCCCAGTCCTGCGTCAGGAGGTAGGGGTACTTGTCGGCGTCGACGACGGCCTGGTTGGCGGTCACGATGTAGCCGCGGTCGGGGTTCTGCTCGTACGGCAGCTCGGCGTAGGGGACGTACCCCTTCCACTTGTACGAGGAGTCCCAGCCGGGCGCCGGGACGGAGCCGTCGCCCTTGGCGCGCTGCGGGATCAGGCCGGGCGCCTGGTAGCCGATGTTCTCGGCGTCGGCGTAGATCAGGTTCTGCGACGGGACCGAGAAGTCCTTGGCCGCGGCGCGGAACTCCTTGAAGTTCTTGGCGCGGTTGAGCTCGAAGACCGCGTCCATGGACTTGCCGGGCTGCAGCGCCGTCCACTGGAGGGAGACGCCGTAGCCGGTGCCGCGGTCGGGGGCCACGTTGCCGACGGGGGCCTTCTGGCCGACCTTCTCCAGCTCGGAGGAGCGGTCGGAGACCAGCGGGCCGTGCCCGGTCGAGCGGACCGTGATCTTCCGGCTGCCTCCGCCCGCGATCTTGATGGTCTCCTCGCGGGTCGTGAACGGCTTGGTCCTGCCGTCGACGACGTAGCCCTCGTCGCCGACCTTCTCCAGGTACAGGTCGGTGACGTCGGCGCCGAGGTTGGTGAAGCCCCAGGCGATCGAGTCGTTGTGCCCGATGACGACGCCCGGCATGCCGGAGAAGGTGTAGCCGGCGACGTCGTAGCGGCAGGTCGCCGAGACCGAGCGGCAGTGCAGGCCCATCTGGTACCAGAGCGACGGCAGCATCGGGGCGAGGTGCGGGTCGTTGGCGAGCAGGGGCTTGCCGGAGGTCGTGTACTGCCCGGAGACGACCCACGAGTTCGAGCCGATGCCGTTGCCGTTGGGGCCGAGCAGGGCGGGGATCTCGTCGAGCGCGTCGGCGAGCGAGCCGAGCTGGGACTGCATGCCCTCCATCGCGCCGTTGGGCGTGGTCCCGCTCGTGTCGTCGTTCTTCTTCGCCTTGGCCTTCGGGTCGAACTCGTCCGTCGCCTTGTCGACCGCGCCGTTCTGCACGATCGGCTGGTGCAGCTCGTACGGGTACCCCGGGTAGAGGTCCTTGATCTGCCGCTCGCTCAGCCGGCTCGTCATCAGGGAGCGGTCGATCTCGTCCTGCATGTTGCCGCGCAGGTCCCAGGCCATCGCCTTGAGCCAGGCCACCGAGTCGACGGGGGTCCAGGGCTCGATCTCGTAGTCGTGGGAGAAGGCGAGCGCCGCGTACTCGACGGAGACGTCGGAGGAGTCGCGGTCCTTGAGGTAGGCGTTGACGCCCTCGGCGTAGGCCTGGAGGTACTTCTTCGTCTCCGCCGACAGGACCTTGTCGTACTCCTGCTGCGCGACCTGGCGCCAGCCCAGGGTGCGCAGGAACGCGTCGGTGTCGACCTGGCTCTCGCCGAACATCTCGGAGAGGCGGCCCGCCGTCATGTGACGGCGCACGTCCATCTCGTAGAAGCGGTCCTGCGCCTGGACGAAGCCCTGCGCGCGGAAGAGGTCGGCCTCGGTGTCGGCGTAGATCTGCGGCACCCCGTAGGCGTCGCGCTTGACCTCGACCTCGCCGGAGAGGCCGTCGAGCCGGAGTTCGCCCGTCGTCTGCGGGAACGAGGCCCGGACGGTGCTGACGCCCCAGTACCCGCCCCAGCCGATGCCCGCGACCAGTGCGAGGACCAGGACGAGGACGATCAGGCGGGCGCGTCGCCCCTTCTTCTTGGCGGGGGGCGCGGTCGTGTTGGAGGGCATCGCTGTCCTTCGAGGGGCAGGGTGGTCCTGGAGTACGAGAGCAACCTTAGGCGCAGCGTCCGGACGGCCCGGACGCGGTGTCACCAAGGAGGCGGTCGAAGGCGCACCGAGGAAGGCGGCCCAGGGTCACCGAGGGGGTCGCCCAAGATCGCACCGGCGATCCAGGAGATGCAAGGAGGGCGTCAAGAAAGCGTTAAAGATTAGGTAAGGTAACGAAGTACCGGCCGCTGGAGGAACGATCCGGCTGCACGCGAGGGGAAAGGATCGGCCACTGACTGTCCACCAGCTCAATGAACTCCTGCTCATCTGCTCGCTCGTGCTGCTCATCGCTGTCGCGGCGGTGCGGATCTCGTCCCGGAGCGGGCTCCCCAGCCTGCTGCTGTACCTCGGGATCGGGGTCGCGATCGGGCAGGACGGGATCGGCAACGTCGCCTTCGACAACGCCGAGCTGACCCAGGTGATCGGCTATGCCGCACTGGTGGTGATCCTGGCCGAGGGTGGCCTGGGCACCAAGTGGAAGGAGATCAAACCCGCGTTGCCCGCGGCGGTCGTACTGTCGACCGTCGGCGTCGCGGTGAGCGTGGGCATCACGGCCTCGGCCGCCCACTATCTGGTCGGCCTGGAGTGGCAGCAGGCGCTGATCATCGGCGCGGTCGTCTCCTCCACGGACGCCGCCGCCGTCTTCTCCGTCCTGCGCAAGGTGCCACTGCCGCCGCGGGTCACCGGTGTCCTCGAAGCCGAGTCCGGCTTCAACGACGCCCCGGTCGTCATCATGGTCGTCGCCTTCTCGACGGTCGGCCCGATCGAGAGCTGGTACGTCCTGGTCGGCACCATCGCCATGGAGCTGGCCATCGGCGCCGCCGTCGGCCTCGGTGTCGGCCTCCTCGGCTCCTTCGGGCTGCGGCACGTCGCCCTGCCGGCCTCCGGCCTCTACCCGATCGCCGTCATGGCCATCGCCGTCACCGCGTACGCGGCCGGCGCCCTGGCCCACGGCTCCGGCTTCCTCGCGGTCTACCTGGCCGCGATGGTCCTGGGCAACGCGAAGCTGCCGCACGCCCCGGCCAACCGCGGCTTCGCCGAGGGACTCGGCTGGATCGCCCAGATCGGCATGTTCGTCCTGCTCGGCCTGCTGGTGACCCCCTCCAAGCTCGCCGACGACTTCTGGCCCGCGGTGATCATCGGCCTGGTCCTGACGGTGGTGGCGCGGCCCATGGAGGTCTGGGTCAGCCTGCTGCCGTTCCCTATCCCCTGGCAGGAGCAGGCCCTGATGTCCTGGGCCGGTCTGCGGGGAGCCGTCCCCATCATTCTCGCCACGATCCCGATGGTGTCCGGGATCGACGGCAGCGAACGGGTCTTCAACATCGTCTTCGTCCTCGTCGTCGTCTACACCCTCGTCCAGGGCCCGACGCTGCCCTGGCTGGCCAGGGCGCTGAAGCTGGGCGACTCCTCGGAGGCCGCCGACCTGGGCGTCGAGTCGGCCCCGCTGGAGCGGCTGCGCGGACACCTGCTCTCCGTCGCGATCCCGGAGGGCTCGAAGATGCACGGCGTGGAGGTCGCGGAGCTGCGCCTTCCGCCCGGGGCCGCGGTCACCCTGGTCGTACGCGAGGAGAAGAGCTTCGTCCCGGGACCTGCGACCGTACTGCGGCACAGGGACGAACTGCTCGTCGTCGCGACCGATCCGGTGCGGGACGCCACGGAGCGGCGGCTGCGGGCCGTCGGGCAGGGCGGAAAGCTCGCCGGATGGCTGGGGACGGGCGGATCGACGGCCGTGTCCGAGCCCAAGGGGCCCACGCACTGGCCGCATCTGCCCTTCACCAAGCGAACGTCCGGTTAATCACAGGCGTAGTTTCAAGAGGAAGGGCGTTTTCCCAGGCGGGAAGACGCCCTTCCCTGTACCATGAAGGCACACTTGATCGAACCAACTCTGCCTGACGCAGAGCTGGCGCGACCGTATGGCGGCCGTGACGTCCTCCGCAGTGAGGCCCGGTATCTACCGCAGTTCCGCGCATGAGGACAGCTCTCGGCGGCGCCCGCACCACCGTGCACGGGCGCGCTACCAGGCGGCAGAAAGGCAAGGACCGTGGTGTCCACGGTCACTTCTGACACGCCTGGCACGGCTGAGCGGACCACGGGCGGAAACGGCACGACCGGTACCACCGGGACGGCCGGTACCACCGGAAAGCTCCGCGGGAACGGCACGAGCGGCACGACCGTTACGGCCGGTACGAGTGGGAAGCCCGGCGGGAACGGCACGACCGGTGCGGCCGGTACGACCGGGAAGCCCGACAAGACCGGCAAGCGTGCCGGCTACGGGCAGCTCCTGCGCACGCCCGGAGCGCTGTCCTTCCTGCTCCCCGGCTTCGCCGCCCGGCAGCCGTTCGCGATGCTGACGATCGGCATCGTCCTGCTCGTCCAGCACACCACCGGCTCGTACGGCAGCGCCGGCGTGGTCGCCGCCGTCACCGGCGTCTCGATGGCGCTGTTCGCCCCGCAGAGCGGCAAGCTCGCCGACCGCTTCGGCCAGCGCGCCGTCCTGGTCCCCGGCGTCCTGATCCACTCCACCGCCGTCTCCCTGCTGGTCGTGCTCGCCCTGGCCGGCGCCCCGATGTGGGCCCTGTTCCTCGCCGCCGTACCGGCCGGTGCCTCCGTCCCGCAGGTCGGGCCGATGGTCCGCGCCCGCTGGGCGGCGAAGCTGGAGAACTCGCCGCTGATGCCGACGGCCGCGGCCTTCGAATCCGTCACCGACGAGTTCACCTTCGTCGTCGGCCCCGTCCTCGCCACCGCGCTCTGCACCGGCGTCCACCCGGCCGCCGGCCTGATCGCCGAGGCGGCGCTCACGCTCTTCGGCGGCCTGTTCTTCGCCGCCCAGCGGCGCACCCAGCCCGCCCACGGGCTCGCCGCCGCCGCCTCCGCCGGGCCGCGCGTCTCCGCCCTGTCCATCCCGGGCGTACGGGTTCTGGCCATCGCGTTCCTGGGCATCGGCTCGGTCTTCGGCGGCATGCAGGTCTCGCTGACGGCGTTCTCCGAGGAGATCGGCAACCCGGGCGTCAACGGGCTGCTGTACGGGACCTTCGCCGCGGGCAACATGCTCGCGGGCATCGCCTGCGGCGCCGTCGCCTGGAAGATCGGCCCGCGCAAGCGCCTGATCCTGGGTTACGCCGGACTGACCGCGGCGGCCTCGCTGCTCTGGTCGGCCCACTCCGTGCTGCTGCTCGGCGCGCTCGGCCTGATCGTGGGTCTGTGCATCGCCCCGGCCCTGATCACCGGCTACACCATCGTCGAGACCCTGGTCCCCGCCTCCTCCCGGACCGAGGCCTTCACGTGGCTCACCGGCGCCGTGGCGCTGGGCCAGGCCGCGGCCGTGACGGTCGCCGGCCGCCTCGCCGACGAGCACGGCGCGAGCACCGGATTCCTGGTGCCGCTGGTGGGCACGGCGCTCGCGCTGGCCACGCTTCTCGCCCTGCGCTCGCGGCTGACCCCCCAGGCGTCGGTACGGGTCATGGCACGTGGTATCGGTCACCGAGTGCCGGTGACGGTGGACTGACGCCGCGGAATACGTCACTATGGATCGTCGTTAGCACTCGATGAGTGTGAGTGCCAGGAGGAAGACAAGTGCCGACCTACCAGTACCAGTGCACCGAGTGCGGCGAGGGCCTCGAGGCGGTGCAGAAGTTCACCGATGACGCGCTGACCGAGTGCCCGAGCTGCAAGGGACGCCTGAAGAAGGTGTTCTCGGCGGTCGGCATCGTCTTCAAGGGTTCCGGCTTCTACCGGAACGACAGCCGCGGCTCGTCGAGCTCCAGCTCGCCCGCTTCGTCGGCGTCGAAGTCCGCTTCGTCGCCTGCCGCGTCCTCGTCGTCCTCGGACGCGAAGCCGGCCGCGTCGTCGAGCTCGTCCACGTCCTCGACGTCGAGTTCGTCGAGCTCCAGCTCGGCCGCCTGACCCAGGCTCTTCCCGAGGCCCCATCGCGTTGCGCGGTGGGGCTTCCGGCGTTTCCCGGGCCGTTAATGTGACCGGCATGGCGACCAAGGCGTTTGCGGACATCGGTGTGATCGGCGGCTCGGGGTTCTACTCCTTCCTGGAGGACGTGACGGAGGTGTCCGTCGACACCCCGTACGGCACCCCGAGCGACAGGCTCTTCCTGGGCGAGGTCGCCGGGCGGCGGGTCGCGTTCCTGCCCCGGCACGGCCGGAGCCACACGCTTCCGCCGCACCGCATCAACTACCGCGCCAACCTGTGGGCGCTGCGCTCGGTGGGCGTACGGCAGGTGCTCGGCCCGTGCGCGGTGGGCGGCCTGCGGGCGGAGTACGGCCCCGGGACCCTCGTCGTACCGGACCAGCTGGTCGACCGCACGAAGACGCGGCCCCAGACGTACTTCGACGGGGAGCCGCTTCCGGAGGCCTGGGGCGGGGCGGTGCCGAAGGTCGTGCACACCACCTTCGCCGACCCGTACTGCCCGGACGGGCGGCGGGTGGCGCTGAAGGCGGCCCGGGGCAGGGGCTGGGAGCCGGTGGACGGCGGCACGATGGTCGTCGTCGAGGGGCCGCGCTTCTCCACCCGCGCGGAGTCGCGCTGGCACGCGGCGGCGGGCTGGTCGGTGGTCGGCATGACCGGGCACCCGGAGGCGGTCCTCGCCCGGGAGCTGGGCCTCTGCTACACCTCGCTCGCGCTGGTCACGGACCTGGACGCGGGGACGGAGACCGGCGAGGGGGTCTCGCACACCGAGGTCATGCGGGTCTTCGGCGAGAACGTGGGACGGCTGCGGGAGCTGCTCTTCGACGCGGTGGGCGCGCTGCCGGACACGGCGGACCGGGACTGCCTGTGCACGCACGCGCACGACGGCTGGGACCTGGGGATCGAGCTGCCGTGAATCCCCCCTGAGGGTGAGGGAGTTGTCCACAGCGGGAGGGCGGTCCACAGGCCGGAGCGGGATGCCCGCGGAGCCGGGATGGTGGGAGCGGTTCTCCGGACGGCCGGAGGACGGTACGACTCCTTCCTGACAGGCGGTGCTGCCATGACGACCCGACCTTCCCCTTCCCTGACCTCTTCCCTGGCCCCTCCCCTGGCCTCTTCCTCGACCCCTTCTCCGGCCTCTTCCCTGGCCCCTCTTCCGTACCCCGACCTCTCCCCCGTTCCCGCGACGTGCGGTGTCCCGCCGTTCGAACCGCTGCGGGTGCGGGGCGGGCGCCAGCGGCTGCGACGGGCGCTGCGGCGTCGACGGCGGGCACCGGCGGCGATCCTCGCGATGAGCGCGGCCGCGCTGGCGGTGGCGGGCGGGGGCGAGGTCTCCGCTGACCCGCCGGCGCCCACGGCGGTACGGGAGCCGCACCGCGCGCCCGTGGTCCGCATGGTGTCGGCGCCGGTACGGATCGCCGACGCCGCCGCCGTGCGGCTGCTGCGGCCCGGCGACCTGGTGGACGTGATCGCCGCTCCCCACGCGTCGATGGGCGGGGGCGGTGAGGCGCGCGTCGTCGCCAAGGGGGCCCGAGTGGACGACGTGCCGCGCACGGGCGAGACTCGTCCGGACGGCGGGGCGTTGGTCGTACTCACCGTTCCACGGTCGACGGCGACGGCTCTGGCGGGCGCGGGGGTCACTTCCCAACTGGCGGTGACCTTGTGCTGATTCGCACGGAGTGCCAGTCAAGTAACCGTTCCGTGTGTACGGATTGGACGCCTCTGCGTCGTGCGCGGCCTAATGGCGGCGCTACCTGCACCAGCGACGAAAGGCGACCGGGTGACCCCGAAGAAGGAAAGCGTGATGGCGGGCTTCAAGGCCTTCCTCATGCGTGGCAATGTGATCGACCTCGCGGTGGCGGTGGTCATCGGTGCCGCGTTCACCAACATCGTGAACTCCGTGGTGAAGGGTGTCATCAACCCGCTGGTCGGCGCCTTCGGCACGAAGGACCTGGAGAGCTACCGGTCCTGCCTCAAGGGTCCCTGTGTGGTGGACGACGCGGGGAACGCCGTCTCCGGCATCCCGATCATGTGGGGCCTTGTGCTCAGCGCCGTCCTCAGCTTCCTGATCACGGCGGCGGTCGTCTACTTCCTGATGGTGCTGCCCATGGCGAAGTACCTGGCCAAGCGGGCCGCCCACGACAAGGCGAAGGAAAGCGTCCAGGAGACGATGGAGATCAGCGAGCTGGAGGTCCTCAAGGAGATCCGCGACCTGCTCGTCGCCCAGCGGGGCCCGAACTCCGGCACCGACTCGGGGAGCGGCGCGGGCTCGGGTACGGGGAGCGGCTCCGGCTCGGGTACGGGGACGCACCCCACCCCCTAGCCGGCGACTCGCACCGGCGTCAGAGGTGGTGCGGCGGCTTCTCGTCGAGGAAGCGCGCGAGATCGGCGGCGCTGTCGCTGCCGCCCTGAGGCCGCTCGCCCCACCCGCGGTCCGTATCGTCCGCGGACTGCTGGTCCAGCGGATCGTCGAAGATCAGCTTCGGCTTCGAGGTGTTCTCGGGCATCGACTGACGGCCGGGCTGCTTCGGGTCTCGCGGTCCGTGGGCGGGGGCGGTGCTCATACGTCAAGGGTACGCCGGGTGTCCGCCCGTGAACCCGGCCTTTCGGCGGTCCTGACAGCGGTCCCGTCGGCGGTCCTGGCGGCGGTCCCGTCGGCCGCTCTCGTCGGCGGCCTCGTCAGCGGCCTCGTCAGCGGTCCTTGGGATCGAGCGCCCACAGGCCCAGTACGACGAGGAACGACAGGACGAGAAAGCCTGCTCCCCACCAGGCCGTCCCGGTGTCGCCGGCCATCCACTCGTCGACCACGATCGTCAGCCCCCACAGCTGACCGACCACGACCGAGAGGGCCAGGACCAGGCGGGCGTTGAGCTTCGACGAGCGCTCGGGCTCCTGCTCCGTACCGGCGCCCGGGCCGGGGCCGGTGTGCCGGACCCGGGGGTCGCCGTAGCCGCTGGTGGGACGGATCTGCGGATAGCGCTCGTGGACCGGGCGGTTCAGGCGGGGCTGCGCGCTCCCGGGGGTGTAGGCGGGGCGCGCCGGCTGCCGGTCGGGAGCGGGGCCGGGGTCCTGGCCGGGGGTGCCCGGGGCGGGGCCGGGGACCTCCGGGTCCCGGGGGAAGGGGGCGTCGGTCATGTGCGCTCGCTCCTCGTGGCCGCTCCGCGTGCCGAGACCTCCGGGCAGCCGAGGCGTTCGGCCAGGTCGGGGCGGTCCCCGCCGAGCTGGCGGCACAGGCTCTCCTGGACGCTCTCGCCGGAGCGGGTCGTGCCGACGGCCCAGACACTGCCGTCGCTCTCCTCCACCAGGAGCACCTTGGGCAGCGCCCGGGGCGGCGGGCCGGCGGTCACCTCTCCCGTACGGGCGTCGAAGACCCCTTCGTGGCAGGGGCAGTACAGCTCGCCCTCGCTGCCGCGGTCGTTGCGCCAGAGCACGGCGCAGGCGAGGTGGGTGCAGACGGCCGAGTAGCCGGCGAGGGTGCCGTCCTCCAGGCGGATCGCGACCGCGCGGTCCTCGGCCTCGGGGTAGCGGAAGGCGAGGGACTCACCGGGCAGCAGCTGGTCGGCGATCCTCTTCGGCTCGGGTGCCCCGTCGGTGTCGCCGTGGCGGTGCAGGATTCCGGCGGCGACGCCGATGCCGCCGATGGCCAGGCCTCCCGAGACGGTGGCGACGATCCGGAGGTAGTCGCGCCGGGTGGTGAGCGAGTCGGCGGCGATGCGGTCGTGCAGCGCCTCCTGGGCGGCGTCGGCCGCTCCCTGGCCGTCGGCGGGGGGCTGCTCGGTGACGCTCATCAGACGGCCCTTCCGTTGATCTCGACGACGGGGAGCCCGCCGGGGACCGGCCACTGGACCTTGTCGGCGGGGACGACCATCGCCACACCCGTGGAGACGGTGGTCGAGCCGAAGGTGAAGGAGTCGGCGACCTGGACTCCGGGCCGCTCGGCCTGGAGCTCTTCGAGGGTTCCGTAGAAGAGGGCGCCGGTGGGGCAGACCGTGGCACACATCGGGGCCAGACCGTAGGCGGTGCGGTCGTAGCAGAGGTTGCACTTCATCTGCAGCTTCGCCTGGAGGTCGATCTTCGGGACGCCGAAGGGACAGGCGTTGACGCAGTTGGCGCAGCCGATGCAGCGGGTGGTGTCGGCCTGCTGCACCACGCCGTCGGGGGTGACGAGGATGGCGTCGGCGGGGCAGACCTCGGCGCAGGGGGCGACCGGGTCCTCGCAGTGCATGCAGACCGTGGGGAGGGAGGCGACGGAGTGCCCCTCGTCGGGGTAGTCGAGATGGATCATCGACTTGCCGCGGTGCGAGTCGCACTCGCGGCAGGCCGAGACACACGCCTGGCAGCCGATGCAGCGCCCGGGGTCGATGAAGATCGTGCGGCCCATCATGAGCGGCGTCAGCTCCTCTCCGCGGTGCCACGGCCCTGGGGGGACGTGGGCGGCAGGGGGTCGGTGCGGGAGACCTGTGTCTCCGGGTAGGCGTGCTGCCCGGGGGCGGTTGGGGGTTCGGGAACCTCGTCGATCCGTTCGGCGGCCTCGATCCGGGCCGCGCAGACCTTGTACTCGGGGATCTTGGAACGGGGGTCGAGGGCGTCGATGGTGAGGGCGTTGGCGGCGGTGGGGACCGGCCAGTGGTACGGCACGAAGACGGTGTCGGGGCGGATCGCCTCGGTGACCAGGGCGGGGAAGACCTCGCTGCCGCGGCGGGTGACGACGCGGACGGGTTCGCCGTTGCGGAAGCCGTGGGAGGGGTGGACCTCGACCCAGGGGCGGGGGGTCTGTTCCACGAGGGCGCCCAGGCGGCGGGTCTGGTTGCCGGAGAGGAAGTGGGCGACGGTGCGGCCGGTGGTGAGCGAGAGGGGGTACTCCTCGCTGTACGGGTCCATGGGCGGGTGCCATTCGACGGCCTGCATATGGATCTTGCCGTCCGGGTGGTAGGTCTTCCCGTCCTCGAAGAGGCGGGGGGTGCCCGGATGGTCGGTGGTGGGGCAGGGCCAGGCGATGCCGCCGGTCTCCTCCAGGCGTTCGTAGGTGATGCCGTAGTAGTCGTTGACCGTTCCGGCGGACGCGACGCGGAGTTCCTCGAAGACGGAGCGGGAGTCGGGGAAGGCGAACTTGTCCCCCGCGCCCAGGCGCTTGGCGAGTTCGCAGATCACCCAGGTGTCCGTGCGGACCCCGGCGGGCGGCTCCTGCGCCTTGTTGTGCTTGACGACCCGGGCCTCGGCGTTGGCCATCACGCCTTCGTCCTCGGCCCAGACCGTGACGGGGAAGACGACGTGCGCGTTGGCGGCGGTCTCGGAGAGGAAGAAGTCGAACTGGGCGTGGAACTGGAGGGTGTCGTAGCCGTTCTTGACGGTCGCGTAGTTGGGGAGGGAGACGAAGGGGTTGTTGCAGACGCCGATCAGTCCGCGGATCTCCTCGCGCTGCATCTGCCAGACCATCTCCATCATGGAGGTTCCGGCGGGCGGGAGTTCGGACTCCTCGATGCCCCAGATCTCGCAGATCTGGCGGCGGTGCTCGGGGTTGGTGATCGAGCGGCCGCCGGGCAGCAGGTCGGACTTCTGGCCGTGCTCGCGGCCTCCCTGACCGTTGCCCTGGCCGGTGATCGTGCCGTAGCCGGCTCCCGGCTTGCCGATGTTCCCGGTGGCGGTGCACAGGTTGATGATCGTCAGACAGTTCTCGACGCCCTGGGAGTGGTGTTCGACGCCGCGGGCGTGCCAGGCCATGGCCCGGCCCGCGCCGGCGAACATCCGGGCGGTCCGCACGATCTGCTCCTCCGGGACGCCGCAGATCTCGGCGGAGCGGGAGGGCGGATACTCCTCGACGGTCCGCCTCACCTCGTCCCACCCCGTGGCGTGCGCGGCGAGATAGGCCTCGTCGGTGAGGCCTTCGGCGACGATCACGTGCAGGACGGCGTTGAAGAACGCGGAGTCGGTGCCGGGCTTGAGGGCTACGTGCAGGTCGGCGGTGCGGGCGATGGCCGTCTCGCGGGGGTCGACGACGATCAGGGAGGCGCCGCGGTCCCGGGCTCCCCAGAGGTACTGGGTCATCACGGGGAAGCACTCGCCGACGTTGGAGCCCGCGATGAGGAGGCAGTCGGTGAGGAGGATGTCGGAGAACGGGTTGCCCGCCCGGTCGATGCCGAAGGACAGCTTGTTGGCGCCGGCGGCGGAGACCATGCACAGGCGCCCGTTGTAGTCGACGTGCCGGCTCTTCAGGGCGACGCGGGCGAACTTGCCGACGAGGTACGTCTTCTCCGAGTAGAGGCTGGCCCCGCCGAGCAGCCCGAAGGAGTCGTTTCCGTACTCGGCCTGGATGCGGCGGATCTCGGCGACGGTGAAGTCGAGCGCCTCCTCCCAGCTCGCCTCGCGGAACTCCTCGTCGCGGTTGCGGCGCATGAGGGGGGCGGTGAGCCGGTCGGGGTGGTTGACCTGCTGGTAGGCGTTGATGCCCTTGGGGCAGAGCCGCATCCGGTTGATGTCGTGGTTGCGGGGCTCGACGCCGAAGACCTTGCCGCCGTGGTCGACGCGGAGGTACATGCCGCATTGGACACCGCAGAAGCAGCAGTGGGTGGGGACGAGCGTCTCGCCGTTCTGGTCGGCGTGCCAGCGGTCGGCGGGGATGCCGCCGGCGTCCCGGAAGTTACGGGTGCCGGGCGGGGCGATCGAGGGGTCGAGCGGGAGCGGCCGGTCCCTGCCCACGTGCTGCTGGGTCACTTGAAGCCCTTCTTGACCTGGGTGAGGTAGGCGTTGCCGCGCATGACGCGCTTGCAGCGGGGGCAGTACGCGGGCCCCTCGTCGAAGCCGAGCTTCAGGTCGCGCATGGTGCCCTGGAGGTTCTCGACGTAGGGGGCGGTGTCGATGGGTTCCTGGCACCGGCGGCAGGCGAGGACCTCGTCGCCGTCCTTGCGGCGGGAGGTGTACTTGAAGAGCTGCATGCCGACGGCGGCGGGCCGCTGCACGATGTGGAAGAACTTCCCGAACGGGATGTAGATGAGGGTGAAGACCACCGACACCATGTGCAGGATCGCCAGGAACTCGTAGCCGCCTCCGTGCAGGAAGATCGACGAGAAGGTGAGCAGGAGCCCGGTCACGGAGATGACGATGAGGGCGATCAGCGGGACCAGGTCGTAGGCGAAGCGCTGGCCGGTGATGGCGCCGCGGTCCTTCATCCGGCGCCACAGGAAGTAGGAGGCGCCGGGGATGACGAGGACGGCGGCGATGTCGAGGCCGTGGAACATCAGCCAGCCGACGATGTTGAGCGAGTCGAAGCCGAGGACCTTCAGGCCCCAGATCCTCATCTCGTAGCCGGGGCCGGAGCCGGTGGACGAGGTGAAGGTGAACCAGCCCCAGGTGAGCGGGAAGGTGATCAGGGCGGCCAGGATGCAGCCCCAGAAGATCAGCTGGTGCGCCGCCCAGCGGGCGTGGGACCGGGCGCCGAGGAACTTCTGGAAGCCGAGGTAGGTGGCGATCATCTTCGGCAGCGCGGTGGGCGCCCTGCGGAAGTTGGCGGCCGAGAAGAAGGAGCGCCAGCCCTGCTTGAAGAGCCGGCGGGCACCGGGGGCGGAGATCCACACGGTGTAGCGGTAGGCGACGCCGAAGGCGAGGAAGACGGTGGCGACGGCGTACGGGAGCAGCGCCGAGTCGAAGTCGCGCAGGAGCCGGCTGCCGAGGACGATCGCGACGATCAGCAGTACGGAGACGGCGGTTCCGGCGAGCGTGGCCCGGCGGCGCACGTCGGAGGGGGTCTGGTGGCGCACGTCGGGGGGAGTCTGGAGGACGGGAGCGGGGCCCTGCGGTGGCTCGGTCACGCGGACACGCTAGGGCGGTATGCCGGGAATCAGCCCGTTTTGCAGGTCGGACGGGTGAGCGTGTCCCTCAGATGGCGTTCAGCCCGTGGGACCGGAAGAGGGCCCGCGCCTCGGCGAGCTGTTCCGCGGTCGGCGAGGGGGTGTCGTGGAGGGTGAAGGGCATGGCGAGTGCTCGCCATTTCGCTTCACCGAGCTTGTGGAAGGGGAGGATGTCGACGCGCGAGACATTGCCCAGGCCGGCGGCGAAGGCGGCGACTCCCTCCATGTTGTCGGGGTCGTCGGTGAGGCCCGGGACGAGCACGAAGCGGACGTGGACCTCCTGGCCGAGGTCGGCGAGGCGCCGGGCGAGGTCCAGGGTCGGTTCCAGGGGGCGGCCGGTGACCTTCTGGTACGTGTCCGGGTCCCAGGACTTGATGTCGAGGAGGACGAGGTCGGTGTCGCGCAGCAGGGCGTCGGTGGCGCGAGCGCCCAGGAAGCCGGAGGTGTCGAGGGCGGTGTGGAGTCCGAGCTCGTGCTTCATCCGGTGGAGCAGTTCGCCGGCGAAGACGGGCTGAAGGAGCGGTTCACCGCCGGAGACGGTGGCGCCGCCGCCGGACGCGGCGATGAAGCGGGTGTACTTCCGCGCTTCGGCGATCACGTCGTCGGCGGAGGTGCGTGTGCCGCGGCGCATGCGCCAGGTGTCGGGGTTGTGGCAGTAGAGACAGGACAGCGGGCAGCCGGAGAGGAAGGTGACGAAGCGGATGCCGGGGCCGTCGACGCCGGTCGACAGGTCCCAGGAGTGCACCGAGCCCTCGGAGGGGCGGCGGGTGGCGGCGGCCGCGGGCGTCGCGGGGGCGAGCGCGGTCGTGGACGTCGTGGACGTCGTGGACGTCGGGGGCGTCGTCCTTGTCGGGGCCGTGGTGCTCGTCGTGGTCATCGTGGTCATGGCGGGACCTCTCCGTGCCGAGGGGGCGCGCGGCTCCGGGGGCCGAGGGACGGCCCGGCCCCGGGCCACGCGGTCGGGGGCTTCCTACAGCGAGCCGTGGAAGGTGCGGTTGAGGACGTCGAGCTGCTGGTCGCGGGTGAGCCGGACGAAGTTGACCGCGTATCCGGAGACCCGGATGGTCAGCTGCGGGTGGTTCTCCGGGTGCTCCATGGCGTCCCTCAGCACCTCCCGGTCGAGGACGTTGACGTTCATGTGGAAGCCGTCGCTCGCCATGTAGCCGTCGAGGACACCGGCCAGGTTCCTGATCCGCTCCTCGGGGGTGCGGCCCAGACCGTCCGGGGTGACCGTGTGGGTCAGCGAGATGCCGTCCTCGGCGTCCTCGTACGGCAGTTTGGCGACCGACAGGGCGGAGGCGACATAGCCGTGGGTGTCGCGGCCGTTCATCGGGTTGGCACCCGGCGAGAACGGCTCGCCGGCGCGGCGCCCGTCGGGGGTGTTGCCGGTCTTCTTTCCGTAGACGACGTTGGAGGTGATGGTCAGGACGGACTGGGTGTGTTCCGCGTTCCGGTAGGTCGGGTGCCTGCGCACCTTTCTCATGAACTCCTCGACCAGCCAGACCGCGATCTCGTCCGCACGGTCGTCGTTGTTGCCGTACGCCGGGTAGTCGCCCTCGATCAGATAGTCGGTCGCGAGGCCGGTCTCGTCCCGGACCGGGGTGACCTTGGCGTACTTGACGGCGGAGAGCGAGTCGACGGCCACCGACAGACCGGCGATGCCGCAGGCCATGGTGCGGCGCACGTCCCGGTCGTGGAGCGCCATCTCGACGCGCTCGTAGGCGTACTTGTCGTGCATGAAGTGGATGACGTTCAGGGCGTGGACGTAGGTGCTCGCGAGCCACTCCATCTGCTCGTCGAACTTCCGCATCACCTCGTCGTGGTCCAGGACCTCGGAGGTGATCGCCCCGGTGGCCGGGCCGACCTGGGCGCCGGACCTCTCGTCGCGGCCTCCGTTGATCGCGTAGAGGAGGGTCTTGGCGAGGTTCACGCGGGCGCCGAAGAACTGCATCTGCCTGCCGACCGGCATCGCCGAGACGCAGCAGGCGATGGCGGTGTCGTCCCCGAAGCGGGGCCGCATCAGCTCGTCCGACTCGTACTGCACGGAGGAGGTGTCGATGGAGACCCTGGCGCAGAACTCCTTGAAGCCGCGGGGAAGGCGCGGCGACCAGAAGACGGTCATGTTCGGCTCGGGGGCCGGGCCGAGGTTGTACAGGGTCTGGAGATAGCGGAAGGAGGTCCGGGTGACCAGCGGACGGCCGTCCTCGCCCATGCCGGCGATGGACTCGGTGACCCAGGTCGGGTCGCCGGAGAACAGCTCGTCGTACTCGGGGGTGCGCAGGAAACGGACGATACGGAGCTTGATGATGAAGGCGTCGACCAGTTCCTGGGCCTGCTCCTCGGTGAGGAGTCCGGCCTCGATGTCGCGCTGGAGATAGACGTCCACGAAGGTGGAGGTCCGGCCGAGGGACATCGCGGCGCCGTTCTGCTCCTTCACGGCGGCGAGATAGGCGAAGTAGAGCCACTGGACGGCCTCGCGGCCGGTCGTCGCCGGACCGGAGATGTCGTGGCCGTAGGAGCGCGCCATCGACTTCAGTTCGCCGAGCGCGCGGATCTGCTCGGCGAGTTCCTCGCGCAGCCGGATGGTCTCCTCCAGCGACCGGTCGCCCGCGGGGAGGGCGTTGAGCTCCTCCTTCTCCTCCTTCTTGAAGGAGATCAGGCGGTCCACGCCGTAGAGGGCGACCCGGCGGTAGTCGCCGATGATGCGGCCGCGGCCGTAGGCGTCGGGGAGACCGGTGACGACGCCTGCCTTGCGGGCGGCGCGGATCTCGGGGGTGTAGGCGTCGAAGACGCCGGCGTTGTGGGTCTTGCGGTACTCGGTGAAGACCTTCTCCAGCTCGGCCGAGACCGGGTAGCCGTAGGTCTCCAGGGCACCGGCGACCATGCGCCAGCCGCCGTACGGCATGATCGCGCGCTTGAGCGGGGCGTCGGTCTGGAGGCCGACGATCAGCTCCTTGTCGCGGTCGATCCAGCCCGGGGCGTGGGCGGTGATGGTGGAGGGGATGTCGTACGCGACGTCGAGGACGCCCTTGGCGCGCTCCTCGGGGAAGCGGTCGGTGATGGCCTTCCACACGGCGGTGGTGCGCTCGGTGGGCCCGGCCAGGAAGGAGTCGTCGCCGTCGTACGGCGTGTAGTTCTGCTGGATGAAGTCGCGGACGTCGACCGCGTCGCGCCAGAGTCCGCCCTTGAAGCCCTTCCAGGCCGTCTCGTTCACCGTTGCCTCAGCAGGGGTCGCCGTCACTGCCCGCACCGCCTTCTTCGAATCATTCGATCGCGTCGTCGCTCACCTCCATTGCACGCCCTCCGATCGGTCGAGCGGGTCGGCAATGGTCACCGGTCGACGGCCTTTGGTCCTGTTCCCGGCATGCGGAAAGACCCCGCCTGGGCGGGGCCTTCTCCTAAGCGGATCCGTACGGCCGGCCGGATGGTCCGTACGCCGGCCGGCCGATCCGTCGCGCCGGTCAGCTGGGCGCCTCCGCGCCCTTGCGGGCGTAGAACCACCAGGTCACGACCGTGCAGCTGGCGTAGAAGGCGACGAAGCCCCACATCGCGCTGGTCACGGCCACCGAGCCGAAGAGGGCCGGGATGAAGAAGAAGCCGTAGGCGGCGATCGCCGAGGTGAAGCCGGTGACCGCGCCGGACTCCATCTCCGACTGCTTCAGCGCCTTCGCGTACTCCGGGGTGCCCTCCGTCAGCCCCTTCAGGTGGGTGCCGCGGAAGATCACCGGGATCTGACGGAACGTCGAGCCGTTGCCGATGCCCGAGAAGAAGAACGCCGCGAGGAAGCAGAGGAAGAAGCCGGCGAAGCTGCCCGTGTCGGATCCCGAGGGAAGGAAGGTGATCACACCGATGATCGAGGCCGCCATCCCGACGAAGGACAGGACCGTCACCCGGGCGCCGCCCAGCTTGTCCGCGACCCAGCCGCCCGCCCACCGGGCCAGGGCGCCGACCGCCGGGCCCATCCAGGCGTAGGTGGCGACGGAGTAGTCCGGGAACGTGGTCTTGATCAGCATCGGCAGCGCGGCCGCGAAGCCGATGAAGGAGCCGAAAGTGCCGACGTAGAGCCAGGTCATCAGCCAGTTGTGCTTGCGCTTGAAGATGACCTTCTGCTGGCTGAAGGGGGTCGAGGCCACCTTCAGGTCGTTCTGCCCGAACCATGCCACGGCGGCGAGGACGAGCAGCACGGGCACCCAGATGAACGCCGCGTTCTGCAGGTGGACCGGGGTTCCGTCGGCCTTGTGCTGGGCCTTGCCGATCGCGATCGTCGACCAGGTGATGACGATCGGCGTCAGCAGCTGGACCACGGAGACGCCCAGATTGCCGAGGCCGCCGTTGATGCCGGTCGCGCTGCCCTTCCTGGCCTTCGGGAAGAAGAAGCCGATGTTCGCGAGCGAGGAGGCGAAGTTGGCGCCGCCGATACCGCACAGGGCCGCGATGCCGACCATCACGGCGTACGGGGTCGACGGGTCCTGGATGGCGATGCCCAGCCAGATCAGCGGCACGATCAGCACGGCCGTCGACAGCGCGGTGAAGCGGCGCTGGCCGATCCGCGGGCCGAGGAAGGTGTAGAAGATCCGGGCGGTGCCGCCCGTCAGACCGGGGATCGCCGTCAGCCAGAACAGCTGTGAGGTGGAGAAGCCGAAGCCGACGTCCTTCAGGTTGGTGGCGGTGACGCTCCACACCTGCCAGACGACGAAGGCCACCAGCAGCGCCGGTACCGCGATCCACAGGTTGCGGCTCGCGACCCGCTTCCCGATCGACTTCCAGAAGAGTTCGTTCTCCGGCTCCCAGTCCGTGATCGGCCTGCCGGGGCGGTACTGCTCCGCGTCGTACGAGGGTGCGGGCGCGCTCGCCGCCGCTCTGCTGTCCTGGAGTACGGAACTCATGGCGCTTCCCTGGAGATCGGGGGCTTTCCTGACCACTCCAGGCTGCGCCGGCACCTCGGGGGCAGGTCAGAGGCCATGGTCGCGACCCGAGCGGGCGGAGGTCCCGCCCCTCCCGGGTCCTTGGGGGCGTCCGGCCGTGATCCGCCGGGCGCCCCTGGGGGTGTACCGCGTGCCACCACTCGCGCCGGGGCCCGGCTCTGGTGTTCTGGGGCGCATGACCCAACCGTTTCTGCCCCTCACCGCGCGCTCCCGCGCCGAGGCGCACCGCGCCGCCACACCGCTCGAGCTCTTCTTCGACCTCTGCTTCGTCGTCGCCGTCGCCCAGGCCGGGGCCGAGCTCGTGCACGCGGTGGCCGAGCACCACACCGCCGACGGCGTCCTCCACTACGCGATGGTCTTCTTCGCGATCTGGTGGGCCTGGATGAACTTCACCTGGTTCGCCTCGGCCTACGACAACGACGACGTCCTCTACCGCGTCGCCACGTTCGTCCAGATCGCCGGTGTCCTCATCCTCGCCGCCGGGATCTCCCGCGTCTTCGAGGACGACTTCCTCGTCGCCGTGCTCGGCTACGTGGTCATGCGGCTCGCGCTCTCCTTCCAGTGGCTGCGCGCCGCCCACCACGCGACGGAGGCCACCGAGCGCACGATGTGCCACCGGTACGCGGGCGGGGTGGTCCTCTGCCAGATCGGCTGGACCGCCCTCCTCTGGGCCCCCGAGTCCGCCCGCCCCTGGATCTTCCTCGTCATGATCTTCGCCGAACTCGGCGTCCCCGCCTTCGCGGAGAAGGCCGCCAGTACCCACTGGCACGCGCATCACATCGCCGAGCGGTACGGCCTGTTCACGATCATCGTGCTCGGCGAGACGATCGCGGCGGCGACGGTCGCGGTGAAGACGGGGGTCAGCGAGTACGACGCCCTCGGCGAGCTGCTCCCGATCGCCGCCGGCGGCCTGCTGATCGTCTACGCCGCCTGGTGGATCTACTTCGCCGCCCCCGCCCATGTCCGCCTCCGCTCCAACCGGCAGGGCTTCGTCTGGGGCTACGGCCACTACCTCATCTTCGCCTCCGCCGCCGCCATCGGCGCCGGGATCGAGATCGCCGTCGAACAGACCGTGGGCAAGGCCCACATCTCCACGCTCGCCGCCTCCTCCGCGGTGACGATCCCCACCGCGGTCTTCCTGCTCTGCGTCTGGCTGCTCCACGCCCGTTTCTTCAAGGTCGGCATCGCGCAGCAGCTCGTCCTGCCCGTCTCGTCGCTGGCGATCCTGATGTGCACGTTCGCCGGCCACTGGGCGGTCCTGGCGGCCGGTGCCGTCGCCGCGGCGACCGTGGCGACCGGGGTGACGCTCGCCGCCCGCAACCCCACGTCGCACGGCCCCGGCCCCGGCCACCGGCCGAACGGGCGTGGTACGCAAGGACCATGACGAAGAACGAGGCACCGCACGACGCACTGACGGACGTGACCGGGCTGCGGGTCGGCCACGCGCGCGTGGCCGGGCCGGGGGCCCTCAGCGGGACCACGGTCGTCCTCGCGCCGGAGGGCGGCGCCGTCGCGGGCGTGGACGTGCGCGGCGGCGGCCCCGGCACCCGGGAGACCGACGCGCTGGACCCCCGTAACGTCGTCCAGCGGATCGAGGCCGTGGTCCTGACGGGCGGCAGCGCGTACGGGCTGGAGTCGGCCGCCGGGGTGATGGCCTGGCTGGAGGAGCAGGGCCGAGGCGTACGGGTGGGGCCCGAGCCCTCGCACGTGGTCCCGGTCGTCCCCGCCGCCTGCGTCTTCGACCTGGGCCGTGGCGGCGACTTCACGGCCCGGCCGGGAGCGGCCACGGGGCGGGAGGCGGTGGAGGCCGCCGCGGCGACCGGGCTCCACGCGCGCGTGGAGACGGGCGCGGTCGGCGCGGGCACGGGGGCGGTCGTCGGCGGGCTCAAGGGCGGGGTCGGCACGGCGAGCGCGGTCCTGGAGTCGGGGATCACGGTCGGGGCGCTGGTCGTCGTCAACGCGGTCGGCTCGGCGGTGGACCCGGAGACGGGCGCGCTGTACGGGGAGTACTTCCAGGGCCGCCCCGCCCATCCGGACCCCGCCGTCCACGAGAACGCGAGGCGGCGCCTCGCCGAGGCGGTGGCCAGGAACACCCCGCCGCCCCTCAACACCACCCTCGCGGTCGTCGCGACCGACGCCGTCCTGACCCGCGCGCAGGCACAGAAGTTCGCCGGCACGGCGCACGACGGCATCGCGCGCGCCGTCCGCCCGGTGCACCTCCTCAACGACGGGGACACCGTCTTCGCCCTCGCGACCTGCGCCCGCGACCTGGCGCCGGAGGCCGGTCCGCTCGCTCTCAACGAAATCCTGGCAGCGGGCGCCGACCTGGTGACCCGGGCGATCGTGCGGGCGGTCCGGGACACCGCCGAGGGCGTGGACGGACCGGGCGGACTCTTCCCCTCGTACCGCGAGCTGTACGAAGCTGGCGATGCTGTCGACTCTCCTTACAACAAGGGGAGTTGAGCTGAAGAGGCGGCGGGGGCGCGGGAACTTCCCGCACGCCCCCTTCGTTTTGCCGAACCCCGGACACGATGTCAGACCCAGGGACTACGTTAAGCAAGCACCAAGTGACATGCGGCGACGGCCTGGAGACCCTCTTGAACGATCCGCAGGATCATCACGATCCGTACGAGACGACCGAGACGCACCTCGCGCGGCTCCTCGGCCGGGCGCTCAACTCCTTCGACCTGCCCGACAGCACGATCGAGCGCCTGGACACGGCGTTCGCCCACTCCAGCGCGCTGCACTCCTCGCACCACAGCGCGTCGCTGCACCGCACCACGTACCGCCACACGTATCTCCTGGCCGACGGCACGGCGCTCAGTCTGTGGGAGCTGGTCCACAACTCCGGCCGGGACGGCACCGAGCAGCACGAGCTGTACGCGGAGGAGGCGGACGCCCGGCTCGCCGCGTCCAGACTGCCGGCCCGCTTCTCCCCGGGCTGGGGTGTGGAGCGCCCGGCCGACCTGGACTTCGACGAGGACGGTGAGCTGGAGCTGCTGGGCGCCCTGCTGTCCCGCCGGATACCCCGGCAGCCCCGGATGTACGTCTCGGACGACTCGCCGGACCACGCCCGCCGGGTGCTGCGGCGCGCGGAGAACGCGGACCGGCCGGGAGAGGCGACGGCGCGCCGGCTGCGCGTGGCGTACGCCCACCACATCACGCAGGCGTTCGGCCGCCTGTGCGCGGTGGAGGGCGGCCGGGACGCCGGGTTCACCCTCTACGAGCACGCGTTCCTGCTCCTCGACGGCACCGAGCTGAGCCTGTGGGAGGTGGAGCACACGGCGACGCCGGACGGCCGCCACATGTGCGAGGTCTACGAACACGAGCACACGGCACGCGAGGCGATGGAACACCGCGCCCGGGTGCGCTGAGACGCGGTCCGGGAGGACGGCACCCCGGGAGGACGGCCCCCTGGCCGCCCTCCCGGACCTGGCGCTCCCCCGGCGGCCTGGCGCTCCCCCGCGGCTTGGCGCTCCCCGACGTCCTGGCGCTCCCCGGCGGCTAGGGCACGCGCACGAGCAGGGCCACCGTCACGCCGGTCAGTCGCTCGGTGCCGGTCGCGGTGTAGCGCGCCCGGAGGGCCCGCGCCTGGGCGGCCGGGAGCGCGTCCAGCGGATCGGCCGCGTCACCGGCCACGACCAGCCAGATCCGCCGCTCGTCCTTCAGACAGGCCGTCGGGTCGGGGCACTCGGTCGACCAGAGGTCCGCACGGTCGGCGGCCGCCGTGGAGAGGAAGACGTCGCGCGGCCGCAGCTCGTCCCGCAGGTAGAAGCGGACACCCACGTCGAGCATGCGCCAGTAGTCGTCGCCCCGGTCGTACGCCACCGCGTCACCCGGCCGGTGGTACTTCTCGATGGTCCTGGCTGCACCCTCGTAGTCGATGCCCTGCCAGAAGTGCGCGAACGGCCTGCGCACCGCCTGCTGTTCGGGCAGCGTGAGCACGGCCAGCGCCACGAGCACCGCCGCGATCACCCCCCGGGAGCGCGTTCCCCGGAGCCCCGCCCCGGCCAGAACGGTCCAGGCGGGCAGGGTGAAGAGCAGATAGCGGAAGTAGAAGTACGAGACGTCGCCGTGCGAGACCGCCCAGAGCAGCAGGGGTGGCAGCACCGCGAGCGCGGAGACGGCCACGAGCGCGCCGCGCGTCGCGGAGTCCCCGGCCGCCGGACCCTGAACCCCGGGGCCCTGCACCGCCGGGCCCCCCGCCGCCTGGCCTCGCTCCTCCCTGAGGCTTCCCCAGCCCAGTACCGCGAGGGCGGTCACCGCTCCTGCCACCAGCGCGGAGGCGTACAACTGCGGCAGGAAGGTGACCAGGCTCCACAGGTCCGGGCCCGGGATCCAGGAGATCTGGCGGCCGGCGTGCGCCCGGCCGAGGAGGACGACGGGGCCCGCGGCCGCCGTCCCGGCCAGGGCGGCGAGACCGAAGCGAAGGGCGATCGTCCGCTCCGCGCGGGCCCGGCGGGCGACGAGGACGAGATGCCCGGCCAGGACGGTCAGCGCGATCAGGTGCAGCAGCCCCACCGCCGCGACGCAGAGGGCGTACGCGGCCCAGCGCCGACGGCTCCCCGGGCGGTCCAGGGCCCGGAGCAGCAGCAGGGTCGAGAGGGTGGCGGCCAGGACCACGAGGGCGTAGGGCCTGGCCTCGTGGGCGTAGCGCGTGACGACGGGGGTGAGCGCGAACAGCAGACCGGCGGTCAGTCCCGCGCGGCGGCCGAACAGTCGCTGCCCGATCAGCGCCGTACACCCGGCGGTGCCCGCCATCGCGAGCGCCGAGGGCATGCGCAGCGACGTGGCGGAGTCCCCGAAGACGGTCATCCAGCCGTGCAGGAAGACGTAGTAGGTGCCGAGCACCGCGTCCACCCGCTGGACCGCGTCGAGGAGCTGGCCGGTGGAGCGGCGGGCCATGTCCCAGCTGTTGAGTTCGTCCTCCCACAGCAGGGGCCGGCCGATCTCGTACACCGTCAGGGCGAAGGTGAGCAGCGTCGGCCACAGCCACACGCCGAGCTGCCGCCCTCGGCCGGCCCGCTGCGCGCCCGGGCGCCGGACGCCCACGGGCGCCGTGCGGTCACCGGCCGGGGAGGCGAGGGACGGAGGAGCGGAGGGAGGAGCGGAGGGAGGGGTCGCCATGGCGGCCTCAGTCCCGCAGCGCGCTGGCCGTCTGGACCGCGCCGGCCGGCTCGGGGATCGGGGCGAGCCCGAGCCCTCGTACGGCGAACTCGCGGTTCTTCACGGTCTGGGCACGGTACGCCTCCGGCAGGTCGGGCATCGCCAGGAGCCGGTCGCAGGCGGCGAGCGACCCGGCGAGGTCGCCGACCCAGTAGGCGGTGATCGAGAACTCGAACAACAGCCCCCAGCGGTACACCCACGGCTGGGTGAAGAGGATGTCGTCCGGCGGCTCGCGGTCGACGGTGGCCGAGACGATCGCGTGGGCGCTGTGGTGGCGCTTCATCTTGCGCAGCCGCGCCGCCAGTTCGTAGCAGGCTTCGAGGCGCTCCGGGCGGGCTTCCCAGGCGCGGGACAGGGCGTCCGCCGCCGAGGGCCAGTCGCCCGCCTCCGCCCTGAGGACCCCGGACTGGAGCAGGGCGTAGTAGACCTCCTCGATCCAGCCGCCCATGCTCGCGCGGCGCTCGTAGAGGTCGATCGCCTCACTCGTACGGCCCATGTCCCGCATGGTCTGGGCGAGATAGAAGACCGTGCGGGTGTTGGCGGGGTCGCGTTCGTGCTCGGCGGAGAGCAGCCGGGCGTCGCGTTCGAACTTGTCGTGCCGCGAGCCCCCGTCGGCGTGGTCCTCGATGACGAGGGCGTCGAAGTTCTCCTGGACGTGGTCCTGGTCCGCGGTGAGGTACTCGTGGGTGACGCCCTCGTACCTCCACGGGAGATCGCCCCTGACCAGGCGTTTGATGCGGTACTCCATCGCCCCCTCGTGGCGCAGCATGTAGGCGTCGGCGGTCAGTGGGGGCAGCGGGGCGTCCTGGCGCAGGACGAGGTCGGCGTCGAGGAGCAGGAGGTAGTCGGCCCGGCCGCGGGCGTGGGAGATGTTCAGGCTCCGGTTGTGCCCGAAGTTCACCCACGGCTCCTCGCGGAGCTCACCGGGGATGCCGTCGAGCGCCTTGCGGATCAGCTCCTGCGTCCCGTCGGTCGAGCCGGTGTCGGAGATGACCCAGGTGTCCACCAGGTCGCGGACGGAATCGAGACAACGTTCGATGACCCGGGCCTCGTTCTTGACGATCATGCACAAGCAGAAGGATGGCTTCACGGCAACACCACTTCCGGGGGGTCGGTGGGGGGCGACCTTAACCACGGGGCCGGGACCGCCGGGGACGGCGCGCCGACAGGCGCTTTCAGGTTCGCCACCGCGTACGCACCCATGGGGATGGTGACGGTAGGCCAAGGCGTTGAGAGTGCCGGAGAACCATCAAGCCTTTGCATCCGCGATCCGATGATCTGTTTGGAAGCTCGAACTCGCTTCCGGTGAATCACTCGATCCGGATGAAGAAGGAGCTGTGTTTCATGAGTCCTGATTCCAGGACCCGGTCCTCTCTTGGGCCCCTCCCCCGTCGGCGCGCCTGGGTCAACGGCGGCGCCATCGCATCGATCGCTCTCGTCCTCACGGGCCTCGCGAGCCCGGCCGTCGCCGTGCCGCAGATCATGGCCTCCGGCCCCTCGGGCGTGAGCGCCTCGGGCCCGAACGGCGGCAACGACTGCGACGACCGCCCGCACCACCACCAGAACGACGGACCGCGTCAGGAGGACGGCCCGCCGCCGAACTTCGACGGCGGCCCGCGTGGCCTCTCGGGCCCGCCCTCGGCCGGTGACCTCCAGCACTTCCTGGACGACCAGCTGCGTCAGGCGCTGGACGGCGGCCCCGAGCGGTACCTGCGGGCGGCGCCCACGGACGACGTCGACCGCCATGTACGGGCGGTGCCCGAGGGCGGTCCCGACCACTGCGACGACGGGCCGCCCGGCCCGACGGGCCCGCAGGGTCCCACGGGCGCGACGGGAGCCACCGGCGCGACCGGGGCGACGGGTGCGACCGGCGACACCGGTCCCACGGGCGCCACGGGCGCCACGGGCGCGACGGGCGCGACGGGCGCGACGGGTGCGACGGGTGCCACCGGGGCGACGGGTGACACCGGACCCACGGGCGCCACCGGCGCCACGGGTGCCACCGGCGCGACCGGCGACACCGGACCCACCGGCGCCACCGGCGCAACGGGTGCCACCGGCGCGACGGGCGACACCGGACCCACGGGAGCCACCGGCGCCACGGGTGCCACGGGTGCCACCGGCCCCTGCTCCGACATCGACGTCTTCGCTCCGCTCATCGGGCCCGAGGACTTCCAGGCCGTCCTCACCGGCGGCGACGTGTTCGCCGGCCGGGGTCCGTCGCTCGGCGGGACGATCGTCTGGCAGGACCTCACCAACGCGGTCGCGGCCGACGGGGACCCCGCCAACCCCAACTACCCGGCGAACGTGTGCGCCGTGGGCATCGAGGCCCGGGGACCCAACGCGTACGTCAAGGTGCTCACCACGGACAACACGGTGTGGCAGACGCACGGTGACGTCGGCGGAACAAGCTTCGTCTGGGACGAGCCCTGGACCCAGCAGACGACTCCGACACCGGTGGTGCTGCGCAATACCAAGTTCTCCCGCGCCCTGGACCACGGAGGTGCAGTGAACCGCTCCTGACCTGAGCGGCAAGCGCCGAGGGGCGGTACGTACCCGGTACGCACCGCCCCTCGGGGCCCCTCTCGGGGGCCTTCTTCCCGCTCGCACGCTCAGTGCGTGAGCACCGGCTCCTTGCCGGGCTCGGACTGCGCGCCGTCGCCGTCCACGTCGTCCTCCGCGCCCTCGATGTGCTGCTTGGGCTTCGCGGGCAGCGCGAACATCACCAGGAAGATTCCGGCGAGCACCGCCACCGCCCACCCGAGCGCGTTCTGGAAGGCGTCCGTGAACGCCGCGCCGACCTCGGCCGGCACCCTCGCGAGACGCTCCTCGTCGATCACCCCGAAGAAGACGACCGACACGAGCCCGAGTCCGAGCGCGTTGCCCATCTGCCCGGTCGTGTTGATGAGCCCCGAGGCCGAACCCGCGTGCTCGCGCGGCACTTCCGAGAGGACCGCGTCCGTCAGCGGAGCCACGATCAGGCCCATGCCCAGACCCATGACGACGAGCGGCGCGATCATCTGCCAGGGCTCGATGGCGTTCCCGTACCGGCCGGCCTCCCACAGGTAGAGCAGCAGGCCCGCGGCCATCGTCACCGCACCCGTCTGGAGGACCTTGCGGCCGAAGCGCGGGACGAGCTTCTGCACCGACAGACCGGCCGCCGTCGAGACGGCGATGGAGAACGGCACGCCCGTCAGACCCGCCTTCAGCGGGCTCCAGCCCAGGCCGATCTGCATGTACAGCGTCCACACCAGGAAGAAGATGCCCATCACGACGCCGAAGGTCAGCTGGACCGCGATACCGGCCGCGAAGCTCTTCACCTTGAACAGGGACAGCTCGACCAGCGGGGAGCCGTCCTTCCTCGCCTTGTACTTCTCGTAGGCGACGAGGGCGCCGAAGACGAGGAGGCTGCCGGCCATGCAGAGGTGGCCCCAGAGCGGCCAGTCCAGCTCGCGGCCGCGGGTCAGCGGGTAGATCAGCATCAGCAGCGCGAGCGTCACGAGCAGCACGCCCACGATGTCGAGGCGGAGCGCCTTCGGCGCCTTCGACTCGGTGATGAACTTCCGGCCCAGGATCAGGCCCGCGATGCCGACCGGCAGGTTGATGAGGAAGATCGGCCGCCACTCCAGGCCGGCGATGTTCCACTGCGTGAGCAGCGCGCCGAGGAGGGGGCCGGAGACCGCGCCGAGGCCGATGATCGCGCCGAACATGCCGAACACCTTGCCGCGCTCGTGGGCGGGGAAGGTGACGTGGATGATCGACAGGACCTGCGGGACCATCATCGCCGCCGCCGCGCCCTGGAGGAGGCGGGAGGCGACCAGCATCTCCGGGTTCGCGGCGAAGCCGCAGAGCGCGGAGGCGACGGTGAAGCCGGCCGTGCCGAGGAGGAAGAGCCGCTTGCGGCCGTAGATGTCGCCGAGACGGCCGCCGGTGATCAGGCCCGCGGCGAAGGCGAGGGCGTAGCCGGCGGTGATCCACTGGATCGCACCGAAGGAGGCGCCGAGGTCCCGCTCGATGCTCGGAATCGCGATGTTGACGATCGTGGCGTCGACCAGGTCCATGAAGGCGGCGGTCATGACGATGGCGAGGGCTATCCAGCGCCTGCGGTCGGTGGCCGCGTCGCCCGGCACGGCGGCGGCTTCGTGTGAACTCATGGAGCGAAGATAGAAGCCAAATAGGTCAGCTGATGTCCTAGATGCGGCGCATGCTGGAACGCATGACGGACACTCCGGCACGACTCCTGAATCTGCTCTCGCTGCTCCAGACGCCGCGCGAGTGGCCGGGCAGTGAGCTCGCCGAGCGGCTCTCGGTCTCCGCGCGCACGATCCGCCGGGACATCGACCGGCTGCGGGAGCTCGGCTACCCGGTGGAGGCGACGAAGGGCGCGGTGGGCGGATACCGCCTGGTCGCCGGTACGGCCATGCCGCCGCTGCTCCTCGACGACGAGGAGGCGGTCGCGATCGCGGTGGGGCTGCGGGCGGGTGCCGGGCATGCCATCGAGGGCGTGGAGGAGGCGTCGGTGCGGGCGCTCGCCAAGCTGGAGCAGGTGCTGCCCTCGCGGCTGCGGCACCGGGTCTCCACGCTGCAGAACGCGACGATCCCGCTGACGCGCGGGGACGGGGCGACGGTCGCACCCTCGACGCTGACCGCGCTCGCGGGCGCGGTGACGGGGCAGGAGCGGCTGCGCTTCGGGTACCGCGCGGCGGACGGGACGGAGTCACGCCGCCTGGTCGAGCCGTACCGGCTCGTGTCGACGGGGCGGCGCTGGTATCTCGTGGCGTACGACCTGGAGCGCGAGGACTGGCGTACGTTCCGGGTGGACCGGGTCTCCGACCCCTTCGCGACGGGGGCGCGGTTCCCCGCTCGGGAGCTGCCGGCGGGCGGGGCGGCGGAGTTCATGACGCGCTCGATGTCCCGCGCCCAGCCGGAACTGGACCTGGACGTCACCTTCGACGCCCCCGCCGACTTCGTGACGGCCAGGCTCCCGGCGCACCTCGTCCCGACCCCGACGGGCCCCGCCACCTGCCGGCTGCGCACCCGGACGGCGGACTCCACGGAGTGGCTGGCCCTCCGACTGGCCCTGACCGACGCGCCGTTCACCATCCACGCGCCGAACTCACTGGTGACGTACGTGAAAGACCTGTCGACCCGCCTGTCGGCCTCGGTCCGCCAGGCCTAGGGGGCATGATCCACAGGACGCCCCCGACGAGGGCCCGCGCCGATGGACGCCGGCCCCCGCCACCGTGCGGCAAGCCGCCCTAGGCCACCGCGTCGAAGCCCGTGTCGCGGGCCATCTTCTTCAGTTCCAGGAGGGCGTGCTTCTCGATCTGACGGATCCGCTCACGCGTCAGGCCGTGCTCCTTGCCGACCTCGGTCAGCGTGCGCTCGCGGCCGTCCTCGATGCCGTACCGCATCCGGATGATCGAGGCGGTGCGGTGGTCGAGCTTGTCGATCAGGTCGTCGAGCTCCTCGCTGCGCAGCAGCGTCAGCACCGACTGCTCGGGCGACACCGCCGACGTGTCCTCCAGGAGGTCGCCGAACTGCGTCTCGCCCTCGTCGTCCACCGACATGTTCAGCGAGACCGGGTCGCGCGCCCAGTCGAGGACGTCCACGACCCGCTCGGGCGTCGAGCCCAGCTCCGCCGCGATCTCCGCCGGCTCCGGCTCACGGCCGTTCTCCCGGTTGAACTCGCGCTGCACACGCCGGATCCGCCCGAGCTCCTCCACCAGATGGACGGGCAGCCGGATCGTGCGCGACTGGTCGGCGATGGACCGCGTGATGGCCTGGCGGATCCACCACGTGGCGTACGTCGAGAACTTGAAGCCCTTCGCGTAGTCGAACTTCTCGACCGCGCGCACCAGGCCGGCGTTCCCTTCCTGGATCAGGTCGAGGAGGGGCAGCCCGCTGCGCGGATAGCGCCGGGCGACCGCGACGACCAGCCGCAGGTTCGACTTGATGAAGAGGTCCTTGGCGCGCTCGCCCTCCGCGTAGAGCGCTTCGAGCTCCTCGCGGGAGGCGCCCGCCGCGTCGCTCTCCGCCGTGCCGTCGAGGATCTGCCGGGCGTACACGCCCGCCTCGATCGTCTGGGAGAGCTCGACCTCCTTGGCGGCGTCGAGCAGAGGGGTGCGCGCGATCTCGTCGAGGTACATGCCGACCAGGTCGCGGTCGGCGATCTCCCCGCCCACGACGCGAACGCTGCTTGCCCGGCTTTTGCCACTACCGCCGGTGGCGGAGGACTGACGACGGGCGACGGCACGGGTTGCCATGCGTGCTCCCTTGCTGAGTAGGTCGCGACACCTTTCGGGTGCCCTGCATCCGACGGAAACAACGACTGGAATCAGGACAGAATTCCCACGCGGCGCATCGATTTTCGCGATCATGCAGTACCCTGTGCCGCCACCGAGGGGGGTCCCATGGCGTCCGCAGCCACAGAAGCGCAGGTCAGGCCGGGCACGGAAGGCGATCTCGCGTCGCTCACGGAGCTCTACAACCACTACGTCCGCGAGACCGCGATCACCTTCGACACCGAACCCTTCACTCCGGAGCAGCGGCTTCCTTGGCTCCGCTCCCATCCTGAAGACGGCCCGTACCCTCTTCTGGTTGCCTGCGATGTCCGAAAAGAAACGAAAAACCGAATTCTTGGATACGCGACCAGCAGCGCGTTCCGCCCGAAGCCCGCGTACTCCACCTCCGTCGAGGTCACCGTGTACGTCTCCCCGGACGCCGCCGGCCGCGGCATCGGCACGCTCCTCTACGACCGGCTCTTCGAGGCCCTCGCGAAGGAGGACGTCCACCGCGCCTACGCCGGGATCGCCCTGCCGAACGAACCCTCGATCCGCCTCCACACGCGGTTCGGCTTCCGTCACATCGGTACGTACGGAGAGGTCGGCCGGAAGTTCGGCCGGTACTGGGACGTGGCCTGGTACGAGAAACGCCTCGGCCCGGGGGCCTAGGTCCCGCGTCCCGTGAAGCGCCTCGGCCCCGGGGCCTAGGCCCCGCGACCGTTACGGGCGGGGCGGGGGTCCGCCTACCGTCACGGCCATGACCGACACCGACGGCAGTGACACCTCCGGCACCCTCGACGAAGCCCTCCAGCGCCTCCACGCCCATGGCCCCGAACGGCTCGGGCGGCTCACCAACCACGCCCCCATGGCCGTCGAGGCGCTCGTGCACCGCGGTCAGGCGCGGGCCGTGCACCGCTGGCTCGACCGGTACCGCCACAAGCTGGAGGACATGCCGGCGCCCCACACCCCCGTCACCACCGCCACCTGGCGCGAGGCGCTCGGCGACACGGCACGGATCACCGACTGGGCCCGGTTCTTCGAGCGGGAGACGGAGCAACGCCCCTGGCGCGAGGTCCTCGCCGAGTGGTGGCCGCGGCTGCTCCCCGGTATCGCGGGGGGCTCCACCCACCCCGTGATCCGTACAGGTCACGCCGTACGCACCCTCCTGACGACCGAGGAGACGGCGCCCCGCCGCGCGGAGCTGGCCCACGCGCTCGGCTACTGGGCCGCCCGCGCCCAGCCGCTGCCCGAGATCGCCCCGCTCGCCCCCGCCCCCACGGCGGCCGCCGCCCTCGACGCCGTACCGCCCGTCCCCCGGCAGGAGGGCGGGATGCGCGACCGGCTGCCGCAGCTGACCGCGTTCCCGAGCTGGGGCGCGACCGCCGACCCCGGCGGCGCCCGCGCCCTGCTCACCGAGCTGGTCACGGCGGCGACCCACCGCTACGCCACGCACGGCCACGGCGAGCCGATCATGCTGGTCCACGCGGCGACCGCGCCCAACGCCGTCCTGCGCACCCTCCCGGCGCTCCCGCGCGAGCTGTGGCCGGCGAGCCTCGCGGCCGCCTGGGCCGCCTCCGCCGCCGTGACCGCGGCCTACACACCGCGCGCGCCGGCGCCGTACAGCGGGACGACGCTCGCGCCCGGTGAGGTCTTCGAGCTGGCGGCGGCACACGGCGACGACCACACGATCAAGTTCGCCGACACCGCGCTCGACATCGGCGACCCGACGGCGCTGACCGCCGCCGTCCGCGCGACCGAGCTCAACCCCGCGGTCTTCTAGGCCCTGTCGTCGAAACGGCCCCCTCTCCCGGGACCGTTTCGACGACAGGCAGGGCCTAGCCGAACTGGACCGAACGCTTGGCGAGCCCCATCCAGAACCCGTCGATCACGCTCCGCCCGGCGTCCAGGTCACCGGCCGCGTCCGCCGCGCCCAGCGTGACGAACAGCGGCGCGAAGTGCTCCGTGCGCGGGTGGGCCAGGCGGCCCGCCGGGGAGGTGTGCTCGAAGTCCAGGAGCGCGTCGACATCCCGCGCCTCCAGCGCGTGGCGCCCCCAGTCGTCGAACTCCGCCGACCAGCCGGGCACCCCCGCCCCGGTGTGCCGCAGGGCGGCCAGGTTGTGGGTGAAGAAGCCGCTGCCGACGATCAGTACGCCCTCGTCGCGCAGCGGCGCGAGCCGGCGGCCGATGTCCATCAGCTTCCGCGGGTCGAGCGTGGGCATGGAGACCTGGAGGACAGGGATGTCGGCGTCCGGGAACATCTCCACCAGCGGGACGTACGCGCCGTGGTCGAGCCCCCGGTCGGGGATGTCCTGCACCGGCGTCCCGGGCCCGGCCAGCAGCTTGCGGACCGACGCGGCCAGTTCCGGCGCGCCCGGAGCCCCGTACCGCACCTGGTAGTAGTGCTCGGGGAAGCCCCAGAAGTCGTAGACCAGCGGCACGGGCTCGGTGGCGCCGAGGGCGAGCGGAGCCTCCTCCCAGTGGGCGGAGACCATCAGGATCGCCTTCGGCCGGGGCAGCCCGGCGGACCAGGCGGCGAGTTCACCGGGCCACACCGGGTCGTCGGCGAGCGGCGGGGCGCCGTGAGAGAGGTAGAGGGCGGGCATCCGTTCCAGCGTGGCGTCCATGGCGACGACCGCCTCCAGACTTTCTTTGAAAGTTCAAGCTCTCCGTCGAGTGACACCCTAAAGGGGTGTAGTTCAACTTTCAAGGACGAGTCGTACGATAGGCGCATGACGACCGCACTCAACGACGCGCCTCGCTGGCTCAGCGACGAGGAACAGCGCGTCTGGCGCGCGTACCTCCACGCCACCACCCTCCTCGAGGACCACCTCGACCGCCAGTTGCAGCGCGACGCGGGGATGCCGCACGTCTACTACGGCCTGCTCGTCCACCTCTCCCAGGCACCCAGGCGGCGGCTGCGGATGACCCAGCTCGCCAAGGACGCCAAGATCACCCGTTCCCGGCTCTCCCACGCCGTCGCGCGCCTGGAGAAGAGCGGCTGGGTGCTGCGCGAGGACTGCCCCTCCGACAAGCGCGGACAGTTCGCGCGCCTGACGGACGAGGGCTACGAGGTGCTGAAGCGGACGGCTCCGGGCCATGTCGCCGCCGTACGGCAGGCGATGTTCGACCGGCTCAGCCCGGAGCAGGTGACCCAGCTCGGCGAGATCATGAAGGTGATGGCGGAGGGCCTCCAGCCGGCCGGCCAGGACGCGGACCTGCCCTGGCTCCGCTGAGCGGAACCAGGGCAGGATCAGGAGGCGGCACGGGGCGGACCGTACGCAGGACCGGTGCGGCCCCCGCGAGGCGGACCGTACGCAGGACCGGTGCGGGCCGCTCGGCAGAGTTGGTGAGCGGCCGCGCCCGGGGCCCGCGTGTCAGTGCGCGATGACGGGGATCTTCACCTCGTCCTCGGCGCCCTCGCCCGAACCGGAGCCGGCGACCACGCCGGTCTCCGGCTTCCCGGTGTTGATGAGCGTGACGGCGATCGCGGCCGAGACGGCCAGGATGCCGACGGCCCACCAGATGGCCGCCGCGTAGCCCTCGACCATGCCCTGGAGCTGGAGCAGCTTCTGCGCGCCCTGGCTCGCGGCACCGGCCGCGTGGTCGGCGATGTACGCGGTCGTGGCCGAGGCCGCGATCGTGTTCAGCAGGGCCGTACCGATGGCGCCGCCGACCTGCTGCGAGGTGTTGACCATCGCGGAGGCCACACCGGCGTCCCGCGGGTCGACGCCGTGCGTGGCGAGCGACATGGCCGGCATGAACGCCGTACCCATGCCGAGGCCGAGCAGCAGCTGTGCGGGCAGGATCAGACCAGCGTACGAGGTGCCGATCTCCAGCTGCGTGAGCAGCAGCATGCCGACGGCGGCGGTCAGGAAGCCCGGGCCCATGAGCCAGCGCGGGGGAACCCGCGTCATCAGCCGCGTACCGATCTGGGTCGAACCGACGATCATGCCCGCGATCATCGGAAGGAACGCGAAGCCCGTCTTGACCGGCGAGTACCCCTTCACGACCTGGAGGTAGTACGTCAGGAAGAGGAACAGGCCGAACATCGCGATGACGGCCAGACCCAGCGAGAGGTACACACCGCCACGGTTGCGCTCGGTCAGGACGCGCAGCGGCAGCAGCGGGGACTTGACCTTCGCCTCGGTCAGGACGAAGGCGGCGAGGAGCACGGCCGAGCCGACGAACATGCCGATCGTCGTGGCGTCCGACCAGCCCTCGGACTCGGCGCGGGTGAAGCCGTAGACCAGCGCGACCAGACCCAGGGTGGAGAGGATCACGCCGGGGATGTCGAGCGGCGAGCGGTTGCGGCCGCCGGCCGGCTCGCGGATCACGAAGTACGCGCCGGCGGCGGCGACGATCGCGAAGGGGATGTTGACGAAGAAGGTCCAGCGCCAGTCCAGGTACTCGGTGAGGAATCCGCCGAGGATCAGGCCCACGGCGCCACCGCCACCGGCGATCGCACCGTAGATGCCGAACGCCTTGGCGCGCTCCTTGCCGTCGGTGAACATCACGGCGAGCAGCGAGAGCGCGGCGGGCGCGAGCAGCGCGCCGAAGGCGCCCTGGAGCGCGCGGGCGCCGAGCATCATCGCCTCGCCGGTCGCGGCCCCGCCGAGCGCGGAGGCGGCGGCGAAGCCGATCAGACCGACGACGAAGGTGCGCTTACGGCCCCACAGGTCGGCGATGCGGCCGCCGAAGAGCAGCAGACCGCCGAAGGCGAGGGCGTAGGCCGTGATGACCCACTGGCGGTTGCCGTCCGAGATCCCCAGGTCCTGCTGGGCGGAGGGCAGCGCGATGTTCACGATCGTCGCGTCGAGCACGACCATCAGCTGGGCGAGGGCGATGAAGACCAGGGCTTTCCAGCGCCTGGGATCTGTTTCGGACATGGAGGGAGCCACCTCTTGGTACGTAAAGGAAAAACTGGACGTAAGTACAGGGGTTTCAAGAGCGCGCCGCGGAGTGCGCCGGTGCGCGCGTGACGACGTGCGTTCTGGCTTGTGGGACGGTCAGCCCGGGGTCACGACTCGTCGGAGTCGCCCCGCAGATCCTCCAGAGTGGCGGCCGAGCCGGGCAGCACGGAGCGCGCGGGCGCTTCGAGGCCGTCCAGGAACAGCTGCAGATGGCGGTGGACGAAGCGGTCCATGTTCAGGCAGGCGGTGCCCGGGAGCGGGCGGGTGAGCTGGGAGACGGCCACCATCAGGTCCCCGACGCCGACGTCGGTGCGGAGCCTGCCCGTACCGTGCGCGCGGTCGACGAGTCCCTGCACGGCCGCCTCCAGCCGCTTGCGTTCGGCGTGCAGCTCGGGGTGGTGCTGGTCGAAGGTGCCGTCGAGCATCGGGCACAGGGCCCCGATGCGTTCGTCCGCGGCGCCGTGGGTGAAGCGGCGGAGCGCGTCGAAGGCGTCGGCCTCCCCCGCGTCCACGGCCGCGGTCGCCTCCTCCGCCAGGTCGGTGGTGCGGGACGTGACGGAGACGACGACCTCGTGGATGAGGTCGCCGCGCTCCGGGAAGTTGCGGTAGAGCGTGGCGTTGCCGACCCCGGCGCGCCGCGCGATCTCGTCGAGCGGCACCTGGGGGCCGAACTCGACGAACATCTCGCGGGCCGCCGTCACGATCCGCTCGCGGTTGCGCAGCGCGTCGGCGCGCGGGCGGACGACGCGACGGGCGGGCGCGGTCTCGGCTTCGGTGGTCACGCCACGGCCTCCTTCTGATGATCCGGCTTGATGTGTCTCTGGTGAGCTGATGCGTCTGCGGTGAGCTGATGCGTCTGCGGTACTCGGGGACGGTGACGCGGGGACGGTGACCCGGGGACGGTGATCCGGGGACCAAGTCCCCACTTCCTCGAACACAGGCGTAAACGGGGAGGGAGTCCCCGGTTATTTCCCGGCTTCAATGTGACCTGCGTCACATCCTCGATGTCTCGTGGAATACCCACGATCGGGCCACCCGGCGCGCGCCCACGCACCTCTCGACACAGGCTGATCGAACAGCAGCTCTGACCAGAGAGGCGACCGCATGCAGCGCACCCGCCGGCACATACGCAGACCCGTCGCCCTCGCGGCGGCGGCGGCCGTCGCGCTCGCCGCCCTGGCCTCGGCCAGCTCCACGCTCCCCGGCCCGCCTCCCGCCTCGGCGGGCCCGGTGGCCACCGTCCCCGGGGACGCGGCGGCGCTCGGCCCGTGCCGGATCGCGACGACGATGGGTGTGCAGATGTCGGAGGGGATGCCCACCGCCCCCGGCTACGCCCGCTCCACGGGCCGGGTCAGAGCCCTCAACCTGATGGTCGACTTCCCCGACGCGACGGGGGACGGTTCGGCGCTCGACCGCTACGCCGAGTTCTTCCCGCAGACCGCCGAGTGGTTCAGCACCAGCTCGTACGGGCGCCTGCACTACCACCCCGAGGCCCCGATACCCGACTGGCTGCGGATGCCGCAGCCGTTCTCGGCGTACGGGATAGAGCGCGGCTCACCGTACGAACCGGGGTACCGCGGCCTCGTCGAGGACATCGTGAAGGCCGCCGACCCGAAGGTGGACTTCAGCGCGTACGACCTGGTCAACGTCCTGATCACCCCGAACGCCGGGCCCTCGGCCCTGGACACCGTCCTGTCCGTGACCTTCTCGGGGAACGACGAGGCGCCGTACGCGGACGGGGTCCCGCTCTCCAACACGTCCTTCGTCTACAGCCGCCAGGACGACGGCTCGGGGACGTACGCCGAGACCGGCTACCGCGTCCTGCCGCACGAGAACGGCCATGTCTTCGGCCTGCCCGACCTCTACACCGTGGACGGCGGGGGCACGGTCGGGCACTGGGACATCATGTCCGAGGACTGGGGGGCCAACAACGACCTGCTCGGCTGGCACAAGTGGAAGCTGGGCTGGCTCGACAACGAGCAGGTCCGCTGCGCGTCCCGGCTGGGCACGAGCGAGTACCTCCTGACCCCGCTGGCCACGGAGGGCGGGCCGAAACTGGCCTTCGCACCGCTCTCCGAGAAGTCGGGGTACGCGGTCGAGGTCCGCACCCGGGACGGCAACGACGAGGCGGTGTGCGAGCCGGGCGTCCTGATCTACCGGGTGGAGTCGGACGTCGACACCGGGCACGGCCCGGTGACCGTGGCGGACAGCGACCAGGACAGCGGCGGCTGCACGCGCCGCCCGAACGTCCACGCGGAGCTGTCCGACGCGCCGTACCGCCCGGGCGAGACCTTCACGGACCGGACGAACGGCATCCGGATCACGGTGGTGGACGAGGACGAGCAGGGGGCCTACCGGGTCCGCATCACGCGCTCGTGACCGCTTCGGCTCCAGCGTCCCGCACGTCGGTCCCGTACGCCCCTGTGGTCCCGTGCGTCCCTGCGGCCTCGTGCGCTTCCGCCGCACCCGTGGTGGCCCCCGGCCCTTCCGCCGCACGCCCGTCGCCCCCCGGTGCTTCCGTGGTTCCGAGCTGCTCCCTCAGCTGCCGCTTCAGCACCTTCCCGGTGACGTTGCGAGGCAGCTCGACGTCCCGTACGAAGACATGGGCGGGCACCTTGAACGCGGCGAGGCGCGCGGCGACGTGGGCCCGCAGGTCGTCGGCGGTGGCGCCCGACGACTCCTTGAGCCGTACGACGGCGGCGACCTCCTCCCCCAGGGTGGGGTGCGGGAGGCCGAGTACGGCGGCGTCGAGGACCTCGGGATGTTCGTGGAGGACGGCCTCGACCTCCGCGCAGTACACGTTCTCGCCGCCCCGGACCACCATGTCCTTGAGCCGGTCGACGAGGGTGACACGCCCGTCGCGGAGGTGGGCGAGGTCGCCGGTGCGGAACCATCCGTCGTCGGTGAAGGCCTCCCGCGTGGCGGCCTCGTCGCCCCAGTACCCGCGCACGAGGGACTGCCCCCGCAGCCACAGCTCGCCCACGCCCTCCCCGTCGGGACGGTCGATGCGGACCTCGGTGGCGGGCGTCGGCCGGCCGACGCTGCGCGGATGGGCGCGGTACTCGGCCCCGAAGTTCGCGAACACGCCGCCGCAGGTCTCGGTGAGCCCGTAGCCGTTGCGGGGCTCGACGCGCTCCCCGTACGCGGCGGTGATGCGCGCGACGATCTCCGGCGGCGCGGCGGCGCCTCCGGTGTTGAGCATGGTGAGGCTCTCCAGCCGGTCGCCGGTCCGCTCGGCGAGGTCGAGGAGCTGGAGGGCGGTCGTCGGGACACCGGCGTAGTGGGTGACGCGATGGCGCCGGATCAGTTCGAGCGCGTGGGCCGCGTCCCACTTCCGCATGAGGACGAGCGTTCCGCCGGCGGCCATGACGGAGTAGAACGACGTGAACGCCGCCACATGGAAGAACGGGAACGTGGTGAGCGAGACCGGCGCGGGGCCCTGTCCGGGAACGGTGCCGCGCCCGAGGGCGGAGGCGGCGGCGTAGTACCGCGGATTCATCGCGGCCCCGGCCTGCGCGAGGTGGGTGGCGACGGCGCCCTTGGGGCGGCCGGTCGTGCCGGAGGTGTAGATGATCGTGGCGTCCTGCTCGGGCAGGACGTCGACGAGCGGCGGTCCGAGGAGGGAGTCGGTGTCGCGCACATAGCTCTGGAACCCGTCCCCCGCCTCGCCGTGGAAGACGATGCCGGGCACACGGTGCCTCACCGCCCACGCCCGTACGCGCTCCTTCCGCTCCCCGTCGACGAGGAGGATGCGGGGCGTGCAGTCGTCGAGGGCGTACGCCAGCTCGTCCTCGGTCCACCAGGCGTTGAGGGGTACGGCGACGAGGCCGGCGAGCTGGGCGGCCCAGAACGCGATCTGCCACTCGGGATGGTTCCGCATGGCGACGACGGCACGGTCTCCCGGCCGCAGCCCGTACTGGTCGACGAGGCTCCGGGCGAGCCCGCAGGCGGCGTCGAAGAACTCGCGGTAGCCGAGCACCCCGTCCTCGGAGACGAGGAAGGGCCGGTCTCCGTACGCCCAGGTGGCCTCGACGAACTCCCGCAGCGTGCGGGGCCCCTCGACGTACACCCCGCCCTCCACGGCGAAGGGCGCCCCGGGCGCGGCCAGCCGATCGACGACGCCACCCACGACGACCACCTTCTCTCAGCGCTTGCGCGGCCTGCTCGGACGCACTGCCCACCCTCCCACCCCACCGACGCGGCCCCGCACCCCGCCCGCCCTTCCGCCTCTCGAATGCCTCCGCCTCCGTCTCCGTCTCCGCCTCCGTCTCCGCCTCTCGATGCCTCCGTCTCCGCCTCCGTCTCCGCCTCTCGATGCCTCCGACTCCCGCGATGGCACCACGTCGGCGGCACGGTGGCGCAACGTCGGCGCACGATGGCGCCATCGAACTTGCAATGGCGCCACGATGGTGCCACTATTGCGTCATGGACCTCACTCCCTACGTCGACAACCTCCGCCACGAGCTCGGTGTGGCGGCCGAGGCGGGCGGCGACGAAGCCCGCGCGCTGGCCGACCGGCTCACCGGTCAGCTCGAGTCGGCCGCCCGTCTGACGCTGCTCAACGCCCTGTCCGATGCGATGGACGAGGTCACCCGTGACCTCGCGCCCGGCTCGGTCGACGTACGACTGCGCGGCCTGAACCCCGAGTTCGTGGTGACGGCACCCCCCACCGCCGACCTCTTCGACGAGCCCGGCGCTCCCGTGCAGGCACCGCCGCCCCCGGTGGCGCCCCCCGTGGAGACCGAGGAGGGCGGCGCCACCTCACGCATCAACTTCCGGCCGCCGGCCCAGCTCAAGATCCGGGTCGAGGAGGCCGCGAGCCGCGAGGGCCTGTCGGTCAACGCCTGGCTGGTTCGGGCCGTGGCCGCCGCCCTGGAGCCCGACACCACCGGCCGCGGCCGGAAGAGCACGGGACCCGCGAGCCCCGCCGCCGGACAGGGCTTCACCGGCTGGGTCCGCTAGCCCCACCGGTAACCCGCTTGGATCCGCTGGCCCCACCCGTAACCGCTTCCGGCCACAGCCGCACCGAGGCACGTCACCCACGCACCCACTCGCCTCCACCACTCCACTCAGTCAAAGGACGGCACAGCCATGCCTACGTTCGAAACCCCTGAGCCTCTCTCCGCCACCGTCGAGATCGAGATCGGGCGGGCCCGGATCGTCGCGGGCAAGCGCACCGACACCGTCGTCGAGGTCACCCCGAGCGACCCCGGCAACAAGCTGGACGTCCAGGCCGCCGAGGACACCAACGTCACCTGCGTGGGCGGCAAGCTGCTGGTCAAGGGCCCCAAGAAGCGCTCGCTCTTCGGCAAGGTCGGTTCGGTCGACGTGACCGTCGAACTGCCCGCCGGCTCGGAGCTGACCGGCACCACGGGCCTCGGCGAGCTGGTCGGCGAGGGGCGGTTCGGGGACTGCCGCCTCACGACGGCCGCCGGGGACATCCAGCTGGAAGAGGCCGCGGCCGTACGGCTGAAGACCTCGCACGGCGACGTCCTGGTGGACCGCACGACGGGCGAGACCGAGATCCAGGGAGCGGGCCGGGTCCGGATCGGCCGGATCGACGGTGCGGCGACCATCAAGAACCTCAACGGCGAGACCATGATCGGTGAGATCGGCGGCGAGCTGCGGGTGAACTCGTCCAACGGGCCCATCAGCGTCGTCCGAGCGGAATCCTCCGTCACCGCCAAGACCGCCAGCGGCGCCATCCGCCTCGACGAGGTCGTACGCGGACGGATCACCCTCAACTCCTCCGCCGGCGGCCTGGAGATCGGCATCGCCGAGGGCACCGCGGCCTGGCTCGACGTGCGGTCCACGGCGGGCCGCGTACGCAACGAACTGGGGACGGCGGAGGGCCCGGCGCAGTCCGACGAGACGGTCGAGGTCCGGGGCCGCACGAGCGTCGGGGACATCGTCATCCGCCGCGCGTAGACGGAGTCGCCGCCGAAGCACCTCGCCGCCGTCGGAGTCGGCGTCGGCATCGGCATCGGCATCGGCATCGGATCCAACCGAGTCGGACAGAGGGGACGGAGAGTTCGATGGACCGCACACCGCAGACCAGCACCCCCGGCGCCGTACGTTCCTTCGTCCGGTTCGTGATCTTCGGCGGCGGAGTGGGCCTCGCCTCCAGCGCGGCCGTCGCCCTGCTCGCCGCCTTCCTGCCCTTCACCCTGGCCAACGCGCTGATCGCGGTGGTCTCGACGGTCCTCGCGACCGAGCTGCACGCCCGGTTCACCTTCGCGTCGGAGCAGCGACCTGCCCGGCGCGGCCTGCTCCGCTGCGGGCTCCGCCACCACCTGCAGTCCGCCGGGACGGCCACGGCGGCCTTCGCCGTGACCACCCTCGCGATGCTGCTCCTGCACGCGCTCGCCGACGCACCCGGTCTCGCCGTCGAGCAGACCGTCTACCTCTCGGCCTCGGCACTCGCCGGCATCGGCCGCTTCCTGGCGCTGCGCCTGTACGTCTTCGCCACGAGCAGCAAGCAGCCCACCCCGGCCGTCCCGCACCTGGACCCCGCCCCGCGCCTGGACGTCATTCCCCGCCTGGACCTGGACCTCAGCCGGTCCCCGGCCCGCCGCGAACTGCTCACCACCGCCTCCTGAACCGGCCCTCGGGGTCAGTGGCGCCATAGCGGCTCCCGGCGACCGCGGCCGCCCTTGACGGCGATGCGCCCCCCGCAGCCCTCGCGCACCCACACCCACCAGCACCCGGCACCCAGCACCCGACACCCAGCACCCCGGCGGGAGTTCGACGCCGCCGAGGCGCCATGCCGTACTGCCCCGGCGCGGAACGCCCGCCCACCCCGCGCCGCGAGAACGACCGCCCCCAAAAAACCACCACAGACCTGACGGGAGCCCCTCCGTGGCTACGTTCCTTTCCAGACTGGGCCGACTCGCCTTCCGCCGCCGGGGGGTGACGCTCGTCCTCTGGCTGCTGGCCTTCGGCGGCATGGGCTTCGCCGCCTCGTCCGCGCCGGCGCCGCCCGCCGACACGTTCTCGATGCCGGGCACCGAGTCGCAGGAGGCCTTCGACCTGCTGACGGAGAAGTTCCCGGACGCGAGCGCGGACGGCGCCAGCGCGCGGGTCGTCGTCCGGGCGCCCGAGGGCTCGAAGATCACGACGGCCCCGCAACGGACCGCGGTCGAGCGCCTCGTCGCCGACCTTGCGGCCTCGTCCCCGCAGGTGGTGCGCGTCGCCGACCCGTACACGTACCCCGACGTCAGCATCAGCGAGGACCGTAAGACCGCCTACATGGTGGTGACGTACAAGGTCCCGGCGATGGAGGTCGGCGACAAGGCCCACGACGCGCTCGACGCGGCCCTGGCAGGGGCCGAGAAGTCGGGGCTCACGGTCGAGGCCGGCGGTGACGCCGTGAAGATCGAGCAGGCGATGGGCGGCACCGGCGAGAAGATCGGCATCCTGGTCTCCGCGATCGTCCTCGTCCTGACCTTCGGTTCGATGATCGCGGCGGGAATGCCGCTGGTCACCGCGCTGATCGGCGTCGGCATCGGCATCTCGGGCATCACGGCGCTCGGCTCCACGCTGGGCCTGTCCGGCACCACCTCGACCCTCGCGATGATGATCGGTCTCGCGGTCGGCATCGACTACGCGCTCTTCATCGTGTCGCGGTTCCGCGCCGAGCGGGCCGAGGGGCGTACGCCGGAGGAGGCGGCGGGACGGGCCGTCGGAACGGCCGGTTCGGCCGTCGTCTTCGCCGGGCTCACGGTCATCGTCGCCCTCGCGGGGCTGGCCGTCGTGAACATCCCGATGCTCACCAAGATGGGCCTCGCAGCGGCCGGTACCGTCGCCGTCTCCGTACTCGTCGCGGTCACCCTGGTCCCCGCCCTCATCGGCTTCGCGCCGGTCAAGGTGATGGCCCGGAAGGGACGGCTGCGGTACGCCGTCAAGCCGCTGTCCGAGCGCAAGCAGCGCAGGGCCGCCAAGCACACGGCGAAGCTGGCAAAGAAGACCCGTCCCAACCTGGGCTCCCGCTGGGCCAGTTACGTCCTGCGCCACCCCGTGGCCGTCCTGCTCGTGGGCGTGATCGGCCTCGGCACGGTCGCCGTGCCCGCCGCGAGCCTGGAGCTCGGTCTGCCGGGCGAGGGCCAGATGTCGACGGAGACCACCCAGCGCAGGGCGTACGACCTGCTGTCGGAGTCCTTCGGACCCGGGTTCAACGGCCCCCTGACGGTCACCGTGCAGGCGGTGGACGCCAGGGCGGCGGGCGACGAGATCGGTGCGGCGCTCAGGAAGACGGACGGCGTGGCGTCGGTCTCGCCGGCCACCGCCAACAAGGCGGGCGACACCGCGATCCTCAACGTCATCCCGGAGACCGGCCCGACCGAGAAGAAGACCGAGGAGCTGGTCCGCGACCTCCGCGCCGCCGCGGAGGACCTGGAGCGGAGCACGGCAGCCCGGATCCTCGTCACCGGCCAGACGGCCATGTTCATCGACTTCTCGCAGACCCTGGACGACGCGCTGCTGCCCTACCTGGGGCTGGTGGTGGGCCTCGCGTTCCTGCTCCTGATGGTGGTCTTCCGCTCGGTCCTGGTTCCGCTGAAGGCGGCCCTCGGGTTCCTGCTCTCGGTGGCCGCGGCGCTCGGCGCCGTCGTGGCGGTCTTCCAGTGGGGCTGGCTCGCCGACGTCTTCGGCATCGACGCACCGGGCCCGATCATGAGCACGATGCCGATCTTCATGATCGGTGTGGTCTTCGGCCTGGCGATGGACTACGAGGTCTTCCTGGTGAGCCGGATGCGCGAGTCGTACGCCCACGGGGCGCGCCCGGCCGAAGCGGTCGTCGACGGCTTCCGCCACGGCGGCCGGGTGGTCGGCGCGGCCGCGGTCATCATGATGAGCGTCTTCTCCGGCTTCATCGTGGAGGACAACGACTTCGTGAAGATGATCGGCTTCGCCCTCGCGATCGCCGTCTTCTTCGACGCGTTCGTCGTCCGCATGGCGATCGTTCCGGCGCTCTTCGCCCTGCTCGGCAGGTCCGCCTGGTGGCTGCCGAAGTGGCTGGACCGGATCCTGCCCCGGGTGGACGTCGAGGGCGAGAAGCTCGGCCAGGCGCAGAACGCCCGGCAGACAGACCGGGAGCGCACCCTGGTCGGCTGAGCCGACCCCCGCAGCCCCAGGCGCCTCCGTACCGGCACAGGCCGGTACGGAGGCGCCTGTCCGCGCTACGGGGCGAACGCCGGGCGGCCCCACAGCAACACACGAACAAAGCGGCGCCAAGTTAAGCAAGCACAGAACAGCAGGTCAGAGGCGCAGCACCACATGGCAACACCCCTAACAACACGGATTGAGGCCCGCGGTGGCACCAATGGCGCCACAACGGCCTCGACATGGCGCCACAACTGTGCCACGATGATGGCGCAAGCACGGCACAGCAGTGGCGCCACTCGGCGCGCCAGGCCTCGCCGGCCCCGCCCTTGGATTCCCGGAAGAGAAAGGCCCGCCCACCATGAACACCGCGACCACAGCGGCCATCAGCACGCGCTCCGCGGCGATCTCCGCGATCGGCCTTCGCAAGTCGTACGGCGACAAGGTGGTGCTCGACGGCATCGACCTGCGGATCCCCGAGGGCACGATCTTCGCCCTGCTCGGTCCCAACGGGGCGGGCAAGACCACCACCGTCGAGATCCTCTCCACGCTGATCACGGCCGACGCGGGCGAGGCACGGGTCGGGGGCCACGACGTGGCGGCCGACGCCGACTCCGTAAGGCGCCAGATCGGCGTCACGGGACAGTTCGCCGCCGTCGACGGGCTGCTCACCGCCGAGGAGAACCTGCTCCTCATGGCCGACCTGCACCACCTGAGCCGCAGCGAGGGCCGGCGCCGTACCGCCGAACTCCTGGAGCGGTTCGAACTGACCGAGGCGGCACGCAAGAACGTCGCCACCTTCTCCGGCGGCATGCGCCGCAAGCTCGACCTGGCGATGACGCTGGTCGGCGGGCCGCGGATCATCTTCCTCGACGAGCCGACCACCGGCCTCGACCCGCGCAGTCGCCGCGTCATGTGGGAGCTCATCCGGGACCTCGTCACGGATCAGGGCGTGACCATCTTCCTCACCACGCAGTACCTGGAGGAGGCCGACCACCTCGCCGACCGCATCGCGGTCCTCGACCACGGCAAGCTCGTGGCCGAGGGCACGGCGGAGGAGCTGAAGCGGCTGATCCCGGGCGGCCACGTCCGCGTCCAGTTCGCCGACGAGGCCCAGCTCGCCGCGGCGGCCGCGATCTTCGGAGTCGCCACGCGCGACGACGAGTCGCTCACCCTGCAGATCCCCAGCGACGGTTCGGTCGCCAATCTCCGAGCCGTACTCGACGCCCTCGACAACTCCGGGGTGCGGGCCGAGTCGCTGACCGTGCACACCCCGGACCTCGACGACGTGTTCCTCACCCTCACCGGCAGCCAGAACGCCGCCCCCACCGTCCCCGCCCCGTCCGCCACCGCCCAGAAGGAGTCGACCCGATGAGCACCGCCACCCTCACCCCGGCCAAGCCCGCCAAGGCCACCCGCTCGTACGCCCTGCGCGACTCCATGACGATGCTGCGCCGCAACATCAAGCACATGCAGCGCTACCCGTCGATGACGATCTCGATCCTCGTGATGCCGCTGCTGATGCTGCTGCTGTTCGTGTACGTCTTCGGCGGCGCCCTCGGCGCCGGCATCGGGGCGGGCGGCGACCGCGGCGACTACATCAACTACCTGGTGCCCGGCATCATCCTGATGTCCGCGACCTCGGGGGCGGTCGCGACGGCCGTGTCGGTCTGCACGGACATGACGGAAGGCATCGTCAACCGCTTCCGTACGATGTCGATCTCCCGCGGCTCCATCCTCACGGGCCACGTCCTGGGCAGCGTCCTCCAGGTCGCGGCGGTGCTCACCCTGATCACCGGCGTCTCCCTCGCGATCGGCTTCCGTCCCACGGCCTCGGTCGTCGAATGGCTGGCCGCGGCCGGCCTGCTCCTCTTCCTGGCCTTCGGCATGGCCTGGCTGTCCGCCGCGATGGGCATGGGCGCCAAGACGGTCGAGGCGGCGAGCAACGCCCCGCTGCCGCTGACCTTCCTGCCCTTCCTGGGCAGCGCGGTCGTCACGCCGGACTCGATGCCGACGGCCCTGCGCTGGTTCGCCGAGTACCAGCCCTTCACCCCGATCAACGAGACCCTGCGCGGCCTCCTGCTCGGCACCCCGATCGGCAACGACGGCTGGATCGCCCTGGCCTGGTGCACGGCCCTCGCGGTGCTCGGCTACTTCTGGTCCCGCGCGGTCTTCAACCGCGAGGTCACCCGCTGACCCGCCGAACGGCCACGACCGAAGGGGCCCTCCCGGCCGAACCCGGGGGCGGCCCCTCGGCCCGTGACCGTCACCGCACGGCAGAAACCCCACGACGCCCCAGCCCGAGACCCACGACCACGGCCCCCATCCACGCAACCACCGATCACCTCAGCGGATCACCACCACCGTCCGCTAGGCTGTCCCCGGTACCTCTCCTGGCAATCCCACAGGAGGGCCGGGGCCAGGCACGACACCCCGCCCCACCTGAAGCCAGACCCGGGGCACCACGCCTCGCCTTCGTAGCTCAGGGGATAGAGCACCGCTCTCCTAAAGCGGGTGTCGCAGGTTCGAATCCTGCCGGGGGCACAGAAAGAAGGGCCAGCACACGGGCGCATTTCCCCGGTGCTGGCCCTTCCGCATGATCACGGCCGTGCCACCTACGTGCCAGAAGTTGGCGGATCACTGCTCTCCCGAGCCTGCCGGATCATCTCCTCGAGCTTCCCCGCGATGTGTCGATCACGGTCACTCGTCATGTGCTGATAGATCAGCGCGGCCCGCGTCGTGCTGTGCCCCATCCGCGTCATCAGCTCCCGCGTGCTGGCCCCGGCACTAGACGCCAGGGTGTTCCCGGTGTGCCGGAGGTCGTGGAAGTGGACGCCATCGGAGACGCCGGCCTCGGCGCGGGCAGCGGTCCAGTCGTCCCGGAAGTTGCTCCGCCTCAGGAGACCTCCCCGCGGGCCCCTGAACACGTGGCCGTCCTGCCCGGCACCCGCGAAGTGCTCCAGGTGGTGAACAAGGTCCGGGACCGGCTCGGCGACATGCAGGCCATCGCCGACGCACTCACCACGGCGTAGCCGAGGACCAACGGGGGGAGCTTTACAGGTTTCTCTACCTCATCAAGCACCCGGCTGCGCTCCGCTCCGCCGGGCGGGCTTCCCGGCTCCGCTCCGCGCGACGCTCCTGCCTTCGGCCCGCTCCGCCCCCGCTGCGCCGCCGCCCGCCCCTGCAAGACGGGATAGGCCCAAGGGCATGAGTCCGAGCCCCAACCGCCCGCGGTTCCAACTGTCACCGACATGCCTCCGGCGGGGGCGCTCCGACTCCGGGATGGCGGGGGTACCGTACGCGGGTGCCGGCCGTGGAGGGCTGAGGCGGGGAACCCCCATCCCGTCTGCCATCGACCCAGGACAAGCCGAGCAGACGCGGCACCGGGCGTCCAGGTCGTTCGTACAGTGGCGCGCTCCACCTGGACGCCCGGCACCGCGCCCGCTCCACGTACGTGTGGGTCGACGGCAGACGGGATGGGAGTTGGGGGAGGTGGTGGGGTGAGCCTGTCTTCCGGATCAGCCCGTGGGGCGGCGGCGGGCGCGGAGCAGGTGGACGCCCTTCACGGCGTAGACGGCGGTCACGAGCGCGAAGCCGGCGAGGGAGAGCCAGAACCAGGATTCCGCCACCACGAGGCTCAGTAGCAGGCCGATGAGAAACAGCATGCTGCCGACGGTATCCAGCAGGTCGAGACGCGCCTTTGAGCGCACCGCGGGGTCGGGTCCGCGCAGCCGGCGGATAACGGGGACGAGAGCGAGGGCCTGCAAGACGGCCAGGCCGAGGGCGATCCAGACGAACCAGTCGGGTATGTCCACGGCGCGCACTGTATCGCCCGCCCGGGACCCTCGGGAGGGAGGTCCCAGCGGGCGTGGCCATGCAGGGGTTCGGGGAGCGGCGGGGCGCTTTTAAGCCCCACGTGGACCGTGCGGCTGAAGTCGCCACGTGCCCCGTGCGTGCCCGATCGGTCGGAGCTGGATGGGGAATCGCGGGAGTAGCAGCGACATCGCCACTTCTGCCCAGGTCAGCAAAGGTGCAGGTGAGCCCGGATCTGCATACGAGATCTTCCAAACTAGGGACGTGGAGGGTGGCTACCGGTACCAGTCGCCATCGCCCGCGAGGGAACGGTGCAGGTAGTCCTCTAGCTCGTTTGCAGCCCACAGCCGACTGTCATCCTCGTGGTCCCAGACGAAAATGTCGGGACGCTCCGGCGTCAGCACGAAGGCGAACTGGTCGCCCCCACCGTTGTCGCCGAAGAACAGCAGTGGGTCGAAGGGCATGTACAGGCCCGGGAACGTATCGGGGGCCCAGAACAGCAGGTTCTGCTCCACAATCCGATCCAGGGACCAGACGACGTCTTTCCCGTACCCGCCGACGATCCCGTCTGTCTCCATCAACAGAGCGGTCAGTTGCGCCGGCAAGCCTCGGCCAAGGCGCCGCTCCGCCTCGGCTAGAGCCGTCGCGTCAACGGGTGCCCTGAACTCGACGCCGGGCAAGGCTTCGGCGGCGGCTTCCTTCCACATAGACGCAGCTTAAGTCGGAAGTCTGACTGCCCCGACAACGGGCCCTGTACAGCAGCGTCGTACCAACCCCAACAACCTCCGCCGTCCGGTAGCGCCCCTCCCGGGTCCGGTAGCGGCCGGAATGGACGTTGCTGACCCTTCTTACTAGAGCTACGGATCAGAAGTTCACTGAGGCGGACGCGATTCGGTGTGCCCGAGGCGTGTCCGCCCGACGAGGAAGGTTGTCGCGACCGACTACCGTCCTTGCTTCCAGTCCGCGTCGAGGATGGCGGCATGTACGGCGGCCACGATCATCGTGATCGCGAGGACACCACCCACCCAGTTCTTCGGGTTCCCAACGAGCGAACCCAGAACGGCAGTGCCGTAGATGATCACCGCGTACACCGCCGAAGAACCGGACCGTGAAGACCCGGGCTCTGTGGGCGAGGAAGGCCGCGTGAACGAGCCCGACCCGCGCACCGCGACGCCTACGCAGCTCCCGCCGCTCTCGAGGAGCGAGCGGGTACTCCTCAGCGCGGTTGCCCCCGCCGGCGCCGGAGTCGGCGGCCTCGGCCTGGCCTCCTCGTTCAACTCCGTCTCGGAGGCGGCGGAACGCTGGGGCTTCACACAGCCCTGGATGCTCCCGATCGGCATCGACTTCGCGATCCCCGTCTTCACCGCGGCGAACCTCCTGCTCATCCGGTTCGGTATGCCGCTGGCCTGGGTCCGCGTGGTGCCGTGGGCTCTGACGGTGGTCACCTGCTGGCTGAACATCGCGGCCGGCTCGTCGACTTCGGCCCGGATCGCACACGGGACGATGCCGCTTCTCTGGGTCGTCCTCAGCGAGATCGTCGCCCACGCGTACGCCGTGCGGATCGGCGCGGCCACCGGCCGCCGGATGGAGCGCATCCGACGCTCCCGCTGGCTCTTCGCGCCCCGCGCGACGCTCGCCCTCTGGCGCCGCATGGTGCTCTGGGAGCTGACCGACTACCGCGAGGCCCTGCACGAGGAGAAGAGGCGCCTGCTGGCCCGCGCCGAGCTGCGCGAGCAGTACGGCCGCCGGTGGCGCTCGAAGGCGCCGCGCCGCGACCTCGTGCTTCTCCGGATGGGCGAACTCGACCCCGATGCGGCCCAGGACGAGAACGAGGACGAGGAGACCGAGCCTCCGAAGCCCCGGCGCCGCGCCGCACGCGACAAGAACAGTCCCCGCATGAGCTGGGACGAAGCGCTCTCCAAGGCCCGTTCCCTGACGGCCGACTGGTCGTACGAGCACCTGGACGCCGAGCGGATCCGCAAGGCCGTCGGGTGCAGCCAGGACCGGTCCCGTCAGCTTCGGGACGTCCTCAGGACCGAGCGCGAGGAACAGGTGCTGCCCGACCCCGCCGGCGTCTGACGACCGCCCCGACTCTTTCGCCGGGCCCCGACCGCTGCTTTGGCGGGTAGGGCCGGGGTCCGGCTGCCTCCCATAGGACAGGAAGGAACGTCAGTGAAACACGAGAGCGGTGACGCTCACGAGCGTGAGCTCTTCGCGCGCTTGGAGAAGGAGATCGCTGCCGACTCCCCGGAGTCGGCAGCAGCCCCGGAGGGCGGAGAGTCGGGTACCGGACGTTCCGCTGAGTCGGCTCCGGCCGGACCGGACGAGTCGGCCGACCCGACCGCCGTGATCATGGTGGACCGCCCCGGCGGACGGTCGGGCCCCGGCCTCATGGATCGCGTCCTCGGTTCGAAGCGGCGCCCCGTCATCCCCCCGTGGGCACGATCCTGGGATGAATTCAAGACCGCGGGGAAGGGTGTCGCGGCGTACGCCTGGCACGTCGCGGCGTATCACGCCGTACGAACGCCCTGGTACGCGCTCCGGCTCACCGTGCAGGCGCCGTTCGGAGCCGCCCGGTTTCTCGGCAACTCGATGCGGTGGGTGTCGGACGCCGAGGGGGATCCACTACGGCTGGACGCCGCCAGGCGCGAGGACGTCGGCGACTACCTCAAGCTGTCCCGGCAGCGGGACCGCCGGGTCCGGTGGCGGACTCTCGTTTCGATCGTCGCGGCTGTCGTCGGCCCGATTGTCGCCGTGGCCCTGTACGTCCTCGCACCGACCTGGCTGACGGTGCTCGCCACGACGGTCGGCGTGATGGTGCTCGGTCGGCTCGGACAGTCGGCCGACGCTCCGGTCATCAACAGGGCCGTGGAAATCCCGAAGGCGACGAAGCTCACGAGCGACATCGTCCTCCGGGCCCTGGGCTCCCTCGGCATTCCGGCGATCAACCAGGACCAGGCGAAGGGCGGTCCCGGCTTCACCTTCACCGCCCCGATCACGCGGGACGGTCCCGGGTGGCTCGCCGAGGGAGATCTCCCGTACGGCGTCACCGTGACCGACGTCGCCGACCGACGCGAGCGCCTGGCCTCCGGTCTGCGCCGCCCACTCGGCTGCGTCTGGCCGGAGGCTACGGCAGACGAGCACACCGGGCGCCTCCGGCTGTGGGTCGGTGACCAGGACCTGTCGAAGACCCGGCAGGCGCCCTGGCCGCTCGCCAAGTCGGGGACGGTGGACCTCTTCCGGCCGATCGACTGGGGGACGGACCAGCGGGGCCGGTGGGTCGGCATCACGCTCATGTTCATCGCCGGCGTGATCGGTGCGATCCCCCGGATGGGCAAGACCTTTCTCCTCCGTCTTCTGCTCCTCATCGCAGCGCTCGATGTGCGGGCGGAGCTGCACACGTACGACCTCAAGGGCACCGGTGACTTGGACGCAGTCGGCGACCGGGTCGGTTACCGGCACCGGGCCGGCGAGGAGGACGCGGACATCGAGTACGCCATCGCCGATCTTCGGCAGGTCCGTGAGGAGATGCGGCGGCGAAGCCGTCCTGGAAGGCATCCGGGTCCCTCGCGTCGGGCCTGGCCGGCCCCGTGCCCGCCCTCTGCGAGTGCGGGGTGACAAGGCATATTCATCCAAGGCCAACAGGGCCTATCTGCGCAGGCGCGGCATCCGATGCACGATCCCGGAACCAGCCGACCAGGCCGCCAACCGCAAGCGACGCGGGAAGGCCGGCGGGCGGCCTCCGGCCTTCGACCGCGAGGACTACAAGGCCCGGCACGCGGTCGAGTGCGGGATCAACCGACTCAAGCGCAACCGGGCGGTCGCCACCAGGTTCGACAAACTCGCCGTCCGTTTCGAGGCCACCGTCCTGATCGCCGCGATCGGCGAGTGGATGTGAGAGCCGGAGTGTCAGCCCCGCATGCCATGCTGACCGCGACCAGACTGAGCGGGGCGAGGGAGAAACAACCGATGGGGGCTCGGTACTACGGCGCCGACAGCGAGGACGGCGACCGCATCGACGACCCGTCCGAGGACGCGCTGTTCATGATGATCAGCGACCTCAACGACTCCGACAACACCTTCGTCGTCATCCAGCCGGACGAAGATGACCCCGTCTGGTATGCCTCGGTGGCCGTCCTAGAAGAAGGCGGCTACGAGATCGTCCTGCGTGACGCCAGCCGCAGCGAGCACGAGGTCACCACAGCGACCAGCATCGGCGATATCGCCCGCGAGCTCAAGATCTGGCTGGCCTGCCGCCACTACCCCGGACGGCCACCGCGGAAGATCTACGACTTCTAAAACACGGCCTAGGCGCCCTGGACGCCCCGCCTGATGTACCGGCGCTCGAAGAAGCGGCCGGCGAGCAGGGGCGGCAGTGACAGTGCTGCCGTGGCGGCCAGCGGCGTCAGGTCCACCGCCAACGACCCCACCACCGTGATGAGCTGGGCCGCCGCCGCCACCAACAGCTCACGGTCCGCTGTCGCCGTCCCCTTCAGCGCGCGCGTCACGCCGCGCAGGCACCACCCACCGAGCGCCACCGCCACGACACCGACCGCTAGGGACACCAGAACTGGCAGCCTTGAGCCGCTCGCGGTTCCGTCCGGGCCAATCCCTCCGGAGAAGACCGGGAAGAACCACACAAGGTACACGGCGGTGAGGAATGTCTGCCCCGCGAGCGCGAGAAGTGCGGTCACCAGCGTGACTCGACGCGCAGAGTGCATCGTCCGGCCTCCGTATCAGGGCTTCAGGTAGTGAAGGTCGCCGTCGTTGACGGACAGGAGACACCAGAACCTCGCAGCAGCGTACGCCTGGTCGAAGGTCAGCCCCGGGTCCCGCATCTGCAGTTTCGCCTCTTCCCCGAAGAAGCGTCCCTTCGCGTTGTTGTGGTAGTCCATGCGGTGGTGCCGCTGCGCTTCGGCTTCGGTCATGGCGGGCGGCTTCGGCCCCAGCTCGTGACGGTCCGCGAAACCTTTTGCCGTCTTCGTACCCATCTGCATGGTCATGTGCACGTTCCAGATGCAGTGGCGGTAGGCGTCCTTCCTGCCGCCGTTGCCCGCGCTCCCGGGCCACGCCCCGCTGGACATACCCTCGGCGTTGGACCAGGCTTCGGCCAGGTTCGCGGACTTCCTCGCGTTGTCGCAGATGCTCCACCTGCTCGGCCACTTGCAGAAATCGTACTCCGCGTCGTTCATGCCGCCTGTGTATCCCTGGGTCGCCAACGCGGCGGACTGACCCTCCAGAGCCCAGTCCGGAGTGATGGCCAGCTGGTTCACTTCTTCCCGGCTTTTGGGAGTGGCACCCGGCGGCACGACCTCACCCGTCAGGAACGTCTCCGTGGCCGCGGTCTTCGCCTGTGCCGCCACGGTGTCGGTCAGGGCGGTGGTGCCGCCGAAGAGCGTCACGTTGCGCGCGGTGGCGCTGTGGTCGGTGGCGAACCACTCGGGAGCCTGCTCAAGGGCGGCCGGCGGGTTGAGCAGCATCGGCATCCCGACGGTAGCGGCATAGGCACCTCCGCCGAGGCCGTCGGTGAAGCTGCTCACCGTGGTGAGGCCAACGCGTCCCGGGTTCGGCGTGAACCGCTCCGAGACCATGGCGTTGGTCTCATAGGCATCCGTGCCGACGATGGCTCCGTCGGTACTGGGGTAGGCGTTCCTCGCCGGACCCCCGACGGTGTTCTTCGTGACATCAGCCGGCAGACCGTTGAGCCAGGTTGTCACGCCGGTCGCCAGCGAGCCCCCGTTGGACAGGACGATGGCACCGTCGGCGGCGGCGACCGCCGCCGCCGCGCTGATCGGGTCCTTCCAGTCGTTCGACGAGGCGATGACGACGTGTCGGGGGGTGACGATGCCGTCGCGTGCGATCCTGAGTGCGGTGTCGTAGTGGTCCGTTCCTGCGAAACGGCGGGTCGCGTACCCGAGGCCCTTGATGGCGGTCTCGACCTCGGCGCTCACCGCCCCGGTCCCGCCGGCGATGTACACCGTCTTCCCGGCGGGGAGGACTCGCGTGATCTCGTCGGCTGTCAGTGAGTCGAGTGCCGTGGCACTCGTCATCAGCAGCGGCCCCTTCTTGTGCTTGGCCAGCGGGATCGCCGGCACTCCGTCGTAGTAGCTGTCCTTCCTCACCACGACGACCGCATCGGCGGCGTTCCCGGTCGCAGCGGCGACGGATTTCCAGTGCTGCTGCGAGATCTTGACTGCGGTGTCCACCGCGTTGACACCGCCCACTCTGCTGACGGTGACCGGCTCGGCGGTGACCGCGCTGACGGAGTTCCGCGCGGTCGCGGCGGAGTGTGGGCCTTCGGCGGCCCACACCATCTGAGGTGGCAGGATGAGCAGCCCCACAATGAGTGAGGTGCCCAGGATCGCCGCTGACTTTCGCATGTGTGTCCCTCCCCGGGATCGGTGATGAAGATCCCGGGTGGAACTCTCGCGGAGAGTCGCCTGCTCACCAACGACGTTTGGATGAACAGTCGATGTCCGGGGCGATGAGCCGCGGCACAGCGAGCGGCCTGACAGGACGATCTACGGGTGGCCTACTGAAGACGCGCTGTTCATCTGATCACCGACCTGAACGACTCCGACAACACACGCCACTGCCCCTCGTTCGGTGTCACGCCTACCTCAGCGGTCAGGCGGCCGTGACGCTGCACCGCCTCCCGGAGGGAACATCACCACGAGCCTTCAACCTGACCCGCAGGTCTGCTCAAGGCCGTTGGATACCTCGGACCGCGTCCAACACGTCGAGGCCGCGGTGGGCTCGCCGTCCGTAGAGAATGGCCACTACAGCGGCGCCAGCGCCGCCAATCAAGTACGTCTCAGCCACACCAGGCAGATCGAGCAGGGCGACACCCACCCCAATGCCGGCGACCACCACCGCCGTGACGGCCAGTCGCAAGGGTTCCCGGTCTGCGATCGGCGTAAGGCCGGCAAGTTGTTCCTCGTCCAGGAGCGCTCCGAGCCTCCCCGCCGCGTATCGATCCGCAATCCTGACTAGCATCCGAGCCAGATCCTTTACCGCCTGGTCCGGGTCGTGGTCGATTCGCGACTCTGCTGCGAAGAGCGCAGCGACAACGAGTCCGGCGTGCTCCTTCAGTAACCGGTGCCGGTCGGACCCGTTGGGGACCGACCCCCACGCGCGGCGGGCCACGGTAACTTCGTGTGCCACCGTGCCCACTTCGACCCCCACACGATGCAGGGCGTACAACTTCTTCTCGCCGCTGGCGCCGTAAGCATCGGCGCAAGCCAGAACTGCTGCCCGAACACGAGCGACTAGAACGTAACGTCTAACGTGCTCAGCGGGCGCGTACAGCAGCCTCGATGACCCCCACATCACACGCCAGAGTGCCACACTCGGTAGCACCAGGATCAGTGTGAAGAGCAGTGCGAACACGATGACTTGAAGCGCCATGGCAAGCGCTGTGAGCCCGAAGGAAACCGGGTCCATCTCAAGTAGATCGGTCCAGACCTTCTTGAATCCCTGCGTCGGTATCTCTTGTCGATGCAAGTATCCGTTCACAGAGGTGCGAGCGACGACCAGCGGCCAAGTCAAACCGATGACAAGCATCAGAGCCTTGGCAGTGACTCCCGTGAAATCTGCCCCGTACCACCGCCGAAGGGCAACACGAATCCGCGGCGGAACGCGCTCGCTCAAGCCCAACCTGGCCATGCTGGCGGCAAGCTCCTGGATGCCCTTGTCGGCCTTACTCCGGCGCTGGGCTCGGTGGGCCTCAGCTCCCCAGCGGCGCCTCATCCATCCCCCCATGAACCCGGATCATGGCAGTGGGCGGAGGGTTTCCCCATCGATTCGGTCGAAGTCGGCCCGCATTCGGCTGACCACAGGTTGACCACACGCACTGATCCACAGTGGGACTGGGTGGGACACGGTGGGACAGCTGGACACGTCGAAGGGGCTGCCGACCTACTCGGCAGCCCCTCTCACGTGCAGCTTTGTCAGCTGCGGAAAGTCTCTGGCGATGGCCCGGATCCGCCCGCGAAGCTGATCGCGGATTTCAAGACCGCTCAGTCCCCGACGAACCAAAGGTACCGGTGTGTTCCATTTTGAACGACCTGGCACAACTCCCGAGCCTGGTCCACCCACTCACCGCCGTAGGCTTCGGGAAGTCGGTCAAGCTCAGCCAGCAGCAACGGCACCTGCCGCTCATTGAAAATGGCATCCCCGTAGGGACTCAGGGCCCACAACATCGGGAAGTTCACCGGGTCCAGCGCAGGAAAGAGGTCTGTCCACTCCAGTCCGACCTGGGCACGAGCTATGGGTTTTCCCAGGTCTCCACGCACGTTCATGTTGATCACGAGTCGACCGTACTGGCAGTTCGGCACGTCTGCATCGAGGTTCCCGCGTAAGAGGACCAACCGCGGTGAGTGTCTATCTGCGTGACAACGCAGACGAACACCGGCGGACGAGTTCGGACGTCGGCGGACCATCAGCGCGCAGGTGAGAGGCACAGCAACCTCAAGGGAGCGCCCTCACCCGAGTTGCTTCGGGACGAAGGAGTCCCTTGCCACATTCGTGCCAGATAGTGCGGGGACTCACGGGGAATGAGGGGCGTCTAGGGAGTCTGCTCGGTGGATCGGCCAGCACTGCAACCGTGCAGATCAGGCCCCGGTACGCCCTCCCGCTCACCTAAAGCGGGTGTCGCAGGTTCGAATCCTGCCGGGGGCACAAGGGAAAAGGGCACCTGAACAGCGGCTCTCACGGAAGCGGTGTGCAAGTGACGATTCCCGTCCCTCTCCGGTTCGAACGCCTGACCAAGAAGGGCGACCACAAAGACCTTTGGCTGCGCCTCGGCTCGTACCGCCACGCCTGCGATTCGTACTACCTCGCGATCGACGAGTCCCCCACGGCATCGCGACACCTGGGGGCCAGCCTGGCGCGCCTGCTGGAGCAGTGGAAGAACCAGGTCGACGAGTTGAAGGGCACAGGCGGCACCGCCTACCTGCCCTACGACTTCTCGGACCAGTGCACAGCCTGGCTACGCGTAACGTCCACGGACGGGAGCACCGCAGAGGTGCACGCCGGATGGAGCCTGGTGGAGGCATGGGGCATCGAGCCCTCCAACTACGCCGCAACAGCGCCTGAGATCAAGGATTTCGACCCCATCGCGAACGCCCGGATCGAGTGCTCCTTGGAAGACCTGTCCCAGTGCATCGCCATGAACGCCAAGGCGCACGCAGCATCGAGGCACTACTGAACTTGATCGGGTGATGTCGGGTGGGCAGGTTGCACGTGGAGCCTGAGAAATGTTCTGGCCTGCCGCTGATCGGCCTGCGATCGTGAGGACGTGCCAGAACACTTGACGATGCACCCGCCGTTGCCGGACACGAAGTGGTCGGCCGGATCGATCCGGATCACGAGCCGGACGGTCCGCGCCGAGGAGATCTCGGTTCGCCTGGGGATGGTCCCCGACGAGCAGTTCGAGCAGGGGAGCTTGATGAGTCCCCGCAATCCGAGCAGCGCCCGGCGGGAGACCAGCGTCTGGATCCGGCGGAGTGGACTGGGAAGTGACAGCCGGCTTGAGGAGCACCTCACGGCGCTGGTCCGACTCGTCGACGGGTGTCGTGAGGAGCTGAAGCGCCTGTCTGTCGATTGTGATCTGGAGCTGTATCTCGGTTTCGGCAGTGAGAACGGTCAGGGAGGCTGCGTCCTGCCGGCCGATCTGCTCGCCGAGGTCGGCGGGCTGGGGCTCGACGTCGTTCTCGACCTCTATCCGCCCTCGCCAGAGGTGGATGTCGTTGGGGGGTGATCCTCGCCCCCGGCCATGCGGGGTCGACGAGCTCGGCGGTTGGCCGAGGACGAGGCCGGCGCCGGCAAGGCAGCCGTCGACCAGCTCCGGCCGGTACCGGATCTTCTTGAGCCGACGCCTCACGGCTCTGGTGATCTGGCTGAGGTCGGCGGCGGCGAGAATACCGAGGCCGTGCTTGACCAGCGACCAGATGCCTTCCTGCGGGCTGAGGTCCGGGGCGTAGGCCGGCAGCTGGAACACGGTGAGCCACTCGGCGCCCGCGGTGATGAACTCCCGCACTCCGGCGGTCAGGTGCAGGCGGACGTCGTCCAGGGCTCCGGGCCTTTGCTGCGGCTTCGGTGCTCTTACGTTTGGCGGCGGGCGCCGGGGCCTGGTTGGGCGGTTACGTCCTTGGGGGTCAGGGCGACGTGCTCCTCCGCGCACTCGACGACGACGCGGACCGGTGCCGCGCATGCGGTGTGGCGCATGTCCAGGACCGGGCCCGCGGGGTCCGGTTCGTAGGTGTCGCCCCACTGGCGCAGAGCGACGAGAACGGGCCACAGGTCCCAGCCCTTCCGGGTAAGCCGGTACTCGTTGCGGGAGCGGCTGCCCGGCTCCCGGTAGGCGGCGGTCGCCAGGATGCCGGCCGCGGTCAGTTTCCGGAGACGGTCGCTCAGGACGGCCTCCGACAGGCCGATGTGGCGCCGGAAGTCGTCGAACCGGCGCACGCCGTTGGCGGCGTCCCGAAGGATCAGCAGCGTCCACTTCTCCCCGACCAGGTCGAGCGTGCGCTGGACGGGACAGTTCTCCATGCTGACCTCAAGCCACTCCATCCCCCCATGCTAAGCGCTGGCTTCATCTTTGACAGTCAGAGCGCCATCGGGCTAGCTTCGAGCAACGAAGTCAGCTGGGGAGGACGCATGGGCCGGATACGTACGTACGAATGGGAAGACCCCTCGATCACCGCCGCCGCCGTGGGACGCGCCTCCGGCCTGGACTTCCTGCGTGAGATCCAGGCCGGTCGTCTGCCCAGGGCGCCCGTCTCGGCGACCCTCGACTTCACGCTCGACGAGGTGGACGAGGGCAGGGCGGTGTTCTCGATCATGCCGGGCGAGGAGCACTACAACCCGATCGGCAGCGTGCACGGCGGCGTCTACGCCACCCTGCTCGACTCGGCGGCGGGGTGCGCCGTGCAGTCCACCCTGCCCCCGGGCATGGGGTACACCTCGCTCGATCTGACCGTGAAGTTCCTCAAGCGCGTCACGGCGGACACGGGCAGGGTCCGGGCCATCGGAACGGTCGTCAGCCGCGGCCGCCAGACCGCGCTCGCCGAGGCCAGGCTGGTCGACGCCGAGGAGCGCCTCCTGGCCCACGCCACCAGCAGCTGCATGCTGTTCCCGGTACCCACATCCGCGACCTGAGAGCCGAGTACGGGCCGGGCGGCCCTTACGGCCGGGCGTTCTCCGGCGTGGTGCCGGCCGGGGGAGCCGCGCGGCGCAGTGTGCGGATCGCCGGGGTGGCGAACAGCGCCGCGCAGCCCGCCAGGCACGTCGCGGCCGACAGGAGGAGCAGGCTCTCCGGGGAGATCAGCGCGGTGGCCGGGCCCACCAGGATCTGACCGAGGGCGATTCCGGAGACCGAGCCGGCCAGTTCGTACGCGGAGACCCGGTTGAGGACCGCGGGCGGCGTGTGGGTCTGGACGCTGGTCGCCCACATCACCGACCAGAACGCCAGCGCCGCCCCGCCGAGGGCGTGCCCCGTCAGCAGCATCGGCAGGTCGCCGCCCAGGGCCACGCAGAGCGGCAGCACGGTGTACAGCGCCATCGCCACCGTGCCGGCGGCCAGCGGTCGGGCGGGGCGCACGCGCAGTGCCAGGAGCCCGCCGAGGACCGTTCCGGCGCCGAGGAAGGAGACCGCCAGGCCGTACGCGTTCGGGCCGAGCCGGTCGCCGACCAGCGTCGAGCCGAGCGGTACCAGCGGGCCGAAGACCAGCACGCCGTAGACCACCCAGATCAGGATCACCGCCCACATCCAGGTGCGTGCGCGGAACTCCTGCCAGCCCTGGCGCAGGTCCCGGCGGAGTGAACCGCCCGGGCGCGCAGCGGAGTCGGCGCCGGTCCGCCCCTCCGTGGTCCGCCCCTCCGTTGCCCCGCCGGCCGTGTCCCCGGCGCCCGTGTCCCCGCCCGCCCCGCCCCCAGCACCCGGCGCGAGGCGGATGAGTGCCAGGCACACGGCGCTGAGCAGGAAAGTGCCGGCGTCGATCGCGTACACCGTCCCGGCGCTGGTCAGTGCGATCAGCAGCCCCGCCAGGGCCGGGCCGATCAGGTGGGCGAGCGCGTCGGCCACCTTGAGCGTGGCGTTGGCCCGCTGCGGCTCGTGGGCGACCAGCGGGACCATCCCGTTCACCCCCGGCAGGAACATCGCGACGGCCGCGCCCGCCAGGGCCGCCATGGCCACCAGCAGCCAGAACGGCGGCGGCCCCGCGAAGAACGCGACAGCCAACACCCCCTGAGTCAGCACCCGGACCAGGTCCGCGCCGACCATCATCCGGCGCGCGCCGAACCGGTCGGCCAACACCCCGCCGAACAGGACCAGGAGGACGAACGTCCCGGTCCAGACCCCGAGGACGAAGCCCACCCCCGAGATTCCGTACAGCGGGCCCACCGCGAGCGCGGCGGCCACCGGCATCATCGCGTCCCCGAGCAGCGAGACCGCGCGAGCGGTGAAGTAGAGCGTGAAGCGCCGGTCCCACAACGGGGGCCTGGCGGTCGGCGGGAGGTTCTGCCTCGGAAGCTGCGTCTGCGCTGCGGTCACAGGAACCGATATTGGACTGGACCAATCCGTCAGGGTCAGTGTCCCGAACGACATGAAGGGGTACTTTCGCGCCATGACGCTTCGTTCGCTGCCGAAGTCCCCGGCACCGCACCGGGTCGTGGCCCTGGTGCAGCCCCCGCAGTCGACCTTCCCCCTGGCCTGCGCGACCGAGGTGTTCGGCGACCACGGCCCGGCGATCCCCGCCCGCTACGCGTTCGAGGTCTGTACCGAGCACCCCGGCCCGGTACGCACCCAGGCCGGCTACGACATGCTCGTCACCGCGGGCCTGGACGCCCTGGAACACGCGGACACCGTCCTGGTCCCCGGCTGGCAGCAGCCGGCCGGGTCCGAGGTGCCGACGGCGGTGGTCACCGCGGTCCGCCGGGCGCACGGACGCGGCGCGCGGATCGTCGGCCTCTGCTCGGGCGCCTTCGTCCTCGCCGCCGCCGGCCTCCTCGACGGCCGGCGGGCCGCCACCCACTGGGCCCAGGCAGCCGAGCTCGCCGGCCGGTTCCCGCAGGTCCGGGTCGACCCCGCGGTGCTGTACGTCGACCACGGCGACGTCGCCACGAGCGCCGGATCCGCGGCCGGTGTGGACCTCTGCCTGCACCTGGTGAGCGCCGACCAGGGCGCGGCGTACGCGATGCGGATCGCACGGCAGTTGGTGATGCCGCCGCACCGCGAAGGCTGCCAGCTGCAGTACGCCGAACTGCCCACCTCCGGACCCGTCGCCGACTCGCTGGCCCCGCTCCTCGAATGGCTGACCGGACGCCTGGACCAGCCGGTCACCGTCGCCGACATGGCGGTCCGCTCGCAGGTCTCGGCCCGCACGCTGACCCGGCGCTTCACCGAGCAGCTGGGCATCAGCCCCGGACGCTGGCTGCTGGACCGGCGCATCGCCGCCACCCGGGCGCTGCTGGAGGAGACCGACCTGCCCGTGGAGACCATCGCGCACCGGGTCGGCCTCTCCTCGGCCGTCAACCTGCGCCGGCGCTTCCACGAGGCCCTGCGCACCACGCCCGCCGCCTACCGACGCGCCTTCCGCGCGAACGCGGACAAGGCCGGCTGACGCGCCGAACCCGTACGGGCCGAGGACCAGGATCCCCTCGACCCGTACGGGCCGAGCGCCGGATCCCCTCATGCGCCCCGGCCGCACGCGACCGGGTGGCCGCGCGACCGCGTCAGGAAGCCTGCGGCAACGCGGCCGCCACCACGTTGCGCTCCTTGCGGCCCAGGAGGGGGAAGGTGATCTTCAGTGCGTGGGCGTCGTGCGGGGAGGAGACGACGAACGAGGAGTTGAGGACGCGCTCCTTGATCTCCGAGCGGACCAGCCCCTCGCGGGGGATCGTCATCAGGTGCTCCTCCGGGCGGGCGAACATCGGGTTCGCGCGGAAGATGAAGATCCGGCGGTCGGTCATCGCCAGGTACATCGGGACCGGCGTCGGGATCACGGCCATGGCCCCGCCGCTCATGACCGCCGACGCGACGGCGAACGCGGCCGTCCGGCGGACCGAGACCGAGCTCAGGTTCACGACGGTCGCCACCTCGACCTGCTCCCCGGGCTCCAGCATGGGGTCGACGGCGGCCAGTAGCAGTCGGCGGCGTTTCGCGTTCACGGTCGTCACTCCTGCGGTTCGTACGGTCAGAGGTCCAAGCCCAGTCGCTCCCCCGCCGAGCGGGTCAGCAGCGCCGCCGTCAGCAGGAACACCCCCGCTCCGAACAGCGCGAACGCGACCGGCGGCAAGTCGAGCCGGTCGCCTCCACGGGCGGCCCAGGCGCGGCGGCCGAGCCAGGCCGTGCCCAGGACGGAGAGGGCCGCGCCGCCGAACTGAGCGAGCAGCACGGCGCATTGGACGAGAAAGATGAACCCGTACCCGAGCCACAGTCCCACAGCAGGTCCCCTTCGCGCGTGAGCTGGCGCAATGAGACCATTTTCTGTGAACCGAGTCAACACCGCTACACGGCTACGCCTGGCACGTCAGCCGCATCTGACCCGCCGCGTGGTGCGCCCCCTCCCGCGCGCTGGAGCCCCAGTCCTGGCCGCGGTCGACGAGGCGGACCGTGAAGGTGGGGGTGCCGAGGGGGTAGGAGCCGACGGGGAGGAGCGAGCCGGTGTTCGCGGGCTGGTAGACGGTGAACGTGGCGTACGGGGTGCCGTTCGCCAGGACCTGGTAGACCGAGGGCTCGCCCGCCGCGTCCTGGGGCCGGGGCGGGCTGGGTACGTGGACCGCCAGGGCGCACGTGTCGTACCCCGGACCGACGTGCCAGCTCCAGGTGGCGCTGTTGTCACGGTCCTTCGTCGAGCTGCCCGACATCGGCATGGCCGAGAAGCGGCCGTCGCAGCCCCCGCCCCGGAAGCCGCCCCTCGTCACGGTGTACCAGCCCTCGAAGCCGTCCTGGTACCGGCCCGTCTCCGTGTAGGCCCCGCCCGCGCAGCCCGGGCCCGCCCACTCCTCGTAACGAGCCTCGTGGGGCGCCCCGTGGGGAGAGGGGGGAGGGTGGGGCGCCGTCGTGGAGGGAGAACCGGAGGGCGAGGTACTCGCGCTCGGCGGCGCCGCCTCGTCGCCGGGGAACCCCGTCGGGCCGTTTCTCGTCGGCAGCACCGGCAACGCCCGTACCGGCGGATCGGTCTCCGACGCCGGAGGCGGCTCCTCCGCCCCGCCGAGGGACACCACCAGGGCCAGGCAGCCGACGGCCACCACGGCCACCAGCGCCCACGCCCCGCCCCGCCGGATCCCACCACCGGCCCCACGACCGGTGCCGGCCCCGGTCCCGGCACCGGCCCAGGCCCCTGTTCCGGTCCGGATGCCGACGCCGCAGTGCCGACACGCCATTCCCGGCAGGGGACCCCTGCCCGTACCGCCGCACACGTCGCACGCCATAGCCGGACACTTTAGGGCCCAATCAGCGGAGTTCCTCCGGGCATGCAGTGCCCCGCGGGAAGAACTTGTACGGAGCCGACAGCGTGTACACGCCCGCCTTCGGCGCCACCAGCTCCGTCCACTCGTCGCCGTCCGCGTCCGCCTCCGTCTTCAGCAGACAGCCGGACTCGTTGAGGAAGACCTTCTCCAGCTCCGCCGGCGAGGCCTCCCGCGCCGCCTTCGACGCCTCCGTCTCCTCCGGCGGTTCGATCTTGCCGCCGTGCTCGTCGACCAGCGCCAGCCACGGCGAGTACGGCACCCGGATCAGCACCCGCCCCGGGCTGTCGACCTCGATCACGACCTCGTTCGCGCCCGCCCGCCGCACCTCGGCCGGAGGGTCCGCGAGCGGGGTCGGGTCCTGCACCTCGTACAGCCGCCAGTTCGCGTCCGACCAGACCTGCTTCAGATACGGCAGCCCGTCCCCGACGAGCTCCGCCTCGACCTCCGCGCCCGAGTCGGGCGCCCCGGTCGGCAGCACGACGTAGTGCACCGCCCAGCGGTCCAGCCAGTCCTGGTAGTTCGTGGCGTTCAGGGTGTCGTCGTAGAAGAGCGGGTTCCGCTCCATGTCCGCCTGCCGGTTCCAGCCCCGCGCCAGGTTGATGTACGGGCTGAGCGCCGAGGACTCGCGATGGCTGGACGCCGGCACGACCTCCACCCGCGCCTTCTCCGCCCCGCGCACCTGGAGCTGGTTGATCAGCGGCGCCACCTCCCGCGCCCACGAAGCGTCAGGGGCGGTACGGATGACGTCGTCGACGCCCTTGAAGCCGATCCAGACGTTCAGCCCCGCGAACGCCACCACGACCGCGTACCACTTGCGGGAGCGCGGGACCGCGTACGGCAGCGCGGCGAGCAGCACGACACCCGCGAAGAGCATCACGAGGCGCGAGACGTTCGACCCGATCTGCGAGTCGATCAGCCAGGTCAGCAGCGTGCCCGCGGAGTACACGGCCGCGCCGGTGCGGACCGTGCGCCACTCGCGCGGCACCAGCAGGAAGCACAGGACCCCGAAGAGGAACGGCAGCGCCGTCGACGCCCACGACATCGGCTGCGTACCGGAGAACGGGAACAGCCAGGAGGAGAGCGCGACGACGAGTACGGGGGCGAGGCCGAGGGCGTACGCGCCCGGCCGGCGCCGGTTCAGGAAGAGCGCCGCCGCCGCGACGCCGAGGAAGAGTCCGGCGACCGGGCTGCAGGCGGTCGCGACACCGGCGAACGGCGCGGCGACCGCGGCCTTCGCCCAGCGTCGGTGGCGCCAGCGGTACGGCCAGCAGAAGACGGCGGCGACCGCGCCGAGCGCGAACATCATGCCGAGCCCGAACGTCACGCGCCCCGACAGCGCGTTGCACAGGAACGCGAAGACCCCGGCCAGCGAGCACGCGAGCGGATTGCGCACCGCCCGCACCCGCACCAGGATCAGCGCCGTGAGCCCGGCCGAGACCGTGCCCGCGATCATCATCGTCGTCCGCACGCCGAGCACCGACATCACGTACGGCGAGACGACGCTGTACGAGACCGGGTGCATCCCCCCGTACCACGCGAGGTTGTACGCGGAGTCCGGATGCCGGCCCACGAACTCGGCCCACGCGTCCTGCGCGGCGAGGTCGCCGCCACTGTTCGCGAACAGGAAGAACCACAGGACGTGGGTGAGTGCGGCGACACCCGTCGCGATCATGACGGGGTAGCGGCGGCGGCGCCGGCGGGGACGCGACGTGGGGGACGGCGGGGCGGGCCGCCGGGGAGTCGGGAGGTTTATTCGCGTGGGCACGGAGGCCCGCGTCGGCGCGCCCTCGTCGGCGCGTGTCGGCTCGGCGGTGGTCACTCGCGGCCCTCTCCCGTGCTGCTCCCGAACTGCCTTTCGCCCATGTCTCGGTCTCCGGAACGCTAACAGCAGGGCGCCCCGGGGAGACCGGGACGCCCTGAAGCGTCAGCCCAGACGGGTCAGCTTCTTGTCGAAGCCGGGCTCCACCAGGTCCTTCTGGAGCGAGACGGGCGCGCTGACCTTGCCGGTGCCGGTGCCGATGGACACCTGGCCGACGACGTCGCCGGCCTTGCCGGTGTGCGGGACGGCCTTGCCGCCGTCGGTGAGCTCCAGGTCGACCTTCAGACCCGGCCAGCCGACGGCCTTGAGCTCCCTGTCCGCGACGACGGGGGTGCGGCCGCCGAGACCGTCGTCGATGTAGCCGACGACCTGACCCTTGCGGACCACCGCGGCGGAGGTGACGTCCTTCTGGGCCTGCTGGATCAGCTTGAGGCTGTAGTCGATCGACAGCTGGAGCTTCTCGTGCAGCAGCCGGGCGTCCTTCGCTCCCATGACGATGCCGAGGATGCGGCGCTGCTTGCCGTCGACCACGGTGTTCGCGGCCCAGAGCAGGTTGCCGCCGGCGGGGGTGGAGGAGCCGGTCTTGATCCCGCTGACACCGGGCTGGAGCACGATGTTGTTGTTGTTCTCGATCTGGCCGGGAATGCCGTCGACGGTGAGGTTCGGCATGTTCACGATCTCCCGGAACACGTCGTACTGCATGACCGCCTTCGCCAGCTTCAGCTGGTCCTGGGGGGTCGAGACGGTGGTCGACTCCAGGCCCGACGGGTCGGTGTACGTCGAGTCCGTCATCCCGAGGTCCTTGGCGGCGGCGTTCATCTTCTCGACGAACGCGGCCTCGGAACCGGCGTCCCAGCGCGCGAGCAGCCGGGCCACGTTGTTCGCGGAGGGGATCATGAGGAGCTGGATCAGCTCCTTCTCCGAGTACTTCTGGCCCTTCTTGACCGCCGCGGTCGACTCGAACTCGGCGCCGGCCTCGTCGGCGGCCTTCTGGTCGATCTCGATCTCGGGGCCGGGCCCCTTCCCCTTGATGGGGTGGTCGCGGAGGATCACGTACGCGGTCATCGTCTTGGCCACGCTCGCGAGCGGGGCGGGCTTCTGGGCCCCGTACGTCCCGAGCGAACCGACGCCCTCGACCTCGGCGGCGCCCTGGCCCTCGGTGGGCCACGGCATCTGCAGCTCGCCGCCCTCGAAGGTGAAGGTGGGGGCGGCGGAGAGCGTGAGCGTCGGGTTCGGGAGCGGTCTCACGAACTGTACGACTGCAAAGACGATCAACAGCAGGACGACGAGCGGCGTCCAGATCCGCACCCGCCGGACGGTGGTGCGCAGGGGGGTCGCCGGCGGGGGCGGGGTGTTGGTCAGCTCGGCGAGCAGGTCGAGCGGGGGCAGCGGCGGCATGGGCTGCTGCCTGGTCCGCTCGGCCTCGGCGAGCGACGGCGGGGGTACGGGGGTGGCGCCGGGCGCGGCCGCCTTCGGGGTCTCCGGACCCGACGGGCCTGCCGGGGTCGCCTTGGGGGTCGCCTTGGGCGCGGACGCGGGCGCGGGCTTCGGCGTGTCGGGGCGGAGCGGCACGAAGGTGCTCGGGCGCTCGGGAGCGGTCTCGGGGGTGACCGGGAGCTTCAGCGCGGTCGTCGGCTGGTCCACGACGGGCGGCCGGACGGCCTTGAACACGGCGGTGGGCTGATCGACGGGCCCGGCGTCACGTTCGCGGTCACGGTCGACGGCGTCCTGCTCGTCGGCCTCGGGGGTGGTCTCGGGGGTGGTCTCGGGGGTGGTCTCGGCGTCGGGCTTCTCGGCGTCGGGCTTCCGCGCGAACCAGGACGGCTCGGGGCTGTCGTCGCCGGACGCCTCGGGCTCCGCGTCCGCGTCGCCGTCCTCGCCGTCGCGGCCGGTCTCTTCCGATCCGGCGTCCGACGCGTCGTCACGGACGGCGTCCCGCGACTCCGCGTCCGCGTCGCCGTCCTCGTCGTCGCCGTCCTCGGCAGCGGCCGTCGCCGGGGCGTCGTCCGCGGCGGAGGGCTCAGCCTCCGCTTCCGTCGCCTCGCCTGCGGCCTCCGGGCGGTCCGTGGGCGCGTCCTCGTCCGCTGTGGCGACCCAGGCCGCCACAGCGGCCCTCAGGCGGTCACCCTCCCCCGCGGAGCCCTCAGAGCCCGCAGCGTCCGCAGAGCCCGACGCATCGGCCGAGCCCTCCGCGTCACCCGACTCCACGGCGTCAGCCGACTCCACCGACTCGACCCGGTCCGCCGACTCCTCCACGTCCACCGACTCCACGGCGTCCGCCGAGTCCGCCGAGTCCGACGCATCCACAGAGTCCGACACGTCCGCCGAGTCCGCCGCATCCGACACGTCCGCCGAGTCCGACTCGTCCGCCGACTCCGTCCGCTCCGAGGGCGCGTCGTCCTCCGGCGCCCTCGGGGACAAGGTCCTGAAGACGGCCGTCGGCTGGTCGACCTGGACCGGTGACGCGGTCTCGCGGAGGACCGACAGCCGCGGATCCCGGCCGCCGCCGCCCGGAGTCGTCTCCTTCGAGGACTCCTGCTGCTCCGCCTTGTCGGGGGACTCGCCCGCCACCGTGCCTCCTCCATGCGTCATGAGTACGTCCGAACCATCTATCAGTGTCCTGTGTGAACCCCTTGGCCCCCGTGCTAGACGAGAACGACATACCTACTGGTTCCCGTACGAAGCACCCAGGCGCTCTCGACAGATGAATGTGAGAGGGGTCACCCTGTGACTCATCCACGCGGGGAGGCATGGATGGGCAGGAGCCGCAGAACAATTCCGGAGGAGCTTCTGCTGCTCGCTCTGGACCCGGCCACGGGTACCACAGCGCAGCCGCAGTCGCTCGACCTCGGCCTCGCCGGAGCACAGCTAGTGGAGCTGGCTCTGGCAGGACGGATAGCCCCTGACGGGGATCGTATCGCCGTGGTGATGCCACGGCCGACCGGAGATCCGACTCTGGACTCCGCACTGGAGCTGCTGCGCCGTCGTGGCAGCCCGGTACGGGCGGTCCACTGGATTGGCGGGCCCCGACTGGGGCTGCGCCAGATCTACCTCGCTCATCTGGAGCGCTGCGGCATGGTGCATGCCGTGGAGGGCCAGATGTGCGGAGTACTGCCGACGGTTCGCTACCAGGCGACGGACACGGCAATCAGCCGGGACATCAGGGCCCGGCTGGACAGTGCGATCCGCACCGGCGTACCGCCGGACCCGCGGACCGCGGCGCTCGCCGCGCTGGCCCACGCGGTCGGTCTCGGCAAGCACCTGTACCCGGGGAACGAAGGACGGTCGTCGCGGTCCCGGCTGCGCGATCTGATCCGGCACGACCCCATGGGCGGACTCGTGGCGCACGCCGTGATGGACGTCCAGAACGGTGTGGCCGCCCAGCCGCGCCGCAGTGCGCCGGGTGGCGTGCCACAGCAGCCGCGTCGCGGCAGCATGGCCCGCGCCGCCGTGCACTGAGCACGTACGCACCAAGAACCCGTTCGGGAGCCGCACGACGACGTGTGCGGGGTGGCCGTCAAGGCCACCCCGCACACGTTGTCGTCATTTCCCAGCGCACACCGCACCTTTGGTGGCAGTCTGCCAAGCAGTAGATACTCACAGCTACGCAGCCGGAGGTGCAGTTTCCGTGGCGTCCAACGTCAACCCCACCGTCAGGCGACGCCGATTGGGCCAGGAGTTGCGCCGGCTCCGGGAGCAGAAGAACATGACGGCCGAGCAGGTGGCCGAGCGCCTTCTGGTGTCGCAGTCCAAGATCAGCCGTCTCGAGAACGGCCGCCGTTCGATCAGCCAGCGCGACGTCCGGGATCTGTGCGGGGTCTACGAGGTCGAGGACGAGCGCGTCGTCGAGTCGCTGATGCAGATGGCCAAGGACTCGCGCCAGCAGGGCTGGTGGCACGCCTTCGGCGACATCCCGTACAGCGTCTACATCGGCCTGGAGACGGACGCGGCGTCGCTGCGCGTCTACGAGTCGCTCATCGTTCCCGGTCTCCTGCAGACGCGCGAGTACGCGCAGGCGGTGATCGAGGGGATGTGGCCGGAGGCGAACCCCGTCGACATCGACAAGCGCATCCAGATCCGGTTGAAGCGCCAGGACCGCCTCTCCGACCCGGTCAACCCGCTGCGGTTCTGGGCCGTCATCGACGAGGCCCTGCTGCGCCGCGTCGTCGGCAATCCGCAGATCATGGCCGACCAGCTGACGCACCTCGCCGAGTTGAGCGAGAAGCCGCACGTCACGCTCCAGGTACTGCCGTACGGCGTCGGCGCCCACCCGGGGATGTACGGAAAGTTCGCCATCCTGGAGTTCCAGGAGGCGACGGACGCCAGCGTCGTCTACCTGGAGGGCGTCACCAGCGACCTCTATCTGGAGAAGGCCATCGACGTCCAGAGCTACGCGGTGATGTACGAGCACCTCAGGGCGAAGGCGCTGAGTGCCGAACAGTCCCGCGAGTTCATCCTCCGGGTGGCCGAGGAGCTCCAGGCGGAGTAGCCGATTCCGGGGAAGCGGGCACTCTACACCGCGAGAACCCCGGTGCACAGATCTCGATGGAATATGCCATCCAGATGGGTGAACGCGTCTCATCCCAGGTGATGTTGCAGCGTAGCTTCGAGGGCAGAGCCGCTGCCGAAGCGGCTGGATTGCACGTCACCCACCCCACTGGCACAACCATCGGAGTCACGATGCTGTTTCGGCACGACGCACTGGCGGAATGGACCAAGTCCTCGTACTCGGCCGTCAATGGCGACTGCGTAGAGGTCAGGGCGCAGGGACACCTCCTGGTCCGGGTCCGGGACTCGAAGGACGTCGCCCGCTCCGGTCTCGCCTTCACCCCCGAGACCTGGTCGGCGTTCGTCCTCGACGTCGGCGAGCGCGACCGCCCCGGCGCCTGACCCCGGCGTCACACCGCACCCTCAGGCAAGCCCTCTCGACTGGATCGCCGTCCTGGCCGAGGGGGCTGGTTGCTGTCCGGGGTCTCCTCCGCGCCGATCAGCGCAGTTCGTCCACGTACCGGTCCGTGCCCGGGACCGTCGGGACGAAGGGGGCCACCAGCTCCACCCGTCCCGACTCCCCGCCGGTCGTCTCCAGGTCGGCGAAGTGGTCCGCCCAGCAGGCCCGCGGGTCGCGCTCCAGGAACCAGAGCAGGGTCAGCCGGGTGTCGACGCCCTCGACCTGCTTCACGTAGGTCATCCGGTCGCCCGGCAGCGGTGTCGGGCGGAAGACGGTGACCAGCGCGGCAGGGGAGCCGGCGAGTCGCTTCGGCAGTTCGCGCGAGACCAGGCGTTCGAGCAGCTCCGCCCGCGCCTCGGGGCCCTCCGCGTCGATCACCTGGAGGATCAGGCCCTGGTACGGGTGGTCGAGGGCGTGGAAGTCGCGGGGACCGGCCGCGCCGTCCCGGTACACGGTCGCCTCGTGGTCCTGGAAGGCCGTGAAGACGTGCGTACGGTCGCGGTAGACGCGGGCGTCGCGGTTGAGCCGCTTGTTGATGGAGACGGTCCACTTCATGTGGTCGTCGTAGCGGCCCTCGGTGACCCAATAGGTGGAGAGGTAGCAGCCGGCCGTGACGGGCTGGGCGACCGCGGACTTCTCCGGGCGGCGCAGTTCCTGGAGTTCCCGGGTGGCGACCCAGCGGCGGCCCGCGTACATCCAGGGCATGGCCATCGCGCCCGCGTAGTAGTGGTCGTCCTCGTACCAGCGGTTGTACGCGTACTCGTGGCCCGCGTGCGGTTCGACCATCGTGATCAGGGCGTGGCCGGGGCGGACCCCGTACGGGCCGACCGCCGCCAGCTCCGCGTACGTCTCGCTCCGCGTCTCCTCGCTCACCTTCGGGACCCCTTCCCAAGTCGGATGGAGCCCCCTACTCTGACGGGCCGTCAGATGAATGGCCAGAGTCGGGAGGCACCCGGATGCTGCTCCAGGGAAAGACCGTGGTCGTGTCGGGTGTCGGCGCCGGACTCGGGCACCGGATCGCCGAGACCGTGGTGCGCGACGGCGGCAACGCGGTCCTCGGCGCGCGCACCGGGGCCAATCTCGCCAAGTCGGCGGCGGAGATCGACCCGGAGGGCCGCCGCACGGCCCACCGCGCCACCGACATCACCGACGAGGCGCAGTGCGAGGCCCTCGCCGCGCTCGCGGTGGAGCGGTTCGGCGCGATCGACGCCGTCGTCCACGTCGCCGCCTGGGACAGCTACTTCGGCGGGATCGAGGACGCCGACTTCGCCACCTGGCAGGGCGTCCTGGACGTCAACCTGCTCGGCACCCTGCGGATGACGCGGGCCTGCCTGCCGGCGCTCAAGGAGCGCGGCGGCTCCGTCGTCCTCATCGGGACGCAGTCGGCGGTGGCCGCGCCCTCGCAGGTCCGGCAGGCGGCGTACGCGGCCTCGAAGGGGGCGCTGACCTCGGCGATGTACTCGATGGCGCGCGAGCTGGGCCCGCACCGGATCCGGGTGAACACCGTGCTGCCGGGGTGGATGTGGGGCCCGCCGGTCCAGGCGTACGTCCAGTTCACGGCGCACACCGAGGAGGTGCCGGAGGCCGAGGTGCTCGGGCGGCTCACGGAGCGGATGGCGCTGCCCGAGCTGGCGACCGACGGGGACGTGGCGGAGGCGGCCGCCTTCCTCGCCTCCGACCGGGCGCGGGCGATCACCGGGCAGTCGCTGCTCGTCAACGCGGGCGAGCTGATGCGGTAGACGGCGCGGGCCGAGGCCGGGCCGCACGGGACGCGACGGCGTACCGTGCGGCCCTTTTTGACCCCATCTGGATTCAGAAATGTGAATGTAGGTCAACACGAAGAACGATTTTACGTGCTCTTGACCCTCCACCGCGTTGTCGTAGGGCTGCAACTCCCCACACCATGAACGGCGTTCACAAGGCGGACCGGACCCCTGGAGGGGGCTCAATGAACAGTCTCGACTGGGCCGTGCTCATCGGCTATTTCGGCGTCATGGTCGCGATCGGAGTCTGGTCCCACAAGCGCGTGGACAACGTCTCCGACTTCTTCACCGCCGGAGGCAAGATGCCCTGGTGGCTCTCCGGCATCTCGCACCACATGTCGGGCTACAGCGCGGTGATGTTCACCGGGTACGCCGGCATCGCGTTCACCTACGGCGTCACCTCGTACGTCACCTGGTCCTTCCCGATCGCCATCGGGATCGCGATCGGCGCGAACCTCTTCGCGCCCCGCCTCAACCGGCTCCGCTCACGGCTCCACGTGGCCTCCCCGCTGGAGTACCTGAAGAACCGGTACAACCTCCCCACCCAGCAGGCCCTGGCCTGGTCCGGCGTGCTGCTGAAGATCGTCGACGTGGGCGCCAAGTGGGCGGCGATCGCCACCCTGCTCTCCGTCTTCACCGGGATCTCCCTCAACCAGGGCATCCTCATCACCGGTGTGATCACCGGCATCTACTGCACGGTCGGCGGTCTGTGGGCCGACGCCCTCACCGAACTCGGCCAGTTCGTCATCCAGTTCTTCGCCGGTGTCGCGATGCTCGTCGCCGTCCTCGCCGAGCTGGGCGGGATCAGCGCGCTGTGGGACGTCTGGGACCGGCCCGAGCTCCAGGGGCACACCGCGCCGACCGCGGGCCCGTACACGCTGACCTTCCTGCTCGCTTACCTCTTCATCAAGACCTTCGAGTACAACGGCGGCATGTGGAACCAGGCCCAGCGCTACATGGCGACCCCCAACGCCCGCGAGGCCACCCGCTCGGCCCGGCTCTCGGCGGTCCTGTGGTTCGTCTGGCCGCTGGTCCTGTTCTTCCCCATGTGGGTCGCGCCGCTGCTCGTCGACCCGCAGAAGCCCGACGCCTCCGACAGCTACGCCCTGATGACCGAGCAGCTGCTGCCGCACGGACTGCTCGGCCTGGTCGTCGTCGGCTTCTTCTCCCACACGATGGCCATGTGCTCCTCCGACGCCAACGCCATCGCGGCCGTCTTCACCCGGGACATCGCCCCCGTCATGAGCAAGGCGGCGCGGAGCTGGACCCAGCAGGCCGGACTGATCGCCGCACGCTGGTCGACGATCGCGTTCCTCGCCCTGTCGATGGCGGTCGCCACCCAGGTCAACTCGCCGACCTTCAAGGACATCATCACCGTCGTCATCAAGTGGGTGGCCGGTCTGATGGGCCCGATCGCCATCCCGTTCATGCTCGGCCTGCTGAAGACCTTCCGTAAGTCCGGCCCCACGGCGGCGCTGGTCTCCTGGGCCGCCGGGCTCTTCGCCTTCTGGCTGACCAACTACGGCCTGGACGGCGTCGAGCTCCAGATCCAGATCGTCTCGCCGCTCGCCACGTCCCTGGTCCTCTACGTCCTGATCGGCTTCGTCAGGCCGGAGGACACCCCCGAGCGGGACGCGGTCCTGGACCGGATCAACTCGGACGGCGACGGCGCCGCCGTACCGCCGCAGACCTCCGGCGCCCCGGACGAGCGCGCCGGTCAGCCCCTGGGATAGCGGGCGAGCCAGCCGGGGTGCGACTCCGCGGGGCTGTGCAGGGCGGCGCCCTGGGTCATCTCCATCGCGAAGTCGTCCGCCAGCTCCAGGATCGTGGAACGGCCCTCCAGTTCGGCCAGCCAGGCCGGCGGGAGGGCCGTCTCGCCGTGCAGGGCGCCGAGCAGCGCACCCGTGACGGCACCCGTCGCGGCCGACGGGCCGTCGTGGTTGACCGCGAGGCGCAGGCCGTGGCGGATGTCCTCGCCGACGAGGGCGCAGTACACGGCCGCGGCGAGCTGGCCCTCCGCCCGGTCCTCGTCCGCGCCGAGGTCGGTGACCCGTACCGCGTTCGGCATTCCCTGGCGTACGGCTCCCAGCGCCCGCTGGAGGGCGTCGGTGACGGGTTCGTGGCCGGGGCGCTGGGTGAGCAGGGCCAGCGCCCGCTGGACCGAGCCGTCCACGCTCTCGCCGCGCGCGAGACCGTGCACGACGACGGCGAGCGCGCCGGCCGAGAGGTGGGCGGCCGGGTCTCCGTGGGTCTGCGCCGCGCACTCGACGGCCAGCTGGCACACCAGCTGCGGCTCCCAGCCGACGAGAAGGCCGAAGGGTGCCGAGCGGACGAGTGCTCCGGAGTCGGCCGCCTCCGGGTTCTTGGGCTTGTCGAGGGTGCCGAGGATCTCGTCGCCGAGGCCGGTGAGGCAGGCGCGGGCCGGGTCCCGGCGGGCGTACAGCCACTCCTCGCGGGCGAGCCAGCCGTTGTCCTTCCGGCGCTCGTCGGGGCCCCAGTCGCGCTGGGTGGCCGCCCAGCGCAGATGGGCGCGGTGGACGTCGGTGGGCGGGTGCCAGGCGCCGGTGTCGCGGCGGACCTGGGCGCGTATCAGCCCGTCGACGGTGAACAGGGTCATCTGGGTGGCGGCGGTGACGGCGCCGCGTCTGCCGTACGCGGGGACGGGCTCGGTGAGGCCCTCCTGCCCGTGTGCGGCCCTGATCCCGTCGAGGGGGAGCTCCGCGACCCCCGCGCCGAGGGCGTCGCCCACGGCGCCGCCGAGGAGGCAGCCGCGGACCCGGGCCCGGAAGTCCTGCTGTTCGGCGCGACCCCACACGGCCGCGGCGCTCGTGGTCATGACGTGCCCTCCCCCGGAACCCTCGGCGCACCGATCTCGCAGCACTGTAATCGACCGGGTTCGCACGTTCGCAGTGCTGAACCTTTTGCGATCCGACGCCTTTCTGTCCGTCTTCGACCGCAGTTCACCGGAAGTTTCGTCGCGGTGTGAACCGGCTCAGTCCCCCAGTACCGGCAGCAGCTCCGGCAGGTGCCCGTCCGAGGCGGTCGCCGCGCGCTGCCGCTCCTCGGGCACCTCGCCGTAGAGGGTCGTGCGCGGGCGCGACGGGCGGCCCGCCGCCTCCGCGATCGCGACGAGGTCCCGGATCGAGCGGTACGAACCGTAACTGGAGCCCGCCATACGGGAGATGGTCTCCTCCATCAGCGTGCCGCCGAGGTCGTTGGCGCCCGAGCGGAGCATCTCGGCGGCGCCGTCCGCGCCGAGCTTCACCCAGCTGGTCTGGATGTTCGGGATGTGCGGGTGGAGCAGCAGCCGTGCCATCGCCGTCACCGCGCGGTTGTCGCGGACCGTCGGGCCGGGCCGGGCGATGCCCGCGAGGTAGACGGGCGCGTTGGTGTGGATGAAGGGCAGCGTCACGAACTCGGTGAAGCCACCGGTCTCCTGCTGGATCCGGGCCAGCGTGCGGAAGTGGCCGAGCCAGTGCCGGGGCTGGTCCACGTGCCCGTACATCATCGTGGACGAGGAGCGGATGCCCAGCTCGTGGGCGGTGGTGACGACCTCGATCCAGGTGGCCGTGGGCAGCTTGCCCTTGGTGAGGACCCAGCGGACCTCGTCGTCGAGGATCTCGGCGGCCGTGCCGGGGATGGAGTCGAGCCCGGCCTCCTTCGCCGCCGTCAGCCACTCCCGGATCGAGAGCCCGGTCCGGGTCGCGCCGTTGACGACCTCCATCGGGGAGAAGGCGTGGACGTGCATGCCGGGCACGCGCTCCTTCACCGCCCGCGCGATGTCGAAGTACGCCGTGCCGGGCAGGTCCGGGTGGATGCCGCCCTGCATGCAGACCTCGACCGCGCCGACCTCCCAGGCCTGCTGGGCCCGGTCGGCGACCTGGTCGAGCGAGAGCGTGTACGCGTCGGCGTCCGTACGGCGCTGCGCGAAGGCGCAGAACCGGCAGCCGGTGTAGCAGACGTTGGTGAAGTTGATGTTCCGCGTGACGATGTACGTGACGTCGTCGCCGGCCACCGCCCGCCGGACGTCGTCGGCGATCCGGGTCAGGGCGTCGAGCGCAGGGCCGTCGGCGTGCAGCAGGGCGAGCGCCTCGTCGTCCGTGAGCTTCGTCGGGTCGTCGGCGGCGGTCGCGAGCGCGGCCCGTACGTCCGTGTCGATGCGCTGCGGGACCATGCCGGGGGCCGCCGCCTCGCGGAGCGCCTCCCAGTCGCCGTAGACCTCGTCGAAGTCCTCGCGGCGGTCGTGGGTGCGGCCGGTGGTGTCGATCGTGCGGTGCAGGTCGGTGCGGCCGGCCGCCGTGAACGCCTCGTCCGGCTCCTGCCAGGGAAGCCCGCGCACCACCGCGTCCGGGTTGGCCAGGCCGGTCTCCGGGTCGGCGAGCGCCCGTACGTGCGGCAGCAGACGCGGATCGAGCCAGGGCTCCCCGCGGCCGACGAACTCCGGGTAGACGCAGAGCCGTTCACGCAGCTCGAATCCGGCGGCGCGGGACTTCTCGGCGAGGGTGTCGATCTGCGGCCAGGGCCGCTCCGGGTTCACATGGTCGATGGTGAGCGGGGAGACACCGCCCCAGTCGTCGATGCCGGCGCCGATGAGCCGTCCGTACTCCTCGTCGACGAGGTTCGGCGGGGCCTGGAGGCAGGCGGAGGGGCCCATGATGTGCCGGGCGACGGCGATCGTGGCGATCAGGTCGTCCAGTTCGGCGTCCGGCATGCCGCGCATCGCCGTGTCCGGCTTGGCGCGGAAGTTCTGGATGATCAGCTCCTGGACGGAGTGGTACGCGCGGGAGACCCGGCGCAGCGCGAAGAGGGAGTCGGCCCGCTCCTCGTACGTCTCGCCGATCCCGATGAGCAGCCCGCTGGTGAACGGGACCGACGAGCGTCCGGCGTCCTCCAGGACCCGCAGCCGGACGGCCGGCTCCTTGTCGGGGGAGCCGTGGTGCGGGCCGCCGGGCTCGGACCAGAGCCGGGTGGCGGTCGTCTCCAGCATCATGCCCATGGAGGGCGCGACGGGCTTGAGCCGCTGGAAGTCGGTCCAGGACAGCACGCCCGGGTTGAGGTGGGGCAGGAGACCGGTCTCCTCCAGGATCCGGATCGCCATGGCCCGTACGTAGGCGAGGGTGTCGTCGTAGCCGTGCGCGTCGAGCCACTCGCGCGCCTCGGGCCAGCGGTCCTCGGGCTTGTCGCCGAGCGTGATCAGGGCTTCCTTGCAGCCCAGTTCGGCGCCGCGGCGGGCGATGTCGAGGACCTCGTCGGGGGACATGAACATCCCGTGCCCGGCGCGGCGCAGCTTGCCCGGCACGGTGACGAACGTGCAGTAGTGGCACTTGTCCCGGCACAGCCGGGTGAGCGGGATGAACACGCTCTTGGAGTACGTGATGACACCGGGCCGCCCGGCGGCCTCCAGACCGGCGTCCCGCACCCGGCCGGCGGAGGCGACCAGGTCGTCCAGGTCGGCGCCCCGCGCCTGAAGCAGCACGGCGGCCTCGGCGACGTCGAGCGCCACCCCGTCCCTGGCCCTCTTGAGGGCGCGGCGCATGGCGTTCTCGGTGGGCCGTTCTGCCGGTACGGGCTGCTGATCCGTCATGGACCGAGCATACGAGTGACCTCACACGACAAGGAGGCCCAGTCAGGTCTTGAGTACGGCGACACGCGGCCCGCAGAGCCGTTCAAGATCCTCAGGGTCGGAGGTCAGCACGACGACCGGCGGATGCGCGGCGCGCGCGGTCGCAGCCACGAGGGCGTCCAGCGCGTACTTGTGGCCGCCACTGCTGTCGATCTCGGCGAGCAGGGCGACGGCCGCCGTCGCAAGTTCCTTGGTGACCGGCTCGACAGCCAGCCGGGAGAGGGCCCAGGAGACCCGCGCTCGGTTCGCACCCTGCGGGTCGGCCTCCACGATCGTCACCGCGCTGACGACGACCCGCATGTCGTCCAGGCGCGCCGCCTCGAGGCGCGCCGTAACCGTGCGGTCGCCGCGCAGATAACGGGAGAGCCCTTCAGAGTCGAGTACGAGGGTGCCGCTCACGCCGCCTGCTCCGCCTCGCCGCCTGCCGCCGCACGGCGCCGAGCCTCGCCCAACTCCAGGCGAGCCGCCTCGATCTCGTCGGAGGTCAGCGAACCGTGGATCTCCTCGTTCGCCGCGATCAGTTCGGCAAGGTTGTCCCGCTCGATCTGGCGCTGGACAGCCTGTTCCACGTAGCTGGAGAAGCCGCGGGAACCGACGCGCGCGTTCACCGCCTCGGTGGTGCCGAGATGGAAGGACACCGACTTGGTGTGCGTGGGCCCCTCGCCGGGAGCGTGCGTCGATTCACCCATACCTCGAACTCTAACAGAACTTCCATGAGAACTGTCTGCCGCTCTACAGGTACCGCGCGTACTCGTCGAGCACCCCCAGTACCTCCGCCTCGTCCCCCGGTGGCAGTTGCAGCACCACCTCCTCGCAGCCCAGCTCCGCGTAGTGCGCGAGCTTCCCCGGGTTCGGCAGGACCGCGTACGGGACGACCTGGAGGGCCTTCGGGTCGCGGCCCGCCTTCTCCCAGACCTCGCGGAGCACCGGCAGCGACTCCGACAGGCCGCGGCCGCCGATCGGCATCCAGCCGTCCGCGTACTCGGCGATGTGGGCGAAGAGCTTGGGGCCCGCCGCGCCGCCGACGAGGGTGCGCGGGGCGCCGCCGGCCGGCTTGGGGTACGCGTAGGAGGCGCGGACCGACACCCCGAACCCGCCGTCGTAGCCGGTCGGTTCGGCCGCCCACAGCGCCCGCATCAGCGCCATCCGCTCACGGCCGAGCTCGCGCCGCGTCGACCACTCCACCCCGTGGTCGGCGGCCTCCTCCTTGTTCCAGCCGAAGCCGACGCCGAGGGTGAAGCGTCCGCCCGAGAGATGGTCGAGGGTGGCGATCTGCTTGGCCAGGTCGATCGGGTCGTGCTGGGTGACCAGGGTGATGCCGGTGCCGAGCGCGAGCCGCTCGGTGACGGCGGCGGCCTGGCCGAGCGCGACGAAGGGGTCGAGGGTGCGGCCGTACTCCGGGGGCAGTTCGGTGCCCGCGGCCGGATAGGGCGTCGTGCGCTCGGTCGGGATGTGGGTGTGTTCGGGGAGGTAGAGCCCCGCGAAGCCGCGCTGCTCCAGTTCGCGCGCGAGGCGGACGGGGGTGATGGTCTCGTCGGTCAGGAAGATCGTGGTCGAGATCCGCATAGCGGCACGGTAGGGGGTGCGGCCGGGATTTCCGAGAGTCGCGACACCGCGGGCCTCTTGCGTTGTCCGGGAGTTCACGCCCTACTACGAGGGTGCCGGACATGAGCGAACCGACCCGACGAACGCTCCTGACGACGAGCGTCGCCTCCGCCCTTACCTTGGGAACCGTGAGCTTCGCGCACGCCGCGGACACCCCCGGCGGCGACCGGACGGAGACGGTCGGCGGCACGCTGCCGCCCGGCTCCCCCGACTATGTGTACCTCCCCGTCGAGATCCCGCGCGGGGTGCGCGAGATCCATGTCGCGTACGCCTACGAGCGCCCCGCCGTCCCCGCCGGGACCCAGGGCAACGCCCTGGACATCGGCATCTTCGACCAGCGCGGTACCGAGCTCGGCGGCAAGGGGTTCCGCGGCTGGTCGGGCGGGGCGCGCAAGGAGTTCTTCCTGCGCGCCGACGAGGCGACGCCCGGCTATGTCGCGGGCCCGCTGAAGGCCGGGACGTGGTTCGTCGTGCTCGCCCCCTACACGGTGGCGCCGCAGGGGCTCACGTACTCGGTGACGATCACCCTCCGCTTCGGCGCCTCCCTGCCCACACCCAGGCCCGTGCATCCGCCCGAGCGGGCCGAGGGGCGCGGGCGGGCCTGGTACCGCGGCGACTGCCATCTGCACACGGTGTACTCGGACGGGCGCCGCACGCCCGCCGAGGTGGCCGCCCTCGCGCGGGCCGCCGGGCTGGACTTCCTGGCCACCACCGAGCACAACACCCATGCCGCGCACGGGGCGTGGGCCGAGCACGCCGGGGACGACCTGCTGATCCTGCTCGGTGAGGAGATCACCACCCGCAACGGCCACGTCCTGGCCCTGGGCACGGACCCGGGCACGTTCGTGGACTGGCGCTACCGGGCGCGGGAGAACCGTTTCGGGCATTTCGCGCGCGAGATCCGCCGGGCGGGCGGCCTGGTCGTCCCGGCGCATCCGCACGCCACCTGCATCGGCTGCAACTGGAAGTTCGGCTTCGGCGACGCGGACGCGGTCGAGGTGTGGAACGGCCCCTACACCCCGGACGACGAGGTGTCGCTGGCCGGCTGGGACGCGGCGCTCGCCAGGGGCCGCTGGACCCCGGCGATGGGCAACAGCGACGCCCACCGGGATCCGGACCTCGTCGGCACCCCGCAGACCGTGGTCCTCGCCGACGACCTGAGCCGCGCGGCGATCCTGAAGGGGCTGCGCGCGGGCCGTTCGTACGTCGCCGAGTCCTCGGCCGTCTCCCTGGACTTCTCGGTCACGGACGGGCGGGGACGGACGGCCGGGATCGGCGAGCGGCTCGGGGTCCCGGCGGACGAGCCCGTCACGGTCCGGCTCACGGTGAGCGGTGCCCCGGCGGGCGGCACGGTCCGCCTCGTCACGGACCAGGGCGTCCTGCACACCGCGCAGGGCCCCGGTCCGGTGGAGTGGGTGACGACGGCGGCGTACGCCTCCTACGTACGGGCGGAGGTCCGCCACCCGGCCGTGCTGCCCCCGCTGCCGGGCGCGCTCGCGGCCTTCACGAACCCGGTGTTCCTGGAGGCCCGCGGGGTCAGCCCTGGTACTCGCTGAGGTCGATGGCGTGGACGCGCAGGGGGACGCCGAACTCCGGGTGGTCCGTCTCGCGCTCCGGAGTCATGCCGAGCTTGCGCATGACGTTCTCGGAGGCCTCGTTGGAGATGTGGGCGATGCCGACGACCCGGTCGAGGCCGCGGTCCTGGAGCGCGAACTCCAGGACCGCGTGGGCGGCCTCGGAGGCGTATCCCTGCCCCCAGAACTGCCGGCCGAGCCGCCAGCCGATCTCCACCTCGTGCCGCAGCTCGGGCAGGAACAGGGGCACGGAGAGCCCGGCGAAACCGATCAGCTCGCCGGAGCCGAGCAGCTCGACGGCGAAGAGCCCGAAGCCCTCGTCGTCCCACTCCTCCTCCCACCGCTCGATGTCCTCGGCGGTCTGCTCCAGATCCCGGACGGAACCGTCGCCGATCCAGCGCATCACCTCGGGGTCGGCGTTGATCTCGGCCATGGGCACGAGGTCGTCGTCGGTCCAGCGGCGGAGGAGGAGACGGGGCGTGAGGATCTCGGTCATGCCCCCATCGTCTCGCACCCCGCCCGCCCCGGACGTCGCGGCCCGGCCCTTGACCTCAACCTTGGTTGACGTACGAGTCTCCTCGCATGGACACGGACACCGCTGACATCACCCGCCACTTCGACCGCTACCTCCGCTCCCTCGACGACCGCGGCCCCTTCGGCGACGGCTGGGCCGCCGCCTTCTTCACCAAGGACGCGACCAGCTCGACCCCCGCCGGCGACACCCGGGGACGTGAGGCCATCGCCGCCAACGTGCGGATGGCGATGGGGCTCTTCGACCGGACCGTGCACTTCGGCTCCAACTACCTCGTCGAGGTGGACGGCGACCGTGCCACCCTCCTCGGCAACCAGCTCTCCACCCACGTACTGGCCGACGGCGGCGGGCTGTTCCTGTCCGGCGGGCGCACGGAGAACGAGTTCGTCCGCACCCCCGACGGCTGGCGCCTGTCCCGGGCCGATCTGCTCATCGCCTGGAAGCAGGGAAATCCACCGGCGCTGCCCCGGACGCAGCTGCTTGGATGACCCGCATGCTGAACCGCCTCGAGACGTACTACGACTCCGTCCCCCGATCCGCCGCCCGCGCCGAGGAGTTCGGGCCGCTGACCCTCTTCGTACGGGAGGGAGAGGGCTGGCCGTACTACGCGCGGCCGGCGCTCGGCCGGTCCGGGGAGGTGACGGTCTCCGAGGTGGACCGGGTCCGGGCGCGCCAGCGGGAGCTGGGGGTGCCCGAGGCCTTCGAGTGGGTGGCGGAGACGACGCCCGGGCTGCGCGCGGCCGTCGAGAAGAGCGGGCTCGTCGTGCACGAGCACCCGCTGATGGTCCTCGAAGGCGAGGGCGTGCTCCCGGCCCCGCCCGAGGGCGTGACCGTCGGGATGGTCGGCGCCGGCGATCCCGTCCTGCCGGGCGCGGCCGCCGTCCCGTACGCGGCCTTCGGCGTCGAGCCCTCCCCGGCGGCCGCCGCCGAGCTCGCCGCCCGGATCGCGGCGGGCCTCACCCGCCTCGCCGCCGCGGTGGACGCGGACGGCACGGCGCTCTCCTCCGGGCAGCACCAGCCCGTCGGCCCGGTCTCCGAGGTCGTCGGCGTCGGCACCCTGCCGACCGCCCGCCGCCGGGGCCTGGGTCTCGCGGTCACCGCCGCGCTGATCGCGGACGCCCGCGCCCACGGCGTGGAGACGGTCTTCCTGACGGCCACCGACGAGAGCGTGGCCCGCCTCTACGGCCGCCTCGGATTCCGTACGATCGCCACCGCCCTGATCGCCGAACCGGCCTCCTGACCGGCTCCGGACCGGGCTCCTGAAAAAACTTCTCCGGACGTGTCACATCCGTGGCGCGCGCTCCGTCAATGCGGTGAAGGCGACGGAGAGCGCCCCACGGACCGCTGAAGGAGCGACCACGATGCTGCACGAGATCACCCCCCGGATGACCAACCCCGCCTACGTCCTCCCCGACGCCGGAGCCGCGATCCAGGCCCTGGTGAAGGCCACCCGTCAGGGCGGTGTCCCGGAGTCGACCCTTGAGCTCGTGCACCTGCGGGCCAGCCAGATCAACGGCTGCGGATTCTGCGTCGACTTCGGCGTCAAGAGTGCCCGGAAGGCCGGGATGAGCGACGAGAAGCTCTTCGCGGTCGCCGCCTGGCGCGAGGCGCCGTACTTCACCGACGAGGAGCGGGCCGCGCTCGCGCTGGCCGAGCACGCGACGCGGCTGGCCGACACCTCGGACGCGGTGCCGGACGCGGTGTGGGACGCGGCCGCCGACCACTTCGACGAGAAGCAGCTCTCCGCGATCGTGCTGATGGTCGCGCTGACCAACCTGTTCAACCGGATCAACGTGACGGTCAGGCAGCCGGCGGGCGTGGCTCTCTGACCCGGAGGCCTCCTCGTCCGGGGGCGCCACCTCGCGGGGGCGCCACCTCGCAGGGGCGCCACCTCGCGGGGGTGCCGCTCGTTGGTGGGGGCATGAAGAAGATCCTCACCGCAGCCCTGACCGGGCTCGCCGTCGCCGGGAGCATCGGCGCCGCCGGGGCCGCTGCCGCCGGCACGGCCGACCTCGGCAACGCCCACCTTCCCTCCGTCGTACCGCTGAGCGGCCTCCTGGACCCCCAGGAGAGGCCCGCCGCCTCCGCGGCGGCCGCGCTGCCGGCCGCCAACGCGGCCGTGGAAGGGCTGCTCCCCGGCCACTGAGGCGCGCCGCGCGGAGAACGCACGAGGTGGCGGGAGCGCCTTCCGGCTCCCGCCACCTCGCGTTTCGTGACTCAGGTTCTTCCTGCCAGGGACCGTCAGTCCGCGACCACCAGCGAAGGCGTCTCCTTCGTGAGCACCTCGCCCCGGAAGAACGCGGGGCTCCTGCGCTGCATGACCAGCATGATCACCAGGCCGAGCAGCAGCAGTCCGACGCCGATCACGAAGACCGACCCGACGCCGAGGACCGAGGAGCCGCTGCCGTAGGCCGGGTCCCACATGTCGTAGAGCGTCTTGCCGAAGACGGCGGTGAGCAGGACGCCGCCGAGGACCGGGCACAGGCCCTTGTAGACGAAGTCCCGGCCGGAGCGGAAGAGCTCCTTGCGGAAGTACCAGGCACAGGCGAACGCGGTCAGCGAGTAGTAGAAGCAGATCATCAGGCCGAGCGCGTAGATCGTGTCGACCAGGACGTTCTCGCTGACCAGGGTCATCACCGTGTAGAAGACACCGGTGGCGACGCCCGCGATGATCGTGGCCTTGCCCGGCACCTTGAAGCGCGGGTGGACCTTGGCGAAGGACGCGGGGAGCGCCTCGTACGTCGACATCGCCAGCACGGTGCGGGCCACCGGGATGAACGTCGTCTGGAGGCTGGCCGCCGCCGACGCGAGGACGGCGACGAAGAGCAGGATGCCGAGGGCCGGGCCCATGACCGGCCCGGCGAGGGCGGCGAAGACGTTGTCGGAGGTCTCCGGGTTGGCGAGGCCGAGGCCGCTGTCGCCGGAGCCGACGGCCATCTGCGCGGCGACGCCGGTGGCGAGGTAGGAGCCGACCAGGACGACCATCGCGATGAGCGCGGCGCGGCCGGGGGTCTTGGCGCTGCCCGTGGTCTCCTCGTTGGTCGCCATGCAGGCGTCCCAGCCCCAGTACATGAAGATCGAGAGGGACAGACCGGCCGTGAAGGCGGCGAAGGACTGGACGGCGAACGGGTTCATCCACGACCAGGAGAAGGAGAGCCCGGTGTCGAAGGCGCCGCTGGACGCCTTCTGGAAGGCCATCGCGACGAAGAGCGCGAGGACGACGAGCTGGAGGCCGACGAGGGCGTACTGCACGCCCTTGGTGGCGGTCATCCCGCGGTAGCTGATCGCGGTCGCGAGGGCGATGAGCGCGAGGCAGGTGAGGATGTGGACGGCCTTGTTGTCGTCCAGGGCGGCGATGGAGTCGCTGCCGGCGATCTCACCGGCGAGGAGCCAGAAGTACGAGGTCGCTACGCCGGCCAGGTTGGAGAGCACGATGATCGTCGCGATGACGAGGCCCCAGCCGCACATCCAGCCGATCCTGGGGCCGAAGGCCTTGACCGTCCAGGTGAAGGAGGTGCCGCAGTCCGGCATGACCCTGTTGAGCTCCCGGTACGCGAAGGCGACGAGGAGCATCGGGAGGAAGCCCGCGAGGAAGATCGCGGGCATCTGGAGCCCGACCTCGCCGGCCGTGGAGCCGAGCGTGGAGGTCAGACAGTAGACCGGGGCGACGGTCGAGATGCCGATGACGGCACTGCCCATCAGTCCGACGGAGTTGCCGCCGAGTCCCTTGGTGCGTACGCCGTGGCTGTCACCCGAGGCGGTGACGCCCCTTACCGTGTCTCCGGCCTGGGGCCGTGCATCCACCTGAGTCATGAACAGGACGTTAAGTGCTGCGGTTTCCACATCCGGAGGACGCAAGTCCGGGACATTGAGCGATCCCTGCCTTGCATTGCGAGGGCGACGACCCCCTCGCGTCATTGATTGAAAGATCGACTACGCGTCCGAACCGACCGATTGGTAGGCGCCCCGAAGGCCGTCCGATATACGGGAACCGCAGCACTGTCCCAAATGTCCGTTTCCAAATTTTCCCGAAGTATTTTCCGAGCCGTGCCGGGGAAGGTCAGCCGGGCCAGACCAGCGCCTGCGTCTCGCTGTACGCGTGGAGGGCGTAGGACCCCACGTCCCGCCCCACACCGCTCTTCTTGAACCCGCCGAACGGCGCCTCCATGTTCCGTCCGATGGTGTTCACCCCGACCCCGCCCGCCCTCAGCCGGGCCGCGATACGGAACGCGCGGGCCACGTCCCCCGACCACACGTAGTCGAGGAGCCCGTAGTCGCTGTCGTTCGCCAGCGCGATCCCCTCCTCCTCGTCGTCGAAGGGGACGACCACGACGACCGGGCCGAAGATCTCCTCCCGGACCACCCGCATGTCGTTCGTGCACTCCGCGAGCAGCGTCGGCGCCACGTAGAAGCCGCGCTCCATCGGCGGGCGCTCGCCGCCCGCGACGACCCGCGCGCCCTCCTTCCGCCCCAGCTCGACGTAGGCCTCCACCCGGTCGCGGTGGGCCGCCGAGATCACCGGGCCGACCACCGTGCCCGGGGCCGTCGGGTCCCCGACCTTCATGAAGGCCAGATAGCCGGTGAGCCTCTCGATCAGCTGCTCGTAGATCCCGCGCTGGGCGAGCACCCGCGTCGGGGCCGTACAGATCTGTCCGCTGTAGAAGGAGAAGGTGGTGCCGATCCCCATCACCGCCGAGTCGAGGTCGGCGTCGTCGAGGACCAGGGCCGCGCCCTTCCCGCCCAGCTCCATCAGCTGCCGCTTCAGGGCCCGGCCGCAGACCTCGCCGATCCGCTGCCCGACGGCCGTGGAGCCGGTGAAGGAGACCATGTCGACCTCGGGCGCGTCGACGGCCGCCTCGCCGACGGCGGTGCTCCTGCCCGTGACGACGTTGACGACGCCCGCCGGGACCCCCGCCTCCTCCAGGGCCCGGGTCATCGCGAAGACCGAGAGCGGGTCCTGCGGGGCGGGCTTCACCACCACCGTGTTGCCCATGGCGAGCGCCGGGGCGATCTTGCCGGCCGGATTGGCCCAGGGGTTGTTGTACGAGGTGATGCAGGTGACCACCCCGACCGGGCGGCGTACCGCGACCGCGCCGAAGACCCCTGCCTTCCCCATCGGTCCGGCCTCGTTGATCTGCGGGGGCAGCGCCTGCTCGACCGGCTCCAGGGCGCCGCGCGCGTATCTCCGGAACCGGGAGGAGCCGACGGCGACCTGCATGCCCCGCGCCGTCCCGGTGGTGGCGCCGGTCTCGGCCTGCGCGAGGACCGTGTGCGCGTCGGCGTCGCGGGCCATCAGCTCCGCTGCCCGGTCGAGGATCGCGGCGCGCTCCTCCGGTTTCGTACGGGACCAGGTCGCGAACGCCTCCCGGGCGGCGGCCGCCGCCTCGTACACCTGGCCGCGGGAGGCCTCGGGCGCGAGTCCGACGACCTCCTCGGTGGCCGGGTTGACCACCTCGTAGTGCCCGCCCTCGGGCTCGACCCACTCCCCGCCGATGAAGAGTCGCTGCGTCACCGTGTGGACACCGTCCTCGTGTCGCGGCCGGAGCGCAGCACCCTGCCGGGGATCGCGCCGGTCACCTCGTCGTCGCGGATGGTCTCCACGCCGTTGACGCGGACGGAGACGATGCCGATCGCCCGCGAGTCGAGCCGGGGGCTCTCCCCCGGCAGGTCGTGCACCAGGGTCGCCGGGCCGGCGTCGATCCGCTCGGGGTCGAAGAGGACCAGGTCGGCGTGGAAGCCCTCCGCGACCCGCCCGCGCTCGCGCAGTCCGAAGAGCCGGGCCGGGTCGTCGGTGAGCATCTTCACCGCCTGTTCCAGCGGGACCAGCCTGCGGCCGCGCAGACAGTCGCCGAGGAAGCGGGTGGTGTACGGGGCGCCGCACATGCGGTCCAGGTGCGCGCCGGCGTCGGAGCCGCCGAGCATCACGTCCTCGTGCTCCCAGGTCTCCCGGCGCAGCGCCCAGGAGGCCGGGTCGTTGTCGGTGGGCATGGGCCAGAGCACGGTCCGCAGGTCGTCGTTGGCGCAGATCTCGACGAGGCACTGGAAGGGGTCCTGGCCGCGTTCGGCGGCGATGTCGTTGACGACCCGCCCGGTGAGACCTTCGTTCTCCCGGCTGTAGGTGTCGCCGATGACGTAGCGGCCGAAGTGGGCGAGGCGGCGGAAGACACCGGCCTCCTTGGAGTCGGCGCGGCGCAGCATCTCGGCCCGGACGTCCGCGTCGCGCAGCTTCGCGATCCGCTCGGGGACGGGCAGGGCCAGGATCTCGCCCCATCCGGGGATGAGGTTGAGGGCGCAGAACGTACCGAGCGACATGTTCATGGGGGTCAGGATCGGCATGGTGAGCGCGACGATCCGGCCGCCGGACTTGCGGGCCCGTTCGGAGGCGAGGAGCTGGCGCGGGACGCGTTCGGGGACGGTGGCGTCGATGGTGAGGACGTTCCAGTTCAGGGGCCGGCCGGCGGCCGCCGTCATGTCGACGAAGAGGTCGATCTCGTCGTCGGAGAACTGGTCGAGGCAGCCGGCGAGGATCGCTTCGAGCTGGGTGCCCTCGTGCTCGCCGACGGCCCTGGAGAGCGCGATCAGCTCGGCGGGCGTGGCGTGCCGGGAGGCGACGGGGGCGCCGTCGCCGTCGGAGTGGGTCGACGACTGGGTGGTGGACAGGCCCCAGGCGCCGGCGTCCATCGCCTCGTGGAGCAGCTCCGTCATCCGGTCGAGCTGCTCGGGCGTGGGCTGTCCGCCGACGGCCTCGGCGCCCATCACGTACCGGCGCAGGGCGCAGTGTCCGACCATGAAGCCCGCGTTGACGGCGATCCGCCCTTCGAGGGCGTCGAGGTATTCGCCGAAGGAGGACCAGCTCCAGTCGACGCCCTCCTCCAGGGCCTTGAGGGCCATGCCCTCGACCTTGGACATCATGCGGCGCGTGTAGTCGGCGTCCTCGGGCCGCCCGGGGTGGAGCGGCGCGAGCGTGAAGCCGCAGTTGCCGCCTGCGACGGTGGTGACGCCGTGGTTCATGGAAGGGGTGGCGAAGGGGTCCCAGAAGAGCTGGGCGTCGTAGTGGGTGTGGGGGTCGACGAAGCCGGGGACGAGGACGAGCCCCGTGGCGTCCTCGGTGGTACGGGCGTCCTCCTGGACGCCCCCGGGTTCCGCGACGACGACGATCCGCCCGTCGCGGAGGCCGACGTCGGCGGTACGGGCGGGGGCACCGGTGCCGTCGACGACGGTGGCGCCCTTGATCAGGTGGTCGAGCATGACGTTCCCTTCAGCACGGTCCTCGGCACATGGACGGGCCCCGGCCCGGGACGGGGCAGCCGGCCGCGGCTGCCGCGCCCCCGACCGGGGCCGGTGCGGGGCGGTGGTCCGGGAAGACACCGCCCCGGTACGGGGGCCTGCCCCTACTCCCCCGCGGCCTGGCGGAAGCGGGTGGTGCGGTGGACGGGATCCGTGTCGATCTTGGGGATCACGTGCTCACCGATCAGCTTGATCGAGTTCATCGTGTCCTCGTACGAGATCCCGATCGGCAGCCCGAAGGAGAGCTGGTCCGCGCCCGCCTGGTCCCAGCGCTTGCACTGGCGCAGCACCTCCTCCGGGTCGCCGCAGATCATCAGCTCCTCCGCGATGAGGAGTTCGATGATCTCCGCGCTGTACTCGGGGAGGAGCTCCGGCCACTCCGGGATGCCCTCGGGGCGCGGGAAGGTGTCGTGGTAGCGGAAGAGCAGCGACTGCAGGTAGTTGAGCCCGCCGCCCACCGCGATCTCGACGGCCTTCTCGTGCGTCTCGGCGCAGATCGCGGTGGAGGTGACCATGACGTTGTCGTTGACGAAGTCGCCGACCGCCTTGGCCTCCTTGATGGCCTCCTTGTAGGACTCGACGACCCACTCCATGTCGGAGACCTTCTGCACGCTGAAGCCGAGGACGCCGAGCCCCTTCTTCCCCGCCATCGCGTACGAGGACGGCGAGCCGGCGGCGTACCACATGGCCGGGTGGGACTTCCCGTACGGCTTGGGCAGGACCTTGCGCGGCGGCAGGGACCAGTGCTTGCCCTGGAAGCCGGCGTACTCGTCCTGGAGCCACATCTTGGGGAACTCGGCGATGGTCTCCTCCCAGATCTCCTTCGTGAAGTTCATGTCGGTGATGCCCGGCATGAACCCGAGGATCTCGTGGGAGCCCGCCCCGCGCCCCGAGCCGAACTCGAAGCGGCCCTGGGAGAGATGGTCGAGCATGGCGACCTTCTCGGCGACCTTGACCGGGTGGTTCACCGGCGCGAGGGGGTTGAAGATGCCGGAGCCGAGGTGGATCCGCTCGGTGGCGTGGGCGAGGTAGCCGAGGTAGACGTCGTTGGCCGAGAGGTGCGAGTACTCCTCCAGGAAGTGGTGCTCGGAGGCCCAGGCGTACTTGAACCCGGACTTGTCCGCCTGGATGACGTACTCGGTCTCCTCCATCAGTGCCTTGTGCTCGGCCTCGGGATCGGTCTCGGCGCGCTTGCCGACGTATCCCTGTACGAAGATCCCGAATTCCAAGGGGGTTCACCGTCCTCGTTGTTTCTGACGTACCGTCAGATTCTCGATGTGCCCGACTCTCGCACCGCGGGGCAGGTGCGTCAATACCTGATGGAGCGTCAGGAACGGTCAGAACAGCTTGACGCCCGCCAGCCAGCCTCCGTCGATGACGAACGGCTGCCCGGTGATGTACGAGGAGTCGTCGGCGGTCAGGAAGAGCGCGAGCGCCGCTACCTCCTCGGGCCTCCCGATCCGTCCCATCGGCACGAGCTGCCGGTACAGCCCGGCCGTCGCCTCCGGGTCGACCCCCTCCGGGTTGCTCATCGGGGTGTCGATCGCTCCCGGGCAGACCGCGTTGACCCGGATCCCCCTGGCCGCGAGCTCCACGGCCGCGACCCGGGTCAGCCCGAGCACGGCGTGCTTGGTCGCGGCGTAGGCGCCGACGCCCGCCATGCCCGTCAGACCCGTGTACGAGGCGGTGTTGACGATCGTGCCCCCGCCGGCCGCCTCGATCTCGGGCGCGACGGTACGGATCCCCAGGAAGCAGCCGACCTGGTTGACCGAGACGATCGCCTGGAACTCCTCCAGGGGCGTGGAGACCAGCTCGTTGAAGCGCAGGATCCCCGCGTTGTTCACCAGGCCGTCGATCCGCCCGAAACGCTCCTTGGCGACGGCGACCGCCGCCGCCCAGTCTTCCTCCTGCGTGACGTCGAGGTGGACGTAGACCGCCCGGTCCTCGCCCAGCTCCTTCGCCAGCGCCTCACCGGGGGCGTCCAGCACGTCGGCGAGAACGACCCGGGCCCCCTCGGCGGCGAAGAGCCGCGCCTCCTGCTCGCCCTGTCCGCGCGCCGCGCCCGTGACGACGACGACCCGCCCGTCCAGCTTGCCCATGTCCGTCCACTCCTCAGCTCAGGTGGGGGGCGACCTCGGCGGCGAACGCCGCCATCTGATCGGTGAGTTCGGTACGGCTCCGGGAGCGGAACCGGACCTGTATCTGGTGCACGCCCATCCCGCCGTAGGCGTTCAGCGACTCGGCGAGGGCCTCCGGCTTGCCCGCCAGCGTGCGCCGGCCGACCTCCCAGCCGGGCTCACCGACGTACAGCGCCTCGGTGATCGCCCCGACGGTGATCGGGTCCGCGATCCCGGCCTCGGCCCGCAGCCGCGTGAGCCGGGCGATCTGCGCGGCCAGCTTCTCCCTGGGGTCGCCCTGCGGCAGCCAGCCGTCCCCCTTGAGCGCGGCCCGGCGCACGGCGGCAGGCGAGGAGCCGCCGACCCAGACCGGCACCCGCTCCTGGGCGGGCCGTGGCAGCTGCCCGAGGTCCTTGAAGGCGAAGCGTTCACCCGCGTGCTCCGGGTACTCCTCCGGTCCGAGGGCCGCCCGGAGCGCGTCGACGGTCTCGTCGAGGACGCCCCCGCGCCCGTCGAAGTCGGCCCCGACGGCCTCGAACTCCTCCCGGACGTGGCCCGCCCCGACCCCGAGGACCAGGCGGCCGCCGGAGAGGTGGTCGAGGGTCGCGTACGCCTTGGCGGTGACCAGCGGGTGGCGCAGGCCGACGACGGCGACGTGCGAGAGCAGCCGTACGCGCTCGGTGGCGGCGGCCAGGAAGGAGAGCGTGGCGACCGGGTCGTACCAGACGGTGCTCATGGGGCCGGCGAGCCGGCGCGGGATGGCGACGTGATCGCAGCTCGCGATGTAGTCGAAGCCGGTGCGGTCGGCGACGCGGGCGATCTCCACCAGTTCGGCGGGGCCGGCGGCGGCCTCCCAGGGCTCGGCGTAGAGGGTGCTCTGCGACTGGACCGGGAGCTGCATCCCGTAGACCACCATGGTGGACCCCTTAACTGACGGACCGTCAGAGACTGAAGGGACCCATAGTCGGGGCACACCCGCCATCAGACAAGGGCTGCGCCGGAACAAGGGGCGGGCACGGAGTCGCGGATCTTGATGTTGGTGACGTATGATTCTTTGTACATGGCCAACATTGCGGGAGGTGCGGCATGGCCGTCACGCAGATCGACCTAGACGATGACGCGCTGCAACGAGTGATGGCGCTGTCCGAGGCCAGGACCAAGAAGGAGGCCGTCAACCTCGCCCTCCGGTTCTACGCCGACCGCCGGGAGCGTGCGGCACGAATCGGCCGCCACTTCGAGCGCGCACGCAAGTGGGGCGCGGTCGAGGACGCCGAGCGGCTGCACCAGGCCGAGAAGGGCAGTCGTTGATCTACCTGCTCGACACCTCCGGCCTCGTCCGGCTGCTCGGCGACCCCACGCTCCAGTCGGCCTGGTGGGACGCCGTCGACGCCGAGGCGATCGCATCCTGCTATCCGCAGCGCACCGAGTTCCTGCACAGCGCTCGAAACGCTCGGGAGTACGACGAGATCACGGAGATGTTCACCGACCTCTACCCCGACGTGGCGGTACCCAAGAACGCGGGACGCTGGATCGGCTCCGTACAGCATCGGATGGCGAGGGCCGGGGAGCACAGGAGCGCCTCGGCCATCGACCTGCTCATCGCCGCCACGGCGGCCCATCACGGACTGACCGTCCTCCACGACGACGCCGACTACCGCACGGTTGCCCGGCACACGGCCGATCTCAGCGAGCACAACGTCAACGACGTCCCATAGGGACCGTGAGAGACCGCCGCTCCGGGAGCAGCCTCCCTACGGCACCCAGAGCCCGTCCGGCGTCAGCCCGAGCAGCTCGATCGCGTTGCCGCGCACGATCCGCTCGACGACGTCCGGCGCCAGATGGCCCATCTGCGCCTCACCGACCTCCCGCGACTTGGGCCAGGTGGAGTCGGAGTGGGGGTAGTCGGTCTCGTACAGGACGTTGCCGACGCCGATCGCGTCGAGGTTCTTCAGACCGAAGGCGTCGTCGAAGAAGCAGCCGTGGACGTGCTCGGCGAAGAGCTCCGACGGAGGGCGCAGCACCTTGTCGGCGACGCCGCCCCAGCCGCGGTTCTCCTCCCAGACCACGTCGGCGCGCTCCAGGATGTACGGGATCCAGCCGATCTGTCCTTCCGCGTACATGATCTTCAGGCGGGGGAAGCGCTCGAACTTGCCGCTCATCAGCCAGTCCACCATCGAGAAGCAGCAGTTGGCGAAGGTGATGGTGGAGCCGACGGCGGGCGGGGCGTCGGCGGAGGTGGACGGCATCCGGCTGGAGGAGCCGATGTGCATGGCGACGACGGTGCCCGTCTCGTCGCAGGCACGCAGGAACGGGTCCCAGTAGTCGGTGTGGATCGACGGCAGCCCGAGGTGCGGCGGGATCTCGGAGAAGGCGACGGCACGGACCCCGCGGGCGGCGTTGCGCCGCACCTCCTCGGCGGCGAGCTCGGCGTCCCACAGGGGTATGAGGGTGAGCGGGATCAGCCGGCCCCGTGCCTCCGGGCCGCACCACTCCTCCACCATCCAGTCGTTGTACGCGCGGACGCCGAGGAGGCCGAGCTCGCGGTCGCCCGCCTCGGTGAAGGTCTGCCCGCAGAAGCGCGGGAAGGTGGGGAAGCAGAGCGCGGACTGGACGTGGTTGACGTCCATGTCGGCCAGCCGGTCGGGCACGCTGTACGAGCCGGGGCGCATCTGCTCGTAGGTGATGACCTCCAGCCTGATCTCGTCCCGGTCGTAGCCGACGGCGGTGTCGAGCCGGGTGAGCGGCCGGTGCAGGTCCTCGTACACCCACCAGTCGCCGATCGGCCCGTCGTCGCCCTTGGCGCCCATGACGGGCGCGAACTTCCCCCCGAGGAAGGTCATTTCCTTCAGGGGCGCCCGGACGATCCGCGGTCCGGTGTCGCGGTACCTGGACGGGAGCCGGTCCCGCCAGACGTGAGGCGGCTCCACGGTGTGGTCGTCCACCGAGATGATCTTCGGAAAGGTCTCCATGCGTTTCACGGTAGCGTTGATCTGACGGTCCGTCAGCTCCTTGGTCGGCCGAATCATGTGGCAGGACTTGTGCAGACAGTCACCCGATGCTGACGCGCCCCCTCCGGACAAGGCAGACTGTCTTGGGCGAAACCAGCGGTACGGCAGGGGGAGCTATGGACCGTGAGAACGGCCCGCACGTTCCGGAGCAGCGAGCTCCGCTGACAGGTCGCGTCCGCCCGGACGACCTGCGCTTCGGTGTGCTCGGCCCGGTACGCGCCTGGCGCGAAGGCACCGCCCTCCCCTCCGGCTCCCCGCAGCAGCGGGCCCTGCTCGCCGCACTGCTGCTGCGCGACGGGCGCACCGCCACGGCCGCCGAGCTGATCGACGCCATCTGGGGCGAGGAGCCGCCCTCGCAGGCCCTCGCCGCGGTACGGACGTACGCCTCGCGCCTGCGCAAGATCCTCGACGCGGGAGTCCTGGTCAGCGAGTCGGGCGGCTACGCCATCCGTACCGCCGACGCCGGGGCGCTCGACCTGAACGTCGCCCAGGACCTCGCCGCCGAGGCCGACAAACTGCGAGGCGCGGGCGACCGCGCCGCGGCCCGGTCCCGGCTGAACAAGGCCCTCGGGCTCTGGGACGGCGAGGCACTGGCCTCCGTACCGGGGCCGTACGCCGAGACCCAGCGGGTCCGCCTGGAGGAGTGGCGGCTCCAGCTCCTGGAGACCCGGCTCGACATGGACCTGGAGGCCGGGGCGCACGCGGAGGCCGTCTCCGAGCTGACCGCGCTCACGGCCGCGCACCCGCTGCGCGAGCGGCTGCGCGAACTGCTCATGCTGGCCCTCTACCGCAGCGGCCGGCAGGCCGAGGCGCTCGCGGTCTACGCGGACACCCGCCGGCTCCTCGCCGACGAGCTCGGCGTCGACCCGAACCCCGAACTCTCCCGGCTCCAGCAGCGAATCCTCCAGGCGGACGCCGAACTGGCCCGCCCGGTCGAGGAGTCGGCCCCCGCGCCCGTGGTGTCCCGGCCCGCGCAGCTCCCGGCCACGGTCCCCGACTTCACCGGCCGCAGCGCCTTCGTACGCGAGCTGGGCACCCGGCTGGCCACGGCGGAGGGGTCCGTGATGGCCGTGTCGGCGCTCGCGGGCATCGGCGGCGTCGGCAAGACGACGCTCGCCGTGCACGTGGCGCACGAGGCACGGCCGCACTTCCCCGACGGGCAGCTCTACGTCGACCTCCAGGGCGCGGGCGCCCGGTCGGCGGCACCCGAGACGGTCCTCGGCGCGTTCCTGCGGGCCCTCGGCACGCCCGACTCCGCGATCCCCGACTCGCTGGACGAACGGGCCGCGCTGTACCGCTCGACACTGGACGGCCGCCGGGTCCTCGTCCTGCTCGACAACGCCCGGGACGCGGCCCAGATCCGCCCCCTCCTGCCGGGCACGGCGGGCTGCGCGGCGCTGGTGACCAGCCGGATCCGGATGGTGGACCTGGCGGGGGCGCACCTGGTGGACCTGGACGTGATGTCCCCGGAGGAGGCGCTCCAGCTCTTCACCCGGATCGTCGGCGAGGAGCGTGTCTCGGCGGAACGGAAGGCGGCCCTGGACGTGGTCGCCGCCTGCGGCTTCCTCCCGCTGGCGATCCGCATCGCCGCCTCGCGCCTGGCGGCGCGCCGCACCTGGACGGTGGCGGTCCTGGCGGCCAAGCTCGCCGACGAGCGCCGCCGCCTGGACGAGCTCCAGGCCGGCGACCTCGCGGTCAAGGCCACCTTCGAACTCGGCTACGGCCAACTGGAGCCGGCCCAGGCCCGCGCCTTCCGCCTCCTGGGCCTGGCGGACGGCCCGGACATCTCCCTGGCGGCGGCCGCGGCCGTCCTCGACCTGGACCCCCACGCGACGGAGGACCTCCTGGAGGCCCTGGTCGACACCTCCCTCCTGGAATCCGCGGCCCCGGGCCGCTACCGCTACCACGACCTGGTGCGCCTCTACGCGCGTGCGTGCGCGGAACGGGACGAACAGCCGCCGGTGGAACGGGAACTGGCGCTGTCGCGGCTGCTCGACTTCTACCTGTCGACGGCGGCACGGGTGTACGCGATCGAGCGTCCGGGGGACCGGACCGTCGCTCACCTGGAGGCCACCCACCACTCGGGCCTCGAGTTCTCCGACCACGCCCAGGCCCTCGACTGGCTGCACGCCGAGGCCGACTGCGTACTGGCCTGCGCCCAGCAGTCCCTGGCCCGGCGATCCCTGCGCCGGGCGGTCGACCTGCTGATGGCGACGAAGGACCTCGCCGAATCGGGCGTCAACGCCCTCCGGTACGAGGTGGTGGCCGTGGCCGCCCGGGACGCGGCCCGCTCCCTCGGCGACGCCCGCTCCGAGGGTCGCGCACGGACCACGCTCACCCAGGTGTACAGCACCGCGGGGCGGTTCGACGAGGCCGACGAGGAGGCCCGGTTCGCCATGGACCTCGGCCGGGCGGCCGGAGATCCGTGGACGTGCGGGAACGCGCCCAACGAGCGGGGCATCCTCGCGCTCTACGAGAACCGTCACGTCGACGCGGAGATCCATCTCTCGCGGGCACGGGACGCGTTCCGGGCCGACGCGAACAAGCCCGGCGAGGCGAGCGCGCTGTGCAACCTGTCGCGCGTGCACCTGGCCACCGGACGTGTCGCGAGCGCCGTGGACCTGGCGTCGCAGGGCATCGCCATCTACGAGGAGGCGGACACCGGGCTCGCCCTGCGTCTCGCCAACGGCAAGTACGCCCTCGGGCTCGCCCTGACGGCGTCCGGGCAGACCACCCGGGCCCGTGCGGTCCTCACCGAGGCGCTCAGCGTCTTCCAGGAGAGCCGACAGCACCTGTGGCACGGCATGACCCTGTTCCGGCTCGCCGAGGTCCACATCGTCGACCGCAGGCACGCGGCGGCCGCGGCAAGCGCCGAGCAGGCGCTGTCGGTGCTGCACGGCATCGGCGGCGACTGGCGCCGCGCGGGCGTCCTGACCGTGCTCGGCCGCAGCCTCGCCGCCCTGGGGCAGACGGACCGGGCGCGCGTGTGCTGGAACGAGGCGCTCACGGCGTTCGAGGCCCTCGGTTCCCCGGAGGCCGACGACGTGCGTGTCCTGCTCCGTCCGGCGGCGGTCGCCTGACCCGGACTGGGCGTTCATCAATCGTTTATCGCCGCACGGCACTCTCGTACGTATCGATCCGTCGCGTCGGGGGGCAGACGGTTCGACACGAGGCCCCACCGTTAAGGTGATCGGCCCTGGCCGTCCGCCCGGCGGTCCAACGGGGGAATCGCCGGGCGGACGTATCAGTCCCACAGTGCCCAACGACTTCAGGAGCTGGCTCCATGGCCGACAACATCAAGCCCACGGACTCCCACGCCACCGGCGAGGACATCGCCACCATGGACTCGCACGCCACGGGCGCACCGATCAAGCCGCTCGACTCCCACGCGACCGGCGGGGACATCACGACCCTGGACTCGCACGCCACGAGCGAGCCCATCAAGCCCGTCAAGCCGCTCGACTCCCACGCCACGGGCGAGCCGCTCAAGTAAAGAGCTGAGCCGGCCCACGGGGGAAACGGGGCCGGCTCGCCATCGGGGGACGGCCGCGGCGACGCCATCGGGGGAGCCGCCGGGGCCGGGACCGTCCGGAAGTGAGCAGCGCACGCGCTCGGGGGACGTCCGCCGGAGCCGGGGGGACCTCGGCGGACAGGGCGCGGCGCGCGCCATGACCGGACAGCACAACGGAGGGGCCGGGCGATCGCCCGGCCCCTCCTCCGTTTCGCGGACCGTCACCCCCGCGCGTACGAGCCCAGGCCCACCAGGCAGTACACGTACTCGTTCACCGTCGCCCCGTTGATCGTGTAGCGGTGCGAGAAGGCGTACTGGGTCTTCGGGTTGGCGTTGCAGCGGTTCAGGTCCGAGGTCAGTGGGAACGTCTGGATGACCCGGTAGTGCGCGTCCGACGCCGAGCACTCCACCTCGTCGATGTCGCTCACGCTCTGCGCCGTCGTGGAGTCCGGGAGCGTGCCGTTGAGGCAGGTGCCCTTCGTGTACGGGTCCGGCGGCGCCTCCGTCGTCGGGGCGGGGGGCGGGGCCGTCGTCGGGAACGCGGACGTCGTGACCGGGACCGTCGGCGAGCCGGCCGTGGGAGCCTCGTCGTCGCCGTCGTTCGTCAGGACGATCGCCGCGATCACCGCGCCGATCACGCCGAGCGTCACCAGGCAGCCCCACGGGCTCGACCTGCGCGGGGGCTGCGCGGGGCCCGTGACCTGGATGCGCAGCAGCACCGTGCCGTTGCCCACCTGCGCCGGGATCAGGTCGCCGTTCCGGCACGGAGGGATCCGGATGTGGGCGGGTCCGGTCGGCAGGGTGAGGGTGAGGGTCACGCCCGTCGCCGCCTGCTGCGGGGTCAGGGATATGGGGAGTTCGGGAGACGACACCGGCTGCTCCAGAGGGAGACGTGGGCAAGAGGACGCAGTGCGTGGAGGATTGTTCCGGGCACGCCCGCGCTGAAGCCGGCATTCCGGCGGTCAGCGACGATGTTGTGACCTCAGCACCCCCTTCACCACCTTCCCGCTCGCGTTCCTCGGCAGCTCCCCCACGAACTCCACCTCCCTCGGCACCTTGAAGTTCGCCATCTCCCTGCGCGCCCACGCGATCAGGTCGTCCGCCGTGACCCTCGCCCCCGGCCGCCGGACCGCGAACGCCTTCCCGACCTCCCCCAGCCGCCGGTCGGGGACCCCGACGACCGCGACGTCGGCGATGTCCGGGTGCAGGCCCAGGAGTTGCTCGATCTCCGCCGGATAGGCGTTGAAGCCTCCGACGATGAACATGTCCTTGATGCGGTCCGTGATCCGCAGGTTGCCCGCCTCGTCCAGGACGCCCACGTCGCCCGTGTGCAGCCAGCCGTCCGCGTCGACGGCCTCCGCCGTGGCCGCCTCGTCCTCGAAGTAGCCGCTCATGACGTGGTGGCCGCGCACCAGGACCTCGCCCGCCGCCGAGAGCCGGACCTCCGTGCCGGGGATCGGGCGCCCCGAGGTGGTCGCGACGACGTCCGCCGGGTCGCCCCTGCGGCACATGGTGACGATGCCGCTCGCCTCGGAGAGGCCGTACGCCGTGAGGACCGTGCCGACCCCCAGCTCGGTGCGCAGCCGCTCGACCAGCCGCAGGGGTACGACGGCGGCGCCCGTGACCACGAGCCGCAGGGCGGAGAGGTCGTAGGAGGAGCGGGCGGGGTGGTCCAGGAGCGACTGGTGCAGGGTCGGCGGGCCGGGCAGGACCGAGATGCGTTCGGCGGCGATGTTCGCGAGGGCGGTGTCCACGTTGAAGACGGGCTGCGGGACCATCACCGCCCCGCGCATCAGACAGGCGATGATCCCGGCCTTGTAGCCGAAGGTGTGGAAGAACGGGTTCACGATCAGATAGCGGTCGCCCTCCCGCAGCCCCGCGAGCTCCGACCAGATCCCGTAGCAGCGCAGGGTCTGGGCGTGCGTGATCACCGCGCCCTTCGGGGCGCCCGTCGTCCCGGAGGTGTAGATGATGTCCGAGGGGGCGGCGGAGTCGATCGCGTCGGCCCGGGCCCGCACCTCCGCCGTCGAGACGGACTCCCCCTCCGCGAGGAAGTCCTTCCAGGTCGTGTACTCCTCGGGCGCGGCGTCCGCGAGCACCACCACCCGCTCCAGGTCCGGGAGTTCCACTCCGGCGCGGCGCAGGGACGCGACGTACGAGGTCCCCAGGAACGTCCCGGTGACGAAGAGGAGCCTGGCCCGGGACCGGGAGAGCACGTGCGCCGCCTCGGTGCCCTTGAAGCGGGTGTTCAGCGGGACGAGCACCGCCCCGGCCGTCACCGCCCCGAGCGCGGAGACGATCCAGTCCAGGGTGTTCGGCGCCCAGATCCCGACCCGGTCGCCGGGCTCCATCCCCGCCGCGAGACAGGCCGCCGCGGCGCGTTCGACGCGCTCGCCCAGCTCCTCGTACGAGACGCGGGTGCGGCCGTCGACGACCGCCTCGGCCGTCCCGTACCGTTCGGCCGCCGACCGCACCAGTCCGGCTATCGAGCCCCATTCCCGGTCACCGCGCATGTGTCGCCCCTCCCGCCGCACCCGTAGCTGACTAACCGTCAGATTAGCTGTACCCTGACGCGCTGTCAGCAGCCGCAGCAGCTCAGGCTGCCGCTCACGATCGGGGAGGTTGCCCGTGCTCAAGGACGCCACGGCCATCGTCGGGATCGGACAGACACCGTTCGCCAAACGGCTCGCCGAGTCCGAGAAGACGCTCGCCTGCCGCGCGATCCTCGCCGCCCTCGACGACGCCGGCATCGCCCCCTCCGAGGTCGACGGCTTCGCCTCGTACACGATGGAGGAGACCGACGAGGTCGAGGTCGCCAAGGCCATCGGCGCCGGTGACGTCACCTTCTTCTCCAAGGTCGGCTACGGCGGCGGGGGCTCGTGCGCCACCCTCGGCCATCTCGCCGCCGCCGTCGCCACCGGGCAGGCGAGCGTCGGCGTCGCCTGGCGGTCGCGCAAACGCGGCAGCGGCCCCCGCCCCTGGACCAACACCACGGCCCAGCTCGCCACCCCCGGCCAGTGGACCCGCCCCTTCGGACTCCTGCGTCCCACCGACGAGATCGGCATGCTGGCCCGCCGCTACATGCACGAGTACGGCGCCACCCGCGACCACCTCTTCAACGTCGCCCTCGCCTGCCGCAACCGCGCCAACCAGAACCCGGCCGCGATGATGTACGAACGGCCGCTGACCCGCGAGATGTACATGACCGCCCGCTGGATCAGCGAACCGCTCTGCCTCTTCGACAACTGCCTGGAGACCGACGGGGCGCTGGCGTGCGTCATCGTGAGCGCCGAGCGGGCCCGCGACTGCCGGCACAAGCCCGTGTACATCCACTCCGCCGCCCAGGGGCTGCCCGCCCAGCACCACGGGATGGTCAACTACTGGAACGACGACCCGCTCACCGGACCCGCCTGGACCGCGGCCCGACACCTCTGGAAACAGGCCGACTTCGGCCCCCAGGACGTCGATGTCGCCCAGATCTACGACGCGTTCACCCCGCTCATCCCGCTCTCCCTGGAGGGGTACGGATTCTGCGACCGCGGCGAGGGCGCCGCGTTCACCGAGGGTGGCGCGCTGGAGATCGGCGGACGGCTGCCGATCAACACCGGCGGCGGCGGACTCAGCGAGGCGTACGTCCATGGCTTCAACCTCGTCAACGAGGGCGTGAAGCAGCTCCGCGGCACCTCCACCGCCCAGGTCCCGAACGCCTCCACCTGCCTCGTCACCGCCGGCGAAGGCGTCCCCACCTCGGCGATCCTGCTTCGAGCCTGAGGAGTTGAGTAGACATGCTGACACCTGTCGTCGACGAGGACGGCGCCCCCTTCTGGGAGTACACCGCCCGGGGCGAACTGAGGATCCAGGGCTGCGCCGACTGCGGCGAGCTGCGCTTCCCGCCCCGGCCCTGCTGCCCGCACTGCCAGTCCTTCGCCGCCGAATGGCGCCTGATGTCCGGGCGCGGCCGGATCTGGTCGTACGTCCTGCCCCACCCGCCGCTTCTGCCCGACTACGCCGCCCAGGCCCCGTACAACGCCGTCGTCGTCGAACTCGCCGAGGCGCCCCGCATCCGGCTCGTCGGCAACGTCGTCGCCACCCCCGAGGCGGCGCTCGACTCGGTCGACCCGGCACGGCTGAGGATCGGGGCTGCTGTACGGGTGGCGTTCACCGAGATCGACGGCATGACCGTGCCGCGCTGGCTCCTGGAGCGCGGATGACGATCACCGTCGTACGCGACAAGGAGACCGGCGTCGCGACCGTCACCCTCGACCGGCCCGGGAAGCACAACGCGATCACGCTGGACATGGCCCGGCGACTGGCCGAGACCTGGCGGGAGTTCCGTTACGAGGACGAGGTGCGGGCCGTCGTCGTCACCGGCGCCGGCACCCGGGCCTTCTGCACCGGCATCGACCGCGCGGCCGAGGTCCCCCAGCCGTCGTCCCCGTACACGATCGACGACCCGCTGATCGCCATCGGCCCCAAGGCGAACGACCTGTGGAAACCGGTCGTCGCCGCCGTGGAGGGCATGGCCTGCGGCGGGGCGTTCTACCTCCTCGGCGAGGCCGAGTTCCTCGTCGCCGGTGAGGACGCCGCCTTCTTCGACCCGCACACCACCTACGGGATGGTCAGCGCCTTCGAGACCATCCACATGGCGCAGAAGATGCCCTTCGGGGAGGTCGCGCGCATGGCGCTGATGGGGACCGCCGAGCGGATTTCGGCCCGCCGGGCGTACGAGACGGGGCTCGTCTCCGAGCTGACGGAGCCCGGCGGGGCGCTGGACGCCGCCCGCCGGGCCGCCGCCGTCATCGCCGCGTACCCGACCGGGGCGGTCCAGGGCACCGTCCGGGCGCTCTGGTCGGCCAAGGAGGCGGCGAGGGCACAGGCCCTCGCCCACGCGCCGCACCTCGTCACGCTGGGGAACCTGCCGCCGGAGCGACAGGCGGAGGTGTTCGGAGGGCGGGGCGGGGGCGAGGGCTTCCGGCTGCGATAGCCCTGGCCCTGCGACAGCCCTGGTCAGCCGATGACGCGGTCGGCGTCGACCACGACGCACTCGGTGTACTCGGAGCCGTCGCCGGTGCCGGTGTACGAGGTGGTCGCCTCGGCCGACGTCGAGGCGCCGGCCTCGACGCGCAGGTCGGTGACGTTCGCCATCGCGACGGCGGCGGTCGAGTCCCCCTTGAACTGCAGGGAGACGTCGTAGAGGTACGCCGAGGAGTCGCTGTTGGTGATCGTCACCTTGGCGACCAGGTTCTTGCGGTCGGTGCTGAGCTTGCACTCGTCGATGCGGACGTCGCGCTGGGCCTTGTTCTTCGACGAACCGCCGGCGCCGCCGACGGTCACGCCGCCGCTGCTGGAGCTGCTGCCGTCGGAACCACCGCTGGTGGAGCTGGATCCGTCGGAGCCACCGCTGCTGGAGCTGGAGCCGCTGGAGCTGCTGGAGCCGCAGCTGGCGCCGTGGGAACCGCGGGCGCCGGTGAGCGCGACCAGGGCGATTCCGAAGACAGCGATGGCACGGACATGACGAAGCTTCACGCTTCAACCCCCGTTGAGTGTGCAGAGTACTGATGAGCCGAGTGGATACGCCCGTCTTGACGAGCGCACGTCACCCTACTGGACGGAGACGCTCGCGATCGCACACGAGGTGACCCGGCCGACCGCCTTCGGCGACTCCATCGCCACCTCGAAGGTCTTCGTCTCGCCCGACTCGACCGTCACGGTCTTCACCGCCTCGTCGACCTCCACGCCACCGGAGCCCTCGAAGGCCACCTCGACCTTGAACGTCTCGGTGAAGTCCTCGATCGAGGTGATCCGCAGCGTGGCCGTCGTGTCCGCCTTACGGGCGGGCTTGCCCTTCCGCTTCTTCTGCGCGGGCTTGACGCAGTCGACGACCGACACGTGCACGGTCGACGTGGGCGAGGCCGAGACACTCGGCGTGGCCGGCGCGGTGGTGTAGTCGCTGCCGCCCGAGCCACCGCCGTCGTAGTCGTCGTGGTCGTAGTCGTTGTTCTTCTTCTTGGAGCTGGAGCAGCCGCCTCCGTCGGAGCCGCTGCTCCGGCTCTTGCCGCTGCCGCCCTTGCCGCCGCTGCTCGTCTGGAATCCCGTCAGCGCGAGCACCACCACTGCGAGCGTCGCCGCGAGCCTGATGCCCCTCCGGCGCGCCGTCCCCGTTGCCATTCCCGGCCTTCCTGTCGTGTCCGCGCCACACTAGCGCCGCGTGGCGGGGCCCCCGCACCCGGCGTAGCGTCGACAGCGAGAGCCGGACCGTAAGGAGGCCGATCGATGGTCCGCAACGTCATCGGCTCGGTCCTGGCCCTCGCCGGAGCGACGGCCGCCGTCTGGAGCCCCTTCCGTGCCTGGTACGACGGCCGTCACGGCAGCGAGTACCGCATCCAGGACCTGTTCGGCGGCATCACCGACGTCAAGGCGGACGTGATCGGATCCATCCTGCTGCCGTTCGCCTTCGCCGCCGTCGTCACCCTCGTGGGCGTGGTGTTCCGCTCCCGCCTGCTGGTCGCCCTCGCCGGGCTGACCGTGCTCGGCTTCACCGTTCTGTGGATGGTGCGCGTCGGCCAGGTCGAGGGCGGACTGACGGTCGGCGGCGACGGTACGGGGCTCGGGGACGGCGTCGCGAGCGCCCTCGGAGGCGGGGCCCTGCTCCTTCTGGCCTCGCTGGTCATGTCCGGCCGCCGCACCCGCTCGCGCAGCCTGCCCCTCGACGGGCCGCGGCACCGGCGCACGGAGCCCGCGGAGCCGACGGATCCCACGCGGCCCGGGGAGCCCGTGGACCCCGACCGGCCGACACAGCCCACGTACCCGACACCGGACGACCCCTACGGCGCACCCCCCACACGGACCATGGACGTCCCGCCCTGGGACCAGAACCGCGAGCCGCCCCCGAACCACCGCGCCTGACCCGAAGCGGCACGGCTCACGCGCGCCCGGGCCACGACTTGCGCGCCCGGCACGGGCTCACGCTCACACCCACCCGCCACGGCTCACGGCCTCGGCGCCGATGCCCCCCGGCCCGTCGCCGTGCCCTTCACCGCGTCCAGCGCGTACACGCAGCGGTCCTTGCTGCACGCGTACACGACCCCGCCCCGTGCCACCGGCGAACCCGTGATCTCGCCGCCCGTCGCGAGCTTCCAGCGCAGCTGGCCGCCCGTCGCGTCCAGCGTGTACAGGACGTGGTCCGCCGAACCGAAGTGCACCCGGCCGTCGGCCACGACCGGCGTACCGGTCAGCTCACCGCCCGCCGCGAACCGCCACTTCGGCGTCCCCGTGACCGCGTCGAGCGTGTACAGCGCACTGCCGCTGCCCACGTGCACGTTGCCGTCGACGACGAGGACCGGCTCGATCGACTGGCGGGACTCGGTCGCGATCCGCCAGCGGTCCTGCCCCGTGGTCGCGTCCAGCGCGTACACCGTGCCCAGGTAGTCGGCGAGATAGACCCCGCCGCCCGTGACGGCGGGCCCGGGCGCGAAGGCCGGCGGCGAGAGGAAGACGGCGGGCGCCTCGAAGTGCCAGCGGACATGACCGCCCGCGATGTCGACCGACAGCACGCGCGTCCCCGCCGCCACGTACACGCAGCCGTCCTCCGCCGGAGCCACCCGCACCGGCACGTTGCCGCACGAGGCGGCGTCGCCGACCGGGTACGACCAGCGCTCCGCACCCGTACGGGCGTCCAGCGCCTGGAGCCGGGCGTCGCGCCACACGTACACCGTGTCGCCGTGCACGGCGGGCCCCGCCTCCGGGGTCTCGAAGTCGGTCTGCGCGCCGGTGATCTCCCACAGCTTGGCGCCGTTGGAGGCCTCCCAGGCCTGCACCCCGCCGCCCCGGGTGCCGGTGACGACCGTGCCCCGGTCGACCTTGAGGGAGTACACCCAGGCGTCCGTCTGGAGCCGCCAGCGCTCACTGCCGTCGGTCGCGTCCAGCGCGTAGAGCGTCGGTCCGTCGGAGGCGTGGATGCGGCCCTGGGCCACCGCCATCGACCAGGCGACGTCCCGCGTCTTGAACTGGCGGCGGCCACTGGCCACGTCCAGGGCGTGCACCTCGAACGAGGTCACGTAGAGCAGGTCGCCGGCGACGACCGGGGTGCCCCAGACGTCGTTCGACATCCGGAAGCGCCAGGGCCGCCAGTGCGAGGGCTCGGGCGTGGCCTCCGGGGCCGGGGCGGGTACGGACAGCGGGCGGGAGCCCGGCGGAGGGCCGGGTTCGGTGCCGTTGACACCGCCGCCGGGCGGGCGGATCCAGCCGGTGGCCGTGCCCGCGTCGGCGATCGGGCCGAGCGCGGCGCGGGTGTCGGCGACCCGGGGGCCCGGGCCGATCGGGACCGCGGCACCGGCCAGCCGTACGGGACCGGCCTCCGCGGGAGCGGCGTGCCGGCCGCCGCCGTGACCCGGACGCGGGTCGGCGCCCTGGCCCGGACGCGGATCGCCGCCCCACTCCGGGGCCTGGCGGGGCGGGCGCGGCGGGGCGGGCGGAGCGACCGGGGGCGGCGGAGGGCTCGGACGGCCGCCGCGGCGCGTCTCGATCATGGCGGTGGCGGACTGCGGCAGCCAGGCCGACGCCGTACCGCTGTCGTCGCTGCCCGGACCGAACAGATGGGGCGCGAGCTGGGCCTGCAGATCGGCCGGGGAGGGACGGCGGGAGACGTCCATCTGCATACAGGACTCGATCAGCGGACGCAGCTCGTCCGGCAGCCCTTCCAGGTCCGGACCCTCCCTGAGCAGCATGAACACCGTCTCGACGGGGTTCGCGCCATGGAAGGGAGCGTGGCCGGTGGCGGCGAAGACCAGCATCGAGCCCAGGGAGAAGACGTCGCTGGCGCCGGTGACGCTGCGCGAGTCGCGGGCCTGCTCGGGCGACATGTACGCGGGCGTGCCGACGGCGACGTTGGTCATGGTCAGCCGGGTGTTGGAGACCCCGGAGGCGATACCGAAGTCGATCACCCGGGGGCCGTCCTCGACGACGAGGACGTTGGACGGCTTCAGGTCGCGGTGGACCAGGCCCGCGCCGTGGATGGACTGCAGGGCCTCGGCGACCCCGGCGGCCAGCCAGCGCACGGCCTGGGCCGGCAGCGGCCCGCACTCGTTCACTATCTCTTCGAGGGAGGGCGCGGGTACGTACGCGGTGGCCAGCCACGGCACGGCGGCGCGCGGGTCGGCGTCGACGACGGCGGCCGTGTAGAAGCCGGACACGGCCCGCGCGGCCTCGACCTCACGCGTGAAACGGACACGGAACAGCTGGTCCTCGGCGAGCTCGGTCCGCACGGTCTTGATCGCCACGCGCCGCCCGGACGCCGAGCGCGCGAGATAGACCAGCCCCATGCCGCCTGCACCGAGCCGGCCCAGCACCTCGAAGGGCCCGATCCGTCTCGGGTCGTGCTGCGTCAGCTGCTCCACTTGCCTGCCACCTCCCCGTACGGGCCATGAGAATACGGCCCCGTGGCCCTGATTCTTCCTGTCCGAGGCGACGGTTGCGAACCCGGGGGCGGATCGGGGTGTCTCAGCGCATTTCGTCGGAGGCGGCAGTGGCCCTTTCGGCCGATTCGGCGCTTTCGTCGGCGTCGCGCACGGCCGGTACGTCCGCGGCCCGGCCGGAAGCCTCGCGGGACGTCTCACCGGGCGTCTCACGGGACGCCTCACCCGATGCGTCCCCGACGGCCGCCTCCGCACGCCCGTCCGCACGCCCGTCCGTTGGTCCGTCCGTCCGCTCGTCCGTCGGTCCGTTCGCACGCTCGTCCGTCGGTCCGTTCGCACGCCCGTCCGTCGGCTCGTCCGTCGGCTCGTCCGTCGGCTCCGACAGGACCGCGAACCGGGCGCCCTGGTTGTCGCGCAGGACCGCGATGCGGCCGTGCGGGGTGTCGAAGGGCGGGTTGGTGACCCGGCCGCCGAGGGAGACGGCGGTCGCGCAGGCCGCGTCGCAGTCGGCGACGGCGAAGTAGAGGAGGACGTGCCCCGGCATCTCGGCCGGGAACGCGTCGGTGAGGACGGCCCGGCCGCCGAACGCGGTGTCGTCGCCGGGGCGGGAGCCGGGCGGGGACCAGACGCGGTAGTCGAAGCCGCTCTCCCGCCCCTCCTCGCCCGCGTCCACCTGACGGCCGAGGTAGCCGAAGACGGAGGCGTAGAAGGTGTCGACCGCGTCCGGCTCCCTCGTAGAGACCTCCATCCAGCAGAAGGAGCCGGGGAGCATCGTCTTCTCGAAGCCGTCGTCGTCACCGGCCTGCCGCAGCCCGAAGACCGCACCGCCGGGATCGGCGGCGAGCGCCAGCACACCGAAGGGGCCCACGGGGTACGGATCCATGATCATCTGCCCGCCGGCCGCCTTGATCCGGGCCGCGAGCGTGCCCGCGTTCGCGGTGGCGAGGAAGACGGTCCAGGTGGTGGGCATCCTGCCGTCCCGCTTCGGTACGAGCCCGGCGACGCGCTTGCCGCCACTGAGGGCCTCGTCGCGGTCCGGGTCGAAGGTCCAGCCGAAGAGCTCGCCGTAGAACCGCTTGCCAGCCTCGAGGTCGGGGAGCTGCGCCTCCACCCAGCAAGGGGTGCCCTCTGTGAATACGGCCATGGCTCCACGCTAGGTCCGGGGGGCGTACCCCGCACGCCCCATAATCGAACATACCGCCATATAGGGAGGCGCCGAACCCGGCGTCCCGTGAGTTGTCCACCGAAGTTGTCCACAGGCTGTTAATAAGCCTTTTCGAGTGGAGGCCGGTCTTCCGCCCCTCCGGAAGGCGCCGGGGAGGGGTGCACCCCATTTGCAGTCGGCCGAATCGCGCGCCGATCACCCGTCGGTAAGCTGACGGCATGACAGGACAAGTACGCACCGTCGACGGCCGCGTGGCCGGACGACGCGGCCAGGCGACGCGGCAGAAGCTGCTCGACTGCCTCAGCGAGATGCTCAGCTCCTCGCCGTACCGGGACGTCAAGGTCATCGACGTGGCCCGGAAGGCGGGCACTTCACCCGCGACGTTCTACCAGTACTTCCCCGACGTCGAGGGCGCAGTCCTCGAGATCGCGGAGGAAATGGCGAAGGAGGGAGCCGCGTTGACCGAACTGGTCTCCGGCCGCTCCTGGGTCGGCAAGGCCGGCTGGCAGACCTCCGAGGAACTCGTCGAGGGATTCCTGGACTTCTGGCGCAAGCACGACGCGATCCTGCGGGTCGTGGACCTCGGCGCCGCGGAGGGCGACAAGCGGTTCTACAAGATCCGCATGAAGATCCTGAACTCCGTGACCAACTCCCTCACGGACACCGTGAAGGAGCTCCAGACGAAGGGCAAGGTCGACAAGGACGTCAGCCCGGCGGCGATGGCGGGCTCCCTGGTGGCGATGCTGGCCTCGGTCGCCGGACACCAGAAGGGCTTCCAGACCTGGGGCGTGAAGCAGGCCGAACTGAAGCCGAATCTGGCGCTGTTGGTGCACCTGGGCATCACGGGCAAGAAGCCGACGAAGTAACCGGCACGCCCCGCCCGCCCGCACCCGTTCCTCGTCCGTCCTGTCGCGCCGGCGGCGGTCCCTTCGTGAGACCGCCGTCGGCGTTCCGCTGTCCGGCGGCGGGCGTGATCGCGGCGCGGCGCGGGATCACCGTCTCGTCAGCCGGAAGAGCCTGATCTCCCGGTCGATCCGCGCCTGGTACGTCGCGTACGGCGGCCAGAATCCGAGCACCGCCCGCCAGGCCTCCGCCCGCTCCTCACCGGCCAGCGGCTCCGCCCGCACCGGAATCGTCTCGCCGCGCCAACTCACCTCCGCGTCCGGGTGTTTCAGCAGGTTCGCGGTCCAGGCCGGATGTCCGTCGCGCCCGAAGTTCGACCCGATCAGGAGCCAGGTCCCGCCGGGCTCCGGCATGCACGCGAGCGGGGTCACCCGCGGCTGCCCCGACCTGGCGCCCTTCGCCGTCAGGACGACCCCGGGCAGCATCCGGGCGCTCAGCAGCACCTTCCCGCGCGTCAGCCGGTGCACGGCCCGGTCCATCGCCGGGATGAAGTGCGGGGCGACCTTCGCGAACGTCCTCGTGGACGACACCTTCTGCATCAGACGCACGCCGACGGGCATCAGGCCGCCACCTCTCCGAAGAGGCCCGTCGCCTGGGCCGCCCGCTCGCGCAGCCGGCGAGCGGGCCCGAAGAGCAGCTCGTCGGCGGTCGCCCGTTTGAAGTACAGATGCGCCTCGTGCTCCCAGGTGAAGCCGAGGCCGCCGTGCAGCTGGATCGTCTCTCCGGCGACCGTCCGCAGCGCCTCCAGGGCGGCCGCGAGGGCCAGCGCGCCCGTCCCCGGCTCCCGGGCCGCGCCGTACGTCAGCGAGCGCGCGGCCTCCACCTGGACGTACAGGTCGGCGACCCGGTGCTTGACCGCCTGGAAGGAGCCGACCGGCCGCCCGAACTGTTCACGGGAGCCGACGTACTCGACCGTGCGGTCCAGGGCGGCCTGGGCCGCGCCGACCGCCTCGGCCGCGAGCGCCACGGCCGCCGTCCGGCCGGTCGCGACGAGCGCGCCATGGACGTCGACCGGCTCCTCGCCGAGCCACTCCGCTTCCACATCGCGCAGTTGGACCGACGCCTGGGTGCGGGTCGCGTCCAGGGTCGGCTGCCGGTGGCGGACGAGTCCGGCCGCCTCCCCCCGTACGAGGAAGAGCAGGGTCCGGCTCCGCGCGAAGCCGCCGGCGTGGGCGGCGACCAGGAGCAGGCCGGCGCTGTGCCCGTCGAGGACCTGGGTCGCCTCCCCGTACAGCTGCCACCCCGCGCCGGCGGTCCGCGCCTGGACGCCACCGGCCCGTCCGCCGCCGGCGACCCACGAGCGGTTGTCGCCGGTCAGCCCGAGGGCGACGGCCAGCGAGGCCCCGGGGACGGCGAGTGCGCAGGTCAGGGATCCGTCGGCGATACGCGGCAGGAGGTCGGCGCGCTGCCGTTCGGCGCCGAGTGCGCGGATCAGGGGGGCGGCGAGGAGGGCGGTGGCGAGGAGCGGCGAGGGGGCGAGGGCCCGGCCGGTCTCCTCGCAGGCGAGGGTGAGTTCGGCGGGGCCGCAGCCGACGCCTCCGTACTCCTCGGGCAGGGCGAGCCCGGGCAGTCCGAGGGTGCCGGACATCCGGTTCCACAGGTCGGTGTCGTACCCCTCGGGGGTGGCGACGGCGGCGCGGACCTCGGCGGGTCCGGAGCGTTTGGCGAGCAGTTCGCGCAGGGTGCGGCGGATCTCGTCCTGCTCCGCGGTGAAGGCGGCGTCCATGGGGCTCCCCTCCGTATCTGACGGTCCGTCATGTTAGGGTGGACGGAGGAAGAATCCCAGTGTCTGGAGGGACGGGATATCACCACCCCGCCCCTCGACACGCGGATCCGCCGACCCGCCGAGCCGCCGCCCCGCCGTCCGGCGCGCCGGTCGTCCTCGACCGCCCGCCGACCCCCGCCCGTTCAGCAGGCGTCGCCCGGCGCCTTGGCCGTCGCCCGCAGCAGATCCCGTACGAGGGTGAAGTCGACGCGCTCCGGGCGCCGGAAGCGCAGGCATCCCTTCCCCATGTCCTGGTCGGCGAGCCGCTCCTCGAAGGCCTCCCGGACGTCCGGCCGCATCAGATAGAAGGAGAGGTACTGCTTCTGCGCGGCGAAGGCGATCTCCGGCTCCCCGCCCGGCCGCCGGTACGCGGGCATGCCGTAGGCCATGACCTCCTCGAAGCCGTGCAGCTCGGTGCGGCAGAGCTCGCGCAGCCGGACCAGCACCGTCAACCGGTCCGATTCCACGAGCTCGGCGAGGTAGCCGTCGACGTCTTCGGCCGTACTTCTCGCCATCCGACTCTCCCTATCTGATGTACCGTCAGATTCATGCCCACCACTTCACGGAACCGCGCCGGACGCCGCGTCGCCGTCGTCGGCATATCCCTCTCCGACTGCGGCCGGGTCGACGAGGCCACTCCCTACACTCTGCACGCCCAGGCCGCACGCCGCGCCCTCGCGGACAGCGGCCTCGACCGCTCGGTGATCGACGGCCTCGCCTCGGCGGGGCTCGGCACCCTCGCACCGGTCGAGGTCGCCGAGTACCTGGGGCTGCGCCCCCGCTGGGTGGACTCGACCGCCGTGGGCGGCGCCACCTGGGAGGTCATGGCCGCCCACGCGGCCGACGCCATCGCCGCGGGCCACGCCGACGCCGTCCTGCTCGTCTACGGCTCGACCGCCCGCGCCGACATCAAGGCCCGGCGGCGCACGTCGAACCTCTCCTTCGGGGCGCGCGGCCCCCTGCAGTTCGAGGCCCCGTACGGGCACACCCTGATCGCCAAGTACGCGATGGCCGCCCGCCGCCATATGCACCAGTACGGGACGACCCTGGAGCAGCTCGCCGAGGTCGCCGTCCGGGCGCGGGCGAACGCGGCGCTCAACCCGGAGGCCATGTTCCGCGAACCGGTCACGGTCGACGAGGTGCTCGGCGGCCCGATGATCGCCGACCCGTTCACCAAGCTCCACTGCTGCATCCGCAGCGACGGCGGCTGTGCGGTGCTGCTCGCGGCCGAGGAGTACGTACCGGACACGGCGAAGGCGCCGGTGTGGATCCTCGGCACGGGTGAACACGTCTCGCACACCACGATGTCGGAGTGGGAGGACTTCACCGTCTCCCCGGCGGCGGTCAGCGGCCGGCTCGCCTTCGAGCGGGCGGGGGTGCGGCCGGAGGACATCGACCTCGCGGAGATCTACGACGCCTTCACGTACATGACGCTGGTGACCCTGGAGGATCTCGGGTTCTGCGCGAAGGGCGAGGGCGGCCCGTTCGTCGAGGAGAAGGACCGGCTGCCGGTGAACACCGACGGCGGCGGACTCTCCGCCTGCCACCCGGGCATGCGGGGGCTGTTCCTGCTGGTGGAGGCGGTGCGGCAGCTGCGCGGAGAGGCGCCGGGGCTCCAGGTGCGCCGGGCGGACGGGAGCCTGCCGGAGCTGGCGGTGGCGTCGGGGACCGGGGGCTGGTTCTGCTCGTCGGGGACGGTGGTCCTGGGCCGGGGGTGACCGCCGGCCCCGGGATCCATGGAGACCTGGGCCGGGGTGACCGCCGGCCCCGGGATCCATGGAAACGGATCTACGCAAGCGCCATGATCTATACAAGCGTCCTAGACAAGCGTGTAAGACATCCGTACAGTCGTGGGTGCGGGGCCGCCGTGGCCCCGCGCCGTCCGACGAGGAGTCCCGCCATGACGCACCCGCCCGCGAGCCAGACGGTCCTCATCTCCGGCGCCTCGGTCGCCGGACCCGCCCTCGCCCTCCTGCTCCACCGCCACGGCTTCACCCCCACCGTCGTCGAGCGCGCCCCCGGACTCCGCACCGGCGGCTACAAGGTCGACATCCGCGGCACCGCCGTCGAGGTCTGCCGCCGGATGGGGATCCTCGACGCGATCCGCGCCGGCTCCACCGGCATGGACGGCGGTTCGTACGTCGACTCCCGGGGCCGTACGGTCGGACGGCTGCCCGCCGAGATCTTCGGCGGCCGGGTCGGGCAGGACGACGAGATCATGCGCGGTGACCTCGCCCGGATCCTCTACGAACGGACCCGCGAGGACGTCGAGTACGTCTTCGGCGACTCCGTCACCGGCCTGCACGACGACGGCGACGGCGTCGACGTCACCTTCGAGAGCGGCACGCGCCGCCGCTTCGACCTGGTGGTCGGCGCGGACGGCATGCACTCGAACACCCGGCGCCTCGTCTTCGGCGACGAGCGGCGCTTCCGGCGGTACCTGGGCGCGTACATCTCGATCTTCACCGGCCCCGACCGCCTGGGCCTCACCCGCTGGGAGACGTACCACGCGCGCCCGGACAAGCTGGTCTGCGTCTACAGCACCGCGGGCGAGCTGGCGCACACGGCGAAGAACTGCTTCGTCTTCGCCTCCCCCGGGGAGCTGTCCTACGACCCCCGGGACACCGACGCCCAGAAGCGGCTGCTCGCCCACGCCTTCGCGGGCGACGACTGGGAGATCCCGCGGCTGATCGCCGACGCGGCCGGCGCCGACGACTTCTACTTCGACGCGATCGCGCTCATCGAGATGGACCGCTGGTCGAGCGGCCGCGTCGTCCTCCTCGGCGACGCGGCCCACTGCGCCTCCCCCGCCTCCGGCCAGGGCACCGGCCTCGCCCTCACCGGCGCGTACGTCCTCGCGGGCGAACTCGCGGCGGCCCACGGCGACCACCGCGCGGCCTTCGCGGCGTACGAGCGCGTGATGCGGCCGGGCGTGGAGCTCAACCAGCGGTTCGCGGCCCGCTTCGCGAAGGAGATGACGCTCTCCTCACGCTGGAGGATCGCCCTGCGCATGCTCATGGTGCGCACCCTCCCCCGGACCCCCTGGAAGAACCTGATCGCGAAGAAGATCCGCGACGACATCCAGCGGGCCGCGACCGCGGTGCCGCTCGGGGAGTACCCGGCCTTCCCGGCTACGCCTTGCGTGCCTCGATGAGGAAGCGCGTCGCGTGGGCGACGAACGGGCCCTCGCGCTCGATCCGTTCGTGCAGCTCACGCAGCCGGTCCCGGTACGCCTCCACCGTGAAGCCGGGCACCATCCAGATCACCTTCCGCAGGAAGTACACGACCGCGCCGATGTCGAAGAACTCCGTCCGCAGCGACTCGAAGCGCAGGTCGGTCACCTCCAGGCCCGCAGCGCGGGCCTGCGCGCTCTCGTCGTCGGGGTGACGGCCCCGCCGGACCTCCTCGGACTGCGGCCCGAGGAAGAACTCGACCAGCTCGAAGACCGAGGAGTGGCCGACGTGCTGGGCCGTGTACGTGCCGCCGGGGCGCAGCACCCGGGCGATCTCGGACCACCACACGGTCGCCGGGTGGCGGCTGGTGACCAGGTCGAAGGCGGCGTCGGCGAACGGCAGCGGCGGCTCGTCCGGGTCGGCGACGACCACGACGCCGAGGGGGTGCAGCAGCCGGGTGGCCTTGACGATGTTCGGCGGCCAGGACTCGGTGGCCGCCAGCACGGCGGGCTTCCCCGCTCCGGTCCGCAGCGCACCGGCCAGGACCTCACCACCGCCGGTCTGGACGTCCAGCGCGGCCGAGGCCTCCGCGAGGCGCTGGCCCAGGATGCGCTGGAAGCCCCAGGAGGGGCGCTCCTCGGTGGCGCGGCCGTCGAGCCACGAGAAGTCCCAGCCGGACACGGGCGCTGCCTCGGCCTCACGGACCAGGTCGTCGAAGGAAGATGCCATGGGCCCATCATGATGGGCCCATGACCGACTTCGACCACACCCTCCGCTCCCTGCGGGTCTGGGACACCGAGCTGCCCGTCTTCGACCCCGCGACGGCCCCCGCCGAGCCCCTGCCCCTCTTCCACGACTGGTTCGTCTCGGCGGCCGAGGCCGGGCAGGTCGAGCCGCACACGATGTCCCTGGCGACCGTGGACGAGGACGGCCGGCCCGACGTCCGCACCCTGATGCTGCACGGCGCCGACGAGCGCGGCTGGCACTTCGCCTCGCACGCCACCAGCGCGAAGGGCCGCCAGCTCGCCGCCCGCCCCGAGGCCGCGCTCGGCTTCTACTGGCCCCGCCAGGCCCGCCAGGTCCGCATCCGCGGCCGCGTATCGGCCTCCCCGCGTGACGAGGCCTACGCGGACCTGCACGCGCGCTCCACCGGGGCGCTGGCCTCGGCGCTCGTGGGCCGCCAGAGCGAGGCGCTGGGCTCGCTGGACGAGCTGCGCCGGGTGAGCGAGGCGGCCTGGGAGCGGGCGGAGGCGGAGCCGGGAGCCCATGCCGAGAGCTGGACGCTCTACGTCCTGGAACCGGCCGAGGTCGAGTTCTTCCAGGGCGACGAGCGGCGCCGGCACGTCCGGCTGCGCTACCGCCGGGGCGGGGCATCGGGCTGGGTACGGGAGTTGCTCTGGCCGTGACCGGCGGCGGGGGCGCACCATGAGAGGAGGAGGTGTGAGAACCATGGGTATGTACATGGACGTCCACCGGAACATGAAGGGGATCACCGCCGACGAGCTGAAGGAAGCGCACGCGGCCGACCTCGCGATCGAGAAGGACGAGGGCGTCCACTTCGAGAAGGCCTGGGCGGACCCGGATTCCGGCACGGTCTACTGCCTGTCCCACGGACCCTCGGCCGACGCGGTCCAGCGCATTCACGCCCGTACGGGCCACGCCGCCGACGAGATCCACGAAGTGAGCCTCATGGTGTGACGACCGCGTCCTCGCCCCCGTACATCCCCTCGATGTCGCGGGCGAAGTCGCGCAGGACCGCGCCCCGCCGCAGCTTCAGCGAGGGCGTCAGATGGCCGCTGGTCTCGGACCACTCCGCGGTCAGGACGCGGAAGGCGCGGATCGACTCGGCGCGTGACACCAGCCGGTTGGCGTCGTCCACGGCCCGCTGGAGCGCGGCGAGGAGTTCCTCGTCTCGGGCGAGCTTCCAGAGCGCGATGTGGTCCTTCTTCCGCATCCGCCGCCAGTGCACGAGCCCCTCGTGGTCGAGGGTGATCAGCGCGGTGATGTACGGACGGTTGTCGCCGAGGACCATGCACTGGCCGACCAGCGGGTGGGCGCGCAGCCAGTCCTCCAGCGGGGCCGGGGTGACGTTCTTGCCGGCCGAGGTGATGAGGATGTCCTTCTTCCGGCCGGTGATCCGCAGATAGCCGTCCTCGTCCAGCGCGCCCAGGTCCCCGGTCGGGAACCATCCCTCGTCGGTGTAGGGCAGGGCGACCCCGCGCTGGGCGTCCCAGTAGCCGGCGAAGACATGGCCGCCCTTGAGCCAGACCTCGCCGTCCTCCGCGATCCGCACCGCTGTGCCGGGCAGCGGCCGGCCGACGGTCCCGGTCCGCGGCCGGCGCGGCGGGGTGACCGTCGCGGCGGCGCAGGTCTCCGTCAGGCCGTACCCCTCGTAGACGTCGACGCCCGCCCCCGAGTAGAACTCCGAGAGCCGGGCGCCCAGCGGTGACCCGCCGCAGATCACGTGCCGGACCCGGCCGCCGAGGGCGTCCCGGATCCGCCGGTAGACCAGCGGGTCGTACAGCGCGCGGGCCGCCCGCAGCCCGAGGGACGGCTCGTCCTCGTGCCCGTACCGCTGCGCGACGCGGGCCGCACGGTCGAAGGATCCGGCCCGGCCGCTCCGCTCCGCCGTCGCCCGGGCGGAGTTGTACACCTTCTCCAGGACGTACGGGATGGCCAGCAGGAACGTGGGCCGGAAGCCGGCCAGGTCGGCGAGCAGGTCGTTGTTCTCGATGGACGGTGCGTGCCCGAGCCGTACCCGCGCCCGTACGCAGCCGATCGCGACCATCCGGCCGAAGACGTGCGCGAGGGGCAGGAAGAGCAGCGTCGACGGGACCTCCTTGCTCACCTCCCGGAAGACGGGGTGGAGAAAGGCGATGGCGTTGTCGACCTCGGCGAAGAAGTTGGCGTGGGTCAGGGCGCAGCCCTTGGGGCGGCCAGTGGTGCCCGAGGTGTAGATGAGGGTGGCGAGGGTCTCGGGGGTGAGCAGGCCGCGGCGCGAGGTCACCGCCTCGTCGGGGACGTGCGCCCCGGACGTGCGCAGATGGTCGACGGCTCCCGCGTCGAGGACCCAGAGGGGGGCGAGGCCGGGCAGTCCGCGGCGCTCGGTGGAGACCATCCGCCCCTGGGCCGCGTCCTCGACGACACAGGCGGTGGCCCCGGAGTCCTGGAGGATCCAGCGGGTCTGGAAGGCCGAGGAGGTGGGGTAGACGGGGACGGTGATCAGGCCGGCCGCCCAGGCCGCGAAGTCCAGGAGCGTCCACTCGTAGGTGGTACGGGCCATGAGGGCGAGCCGGTCACCGGGGCGCAGCCCCGCCGCGATCAACCCCTTGGCCACCGAGTGCACTTCGGCGGCGAAGGCGGAGGCGGTGACGTCCTCCCAGCTGCCGTCGCGCCGCTTACGGCCGAAGACGACGGAGCGCGGGTCCGCGCGGGCGTTGTCGTAGGGGATGTCGGCGAGCGAACCGCGCCGGACCGGGGGCGCGAGCGGGGGCACGGAGGCCTCGCGCGCCCTCCCGGCGACGACGGTGACGTACGGCTGCGGCTCGTTGTCGGACACGTGCGGCTCCTCGGTCGTCGGGATGGACACCGGCTACTGACCTACGAGTAACCTTACTTTTCGGTAAATCTAAGACCGGTAAGGGAGTTGGGACAATGGGGCGTGACGCGATGACGGACCTCCTCGCCCTGGCCGGGGCCGTGATCCGCGCCCCCCTCACCCGGGCACGCCCGCACGCCCCGCTGCCCCGGACCCGGATCACCCGGGGCCCGCTGCGCGTGGACGAGGCCCGCCTCACGGCGTACGCACGCGTCTGCGGCTTCCGCCACGCCGACGGCACGCTGCCGCTGACCTACCCCCACGTCCTCGGCTTTCCCGCGGCGATGCGGCTGATGTGCCGCCGGGACTTCCCGCTCCCCCTGCTGGGACTCGTCCACACGTGGATCACGATCACCCGGCACGCCCCGCTGACGTCGGCGGATCGCCCCGAGATCACCGTGTACGCCAAGGAGTCGGCCCCGCACCGCCGGGGCACGGAGGTCACGATGGTGACGGAGGCACGGCTGGCGGGCCGGCTGGTGTGGGAGTCGGCGAGCGGCTATCTGGCGCGCCACCCGAGCACCGTGGACACCCCGCCCACGAAGCCCCCGCTCCTGCCCACGACCACCGAGTGGCACCTGCCGCCCGACCTCGGCCGCCGCTACGCGGCCGTCTCCGGCGACCGGAACCCGATCCACCTCCACCCGCTCACGGCACGGGCCTTCGGCTTCACACGCACCGTCGCGCACGGCATGTGGACGTTCGCCCGCTGCCTGGCGGAGCAGGACCCGACCGGCGAACAGGCCTACGCGCGAGCGGAGTTCAGGTCACCGGTCCTGCTGCCGTGCAGCGTCGGCCACGGCGCCGACGGCACGGGCGCCTTCCAGCTGAGGTCCGGCGACCGGCTGCACCTCACGGGCTTCAGCGGGGAGTACGAGGAGACCAGCGCTCGCTCTGCATGAGGTTGCCGAGCCCCGCCCAGGAGAAGTTCATCAGCGTCGCCGCCGACTCCCAGGCCGTCATCCCCGGCGTCTCGTTGGCCCAGGCCGCCAGCGACTCCGCGGCACCCACAAGGGCCTGGGACAGCCCGGCGACATCCCGCTCGGCCAGCTCGGGATCCCGCTTGGTCGCACGGTGCGTCTCCCGCGCGGCGGCCCCGATCAGCGTCCCCACGTACGCCACGATCTCGTCCCGCATCCGCGCCGCCTCACCGGCGAACGGCTCCCCGTGCGTCCGCGCCTGCCGGCTCAGCACCGCCCACCCGTCGGGATGCTCGGCGGCGTGCGTGAAGAAGGCGAGCAGCCCGGCCCACAACTGCTCCTCGGCCGGCAGCCGGGAGTCGACCCCGGCCGCGACGGCGGCGAGCAGCGCCTGCGCCTCGCGCCGGATACAGGCGGTGAAGAGCTCTTCCTTGGAGTTCAGATACAGATAGACCAGCGGCTTCGAGACGCCCGCGAGCTCGGCGATCTCGTCCATGGACGCGGCCTGGTACCCCCGCTGCCCGAAGGTCTGCACGGCAGCGTCCATCATCTGCCGCTCACGCACTTCCCGCGGCATCCGCTTGACCTTCGTGGCGCCCACCTCGCCCATCCTTCCCCAGCCCCCGCCTGCCTGACCGGGAGAGAGCCTACGTGCCCGCCACCCGTGCCCGGGCGGGACGGCCGCTGCTCTGGCTCGTTCCCGCCTTGCGGCCGCGCAACCGGACGACGACTCCTTCCCGGTCACGCGGCCGGGCGATCCCCCGCCTCGCGGCAGTCCGCGCACCGCTCGTCCGGATCGTGACTGCGGAAGGCGCGCTCGCAGCCGTCGCAGGTGATCAGGGGCGGCGGCCCGACCGGAGGCGGGCCCTCGGCCGGGAGCGGGGGCGGGAGATGGACGCTGAGGCGGTACCCCAGGAAGCGGGCCGGATGGTGGATGGGAACCGGTTGGGGCGGAAGGCTCGCGGTGAGGGTGCGGGTGATCTGCGCGGGGCTGACGGCACGGGCGAGCCAGATGTCGACGGCGGGAACGAGGTGGCCGATGTCCCGAACGGAGAGCGTCAGCCGGGGATCGACGCCCCGAAGCCGAGCAAGCAGATCGGCGGCGGGGCCGCCGGGGAGGGCAGTGGCGGCGGGGCGGACGGGTGGGGGTGACGGCTCGGGGAGGGGGTCCGGGTCGCGAACTTGCCGCCACCGACGGGGAGTCGGGGTCGGGCGAGGTATCCGGCGCACTCCAGCTCGTTGAGCGCCCGGCGGACGGTCTTCTCGCCCTCCCGGAAGCGGAGTGCGAGCGCCTTGGCGGTCACGGAGACCCCGTCGGGCAGCGACTGGATGTACACGGCGAGCCCGATCGCGGCGGCGGAGAGCTTCTCGTGCTGGGCGAGGTGGTTGCCGACCACGGTGAAGCGTTCGGTGTGGCGATGCCGGATGTGGATCACACCGGGGCGGGGCGCGCCGTCGGGAATCGCGCGGGACAGGGGATGCGCGGACACGGCCGCGTTAGACTGCGGATCAGCCATTGGGAAGGTATCGCTTCCTGAGCGGTCAGGCCCTCGTCAGGATTGCCGTCCTGCCGGGGGCCGAGTTGCATATGCCATGTGACGTGGCCGACCGTACCTCACCGATCCGCGTTTCCAACACTGTGTCACCCGATGGTGTGACATGGTCAGTTGGGGGGGGTCGGGGGGTGGTTGGGTGGGTTCTCTCCCGTTCCTTTTCCTTTTACGGCGCACGCCACCGGAGCGCGCGCCGACGCGCCCCGGTGGGTGGACCCTGGACCTCAGATCCCCTTGATGTGATCCACGAACGCGGCCCACGCGGGGGCGGGGACGAGTAGGGCGGGGCCGGTGGGGTTCTTGCTGTCCCGGACGGGGACGGTGCCGGGAATGTTGTCGGCGACCTCGACGCAGTCGCCGCCGCCGCCGTCGCTGAACGAGCTCTTGCGCCACGCCGCAGCGGTCAGGTCGACTCGGGTATGACTCATGGTCCGAACTCCTCCATCGCCTGCTGGATCAAGGCCGTTGATGCCTCCGGCGCCAACGCTCTGGCATGTACAAGATCGTAACGATAGGAGTGGCGGGCGACCATGGCTCTGTCCTCCACGAGTTCGCCGGAGTGTCCGGCCTCCAGGTAGGCCACGTCGGGGCTGTTCTCGAAGGAGAGCACGGTGAGGGAGCCGCCCATCGCGGAGTGCCCGCCCGCGGCAAAGGGAAGCACCTGGATCTCGATGTAGGGCGCCTTCGCCGCCTCGACGACGACTGCCAGTTGGTCGCGCATCACCGCTCCACCGGCAACCGGGCGCCGGATCACCGCCTCGTCGAGAACGACCCAGAGCAGTGGCGGCCGCTTCCGCCTGAGCAGCGACTGCCGCTCCATCCGGGCCGTCACCATCTCCTCGATCTCGGCGGGTGTGCACCAGGGCTGCCCCAGGCGCAGCACCTCGCGCGCGTACTCCGCGGTCTGGAGCAGACCCGGCACGCTGTGCGCCATGTACTTGTGCATGGCGCTGGCCCTCGCTTCGTACTGCATGAACTTCCGTACCCAGTCCGAATACGGCGTCCGCCGTAAGTGCCCCCACAGGTCGACCAGGTCCCCCTCCGCACCCAGGATCGCGTCCAGCCTGCCGTTCACGTCCTCCGGCGGGACCTCCTTGCCCAGCTCGAACTGGGCGATGCGGCTGTGCGCGATGGGGATCCGGTCGCCCAACTGCCGTTGCGTGAGCCCCGCACGGCCCCGCAGCTTGCGCAGCTTCGTGCCGTACAGCGCGGCGAGGGACGCCGATGGATCGAGTTCTTTCGGTGCGGGCACAGGCGACCCCCGTTTTCGTTCCGCCACCGCGTAAACCGTTACCCCTGGTGATCGTAGCGACACGCATTCATGCTCGTCCGTGAAAGCACAGGACGACGAGGAGGATGCGCGGGCCATGGGAGCGATGGGGCGCGAGACGGCGGTCGACGAGATCAGGGACGCCCGGGCGGCACGGGACGAGCTGCGGGCGGCGCTGGCCGAGGTGGGCGTCCGGCTGCCGTCGCTGGGGCTCGATCTCGTGTCCCTGGCCAGTCCGCATCTGACACCGCTGGTGGACCTGGGGCGGTGCCGCCCGGACGTGGCGCGTCGGCTGGCCTCGGCGCTGCGGGCGGGCGGCGGCGGAACGCAGTGAAGCCCACGCCCCCGCGGTCGGGGGCATGGGCATCAAGGGCGCCTGGGCGCCGGGGCGTTACGCGGCGAGCGCCGGCTCGCGGTCGTCGACCGGGGAGGACGAGGCCGCGTTGTACGCGTCGACGTCCAGGATCTTCTCGCGGGCGGCGACGACGACCGGGACCAGCGCCTGGCCCGCGACGTTCGTGGCCGTGCGCATCATGTCCAGGATCGGGTCGATCGCCATCAGCAGGCCCACGCCCTCCAGCGGGAGGCCCAGCGTCGAGAGGGTCAGGGTCAGCATGACCGTCGCGCCGGTGAGGCCGGCCGTGGCCGCGGAGCCGACGACCGAGACGAAGGCGATCAGCAGGTAGTCCTGGATGCCCAGCTGCACGTCGAAGATCTGCGCGATGAAGATCGCGGCCAGCGCCGGGTAGATCGCGGCGCAGCCGTCCATCTTGGTCGTCGCGCCGAACGGGACGGCGAAGGAGGCGTACTCCTTCGGGACGCCGAGGCGCTCGGTGACCTTCTGGGTGACCGGCATCGTGCCGACCGAGGAGCGGGAGACGAAGGCCAGCTGGATGGCCGGCCATGCGCCCTTGAAGAACTGGATCGGGTTGACCTTGGCGACCGTCGCGAGCAGCAGCGGGTAGACGCCGAACATCACGAGGGCCGAGCCGATGTAGACGTCGGCGGTGAAGGTCGCGTACTTGCCGATCAGCTCCCAGCCGTAGTCGGCGATGGCGAAGCCGATGAGGCCGACGGTGCCGATGGGGGCGAGGCGGATGACCCACCACAGGGCCTTCTGGAGCAGTTCCAGGACCGACTCGGAGAGGGCCAGGATCGGCTTGGCGCGGTCACCGAGCTTCAGCGCGGCGATGCCGGCGACGGCGGCCATGAAGACGATCTGCAGGACGTTCAGCTCGGTGAACGGGGTGATGACGTCCGTCGGGACGATCCCGGTCAGGAAGTCGATCCAGGTGCCCTCGCGCTTCGGCAGCTTGCCGTCCTGCGGGGTGAGGCCGGTGCCGGCGCCCGGGTTGGTGATCAGGCCGATCGCGAGGCCGATGCCGACCGCGATCAGCGAGGTGATCATGAACCAGACCAGGGTCTGGGCGGCCAGCCGGGCGGCGTTGTTGACCTTGCGCAGGTTGGTGATCGACACCAGGATCGCGAAGAAGACGAGCGGGGCGACGGCCAGCTTCAGGAGCTGGACGAAGATGTCGCCGACCTGGCCGAGGGTCTCCTTCAGCCAGCTGACGTCCTGGCTGCGGGCGAGCCAGCCGAGCAGGACGCCGAGGACGAGGCCGGCGACTATCTGGGCCCAGAAGGGGACCTTGGGTATGCGGGAGGAAGCCGGGGACTTCGTCTCGGGCGTGGCGGACGCGGACACAGACACACTCCACAGGTGCGTATCGGGGAAATACGGGGACGGGGGTGCGGTACACACGCGCTCAGGCGGTACCGCTGCATGATGCCGGGGTCAGAGCTCGCGGCAACAGACCGCGGACATACAGCGGCACAGATCGACATGCAGGCGCGCCACGAGCGGGGTGCTCGCGGCATCGTGGAGGCGCACTGCTGTCTTCATGGCGGATACGTTAACACTTGAACTTTGAGAACCTCAAAGCCCTTCTTTGAGGTGACGAGACCCCTCCCTCGCCTCCGAAACGCAGAACACCCCGGTCAGGAGCCTTCGAAGCTCCCGTCCGGGGTGTCATTCCAGGACAAGCTGTGATGAACCTTACGTGGTTCCTACACGGTTTCCCTACGCGTCCTCGCTGGCGCGGTTGGCCGCCAGGCGGCCCTTCGCCCGGTCCACCTTGGCGACGATCTGCTCGGACATCGCGTCCCGCTGGCCGCGCAGCAGCACGAAGCTGAGGGGCGCGGAGATCACGATGGAGAGCAGGAGCACCCAGAGCAGGTTGGAGTCGCCGAGGCCGCGCGGCAGCACGCCGATGTAGACGAGTCCCCAGAGGGCGAAGAAGCAGCCGGCGAAGACGCCGAGGCGCATCAGGGTGTACCGGAGGGTCGCTGCACCCGTTCCGTTCGCGGCCACGACGGCCCCTTTCTCTGTCTGTGCGGATTCGCCCGTCAAGTGAAGCACGGACCGAAATCGATCAGTTCAGCGGGAGCAGCATGAAGATGTCGTCCCGGTCGTCGCCCTCGGCCACCCGGATGGCGCCGGGCACCCGCCCGACCTCCTTGTAGCCGCAGGAGCCGTAGAAGCGGTCGACGCCCGTGCCGCCCCGGCAGGTGAGGCGTATCGCCTCGATCCCCTCGAAGCCGCGCACGGCGTCCTCGACGGCGGCCATGAGGTCGCGCCCGTACCCCTTGCCCTGGTGGGAGGGGTGGACCATGACCGTGTAGAGCCAGACCCAGTGCCGCATCAGCCGGTGCGTGTTGTACGCGACGAAGGTGGTGGCGGCGACGGTGCCGTCCTCCTCGTACCCGACGACGATCCGCATCCGGCCCTCGGCCATGGCGGCGAGGTGCTTGACCAGCTCGGGCCTGACGTCGTCGGCGGTGACGGGAGGGACGAAGCCGACGGCGCCGCCCGCGTTGGAGACGTCCGCCCACAGGCGCAGGACGCCGTCCCGCAGCGCGGGGGTCACCGGCGGATCGAGTTCGAACTTCAGGGGCATCCGGCCGGGCCTCAGACGCGCATCGGCTGGGGCGACTCGCGGCGCTCCGCGTCCGGCCCCGGGTACTCGCGGATGATCTCGTAGCGCGTGTTGCGCTCCACCGGGCGGAAGCCGGCGTCCCGGATGAGCTCCAGCAGGTCGTCGCGGCCCAGCTTGTTCGGCGTGCCGTAGTTGTCGGCGTCGTGCGTGATCTTGTACTCGACGACCGAGCCGTCCATGTCGTCGGCGCCGTGCTGGAGGGCGAGCTGGGCGGTCTGGACGCCGTGCATGACCCAGAAGACCTTGACGTGCGGCACGTTGTCGAAGAGCAGCCGGGAGACGGCGAAGGTCTTCAGCGCCTCGGCGCCGGTGGCCATCGTCGTGCGCGCCTGGAGCTTGTTGCGGACCTTGCCGTCCTGCATGTCGACGAAGTCGTGCTGGTAGCGCAGCGGGATGAAGACCTGGAAGCCGCCGGTCTCGTCCTGGAGTTCGCGCAGCCGCAGCACGTGGTCGACGCGGTGCCGGGGCTCCTCGATGTGCCCGTACAGCATCGTGCTGGGGGTCTTCAGGCCCTTGGAGTGCGCCAGGCGGTGGATCCGGGACCAGTCCTCCCAGTGGGTGCGGTGGTCCACGATGTGCTGGCGGACCTCCCAGTCGAAGATCTCCGCGCCGCCGCCGGTGAGGGACTCCAGTCCGGCCTCGATCAGCTCGTCGAGGATGTCGGACGCGGACATGCCCGAGATGGTCTCGAAGTGGTGGATCTCGGTGGCGGTGAAGGCCTTGAGGGAGACGTTCGGGAGCGCCTTCTTCAGCTCGGAGAGCGAGCGGGGGTAGTAGCGCCAGGGCAGGTTGGGGTGGAGCCCGTTGACGATGTGCAGCTCGGTGAGGTTCTCGTTCTCCATCGCCTTGGCGAGGCGGACGGCCTCCTCGATGCGCATCGTGTACGCGTCCTTCTCGCCCGGCTTGCGCTGGAACGAGCAGTAGGCGCAGGACGCGGTGCACACGTTCGTCATGTTGAGGTGGCGGTTGACGTTGAAGTGGACGACGTCACCGTTCTTGCGGGTCCGGACCTCGTGGGCCAGGCCGCCGAGCCAGGCCAGGTCGTCGGACGCGTACAGCGCGATTCCGTCCTCGCGGCTCAGCCGCTCTCCGGAACGGACCTTCTGCTCCAGCTCGCGCTTGAGTCCCGCGTCCATCTGGCCGCCTCCCATGTCTGACGATTTCAGGCTCCACCCACCGTACTCTCAGCCCTCCTCGGGCAGATCTCCGACCCGGTTCTCCCACTTGGTGGAGAGCACGATCGTCGTACGGGTGCGGGAGACGCCCTTGGTGCCGGAGAGCCGGCGGATGGTCTTCTCCAGTCCGTCGACGTCGCTGACCCGGACCTTGAGCATGTAGGAGTCGTCGCCGGCGATGAACCAGCAGTCCTCGATCTCGGCGAGGTCCTTCAGACGGCGCGCCACGTCCTCGTGGTCGGCGGCGTCGGAGAGGGAGATGCCGATGAGGGCGGTGACGCCGAGGCCGAGCGAGGCGGCGTCGACCGTCGCGCGGTAGCCGGTGATGACCCCGGCCGACTCCAGGCGGTTGATCCGGTCGGTGACGGAGGGGCCGGAGAGCCCGACGAGCCGGCCGAGTTCGGCGTACGAAGCACGGCCGTTCTCGCGCAGAGCCTGGATGAGCTGCCTGTCCACGGCGTCCATAGGTACGAAGCCTTCCATTGTCCAGCGATACCGCGAGTTTAGGTATAGAATCTAAGGTACACAGGGGTCGACACCCTGTGAATCTTTCAATTGAACAAAGACGATCTTTCAGGAGTGGTGTTCACCGTGTACACGATCGAGATGGCCTACGCCCGTATGCGCGAGCTGCAGGAGCTGGCCAACCGCTCGCGTGCCCACCAGCCGTCCGCTTCACAGCGCGCCCCGAAGAAGCGCGCCGCCAAGAAGCGCTAATCCCCCCGAGAGCTCGCACCACCGCCGAGCTCTCCCTCCCAACGGCGGTACAGCCGGTGCGGCACCCCTGCCGCGTCGAGCACCCGCCCGGCGACGAAGTCCACCAGATCCTGGATGTGCGTCGCCCCCGCGTAGAACGCCGGAGAGGCGGGCAGCACCACGGCGCCCGCCTCGTCCAGCGCCACCAGGTGTTTCAGCGTCTGCCCGTTCAGCGGGGTCTCGCGCACCGCGACCACCAGCGGCCGGCGCTCCTTGAGCGTCACGCTCGCCACCCGCTGCAACAGGTCCTTCGAAAGTCCCAGCGCCACGCCCGCCACCGAGGCGGTCGACGCGGGCACGATCAGCATTCCCTTCACGGGGTACGAGCCGCTGCTCGGCCCCGCGGCCAGATCCCCGGCCGCCCAGTACCGCACGTCGTCCAGCGGGACGTCGAAGGTGCCCGGCTTCCCGTCGGCGCCCCGCGCCAGCCAGGCCGCCAGGTCCTCGCGCCAGTGCGCGTCCCGGAAGGCGATTCCCGTCTCGTCGAGCAGCGTCAGCCGCGACGCCCGCGAGACGACCAGGTCGACGCTCTCCCCCGCTGCGAGCAGCCCCCTCAGAACGGCGGCGGCGTACGGGGTTCCTGACGCCCCGGACACCCCGACCACCCAGGGACGACGCTGCTGTTCCTCTGCCTGCTCCACGCCGACGAGCCTATCCGGCCCGCCCCCGGTGGAACTGAGTAAGGTGACCCGAACGTTTCCGGGGGGAGGCGTACCGACCGCAGGGGGACGCGATGACCGATCCGCGAACGGGCGAGCGGCGTTCGGCCGACCGGGCCAAGACCGCCGCCGTGCTCATGCTCGTCTGGGTGGCCGCCCTCTGGGTCCTGGAGGCCGTCGACTTCGCGACCGGCCACGAGCTCGACGCCTACGGCATCGTCGCCCGCGACCCCGACAGCTTCGGCGGGATCCTCGCGGCGCCGTTCCTGCACTTCGGCTTCGGGCACGTCGCGTCCAACAGCCTCCCGCTGCTGATCTTCGGCTTCTTCGCCGCCCTCGGCGGCATCCGCCGCTTCGTGGCCGTCTGCGCGCTGATCGTCGTCGCCGACGGCATCGGCGTCTGGCTGATCTCCCCGTCGAACTCGATCACCGCGGGCGCCTCCGGCCTGGTCTTCGGCCTCTTCGGCTACCTCGTGGTCCGCGGCTTCGTGGAGCGCAGGCTTCTCGGCATCGCCGTGGGGGTGACGATCGCCGCCTTCTGGGGCGGAACGATCCTGCTCGGCATCTCCCCCGCCAACACCACGGTCAGCTGGCAGGGTCACCTCGTCGGCCTGGTCGCGGGCGTGGGCGCGGCCTTCCTCTTCCGCCCCGCCCGCAGGCCGGCCGCGCTCACCCCGTGAGTCACGCGGTGCGTCACAGCGTGAGGCCGCGCATCACCAGGTCGATCAGGGCGCACAGGAACAGCGAGATCCCGATGAAGCCGTTCGTCGTGAAGAAGGCGCGGTTCAGGCGGGACAGGTCGTGCGGCTTCACGATCGTGTGCTCGTAGCAGAACGCCGCGATCACGATCACCAGGCCGACCCAGAAGAACAGCCCCGCGTCCGTCGCCAGCGCGTACCAGACCAGCAGCCCCGTCGTCACGACCGCCGAGGCACGCGCGCCCCAGAGCGCCGCCGGGACGCCGAAGCGGGCGGGCACCGACATGACGCCCTGGGCACGGTCGGCCTGGACGTCCTGACAGGCGAAGATCAGGTCGAAGCCGCCGATCCAGATCCCGACCGCGAGCCCGAGGATCACCGCGTCCCAGGACCACTCCCCGGTCACCGCGAGCCAGGCCCCGATCGGCCCTATGGCCTGCGCGAGGCCGAGGATCGCGTGCGGGAAGTTCGTGAACCTCTTGCCGTACGGATAGACCACCATCGGCACCACGGCGAGCGGCGCGAGCGCCAGGCAGAGCGGGTTGAGCAGCGCGGCGGCCCCGAGGAAGACGACGACGGCGATCCCCGCCCCCGTCCACGCCGAGCGCAGCGACACGGCCCCGGTGACCAGCTCGCGCTGGGCGGTGCGCGGGTTCCGGGCGTCGATCTCGCGGTCGATGATGCGGTTGCAGGCCATCGCGAAGGTCCGCAGCCCGACCATGCAGACGGTGACGAGCAGCAGCGTGACCCAGTGGATGCTCCGGTCCAGCTGGAACATCGCGGTCAGCGAGGCGATGTACGCGAACGGCAGCGCGAAGACCGAGTGCTCGATCATCACCAGCCGCAGGAACGCCTTGGTGCGCCCGGGCTGGGCGCCGGGTACGGCCGCGGTGGTCACAGGCCGTACTCCTTCCAGCGGCGGTCCACCAGGGCCGCCGTCGCCGGGTCGGACTCCACCATGTCCGGCCAGCCGCCGTCCCGGGTGTAGCCCTCCTCGGGCAGCTTCCTCGTCGCGTCGATGCCCGCCTTGCCGCCCCAGAACTGCTGGTACGAGGCGTGGTCCAGGTGGTCCACCGGGCCCTCGACGACCGTGAGGTCGCGGGCGTAGTCGGTGTTGCCGAGCGCCCGCCAGGAGACCTCGTGCAGGTCGTGGACGTCGCAGTCCTTGTCCACGATGACGATCAGCTTGGTCAGCGACATCATGTGCGCACCCCAGATGGCGTGCATGACCTTCTGCGCGTGCTTCGGGTACTTCTTGTCGATCGAGATGATCGCGCAGTTGTGGAAGCCGCCCGACTCGGGCAGGTGGTAGTCCACGATGTCCGGCACGATGATCTTGAGGAGCGGCAGGAAGAAACGCTCCGTCGCGCGCCCCAGCGGCCCGTCCTCCGTCGGCGGCCGGCCGACCACGATCGACTGGAGCAGCGGACGCTTCCGCATGGTGACGCAGTCGATCTTCAGCGCGGGGAACGGTTCCTGCGGCGTGTAGAAGCCGGTGTGGTCGCCGAAGGGGCCCTCCGGGAGCATCTCGCCCGGCTCCAGCCAGCCCTCGATGACGACCTCGGCGTTGGCCGGCACCTGGAGCGGCACGGTCTTGCAGTCGACCATCTCGATCCGCTTGCCCTGCACGAAACCGGCGAAGAGGTACTCGTCGATGTCGCCGGGCAGCGGCGCCGTCGAGGCGTACGTCACGGCCGGCGGGCAGCCGAAGGCGATCGCGACCGGCAGCCGCTCGCCCCGCTCGGCCGCCACCGCGTAGTGGTTGCGGCTGTCCTTGTGGATCTGCCAGTGCATGCCGATCGTGCGCTTGTCGTGGCGCTGGAGGCGGTAGAGACCGAGATTGCGCACACCCGTCTCCGGGTGCTTGGTGTGCGTCAGACCGAGGTTGAAGAAGGACCCGCCGTCCTTGGGCCAGGTGAAGAGCGCGGGCAGCAGGTCCAGGTCGACGTCGTCGCCGGTCAGGACGGTCTCCTGGACGGGGGCGTCCTTCACCTTCTTCGGCGGCACGTGGACCATGGAGCCGAGCTTGCCGAACGCCTCGCGCACCCCGACGAAACCCTGCGGAAGCTCGGGCTTGAGCAGCCCGCCGATCTTCTCGCTGATCTCGCCGTACGACTTCAGACCCAGCGCCTTGAGCAGCCGCCGGTCGGTCCCGAAGACGTTCATCGCGAGCGGCATGGCGGAGCCCTTGACGTTCTCGAAGAGCAGCGCCGGGCCTCCCCCCTTGTTCACCCGGTCGACGATCTCCCCGACCTCCAGGTACGGATCGACTTCGGCCTTGATGCGCTTGAGGTCGCCTTCGCGCTCAAGGGCCCTGAGCAGCGAGCGGAGATCGTCGTAAGCCATGGGGCCCAGTATCGGCCACCGGCTACGCTTGGCTTGTCACCGGGGCCGAGGAAACGAACCCCGCCACTGGATCCAGGGGGCTGTCCCACATGCTCAGGGCGCTGATGTTCATCCTGCCGCTGGCGCTGACGATCTACGCCTGCATCGACTGCGTGACCACCCCCGAAGAAGAGACCAAGCACCTGCCCAAGCTGGCCTGGGTCGTCCTCATCCTGCTGTTCCCGATCGCCGCCCCGATCGTGTGGTTCTTCGCGGGCAAGGACCGCCGGCGCGGCTTCACCGCCGGCGGCCGCGGGGCGAACCAGTGGGTCGCCCCGGACGACAACCCCGAGTTCCTGAAGTCGCTCCGTGAGGACGAGAAGCCGCCGCGCGCCGCGGACGAGCCGAAGGACGAGGAGCCGAGCGAGCAGGACGAGCAGGACCGCGACAAGGACAAGTGATGGAGCTCCGGCTCCTCGTCACCTTCGAGAAGGTGGCGGCTGTCCTCTCCTTCACCCGCGCCGCCGCCGACCTGCGGTACGCCCAGTCCAGCGTGACCGGCCAGATCCGCTCCCTGGAATCCTCCCTCGGCGTGGAGCTGTTCGAACGTCTCGGCAGCCGCATCCGGCTCACCGAGGCCGGTGAGCGGCTCCTGCCGTACGCCCGCCGGATCATCGAGCTGTCCGAGGAGGCGCGGGCCGCGGTCGTGGAGACCGAGGAGGAGCCGGCGGGGACGATCGCGGTGGGCACGATGGAGTCGTTGACCTCCTACCGGCTGCCGCCGCTCCTGGAGCTCTTCCACCACCGCTATCCGAAGGTGCGGTTGTCGCTCCGCCCGACCCTCGGCGACGAGACCCGGCAGGCGCTGCGCCAGGGGACGTACGACATCGGCTTCCTGATGGAGCCCGAGACCGAACACGCCGGCCTGGAGAGCGAGGTGCTGGCCGAGGAGCCGCTGGTGCTCGTCGGCTCCCCGCGTCACCCGCTCGCGGGGCGTACGGGTCTGGTCTCCGCGGACCTCGCGGCGGGTCAGCTGGTGGGGACCGAGCCGGGGTGCCCGTACCGCGATCTGTTCGAGCGAGAGCTTCGGGAATGGTCCCCGCCGTTCATGGAGTTCGGCACGCTGGAGGCGACCAAGCGGGGTGTGGCGGGCGGCCTGGGCATCGCCCTCGTGCCCCGGGTCACCGTCTCCGAGGAGTTGGCGTCCGGGGCACTGGTGGAGCTGGACTGGCGTCCGCCGTTCACGCTCTTCACGCAGATCGCGTGGCGGCGGGGGAAGCGGCTTCCGGCGCAGGTGCGGCTGTTCGTGGAGCAGGCGCGGCGGCTGGTGTCCGAGCAGCGAGGGTGACCTTCAGTCCGGCCAGGACGATCAGCGGGACGCCGAGCGCCTGGACGAGCCCGATGTGGTGTCCGTACACCGCCCAGTCGGCGAACATCGCGACGGCGGGGTAGGTGAAGGCGAGCACGGCGATCTTCGCGGTCGGCAGCTTCTGGTAGGCCGCGTACATCAGGACGTACATGAGTCCTGTGTGGATCAGGCCGAGCCCGGCGAGCCAGCCCCACCCGGCACCGAGCCGCGAGGCCGCGCCGAAGTCGGCGAAGGGCAGCAGCAGCGGGATGCCGACGAGCACCTGGACGAGGGCGATCAGGTGCGGCCGGACGCCGGTGATCCGCTTGGTGACGACCGTCGAGAGGGCGTAGAGCACGGCGGCGGCGAGCGCGAGGCCGAGCCCCTTGAGGGATGCGGTGTCCCCGGGCCGTACGCCGGACACGAGCACGAGCCCGACGAACGCCACCCCGAGCCAGCCGAGCTTGGCGGCGGTGATCCGCTCCCGGAAGAGCACGGCGCCGAGGACCACCAGGAAGAACGGCTGCGTGTGGTAGACGACGGTGGCGAAGGAGATCGACGTCGCCTCGTACGCCTCGAAGAGGAAGACCCAGTTGAAGACGATGAACGCCCCGCCGAGTGCGGCGAGCCCGAGCTTCCCCGGAGTCAGGCCGTGACCGGTGAAGTAGCCCCGGGCGAGGCTGTACGCGCCGAGGGCGGCGGCCCCGAAGAGGCAGCGGAAGAACACCACGTCGAAGGGTGACGCGCCGGACTCGACGACGAAGATGCCGAGGGTGCCGGAGAGCACCATGGCGAGGGTCAGTTCGAGGGTTCCCCTGGTCTCGTTTCTCATGACAGCGACGCTACGAACGGGTGCGGTCGCCGGTCCACGAGCCAGTGGGGCGTCCTTTCGATGGGGCCATCGGCGGAGCCGATGCCCCTTCGGCCCGCCCTGGCAACGGCGCAGCGCACGGCCCCGGACCAGGCGCCCGGAGGGCAGCCGCAGAACGCCCCCGGCGCGGCGGTGTGTCAGACCATGACGAGCCGGTCCACCAACAGCCGCACCCTCGGCTCAGCGTCCTCGGGCAGCAGGCGGCCCGCTCGGGTCAGCGTCGCCAGGCCGTGCAGGGCCGCCCAGAACACCTCCGTGAACATCCCCGGGTGGACGCCCTCGCCGGCGACCTCGGCGAGGCACTCCAGCAGGGCGGCGAAGGCGTCCTTCAGTGGCTCGGGGGTGTCCTCCTGCGCGTACGCCAGGCCTCCGTCGAGCTGGAACAAGGCGTCGTAGACCGCCGGATTGCGCTCGGCGAAGTCGAGGTAGGCGCGGGCGAGGGCGTCGACCCGTTCGCGCGGGCCGTCCGCGGCGGCGGTCGCGGCACGCACCGCCGCGGCGAGCTCGGCGGCGCCCTCCAGGGCGACAGCGCCGATGATCTCGCGCTTCCCGCGGAAGTGGCTGTAGAGGACGGGCTGGCTGTATTCGATGCGCTCGGCGAGCCGACGGGTGGTGACCGCGTCCCAGCCCTGCTGCTCGGCGAGTTCGCGGGCCGTCGCCACGATGAGGCGCTCGCGCTCCGCCCGTTCGCGCTCCTTGCGTTCCTTTACCGACATGCATGGATTCTAGCACCGCTAGACAACCGAGCGGCAGCAGTACTAGCGTTGCCTCATCAGCTAGCAACGCTAGATATGAGGAGGGGTCATCATGCTCAACGTGCTCGAGGTCGTCACCACCGTGGTCGTCGGCCTGATGGTGGGGGTGGAATTCTCCGTCGCCTTCATCATGAACCGGATCCTGGACGCGCTTCCCGAGGACAGCGGGCAGATCGGCCACGCCCACGGCGGCCGGATGCTCGGCACCCTGATGCCGTTCTGGTACATCGGCTCGCTCGTCCTCAGCGGGATCTGGGCCGTCGCCGGATGGCACCACCACGGCGCCGGACTCGTCGTCACCGCCGCCGGACTGCTGATCCTCAGCGTGGTCATGTCGATCCTGTTGCTCGTCCCGATCAACAACCGAAACAAGACCTGGACCCCCGAGAACCGGCCCGCCGACTGGAAGCAGCAGCTGCACCGCTGGAACCGCTACCACTACCTCCGCGTCGCCGTCATCATCGCCGCGTTCACCCTGCTGGTCGCCGCCCTCGCCTGATGCAGCTGCCACTGAGATCCCACCCGATCCGCGCCCTAGCCGGTCGGAGTGTGACAGGGGCACCCGCACACGAGGTGGCGGACCTCCCGTACGCCCGTCTCGCGGTGGACCCCGTCCCGGCAGCGGTCGTGGCGGCCGACCGTGCAGCGCGGTGACCGGAACTCCGGCTCGGGCCCGTCCGCGAGGGCGCGGGTCACCAGGGAGAGGCTCACGGCGTCGGCGATCTCCGGAGTCACCCACCAGCCGTCACCCGCACGGTCCCGGTGCGGGCCGTCGTGCCCCACGTCCAGCACGCAGACCGAGCCGCCCCACACCGGCCGCACCACCTCCGGGATCGCGAGCACCGACCGCCTCGCCCCACAGCGGCTCATCGGGCACTCCCGGCATGGATGTTCCGGTGATCGACGTCCACCCCGACCGTCGCCAGCCACAGCGCCCGTCGGCGCCTGCGCTGTGCACGGGCCGTCAGATACGGGCGCTCCAGGGGCGAGCGGGCGCCGTCGAGGAGCGCCGTCCGCTCCTGGGCGTACGGTGACCGCCGCGTCGGGGCGGGTGACGCGGGGCGGGGCCGGCGGTGGCGGCGGTGGGTGACCGTGCGGGGACGGTGCCTGCCGGTGGGCGGCAGGGTCAGCACGAGCAGCCCCAGCAGTACGGGAAGCAGCGCCCTGCCCAACAAACGCGCGATAGGGTTCCGCACGTCATCAACTCCTCTAGCGGTTGGTGGCCATGCCCCGGGACCGATACCAGCGGTCGCCGGGGTTCTTCGTGTCACGTGAGCCTATAAGGCATGCATAGCTCTGCATAGCTCACTATTGGTTCGCACAGGTCTTCGATGCTTACGTTGGTCGGGTGACCGACCGCAGCCAGATCCCCGAGTTCGACCCGCAAGGCCCCCAGCTGGTGTACGTCGCGGTGGCCGACCACATCGCCGCCCGTATCGCGGCCGGGGAGCTGACCCCAGGCGCTCGCCTGCCCGCCGAGCGAGACCTCGCCGAGGAGTACGGCGTCGCCTACCTGACGGTCCGGCGCGCGGCCCGGGTCCTGCGCGAGCGAGGCCTGATCCTGACCGTCCACGGCAAGGGCACCTTCGTCGCCGACCCGCTGCCGACGGACGAGGGTCAACAGCACGTGTGATCCCCCCACCCCACCGGGGAAGAGTCCCCCCGTGGACCTGGAACAGGCACGGCAATGGCTCGGTACCGCCCTCGGCGAGGCGCGGGCCGGGCGGGGTGAGGGCGGGATTCCGATCGGGGCCGCGCTGTACGGCGCCGACGGAGCTCTCCTCGGGCGCGGGCGCAACCGGCGCGTGCAGGACGGGGATCCCTCGACGCACGCGGAGACGGCCGCCTTCCGGGCCGCCGGCCGGCAGCGGTCGTACCGGGGGACGACCATGGTGACGACCCTGTCGCCGTGCTGGTACTGCTCCGGGCTCGTCCGGCAGTTCGGGATCTCGCGCCTGGTCGTCGGGGAGGCGGAGACCTTCCACGGCGGCCACGACTGGCTGGCCGAGCACGGGGTCGACGTCGTCGTGCTCGACGATCCGGCGTGCGTCGCGCTCATGCGGGAGTTCATCGGGAAGCATCCGGCACTGTGGAACGAGGACATCGGCGATGAGTGAGGCGAACCTTCCGACGATCGATCTCAGCCGGGACCCCGCCCCCCAGCTCCCCGCCGTCGACCGCGCCCTGCGCGAGGCCGGCTTCCTGCTGGTGTCGGGGCACGGCGTCGACCCCGGTCTGCGTGCGGCGATCCGGGACGTGGCCCGGCGCTTCTTCCACCTGCCGGCCGCCGTCAAGGAGCCGTACGCGGTACGGGTCGGCGGGCGCGGGTGGCTCGGGCCGGGCGCGGAGGCCAACGGGTACGCGGAGGGCACGGCGACCCCGCCCGACCTGAAGGAGTCGCTCTCGTTCGCGGCCGACACACCCACCGGGGACCCGGCCGTGGACGCCGAGTGGTTCCTGCCGAACACCTGGCCCGCCGAGGTGCCCGAGCTGAAACCGCTGGTGGAGCGCTATCTGGCGCAGATGCGGAGCCTGTCCGACCGGGTCCTGGACCTCCTCGGCGAGGCGCTCGGCGAGGAGCGGGACTTCTTCACCCGGCACACCGGGCACCCCACGTTCGGCTTCAACGTCAACTGGTATCCGGGGCGGGAGCGGACGGGCGATCCGGAGCCGGGCCAGTTCCGGATCGGGCCGCACACCGACTTCGGCACGGTCACCGTCCTGGACCGGCAGGCGGGCAAGGGCGGCCTCCAGGTCTTCACCGACGCCCACGGCTGGCAGGACGCGCCCTTCGATCCCGCCGCGTTCACCGTCAACATCGGTGACGTGATGGCCGGCTGGACCGGCGGGCGGTGGCGCTCCGGCCGGCATCGCGTGCTTCCGCCGCCCGCCGACGTACCCGCCGAGGAGCTGATCTCACTCGTGTACTTCTACGAGTGCGATCCCGGCACCACGATCCACGGCATCGAGTCCCACGCCTACCTCCGTGCCCAGCTCGACGCGATCGCCACGGACTGACAACACCCGCACAAAAGTCCCGCACCAGAGTCGAAAAGCCTGCCGCTTTCCCAACACGCCGTCGATATCCTTGAGTTGACTGTGACGGGGGTGGCAGCACGTGGACAGAGAGCTGTACGGACGCGAGGCGGTCTTCCAGGAGGCCGGGCTGGCGGCCAGGCTGATCGGACTGAGCCCGTACCGCTATGCCCGTACCGCGTACGAGCACGGCGACGACCCGCCCGTCACCGTCTTCACCGGCGGCCGGGGCATGGGCAAGACCGCCCTGCTCAAGCAGGTCCGCAACGCCTACAAGGCAGCCACTCCGCTCGCCCTGCTCGACTGCGCGCACATCGAGCCGCCCGCCGACCACGGCCCCGGCTGGAACCCGCTCACCGGGGCGCTCGGCGAACTCGCCGTACAGCTGGCGCCGCGCGTGCTCGCGGCCAAGCCCGTGCAGTTCCCGCGGCTCTCGCTCGGTCTGGTCGCCGTCGCGTCCATCAGCTGGTCGCAGGAGGACGACGAGCGGGCCCGGCGTGATCTTCAGCGCCTCGGACCGGTCCTCTCGACCGTCGACGCGGCCAAGGGCGCCGCGGCGAACTGGGTCACCAAGGTCCTCACCAAGCTCGCCGCCAACTTCGCCGAGGCCACCGCGCCCATGGCCGGGCTCCTCGCCGAGGCGACCGTCGAGACGGTCCTGGAGGAGGTCTTCGGCCGCTTCCAGCAGAAGGCCGAGAGCTGGTACGGGAGTTACCGCAACGCCGGCGGGCGCGGCAAGGCCGGGCTCCAGCAGCTCGCGATGGACTTCGAGCAGGGCGGCCGCCGCCGCCGCGAGGCCGAGGACTTCCTCGTCGGCGCACTGATCGAGGACCTGGTCCGCGCCTTCACCGGGCTCGCCAACCGCGGCGCCCGGCGCGGCCGGCCCGTCCTGCTCCTCGACAACGCCCACGAGCCGCTCGGCCGGCGGCTGGTCGAGCCGATCCTGCGGGCCCGCGCCGACGGCCGCCGCGACCGGGTCGTCGTCATCGCCGCCTCCCGCGTCCGCGACCACGACGGCATCCGGCACGCGGCCCGGCTGCGGCTGTCCGAGACCGCGCACCGCGCGCCCTGCCCTCGTGGCCCGGACGTCACCTCCGGGATCCTCGCCGTCGAACTGCCCCCGCTGTCGCCCGCCCAGACCCAGAGCGCCTTCGACCGCTTCGACCCGGCGGGCCGGACACCGGCCGAACTGGCCCGGGCCGTCCACCGGCTGACCGGCGGACGCCCGCTCGGCGTGGTCCTGCTCGGCCGGGCCGCGGGCGACGCGCCCGCCCCCCAGAAGCCCTCGCTGACCCCCGGCGCGCTGCTCGACCTCACGGTCGAGCTGCGCGAGGACAGCGCCCCGGTGCCGGTCGCCCCCACCCTCCTCGAAGAGCTCCTGCCACGCCTTCGTCACGGCCCCTTCGCCGTGCTCGCCGCCGCCCACGACGAGGAGTCCGCACGCCTGCTCGCCCGGACCCGGCTGCGCGGCGAGTCCCTCGACGGCGACATGGCCCTGCGCGTACGGGACCTGCTGCGCGCGGAGGACTGGCCGGAGGGCCCCGAGCACTTCGTCGCCGACCCGCTCCTGCGCGCCCTGCTCCTGCACCGGCTGCGCTTCGAGGACGGGGAGGGGTACGCGACCTGGCGGGCGGTCCACGAGACCCTGCACCGGCACTACGCCCCCGGGCCCGTCCCGTACCGGCTCCACCAGGAGCTGGCGCTCGGCCGGACCGACGACGCGGTGACCCATCTGCGCCTCACCTTCCCCGAGGCGGACGTCCTCGGCTGGCTCGGACGGCTGCGGTTCATCGCCTCCGCGCCCTACCCGCGCGACCGGGACCGCACCGGGCCCGACGCGCGGCGGGCGATCGCGCTCGGCCAGGGGCCCGGCGAATCGCTGCCCGCCACGTACGACGACGACACCGTCGAACTCCACCTGAGCCTGCGGCGGCTGTTGCACGCCGTATGGCTGCTCACCGATCCGCTCGCGCTCCCCGACGAGGACGTGACCGACAAGCTGGCGCACGAGCTGCGCCAGCTCTCCGGTCGTCATCGGACGGGGAACAGTCCGCTGTGGGACGCGGCCACCCACTGGCCGAGGGACATTCGCGCCTGGCGGGGGCTCTCGCTCCCGCCGGGCGCGGAGAACGGAGTCTGAGGCCATGGTCGGCCCACTGCGCTACCGCCTCTGGTACACCACCCGTCAGAAGATCCTCACGTCGGCGGTCGCCCTCGTCGTCCTCGGCTCACTGGCCGGATACGCCGTCGACCGCGTCACCACCCCGGAGGACCGTTCCTGCGCCGCCGGTGTGGAACGGCCCCAGGGCAGCACCGAGTGCATAGGCGTCAACGGCGACGGGTTCGACTTCGGCGTCCCGTCGCTGACCGTGATCACCGGACGGATCCGCGACGAGAACCGCGCCCTGAAGGCCGACGAGTACGCGACGGTCGCCCTGCTGCTGCCGATCACCTCCACGGACAGCGGCATGCGGGAGAAGGTCCTGCACGAGATCCAGGGCGCCTTCGCCCGGCAGTACCGGGCCAACCACGAGTCGAACAGCGAGACCCCGAAGATCCGGCTCGTCCTCGCCAACACCGGCAAGGGCAACGCCCATTGGCGTACGACGGTCGAGCGGTTGAAGACGATGACCGGCGGGAGCGACCGGCTGCGGGCGGTCTCCGGGGTCGCCACCTCCTCGACCGAGGTACGGGAGGCGGTGACGGCCCTGACCGGCGCGGGCATCGCGGTCGTCGGCACCACCATCACCGCCGACGACATCGCCAACGGGCCCGGCACGGGCAACAACCGCTACCCCGGTCTCGCCCGCGTCTCCCCCACCAACGGCGACGAGGCGAAGGCCCTGGCCCACTTCGGGAAGGTCGAGGGGTCGAAGGCGCTGCTCGTCCAGGACACCCGGACCGGCGACCACTACACGGACACGCTGAAGGCGGCGTTCTCGGCCTCCCTCAAGGGCGCGCCCCACGAGCCGCAGCTGTTCACCTCGCCCGCGGACCCGACGGAGGAGGGCACGACCGCCAACACCTTCCGCCAGATCACCCATCTGATCTGCGACACGAGGGCGGAGACCGTCTTCTTCGCGGGACGCCACACACAGCTGCGGCAGTTCATCAACGCGCTCGGCGCACGGGGCTGCGCCGAGCGGCCGTTCACGATCCTGACCGGCGACGAGGGCTCGTACCTGGGCGCGGACCGCAAGCTCAACCGGGCCGCGCTGAAGGCGAAGCTGACCGTGCGCTACGCCTCGCTCGCGCACCCGGACGCCTGGAAGCCGGCGCCGGGCCGCCCGGTCCCGGGGACGGGCGGCTCGACGGCCGCGTACGAGACGTTCCTCGCGGACATCGCCAAGGCGGCGAAGCAGCCGGTCCCGCTCGCGGACGGCCAGGCGATCGTGGCGTACGACGCGATGGCGACGGCGGTACACGCGATCCGCCAGGCGACCCCGCAGGGCGTCCAGTACCCGGAACTGGCGGACGTGGTCACGCAGTGGCCCCAGGTGAAGGGCTCGCTCCGGGTCGACGGCGCGAGCGGCTGGATCTGCCTGGACAACTTCGGCAACCCGTACAACAAGGCGGTCCCGATCGTGGAACTGGCCCAGGACGGCTCGCAGCGGTTCGTCCAGATCGCCTGGCCGGAGGGCCGGGCCCCGGCGAAGGACTGCCTCCCGCCGAGGAGGGGCTGACGCACGGCGGGCGCCCCTACGGCTCCCACCTGGGCCACGGGGCGTCCTCCCGTACGTACAGCTCCCGCAGGTGCTGCCATCGGTCCGGCGTCCACTCCCGCCAGTCCGTGGGGCGGCCGTCCAGCGCCGCCGCGAGCCGCTCGAAGTGGTCGTGCCACCCGGCGAGGGTGTCCAGCTTCTCCTCGTGCGTCCCGCGGATCTCGTTGGTGAAACGCAGCACGGTCGACCCGCCGCCTCCGGCCGGTTCCAGATGGAACCGGATCCGGCCGTGCGGCGGGCCGACCGTGTACTCGGCCACGTACTCCGGGTCCCAGGCGGTCACCTGCCCCGAGACCTCCGCGCCGCCGTTCAGCCAGCGCAGCGACACCGCCCCGCCGAGCCTCGGCTCCAGCGGATCCGCCGCGCAGAGCCACTGCGGCAGGCCCTCCGGCGTCGCGACGGCCGCCCAGACCCGCACCATCGGGTGCGGCAGGTCGATCACGTACCGCAGGTGATGCAGGTTGCCGTCGTGGGTGTCGCACCTGCCCCGAGGTATCTCGCTCATACCTCCAGCGTGGCGCCGGGGCAGGTGCTGTGCCAGCTCAGACTCCGGCGTACGAGTGCTTGCTGCTCACGAAGATGTTGACGCCGTAGTAGTTGAAGAGGAAGCAGCCGAAGGCGATGAGCGCGATGTACGCGGCCTTGCGGCCCTTCCAGCCGGCCGTCGCCCGCGCGTGCAGATACGCCGCGTAACCGACCCAGGTGATGAACGACCAGACCTCCTTGGCGTCCCAGCCCCAGTAGCGGCCCCACGCGTCGCCGGCCCAGATCGCGCCCGCGATGATCGTGAAGGTCCACAGCGGGAAGATCGCCGCGTTGACCCGGTACGAGAACTTGTCCAGGGAGGCCGCCGACGGCAGCCGCTCCAGGACGGAGCGGGCGAACGAACCCGGGTTGCCGCCGGTCGCGAGCTTGCTCTCGTAGGAGTCCCGGAAGAGGTAGAGCAGGGTGGCGACCGCGCCCAGGTAGAACACCGCGCCGCAGAAGATCGCGGTGGAGACGTGGATCCACAGCCAGTACGAGTCGAGCGCGGGGACCAGCTGGTCGCTGGGGGTCTTCAGCCAGGTGACGGCGAGGCCCAGGTCGAGCAGGACCGTGGTGACCAGCGGAAGACCGATCCAGCGGACGTTCTTCCTGGCGACGAGGAAGCCGAGGTACGCGCCCACCGCCACCGTGGAGAAGGTGGTGGAGAACTCGTACATGTTGCCCCAGGGGGCCCGCTGCACGGAGAACGCGCGGGTGACCACACCCGACGCCTCGATCAGGAACGCGAGCGCGGTGAGCGAGACGGCGATACGGCCGTAGAGATCGCCCTTGACCGTGCCGCCGGCCGCGCCGGGGCCGTCCGGCACGTCGCGGACGCCCGCGCCGGCCCGGGTGACGACCGTGGGCTTGTCGAGCACGGCGGTGGAGCCGGCGGCCGTCTTCACCTGGACGGTGACGGCCGGGGCCGAGCCCTTCGGGGCCTGCTCGGTCAGCGCGGCGGCCGTCCGGCCGACCTTGCTGCGGCTGCCCAGCACCCACTCGGCGATGTGGGCGAAGAAGGCCAGTGTGTAGACGGCCATCGACGAGTAGATGAGCAGGTCGCTCAGCTGCGCCAGGCTCTCGTTGGTCTCGGCGGCGAGACTCACGGCGGCGAGATTCACTTCTCAGCCCCTTCGGCTTCTGCTGTGGCAGGTTCGGGCGCGGTCGGCGCCTGTGCGTTGAGCGTGACCGCGAGTTCGGCCAGCTCCTCCGGGAGCTTGGCGGACTCGCTCCGGCCAAGACCCGCCATCTCGACGACGGTGACGCCGTCCTTCCCCCGTACGGCCCGGACCCAGACCCGGCGCCGCTGGATGAACAGCGAGCCGGTGAGGCCCGCGATCGCCGCGATCGCGCCCGCGAGGGCGAGACCGTTGCCCGGCTGCTGGGAGATCTGGAAGCTCGCCCACTCCTTGATGTCCTTCTCGAAGGTGATCGAGCCGGCACCGTCGGGCAGCTTCATCGTCTCGCCGGGCAGCATCCGCTGGGCGACGCCCGTACCCGTCTCGACCTTGAACTGCTTCATCTTGGAGGTGTCGAGCTGGTACACGTTCTGCGGCAGCCCGGAGTCCACGCGCAGGTCGCCGTGGTAGCCGGTGAGCGCCATGACGGGGAAGTCGAGCGCCGGGAACTGCGAGAACATGTCGCCCTTGCCGGCGCCCGCGAAGGTCGGCACGAAGAAGGCCTGGAAGCCCAGCTGCTCCTTCTTGCCGCTCTTGTCGCGGTAGCCGTCCATCACCTTGATCGCGCCGGTGGAGGTGATGTTGTTGTCGAACGGCAGCAGCGGGACGGCGCCGTGGAAGACGACCTTGCCGCGGCCGTCCTTGACGGTGACGACGGGCGCGTAGCCGTGGGCGATCAGATAGACCTTCGAGCCGCCGACCTTCAGCGGCTCGTTGACCCTGATGACGGCCTTCCTGTCCTTCCCGCCCGCCTCGGAGTACGTGACGGCGGCCTCGAAGGTGCGCGGGGTGCCGCGCTGGGGGCCGCTCTTCTCGTACGTACCGGTGAAGCTGTCCAGCTGGAAGCCGAAGGGCGCGAGGTCGTCGCTGCTGTAGAGGGAGCCGGACTTGAAGTCGTCGTACTGCGTGAGGGTGTTGGAGAAGCCGTCGCCCTCGACGATCAGCTTGCCGCCCTCGGACTTGAAGAGCTGGCCCCAGGCGAAGGCCACCAGCATCACGATCAGCGCGATGTGGAAGAGCAGGTTCCCTGCCTCGCGGAGGTAGCCCTTCTCGGCGGCGACGGCGTCCTTGACGGTGTGCGCGCGGAAGCGGCGGCTCTTGAGCAGGGCGAGCGCGGCCTCGCGGACCTGCTCGGGCTCGGCCTCCGTCCGCCAGGTCGTGTACGCGGGCAGCCGGGTCAGGCGCCCGGGGGCGCCGGGCGGGCGGCCGCGGAGCTGGCCGACGAACTGCCAGCTCCGCGGCACGATGCAGCCGATGAGGGAGACGAACAGCAGTATGTAGATCGCGGAGAACCACACCGAGCTGTAGACGTCGAAGAGCTGGAGCTTCTCGTAGATCGGCGTGAGCGTCGGGTGGGCCTTCTGGAAGGCCTGCACCTTCAGCTCGTCCGCGCTGGTCTGCGGGATGAGCGAGCCGGGGATCGCGCCGAGGGAGAGCAGGAAGAGCAGGATCAGCGCCACCCGCATCGAGGTGAGCTGGCGCCAGAACCAGCGGATCCAGCCGACGACCCCGAGGGTGGGGCCGGTGAGGACGCTCTCCTCGCGGGGGGCGGTGGAGAGCTGGGAGCCGGCAGCGCTCAGCTCCGCGCGCTCGTCGGTCTCGTTCGATCCGGTCGCGCTGGTCCCGCCCGGGCCGGTCTCGCTGGTCCCTGTCGGGCTGGTCGCGCTGGTCCCGGTCGGGCCGGTCTCGCTCACGCTGGTCTCGCTCGGGCCGGTGTTGCTCGGGCTGGTGTGGGTCATGGGTCAGATCCCCGGGGTGAAGCCGGACGTCCAGACCTGCATCTCGGACACGATGCGGTCCCAGGCTCCGGTGACGAGCAGCAGGCCGGTTGCGATCAGCATGAGGCCGCCGATGCGCATGACCCAGACATAATGCCGCTTCACCCAGCCGAAGGTGCCGAGCGCCCGACGGAAGGCGATCGCGGTGAGGATGAAGGGCAGGCCGAGGCCGACGCAGTAGGCGACGGTGAGCAGGGCCCCGCGGCCGGCGCTCGCCTCGTTGGAGGCGAGCGCGAGGACGGCGGCGAGGGTCGGGCCGATGCAGGGGACCCAGCCGAGGCCGAACAGCACACCCAGCATGGGCGCGCCGAGCAGTCCGGTCACGGGACGCTTGTGGAAGCGGAACTCCCTGCGGGTGATCCAGGGCATCGCGCCCATGAAGAAGGCTCCCAGCACGATGGTCAGCGCGCCGAGCACCTTGGAGATGACCTCGCGGTGTTCCTGCAGGGTGTTGCCGAAGCCGCCGAAGAGGGCCCCGCCGGAGACGAACACGACGGTGAAGCCCAGGACGAAGAGCGCGGCCCCGCCCGCCATCCGGCCGCGCCTGGCCTCGGCCAGGTCGGTGCCGGTGACGCCGGTCACGTAGCTGAGGTAGCCGGGGACGAGGGGCAGGACGCACGGGGAGAAGAAGGAGACCAGACCGCCGAGCACGGCGATGGGCAGGGCGAGCAGGAGAGCCCCGCTGAAGACCGTCTCGTTCACCGGATCACTTCTCCGCGAGAAGCGGCTCGATCATCGAGCGGAGCTTCTTCTCGTCCAGTGCCATGAGGGCGCGGGCGGCGATCTTCCCGTCCTTGTCGAGCACGACGGTGGAGGGAATGGCCTGCAGATTGAGCGTGCCCTTGGGGAACCCGTTGAGGATCAGCTTCCCGGCGGGGTCGTACAGGCTCGGGTAGGGGACCTTGTAGTCCTCCTCGAAGGTCACCGCCTGCTGCTTGTTGAAATCGCGGGTGTTCAGGCCGACGAATTCCACGCCTTCGCCCTTGAGGTCGGCCGCGACCCTGGCGAAGTGCGGCGCCTCGGCGCGGCAGGGGCTGCACCACGATCCCCAGGCGTTGAGGACGACGACCTTGCCCTTGAGGTCCGCGATGTCGAGCCGTTCGCCGTCGACCGTCTCGCCCGCGATCTTCCCGGGCGCCGTGCGCTCGCCCTTGGCGACGGTGGAGATGCCGCCCGTGTTGGTCACGAAGTTGGTTCCGCCGCCGCCGCCCGACTTGCCGTTGGTGTCCGAGCCGCAGGCCGACAGAGCGAGGGCGGCCGACAGGGTTCCGACGGCGAGCAGGGTGCGTCGAGGGGCACGGCTAAGGCTCATGTGAAAAGTTTCGCATGGGCGTTTGGGGGATCTTGGGCGCCCCCCTGACTGCCCGTAAAGCCCCTTGTCAAGGGGGCTTAAGCGGACGTACTCGGCCTTACCCCGCTTTACGCCGTGGGCCTCAGGAAGGTGTTCCAGCCGCCCGTCGGCGCCTGTCCGACCTCCAGCGTACGGAGCTTGGCGAGGATCTTGGGGTCCTGTACGTCCAGCCAGTCCACGAACTGGCGGAAGGAGACGAGCCGGACGTCCTTCTTTCCGGCCATGCCCTTGAGTGCCTCCTCGACGGCGTCCATGTAGATGCCGCCGTTCCACTGCTCGAAGTGGTTGCCTATGTAGAAGGGCGCGCGGTTGGACTCGTAGGCGCGCTCGAAGCCGTTGAGGTACGCCTGGGTGGCCTGCTTGCGCCAGCCCGGGTAGCGCGAGGGCATGCCCTTGGTGGTGTTCTTGGACTGGTTGGCGAGGATGTTGTAGTCCATCGAGAGGACCTCGAAGGAGTGGCCGGGGAACGGCACGGCCTGGAGCGGGAGGTCCCAGATGCCCTGGCGCTTGACGGGCCACATCTGGCGGCCGCCGGGTGAGCTGGCGTCGTAGCGCCAGCCGAGGCGCTTGGCGGTGGGCAGGAGGTTGTCCTGGCCGAGGAGGCAGGGGGTGCGGCCGCCGACCAGTTCCTTGCGGTAGTCGAAGGGCAGCGGGTCGAGGTCGGTCCAGCCGCTGTTGGTCTTCCACTCGGTGACGAACTTCACCGCCTGGTCTATCTCGCTCTGCCACTGGGCCGGGGTCCAGTTGCCGACCGAGCCGGAGCCGGCGCAGAAGTGGCCGTTGAAGTGCGTGCCTATCTCGTGCCCGTCGAGCCAGGCCTGGCGGACGTTCTTGAGGGTGTCCTTGATGTGGTCGTCGGTGAGGTAGCCGATGTCGGAGGCGCCGACGCGGTTGTTCGGCGGGCGGTAGAGGTCCTTCTTCGACTCCGGCAGGAGGTAGACCCCGGAGAGGAAGAAGGTCATCGCCGCGTCGTGGCTCTTGGCGAGTTCGAGGAAGCGCGGGAAGAGACCGTTGCCGACCTCGCCGGCGCCGTCCCAGGAGAAGATCACGAACTGGGGCGGGGTCTGGCCCGGTTCGAGCGGGACGGGGGCGTCGGGCTGGTTCGGCTGCTTCCCGGTGTCGGAGGTGGAACCGTCGCCTATGAGGCGGGCCTCTTCCTTCGTGGGTTCGGGGGCGCTGGGAGATCCCGAGGCGTCGCCCCCCTTACCGGCTCCCGAATTGCCCGACTTGTCCGAGCTGTTGGCGCTACATCCGGCTACGCCGAGCGCCGCTGCGGCCCCAACGCCCGCCCCGAGCAGTCCCCTTCGAGTGATCCCGCGCATGACGTCCCCATTCGCGCTTGTGTACGACCGAAAGGTCATCCAAACCGACAATGAGTGAGATGCCGGGAGGAACGCGTAGGTTCCGGGAATTAGCACAAAAATTTCAGGGCGACCAGATGACTTCACGTCATCCGATCGCCCTGACCATGTACCCGGTGGCCTGGTGCCCGAACGCGGGGCACCTCGCCCACACAGAACCTCTACGTGAGGGGCGCCAGAGGGGCGCGCGAACTGGGGCGCGGCTGGCCGGGACCCTGGGCGGCCGGCACCCTTCGTACCGGCCGGCCCGCGGGATTCCTCCCGGGCCGCCGCGGAGCGCTACGCGCCGAAGGCCTTCGCCTTCCCCTTGACCGGCTTCGCGCCCGCGAGCAGATGCGCGGGCACGAGGTCGCGCGCCGGCTCGCTGTAGCCGACCGAGACGATCCTGTCGCCCTGGTAGGTGAACGACGTCAGCGAGGCCAGCGTGCACTGCCGCCGCCGCGGGTCGTGCCACAGCCGGCGCTTCTCCACGAAGCTCCGCACGATCCAGATCGGCAGCTGGTGGCTGACGCAGACCGCCTCGTGACCGCGCGCCGCGTCCTTCGCCGCGTCCAGCGCGCCCATCATCCGTACGACCTGCTCGACGTACGGCTCGCCCCAGGACGGCCGGAACGGGTTGGTGAGGTGCCGCCAGTTGCCCGGCTTGCGCAGGGCACCGTCGCCGACACCGAAGGTCTTGCCCTCGAAGACGTTCCCCGCCTCGATCAGCCGCCCGTCCGTGGCCAGGTCCAGGCCATGGCTCTTGGCGACGGGCTGCGCCGTCTCCTGCGCACGCTCCAGCGGGGACGCCACGACGTGCGTGATGTCCCGGGCTGCCAGGTGCTCGGCGACCCGGTCGGCCATCTGCCGGCCGAGCTCGGAGAGGTGGTAGCCGGAGCGGCGGCCGTAGAGCACGCCGTCGGGGTTGTGCACCTCGCCGTGGCGCATCAGGTGGACGACGGTGATGTCGTCCTTGCCGGGGGCGCTCATGCGGTGGCCTCCGCGGCGGCGCGGGCGGCGGCGGGCAGCGCGGCGGCGATCCGCTCGATCGCGCGCTCGTCGTGGGCCGTGGAGACGAACCAGGACTCGAACGCGGACGGCGGCAGGTAGACGCCGTCGGCCAGCATCGAGTGGAAGAAGGCGTTGAAGCGGAACGCCTCCTGCTTCTTCGCGCCGTCGTAGTCGCGGACCTCGTCCGCCGTGAAGAAGACGGAGAACATGTTGGAGGCGGTCTGCAGCCGGTGTGCGACGCCCTCCTTGGCGAGCGCGCCGGTGACGAGCCCCTGGATCTCCTTCGAGACCGCGTCGACCTTCTCGTACGCGGCGTCGTCGAGCAGCCGCAGCTGCGCGAGGCCCGCGGCGGTGGCGATCGGGTTACCGGAGAGCGTGCCCGCCTGGTAGACCGGGCCGGCCGGGGCGAGGTGCCCCATGACGTCGGCGCGGCCGCCGAAGGCCGCCGCCGGGAAGCCGCCGCCCATGACCTTGCCGAAGGTCATCAGGTCGGGCTTCACCCCGTCGACGCCGTACCAGCCGGCGCGGGAGGTCCGGAAGCCGGTCATGACCTCGTCGGAGATGTACAGGGCACCGTTGTCGGCGCACAGCTGCTTCAGGCCGGCGTTGAAGCCGTCCAGCGGCGGGACGACGCCCATGTTGCCGGGCGAGGCCTCGGTGATGACGCAGGCGATCTCACCCGGGTGCGCGGCGAACGCGGCGCGGACCGCCTCCAGGTCGTTGTACGGCAGGACGACGGTGTCCCCCGCCTGCGCGCCGGTCACGCCGGGCGTGTCGGGCAGGCCGAAGGTGGCCACACCGGAGCCGGCGGCGGCCAGCAGCGCGTCCACGTGCCCGTGGTAGCAGCCGGCGAACTTCACGACCTTCGCCCGGCCGGTGAAGCCGCGGGCGAGCCGGATCGCCGACATCGTGGCCTCCGTGCCGGAGGAGACCAGCCGCACCTGCTCGACGGGCTCGATCCGGGCGACGATCTCCTCGGCTAGGGCGACCTCGCCCTCCCCCGGCGTACCGAAGGAGGTGCCGCGCGAGACGGCGGCCTGCACGGCGGCGATCACCTCGGGGTGGGAGTGGCCGAGAATCATCGGCCCCCACGAGCAGACGAGGTCGACGTACTCCCGACCGTCCGCGTCGGTGAGGTACGGGCCGGTACCGGACACCATGAACCGGGGCGTTCCGCCCACGGCCCGGAAGGCGCGCACCGGTGAGTTCACGCCGCCGGGCGTCACGAGGGACGCGCGGTCGAAAAGCGTCTGTGAGACTGGGGCTTCGTATGAATACGGCACTGTGGTCCTGACCTGCGAGTACGGCTTCGAGTACTACGGTACGGGCGTGAGCACCCCGTCGATCACGCCGGGGCGTCGCTCCTCCGCGTCTGCGAAACTGGGGCGTCATAGGGATGGCTCACGGAATCCATGGTGTCAGAGGGCCGGACGTTCTTGCGGACAGGTGTTTCACCGCGAGAGCGTGGGGGAGGTCACTGTCACGATGATCGGGTTGCGCGGCGGGGGTCGTGTTGCCTAAAAAGCAGTCGGGTGGAGATATGCATCGCGGTGGCGGACTGGGTGAGGGGACGGACGATCTGGGTCCGGAGCCTGCCCGGCGGGGGAGACACCGGCGACGCCGCACGGAAGAGCCCACGCAATCGACAGGGTCCACCGGGTCCTCGGAACCCACGACGCAGGGCGGGAGTGGCCGGTTGGGGGTGACGTACAAGTACTTCGGCGCACCCGACGGCGCCACGGCGGCCCGCGTCCCGATCTCGATGCGCCCGGAGGAGCTGGGCGGCGACGAGCTCGGCATGGGCGGCATGTTCACCAAGATCAAGCCCGAGACGATAGCCGCGATGGTCCTCACGGGCATCCAGGGCATGCCCCTGCACAAGGTGCCCCCGCTGGAACTGGTGGTCCTCCACCCCGACTACGCCGTGGTCAAGCTGCCCATGACCGTGGTCGACCCGCTGCGCGGCATCGGCGAGGAGTCGGTCGGCGCGGCGGCCTTCATCTGGTCGACGGTCCCGGACCGCGGAGGCCCGCGCGACGCGTTCAACGTCTACCAGTTGCTCCACGAGTGGCAGGACTTCTCGCACCGCCTGCACGAGGCGGGCCACCAGCCGTACTGCCTGGTCTGGCCGTAGGGGCCCGCTTCCCTGGGGTCAGTCCTCCCGGTCCTGGGCGGCCGTGGCCTCCGCGCGCTCGGCGGCCAGTTCGCGGGCGGAGGCGAGCCGGTACGGGACGTCGATGACCACGACGTTCTTCATGAACAGCAGCCGGGTCTTGAGCCGCAGCGCGCTCTGGTTGTGCAGGGGCTGCTCCCACCAGTGCCCCACCACGTACTCGGGGATGACCACCGACACCACCGAGTCCGCCGTCCGCTCGGGCGCCTCCCGGATGTGCCGCAGGACCGGCTGGACGATGGCGCGGTAGGGGGAGCTGAGCACCCGTAGGGGTACGTCGATGCCGTGGGCGTCCCAGGTGGCCCGCAGCACCTCCGCCTCGGCGGGGTCCTCGGCGACGGTGACCGCGGTCAGTGAGGCGGGGCGCAGTGTCTTCGCGTACGACAGGGCCCGCAGGCTCGGCGCGTTGACCGAGGCCACGAGGACCATGACGTGGTTAGCGGCGAATGTACGGGGATGGGCGCCCGGCTCGACGGCGATCTCGGCGGCCACGGTCTCGTAGTGCCGGCGCACGCCCTTCATCCCGGCGAAGAGCACGGGCATGGCGATGACGACGATCCAGGCGCCGTGCGTGAACTTGGTGATCAGCACGATGACGAGGACGACCGCCGTCAGACAGGCGCCGAAGGCGTTGATGGAGAGACGGCGCAGGATGGCGCCGCGCTCGGCGGCGCCCGCCGGGGTGGCGAGTTCTCGCCGCCAGTGCTTGACCATGCCTGCCTGGGACAGGGTGAAGGAGACGAAGACGCCGATGATGTAGAGCTGGATGAGGCGGGTGAGGCTGGCGTCGAAGGCGACGATCAGGGCGATGGCGGCCAGGGCGAGCAGGACGATGCCGTTGGAGTAGACGAGCCGGTCGCCGCGGTGGACGAGCTGGCGGGGCGCGTAGCGGTCGCGGCCGAGGACGGAGGCGAGCATGGGGAAGCCGTTGAAGGCGGTGTTGGCCGCCATGATCAGGACGGCGGCGGTGACGGCCTGGAGCAGGTAGAAGAGGAAGTGCCAGCTGCCGAAGGTGGCGCGGCCGATCTGGGCGAGCGCGGTGGGCATGGCGGTGCCCGGGGCGAGCCCGAGCTCGGTCGGATCCTCGGCGACGTGCACCTCGTAGACCATGGCGAGGGTGGTGATCCCGCAGAACATGGTCACGGCGAGAGCGCCCATGACCGCGAGGGTCGTGGCGGCGTTACGGCTCTTGGGCTTCTCGAAGGCCGGTACGCCGTTGCTGATCGCCTCGACGCCGGTCAGCGCCGTACAGCCGGAGGCGAAGGCGCGCATGGCGAGCAGCACGAGCGCGAGACCCGTGTAGCTGGAGACGGCGTCGATGGGCAGGTCGGCGGATTCGGCGCGGATCGTCGAGCCGGTCGCCATCCGGACGGCCGCGACGGCGAACATCAGGTAGATGGTGGCGATGAAGGCGTACGTCGGAATGGCGAAGTAGCGCCCCGACTCGCGGACGCCGCGCAGATTGAGCCAGGCCAGGATCGCCACGCACGCGACCGACAGTCCGACCGCGTACCCGTCGAGCGCGGGCGCGGCCGAGGTGATCGCCATGACACCCGAGACGATCGAGACGGCGACGGTCATCACGTAGTCGATGAGCAGGGCGCTGGCGGCGGTGAGCGCGGCGGTCTGGCCCAGGTTCTCGGCGGAGACGACGTACGCCTCGCCGCCGCCCGGATAGGCATGGCAGGTCTGCCGGTAGGAGGCGACGACGACCACCAGCAGGATGACGATCGCGATCGCCGCGTACCAGGCCAGATGGAGCACGGCGAGCCCGCCGAGAGCGAGGATCAGCAGGATCTCCTCCGTGGCGTACGCGACGGAGGAGAGCGGGTCGCTGCAGAAGATCGGGAGGGCGAGGCGCTTGGGCAGCAGCGTCTCGCCGAGGCGGCCGCTGTCCAAAGGCCGCCCCACCAGCAGGCGTTTCGCCGCACTTCCAGCTCTCATAAGTGCTGAAGTTAGGACAAATGCCTATGTAGTGCGCGGAAGCCGCGCGGGAAGGACGGGCACCGTGAGCAGAGTGCGCATGGCCGGCGAACCCATGCAGATCGGCGAGGTCGCCGCCCGGACGGAAATGTCCCTGCGGACCATCCGCCAGTACGAGGACAACGGCCTCGTCGTCCCCTCGGCGTCCTCGCAGGGCGGCTTCCCGCTCTACACGGACGCCGACGTCGACAGGCTGATGGTGATCCGCCGCATGAAGCCGCTGGGCTTCACGATCGACGAGACCCGCGACCTCCTCACGGCGGTGGACCGCCTCGCCGACCCGCGCCTCTCCCCGGCCGAGCGGTCCACCCTGGCGGCACGGGTGCGCCGGTACGAACAGGCCGCCACGGCCCGCGTCGACGAACTCCGCTCCCAGCTGACCCGAGTCGAGGACTTCGCGAACTCCCTGCGCGCACGACTGGGAGAGCACGCCGGCGCGTGAGGGCGGAAGGCGCGTGGCGGGAGGCGTGGCGGGAGGCGCGTGGTGCCCGGCCGCCGACGCGCCGCCCGGGAAAGCCACCGCGCACGCGGGGGCTACAGCAGGAGCGCCTCCGCGATGTCCTGGAAGAACCGGGCGTACGCCGCCGGGCTCGGTGGCGTCTCCGGGTTCCACGGCGCCACGCGCGCGTGCCCCACGGGCGGGAACGCGCCGGGACCGACGGCGTTGGCGCGGCTGTCGTAGAGCACCAGGCCCGGGTTCAGCCGGGCCGCGTGTTCCCAGTCGGCGGTGAGCCAGTTCGCGCCCGCACCGGGCCCGGGTTCGAGCATGCGGACACCGAGCTCCTGGAGCCGGGCCAGCTCGGGCCAGGCGTGCGGCCGGGCGAGATGGACCTGGTCGGGGCCGGCGCCGGAGAGGGCGAGGACGCCGACGTCCACCCGTGCGGCGGCCGCGCGCAGGGCGGCCTCTGCGGGGGCGACGGGGCCCCCGGCCGCACCCCCGGGCACTCCCCCGACCGCACCCCCAGTCGCTTCCTCGGCCGCTTCCCCGACCGCGTCTCCGGCCCCTCCGAGGGCCGCCGCCAGCTCGCCGAAACGCGCGATGATCGCCGTCAGGGGCAGCTCGTTGCCCACGGAGAGCGCGGCCAGCGGCACCCCGATCCGTTCGGCGACACCCCCGTCCAGCGCGTACGCGCTCTTCCCGTCGTACGTGACGTCGACGATCAGGTCGGGGCGGAGGCTCCCCAGCCGCGCCTCGTCCAGGACCCGCCCCGGCCCCAGGTACGGCACGCCGGCCGCCCCCAGCTCCCCCGCCTTGACCGGATCGAGGCCCTCGCCGTCATGCCCCGAGCCGTACACCGCGACCGGCGTCACCCCCAGATCGAGCAGGGCCGCCCCCGCCCGCACATAGGCCACCAACCGCTCCGGCACGCGCACGGCCCCCAGCGCCGTACCCCTGTCGTCGGTGAACCCCCACGCCTTCAAGTCCGACATTGCGGCTGCTCCCTCCCCGGCCGGAATCTGCCTGTCCCGGCCACCTTGAAGCGGTTCCCCCGCCCGCACAAGGGGGCGTCACGCCGCCGACGGGGCGCCGGGACTTCGGTCCCGGACCCCCTGCCGAAAGGCCCCCACAGTGGTGTTAACTGAACAGATCGGGAGGAAGCAGTAGGAATCCTCAGCTCCGTGCGCCCGCGCCCCTCCAGGCCGCGCCCCCGTAGCGGCCCTCGCTCCCCGGAGTCAGCCATGTCGTCCTTGCCCGGCCAGTTCTCGGACCCCCGTGTGATCACCCTCGTCGCAGTGCTCGCCGTCTCCACCATGGTGTGGGTGGCGCTGGGCCTGCGCGCCCGTGCCCGCCGCGCGCGGGCCGAAGCACCGCTGGAGCGGGTCTGGCACCCCCAGGAGAGCGTGTCGCTCACCCCGGCCGAGGAGCAGGCCTTCGGCGCGGTCGCCTCCCGTCTCTCCATGGGCTCCGCGGGTCGGCTGCGCTAGTCCGGGGCGGGAGCGGACGGGGGAACAGACGACGGGAGCGGACGGGGGAGCGGACGCCGGCCGCAGTGGCCGGCGCGACGCCCGGCCATGCGGCTCAGGCCGCTCAGGCCGCTCAGGCCGCTCAGGCCGCTCAGGCCGCTCAGGCCGCTGAGGCCGCTGAGGCCGGTCAGGCCGTCCAGTCGCGCGGGTTCCGTCCGGTCGCCGCGAGGAGCAGCTCGAACGCGGAGGCGCCCTCCGGAGGCTCCACCGCCTCGCCGAAGACGTTCATCTTCCGGGCCGTCGGCGCCAGCTCCTCCACCGCTCCCGTCAGGTTCTCCACCACGGCCGGGTCCGGCTCGAAGCTCCGGCCGGTGGCCCGGGCGAGGTCCCACACGTGCACGGTCAGGTCGAGCAGGACCATCGATCCGATGGTGCGGGACGGCAGCCCCATCCCTCCCGAGGTCCCTTCCTCGGCGCCGGGCGCCGCCCAGGCCGCGACGAGCTTGGCCGTCTCGGTCTCGAAGCGGGTGCGCCAGTCGGCGTCGGCCAGGTAGTCGGGGTTCGTGGCGAAGTCGGCGGGCTGCTTGGCGGCCAGCGCCTGGAAGTTCACCACGACGTGGAAGAGGTGGTTGAGCAGATCCCGTACGTCGTACTGGGAGCACGGCGTGGGCGCGGTGAGGCTGTCGTCGGCGATTCCGCGCACCACGGGGGCGGCGTGGGCGGCGGCGGTACCGAGCAGCTCGCTGATGGGTTGCGTACGGTTCGTCATGGAGTGACGCTAAGTGATCCTGCCCCCGAGCGTCTTGAAGAAACACGCCACCCGGCAGGCAGGCGCCGCGAGCCCGCAGGATCCGAAGGACAAGCCTAGGCTCGTGACATGACGTCTTCCGGTCCTCGCCGTGACACCCGGGGAATCGTCGACGCCGCCGAACTCCTCGCCCGCGTCCGGTTCCGGCGTCACGAACCGGCCCCGGCGCTGCGCCCGTACCTGGAGCACTACTGGTTCATCGACTGGTCGCTCTCCGAGCCGTACGCGAGTCATGTCGTCCCGCATCCGTCCGTGAACGTCGTCTTCCAGCGCTACCGGGACGACAGCGGCCAGGACGCCATGTCCGGGGAGGTCGCGGGCATCGGGCTCGAACTGTTCACGAAGAAGCTCATGGGCGTCGGCCGGGTCTGCGGCGTGCAGTTCCGGCCCGGCGGCTTCCGGCCGTTCGCGCCGCAGTGGCCGGTCTCGGAGTGGACGGGCCGTCGCGTCCCGCTCGACGAGGTGTTCGCGGACGCCGACCTCGCCTCCGTGGAGGCGGTGCTCTCCCCGGAGACCGACCACGCGCGCGTGGCGGCGCTCGACGCCTTCCTGCTCGCCCGCGGCCCTGCACCCGATCCGCAGGCCGCGCAGGCCATGGAACTGGTGGAGCTGGTCCGTACGGACCGCACGGTCCGCCGGGTGTCCGAACTGGCCCGCACGGCAGGGCTGTCGAGCCGCTCGCTCCAGCGCCTCTTCGCGCACCACGTGGGCGTCGGCCCGAAATGGGTCATCCTGCGCTACCGCATCCACGAGGCCCTGGAACGCGCCGAGGGCGGTGAGACCCAGGGCTCCCCGGACTGGGCCGAGCTGGCGGCCGAGCTCGGCTACAGCGATCAGGCCCATCTCGTACGGGACTTCACCGCGACGGTCGGGGTGCCTCCCACCGCGTACGCCCGGCGGGTGTCGGACCCCTGACCTACAGTGCGGGCATGGATGCCGACACCCCGCACGGCTCGCCCGTACGCCTCGAACCCTGGTCCGAGGACGACTTCGAGCTGCTGCGCGCCATGAACGCCCCCGAGCTGATGGAGCACCTGGGCGGCCCCGAGACCGAGGAGGCGCTCGTCAAGCGCCATCGGCGGTACGTGGACCTGAGCGCCGAGCGCACGGGTGCGGGCCGGATGTTCCGGATAGTGCTGCTCCCCGAGGAGGTCGCGGTCGGCGGCATCGGCTTCTGGCAGCAGACCTTGGACGGGGAGCCGGTCTACGAGACGGGGTGGACGGTGCTCCCCGGGTTCCAGGGGCGGGGCGTCGCGAGCGCGGCCACCCGTGCGGTCGCCGAGCTGGCGCGTGCCGAGCGCACGCACCGCTTCCTGCACGCCTTCCCCTCGACGGGCAACGGACCGTCGAACGCGGTATGCCGCAAGGCCGGCTTCGAGCTGCTCGGTCCACGTGAGCTCGAGTACCCGCCGGGCACGCCGCTGAGCTGCAACGACTGGCGCCTGGAACTGCACACGGGCGGCCAGGCCCTGGAGGGCTAGCCCTCCGCGCCGTCCGTGCTCAGCATCTTGGTGAAGTGGAAGGCCACGATGTCGAGGCGTTCGCGCAGGTAGAAGCGGTGGGCCCCGGTGCGGTGGGTGCCGGAGTCGAGGTCGAGCTCGTGGCAGCCCGCGTCGCGTGCGTGCTGCTCCAGGTACGTCAGGAGCGCCTGCCCGATGCCCGTGGAGCGCGTGGTGGCGGCGGTGACCAGGTCGTCGACGTAGAGCTTGCGGATCGTGCTGGTGCTGTCGATGATCCGCCAGCCCGCGACGCCCACGCAGGTGCCGCCCTCCGTGTAGGCGGCGCTGAAACGCAGGCCCTGGGGGTGGCCGCTGCGGTAGACGTCGCGGAAGAGCTCCGGCGTGAGGTGCGGGCGCAGCTCACGCAGGACGGGAAGCAGGTCGGAGTCCAGACGCCGGTCACCGGGTTCGAGGTCGATGATCTTCATGCCGGGACCGTATCCCAGGGGCTTGTATTGGCTCCCCGGGGCGCTGGGGGCATCAGGGATTTATCAGGGTTGACGGGCGAGGACCCCTCGCGGATATTTATCTGCGTGGCACAGATTCTTCTCTGCGCAACCGATCACGTGGGGAAGGCCTCGCCGAAAGGACCTGTCATGACCGTTCTCGTCACCGGAAGCCGCGGCCGCGTGGGCTCGACCCTCCTCGGCCTCCTCCATCACGCCGGAATCAAGGCGAGGGCCGCCTCCAAGAACCCCGCGGATCTCTCACCACCCGACGGCGTCGACACCGTCCGCTGCGACCTCTCCGATCCGGCGGACTTCGAGGCAGCGCTCGACGGGGTCGACTCCGTCTTCCTGTACGCCGAGGCCTCGCACATCGACGCCTTCGTCGCCCGGGCCCGGGCGGCCGGTGTCCGGCACATCGCCCTGCTCTCCTCCAGCTCCGTCCTCGCCCCGGACGCCGACCGGAACCCGATCGCGGCCTCGCACCTGGCCGTCGAGCGCGCCCTAGCGGCCGCGGCCGCCGACGGGGCGTTCGAGGCGACCTACCTCCAGCCGGGCGCCTTCGCGACGAACGCCCTGCAGTGGTCGTGGGCGATCAGGGCCGGGCAGCCGGTGGAGCTCCCGTACCCCGGCTCTCACGGCGATCCGATCCACGAGCGCGACGTCGCCGAGGCCGCGTTCGCCGTCCTGACCGAGCCCCGGCTGCGCGGCTCCTCATATCTGCTGACAGGTCCGGAGTCCCTCGACTTCACCGAGCAGCTGGCGATACTCGCCGAGGCGACGGGGCGGCCGGCGATATCCGCCGCGGTCACCCCCGAGCAGTGGAAGACAGCGGTCGCCGCCCACGTCCCGGCGCCCTTCGCCGACGCCCTGCTCTCGTACTGGGCCTCGCACGACGGCCGGCCGGTCCCCCTGACCCGGACCGTGGAGGAGCTGACCGGCCACCCGGCGCGGACGTTCGCCGTCTGGGCCGCCGAGCACGCGGAGGCCTTCCGCCCGTAAGACGCGGGTGGAAGGCCCTGGACGGCGGAGCCGGGCCGAATTCCCTGGCCGCCCGGCGGGACGCGGTGACATCCTGTCCACGTGAACGGACCGGAGATCCAGATCAGCTTCGCCCCAGGCCTGCGCCTCTTCGTCTCGACGGAACGGCGTTCGGGGCGTACGACCGTGGCGACGGACGGCGTGTCGACGCTCGGCCATGTCGTGGAGTCGCTCGGTGTGCCGCTGACCGAGGTCGGCAGGCTGCTGGTGGACGGCAGCCCGGTGGAGGTGTCCCACGTCCCCGCCGTCGGCGACACGGTCGAGGTCGAGGCGGCCGAGCGGCCGCAGCCCGTGCCGGGCGCCCCGCTCCGGTTCCTTCTCGACGTGCATCTGGGCACGCTCGCGCGGCGGTTGCGGCTGCTCGGGGTCGACGCGGCGTACGAGAGCGAGGACATCGGCGACCCCGCGCTCGCGGCGCTCTCCGCGAAGGAGCGGCGCGTGATGCTCTCCCGGGACCGCGGACTGCTGCGCCGCCGGGAGCTGTGGGCCGGCGCCTATGTGTACAGCGACCAGCCCGACGACCAACTCCGTGACGTGCTGGAGCGGTTCGCGCCGCCCCTGAAGCCGTGGACGCGCTGCACGGCCTGCAACGGGCCGCTGACCGACGCCGACAAGGACTCGGTGCGCGAGCGGCTGGAGCAGGGCACGGAGAAGACGTACGACGTGTTCGCGCGGTGCACGGAGTGCGAGCGGGTGTACTGGCGGGGCGCCCACCATGCCCGCCTGGAGGCGATCGTCACCGACGCGCTGCGGGAGTTCGGCGGCGCGGCCGCGCACTGACCCGAGGGTTCCCGGCCCGCGCCGGGGTCAGTCGACTTCGCCCGCGCGCAGCCGCTCGACCTGTAGGGCGCTGAGTTCGACGGTCCGTCGCATATGGGCGATGAGCAGGGCGACCTCGGCGTCGCTGTACGCGTCGAACATCGTGCCCCAGGCCTCGTTGAGCCGCCGCCAGAAGGCGCCGAGATCCGCCATGCGCTCGGGCACCACGGCGACGAGGACGCGCCGCCGGTCCTCGGCGTCCCGCTCGCGCGTGACGTAGCCGGCCCGTTCGAGGCGGTCGACGAGCCGCGTCGCGGAGCCGGTGGTCAGTCCGGTCAGTTCGGCGATCCGGCCGGTGGTCACCGGGCCGGACTCCAGGGACAGCAGGTTCAGACACTGCACGTCCGTCGGGTGGAGCCGCAGCTGGTCGGCAACGGCCTGGTTGAACAGCGCGTACGCGGCCATGTAGCGGCGGGCCTCGTCGTACAGCTCGGTCATGAGGCCGTCACGCCGGGCGGAGTTCTTCTGCGGCATGCGGAGAGTGTACGAAGCAGGGGGTCTGGCGGGCCTACGGCTCCGGGGCCGTCAGATACCGCTGCACGGTCGGCCCCAGCCAGGCGACGATCTCGTCCGTGGACATCTCGACCGCGGGTGGCAGCCGCAGGACGTAGCGGGTGAGCGCCATGCCGAGGATCTGCGAGGCGACGAGCGCGGCACGGCGCGGCGCGTCGGCGGGATCGGGACAGACGCCTCGGGTGATCGGTCCGAGCTGCTCCGCGAAGATCGTCTGCATGCGTTCGACACCGGCGCCGTGGGTGACACCGACACGCAGCAGCGCGGTCAGGACGTCGTCGCGCTCCCAGCGGTCGAGGAAGTGCGCGACCAGGACCGGCCCGATGTGCCGGGACGGCAGGCCGGCGAGCTCCGGAAGCTCCAGCTCGAAGTCGGAGGCCGCGGTGAACAGCCCCTCCTTGCTGCCGTAGTAGCGCATCACCATCGACGGGTCGATCTCGGCGTCACGGGCGATGGCCCGGATGGTGGCGCGCTCGTAGCCGTCGGCGGCGAAGCGTTCGCGGGCGGCTTCGAGGATCGCGGCGCGGGTGGCGTCGGAGCGGCGTGCGGTCGTCATGCCAACGACTGTAGGCCAACAGGCGTTGACAGTCCATCCGGCTCAGGTCTACGTTTACCAACAAGCGTTGACCAACGAGCGTTGACCAACAAGCGTTGGCCACGGCCGTGGGCACACCCACTTCGCCGGAAGTCAGGAGTCAGCCATGAACCACCTGGACACGGACGTCCTCGTCGTAGGCGCGGGCCCCACCGGAATGCTGCTCGCCGGCGACCTCGCCGCCGCGGGCCACCGCGTCACCCTGGTCGAGCGCCGCCCGCACGGCATCAGCAACATCACCCGCGCCTTCGCCGTGCACGCCCGCACCCTGGAGCAGCTCGACGCCCGCGGTCTCGCCGACGAACTGGTCGCCACCGGCACACCCATCACCCGGATGCGGCTCTTCGGCCGCTCCGCCCTCGACCTGACCCGGCTCCCCTCCCGCTTCGCCTACCTCCTCGTCACCCCGCAGTACGAGGTCGAGCACCTCCTCGAACGCCGCGCACTGTCCACAGGTGTGGACTTCCGGTACGGAACGGAACTGCGCGGACTGAGTCAGGACGCCGACCAGGTCACCGCCGAACTCACCGGCCCCGACGGCACACCCCTCGCCCTCCGCGCCCGCTACCTCGTCGGCGCCGACGGCGTACGCAGCGCCGTACGGACAGCCCTGGGACTGCCCTTCCCCGGCGACTCCGTGATCCGCTCCCTCGTCCTCGCCGACGTCAAGCTCACCCAGAAGCCCAAGGAGCTCTTCACCGTCGACGGAACGGGCGACGCCTTCGCGTTCATCGCCCCCTTCGGCGACGGCTGGTACCGCGTCATGGGCTGGAACCGCACCCGCCAGGTCCCCGACACCGAACCCGTCGACCTCGACGAGCTCCGGGACATCACCCGCCGCGCCTTCGGCAGCGACTACGGCATGCACGACGCCCGCTGGATCTCCCGCTTCCACAGCGACGAACGCCAGGCCCCCGCCTACCGCGCCGGCCGCGCCTTCCTCGCCGGAGACGCCGCCCACGTCCACTCCCCCGCCGGCGGCCAGGGCATGAACACCGGCCTCCAGGACGCCGCCAACCTCTCCTGGAAGCTCACCGCCGTCCTGCGCGGCGACGCCCCCGACCCCGAAGCCCTCCTCGACAGCTACCAGTCCGAGCGCCACCCCGTCGGCGCCACGGTGCTCCGCAGCAGCGGCGCCATCATCCGGCTCGCCATGGCCCGCGGCCCGCTCCGACGCACCGCGCGCAGCCTCGCCGCACGGATCCTCGACAAGGTGCCCGTCGTCTCCGCCAAGGCCATCGGCATGATCAGCGGACTCGGCATCGCCTACGGCCGGGACACCCGGCGCGTCCCCGACCTCGAACTGCGCGAGGGCCGACTGTACGAGCTGCTGCGCGAGGGCGAGTTCGTCCTGATCGCCCCCGAGGGCGCCACGCCCGACCTGCCCGCGTCCCCGACCACCCCGGCCCGCCTCGTACGGGCCACCTGGACCGACCCCGCCCGCCGCTCGACACTCCTCGTCCGCCCCGACGGCTACGCGTTCTGACCCGGCAGGGTCAGAAGACGTACGGGTCCCCGGTGGCCAGGACCAGGACGCGATGCCGGTCGTTCCCCGGGTTCGTGTCCGCGGCCCCGTCTCTCCAGAGCGTGGCGATGTCGACCGTCACCTCGTCCGGGGAGCCCGCGGTCCGCAGATCGAGCGCCAGCTCGTCGACCGCCCCGGCGGCGCGCAGCTCACCGGTGCGACAGACGACCACCCGGTCGCTCCCCCACAGACAGGACGGCGGCAGCTCCTGCCCACCCGCCATGGACTCGGAGAAAGCCAGCCGCACCGTCGCCTGGTACACGTCCGACGGCCCGTGGTTCTCCGTCACCAGCCGGACCCCGATCCGCCCCTCCGACAGCGAAAGGTGGCCATGATGAGCCAGATCGGCCTCGACCCCGACGGCATGGGCGCTCGCGCCCGTACCCGCACCGCCCACCACCACGGCCGCCAGCACCGCACCCAGCAGAGCCCCGCGCATCCCAGTCATGCCCAGAAGATACCGACAACTCCCCATATGTTCTGACTACCTGTCAGTCCGCGTGTCCCATGGCACCCTGACCCCATGCTCATCGCACGGTCCGCCGCCCTCTTCGCCGTCGCCGCCCTCTTCGAGATCGGCGGGGCCTGGCTCGTCTGGCAGGGCGTCCGCGAACACCGCGGCTGGATCTGGATCGGCGCCGGCGTCGCCGCCCTCGGCGTCTACGGCTTCGTCGCCACCCTCCAGCCCGACGCCGAGTTCGGCCGCATCCTCGCCGCCTACGGCGGAGTGTTCGTCGCCGGATCCATCGCCTGGGGCATGGTCGCCGACGGCTACCGCCCCGACCGCTGGGACATCACCGGCGCCCTGATCTGCCTGGCGGGCATGGCCGTGATCATGTACGCGCCCCGCGGTCGCTGAACCCGCCGACCTATCCTGACCACGCGATCGACACAATCGACCACACGCGCGAGGAGCACGTCATGACCGCCGCCGGTACCCCCATCGCCGTCGTCACCGGAGCGAGCAGCGGAATCGGGGCCGCCACCGCCAGGCAGCTCGCCGCCGCCGGATACCGCGTGGTCCTCACCGCCCGCCGCAAGGACCGCATCGAGGCGCTGGCCGCCGAGATCGTCGAAGCCGGCCACCAGGCCACCGCCTACGCCCTCGACGTCACCGACCGCGAAGCCGTCCAGACCTTCGCGACCGCCTTCCGCACCATCGCCGTCCTCGTCAACAACGCCGGCGGCGCCCTCGGCGCCGACCCCGTCGCCACCGGCGACCCCGAGGACTGGCGCCAGATGTACGAGGTCAACGTCATCGGCACGCTCAACGTCACCCAGGCCCTGCTGCCCGCCCTCACCGCGAGCGGCGACGGCACGGTCGTCGTCCTCTCCTCCACCGCCGGACACTCCACCTACGAAGGCGGCGCCGGCTACGTCGCCGCCAAGAACGGCGCCCGCGTGCTCGCCGAGACCCTCCGCCTGGAGATCGTCGGTACCCCGGTCCGCGTCATCGAGATCGCCCCCGGCATGGTCAAGACGGACGAGTTCGCCACCACTCGCTTCCGCGGCGACACCGACAAGGCCGCCAAGGTCTACGCGGGCGTGGCCGAACCCCTCACCGCCGACGACGTCGCCGACACCATCACCTGGGCCTGCACCCGCCCCCCGCATGTCAACATCGACCTCCTGGTGGTCCGCCCCCGCGCCCAGGCCTCCAACACCAAGGTCCACCGCGAGCTCTGACCGCCCGGCGGAAACGCCGTAGGGGCCGGTGCTCGGCACCGGCCCCCGCGTTCATCCCGCCGCCCCCCGGGGCGTCAGCCCTTCACGCAGATGACCTGCTTCAGCTTCGCGACGACCTCCACCAGGTCGCGCTGCTGATCGATGACCTTCTCGATCGGCTTGTACGCACCCGGGATCTCGTCCACGACACCGGAGTCCTTACGGCACTCCACGCCCCGCGTCTGCTCCTCCAGGTCCCGCGTCGAGAAGCGCCGCTTCGCCGCGCTCCGGCTCATCTTCCGGCCCGCGCCGTGCGAGGCCGAGTTGAAGGAGGCCTCGTTGCCGAGCCCCTTCACGATGTACGAACCCGTGCCCATCGACCCGGGGATGATCCCGAACTCGCCGGAGCCGGCCCGGATCGCTCCCTTACGGGTGACCAGCATGTCCATGCCCTCGTACCGCTCCTCCGCCACGTAGTTGTGGTGGCAGGAGATCACCGGGTCGAAGGCCACCTTCGCCTTGCGGAACTCCCGGCGGACGACCTCCTGGAAGAGCGCCATCATCACCGCGCGGTTGTACTTCGCGTACTCCTGCGCCCAGAAGAGGTCGTTCCGGTACGCCGCCATCTGCGGGGTGTCCGACACGAAGACCGCCAGGTCACGGTCGACGAGCCCCTGGTTGTGCGGCAGCTTCTGCGCCTCGCCGATGTGGTACTCGGCCAGCTCCTTGCCGATGTTCCGGGAGCCGGAGTGCAGCATCAGCCACACCGAACCGGTCGAATCAAGACAGAACTCAACAAAGTGATTTCCGCTGCCGAGCGTACCCATCTGCTTCTGGGCGCGTTCGTGTCGGAATTTGACCGATTCCGCGATCCCGTCGAACCGCGACCACAGGCCGTCCCACGCCGTCGCCGAGAACTGGTACAGCCGCTGCGGATCCACCATCTCCCGGTGCATCCCCCGCCCCACCGGAATCGCCTGCTCGATCTTCGACCGCAGCCGCGACAGATCCCCCGGCAGGTCGTTCGCCGTCAGGGACGTCTTGACCGCCGACATCCCGCAGCCGATGTCCACACCCACCGCCGCCGGACAGACCGCCCCGTGCATCGCGATCACCGAACCGACCGTCGCGCCCTTGCCGTAATGCACGTCCGGCATCACGGCCAGGCCCTTGATCCACGGCAGCGTGGCCACGTTCTGGAGCTGCTGCATCGCGCCGCCCTCGACCGTGGAAGGATCGGCCCACATCCGGATGGGCACCTTCGCACCCGGTACCTCTACATACGACATACTTCCTCAATTCCCCCAAAAAGCCTGATAACGCAAAAACCGGCTCCAAGGCCCGTACAGGTGACAACGGACCGGCATCAACGGCAGCGCGTGCGATAGACATTGTGTCCACCGGCCGGTATCCGGCGGCAAACAGTTTTCGGGAGAAGGGAGCCTGGAAGCGTGCAGCGACAGGCGTACGTACCCGGTCTGACAGCGCTCGCCGCAGCGCTCGTCCTGGGGCTCACCGGATGCTCCTCCGACAGTGGAGGCGGCACCGGCGCCGTCGACTCCAAGGCCGGTCCCGCCGCCCCCGCCGCTCCCCCAGGCCGCTACCGCACCCTCTTCGAGCCCTGCCGCGCCGTCCCGCAGGACACCCTCCGGGACCTGCTGCCCGGCGCCGCCCAGCTCCCCGACGAAGAGCGGATCGCGGTGTACCGCGGAGCCCCCGCCGTCACGTACGACACCGACCGTCGCGTCGGCTGCAGCTGGAAGGCCGACACCCCCGACGCCATGCACCGGCTGCGGCTCGACATCGAGCGGGTGGTGTCGTACGACCCCGCCGTGAGCGACGACGACCGCGCGCAGGAGGTGTTCTTCCGCAAGCAGATCGCGGCGAACCTCCCCCAGCCGCCCCAGACTCCCCAGCAGCCCCAGAGCCCCTCCGGCACCTCGGACGCCCCCAGCACCACCCCCGGCGCCACCCCGAGCGGCACGACGAGCGGTACGACGAGCGGCACCAGTCCGAGCGCGACCGCGAGCGGCACCGCCAAGCCCACCGACCCGGACGCCCCCTCGGGGAACCAGACCCCCACCGGCGCTCCCACCACCGGCCTTGAGCCCCGCCTCCTCCAGGGCCTCGGCCAGGTCGCCTTCCTCGACGACGCCCTCAGCGCCGGCGGGGCGAACGGCCGCCTGCGCACCGTGAGCGTGGTCTTCCGCACATCCAACGTGGTCGTGACGGTCGAGTACGTGGAGCAGACGACCGGCTCCGCGGACGCCCCCGACAGCCGGGAACTGCAGGAAAAGGCCCAGAACCTGGCCCGTCTGCTCTCCGAGCGCCTGGAGGAGTAGCCGTCCGGACCCGCTCCGCGACCGCGCCGGGACCACGTAACGTGTCGGCGTACCGTGGCCGCCGGCCGGACCGTACCCGGACCGTACGACAAGCGACTGAAGGAACCATGCACCGATCAGCCCCGCGACTCACCCGCATACTCGCCTGCGCAGCCGTCCCGGTGATGCTCGTCGTCGCCGGCTGCTCCTCGGACTCCGACGGCGCTTCGGGTACCCCGGACAAGGGCAAGGGTTCGGCGTCCGCGGCCCCCAGCACCCAGCCGTCGGCGAAGGCGCCCGAGCCCGCGAAGTTCGCGAAGCTGCCCGAGGTCTGCAAGTCGATCTCGGCGAAGACGACCGCGAGCCTGGTGCCGAAGGCGAAGGCGAAGAACGGTACGGCGGCCGCGTCCAGTGACACCGCCAGCCGCGGCGGCTGCTCGTGGAACGGTCTCGACGACAAGGGCGTCAAGGGCTCGCAGTACCGCTGGCTCGACGTCTCCTTCTACCGCTACGAGTCGGACGCCTCCCTGGGCAGCGGCGAGAAGCGCGCCCAGGAGAACCTCGCCAAGGAGCTCGCCAAGCTCCAGGCGACGGAGGGCGCGAAGAAGCTGAAGACCACGGACTCGGCCGGTGTCGGCGACGAGGCGAAGGCCGTGGCGTACCAGCTGAGCAAGACCGGTGAGGACTTCAGCTACGCCTCGGTCGTGGCGCGCACGGGCAATGTGCTGGTGCTGCTCACCTACAACGGCGCGGGTTACGCCGGGGCGGACACCCCCTCCGACAAGACGATCATGGACGGTGCGGTGAAGGCCTCGAAGGAGGCCGTCGCGGCCGTCGCGGCGGCGAACAAGTAGGTCGCGCGGGCAACAGGCGTCGCGTACACCCGTATTTGCGCATGTTTTCGAGGAGCCTGTCCCTCCCCAGAGGGCCGGGCTCCTCGCGCGTGTGCCACGCTGTGCCCGCGAGATGTGGATTGACGGGAGGGGATCGCGGGTGGCCGCGGTGCAGCTGACACGCACGCACAAGGTGCTGATCGGTGTGGTGATCGCCGGTGCGGTGATCATTGCCGGTATCGGTTTCGCGGGTTCGTACGCCGCTGTGCGTGAGCTCGCCGTGGAGAAGGGCTTCGGCAACTTCTCCTACTTCTTCCCGATCGGCATCGACGCCGGTATCTGTGTGCTCCTGGCACTGGACCTGCTGCTGACCTGGATCCGGATCCCGTTCCCGCTGCTGCGCCAGACCGCGTGGGTGCTGACGGCGGCGACGATCGCGTTCAACGGCGCGGCCGCGTGGCCGGACCCGCTCGGTGTGGGTATGCACGCGGTGATCCCGGTGCTGTTCGTCGTCGCGGTGGAGGCGGCCCGTCACGCGGTGGGCCGCATAGCCGACATCACCGCCGACAAGCACATGGAGGGCGTCCGGCTCACCCGCTGGCTGCTGTCGCCGATACCGACGTTCCGGTTGTGGCGCCGGATGAAGCTGTGGGAGCTTCGCTCGTACGAGCAGGTGATCAAGCTGGAGCAGGACCGGCTGATCTACCAGGCGCGGCTGCAGGCGCGGTTCGGGCGCGCGTGGCGCCGGAAGGCGCCGGTGGAGGCCCTGATGCCGCTGCGGCTGGCGAAGTACGGTGTGCCGCTCGCGGAGACGGCGGCGGCCGGTCTCGCGGCGGCCGGTGTGGAGCCGGTGCTGCTCCCGCCGCAGCCGGTGCTCGCCGAGGCGGTGCCGGTGGCGGCGGCTCCGGCCGCCCTGTCGGCCCCCCAGCCCCAGCAGGCCCGCCCGCAGGACCCCCAGGGGCCCCAGAGCGCCGAGTACCCCCAGGGCCCGCAGGGTCCGGCGCAGCAGGTTCCGCCGAGTCACGACAGCCCGTGGTTCGCGGCGCAGCCGCTGCCCCCGGAGGCGTACGCGGGTACGTACGTCCCGATGTACGCGGAGGGCCAGGAGCCGCCGCTGGTGGGGCCCCCGGGCCCCGAGGGCGCGCCCGTCCCGAACCCGCGCCAGGGGCAAGCCCCCCAGGCCCCCGTACAGGCACAGGGCCAGGTCCAGGAGCAAGGGCCGGAGCAGTTCGACGAGTTCGCCGAGTACTCCGACCTCGAACCGCCCGTGGACGAGTTCTCCGAGGCCGCGTACAAGGCGATGTGGGACTTCGTCGAGGAGCGGCAGGACTTTCCGAACGCCGAGCAGCTCGACATACGGCTGAGCGACATGTACGGCGTCCAGCACCCGCGCAGCGCGTCCATCCTGCGTGAGCTGACGCCGCAGCTGCGCCACCGCATCGAGCAGGAGATGGCGGAGAACCACATCCCCTGACCGGCGGCGGGACTCTAGGCCTTGGCCTTCGCCCGCTGCTTCGCGGTCTCGCCCCACAGGGCGAGGGCGAGACCGACGACCGCCAGGACGATGTACCCGGCGGTGGGGATGTCCCACCACTTGGGGAGCAGTCCCCAGGCCTCGTCCCCGAAGATCTGCCCGCCGGCGCCGAGACCGCCCTGTACGAGGGTGATCCATCCGATGACTGCGATGACTTCGTTCTTCATGTCTTCACGGTCTCCCGCGCGACGGCCGTTCTCGTCGTGCGCACGTCGGAAGCCGGCGTAGTCCGAAGGATGGAGAGCTCGCCGCGAAGGGCTCGGGTACGGCGAAGGGCCGCCACCGGAAGCCGGTGGCGGCCCTTCGTTCTCCTGGCCTGTGGCCTCGCGTGAGGCGTTACGCGCCGAGCAGCTTGCGTACGCGGTCGGCCCCGACCGCGAGGAGCAGCGTCGGCAGGCGGGGCCCGGTCTCACGGCTGACGAGCAGCTTGTAGAGCAGGGCGAAGAAGGCGCGCTGGGCGACCTTCAGCTCCGGGGTCGGCTTGGCCTCGGGGTCGAGACCGGCCATCACCTTCGGCACGCCGTAGACGAGCGTGGTCAGTCCGTCCAGGGACCAGTGGGTGTCCAGGCCCTCCAGGAGGAGGCGCAGGGACTCGCGGCCCTGGTCGTCGAGGGAGCCGAGGAGCTCGGCGTCCGGCTCGTCACGGACGACGGTGCGCTGGTCGGCCGGGACCTGGGTGGTGATCCAGTTCTCGGCGCGGTCCAGGCGCGGGCGGACCTCGTCCAGGCTGGTGACCGGGTTCTCCGGGTCGAGCTCGGTCAGGATCCGCAGGGTCTGCTCGTCGTGGCCGGCCGTGACGTCCATGACCGAGGCGAGGGTCCGGTACGGGAGCGGGCGCGGGGTGCGGGGCAACTCACCGGCGGCCGTGCGCGCGGCCCGGGCGTGGGCCGCGGCGTCGGCCGGCAGCACGGTGCCGTCGGCCACCTTGGCCTCCAGCTTGTCCCACTCGTCGTACAGCCGCTGGATCTCCTGGTCGAAGGCGATCTTGAAGGACTGGTTGGGCTTGCGGCGCGCGTACAGCCAGCGCAGCAGCGGCGCCTCCATGATCTTCAGCGCGTCGGCGGGCGTGGGCACGCCACCGCGCGACGAGGACATCTTGGCCATGCCGCTGATGCCGACGAAGGCGTACATGGGGCCGATCGGCTGGACGCCGTCGAAGATCTGGCGCACGATCTGGCCGCCGACGACGAACGACGAGCCGGGGGACGAGTGGTCCACGCCGGACGGCTCGAAGATGACGCCTTCGTACGCCCAGCGCATGGGCCAGTCGACCTTCCAGACCAGCTTGCCGCGGTTGAACTCGCTGAGCGCGACGGTCTCGGAGAAGCCGCACGCCGTGCAGGTGTAGGCGAGCTCGGTGGTCTCGTCGTCGTACGACGTGACGGTCGTCAGGTCCTTCTCGCACCGGCCGCAGTACGGCTTGTACGGGAAGTACCCGCCGGTGCCGCCGGAGCCGTCGTCCTCGGCGGCCGCGCCCGAGCCCTCCTCGGCCTCCAGCTCGGCCTCGTCGAGGGGCTTCTGCGACTGCTTCTTCGGCGCCTTCTTCGTCCGGTACTGGTCGAGGATCGCGTCGATGTCGCCGCGGTGCTTCATGGCGTGCAGGATCTGCGCGCGGTAGGTGCCCGCCGTGTACTGCTCCGTCTGGCTGATCGGGTCGTACTCGACGCCGAGCTCGGCGAGCGACTCGACCATGGCGGCCTTGAAGTGCTCGGCCCAGTTCGGGTGCGGCGAGCCGGCCGGGGCCGGGACGGAGGTCAGGGGCTTGCCGATGTGCTCGGCCCAGGACTCGTCGACGCCCGCCACGCCGTTCGGCACCTTGCGGTAGCGGTCGTAGTCGTCCCAGGAGATCAGGTGCCGGACCTCGTACCCACGGCGCCGGACCTCGTCGGCGACCAGGTGCGGGGTCATGACCTCGCGCAGGTTGCCCAGGTGGATGGGGCCGGAGGGGGAGAGTCCGGAGGCGACGACGACCGGTTTGCCAGGCGCACGTCGCTCCGACTCGGCGATGACCTCGTCCGCGAAACGGGAGACCCAGTCGGTCTCGGTGCTGCTCTGAGCCACGGTCGGTTCGTCCTTCTTCCTTGGTTCCCTCGAAAGCCTTGCAGCCTTACGCCAGTCATTCTCCCAGACGAAAGGGGTCGGTCCGAGGTTGTCCACAGGTGGAGAAAACACGTTGCCCGCCCGTGGGACACTTGACAAGCGATAAAGCCCACCACTGAACCACCGACAGGAACGGAAGCTCATGGCCTCGGTCCCTTCCCTCGCTTCGACCGTGCAGCAGCGTCTCGCGGAAGGTCTCTCGGCAGCCCTGCCGGAGGCCGGTTCCGCCGACCCGCTGCTGCGACGAAGCGACCGGGCCGACTTCCAGGCCAACGGCATCCTGGCTCTGGCCAAGAAGCTCAAGGGCAATCCGCGTGAGCTGGCGACGAAGGTCGTCGACGGGATCCCGGCGAACGACGTGCTGAAGGAGATCGAGGTCTCGGGCCCCGGCTTCCTGAACATCACGGTCACCGACGAGGCGATCGTCAGGACGCTCGCCGCGCGCGCCGCCGACGACCGCCTCGGTGTGCCGTTCGCCGAGAACGCGGGCACGACGGTGATCGACTACGCCCAGCCGAACGTGGCGAAGGAGATGCACGTCGGCCACCTGCGTTCCGCCGTGATCGGCGCCGCGATGGTCGAGATCCTGGAGTTCACGGGCGAGAAGGTGGTCCGCCGCCACCACATCGGCGACTGGGGCACCCAGTTCGGCATGCTCATCCAGTACCTGATCGAGCACCCGCACGAGCTGGACCACAAGTCCGAGGACGAGGTCTCCGGTGAGGAGGCCATGTCCAACCTGAACCGGCTGTACAAGGCCTCGCGCGCGCTGTTCGACTCCGACGAGGAGTTCAAGACCCGGGCGCGGGCGCGGGTCGTGGACCTCCAGGCCGGTGACGAGCAGACGCGTGCGCTGTGGCAGCGGTTCGTGGACGAGTCGAAGATCTACTTCTACTCGGTCTTCGACAAGCTCGACATGGCCATCGACGACCCGGACGTGGTCGGCGAGTCGGGCTACAACGACATGCTGGTGGAGACCTGCCGCATCCTCGAGGAGTCGGGCGTCGCGGTCCGTTCCAACGGCGCGCTGTGCGTGTTCTTCGACGACGTCAAGGGCCCCGACGGCAACCCGACCCCGCTGATCGTCCAGAAGTCCGACGGCGGTTTCGGCTACGCGGCGACCGACCTGTCCGCGATCCGGGACAGGGTGCAGAACCTGAAGGCGACGTCCCTGCTGTACGTGGTGGACGCCCGCCAGTCCCTGCACTTCAAGATGGTCTTCGAGACGGCCCGCCGCGCCGGCTGGCTGAACGACGAGGTCACGGCGGTCCAGCTGGCCTTCGGCACGGTGCTCGGCAAGGACGGGAAGCCGTTCAAGACCCGTGAGGGCGAGACCGTCAGGCTGGTGGACCTGCTGGACGAGGCCGTGGACCGGGCGACCGCCGTGGTCCGGGGCAAGGACGAGGATCGCGGCCTGCTCACCGAGCAGGAGATCGTCGAGAACGGCCAGTACGTCGGTATCGGCGCGGTCAAGTACGCCGACCTGTCGACGTCCGCGGCGCGGGACTACAAGTTCGACCTGGACCAGATGGTGTCGCTGAACGGCGAAACGTCGGTCTACCTCCAGTACGCGTACGCACGGATCAGGTCGATCTTCGGCAAGTCGGGCGAGCTCACCCCGGTCGCCCACCCGGAGCTGGAGCTGGCCCCGGCGGAGCGCGCGCTCGGTCTCCACCTGGACCAGTTCGGGGAGACCCTGGCCGAGGCCGCCAAGGAGTACGCCCCGCACAAGCTGGCCGCGTATCTGTACCAGCTGGCGTCGCTGTACACGACGTTCTACGACCAGTGCCCCGTCATCAGGCCTGCGCCGCCGAAGGAGATCGCGGAGAACCGGCTGTTCCTCTGCGACCTGACGGCCCGCACGCTCCACCAGGGCCTGGCCCTGCTGGGCATCCGGACGCCCGAGCGTCTCTGACGGGACACCGCGGCACGACGCGTCACAGCACGCGACGCCGCGGCACGACGAAGGCCCCGGCACCGTATCCGTACGGTGCCGGGGCTTCGCTCACTCCAGTACGGCCCACTCGCTCTTGTCGTACCAGTAGCCGTAGACCTTCTTGCCCTCCATGGCGCTGGTTCGGAAGGGCTTGCCCCCGTCGTCGATGACGATCTTCTCGTGCCGGTCGCCGTCGCTCCATTCCAGCTCCAGATACCAGGCGACGACATGCCCCTCGGTGTGCACGTCGAGGTTGAAGACCTGCGGGTCGCTCGTGGACACCTTGAACGGGAAGCCCTTGGCGGGCACCGTGCGGTCGCCGTCCTGGCCCGCGATGGGCTTGGCGGAGGGACGCGCCGCGTCGAGGTCGATGTCGAAGGTCTGCGGCGTCACGCCACCGCCGCAGCCCTCCCCCATGGAGTAGACCGTCCGGTCGAGGGGCTCGGCACGCTCCACCACCCGTACATGGAGGCCGGTGATGACCACGGCGGCGTCGGTGCGACCGGTGGCCGTGAGCTCCAGGTACATGTGACCGGCGTCGACCCCGTCGAACGGCGCCGCCCAGCGGCGGGACTCCTGCGGCGCGGGCGGCGGCGGGACCTGCTCGGGCCGCCGGTCGAGCAGGTAGTACTGCCCGCAGGGCCCCGACCAGTTGTACGAGCTGATGCCGGCGCGCAGGGGCGTTCCGGCCGCCCCGCCGCCGGGCGCCGCGGTCTCCTTCGTACGGCTCGGAGTCGCGGACCCGCCCGAGGGCTTGGCGGAGGCGGGGGGTGTGGAGGCGGACGGGGACGTGGTGGACGGCGAGCCGCTGGGAGACACGATCACACCGGGCACCTCGGAGGGACCGGCCGCGGCACGCCCGCCCTTGCTCCGGTCACCCGCGGGGTCTCCGGAAACCGACCGGCCGATGCCGTAGGCCAGGGGCACGGCGAGCGCGACGACGGCGGCCGCGGCGAGAACCATCCGCAGCCGCTTACGGGAGCGGGGGGCGGCGGGGGAGGACGCTCCGACGGTGACGACGGTCTCCGACCGGTCGGTGGGGCCCGTCTCCGACTCGACGGTCTCGGCGGGCTTGCCCGACTCGACGGTCTCTACGGGCTCGACGGGCTCCACCGCCGCAACAGCGGCCCCCTCAGAGGCTGAAGACACCGCAGGGACATCAGCCGCTCCATCAGCCACCACCGGAGCAGCCGGAGCAGCCGACTCCGGTACCGCTCGCCGCCTCCTGGCGTCGTCGGCCACGATCCAGCTGCGGTGCAGGGCGATCAGTTCCTCGCGCGTGGCCCCGCAGAGCCTCCCCAGCCGTTCGACGGGCGCGAACTCCGTGGGGACGGCGTCCCCGTTGCAGTACCGGTGCAGCGTCGACGTGCTCATGTGCAGCTTCTTGGCCAACGCCCCGTAGCTGAGCCCGGATCGCTCCTTCAGTCCGCGTACGAGCTCCGCGAAACCGTCCGTCTCCGTTGCCACCTGCCCCGTCCCCCTCGTCTCGCCGTCCCAGGAACGCGTTCCAGGGAAGGGTCGTTCCCCCAGGTCACGGTAGGTGCGTGCGTTCCAGCGTCCCCCATTGTCCCGTGCCGATTGCCGACGGACCGCCCGGGGCCGCAGGGTATGAGCCATGCCGAGCAGCCGAGCCACGGACGCCGTGGCCCTCGCGGTGCTGATCGCCTGCACCGTCATCGTCGTCGCGCTGATCAACCGTCACTGATCGGGCCATTCATCACACTTCACGGGGGAACACCCATGCGCATCACCACTCGCGTCACCACGACCGCCGCCACCGCCCTGCTCGCGGCGCTGTCGCTCACCGCCTGCCAGGGGAACGGCGGCGAGCCCGCCGCCTCCGCCCCTAAGCCGTCGACGGCGACGCCTTCGGCCAAGCAGGAACCGGCGGCGAAGCCGTCCGCCCAGCCGTCCACCGAGCGACCCTCGGGAGGCTCGTCCGCGAACGGGTCGTCCGGTCAGTCGTCGGAGCCGGGGGGAAAGCCCAAGGCCGGCGCGGAGGACGACGGCCCGGTCAGCACGCCCTGCACCGGCGCCACGACCAAGGTCGTCGTGAGCAAGGTGACCCGCCCCATCAACCACCTTCTCCTGACCGTGACCAACACCGGCAGCCGCGCCTGCAACGCCTACGGCGCGCCGTTCGTCGGTTTCGACGACGCCCAGGCGCCCATCGGCGTCTTCGACGAGTCCCGCCCGCAGGCCGTCGTCACCCTCTCCCCCGGCGAGTCCGCCTACGCCTCCGTCACGCTCTCCGGCGAGCGGGGCGGCGACCCCGAGGCGCACGGCCGGACCGTGCGGAAGGTGTCCGTCCACTTCGCCCCGGGCGACGGCTCGGGCGGCTCGGTGGGCAGCGGCGCGACGCTGGTGGCGCCGAGCGGCACGTACGCCGACGACGACGCCAGGGTCACGTACTGGCAGCGCGAGATGGACCAGGCGCTGACCTTCTGAGACCGCCGGTCAGCGGAGCGGGCGGGAGGTCCTTCCGGATACCTCGTCGATCTCGGTGTGTGCCTTCTGGAGCATCTGCGAGGCGAGATCCATGAGGGCGCGGGCGCCCGCGATCTCCTCGCCCACCCGTAGCTGCTCGGGGTCGGACGGGTGCCTGTGGGCGTTGCCCTGGGCTCGGAACTCGGTGCCGTCGCTGAGGCGCACCATGGCGGCCGCCCTCGTCCGGTCGCCGTCCTCCTGGAACTCCATCTCGATGTGCCATCCGACGAGCGTGTGCATCATGAGGACCACCTCCTGAGGTACTTCCAGGGTGCGCCGCCCGGGCCCTCCTTACCACCTCGGTCTGCTGACCGGCCTGCCCGGCCGGCGTCCCCAGCCGGGCGGTGAACCGGTCGGCTTTCCCCGACTTCCGGCCACATCCGAGGCGCAGGGCGTCAGCGGGGAACTCTTCGAGCCCCGTCGGGCTCTTCCGGACCGGCCGGTCGCCGCGGAACACGCGGCGGACGGCCTGTCGCGACCGGCCGAGGTGCTCACTGTGCGTCAAATGATTTGCGCGTTCGGTGGCGGCCCGGCAAACTGTTAGTCATGACTAACGAATTAGCTGGTGATGCGGGGCTCGTGGAGACCGACGCGCTCCCCGTCCTCGGACGGCCGGACGCCGGCCTCGTCATGATCTCCGAGTGGCGGACGGAGGACGCGGAGCGGCAGCGGACCGTGATGGACGGTGTGGTCGACGCCTGGGCGCGCGCCCGGCTGCCGGAGACCTTCCTCTCCCGCTACTGCCTGGCCGGCTCCGACGGCCGCACGATCCTCAACATCGCCCAGTGGGCGAGCCCCGAAGCCCATCTCGCCTTCGCCGCCGACCCCGCCGGCCGACGGGACATCGCCGACGCCGTCCAGGCGCTGATCACGGTCGGCCCGCCCGGCCGCTACCGCCACGAGCGCACGGTCGTCCTCCGGGACGCACCCGTCCGCAGCCTCGGCACGACCGCGGCGGAGGACGGCGTCGCCCAGTACTTCCACCGCGACGAGGACGGCAGACGCGTCCACGTCCTGACGGCACACGAAGACGACGGGGACGGGACCGTCCTGCGGTTCCGTCCCCATCGAGGACTCGTACGGACTGCCGCACGAGAAGCCGTACGAGATGCCGCACGGGAAGCCGTACGAGAAGCCGTCAGACCCCGCGGCTGAGCTTCTGGGCGACCTCGGTGGCCCAGTAGGTAAGGATCATCTGCGCACCCGCGCGCCTGATCCCCGTCAGCGTCTCGAAGATGGCCTTGTCGCGGTCGATCCAGCCCTTCTCGGCCGCGGCTTCGACCATCGCGTACTCACCACTGATCTGGTACGCGGCGACGGGCACGTCCACGGCCTCGGCGACCTTCGCCAGCACGTCCAGATAGGGACCCGCGGGCTTCACCATCACCATGTCGGCGCCCTCCTCCAGGTCCAGCGCCAGCTCCCGCAGCGACTCACGGAGGTTGGCCGGATCCTGCTGATACGTCTTGCGGTCGCCCCGCAGGGACGAGCCGACGGCCTCGCGGAAGGGGCCGTAGAAGGCGGAGGAGTACTTGGCGGTGTACGCGAGGATCGACACGTCCTCCTTGCCGATGGTGTCCAGCGCGTCGCGGATCACCCCGACCTGACCGTCCATCATCCCGGACGGCCCGACGACGTGGACGCCGGCGTCGGCCTGGACCTGGGCCATCTCGGCGTAGCGTTCCAGCGTGGCGTCGTTGTCGACGCGCCCGCTCTCGTCCAGGACGCCGCAGTGCCCGTGGTCGGTGTACTCGTCCAGGCACAGGTCCGACATGATGACGAGGTCGTCGCCGACCTCCGCCTTCACGTCCCTGATCGCGACCTGCAGGATCCCGTCCGGGTCCGTGCCAGCCGTCCCGGCGGCGTCCTTCTTCTCGTCCTCAGGCACACCGAAGAGCATGATCCCGGAGACCCCGGCCTCCAGCGCCTCCACGGCGGCCTTCCGCAGGGTGTCCCGCGAATGCTGCACCACACCGGGCATCGCCGTGATCGGCCGGGGCTCGCCGATCCCCTCGCGCACGAACGCGGGAAGGATCAGATCGGCCGGGCTCAGCCGCGTCTCGGCCACCATCCGCCGCATGGCAGGAGTCGTCCGCAGCCGCCGCGGCCGCGCCCCGGGAAAGGTTCCGTACGAGTTCATAGACCCGAGGCTACGCCCGCCCGGGCCATGCCTTTACCGACCTCCTGTGGGTATGCGCACGGGGTGCGGGACCCAGAGAAGGTCCCGCACCCCGTGCCCATGTCCACGTGCCGGTGGCTAGGTCGTCCGACGCCTCCGCGCCCCCGGCCGCCGCTCGCTCGGCCGCGTCACGGGGTCGCCCGCCTCCAGCGCCGCCGCCCGCCGCCGCAGACCGAAGTCCGCCAGCGCCTCCGCGAGCTTGTGCACCGACGGCTCGGGCGACAGGACGTCGACCCGCAGCCCGTGCTCCTCCGCCGTCTTCGCGGTCGCCGGACCGATACAGGCGATGACCGTCACGTTGTGCGGCTTCCCTGCGATCCCCACCAGGTTCCGTACCGTCGACGAAGACGTGAACAGCACCGCGTCGAAGCCACCGCCCTTGATCGCCTCGCGCGTGTCCGCCGGCGGCGGCGACGCGCGCACCGTCCGGTAGGCGGTGACGTCGTCGACCTCCCACCCGAGCTCGATCAGCCCCGCGACCAGCGTCTCCGTCGCGATGTCCGCCCGCGGCAGGAAGACGCGGTCGATCGGGTCGAAGACCGGGTCGTACGGCGGCCAGTCCTCCAGGAGACCCGCGGCCGACTGCTCACCGCTCGGCACCAGATCCGGCTTCACGCCGAAGTCGACCAGCGCCGCGGCCGTCTGCTCGCCCACCGCCGCGACCTTGATCCCGGCGAAGGCCCGGGCGTCGAGCCCGTACTCCTCGAACTTCTCCCGCACCGCCTTCACCGCGTTGACCGACGTGAAGGCGATCCACTCGTAGCGGCCGGTCACCAGACCCTTGACCGCACGCTCCATCTGCTGCGGCGTCCGCGGCGGCTCGACCGCGATCGTCGGCACCTCGTGCGGCACGGCACCGTAGCTGCGCAGCTGGTCGGAGAGCGACGCGGCCTGCTCCTTGGTGCGCGGCACGAGCACCCGCCAGCCGAAGAGCGGCTTGGACTCGAACCACGCCAGCTGGTCCCGCTGCGCCGGGGCGCTGCGCTCGCCGACCACGGCTATGACCGGACGGTGGCCCTCGGGCGAGGGGAGGATCTTCCCCTGCTTGAAGACCTGGGCGATGGTGCCGAGCGTCGCGGTCCAGGTCCGCTGCCGGGTCGTCGTGCCGCCGATGGTCACGGTGAGGGGGGTGTCCGGCTTACGGCCTGCCGCCACCAGTTCACCGGCCGCCGCCGCCACCGCGTCGAGCGTGGTGGAGACGACCACGGTGCCGTCCGAGGCGCCGACCTCGGTCCAGCAGCGGTCGTCGGCGGTACGGGCGTCGACGAAGCGCACATCGGTGCCCTGCGCGTCACGCAGCGGGACACCGGCGTACGCGGGCACGCCCACCGCCGTCGCCACACCGGGCACGACCTCGAAGGGAATGCCCTCGGATGCGCAGGCGAGCATCTCCTGACCTGCGTTTCCGTCGAGGCCGGGGTCGCCGGTCACCGCACGGACGACCCGCTTGCCGCCCCTCGCGGCCTCCATGACAAGATTGGTCGCATCCCTCAACACGGGGACACCGGCGGTTGTTGACGCCTCGTCAACGACCGTCAGCTCAGGCGTGCTCACGCCCGCGCGCGCATGGCACCGGACGACTTCGAGCACCTCCGGCTCGGCGATCAGTACGTCCGCGCCGGCGAGGGCTTCGACGGCCCGGAGCGTCAGCAGTCCGGGGTCGCCTGGGCCGGCGCCTAGGAAGGTGACGCTCCCGTGGCCGAAGAAGGCCGAGGGCGCGGGGCTGGTGGTCGGGCTGGTGGGGCTCAAAGTGCTCGCTCCCCCATAAGACCGGCCGCACCCTTGGCGAGCATCTCGTCCGCGAGTTCGCGTCCGAGCGCCATCGCCTCGTCGTGCGACGCGGGTACGGGACCGGTGGTGGACAGCTGCACCAGCGTCGAGCCGTCGGTGGTGCCGACGACGCCGCGCAGGCGCATTTCGGTGACAATCTGCCCGCGGCCGGAATCCTCGGCCAGCAGGTCGGCCAGCGCACCCACGGGTGCGGAGCAGCCGGCCTCCAGGGCGGCGAGCAGGGAGCGCTCGGCGGTCACGGCGGCCCGGGTGTGCGGGTCGTCGAGCTCGGCGAGCGCGGCGACGAGGTCGGCGTCGGACGCCAGACACTCGATCGCCAGTGCCCCCTGGCCGGGGGCGGGCAGGACGGAGTCGACCGACAGGTGGTCGAGCGACAGGGAGCCGGTGAGCTCCGCCGTCCCGCCGATGCGGTTGAGACCGGCCGCGGCGAGAACCACCGCGTCCAGCTCCCCGCTTCGTACGTAGCCGACGCGGGTGTCGATGTTCCCCCGGATCGGCACGGTCTGGATGGTCAGCCCGTGGCTGCGCGCGTACGCGTTGAGCTGGGCCGTCCTGCGCGGCGAACCGGTGCCGATCCGGGCGCCCTCGGGCAGCCGGTCGAGCGTCAGTCCCTCGCGGGCGACCAGCACGTCGCGCGGGTCCTCACGGTCCGGGATGGCGGCCAGCACCAGGTCCGGGTGCTGGGCGGTCGGCAGGTCCTTCAGGGAGTGGACGGCGAAGTCCACCTCGCCGGCCAGGAGCGCGTCGCGCAGGGCGGCGACGAACACGCCCGTGCCGCCGATCTGCGCGAGGTGCTCACGGGAGACGTCCCCGTACGTCGTGATCTCCACGAGCTCGACGGGCCGGCCGGTCATCCGCCGGACGGCGTCGGCCACGTGCCCGGACTGGGCCATGGCGAGCTTGCTGCGCCTGGTCCCGAGCCTCAGTGCCCTCTCGGTCATACTCGCCCTCGGTTCTTGACGTCGGCGTCATTCAGGTCGGCCCGGGAGACGGAGGCGACCGTCTCCGGGTCGAGGTCGAAGAGTGTCCGCAGCGCGTCGGCGTACCCGGCGCCGCCGGGCTCGCTGGCCAGCTGCTTGACCCGCACGGTGGGCGCGTGCAGGAGCTTGTCGACCACCCGGCGTACGGTCTGGGTGATCTCGGCGCGCTGCTTGTCGTCCAGGCCGGGCAGCCGGCCTTCGAGCCGGGCCACCTCGCCCGCGACGACATCGGCGGCCATGGTGCGCAGGGCGACCACGGTCGGGGTGATGTGCGCGGCGCGCTGGGCGGCGCCGAAGGCGGCCACCTCGTCGGAGACGATGGAGCGCACCTGGTCGACGTCGGCGGCCATCGGGGCGTCCGCGGAGGCCTCGGCGAGCGACTCGATGTCGACGAGCCGGACGCCCGGGATGCGGTGGGCGGCGGCGTCGATGTCGCGGGGCATGGCGAGGTCGAGCAGGGCGAGCGGGGCCGCACGGCCGGCCGTCGCGGTCTCGACGGCCTCGGCGGTCAGGACGAGTCCGGTGGCTCCGGTGCAGGACACGACGATGTCGGCACGTGTCAGTTCGTCGCCGACGGCAACCATCTCGACCGCGCGCGCGGCGACGCCCGTGCCGCCGGGCTCCGTGAGGATCTGGACCAGCCGCTCGGCCCGGGCGGCCGTACGGTTGGCGATCACGATCTCGCAGACGCCGGAGCGCGCGAGCGTGGCGGCGGCCAGCGAGGACATCGAGCCGGCGCCGATCACCAGGGCGCGCTTGCCCGCGGCCCAGGCGTTCACGTCCGCGCCGTCGGCGAGCTGCTCAAGACCGAAGGTGACGAGCGACTGCCCGGCCCGGTCGATCCCGGTCTCGCTGTGGGCGCGCTTGCCGACCCGCAGCGCCTGCTGGAACAGGTCGTTGAGGAGCCGGCCCGCGGTGTGCAGGTCCTGGCCGAGGGCGAGGGCGTCCTTGATCTGGCCGAGGATCTGGCCCTCGCCGACGACCATGGAGTCGAGCCCGCAGGCCACCGAGAAGAGGTGGTGGACGGCCCGGTCCTCGTAGTGCACGTAGAGATAAGGGGTGAGCTCCTCGAGCCCGACGCCGCTGTGCTGGGCCAGGAGCGTGGACAGCTCGGCGACACCGGCGTGGAACTTGTCCACGTCGGCGTAGAGCTCGATGCGGTTGCAGGTGGCCAGGACGGCACCCTCGGCGGCCGGTTCGGCGGCGAGGGTGTCCTGCAGCAGCTTGGCCTGGGTGTCCGTGGCGAGCGAGGCCCGCTCCAGGACGCTGACCGGGGCGCTGCGGTGGCTGAGGCCGACGACGAGGAGACTCATGCCGGCATCACGGCGGGGACGTCCCCGTCGGGTCCCTTGCGGCCGGTGCCCTTGGCCGGGGCCTCGCCCGCCGAGCCGAGGGGCACGGGCGGCGCCTGCACGGCGGCGGCCTCGGACTCGGCCTCCTCGCCGGCCTTGCGCTGCTCGTGGAAGGCGAGGATCTGCAGCTCGATGGAGAGGTCGACCTTGCGCACGTCCACGCCGTCGGGCACGGAGAGCACGGTCGGGGCGAAGTTCAGGATGGAGGTGACTCCGGCGGCCACGAGCCGGTCGCAGACCTGCTGGGCGACGCCGGCCGGGGTCGCGATGACGCCGATGGAGACGCCGTCCTCCTCGATGATCTTCTCGAGGTCGTCGCTGTGCTGGACGGGGATCCCGGCGACCGGCTTGCCGGTCATGGCGGGGTCGGCGTCGATCAGGGCGGCGACACGGAACCCACGGGAGGCGAAGCCGCCGTAGCCGGCGAGCGCGGCGCCGAGGTTACCGATACCGACGATGACGACGGGCCAGTCCTGCGTCAGACCGAGCTCACGGGAGATCTGGTAGACGAGGTACTCGACGTCGTAGCCGACGCCACGCGTACCGTACGAGCCCAGGTAGCTGAAGTCCTTGCGCAGCTTCGCGGAGTTGACGCCCGCGGCGGCCGCGAGCTCCTCGGAGGAGACCGTGGGTACGGAGCGCTCCGACAGTGCGGTGAGCGCACGCAGATACAGCGGAAGCCGGGCGACGGTGGCCTCGGGAATTCCTCGGCTACGGGTCGCCGGTCGGTGAGTTCGGCCAGTTGCCACGGTGCTCCTGCGGGATGAGCGGGGCTGCAGGCGGCCGTGTGTCCCAAGACCGCCCCGTCGAATGCAGGCTATGTCTTTGTGAACGCGTGCACAAAGATGGTGTCCGTTTTGTCCGGCCAAAGTGACCGGGGTCACGCGACTGGTTCGCGTCAGGACGGAACCAAGCAGCACGTCAGCCCGTTGGGAACCCGAAGGGGGCAAAACCGCACACTCTCCTCACGATCACGCCCCCGAAACCCAACAAAACGTCCACGATGGTAGCCGCCTTCCGTGTCAGCCACCCAGTTCGCGCCTCAGCCGCCCGGCGTCCACACGCCAGAACGTGTGCTGCTCGCCGTCGACCAGGACCACCGGGATCTGCTCCCAGTACGCCCGGTGGAGCTCCTCGTCCTGGGTGATGTCCTTCTCCTCCCAGCTCGCTCCGGTCTCGGCGCAGACCGCCTCGATCACGGCCCGGGCGTCGTCGCAGAGATGACAGCCCGGCTTGCCGATCAGCGTCACCGTCCGCGCCGCGGCGGGAGCGGCGGGCTCGTTCTTCTTCGCTCGTCCAAACATGCCGTCCATTCTGCGCCGCGCCACGCCGTGGCCCTTGCCTCCAGCTTGCCCCCAATGTCCGCTTAACAGGAGAGTCGCGGAGTGTTCACGCCTCGGCATCCCGACGGGTCGGGAAGTACCGAACAGACTGGCTATGCTCACGACATGGCCGCAATGGGATGGCTCACCCCCCGTAGGCGCTCCGCCACCGCGCGCAGCGTTCTGGCAGGCGAGGCCGCCGCGGAGGCGGCCCGCAAGACCTCGCAACAGCTCGAAATGGAACGGGAGACGGCCGCTCGCGCCGCGCCCGAGAAGCCCGCCGAGCCCGAGTTCCCCGTCGTGGGCGACGCCGAGGCCGCGGCCTTCTTCGACCTCGACAACACCGTGATGCAGGGCGCCGCGATCTTCCACTTCGGCCGCGGCCTGTACAAGCGGAAGTTCTTCCAGCGCCGCGAACTGGCCCGCTTCGCCTGGCAGCAGGCCTGGTTCCGGCTGGCCGGCGTCGAGGACCCGGAGCACATGCAGGACGCCCGCGACAGCGCCCTGTCCATCGTCAAGGGGCACCGCGTCTCCGAGCTGATGTCCATCGGCGAGGAGATCTACGACGAGTACATGGCCGACCGCATCTGGCCCGGCACCCGCGCGCTCGCCCAGGCGCACCTCGACGCCGGCCAGAAGGTCTGGCTCGTCACCGCCGCACCCGTGGAGACGGCGACGATCATCGCCCGGCGCCTCGGCCTGACCGGCGCGCTCGGCACGGTCGCCGAGTCCGTCGACGGCGTCTACACGGGCAAGCTGGTCGGCGAGCCTCTGCACGGCCCCGCCAAGGCGGAGGCCGTACGCGCGCTGGCCGCAGCCGAGGGCCTGGACCTGAACCGCTGCGCGGCCTACAGCGACTCGCACAACGACATCCCGATGCTCTCGCTGGTCGGCCATCCGTACGCCATCAACCCGGACACCAAGCTGCGCAAGCACGCGAAGGCGCGTGAGTGGCGGCTGCGCGACTACCGGACGGGCCGCAAGGCCGCCAAGGTCGGCATCCCGGCCGCCGCGGGCGTGGGCGCGCTTGCGGGCGGCACGGCCGCGGCCGTCGCCCTGCACCGCCGCCGCCGCTGACCCTGCACCGCCGCCGCCGCCCCTGCGGCGCGCCCCGGCGCGCCCGGCGCGTCGCACGCTGCCGATACGTTTCGGCTGCGATCGTCTGCGACAACCCGGGACCAACGCCCCTCACCCGTACGTGGTCGAACACGACCGCACAGGTCGACCCGCGGGCATTCGCGGCTCCCTACCCAGCAGCGGGCCAGATCACTCCCCGCCAGGGCACTCGGGCACAACAGAGCGTGCGCGCAGTCACACTCGGAAGCAATCCGATCAACAACTGGTCACGAACTGCGACTGATCCAGTCCGCAACCAGTAACCGATACGACGTAATCGATGATTTGAGCAACTGGGTGTAGCGCTGCCTGTACGAAGCGTTATTCTCCTCAGACGCACAAGGGAACCCACACGTCGCCACGGCGAGTGAACGGTCCCGCACTGCACGTGATGGAAGCTCTGCCTCTGGGAGTCCCGTGTACCCACACGTCGGGGTTGACGCCTCGGGCCTGGCTACGCTGCGCGCAACGGTCCTCGACCACTTGCGCGGCTTCGTCCCCACCGCGTACGCCGGCCCTGTCCCCGCCTTTGCCTTCGCCGCACCGGCACCCGCCGGTCCCTGCTATGCCCTCGCCGAGAGCGGAGCCGCTGTCGGCAGACGGGGCAGCCGCGGCGGCACCGGAACCTCGACCGCCGCCCGCCGCCCCACCGCCGACAGCGACAGCGCCCGCATGATGGACCTCGTCGAGCGCGCCCAGGCCGGTGAGGCCGAGGCCTTCGGCCGCCTGTACGACCAGTACAGCGACACCGTCTACCGCTACATCTACTACCGCGTCGGCGGAAAGGCGACGGCGGAGGACCTCACCAGTGAGACGTTCCTGCGCGCCCTGCGCCGGATCTCCACCTTCACCTGGCAGGGCCGCGACTTCGGCGCCTGGCTGGTCACCATCGCCCGCAACCTGGTCGCCGACCACTTCAAGTCCAGCCGCTTCCGGCTGGAGGTGACCACCGGAGAGATGCTCGACGCCAACGAGGTCGAGCGCAGCCCCGAGGACTCCGTCCTGGAGTCCCTCTCCAACGCCGCCCTGCTCGACGCCGTCCGCCGGCTCAACCCCCAGCAGCAGGAGTGCGTGACCCTGCGCTTCCTGCAGGGCCTCTCGGTCGCCGAGACGGCCCGGGTCATGGGCAAGAACGAAGGCGCGATCAAGACCCTCCAGTACCGGGCCGTGCGCACCCTCGCACGCCTGCTGCCGGACGACGCCCGCTGACCGCTGCGCACCCCCCACACGCGCCCCCCACCCACCGCGCCGCGCCCGCTCCCCCCACGCCCCCCGACCCCCGTCCAACTCACAGTCGGTGACGCCTCGATGACGCACTGGTCCGATCATCTTTCGCGCGTAACCCAAGTGCCGCGCCGCTCGTTGTGCGGGATGCAGGCTCCCTGTGGTCACGCCATGCCCGCAGCCACTCACTCTTTCGTGTGGATGCGTTCAAGGTGTGCAACCTTCCGGACACCCCGGGGAGTCGACCGTCATGACGAGAGGAGGTGCCGCCAGTGATCGCGAACGTATCGGCGCACCGGCGGGCGAACGCCTTCGCCCAGGCCCTGGATGACCGGACGCCCGACGACGCGACGGCCGAGCAGCCCGAGGCGACGGCCGAACCGGCCGAACAGGGGCGGCTGTTGGCCCTGGCGAACGGCCTCGGCGAGCTACCGAAGCCGGAGATGGACCCCGAGGTCAAGGTGGTGCAACGAGCACAGCTCGTCGCCGCCATGGAAGCGATGCTCTTGGAGGGGAGCGCGGCAGCGGGCCCTACGGTGCCGGAGCAACGGACATCGAGCGGACGGGGAGCCCACCGGGCCTCCCCGCTCCGGAAACTGCGCCCGCGCTCCCGCTGGACGAAGGGGCTCGCCGCCGGCGGCCTCACGGTCGGTGTGGCCGCAGGCGCTTTCAGCGGCGTGGCCGCTGCCAGCTCCGACGCCCTCCCCGGTGACTCGCTCTACGGGCTGAAGCGCGGCATGGAAGACATCAAGCGCGGCATGGCCGACGACGACTCCGAGCGGGGCGGGATCTTCCTCGACCAGGCGTCCACCCGGCTCAGCGAGGCGCGCAGACTCATGGAGCGAGGCCGCGCGGGCGACCTCGACCACGAGTCCCTCGGCGAGATCCGGCGCGTCCTCGGCGGCATGAAGCACGACGCCTCCGAAGGCCACCGGCTGCTCCGCCAGGCGTACGAACGGGACGGCGAGATCGGCCCGATGGCCCGGCTGAACTCGTTCGCACAGGCCCACCGCTCCACCTGGAACGGCCTGCGCGACCGGCTCCCCGTCCAGCTCAGCGACGTCGGCAAGGAGGTGAACGACGTCTTCGTCGCCATAGACGAAGAGGTCGAGCCGCTCCAGAGCATGCTCCCCCGCACTCCGGAGAAGGGCGCCGTCGAGAGCGGCGGCGCCGGCACCCCGCAGGACACCCCGCGTACGCACACCCAGCGCCCGCCGTCCTCCCCCGCCGCCCCCTCCACGGGCGGCGAAGGCTCCACCCGGCCCCAGCCCTCGGGCTCCGGCACGGGCTCCCCGGAGGACGACGGCCTGCTCGGTGGGAACACGGGCGGCCTGCTCGACAACGCACCGACGGGGGCACTCCCGACACCGTCGGGCAGCCAGACGGCCCCGGAGATGCCGGACGTCACCCTCCCGCCGCTGCTGCCGGGCCTGCTCCCCGGCCTCGGCATCGACAGCGAGGACGCCCCGTAGGACGACCAGTGGGGCGCCCCCTCTCAGGAGGGGGCGCCCCACTGTCGTACCACCGGCCGATCAGAAGAACACGGACCTGCGCTGCACCAGCAGCTTGTAGAGGGTGTGCTGGATCTGCTCACGCACCTGGTCCGTCAGGTTGAACATCAGCATCGGGTCCTCCGCCGCCTCCGGCGGATAGCCGTCCGTCGCGATCGGCTCGCCGAACTGGATCGTCCACTTCGTCGGCAGCGGCACCGCGCCCAGCGGCCCCAGCCAGGGGAACGTCGGCGTGATCGGGAAGTACGGAACACCGAGCACCCGCGCCAGCGTCTTGGCGTTGCCGATCATCGGGTAGATCTCCTCGGCCCCCACGATCGAGCACGGCACGATCGGCGCCCCGGCCCGCAGCGCCGTCGACACGAACCCGCCCCGGCCGAAACGCTGGAGCTTGTACCGCTCGCTGAACGGCTTCCCGATGCCCTTGAAGCCCTCCGGCATCACACCGACGATCTCGCCGGCCCTCAGCAGCCGCTCCGCGTCCTCCGCGCACGCCAGCGTGTGCCCGGCCTTGCGGGCCAACTCGTTGACGACCGGCAGCATGAAGACCAGATCCGCGGCGAGCAGCCGCAGATGACGGCCCGCCGGATGGTTGTCGTGCACGGCGACCTGCATCATCAGACCGTCCAGCGGCAGCGTCCCGGAGTGGTTCGCCACGACCAGGGCACCGCCCTCGGCGGGGATGTTCTCCACGCCCTTCACGTCCACCCGGAAGTACTTCTCCGCGAGCGGCCGCACCAGCGACATCAGGACCTGGTCGGTGAGCTCCTTGTCGTAACCGAACTCGTCGACCTCGTACTCACCGGTCACCCGCCGCCGCAGGAACGCCAGCCCGCCCGCGAGCCGCCGCTCCCACCCGCCCCGGCGCCCCCCGGCCTCCGGAGCGCCGCCCGGGCCGTCCTCCGCGCCGTCCACGGCCTTCAGGGCCTCGGCGCTCCCCAGGGGCTCCACCGGCACGGCCGGCCACGGAGCCTCCTCGTGCCCCTGTTGACCCGGCAGAGCCCTTACGGCACCGTCCCGGGCCGCCCTCCCGGGCCGCCGGCGCGCCCGTGAGCGGTCGTCGTCGAACGGAATGACCTTGGCGTCCGCCATCGTTACCTGGGCTCCTTCTGATCCAGCCGGGCCGCGACCCGGTCCACGGCCCCCGCGAGCGTCTCCGGCGCCAGCAGCCCCGGTCCACGGCTGCGGACGAAGTCCGCGAAGGTCTCGGCCGTCGTGTACCGAGGGGTGAAGCCGAGCGTCTCGCGCATCTGGACCGTGGAGACGACCCGGCCGTGGGTGAGGAGCCGGATCTGCTCGGGCGAGAAGTCGGTGACACCCACCGTCCGCAGCGCCGAACCCACCCAGGTGACCGCGGGCAGCAGCACCGGCACGGTGGGCCGCCCCAGCCGCCGCGCGCACTGCGAGAGCAGCAGCACGCCGTCCCCTGCCACGTTGAACGTGCCGCTGTTCAGCGTCGCCCGGCGCGGCTCGCCCGAAGCGAGCTCCAGGACGTCGACGACATCGTCCTCGTGCACGAACTGCAGCCTCGGGTCGTAGCCGAAGACGGTCGGCATGACCGGCAGCGACAGATACTCGGCGAGCGGGGAGTCCGCCCGCGGCCCGAGGATGTTCGCGAACCGCAGCACGCACACGGCCACGTCCGGACGGCGACGCGCGAAGCCCCGTACGTACCCCTCGACCTCCACGGCGTCCTTGGCGAAACCGCCGCTCGGCAGCGACTTCGGCGGGGTGGTCTCGGTGAAGACGGCCGGGTCGCGGGGCGCGGAGCCGTAGACGCTCGTACTGGACTTGATCACAAGCCGCCGGATCCGCGGCGATTTCTGGCAGGCACCGAGCAGCTGCATGGTGCCGATGACGTTGGTCTCCTTGGTGGACGCACGGCCGCCGGCGCCCAGCGCGATCCCCGTCACGTCCATGTGGACGACCGTGTCCACCTCGTGCTCCGCGAGCACCTTGGCGATGGCGGGCTGGCGGATGTCCGCCCGTACGAAGTCGGCCCCTCCGAGGTCGTGCGCCGGCGGAACCGCGTCCACCGCGACCACTCTGTCCACGTCGGGATCCCGCTGGAGACGCCGTACGAATCGGCCTCCGAGATGCCGGGCCGCACCGGTGACGAGCACGACCTTGCCCAAGATCAGCGCCTTCCGTCGCTCTCGGCCCCGGGTTCTCCCGCAGGGCCCTGTGCGCCACCGTAGCGCCTTGTCGTTGCCATGCGATGACCGCCGTGGGCAACCGGGTGGAACCCGGCCGAGAAAAGCGTGGCCCCTCACCGATTTCGGTGAGGGGCCACGCTCGACGCACAAACAGCCGTCGTTACAGCCGTCGCTTACTTCTTGTTGCGACGCTGAACGCGGGTGCGCTTGAGCAGCTTGCGGTGCTTCTTCTTGGCCATCCGCTTGCGCCGCTTCTTGATAACAGAGCCCACGACTACCCTCGCTCACTTCTTCTCACTCGGTGCGGGGCGTCTGGGCCCACACGACCTACGTCGGCCTAGCCTACCGGCCAGAGCGCCGCAGTTGTAATCCGAGGGGTGCCGGGCTCCCGGCTAGGCCGTCTCCACCCCCACAAAAGACTCCCTGAGGTACTCGTGAACCGCCTGTTCCGGGACCCGGAAGGACCTCCCCACCCGAATCGCCGGCAGATGACCGCTGTGCACCAAGCGGTACACGGTCATCTTCGACACTCGCATCACCGAGGCGACTTCCGCCACGGTCAGAAACTTGACCTCGTTCAGAGGCCGATCGCCAGCAGCCATGTCCCACCTGTACCTTCCGCACACGACGCCCACCGGCTTCCCCTCCGGTGACCCTGCGTCGCTGTGCGCTCACGCTCCAGACTAGGGGCGTGTGGTACGAGTGGGGAAGAGGAGCAGCCATCGGCCGTTTACCGTGACAGACACGCTCGATTGAGTACATAGCGAGTAAGCGGGCGGTAGTAGTCCGACCGCACCCCATCATCAAGCGGGACGACCACGGAGACCTGACCCTCCGCCTCTCCGACGAACAGCGCGGGATCGTCCGTATCGGCCAGGCCGATGGCCTCGATACCCAGCTGACCTGCCCCGCAGACCCAGCCGTGGTCCCCCACGACAAGTTCCGGAAGCGGCCAGCCGCCCTCCACGACCCCCTCCAGAGCGGCCCTGACCGGCAGCGGCGAGTGGGTGTGCGCCCCCGTCTCACGCCCCGTTCCCGGCAGACCCGGTTCTCGCACCAACGCGACACCCCGCGCGTAGTCGAGGAGGTACGTGCGTAGACCGAACCGGGTCGTTATGTCGACACATCGCCCCTGCGCGGGTGTGAGAACAAGACATCCCCTCGCCGACAAGGCGTCTGCGAGCTCTGCGTAGAAGCCGAGCAGACGATGCGGATGACCGGTCCCGAACAGCACCGGAGCCCGCCGCCCCGCGACCTCGCCGAGCCGCTCGGCGAACGCGTCCAGCGCGCTCAACGTCCGCTCAGGATCGATGACATCGGGCCCCGAGCGGTGCGTGGGGTCCCCCGACACCCCGCACTTGTCCGCCATCAGCCGCAGCAAGTCGCCCTCGCCCCAACCCCATTCGGGGTCGAGACCCAGCATCACCCGCGGATCCCGCGCCGCGAAGAGCCGATAGCTCCGCAGGCTCTCCTCCCGCGAGGTCGCCACGGTCCCAGCCAACCCCGCCGCCAACAAATGCGCCCGCAGCGCACCGGTACTCAGCACCTCTCGATGCTCCCGGACGGAGGGTGCCGAGGGGCCGAAACCCTTGGGAGACCCCACAGTCGGCGTAACCCACGACAGGGCCTAGG
>NZ_JAMGSL010000013.1:0-135820 GCF_025195125.1 Streptomyces sp. Je 1-79
GACGCCTGGAGGTCTCGCTGCCGTCCGGGCTCGGAACGGTGCCGGCCCTCCCCGGCCTGGCGGTCGCCGCCGCGGGGGCCAGACCCAAGCGGCGGGCCGGCCGGACCTCGGGTCCCGCCGCCTCCGGCGACACCCTCGCCTCCCCCATGCAGGGAACGATCGTCAAGATCGCCGTCGAGGAGGGCCAGGAGGTCAAGGAAGGCGACCTCATCGTCGTCCTGGAAGCCATGAAGATGGAACAGCCCCTCAACGCCCACCGCACCGGCACCGTCAAGGGACTGTCCGCCGAGGTCGGCGCGTCCGTCAGCGCGGGCGCCGCCGTCTGCGAGATCAAGGACTGAGGGACGTTGGCACCCACGACCTACAACGACGCGATGACCGAAGCGCTGGAGCGTCTGCGGCCCCTGGGCTACGAGCACGGCAGCCGAGCTCTCGTGAACCACGCCCCCATGGCCGCCGAGGCGCTGGCGTACATGGGGTACACCGACGAGGTGTCCCGATGGCTTGACCGGACCGTGCGGGCGCGCGACTACCACGAGGCGCCCGTCGCCCGGTTCGCCCTGTCGCCCGACGACCCGTCCGACTGGCGGTCGGCGCTCGGCGACTTCGGCCGGGTCGGCGACTGGACGGCCCTGTTCGCACGGCAGTTGGAGGACGAGCCGTGGCGTGACGTACTGGCCCGGTGGTGGCCCCGGCTGATGCCCGGCGTCCTCGCCGTGATGGGCCACGGGGTGATCCGTACCGCCCACGCGGTCCGGGCCGTCGCCCGGGCCGGCGAGGACAACCGGCTCCAACTGGGCGAACTGGCGCACGGACTGGGCTACTGGGCCGCGCGCCACGAACCCGTACCCGGCGCGGCGGAGGCCTTCGCGGCCGCCACCGGGCGTGCGGCCGGGGGGCCGGACGACGCCGCCGCGGCGGTACGCGCACTCGACGACCTGACCGCCGAGAGCGCGGGCATCTACACCGAGGCGCACCAGCACCACCCGGTACCGCTGATCCACGCCGTCACCACCCCCGCCGCCGTACGGCTGGTGTGCGCGTACGTGCCGTCGGATCAGCACCGGCCTTCCTACCTGGCCACCGCCGAGGCGACCCGGACCATGCGGTCCTGGTTCGTCAAGGGGCCCGTCTCCGCACACCCCGCACCCCGCCCGGACACACCTCCGGCCAGGGAGCTCTTCGCCACAGCGGCGGAGATCGGCGACGAGCACGCCATCAAGCTGGCCGAGGTCGCCGTGCGGCACGGCGAGCAAGCGCCGGACCACCGGTACGCGGCCGCGGCCCACACCGCGAACCGGGCGATCGACCGGATCCTGCGATGAATCCCGAAGGGCACGACAGACACCGAGGAGAGGCAATGGACGCGGCAGTGATAGTCGTGGGCGCCGGGCCGGCGGGCATGATGCTCGCCGGCGAGCTGCGGCTGGCGGGCGCCGACGTGATCGTCCTGGAGCGACTGGACGCGCGGACCGGTGAATCGCGTGGTCTCGGATTCACCGCCCGCACGATGGAGGTCTTCGACCAGCGGGGACTGCTGTCCCGGTTCGGCGACATCGAGACCAGCAACGTCGGCCACTTCGGTGGCCTTCCGGTCGACTTCGGCGTGCTCGAAGGAGCGCACCAGGCGGCCAAGACCGTCCCCCAGTCGGCCACCGAGACGGTCCTGGAGGAGTGGGCCCGCGGGCTCGGCGCGGACATCCGCCGCGGCCACGAGGTGCTCTCCGTCACCGGCAAGGAGGACAGCGTCGAGGTCGAGGTGCGCGGCCCCGCCGGGGTCGCCACCCTGCGCGCCGAGTACCTCGTGGGCTGCGACGGCGGCCGCAGCACCGTGCGGAAGGCGGCGGGATTCGACTTCCCCGGCACCGCCTCGACCATGGAGATGTTCCTCGCCGACGTGAAGGGCATCAAGCTGGAGCCCCGGATGATCGGCGAGACCCTGCCGGGCGGCATGGTGATGGTCGGGCCGCTGCCCGGCGGCATCACCCGGCTCATCGTCTGCGAGCGCGGCACCCCGCCGCAGCGCCGCGAGAAGCCGCCCACCTGGGACGAGGTGGCCGCCGCCTGGCAGCGGCTGACCGGCGACGACATCTCCCACGCCGAGCCCGTGTGGGTCAGCTCCTTCGGCGACGCCACCCGCCAGGCCGCCGAGTACCGGCGCGGCCGGGTCCTCCTCGCCGGCGACGCGGCGCACATCCACCTGCCGGCCGGCGGCCAGGGCATGAACACCAGCATCCAGGACGCCGTCAACCTCGGCTGGAAGCTCGGTGCCGTGGTGCGCGGACGCGCCCCCGAGGCGCTCCTCGACACGTACCACGCCGAACGCCACCCGGTGGGCAGACGGCTGCTGATGAACACCCAGGCCCAAGGCCTGCTGTTCCTCAGCGGCGCGGAGGTGCAGCCGCTGCGCGACGTCCTCTCCGAGCTCATCGTCTACCCCGAGGTCGCCCGCCACTTCGCGGCCATGGTCAGCGGTCTGGAGATCCGTTACGACCTCGACGGCGGCAGCCACCCCCTGCTGGGGCGGCGGATGCCGGACGTAGCGCTGACCGGACACAAGCTGCTCCGCCGGACCACCGACGCGCTACGGGCGGGCCGCGGCGTCCTCTTCGACCTGGCGGACAACGCCGAGCTGCGCCGCAGGGCCGCGCTCTGGCGCGGCAGCGTCGACCTGGTCAGCGCCCGGCCGCAGGAACCGGCCGAGAACAGCACGCTCGCGGACACGACGGCCGTGCTCGTCCGCCCCGACGGCTACGTCGCCTGGGCCGCGCCCGGCAGCCACGGCGATCTGCCCATGGCGCTGGAGCGCTGGTTCGGCCCCGCCGTCTGACCCCGCACGCACGCCCCCGGGACCTTCACAGGGAGAGAGTTCATGCACAGCACACTGATCGTCGCCCGGATGGACGAGGCATCGCACGCGGAGGTGGCCCGCCTCTTCGCCGAGTTCGACAGGACCGAGATGCCGCACCTCATGGGGACGCGGCGCCGCCAGCTCTTCGCGTACAAGGGCCTGTACTTCCATCTGCAGGACTTCGACACCGACAACGGCGGCGAGCTGATCGAGCAGGCCAAGACCGATCCCCGCTTCGTCGGGATCAGCCAGGACCTCAAGCCGTTCATCGAGGCCTACGACCCCGCCACCTGGCGCTCGCCCGCCGACGCGGTGGCCCGGCGCTTCTACACCTGGGACGGCCGGGCGTGAGCGGGCGTCGTGTCGTCATCACGGGGATCGGCGTCCTCGCGCCGGGCGGGGTGGGGACCGGGAACTTCTGGAACCTGCTGAGCGAGGGCCGGACCGCCACCCGGGGCATCACCTTCTTCGACCCCTCGACGTTCCGGTCCCGGGTCGCGGCGGAGATCGACTTCGACGCCGAGGCGCACGGACTCACCCCCCAGGAGACCCGGCGCATGGACCGGGCCGCGCAGTTCGCCGTCGTGGCGGCCCGCGAGGCCCTCGCGGACAGCGGCATCGACCTGACCGCCCACGACCCCCACCGCGTCGGCGTCACCGTCGGCAGCGCCGTGGGCGCCACCATGGGGCTCGACCAGGAGTACCGGGTCGTCAGCGACGGCGGCCGGCTGGACTGCGTGGACCACACCTACGCGGTGCCCCACCTCTACAACTACCTGGTGCCCAGCTCGTTCGCGGCCGAGGTGGCCTGGGCGGCCGGCGCCGAGGGGCCGAGCACCGTGGTGTCCACCGGCTGCACCTCCGGCATCGACTCGGTGGGCTACGCCGTCGAGCTGATCCGGGAGGGCAGCACCGACGTCATGGTCACCGGCTCCTCCGACGCCCCCATCTCGCCGATCACCATGGCGTGCTTCGACGCCATCAAGGCGACCACCTCCCGCCACGACGAGCCGGAGCGGGCCTCCCGGCCCTTCGACGGGACCCGCAACGGTTTCGTCCTCGGCGAGGGCGCGGCCGTCTTCGTCCTGGAGGAGCTGGGGGCCGCGCGGCGCCGCGGCGCCCACATCTACGCCGAGATCGCGGGCTACGCCACGCGCAGCAACGCGTACCACATGACCGGTCTGCGCCCCGACGGCGCGGAGATGGCCGAGGCGATCCGGGCCGCGCTCGACGAGGCGCGGGTCGCCCCCGACGCCGTCGACTACATCAACGCGCACGGCTCGGGCACCAAGCAGAACGACCGGCACGAGACCGCGGCGTTCAAGCGGAGCCTGAAGGACCACGCGTACCGGACCCCGGTGAGCTCCATCAAGTCGATGGTCGGTCACTCGCTCGGCGCGATCGGCTCGATCGAGATCGCCGCCTCCGCGCTGGCCATGGAGCACCACGTGGTGCCTCCCACGGCCAATCTGCACACCCCGGACCCGGAGTGCGACCTGGACTACGTGCCGGTGACGGCGCGCGAATGGACCACGAACACGGTGCTGACGGTCGGCAGCGGCTTCGGCGGATTCCAGAGCGCGATGGTGCTGGCCCGACCCGAAAGGAGCCTGGCATGACCTCGGTGGTGGTGACGGGCCTCGGCGTGGTGTCGCCCAACGGCCTCGGCACGCAGGACTACTGGTCCGCGACCCGCGCGGGCAAGAGCGGCATCGGCCGCGTGACCCGCTTCGACCCCGCGCAGTACCCGGCCCAACTGGCCGGCGAGGTTCCCGGGTTCCGTGCCGAGGAGCACCTGCCCAGCAGGCTGCTGCCGCAGACCGACCACATGACACGGCTGGCGCTGGTCGCCGCGGACTGGGCCCTCGCCGACGCCGGAGTGCGGACCGAGGAGCTGCCCGACTACGACATGGGCGTCGTCACCGCCAGCTCCGCGGGCGGGTTCGAGTTCGGCCAGGGCGAGCTGCAGAAGCTGTGGGCCCAGGGCAGCCAGTACGTCAGCGCGTACCAGTCCTTCGCCTGGTTCTACGCCGTCAACAGCGGCCAGATCTCCATCCGCAACAACCTGAAGGGCCCGTCCGGCGTCGTCGTGAGCGACCAGGCCGGCGGCCTCGACGCGCTCGCCCAGGCCCGCCGGCAGATCCGCAAGGGCACGCCGCTGATCGTCTCGGGCGGCGTCGACGGCGCGATCTGCCCCTGGGGGTGGGTGGCGCAGCTGGCCGGCGGCCGGATGAGCACCAGCAAGGAACCGGCCCGCGCCTACCTGCCGTTCGACGCCGACGCCACCGGGCACGTCCCCGGCGAGGGCGGCGCGATCCTGATCATGGAGGACGCCGAGTCCGCCCGCCGGCGCGGCGCCAAGGTGTACGGGGAGCTGGCCGGATACGCGGCCACCTTCGACCCGGGGCCGGGCAGCGACCGTGCCCCGGGGCTGCGCCGCACCATCGAACTCGCCCTGGACGACGCCGGTCTGGCACCCGACGACGTGGACGTGGTCTTCGCGGACGCGGCCGGCCTGCCCGAGCTCGACCGGATCGAGGCGGAGGCGATCACCGGCGTCTTCGGCGCACGCGGCGTGCCCGTCACCGCGCCCAAGACCATGACCGGCCGCCTCTACGCCGGCGCCGGCCCGCTGGACGTGGCCACCGCGCTGCTCGCCATCGGCGACGGCGTGATCCCGCCCACCGTGCACGTCGTACCGGCGGACGACTACGAGCTGGACCTGGTCGTCGGCCGGCCCCGCTCCGCGGAGCTGCGCACCGCTCTCGTACTGGCCCGTGGACAGGGCGGCTTCAACTCCGCCGTCGTCCTGCGGGCAGCCGGCCGCTAGACACCGGCCCGGCCCCGGACCGCGCCCTTCACCGCCCACATCCCCCGAGGCGGTGAGGGGCGCTTCCCCTTCCACGACCTTCCGCGGCGTTCCGCGGGCCCTCCACGAGGTTCCGCGGCGTTCCGCGGGCCTTCCACGAGGTCCACGACCTTCCGCGACAGCAGAGCACCGAGGCCGACGCGCCTCCTACGAAAGGCACCGACGTGAGCACTCCTACCTTCACCATCGACGATCTCAAGCGCATCCTGCTCGAAGGGGCCGGCGCCGAGGAGGGCGTCGACCTCGACGGCGACATCCTCGACACCGAGTTCGAGGCGCTGGGCTACGAGTCCCTGGCGCTGCTCGAGACCGGCGGCCGTATCGAGCGGGAGTACGGCATCACCCTCGACGACGACGCGCTCACCGACGCCACCACCCCCGGCCGGCTCATCGCCGTCGTCAACGAGCAGCTCGCCACGGCCGCGGACGTCGCGGCCTGACCTGTCCGATCCGGTGCGGCCGCGATGTGCGGCGCGGCCGCCCCAGGGCTCGACGGGCACCTTCACCCAAGGGAGAACATCCAGATGTCGCAGCACAGCCAACGAGTCGCCCTCATCACCGGAGCCACGAGCGGCATCGGCCTGGCCGCCGCCCGCCTCCTGGCCGGGCAGGGCCACCGCGTCTTCATCGGCGCGCGCAACGCGGAGAACGTGACGTCGACGGTCAAGCAGCTGAGGGAAGAGGGCCTCGACGTCGACGGAGCCCCGCTCGACGTGCGCTCCCCCGAGAGCGTGGAGGCGTTCGTCCGGGCGGCCGTCGACCGCTTCGGCACGGTCGACGTCCTGGTCAACAACGCGGGCCGCAGCGGCGGCGGCGTCACCGCGGACATCGACGCCGAGCTGTGGAACGACGTCATCGACACCAACCTCAACAGCGTCTTCCGGATGACAAGTGCGGTGCTCAACACCGGCGGCATGCGCACCAAGGACCGCGGCCGGATCATCAACATCGCCTCCACGGCCGGCAAGCAGGGCGTGGTGCTCGGCGCGCCGTACTCCGCCTCGAAGCACGGTGTCGTCGGCTTCACCAAGGCGCTCGGCAACGAGCTCGCCCCGACGGGCATCACCGTCAACGCGGTCTGCCCGGGCTATGTGGAGACGCCGATGGCCCAGCGGGTCCGGCAGGGGTACGCGGCGGCCTACGACACCTCCGAGGAGGCGATCCTCGAGAAGTTCCAGGCGAAGATCCCGCTCGGCCGCTACTCGACCCCCGAGGAAGTCGCCGGCCTCGTCGGCTACCTCGCCTCCGACACCGCCGCCTCCATCACGGCGCAGGCGCTCAACGTCTGCGGCGGCCTCGGCAACTTCTGATCCCCACACCCAAGGAGCCACGAGTATGTCTCAGACCGGACTGCGCGAGGTCGAGCACGAGATCACGGTCGCGGCCTCGGCTGCCGACGTGTACCGGCTCATCGCCGAGGTCGAGAACTGGCCACGTCTCTTCCCGCCGTCCATCTACGTCGACACCCTGGAACGCGACGGCGACGAGGAGCTGATCCGGATCTGGGCCACCGCCAACGGCGAGGCCAAGAACTGGACCTCGCGCCGCGTCCTCGACCCGGAGAAGCTGCGCATCGAGTTCCGTCAGCAGGTGACCACCCCGCCGGTGGCGGACATGGGCGGCACCTGGATCGTCGAGCCGGTCTCCCCGACCGAGTCGCGGCTGCGGCTGCTGCACGACTACCGGGCGATCGACGACGACCCGGAGAAGCTGGCCTGGATCGACGAGGCCGTCGACCGCAACTCCCGTTCCGAACTGGCCGCGCTGAAGGACAACCTGGAGTTCGTCGCCTCCTCGCAGGAGCTGACGTTCTCCTTCGAGGACACCGTGGAGATCGCGGGGTCCGCGAAGGACGTCTACGACTTCATCAACGAGGCGGGCCTGTGGTCCGAGCGGCTGCCGCACGTGGCGACCGTGCGGCTCACCGAGGACGTGCCGGGGCTGCAGACGCTGGAGATGGACACCCGCGCCAAGGACGGCTCCGTCCACACCACCAAGTCGTACCGGGTCTGCCTGCCCCACGAGAAGATCGCGTACAAGCAGACGACCCTCCCGGCGCTGATGAGCCTGCACACCGGCTACTGGACGTTCCGGGAGACCGAGCACGGCGTCGCCGCCTCCTCCCAGCACACCGTCGTCATCCGCCCGGAGAACATCGCCGCCGTCCTCGGTCCCGAAGCCGGTGTCACGGAGGCCAAGGAGTACGTCAGGGCGGCGCTGTCCACCAACAGCCGCGCGACGCTCGGCCACGCCAAGGACCACGCCGAAGCCAGGCGCTGATCCCGTGGCCGCCGTCGACACCCATGTCATCGTCGTCGGCGCGGGCCCGGTCGGGCTGATGCTCGCCGGCGAGCTCCGGCTCGGCGGCGCGGACGTCGTCGTCCTGGAGCAGCGGTCCACCCCCACCACGGAGTCCCGCGCCTCGACCCTGCACGCGCGGACCATGGAGCTGCTGCACCAGCGGGGGCTGCTCGACACCCTCGGGACCCCGCCGCACGTGCCCATGGGCCACTTCGGCGGGATCCCGCTCGACCTGCGGCTCGACAGCCCGTACGCGGGCCAGTGGAAGGTCCCGCAGACGCGGACCGAGGAGCTGCTCGGCACCTGGGCGCGCGGCCTGGGCGCCGGGCTGCGCCGCGGCCACACCGTCCGGGGCCTCACCCGGCACGCCGACCGGGTCGAGGTCGAGGCGGACGGTCCGCGGGGGCCGGTACGGCTCTCCGCCCGCTATGTCGTCGGCTGCGACGGCGAGCAGAGCGCGGTGCGGGCGCTGGGCGGATTCGACTTCCCCGGCACCTCCGCCGAGCGGGAGCTGATCCGGGCCGACGTCGACGGCATCGAGATCCCCGACCGGCGCTTCCAGCGCCTCGACAGGGGGCTGGCCATCGCGGCACGCGGCGGCGGGCTCACCCGGGTCATGGTCCACGAGTTCGGCCGCGCCGCCGTGCCGCGCACAGGGGAGCCGGAGTTCGGCGAGCTCGCCGAGGTGTGGCGCACGGTCACCGGGGAGGACATCACGGCCGGTGTGCCGGTCTGGGTCAACTCCTTCGGCGACGCCTCGCGCCTCGCCGCCCGCTACCGCGACGGGCGGGTGCTGCTCGCCGGCGACGCCGCCCACCAGCAGATGCCGATCGGCGGCCAGGCGCTCAACCTCGGGCTCCAGGACGCCGTCAACCTCGGCTGGAAGCTGGCCGCGGTCGTCCTCGGCCGGGCTCCGGAGGAGCTGCTCGACAGCTACCACGAGGAGCGGCACGCGGTGGGCCGCGAGGTGCTGGCCGACATCGGCGCCCAGGCGCGGCTGCTGCTCGGCGGACCCGAGGTGGAGCCGCTGCGCTCCGTCCTGGCCGAGCTGATCGCGTACGAGCCCGTACGGCGCCACCTCGCCGGTGCGATCAGCGGACTGTCCATCCGTTACGGCTCCGGTCACCCGCACGACCTGACCGGCGCGCGGCTCCCGGACACCGCGCTCACCGTCGACGGCGCGGCCACGTCCACGTCCGCGCTGCTGCGCGGCGGCCGCGGGGTCCTGCTCGTCCCGGCACCCGGGCGGGCGGCGCCCGGTGAGGAACTGCGCGAGGCGGCCGCGCGCTGGTCCGGCGCCGTGGACGTCGTCACCGCCGGCGCCCCGGCCGGGGCGCCGTGGGGCGACGCGGCCGCCGTCCTGGTGCGCCCCGACGGGTACGTCGCCTGGGCCGGTTCCGACGAGCAGGGCCTGCGGGCCGCGCTCGGCCGCTGGTTCGGCGACGCCGCCCCCCACGCCCGGGAGGGCGCCTGGCAGGCGTCGGGCGTCCGGCAGGGGCGGCGGGGCGCCTGGCACACCACCACACACGACCTTCATCACAGCAGGAGAGGGACCATGGGCAACCTGACCGGCAAGACGGCACTCGTCACCGGCGCCAGCCGCGGAATGGGCCGGGCGACCGCCGAGCGCCTGGCCCGCGAGGGCGCGCTCGTCGCCGTGCACTACTCGACGAGCAAGGAGGCGGCCGACGAGGTCGTCGCCCGTATCGAGAAGGACGGCGGCCGGGCCTTCGCCGTCCGGGCCGAGCTCGGCGTGCCGGGCGACGTCCACGAGCTGTTCCTCGGCCTGGAGGAGGGGCTGAAGGACCGCACCGGTTCGACGGAGCTGAACATCGTCGTGAACAACGCCGGTGTGATGGGCGGACTGAAGCCGGAGGACACCACCCCCGAGAAGTTCGACCGGCTCGTCGCGGTCAACGCCAAGGCGCCGTTCTTCATCATCCAGCGGGCCCTGACGAACATGCCCGACGGCGGGCGGATCATCAACATCTCCTCGGGCCTCACGCGCTTCGCCAACCCGGACGAGATCGCCTACGCCATGACCAAGGGCGCCGTGGAGATGCTCGCGCTGCACTTCGCCAAGCACCTCGGGCCGCGCAACATCACCGTCAACAGCGTGGCGCCCGGCATCACGCGCAACGGCAGCCCCGTCTTCGACATCCCCGAGGCCGTCGAGCAGATGGCCGCGCTCTCGGCCTTCAACCGGGTCGGCGAACCGAACGACGTCGCCGACGTGGTGGCCTTCCTCGCCTCCGACGACGCCCGCTGGATCACCGGCGCGTTCATCGACGCGACCGGCGGCACGCTCCTCGGCTGAGCGTACGAGGGCGCGCGCCGCCCGGCCGTACCGGCTCCGCCCGCCTCGAAGTGAAGGAGGACCGTGCCCAGTTCGACTTCCCCGTCACGGACGGCGGCGCCGCTGCCGGTGCCGGCCGGGACCTGGACGCTCCGCCTCTGGGGACTGCTCTTCGTCCTCGCCGGCAACATGCTCATCGACGCCCTCGAAGTGTCGGTGGTCGTCGTCGCCCTCCCGTCGATCGGCGCGGACCTCGGTCTGCCGCTCACCTCGGCGCAGTGGACGATGACCGGCTTCGCCATCGGTTTCGGCGGGCTGATGCTCTTCGGCGGCCGGGTCGTCGCGCTGCTCGGCCGGCGGCGCGTCTACCTCGCCGCACTGCTCGGCTTCGCGGCGGCGTCGGTGGCCGGAGCCCTGGCCGCCGACCCCACGCTGCTGATGGCCACCCGGGTGATCAAGGGGTTCTGCGCCGCGCTCACCGCGCCGACCGGGCTCGCCATCATCTCCACCGAGTTCCCGGCGGGCCCGGCCAGGGACCGGGCGCTCTCCGTGTACACGCTCTTCGGCGCGAGCGGCTTCACGGCCGGGCTGCTGCTGTCCGGAGCGCTGACGGCGGTCGACTGGCGGCTGACCCTCGCCTTCCCGGCCCCCGTCGTGCTCGTGCTCTTCCTCTGCGGGCTCCGGCTCATCCCGGGACCCGGTCCGGACGGCGGCGGACCGCCACCCGGCGGGGAGCCCCGGCGGTACGACGTGGCCGGGGCCGCCACCTTCGCGGGCGGGCTGCTCGCCCTGGTCGCCGGCATCGTCTCCGTACCGTCGCACGGGTGGGACGATCCGCGCTCGGGCGGGCTGCTCGTCCTGGCCGCACTGCTCTTCGCGGCCTTCGCGCTGGTCGAACGCCGCTCCCCGCAGCCCCTCGTGCGCTTCTCCGCCTTCCGGGGCGCGCTGGCCCGCTCGGCGCTCGGGGCCGCGTGCCTCAACGGCTCGTACCTGGGCCTGCTGCTGGTCCTCACGTACCAACTGCAGACCCTGCACGGCTGGTCCCCGCTGCGGACGGCGCTGGCCTTCCTGCCGGCCGCCCTCCCGCTCGCGGTGACCGCGCTGCTGTCCGGGCGCCTCGTCGCCGCCTTCGGCGCCCCCCGGCTCATCGCCGTGGGCGCGCTCTTCCCCCTGGCCGGCTATCTGCTCCTCCTGGGCCAGACCTGGCCGCTGTCCTACGGCTCCGCGGTGCTGCCGACGATGCTGCTGGTCGGGGCCGGGTTCGTGCTCTCCTTCGCCGCGCTGAACATGCAGGCGACCTCCGGACTGCCTCCGGCGGAACGGGGGACGGGCAGCGGCCTCTACCAGACCGCCGTCCAGGCGGCGGCCGCGGTCGTACCGGCCGTGGTCGCCGCGCTGCTCACCGCCGGCCGGCCTGCCGCGGGCGCCCCGCCGGCGGAGGTACTGGCCGCCTGCCGGCCCGCCCTCGTCCTGGTCGCCGTCATCGGAGCGGCCGGCCTGCTCACCGGCGTGGCGGGCGTGCTCGCCACACGGGGCGACCGGCCCGGGGCCGTATGACGGCTCCACCCACCGACGACGCCGCCGCCGCGGGGCGAGCGCCCCGGGGCCGTATGACGGCTCCACCCACCGACGACGCCGCCCACCTCCCGTACACACCGCCCGTCCGCCTCGTCATGGCACCGGACCACCTCGACCTGTGGCTGGTGCGCGGGCCGGAACCCGAGGCCCTGGCCGGGCTGCTGGCGGCACCCGAACTGAGCGCCCGCGAACGGGAGCGCGCGGCCGGCTTCCGGCGGCCGCGCGACGCCGCCCTCTACGCGGCCGCGCACCTGGCGCTGCGCCGGGTGCTCGGCGGCTACCTCCGGGTGGCGCCGACCGACGTGCCCTTCGTCCGCGAACCCTGCCCGGGGTGCGGCGGCCCGCACGGCCGGCCCGCACTCGCCCACGACGGGCCGCCGCTGCACTTCTCCCTCGGACACAGCCACGGCCTCGCCCTCTTCGCGGTCGCCGCCACCGTCCTCGGCGTCGACGTGCAGCGGGTGCCGGGCGCGGCGACGGTCGGCTACGTCGGCCGGATGCTGCACCCGGACGAGCGCGCCGAACTCACCGCCCGCCGACCGCCGCCACGCCATGTCTTCGGCCAGCTCTGGGCGAGGAAGGAGGCGTATCTGAAAGCGCTCGGCACGGGCCTCTCGCGCGGTACGGCCCTCGACTACGTCGGCGCCGACCCCACGCACCGGCCCCCCGGCTGGACCTTCATCGACATCCCGTGCGGCCCGGAGCACCAGGCCGCCGTCGCCCTCCGCGGAGAGTGGCCCGCCCGGATCCGGACGCGGTGGCTGGGGGCGGGGGCGGCACGCACCGACCACGAATCCAAGTCAGGAGAGTGATGCGCATGTCGGCACGGGAGAAGACCCTGACCGGCCCCAGCGACAACCGGTCCGACTGGACCACGGACGAACGTCTCGAGGAGCTGCGCCTGATCAAGGAAGAGGTCCTCCAGGGCCCCGACCCGATGGCGACCGAACGCCAGCACGCCCGCGGGAAGCTGACCGCCCGCGAGCGCATCGACCTGCTCCTCGACGAGGGCTCCTTCACCGAGGTCGAGCCGCTGCGCCGGCACCGCGCGTCCGGCTTCGGCCTGGAGACCAACCGCCCCTACACGGACGGCGTGGTCACCGGCTGGGGCACGGTCTTCGGGCGCACGGTCTTCGTCTACGCCCACGACTTCCGGATCTTCGGCGGCGCCCTCGGCGAGGCCCACGCGGCCAAGATCCACAAGCTGATGGACATGGCGTCCGCGGCCGGCGCGCCCCTGGTCTCCCTCAACGACGGTGCGGGAGCCCGGATCCAGGAGGGTGTCAGCGCGCTGGCGGGCTACGGCGGCATCTTCCAGCGCAACACCCGGGCCTCCGGCGTCATCCCGCAGATCTCGGTGATGCTCGGCCCCTGCGCGGGCGGAGCGTCGTACAGCCCCGCGCTGACCGACTTCGTCTTCATGGTGCGCGGGATCTCGCAGATGTTCATCACCGGACCCGACGTGGTCCGGGCGGTGACGGGCGAGGAGATCACCCAGGACGGCCTGGGCGGCGCGGACGTGCACGCGGCCACCTCGGGCGTGGCGCACTTCGTCTACGACGACGTCCGCTCCTGCATGGAGGACGTCCGCTATCTCCTGGCGCTGCTCCCGGCCAACAACCGCGAGCTGCCTCCCACGGTCCCGAGCGGTGATCCGGCCGACCGGCGCTGCGACGCGCTGCTCGACCTGGTCCCGAACGACTCGAGCGCCGTCTACGACATCCGCGGAGTCATCGAGGAGATCGTCGACGACGGCGAGTACTTCGAGGTGCACCCGCTGTGGGCGACCAACATCGTCTGCGCGCTGGCCCGCATGGGCGGCGACGTCGTCGGTGTCGTGGCCAACCAGCCCTCCTCGTACGCCGGCGTGCTCGACATCGACGCGAGCGAGAAGGCCGCCCGCTTCGTGCAGTTCTGCGACGCGTTCAACATCCCGCTGGTGACCCTGATCGACGTCCCCGGCTTCCTGCCGGGCGTCGACCAGGAGCACAACGGCATCATCCGCCGCGGCGCCAAGCTGCTCTACGCCTACTGCAACGCGACCGTGCCGCGCATCTCGCTCGTCCTGCGCAAGGCCTACGGCGGCGCCTACATCGTCATGGACTCCCGCTCGATCGGCACGGACCTCGCGCTGGCCTGGCCGAGCAACGAGATCGCGGTGATGGGCGCGGAGGGCGCGGCCAACGTCATCTTCCGGCGCGACATCAAGGGCGCCGAGAACCCCGACGAGGTGCGCCGGCAGAAGATCAAGGAGTACGAGGCGGAGCTCATGCACCCCTACTACGCGGCCGAGCGCGGCCTGGTCGACGACGTCATCGACCCGCGCGACACCCGGCGCATCATCATCAAGTCCCTGGCCATGCTGCGTGCCAAGCACGCCGACCTGCCGTCGCGCAAGCACGGCAACCCGCCGCAGTGAGCGCGGACCCGGGCGACGAGGCCCGGACCGGCGGCGCGCCGGCCGGCCGGTCCGAGGACCAGGCCCTCGTCATCAAGGTCGTCAAGGGCCGCGCGGAACCGGGCGAGCTCGCCGCCCTCACCGCCGTGCTGCTCGCCCGCGCCGCCGCGCTGGGCCAGGCGGTTCCCGTACCCGCGGGACCGGCGCTCGCCGGCTGGCAGCGCCCGGAACGCGTTCCCCACCACCGGGACCCGCGCGGAAGGCGGGCCCCCGCGGAACGCCGCTGACAGGGAGCCCCGGGCAGAGCCGACAGGGAGCCCCGGACAGACAGGGAGACCCGGACAGAAGGGAGCAAGCAGTGGACACAGGGACACTCGCCCCGCCCGCCGCACCGACGGTGGGCGGGGCCACCGCGCCGCCCGTGCCGCTGACGGCGGCGCCGACCGTACGGACCACGGAGCGGCCCGCGCCGCCGCGGGTCAGCGGACCGCCCGCGCGGCCCGCGGTACCGCCCACGCCGCCCGGGCCCGCCGTCGCGCCGCCCGTGCTGCTGGCCGGCGAGGAGAACGACGAGGCCGATCCGCACATCGTGCGCGGCATCGACTGACACGACGAGGGGGACAGGCCATGACCGTGCCGACACGCCCACCGACCACATCCGGCGGCGTCCGCCGCATCACGCTGGAGCACGCGGGAATCCCCCTGTCGGGGCTGCTGATCGAGCCCCGGCACGTCCCCCCGCGCGCGGTGGTGGTGTGTCTGCACGGCGGGGGGATGAGCGCCGCCTACTTCGACGGCCAGGCTCACCCGGACCTCTCCCTGCTCACCCTCGGGGCCCGCCTCGGCTACACGGTGCTGGCCCTGGACCGCCCCGGCTACGGGGAGTCGGCCGCGGTGCTTCCGGAGGGACAGAGCCCGGCCGAACAGGCCGTCACCCTGCGCGGCGCGCTGCGCGGCTTCGCCGCCACGCACGACACCGGAGCGGGGCTGTTCCTCGTGGCGCACTCCTACGGTGGCAAGGTGGCGCTCACGATGGCCGCCGACTGGCCCGCGGGCGAGCTGATCGGGCTCGACGTCTCGGGCTGCGGAAGCCGGTACGTCGCCGAGGCGGCCCGGCACATCGGTGCCCCGGGCCGTACGAACCACATGCTGAACTGGGGCCCGCTGCGCCTCTATCCGCCCGGCACCTTCCGGTCCAGCGCGACCGTCGTCTCGCCGGTGCCGGCCCGGGAGCGGCAGGAGTGGCGGAGCTGGCCCGAGCGCTACCGCCGGATCGCCGCCCGTCTCCGGCTGCCCGTCCGGCTCACCTTCGCCGAGCACGAGGCCTGGTGGCACCACGACGAGGCGGCCATCGACGAACTGACCCGCCCGCTCGCCGCGCCGCACACGGTCGACCGGCTGCCGGACGCGGGGCACAACATCAGCCTCGGCTGGTCGGCGCGCGCCTACCACCTGCGGGTGCTGGCGTTCCTGGAGGAGTGCCTCGCCGCCAAGGAGGCCAAGGTGACCGGGCGTTCGGTTTCGGCCACGTCAACTGGCCGTATATGAACGGCATTTGACGCGTCGAACTCGCTCTGTCACGCTTTTCGGGACGGCACAGGTGTGTCTTCTTCCCGGTGCGGCCTCCTTCACGAGTCGAGCCCCCGGATTCTCCCCGACCGTCTCGCACCCGCTCGCAGCCTCCCCTCTCCGGCGTTCGCCCACGGCGACGGCTGCACGGGTCTGCCCCCCAGTGGAAGCTCCGGCACCGTGGCTTCCCCTGCCCACTTTCAGGAGGACATCCATGGTCACCCGACGCACTGCCATCGGCGCGGGCCTGGCAGCGGTGGGATCGACGCTGGTCACCGGCGCCGCGCTCACCCCCCTGCTGGCCGGCCGCCCCGCAGACGTCGACCCGACGGGCACCGCGACGACGGGGCAGGCCAAGAACGCGGCGGCGGCCGACACGATCGACCGCTTCCGTCTCGCCATGCCCGTGCCGCCGGTCCTCGCCCCGGTCTCGACCAGGGGAGGCCGGGACGTGTACGACATCACGATGCGCCCGGGCACGACCGAGATCCTCCCCGGCATCCGGACCGACGTGCTGACGTACAACGGCAGTTTCCCCGGCCCCACCCTCAAGGCGCGCTCCCGGCGTCCCGTGGTCGTCCGCCAGCGCAACCGGCTGACCATGCCGACCTCCGTCCACCTGCACGGCGCGTCGGTCCCGGTCTCCAGCGACGGCGCCCCGATGGACACCATCGCGCCCGGCGACAGCCGCACCTACGTGTACCCGAACCGGCAGCCGCACGCCTCGCTCTGGTACCACGACCACGCGCACCACATGGAGTCCGAGCACGTCTACCGGGGCCTGGCCGGCTCGTACCTGCTCACCGATGCCCTCGAGCGGATGCTCCCGCTGCCCACCGGCGCGTACGACGTCCCCATCGCCATCCGTGACGCGCGCTTCGACGCCGAGGGACAGTTCGTCTACGCCATGGGCGACCAGGCGCGGACGACGATCCTCGCCAACGGCAAGGCCTACCCGCACTTCAAGGTCGCCGCGCGCAAGTACCGCTTCCGGCTGCTGAACTCCGCCAACATGCGGGCGTTCAACCTGCGGCTCGCCGACGGCTCGGAGATCGTCCAGATCGGCACGGACGGCGGTCTGCTGCCCCGCCCGCACACCACCGAGAGCATCTTCCTCTCCGCCGGTGAACGGGCCGACGTCGTCATCGACTTCTCCCGCTACCCCGTCGGGACGAAGATCGTCCTGGAGAACACCGCGCCGCCCGGACCCGCCGACCAGATCGGCCAGGTGCTCCGCTTCGAGGTCGACCGCCGCGCGTACGACAACAGCGCCGTCCCGCGCTTCCTGCGGCCCCTGCGGCCGCTGCCGCAGCCGACCGGCGAGCGCACGATCAAGATGTCCATGCAGCCGCCGAAGGCCTTCATGGACGACAAGGTCTACGACCACGAGCGCGTCGACGCCTGGGTGCGCCACGGCGCCAGCGAGATATGGACCGTCTTCAACGCCGGCCCGGCACCGCACAACTTCCATATGCACCTGGTGCAGTTCCGGGTGGTGGAGCGCAACGGCAAGGACCCGAACCCGGCGGACATGGGGCTGAAGGACACCGTCAACCTGCTGCCCGGCGAGACCGTGAAACTCCAGGCCACGTTCGACAGTTACCGCGGCGCGTACGTCTACCACTGCCACATGCTCGACCACTCGGCGATGGGCATGATGGCGACGATGAAGATCGTCTGACGCCTCGGACGAACCCCCGAGCCGACCGGCCCGCGTCCCCACCCGGGACGCGGGCCTTTCTTTTTTCCCGAAGGGTGAGTAAATGCCCACTCGCTCAGTCGAACGGGGAGCCTCCCCGACCCGTCGGCGGCTGCTGGACGCCGCGGAGAAGCTGGTCCGCACCGCGGGGCTGGCCGGCGTGACCACCAAAGCACTCGCCAGGGAGGCCCGGCACTCCGAGGCGATGCTCTACCAGCACTTCGCGAGCAAGGACGAGCTGCTCGTCTGCCTGCTCCGCGAACGCCTCTCCGCGCTGCACTCCGCCGTGTACGCGGGTCCCGCCCGCGACCTCGACACCCAGAGCACCGAGCAGGGGTGCCACGACCTGGCGTACCGGACCATCCGGTACTACGAGGCCGCCGTACCGCTGCTCTGCCCGCTGCTCGCGGACCCCTCCCTGCTCGCCGCGTGCGGTGTGGACCCGCCGCCCCCCTACGGCGCGAGGCACGAGCCGCCCCCCGCGCTCGTCGCCACGCTGGAGCGGTGGCGCGAGGCCGGGCGCGTCCGGTCCGACGCCGACCTGGCGGTGGCGGCGACGATCCTGGCAGGGGCCTGCTTCCAGTGGGTCCTCCAGCGGCAGTGGGGCTCCGCCGCCGGGGCGGTCCGCGACGAGGAGGACTTCACCGCGAACCTGGCCCGCACCCTGGCCCACTCGCTCGCCTGAGCCCGCGCCACCGCCGTAGCCGTAGGGGGGAGTTCACGACGTGGTCAGCATCAGTCCGATGCCGACCACCATCAGCCCCGCGGCCGCCATCCTCGGCCCTCCGAAGCGCTCCTTGAAGAACAGCGCGCCGATCGCCGCACCCACGATGATCGAGGACTCCCGCAGCGCCGCGATCGGGGCGAGCGGCGCCCGGGTCTGGGCCCACAGGACCAGGCCGTAGGCGGCGACCGACAGGGCCGCGCCGAACAGGCCCCGGGCGGCGTACGGCCGGAGCTGGGGGAGCAGGCCGGCGCGGCGGGTCCACAGGGCGTACGCGGGGATGGCCACGCCCTCCAGGACCATCAGCCAGGCGATGTAGCCGAGCGGGGTGCCCGAGGCGCGCACCCCGACGCCGTCGACGACCGTGTAGCCCGCGATGGCCAGTCCGGTCGCCCCGGCCGCCAGCAGGGCGGCCCAGTCCGGTCGCCGGCCCGAGCCCCGGATGCCCCACAGGGCCAGGCCCGTCAGGCCCGCGCAGGCCACCGCGACACCGGTGAGCTGCCGGGCGTCGGGGATCTCGTCGACGAAGACCGCCGCGAGGAGGGTCACCGCCAGCGGCGCCGTACCGCGGGCGATCGGGTACATCTGTCCGAAGTCTCCCAGCGTGAACGACCGCATGAGCAGGACCATGTAGCCGACGTGCAGGACGGCGGAGGCGAGCAGATACGGCCACGCCCCGGCCGCCGGCAGCGGTACGAAGACGGCCATGGCGCAGCCGATCAGCGCCCCGCCGCCGGATATCAGGGTGAAGGAGAGCAGCTGGTCGCGGACGGTGTGGGCCATCGCATTCCAGGAGGCGTGCGTCACGGCGGCGAGCAGGACCGCCGCGACCACCAGCGGCGTCACGCGGTCCGCCGCTCACGGACGTCGACCGGGGCCGCGGCGAATCGGGGGTGGGCGGGGGATGCGGGAGAGGTCATGCCCCGCACGCTAGCGTTCCGTGTAGGGGCCACGCGACTGTGTTGCGGTCGCGCGCGACCGGGGGCCGGTCACCCGCGCGAGGCGGAGCCGCCCCGGCGGCCGCGCGCCGGGCTCACCGCCCTGATCACCCCGCGCGCAGCACGCTCGCCACGACCCTGCCCGCCGAGTCCCCGCCGTGGCCGCCCTCCTCCACGACGGCCGCCGACGCGAGGTCGTCGGAGTAGCCGGCGAACCAGCTGTTGGAGGTGGCCTGGTTGTCGACCTCCGCCGAGCCCGTCTTCGCGCCCTTGTCCCCGCCGACCGAGGCCATCGCCTTCGCCCCCGTGCCGTCCCCGGTTGCCGTCGCCCGCATCATCGCCCGCAGCTGACGGGAGACCGGGTCGGGCAGGGACCGCGACGCCTCGGCGAAGGTCCGCCCGTCGAGCTTCCGGTCGACCAGGAAGGGCTGCTTGAAGGTCCCGGTCTTCGCGGTGGCGGTGATCGAGGCGATGTTGAGCGCGTTCATCTGGACCGTTCCCTGCCCGATGTACTGCGCCGCCGCCTCGCCCTCCACCGCCGGGGGGACGGACCCGTCGACGGACTGGACGCCCGTCTTCCAGTCGAGGCCGATCCCGAAGACGTCCCGGGCCTCCTTGCCGAGCGCGGAGTCGTCGTCCACCTCGTTGATCAGCTTGATGAAGGCGGTGTTGCAGGACTTGGCGAAGCTCCGGGAGAACGGCACGTCGCCGAGCGCGAAGTGTTCGAGGTTGTGGAAGGTACGGGTGTAGTACCGGACCTCCTTGGGACAGGGGGCGATCCCGTCCGCGGTCACGAGCCCCTTCTCCAGGAGCATCGCCGCCGTGACGATCTTCAGGGTCGAGCCCGGCGCCTGCTTGCCCTCGAACGCCGTGTTGAAGCCGCCCGACGGGCTGTTGGCGACCGCCCGTATCTCGCCCGTGGTCGGCTTGACCGCCACCACCGACGCCTGGCCGTACTGCTTCACCGCCCGCTCGGCCGCCGCCTGGACGGTCGCGTCGATGGTCGTCCGCAGCGTTCCCGGCCGGCCCTTCACATGGGTGACGAGCGTGGTGTCCGGCACCCCCTCCGTACCGGACTCGATCCAGGTCTCTACGCCCGGCTCGCCGCCGCTCTGCGTCGCGTACCGGGCGAGCAGCTGGTCCAGGACCGGCCCGAGCGAGGGGTACTTCTCCTTCGTCAGCTCGGCGCCCTTGCGGTCGACGGCCTTGATGCCGCCGGACTTCGCCGCGCCGGTGCGCAGGGTCCCGTCCTTGGTGAGCTTCGGGTGGATGACGGCCGGCTTCCAGTCGACGAGCGGCCGCCCGGTGGACAGCCCGCGCACCACCGTCAGCTCCGAGGTGTACGTCCAGGGCTTCGACCGCCCCTCGTACGTCACCGTGGCCTTCACCGTGAAGGGCACCGTCGCGCCGGCGGGCGTACCCGGCGTGATCTCGGCCGCGGAGACCTTCGCACCCTCCTTGTAGCCGAGCACGACCGGCCCGGCCTCGACGGGGTTGTTGGTCAGCTGGGCGGCCCGGTCGGACTCGCCCGCGGCCCACGCGGCCAGGAAGTCCCCGGCGGTCCGGGTGACCTCGTCCTCGGTGACCGGCCCGGACCGCTTCCCGTCCGCGGCGGAACGGGTGCTCACGTCCGAGCCCCCCGTGACCCCCTGCACGAGGTTGTAGCCCCCGTAGGCGACCCCGCCCGCCACGACGACGAAGACTCCGCCGACGATCGCGACCTTCGCTCCACTGCGCATCCTTGTGGTTCCCCTCCCCAGAAGCCCCAGAAGTTCGCTCAGTCAACCAGCGCCCCCGCCCCGGTGTCGACCGCATTCGCATGTGCACCGACCCCGCCACAGGGCGGTTCCGGCACCGGCACGCGCCTGCGTCCAGGGGCCTCGTACCGCTCGCTCGTCCGTTCCAATTGCTTGTGTAGGGTCGACCTTTGACGTGTCCGGGACGGTTCGCGGTCCTCCCGAGCGGAACGTCGATCTCTTGCTTGTCCGTACGGGGGAAGGAGTCCACCACGATGCCGTGGGATGAATGGGAGCAGCTGAAGGCCGATGCCGGCAGTCAGAGTTCTGCGCGAATGCAACTGAACGAGGTGCCGAGCGACCGGACCGGTGGCAGTGGCGCCGGCGAGGCGGGCGACCTCAAGGCCGACCAGCAGGACCTGGCCGCGGTCGGCGACAGCGCGTTCAAGCTCTTCAACGACCTCGGACGCGAGGGCCGTAACGCCTGGTCCAGCAGTCAGAACGCGGCCAAGGACCTCACCACGCAGGAGTTCGAGCTCGGGGCCGCCCTGCACACGGTCCAGGACCGGTGGGAGAAGTCGCTGACCAGCCTGCTCGACGCCTGCGCCCACATCTCCAACCACATGGACTTCACGAAGAAGGTCCACGCGGGCGACGATCAGTACATCGCGTCGACCGTGAGCAGCATCGCCACCCTCGACAAGGGTTTTGACGAGGGGACGAACCGCTGATGGACCTCGAAGCACTGCGCCACGCCAACTTCGCGTTGCTGAGCGCCGCGATCACCGACTGGGGCACCGTCGTCAAGAGCCTGACGGGTCTTCAGAAGCGGGCGAGCGACGACATGAAGGCCAAGGCGGACAAGGCCAACTGGGCCGGTGTCAACGCCACCGTCTCGCGCGAGTTCATCTCCAAGACGGCCGGTGAGTTCTCGGACGCCCTCACCCAGGCGACGTCGATCCACAACATCCTCAAGGACACCCACGACGAGCTCGTCGGGTTCCGGGACAAGCTCAAGCAGGCCCTGGACGACGGCTTCGACAAGGACAAGCTCTCGGTCTACGGGGAGCAGGGCGGCGGCTTCCGCGTCGTCTCGGCCATGCACCCCGAACCTCCCGGCACCAAGGAGAAGGCCGAGGCCCTCAGGGACAGGATCCAGGTTCTCCTCGGCCAGGCCACGACGAGCGACTCCACCGCCGCCCGTGCCCTGAAGGCGATAGCCGAACAGGCCGACTACGGCTTCTCCGGCGCCAAGCACGCCGACCGCGACTCCGCCGCCGACGCGCTGCAGAAGGCGGACGCCATGGCGAACCTGGCGAAGGACGCGAAGAAGATGTCGCCCGAGGAACTCGCCGAGTTCCAGCGGACCATGGCCAAGTACAAGGACGACGAGCTCTTCGCCGCCCAGTTCGCCTCCAAGCTGGGGGGCAAGGAGACCCTCCAGTTCTGGAACGACCTCGCCGAGCTCCACGCGGGCGCGCGGGGCGAGGAGCTCAAGCAGCTCCAGAGCCTCCAGAGGGACCTGAGCACGACGCTCGCCACCGCCACGCTCTCCGACTCGGACGGCATGACGGAGTGGAAGAAGAAGGTCCTCGACGAGTCGACCACGGCCTTCCGGGCCAACTCCGCGGATCCGCTGCGGCCCTACGGCGCCATGGGCTACCAGGTCATGAGCAGCCTGATGCACCACGGCAAGTACGACGCCGAGTTCCTCGACGCCTACGGCAAGCAGCTCCTGAAGATGGACATGGCGCCGGCCGGCAGCGCGGGCATGGGCACCAACGACCTCTGGAAGGACGGGAACATCACGGACCTCGTCTTCGGGGACGACGACGGCCGCGACCCGGTGACCGGCTTCATGAAGGCCCTGTCGCACAACCCCGAGGCGGCGCTGGACACCTTCGGCGACAAGAAGGTCTTCGAGCACGTGGTGGAGAGCATGCGGTACACCGACCGTGACGGTGCGGTGGCGCACGCCCTCGAAGCGGCCGTGACGGGCTACGGCGACGGCGAGAAGGCGACCGACATCAGGCCGCACAGCAGGGAGCAGGTCGCCCTCATGCAGGACGTCATGCACGCCGTCGCGCAGCCGGACAGCGGCACCAAGCTCGTGAACAAGGAGACGGGCGAGAGTTTCGGCGACATGGCGGCCGCCTACATGCCGGAGATCAACCGGTCGATTGCCGGCAGTGGATCCGAGTCGATCTTCATGACCAACAGCCAGGACCCCGACGGTCTGAAGAAGACCGACGCCATGCGCTTCCTGTACGACGTGTCCAAGGACCCCATGGGCCGGGCGGCGATCATCATCGGCGAGAACATCTACACGGCGAGCTCCATGGAGGCGCACATCGCGAATCCGGATCTCTTCAACGGCAAGTCCGAACTCCCGATCAACGCCATCGCGCGCAACACCGGAATCATCGAGGGCATCGTCGGGCACTCGGTCGCCGACGCCAAGATCGCCGGTGACCTGGGAGCCGAGAAGGCCACGAACGACGCCCTCAAGTCGAAGGGCGACGTGGTGAAGGCCTTCCTCGCCGCCGGTGTGAACGTGGGCAGCGTTGCCCTGGTGCCCATGGGCCCGGGCGCCGCGATGACGGGCGCCGCGGCCAGCGGGTTCTTCGGCGGAGTCGCCGGCATCGCCGTGGACACCCTCCTGAAGGGCCAGGAGGCACAGGGAGCGCTGGACAGGTCCCTCTACGCCTCCGGCGGAACGCTGAACGACACCATGGAGTCGGCCAAGGCGCAGACCCAGAACAGCGTCGGCGAGTCCATCAGCACCCACGGTTCCAAGGAACTGACGGACCACGAGGCGAAGGAACTGGTCCGTGTGGCCCTCGAACAGGGCTGGACCGACAGCGATTCCATGATGGAAGACATCCGCGCCCGGCCGGCTGCGTGAGTTGCGAGGAGATGTGAGCAGCCGTATGCGGGCAGGCCGAAGGAAGAACCTCCGCACCGCGGGCATAGCCGGCCTGGTGGCGGTCGCGGCGGTCTTCGGGTACCTGGAGATCTTCACCAAGGGCGTCGACCGGCTCCCGGACCGTCCGTGCGACGGTGCGGTGGACCGGGCGACGGCGGCGCGCGCCCTGCCCTCGGCGCGCTCGGCCGAGGAGCGGGGGAAGCTCCGGCAGGACCGGTCGGACGGCGACTTCTTCTTCGCCTGCCACGTACGCACCAGCGGCGACTCCGTCATCTCGGGGGAGGCGGAGTCCCGTGACTCGGATTCCGACGGTTGGCGTGACTTCTACGCGAACAACGGGAACGACGAGAACCCGGTCGAGGTGTCGTCCGGCGACATCCGAGCCTTGGCGCACCCGGACAGGGCCCACGTGTACGTCCCCTGCACCCCGCCCGGCAAAAAGCCCGGCGAGGCGCGTGACGCGTACGCACTGACCGTCGACGCCGGCACCATCGGCAAGACCCGCGTGCACGGGACCGAGCTGCGGCAGGTCCTCGTCGACTTCGCCTACCAGCTCGCCCGCCACACCTACGAGGCCGTCGACTGCCAGGAGTCGCGGACCTTCCCGAAGGAACTGCCCCGGCTCCCGGCGGCCTGAGGGACGAGCACGTGTCAGAGGCCCGGACCGCTTCCGTGCGGTCCGGGCCTCCGGCGTACCGCGGTGCTGAATCCTTTTCCCCGTCCGCCGCCTCTTGTCTGTGAACCGGTCGCGAAGGCGCCGGCGGATACCAGGAGGAACGAAGCATGATGATCGCGATCATCGCCGTGGTCGGTGTGGTGCTGGTCTGCATCTGCAGCGTGACGCTGCTCAAGCGGAGGAGCCGGAGCCGTGGCTGACCGCCCGCGGCGGGTCTCCTGGCCGGACGAGCGGCTGATCCGGGCGGCGCAGGACGGCGACATCCCGTCGCTCACCACCGTGGTCATGGAGTCGCAGCCGCACGTGCGCCGGTTCGCGCTGTCGCTGTGCGCCACACCGCAGGACGCCGAGGACGCGGCCCAGGAAGCGCTGATCATCCTCTACCGGAAGATCGGCACGCTCCGCGCGTCCGGCGCCCTGGCGTCCTGGATGTTCCGCATCGTGCGCAACGAATGCCTGCGACACCTCAGACTGCTCGCCACCCCCACCGCCGCCACCCCCGTCACCGAGGAGGAGCCCTCCGCGGAGAGTGCGGTGCTGCGGCGGCTGGAGGCCGAGCGGGTGGCCGTCGCGGTCGGCGGCCTCCCCCGCGAGCAGCGGCAGGTGCTGATCATGCGGGACGTCCAGGGGTTTCCCGGCCGTCACGTCGCCCGGTCGCTCGGCCTGAGCGAGGCGGCCATGAAATCGCGGCTCCACCGGGCCCGGGCCGCCCTGCGACAGGCCCTGGCAGCGACCGAAGAGGCGACCGAAGGAGAGGTACGGCCATGAAGAACGCGGACCCCGGCGACCCCGTCCGTACGGGATCGGACTTCGCGAGCGCCTCCGTCCCGCGGCACCTCCTGCGCGGCGCTCTCGGCTTCGGCCTGATCATCGGCGCGATCGCCCTGGTGCCCGTCGCCGGCCCCGCCGTCCTGCTCGCCGCCCCCCTGGGCCTGGTCGCCCTCCGCGGCTGCCCGACCTGCTGGGCGATCGGCCTGGCCCAGACGGTCTCCCGAGGCCGCCTGCGACGCACCTGCGAGGACGGCGTCTGCACCCTGTCGAAGGCGGCCTGAGCGGCCGGCCGGACGACACGGAGGGCGCGGCCACCGGCCGCGCCCTCCTGGAACTCCCGCCCCGCTAAACCCAGGTGTCGAGCCACATCCGATTACGCCACTGATCCAGCGGAATCGACGTTCCCGTGTACAGCGGCCAGAAATAGATGAAGTTCCACACGATGAGAAGAACGAGAACTCCCGCCCCCACCGCCCCGAAAGTCCGCCGCCTTTCCGAGGAACCGGCCGGGCCGATGATCGCGCCGATCATCATCGTCACCGCCAGACACAGGAACGGCACGAACACCACCGCGTAGAAAAGGAAAATCGTGCGTTCCTGATACAGGAACCACGGCAGCCAGCCCGCCGCGATCCCGCACGCGACGGCGCCCGCTCGCCAGTCCCGGCGGAAGGCCCAGCGCCACAGGACGTACAGGATCGCGAAACAGGCCGCCCACCACAGCAGCGGAGTCCCCAGGGCCAGGACCTCCTGCGCGCACTTCTCCGTCGCCGTCGCCGGGCAGCCTCCCCGGCCGGGGGCCGGGGACTCGTAGAAGTACGAGACCGGGCGGCCCAGGACGATCCAGCTCCACGGGTTCGACTCGTACGTGTGCGGCGAGTTCAGCCCCACGTGGAACGTGTAGACCTCGCTCTCGTAGTGCCACAGACTGCGCAGCCAGTCCGGCAGCCAGGACCAGAGGCCGCCGCCGTTCACCTTGTCCTGCTCGCTCGCCCAGTTGCGGAAGTACCCCTTGTCCGTGACGATCCAGCCCGTCCACGACGCCACGTAGGTGACGATCGCGACCGGCACCACCGAGACGAAGGCGGGGAGCAGGTCACGCCTGATCACCGCGGCGTACGGGCGGAACGCGCCGGCCGTACGACGGGCGCCCACGTCCCACAGGACCGTGAGGAGCCCGAAGGCCACCATCACGTAAAGGCCGTTCCACTTGGTCGCCGCCGCGAGCCCCAGGGACACGCCCGCCGCCAAGCGCCACGGCCGCCAGCCGAGCCGCAGCGTCTCCGCGACGTCCGCGTCCGGCCGCAGCACGCCCTCCCCGTCCTCCGGGAGCGCCGCCGCGAGCCGCCGCCGCGACCAGTCCCGGTCGACGACCAGACAGCCGAAGGAGGCCAGCACGAAGAACATCAGGACCTGGTCGAGCAGCGCCGTCCGGCTCATCACGAAGTGCAGGCCGTCCACCGCGAGCAGCAGCCCCGCCAGACACCCAAGGAACGTGGAGCGGAACAGCCGCCGCCCGATCCGGCACAGCATCAGCACGGAGAGCGTGCCGAGCAGCGCCACCATGAACCGCCAGCCGAACGGCTCGAATCCGATGAGCTTCTCACCGAGCCCGATGACCCACTTGCCCATCGGCGGATGGACGACATAGCCCGGGTCCGTCGGGACCAGCACCGAGTCGGGGTCGCTGAGGATCGTCTTGTCGATGTCCTTCGGCCACGCCCCCTCGTACCCCTGGTTGATCAGCGCCCAGGAGTCCTTCGCGTAGTACGTCTCGTCGAATATCACCGCGTGCGGCTTGCCCAGGTTCCAGAACCGCAGCACCCCGGCGAGCAGCGCGACCAGCAGCGGACCGCCCCAGGCGGCCAGCCGCCACACCCTCTCCCCGGCTCCCGCCGAGATCCCGAGCAGGGACCACATCCGCTGCGAGGGACGGGTGTACGGCGGTACGAGACGCTCCCGCAGCCCGGGTCCGGCGGCGCGGCCGACGGGGGGTGCGTAGCCGAAGCGCCGCAGACGCTGCTGCCACGACGGGGGCTCTTCCACGGCGCGCTGACCCTGCAGGGTCTCGGGTGCGGTACTGGTCACCGCGCCATCGTAGGGAACGCTCCTGTGCGAGTCGCCTGTCCGGGCTGCGAGGATGACCCATGTGACAGGAACGCTGGTACTTGCAGGGACGCCCATCGGGGACATCGGGGACGCTCCGCCGCGGCTCGCGGCCGAGCTGGAGACCGCCGACATCGTCGCGGCGGAGGACACCCGGCGGCTGCGCGGCCTGACCCGGGCCCTCGGCGTGCACACCTCGGGCCGGGTCGTGTCGTACTTCGAGGGCAACGAGTCCGCCCGTACGCCCGAGCTGGTCGAGGCGCTCGTCGGCGGCGCGCGGGTCCTCCTCGTCACCGACGCGGGCATGCCGTCCGTCTCCGACCCCGGGTACCGGCTCGTCGCCGCCGCCGTGGAGCAGGACATCAGGGTCACCGCCGTCCCCGGCCCCTCCGCCGTGCTGACCGCGCTCGCCCTGTCCGGGCTGCCCGTGGACCGCTTCTGCTTCGAGGGCTTCCTGCCCCGCAAGGCCGGGGAGCGGCTCGGCCGGCTCCGCGAGGTGGAGAAGGAGCGCAGGACCCTCGTCTACTTCGAGGCCCCGCACCGGCTCGACGACACGCTCGCCGCGATGGCCGAGGTCTTCGGCGCCGAGCGCCGTGCCGCCGTCTGCCGCGAGCTGACCAAGACGTACGAGGAGGTCAGGCGCGGCCCGCTCGGCGAGCTCGCCCAGTGGGCGAAGGACGGCGTACGGGGCGAGATCACCGTCGTCGTCGAGGGCGCCCCGGAGGAGGCGCCCGCCGAGCTCGACGCCGAGGAGCTGGTGCGCAGGGTGCGGGTGCGCGAGGAGGCGGGGGAGCGGCGCAAGGAGGCGATCGCGGCGGTCGCCGCCGAGGCGGGGCTGCCCAAGCGCGAGGTGTTCGATGCCGTCGTGGCGGCAAAGAACGCGGCTGTGACGGGCCCCGGAAAGGGTAAAGGGCTATCGTGAAAAGCAAAGCGAAACCCGCGCGGCGGGCCTCCTGAGGGCCTGAGAGCAAGGGAACGCCAAAGAGCGTTCCATTGTTCGTCCGGCGCTGATGCGCTCCGGCCCGAAAAGGCGTCCACTGGATCGGTGGAGAGGAGCTGGCATGAGTGAGATCACCGGCACCGGCATATCCGTCGCCCATGAGGCGTACGCCTTCGCCTGCATGCGTTGCGGATACGGCTGGGAGCAGGCGTACGACATCGAGCACCACGTCGACGCCGCCGGCCATGAATTCGTCGTCTACAAGGCCGGTGGTGAGCGTGTCCCCTCACCGCTGTCCAGTCCGACCTGCATGAACTGCGGCGGACATGTCGTCCGCATCATGCGCGCGGGTCAGGTGTCCTCGGTCCTGAGCTCCTGGGAGCAGGCCTATCACCGCAGCGGCCCGGGAGCGCCGCACAGGCCGGCCACCCCGGCCGGACCGATCGGCCTGGCGGGGCCGATCGGGCAGGACCTGGAGCGCGAGGAGGGCCCGGCGACGAAGGAGGGGGACCTTCCCGGACCCGTGCACGTGACGGACGAGCCCCGGGGATGGCTGTCGGACCTCCTGAGCCGGTTCCGGCGCGAGCGCTGACCCCCCGCGGGCCGCCCGGCGCGAGCACCGGCCCTTCGCGGGTGAACTCATGGTCCTCGTACGATCGGGGCCATGAGTTCGAAGGACGCCCCGCCGCCGCTGCCCGAGCCGCTCCTGGTTCCCGTGGCGGATTCCCACACGCATCTGGACATGCAGTCCGGCACCGTCGAGGAGGCCCTCACCAAGGCCGCCGCCGTCGGGGTCACCACCGTCGTCCAGGTGGGCTGTGACATCAAGGGCTCCCAGTGGGCCGCCGAGACGGCCGCCGCGCACGAGAACGTGCACGCCGCCGTCGCCCTGCACCCGAACGAGGCACCCCGGATCGTCCTCGGCGACCCTGGGGGAGGCGGGTCCCGCCAGGGCGCCCGCGAGGCGGGCGGGGACGCGGCGCTGGACGACGCGCTCGCCGAGATCGACCGCCTCGCCGCCCTGCCGTACGTCCGCGCCGTCGGCGAGACCGGGCTCGACTTCTTCCGTACCGGCCCCGAGGGCATGGCCGCCCAGGAGCGCTCCTTCCGCGCCCACATCGAGATGGCCAAGCGGCACGGCAAGGCACTGGTGATCCACGACCGCGAGGCCCACGCCGACGTCCTGCGGGTCCTCGACGAGGAGGGCGCCCCGGAGCGGACCGTCTTCCACTGCTACTCCGGCGACGCCGACATGGCCCGGATCTGCGCCGCCAAGGGCTACTTCATGTCCTTCGCGGGGAACATGACCTTCAAGAACGCGCAGCCGCTGCGCGACGCCCTCGCCGTCGCCCCGCTGGAGCTGGTCCTGGTCGAGACGGACGCCCCGTTCCTGACCCCGGCGCCGTACCGAGGACGGCCGAACGCGCCGTACCTCATCCCCGTCACCGTCCGTGCGATGGCCGCCGTGCGCGGGATCGCGGAGGAGGAACTCTGCGAGGCGATCGCCGTGAACACGGCCCGCGCCTTCGATTACTGATCCATAACGGTTACGTGTCGTAGCCGGGTCGTTCGGGAGAGTGACCGTCGTCGGGGCTAGGGTCCCGGCCTCGTGAGCACTTCCCAGGGCAGTCACCGAGCCGGACGGCGGCCGACGACGGCCGGGCCCGTGCCGCTCCACGAGCAGCCGACGCAGGCAGCGGTGCTCGTACCGGGCCAGGTTCCGGGCCAGAGCCAGACCCGGAGCCAGGGCTCCCGCGCCGAGGCCCGGCGGGCCGCCCGACGCCGCAAGTCCGGGCCGGGCCCCGTCGCGAGCCTCCGGCGCATCGTCCCGCAGGCGCTCGTCGTCGCCTTCCTGGCCGGCGGCACCAGCGCCTTCGTCGCCAACGACAAGGCGGTCCGGCTCTCCGTCGACGGCGTCCCGAGGACCCTGCACACCTTCGCCGACGACGTCGACGAACTGCTCGCGGACGAGGGGCTCGCCGTCGGCTCCCACGACATCGTCGCCCCCGGCCCCGGCGAGGCCCTGGCCAGCGGCGACGAGGTCGTCGTCCGCTACGGCAGGCCCGTCGCCCTCACCCTCGACGGGCAGCGCCGCCAGGTGTGGACCACGGCCAGGACCGTCGACGGCGCCCTGCGCCAGCTCGGGGTACGGGCCGAGGGCGCGTACCTCTCCGTCTCCCGCACGGCCCCCATCTCCCGCCGCGGCCTCGCCCTGGACGTCCGCACCGAGCGGACCGTCACCCTCCTCGCCGACGGCCGCGAGCGGACCCTGCGCACCAACGCCGCCACCGTCCGCGAGGCCGTCGAGGAGGCCGGGATCACCCTCTCCGGGCAGGACACCACCTCCGTGCCGCCGGGCTCCTTCCCGCGCGACGGCCAGACGATCACCGTCCTGCGGATCACCGGCAGCCGGCAGGTCCGCGAGGAGCCGATCCCGTACACCGTCGAGCGGACCCGCGACCCAGGCCTCTTCGCGGGCACGGAGGTCGTCGAACGGCAGGGCGTCCAGGGCGTGCGCCGGGTCACGTACACCCTGCGGTCCGTCAACGGCGTCCGCCAGAAGCCCAGGAAGACCGGCGAGGAGGTGGTCAGGGAGCCCGTCACCCAGAAGGTCAGGGTCGGCACCCGGCCGCTGCCCACCTCGGTCGGGGGCGCGGACGGGCTCGACTGGGGGGCGCTCGCCGCCTGCGAGTCCGGCGGCCGGCCGAACGCCGTCGACCCCTCGGGCACATACGGCGGGCTCTACCAGTTCGACCCCGGGACCTGGCGCTCGCTCGGCGGCAGCGGCGTCGCCCAGGACGCGTCCGCCTCGGAGCAGACGTACCGGGCGAAGAAGCTCTACGTGCAGCGCGGCGCCAGTCCCTGGCCGCACTGCGGCCGAAGGCTCCACCGGTGAGCCGTAGGCTGTACCGGTGAGCACCACCACCGGCCCCGAAGGCCCCGACGCCCTCCTCGGCCCCGCCGACATCCGTGAACTGGCCGCCGTCCTCGGCGTGCGCCCCACGAAGCAGAAGGGCCAGAACTTCGTCATCGACGCCAACACGGTCCGGCGGATCGTCCGCACGGCCGAGGTGCGACCCGACGACGTGGTCGTGGAGGTGGGCCCCGGACTCGGCTCGCTGACCCTGGCACTCCTGGAGGCCGCGGACCGGGTGACGGCCGTCGAGATCGACGACATCCTCGCGGGCGCGCTGCCGTCGACCATCGCCGCCCGGCTGCCCGCGAAGAAGGACCACTTCGCGCTGGTCCACTCCGACGCGATGGACGTCCAGGAGCTGCCCGGCCCCGCGCCGACGGCGCTCGTCGCGAACCTGCCGTACAACGTGGCCGTGCCGGTCCTGCTGCACATGCTCGACCGCTTCCCGACGATCGAGCGGACGCTCGTGATGGTCCAGGCGGAGGTCGCGGACCGGCTGGCGGCCAAGCCCGGCAACAAGGTGTACGGCGTGCCGTCGGTCAAGGCGAACTGGTACGCCGAGGTGAAGCGGGCGGGCTCCATCGGCCGCAACGTCTTCTGGCCGGCGCCGAACGTCGACTCGGGTCTCGTCTCGCTGGTCCGCCGTACGGAGCCGGTGGCGACGACCGCGTCCAAGGCGGAGGTCTTCGCGGTCGTCGACGCGGCCTTCGCCCAGCGCCGCAAGACCCTGCGGGCCGCGCTCGCCGGCTGGGCGGGCTCGCCCGTCGCGGCGGAGGAGGCCCTGGTGAAGGCCGGGATCTCGCCGCAGGCGCGGGGCGAGTCGCTGACGGTGGAGGAGTTCGCGCGGATCGCGGAGGCCAAGGCGTGAGCGGGACGGGTACGGAGCACGGCGCGGTGCCCGCGGCCGGTGCGGGCCCGCGGGCCGGCCGGAGCGTCACCGTACGGGTGCCCGCCAAGGTCAACGTCCAGCTGGCGGTCGGCGGGGCGCGCCCCGACGGCTTCCACGACCTGGCGAACGTCTTCCTCGCGGTGTCCCTGTACGACGAGGTCACGGCCACGCCCGCCGCCGAGCTGACGGTCACCTGCGAGGGCCCAGACGCCGACAAGGTCCCCCTGGACCGCACCAACCTGGCCGCACGCGCCGCCGAGCTGCTCGCCGCCCGGCACGGGATCTCCCCGGACGTCCACCTCCACATCGCCAAGGACATCCCGGTCGCCGGCGGCATGGCGGGCGGCAGCGCGGACGGCGCGGGCGCGCTCCTCGCCTGCGACGCGCTGTGGGGCCTCGACTCCCCGCGCGCCGACCTCCTGGAGATCTGCGCGGAGCTCGGCAGCGACGTGCCGTTCAGCCTGGTCGGCGGGGCGGCGCTCGGCGTCGGCCGCGGCGAGCGGCTGACGGAGCTCCCGGTCGGTGGCGGCTTCCACTGGGTGTTCGCCGTCGCCGACGGCGGGCTCTCGACCCCGGCCGTGTACGGCGAGTTCGACCGTCTCCACGAGGGCGTCACCGTCCCCGAACCGGCCGCCTCCCCCGCGCTCCTGGACGCCCTGCGCACCGGTGACGCGACCGCCCTGGCCGGCGCCCTGGCGAACGACCTCCAGCCGGCGGCCGTCTCCCTGCGTCCGTCGCTGACGGCCACCCTGGAGGCCGGCGCGGCGGCGGGCGCCCTGGCGTCCCTCGTCTCGGGCTCCGGTCCGACGACGGCCTTCCTGGTGAAGGACGAGGACGCGGCCCGCGCGGTCGCCGACGCCCTGACCGCCTCCGGCACCTGCCGCACGGCCCGCGTGGCCACGTCTCCGGCACCGGGCGCGCGGGTCCTGTAGCCCCTCGCCACCGCCGGGTCTCCTCGGCGCGGGCCGCCCCCGGGCCCGTCCGGAGGCTCCGTCATGCCTACCCCTACGCTGGTCCCTTCGGCGTGATGAGCCGGTGCGGTACGACGGATGCGGTACGACGGATCGGAGCGGTACGGATGGCGGGGGCGAACGGCGCAGAGCTGGTCGGTGAGGTCCTGGGCGGGCGCTACCGCGTGACCGCGACGATCGGGCGCGGCGGGATGGGCGTGGTCGCCCGGGCCGTGGACCAGGTCCTCCACCGGGAGGTCGCCGTCAAGGTGCTGCGGGCCTACACCGACGCCTCCCCCGCCGAACTGGCCGACCTGCGCTCCCGGATGCAGCGGGAGGCGCAGGCCGCCGCCCGTGTCCGGCACAGCGGCGTGGTCACCGTGCACGACGTGGTCGAGGAGCGGGGGCTGCCGGTCATCGTCATGGAGCTGGTCGACGGCCCGTCCCTCGACGACGTGGTGACGGAACGCGGACCGCTGGACCCGCGTGAGGTGGCCGCGATCGGCGCCAAGCTGATGGACGCCCTCTCGGCGGCGCACCAGGCCGGGGTACTCCACCGGGACGTCAAGCCCGGCAACGTGCTTCTCGAACGCTCGGGCCGGGTCGTGCTCACGGACTTCGGCATCGCCACGATGGAGGCCACCGACGGCGACGCCGTGGCCAAGCTGACCCAGAGCGGTCAGATCGTCGGCTCCCTCGACTACCTGCCGCCGGAGCGCGCGCAGGGCCGCGAACCGGGGCCCGCCTCCGACATCTGGTCGCTCGGCATGACGCTGTACGCGGCCGTGGAGGGCACGGCGCCCTTCCGCCGTACGTCGGCCTGGTCCACGCTGTCGGCGATCGTCACCGAGCCGCTGCCCGAGCCCCGCCGCTCGGGACCGCTCGCCCCGGTGCTGCGGGCGCTGATGGCCAAGGACCCGGCGCACAGGCCGGACGCCGCCCAGGCCCGCGCGATGCTGGAAGCGGTCGCAACGGGCGCGCCCCCGGCCCCGGCTCCCCACGCCGCACCGACCCCGGCCCCCGCCCCGGCCCCGGCGCCCCACCCCGCACCGGCCCCGCCCCAGGTCCAGGCCCAGGCCCAGGCACCCCACCCCGCGGCGCCCCCGGCCTTCGGCCCTCCGCCCGAGCCGTTCGCCCCGCAGCCGGGCACGGCGCCCGGCGCACCCGCAGGCCACGACCCCCGCGCCGAGGCCCCCACGGGAACCCTGCGCGGGCGGCGCCGCCGCACCCGTACCGTCGTCGCGGTCGCCGCCGCCACGGTCCTGACCGGCGGCGGCATCGCCTACGCCCTGATGGACAAGGCCGCCCCCGACACGGGCGGCGCCTCGCAGGCGGCGGCCCCCGGGGCGAGCACCCCGGCCGACGGTGACATGTCCGGCACGGGCGGGCTCACCGACGCCCCGACCGCCCCGGGGGACCTGACGTCCATGACCCCCGACGGGACGCCGACCGGCACCCCCACGGAGAAGGACGAGCCCGGCGGGCCGACCCCCACGAAGACGCCCACCGCCGACGACAAGCCGGCCACCACGCCCTCGGCCCCGCCGAAGACCACCCCCAGCGCCACCGTGAAGGAGCCCACCCCGGTCTCGACGGCCTGCACCGGCTGGGCGCACTCCAACCGCAGCGACGGCTACGGCTACCTGGCCGAGAACTCCCACCTCTACACCGGCCCGTACGCGGAGTGCTCCTACGTGACGGCGGTCAAGGCCGACGTGAAGGTCTACTACCACTGCTACGTCACCAACGCCTACGGCAACACCTGGATCTACGCCCGCATCCAGGGCACGGAGACCGAAGGCTGGCTCCACCGGGAGAAGGCCGACCGCGAGACCGGCAGCCTCGGCCGCTGCTAGGGGGTGTCTCGGCCGGGGGATCACCGGACGTCGCCGCACCTGCCGGGCCGTCTACCCTTGGACGTCGATCCATCCCCCCGTACAGGAGTCAAAGTGGCCGTCAATCTGGTCAATGTCGAGGCTGTCAGCAAGGTGTACGGCACCCGTGCCCTGCTCGACGGCGTCTCGCTCGGCGTCTCCGAGGGTGACCGGATCGGTGTCGTGGGCCGCAACGGCGACGGCAAGACGACCCTCATCCGCATGCTCGCCAAGCTGGAGGAGGCCGACACCGGCCGGGTCACGCACAGTGGCGGGCTGCGGCTCGGCGTGCTCACGCAGCACGACTCGCTCGACCCGGAGGCCACCGTCCGGCACGAGGTCATCGGCGTCATGGCCGACCACGAGTGGGCCGGCAGCGCCAAGATCCGCGACGTGCTCACCGGGCTCTTCGGCGGGCTCGACCTGCCCGGCTTCGAGCAGGGCCTCGACACCGTCATCGGCCCGCTCTCCGGTGGCGAGCGGCGCCGGATCGCGCTCGCCAAGCTCCTCATCGAGGACCAGGACCTGCTCGTCCTCGACGAGCCCACCAACCACCTCGACGTCGAGGGCATCGCCTGGCTCGCCAAGCACCTCCAGGAGCGCCGCTCCGCGCTCGTCTGCGTCACCCACGACCGCTGGTTCCTCGACCAGGTCTGCACCCGCATGTGGGACGTGCAGCGCGGTGACGTCCACGAGTACGAGGGCGGCTACTCCGACTACGTCTTCGCCCGCGCCGAGCGCGAGCGCATCGCGGCGACCGAGGAGACCAAGCGGCAGAACCTCATGCGCAAGGAGCTCGCCTGGCTGCGGCGCGGCGCCCCCGCCCGTACCTCCAAGCCCCGCTACCGCATCGAGGCCGCCAACGAGCTGATCGCCGACGTGCCGCCGCCGCGCGACACCTCCGAGCTGATGAAGTTCGCCAACGCCCGCCTCGGCAAGACGGTCTTCGACCTGGAGAACGTCACCGTCACCGCCGGCCCCAAGACGCTGCTCAAGCACCTCACCTGGCAGCTCGGCCCCGGCGACCGCATCGGCCTGGTCGGCGTCAACGGCGCCGGCAAGACCTCCCTGCTGCGGGCCCTCGCCGAGGCCGCCGTCAGCCAGGGCGAGAAGCAGCCCGCCGACGGGAAGATCGTCGTCGGCAGGACCGTACGGCTCGCCTACCTCTCCCAGGACGTCACCGAGCTGCCCGCGACGCTGCGCGTCCTGGAGGCCGTCCAGCAGATCCGCGACCGGGTCGACCTCGGCAAGGGCCGCGAGATGACCGCCGGTCAGCTGTGCGAGCAGTTCGGCTTCTCCAAGGAGAAGCAGTGGACGCCGGTCGGCGACCTCTCCGGTGGCGAGCGGCGCCGGCTCCAGCTGCTGCGCCTCCTGATGGACGAGCCGAACGTCCTCTTCCTCGACGAGCCCACCAACGACCTGGACATCGAGACCCTGACCCAGCTGGAGGACCTCCTCGACGGCTGGCCGGGCTCCATGGTCGTCATCTCCCACGACCGGTTCTTCATCGAGCGCACCACCGACCGGACCTTCGCGCTGCTCGGCGACGCGGCGCTGCGGATGCTGCCGCGCGGCATCGACGAGTACCTGGAGCGGCGGCAGCGGATGATCGAGGCGTCCGTCCCCGCCCCGGCCGCGTCGGCCGCGCAGGCGAAGCCGGGCGTCTCCGCCGCCGACGCGCGCGCCGCGAAGAAGGAGTTGCAGAAGGTCGAGCGCCAACTGGACAAGGTCTCCCAGAAGGAGGCAAAGCTGCACGCCCAGATCGCGGAGAACGCCACGGACTTCGAGAAGGTCGCGAAACTCGACGCGGAGCTGCGGGAACTCGCCGGGGAGCGCGAAGAGTTGGAAATGCGGTGGCTGGAATTGGCGGAGGATGCGTAGAGAAGCCGTGCGAAACGCGTAACGAGGGCATCACGGGCCGGTCCTCCCTTGGGAACAAGGGGTGGACCGGTCGCTTTTGCGCCATCCCGTGAGTGGTAGAAAGAAAACCCGCTCACACCAAGGGGGAACGCGCTGATGACCCAGCCGCCCAGCAACCAGCCGCCGGGCTTCGGCGCACCGAACCCGGACCCGAACCAGGATCCGGCCCAGAACCCGGCCCAGGGACCGCCGCCGATGCCGCCGCAGGCACCGCCGATGCCGCCCCAGGCCCCGCCGGTTCCCCCGCAGGCGCCGCAGGCTCCTCAGACGCCGCCGCCCGCCGCACCGGGTCCGTACAACCAGCCGCCGCAGCCCGGTTACGGGTACCCGCAGCCGGGGCCGTACGGTCAGCCGCCGCAGCCCGGCTACGGGTACCCCCAGCAGCCCGGCCCGTACGGCCAGCAGCCCGGCCCCTACGGCCCGCAGCAGGGTCAGTACGGCTACCCCGGCCCGGCCCCCGCCCCCGGCGGCAAGAACCCCTTCAAGGGCAAGCCCGCCGTCGTCGTCGCCGCGGCCGTGGCCGCCGCGCTCGTCATCGGCGGCGTCAGCTGGTTCGCCTTCGGCGGCGGCGACGACGAGACGCCGGTCGCGAAGCCGACCGCCACCAGCGGCACCCCGAAGCCGTCCGAGTCCGTCGACCAGGGCGACGGCAGCGGCAACGGCGACGGCCGCAACGGCGAGGACGACCTCAACGCAGGCCGCAAGCCCGGCGAGGCGAAGATCAACTGGCTGCTGAAGAACAACGTCGACCTGCCCCGCAACGGCTCCGACGTCTTCGGTCCGTGGGTCGTGGGCGATGTCGTCGCCAAGGCGATGTACAAGGGCATCAGCGGCTTCGGCCTCAGCGACGGCGCCTCCAAGTGGCAGCTCGACCTGCCCTTCGAGGTGTGCGCCGCCGCCCCCGAGCCCGCCGCCGACGGCACCACGGTCATCGGGGTCAACGACAAGGCCGGCGACCGCGCCGACTGCACCGTCCTCCAGCAGGTCAACCTGAAGACCGGCAAGGCGGGCTGGAAGAAGACGCTCGACAAGGGCACCGGCTTCAGCTCGCTCTCCGACATCACCATCGCCATCAGCGGCAACACGGTGACGGCGGCCGGAACCAACCAGTCCTGGGGCTTCGCGCTCAACGACGGCAAGCAGCTCTTCACCAAGCCGACGAGCGGCAACTGCCAGCCGTACGCCTTCGCGGGCGGCGCCAAGCTGATCGCCGCGGCCAGCTGCCGCACCAGCGACGTCAGCAAGAAGCAGGAGCAGATCAGCGAGGTCGACCCGAACACCGGCAAGCCCCGGTGGACCTTCAAGCTCCAGCCCAACTGGGAGGTCGACAAGGTCTACTCGGTGAACCCGCTCGTCGTCTCCGCCCAGCAGCGCGACGAGAAGAAGTGGACCGTCTTCGCCGTCACCCCCGACGGCAAGCTCCGCTCGCAGATCCAGGGCGGCAACGACAAGTACGCCCCCGACTGCGGCGGCGGCGCGTTCGTCATCTTCGGCCGCAACCTCCAGGGCTGCCAGGGCGTGGCCGCCGATGCCAACACCTTCTACATGGCGACGGACTCGGAGTACCGCCAGGCCAACGCCGTCGTCGCCTTCGACCTGAACACCGGCAAGCCGAAGTGGCGCGCCGCGGCCCCCGCCGAGCGCACCATCACGCCGCTGCGCATGGAGGGTTCGGAGGTCGTGGTCTACATGAAGGCGATGTACGACAAGGGCGGCGCCGTCGCCACCCTCGCCCCGACCGGCGGCAGCCCGAAGATCGTCCAGCAGCACCCGCTGGCGACCGCCGAGATCGAGGACGACTACTACAACCCGGCCTACGTCTACTCGGGCGGCACCTTCGTCGTCGCGGCCGGCCGCGTCAGCGCCCGCAACGACGCGGAGGAGAAGGAGACCAAGACGATGATGGCCTTCAGCAAGTGAGAGCCGGCCGCATCCGATGACCGATCCGCAGCAGCCGGGGCCGCCCCCGCCGACGTACGGGCCGTACGGAAGCCTGAATCCGTACGGCGGCGGCACCGGCACCCCCGTACCGCCGCCCGCCCCGCCGCAGCCGCCCGTACGCGGGAAGCGCCGCACGACCGCCGTGATCGCGGCGGTCGTTGCGGCGCTGCTCGCGGCCGGCGGCGGGACCTGGTACGCCCTGAAGGGCGACGAGGGCCCCGGGGCCCGCAAGGACGACAAGGCGTCCGCGAGCCCCACCGCCTCCGGCCCGGCGACACCGTCCGCCGGGCCTTCGGGTCCCCCCGCGCCGGACGCCGCCGACGCGGCCCGCTACAACGGGGCCCGCGCTCCCGGTGAGGCCTCCGTCCTGTGGGTCCGGAAGAACGACATCGACGTCACCACCCTCACCGGCGACGTCTTCGGACCCTGGCTGGTCGGCGACACCCTCGTCACCGCCATGTACCGCACGGTCACGGCCCATTCGGTCGTCGACGGCACGGTGAAGTGGCGGATGATGCTCGACACCGAGATCTGCCGCGCGTCGCACGACGTCTCGGCCGACGGGAAGATCGTCCTCGCCCGCAAGGACCGCCTCCACGCGGACGTCGACGAGTGCCGCAACCTCCAGGCGGTCGACCTGCGCACCGGCAGGACCAGCTGGCAGCGGAAGATCGTGAAGGAAGGCAACTTCGACTTCGGGACCGACTTCTCGCTGGCGATCAGCGGAGGCACCGTCACCGCGGGCCGGGACCTGTACTCGACCGGATACCGCCTGAGCGACGGCAAGCAGCTGTTCGGCCGGTGGGAGAAGAACGAGTGCCAGCCGTACGCGTACGCCGGAGGCCCCAAGCTCATCGCCGCGGTCTCCTGCACGAAGGACGTGAACAAGCCGCAGGAGGAGATCCACGAGGTGGATCCGGTGACCGGGAAGTCCCGCTGGAAGTACCGGCTTCCGGTCGGCTACCGGGTGGACCACGTCCTGTCCGTGCGGCCGCTCGTCGTCTCGGCCGACAACCGCGTCCAGGGCACCCACGGCATGGTCGTCCTCAACGAGGACGGCACGAAGCGCACGTCGCTCAAGGGCCCCGGCTTCTATGCCGAAGGGTGCGACGACGACACCGTCCAGCAGGGCAATCTGCAACGCTGCCAGGTCGTCGTGGACGGCACCACCGCCTATATCGCGGTCGAGGGAGCCCCCAAGGGCAAGGGCAACGAGATCGCCGCCTTCGATCTCCGTACCGGAAACATCGTGCGGCGCATCGAGGGACTCCCCGGGCGCAGGTCCTGGCCGCTGCGGATGGAAGGCGGCTCGCTGATCGTCCGAAGGGCCGCGCTGCTCGACGCGCCCGGTTCGCTGGCCACCGTCGCGCCGGGCGCGACCCGGCCCGTCGAGACGCTCCGGCTGCCGCGCGCGACCGGGCGGCTGGAGTCGCGCTTCCACGATTCACCGGCGCTGTACGTCGACGGCCGGTACATCCTTGTGCAGCAGGTCGTCCTGGGTGCGAACGACGACGAGGAGATGAAGAGGGAGACGCTGTTGGCCTTCGGCAAGTGACACCGACCCCCGCCCGTCCTCCCACACCTCAGAGGTACATACGCCCATGACGCAGCCACCGCCGCCCAACCAGCCCCCGGGCCCGCCCAACCAGCCGCCGAACCAGCCGCCGCAGGGAGGTTTCGGCGCGCCGCAGGACCCGCCGCCCGGTGGTTTCGGCGCGCCCACGCCGCCGCCGGACCAGCCCGCGTACGGCTACCCGCAGCCCGAGCAGCCGCCGGCGCAGCCGCAGTACGGCTATCCGCAACAGCCGCCGAACCAGGCGCCGTACGGGTACCCGCAGCAGCCCCCGACGCAGCCCCAGTACGGGTACCCCCAGCAGCAGCCTCAGCAGCCCTACGGGTACCCGACCCAGCCCCAACAGCCCTACGGCTACCCGCAACACCCCGCGCCCGTGCCGCCCGGCGGCGGCAAGAAGCTGTCCACGCAGATGCAGATCGTCATCGCCGCCGTGGTCGCCGTCGCCCTGATCGTCGGCGGCGGCATCTGGTACGCCCGGTCCGGCGGCGGGGAGAACGACACCGCGGGCGGCACCACCGGCTCGACCCAGGGGCAGAACAAGGGCGGCAACGGCCTCGGCGGCAACGGCAAGGAGAAGGTGCCGGCCAACACCCGGGCCACGCTCAAGTTCCAGCTGCCGGAGCCCAAGGTCGAGGACATCACCGACGTCGGCGGCTCCTGGATCACCGACAAGGCGTACGTCAAGACCGGCGTCAGGTCGATCGTCGGCCACGACCTCGACAAGGGCACCCCGGCCTGGACCCTGGCCCTGCCCGGCCAGGTCTGCGGTACCTCGCGGCACACGACCGCCGACAACAAGGCCGCCATCCTCTTCGAGGCGGCCAAGCGCGTCGGACCGCGGTTCTACCAGCCGTGCACCGAGGTCGGCCTCGTCGACCTGACCACGGGCAAGCTGGTGTGGTCCACCTCCGTCACCGGCGGCAACGCGGGCGACGGCAAGGCCAGGTTCAGCGAGATCACGCTCAGCGGAGCGACCGTCGCGGCCGGCGGCACCGACGGCGGCGCCGCCTTCGACCTGGCCAACGGCAACCCGCGCTGGAAGCCCTCCGCCAACGCCCAGAACTGCTACGACATGGGTTACGGCGGCGGCGAGGGCCTTGTCGCGGCGCGCAAGTGCGGCTCGTACGGCAGCCAGTACGTCGTCATCCAGAACCTCAACCCGACGACCGGCCAGCCCATCTCCCAGTACAAGATGCCCACGGGCGTGGAGTACGCGTCGATCGTCTCCAGCAAGCCGCTGGTGGTCGCCGCCGACGTCGGCGACACCGCCGACGACGGCAGCGGCATCTCGGACTTCTTCTCCATCGACGAGAAGACCGGCAAGCTGAAGGCCAAGATCGCGGCGGACCCGGACCGTTTCGCGGCCCGTTGCCGGACCACCGAGGTCGAGAACTGCAGCAAGGTCGTCGTCGGCAACGGCCGGCTCTACCTGCCCACCGAGGAGCGCGAGGGCTCCACCGGCGAGTACGGCGACGAGACGAACGAGATCCTGTCGTTCGACCTGGCCACCGGGAAGCAGGCCCCCGAGAAGGCCGACGCGGGCGACAGCTACACACTGCACCCGCTGCGCATGGACGGCGGCAACATCATCGCGTACAAGATCCCGCCGTACGACAAGGGCGGGCAGATCGTCTCCATCGACGGCGGCACCATGAAGCCGACCGTGCTCCTGGAGAACCCGGCGGACAAGCCGGTCAGGGACGCCGAGGGCAGCTTCTCGCCGGACTACGCCGAGATCCTCTACGGGAACGGCCGGATGTTCATCTCCGCCGTCAACCTGAGCAAGCCGCGTGAGTCGTCCTCGACGAACGACAAGGAGTACCTGGCACTGGCGTTCGGCACCGGCTGACCCGCGCTTTCGTACCCGTACAGCCCGGCGCGTCGATTCACTCGGCGCGCCGGGCTGTTTGCGCGTGGCCCGGGCGGGTCAGTATTCGACAGTCCGGGGGGACAAGCGTGTAGTTTGCCGGGTCATCGGAGTGACTGGGGCCGGGCGACGGCTCCAGGGGGGAACTGAGGGGTTGCTCGATGGGCGTGCGGCTCATGGTGGTCGACGACCACCGACTGCTCGCCGAGGCGCTGGCCTCGGCACTGAAACTGCGCGGGCACCGCGTGCTCGCGGCGGCGGCCCCGGTGGCGGGCGCCGCGGAGCTGGTGGTGAGCCGGGCGCCCGAGGTGTGTCTGCTCGGCACGGCCGCCCCGGCCGAGCCGGGGGCCTTCGACCCGATCGTACGGATCAAGCGCGAGCGGCCGCAGGTGGCCGTGGTCGTGCTCGGCCCGGTGCCGTCGCCGCGCGGGATCGCGGCGGCCTTCGCGGCCGGCGCCTCGGGGTACGTACGGCACGACGAGCGCATCGAGGGCGTCGAGCGGGCGCTGATCAAGGCGCGGGCGGGGGAGTCGGCGGTGGCGCCGCAGCTCCTCCAGGGGGCCTTCACGGAGCTGCTCAACCCGGCGGCGCAGCCGGACGACGAGGGGCAGCGGCTGCTGCGGATGCTGACGCCGCGTGAGGTCGAGGTCCTCGTCCGGGTGGCGGAGGGCGAGGACACCCGGCTGATCGCGGCGGGGATGGGGATCGCGCCGAGCACGGCCCGCACCCATGTGCAGCGGGTGCTGATGAAGCTGGGCGTGGGCTCGCGCCTCGAAGCGGCGGCGCTGGCGGCGCGCACGGGCCTGCTGGACCGCGCGCCGGTGCCGGGCGCCCGGAGCGAGTACCCCTAGGGGCTGGGGCCGGGGCGCCCGCGGTCCCGACGCCCCCTGAGGGCCGCGGGTCCGGGCGCCCGGAGTCCCGACGTCAACCTGCACAGAGCGCTCTCACCGTTGACTGTCGATGTTTGATTGTGGTTCTTTGTGGATGGTTCTGTTTGGTTCCCCGCTGAGGACACCCCGTGAAGAAGACCGTCACCACCCTCGCCGACGGGCGCGAGCTCATCTACTACGACGCCCGGGACGACGCCGTCCGCGACGCCGTCGACGCCCGGCCGCTCGACCCCGTCTCCTCCGCCTCCGAGATCCGGTACGACGCGCTCCTCGGGGACTCCGTCGCCGTGGCCTCGCACCGGCAGACCCGGACCTACCACCCGCCGGCCGACGAGTGCCCGCTCTGCCCCACCCGCGACGAACGGCTGAGCGAAATTCCGGCCCCCGACTACGAGGTCGCCGTCTTCGAGAACCGCTTCCCCTCGCTCGCCGGGGAGAACGGGCGGTGCGAGGTCGTCTGCTTCACCTCCGACCACGACGCCTCCTTCGCCGACCTCACCCCCGAGCGGGCGGCGCTCGTGCTCGACGCCTGGACCGACCGGACCGCCGAGCTTGCCGAGCGGCCCGGCGTCGAGCAGGTCTACTGCTTCGAGAACCGCGGCGCCGAGATCGGCGTGACCCTCGGCCACCCCCACGGCCAGATCTACGGGTTCCCCTACGTCACCCCCCGTACGGCCCTGATGCGGCGCCAGGCCGCCGAGCACCGGGCCCGCACCGGACGCAACCTCTTCGACGACGTCGTCGCCAGGGAGCGCGCCGACAAGGTCCGCGTGGTCCTGGAGAACGAGCACTGGATCGCCTTCGTGCCGTACGCGGCGCACTGGCCGTACGAGGTCCACCTCCACCCCACCCGCCGGGTGCCCGACCTGCGGGCGCTCGACGGGGCGGCCCGCACAGCCTTCCCACAGATCTATCTGGAACTCTTGAGGCGCTTCGACCGGATCTTCGGGCCCGGCGAGCCGCCCACGCCGTACATCGCCGCCTGGCACCAGGCGCCGTTCACCGGCGAGGACCGTGCGGAGTTCGGGCTGCACCTGGAGCTTTTCACCGTCCGCCGGGCGCCCGGCAGACTGAAGTACCTCGCGGGCACCGAGTCCGGCATGGGCGCGTTCATGAACGACGTACCGCCGGAGACGGCGGCCGAACGACTCCGAGAGGTGGCAAGCAAGTGAAGTACCTGGTGACAGGCGGCGCGGGTTACGTGGGGAGCACGGTCGCCCGCCATCTGGTCGAGGCGGGCCACGAGGTGACCGTCCTCGACGACCTCTCCACCGGCTTCGCCGAAGGCGTCCCGGCCGGGGCGGAGTTCGTCGAGGGCCGCATCCAGGACGCCGCCCGGTGGCTGGACGGCTCCTACGACGGCGTGCTGCACTTCGCCGCGTTCTCCCAGGTCGGCGAGTCGGTCGTCAAGCCCGAGAAGTACTGGGAGAACAACGTCGGCGGGACGATGGCCCTGCTCGCGGCCATGCGCACGGCGGGCGTCCGCAAGCTGGTCTTCTCCTCCACGGCCGCCACCTACGGCGAACCGGAGTCCGTCCCGATCACGGAGTCCGCGCCGACCGCGCCGACGAGCCCCTACGGCGCCTCCAAGCTGGCCGTGGACCACATGATCGGCGGCGAGTGCGCCGCCCACGGCCTCGCCGCGGTCTCGCTGCGGTACTTCAACGTGGCGGGCGCGTACGGCGGTTGCGGCGAGCGCCACGACCCCGAGTCGCACCTGATCCCGCTGGTCCTCGACGTCGCTCTGGGCCGCCGCGAGGCGATCAACGTGTACGGCGACGACTACGCGACCCCCGACGGCACCTGTGTCCGCGACTACATCCACGTCGCCGACCTCGCCGAGGCGCACCTGCTCGCCCTGGACGCCATGACCTCCGGCGAGCACCTGATCTGCAACCTCGGCAACGGCAACGGCTTCTCCGTGCGCGAGGTCGTCGAGACCGTGCGCAAGGTGACCGGCCACCCGGTCCCCGAGGTCATGGCCGCGCGCCGGGCCGGCGATCCCGCCGTCCTCGTCGCCTCGGCCGACGCCGCGCGCGAGCGGCTCGGCTGGATTCCGTCCCGCCCGGACCTGGCGGACATCGTGCGCGACGCCTGGGTGTTCGCGAGAGAGAGGGAGCTGGGGCGCGGATGAGCGTGGCAGGCGAGTTCGAAGCGCTGTACGGGGCGGCGCCGGAGGGCGTCTGGGCCGCCCCCGGGCGCGTCAACCTGATCGGCGAGTACACCGACTTCAACGACGGCTTCGTGATGCCCCTCGCGCTGCCGCACACGGCGGTCGCCGCCGTGTCCCGGCGGGACGACGACGTGCTGCGGGTCCACTCCGCCGACGTCGAGGGCGGGATCGTCCGGCTCGACCTGGGCGTGCTGGAACCGCTCGCCCCGCTCGCGGGCGGCGGCGGCGCGAGCTGGGCCGCGTACCCGGCCGGTGTCCTGTGGGCCCTTCGCGAGGCCGGGTATCCGGTGACCGGGGCGGACATCCACCTCGCGTCGACCGTGCCGACCGGGGCGGGCCTGTCGTCCTCCGCCGCCCTGGAGGTCGTCACCGCGCTCGCCCTGAACGACCTGTTCGGCCTGGGGCTCTCCCGCCCCGAGCTGGCCGTCCTGGCCCAGCGCGCGGAGAACGCCTTCGTCGGCGTTCCGTGCGGGGTGATGGACCAGATGGCGTCCGCGTGCGCGATCGAGGGCCACGCGCTCTTCCTGGACACCCGGGACCTCTCGTACCGGCAGGTGCCCTTCGACCTCGCCGCACAGGGGCTCCGGCTCCTCGTGGTGGACACGCGGGTGAAGCACGCGCTCGGGGACGGCGCGTACGCGGAGCGGCGCGCCGGCTGCGAGGCCGGCGCGCGGGCGCTCGGCGTGCGCGCGCTGCGCGAAGTCCCGTACGCGCAACTGTCCGATGCGCTCGCGCGTTTGAGCGAGGAATCGGTTCGCCGCTATGTCAGGCACGTGGTTTCGGACAATCACCGGGTCGAGCGGACGATCGCCCTCCTCGACGCCGGGGACGCGGCGGCCGTCGGCCCCGTCCTCACCGAGGGCCACACCTCGCTCCGGGACGATCTGCGGGTCTCCTGCCCCGAGTTGGACCTCGTGGTCGAGGCGGCGAACGCGGCCGGCGCGCTGGGTGCGCGGATGACGGGCGGCGGTTTCGGCGGCTCGGCGGTCGTCCTCGTACCGGAGCCGCGGGCGGACGCCGTGGCGGCCGCGGTCGGGAAGGCCTTCGCCGAGGCCGGGTTCGTCGCGCCGCGCGTCTTCCCCGCCGTGCCGTCCCAGGGAGCCCGCCGGGAGTGAGAACGCCTTCGGAATTGTCGACTTCTGTCGCGACGGTGTCCTTGTGACACAGCAGTCCCACCGTGTTCGGTCAGTTCTCCCAATCGGCTACCGCGGAGGCCCCCCGCCCGTACTCTGATGCACAGCACCGGTGGGGGCCGGTGCTGATCAGGGGGCGAGACCAGTCGGGTACGGCGTTCGGGACGGGGTAACAGTCACTGCACGGCGGCGGCCGTGCGATCGACGGACCCCCCTCCCCGGCGCCGTACCCGCGCCGGTCCGTTCCTCGACACTTGGGGGTGTCCGTGGCTCGCATCCGGGTCCTGGTGGTGGACGATCACCGCATCTTCGCCGAGTCGCTGGCCGCCGCACTCGCGGCCGAGCCCGACGTGGACGTCTCCGCCGCGGGCAGCGGCCCGGCCGCCGCGCGCTGTCTGGAACGGGCGGTCGCCGAGGGGCGCCGGTACGACGTGATGCTGGTCGACGCCGACCTGGGCACGGTGGCCGGCCCCGCCGCCTCCCTGACGGTCGCTCAGGCCGTACCGGACGACGGAGAGGGCGTCGTCGACGGCATCTCGCTGGTCGCCGGGGTCCGGCTCAGCCAGCCCTCCGTCCGTACGGTCGTCCTCGCCGAGAAGGACGACCCCCACCGGGCCGCGCTCGCGCTGCAGGCCGGAGCCTCGGGCTGGGTGGCCAAGGACTGCTCCTTGCAGCGGCTCCTCGCCGTCATCCGCGGGGTCCTGCGCGACGAGACGCATCTGCCGCCCGCGCTGCTGACCGGCGTCCTGCGGGAGCTCACGGCGGCCCGCAAGCACCGCACCGAGAGCGAGCAGCTCGTGGAGTCGCTGACCCCGCGCGAGTGCGAGGTGCTGCGCTGCATGGTGGCGGGCCTGGGCCGCAAGGCGGTCGCCGAGCGGCTCTTCCTCTCCCCGCACACCGTCCGTACGCACATGCAGAACGTGCTCGGGAAGCTGGGTGTGCACTCCACGCTGGCCGCGGTCGCGCTGGCGCGCCGGGCCGGGGTCGGCCCCGCCGAACTAGCCGGGGATGTTGTCGAACGGGGCGGTCAGCTGGCGTAGCAGCCCCGCCAGTTCGCCGCGGTCGGCGCGGGAGAGCTGCGCGAGGATGGCCCGCTCCTGGGCGAGCAGCCCGGCGAGCGCCTGGTCGGCCCGGTCGCGGCCCTCGGGGGTCAGACGGACCAGCACCCCGCGCCGGTCGCTGGGGTCGGGGAGCCGCTCCACCAGGCCCTTCTTGGTGAGCCGGTCGATGCGGTTGGTCATGGTGCCCGAGGTGACCAGCGTCTGGGTGAGGAGCTGGCCGGGGGAGAGCTGGTAGGGGGCTCCGGCGCGCCGCAGCGAGGTGAGGACGTCGAACTCCCAGGGCTCCAGCTGGTGCTCGGCGAAGGCGAGCCGACGGGCGCGGTCGAGATGGCGTGCGAGCCGCGAGACGCGGCTGAGCACCTCGAGCGGTTCCACGTCGAGGTCCGGGCGCTCGCGGCGCCATGCAGCGACCAACCGGTCGACCTCGTCCTCCATGACGATCAGTGTAGAGGGTCTGTTGACATAAAGTCTCTTGACGTCAAGATATATTCGGATGGACTATGGGGAAGGACCGGGCCGGGACCTAGTTCCGCTTCGGCAGCTCGTTCCAGCAAGGGGGCTCGAACATGCATTCCGCACCATCTTCCGCTTCCACCGCGCCAACGTGGGATCCGCAGCAGTACCTGCGGCATTCCGGCCATCGCACCCGTCCGTTTCTCGACATGCTCGCCCGAATACCGCGACTGCCCGCCACGGGCACCCCGGCCCGGATCGCCGACCTCGGCTGCGGACCGGGCAATGTGACCGTCCTGCTCGCCGACCGCTGGCCCGATGCCCACATCACCGGCTTCGACCTCTCTCCCGACATGCTGGAACGGGCCGAGAAGGACTGGGCGGGCACCACCTCCGGCGGGGGCTGGCTCGACTTCCGCCCCGCCGACGCGGCGCACTGGACCCCGGAAGAGCCCTACGACCTGATCGTCTCCAACGCCGCTCTCCAATGGGTTCCCAACCATCCCGAGTCCTTCGCCTCGTGGATCGACGCTCTCAAGCCCGGCGGAACGCTCGCCTTCCAGGTCCCCGGCAACTTCACCGCGCCCAGCCACGCCCTGCTCGGTGAACTCTGCGACATGCCCCAGTGGCGCGGCCGCCTCCGCGGCGAGGGCCGCCGCTTCGTCCACATCCTCGACCCGGCGGACTATCTCCTGCGCCTGACCGACCTCGGCTGCACGACCGACGTCTGGGAGACCACCTACTCACAGCTCCTTCAGGGCGAGGACCCCGTCCTCGACTGGGTCAAGGGCACGGCGCTGCGGCCCGTCCTGACGGCCCTGGAAGGCGACCAGGAGGCCACCGACGCGTTCCTCGCCCAGTACCGCGACCTGCTCCGCGCGGCCTACCCGCCGGGCCCCCGCGGCACCGTCTTCCCGTTCCGGCGCATTTTCGCCATGGCGACGAAGCCGCTGTGACGGGGGCGCCGTGACACGGCGCCCGGACGCACGGGCGCCCCGCACCGGAAGACCGGTGCGGGGCGCCTTGACGTACGGTGCCCGCCCTGGTGGCGTCAGGACATCGTGTCGTAGATGCCGAAGCCGTTGCCGATCCTCGCCCGTCCGGTGAACTTGCCCGGGGAGGTGTTCAGGTAGCTGTACAGGTCGCCCGCCGCGTTCACGCCCAGCAGGTCGCCCTTGCCGTCGGCGTTCAGGTCGCCCGGCGCCACCAGCCTGGTGTACGTGTTCCAGCCGCTGCCGACCTTCACCCGCGCCTTGAACGGCGTGGCCGCGACACCCGTGCCCGGGTAGACGTACAGGTCGCCGCCCGAGGTGCGGGCCACGATGTCCGTACGGCCGTCGCCGGTGTAGTCGCCCGCACCGAGGATCTTGTTGAAGGCGCCCCAGCCGCCGCCGACCTTGATCCGGGACGCGAACGCCGTGCTCTGCCCGTTGCCCCGGTACAGGTAGAGCGTGCCGGAGCCGTCACGGGCCAGCAGGTCGCCCTTGCCGTCGCCGCTCAGGTCGCCCGGGCCGACGAGCGTGTTGTACCCGCCCCAGCCGCCGCCGATGTAGCTGCCCTCGATGTACAGGCTGCCCTGGTAGAGCTGCGCGAGGTCGGACGAGCCGTCCGGGTTCAGGGAGGACAGGTGCGTGAAGACGGCGCCCTTCCAGCCGCCCGGCTCGCTGTACTGGGCGCGCGCGGCGAGCCTGCCGGTGGTCCGGCTGCCGTACCAGTACAGCGTGCCGGCCCTGTCGCGGGCGATCACGCCTTCCTTGTTGCCCGTGACGGGGTTGTTGCCCGCGCCCCCGAACTGCGGGACGCCGTCCCAGCCACCGTCGTTGCTGACCTTCGTACGCGCCGTCAGCGTGCCGTCGCCCCGGCCCTTGTAGTACCAGAGCGTGCCGGCCGTGTCGCGGGCGAGCAGCTCGCCGTTGCCGTCGCCGTTGTCGTCGCCCACGGGAAGGATCTGGTTGTAGGTGTTCCAGCCGCCGCCGATCCTCGCGCGCGCGGCGAACGGCCTGCTCTTGTCGCCCGCACCGGCGTAGAACCACAGGGTGCCGGCGGTGTCACGGGCGATCAGGTCGGCCCAGCCGTCGCCGTTGTTGTCGCCGATGCCCAGGAGCTGGTCGTAGATGCCCCAGCCGCCGCCGACCTTCATACGCGCCGCGAACGGCGCGCCGCGGTCGCCGGTGGCGAAGTACACGTACAGGTTGCCGCTGTGGTCGCGGGCGACCAGGTCCGCGCGGCCGTCGTCGTTCACGTCACCGGGCGCGACGATCTTGTTGTAGATCTGCCAGCCGCCACCCCTCCACGTGTACACCGCGTCGTTGGGCGTGGCGTCCGTGTACAGGGTGAGCGCGCCCTGCTCGGAGAGCATCAGGACCTCGGGGCCGCTGACGTCCCCGTCCTGGTTGCCGATCGGGATGATGTCCTTCGCGGGCTCCGCGGTGCTTCCGAGGAAGAGACCGCCCGCGCCCGATGTCGTGGCGGTGTAGACGTCGCCGCTCCAGGCGCGGTAGATCAGGTCGCCCGTACCGTCGCCGTCGAAGTCCGACAGCTGCGGGGACGCGCCGACGCCGTCGGCCCCGGCCGCACCCGCACGGTCGCCGCCCGGCGCCGGCCGCGTCAGGGACGGCGGGGTGAAGGCCGGCGCCGGCTTCTCGACGGCGGGGCGCGGCGCGGGCTGGTCGGCCGAGGCCGGGGTCGCGAGCAGCATGCCCGCGGAGAGGACGAGAGCGGTGCATGCCGCGATGCGGCGGGCACGGGTGGAGTGCACAGAACGCAAGAGATCCCCCCCAGGGATCAGAACAGCCGATGGACCGGGGGCAGGGATCCGCGACACCTCCGCACGGCACGAAAACGCGTACGAAGGGCGAACGCCTCCCCGGATGTGGAGGGGAGCATATCGCCCCCCGCCGACAGGGGATCAACACATACGCCCGGCAGCAGGGGCCCGGCACGACTGCCGCATCCACCTCTTGCCGACGGACCGCCCGGCTCACCCCGGTTTCGCGGACCGCCCCGCCGACAGGGCCTAGCCCGAGGACCGCCCCCCGCCTCAGCTCTTGCGGTGCCCTATCAGCCGCGGCTTCTGCTCGAGGCCGTCAAGACCGTGCCACGCCAGATTCACCAGATGCGCGGCGACCTCCGCCTTCTTCGGCTTGCGGACGTCCAGCCACCACTGGCCCGTCAGCGCCACACTGCCCACCAGCGCCTGCGCGTACAGCGGCGCCAGCTTCGGATCGAAACCCCGGGCCTTGAACTCCAGACCCAGAATGTCCTCGACCTGCGTGGCGATGTCACTGATCAGCGACGCGAACGTGCCCGTCGACTGGGCCACCGGCGAATCACGGACCAGGATCCGGAAACCGTCCGTGTACCGCTCGATGTAGTCCAGCAGCGCGAACGCCGCCTGTTCGAGCAGCTCACGCGGATGGCCCGCCGTCAGCGCCCCCGTCACCATGTCGAGCAGCTGCCGCATCTCCCGGTCGACCACGACCGCGTACAGCCCCTCCTTGCCGCCGAAGTGCTCGTACACCACCGGCTTGGAGACCCCGGCCTTCGCCGCGATCTCCTCCACCGACGTGCCCTCGAAACCCTTCGCGGCGAACAGCGTCCGACCGATGTCCAGCAGCTGCTCCCGGCGCTCCGCGCCCGTCATCCGCACCCGTCGGCCACGCCGGGGCTTGTTCTCGCTGCTGCTGGTACTGCCGTCGATCGCCACGTTCTCCATCATGCCGCGTCGGCGGGCTCGCCCCGGCGCCGGGCTTCGATCCGCGAGGCGTTCGGCCAGCGCACGTCGTACGCCCATCCCAGCTGCTCGAACCAGCGGATCAGCCGCGCGCTGGAGTCGACCTGGCCCCGCAGCACCCCGTGCCGCGCCGACGTCGGGTCCGCGTGATGCAGGTTGTGCCAGGACTCGCCGCACGACAGCACGGCCAGCCACCACACGTTGCCCGAACGGTCACGCGACTTGAACGGCCGCTTGCCCACCGCGTGACAGATCGAGTTGATCGACCACGTGACGTGGTGCAGCAGCGCCACCCGGACCAGCGAACCCCAGAAGAAGGCCGTGAACGCACCCCACCAGGACATCGTCACCAGACCCCCCACCAGCGGCGGGATCGCCAGGGACAGCATCGTCCAGTAGATGAAGTCGCGGGAGATCCGCCGGATCGCCGGATCCTTGATCAGATCCGGCGCGTACTTGGCCTGCGGCGTGCGCTCCTCGTCGAACATCCAGCCGATGTGCGCCCACCACAGGCCCTTCATCAGCGCCGGCACGGTCTCGCCGAACCGCCACGGCGAGTGCGGGTCGCCCTCCGCGTCGGAGAACTTGTGGTGCTTGCGGTGGTCCGCCACCCACCGCACCAGCGGACCCTCCACCGCCAGCGAGCCCATGACCGCCAGCGCGATCCGCAGGGGCCGCTTCGCCTTGAAGGAACCGTGCGTGAAATACCGGTGGAAACCGATCGTGATGCCGTGACACCCGATGTAGTACATCGCCACCAGCAGACCCAGGTCGAGCCAGCTCACGCCCCAGCCCCAGGCCAGCGGTACCGCCGCCAGCAGAGCCAGGAAGGGCACCGTGATGAACAGCAGCAGCGTGATCTGCTCGATCGATCGCTTGTCGTCCCCGCCGAGGGTGGCGGAAGGCAGATCCGAGAGGTCCTGGCCGGTGGGTTCGAGCACCTCGGGACGTGAGGTCATAGGAGTCCCCTGGGGGGTGAGGGTGAGGGAATGGAGCCGCGGCTACGGGACCGTAACCTACGGCGACGTAAGTATGGCAGCGCCGGGCCGCGCGGCAAGAGGGCACACGAGGGGCTGCGAGGCGTCCAAGGGATGGACACCTATCCTGTGTGCGTCGGACAGCGCGGTCCGCAAGCCTCCAGTACCCCTCCAGACGTGCCCGAACACTGCAAGGAGCCGCACCTGTGAGCAGTGCCGACCAGACCCCCACCGACAACGCCGAGCTGCGTTCCGACATCCGCCGACTGGGCGACCTGCTGGGCGAGACCCTCGTCCGCCAGGAGGGCCACGACCTCCTCGACCTCGTCGAGAAGGTCCGCCGGCTCACCCGCGAGGACGGCGAGGCCGCAGCCGAGCTGCTGGGCGAGACCGACCTGGAGACCGCCACCAAGCTGGTGCGCGCCTTCTCCACCTACTTCCACCTGGCGAACGTCACCGAGCAGGTCCACCGCGGCCGCGAGATGCGCGAGAAGCGCGCCGCCGAGGGCGGACTGCTCGCCCGCACCGCCGACATGCTCAAGGACGGCGACCCCCAGCACGTCCGCGAGACGGTACGGAACCTCAACGTACGGCCCGTCTTCACCGCGCACCCCACCGAAGCCGCCCGCCGCTCGGTCCTCAACAAGCTGCGCCGCATCGCCGCCCTCCTGGAGACCCCGGTCATCGAGGCCGACCGGCGCCGCCACGACCTGCGGCTCGCCGAGAACATCGACCTCATCTGGCAGACCGACGAACTCCGGGTCGTCCGCCCCGAGCCCGCCGACGAGGCCCGCAACGCCATCTACTACCTCGACGAGCTGCACGCCGGCGCCGTCGGCGACGTCCTGGAGGACCTCGCCGCCGAGCTGGAACGCGTCGGCGTCGAGCTGCCCGCCGGCACCCGCCCGCTGACCTTCGGCACCTGGATCGGCGGCGACCGCGACGGCAACCCCAACGTCACCCCCCAGGTGACCTGGGACGTCCTCATCCTCCAGCACGAGCACGGCATCACCGACGCCCTCGAACTCGTCGACGAACTCCGCGGCTTCCTCTCCAACTCCATCCGCTACGCCGGAGCCACCGAGGAACTCCTCACCTCCCTCCAGCGCGACCTGGAGGGCCTCCCGGAGATCAGCCCCCGCTACAAGCGGCTCAACGCCGAGGAGCCCTACCGGCTCAAGGCGACCTGCATCCGCCAGAAGCTCGTCAACACCCGCGAGCGCCTCGCGAAGGGCACCCAGCACCAGGAAGGCCGCGACTACCTCGGCACCTCCGAGCTCGTCCACGACCTCGCCCTGATCCAGACCTCCCTGCGCGAGCACCGCGGCGCCCTCTTCGCCGACGGCCGGATGGACCGCACCATCCGCACCCTGTCCGCCTTCGGCCTCCAGCTCGCCACCATGGACGTCCGCGAACACGCCGACGCCCACCACCACGCACTCGGCCAGCTCTTCGACCGGCTCGGCGAGGAGTCCTGGCGCTACGCCGACATGCCCCGCGACTACCGGCAGAAGCTCCTCGCCAAGGAGCTCCGCTCCCGCCGCCCGCTCGGGCCGACGCCCGCCCCCCTGGACGCCGCCGGACAGAAGACCCTCGGCGTCTTCGGCACCGTCAAGGAAGCCTTCGAGCGCTTCGGCCCCGAGGTCATCGAGTCGTACATCATCTCGATGTGCCAGGGCGCCGACGACGTCTTCGCCGCCACCGTCCTCGCCCGCGAGGCCGGACTGCTCGACCTGCACGCCGGCTGGGCCAAGATCGGCATCGTGCCGCTCCTGGAGACCACCGACGAGCTCAAGGCCGCCGACGTCATCCTCAACGACATGCTCGCCGACCCCTCCTACCGCCGCCTCGTCTCACTCCGCGGCGACGTCCAGGAGGTCATGCTCGGCTACTCCGACTCCTCCAAGTTCGGCGGAATCACCACCTCCCAGTGGGAGATCCACCGCGCCCAGCGCAGGCTGCGCGACGTCGCCCACCGCTACGGCGTACGGCTGAGGCTGTTCCACGGCCGCGGCGGCACCGTCGGCCGCGGCGGCGGCCCCTCGCACGACGCGATCCTCGCCCAGCCCTGGGGAACCCTGGAGGGCGAGATCAAGGTGACCGAGCAGGGCGAGGTCATCTCCGACAAGTACCTGATCCCGTCCCTGGCCCGGGAGAACCTCGAACTGACCGTCGCCGCCACCCTGCAGGCCTCCGCCCTGCACACCGCGCCGCGCCAGTCCGACGACGCCCTCGCCCGCTGGGACGCGGCCATGGACACCGTCTCCGACGCCGCCCACACCGCGTACCGCAGGCTCGTCGAGGACCCCGACCTCCCGTCGTACTTCTTCGCCGCCACCCCCGTCGACCAGCTGGCCGACCTGCACCTGGGCTCCCGGCCCTCCCGCCGCCCCGACTCGGGCGCCGGCCTCGACGGACTGCGCGCCATCCCCTGGGTCTTCGGCTGGACGCAGTCCCGCCAGATCGTCCCCGGCTGGTTCGGCGTCGGCTCCGGCCTCAAGGCGCTGCGCGAGGCCGGACTCGACCCCGTACTCGGCGAGATGTACGAGCGCTGGCACTTCTTCCGCAACTTCCTCGCCAACGTCGAGATGACGCTGGCCAAGACCGACCTGCGGATCGCCCGCCACTACGTCGACACCCTCGTGCCGGACGAGCTCAAGCACGTCTTCGCCACCATCGAGGAGGAGCACGCGCTCACCGTCGCCGAGGTCCTCAAGGTCACCGGCGGCAAGACCCTGCTGGACTCCAACCCCGTCCTCCAGCAGACCTTCGCCATCCGCGACGCCTACCTGGACCCGATCTCCTACCTCCAGGTGGCCCTCCTCGCCCGCCAGCGCGCCGCCGCCGAACGCGGCGAGGACCCGGACCCGCTGCTGGCCCGAGCCCTGCTGCTCACCGTCAACGGCGTCGCCGCGGGCCTGCGCAACACCGGCTGACGCCTGCCCCGTGAACGACAAGTGCCCCCATCGGTCCGACCGACGGGGGCACTTCACTGTGGTAGGACTCAGTGCTGCTGGGCCTTGCGGCGGCGCATCACCAGGACGGAACCGGCACCCGCGAGGGCGACGGCGACGGCGGCGATGATGCCGACGGGGGCGCTGGAGCCCGTCTCGGCGAGACCACCGGTGGCGTCGGTGCTCGCGGAGGCGGACGGGGTCGCACCGGCCGAGGCGGAGTCCGTGGCGGACGGCGTCGCGCCGGGCGTCTCGGACGTGCCCGGGGTGCCAGGCGTCTCTGTGCCCGGGGTCTCCGTGCCGGGCGTCTCGGACGTGCCCGGAGTGCCAGGGGTCTCGGTGCCCGGGGTCTCGGCGGGCGGGCAGTCGGTCTTGAAGACCTTGTGCTTGGCGCTGCCCTTCTCGCCCTCCCAGTTCCAGAACAGCTTGTACTGGCCGTTCGGGAGGGTCATGTCCTCGGTGCGCTCGTGGCCGTCGGCGTCGAGCGTGATGAGACCGGACTTGACCGTGGTGCCCTTGTCCTGGTCGTTGTTGGCCCAGGCCTCGATGTGCCAGTTCACCTTCTGGCCGGCGTCGAAGCCGAAGGCGTCGAGGTAGAAGACGCAGACCTTGGGCTCGTTCTTACGGAGCTCCTCGCCGGTCTTGGCGTCGTGGATCTTCACGGTGCCGTTGTCGCCATGCTTGCCGGTGGCGGAAGCCGCCGGAGCCAGGACGAGAGAGCCCGCCATGGCGGCGACCAGCGCGCCGGCGGGGATGAGGGATCGTCGCATGTGCAGTCGTCCATCTGGGAGATGAGAGGTTGCCGTGGGAGGTGGCATCGGCAGCCTATCCACACCTTTAAGTCACCCTTAACCCAAAGGTTCATAACGATCCGGATGGATCGCGCCACGAAGGCCGGAAATCGCCCCTCAGAGCGCGAAGAACGCCCCCAGCAGCAACACGCCACCCGCCCCCGCCAACGACCACGCCGTCCGCGTCAACCGAAGACCGCCCCCTATCAGCGGCGCCGCGAGCAACAACGCCCCGCCCAACGGCAGCCAGGCGTGCAGACCGCCGCCCCACCCCGTCCGCACCGCCTCACTCGTCCCCGGCTTCACGACCACGGGCAGCGTCTGCCCCTTCTCCGCCGCGACCGAACGATCGATGGACAGAGTGCTGTGCGGCGAAGGCGGACCCTCCGGGACATAACGACCGCTGCACGTCTCGTCGTTGCAGCCGGTCAACGTCAACGTGCCGTGCTCACGGCCCTTGGGAAGCAGGACGTGCTGGGCCGTACCCCACGACGACCACGCTCCCGCGACGAGGAGCAGCAGGGCGACCAGAGCCATGGCGGCGTTACGGGCGTGCATCATGACCCGGGATCGTACAGTCGTACCGCGGCGGGGCGACGGTCAGGAGTTGTACGCCGACTGCGCGCGCTCCAGACCCTCCGCCACCAGGCACTCGACGGAATCCGCCGCCCGGTCCACGAAATAGTCGAGCTCCTTGCGCTCCGTCGACGAGAAGTCCTTCAGAACGAAGTCCGCGACCTGCATCCGCCCCGGCGGCCGACCGATACCGAACCGCACCCGGTGGTACTCCGCACCCATCGCCTTCGTCATCGACTTCAGACCGTTGTGCCCGTTGTCGCCCCCGCCGATCTTCACTCGCAGCACGCCGTAATCGATGTCCAGCTCGTCATGGACCGCCACGATCCGCGCCGTCGGCACCTTGTAGAAATCACGCAGCACCGTCACCGGCCCGCCCGAGAGATTCATGTACGACATCGGCTTCGCGAGGATCACCCGACGATTGGCCGGCCCGGGCGGGCCCATCCGGCCCTCGACGACCTGCGCCTGCGCCTTCTGCGCCCGCTTGAACTTCCCGCCGATGCGCTCGGCGAGCAGGTCCACCACCATGAAGCCCACATTGTGGCGGTTCGCGGCGTAATCAGGGCCCGGATTGCCGAGACCGACGATCAGCCAGGGGGCGTTCGCGTCGTCCGTCATCGTGGGACGTCTCCTCGTCTGCGTACAGGAACATCTGCGTACAGGGAACACCTGTGTTGTACAGGGGGAACAGCGGAACGGGGTGGCGGGCCGCAGCCCACCACCCCGTCCGCGTCAAGCAGAGCCTACGGCTCAGGCCTCGGCACCCTCGGCGGCCGGCTCCTCGGCACCCTCGGCGGCCGGCTCCTCGGCCTGCGCGGCCAGGACCTGCAGCACGACGGCGTCGGCCTCGGTCACCAGGGTCGAGCCCTTCGGCAGCGCGATGTCCTTGGCGAGGACGGAGGCACCGGCCTCCAGGCCCTCCACGGAGACCGTGACGGCCTCGGGGATGTGAGTGGCCTCGGCCTCGACGGAGAGCGTGTTCAGCACGTGCTCCAGCAGGTTGCCACCGGCGGCCAGCTCACCCTCGGCCTGAACCGGGATCTCGACCGTGACCTTCTCGCCACGCTTGACCAGGAGCAGGTCGACGTGGACCAGGAAGCCCTTGATGGCGTCACGCTGAACGGCCTTCGGGATCGCCAGCTCGCTCTTGCCGTCGACGTCCAGGGCCAGCAGGACGTTCGGGGTACGCAGCGCGAGCAGCAGCTCGTGGCCCGGAAGGGTCACGTGGACCGGCTCGGTGCCGTGACCGTAGAGAACGCCGGGAACCTTGTTCTCACGGCGGACGGCGCGCGCGGCGCCCTTGCCGAACTCGGAACGAACCTCGGCGGAGATCTTCACCTCGGACATATGCACTCCTCGTAAGCAGAAACAGAACAGTGTGGCTACCCGGCCACGACTGGCCTGCTACGAAGAGCGCGTCGATAACGGACCGCCGCACCTCACCGGTACGGCCTCCCTCGCCGAGCAACTACGGCAGTCTACCCGCCGCCCGTCGCCCCACCCAATTGGATCACCGGACCCCTCGCAAGACGGCGGAGAGGCCCGCCTCCCCTCAGGGGAAACGGGCCTCTCACCAGCCGATCAGCAGCTCAGCCGATCAGGCTCAGTGCTCCTCGAAGAGGCTCGTCACCGAACCGTCCTCGAACACCTCACGCACCGCACGCGCGATCGTCGGCGCGATCGACAGAACCGTGATCTTGTCGAGCTCCAGCGAACTCGGCACCGGCAGCGTGTCCGTGAACACGAACTCGCTCACCTTCGAGTTCTTCAGACGATCGGCCGCCGGCCCCGACAGGATGCCGTGCGTCGCCGTCACGATGACGTCCTCGGCACCGTGCGCGAAGAGCGCGTCGGCCGCGGCGCAGATCGTGCCACCCGTGTCCACCATGTCGTCGACCAGGACACAGACCCGGCCCTTCACGTCACCGACGACCTCGTGGACCGTCACCTGGTTGGCGACGTCCTTGTCACGACGCTTGTGCACGATCGCCAGCGGCGCGTCCAGACGGTCGCACCAACGGTCCGCCACCCGCACACGGCCCGCGTCCGGGGAGACGATCGTCAGCTTCGAACGGTCCACCTTGTTGCCCACGTAGTCCGCGAGGACCGGCAGAGCCGACAGATGGTCCACCGGGCCGTCGAAGAAGCCCTGGATCTGGTCCGTGTGCAGATCCACCGTGAGGATCCGGTCCGCACCCGAGGTCTTCAGCAGGTCCGCCACCAGACGCGCCGAGATCGGCTCACGCCCACGGTGCTTCTTGTCCTGACGGGCATAGCCGTACGACGGGATGATCACGGTGATGCTCCGGGCGGAAGCCCGCTTCAGAGCATCGATCATGATCAGCTGCTCCATGATCCACTTGTTGATCGGAGCCGTGTGGCTCTGGATCAGGAAGCAGTCCGCGCCACGAGCCGACTCCTGGAAACGGACGTAGATCTCGCCGTTCGCGAAGTCGAAAGCCTTGGTCGGCACGAGGCCGACACCCAGCTGGTGCGCGACCTCCTCGGCCAGCTCGGGGTGGGCGCGGCCGGAGAAGAGCATCAGCTTCTTCTCGCCGGTCGTCTTGATCCCGGTCACAGCACTGTCTCCTCAGACGTGTCTTCTGGCCCCGAACTCCGCGCTCCCGTGCGCGTGCGCGAGCCAGCCGAATTTATGTGCACGTATCACGGTACGCCGAGTTCGACGTACCCGTTTCCGGTCAGCTTTCGCCGGAAGGCTCCTCCGCAGCCGCCTGAGCAGCCTGCGCCGCGGCGCTCCCGGGCCGCTTCCGAGCCACCCAACCCTCGATATTCCGCTGCTGGCCCCGGGCGACGGCGAGCGAACCGGCCGGTACGTCCTTGGTGATCACAGACCCGGCGGCGGTGTACGCACCGTCCCCGATCGTGATGGGTGCCACAAACATGTTGTCCGACCCGGTCCGGCAGTGCGACCCGATCGTCGTGTGGTGCTTCGCCTCACCGTCGTAGTTCACGAAGACGCTCGCCGCGCCGATGTTCGTGTACTCGCCGATCGTGGCGTCCCCGACATAGGAGAGGTGCGGAACCTTCGTACCCTCACCGATCGCCGCGTTCTTCATCTCCACGTACGTGCCCGCCTTGGCCTTGCGGCCCAGGTTCGTCCCCGGACGCAGATACGCGAACGGCCCCACGGAGGCGCTCTCGCCGATCACGGCGGAGTCGGCGACCGTGTTGTCCACCCGCGCGCCCCGGCCGACCGTCGTGTCCTTCAGCCGCGTGTTCGGACCGACCTCGGCGTCCTCGCCGATGTGCGTCGAGCCCAGCAGCTGCGTACCCGGGTGGATGACGGCGTCCGGCTCGAACGTCACCGTGACGTCCACGAACACGGAGGACGGGTCGACCACCGTCACACCCGCGGTCATCGCCCGCTCCAGCAGGCGCTGGTTCAGCAGGGCACGGGCCTCGGCCAGCTGCACCCGGTTGTTGATCCCCAGGATCTCCCGGTGGTCGCCCGCGACGGACGCGCCGACCCGGTGACCGGCCTCCCGGAGGATCGACAGCACGTCGGTGAGGTACTCCTCGCCCTGGCTGTTGTCCGTCCGGACCTTGCCCAGCGCGTCGGCGAGCAGCCGGCCGTCGAAGGCGAAGACCCCGGAGTTGATCTCCTTGATGGCGCGCTGCTCGTCGGAGGCGTCCTTGTGCTCGACGATCGCGGTGACGGCACCCGAGGCGTCCCGGACGATGCGCCCGTAGCCGGTGGAGTCCGGCACGTCGGCGGTGAGCACGGTGACCGCGTTGCCGTCGGCCGCGTGGGTGCCGGCGAGGGCCTTCAGGGTCTCCCCGGAGAGCAGCGGGGTGTCGCCGCACACGACGACGACGGTGCCCTCGGGGGCCTGTCCGAGCTCTTCGAGGCCCATGCGGACGGCGTGACCGGTGCCGTTCTGCTCGTACTGGACGGCGGTGCGGGTACCGGCGTAGTGCGCGTCGAGATGCGCGGTGACCTTCTCACGGGCGTGCCCGACGACCACGACGAGGTGCTCGGGCTCCAGCTCACGCGCGGCGGACACGACGTGCCCGACGAGGGAGCGTCCGGCGATTTCGTGCAGGACCTTGGGGGTCTTCGACTTCATGCGGGTGCCCTCACCCGCTGCGAGGACGACGACGGCGGCCGGGCGGTTGGCGCTCACGGGAATGCCCTTCGGCTTCGGGTGGTGGACACCCGCAGGATACCGGGGGGTTTAGGGGCGGAAATGAGTGCGGGTCCCGACCGGGGAGGTCGGGACCCGAGGTGTGCTCCGCCGGCTGGATTCGAACCAGCGTCTCAAGGCTCCAAAGGCCTGCGGGATGCCGCTACCCCACGGCGGATCTACACCAGACCTTACCCGAGCCGATCCTCGGCGACGGACGCGATTCCCCTCCACCATCCTTCGATGCGTCGGTACAGCTCAGCGGACTGCAGGACGGAGATGACCAGGCATCCTCGGTAGTTCTCTCCGACGTTCTTGCGCACGGTCCTGGGGTTGTGTTTCTTCAGCGTCGTCTTGCCGAGCAGCGCGGTGTCGATGCCCGCGATGTCCGCCCAGTACCGTTCCGCGGCAGCCACATCTGCCGACTCGTGGATCATGACGCGGAATCGCAGTCGCTCCCGCTCGATGCCCAGCAGGGCGAGCCAGGCCAGGTAGACCCGGATCACGTCGGTGTCGCTGTTCACGAAGATCACGTTCTCGCGGCGGGCGTACGGCTTGTCCTTGGTCCCTTCGGCCCAGTACAGGCCGACTCCTACGAGGAACAGCTCGCGGTCGGTCATCGCGCCGATCTCGCCCGCGGCGTCGTCCTTGGTCTGCCGACGTGCGACGTCCCGGACCTGGAGCTCGTGTTCCCACCGCTTCTGCGCCGCGATCTTCGCCTGCTCGGCTGGGTTGCGGCGCTCCGGTTTCGGGAGGTCCCGTACCCAGAGGGAGATCGAGCTCTTCGAGCAGCCCAGCTCGACCTGGATCTGGTCGTACGTCATGCCCTGGGTCCGCAGCTCCCGCGCGCGGGCCCGTAGGTCGTCCTTCGCGCGGGGGCGTTTCGTCCAGTCCGGCGGTGGCTCGCCCTTCACGAGGCGGTTCAGGATGTCGTTGTTGTGGACGCCGAGGCGGTCGCGGATCTGGCGCAGGCTGAGGCCCTCGCGGCGTAACGCGATCGCCTGTTCGCGCAGGTTCTCGAAGTCCGCGTACCTGCTTGTGCTGGATGTCATACGAACACCATCGTCCGGAATTCGGACGTCCGGGTCGAAAGCCTGGGCGATTCAGTAGTTCGAGGGACTGGTGTCTGCACGGCGTTGACGTGCGGCGCTTCCGCGTCCCGCACTCTCCGGAAAATGACTCGCCCCCGCCCGTACGCTGGAGGGCATGACCACAACGGGGGCGCATCAGGACGCAGCGGGCATGACCGCCCGTGGCTGGTGGTGGTGGGGGAGACGGCGTAGCGCGGTGCTCGACATCGGGCTGGCCGTGGTGTCCGCGCTGGAGTGCGGGCTGGAGGGGGTCGGCTTTGCCGGCAAGGCCGGGCTGCCCGTGCCCGTGGGGGTGTTGTTCGGGCTGATGGTCGGGTCCGTGCTGCTTGTGCGGCGGCGGTGGCCGATTGTCGTCGTTCTGGTCTCGATCGCCGTCACGCCTGCCGAGATGGGCTATCTGATGGGGATCGTCGGGCTGTACACGCTCGCCGCCTCCGAGGTGCCGCGGCGGTTCACGGCCGCTCTCGCGGGCATGTCGACGGTCGCCGTCTTCATCGTGACGGTGGTGCGGGTGCGGCAGGACGTCGCGCAGGCGGATGTCGGTCAGCCGGACTTCGATCCCAGCGGCTGGTACGTCCCGACCGTCGCGGTCTTCATGACGCTGGGTCTCAACGCGCCGCCGGTTCTGTTCGGCCTCTACATAGGGGCGCGGCGCCGGCTCATGGAGAGTCTGCGGGAGCGTGCCGACAGTCTGGAGCAGGAGCTGTCGCTGCTTGCGGACCGGGCGGAGCAGCGGGCGCAGTGGGCGCGGCAGGAGGAGCGGAGGCGGATCGCGCGCGAGATGCACGACGTGGTCGCGCACCGGGTGTCGTTGATGGTGGTGCATGCGGCGGCGTTGCAGGCGGTCGCGTTGAAGGATCCGCAGAAGGCGGTGAAGAACGCGGCTCTGGTCGGTGACATGGGCCGGCAGGCGTTGACGGAGTTGCGGGAGATGCTGGGTGTGCTGCGGGAGGACGCGGCGGTGGCTGTGATGTCCCAGGTTTCGCCGGTTCCGTTGGCGGCGGTGGGCCGGGCTGCGGCGGCGGCCGCGGCGGAGGCGGCTTCGGAGGACGGGCCGTGTCTGGACGCGTTGGAGCGTCTGGTGGAGCAGTCGCGTCAGGCGGGTGCCGTGGTGGAGCTGACGGTGTCGGGTGAGGCGCGGGTGTATGCGGCGGAGGTCGAGCGGACGGCGTACCGGGTGGTCCAGGAGGCGCTGACCAATGTGCACAAGCATGCGGCCGGGGCCAAGGTGATCGTCCGGCTCGCGCATCGGGAGGCGGAGGTCGCGATGCAGGTCGAGAACGGTCCTTCGGACGCGGAGGCCGCGGACGCGCATCTGCCGAGCGGGGGGAACGGTCTGGTCGGTATGCGTGAGCGGGTGTCGCGGCTGGGTGGTGTGTTCGTGTCGGGGCCGACGGACGGGGGCGGCTTCCGGGTGTCGGCGGTGCTGCCGGTGGGGGAGCCGGCGCTCTAGGGGGTCGGGGAGTCGGTGGTCTGGCCGGTGGCGAGTCGTGTCGGTTGTGCCCCGGTGATCAGGGTCGCGAGCGCCGCGTCGATGTCGTGGCCCAGGAACCAGTCGCCGGTGTGGTCCAGCCCGTAGACCCGGCCTTCCAGGTCGATCGCGAGTACGGCCTGGTGCTCGCCCTCCTCTCCGAGGGGGGCGATCTCCGTGTCGAGGGCTCGCCCGAGGTCGGCCAGGGTGCGGGCCAGGTGGAGGCCGGCCAGGGGGTCGAAGCGCAGGGTCGCGGGGGCGATCTGGCGGCCGGTGCCGGGCGCGGTGACCTGGAGGCCGCCGAATTCGGCCCATGCCTCCACGGCGGCGGGGAAGACGCTGTGCCGGTGGCCGCCGGGTGAGACGTGGGCGCGCAGGGCGTCGGCCCACTGTTCGGCGATCTTGATGTCCCAGCGGCCCGGCTGCCACCCCGCCTCGCGGAGGGCGGCGTCGACGTTGACCGGGAACCGGGTGGTGCTCAGGTGGTCGGGCATGAAGGTGCGGTCAGCCGTTCTCGACAGTCGAGGTGGGGTCCACGGTGCGTACACCGAAGTGGGCGAGCATCGCCGTACAGGAGCGGCAGGGCGCGGCGTAGCTGCCGTGCAGGGGGTCGCCGTCCTCGCGGATGCGTCGCGCGGTCAGTTTGGCGTGTTTGAGCGAGCGGCGTGCCTCGCCGTGGGTGAGGGGCTTGCGCTGGGCGCGTTTGGAGCGGGCCGTCTCGGTGGAGGTCAGGTGGCGGGAGAGCAGGATCGCCTCGGGGCAGCGTCCGGTGAACCGTTCGCGCTGCCCGCTGGTGAGGGTGTCCAGAAAGTCCTGAACGAGTGGGTGCAGGGTGGGCGGCCGGTCGCCGCGGCCCGCGGTGCAGGTGAGTGTTTCGCCGCGTACGGAGAGCGCGGCGCCGACGGTGGGGAGGATTCCGTCGCGGCGGAAGCGCAGTAACGGGGCGCGGGTGGGCTCGGTGCTGCTCCAGTTGAGGCGTGGGTCACCCTGCGTGGGCGTCGGTGCTGCGTACATGGCGCGTGTCTTCCCCTCCTGCAATCCCCCGAGTTGCTGGAACAGAGTGCCAAATGGGACGCCTCATGTGGAAGCGGGGTACTCAAACGGGGTGTCGGTGTGTCGGAACTATCGCCGGTGCGTCATCCGCTCGTGACAGTTGGTCACAGGCTGTGGCGGTGGGGGTATCGGGCCGGGTCATGGGCTTGTGGCAGCGCATAGGCTGTGCGGAATCAGCCAGCAGCCAGCGCAGGGGGCAACCGCCATGACGACAGGTCGGCTCGGGCAAGCCGCACCGCCGAACGCGGCGTACGCCGGGCAGGTCGTGCACTTCCCGGACCCGGTCCGCGCCTCCCGGCACCCCAGAGGGGTGCGGGTGGACGAACGCGGCTATCCGGACTTCTCGCCGTACGCCCGGGCGGCGGCGGAGATCGCCGATCCACCCGAGGGTTTCGGTGTGGACGAGCTGCGGCTGACGGACTACGTGTCGGCGAACGCGGCGCTTGCCGCGACCGGTCACGAGCTGTGGGACACGATTCCCTCGGTGGCGACTCCGCACGGCTGGACGTGGCACCACGTGGCGGGCGGCCGGCGGATGGAGCTGGTCCCGGTCGAGGTGAAGGCGTTGCTGCGTCATCACGGTGGGGTGGCGACGGCCGCGGTCGATCACGGCAAGCGTGGCACCCGTCCGCTTCAGGAGACCCGGCCGGCCCATTTCGGGGTGCCGAAGGGGCTGGTGTCGGTGACCGAGCAGCAACTGCTCGGGGTGGAGGAGGACCTGGGGTACCGCCTGCCGGGCGCGTACCGCTCCTTCCTGAAGGCGGCGGGCGGTTGTGCGCCGGTGGGCGCGGCTCTCGACGCGGAGCTTGGTCTCCTGGTGGACCAGCCGTTCTTCACGGTGCGCGACGAGGCGGGGGTCAACGATCTCGTCTACGTCAACAAGTGCCTGCGTGACCATCTGACCAAGGACTATCTGGGTGTCGCGTTCGTGCAGGGCGGGATCCTGGCGGTGAAGGTGAAGGGCGACCGGGTCGGGACGGTGTGGTTCTGCGCGTACGACGACGCGCGGGACACGGTCGATACGGCCGGGTGGAGCGTGGCCGAGCGGGTGGAGCGGCTGCTGTTGCCGTGCGGAGAGGACTTCGACGCGTTCCTGCAGCGGCTGGCGGGCAATCCGCCGGAGCTGGAGACGGTGGCGAACCTGATGGTGGACGGCGGCTTCGCGCGCGCCGTGTCCGTGGTCCCGGTGGGGGAGTGAACTGGCTGTGGTGACGTTCGCGCAGGCGCAGGAGCGCGCCGAGGAATGGATCAACGGTGATGTGCCGGCGTACCAGCACCGGGAGGTGCGGGTACGGGAGTTCGGTCTTGGTTTCGTCGTCTGGGCGGAGGACCGCGAGGAGGGCCCGACTTCGGACGGTGGCCGCCAGCGGCTGGTCATCGCCCGGGACAGCGGCGAGGCGACGCTGTGGCCGGGGCTGCCGGTGGGTGAGGTGATCCGGCGGTACGAGGAGGAGTACGGGGCGGTCGACGACGAGGCGGGTGCGGGTGCGTCGGCGCCCGCGCCGCCGGAGCGGGTGGATCTGAACGCGACGTCGTTCCTGCTGACTCCGCCGGAGTGGCTTCAGGACGCGGCGGACAAGCTGGGTCTGCCGCCGAAGGGTCCGAACGCGTCGCAGGCGGGCGGGAGTTCGTCGACACCGGAGTCGACGGGCGGCGGCGCACTGCCGCCCGTGGAGCCGGTTTCGGGTGACCCGGTTTCGGGTGACCCGGTTTCGGTGGGCTCGGTTTCGGCGGAGTCCGGGCGTGGCGAGCCGGTTTCGTCCGAGCCGGTTTCGGTGGAGTCTGGGCGTGCCGAGCCGGTTTCCGCCGTGGGCGGGAGCGCTGGCGCTGGCGCGGGCGTGCCGGGTGCGGTGGGTACGCCGGGCGGCGCGGGTGCTCCTGGCGCGCCCGGTGCGCCCGGGACCCCGCCCGGTGGTGTGCCGGCCGGCTCGGAGGGCCGGTCGGTCGACTACGAGCCGACGGCTTCCGAAGGGGTTCCGGCGAGGACGCCGTCGAGCAGCCCGTGGGCGGACGCCAACGCGAGCTCGGGCGGTGCCGACGGCTCCGTGCCGCTCCCCGCGACGGTCTTCGCGCCGCCGCTCTCGGGTGCGGACGACGAGGACACGCCGCTCCCGATCGTCGGCGCGGACGCTCCGACGGCCCTGATGTCGGGCGGAAGCGCGCTTCCGCCGACGGCGATCGCCCGGGCCCTCGACCGGAACGCCTCGCCGCCGCCCGGCGAGGGTGACCCGTTCGCGCCGCGCGGCCCGGGATCGGCCGGCGGCTCGGTGACCCCTGCCGGCCCTGGTTCGTCCGGTGGCCCGGGCGCTCCCGCGGCGCCGGGGGTTCCGGCCGCCCCGGTGGCGCCCGGTGGTCCCGGTGCGCCGTCGGCCCCGGGTGCTCCCGGCTCGTCCGGTGGCTACGGTGTGCCTTCGGCCCCGGGTGCTCCCGGCTCGTCCGGCGGCCATGGGCTTCCGTCGGCCCCGGGCGGCGGGGGCTCGATCGGCGGCCCAGCCGCGCCCGGCGCTCCTTCCGCGCCCGGTGCGCCGGCGGCCGCCGGTGGCCCGTCCGCGCCCGCCGCGCCCGCCAAGCCCGCCGCACCCGGTGGCACGCCCCCGCCTGGGATGCCCATGCCTCCGCCCGCGCCCCGGGGGCCCGGAGCCGGTGACATCGCCGACGCCGCGACCAGCAAGGCCGCGCTGCCTCCGCGCGGTGCGCGGGGTGGTGGCGGGAATCCTCCTCCGCCGCCTCAGGCGCCGGGGGTTCCCGGTGCGCCCGCGGGAGGTTACGTACCGACGCAGCTGGTGGCGCAGCTCGGGCCCGACGGGCCCCAGCCTCCCGGGCCTCCCGGGCCGCCCACGCCTCCGCAGCCCGTGCACCACGCCGCGACCATGCTCGCGCACCCGAACCAGGGCGGGCCCGGCGCGCCGCCGCCTCCGCCCGCGCCTCCGGGCGTGCCCGGCGGGTCCGACGGTGCCGGTGCCGGCGTCGCGCACGCGGCGACGATGCTCGCCCACCCCGGTCCCGGCGGCATCGCCCCGCCCGGACCTCCCGGCGCCCCCGGTGCTCCTGGCGCGCCCGGTGCGCCCGGGACCCCGCCCGGTGGTGTGCACCACGCGGCGACGATGCTGGCGCAGCCCGGTCCGGGCGGCCCGCCGGCTCCGCCGATGCCGCCGCCATCGGTGCCGGGCGCCCGCCCGGCGTACGGGTATCCGCAGCAGCCCACCGGTCAGCCGACCGTGGGACCCGGCTACCAGGCCGTGCTGCGCTACCGCGCGCCGGACGGTTCCGAGGCGCAGATCATCCGGCGGTCCGCCCCCGGCACCCCGCACCCCGAGTGGCAGATCCTGCACGAGCTGCGCGCCATGAACGTGCCGCCGCAGCAGGTTCTCGAACTGCACACGGAGCTGGAGTCCTGCGAACTGCCGGGCGGCTACTGCGCGCGGATGATCCGCGAGACCTGGCCGCAGGCGCGGATCACCAACATCGCGCCGTACGGCAAGGATCACGCGGGCCGTCAGCAGGGCATGCGGCAACTGCTTACCCATCAGGGCGAGTTGCATCAGGTGGCGGACGGCCCGGCCCGCCCGGCGCCGGTGCGTGCTCCGCTTCCTCAGGTGCAGCCGGCCCCGCCGATCCCCCCGGAGGGGATCGCGCAGGAGATGGGCGGCGCGTTCGGCCCCGGCATCTGCCGGTTCGACCAGCGGGCCGTGTCCCGCCAGGGTGTGCCGGAGGTCGTCGCGCTGACCCTCGTATGGGCGGGTCTGCCGGCCGACTTCGGTCCGTTCTTCTGGGCGCAGCCGGCCCAGCCGGTGGTGCCGACCCTGGCCGAGCTCGCGGCGCAGCGCCAGATCCAGCCGGCGTCGGACGCGGGGTCGTACCTCGTGATCGGTTCGGACTTCGGCCGGGCGATCTGTGTCCAGTACGGGACCGCGCACATCGTCGCCGTACCGGTCGAGGCCGGTCCGGGGGGTGGGCCGGTGCCGCCGCAGTTCGTGAACAGCGGGCTGCCGGAGTTCGCCCGCTCGATGGCGCTGCTCGGTCGGATGTGGCGGCTGCGGTTCGGGCTCAACCCGGAGCAGGCGGGCCGCTGGACGGTCGACTTCCAGGCGCAGTTGGCGATGCTGGACCCGGCTGCGCTGGCGTCGCCCGAGAACTGGTGGTCGGTGCTCCTGGAGCAGATGTGGGACGGACTGCTGTAGTCCGCGTGTGACGGAGGCGCCCGACGTGTACGACACGTCGGGCGCCTTTTGTCGTGCCTGATGACGCATCCTTGGCATTTGAGCCGTTACGGAAGGGGCGTCAGGGATGGGTTTCGCCGTCGGGCGGGGGCGCGGTTACCGCCCCGAGCAGGTCGACCGTCACCTCGCGGTGCTCTCCGGCGAACGCGACGCCGGGTGGGAGCGGGCGGCACGGCTGACGGTCCTCGCGAGGGAGATGGAGGCGGAGGCGGCCCGGCTGCGCGCGGAGGTGGAGGCGCTGGCGCCGCAGCGGTACGAGTCGCTGGGCGAGCGGGCGCGGATGATCCTCGAACTCGCGGAGGCGGAGGACGAGGGTCTCGTACGGGCGGCGGAGGAGGCGGCGCAGTCCTTCGCGGAGGCGGCGGAGGAGGCGGCGCGGGAGGCGGCGGAGTCGGCCCGGGCGTATGCCGACGCGGTACGGGGGGAGGCGGAGGCGGCGGCCGCGGGGACCCTCGGCAGGGCGGCCGCGGAGGCCGAGGCGGTGCGGTCGGCCGCCCGTGAGGAGGCGGCGGGGCGCCGGGCGGCGGCGCGGGAGGTGTTCGAGGACACGGCCCGCAGGGCGGCGGCGCTGCTGGAGGCCCAGCGGGCGGAGCAGACGTCGGTACGGGAGAGGACGGAGCACACGGCGGTGTCCCGTGCGGCCGAACTGGACGCCCGTCACGAGGAGCTGGTCGCCGCCGCCCGGTCGCGGCTGGCGGAGGCCGAACGCGCCCTCGTACGGACGGAGGAGCAGGCCCGCCACGGTCAGGAGGACGCGGAGGCGCGGGCGGCGGAGGTGCTGGCCGAGGCGCGGGCGCGGCGGGAGCGGATGGAGCGGGAGACGGAGCGGGTGCTGCGGGAGCACGAGGAGACGCGGGAGGAGATCCACGCGCACATGGAACACATCCGCACCTCGCTCGCGTCGCTCACCGGCCGCGGCTCCTCGTCCGGTACGGAGCCGGGGGACGGGAACGGGAACGGGGACGGCGGGGGGAGCGGGAGCGTGGACGGCGACGGGCCTCAGGCCGGCGACGGGCCTCAGGCCGACGGCTGACCGGAGTCCTGGTGCTCCTTGAGGACCGGGAAGCGGCGCGGGGCCAGGGTCAGCAGGACCAGCAGGGCGAGGGCGGCGGCGCCCGCCGCGCCCAGGTAGACGTAGTCGACGGCCGCGTCGACCGCGCGGCGCAGGGTGTCGTCGGCGTGGTCCAGGGCGTACGCGAGGCTGTCCAGGTCGGTGTCGGCGCCGAGGCGGGAGGCCAGGACGCCGTTGGCGATCGCGCCGAAGAGGGCGGCGCCGACGCTTTGGCCGACCTGGCGGCAGAAGAGGACGGAGGCGGTCGTCGTGCCGCGTTCCTCATACGGGACGGTCGACTGGACGCCGACGATCAGGGGGAGTTGGAAGAGGCCGAGCGCGCCGCCGAGGAGGAGCATCAGCAGGGCGGGCTGCCAGGGCTCGCCGGGGAAGGGGAGGAAGGGGAAGGCGAGCAGCACCAGCAGGGCGAGGGTGATGCCGACGACGGCGGTGAGGCGGAAGCCGATGCGGTTGTAGACGCGGTTGGAGAGGGCGGCGGTCACGGGCCAGCTGAGCGTCATCGCGGAGAGGACGAAGCCGGCGGCTATGGGGCCGAGTCCGAGGACGGCCTGGGCGTAGGTGGGCAGGAAGACGGTCGGGGCGACCATGAGCAGGCCGAGCGCGCCGAGGGCCAGGTTGACCGCGGAGATGGTGCGGCGGCGCCAGATCCAGCCGGGGATGATCGGGTCGGCGGCCCGGCGCTCCACGAGGACGGTGACTCCGGCGAGGGCGAGCGCGCCCGCGAACAGCCCGAGGGAGGGCGCGGAGAGCCAGGGCCAGGCGATGCCGCCCTGGACGAGGGCGGTGAGCAGCAGGGTCCCGGTCGCGAAGATGGCGACCGCACCCGCCCAGTCGACCGACACCTTCCGCGCCGGCTCCGGCTCGCCGGACACGGTTGCCTCCGTCGCCCGTGTCTGCCGCTCCGGTTCGATCAGGTACCGGGCGATGAGCCAGAGCGCCACCAGGCCGACGGGAAGGTTGATCAGGAAGATCCAGCGCCAGTCCGCGTATCCGGCGAGGAGGCCGCCGGCCGCCGGTCCGGCGACCGAGGCCGTCGCCCAGACCGAGGAGAGCTTCGCCTGGATCCTGGGGCGCTCCTTCAGCGGGTACAGGTCCGCCGCGATCGTCTGGATCGTGCCCTGGAGCGCGCCGCCGCCCAGGCCCTGCACGACCCGGAAGGCGATGAGCGAGCCCATGTTCCAGGCGGCCGCGCAGAGCAGGGAGCCGATGAGGAAGAGGATCGTTCCGGCGATCAGGACCGGCTTGCGGCCGAAGGTGTCGCAGAGCTTCCCGTAGACCGGCAGGGTGACCGTGACGGCGAGCAGATAGCCGGAGAAGAGCCAGGAGAAGACGGACAGGCCGCCGAGGTCGCCGACGATCTGCGGTACGGCGGTCGACACGACCGTGCCGTCGAGCGCGGCGAGTGCCATGCCGAGCATCAGGGCGGCGACGACCGGCCCCCGCCCACGGGGAGCCGTCGCCGGTGCCGCTGCCTGTCGCGTCGTCGTCCGTGACACCCGGCCACTCCATCCGATGGGTCGTACACCTAATTCCGTCGGCCCAGCCTCCCACTCGACCCACGGATGGAGAACCGTTTCTAAGAACTGAGCGGAAGTGGGTCCTGTCGCCAGGTCCCATGCTCAGCCGCGTACCCCGAACGGTGAGGGGCGCGCTGGTCTCCCGCGTTCTCTCCGCGCCCGGGCGGCGCGCATCGTGTGCGCGGTCCGGGAAAGCGGGGGCGGGGTTCCTCGCGCCCGAGGGCATCCGGTGGGGCCTGGGCGGTCCGATGCCCACGACGATCACTCCTGTCGTCGTGGGGCGGTGTCGCCCGTCGCCGGATCGGATGCCCTTGAGCACGCCTTCCGATCGCCACGGCGGCAGCGTCGTGGCGAGTGGTCTTGCGAGTCTTGCTGGTGAGGGGCTTCTGCCAGTGTTGGGCGCCCCACCGGCTGGTGTAGCTGGGATCGACGGCGATGACGGTGACGTTTGTGGCGTCGGCCATCGAGGCGAGGCGGGCGCGAAGCCGGCCCGTGGGGAGCCCCGAGATCAGCTGCCGGAATCGCTTACGCCTGCCGTGTTTCTCCCGGGTCTTCTCTGCATGGAAGTCCAGATCTTCGACCGCGATCGCGGCCACCCTGCAGGTCTTTGCCCAGTTCAGGAGCTGGGTGAGGGCGTGCCGGATCTGGGCGTCTCGATGCCGCGCGCCGCCGGAAAGGTCGTAGAGGAAGTGGCGTGGGTTTCCGATCGGGTTGCCGTGAACGTCGAGACGCCACGCGGCGAGGTGGTCGGTATTGGTGTCCACTCCGATCACACCGTGTGCGAGTGCCGCCTCCAGCGGGACCGCTGGGGTGGGCGTGAGCTGCCAGGAGGCGGTCAGGTACCAGCGGCCACGAGTCACATCCAGGTGGATGCGGTACGCGGTGGCCCTGTTCGCTTCGACTCGGTCTGCCCACTCCGTGCCTCGGTGCGCGTACCGCACGCGCGCCGCAAGCACGTAGCGGCCGTGAGGGGCGTTCGCCAGGCCTACCAGTGGCGCAGGCAGCTTGATCGATACTTCCCCCTCGGGTGTGACCCGGATGGTTTCGTTGCCGTACCGCTTCCCCGACTCCCCGTCGGCCTGGAGGAACCACCGTTGCGCTTCCCAACGTTCGCGCCACTGGGTCTCGGTGAGCTGTACATCAGCGAGGCGGTGGCGGGAGTTCAGTAGCCGCCTGCCTCCACGAGTCACCCGTACTCGGCCGGTCCGCCAGTCCGCGACCGCAGCTTCATGCCGGGCCTCCAGAAGAGCAAGCCGCCTGGACTTCGCATGCCACTCCCGCCGTGATCGGTAACCACCCGGCGTCCGCTTCGAGCCGCGCTGACCAAGCGGTAGGGACAGTCGATGCCGAAGCATCCCGACCCCCGCCTCAAGACCCTGGATGTACGTGGCCTGGCAGCGCCGCGCCAGCCCCCACTGGTCATGCGATGCCTTCGTCACCGTCCCCGCCCACCGGGACGACGAGAGCACCGTCACCGCACGCTTCCTCGCCGCCCACTTCTCGCCGGAGTGCTTCGAACCATCTGCGCAACGCGCCTTGAGGTCACGGGAGGCGAGGCGTCCCATGTGTGAGCCGATCAGCCGCAGAACCTCCGCGTCATTCGCGGTCAGACCCTTGAGCCGGTCGCGAACAGCCACACCCGACGGTCTGGGGACGACGAAGGGCGCGGCTGCATCCCGCAGGCCCGAAATCGACCGCACCCCATCCGCTCGCACCGCAACCCCCTTGGGTCTTCGTGTCGAACGGGTCAACGAATCGACAGGGGAAAGGTCACCAGTCCCTCTCTCGAATGTCTGATCGCTCCTACCGGTGGTCTGGAGAGGTCCATCCCTGCGCCGAGACCCCTAGGGGGCCCCTCCCCCATAAGGGGCAGGGGCTGTTCGTCCCGGCGGAGGAGGAGATGGGCGGTGCCCGTCTTTACCTTGGTCTTACGGAAAACCCCAGGGCGAAGAGTGCGACTGGCACCAGTGATTCCCTGCCCCCCTTCTCGCAGACTCGGACACGAGTCGGATCCGTACCAGACATAGGAGACATACCGTGACTTCGGCTGTGACCATCCCCCAGCACGGGGAGACCGGAGGACGTACGGCCGTGGCCGCGCGGGCGCGGCAGGTCGTCAAGGCGTACGGAGCCGGCGAGACCCGGGTCGTCGCGCTCGACCACGTCGACGTGGACATCGCGCGGGGGCAGTTCACCGCGATCATGGGGCCCTCGGGTTCCGGCAAGTCCACGCTGATGCACTGCCTCGCCGGGCTCGACACCGTCACCAGCGGTCAGATCCACCTGGACGACACCGAGATCACCGGGCTGAAGGACAAGCGGCTCACCCAGCTGCGCCGCGACCGGATCGGCTTCATCTTCCAGGCGTTCAACCTGCTGCCGACCCTCAACGCGCTCGAGAACATCACGCTCCCGATGGACATCGCCGGCCGCAAGCCGGACCGGCAGTGGCTCGACCGCGTCGTGGCGACGGTCGGGCTCGCGGACCGTCTCGGCCACCGCCCCACGCAGCTGTCCGGCGGTCAGCAGCAGCGCGTCGCCGTGGCCCGTGCGCTGGCCGCCCGGCCCGAGATCATCTTCGGTGACGAGCCGACCGGCAACCTCGACTCCCGCGCAGGCGCCGAGGTCCTCGGCTTCCTGCGGCAGTCCGTGGACGAGCTGGGGCAGACCATCGTCATGGTCACCCACGACCCGGTCGCCGCCAGCTACGCGGACCGCGTCCTCTACCTCGCGGACGGCCGGATCGTCGACGAGATGTTCCGGCCCACCGCCGACGCCGTCCTCGACCGCATGAAGGACTTCGACGCGCGCGGGCGGACGTCATGACCGTCCTGAAGACCTCCCTGCGCAACTTCTTCGCGCACAAGGGCCGCATGGCGCTCTCCGCCGTCGCCGTCCTGCTGTCCGTGGCGTTCGTGAGCGGCACGCTCGTCTTCACGGACACCATGAACACCACCTTCGACAAGCTCTTCGCCGCGACGGCCGCCGATGTCACCGTCAGCCCCAAAGGCGCGGCGACCGGCGAGGAGACCCCGCAGAGCGGCCGCCCCGAGACCCTGCCGGCCTCGGTCGTCGAGAAGGTCGCCGGGGCCGAGGGCGTCAAGTCCGCCGAGGGCAAGGTCATCTCGCTCAGCGTGACCGTCGCCGACGCCGACAACAACAACCTCGGATCCTCCACCGGCGCACCGACCATCGCGGTCAACTGGAGCCCCAGGGAACTGCGTTCCATGGAGATCACCTCCGGTCACGCCCCGCGCGGGCCCACCGAGGCACTCCTGGACGCCGGTACGGCCGAGAAGCACAAGCTGAAGATCGGTGACGAGCTGCGGACGATCGCCGTGACCGGCGACTTCACCACCCGTATCTCCGGCATCGCGTCCTTCAAGGTCACCAACCCCGGCGCCACCGTCGTCTACTTCGACACCGCCACTGCGCAGCGTGAACTCCTGGGCAAGCCCGGCCTGTTCACCAACATCGAGGTGACGGCCGCGTCCGGCGTCAGCCATGACCTGCTCAAGAAGAACGTCGCCGCGGAGCTCGGCGGCGGCTACAAGCTCCTCACCCAGGCCGAGTCCGCCGACGAGGGCGCCAAGGACGTCGAGGGCTTCCTGAAGCCGATGAAGTACGCGATGCTCGGCTTCGCCGGGATCGCCTTCCTCGTCGGCATCTTCCTCATCGTCAACACCTTCTCCATGCTGGTCGCCCAGCGCACCCGCGAGATCGGTCTGATGCGGGCGATCGGCTCCAGCCGCAAGCAGGTGAACCGTTCCGTCCTCGTCGAGGCGCTGCTCCTCGGCGTCGTCGGCTCGATCGCGGGCGTCGCGGCCGGTGTCGGAGTGGCCGTCGGGCTGATGAAGCTGATGTCCGCGATGGGCATGGAGCTGTCCACAGGGGACCTGACGGTGAAGTGGACGACCCCGGTCGTCGGTGTCGTCCTCGGTGTCGTCGTCACCGTCCTCGCCGCGTACATCCCCGCCCGCCGGGCCGGGAAGGTCTCCCCGATGGCCGCCCTGCGCGACGCCGGCACCCCGGCCGACGGCAGGGCCGGCCGGATCCGGGGCGGGCTCGGCCTGCTGCTCACCCTGGGCGGCGCGGCCGCGCTGTGGACGGCCACGCGGGCGGAGGAGGCCGGCCCCGGGTCCCTGTGGCTGGGCCTCGGCATCGTCCTCTCCCTCGTCGGCTTCATCGTCGTCGGACCGCTGCTCGCGGGCGGTGTCGTGCGGGTCCTCGGCGCCGTCGTCCTGAGGGTCTTCGGCCCGGTCGGGCGGATGGCCGAGCGCAACGCGCTGCGCAACCCGCGCCGTACGGGAGCGACCGGCGCCGCCCTGATGATCGGGCTCGCGCTGGTGGCCTGTCTGTCGGTGGTCGGCTCGTCGATGGTCGCCTCGGCGACGGAGGAGCTGGACCGCTCGGTCGGCGCGGACTTCATCGTGCAGTCCGCCACCGGGCAGCCGATCATGCCGCAGGCCCAGGCGGCCCTGGAGAAGACGCCGGGCCTGGACCACGTGACCGCGTACACGTGGGTCGAAACGAAGATCACCGACCCGGCCGGCAAGACGGTGGACGAGGGGCTCGTCGCCGCCGAACCGTCGTACGCCGAGGACGTACGGCGCGAGACGACGGCCGGTGAGCTCTCCGCCGCGTACGGGGCGAACGCGATGTCCGTGGGCAGCGACTACGCCGCCGAGCACGGCGTGAAGGTCGGCGACGAGCTGACCGTCGCCTTCAAGGGCGGCCGGAGCGCGAAGCTGAAGGTCGCGGCGATTACCTCGGACGAGGGCAACATCGACAAGGGCGTGATGTACACCAACATCACCACGGCGAGCCGGTACCTGGCGGCCGAGAAGATGCCCCAGAGCATGATCATGTTCGCGACGGCGGTGGACGGCAAGGAGGCCGAGGCGTACGAGGCGCTGAAGGGCTCGCTCGCCGCCTACCCGCAGTACAAGGTGCAGAACCAGGCCGACTACAAGCAGGATCTGAAGGACCAGGTCGGCCAGCTGCTCAACATCGTGTACGGGCTCCTCGCGCTGGCGATCATCGTCGCCGTGCTCGGTGTGGTGAACACGCTCGCGCTGTCGGTGGTCGAGCGGACCCGGGAGATCGGCCTGATGCGCGCCATCGGTCTCTCGCGCCGCCAGCTGCGGCGGATGATCCGGCTGGAGTCGGTGGTCATCGCCCTCTTCGGAGCGCTGCTCGGCCTGGCCCTGGGCATGGGCTGGGGCACGGCGGCCCAGAAGCTCCTGGCCCTGGAGGGCCTCGGGGTCCTGGAGATCCCCTGGCCGACGATCCTGACGGTCTTCGTCGCCTCGGCCTTCGTGGGCCTGTTCGCCGCCCTGGTCCCGGCGTTCCGTGCGGGCCGGATGAACGTCCTGAACGCGATCGCGACCGAGTAGCTCCGGGGCGGTCCCGATACCGAGGGGGCCACGGGGGTGCCCCCACGGGCTGTGAGGCCCCGGCCGACGTCCACGCGACGCCGACCGGGGCCTCCACCCGTGCGAGCCCGTCCGTCCGTCTGGGAGCGCCACCCGTACCTGCCGGCTCGGCCGCCCGCCCCTTCCGGCCCTCCCGTCTCACCCGACCCGCCCGGCCGCACGGGTTTTCGCACGCGGGTGTCGGTGGACCGTCGTACGCTGGAAGCCCCCGGCCCGTTCGACGTGTCGGGCTGTTCGCGTTGCCCTCTCCCGGGATGGAAGTCCATGAGCCTGCACGGTCTGCTCGACCTCGTCGTCAAGGACGCGGCCCTCGCCGAAGCGGTCAAGGCCGCGTCCGACGGACGCCGCACGCATGTGGACCTGGTCGGGCCCGCGGCCGCGCGGCCCTTCGCCGTGGCCGCGCTCGCGCGGGACGCCGGGCGGCCCGTGCTCGCCGTCACGGCGACCGGGCGGGAGGCCGAGGACCTGGCCGCGGCCCTGCGCAGCCTCATCGACCCGGACACGGTCGTCGACTACCCGTCCTGGGAGACGCTGCCGCACGAGCGGCTCTCGCCCCGCTCGGACACGGTCGGCCGCCGCCTCGCCGTGCTGCGCCGCCTCACCCACCCGGCCTCCGACGACCCGGCCGCCGGCCCGGTCTCCGTCGTCGTCGCGCCCGTGCGGTCCGTGCTCCAGCCGCAGGTCAAGGGTCTCGGCGACCTGGAGCCCGTGGCCCTGCGCACCGGCCAGACCGCGGACCTGAACGAGATCGTGGAGGGCCTCGCGGCCGCCGCGTACTCCCGTGTGGAGCTGGTCGAGAAGCGCGGCGAGTTCGCCGTACGCGGCGGCATCCTGGACGTCTTCCCGCCGACCGAGGAGCATCCGCTCCGGATCGAGTTCTGGGGCGACGACGTCGAGGAGATCCGTTACTTCAAGGTCGCCGACCAGCGCTCCCTGGAGGTCGCCGAGCACGGCCTGTGGGCCCCGCCCTGCCGCGAGCTGCTCCTCACCGACGAGGTGAAGCGGCGCGCCGCCGTCCTCGCGGAGGCCCACCCCGAGCTGGGTGAGCTGCTCGGCAAGATCGCCGAGGGGATCGCCGTCGAGGGCATGGAGTCCCTCGCCCCCGTCCTGGTCGACGACATGGAGCTGCTGCTCGACGTCATGCCGAAGGGCTCGATGGCCGTCGTGTGCGACCCCGAGCGGGTCCGTACGCGCGCCGCCGACCTCGTCGCGACGTCGCAGGAGTTCCTCCAGGCGTCCTGGGCGGCCACGGCCGGTGGCGGCGAGGCCCCCATCGACGTCGGCGCGGCCTCCCTGCGTGGGATCGCGGACGTACGGGACCGGGCGCGCGAGCTCGACATGATGTGGTGGTCGGTCTCCCCCTTCGCGGCGGACGAGACACCCGACTCCGACACGGTGAAGCTGGGCATGCACGCGCCGGAGACGTACCGCGGCGACACCGCCCGCGCGCTCGCCGACACCAAGGGCTGGCTGGCCGACGGCTGGCGCACGGTCTACGTCACGGAGGCGCACGGCCCGGCGACCCGCACGGTCGAGGTGCTCGGCGGCGAGGGCATCGCGGCCCGTCTCGACGCGGATCTGGCCGAGATCGCCCCGTCCGTCGTCCATGTGGCGACCGGCTCCATCGACTTCGGTTTCGTCGACCCGGCCCTCAAGCTCGCCGTCCTCACCGAGACCGACCTGTCCGGGCAGAAGGCGGCCGGCAAGGACGGCCAGCGGATGCCGGCCAAGCGGCGCAAGACGATCGACCCGCTGACCCTGGAGGTCGGCGACTACATCGTGCACGAGCAGCACGGCGTCGGCCGGTACATCGAGATGGTCCAGCGGACCGTCCAGGGCGCGACCCGCGAGTACCTCCTGGTGGAGTACGCCCCGGCCAAGCGCGGCCAGCCCGGCGACCGCCTCTACATCCCCACCGACCAGCTGGAGCAGGTCACGAAGTACGTGGGCGGCGAGGCGCCGACGCTGCACCGGTTGGGCGGCGCGGACTGGACGAAGACGAAGGCGCGCGCCAAGAAGGCCGTCAAGGAGATCGCCGCCGACCTGATCAAGCTGTACTCGGCGCGGATGGCGGCCCCCGGCCACGCCTTCGGCCCCGACACCCCCTGGCAGCGGGAGCTGGAGGACGCGTTCCCGTACGTGGAGACGCCCGACCAGCTGTCCACCATCGCCGAGGTGAAGGAGGACATGGAGAAGACGGTCCCGATGGACCGGCTGATCTGCGGTGACGTCGGCTACGGCAAGACGGAGATCGCGGTCCGCGCCGCCTTCAAGGCCGTCCAGGACGGCAAGCAGGTCGCCGTCCTCGTACCGACCACGCTCCTCGTCCAGCAGCACTTCGGCACGTTCTCGGAGCGGTACTCCCAGTTCCCCGTCGCCACCCGCGCGCTCTCCCGCTTCCAGACGGAGACCGAGTCGAAGGCGACGCTGGAGGGGCTGCGGGACGGCTCGGTCGACATCGTCATCGGCACGCACCGGCTCTTCTCCTCCGAGACCAAGTTCAAGGACCTGGGCCTGGTCATCGTGGACGAGGAGCAGCGCTTCGGCGTCGAGCACAAGGAGCAGCTGAAGAAGCTCCGCGCCAACGTCGACGTCCTGACGATGTCCGCCACCCCCATCCCCCGTACGCTCGAAATGGCCGTGACCGGCATCCGCGAGATGTCGACGATCACCACCCCGCCGGAGGAGCGGCACCCGGTCCTGACCTTCGTCGGGCCGTACGAGGAGAAGCAGATCGGCGCGGCCGTCCGCCGCGAACTGCTGCGCGAGGGCCAGGTCTTCTACATCCACAACCGCGTCGAGTCGATCGACCGGGCGGCGGCGCGGCTGCGGGAGATCGTGCCGGAGGCGCGGATCGCGACCGCGCACGGCCAGATGTCGGAGTCGGCCCTGGAGCAGGTCGTGGTCGACTTCTGGGAGAAGAAGTTCGACGTCCTCGTCTCGACGACGATCGTCGAGTCGGGCATCGACATCTCCAACGCCAACACGCTGATCGTGGAGCGCGGCGACAACTTCGGGTTGTCGCAGCTGCACCAGCTGCGCGGCCGTGTGGGCCGTGGGCGCGAGCGGGGTTACGCGTACTTCCTGTACCCGCCGGAGAAGCCGCTGACCGAGACCGCGCACGAGCGGCTGGCGACGATCGCCCAGCACACGGAGATGGGCGCGGGCATGTACGTGGCGATGAAGGACCTGGAGATCCGCGGCGCGGGCAATCTGCTCGGCGGCGAGCAGTCCGGTCACATCGCGGGCGTCGGCTTCGACCTGTACGTACGGATGGTGGGCGAGGCGGTCGCCGACTACCGGGCCTCTCTGGAGGGCGGTGTCGAGGAGGAGCCGCCGCTGGAGGTCAAGATCGAGCTGCCGGTCGACGCGCACGTCCCGCACGACTACGCGCCGGGCGAGCGGCTGCGCCTCCAGGCGTACCGCGCGATCGCCTCCGCCAACACGGAGGAGGACATCAAGGCGGTACGGGAGGAGCTCACCGACCGCTACGGCAAGCTGCCGGAGCCGGTGGAGAACCTGCTCCTGGTCGCCGGTCTGCGAATGCTGGCCCGCGCGTGCGGGGTCGGGGAGATCGTCCTGCAGGGTCCGAACATCCGCTTCGCGCCGGTGGAGTTGCGGGAGTCGCAGGAGCTGCGGCTCAAGCGTCTCTACCCGCGTACGGTCGTCAAGCCGGCCGTCCACCAGATCCTGGTGCCGCGCCCGACGAGCGGGAAGATCGGCGGAAAGCCGGTGGTGGGCCGCGAACTGCTGGCGTGGACGGGCGAGTTCCTGACGACGATCCTGGGGTCGTAGAGGGCCTCGCGGCCGCTCGGGGGCGGTCGGTCCGGGTCCGCCGGGGGTCGCGCTGGGGCGTCCGGGTCGGCCGGGTCGGTCCGGGGCCGGGCTGGGGCCCGGGTCGGTCCGGGGCCGGTCGTGGCCGGGCTGGGGCCCGGGTCGGTCCGGGGCCGGTCGTGGCCGGCCCCGGATCCGTGTCCTACAGGCTCCGTGTCCTACAGCGCGTCGAGGTCGAGCGCCTCGGCCATCGCCCTGTACCCGGCGTCGCCCGGGTGCAGGTGGTCGCCGGAGTCGTAGGCGGGGAGGATGCGGTCCGGGTCGGCCGGGTCGGCGACGGCGCGGTCGAAGTCGACCACGGCGTCGTAGGCGCCGGAGGTGCGGACCCAGTGGTTGAAGGCGTCCCGCTTGGCCTCGACGGCCGGGGTGTCGTAGAAGGAGCCCTCGACCGGGGTCAGCGTCGCGCCGACGACCTTGATGCCCTTGGCGTGGGCCTGGCGGATCAGTGAGCGGTGGCCCTGGACGAGCTGCTCGACCGAGACCTCGGGGGTGGGGGCGACGACGCCGTTCGCGAGGCTGCCGCCGAAGTCGTTGATGCCTTCGAGGAGGATGACCGTCCGCACGCCGGGTTCGCTGAGAACGTCCTTCTTGAAGCGCTCGATGCCCTTCTCGCCCGCCCAGGTCGTGTCGTTGGTGACCTGGTTGCCGCCGATGCCGTGGTTGAGGACGCTCCGCGGCTTCCCCGCGGCGGCGAGGCGCTCGGCCAGCTCGTCGGGGTAGCGGTTGTTCGCGTCCGGTACCGAGCCGACGCCGTCGGTGATGGAGTCGCCGAACGTCACGATGCCGTCCCGGCGGGCTTGGGCGCCGCCGCTCACCTCGACGCCGGTGAGGTAGTACCAGGACTCGCTGCTCTCCGTGAAGGCGGTCCCGTCGCGGTCGGAGCGGTGGTCGCCGTCCGCGCGGTAGCTGGTGGCGGAGGCGAAGTGGTGGAAGGTGGCCGGTCCGGTGGGCGCGGCCAGGTAGAGGGTGACCGTCACCGACTCCAGCGCCTTCACCGGGAACGGTACGCCGTCGCTCAGGGCCGTTCCGCCTGCGGGAATCGTGACCGAGCGCCCCTTGCCGAAGGACAGCTGCCGGACGGAACCGGCCTTCACCGAGGCGCCCTTGTCCGTGCGGGCCACGGTCGCGCCGGTGATCCGCAGGGGGGTCGTGCCGTGGCGGTTGGAGAGTTCGATCCGGGCCTTGGTGCCGCCGGTGGTGACCCGGACGACCTGGCGGACGGTGTGGTTCGAGAAGCCCTGCTGGGACCAGTTGGGGCCCAGGGGGGCGGTCGGGGCGTGGGGCGAGGTGGCCCAGGCGCCGCGCCATGTGCCGTGGTCGGGCCGGTGCTCCGATGCCACGGAGCTGCCGGCGAGGGGGAGCGCCGTCAGGGCGGCGGCTGTCATGGCGGCGACGGCGGCGCGGCGTAAGGCGGTCGTGGTCGTGGGCGTGGGCGTGGTCGTGATGGTCATGCCTGTGGTCAATCGGAGCTGGACTCCGGTTATTCCGTGGGTCGTTCGTCTCCTGGCGGTGACGTGGCCTCGGCCGCGAACAGCAGGCCGGCGAGCGTGCGGAAGACCTCTTCGGGGTTCCGGTCGCCGACCGGCCCCACCAGGTTGTGGCTGAGCAGCAGCGTCGCGAAACCGTGGGCGAGGGACCAGGCCGCGACGCCCGCGAGGCGCGGGTCGGGCCCCCGGCCGTCGACGGAGGCGACCCCCGCGCGGAGCCGGTCCCCGGCCCGTTCCTTGGCGGCGAGCAGCTCCGGGTCGTCGGGCCGGTGCAGGTCCGGCTGGAACATCACCTGGAAGTGCGCCGGGTGTTCGGTGGCGAAACGTACGTAACGCACTCCCGCGTCCTTCAGGTCCTCCGCCTCGCCGAGCGCCTCCGCGAGCAGGTCGAAGCCCTCGGCCGCGACGGCGGTCAGAAGGCCCGCGCGGTCCTTGAAGTGATGGGCCGGCGCCGCGTGCGAGACCCCCGCGCGACGCGCGAGGTCGCGCAGGCTCAGCGCGGACGGGCCGTCGGTGGAGATGACGTCCACGGCGGCGGTGAGTACCGCCTGCCGCAGGTCACCGTGGTGATAGGTGCGCCCACTGCTCATGGACAGCAGCCTACGCGGAATCTAGGCATTGACAAGTTCGTGGGACTGGGAGCAATCTAGTCGGTGTCAAGATGACTGTCGGTGAAGGAGGCGGAGATGAACACGGACATGAGCGTGGAGGCCCCGGGGGCCGTGGAGCCCGGCCGCGTACGGCAGATGTGGCACCTGATCGAGCCCCTGCACGCGCTCGTCTACTACGCCCCCGAGGCCTTCGACGAGGCCCGCGCGCTCGGCTACGACGTCACGGAGCGCTGGCCCTCGTACTTCGCCTGGCGCGCCGCGCCCCTCGGCCCGGCCGGGGCCGAGCGGATCGCCTCGGCGTTCTACAGCTTCAGCCCGGAGATGGTGGCCCGGTACGTGCCCGGGATCTGGCGGACGGCCGCCCCCGCCGACGTCCTCGCCGCGCGGCTGCGCGCCGTCGACCGCACCTACCGCTCGGTGTTCGGCAAGGCGGAGAGCGGGGGCGGGGTGGCCGGGGACGGCCTGGCCGGGGGCGACGGGGGTGATGGGGGCGATGGAGGCCGTCGCGGGCCGGAGCTCGTCGGGGGCCCGGGGATCGCCGAGGCGGCCGTGCTCGCGCGGCGCGCCGCCGAGGCCGCCGTGACGGCCGGGCGGCCGCTCGCCGCCGCCCATGCCGAGCTGCCCTGGCCCGACGCGCCGCACCTGGTCCTCTGGCAGGCCGCGACGATCCTGCGCGAGCACCGCGGCGACGGCCATCTCGCGGCGCTCCTGGCCGCCGGGCTCGACCCGGTCGAGTCCCTGGTCTCCTTCGCGGCCGTCGGGGCGGCCTCCGAGGCGACCTTCGCCAGTCGTGGCTGGAGCGAGGCCGACTGGTCCGCCGCCCGCGCCCGGCTGGCCGCCCGTGGCCTCCTCGACGCCGGTGACGGCACGGCCACCGAGGCCGGCCGTGCCCTGCGGGCGGAGGTGGAACGGCGTACGGACGAACTGGCCGCCGCCCCCTGGGCCGCCCTCGGCCCGGACTCCACGGCCCGCCTCGCCGAACTCCTCGGCGAGCCCTGGCTCGCCGCCCTCGGCTCAGGTCTGCTGCCGACCGAGAACACCCTGGGAATCGGCAAGGTCTGAGACCGGACGCCGGAACCCGGCTCGGCGGTGGGGCGGGCGACGGCTCGGCGGGGGCCATGTCCGAAGCCACCGCGGCCGTGCGGACCGTGTCCGAAGCCACCGCGGCCGTGGGGGCGGCGCCCCCACGGCCGTGGGGGGCGCCCGAACGCAGCGCGGCCGTGGGACGCGCGCGCGGCGCACCCCACGGCCGGAGCTGTGTGGCGGAGTCGTCAGGGTGTCGGGGGCTGGTCCTGTCCCCGCTGCTTGTCGATGTACTCCTGTGCCTTCTGCTGGCCCTGGTCGACCTTGCCGGCGTGCTTGCCGCCGGTCTTCTGGTCGAGCATGTCGCCGCTGCGTTCGACACCCTGCTGGGCCTTGTCCGGGTGCTGGCCCATCATGCCCTTGAGCTTGTCCATGATCCCCATGATGTGAGCGACTCCTTTGAAAGGGGATAAACCGCTCATTCGACGCTACGCGCCCCCTGTCGATTCCGCGCGTCGGGCGGCTTAGTGGTCTGGACCACGCGGGGTCTGGCTAGGATCCCCGCGTGCCCAGCTACCGCAGGACCTCCGCCCTCGCCGCCGCCCTCGCCTCCGCGGTCCTCATAACCTCCGGCTGTACGACGGTCCCTGACGGCTCCGCGTCCGAGGGCGCGCCCGGTGCGCGAGGCTCCGCGCTCGCCGCCGTGGACACGCTCACCGTCAAGGGCCGCGCACCCAAGTCCGGCTACGAACGGGAGAAGTTCGGCCGGGCCTGGGCCGATGTCGACGGCAACGGCTGCGGGACCCGCGACGACATCCTCAAGCGCGACCTCGCGGACGTCCGCTTCAAGGACGACCGCTGCAAGGTCGCCACCGGGGTCCTCGCCGACGACCCGTACACAGGCGACCGCGTCGACTTCGTACGAGGCCGCAGCAAGGTCGACATCGACCATCTCGTCGCGCTCTCCGACGCCTGGCAGAAGGGTGCGCAGAAGTGGGACGCGGAGAAGCGGCGCCGGTTCGCCAACGATCCGCTCAACCTGCTCGCCGTCGACTCCTCCGCCAACCGCCGCAAGTCCGACGGGGACGCGGCGACCTGGCTGCCGCCGAACAAGGCGTACCGCTGCACGTACGTCGCCGCGCAGGTCGCCGTGAAGAAGAAGTACGGGGTCTGGGTCACCCGGGGCGAGCGCGACGCGATGAAGCGGGTCCTCGGCGGCTGCCCGGACCAGAAGCTGCCGTAAATCATTTCCTCACCTGCGCGAACAGTCGTTAGCCTCCGCTCCCATGGAGCTGAACATAACGACCCTCGCGGAGCGCCCCGAACTCGAAGGCGCGATGTGGGCGATGAAGGACCTCTGGCCGGAGTTCACGGTCAACGACCCGGTGGGCTGGTCCCACTACGGCCGGATCGTCGCGGAACTGCCGGAGTACGTCCTCGTCGCCACCGACCCCGCGGGCACGGTCGTCGCCCGTGCGCTCAGCGTCCCCTTCCAGCTCCATGCCGAGGGCCGGGGCGAACTGCCCGCGACCGGCTGGGACCAGGTGCTCCTCTGGGCGTTCTCCGACCGGCGTCACGGGCGCGTGCCCGACACGGTCAGCGCGATCGAGGTCACCGTGGACACGAGCGCGCTCGGCAAGGGGATCTCGGCGAAGATGCTCGGCGCCATGCGGGACAACGCCCGTCGGCTCGGCTTCTCGGAGGTCGTCGCCCCCGTCCGCCCCAACGGCAAGCACCTGGAGGCCGCGTCCTCCATCCACGAGTACGCCTTCCGTACGCGTGAGGCGGACGGACTGCCCCACGACCCGTGGCTGCGCGTCCACGTCCGGGCGGGCGCCACGGTGGAGGCGGTGGCCCCGGCCTCGATGACGGTCGGCGCATCCGTGGAGCAGTGGCGCGCCTGGACCGGGCTGCCGTTCGACACGGACGGCCCGGTGGAGGTCGAGGGCGCGCTGGTCCCGGTGCACTGCGAGGCCTCCCGCGGCTACGCCGTCTACGTCGAACCGAACGTCTGGGTCCGCCACCGACTGTGAACCGCGGCCCGATTGCGCCCCCTTGACCCCTTGTGAACCCGCGGGCTGACTGTGAACCGCGGGCCGCCTGTGAAACGCGCCCCCGGGAACCCGCGGGCCGCCCGTGAACCGCCCCCGTCCGTGAACGGCGTGAAGGGTGTGACGGCCCCCGCGGCCCTCACACCCTCGTCGTTTCCGCCCGTGCCGTCAGCCGGTCTTCTCCTCGTCCACGACGTCCTTCTTCGCCGGCACCTTCGCCTCGACCGGCTTGCCGTAGTCGGTGAACGTCATCGTCCCCGGCTCCTCGCCGCCCGCCGATACGATCTTCAGGATGTACGGCTCGCCCTCCGTCGCCACGTAGACGGTCGTCGTCTCGCCGCCGGCCTTCTCCGTGAGCGTCAGCGCCTTCCTGCCGCCCACGGTCGTCTCCTTGCCCTTGACCGCGAAGGCGGTTCCCGCCTCGAATTCGCCGAGGAGGGCCGTCAGGTCGCAGAGTTCGAGGTTGTCCTTGGCGTCCGGGTCCGTCACCGGCGTCTTCACCCAGCGACCCTTGAGCTCCTTGAGGACCGCCTCCTGGACCTCGGCCGGCTCGCCCTCGGCCTGTGCCCGCAGGAACGCCTCGTCGAAGCGGAGGTAGACGTCCTTGTCGTCGGCCTTGATCAGTTCGGCCGTGCCCGTCGTGCCGACCGTCAGGGTGCCGGCGCACTTTCCGCGGGTGTCCATCGCCAGGTAGGCCTTCATCGGCCCGTCGGTCGTCTTCGTGGCGAGGTCGAGGGTCAGGGAGTCGGCCTTCTTCGTCGCGGTGATCGCCCTGTCGGCTATCTGGGTCCCGCTCAGGTCCCCGAAGGGCCCGGAGGCCTTGGCGTCGTCGGAGAAGGGCCCGCAGGCGGTGGCGCCGAGTGCGACGACGGCGCAGAGCGCGGAGGCCAGGGCCGTGCGGCGGGTTCGGGTGTGGCGGGCGGCAGTCATGGTGGGTTCTCCGGGGTGGGGCGGGGGTCACGGGCGTACGAAGAGGTGGGGGTGGGGGCGGGGCGGGGGGAGGGTCAGCCGACCTTCAGCTCCCACTGGGAGGCCTCGTGCTCCAGGCCGGGGCTGACCTCGACGGAGAGGTTCTTCGCGTCCTTGGGGGTGTCGAAGGCGAAGACGACCGTCGACTTCTTGCCGGGCAGGATCGTGCCGCTGAAGCCCGTGCCGACCTTCTCGTCGAAGACCTGCTCGGCGGTCACGCCGTCCTTGCCCGCGCGGGCGGTCAGCGTCGCGAGCGTGGCGTCGAACTTCTCCTTGCCGCCGTTCTCGATGACCACGGTCACCTGGTACGCCTTGTTGCCCTCGGTGTGGCCGGCGGCGAACTCGCTGGGCTTGTACGCCTTCGCCTCCGAGACCGTGACCTTCAGGTCGTCGTAGATCGCGGTGTCACCGGCCGCGAGGCCCTTGCCGACGTCCCCCTTGGCGGCGCCCCCCTTGTCCGTGCCGCCCGACGGATCCTTCGGCGCGGCCTCCTCGACCGCGTCGACCACGTCGCTCACGACCGTGTAGGTGATCACCGCGCCCACCACCGAGAGGACCAGGGCCGCGAGGCCGAGGACCACGCCGGTCGTCGTCACGCCCTTGTTGTTCGCCTCGCCCCGCTTCACCCGGCCCCGGCCCACCAGGCCGAGGATCAGCGCGATCAGGCCCAGGAGGCCGGCCAGCCAGAAGAAGAGCGGGATGACACCGGCGACCGTGCCGATGATGCCGAGGGTGAGGGCCGCGGTGCCGAGCCCGTTGCGCATGGCCACGTGCGGCGCCTGCGGGGTCTGGGTGTCGTACGACATGGGTGGTGTCCTCCGGACATGACGCGTCGATGGTTGATCAGGGCCCTCGCAGACCCCGTGGAGCGATGGATCAATAACAGCAGAGGCTGTGAACCGAGTCAACACGGTTCACGGAAATTGAATCGGCTCACGCTGTGAAGGGGTGGGGCTTGCGTTCATCGGTAGGATCGGCGCCACAGCACGGGACACGGGGATGACGTGCGGGAAACCAAGAGGAGGCAGCCAGGTGCCGGAGCACGCAGCAGAGGTGACCGCGGCCGGGATCGCCCGGCTCGCCGGAGTCGGCCGGGCCGCCGTGAGCAACTGGCGCCGCCGCCACGCCGACTTCCCCCGCCCCGTCGGCGGCACGGAGACCAGCCCCTCCTTCGCCCTCGCCGACGTCGAGCGCTGGCTCCGGGCCCAGGGCAAGCTCGCGGAGGTACCCCTGCGGGAGCGCGTCTGGCAGCAGATCGCCGGCCATCCGGCGGGCGCCGTCACCGCCCTCGTCCAGGCCGGCTGCGCCCTGCTGCTCGTACGGGACCGCTCCACCGCCTGGCCGAAGCTCGCCGCCGTCTCGGACGAGCGCCTCGCCGAGACCCTGCCGGTCGCCCTGGAAGAGGTCCTCACCGAACGCTTCGGCGCCGAGAGGGCCGTGCGTACCCCCACCGCGGGCGAACTGGCCCCCGCCGTGCCCCTGCTGCGGGGGGCCGCCGAACTCGCCGCGGAGACCGGGGCCCGCCAGGCCTTCGAGTTCCTGCTCGGCCGTCACCTCGACGCCAACCCGCGCCAGTACACGCTGACCCCGCCCGGCCCCGCCGCCCTGATGGCCGCCCTCGCCGCCCCCGGCGCGGGCCCCCGCCCCACCGTCCTCGACCCCGCCTCAGGCACCGGCACCCTGCTCCGCGCCGTCGACCACCCCGGCGCCCTGCACGGCCAGGACGCCGACCCCGACCTGGCCGCGCTCACCGCGCTGCGTCTCGCCCTCGCCTCCGACGCCGACGTCCGCGTACGGACCGGCGACAGCCTGCGCGCCGACGCCTTCCCGCACCTCACGGCGGACACCGTGCTCTGCCACCCGCCGTTCAACGAGCGCAACTGGGGCCACGACGAACTGGCCTACGACCCCCGCTGGGAGTACGGCTTCCCGGCCCGTACGGAATCCGAACTGGCCTGGGTCCAGCACGCCCTGGCACGGCTCCGCCCCGGCGGCACCGCCGTCCTGCTCATGCCTCCCGCCGCCGCCTCCCGCCGGTCCGGCCGCCGCATCCGCGCCGACCTCCTGCGCAGGGGCGCGCTGCGGGCCGTGGTCGCCCTGCCCGCCGGGGCGGCCCCGCCGTACGGCATCCCGCTCCACCTGTGGGTGCTGCGCAAGCCGGCCCCCGGCGTCACCCCCTCCCCGGAACTCCTCGTCGTCGACACCACCGCCGACCACACCGGCGCCGCGGGCCGCGACAAGCTCGACTGGCAGGCGGTCCACACCGCCGTACTGGACGCGTGGCTGCCCTTCGACAGGAACGGCACCGTCACCGAGACCCCCGGCGCGAGCCGGGCCGTGCCCGTCATCGAACTCCTCGACGACGACGTCGACCTGGCTCCCGCCCGCCATCTGCCGCCCCCGGCCGCGGGCGGCGGCGCCGGCGAACTCCTCGCGGTCCGCGACCGGCTGGCCGAGACCCTGGGCCGTACGGTCGCCCTCACGCCGCCCCCCGCCCTGCCCGCCGACACCGCCGCCGACCCGGCCGCGGCCGCCCGGCCCACCGGCGTGACCGTCGGCGAACTGGCCCGTACCGGCGCCCTCGAACTGCGTGCGGGCGGCACCGGCACCCTCTCCTTCCCCGCACCCGGAAGTCCCGTCCGAGTCCTTACGGAGAACGACGTCTTCGCCGCCCAGCCGCCCTCCGGCTCCCTCCCCGACGGCGTGCCCGAGGAGCCCGTCCTCCTCGCCGAAGGCGATGTGGTCGTCCCCGTCCTCGGCGGCGGCTCCCTCGCCCGGGTCGTCGACGCCGCCACCGCCGGCGCCGCCCTCGGCCGCAACCTCCAGCTCCTGCGCCCCGACCCGGCCGCGCTCGACCCCTGGTTCCTGGCCGGCTTCCTCCGCGGCACCGCCAACACCCGCCAGGCCAGCAGCTACGCCTCCACCGCCACCCGGCTCGACGTCCGCCGTCTCCAGCTCCCGAGGCTGCCGCTCACCGAACAGCAGCGGTACGGAGAGCGGTTCAGGGCACTCGCCGAGTTCGAGGGCGCCCTGCGGCTCGCCGGGCGGCTCGGCGAACAGCTGGTGCAGGGGCTGTACGACGGTCTCGCGGACGGAACGGTGGCGCCCTGATCGGTCCGGCAACGGTTCGGTACAACCCTGGGGCCGTTGTCGCTGTCGGTGTATACGCTCGTCTTCGCAACCGACCCCAGTGCCCAGGAGCAGGAATGTACGGCCACGGCTATGTGCCACCGCCACCCTCGCGTGCCGTTCCGGCGTCGGTGATCGTGCTCCGCGTGCTCTTCGCGATGCTGCCGCTGTTCAGCATCGGGTTCCTGACGTGGGGGACGATGATCCGGCTCGCCGTCGTGACCCGCCGCACGCGCGACTGGATCCTGTGCGGGGTCTCCGCGGCCGTCATGATCACGGGCATGATCCTGCTGCCGGAGGACATCGAGACGACGCAGGCGGACATCGCCATGGGTCTGATCCTCCTCAACGCGACGGCGTTCACCGTCTACTTCCTGGTCGTCGACATCCGGCACGACAAGGTCCGCCTCGGCCTCGCGCCGTCGGCCCCCGCCCCGTACAGCCCGTACGGGACGACGGTGCCGCGGCCCCAGACCGGCTACGGCTACCCGTCGGCCGCGGTCCCGCCCCAGCCCGTGGCCCCGCCGCAACAGCAACAGCAGCAGCCACACCAGCCGCAGCCCCACCAGCCGCCGCGACCGCAGTCGACGCCGACGCCGACGCCGCCGGTCCAGAACCCGCAGCCCGGTCCCCGGATCGACCAGGTCCGGGCCGAGCTGGACGAGCTCAGCAACCTTCTCCGCAAGGACGAGGGGAAGTGAACGGACGCGTCATCGGCGGCCGGTACGAACTGTCCACCGTCATCGGCCAGGGCGGCATGGGCCAGGTCTGGACGGCGTACGACGGCCGGCTCGACCGCCGTGTCGCCGTCAAGCTGCTCCGCCCCGCCACCATGACCGGCCCGGCAACCGCCGCGGAGGAGCTGCGGCGCCGCTTCGTGCGCGAGTGCCGGGTCACGGCGCAGGTCGACCACCCCGGCCTGGTCACCGTCCACGACGCCGGCAGCGACGGCGACGACCTCTACCTCGTGATGCAGTACGTCGAGGGCGCGGACCTCGCCGACCATCTCGCCGAGCACGACCCGTACCCCTGGGAGTGGGCCGTCTCGGTCGCCGCCCAGCTGTGCGCGGTGCTCGCCGCCGTGCACGCGGTGCCGATCGTCCACCGCGACCTGAAGCCGCGCAACGTGATGGTGCGCCCCGAGGGCACCGTCACCGTCCTCGACCTCGGCGTCGCCTCCGTCCTGGACACCGACACCACCCGCCTCACCCACACGGGCTCGCCGATCGGCAGCCCGGCCTACATGGCGCCCGAGCAGGCCATGGGCGGCGCCGTCGGCCCGTACACCGACCTGTACGCGCTCGGTGTCCTGCTCCACGAACTGCTCAGCGGCAACGTCCCCTTCGCCGGGTCGACCGCGCTCGGTGTGCTCCACCGCCACCTGTACGAGCCGCCGCTGCCGGTCCGCCAGCTGCGCCCCGAGGTGCCGGAGGCCCTGGAGGCGCTCGTGCTGCGGCTGCTGTCCAAGGACCCGCAGCACCGCCCCTCCAGTGCGCACGAGGTGTACGAGGCGCTGCTGCCGATGCTCCCCGCGCGCGGGGCCCCCGCCGGGCCGCTCGACCCGACCCGTCCCTTCCTGCGCCCGCACGCCCCCTGGCCCGACCGGGCCTCCGTCCCGCCCCCGCCGGTCGCGCCGCCGGTCACCCCGCCCGTCGCGCGCCCGGACGTGGCCGCCACGGTCGACGAGGTCAAGCGGCTCCTCGGGGAGGGCTCCCTCACGCGGGCCGTCGACCTCCTCGGCTCCATCCTGCCCGCGGCCGCCGCCGAGCACGGCGAGCACTCGTCCGTCGTCCGCATCCTGCGCAAGCAGTACGCGACGACCCTCATGGACGACGGCCAGTACCGCCGCGCCCTGCCGGAGCTGCGCCGCCTCGCGGAGGACCGCGCGGCGGAGGCCGGCCCGGCCGACCCGCAGACCCTGCAGTTCCGCTACGAGGCGGCCCAGTGTCTGGAGCAGCTGGGGGAGACGGCCGCCGCGCTCACGGAGTACCGCGCGCTGCTCCCGTTCGTCGAACACGGCGCGGACCAGGCCCGGTTCTTCGACATCCGCCGCCGGATCGGGAACCTGCTCCTGGCGATGGGCGACCACACCGCGGCCCACCAGCAGCTCCAGGCGCTGCTCTACGACACGGAGCGGGCGTACGGCCCGTACCACGCGCTTCCGACGGATCTGAGGCGCGCGTTGGCACGCCAGCAGCAGATGGGGCGTTTCGCCTGACGGGGCGCCAGAATCACGACTCCACAACTGATCGGGAAGTGGATCTTCCGGGTCCGATTTGCCCGTTGGGGGCGATGTAGCGTTCGCGTCTGATCATGCTCACGTCCCCAAGGAATCCTTCATGACGACCCAGCCGCCCGCCTCCCCCGAGCAGCCCCTCGCGCCCGCCGAGCCGGCGAAGAAGAAGCGCAACATAGGCAAGACGCTCCTGAGCATCGTCGTGGCGATCGCCGCGATCCTGTTCTGGAGGCTCGGCCTCCCCTACCTCACCGGCGAGGCGCCCGTGCACGCGAAGGCCGGCGAGTGCGTGACGGTGACCGGCTCCGACACCGACCCCGAGGTCGAGAGCAAGCCGTGCGGCGAGAAGGTGCCCGACCTCTACAAGGTCGTCAAGGTCGTCGACGACACCTTCGACGTCGAGAAGTGCGGTGACGTGAGCGAGGTCGCGCTCGCGCAGCAGCTGGAGTCGGACAAGTTCGTGCTCTGCCTGAACCCCGTCAAGTAACGGGTCGTGAAGTAGTCGGAGGGCCGGACCCGGCGGGGTCCGGCCCTCCGTGCGTGTCAGCCGTCGGTGGTCGCGAGCTTGGCGGCGAACCCGAGGAACAGTGCCCCGGCGCCGCTCGTCAGCCCGGCGGACAGCCTCCTGCGGCGGCGGAACTGCGCGGAGAGGTAGGTGCCGCCCAGGATGAGTACCGTCACGTAGCTCACGCTGATCACCTGGTAGATCACGGCGAGCAGGGCGAACGACAGGGCCGGATGCGGATAGGCCGGGTCCACGAACTGCACGAAGAAGGAGATGAAGAAGAGGATCGCCTTCGGATTGAGCAGGGTGATCACCAGCGAGCGCCGGAAGGGCCGCTCGTCCCGGCCCCCACCCGTGTCCGCCGTTTCCGTCTCCACCGGGTGATGGCGGCCGCGCCACATCCCCCAGGCCGCGCGGATCATCCCCAGCGCGATCCAGCCGAGGTAACCGGCCCCGGCGTATTTGATGACCGAGAAGATCAGCGCGTTGGTACGCAGCAGCGAGGCGAGCCCGGCCGCGGTACCGACCATCAGCAGAGCCTCTCCGACGAAGACGCCCGCCGCGGCGCGGTATCCGGTCCTAACCCCTCGGCGGGCGGCCACGGACAGGGTGTACAGCGAACTGGGGCCCGGGAGAAGAATGATGAGGAGGGTCCCCAGGGCATAGGTGGAGAGGTTGGTTACTCCCAGCATCGACATCTCCTTCCGTCCGGTCCGCCCGCGGCGGTCATCCGACGTTGTTGCCGGTACGCACGTTGTGCGCGGTGACGAGTTCGTCCACGTCCGCGATCCTACGCAGCGCGTACTCCTCGGTGATGTGCGTGAAGTTCTCGGCCCAGGCGGCGGCGAGCTCCTCGATGTCGAGGAGGTCCTCCTCGCCGAAGCGGTCGTACAGTTCGGCGCGCCGCTCCGGGGTGATGGTGATGTCCAGGCCCGACAGGTACGCGTCGATGTCGGCACTGTCCTTGAAGAAGTTGGGCCGTTCGTAGTCGACGAGGAGGTCCCAGGCGGGGCTGTTCGGCAGCGGTATGAACCGCGAGAACTCCACGGAGGACAGCTCCACCTCGCCGAGCATCTGGCGGATCCCGTCGATGGTCCGGTCCAGGGTCCGGGCTCGCTCGCCGGGCGCTCCGGCGATGTAAGAGGCGTGCACGGAGATCCCGGCCTTGTTGAGCATCCGGATGGCCTCCAGGTTGGTGGCGTCGGTGGTCTTGTTCTTCCGCTGGGCCTCCAGCATCTCCGGGTCGGCGGCGTCAAGGCCGATGTTGACGCGGGTGACCCCGAGGCGGCGGCACTTGTCGACGTTGTTGCGCTTGGTGAGGCCGAGCGCCCGGGCGTAGACCATGACTTCGAGTTCGCCGTTGTCGATGCGCCGGCGCAGATGCGGGGGAGTGGCGTCGATCAGGGCGTCGACGTACCGGGGGCTGGCCGTGAAGCTGTCGTACACCTCGAAGAAGAGGTTGATGCCGAATTCCCGGTTGTAGACATCGATGGCCTTCCAGAAGCCGCGCGGATCGCCGGTGTTGACCCTGAGGTCGGCGATGCTGCAGTACGTGCAGCGCTTGTACCCGTTCTCGCAGCCACGGGCGTTGTTGACGGTGATGGGGATGACCTTGTGGCTGTGGAGGTGCCCGAACTGCTCGCGGTAGTTCTCGGCGTAGATGTCGAGTTCGTCGCGTATGAATCCGAGGTCGGGGATCGTGTTGCGGTCGGTGAGGGCGTACTGGGGTGCGGGGTTGCGCACGGCGACGCCGTCACGACGGTGTACGAGTGAGGAGACGCCGGTCACGGGGCAACCCTGGATCAGGGTGCCGATGAGTTCGACGAACGGCGTCTCGCCGACGTCGTTGGCGACGATGTAGTCGATCTCGGGCCTGTTGTCCAGGATCAGCTCGGGGAAGAACCCGGCGTGGTCGTCGCCCAGGACGACCTGGGCGCCGGCCTGCTTGGCCGTGGCCGCGATCTTGAGGGCTTCGCCATAGGTCGGCGTCAGTGCGCTGATCCCGACGACGTCCGGTGCGAAGTCCCGGACGGCCTGCTGTACCTGCGCGGTGTTGCTGATGCCCCCGTCGACCACCCGGAGCTCCACCTGCCCTCCGTAGGTGTCGCGCACGGCAGTGGCGAGCTGGACGACACCGATGTGCGGATAGCAGGCGTAGTTGGAGGCGTTTCCGTTGGCCGTGGGGTTGGGGGCGTTGGCGAGCAGCACCTTGAGCGACATCGATGTCCTTTCGTGGGCCAGTCCGACGCGCTGTGATCGTGCACTGCGAAGTCGATCTCTGTCAGCACCCCACCCGGCCCTTCAGGCCGCATCCTCCGGGACTCGAACGCAGGTCCGGGTGACCCCGCGTCACAAGCGTCTCCGCATGCCATCTCCGCTCCGCGAAAACAAAGCGGACGTTATGAATCCGGGAATTCGGCGGTCAACGCCCCACCGGACCCATCCACGCTCCCGAGGCCTTCCTTACGCTCCGTGACGCTCGAGGCGAGTTCCCGCCCAAATCCCCCGCCGTACTGTTGGCCGGAAACCGCCGCTTGGGAGTTCCGTTGCGGAGGGTGTTGCCTCGCCTTCCTCATCGCCGCCGCGTTACGGGAGCTGGAGGCGTACGGCTATCTCGCCAGGACCCTCGAACGCCTGCCGGGCGGACGGATGGCGACGCGCACGGTTTCGTACAACCGCCCGGGGATGGCGGAGTCGGGGTCCGATCCTGACGAACCGGATCCCGAGCCGGACCCGGAGGGCCCGGAGCGCCCCGAGCGGGACCCGGACGGCCCGGAACCGGAGGGCCCGGAACCTGCGCCTGCTCCCGAGCCCGGGCCCCGGGCCGAGCGGGCCCCGGTATCTCCTCCCGCGTCGCCGCTCCGCCTGCCGGACGGCCCGGCGGCGGACCTCCTCCTCGGCCTGCGGGCACGCGACCCCGCCTGCTGCTGTCGGTACGGGACGTCCAGCGACTGGCCCCCGGCGTCGACGCCTGGTTCGCCCTCGGCATCCAACCGGACGCCGTCCGACGCACCCTCACGGCGTGCCTCCCGGACGACCTGAGGCACCCTGCGGGGCTCCTCGCCCACCGCCTGACGGCCTTGCTCCCACCGCCACTCCCGATCCAGGTGAAACCCCAGGCCCCGGACCCGATGCAGACCTGCGAGGACTGCGACCGCGCCTTCCGCGCCCCGGGACCGGGCCGGTGCCGCGACTGCGGACGCTCGGCGAGAAGGCTCGCAGCGTGACCTGAGAGCGTCGGCAGAGCATCACGACGTGGGCGGGTCCAGCCGCGGCTGGAGCCGCACCTCGGTCACGCTCACATCCTCCGGAGCGCCGAACGCCTCGACCATCACACCGGTGTCGATGTCGGTGATCTCCAGAGCCACGTGCTCGGCTCCCACGCGCAGGTCGAGCCTTGCCACGGGCTCACCCGAGAAGTCCGGCATGCGGTGGATCCGCGCCGCCGGGTAGTTCAGGCCCGCCAGCTTGCTCCGCAACTGCTCGTACGTGGCCGTGTCCGTCCCCGAGAACGCCTTGCTGATGCGCAGGCGGTGCCTCTGCGCGAGGCACTCCTCTGTCGAGGTCAGCGGCACCGGGTCGACCAGGATGGGCAGGGTGGAGTCGGGGCTCGGCTCCGCTGCCGCGGCGGCTGCCACGGAGGTCGACGCCACGCCGTCGACGCCGCCGGAGACGTCCGGCGCACAGCTCTGCGAGAAGAGGTCCGCCATCTCGAGGAACCGCGCCTCCGCGGTGTCGATCGCCGCGGCGGCGTTGACCATGGAGGTCTGACCGGCGGTGGCGTTCTGCGCGCCGAAGCCGGCCAGGACGACGACGCCCCCGAGCGCGGCCGACAACAAGGACTTCGGGAAGAGACTCGATCGCATGTCCGCACTCTGCGGACTGCCGACCACCGCCCACATGAGTACCCCTACTCAATGCGCTTGCCCTCAAGCTCAGTTCAGCTGCTGAGGAGGGGCCGGGGTGCGAGTCGGTGCGGCCGGCGGCGCATACTCCGTGGCGTGACCCTCACGACCGAGACCGTCCGCACCCCCAGGCTCACCCTCCTTCCTCTGGCCGTCGCGCACGCCGAGGAGATGGCCGGTGTGCTCGGCGATCCGGCGCTCCACACCTTCATCGGCGGTACGCCGCCCACCCTGCCGGAGCTCCGTGCCCGCTACGAGCGGCAGACGGCCGGATCGCCCGAGGCCGGGGTCTCCTGGTGCAACTGGGTCGTCCGGCTGGACGACGAGAGCCGTCTCGTCGGCACGGTCCAGGCGACCGTCCGTGCGCCCGACCCGGCGACCGACCCGGCGGGCGACCCCGTGGCCCGTCACGGCGCCGGGACCGCCGAGGTCGCCTGGGTCGTCGGGACGCCGTGGCAGGGGCGCGGGATCGCCACCGAGGCGGTCCGGGGGATGATCGGCCTGCTCACCGCCCACGGGGTGCGGACGTTCGTCGCGCACATCCACCCCGGCCATGCCGCTTCCGCCGCCGTCGCCACCGCCGTCGGGCTCACGCCCACCGACGTGTGGCACGAGGGCGAGGTCCGCTGGCGGCTCGACACCACGTCGAGCCGGAATCCGCTCTGACTCAGCCCGTCCGTGCGAGCGCTTCCGCCCGGACCTCCGCTCGCGCCGGCGGCTGCGCGGACGGGCGCCGTCCCCGCCCTCCCCGCCACCGCGCCCACCCGCACAGGAGGACCGCCGCGCAGGCCCCCAGGCCAAGACCCGCCCGCAGCCCCGGCGGCCGGAAGTCGCAGCTCACCGACGTGCGGCCGTCGGCCCGCAGGGCCACCAACCCCCCGTACGCGTCCGCCGGCCGGCCCTCGCAGGTCCAGCCCGCGATCCTCGGGGCAGCGACCACCACGGTCCCCTTCGTCCCGGGCGGGAGTTCCGCGCGGATGCCGCCGCCGGTGACGTCGATCGAGGTCGCCGCCTTCGCGCGCAGGCCCTCCACCGCCGCCGTCAGCCGCTGCCGGTCCAGGCAGCCGACCTCGTGGTCACGACCGCGGTCCCCCGTGAGGACCACTTCCGTGCCCGCTGTCCCCTGGACGCCCAGCGAGGTCATCGCGGCCCGCCGCTTCGGCATCTCACCGCTCATCCTCACCGGCGCGCCGCCCGCGCCGAGCCGGGCCGTCCCCCTGAAGTCGGGCGCCCAGAGGAAGACCTCGCTCCCGACCGGGCAGGCGGCCCCCTTCCCCGGCAGCGTGTACACGGACGCCCCCAGCAGCATCTCCTGGTTGCGGAACGGAGAGGCCCCGTACCGCGGTTCGGCGGCACCCTCCGGGCGCACCGTCACCAGCGGCAGTACCGGTCCCGTCCGTACGAGCGCGTCGCCCCGCCACCGCGCGCCGACGGCGAACAGCGCGTCCGTCACCGGGTTGTCCAGGCTCTGCAGATTGCGCCCGCGGGACGTCCAGCCGCCGCCGAGCGAGGCCAGCGTCGTCGTCAGCACGGAGGGCGTGTGGCTGCTGTAGTACGCGGCGCCCTGGCCGCCGAAGAGCAGCGGCTCGTTGCCGGTGATCTGCTCGCGGCCGGAGTCGGTGCGGTACGCGGGCCAGCCGTCGGCCTCGGTGAGCGCTTCGGTCCGCCGGTCCTGCTCGGCGCCCCAGGCCGGGTAGTCGTCGAGCCGGCCGAGGCGCGCCCGGTCCGCGTACGCCGTGGTCGCGGCCGCCTGTCCGACGAGCGCCCCGGCCAGGAGCACCGCCGCCACCACCGGGGGCCCGCCGCGTGCGGCCAGCCACAGCGCGCCCGCCGCCGCGGCCAGTCCGAGGGCGAACAGCGGGTACGACCAGCCGGTCACCAGCTCGCTCGCCACCGCGCCGACCCCGGCCGCCGCCACCACGCCCACCCCGCCGAGCAGCGCGCGCCGGCCGGGCCAGCCGTACGAGAGGCCGGTCCAGGCGGCGAGGACGAGGACCCCGGAGAGGACGAACGTCTGCCGGTACGGGCTGCCGTTGGGCGTGGCGAAGACATGCCACACCAGATGCGTCGGCGCCCACTGGAGCGACAGCGCGACCGCGACCGCGAACCCGGCCCACAGCCACCGCTCGCGCCGCGGCACCTCGCGGTGGAAGAGCAGCGCGCCGGCGAGCAGCAGGGTCCCCGTGCCCAGGAAGGCGGCGGGCGTGGAGAAGTCGTACGTCGCCGGGAGGAGCCGGGCGAGGAAGTCGGCCCAGCCGGCCGGCTGGAACTCGTTGGTCCAGCCCGGGTACGCGTGCGTGGAGCCGAGGAACACCGGCACCAGGACCGGCGCGGCGAGCCCGATGCCGAGCAGCACGGTCACCACCGCGCGGACGACCACCCGGACGCGCAGCTCACGCGCGGCCGCGAGGCGGACCAGGAGCACCAGGGCGGCCCCGATGGTCGCCATGTACGCCGTGTAGAAGTTCCCGACCCAGCACAGCGCGACCACCAGCGGGCCGACAAGCGGCCGGCGGCCCCGCCGCACCCACTCGCCGACCAGGCACAGCAGCGGGAACGCGATCAGCCCGTCGAGCCACATCGGGTTGTAGGTGGCCTCGATGACCGACCAGCCGCACAGCCCGTACGACGCGCCGAGCACCGCCGCCGCCCACCAGGGGCCCGGCCGCAGCCGCAGCAGCGCCACGGTCATGGCGGCCGCGGCGGCCGCCGTCTTCAGGACCGTGACGGCATGGACCGCGTACTCGATGTCCTCGCGCGGGAAGAGCGCCACCAGGAGCGCGAACGGGCTGCCCAGATAGGTCCCGAGGTCGGGCAGGAAGCTGGTGCCCCAGCCGGACTGCCAGTTGAGCAGCAGCCCGCCGTCGCCGCGCCCGTGCAGCAGGTCCCACAGATGGGCGTGGTACGGGACGAACTGGTTGGCGAGGTCGTTGACGCCGCGGCGTTCCGGCCCGAAGGGGAAGGTGCGGGCGACCGCGTTCCCCGCGCACACCGCGAGCGCCGTGAGGAAGGCGGCGAGGGCGGCGGCGCGGCCCACGGCCGGTCTCGTCTGAGCAGGCATGATGGTGTGAATATGCCAGTACGGAACGCGAAATGGTGATCGAGCGGGGCCAGTTCACTCAATGGTCGCCTCGCCGTCACGTTTCGAATCGGCCGGAGACATCCGAGTGGGTTGTCGTGTCCTTCGTGCTGCTCTCGATCGTGGTTCCGTGTTTCAACGAAGAGGAGATCATCGGTCGCTTCCACGACCATGTGACCGCCGAACTCTCCGCTTTCGACGGAGAATTCGAGCTGGTCTATGTGGACGACGGAAGCCACGACCGGACTCTCCCCCTTCTGGAGGAGATCGCCTCCTCCGACCCCCGCGCCCGTTACGTCTCCTTCAGCCGGAACTTCGGCAAGGAGGCCGCGATGCTGGCAGGCCTCCAGCACGCCGAGGGCGACGCGGTCGTCATCATGGACGCCGACCTCCAGCATCCGCCGGAGCTCGTGCACCGCATGGTGGCCCTGCACTCCGAGGGGTACGACCAGGTGATCGCCCGGCGTACGCGCAAGGGCGACCGGGTCACCCGCACCATGACCGCGCGCGCCTACTACTGGGCGATCAACCGGCTGGTGGACGTGGAGCTGGTGGACGGCGTCGGCGACTTCCGGCTGCTCTCGCGCCGCACCGTCGACGCGATCCTCGAACTCACCGAGTACAACCGCTTCTCCAAGGGCCTTTTCGCCTGGGTCGGATTCCGCACCACCACATTCGAGTACGAGAATGCGGTGCGCGAGCAGGGCCGCTCGAAATGGACCTTCGGAAAGCTGCTCAACTACGGACTCGACGGGCTGCTCTCCTTCAACAACAAGCCGCTGCGGGCCGCCGTCTATCTGGGAATGATCCTGGTCTCGGTGGCGCTGGCGTACGCGGCGTGGATTGTCGGGGACGCCCTGGTGAACGGCGTGGACACGCCCGGATACGTCACGCTGCTCGTCATCGTCACGGCCCTGGCCGGTGTCCAGATGGTGATGCTCGGGCTCGTGGGCGAGTACGTCGGACGCATCTACTACGAGGTGAAACGGCGGCCGCACTTCCTGGTGAAGGCGACGAACGCGGATGTTCCGCGGCCCAGGACCGACACCAGCCGAACCGTTACGTCGTTGGTCGAGACAGTCACGACGAAGTAGTGGCCGCGAAGCAGTGGCCCCGGCTCCGGTGACTGCCTAACATCGATCACCGCAAGGTCGTTACTCACGCACGACCCACGCCGGGAGGCTCCTTTGCACCGCCGCACTGCGCTCTCCGTCTCCGCCGCGCTCCTCGCCGCGGCCCCGCTGCTCGCCGCCTGCGGCGGTGAGCCCCACCCAGGGGCGGCGGCCGTCGTCGGCGGCGAACGGATCGAGGTGTCCAGCCTCCAGGCGCAGGTGCGGGACGTCCGGACCGCGCAGGAGGCCTCCCCGCAGGCCGCGCAGCTGATCCAGGCCACCGGCGACCTCAACCGCGAGAAGCTCAACGTGATGATCTTCGACCGGGTGGTGGACCGGGTCGCCGAGGACAACGGGATCACGGCCACCCGCGCCGAGATCCAGCGGACCCGGGCCGAGTTCACCCAGCAGAGCGGCGGCGAGGAGCAGCTCGCCGCGACGCTGCTCCAGCAGCAGGGCGTCGCCCCGGACCAGATCGACGGGGTCGTCCGCCGGGCGGTCCTGATGAACAAGATCGCCGCCAAGCTGGGCATCGAGAACACCCCCGAGGGCCAGAAGAAGCTCACCGAGGTCTTCACGGCGGCCTCCAAGGACCTCAGCATCGACGTGAACCCGCGCTTCGGCACGTGGGACGACGCCAAGATCCAGCTGGGCACGTTCTCGGCGCCCTGGCTGCGCCAGATCAGCCAGGACCCGGCGGCCGCGGAAGCGGGTGCGTAGCCCGTTCGCCGTCCACGTAAGGTCGAAGGGTGAACGCTGAATCACCCGTCGAGCCCGGCCGTATCGTCCTGCTCACCGCCAGCCACCGTGTGGCCCCCGGACTGCTGTCCTGGCCCGCGTGGCAGGCGCTGCGCGCCGCCGACCGGGTGCTGTGCGCGGACGAGCACCACCCGCAGCTGCCGTACCTCCGCGAGGCCGGGATCGCCGTGGAGCACGCCGGTCCCGCCGCGCAGGACCTCGTCGACGCCTGCGCCGGAGGCCGGACCGTCGTCGTCCTGCCCTCCGGCGAGGGCGACCGGGCGCTGACCGACGGTCTTGCCCGGCTGGCCGGCTCCGGCCGCTTCACGATGCCCGACCTGGAGCTGCTGCCCGGCTCGTACGATCTGCCGGGCGCCCGCCTCCTCGACCTGGTGCAGGTCATGGACCGGATCCGGCGCGAGTGCCCGTGGTCCTCGCGGCAGAGCCACAAGGGGCTCGCCAAGTACGGCATCGAGGAGGCGTACGAACTCGTCGAGGCGATCGAGGACGGCGACCGCGAGGCGCTGCGCGAGGAGCTCGGGGACGTCCTGCTCCAGGTCGTCTTCCACGCCCGGATCGCGGAGGAGGACGCCGAGGAGCCGTTCTCCGTCGACGACGTCGCCGGGACGATCGTGGAGAAGCTGGTCCACCGCCACCCGCACGTCTTCGGCGACGCCACCGCCGAGACGCCGGAGGAGGTCAAGGAGCACTGGCTGCGGACCAAGGCGATCGAGAAGCAGCGCGACTCGGTCACCGACGGGGTGCCGCTGGGCCAGCCCGGCCTCGCGCTCGCCGCGAAGCTGGCGGGCCGCGTGCGGACGGCGGGCCTGGACGTCGACCTGCCGACGGGGGAGGGGATCGGTTACGAGCTGCTCGCCCTCGCCGCGCGGGCGGAGGCTGCCGGGACCGACCCGGAGGCGGCGCTGCGCGCGGCCGCCCGCGTCTACCGCGACACGATCGTCGCGACGGAGACCGCCACCGGGCGCACCGGGAACGCCGGGAACGCCGGGAGTACCGGGAACGCCGCGAGCACCGGGAACGCCGGGAGCACCGGGAACGCCGGGAGCACCGAGAGCGCCGCGAGGCCGGCGTCGTCCTGATCAGGGCCTGCGCGGGGCGCGGGCCTCGGGGTCGTGCCAGTGGGGGTCCGGGGGGCCGATGAACCACTCCGCCGTGCTCGTCGGCCGGCCGCGCGGGCCGGCGCCGGCGGGCAGGTGGTCGTGGTGCACGCGGGCCGCGCCGAGGCGGTCGAGGACCGGCAGGGTCTCGGCGAGGAAGCCGGGCGGTCCCGCCAGGTAGACGTCGTGGGCCCGCCAGTTGCCGCAGGTGTACAGCGCGTGGAGCAGGCGCTCGGTCGCCTGGTCGCGGGGACGGCCGGGCGCGGAGGTGATGTACGTGACGTTCAGCCCCGGTATCCGCTCCCTGAGGCGCTCGACGTCCTCCCTCCCGTACAGGTACTCCTTCGCGCGCGCGACCAGGAAGAGCCGGGCCGGGACGGCCTCCGGCCCCTCCGCCGCCTCTTCGAGGAGCGCCTTGACCGGCGCCCAGCCGGTCCCGGCCGCGATGTAGCTGCGCGGGCGGCCCGGCGGGGTCCGCGCGGTCAGCGCGCCGCCGGGGGCGCTCAGCCGCAGCGGCTCGCCCACCCGTGTCCCGTCGACCAGCGCCGTGCTCATCGCGCCGCCCGGGATCCGGCTGACGTGCAGGTCCAGCGTGCCGTCCGCGCGGACGGCGTTGGCCAGGGAGTACGTACGCCACACCCGGGGGACCCGCAGCGAGCTGACGCCGACGTACTGGCCGGGCAGGTGGGCGAAGGGCCGGCGCGGCTTCAGGGTCAGCACCGCCAGGTCCTCGCCGAGCCGGACGTGCCGTACGACGACGGCGTCCCACCACGCCGGCTCGCCCGCCGCGTCGGCCTCCTCGGCGCCCCGCATCATGAGCCCGGCGACATACCCGTACGCCTCGGTCCACGCCTTGTCGGCCTCGACGGTCCAGGCGGGCCCGGAGGCGTGGGCGAAGGCGGCGGTCAGGCTGGTGCCGACGGCCGCGTAGAGCGCGGGTGAGGCGAGGAACTTGCGGTGGTCACGGCCCAGATGGGTGAGGTACTCGGGGAGTCCCGGGTCCTCCAGGCGGCTCACGACCTGCGTGAGCGCGGCGAAGAGCCGGTCCCGCTGGGCCCGCATGTCCTCGGGGAAGAGGTCACGGACGCCCGGATTGTGCCAGAACAGGTGGGAGTAGAAGAAGGTGACGGCATGTTCGGCCCGTCTCTCGACGACGGCGAACGTGCTTCTGAGTAACTGGGCATCCACGCGGGAGAATCTAGGCCACGCGTCTTCACAGGACGATCACATCTCGGGGACCGGGCCGGCGCGGAACGGGCGCGGCGGCGACCTTGTACCGTCTCAGCGTGAGCACGCCCCCCGCCCAGCCCCCCGCGCCCGAGCTCTTCACCTGGGAGTTCGCCACCGATCCGTACCCCGCGTACGCCTGGCTGCGCGAGCACGCGCCGGTGCACCGGGCGAAGCTCCCCAGCGGGGTCGAGGCCTGGCTGGTGACGCGGTACGCGGACGCCCGGCAGGCCCTCGCCGACCAGCGGCTCTCCAAGAACCCGGCCCACCACGCGGAGTCCCCGCACGCCAAGGGGAAGACCGGGATCCCGGGGGAGCGCAAGGCCGAGCTGATGACACATCTCCTCAACATCGACCCACCCGACCACACCCGGCTGCGCCGACTGGTCTCCAAGGCGTTCACCCCGCGCCGGGTCGCCGAGTTCGCACCCCGGGTGCAGGAGCTGACGGACGGGCTCATCGACTCCTTCGCGGCGAAGGGCGAGGCCGACCTCATCCACGAGTTCGCCTTCCCGCTGCCCATCTACGCGATCTGCGACCTGCTGGGCGTGCCGCGCGAGGACCAGGACGACTTCCGGGACTGGGCCGGGATGATGATCCGGCACGGCGGAGGGCCGCGCGGCGGGGTGGCGCGCTCGGTCAAGAAGATGCGCGGGTATCTCGCGGAGCTGATCCACCGCAAGCGGCTCGATCCCGGCGACGACCTGATCTCGGGGCTCATCAAGGCCTCCGACCACGGCGAGCACCTCACCGAGAACGAGGCCGCAGCGATGGCCTTCATCCTGCTCTTCGCCGGCTTCGAGACCACGGTCAACCTGGTGGGCAACGGCGTCTACGCGCTGCTGCGCGACCCCGGGCAGCGCGAGCGGCTCCAGGCCTCGCTCGCGGCGGGGGAGCGGGGGCTCCTGGAGACCGGTGTCGAGGAGCTGCTGCGCTACGACGGGCCGGTGGAGCTGGCGACCTGGCGGTACGCCATGGAGCCGCTGACGATCGGCGGGCAGCGGATCCCGGCGGGCGACCCGGTCCTCGTCGTACTGGCCGCCGCCGACCGCGATCCGGAGCGCTTCGGCGATCCGGACACGCTCGACCTGTCCCGGCGCGACAACCAGCACCTCGGCTACGGGCACGGCATCCACTACTGCATCGGCGCCCCGCTCGCCCGGCTCGAAGGGCAGATCGCCCTGGCGACGCTGCTGACTCGCCTGCCGGACCTGCGACTTGCGGCCGACCCCGACGACCTGCGGTGGCGCGGAGGGCTCATCATGCGTGGATTGCGCACGCTTCCGGTGGACTTCACCCCTCTTGCGAGCTGACACCTCGTCAAGACTGTGACTTTTACGTGATCTCCGCTGCATCGACTTGTGACAGACGTTCGAATGCCGCTACGTTCACCGTCACCTCAGCAGTCACGCGAAAGGCCCTCCCCATGCGCTCCGGGAACGGACGACACCGCAGACCCCGCCAGGCCCCCGCCATCGTTGTCGCCGCAGGCGTGACGGGATCGGCCCTGGCGCTTCCCCTCCTCGGCGCGGGCTCGGCGTCCGCCGCCGACGCCGCGACCTGGGACCGGGTCGCCGAGTGCGAGTCGGGAGGCCTGTGGAGCGCCCACTTCGGCAACGGTCTCTACGGAGGGCTCCAGTTCACCCAGGAGAGCTGGGAGCGTCACGGCGGCCTGGCGTACGCGACCAGCGCGGACCTCGCCAGCCGCGCACAGCAGATCGCGGTGGCGGAGCGGGCGTTCGCCGCGGGTGACAAGCAGTGGGCCACCTGTGCCCCGATCGCCGGGCTGACCGACGACGGCGCCAAGCCCGAGGTCGACCCCGGGCCGGCCGTGAAGCCGGTGGAGCCCACGGGCCCGCTCCCGGAGTCGAACCGGACCACGGGCCTTCCGGCCGGCTCCGAGACCGGCGTCCCCGAGACCGCCACCCCGGAGACCAGCGCGCCCGCGACGCAGGACCCGGCGGCCACCCCCGAGACTTCCCTCACGCCCACCACGCCGACGAGCCCCTCGGGCCCGGCGACCCCGGGCACCGGCAAGCACCGCGGTGACGCGGCCCCGGAGGAGACGGACAATCCGGGCAAGAACGGCGACAAGGGTCGCCATGCCTCGCCGACCGACACCCCGACATCTGACGTGACCCCCGACGCGGATGCGGCGAAGCCGGACGTCAAGGACAACGCGGGCAGTGGCGACACGTCGGACAATACGGCTGCTCAGGACATCTCCGGCGCCATCGGTGAATACACCGTCAAGCCGGGCGACAGCCTCTCCGTGATCGCCCAGCAGAACGAGCTCCCGGGCGGCTGGGACGCCCTCTATGACGCCAACCGCTCGACGGTGGGCGCCGACCCGGACCTCATCCTCCCTGGCCAGAGCCTCGACCTCGACCTCGGCCTCGGTCTCGGCGAGGCGGCGAAGCAGGGGTAGTTCGAGGATGTATGTCCGGTTCTGCGCCAGTGAGACATGGGTCTCTTTGCCTCAACTGGCGCGTCCCGTCCGCAAACTCCGCTCCCGTCGCCTCTCACCTGCGTAAATACCCTTCGTCCCGTGGCAAGTAGGGGTGTTTTGTCCCTCATGGGCCTCTTTGAACTTCCTCAGGGTCTGTGTCTACGGTCAGTCCGCTCGCCACCGCGGGCCCCGTCGACCGAAACGCCGAATCCTGCCGTCGGTCCGATGGGAACAGTCGTCGCGTAAGCGCCGTAGGCAGGAGCGGGGGACCCAAGGTAAGTGCCGTCCCCGGCCGTTGAGACAGACGGCCGACGGACCGGCTTGGGGTGAAGCCGCGCGCTAGGTCGCGCGGCCGGGCAACTCACATGGCCCGAACCCGACAGCTCACCTCGCAGGCGTCGGTGAGGAGAAGTCCATGCTGTTTTCCGCCAAGGGCAAACACCGTCGTGCCTCCAAGGCCACCCGCGCCGTCGCCCTCGCCGGTGTCGCCGGTGTCGCCGTCGCCGCCCCGCTGATGGCCGCCGGCTCCGCCTCGGCCGCCACGGCCTCCGAGTGGGACGCCGTCGCCCAGTGCGAGTCCGGTGGCAACTGGTCCATCAACACCGGCAACGGCTACTACGGCGGCCTGCAGTTCTCCAGCTCCACCTGGGCCGCCTACGGCGGCACCGCGTACGCCGCGACCGCCGACCAGGCCTCGAAGTCCCAGCAGATCGCCATCGGCGAGAAGGTCCTGGCCGGCCAGGGTAAGGGCGCCTGGCCGAGCTGTGGCGTGGGCCTGTCCAACGCCACCCCCGGCGGTGCCGTCGAGAGCGCCCCGCAGCCGGAGCGGAAGGCCGAGCAGCCGACCACCCGCAGCGAGCAGCGCACGGCCCCGAAGGCGACGCCGAAGAAGGCCGAGTCCAAGACCGTCACCACCCCGACCGGCAAGAAGGTCGAGAAGGGTGACGGCGAGTACAAGGTCGTCGCCGGCGACACCCTGAGCACCATCGCCGCCGCCCACGACGTCAAGGGCGGCTGGGCGAAGCTCTTCGAGCTCAACAAGGACGTCGTCGACGACGCCGACCTGATCTTCCCGGGCCAGCAGCTTCACCTGAAGTGAGCCCGGCGGCCCGCGTGAGTCCGGCGGCTCACGCGGGTCATACGACCCTCCCGCGGTGACCACCCCGGTCCGGAGCGTTTCTTCCCCCGTGCGCTCCGGGCCGGGGTTTCCGCGCGCCCGGGGGCCGACGGGGTTACCGCGTGCCCGGGGGCCCACCGGGGTTACCGCCAAGTAGGTTGGGGTGTCTTTGTCCCCGGATGCATGCCCTTGGGTCCTTTTTCGTCCCAGGGGGCGGGCGCCCGGCCGACGGGAGCCCTGGAGCCGGTTAGGCTCTTGCCGCAAGGCCAAAGCGACCCTGCACCGCAAGCGTCACATCTAGCGTCACATCCCAGAAGGAGATGCTCGTGCCGTCCATCGACGTCGTCGTAGCCCGGGAAATCCTGGACTCCCGAGGCAACCCCACGGTCGAGGTCGAGGTCGGCCTCGACGACGGCAGCACCGGCCGTGCTGCCGTTCCGTCCGGTGCCTCCACCGGTGCCTTCGAGGCCATTGAGCTCCGTGACGGAGACAAGAACCGCTACCAGGGCAAGGGCGTCGAGAAGGCCGTCCTCGCCGTGATCGAGCAGATCGGCCCGGAGCTCGTCGGCTACGACGCCACCGAGCAGCGCCTCATCGACCAGGCCATGTTCGACCTGGACGCCACGGACAACAAGGCCTCCCTCGGCGCCAACGCCATCCTCGGCGTCTCCCTCGCCGTCGCGCACGCCGCGTCCGAGGCCTCCGACCTCCCGCTCTTCCGCTACCTCGGCGGCCCGAACGCGCACCTGCTGCCCGTTCCGATGATGAACATCCTGAACGGCGGCTCGCACGCCGACTCCAACGTGGACATCCAGGAGTTCATGATCGCGCCGATCGGCGCGGAGTCCTTCTCCGAGGCCCTGCGCTGGGGCACGGAGGTCTACCACACCCTCAAGTCCGTCCTGAAGACCAAGGGCCTGTCCACCGGCCTCGGCGACGAGGGCGGCTTCGCCCCGAACCTGGACTCCAACCGTGAGGCGCTCGACCTCATCCTGGAGGCCATCAAGCAGGCCGGCTACGCCCCGGGCAAGGACATCGCGCTGGCGCTCGACGTCGCCGCGTCCGAGTTCTACAAGGACGGCTCGTACGAGTTCGAGGGCAAGTCCCGCTCGGCCGCCGAGATGACCGAGTACTACGAGGAGCTCGTCTCCGCGTACCCGCTGGTCTCCATCGAGGACCCGCTGTTCGAGGACGACTGGGACGGCTGGAAGGTCCTCACCGACAAGCTGGGCTCCAAGGTCCAGATCGTCGGCGACGACCTGTTCGTCACCAACCCGGAGCGCCTGGCCCGCGGCATCGAGGACGGCGCCGCCAACGCCCTCCTGGTCAAGGTCAACCAGATCGGTTCGCTGACCGAGACCCTGGACGCCGTCGAGCTGGCCCAGCGCAACGGCTTCAAGTGCATGATGTCCCACCGCTCCGGCGAGACCGAGGACGTCACCATCGCCGACCTCGCCGTCGCCACCAACTGCGGCCAGATCAAGACCGGCGCCCCGGCCCGCTCCGAGCGCGTCGCCAAGTACAACCAGCTCCTGCGCATCGAGGAGATCCTCGACGACGCGGCCGTCTACGCCGGCCGCAGCGCCTTCCCGCGCTTCAAGGGCTGATCAGCTGATCCCGGGGAACCCTCGGTTACGTACGTCCCCGCACCCGGTCCCGTACCGTGTGCGGGGACGCACGCGTTACGGGACGACACAGGGGAGGCGACAGGACATGGCCGCGAAGGACCGCGACCGGTTCTCGACCGCGACCAGGATCAGGCTGCTCGGCGAGCAGACCGCCGCCCGTGTCTACCGCTCCCAGACCCGCCGTCAGGCGCGCCGCTCCCGGCTCACCGGCCGCGCCGCCTTCCTCGCCCTGATCGTCTGCTCACTGATCGTCGCGCTCGCGTACCCCATGCGGCAGTACGTCTCCCAGCGCGGCGAGATCGCCGACCAGGAGCGCCAGGCCGCCGAGGCCGCCGCGCGCGTCGAGGAGCTGCGGGACGAGAAGGCCCGGCTCCAGGACCCCGCCTACGTCCGCAGGCTCGCCCGCGAGCACCTCCACTACGTGATGCCCGGCGAGACCGGCTTCACCGTGAACGACCCCGAGGCCGAGCGCGCCCGGCGCACCGAGCAGGGCGCTGCCGAACGCCCCTGGTACTCCGACCTCTGGGACGGCGTCGACCGCGCGGACGCGCCCCGCTAGCGCGGGCGGCCCGCACCGAAGCAGACCCACCGACCGACCTCCGACGAGAAGACAAGACGTAACGATGGAAACGCCCCCTCCGCAGACCGCACGCACCGAGCCGACCGAGGCGGACGTCGCCGCCTTCGAGCAGCAGCTCGGCCGCCCGCCCCGGGGTCTGCGCGCCATCGCGCACCGCTGCCCCTGCGGCAACCCGGACGTCGTCGAGACCGCGCCGCGGCTCCCGGACGGCACCCCGTTCCCCACGACGTACTACCTGACCTGCCCCCGCGCCGCCTCCGCGATCGGCACGCTCGAGGCCAACGGGGTCATGAAGGAGATGCAGGCCCGGCTCGCCACCGACCCGGAGCTGGCCGCCTCCTACCGGGCCGCGCACGAGGACTACATCGCCCGCCGCGACGCCATCGAGGTCCTGGAGGGCTTCCCCAGCGCCGGCGGCATGCCCGACCGGGTCAAGTGCCTGCACGTCCTCGTCGGCCACTCGCTGGCCGCGGGACCGGGCGTGAACCCGCTGGGCGACGAGGCGATCGCGATGCTGCCGGAGTGGTGGGCCAAGGGCCCCTGCGTCACGCCGTGCACGGACGAGAAGGAGTCGGCGGAGTGACCCGGGTCGCGGGCATCGACTGCGGTACGAACTCCATCCGCCTCCTCGTCGCCGACGTCCACCCCGAGACGGGCGAACTGATCGAGCTGGACCGGCGGATGACGATCGTCCGGCTCGGCCAGGACGTCGACAGGACCGGCCGCCTCGCGCCCGAGGCGCTGGAGCGGACCTTCGCCGCCTGCCGCGACTACGCGGCCGTCATCAGGGAGCTGGGCGCCGAGAGGCTGCGCTTCGTGGCCACCTCCGCCTCCCGCGACGCCGAGAACCGCGAGGAGTTCGTGCGCGGTGTCCTGGACATCCTGGGCGTCGAGCCCGAGGTGATCACCGGTGACCAGGAGGCCGAGTTCTCCTTCACCGGCGCCACGGGCGAGCTGCCGGGCGCGCAGACGTACCTGGTCGTGGACATCGGCGGCGGCTCCACCGAGTTCGTCGTCGGCGACCGGCACGTCGAGGCCGCCCGGTCCGTCGACATCGGCTGCGTGCGGCTCACCGAACGGCATGTGCGCAGCGATCCGCCGGCCGCCGAGGAGGTCGCCGCGATCCGCGCCGACATCCGGGCCGCCCTCGACCTGGCCGAGGAGACCGTCCCGATCCGCGAGGCCGGGACCCTGGTCGGGCTCGCGGGCTCGGTCACCACGGTCGCCGCGATCGCGCTGGGGCTCCAGGAGTACGACTCCGAGAAGATCCACCACTCCCGTGTCCCGTACGAGAAGGTCGCCGAGATCGTCGACTCGCTGGTCGCCTCCACCCACGCCGAGCGCGCCGCGATCTCCGTGATGCACCCGGGCCGGGTCGACGTCATCGTCTCCGGGGCGCTCGTCCTGCTGGAGATCATGGAGCGGACCGGCGCCCGCGAGGTCGTGGTCAGCGAGCACGACATCCTGGACGGAATCGCACTGTCCGTGGCATAACGGGCACCCGGCGACGCGTCCGAAAACGGTCCGCCGAGAAAGTTCGTGAAGTTCTTCACAAGGAAAAGGGCCCTGATGGGGGCTGTGGAGGGCCATGGGGGCCTCCGAAGCCCCTGTCGGGGCTCTTTCGTAGGCGGGGAGCCCGGTTCGCTCGAAGTTTCCATCGTGTGAACGCACCCGGTGGTTTCGCGTTAACGGCGGCTCTCCGGGCCAGTTCAGTAGGGGTGAACAACGTTCGCCCCCGCACTCTGGTTCCTTTGCACGACCATGACCTGGGTCACGTGGGCGGCGGAGTGTAGCAGAGGTACCCCAAGACCTTGTGAAGGGGCGCACGAGCGACCCCCCTGAGAGGGGTGGATACTCGGATGCATGAGCACCACGGAGCGTCCCAGGATCCTCGTAGTAGGCGGTGGGTACGTAGGCCTGTACGCAGCTCGACGCATCCTCAAGAAGATGCGTTATGCGGAAGCGACCGTCACGGTCGTCGACCCGCGCTCGTACATGACGTACCAGCCCTTCCTCCCCGAAGCCGCCGCAGGCAGCATCTCCCCGCGCCACGTCGTCGTCCCGCTGCGACGCGTCGTGCGCGGAGCCGAGGTGCTCACCGGTCGCGTCACCAGCATCGACCAGGACCGCAAGGTCGCCACGATCGCGCCGCTCGTCGGCGAGGCGTACGACCTGCCGTTCGACTACCTGGTCATCGCGATGGGCGCGGTCTCCCGTACCTTCCCGATCCCCGGCCTCGCCGAGCAGGGCATCGGCATGAAGGGCGTGGAGGAGGCCATCGGCCTCCGCAACCACGTCCTGGAGCAGCTCGACAAGGCCGACTCCACGACCAACGAGGAGGTCCGCCGCAAGGCGCTGACCTTCGTCTTCGTGGGCGGCGGCTTCGCCGGCGCGGAGACCATCGGCGAGGTCGAGGACATGGCCCGCGACGCGGCGAAGTACTACACCAACGTGAAGCGCGAGGACATGCGCTTCATCCTGGTCGACGCCGCCGACAAGATCCTTCCCGAGGTCGGCCCGGAGCTGGGCCGCTGGGGCAAGGAGCACCTCGAGGGCCGCGGTGTCGAGATCTACCTCTCGACGTCCATGGACTCCTGCGTCGACGGCCACGTCGTGCTGAAGAACGGCCTCGAGGTCGACTCCAACACGATCGTGTGGACCGCGGGCGTCAAGCCCAACCCGGCGCTCTCCCGCTTCGGCCTCCCGCTCGGCCCGCGCGGCCACGTGGACGCCCAGCCGACCCTCCAGGTCACCGGCACCGACTACATCTGGACCGCCGGCGACAACGCCCAGGTGCCGGACCTCGCCGCCCGCAAGGCCGGTGTGGAGAACGCCTGGTGCCCGCCGAACGCCCAGCACGCGCTGCGCCAGGCGAAGGTCCTCGGCGACAACGTGGTCTCCGGCATGCGGGGCTTCCCGCAGAAGGAGTACTCGCACTCCAACAAGGGTGCGGTGGCGGGCCTCGGCCTCCACAAGGGCGTCGCGATGATCGTCATGGGCAAGGCGAAGATCAAGCTCAAGGGCCGTCTCGCCTGGTACATGCACCGTGGCTACCACGGCATGGCCGTGCCGACCTGGAACCGCAAGATCCGCGTCTTCGCCGACTGGACCCTCGCGATGTTCCTCAAGCGCGAGGTCGTCTCCCTCGGTGCGATGGAGACGCCGCGCGAGGAGTTCTACGAGGCGGCCAAGCCCGCCCCGGCTCCCGCAGCCCCGGCGCAGGAGAAGGCCAAGGCCTCCTGACGCGCTGAAGCAGAACCCGTCGTAACCGAAAGGGCCGTCCGCCATCCGTGGTGCGGACGGCCCTTTCGGCTGTTTTTGCCGAGTCGTTGTGCGGCGGCGGGACTGTTTTCGCCTACGGACGGTGTTTACGTGGTGACGAACATTTCTGGGGCACGACATCACGGAGGTGTGCACCATGGCCGACGCCGCACTGCGGCTGACCACTCTCGCGGAGGACCTGCTGGGGTCCCCGCTCCCGGTGCGGCTGCGAGCCTGGGACGGCAGCGAAGCCGGCCCCACGGGCGGCCCCGTCCTGGTCGTCCGGCAGCGCCGCGCCCTGCGCCGGCTGCTGTGGAAGCCCGGCGAACTCGGCATCGCCCGGGCCTGGGTGGCCGGTGAGATCGACGTCGAGGGCGATCTCTACCAGGTCCTCGACCGGCTCGCGGGGCTGCTCTGGGAACGCGCCGGGGAGACCAGGAGCGCCCTGGAGTCCGTACGCGACCCGAGGCTGCGCGCCGCGGCCGCCGCGCTGCTGAAGCTGGCCGGGCCGCTGCCGCCCCCGGCACCGCCCGCCGAGGAGATGCGCCGGCGCACCGGATCGCGGCACAGCAAGCACCGCGACAAACAGGCGATCAGTCACCACTACGACGTGGGCAACGACTTCTACGAACTCGTCCTCGGGCCCTCGATGGTCTACTCGTGCGCGTACTGGACGAACGGCGGGAACGACGGCGGGACCCTCGAAGAGGCCCAGCGCGACAAGCTGGACCTCATCGCCCGCAAGTTGAACCTGAAGGAGGGCGAACGGCTCCTCGACGTCGGCTGCGGCTGGGGCTCCATGGCCATCCACGCCGCCCGGGAGTACGGCGCGCAGGTCGTCGGCATCACCCTCTCCCGCGAGCAGGCCGCCTACGCCCGCAAGCGGATCGCCGAGGAGGGCCTGACGGACCGTATCGAGATCCGGGTCCAGGACTACCGGGACGTCAAGGACGGCCCGTACGACGCGATCTCCTCCATCGGCATGGCCGAACACGTCGGCCAGGTCCGGTACCGCGAGTACGCCGGGATACTGCACGCCCTGCTCAAGCCGGGCGGCCGGCTGCTCAATCACCAGATCTCCCGCCGCCCCGAACCGGACGAGGCGGCCTACGAGGTCGACCCCTTCATCGACGCGTACGTCTTCCCCGACGGCGAACTCGCCCCGATGGGACGCACGCTGGCGACGCTGGAGGACGCCGGCTTCGAGGTACGGGACGTGGAGGCGATCCGCGAGCACTACGCCCTGACGCTGCGCCGCTGGGTGGCCAATCTGGAGAGCGACTGGGCCAGGGCCGTACGGCACACCTCGCCGGGCCGGGCGAGGATCTGGCGGCTCTACATGGCCGCATCGGCGGTCTCCTTCGAGCGCAACCGGATCGGCGTGAACCAGTTCCTCGCCGTGCGGACACCGGAGTCGGGAACCTCGGGCGTGGCGCTGCGGCCGCGCGTGTGGAACGAGTAGGCGCGACCGTGCGAACGGCGAAGGGCCGGGCTCCCGTCGGGGAGTCCGGCCCTTCGCTTCGGGGTCCTGCTACTCGGTCTTGATGGCCGTCAGCATGTTCAGCCTGGCCGCGCTGCGGGCCGGCCACAGGGACGCGAGCACGCCGACCAGTCCGGCCAGGACCAGGAAGATCCCGATCCGGTCCCAGGGCAGGACCAGGACGTAGCCCGGCAGGCTGCTCTTGAACGTCTCGCCGATCGCCCAGCCGAGGAACGCGCCGAGGCCGATGCCGACCACCGCGCCGAAGAGCGAGATGACCACGGCCTCCAGACGGACCATCCGCTTCACGCGGCGCCGGTCCAGACCGATCGCGCGCAGCATGCCGATCTCCTGCTGACGCTCGAAGACGGACATGGCCAGGGTGTTCACGACGCCCAGGATCGCGATGATCAGGGCCATCGCCAGCAGGCCGTACATGATGTTCAGGAGCAGGTTGATCTGCCCGCCGAACAGGTCACGGATGTCCTTCTGGTCCATGACGGTGATGGCCGGGTTCTCGCCCATCGCCTTCGCGAGGGCCTTCTCGTTGGCCGCCGAGGCGCCGCCGTCCATCGAGACGAAGACCTGCGGGATGTAGGACTGCTGCTCGTGGGCGGTGATGATCTTCGCGTCGACGACGACCGGCGAGACGAACTCGCTGTCCTCGAAGATCGCGCCGACCGTCAGCTTCCCCTTCTTCTTGTCGCCGTACTCGACCGGCAGCGTGTCGCCGACCTTCCAGCCCTGCTTGGTCGCGGTCTTCTCGGCGATCGCGATCCGGCCCTCGCCCAGCGAGCCGAGCGAGCCCTTCACGGTGTCGAGCTTGATGAGCTTCTCGATGTCGCCGGGGGTGACACCGGAGGCCGAGACGTCCTTGCCCTTCAGCGTGAACCAGCCGGCCAGCTGCGGTGAGACGGCGGTGGCGCCCGGGGTCTTCTCGAGCGCCGCGAGGGCCGTCGGGTCCAAGCCGTCACCCGCGCCGTCGGCCATGGTGATCATGTAGTCGGCCCGGATCTGGTCCGTCGTCATCTTGTCCAGGGCCGTGCCGACCGTCGTACCGAGCACGGTGAGGCCGGTGACCAGGGTCAGACCGATGGCGAGCGCGGAGGCGGTGGCGCCGGTACGGCGCGGGTTGCGGACCGCGTTGAGACCGGCGAGCTTGCCGGAGACCCCGAAGACGCCCACGAACAGCGGACGGATCAGGGCGATCACCGGGCGGGAGAGCAGCGGGATCAGCACGATCACACCGATGAGGGTGGTGAAGGCGCCGCCCGCGATGAACATCCGGCCGTCCTCGCCGCCCTTGCCGGCGCCGAGCACGATCAGGACCGCGCCGAGCGCGGTGATCGCGGCGCCGATGGAGTTGCGGACCACGAGCGACTTGGTGGTCGCCGCCGCGTGGACGCTGCTCATGGCGGCGACCGGCGGGATCTTCGCGGCGCGGCGGCCGGGCAGCCAGGCGGCGAACATGGTGATCAGGACGCCGACGGCGAGCGCGGCGACGAGCGGGGTGGCGGTGAGGACCAGCGGGCCGCCCGGCACCTTCAGGTCGAAGGCGTTCATCCCGGAGCGCAGTCCGACGGCGAGCGCGATGCCCAGGCCGTAGCCGACCGCCGAGGCGACCAGGCCGACGATACCGGCCTCGGCGAGGACGGAGCGGGTGATCTGCCTGCGCGAGGCGCCGACGGCGCGCATCAGCGCGAGCTCCCTGGTGCGCTGGGCGACCAACATGGTGAAGGTGTTGGCGATGAGGAAGACGCCGACGAAGAGGGCGATGCCGGCGAAGCCGAGCAGCACCTGCTTCAGCGCGCCGAGCCCGGACTCGATGTCCTTGGCCTGCTGGTCGGCGAGCGCCTGGCCGGTCTGGGCCGTGGCGGCCTTCGGGACGACCTTCAGGACCTCGTCGAGCAGCTTGTCGGCGTCGGTGCCGGGGGCGGCGACGACGGTGGCGTCCCGGTAGAAGCCCGGCTTCACGTACTGCTTCTGCGCGACGGCGTTCTCGAAGAGGACCAGGCTGCCGCCGGCGCTGACCGCGCCCTCGTCGGTGGTGAAGACGCCCGAGAGGGTGTACTCCTTCACCGGGCCGTTGGTGGCGACGCGGACCGTGTCGCCGACCTTGTAGCCGCCCTTGGCCGCGGTCTCCTTGTCGAGCGCGATCTGCCCGGCCTGGAGCGGTCCGGCGCCCTGGGTGAAGTCGTACGCCCGGTCCTTGCCGTCGGCGCCGGGGGCGAAGTTGGTGCCCTTGTTGGACCAGCCGACGCCGATCAGCTTGCCGTCCTTGTCGGGCACACCGGCGAAGCCGTCGGCCCGGCCGGTGACGGAGGCGACGCCGTCGAGCCTGCCGACGCGGTCGAGCACGGCCTGGGAGAGGCCGGGCGTCTTCGCGGCCTCCTCGGGGCTCGGGTACATGCTGACGGCGACGGCGACGTCGTCGTAGCTCTTGGCCGACTGGTTGCGGAAGGCCTGGGAGAGGGTGTCGGTGAAGACCAGGGTGCCGGAGACGAAGGCCACGCCGAGCATGACGGCGAGCACGGTCATCAGCAGCCGGGCCTTGTGCGCGAGCACGTTGCGCAAGGCGGTACGGAACATGTGTGTGTCCTGGAGTGGGAGCCCCCATGCCGGGGGCGGAACGTCGAAGGGCCGCGGACCGGGGCGGAGCCCCGGGGTGCCTCAGCTCGTGCGGCCCTTGGCGTCGAAGGCCTTCATCCGGTCGAGGACGCCGTCCGCCGTCGGGCTGATCATCTCGTCGACGATCCGGCCGTCCGCGAGGAAGATCACCCGGTCCGCGTAGGACGCGGCGACCGGGTCGTGGGTGACCATGACGACCGTCTGGCCCAGCTCGCGTACCGAGTTGCGCAGGAAGCCCAGCACCTCGGCGCCCGAGCGCGAGTCCAGGTTTCCGGTCGGCTCGTCACCGAAGATGATCTCGGGGCGGGAGGCCAGCGCGCGGGCCACGGCGACGCGCTGCTGCTGGCCGCCGGAGAGCTGGGTCGGGCGGTGGTGCAGCCGGCCGGACAGGCCGATCATGTCGATGACCCTCTCGACCCACTGCTTGTCGGGCTTGCGGCCCGCGATGTCCATCGGCAGCGTGATGTTCTCCAGCGCCGTCAGCGTCGGCAGCAGGTTGAAGGCCTGGAAGATGAAGCCGATCTTGTCCCGACGCAGCTGGGTCAGCTGCTTGTCCTTGAGCGTGCCGAGCTCGGTCTCGCCGAGGCGGACCGAGCCGGAGCTGAAGGAGTCCAGGCCCGCGACGCAGTGCATCAGGGTCGACTTGCCGGAGCCGGAGGGGCCCATGATCGCGGTGAACTCGCCCTGGCGGAAGTCCACGCTGACCCGGTCGAGGGCGACCACCTGGGTCTCGCCCTGTCCGTAGACCTTCGAGAGATCCGTGGCGCGGGCTGCCACCGCGGTGGCGCGGGACACGGTGGGGGTGGTCGTCACGAGGGGACTCCTGTCACTGCGGGGTGTTTCGGGAACCACTCCATCGTGTCGAGCGTTGAGGGCCGGGTCGTCCGCCCACATGCCCGTTCCCGGGGGCGACTGGAGTCGGACCGGGGGGTCCGGCTCTCCTCCTGAGGTATGACGGGATCCCTGAGACGGGGGTACCCCCCGGGGGATTGCCGTGTCCGGGGGTGTCGAGGCGGCGACTTTCCGTCATTCCGGTGAGCGGATCTTTGCGGCCGCGAGCCCGGTCACACTCCGTCAGACCGGGCCCCACCTGCACTGACGCACACTCAGACGTCAATAAAATAAGACAACATCGGGCCACCGTTCCGCTGAACGGGGGAAGCGTCCCGATAGGCTCATGTGCCAACGCGGAGCCGCGCTCCACGCCCGGATGGTGGAATGCAGACACGGCGAGCTTAAACCTCGCTGGCCTTCGGGCCGTACCGGTTCGAGTCCGGTTCCGGGCACAGCTCCCCGCCATCGACCGTGGCGCGCTCCCTAACGATCTCGGAAAGATCCTCCCCGAGCACTAGGGAGTTTCTTTTGCTTCCGCATTACTCTTGACGCAAGGCCGCGCAGTGCGGCCATGGAGGAGTGAGATGAGGAGCAGCAACCCGGTCTTCTCGCGACGGGGGTTCAGCCGCGACAACGGCTACGCCGGCTTCAACGCGCAGCAGCCGCAGGCCGGGGGCCCCGCCGTCGGAACCAACCCCTACGCCGAAGGCGCGACGAACCCCTACGCGACCAACCCGTACGCGCAGGACACCCAGCTCGGCGCCCCGCAGCAGGCCCGCGGCAATGTGATGACGATCGACGACGTCGTGAGCCGTACGGCCATGACGCTCGGCACGGTCGTGGTCACCGCCGCCCTGGCGTGGTTCCTGCTGCCGGTCGACGAGGCGAACATCGGCAAGTCCTACGGCATCGCCGTGGGCGCCGCCCTGGTGGCCTTCGTCCTGGCGATGGTGCAGTCCTTCAAGCGCAAGCCCTCGCCGGCCCTGATCCTGGCGTACGCGGCGTTCGAGGGTGTCTTCCTCGGCGTCATCTCGGCCGCCGTCTCGACGTACATCTCGCCCGGTGTCGTCGCGCAGGCCGTGCTCGGCACGATGGCGGTCTTCGCCGGTGTGCTGATCGCGTACAAGATGCGCTGGATCCGTGTCACGCGCCGCTTCTACGGCTTCGTGATGGCGGCCGCGATCGGCTTCATCCTGCTGATGGCGGTCAACGCGATCTTCTCGCTCTTCGACGGCGCCGGTGACGGCCTGGGCTTCCGCAGCGGCGGCCTCGGCATCCTCTTCGGTGTCATCGGCATCATCCTCGGTGCCTGCTTCCTCGCCCTGGACTTCAAGCAGGTCGAGGACGGCGTGAACTACGGCGCCCCGCGCGAGGAGTCCTGGCTGGCGGCCTTCGGCCTCACCCTGACCCTGGTGTGGATCTACCTGGAGATGCTGCGTCTGCTGTCGATCCTGCAGGGCGACGACTGACGCACGCCCCCTGTGTGACGAAGGGCCCGCCCGGCTCCCGCCGGGCGGGCCCTTCGGCGTCTCGGACGGGGCCCGCGGGCCCTTCGCGCCCAGGTGCCTCTCCCGGCGGCCCCTTCCGCGTCGCCCAGGTGCCTCTTCCGGCGCTCTCAGCCCTGGAGCGCGGTGTCCAGGAGGGTCTTCGCCGCGTCCCTCGCCCGGGCTGCCGGCTCGGGGGAGCCGTCGATGCCCGCGACGACCATGGCGCCGTTGGCGAGCAGCGCCAGCTGGTCCGCCAGCTCCCCGGGGGCCCCGAGGGCGGCGGTCTGCTCGGCGAAGTACCCCCGCAGGGCCTGCTTGTGGCCGCGGGCGATGTCGGCGACGTCCGGCGAGATGCCGCCCATCTCGCCGAAGGTGTTGATGAAGGCGCAGCCGCGGAAGCCCGGGTCGGCGAACCACTCGCCGAGGTAGTCGAAGACCGCCAGGACGCGCTCGTACGGCGTGGTGGCGTGGACGGCCCCGTAGGCGGCGATGGCCTCCCGTACCGCGCCGTCACGGCGGTTGAGGACGGCCCACACCAGATGGTCCTTGGACGGGAAGAGCTGGTACAGGCGTTTGAGCGAGACGCCGGACGCGGTGCGGATGGCGTCCATGCCGACCGCCTGCACCCCCCGTTCGTCGAACAGCTCCTCCGCGGCCTTCAGCAGCCGCAGCTCGGCGGTGTCGGTGTCGGTGTCCATCGGCCGATCACTCCCAGGGCGAGAGAACCATCGTTCTCCCACCCTAGGAGCATCGGCGGGGACCCGCGCGCGGGCAGGCCCCGCCCCAGGGCGTCAGAGCAGTCGACGGGCCGCCCGCCGGAGGTCGTACTCGTGGATGATCGCCTTGGCGTGGCCGTACGCCAGATCGTGCGCGCCCCGGAGCCAGCTGACCTTCTCCTCGAAGCGGACGAGGGAGGGGCCTTCCTCGACGGTGCGGAGCCAGTCGGAGATCTCACGACCGGTGCAATGGGGGATGCGGGCGAGCAGGTTGCGATGGGTCTCTTCGGAGAATGCGTGGGACATCGGCGCCTCCGGACGCGTGTTGCCGTGTGCTCCTTCCCGACACCGTGCCTGAGCGTCGGCCCGTTGGCAACAGGCCCTGGAGGGCGCGTAGGGTCGCGGAGTGCTTGATACGAGTGAACTGACCGCCGCCGTCGAACGGTTCGCCGACCGTCTGCGGGCAGCCCCGCAGAGCCGCCTCCAGCGTGGCGCCGCGGCCGAAGGCCTCGCGCTGGCCAGGGAGTTGGCGCTGTGGACGCAGCGGATCGAGGAGCCGGAGGAGGCCACCTCGGGAGCCGGGCGGGTCATGCCGGACGCCGGGGTGTTCGCCGTCGCCGACCAACTCCTGGTCGCCGGAACGGATCTGGCGGAGGCGTTGAGAACGGCCCCGGCCGGCTCCCGGGAAGGGGAACTCGGCGAGGCCGTGAGGCTGGTGCGGGAGGCCGCGGGGCGTTCGGGGCTGTAGCTTCCGGTGCTGTAGCTCCCGGCCCCGGCCAGCGGCCCGATGGCGGCCGTGGCGGCCGCCGGGCGGGGTCAGAGGCTGGCGATCACGCGGTCGGCGAGGATGTAGACGTTCTCGTCGTCCGCCTCCCCGAAGGAGAACGTCAGGGCATACGCGCCCGAGACGCCGGAGCCGCCCAGCAGGACCGGCGTACGGCCGGCGCGCAGAGCCTCCGCGAGGCGCTCCGCGGTCTCCCGGTGGCCGGGGGTCATGCAGAGCGTGGTGCCGTCGGCGAAGACGTAGACGTCGAGCGTGCCGAGCGGGCCGGGGCGTACGTCGGTCAGCGCGGTGCCCGTGTCGGCGAGCTCCTCCAGGCGGGCCACGGTGCGCTCGTGGTCGGTGACGACGGGCGTCTGGACCGGCACGAAGTCCGGGTGCGAGGGGTGGCGTCGGCGGGCCGCGGCGAGCTCCGGGGAGTCCTCCGCGTACTCGGTCAGCTCCGGGAACTCCTCCAGGACGCTGTCGACGCCGGGGCCGTCGAGCGCGGCGGCCTCGGCCTCCATCGCCTCCAGGGCCATCGCCTCCAGGCCCGCGAAGTCGGCCTGGCGCGGCACGTAGAACGGGCCGCCGTCCTCGGCGGGGCCGCCCAGGCCGCCCAGCAGCGAGGGTGCGTCGGCCGCGTCCCTGGCCTCCTGCGCCGCCCAGAAGGCGCGCGCCTCGGCGAGCTCGCGCTCGCGCTCCTCGGCCAGCGCCTCGGCGACGGCCGCGCGTATCTCCGTGGCGGGCGTCTGACGCGCGTGCGGGACGGACACCCCGTGCGCGGCGGCGAGTTCGCCACGCAGAGCGACGACCTGCTTACGGAGACCGCGGGCAGCGTGCAGGGCGGCGGCGCCCACGGCCGTGGCGGCGGCCGTGGTCACCAGCAGGGCAAGAGACATGGCGCTCACTGACGTACTCCCGATTCCGAGTCGATCCCCCGACTTCCTACATCAGCTTGTCCTGGGAGTGCGCCCCCTGTCAGTGCATTACGTCACGAAATGGACAGGTATTTGGGCCCGGTGTTTAGCCCCGGAACTACTGTGACCTGGGGGAACGACTCTCCCCCGGGACGTAGGTCACATCCTGGGGGAGATTCGGTCACGGCTGGGACGCGGGACGGTTGGATTCCGCCCCAGAAGGCCATGGGACCGCCGCCGCGGGCCCTCGTGACAGGTTCAACTCAGGCTCAGCTCAGCCGCTCGCTTCTTCGCTCACGCTTCGCTTCACCAGCGCTCAGCTCAGCCGCTCGCTTCTTTGCTCACGCTTCGCTTCGCCTGCGCTGCGGGCAGGTGCCGCCTTCGTTCCTCAGGCGACCCCTACCCTCCGCTCCGGCTCAGCTCAGCCGCTCGCTTCTTCGCTCACGCTTCGCTTCGCCTGCGCTGCGGGCAGGTGCCGCCTTCGTTCCTCAGGCGACCCCTACCCTCCGCTCCGGCTCAGCTCAGCCGCTCGATGACCATGGCCATGCCCTGGCCGCCGCCGACGCACATGGTCTCCAGGCCGAACTGCTTGTCGTGGAACTGGAGGCTGTTGATGAGCGTGCCGGTGATACGGGCGCCCGTCATGCCGAAGGGGTGGCCGACGGCGATGGCGCCGCCGTTGACGTTCACCTTGTCCAGGTCCAGACCCAGGTCCTGGTAGGACGGGATGACCTGGGCGGCGAAGGCCTCGTTGATCTCGGCGAGGTCGATGTCGCCGACCGTCAGGCCGGCGCGCTTGAGGGCCTGCTTGGAGGCCTCGACCGGGCCGAGGCCCATGATCTCCGGCGAGAGACCCGAGACGCCGGTGGAGACGATGCGCGCGAGCGGGGTCAGGCCGAGCTCGCGCGCCTTGGTGTCGGACATGATCACGAGCGCGGCGGCGCCGTCGTTGAGCGGGCAGCAGTTGGCGGCGGTGACCAGGCCGTCGGGGCGGAAGACGGGCTTCAGGCCCTGCACGCCCTCCAGCGTGACGCCGGCGCGCGGGCCGTCGTCCTTGCTGACGACCGTGCCGTCCGGGGTCGTGACGGGGGTGATCTCGCGCTCCCAGAAGCCGTTCTTGATGGCTTCCTCGGCGAGGTTCTGGGACCGTACGCCGAACTCGTCCATCTCCTGGCGGCTGATGCCCTTGAGGCGCGCCAGGTTCTCGGCGGTCTGGCCCATGGCGATGTACGCGTCGGGGACGAGGCCGTCCTCGCGCGGGTCGTGCCAGGTGGAGCCCTCGGACGCGGCGACGGCGGCGGTGCGGGCCTCGGCGTCGGCGAAGAGGGGGTTGTGCGTGTCGGGCAGGGAGTCCGAGTTGCCCCTCACGAAGCTGGAGACCATCTCGACACCGGCCGAGACGAAGACGTCGCCCTCGCCGGCCTTGATGGCGTGCAGCGCCATGCGGGAGGTCTGGAGGGACGAGGAGCAGTAGCGGGTGATCGTGCAGCCGGGGAGGTGGTCCATCCCCATCTGGACGGCGACGATGCGGCCCAGGTTGTTCCCCTGCTCGCCGCCGGGGAGGCCGCAGCCCAGCATCAGGTCGTCGATGTCGCGCGGGTCCAGCTCGGGCACCTTGGCCAGCGCGGCCTGGATGATCGTGGCGGTGAGGTCGTCCGGCCGCAGGTCCTTCAGGGAGCCCTTGAAGGCCCGGCCGATGGGGGAGCGGGCGGTCGAGACGATGACGGCTTCGGGCATCACGGCTCCAGGAGGATGCGGAGAGGGCGGACAGAACGGGAAGTTACCTGTACGTACGCCATGGGTCACCGCTTGGGCGGTGTGACGCGGGCCTCTTTTCTAAGCGAGCGCTCAGTCGGCAGCCGTCGCCGCCGACCGCGCGGCGTGGTCGGCGCCCGTACGGACGCCCGGCGGGGCGGCGTGGCCTTCTGGTCGCCCCGTGCGCCCCGAGGGTGCCCCGCGCCCTCTGAGTGCCCCCGCGCCCCCGCGCGGCCCTCTCACGGTCGGTGGACCTCCTCCGGGGACGGGGCGGGCTCCGTGGCGCCCGGGGGCTCCGCGAGGCGCCTGCGGCGGCGGTGCTTGAGCAGAGCCCAGGGCGCCCGGGCCCCCGTGACCTCCGTACCGGCCTCCTTGGCGGCCTCGGCCGCCGCCTTGGCCACCGGCAGCATGTCCTCGTGGCGGTCCGGTTCCAGCCGGTCCGTCTCCGGCCACACGCCGAGCACCGCGCACACCGTCGGCAGCACCGCCATCGCCGCCGTCGCGTACCCCTCCGCCGACGGGTGGTAGTTGTCCGCCCCGAACATCTCCCGGGGGTTCGCCGCGAACTCCGGGCCGAGCAGATCGCCCAGCGACACCGTCCGGCCGCCCTGCTCCACCACCACGATCGTCTGCGCCGCCGCCAGCTGCCGCGACACCCGCCGCGCCAGCCACCGCAGCGGCTGGTAGACCGGCTCGATCGTTCCCAGGTCAGGGCAGGTCCCCACGACGACCTCCGCCCCCGTCGTCCGCAGCCGGCGCACCGCCGCCGCGAGCAGCCGCACCGACTCCGTGGCCGGCATCCGGTGCGTGACGTCGTTCGCGCCGATCATGATCACGCATACGTCCGGCGGCCCCGCCGGAGACGACAGCAGAAGCGACACCTGGCGTTCCAGATCGTCCGAGCGCGCCCCCGGCAGCGCCACGTTCCGCAGCACCACCGGCCGCTCGGCCACCGCCGCGAGCCCCGAGGCCAGCAGCGCCCCCGGGGTCTGTCCCGCCCGGCGCACCCCCTGCCCCGCGGCCGTCGAATCACCCAGAAGGGCCAGCCGAAGGGGGGCCGAGCCGGGATCGGAGGCCGCGAACGAGCGCCCGTACAGCCCTTCCGCCCCCGGCGGCAGCGGTGCCACCCCGCCCCCCACGTTCCGCTTCGCCAGCTGCACCTCGGCCAGCATCACGCCCACCGCCGCCACACCGAGCAGCCCGATGCTCCCGCCGCCGTACGCCGCGCCCGCCGCGATCCGCCGTGCCACCCTCGCCCTCGACATGGGGGCAGTCACCTCCTTCAAGCCGTTCAGGAAGTAACTGCCCCGTAACCCGCTCCGACTACGCATACGCTGGACGCACCATTACGGAGACCCCGGAGATTACGGTGCAATTCCACGACTCGATGATCAGCCTCGTCGGCAACACCCCGCTGGTGAAGCTCAACAACGTCACGGCGGGTATCCAGGCGACCGTCCTGGCCAAGGTCGAGTACTTCAACCCCGGCGGCTCGGTCAAGGACCGCATCGCCCTGCGCATGATCGAGGCGGCCGAGGAGAGCGGGGCGCTCAAGCCCGGCGGCACCATCGTCGAGCCCACGTCCGGCAACACCGGCGTCGGCCTGGCGATCGTGGCCCAGCAGAAGGGCTACAAGTGCATCTTCGTCTGCCCGGACAAGGTGTCCACGGACAAGATCAACGTCCTGCGGGCGTACGGCGCCGAGGTCGTGGTCTGCCCGACCGCCGTCGACCCCGAGCACCCCGACTCGTACTACAACGTCTCCGACCGGCTCGTCCGTGAGACGCCGGGCGCCTGGAAGCCCGACCAGTACTCCAACCCGAACAACCCGCGCTCCCACTACGAGACCACCGGTCCCGAGCTGTGGGAGCAGACGGACGGGAAGATCACCCACTTCGTCGCCGGCGTCGGCACCGGCGGCACCATCTCCGGCACGGGCAGGTACCTGAAGGAGGTCAGCGGCGGCTCGGTGCAGGTCGTCGGCGCCGACCCCGAGGGCTCCGTCTACTCCGGCGGCTCCGGCCGGCCGTACCTCGTCGAGGGCGTCGGCGAGGACTTCTGGCCCACCGCCTACGACGCGACGGTCACCGACCGCATCGTGGCCGTGTCCGACAAGGACTCCTTCCAGATGACCCGCCGTCTCGCGAAGGAGGAGGGCCTCCTGGTGGGCGGCTCCTGCGGCATGGCGGTCGTCGGAGCCCTCGAGGTCGCCCGGGAGCTGGGCCCCGACGACGTCGTGGTCGTGCTGCTGCCGGACTCCGGCCGCGGCTACCTCTCCAAGATCTTCAACGACGAGTGGATGGCCGACTACGGCTTCCTGGAGGACACCTCCTCCGCCACCGTCGCCGACGTGCTGCGGCACAAAGAGGGCGTCCTGCCGTCCCTCGTCCACATGCACCCGGAGGAGACGGTCGGCCAGGCCATCGAGGTGCTGCGCGAGTACGGCGTCTCCCAGATGCCGATCGTGAAGCCGGGCGCCGGTCACCCGGACGTCATGGCGGCGGAGGTCGTCGGCTCGGTCGTCGAGCGCGAACTCCTCGACGCGCTGTTCACCAAGCGGGCCTCCCTGGAGGACCCGCTGGAGCGCCACATGAGCGCGCCGCTGCCGCAGGTCGGCTCCGGTGAGCCGGTCGCCGACCTGATGTCCGTGCTCGGCGAGTCGGCGGACGCGGCGATCGTGCTGGTCGAGGGCAAGCCGACGGGTGTCGTGAGCCGTCAGGACCTGCTGGCGTTCCTGGCGAACGGCGGGACGAAGGCCGTCGCGAAGTAGTCCGAAGCGTGGGCGGGCGGGCGTTCGCGCAATCGGTACGAGCGCGACACGTACGCGCAGCACCCGCTTAACACGCGTCCGGCACATTGGTCGTTGTCGGCGTCACGGACTACGGAGCGGCTCCCGGACCTCCTCACGACGCCGCGGACGCGGAGACCGGCCCTGACCCGGGCCCGTGTCCCCCGCGGGGACCGCCGTCGTCCCGCCCCCCAGCAATGGGGGTGCGGCGGTCCCCGCGCCACACACCCTCTTCTTTGCTCGGTTCCCCTCCGGGCGCTCATGCGGCTGTCGACGGTCGACCGTGCTCGCCCGCTCGTTCCTCGCGGCCTGCGCGCGTTCTCCCTTTCGAAAGCCGCGCGCCCTCCGGCTCACCTCGCCGGGGTCTACGGGGCTCGGGCTAGAAGTCGTCCGTGTCGTCGCGCCCCGCGCGGAGCGGGAGGCGGCCGCGGAAGGCGTGGACGAAGTTCACCGCTGCGATGCCGAGCCAGGCCACGATCAGGCCCTCCAGGTTCGCCTGGGTGACGGCGATCGCCGAGAGCGGGATCGCCAGGACCAGCGAGATGATCCCGAAGCCGTAGCGCTCGCCGAAACCCTCCGCCCCCGAACCCGGCGGGCGGCCGCCGCGGGCGGCCGCTACCTGCTGTTCGGCCGTGCGGCGCCGCACCTGGCGGTCGATCGTCGTCTCCAGGCTCTGTTCCACCTTGCCGAGGAAGGACTCGATGAGCGCGGACTCGTACTCCGAGCCCAGCTCTCGCCGGGCGTGCAGAGTGGCGTCCAGCTCCTTCTTGAGCTCGTCGGTGCGGGCGGGGTCGCGAGTGTCCATACTCGTCACCGTAGAGAGCGCCGGGCCCGGTGTCGGTAGGGCTGCCCCCCGCTTTTTCTTGCCCTCCTGCATATCTTCATGCAGAGTTCGAGGTGAATGAATAGGCGGAAGGGGGACGGCGTGAGCGACAGCCCGGCCGGACGGCTGCAGGCGCTCTTCGAGGGGCACCGGCTGACACCGACACAGCGGCGGATCGCGCACTGCATGGTGCGCCGGGCCGGCGACGTGGCGTTCCTGTCCAGCGTGGAGCTGGCCGACCTCGCCGGCGTCAGCCAGCCGTCCGTCACCCGCTTCGCCGTCGCCCTGGGCTTCGACGGCTACCCGGCCCTGCGCCGCCACCTCCGCGAGGTCGCCCCCGCCGGCGAGAGCGCGGGCAAGCCCGGCGAGCACAACGAGTACCAGCAGGCCGTCCTCGCCGAGATCGAGAACCTCCGCCACCTCGCCGAGCTGCTCGCCGACCCCGCGCCCGTCGAACGCGCCGGGCGGCTCCTCGCCGCCTCGCGGCCGCTGCCCGTCCTCGGGCTGCGGGCCGCCTCCTCGCAGGCGCGCGGCTTCGCGTACTTCGCCGCCAAGGTGCACCCCGACGTCCGCCTCCTCGACGAGGGCGGCTCGATGCTCACCGACCGTATCGACGCGGCGGTACGGGCCGGGGCCACGGCGCTGCTCTGCTTCGCGCTGCCCCGCCACCCCCGCGAGGTCGTGGAGGTCCTGGAGTACGCCCAGGGCGCCGGGCTGACCGTGGTGACGGTCGCCGAGTCGGCGTTCGCCCCCGTCGCGGCCCACAGCGACCTGCTGATCCCGGCCGCCGTCGGCACCGGACTGGCCTTCGACACGGCCTGCGCGCCGATGCTGCTCGGCCGGGTCCTCCTGGAGGCGATGGCCGACGAACTGCCCGACGCCCAGGCGCGCCTGGAGGAGTTCGACACCAAGGCGGCGGCACGCGGGCTGTTCGTGGAGTAGCGCGTACGGGGGCGGGGCTCAGATCTCCAGGTCGCTCTCGATCTTCTTCAGCTGGTGACGCGCCATCGCCAGGTTCGCGCGGTCCTTGCTCAGCGCCAGGTACAGGAACAGGCCGTTCGTTCCCCGTCCCTTCAGCAGCCGGATCAGGTGGTACTGGGTGCCGAGGGTGATCAGGATGTCCTCGATGTCCTCCTGGAGGCCGAGCATCTCCATCGTCCTGACCTTGGCGCGGACCACGTCCGTGTTGCCCGCCGCCGCCACGGTGAGGTCGAGTTCCTTGCCGCCGCCGATCGTGCCGAGGGCCATGCCGCTGGTGTAGTCGACCAGCGCGGCGCCGATGGCGCCTTCGATGGACGCGGCTTCCTTGAGGGCGGTCTCGGTGTTCGCCATGGGTGTCGCACTTCCTTTTCGGTTTCGGGTGGAGCTACGAGTGGTTTCTGTTCAGGTCTTTGCGGTCCAGGGCCCCGTCGACCAGCTCGCCGATCCGGGCGCTGGACCGCCGGGCCTCCAGATGGAGCCGGCCCACGTTGATCCGGGGCTCGGCGAGCAGCGTGAGCACCGCGGAGCCGCCGGCCGCGTACGTGGCGACATAGCCGGCCTCGCCCCGGACGAGCAGCTCGCGGAAGCCGCCCTGTCCGGTGGACTCGGTCATCCGCTGGGCGACACCGAGGGCCGCCGCGGTCAGCGCGGCCACCCCCTCCGCCTCGGTGTCGACCGTGTCATGGGCGAGGACCAGGCCGTCGGCGCTCGCCGCGAGCGCCCCGGTCAGCTGGGGCAGTCGCGCTCGCAGCCGTCTCAGCTCGCCGAGCACCTCGGCTTCTGCCGACATCAGTAATCTCCTCTCGGCGCGCAGGCGCAGGGCACGCCTCATCACAGACTTGCCTCCAGGGCGTCGCGGAGCCGGCGCAGCAGGGCGATGTCCGGGTCGGCCGCCACCTCGCCGACCCAGGCCGGGACGGTGGGCGGGACGGCCGCCACGGGGTCGGGCGGGGTCTCCACGAGGCCGGCGGCGGCCAGTCGGCGGACGTCGAGAAGCGTGTGGAAGGCGGGGCGGCCCAGCAGCCGTGCGATCTCCGCCGGCGTGCGGACCCCGTCCGCGGCGGCGAGCAGCGCCCGCTGCCGCAGGGTCACCGTCTGCCCCGGGGCGGGGGCGCGCGGCACGACCGGGGCCGTGTCCACGGAGCCGTACGGCCAGACGCTGTCGAGCAGTTCACGGCGCCGTACCGTCTCGCGCTCGACGGCCTCCGTCGAGACCGGCCGCACGGGGCCGAACCAGTGGGCGACCCCGTAGCGGAAGCGGGTCGGGCCGGTGGCCGGGCCGAGGGCGAAGAACGCCGCGTCGAAGACGGCCCCGAGGTGGCAGATCTCCAGCTCGCCGTCGCCCAGCCGGCCGCTCTCCACCAGGAACCTGCCGACCTCGCGCCGGGCCCCGGCCCGGTCGACGGCCTCGTCCCAGCCCTCGCGGGGGAGCCGTCCGCCGGTGGTCAGCAGGACGTCGAGCCCGGGAGCGGCGGGGCTCTCGGCGTGCACGACGCGGCCGTCCACGAGATAGAGCGTGCCGTGGTCGCGGAGCAGAGCCCCGGTCGCGCGCTCGGCGGCCAGTCGGACGAGCATGGGCGAGACGGTCATCCGAGCACCAGCCTCTCGGCGAGGTCGCGCAGTCTGAGGCGGGCGAGGGCGAGGTTGCCGGTGTCCCGGTCCAGCCACAGGTGGAGGAAGACGCTGCTGTCGAAGGCGGTCTCGACGAAACGCAGGACGTGGTAGCCGCTGCGCGTGGTGACGATCAGGTCCTCGACCGGCGGGCCCTTAGCCAACTCGCCTTCGGATAACGGAACGTCGACGCGCGGGCTGACGTCGACGCGCGGGCTCGCGCCCCCGGTGGTGCCGGGGGCCCGCGCCGCGCCCGCCGAGGTGCTGGGGGCCTGCGCCGGGCCCCCCGAGGCGCCGGGGCCCTGCGCCGTGCCGACGGGTCTCGCGCCCGCCGCGCCGCCGCCCGTCCCCGCCGCTGCGGCCGGGGTCGGTCTCGCGCCCGCGAAGGAGTCGTACTCCGCTGCCGCGCGCGCCAGTTCGGCCGCCTCGGCGGCCGTCGTCTCGTGGTCCCCGACCGGCGAGTCGCCCGCCGCGCCGAGGGCGAGCCCGCTGGTCCAGTCGACCAGCCAGGCCCCGCGTGCGCCCGGCAGGCTCATGGCCTCCAGCAGGCACTCGTCGATTCCGGGCACGCGGGTTCCCCTCCCGATGCGGCGTGCGGGCGTACGGCAGTGACCGTGACGTTACTCAACGTTCCGGCGGAGGGTAGGAGTTCTGGCATTTTCCATCGGAACATGCCCTGGGGTTGCTTGAATTCGCCCCCGAGGCGCGCCGAAGGCGGTCAGTCCTCTCCGCGCGCTGCCCGCAGGGCGATCTTGTTGACCCCCCACAGCCCGATCCCGATGGCGAGCAGCACGCCGGCCCGGATGTACACGTCCGCCGAGCGGTCCGCCAGCGGGCTCGCCAGGATCAGGGCGGTGATCGCCCCGAGGACCGGGAGCACGGTCGGCGTACGGAAGTGGGCGTGCTCCACCCGGTCCTTGCGCAGCACCAGGACGGCGATGTTGACCACGGCGAAGACGCACAGCAGGAGGAAGGCCGTGGTGTCGCCGAGGCCCTCGATCTCGCCCGTGACGACCAGGCCGATGGTGAGGGCGGTCGCGAAGACGATGCCGGTGAGGGGCGTGCGGCGGTTCTTCAGCACCTTGCCCATCACACGCGGCAGGACCCGCTCGTTGGCGAGTCCGTAGCAGAGCCGGGAGGCCATCATGATGTTGATGAGCGCGGAGTTCGTGACCGCGAACAGGGCGATCAGCGCGAAGAGTTTCGGCGGGAAGTCGACCCCGCCGGCCTTCACGACCTCCAGGAGAGGCCCGCTGGACTTCTCCAGGGCCTCGTGATCGACCAGGAGCGAGGAGACCAGGGCGACCAGGACGTAGACGGTGCCGGTGACGGCGACGCCGGTGAAGATGGCCCGCGGGAAGGTGCGGGCGGGATCCTGTGTCTCCTCCGCCATGTTGACGGAGTCCTCGAAGCCGACGAAGGCGAAGAAGCCCAGCGCGGTGGCCCCCAGCACGCTCGTCATCAGCGCGAACCCGCTGCCCGAGGCCTCGAACTCGCCGAGCCGCGACGGCTCGCCCTCGCCGCCCAGGACGGCCCAGGCACCGATGCCGAGGATGATCAGCAGGCCGGTGAGCTCGACGAGCGTGAGGACGACGTTCGTCTTCACGGACTCCGACACTCCGCGCAGCGCCAGGCAGGCCAGGGCGAGGACGAAGAGGACCGCGATGAGCGTCGCCGGGATCGCCTCCGTGAACTCCTGGAAGTAGTCCCCGCTGAAGGCGCGGGCCGCGGCGCTCGCCGAGGAGAGCCCCGAGCACATCACCATGAACGCGACGATGAAGGTGAAGAAGGGGACCTTGAACGCCTTCTGCGTGTACAGCGCGGCGCCCGCCGCCTTCGGGTACTTGCCGACCAGCTCCACGTACGAGGCGGCGGTCAGCAGCGCGACGACGAAGCCGATCGCGAAGGGCAGCCAGAGCGCGCCGCCGACCTTGCCCGCGACCTTTCCGGTCGTCGCGTAGATCCCGGTGCCCAGGATGTCGCCGATCACGAAGAGGATCAGCAGCTTGGGCCCGATCGCGCGTTTCAGCGCGGGCTGCCCTGCCGGTGAGGGCTCTTCGGGCGCGGGCTGTTCGGATCGTGGTGCGGTGGTCATGGAGGTCCTCCCGTGCGGCGTCACAAGATTGCCTGCCCGGGGGCCCGTCATGTGATGCCCGCCATACCGTCACTCGTACGAGCGAACAAACGTACGGGCAAGGGTCAGTGGCGCCGCTCCAGCGAGGCCGCGACGTCGTCCAGGTCCTTCGCCAGCGCCCGGCTCGCCGCCCTGGCGCCGAGGCCGCTCAGCAGCTTGGCGAGAAACCCCAGGCGGTTCCCCTCGGCAGGGCCTCCCTGGAACGTCATCCGCACCACGGTCGCCCCGTCACCCTCCGGGCGCAGCGCGATCTCTGAGACGTAGTGCATGCCGTGCGAGTCGGCCACCGTCACATAGCGGTCCGGCGCCTCGGCCTCGGTCACGGTCATCTCCTCCGTGGCCTGCTTGCCGAACATCGTCCGGGTCTCGCGCCAGCGCGTGCCGACGCCGAAGGCTCCCTCGGTGAGCACCTCGATCCTGTCCACGCCGCTGAGGATCCGCTCCATGCCCTCCAGGTCCGTGATCGCCTCCCAGACCGGTCCGGGGGGCGCCTGGATCCGGCGTTCGACGACGATGCTCTTCATGGCCATGGCTCCATGGAAGCACCGGGCTCGGACAATCGCCTGCGTTGTCAGCCCAGGAGGAGTGCGGCCGCAGTCGGTCCCGGAGTGCGGCCGCTGTCGGCCCAGGGACGCCCCCGTTGTCAGCCGAGGAGTGCGTCCGCCTCGCCGCCGCCCGCCTCGGCGACGATCTCGTCCAGGCTCTGCGCCGTCCGTACGGCCGAGAAGGAGACGGCGTCGTCCGCGACGGTGAAGCCGTGGACGGCCGGCCGGGGGAGGCTGTTGTACGCGTAGTGGTGGGCGAAGTAGTACGCGCCGGTGTCCGGCACCGCCACGATGTCACCCGGCCGCAGCAGGGGCAGCGAGCGCGCGGTGGCGAGCAGGTCCCCGGCGAAGCAGGCGGGGCCGGCCACGTCCTGGACGGTCTCCTCCCCCTCGCGGGGCCGGCCCTCGGAGTCGTACGCGAGGACGCGCAGTGGCCAGGACGCCGGACCGTAGACGGTACGGGTGGCGACCTGGACCCCCGCGTGGGTGACCGCGATGGGGCGGGCGCCGGAGGTCTTGGTGTACTCGACGCGGGCGAGGATCGTGCCGTGCCTGGCGAGCAGCGAGCGGCCGAACTCGGTGACGAGCCCGTACCGCCCGTCGAGGAGGCCCGGGGCGGTCTCGGCGAGCAGCGCCGCGTAGTCGGCGAAGGTCGGCGTGTCCTCGTCGGAGGCGAAGTTCACCGGCAGGCCGCCGCCGATGTCGAGGGTGTCGATCTGCTGCCGCCCGGCCTTGGCGTTGATCTCCTCGGCGAGGTCGTAGGCGGCGGCGACGCCCTCGGCCATGAGGGAGAGCGGGACGCCCTGGGAGCCGGTGTGGGTGTGCAGCCGGGTGAGCCAGGGCCGGTCGAGGTATGCCTGGACGACGGCCTCCCGCGCGCCCTCGTCCCGGAGCGCCACCCCGAACTTGGAGGTGGCGGTCGCGGTCGACAGGGCTCCGATCGAGCCGGCTCCGACCTGCGGGTTCACCCGGATCCCCAAGGGTGAGGCGGTCGGCGCGGAGGCGATGAGGGCGTCGAGCCTGGCCAGTTCCTGGAGGTTGTCGGCGTTGACCGCGATCCCGAGCGCGAGGGCCTGGCGCAGCTCGGCGGGCGTCTTGGCGGGCGAGTCGAGCACGGTACGGGACGGGGCGACGCCGGCCGCGCGGGCCAGGGCCAGCTCGCCCGGGCTCGCGACCTCGACGCCGAGCCCGCACGCGTCCAGCAGGCGCAGGACGGGCACGAGCGGGCAGGCCTTCACGGCGAAGGCGTGCAGGACGGGGGCGTCGGTGACCGCCGCGAAGGCGGAGACGAGGGCGGCGGCCGAGGCGCGCACGCCGGCGGTGTCGAGGAGCGCGACGATCTGTCCGGAGGGGTCGTCGGGGGAGAGGAGGCCCTGCTCGACGGCGGCGCGGACGGCCTGATCGCGACGGTGGGATGCCATGGATCCATGGGACCACCGCGACGGGTGGCGCCGCAGCTGTTGACTACAACTATTCATCAGGCCAGGATGTGAATAGTTACGTCACATCGGAGGAGGCACCCATGTCAGGACCCCGCCCCGTACGGGCCCCGCGCGGTACGGAACTGAGCACCCTGGGATGGCAGCAGGAGGCCGCCCTCCGGATGCTGCAGAACAATCTCGACCCCGAGGTCGCCGAGCACCCCGACAAGCTCGTCGTCTACGGCGGGACCGGGAAGGCCGCGCGCGACTGGCGCTCCTTCGACGCCATGGTGCGTACGCTGCGGACCCTCAAGCAGGACGAGACGATGCTCGTCCAGTCCGGCCGCCCGGTGGGCGTCATGCAGACGCACGAGTGGGCCCCCCGCGTGCTCATCGCCAACTCCAACCTGGTCGGCGACTGGGCGAACTGGGAGGAGTTCCGGCGCCTGGAGCAGCTCGGCCTCACCATGTACGGCCAGATGACCGCCGGCTCCTGGATCTACATCGGCACCCAGGGCATCCTCCAGGGCACCTACGAGACGTTCGCCGCCGTCGCCGCCAAGAAGTTCAACGGGACGCTGGCCGGGACGATCACCCTCACCGCCGGCCTCGGCGGCATGGGCGGCGCCCAACCGCTCGCCGTGACGATGAACGACGGCGTCGCGATCTGCATCGACGTCGACCCGCGCGCCATCGAGCGCCGCATCGAGCACCGCTACCTGGACGTGAAGGCCGACAACCTCGCCCACGCCCTTGCGCTGGCGACCGAGGCGCGCGACGCCCGCGGCCCGCTCTCCATCGGCCTCCTCGGCAACGCGGCCGAACTGCTGCCCCAGATGCTCGCCGAGGGCGCCCCGATCGACATCGTGACCGACCAGACCTCGGCCCACGACCCGCTCTCCTACCTGCCGGTGGGCGTCGACTTCGACGACATGGCGAGCGCCGCCGCCAAGGACCCGGCGGGCTTCACCACCCGCGCCCGCGAGTCCATGGCGAAGCACGTCGAGGCCATGGTCGGCTTCATGGACGCCGGCGCCGAGGTCTTCGACTACGGCAACTCCATCCGCGGCGAGGCCCAGCTGGCCGGCTACGACCGGGCGTTCGCCTTCCCCGGCTTCGTACCGGCCTACATCCGTCCGCTCTTCTGCGAGGGCAAGGGCCCCTTCCGCTGGGCGGCCCTCTCCGGCGAGGCCTCGGACATCCACAAGACCGACAAGGCGATGCTGGAGCTCTTCCCCGAGAACGAGTCCCTCCACCGCTGGATCAAGATGGCCGGCGAGCGCGTCCACTTCCAGGGGCTCCCGGCGCGCATCTGCTGGCTCGGCTACGGCGAGCGGGACAAGGCCGGCGAGCGCTTCAACGACATGGTCGCCTCCGGCGAGCTCGCCGCCCCGCTCGCCATCGGCCGCGACCACCTCGACTGCGGCTCGGTCGCCTCCCCGTACCGCGAGACCGAGGCCATGCTCGACGGCTCCGACGCCATCGCCGACTGGCCGCTCCTCAACGCCATGGTCAACGTCGCCTCCGGCGCCTCCTGGGTCTCCCTCCACCACGGCGGCGGCGTCGGCATGGGCCGCTCCATCCACGCGGGCCAGGTCACCGTCGCCGACGGCACGCCGCTGGCCGGCGAGAAGATCCGCCGCGTCCTGACCAACGACCCCGGCATGGGCGTCATCCGCCACGTCGACGCGGGCTACGACATCGCCGAGAGCGTCGCGGACGACAAGGGCGTACGCGTCCCGATGCGCGAGGACGGCTCCGCGTGAGCGACACCTTCCACGCCATGTGGCGGTCGCTGCGGCCCATCGGCCGCAGCGA
>NZ_JAMGSL010000013.1:135847-219582 GCF_025195125.1 Streptomyces sp. Je 1-79
TGCGGCCCATCGGCCGCAGCGACGCCTCGGGCGGCTACCGCCGCTACGCCTGGACCGGCGCCGACGCCGACTGCCGGCTCTGGTTCCAGATGCAGGCGGAGGCCCGTCGCCTGAACTACGAGGTCGACCGCAACGGCAACCAGTGGGCCTGGCTCGGCGACCCCGCGGCCGGCGACGCCGTCGTCACCGGCTCCCACCTGGACTCCGTGCCCGACGGCGGCGCCTTCGACGGCCCCCTCGGTGTCGTCTCCGCCTTCGCCGCGCTCGACGAACTGCGCTCCCGCGAGGTCCAGTTCAAGCGGCCCTTCGCCATCACCAACTTCGGCGACGAGGAAGGAGCCCGCTTCGGCCTCGCCTGCGTCGGCTCCCGCCTCACCGCCGGCCGGCTGACGAAGGAGCAGGCCCACGAGCTCCGCGACGGCGACGGGATCACCCTCCCGCAGGCCATGGAGGCCGCCGGACACGACCCCGACGCCATCGGCCCCGACCCCGAGCGGCTCGCCCGGATCGGCGCCTTCGTCGAGCTCCACGTCGAACAGGGCCGCGCCCTGGACCTGTCCGGCGACGCCGTCGGCATCGCCTCCGCGATCTGGCCGCACGGCCGCTGGCGGTACGACTTCGCGGGCGAGGCCAACCACGCCGGCACCACCCGCCTCGTCGACCGCCGCGACCCGATGCTCACCTACGCCGAGACCGTCCTCGCCGCCCGCCGCGAGGCCGAACTCGCGGGCGCCGTCGCCACCTTCGGCAAGATCGCCGTCGAGCCCAACGGCGTCAACGCCATCCCCTCCCTCGTCCGCGGCTGGCTCGACGCCCGCGCCGCCGACCAGGGCGCCCTGGACACCGTCATCGCGGGCATCGAGACGGCCTCTCGCGACTACGCGGCCCGTCACGGCATCGACCTCACCGTCGTACGCGAGTCCTTCACCCCCGTCGTCGAGTTCGCCCACGCCCTGCGGGACGAGATCGCCTCCGTCCTGGGGGAGAAGACCCCGGTCCTCGGCACCGGCGCCGGACACGACGCGGGTATTTTGTCCGAATCGATCCCGACCGCCATGCTGTTCGTACGGAACCCCACCGGCGTCTCGCACTCCCCGGCCGAGTTCGCGGCCGAGGACGACTGCGTCGCCGGGGTCCTCGCGCTCGCCGACGTACTGGAAGGACTGGCGTGCAGGTGACGACGTACTGGCTGGAACACGCCTGGCTCGACACGAACGTCGAGCCGGGCGTGGCCCTGACCGTGACGACGAGCGGCTCCGCCGCGGGAGCGGACGGCCGGGCGAGCGGCTCCGCCGCGGGAGCTGACGGCCGGATCACGGCGGTACGCACGGGGGTCGACGCCCCGCCCCCCGGCGCCGTCGTCCTGCGCGGCCTGACGATCCCCGGCCTCGCCAACGCCCACTCGCACGCCTTCCACCGCGCCCTGCGCTCCACCGTCCAGGTCGGCTCCGGCACCTTCTGGACCTGGCGCGAGGTCATGTACCAGGTCGCGTCCCGGCTGACCCCGGAGGCGTACCACGCCCTCGCGCGGGCGGTGTACGCCGAGATGGCGCTGGCCGGCATCACGGCCGTCGGCGAGTTCCACTACCTCCACCACACCCCCGGCGGCACCCCGTACGCCGACCCCAACGCCATGGGCGAGGCCCTCGTCCAGGCGGCGGCCGACGCGGGCATCCGGATCACCCTCCTCGACACGGCGTACCTCTCCTCCGGCTTCGGCGCCGCCCCCGACACCCACCAGCTCCGCTTCTCCGACGGCACGGCCGACGCCTGGGCGGAACGGGTCTCGCAGCTCAAGGAGCGCGAGGGCGTACGCATCGGGGCGGCGATCCACTCCGTACGCGCCGTCCCGGCCGACCAGCTCTCGACGGTGGCGAGCTGGGCGCGCGAGCGGGGCGCACCGCTGCACGTCCACCTCTCGGAGCAGACGGCCGAGAACGACGCCTGCCTCGCGGCCCACGGCCGCACCCCGACCCAGCTGCTCGCCGACCACGGTGTCCTCGGACCGCTGACGACGGGGGTCCACAACACCCACCTCACGGACGCGGACATCGCCCTCATCGGCTCCTCCACGACGGGCACCTGCATGTGCCCGACCACCGAACGCGACCTCGCGGACGGCATCGGCCCGGCCGTCGCCCTCCAGCGGGCGGGCTCCCCGCTCTCCCTCGGCAGCGACAGCCACGCGGTCATCGACCTCCTGGAGGAGGCCAGGGCGATGGAACTGAACGAGCGCCTGCGCTCCCGCACGCGCGGCCACTGGACCGCCGCCGCGCTGCTGCGGGCCGCGACCGCCGACGGCCACGCGGCCCTCGGCTGGGGTCAGGCGGGCAGCCTGGAGACCGGCGCGCTCGCCGACTTCACGACGATCGCCCTGGACTCGGTCAGGACAGCGGGGCCGGTACCGCGTCTGGCAGCCGAGACGGCGGTATTCGCAGCGTCGGCCGCGGACGTGCGGCACACGGTCGTGGGCGGCCGTCATGTCGTACGGGACGGGGTCCACCAGTCCGTACCCGACGTGCCCCGTGCCCTCGCGGACTCGATCGCCGCCCTGCGCGGCTGAAGCGGCTGAAGGAGAGACCTCTCATCATGAACACCGGCCCCGCGGCGAGGAACAACCCGGCGGCGACCTCCGGCCCCACGAGCGCGAACAGCGCCGTGGCGACGGCCGCGACCGCCATCGTCAACATCGCAAGCCTGGTCACCAACGATCCCTCCCTCGGTGATCGATCTCCCCTGGGTCTGATCCAGGACGCGGCCGTCGTCATCGACGGCGACCGTGTCGTCTGGGTCGGTGAATCCAGCAAAGCACCCGCCACTGACAACCGGGTCGACGCCGGTGGCCGGGCGGTGATCCCGGGGTTCGTGGACTCCCACTCGCACCTGGTCTTCGCGGGCGACCGCACGGCGGAGTTCAACGCGCGGATGTCCGGCCAGGCGTACAAGGCGGGCGGCATCCGCACGACGGTGGCGGCGACCCGCGCGGCGAGCGACGAGGCACTCTCGGCGAACGTCGCCCGCTACCTGCGCGAGGCCCTCACCCAGGGCACGACCACCTTCGAGACGAAGTCCGGCTACGGCCTGACGGTCGAGGACGAGGCGCGCGCCCTGCGCATCGCCGCCGCGCACACCGACGAGGTCACCTACCTCGGCGCCCACATCGTCCCGCCCGACTACGCCGACGACCCGGCCGCGTACGTGGACCTCGTCACCGGCGAGATGCTCGACGCCTGTGCGCCGTACGCCCGTTGGGTCGACGTCTTCTGCGAGAAGGGCGCCTTCGACGGGGACCAGGCGCGGGCGATCCTCACCGCCGGCAAGGCGAGGGGCCTGCACCCGCGGGTCCACGCCAACCAGCTCTCGTACGGCCCCGGTGTCCAGCTCGCGGTGGAGCTGGACGCGGCGAGCGCGGACCACTGCACGCACCTCACGGACGCCGACGTCGACGCGCTGGCCTCGGGCAACACCGTCGCCACGCTGCTGCCCGGCGCCGAGTTCTCCACCCGCGCCGAGTGGCCGGACGCCCGCCGCCTCCTGGACGCGGGCGTGACCGTGGCCCTGTCGACGGACTGCAACCCGGGCTCGTCCTTCACCTCGTCCGTGCCGTTCTGCATCGCGCTGGCGGTACGGGACATGGGGATGACTCCGGACGAGGCCGTCTGGTCGGCCACGGCCGGCGGCGCCGCGGCCCTGCGCCGCGCGGACGTCGGCCACCTCACCCCGGGCTCCGCCGCGGACCTCACGATCCTGGACGCCCCGTCCCACGTGCACCTGGCCTACCGCCCGGGCGTCCCCCTGGTCACCGAGGTCTGGCGCCACGGGGCCCGGGTGATCTGACGGGCCCTTCCGGGGTGCCCCATCCCTGACCGACGTCGGGCCGCCGCCTCCGATCCGGAGGCGGCGGCCCGCGCGTGTGCTGGTGAGACGAGGAGGCGCACGACTACAGCAGGTTGTAGTTCTGGAACCCGTAGCCGATCTTGACCGGCTTCTGGAACGGGGCCTGGGCGTCGCCCGTGCCCGAGTAACGGAGCAGCTCGCCGTTGGGCTTGCGCGCGACCAGGTCCGTCCTGCCGTCGGCGTCGAGGTCGCCGACCGAGAGCAGCCGGTCGTACGCGTTCCAGCCGGCGCCGATCGTCGTACGGGCGGCGAAGGGCGCCTTGTAGTTGCCGGTGCCCTTGTACAGCCACAGGACGCCGGACCTGTCCCGGGCGACGATGTCGGCCTTGCCGTCACCGGTGAGATCGCCCTGGCCGGCGAGCTGGGTGTACTGCCCCCAGCCACCGCCGATCCGCGTGCGCGCGGTCACTCTGCCGTCGGCGTAGCCCTGGTAGCCCCACAGCACACCGGCCTTGTCGAGGCCGATCAGGTCGGCCTCCTGGGCGCCGCCGATGCTGCCGGGGGAGAGGACGGAGGTGTAGATGTTCCAGCCCCGGCCGGTCTGCGTGCTGTGGTGCACCAAGTCGTCGTCGATCCAGCCGAAGGTGAGCTCTCCGTCCTTGCGGAGATGCCAGGTTCCGTCGCTGTACCCGTCCTTGTCGTTGTCGACGTAGATCGAGTCGGCGAAGGCCTCGAAGTCGACTCCCACCTCGTACCGAGGAGCGAAGCCGCCGGTGCGGTTCGGGTAGTAGTGGTACAGCACGCCGCTCTGCTTGTGGACGGCGGTCATCGTGAACGTGGGCGTCTCCACCGGGGCGTCGGCGGCAGCGGCCGCGCGCGCCCCCGGGGTCGCCCGGACGTCCTGGGCCCGCTGCTCGGCGGAGACGGCGGAAGCGGCCGGGTCGTCGGCGGCGAAGGCGCTCCCGGCCGTGGCGGCGGTCGCGAGGGTGACGACGGTGGCGGCGAGCGCGCCCCGAAGCGCACGCCGACGTCGATTGATGATCATGGAAGGACCCCCTGGGGTGGCGCTACGGCACAGGGTCGCGTGCCGTCGGTGACCAGCAGGCTCTCACGAGGGGGGCGTGGGGTATGGGTCAGGTCCGGGGTGTCCGGGGCCTCTCGGGTCGCAGTCGGCGCACAGTCCCTCCTCCGCCCCGCGGAACGCCCGGTCGCAGCGGTCGCAGTTCTGGAGCGGCAGGATCGTGGGGGCCTCCGGTGCGGGTGGCAGCTCCGGGGGAAGCCACTCGCGGAGCCGATGGGCCAGGAGCCGGGCGGGCCAGCGGATGGTCCCGGTGGGCAGCGCGCCGGCGAGCGTGCGGGCGACGGCGGCGGGTGTGACGTCCCGCTCCAGCCACCGCTGCACCTCCGGCGCCAGGCGCCGTACGTCGCTCTCGGAGAGCAGCAGCCGGGGCTCGCGCTGCCGGAGACCGGCGAGGAGCGCGGCGGCGGGCTTCAACTCCTCGGTGAGCTCGGGCACTTCCGTCCCGGACGGCGACGGCTCCACGGGGCGCCGGGCGGGACGAACGCCCGCATCGTCGGCCGCGCGCGGCGGTTCCGGACGCGGCTCGCGCCGTACGGGACGGGAGCGCTTGACCAGGTCGACGGGGTGCGGGTTCTCGTACCAGGTCGTGACGGTCGCGAGCTTGGCGTTCTCGCCCCGCACCACCTGCCGCCTCAGATACCCGGCGGCCTCCAGCTCGCGCAGGGCCCCGGCGATCCGGGACTCGCCCTCCCGGAAGCGATGGGCGAGCACCTTGATGCCGACGAGGGCGCCGTCGGGCAGCGACTGGATGTAGACGCCGACACCGATCGCGCAGGCGGAGAGCTCTTCGTGCTGGGCGAGATGGTTGCCCACAACGGTGAACTTCTCGTCGTGACGGTGACGTACGTGCGTCACACCGGCGCGGGCGGACAAGCCCGTACTAAACTGCGTAGCAGTCATCGGGAAGCTCTTCTCTTCCTACGTGATCAGGCCCTCGGCCGGGATGCCAGTCCCGCCGGGGGCCGAATTCGTTTGCGGCATATGCAAGTTGGCGCGACCGTACCGCGCCGACCAGGTGTTCTGCCACTAAGTCACCCGATGGTGTGAGGCGTCGGGTTTGGATGGAAGTGGTACTTGCCCCAAGTACTTTCAACGGGATGTCGTGGAACGCCGGTTCACCCGAAACCGGGTCGCGTCCTACCGGGATCCGGGGGCCCCGGACGCACCCTCAGCCCCGCGGCTCCCCGAGAGCCGCGCGCAGCCAGTCCAGGCTGTCCTGGCCGAGGAGTTCGTCCGCCAGGCGTCGTGCCGTGTCGGTGACGATCCTGCCGCGGCTGTTGTCGATCCACCGCTGGGCGTTCTCGTACCCCTGTGCCTTGTACTCGATGCCCTGCAGCAGGCACTCCAGCTTGTCCGCGTCCCGCGCGCACACCGCTTCGGGCGATTCCTTGGCCTCGTACTCCTCGACTAGATCGTGGATCGCGGAGGCGAGGACCTCGGGCATGCCGGCCGTCTGATCAGCCGTGACGTCGCGGGGATCGGCAGCCGTCGAGTACTTCTTGCCGAGGTAGTTGACGTCGCCCGTCCGGGCCTCCTGGGTGTCGTGCCACACCGCCAGGAACGCGGCACGGGCGGGGTCGGCGCCTTCGAGCTTCGCGATGACCGAGGCGATCAGAGCGGTCCGCCAGGAGTGCTCCGCAACGCTCTCCGGATCACGGACACCGGCCATCCACCAGCCGGTGCGCCGTGCGTTCTTGAGGGTCCCCGCCTCGAACAGGAAGTGCGCCACCGCGGAAAGGTCCTCGTCAGCCACCGTGCGTCTCCTCTCACGCCTCGGCGAGGCGGATCGCGTACCGGATGCCTTCGAGCTCGCGACGCGCCCGCGTCGACAGCTCGGTGCCATCCAACATCATCGGGAGCCGGTCACGCAGGGACCGTGTCGCAGGCAGGCCACGCTTCAGCAGGTCTGGCCGGGAAGCGATCAGGGACCACAGGGTGTGGACGTTGAGCTCGAAGAATCCGTGGTTCGGCGTCAACCCGCGAACCAGGTGCCCCATCAGTCTCTCTCCACGCCAGGAGCCCCAGCCTGACTGGGCGATGAAGTCGTCGGAGAGCTCTACATGGGCGGATTCGCCGACCCAGTACGCCCAATAGTTCAGGTTCGCCGTCTCGCTGGCGTCGCTCGCGGCGAGGGTGGAAGAGATGAAATGGACCATGCGCTCCCGATCGCCGTGTCGGGCGGCCACCGTGGCGACGGAACGGTCGTTGAGCCATCGGGAGAGCCAGTCGTCCGGCCGTTCCGTCCGTTGCTGGTGCGCCAGCCACGGCGTGGTGTCGGACGACTCGTCGTAACCCGCGAGGTAGAGGGCCTGACGGCGGAGGAGGAACTGATCCGGTCTGCGGGCGCGCTCAGCGGTTTCCCGCATCAGCGCGAAGAACCGCCCGCGTTCCGCTGCGGTGAGTCCCGGCCCCGCAGGGACCGGACCACGCCGGGGGCGTGGAGCGGGCGGCAGGGAACGCAGCGGAGTCGGCGGCACTCCGTTGAGCGGCCACGACACCAGCTCGACGAGGTCACGCTGGAGGACCCAGGCGCCGAGCGGATTGTCGGCGAGAGGCGCCTCGCGGCCCAGTAACCGAACCAGTAGTACGTCTGCCTCCAAGGCCCGTTGCAGGGTCGACAGGAGGGCAGGCGGTGAACCTTCGCGCAGGAAGATCGCCTGGTTGGCGAGCATCTGGCCGACGGGCAGAGCGGTCAGAGGGCGCCGGCCCGACTCCCAGCCGGCGACGGTGTCGATCGCGACCCTCAGCACCTCCGCGAGGCTCTCCTGAGTGTGGCCGAGTTGTTCTCGCACGACCCGGAGGACAGAGCCGGCGACGGAACACCGGGGAGCTTGGCGGTGGATTCCCCGACCCCTGGTCGGGGTTGTCTGCGCGTTGTCGAACACGATGTCCCCTTCGCGTGCCGACCGGCCTTGATGAACCCGTACCGGTGGTCACTTCAAGCCCGTGTCGCCCCTTCGTACCGTGGTGCCACCAGCCGATGGACGACAACTCAGCGTAGTGGAAGGGGCACGCAATGAAAGCCGATGCCGAGGAGACCCGGGCGTACGCCAAGGAGCGGAAGACGACGAGAGCCTTTCTCTACGACCGCCACGCCACCACCATCACGGCTGCTCTCGACATCCGGCTCGCTCGCTGCCGCGCGTATGCCGAACAGCAGGGTTGGGAGATCGCCGGCACGTGGGTCGACCTCGGAGATCACGCGCTCTCCGACGCACGGCCGCAGTTCAGCGCGCTGTGCCGTGCGATGGCCGCCACGCCCGGACCGGTCGTGTGCCTCGTCGACGACCTCGACCGGCTGAACCGCTCGGCGGGGCACCGGGCGGTCATGCGGCGCCGCGTCGGTTCGGCCGGTGGGTACTGCGCGACGGCGTCCGGTGGGACCGACCGAGCTGACGGCCTGCCGAGCCCGTCGGAGGGGGCCGCCGGTGATCCCTTCGGGACCCTGGAGAGCCTCCAGTGGCTCCAGGACTCCCGCGACGCCCGCGAACACGACCGCCGGGCGCATGGGTGAGGCGGCGTGAACGACGCCATCACCTGGCCGACCTGACCCGCGCGGCGTGCCCGGGCCGGGAGCTCATCCCGGCCCTGGACTGACCCGCGCTGCCTCTGCCACCAGTGCCGCCGCCCCGTCCAGGCGGGCCAGTTCTGCGGCGTCCAGGTGGGGGTCTGCCGATCGGCGGTGGTGGGCCGCCGCCAGGGGTAGGGGGCCGGCGGGCGCGTGTGTGAGCAGGGACGTCATGCCCACCCGGGCGTTCTCCGCGTACGGGACCGGGGCCACCGCGACCTCCGCCAGGATCAGGGCCGACATCGCCCAGTCCAGGCCCGGGGCGCCCGGCTCCGCCGTCAGCCAGTCGATCACGAACGGCCCCTCGGCCGTCAGCACCACGTTGCCCGGGTGCAGGTCGAGGTGGAGCAGCGGGGCCGCTGCCGGGGACGGGATCGCGTGCAGGCGGTGCAGCAGGTCGGCGAGGATCGCCGCACCCGCCTGCGGGGTGACCTCCTCCGCGAGCAGCGCGTCCAGCAGGGAAGGGCCGGTCAGGCGCCGCATCACCAGGTCCGGGCCCGAGGCCGAGCGGACCCGCGGGACCGGGTAGCCGTGGGCCGCCAGGTGCGTCATCGTCGCGGCCTCGTGCGCCGTGTCGACGCCGTTCCGGTAGCGGCGTACCACCCACCCGCCGTCCAGCGCGAACACGTCCGCCGTCCGGCCCGTCCCTATCAGCATCCGCGCAGACTATCGCCGCGCCCCGAACCGGCATGTCCCATTGGTCCCTTGATCATCACCAATTCCCCTAGGTCACAGAGAGACCGAGTGGCCCTGTCCCGGAGGGTTTTCGACCGGTACCGTCCTGTACCGGCAGGACTCAGGGGGGAAGACCGGGGGGTCGGAGTTGAGCGCTGTCCGAAAGCAGGCTGCCCGCGAACAGGGCGGCGGCCGCAGGCGATTCGTACGGATCGTGAAACCGGGGGAGTTGACCGCGCGCGAGCACGAGGCGTGGCGTGAGCTGCGGGCGAAGTCGGGAGCGCCCGACAATCCCTTCATGGGGCCCGAGTTCACCCGCGCCGTGGCCGCCGTGCGGCCCCGCGTGCGGGTGGCCGTCTGGTGGCAGGACGGGGAGCCCGTCGGCTTCTTCCCGTACGAGAGGCATCCGTTGGGGCACGGACGGGCCGTCGGGCTCGGCGTCTCCGACTGCCAGGGCGCCGTCCTGCGCCCGGGCCTCACGCCCTCGCCCCGGGCGCTGCTGCGCGTCTGTGGGCTCTCCGCCTGGGAGTTCGACAATCTGGAGGCCGGACAGAGCGCTCTGCGCGGCGAGGCCGCGGCGTCGTTCGGCTCGCCCGTCATCGACGTCGGCGAGGGCTACTCCGCGTACGAGGACGCCCTGCGCGCCCAGTCGCCCAAGTTCCTCAGGACCACGCTCGCCAAGGAGCGCCGCCTCGGCCGTCAGGTCGGGCCCACCCGCTTCGTCTTCGACGAACGGGACCCGGCGGCCCTGCGCACCCTCATGGCGTGGAAGTCCGCCCAGTACCGCAGGACCGGCCGGCGCGACCGCTTCGCCAAGGAGTGGATCACCACCCTCGTACAGCGGCTGCACGAGCTGCGCGCGCCCGGCTGCTCCGGCGTCCTGTCCGTCCTCTACGCCGGCGACCGGCCCGTCGCCGCGCACTTCGGGCTCCGCTCCCGTACGGTCCTCTCCTGCTGGTTCCCTTCCTACGACCCCGAGTTCGCGAAGTACTCGCCCGGACTCGTCCTCCATCTGAGGATGGCCGAGGCCGCCGCGGGCGCCGGGATCGGGATGCTCGACCTCGGCCGTGGCGACGCCGAGTACAAGGACGCGCTCAAGACCGGCGAACTGACCGTGCACGAGGGGTCGGTGACCCGGCCCGGGTTACGCGCCGGGCTCTACTGGCTCTCCCGCGAGCCGTCCCGCCGCGCCCACAGCTTCGTACGCAACCGGCCGGCGCTCGCCGCGCGCGGCCGCCGCGCCCTCAACCGGATCGCCCGCCTGCGCGGCGCCGGCCGGGCCTGAGCCGACATCGGGGACAGCAGCATGCGACCACCACAAGCCCTCTCCGTCGCCGACCTCGATCTCGGCTCGCCCGACGGACCCGTCCTCTCCCTGCGCCCCGCTCCCGGCGGTCCGCCGCCGGGACCCGGAGACGTCTACGCCCTCGTCCGGCTCAGGGGCAGGCCCGCCGCCACCGTCCTCGGCCATGTCGCCGAAGGCGAGGACCCCGCCGAGGTGCTGGCCGCGCTCGCCAGGCACCGCCTGAGGGAGCTGAAGGAGCGGCACGACCCGGTGGCCCCGGATCACCCGGAGCGCCCGGAGCACCCCGAGTCCCAGCCCGTCCCGCCCCGTGCCTGCGTCGTCGTCGCCACGCGGGAGCGGGCCGGGCAGCTTGCCCGTGCCCTTGACTCCCTCCTCGGCCAGGACCATCCCGACCACGAGATCCTCGTCGTCGACAACGCGCCCGTCACGCGCCAGACCGAGGAGCTCGTCACCGGCAAGTACGGCGACCGCGTCACGTACGTCCGCGAGTCCACCCCCGGGCTGGCCGTCGCCCACAACACCGGGCTCGCCCACGCCCGCGCCGACGTCGTCGCCTTCACCGACGACGACGTCGTGGCCGATCCGCACTGGCTGACCGCCCTCACCGCGCCCTTCGCAGCCGACCCGCGGCTCGGCTGCGTCACCGGCCTCATCCTGCCCGCCCGGCTCCGTACCCCCGCCCAGATCCTCCTCGAATCCCACGGAGGCTTCGCCAAGGGCTTCGCGCCCCGGCTCTACGACCCCCTGCGGCCGCCCGCCGACGAACCGCTCTTCCCGTTCACCGCGGGCAGCTTCGGCTCCGGCGCCAACATGGCCTTCCGGAAGCGGGCGCTCGCGTCCGCGGGCGGTTTCGACCCGGCCACCGGCACCGGGACCGCCGCGCGGGGCGGGGACGACCTGTACGCCTTCGTCGCCGTCCTCTCCGCCGGGTTCCGGCTCCGCTACACCGCCGACGCCCTCGTCTGGCATCACCACCGCGAGGGCCGGCAGGACCTGCGGAACCAGGCGTTCGGGTACGGCGCCGGTCTCACCGCGTACCTCACCGCCACCCTCGTCCGCCGGCCCGCGCTGCTGCCCGCGCTCCTCGCCCGGCTGCCCCGCGGGCTCGCGCACGCCAAGAACATGACCGCGCACCGCGGAGCCGCCGACGGCGGCGTTCCCGGCGAGCACGGCGCCCACACCCACCCCTGGCCTCGCAGCCTCTCCCGACTGGAGCGACGCGGCATGCTCTACGGACCGCTCGGATACGCCAAGGCCCGTCTGCGGATGCGGGGTGCGAGATGAGCGCACCCGCCCACACCCGGATCCCGGTCCTGCTCTACCACGCGGTGACGGACGACCCGCCCGACTGGATCGCCGAATTCACCGTCACGCCCAAGGAGTTCGAGGCGCAGCTCGACGCGGTCGTCGACAGCGGACGGACGCCCGTCACCATCGGCGTCCTCGCCGACCACTTCGCCCGGCGCGCCCCGCTGCCGCCCCGGCCCGTCGTGCTCACCTTCGACGACGGGTTCGCCGACCTGCCGGGGCGGACCGCCGAGGCGCTCGCCTCCCGCGAGCTGCCCGCGACCGCGTATCTGACCACCGGGGCGATCACCCCGGGCCGGTCCTGTCTGCTGCCGCCCGCGCCGATGATGGCGCTGGGCCAGGCGGCGCTCCTGGAGCAGTACGGGATGGAGGTCGGGGCGCACACCGCGACGCATCCGCAGCTCGACACGCTGCCGCCGAAGGAGCTCAGGCGCGAGCTGCGCGAGCCGAAGGCCGTCCTGGAGGACGTCCTCGGCCGCGAGGTCCGGCACCTGGCCTACCCGCACGGCTACAACAGCCCGGCCGTGCGCCGGGCCGCCGTCGCCGCCGGGTACGCCTCGGCCGTCGCCGTCCGGCACGCGCTCAGCTCGGAGACCGACGAGCGGTACCGGATCGCCCGGCTCATCGTGCGCCGCGGGCACACCGTCGCCGACGTGGAGCACTGGATGGACGGCCGGGGCGCCAAGGCGGCGCCGTACCCGGACTCGCTGCCGACGGTGGGCTGGCGGGTGTACCGCAGGGCCCGCGCGCTGGTCAGAGGCCCGGAGTTCGCGGGCTGAGCCGTGAGCGACACCGCGCGGACCGGGCGGGTGGGGCCTGAGGGGCATGGACCCGAAGGCGTGGATCTGATGGCGAAGGCAGTTCGAGGGGGAGTTCCACCGTGCAGCAGCGTGGGCCCGTACCGGTCACGGGAAGCGACGTACCACCGCTTCCCTCCGCCCGGCGGCCGGAAGCGGAACCGGACACGGACAAGGGCCAGGACAAGAAAGCCGGCAACGCCGCGCCGCGCCCCGCGCCGCGCCTCCCCGGCCCGCAGGCCGTCTTCAGCCTCCTGCCGCTGCTCGTCGCCGCCGCCCTCTGGGCGTACGCCCTGCCGCGGATCGGCTTCCGTGACATCGCCGACTACGGGCTCCTCGACCGTTTCCCGCTCGCGTTCTACGCCTCGCTCACCGCCCTGACCTGCGGTTTCCTGGTCACCCTGCGGCGGGCCGGGACCGCCCCGTGGTGGCCGGCCGCGTACAGCGTCGCCATGCTCGTGGCGCTGAAGGCGCCGCCGGCGGTCCTCTACGACTCCGTGCGCTACGCCTGGGCCTCCAAGCACGACGCCGTGATCAGCCGGCTGCTCGCCGAGGGCACTGTGTACCCGCAGCGCGAGCTGTCCGGCGGCATGTCCGCGTACGACCAGTGGCCCGGGTTCTTCTCGCTCGACGCCGCGCTCGTACGTGCCTTCGGCGTGGAGTCGGCGGCCTCGTTCGTCAACTGGGCGCCGATCGCCCTGGGCCTCCTCACGCTGCCCGTCCTGCTGCTGATCTACCGCACGTTCAGCGACGACTGGCGGCTCGTGTGGACCGGGGTGTGGATCTTCCAGCTGGCGAACTGGGTCGGCCAGGACTACCTCTCCCCGCAGGGCTTCTCGTACCTGCTCTATCTGACCGTCTTCGCCGTCGTCGTACGGCACTTCGTCCGGCCCGGCTCGGCGGGGCGGTTGCGCGACCGTACCGTCCTCGATCCGGCCGCGGCCGCCGTGCCGCCGCCCACGACACGGAAGCAGCGCGCGATCGCCGTGCTGATCGCCGCCCCGCTGATCGCGACCGTCAACGCCTCCCACCAGCTCACCCCGGTGATGCTGTGCGCGACGCTCTTCGCGCTCTGCCTCACCCGCCGCTACCGCAACATCGGGCTGCTCGTCGTCACCGGGCTGATCATGCTGGTCTGGGACCTCACCATGGGCCGGGTCCTCTTCCTGGAGACCATGAGCACCCTGAAGGACTCGGCGGGCGACCTGCTCTCCAACTCCCGCGCCGGATACGCGGGCGAGCCCACCGGGCCGGGGCCCGAACTGGTCGGGGCCGCCAACATCCTGATGGTGCTCGCGCTCGCCACGCTCGCCGGTACGGCCGTGCTGCTGCGCCGCAGGCTCGTCCGCAGCGCGCTGCCGCTGCTGCTCGCCGCCGCCGCGCCCGTCCCGATGTTCGCCGTCAACGACTACGGCGGAGAGATGCTCTTCCGGGTCTATCTGTTCGGGCTCCCCGGCACCGCGTTCTTCGCCGCCGCGGCGCTCGTCCCGGCGGCGGGCGCGGTCGGCAGGGGAGCGAAGACGGCCCGGCGCGCCGCCGCCGTCGCGCTGCCGCTCGCCGTCACCGCCCTGCTGGCCGGCTTCCTGCCCTCGTACTACGGCAAGGAAGGCATGCACTACGCCCCGCCGGCCGAACTCGCCCTCACCCGGCGCGCCTACGACCGGGCGCCGGACGGTGCGCTCATCCTCGCCACCACGGGCTCCTTCCCCGGCGCCTACCACCGCTACGACCACTACGAGCGCTGGTTCTTCACCGAACAGGAAGTGCCCGAGAACCTGAAGATGCTGAAGGATCCCGCGGGTTACCTCGCCCGGGGCATCCCCGACGGCCGCCCCGCGTTCGTGGTCCTCACCCCGACGCAGGAGAAGGCGGTCATCGGCGAGGGCTATCTGCCGCCGGGCAGCTTCCGGACCCTGAGCGAGGACCTCAAGCGCTCGCCGCTCTTCCAGGTGGTGGAGGAGAACGAACACGGCCTGGTCCTCCGGTACCTCCCGGCGACGCCCACCTCGCCCGCCCCGTGACCGACCCGCGCGCTCCACGACTACCCGACCCGATCACCGGGAGTACGCCATGGCACTCGCACACCTCCGGCTCAGAGCGGGCCTGGCGGCCTCCGGCTGGCTGGCGCTCGGCGCCACCGCGCTGCCGGGAGGCTCCCCGTTGCGCTGGATCCCCGTCCTCGCCTTCGTGGCCCTCGCCCCCGGCCTCGCGCTGCTCCACCCGCAGCCGAGCGGGCTGCGGCCCGGCGCCCGGCTGGAGGCGCTCGCGCTCGCCGCGCCCGTCAGCCTGTCGCTCGCCACGCTCGCCGCGACCTCGCTGTTCCTGGTGAGGGGCTTCTCCACGACCGCGTTCCTGGTCTCGCTCGCCGTCTTCGTGACCGTCGTCGCCGCCCTGCCCGGCGTGCCGCTGCCCGCCGCCACGCGGGGCGCCGTCGAGCGCGAGACCCGGCGGACCCGGCCCCGGACCCGACCCCTGACCGGGACCCGACCCCTGACCGGGACCCGGCGGGCGGGCGGGTGGGCGCGGGCCGGACGAAGGCCCGGTGACGGGCGATGACCGGCCGCCATGGCATACCGCAGCGGCGGGCCCACATGGGCGTCGCCCTCGCCGCCGTCGGCGCGCTCGCCGCCGCGATCGGTGTCTGGAGCAGCCGGGCCGACAGCGCCGACGACCGCTGCGCCGCCGACGCCCGGCTCGTCCTGCCGTGCGGGGCGTGGTGGGGCGCCTACGTCCCGTACGACGAGGACAGCTCGCTCACCGAGCCGGTGTACGCCCTGGAGAGGAAGATCGGGCGCAGGCTCGACATCGTCTACACGTACCACGACATGTCGGGCAACACGGTCGACGGTGAACTCCTCACCCCCGACGAGCGGGAACTGGGCCGCGATCGGCTGCTGATGCTGGCCTGGGAGTCCACCGTCTGGAAGGAGAAGCATCACGCGAACTGGAGCGAGACCCAGCTCGGCTGGAAGAACATCGCCTCCGGGCGGTACGACGAGTCGATCATCGATCCGCAGGCGCGGCGCATCAAGGAGTACGGCAAGCGGGTCTTCTTCTCCTTCGACCAGGAGACCGACTTCCGTATCAAGGAGGGCGCCGGGACTCCCGAGGAGTACGTCGCCGCCTACCGCCATCTGCGCGACCGCTTCGAGAGGCTGGGCGTGCGCAACGTGGTGTGGGTGTGGACCGTCTCCGGCTATCTCGGCAACGCCGGCACGATGAAGGCGCTCTACCCGGGAGACGCGTACGTCGACTGGATCGGCATGGACCAGTACAACTACTACATGTGCCACAGGTCGCCGAACTGGCTCGGCTTCGAGGCCAGTCAGCGGCCCAGTTACGAGTGGCTGCGGGCGAACGTCTCCGCGAGGAAGCCGGTCATGCTGTCGGAGTTCTCCACCGCGCCCGATCCGAAGCGGCCCGAGCGGCAGCGGGAGTGGTACGCCGACATCCCCGAGGTCGCCCCGAGGCTGCCGAAGGTCCGCGCGTACGTCCACTGGAACCGGCCCGTCCCGGGTCCGGACTGCGACCTGACCGTCAACTCCGGTCCCGCGCTGGAGGGATACAAGGCAGCCGGCTCCGCCCCCTACTTCAACCAGCGGATACCGCGTGGATAGCGGAGCCTATGCTTTCTGCCGGGTGATCACGCGGCTCGACCCGCGTAGGCGCGCCCGTTCAGGCACAACAGGCGGAAAGCAACGGGGACATGAACAAGTACACAGTGATGGCCGCAGGCCTCGTCCTGTCGCTCGGGCTCGTCGCGGGCTGCGGCTCCTCCGACGGCCCGGAAGCCGGCAAGGACACCGAGAAGGGGGCCTCCGGGGCGCCGCAGAAGGCCGCGAAGGCCGAAGGCCCGGTCTACGGCGGCCCGGCGATACCCGGCCTTGCCGACAAGCAGGCGTGGAGCCTGCCGCGCGCCGACGCGATCGACCTCGGCGACGCCTTCCTCTTCGTCAAGAGCGGCGCGGGCGAGTACGCCGCGGGCGGGCCCTACAAGGACGACCCGCTCGACGGCACGACGGGCCTCCTCCACTCCAGCGATCAGCCGGAGCCCGTCGACCTGGAGTTCCGCGACGTGAAGACCGGAGCCGTACGGAAGACCCTCAAGGTGACGGCCGACCGGGTCGCCGCCACGACCTGGCGCGACGGCGTGCCGGCGTTCGAGGTCCGCACCAGCAGCACGACGGAGTCCGACGGGCTGAGCGCGGAGGGCACCACCACCACGGTCACCGTCTACGGAAGCGACGGCACCGAGCTGGGCAAGGCCGAGCACAAGGGCGACACGGAGTTCCACGTCCACGAGGGCCACCTCATCGAGCAGGCGGACCAGGCGACCCTGCTGCTCACGCCGATCGGCGGCGGGAAGCCCCGCAAGGTCACCTGCGGCGGGATGCAGGCGAGCTGCTCGTTCGACCCTCGCAACAAGGACATCGACGGCGGCCAGGGCCACGCCCCGCTGATCACCGGGAAGTACACCTTCCACGTGAACAACGGATCCACGTACGAGACGGATCCGGAAGAGCTCGTCATGTCCGACCTCGCCACCGGCGAGAAGGTGTGGAGCACCGCGGACGTCACCCCGCCCAAGGGCGTGGAGCTGAAGAAGGGCGTTCGGACCAGCGGCAGCATCCGCGTCCTCGACGTGCGCGACGGCCGGATCCTCACCGCGTGGGGTGCCGGCGCCTTCTCGACCGACACGTGGATCACCGCGACGTACGACCTGGCGAGCGGCAAGCAGATCGGCGGCTCCACGAAGTACGCCTACGCCGACTACCCCGGCGACACGGTGAACACCGAGGGCTCGTCGGTCTTCTCCCCCGACCACCAGCTCGCCGCGGCCGCCACCGAGGGCGGTACGGCCGTGTGGCAGCTCGCGGACGGCAAGGAGGTCTGGGTGCAGAAGGAGGGCGAGAAGCTGATGACGCCGCTGCGCCTCTCCCCGAACGGCGTGCTGTACGGCACGACGGAGGAGAGCGACGAGACCGTGCTCGCGGTCGACGCCCGCACGAAGAAGGTCCTGGTGAAGGACCTGCCGTCGGACAATGTCCCGCTGTTCGCCAAGGCGTCCGGCTACGGCTACTTCAGCACGGACGACGGCTTCTTCGTGTTCCCCGCCGCGGGTAGCTGATCCGCGTCGCTGGTGCGCGCCGCTGACCCGGGCCGTTGATCCGCCTCGCTGTTCCGCGTCGCTGATCGGGCCGCCGCCGCGGAGCTCCTTCGGCTCCGGGGCGGTGCCATGCCCGCGTACGGGGTCGTCAGCGCCGTCGCAGACCGCGTACCGCGGTCGCTGTCATCGTCGCCCCGCAGACCCCCAGGACGACGGGGAGCGGGGCCGCCGCGAAGGCGTGCTGGGCCGCCCAGCCCGCCCACACCAGGACCCACACCGCGCACGCCGTGATCCGGACGCTCGCGCCGAGGACCCGCAGCAGCACGGCCGCGAGCGCCAGGCAGAGCGCCTGGAGGACGACCGGCAGTGCCTCCAGGGCGCCGGCCGGGACGAGGGCCGCGCCGGGGCCCGCCGCCGCGTCCGGGCGGATGCCGAGCAGCGGCGGCGCCGTGTGCAGGGCGAGGAACGTGGCGAGCAGGACCGTCGCGGCGAGCAGGGGCCGGACCCGGCGCGGGGACACCACCGCGCCGTGCAGGACGACCAGCAGGATTCCGGCGGTGAGCGTGACCGGCGGCAGCGCGGCGATCAGCTCCGCACCGGAGAGCCGCTCCAGGCCGAGATCCTCCGCGCGGGCGAGCGGAAGCCAGAAGAGCACGGTCGAGAGGCCGAGAAGCAGCCACAGCCAGGTCCCGGGCCCGTCCTCCCCGCCTCGTGGCGCGAGACGCCCCTCTTCCCCGCCGCGCGGCGTCCGCCGCCCGCCCCCGCCCCCGCCCCCACGTGACTCCGGGCTTCCGGGCGGTCGCCGTACGTAGACCGGGAGGCCGAAGGCCGGCGTGACCGTGTCCGCGGAGGCCCCCCGGGGCGCCCACTCCCGCTCGGCGGCCCGCCGCGCCCAGGTCGTGCCGTACTCGATCTCCTCGCGGCCGCCCCTCAGCGCCGCCCGCAGGCCGGGCGCCGAGGCCGCCGCCATCAGCGTCATCGAGCCGAGCATCGCGAGCCCGGCGCCGGAGATCCCGACCGGGCCGAGGAGCAGCGCCGCGGCGCCCAGGACCAGGGCGCACATCGTGCCCTGGAGGACGGCGAGCGCGCCCGTACGCCCCTGGACGCGCAGGACGCCGATGTACAGCTCGACGGCGACCCGGGGGAGCGCGGCGGCGGCGAGCAGGCGCAGGACCGTCGTGCCGTGGTCGGCGTAGTCCGGGCCGAACGGGGCGAGGATGTACGGCGCGAAGACGATGAGGAACACGACGACGGGGACGAGCAGCAGCGCCATGCGCCGCAGCGCCCCGCGGACGCCCTCGGCGAGCGACTCCGGGCTGTGCGAGGCGTGTGCGGTGAGTGAGGAGGCCATGTTGATGGCCATGAACTCCATCGTGCCGCCGACGGTGTACGCGGTGTAGAAGAACGCGTTGTGCGCGGCGTCGAAGCGGACGGCGACCATCACCGGCAGCAGGTTGATCATGGCGAGGCTGAACAGCGCGCCGACGGAGTCCCCGGCCATGAAGCGGCCGATCTCGCGCATGGCGGGCGGCTCGCGGTCGCGGTCGGCGCGGGCCTGCCGGGGGATGAGGCGGCGGAAGACGAGCCAGCCGAGCGGGACGACGGAGAGGGCGATCGCCGCCGACCAGGAGACGAAGACCCCGAGGACGGGCATGGTGGTGGCGAAGGCGGCGAGCAGGAGCAGCTTGCCCACGGAGAAGCCGGCGTTGCCGACGGGGACCCAGAAGGCGCGCCGGAGTCCGGTGAGGACGCCGTCCTGGAGGGTGAGGAGCGCCCAGCCGACGCAGGAGGCGGTGAAGAAGAGCCCGGCGGAGAGCGAGCCGAGCGGTGCGTACGAGGGGCCCCACCAGTCCAGGGTGAGCAGGAAGACCCCGCAGGCCAGGGCGACGACGACGGAGCTGACCAGGTAGATCCGCCCGACCAGGGGACCGGTGGCGCGGCCGGCCCGGGGGACGTAGCGGACGACCGCGCCGATCATGGTGGTCGCGGTGAGGGAGGCGAGCAGCCGCTGCGCGGCGATGGCGGCGGAGCCCTGCCCGACGGCCTCCTCGGAGTAGTAGCGGGCGGCGACCAGCCAGAACCCGAGCCCGAGCGCGGCCGAGACGCCGGTGGACAGCATGAGCGCGTACGCGTTGCGGAACATGGAGTCCCCGCCGGACCCGGGCCCGTCGTGGCTGTCGGAACCGGGCCCGTCCTGGCTGTCGGAGCCGCCGGAGCCGGTCTCGGACCCGGGCCCGTCGGGGCCGCCGGACCCGTGCCCCTCGGGGTCGGTCTCGGACGCGAGGCGTCCGGCACCTCCTGGCCCCCGTTCCTCCTCCCCCTCCGGCCTGTGCAGCCGGACGGCCTCAGCCACGGTCGCCGTACCGCACCGGCCGGACACCCGCCGCGCGCAGCGTCCCGATCACCTCGGCCGCCCGCAGCGGGTCCGCCGGCAGGGCGTGGCGGGCGAACCAGGCCGCCGGTTCCGGCGCGGGGGAGAGGTCGGTGAAGAGCTCGCCCGCGTAGCTGTCGAGCGGCGGGTCGTACAGGTAGCCGGTGACGATCCGGCGGCGGGCGAGGGCGGCGACGGCCGCGTCCCGGTCGTCGACGAGCAGCGGCACCCGGAACAGCGGCTGGGCCTCCCCGGGGTCACCCTCTCCGCCGGGCCCCCACTCACTCCTGAGCAGACGCTCCGTGCCGGCCCGGTGGGCGGCGAGCGTGGCGTCGAGGCGGGCCAGGAGCCGTCCCGTACGGCGCAGCCTGCCCCGGCCGGGGCCGAGGCGGTAGTCGTGCATGTCGACGCGGACCCAGGAGTGGAAGGGCGCGAGACCGGGCGCGGCGGCGAGCGCCTGCTTCAGCTCGCCGGCCCGCAGCGGCATCCGGATCTCCTCGCGCTCCTGCTGTCCGAGCAGCCGCAGTGTGGCGTGGGCGGCCTTCACCAGACGCAGTCCGCGCACGGCGGCCTCGGCGTACGGGCGTACGAGATAGGCGAGTTCGGCAGTCGTACGGGACGGGTGCAGCAACTCGTCCCGAGCGGCGGTCAGTTCGCTCCGTAGGGCCGGGTCGCCGAAGGCCAGGAAGCCGCCGGTCTTGGCGCCGGTGTGCTTGGAGAGGCTGAAGACGGAGGCCTCGCCCCAGGTGCCGACCGGACGGCCGCCGGCCGTCGACCCGATGGCGTGCGCCGCGTCCTCCAGGAGCGGGATGCCCGACGCGTCGCAGCGGGCCCGCAGTTCGGGTGCCGGGTCGGGATTCCCGTACAGATTGGTGGTCAGTACGGCGGAGAGCCCGTTCCAGACGGAATCGGGCACCGCGGCCGGGTCGATCGAGCCGTCGCGCGGGTCGAGCGGCGCCTGGACCGGACGGAGCCCGGCGGCGAGGACGACGAAGAAGATCACGTCGTCGTTGACCGGTGACATCAGCACCCGGCCGCCGGGTCTGCACCAGTGGCGCAGCGCGAGATAGAGGCCGAAGCGGCACGACGGCACATGGAGGCACTCTCTTCCCCCGAGTCGGCCGCGCATGTGCTCTTCCAGTTCCGCGTACGCAGAAACCATGCGATTCCCCCCTGAACCCCGGCCTCAATGTGGCCCATTCCGGGCGGCCCGTCAATAACGCCGAAGGGCCCGTCCCCTGGGGAACAGGCCCTTTCCGTAAGGCTCTTGAGGGGTGCCGGAGGTCACTCCTCCAGGGTCAGCCCCTTGCGCAGCCGCCCCAGCGTCCGGGACAGCAGCCGGGAGACGTGCATCTGGGAGATGCCCAGCTCCTCGCCGATCTCCGACTGGGTCATGCCGGCGACGAAGCGGAGGGAGAGGATGCGGCGGTCCCGGGGCGGCAGCGAGGCGATCATCGGCTTGAGGGACTCGATGTACTCGATGCCCTCGATGCCGTGGTCCTCGTAGCCGATCCGGTCGGCGAGCGCGCCCTCGCTGTCGTCCTCCTCGGGCTGGGCGTCCAGCGAGCTCGCGGTGTACGCGTTGCTGGCGGCCATGCCCTCGACGACCTCGTCGCGGCTCAGGTCGAGCTCCTGCGCGAGTTCGCCGACGGTCGGGGCGCGGTCGAGCCGCTGCGACAGTTCGTCACCGGCCTTGGCCAGGTCGAGGCGGAGTTCCTGGAGCCTTCGCGGGACGCGCACGGACCACGAGGTGTCGCGGAAGAAGCGCTTGATCTCACCGACGATCGTCGGCATCGCGAAGGTGGGGAACTCGACGCCCCGGGCCAGTTCGAACCGGTCGATGGCCTTGATCAGGCCGATCGTGCCGACCTGGATGATGTCCTCCATGGGCTCGCTGCGGGAGCGGAAGCGGGAGGCGGCGAACTTGACCAGGGCGAGGTTGAGTTCGACCAGGGTGTTGCGGACGTACGCGTACTCGTGCGTGCCCTCTTCGAGGGCGTCGAGCCGGGCGAACAGCGTCTTCGACAGGGCCCGCGCGTCCAGCGGGTCGACCTGGTCGAAGGGCCCGATCTCGGGGATCGGGTCGATCCCGGGAAGGTCTTCGAGGGTGGGGGGCGGAGTTACTGCTGCCGACGGCGCGTCGTGGGTCCGCGGGGCGTCGAGCCGGGGTGACATGGTCTCCTCCATCGTTTCTTCCTGCTGGGGTTTGCGGCGCCTCCAAGCCGGCCGTTTCGAATGTTCTCTACTAGGCCTACCCGCTCGACACACCAGGTTGCAAGTGTCAATTGTCCGTTTTGCGGGAGTATGTTGCAGTGTTCGGGTGCAAGACTTGACGTCTCGCTTGTATGGTTCGTGGCACGTCAACCGGCATCCGCGAGACCGAGAAGAGGCACGGGCATGGACCGCCAGCACATCGGCAGCGCGCAGCCAGCAAGGCTGCGGGTCGAGGTCCGCACCGTGGGGGCGACCGAGGTCCTCACCCCGGTGGGTGAGCTCGATCACCACACGGCGGAGGTGTTGCGTGCGCCACTCGACCACGCACTGGACGCCGGCCGGTCACGGCTCGTCGTCGACTGCTCCCGCCTCGAGTTCTGCGACTCCACCGGCCTCAACGTGCTCCTCGGGGCCCGGCTGAAGGCCGACGCCGCGGGGGGAGGCGTCCATCTGACGGGGATGCGGCCGGTGGTGGCCAGAGTCTTCGAGATCACCGGTGCGGACGTCGTCTTCACCGTGCACGCCTCGCTCGCGGCGGCACTGCCCGACTGAACGTGGCGGGTGTCGTCGGGGGAGGACCGGGCAGGAGAGCCCCGGTTTGGTCCGTTGTCTGGTGAATCTGTCTGGTGAATCGGTGAGGTGAGAGCGCTGATGGACACTGCTGCCGGTGGCAGGGAGGTCGAGGAGTCGGTGGGTCCGTTCGTGGACGCCGCCGTTCTCGACGTACGCACGCTGGCGCTCGGCGCCACCAGCGGCACCGTTCCGCTCGCCCGCGACTTCACCCGGACCGCGCTGTACGACTGGGGCTGGCTGCCGGCGGCCGGCGCCGAGGCCAGGGCCGCGGCCGAGGACGTCCTGCTCGTCGTCTCCGAGCTGGTGACCAACGCCTGTCTGCACGCCGAGGGCCCCGAGGCCCTGCGCGTGGTGCGCCGGGCCAAGGTGCTGCGCCTGGAGGTCACCGACCGTGGCGCCGGGCAGCCCGCGCCGCGCACCCCGCACCGCGCCGGGCGGCCCGGCGGACACGGCATGTTCATCGTGCAGCGGCTCTGTCTCGACTGGGGGATCGACCGCACGACGGGCGCCCCCGGCAAGACGGTCTGGGCCGAACTGGCCGCTCCGGCCTAGCATTTCCCCGAGGAGCCCCGGTGCGGGGCTCCTCGCGTGCTTCCGTGCCGATCGGTGGCGCCTCCGGCTGGGGGCGCGCACTTCGGTCCTCCCTTATGTCTTCCCTCCGCAAGACCCCAGGCGTACCTTGACGCGCAATCTGATGTGCCGTCAGTAACTTCGCGGTGAGGGGTGCTTGGATCGTGCCGTACCGGAGGAGAACAGCGCTCACGCTGGCAGCGGCGGTTGCGGGCTCGGCGGTCCTGGCCTCGGCCCCCGCCGCCCAGGCCGCGGTCGTCGACGTGAACTACGCGTGCGAGACGAAGATCGGGCCCAAGGGTGCGGTCTCGCCCGTCGACATCAAGGCCGTCAGGAACGGCTCCTCGTACACGGTCACCATGTCCTTCGAGAAGGGCGTGTCGGACAGCCCGATCGAGCTGCCCAAGGGTGTCATGACCCCGCGCGCCGAGCTGAAGCTCGGCGGCGCCGACTCGGGCACGCTCAAGGTCAAGGGCATGCCGAACACGGTGGCCATCCCGCCCAACACCCCGATCAAGATCGGGCAGTTGACGGGAACGTACACGCCGAAGAAGAGCGGCAAGGTCACGTTCACGGCCGGCCTGCTCACCGTCCACGCACTCGGCATGGACGCGGCTGTCTGCACCCCGAAGAACAACCCCGCGCCCTCGCTGGAGCTGGACGTCACGGCCGCCGGCGGATCCTCGGACACCGGTTCCGGCTCCGGGGGCACGCCGTCCACGAGCGGGGGCGAGCTGCCGAAGACCGGCCCGCTCGACTCCGCCACGGCGCTCGGCACCCTCGGCGGCACCGTGCTGCTGACCGGCGCGGCCGGCGCGCTCTGGCTCACGCGGCGCACGGCACGCTGATGCGGGGGGCGTGGGCCGGAACCGTGACCGCCGTCGCCGCGCTGCTCGGAGCGGTGGCGGCGGCGCCCGTGCCCGCACCCACGCCGGGGTGGACCGCGGGCGCGGCGGCAGGGAGGCCGTACGTCTACCTCGAAGGCGCGGCGGGCAGCGTCCTGGAGGACACCCTCTCCGTGAGCAACCCGGGCGCGCGGCCGCTCACCGTACGGCTGAGCGGCCAGGGCACCCCGCTCGCCTTCGCCGCGCGGACGGTGACGGTCCCGGCGCGGACGCGGGCGGACGTGCCGTTCGCGGTCACCGTGACCGCGGGCACCGCCCTCGGCGACCACCGGGGCACCGTGACGGCGGCGGCCGACGGACGCGAGGTGCGCGTCCCGGTGCACCTGCGGGTGAGCGGGCCGAGCCTGGCGGCGCTCACCGTCGAGAACGTACGGCTCGACGCCTCGGGCACGCTGCACTACACCCTGGTCAACCGGGGGAGCACGGTCCTCGCGCCGCGCCTGACACTGCGCGCCGACGGCGCGTTCGGGACGCTGCTCGACCGCCCCCTCCGCTCCCCGGGGCCCACCCTGCACCCCGGCGAACGCGCCACCCGCACCGAACCCTGGCCCGAGGCACCCGCCCTCGACTCGGTCACGGTCCGCGTCCGGGCGACCGCTCCCGGCGCCGCGGCGGCGGAGGCGCGCGCCGAGCGCGTGTTCGTCTCCGGAGGCGCGCTCACCGCCGGGGCGGGCGCCCTGCTCGTGGCGGCCGGCTCGGCCGTGCTCGTGGCCCGAAGACGCCGCGACCGGGACGTGGAAGAGCCCGGACTCCCCGTGGAGGAACCCCAGTTGGCGGACGTGACGGCAGGAGCGGACCGATGAGGACGAGCGGTACGGGGCGGGCGGACCGGAGCCTTCGGGCGGTGGCGGGCGTGGCGCTGGCCCTCGCCTCGCTCGTGCTCGCGCTGCTCCCCGCCGGTCGGGCGTCCGCCGCTCCGGGGCCCACGGTGGCGCTCTCGCAGACCGAGGGCGGCAAGGGTGGCGAGATCACCGTGAGCGGCGCCGGGTGGAAGCCGGGCGCGCTGCTCATGCTGCTGATCTGCGGTCAGGGCGCGCCCGGCAAGGGTGTCGTCGGTGGCACCAACTCCTGCGCCAACACCCTCGGGCGGGCCGCCACGGTCGACGCCAAGGGCGCCTTCAGCCAGAAGATGCCGGTCGCCGAACCGCCCAAGCCGTGCCCCTGCGTCGTGCACGTCGCGGGGGTCACTGGCCGGCAGGACGTGGTGGACGTGGCGTTCACCGTCGCCGGTCATCCGACCGCCCCGCTGCCCGAGGCCTCCGGCGTCGGCAGGCTCGCCGTCCTCGCCTCCGTACGCCTCGAAGGCTCCAGCGGCGTCCTCGTGTGGTTCGGCGCTCCCGCCCGCCGCGAGGTCGTCTTCACCGTCGGCAACCTCGGCCAGACCCCCGTCAAGGACCCGGTCTTCCAGGTCGGCACGAGCCACGGCGTCTTCTCGCCGCAGTACGAGGAACGGCAGTGGCGCGGCACGATCGAGCCCGGCAGGAAGGCCCAGATCAAGCTGCCCGTCGAGCTGTCGGCGGGCGCCCACGGCGACTACGAGGTGTCGGTGCGGTACGCCGGCAAGGTCCTGGTCGACCAGCCCTGGGGGGTCGGCCGGCCGTGGGGTGTGTCGCTGTTCTGGCTGCTGCTCGCCGTCGTCGTCCCGGCCGCGCTCTTCCGGGCCGGCATGGCCGTCGTCGACCGCGTCCGCCCGGGCGGCTCCGCCGGGGCCCGTTCAGGACACCACCGTCGCCGCACCCTCGTACGTACCCCCGAACCCGGACCCGTCCCCGAGCGGGACGACACCACGACGACCACGGTCCTGCCGTGGTTCACCCCGGACTCCGCACCGTCCGCACCGTCAGAGCACAGCCCGACGACGAAGGGACATCAGTGAGCACGCAACGGAGGATGAGCGCGGCGGGAGTCGCGCTGATGCTCGGCGGCGCGGGGATCATGCTGGCCGCCAGCCCCGCTCAGGCCGCCGAGGTCTCGTACAAGACCGAGTGCATTCCGCCGGCCATCTCCGGTCTGCCACCGGTGCAGGGCACCACCAAGGTGCGGATCACGGCGCCCGCGGAGGCGAAGGTCGGCGACGAGGTCGAGGTCGTCTGGAAGACGGTCGAGGCCGCGTCGAAGAACCCCGACGTCCTCGACCTGGACAAGGACACGGTGAAGCCGACCGGTGTCGTCAAGGTCGGCGGCGCGGCGAGCGGCACGCTGAACATGGAGGGACCGCGGCAGAACCCGGCCATCCCGAAGAACAGCCCCATGGTGCTGCCGGACATGAAGGGGAAGCTGAAGCTGGAGAAGGCGGGCGAGATCACCCTCACGCCGGACAAGTACAACATCAACGTCTCGAAGCCGATGTCGACGGACACGAAGTGCTCGCCGAAGGAGACGGTGGCGGTCGGGGCGACGATCAAGGTGACGGCGGGCGGAGGCTCCACGTCCGGTGGCTCCACGTCGGGCGGCTCCACGACTGGTGGCACCACGTCCGGCGGTACGAGTACGTCGGGAGGCTCGACGAGTACGTCGGGAGGCGGCAGTACCTCCGGAGGGGGCGGCGGGCAGACCGACTTCCCGGGCAAGGAGGTCGCGGTCCAGTTCGCCTGCCAGTCGCCCGGCCCGGCCGGCATCACCTCCAAGGTGACCATCAACGCCAAGAAGAACGGCGGCTCCTACGACCTCACGGTCAAGACCGCCAAGGGCGTCATGGACAGCCCCGCCCCGCTCCCCGCCGGCGCCCTCAAGCCCTCCATGGCGGTCAAGCTCGGCGGCGCGGACAGCGGCACGGTCAAGGTCGAGGGCCCGGCGAACGCCGCCCCGCTGGAGCAGGGCAAGCCGGTCGACCTGCCGGACATGAAGGGCACGTACAAGCCCGGAGCGAGCGGCAAGTCCACACTCAGCCCCGGCACCCTGACCATCAACGTCTCGCTCGGCGGCTCGCCGATCGTGATCCCCTGCCAGGTCAAGGGCGCCGTCCAGGCATCGCTGGAGCTCGACACGGCCAAGCAGGACGGCGGCGCGTCGGGCGGCGGTGACGCGGCGGCCGGCGGTGGCTCCGGCAACGGCGGTTCGGGCGGCGGGCTCGCCGAGACCGGTGCCGAGGACGACGGCGCCCTGCGCGCCCTCGCCCTGGTCGCCGGCACGGTGATCCTGCTCGGCGGCGCCGTGTTCACCTTCACCCCGTGGGCGCGGCTGAGGCGCTGACGCGGGTACGGGAAACGGCGGAGGGCCGCCGCACCGAGTCGGTGCGGCGGCCCTCCGTACGTAGAGCGGTCCGGGACGGACGCGTCAGTGGACGCCGCCCATGAGGCCCTGGACCTTCTTGCGGTACATGTAGATCGCGAATCCGGCGAGGACGGCCAACGACGCCTCCATCGCGATGATCCCTGTGCCGTTGAGGTCCACACCGGCCAGCGAGAGCAGACCCGTGGTGCAGTCACCGGCGGTGACGGCGAGGAACCAGACACCCATCATCTGGGAGGCGTACTTCTGCGGCGCCATCTTCGTCGTGACGGAGAGGCCGACCGGGGAGAGGCACAGCTCACCGATGGTCTGGATCATGTAGATCGAGACGAGCCACATCGGGGAGACCTTGTCGCCGCCGCCCGCCATGTTCATCGGGACGATGAAGACGAAGAAGGACGCGCCGACGAGGACCAGACCCATCGCGAACTTCACGATGGTGTTGGGCTCCTGGTTCTTGCGGGCGAGCCAGAGCCACAGCCAGGCGAAGACCGGGGCCAGCGCCATCACGAACAGCGGGTTCAGCGACTGGTACCAGGTGGCCGGGAAGCCGAAGCCGAAGACGGTGTCCGCGGTCTTGTCGTCCGCGAAGAGCGACAGCGTCGAGCCGCCCTGGTCGTAGATCATCCAGAAGACGGCGGCGGCGACGAAGAACCAGATGTAGCCGGTCATCTTCGACTGCTCGGTCTTGTCGAGTTCCTTGTCGCGCTTGATGCGGACCAGGACGGCGACCGGGATGATCAGGCCGGCGAGGGTGATCGGGACCAGCGCCCAGTTCAGGGTGTACATGCCCAGGGCGATGACGACGCCGTAGAAGGCGGCGGCGAGGGCGATGACCAGGGCGACCTTGACCAGGATGCCCTTGCGCTCGGCCGGGGAGAGCGGGTTCGGGACGATGTTGCTCTTCGGGCTGAGGCTCTTCGTGCCGATGAGGAACTGGACCAGACCCAGACCCATGCCCAGCGCGGCGAGCGCGAAGCCGAGGTGCCAGTTGACCTTCTCGCCGACGGTGCCGACCACGAACGGCGCCACGAAGGCGCCGAGGTTGATGCCGACGTAGAAGAGCGTGAAGCCACCGTCACGGCGCGGGTCGTCCGGGCCGTCGTAGAGGTGGCCGACCATCGTGGAGATGTTGGCCTTGAGCAGACCCGAGCCGGCGGCGACCAGCGCCAGGCCGACGAAGAACATCGCCTGTCCGGGGATCGCGAGCGAGGCGTGGCCCGCCATGATCACGAAGGCGGCGATGGTGACGGTCTTGCGGGCGCCCCAGACGCGGTCGCCGAACCAGCCGCCCGGCATGGCCATCAGGTAGACCATCGAGACGTAGACGGAGTAGATCGCCGTCGCCGTCGCCGCGGTCATGGCGAGGCCGCCACCCTGGCTTCCGGTCGCGGCGTCCGCGCCGCCGGAGACCAGGTACAGCACGAGAAGTGCCCGCATGCCGTAGTAGGAGAAGCGCTCCCACATCTCGGTCATGAAGAGGGTGGCCAGGCCGCGGGGGTGGCCGAAGAACGTCTTCTCGGAACCGGGGGTTCCGGTCGAAGCCGTCGTCAGGCTGGACGCCATGTCGATCCTTGCTCTGTCGGGACGCGCGCCTTGTGAGCGTGGTGCGCCCGGTGGGGGAGGCCGGCACCGGCGGGAGCGGTCGCACCCCGCCGGGATCCACGCCCCGTGACGCGGCATCGCGTCCCGGAACCCGGCCCACAGGTCGTTCACTGTCCTCAAGGTTGGCGATGCCGACCTTGTGCAGAAAAGAGACCCTTGGCGCTCTTGGCGAGCCAAAGGTCCCCGATTACCGCAACAGACGTCTCGCCACCATACGACACGACAGTGCCTGAAATGGAAGGACTTGAGACATGGATCACAGGTGGGGGAGGAACCGGCGAACCTCATTCGAAGGTCATATGCAAGATTGCCACCCTGATCCCCAGGGGGTGGGGCAAGCCTGTGGATCATGCCCCGGGGCGTCCGCGGTGCGGACTACCATCACTCCATGACCCGTGTACTGCTCGCCGAGGACGACGCATCCATCTCGGAGCCGCTGGCTCGCGCGCTGCGCAGAGAGGGATACGAGGTCGAGGTGCGGGAGGACGGACCGACCGCGCTCGACGCCGGACTCCAGGGCGGAGTCGACCTCGTGGTGCTCGATCTCGGACTGCCCGGCATGGACGGCCTGGAGGTCGCCCGGCGGCTGCGCTCCGAGGGGCACACGGTGCCGATCCTGGTCCTGACCGCCCGCGCCGACGAGGTCGACACGGTGGTCGGGCTCGACGCGGGCGCCGACGACTACGTGACGAAGCCGTTCCGCCTCGCCGAACTCCTCGCCCGGGTCCGGGCCCTCCTCCGGCGCGGCTCCACGGAGCCCGCCGTCGCCCCCGCGACGCACGGCGTGCGGATCGACGTCGAGTCGCACCGCGCGTGGATGGGCGACGAGGAGCTCCAGCTCACGGCGAAGGAGTTCGACCTCCTGCGGGTCCTGGTCCGCGACGCGGGCCGGGTCGTGACCCGTGACCAGCTGATGCGGGAGGTCTGGGACACCACGTGGTGGTCCTCGACGAAGACGCTCGACATGCACATCTCCTGGCTCCGCAAGAAGCTCGGCGACGACGCCGCGAACCCCCGCTACATCGCGACGGTCCGCGGCGTGGGCTTCCGCTTCGAGAAGAGCTGACGAGAAGAGCTGACGAGGAGAGCTGACGAGGGCCGCCGGCGCCCGAGCCGTAGGCTCGGTGACGTTCCTCGTACCCCCGCCCGGCCGGAGGGCCCCGTGCGTCGTCGCCTGATCAACTCCACCCTCGCCGTGGTGCTCGTCGTCATCGCCGTCTTCGGGGTGTCCCTCGTCCTCGTCGAGACGCGCACGATCTCCTCCAGCGCCCAGGAGAGCGTCGACTCCGAGGCCCTCCGGCTGGTCTCCATCGTCGACAGCCGGCTCTTCGGCGGAGAGCCCGTCAACCCCGACATCCTCGCCGAGCAGAGCGGCGCCAAGCGGTACGCCCTGATCGAGATCCCCGGCCGGGCCCCCATCGAGATCGGCACCCGCCCCGAGGGCAGCGTCATCCGCGGCAGCGCCCAGGGCGAGCGCGGCGAGACCGTGACCGTCGAGGAGTCCCACTCCACGATCACCAGCGAGGTCGCCCGCACCCTGCTGATCATCGGCGCCGTCGCGCTGCTCGCCGTCGTGGCCGCCGTCCTCCTCGCCGTACGGCAGGCGAACAAGCTGACGTCCCCGCTCACGGACCTCGCCGAGACCGCCGAACGCCTCGGCTCGGGCGACCCGCGCCCGCGCCACAAGCGGTACGGGGTGCCGGAGCTGGACCGGGTCGCCGACGTCCTGGACGCCTCCGCCGAGCGGATCGCCCGGATGCTCACCGCCGAGCGCCGGCTCGCCGCGGACGCCTCGCACCAGCTCCGTACGCCCCTCACGGCGCTCTCGATGCGCCTGGAGGAGGTCGCCGTCGCCGACGACCTCCCCACGGTCAAGGAGGAGGCGACGATCGCGCTCACGCAGGTCGAGCGCCTCACCGACGTCGTCGAGCGGCTGCTGACGAACTCCCGCGACCCCCGTACCGGCTCCGCCCTCGCCTTCGACCTCGACGAGGTCATCAAGCAGCAGATCGAGGAGTGGCGCCCCGCCTACCGCAGCGCGGGCCGCGCCATCGTCCACTCGGGCAAGCAGGGCATGCGCGCCGTCGGCACCCCGGGAGCCGTGGCCCAGGTCCTCGCCGCGCTGATCGAGAACTCCCTCATGCACGGCGGCGGCACCGTCGCCCTTCGGACCCGCGTCACCGGCAACCAGTCCGTGATCGAGGTCACCGACGAGGGGCCCGGCGTCCCCGCCGACCTCGGCGCGCGGATCTTCGAGCGGGCGGTCAGCGGCCGCAGCTCCACCGGCATCGGCCTGGCCGTCGCCCGGGACCTCGCGGAGGCGGACGGCGGCCGGCTGGAGCTCCTCCAGCAGCAGCCGCCGGTCTTCGCGCTCTTCCTGAGCCGCGAGGTCAGAAGCCGCGACGACGAGGCACGCGAACGCCCCGTCCGCTAGAGCAGCCCGGTCCGGCCTCGTACACCCTGAGAACACGGCGTCCGGCCCGGCACGCCCCCAAGCCCGGTCCGGCCTGGTACGCCCCCAAGCCCGGTCCGGCCTCGTACGCCCCTAGAGCACGGCGTCCGGCTGCTTCCTCGTCGGCTGCTTCGGCGCCTGCTCCAGGAACGATTCCGCGGTCTGCACGGCCTCCCGGGCCGGCAGCGTCCGGAACACCCACGTGCGGTACGACCAGAAGCGGAACAGCGTCGCGACGCCGATCCCGAAGAACTTGAAGAAGTTGCTCTGCAGCGGGGTGTCCCAGCCGAAGCCGTACGTCGCCGCGTAGAGGATGCCGTTCTGGATCACCAGCCCCGCGACGCTGAAGAGCAGGAAGAGCGTCAGCTCCTTCGTCCGGCTGCTCTTGTCGCGGTCCCGGTAGGTGAAGTACCGGAAGCCCAGATAGTTGAAGCCGATCGCCACGACCGTGGCGATCACGCTCGCCCGGACGACGGGGAGCTCCGTGACGTGGCGTACGAGGTTGAAGACCCCGAGGTCCACCAGAAGGCCGACACCACCGACGGCCCCGAACTTGGCGAACTCACGTGTGAGCCGGTCAAGCCGCACACGCAGTGCGCTTCGTTCACTCATGGTGATTGCTCAGCCCCGTCCGATCGGTTTCGTCAACCAAGCCATGCTAACCAGCACACCTGTGACCCGCCCGGGGACATCGCAAACCACGGAAAATCCCGGTGGGCTGTCGTAAAGCACAGGCGGGGAGGGGTTCGCACGTCGTGCGGATACCCTAAGAGGGTGACGTTCCCGGTAGTCGGTATGGTCGGCGGCGGTCAGCTCGCCCGTATGACCCACGAGGCAGGCATCCCCCTCGGCATCAAGTTCAAGCTGCTCAGTGACACCCCGCAGGATTCGGCGGCCCAGGTGGTGAGCGAGGTCGTCATCGGCGACTATCGCGACCTGGCTACGCTGCGTGACTTCGCACGCGGATGTGACGTGATCACCTTCGATCACGAACACGTCCCCGCCGAACATCTGCGAGCCCTGGAGGAGGACGGCGTCGTCGTCCGGCCCGGGCTCGCCGCGCTGGTGCACGCCCAGGACAAGGGGGTGATGCGCGCCAAGCTCGACGAGATCGGCGTGCCGAGCCCCCGCCACCGGATCGTCTCCGATCCGGCGGACGCGGCGGCCTTCGCGGCGGAGGTGGGCGGATTCCCGATCATCCTCAAGACCGTGAGCGGCGGCTACGACGGCAAGGGCGTCTGGTTCGTCCGTACGGAGGAGGACGCCCGCGACCCGTTCCGCGCGGGTGTCGCGGTCCTGGCCGAGGAGAAGGTCGACTTCACGCGCGAACTCGCCGCGAACATCGTCCGCTCCCCGCACGGCCAGGCCGTCGCCTACCCGGTCGTCGAGTCCCAGCAGGTCGACGGCGTCTGCGACACCGTCATCGCGCCCGCGCCGAACCTGTCGGCCGAGCTGGCCGGCCAAGCGCAGAACCTCGCGCTGCGGATCGCCAAGGAGCTCGACGTCGTCGGCCACCTGGCCGTGGAGCTCTTCGAGACGCGCGACGGCCGGATCCTGGTCAACGAGCTCGCCATGCGCCCGCACAACTCCGGCCACTGGACCCAGGACGGGGCGATCACCTCGCAGTTCGCCAACCACGTCCGCGCCGTCCTCGACCTCCCGCTGGGCGATCCCCGCCCGCGCGCGACGTGGACGGTCATGTGCAATGTGCTGGGTGGGGACTACCCCGACATGTACTACGCCTATCTGCACTGCATGGCCCGGGACCCCCAGCTCAAGATCCACATGTATGGCAAGGACGTGAAGCCCGGCCGCAAGGTGGGGCACGTCAACACCTACGGCGACGACCTGGACGACGTGCTGGAGCGCGCCCGTCACGCCGCCGGCTATCTGCGAGGAACGATCACCGAATGAGCCCTGTGAGCCCCGTCGTAGGCATCGTCATGGGATCCGACTCCGACTGGCCCGTCATGGAGGCCGCGGCCCAGGCCCTGGACGAGTTCGAGATCGCGTACGAGGTCGACGTCGTCTCCGCCCACCGGATGCCCCACGAGATGATCGCGTACGGCGAGCAGGCCGCCGGCCGCGGGCTGAAGGCGATCATCGCGGGCGCGGGCGGCGCCGCCCATCTCCCGGGCATGCTCGCCTCCGTGACCCCGCTCCCGGTCATCGGCGTGCCGGTCCCGCTGAAGTACCTCGACGGCATGGACTCCCTCCTGTCGATCGTGCAGATGCCGGCCGGAGTGCCCGTCGCCACGGTCTCCGTCGGCGGAGCGCGCAACGCCGGGCTCCTCGCGGCCCGGATGCTCGCCGCGCACGACCCCGAACTGCTCGGCCGGATGCGGGAGTTCCAGCAGGAGCTGAACGACCAGGCGACCGAGAAGGGCAAGCGGCTGCGGGCCAAGGTCGAGGGCTCGGAGTCGTTCGGCTTCGCCAAGTGAGCGCCCCGGCGAGCGCGGCCGACCGGCTGGCGGAGGCGCTGGAGCTGCTGGCCTCCGCACCCGTCGTCGACGGTCACAACGATCTGCCCTGGGCGCTGCGCAAGCACGTCGGCTACGACCTGGACCGGCTGGACATCGCGGCCGACCAGACCGGCGCGCTCCACACCGACCTCGCCCGGCTGCGCGCCGGCGGGGTCGGAGCCCAGTTCTGGTCGGTGTACGTCTCGTGCGAGCTGACCGGGGACGACGCGGTCAGCGCCACCCTGGAGCAGATCGACATCGTCGACCAGCTCCTGGAGCGGTACGCGGCCGAGCTGGCCCCCGCCCTGACCGCGGACGACATGGAGGCGGCGCGGAAGCAGGGCCGTATCGCCTCCCTCAAGGGCGCCGAGGGCGGCCACTCCATCAACAACTCCCTCGCCACGCTGCGCGCACTGCACACCCTGGGCGTGCGCTACATGACGCTCACGCACAACGACAACACCGCGTGGGCCGACTCGGCGACCGACGAGCCGGGCGTCGGCGGGCTCTCGCCCTTCGGCCACGAGGTCGTCCGGGAGATGAACCGGACGGGCATGCTCGTCGACCTCTCGCACGTCGCCGCGACGACGATGCGGGACGCGCTCGCCACCTCCGTCGCGCCGGTGATCTTCTCGCACTCCTCGTCCCTCGCGGTCTGCGACCACCCGCGGAACATCCCGGACGACGTGCTCGCGCAGCTGCCGGCCAACGGCGGCGTCGCGATGGCCACGTTCGTACCGAAGTTCATCCTCCCCGCGGCGGTGGAGTGGACGGCCAGGGCGGACGAGAACCTGCGGGCGCACGGCTTCCACCACCTCGACACCACCGCCGAGGCGATGAAGCTCCACCGCGCCTTCGAGGCCGAGAACCCCCGCCCGATCGCCACGGCGGCGACGGTCGCGGACCACCTCGACCACATGCGCGAGGTGGCCGGCATCGACCACATCGGCATCGGCGGCGACTACGACGGCACGGCGTTCACCCCGGCCGGTCTCGACGACGTCGCGGGGTACCCGAACCTGATCGCCGAGCTCCTCCACCGCGGCTGGTCCCACGCCGACCTCGCGAAGCTGACGTGGTCCAACGCGGTCCGCGCCCTGCGCGACGCGGAGGCGGTCGCCCGCGACCTGAGCGCCGGCCGCGGTCCGTCGAACGCGACGCTCGACTCCCTGGACGGCCGGGCCTCCTGATGGTACGTCACCGACGGCCCCGCCCCCGGCGGGGCCGTCGTGCGTGCGCACGAGGACGCCGTGGGAAGCCCGGGGCCGGGTCCCCCGAACGGCCCAGTCCGCCGCGACTCCGGCGGACCCCGGTGGCACCGTGGACCGTACTGCCCGGCCGTGTTCGGCGGGCGGTACTGCATCGCCGAGTTCGGAGTAACACCATGGCAGGTCTGCTGGACGACCCCCGTACCCTCTCCCTCGTTCCTGCCGCCGTCGGCGAGCCCGATCCCCCACCCGCTACGACCGCTTCGCCCGCGAGGCGGTACGGGAGATGAACCGGCTGGGCCTCCTCGTGGACCTCTCCGGAGCGGACACGGAGACCGTCCGTCAGGTCCTCGCCGTCACCAAGGCCCCGTCCTCATGACCCAGGGCGATCCGGCGGCGCTCCCCGACGACGTCCTGCGCCTGCTGGGCGAGAACGGCGGGGTCTGCGCGGTCCTCGTCGACGGCGACCCGGCGGCCACGGCCGACGCCCTGGACCGGCTGCACGCCTTGGCGGGCCCGGCCTGCGTGGCGGTCTCCGGCACGACGGACCCGGCCGCCGGCTATGTGCCGCTCTTCGCCGAGCTGCTGCGGCGCGAGTGGGCCGCCGCGGACCTGGTCGCCCTCGCCCACGCCAACATGACGCGCGCCCTGCGGGAGGCCGAGTTCCGCTCCCGCGCCACGCGCGTGCGGGCCGCCTGACGACGCGGCCTCGACGGACGCGGCCTGACGGCGACGCGCCCCCATCGGCCCGGCCCGCGGAGACGACGGTGCCCCGCCGCCCCGGAGGACCGGGGCGGCGGGGCACCGTTCGTACAACGCCTCGTCGGCTACGCGCGCGGGCGGCCCATCGCGCGGTACACCCAGCCCGCCTCGCGCCACCGCACCGCGTCCAGCGCGTTACGGCCGTCCAGGATCACCCGCGAACCGGCGACCTCGGCCAGCTCCGCCGGGTCCAGCTCGTCGCGGAACTCGCGCCACTCGGTCAGGTGCAGCACCACGTCCGCCCCGCGCACCGCGTCCAGCGCCGTCGGCGCGTAGCCCAGCGTCGGGAAGAGCCGCCGGGCGTTCTCCATGCCCTTGGGGTCGTAGACCGTGACCTGTCCGCCCTGGAGGTGGATCTGGCCCGCCACGTTCAGCGCCGGCGAGTCCCGTACGTCGTCCGAGTCGGGCTTGAACGTCGCGCCGAGCACCGCGACCCGCTTGCCGAGGAAGGAGTCGCCGCCGACCGCGTCGCGCGCCATCTCGACCATCTGGCCGCGCCGGCGCATGTTGATGGAGTCGATCTCGCGCAGGAAGGTCAGCGCCTGGTCCGCGCCCAGCTCACCCGCCCGCGCCATGAACGCGCGGATGTCCTTCGGCAGGCAGCCGCCGCCGAAGCCGATGCCGGCCCGCAGGAACTTGGACCCGATCCGCTCGTCGTAGCCGATCGCCTCCGCCAGCTTGGCGACGTCGCCGCCCGCGGCCTCGCAGACCTCCGCCATCGCGTTGATGAAGGAGATCTTGGTCGCGAGGAAGGAGTTCGCGGCGGTCTTCACCAGCTCCGCCGTCGGGAAGTCCGTCACCACGAAGGGCGTGCCCTCGCCTATCGGCCCCGCGTACACCTCGCGCAGCAGCTTCTCCGCCCGCTCGCTCCGCACACCGGCGACCACACGGTCCGGGTGCAGGGTGTCCTTCACGGCGAAGCCCTCGCGCAGGAACTCCGGGTTCCAGGCCAGCTCCACGCCCTCCGGCAGCAGCTCCGCGAGCCGCTCGGCGGAGCCTACCGGCACGGTCGACTTGCCGACGACCAGCGCGCCGGCCCGCACCACGCCCGCCAGCGAGCCGAAGGCCGCGTCGACGTAGCTCATGTCACACGCGTACTCGCCGTGCTTCTGCGGAGTGTTCACGCAGACGAAGTGCACATCGCCGAAGGCGCCGACCTCCTCCCAGGAGGTGGTGAAGCGCAGCCGCCCCGTCGACCCCTCGATCCCGGCGACGTGCCGGGAGAGCAGCTCCTCCAGGCCGGGCTCGTACATCGGTACGCGCCCGGTGGCCAGCAGCTCGATCTTCTCGGGCACGACGTCGAGGCCGAGCACCTCGAAACCGAGCTCCGCCATGGCCGCTGCGTGCGTGGCGCCGAGGTAGCCGGTGCCGATCACGGTGATCTTGAGGGCCATACGGGTCTCCAGTGAGGTCGGGCGGAATGCCTGCCCGAGCATAGTCGGGCCCCGGCCGGCCTCCGCCCGACGCCCTCCTCTTCGGCCGGGGGCCGGCACTGTCGCGGACGCTTCAGAAGCGCTCGACCTTCTCGCCCTCCGGCACCTGGTAGCAGCCGGACGTGAGGAAGAAGCGCACCTTCGGAGGGGTCTGACGGGCCCAGTGGGTGATCATCACGCTGTACTTCTTGGCGTCGTTGTCGGCCGTGAGCGCGAGGTTCTTGTTCTTGCTGGTGTCGGGCCCGTACTCGACGATCTTCCAGCCGTGCTTCGGCAACTCCTCCTTGAACCGCTCCATGACACCGTCCAGCCCATCGGCCGAGGCGGGGGTGAAGGTCCACGCGTGGAAGACGGTGAAGTACTTCTCCGGGTCCTTGCCACCGCACTCCCCGACACCGGGCCCGGGCTCGGTGGCCTTCCCCTTCAGACCGATCAGGTCGTAGAGCTCGCTGGAGATCGCCTCCGCCATGTCGGCGGCTTCGTCCGTGGTGCTGACGCCCGCGGACGGGAGGCTGTCGGAATCGTCGGTGCCGGTCATGCTGCATCCAGAGAGGGTCGTGAGGGCGAGGGACACCAGGAGCGCGGCCGCGCCCTGCTTGATCTTCATGGGGAGTGCCTTGTTCGAAGGGGGAGCGGACGGTGGAAGGGTGACGGGCATCGGCATCGCTACCGCACTCCCGGTGTGGGGTTGGGCGGCTCTTTCAGCATCACTTCGTCGGTGACCCCCGCGACGACCACACCCTGGTTCGCCAGACTCCGGGTGTCCTCCTTCCAGTAGTCGCTGTGTCCCTCAGTGTCCGTGGACATCTGGTTGGCCCCGAATCGCGGGTCGCTGGGGATCGTGAACGGGCCGTCCCAGTCGGTTCCGCCGTGGCCGAACCGGCCGACGTCCGGGACGAAGTCCCACTCCGCCTCCTGGTTCCACACGTGGCCCTTGGGCACGTCCATGTCCTCGGCCTTGGGCACCTGCACGCCCGGGCTGCCGGCGAGGATCACGTCGTCCGCGTTCAGATCGCCCTGCCGTGCCGCCGACCCGATGAGGGTCGTGCCGTACGAGTGGCCGATCGCCGTGCGGTGCGGGTCCGTATCCACCGAGCGCGAGGCGTCGAGACCGTCCATGAAGCGGTTGTAGGCGGGGGCGCCGTCATCGGCGTAGTGGGTGAAAGGCGAGTCCTTGACGATGTTCTGCGGGGCGTCGTAGCCGAGCCAGGTGATCGTGGAGACCGAACCATTTCCGGCGCCGTTCGCCGAACGCCACACGTTCTCCATGCGCCCGATGTCCCCCCCGATGCTCCCCAGGTTCGACGTGGTGCCCGGCACGTAGACCGCCTGGTGGTCGGCCGTGTCCGGGTTGCCGTTGGCGACGATCGCCCGGCCGTTGCCCTCGGGGTTGAAGCCCAGCAGATAGGCCTCGGGAAGGCCCCGCGTTCCCGTCCGGTCGAAGCGGTCCTGGATCGCGTTCATGCCCTTGAGGGACTTGTTGAGCTGCTCGTACCGGTCCCCGTACTTGTTGTGCCACGCCATCCACTCGTCGGTGTGCACCTTGGACGGGTACCCGCCGGCCGTGATCCACGTCCACTCGTTCGCCGGCGGCTTCGGCATGGAGTTCAGTTCCATCTGGTACTGGCCGTGCTTCTCCGCGAGGACGACCCGGTTCGCCTCGTCGCGCACCACCGACGGCAGGCCGTCGAGCGCCCCCACCGTGGCGGGCCGGAGGGACAGCCAGGCCTCCTGCTCCTCCGGGGTGAGCCCCTTCCACCAGGTGGCGTTGGACTGCGGGTTGCCGGATTCGGGCGGCTGCGGCAGCGAGTCGAGGTAGCTCTTGCCCGCGTCCCCGACTCCGCCCATGTCCGACTGGACGTCGGCCCAGTCCTTGTCCGACACCTTCAGGTCGTCGTCGGCCTTCAGCGCCCGCAGCTTCGGCGCCCACTTGGCGTCGGCGTCCGTCGCCTCCTTCAGCGCGTCGGCGATGCGGTTGGCGAACTCCAGCGCCTTGCCGTAGTGGGGGTTCGGGTGGATGTTGACCGCCTGGCGTTCGAGGGCGTCCGATGTGTCGGTGCCTCCCGCGCTGCCGGTCACCGTCCCGCCCTCGGTGTTCTTCTCCGCGCCGGGTTTCGCCCCCGCCGGGTAGGCGACCGAACCGTCCGGGTTCACCGTGCACCCGGCCGCCTGGGCGTCGGAGAGCGCCGCCTCGAGCCTGCGCTTGGCCGCCCCGATGTCGAAGGCGAACCCGTTGAGCGCGGTGCTCACCAGACCGCACTCGGTCTGCGCGTAGTGGAAGTTGGCCGACAGGTTCTTGAGCTCGGCCAGGGCGGCGTCCGCCGCCGCGCCCCGCAGCCGGGCGCGGATGCCCGCGGATATCTGGCCGTCGATGGAGTCCTTGGCCGCGCTGGACATGTCACCGACGGCCCGGTAGCCGTCCGCCGCGTCCTCGTACTCGGCCTGCTTGAACGCCTTCAGAGTCTTCAGGTCCATGCGCCCGGTCACTTCTCCTTGGCCTGGCCGCCGACGGCCTCGGTGTCCTCGTACCGCACCGCGAGCGCATCGAGTTCCTGCTTGACCGACTCGTCGGTCTTCGCCAGGTCCTGACCGGCCTGCCGCAGGAGTCCGCCGAGTGCGCCGCAGCGGCCGCTCACATCACCGACGTACTTCTTCCAGGAGTCGTACAGCTCCTTCTGCGCCGCCGCGCTCTGGATCCCCCCGGCGTCCCCGAGCCCCGCCTGTCCGGTGTCGAGCTTGGTGAGGGAGGTGGTGATGCCTTCCCTCAGGCCGGTGACGCCCTCCCCGGCCTTCATCCAGGCCCGCTTGTCGGTCTTCAGGTCCTCTGAATACCCGCCGCCGCCCGGCTCCGGCGCGACCTGGTTCAGCCGCATCGACGTCGGTTCGCGCCCCGCCGCATCGCTCTTGAGTTGTTCCCACTCGTCCCACGGCACCGTGAAACCTCCCCGTTTCCCCGTTCTCACTGCGCCCCGCTCTCGCCCGGGGCAAGACGTCATGATCTCCCGCGCCTCGGATCCGCACCAAACGCACGCGGCCGGCGCCCGTGGGGGCGCCGGCCGGGGTGGGGGTCAGCGGTCCGAGGTGACCGTGACCTTCTCGTCGTTCTGGATCTGCGAGACCAGCTGCTTCACCTTCGGCATGTCCCACTTCAGCGAGCCCTGCGGCGCGCTGCCCGAGATCGGGATGTTCATCGACTTGCCGTCGCCGCCGCTGATGCCCTTCATCGCGAAGAACATCTTGCCGAGGTCGTAGAGCGACATGTCCTTGTCCACGATCAGCGTGTCCAGCCCGGCGCCCAGCGTCGGGTAGAGCGCGAACGGGTTGAGGATCGTGCCCGGCGTCGCCGCCTGGTTGGCGAGGGCGGAGAGGAACTTCTGCTGGTTCTTCGTCCGCGCGAGGTCCGACTCGGCGAACGCGTACCGGGTGCGGACGAAGGCCAGCGCCTGCTCGCCGTTGAGGGTCTGCTCACCCGCCTGGAAGTTCGCGCCGGACTTCTTGTCCTTGAAGCCCTTCTCGATGTTCATGTCCACACCGCCGAGCGCGTCCACGATGTTCGCGAAGCCGGCGAAGCCGATCTCCGCGTAGTGGTCGATGCGCAGCCCGGTGTTGAACTCGACCGTGCGGACCAGCAGCTCCGGGCCGTCCATCGCGTACGCCGCGTTGAGCTTGGAGCCGCCGCGCGCCCCGAACTTCTTGCCGGACTCCGAGCCGACGAAGGAGGGGATGGTCACCCAGGAGTCACGGGGGAGCGAGACCATCGTGTTCCCGCTGGAGCAGGCCGCGAGGATCATCATCGAGTCGGTCCGCTTGCCCTCGGCGGAACCGGTGTGGAGCTTCTTCTTGTCCTCGGCCGACATGCCCTCACGGCTGTCGGAGCCGACGATCAGATACGTCGTGCAGTCGCCCTCGGCCGGCCGCTCGATGACCTTGGCGAGATCGACCTCGTTACGCATACGGGAGCTGGCCCAGGCGTAGGTGCCGATGCTCCAGCCGAGCAGCGCGACGACCAGGACGATCGAACCGATCTTGATCCGGCGGCGCCAGTCCGGGGCGGGCCGACCGGCCGGCTGCGGGGCGTACCGGGGGTCGTGCTGCGGCGGCACGGTGCCGCGGCCTCCGCCCTGCCCGCCGCCGTAGACCTGCCCGGTGTTGTAACCGCTGTCGTACCCGGTGGCCTGCTGCTGGGTGAAGTTCGGGTTGTACCCCTGGCCCTGTCCCTGGCCCTGGTCGTACCGCGGGTCGTACTGCGGCTGCTGCGGGACCTGCGGGCGCTGCACATGGCGCATCCGGCGGGCTCCCTCGGGCTGCGGGTTCGCTCCGCCGCGGCCGTGTCCGCTGTCATCGGGCCAGTCATTCATGCGGACCAGTGTGCAGGCCGCCGCCCGGGGGCCGACAGGGCGGGTGGGGAATCGGGGCGGCCCTGTTGCCAAGCTGATGCAAAGGGGACGAGGCCGGGACCCGGCATAAGGTGGAGGGCATGACAGACCAGGCCCAGCGCACGGACCGCCCGGAGGAAGACATTCCGGGCAAGCTCACCTCCGCGTCCCGCACCACCCTCAGCCACATCATGACGAGCCACGACACGAACCTGCTGGGCACGGTGCACGGTGGCGTCATCATGAAGCTGGTGGACGACGCGGCGGGCGCCGTCGCGGGCCGCCACTCGGGCGGGCCGGCCGTGACCGCGTCCATGGACGAGATGGTCTTCCTGGAGCCGGTGCGCGTCGGTGACCTGCTGCATGTGAAGGCGCAGGTCAACTGGACCGGCCGGTCCTCGATGGAGGTCGGCGTCCGGGTCATGGCCGAGCGCTGGAACGAGTCCACCCCGGCCCAGCAGGTCGGCTCCGCCTATCTGGTCTTCGCGGCGGTCGACGCCGACGGCAAGCCGCGCCGCGTGCCGCCGGTCGTCCCCGAGACGGAGAAGGACAAGCGCCGCTACCAGGAGGCCCAGATCCGCCGTACCCACCGACTGGCCCGCCGCCGCGCGATCAAGGAGCTGCGGGAGCGCCGCGCGGCGGAGGGCTACGAGGACTGAGCCCCGCGCCGGGCCCGGGCATGAGGCTGAAGCCCGTGCCGGACCCGCGCACGAGGCCCAGGCCTCGCGCCGGGCCCGGGCATGAGGCTGAAGCCCCCCTCCGGGCCCCGGCGCACGAGGCTGAAGCCCCGCGCCGGGCGCTCTCACGGGGCCGCCCGGCGCTCTCACGGGGCCGTGCCGGGCGCCTGTGAGCCGGTCGGGTCTACGGGCAGACCACGCGGTCCCCGGTGACCGCCTCGAAGGCGCCGGTGCGCGTGTCCTCCGGGCGTACCGGTGTGACGCTCCTGTAGTCCAGCCCGGCCACCACCCGCATCGTCCTGCCCCGCCCCTTCACCGCCCTCAGCTCCGCCCCCGGCAGCGCCGCCGCCAGGGACTTCGCCGAGCGGTCCCAGCGGGGGTCGTACTCCACCAGCGTCCGCTGCCGCTCCGGGCCCTCGCCGGTGCGCGGCGACCGCGTCGTGTCGAAGCCCGTGGCCCGCAGCGCGTCGTCCACCCTGCGGCCCAGGCCGTCCGTCCGCGTCCCGTTGAAGACCTGCACCCGGATCGTGTTCGGTGCCACGTCCACCACCTTCCCCGCCGGCCGGTCCTTCGCGTCCGCCGCCGACCGCGGGGCGAGCGGCCGGTCCTCGCGCAGCGCCTGGAAGAGCTTCTGCGCCTTGACCGCGTCCCACTTCACCGTCGAGCCGATGCCCTTCACGGGGAAGCTCACGTCCCCGACCGGCACCGAGACGAACTCCGACGACGCAGGGTCGAAGCCCCGCATCGCCTTGGCGAGGCCCAGGAGCTGCTCCGTACCGAAGCCCTGGTCGGCCCGGACCGAGCCCAGCATGGTCGTGGCCACCTCCCGGAACCGCACCGGGTTCAGCAGCACCCCGCCGCTCGTCACCCGGTCGATCAGCGCCGCGAGGAAGCGCTGCTGGCGCTCCATCCGGCCGAGGTCCGCCGCCCCGTCGACATGGCGCGAGCGGACGTACTGCAGCGCCTGCCCGCCGGTCAGCTCGTGCGGCCCGGCGGCCAGGTCGAGCCCGGTGTACTTGTCCTTCATCGGCCGCGTCGTACAGATCTCCACCCCGCCGACCGCGTCGACGGTCTTCATGAAGCTGCTGAAGTCGACCTCCAGATAGTGGTCGATCTTGATGCCCGTCATGTTCTCGACGGTCCGGACCGTGAGCCCGGGCCCGCCCTCGGCGTACGCGGCGTTCAGCTTCACCGGGTGCGCCTGGTGCCGCTTCCCGGTGGTCGCGTCGACGTGCTCGGGCATCTCGGCGTACGAGTCACGGGGCACGCTCACCACGCTCGCCCGCTCCCGGTCCCCGCTGATGTGGACGAGCATCACGGTGTCCGTGCAGTGACAGGGATCACCGCCCAGCCGGTACGCCCTGCGCTGCTCCCTGGTGATGCGGTCGCGCCCGTCCGTGCCCACGACCAGCACGTTCATCCCGTGGCCGCCCTGGGGGCGGTTCTTCATGTCCTTGAACGGGTCGACCCGGTCGATCCCGGTGTCGAGGCCGGTGACCAGCGCGTGGCCGATCCCTCCGGCGCCCAGGACGAGCACGGACAGGGTCGTCGCCATCCGCATGCCCCACCGGGGCCGCCCGGCTCGTCTGACGCGGCGGCCCGGTGCGGGCCGGCCGGCCGGCCGAGGACGAGGCGTGCGGGGCGGTGTGGGCACCGGGGGACACCTCCGCGGGTGTGACATAGGGAACCGTGAGCACCGTAGGCCCATACGATCAGCGCAAGGGTGCAGGCATCCCCGTGACGCGCTTCCTGTCCCCCGTTCGCGGTAACGTGGCGGGCAATGAACGCCACGCCCCCCGTCTCCGTGATCATGCCGGTCCTCAACGAGGAACGGCACCTGCGCAATTCGGTCCGTCACATCCTCGAGCAGGAGTACGACGGCGAGATGGAGGTGGTGATCGCGCTCGGCCCGTCCACGGACCGTACCGACGAGATCGCCGCCGAGCTCGTACGCGAGGACCCGCGGGTCCACACCGTGCCCAATCCCACAGGCCGCACGCCCGCCGCCCTCAACGCGGCGATCAAGGCCTCCCGCCACCCGATCGTGGTGCGGGTCGACGGTCACGGCATGCTCTCGCCGAACTACATCGCGACCGCCGTCCGCCTCCTGGAGGAGACGGGCGCGCAGAACGTCGGCGGCATCATGCACGCCGAGGGCGAGAACGACTGGGAGCACGCGGTCGCCGCCGCGATGACCTCGAAGATCGGCGTCGGCAACGCGGCCTTCCACACCGGCGGCCAGGCGGGCCCCGCGGAGACCGTGTACCTGGGTGTCTTCCGCCGCGAGGCGCTGGAGCAGCAGGACGGCTACAACATCGAGTTCATCCGCGCCCAGGACTGGGAGCTGAACTTCCGTATCCGCGAGGCCGGCGGCCTGATCTGGTTCTCGCCCGAACTGCGCGTCCAGTACCGCCCGCGGCCGAGCGTGCGCGCGCTGGCGAAGCAGTACAAGGACTACGGCCGTTGGCGCCATGTCGTGGCCCGCTACCACCAGGGCTCCATCAACCTCCGCTACCTCGCCCCGCCGACCGCCGTCTGCGCGATCGCGGCCGGTGTGGTCGTGGGCGCGGTCCTCACCCCGCTCGGCTTCCTGATCCCGGCCGGGTACGTGGCCGCGATCGCCGCGGGCTCGGTCCCGGCGGGCAGGGGCCTCCCGCTGAAGGCCCGCCTCCAGATCCCGGTGGCCCTCGCGACGATGCACATGTCCTGGGGCTACGGCTTCCTGACCAGCCCGCGCGCGCTGGCGAAGAAGGTCATCGCGAGCCGCCGCCCGGCGGTGACGGCCGCGAAGGTCTGACCCGCGGGACGTCACGGACGTACGACGAGACCGGCCGGTGCGAGGGCACCGGCCGGTCTCGTCGTACGAGGCGTCAGCCGCAGTGGAAGTAGCCGTGCGCCGGGGCACGGCCCTGCGACAGCTCGTGACCGTTCGCGCCCCAGAGCGTGCCCTCGGTGAAGATGCACTTGCCCTTGCCGTACACCTTCACGGGGCCGGCGTAGTACTGGTAGTGGCCCGGGTCGCCCTTGAGCTCGGTGTCCGTGCCGAGCGAGAGCGCCATCCGCGTCTTCACGCCGTAGAGGGAGCCCTGCTTGACGAGCGCGGCGCAGTTGTAGGTGCCGTCCCAGTAGAGGTACGTCGTGCCGATGCGCTCACCGGTGCCGTAGGCGGTGTGCGGGATCGAGTCGATCAGGGTGCCGTTGCAGCCGTAGCCTCCGGCGGCGGCGGGGCCCGCCGTGGCGACGGGGGCGACGACGCCGACGCCGACCAGCACGGCCGCGGACGCCAGGATGCGGCCGATCTTCTTCATCACCATGATGAGGGTCCTTTCACGTGAGTATGGGGAGGGTGACGCGCGGGACGGTGCGCAGCCGTCCGCCGGGCCGTCAGCCCTTGTGTGACAGCAGCTCGTTCGCCTTGGAGAGGGCGGACTTCCAGGTGTCGCGGGCCGCCGACAGCGCCGTGATGTTCTTCTCGATGAGCTTGTTCTGGTGCTCGGCCTCGACGGCCGAGTGGACCCGGACGTAGTCCACCTTCTGCTTGCACCGGACGTCCGCCGAGGCGACCGTGATCTCCCGCGGCTTGGCGGTTCCGGCGGCGTCGCTGTCCTTGCTCCCGTCGCCGCCCTCGCCGGCGGTCCAGGCCGGATCGCCCGCGGCGGCCAGCGGGTCGGTGTAGTGGTAGCCCGACTCCTTCATGCACGCGGACCAGCGCTGGTTGAGGCCGCTGACGCGCGGGTCGTTGCCCGCCTGCTTCGACGCCTGGAGGTTCACCTTGTTGAAGGTGGCGTCGAGCTCGGAGATACCACCGAGGCCCACCTTGCGGCGGGTCTCACCGAGGCAACCGCCCTCGGGAACGTCCTTGCCGTTGACCGACGAAGGACCTTCGCCCTTGTAGAGGGTCATCGCGGCGGGCGAGACGTTCGCGTAGTGCGCGCGCTGCTTCGCGGTCTCCCGCTCCGCCTGAGGTGCCGTCATGCCCTTGGGAAGCGGCGGGTGGTAGCCGAAGACGGCCACCGACTCGAGGTCGGTCACGCCGTACAGGCGGGCGTTGGTGTTCAGGTTCCGCGGGGTCGGCGGCAGGGGCGTCGGCCAGTCGAAGCCGTACTGCTTCATGCAGTCGCCCGCCAGCGTGGCGACGGCCTGACTGAGGACCTGCCGCTCCTGCGCGGTGACGGTGTACGAATCGACCGGCAGGCTGATGGCGACGCCGCCCCAGGTCTTGGACGCCTGCGCCTTGTACGGCTGTACGGCGCCGGCGTCGACCTGGGGCTTCTCGTCGGACGAGCACCCCACGGCCGTCCAGGCGAGAGCGGCGACGAGCAGCAGCCCGCCGGTTCTGTTGCGTGTGTTCATCATCCGGGGCAGTAGGCGTTGTTCTCGAAGCAGTGGGAGGAGATCGCGTTGTCGTCGCTGAAGACCGCCATGTCCCACAGCTCCAGGCCGGGGTCGGCGTGTGTTCTGGAGCCCGTGTAGTTCTGGCCGGTGTAGACGTCGATGGCGTTGACGAAGTCGCGGTTCCTGACCGACGAGACCGTGTTGTCGATCAGCACGGAGGTGCCGTAGTAGGTCGACCCGTTGTAGTTGGTCTTGCTGTACAGCGTGTCGTAGATGTTGCCCGTGAAGTCCGCGTAGCGGTACAGGCAGATCTCGCCGCCGTTGCTGGTCTCGCAGGAGCCGTTGTAGCTTCCGGCGCTGGCGGTTCCGGTGGCACCGGCGATGAGCGCGCCGGCGGCGGCCAGGACGGCGGCGGCCTTCGTGAAGTTCTTCATGGTGGATCCTCGGTGGTGGGGGGCGGGTCAGGCCGGGCAGTAGGCGTTGCTGCTGAAGCAGTGGGAGGAGACCGCGTTGTCGGTGGCTCCGTCCCAGAACCACGACATGTCCTCGAGGTCCAGACCGGCGTCGGCGTGCACGCGCAGACCGGTGTAGTTCTGGCCGGTGTAGACATCGATGTCGTTGACGTAGTCGCGGTTCTTGACCGAGGAGACGGTGTTGTCGAGCAGCACGGAGGTGCCGAAGTAGGTGGAGCCGTTGTAGTTGGTCTTGCTGTAGATCGTGTCGTAGAGCGCGCCGCCGAAGTCGGCGTAGCGGTAGAGACAGATCTCGCCACCGGCGCTCTCGCAGGAGCCGTTGTAGCTTCCGGCGCTGGCGGTTCCGGTGGCACCGGCGATCAGGGCGCCGGCGGCGGCCAGGACGGCGGCGGCCTTCTTGAGGTTCTTCATGGGGGATCCTCCTGGGGTCAGATCGGGCAGTAGGCGTTGCTGCTGAAGCAGTGCGAGGAGGCCATGTCCTCGCCGTAGCGGAGCCACAGACCGGCCGGGAGGTACTCCAGGGTGCCGGTGTAGTTCTTGCCGCTGTAGAACCCGACGTTGTTGACCATGTCCATGTTCTTCGCCGACGACAGGGTGTTGTCGATCAGCGTGGACGAGCCGTAGTACGTCGAGCCGTCGTAGTTGGTCTTGCTGTACAGCGTGTCGTACAGCCCGCCCGCGAACTCGTAGTTGCGGTAGAGGCAGATCTCGCCCCCGCCGGCGCTCTCGCAGGAGCCGTTGTAGCTACCGGCGTTGGCCGTGCCCGCGCTGCCGACGAGCAGGGCGCCCACGGCTGCCGCGGACAGGGCGATGCCCCTCATTTTTGGCATGAACTCATCCTTCCGATGGTCAGCGGTCGAGTAGATCAGTCGACAAACCAGCACCTCAAGGCCTTGATCACGCCAAGTTGGCTGGAAATAAAATGTGTTGACGGCGCCCTTCGTTCAGTGATCAACTGGCGGGCGCTTTCCATCTGACGGTGGATCAATCACGTTCCAAAAGCGGGGAGTCGGCGTGTCGGACGAAGGTCGACGGGGCGGCATCGCGCGTCGGCGCAGGGCGGTGACGGCCCTCGCGGTCGGCGCGTTCGCGCTCTCCGGGGCAGGCCTGTGGGGCGCGACGTTCGTGCAGTCGCCCGCGCAGGCAGCGGCGGAGGCCGCACCGCCCGAGCCGGATGTCCTGACGGCCTCGGTCGAGCGCAGGATCCTCTCCGACACGGTCGTGACCCGAGGGACGGTCTCCGCCTCGCAGACCGTCGACATCGCCCCCGCGGCCTCCGCGGCCGAGGGCGGCAAGCCGGTCGTCACCAAGGTGCTGGTCCAGGCCGGCGGGACCTTCAGAGCCGGCCGGGTCCTCATGGAGATATCCGGCCGGCCGGTGTTCGTCCTGCCCGGCACGCTGCCGGTGTACCGGGACCTCAAGCCCGGCGCCCACGGCGAGGACGTGAGGCAGCTGCAGAAGGCCCTGACCGGCCTCGGGCACGGCACGGGCGGCGACAGGAAGGGCGAGTTCGGCCCCGGCACCAAGGCCGCCGTGACCGCCTTCTACGCCTCCATCGGCTACGACCCCGTCCTCGTCGGCGGCGAGGGCGGCGAGGGCGGCGATCCCGTCGAGGCGGCCCGCGGCCAGGTGAAGGCGGCCGAGCGCGCCCTCGCCGGGCTGACGTCGGGCGCGGCCGAGAAGGAGGCGTCCGGCGACCAGCTGACCTACGCCCGCGAGGACCTGGCCGACGCGCGACAGAAGCTGGCCGACGCGGAAGCCGTGTCCGGCCCCATGGTCCCCGCGTCCGAGGTCGCCTACCTGTCCGCCTTCCCGGCCCGCGTCGACGTGGTCTCCGCCAGGGTCGGCGGCGACGTCGGCGAGAAGCCCATGACCGTCTCGGCCGGACGGCTCGTGGTGAAGGGCTCGCTCGCCGCACACGAGAAGGGCCTCGTGCGGGCCGGCCAGAAGGTACGGATCCTCTCCGAGGCCACCGGCGTGGAGGCCACCGGCGTCGTCGCCTCGGTCTCCGAGGCGCCCGTCGCGGCCGGGGGCGGCACGGACGGCGAGACGCCGCAGGGGCAGGGGTACGCCCTCGAAGTGAGCCCGGACAAGGCCCTGCCGGCCACCCTCGCGGGCCAGGACGTACGGCTCACGGTGGAAGCGGCGACCTCGGACGGCAAGGTGCTCGTGGTCCCGGTCTCCGCCGTGTCGGCCGGTGCCGACTCCCGTACCACCGTGACCGTCCTCGGGAAGGACGGCACGCGCCGCCGTGTCGAGGTCCGCCCGGGCACCTCCGGAGACGGCTACGTGGAGGTGTCCCCCGTGGCCGGGACGCTCGCCGAGAAGGAGCTCGTCATCGTCGGTGCCGGCGCGGTCACCGGCGGCGGTGCCGGTGACGGCTCCCTCGGGACCGGTGCCGTTCCGGAGGCTCCGGGGACCCAGAGGTGACCGAGACCTCCCGGGGCGCGTCGGATACGCCGACCGCCCCCGACGACGTGCCCGTCATCGACTTCCGCGGCACGTCCCTCACCTACCCGGGAACGCCCCCGGTCGAGGCTCTGCGCCCCTTCGACCTCACCATCCACCGCGGTGACTACCTGACGGTCGTCGGGCCGTCGGGCTCCGGCAAGTCGACGTTCCTCAACATCGCGGGACTCCTCGACCGGCCGACCGGCGGCACCTACCGGCTCGACGGCATCGACACCGCCGGACTCCGCGACAGCGAGCGCGCCGGAGTGCGCGGCAGCCGCATCGGGTTCGTCTTCCAGAGCTTCCATCTCCTGCCCCACCGGTCCTCGCTGGAGAACGTCATGCTGTCCATGACGTACAACGGCGTGCCGCGGGCCGAGCGGGTCACCCGGGCGCGCGAGGCGCTCGTCCGCGTCGGTCTCGGCCACCGCGTCGACGCCGTGCCCACGCGTATGTCCGGTGGAGAGCGCCAACGCGTCGCCATCGCACGGGCCCTGGTGAGCAGGCCGTCACTGCTGCTGTGCGACGAGCCGACCGGCAACCTCGACACGACCACCGCGCAGCAGATCCTCGGACTGCTCGACGCACTCCACGCGGACGGCATCACCCTGATCGTCATCACGCACGACCCCGAGGTCGCCGCCCGGGGCAGGCGCACCCTGACGATCCGGGACGGCCTGCTGCGCGAACGGACCCCGGCGTGAGGCGCCCCACCCGGCTCGGGCTCCCGGGGCTCCGACGGAACCGCGCGGTCCGGATCTCCCGGCTCTCCCTGCGTGACCTGCTGTCCGAGGCCACCGCCGGGATGCTCCAGCGGCCCGGCCGCTCGGCCCTGACCGCGCTCGGTACCGTCCTGGGCGTGGGCGCCTTCGTCGCCGTGCTCGGCCTGACGTCCACCACGTCCCAACAGATCGACGAGCGTTTCAACGAGCTGACGGCGACCGAGGTGACGATCGAGGACACCGGCGGCGACCAGCCCGAGTACGTGGAGAACGCCTTCCCGAAGGACGCCGACGCGCGCATCGAGCGGCTGAACGGGGTGCGCGACGCGGGCGTGTACTGGACGGTGCGGCTACCGGAGGGGCAGGGCGTGCGGTCCGCGCCCGTGGGCGCGGCGGCCGAGGAGGCCCAGAGCCAGATCGTCGCGGCCTCGCCCGGCGTTCTGGCGGCCGCCGGCCCGCATCTTCAGCAGGGCAGGACGTTCGACGCGTACCACGACCGGGAGGCGCAGCAGGTCGCCGTGGTCGGCTCCGGGCTGGCGGCGCGGCTGGGCATCACCACGCTGGAGACGGCCCCCGCGGTCTTCATCGACGGAGACGCCTTCACGGTGATCGGCGTCATCGACGAGGTCGACCGGAAGTCGGACGTACTGCTCTCCGTCGTGGTCCCGCGCACCACCGCCGAGCGCGTCTGGGGCGGGCCGCGGGGCGAGCGCGCCAAGATGCTGATCTCCACGGAGCTGGGCGCCGCCCAGCAGGTCGCCGGGGAGGCCGCGCTCGCGCTCGATCCCGCGCACCCCGAGTACTTCCAGGCCGTCGCGCCTCCCGACCCCAGGTCGCTCAGGACGGCGGTCACCTCGGACCTCGACCAGCTCTTCCTGCTCCTCGCGGGCATCTGCCTGCTGATCGGCGCGGTCGGCATCGCCAACACCACGCTCGTGGCCGTGCTCGAACGGACGGGAGAGATCGGCCTGCGCCGTGCTCTGGGCGCCCGCAGCCGCCACATCACGCTGCAGTTCCTGGCCGAGTCGGGCGCTCTCGGCACCCTGGGCGGACTGGTCGGCACGACCCTCGGCACCTTCGCCGTGGTCGGGACCTCGATGGCCCGCGAATGGACCCCGGTCATCCATCCCGCCACCGTGATGGCGGCTCCGGCCATCGGCCTGGTGACCGGCCTCGTCGCCGGCCTGTACCCCGCCTGGCGCGCGAGCCGCATCCAACCGGTGGAGGCCCTGCGGCGCTAGGCCTGAGGGGAGCCCCGCCACTGCGCGGGGCTCCCCTCAGTCGGCGACGATGCGCGCCGGTGCCGTGTTCAGCAGACCTTGGAGGTCGAGCCGCCGGTCGAGTTCAGGTAGCCCGTGGCGTGGGTGCAGAAGGCCGCGGTGTCGGCGGCCGGGCCCCAGAGCTCGGAGCGCGTGGTGTTGGTCAGCCGCGCGTCGCCGTAGTCGTTGCCGGAGTCGGAGTGGTTCACGACGTGGACGTAGAGGTCCCAGTTCGAGTGCGCGCTCCGGAACTGCTGCCACACGTAGATGTAGGCGTAGTTGTATCCACAGCCGTAGTACTGCTTGACCGACGCGGCGTCCATGCCGCCGATCTGGATCACCCGGGTGGAGCCGACCTGAGACACGTTGGCGCAGCCGGAGGGGGTGCTGGCGGCGGCGGAGGGGGCATTGACGAGGGAGAGACCGGCTATCGCGGTGAGAGCACCGAGAGTCGAGGCGGCCTTCTTTGCAAAGTTCATGGCTGAGCTCCAAGTTAACGGCAGGCGAAGCCCGCTGAAGCTATAGCCAATGATCGATCGAAGTAAATGATCACGGGTGTGATTGCCGTCACCCTGATGGAGGGTCATATCAAGTCTGTGCAAGGCGAGTTGGAAGATCCTGGGTGAATCGGTGCGGAGCCGCGGACGTACGGCGCGGTGGCCGGGGCTCCACCGAGCCGCGGACGTACGGCGCGGTGGCGAGCCGGCGCCGCCGGGGGCGCTCCACGCGAAACGGCCGGACCCCGAAGGGCCCGGCCGTGATCGTGTGACGCCGTCGGTCAGCTCTTGCCGTCCCACTTGTAGACGGAGTAGACCTCCATGCAGTCCACCTTGTCGTCCGCGCCCTCCGGCAGGTCGCCCGCCTCGTGCTTCGGCTTCTTGTACGTGGCGCCCTCGCGCCAGTCGCCGCCGACGACGAGGGTGATGTTCTCCGCCTTCGCGTCCGCCCGGACCGCCGAGTCCGGCAGACCGAGGGCCTGGGCCACGGACAGGGCGTCCGCCTTGCCCTGGTCGCCGGCCGACTTCGGGTACGTGACCACCGTGTCCTTGCGGGGCGCGGCGCTCTGAGCGGCGGCCGCCTGCGTGAACCCCTTGCCCTGAAGGGTCTTCGCCATGCCGCTCGCCCGGCCGTCCACGGACATCTGGCCGTCGACACCCGTGCCGTTGATCACGGTGATGCCCAGGGTGTTCGGCGCGGCAGCGGTCGGGCCCTTCGGCTTCGCGGAGGCGGAGGCGGACGGCTTGGCGCCGGACGGGTCGCCGTTCTTGTCGAAGGCGATGTCGTCGCGGAGCATCGACCACATCTTGTCGGCGGAGGAGGGGACCAGCTGGAGCCACTGGTTCGGCTTCGGCGGGTACGGTCCCGTCGGGACCGTCGTCGTCGTGAGGCGGTCGAGCTTCACGTTCTTGAGCTGCATCGACAGATCGAAGAGCTTCGACACCGAGCGGATCTCGTCCGAGACCTGAAGGGCCTGTGTGGCGGTCTCGGCAAGGCCCATGAGGCGTCCGGTGTCGGTCCAGGCGTTCTGGCTCTGGAGCTTCTCCATCATGCCGTTCATGTACATGTGCTGGGCCTTGGCGCGGTTCTGGTCGTTGCCGAACGCGTGCCGGGTGCGCAGCCACTGGAGCGCCTGCTCGCCCTTGATCTCGGTGGTTCCCTCCTTCAGCTTGAGGCCGGAACCGCCCTTCTGAAGCCTGGTCGACTTGTCGTGGACGCCGGTCGTCACACAGACCGGTACGCCGCCGACCTCGTCGGCCATCGCGACCACACCCGCGAAGTCGACCATCATCCAGTGGTCGATGTAGACCCCGGTGAGGCTCTCCCAGGTGGTGAGGGTGCAGCCGGGGCCGCCGCGCGCGAGCGTCTCGTTGATCGGCCTGTTGGTCGTGGCGGCGTACGACGTGCCGTTCTCGTCCTTGCACGCCGGGATCGGGACGACCGTGTCGCGCGGGATCGAGATGATGTTGGCGTTCTCGCGGTCGGCCGAGATGTGCAGCAGCATCTGCACATCGGCCAGCGGCTTGCGGTCGCGCTCGTTCTTGCCGCCGCCGAGCGCCACGTTCTTGGCGTCGGCTCGGCTGTCGGAGCCGATCAGGAGGATGTTGAGCGGGGTGTCGCCGAGCGCGTTCGGCGACGCCTTCTTCACGCCGCTGTCGCCGCCCGCACGGCTTCCGCCGCGGAGGTTGCCGTTGAGGTGCTGGTAGTACAGGTATCCGGCGCCGGCCGTGCCAAGTATCAGCAGGGACAGGGTCGCGGCGACCCAGCGCAGCACCTTGCGTTTGCCGCTCTTCTTGGCGCGCTTGCGCGGCCCCTTGCGCCGGTGGTTCGCCCGGCCCTCCCGAGGGCCGTCACCCCGGCCCGCGCCCTCGCCGTCGTTCGATCCGTTCTCCGCGACCTCGGTGCCGACGGCCGGGCCCTCACCCCGGTCGTCGTACAGGCTTTCGTCCCACCCCAGATCGCGGGGGCGCGGGACGCCCCCTCGCGTCCCCGCCCTGCGTACCCCGTTCTGTCCCACCCCTGGTTCCCCTCAGTACTCGGACGTGGCCCGTGACCCGGAGCCCGGGGTCACTTGGCGCACACCTTCTTGTCGGCTTCCACCTTGTCGACCTCCGGTGCCTTGGTCGGTCCGGTGATGGGCACCCCTGCGCCCTTGAAGTCGGATCCGAGGACGAGAGTCATGGGCTCCAGGTTCCCGGCATCCGTGGTTCCCGGCTTGAGCGCCGTTGCCGGCAGGCCCATCATGTCCGCCAGCTTGCGGGCCTGGTCGGCCTGGTTCGGCGCGTACGTGAGCGTGGTCTTCGCCGCCTTCTCGGGCGCGTTGGCCTTGTTCGTCGACCGCGTCACACCCTGGTCGTTCTGCAGCCAGTCGATCGTCTTCTGTGCGGCGCCCTGGATGCCGCTGCCGTTGTAGACGTCGACACGGACCGCGGACGCCTTGGCGCGGGTCCCCTGGAGCAGCTTCGCCTGCGCCTGCGCCTGGGCGTTCTTGGCGTCCTTCTCCTTCTGCTTCACCTCGGTGAAGGAGACGTCGTTCTGCACCATGCTGAACACCTGCGGTGCCGTGGCCGGGTCGAGGACGACGGTTGCCCTAGCGTTGGGCGGCTCGTCCGGGTTGTCGCGCACCGGAACGGTCATGAAGCTGATGTTCTTCAGGTCGACCTTTCCGAGCTCCTTGGCGAGGGTGGTCAGCTTCAGGGCGGTGCCTATTCCGCTGTCCACCGTGAGCGCCTGGGTCGCCGCGTCCGCGACCTTGTACAGCTTCGTCGGGCTCTCGAGCGTGTCTTCCTTCATCTGCCGGATCATCGAGGCGAGGAACTGCTGCTGCATCTTGATCCGGTCGAGGTCGCTCTCGTTGCCGAGACCGTGCCGGTTGCGGAGGAACGCGAGCGCGTCCTCGCCCATGATCGTGTGCTCGCCCTCCGAGAGGTTGAGCTTGGAGTAGCTCTTGTCGCGGATGGGCTTGGAGAGGCAGACCTTCACGCCGCCGACGGCGGTCGACAGCGTCTTGACGGCGTTGAAGTCGACCATCATGAAGTGGTTGATCTCGATCCCGCCCGTGAGTTCCTTGACGGTGCGCATCGTGCAGCCCGGGTCACGGCCGTTCACGCCGAACGACTCGTTGAACCTCGTGGTTCCGACCGAGCCGGGGATGACCTTGGTCGAACCGTCGGTCTGCTTCGTGGGGCAGTCGGGGATCTTGACCTTGAGGTCGCGGGGGATGCTCAGGGCCGTCGCGTTGGTGCGGTCCTCCGAGACGTGGAAGAGGAACGTCGTGTCGGCGTGGCCGGTGACGTTGGTCTTGTTCCCGTAGCTCGTGTTGCCCTCGCCGGTGCGGACGTCGTTGCCGATGATCAGGATGTTCAGCGGCCCCTCCATCGACTCGCCGCCGGCTGCGGCGTCACCGACGTCGATGGTGCTGATGTTGCCGTTGAACTTGTTGTAGAGCGCGTACACGCCCACACCGCCGGCCAGGAGCACGAACGCCATCGTCCCGCCGGTCCAGAGCAGGACCTTCTTCTTCCGGGACTTCGCCGGCTTGCGCTTGCGGCGCCCGGTCTGCGGCTGCCCGCCGCCGGGGGCCTCGGGGGCGCGGCGCCGGCGCTGGCCGGGGACGGGTGCCTCGGTCGGCGCACCGGTCGTACGGGAGCGCTGGCCGGAGCGGGAACCCTCGGCGGATCTGGGGGCGGGAGGGGTGGCGCCGCGGGGCCGGGACTGCGGTGCCGACTGCCCAGCGGAGTGGTTCAGTCGCAGTTCGTAATTGCCCGTCTGCGGGTTGAGGACCCACTGGTCGGCGGGGTCGATCTCATCCGCCTGTCCACGGCTGTGCGCGTCCACGGTTACTTGAATCCTCCGTCGGTGCCACGCGAGGCGCCTCCCCCGGCTGGCGCTCGGTCGTTCGATCCGTTGAGTGCGCGACCAAGCGGTCGGAAGCACCGGATCGCGTCACACTATCCGCCCAGTTCAGCGTGGGGCGACGTCCGTGACAAATTCCACGCCCCTTACAACTGGGCAATTTGCCCAAACCTCATCCACACCGCCTTCCCCTCCAACTCCTTGGACTTCCCTTTACTTACGCACTCCTAGGCGCACGCTCCATCCGCCGCGTTGCGCCCCGCGAAGGTCGGTGTCGGCGCCGGAGTCGGGGAGCTCGCGGTGCCCGCCTTCCCGTCGCCCTCGGTGACTTCGCCCCCGCTCGCCCGGGGCGAGGCCGAAGGGTCGGCGCCCTGCGTCACCGTCACGGGCTTGTCCTCGCGGAGCCGCTTGAAAAGTTGACTCGCGTCCGGTTGGACGAGTTCGTCCCGGTTTGCGTTGTACGAGTACGGCCGCCGCGGAACCGTGAGGAATTGCACCTTCTCCGTGGGGACCGACCGCATCGACCGCGCCAGGTCGTACAGATCGCGCAGCGAGGCCAGTCCCGGGTCGGTCGTGATGGACTTCGTCGCCGCGTCCAGGACCGGGTAGAGCCGGGTCGGGTTCAGCAGGACGCCGTTGCTCTGCACCTTGTTGACCAGGGCGCCCAGGAACTGCTGCTGGCGGTCCATGCGTTCCGTGTCGCTGCCGTTGCCGAGCGACTTGCGGGCCCGTACGTAGCCCAGCGCCTGCTCGCCGTCGAGCGTCTGGCGCCCGGCGGCCAGCTTCAGCTTGGCGTCCTTGTCGTCGATGGGCTCCCGCAGGCAGACCTCGACCCCGTCGACGGCGTCGACCATCTTCTTGAAGCCCCGGAAGTCGATCACCATGTGGTGGTCGATCCGGATCCCCGTGAGCCGCTCGACGGTGCGGATCGTGCACGCCGTGCCCCCGACCTCGAAGGCCGAGTTGAACTGGGCGAATTGCGGCTTTGTGCGCGTTCCGTCCGGTGTGCGGCAACTGGGCATGTTCACCATCAGGTCGCGCGGGAGGGAGACGGCCGTCGCGCTCGACCGCCCCGCCGCGATGTGCAGCAGGATCGTGGTGTCGGAGCGCTGGGTGCCCTTGTCCCTCCCGTACTTGGTGTTGCCCGCGCCGGTCCGGGTGTCGGAGCCGATGAGCAGGATGTTCTGCGCGCCCATCGCGCCCGCCGCGGGGCGCTCCTTCTCGTACCTGAGCAGCTCGGCGGCGGCGTCGGTGTCCGTGGTGATGTTGCCGTCGAGCTTGCGGTAGAGCCACCAGCCGGCACCCGCCGCGGCGAGGACGACGACCGAGACCCCGAGTGCCGTCCAGCGCAGCCAGTGGCGTTTGCGCGGGGCCTCCGGTTCGGCGGGCGTGCCGGGACTGTCCGTCACGTCTGGGTCCATCCTTCGCGGCGTCGGCGGCGCGCCCGGCGCCGCCGTTCGAAGAGTTGGACGGCCGAACCTGACGCTTGGTTGTGCGGGAGGGGGTACGTACCCGCCGATCATGTACCGGAGTTGACGCACGGACCCGGGGACTCGGCGAGTCGGTGCGCCATACGGGTGGATCCTCGGGCCGGCTGCCGTACGGGTGGATCCTCGGGCCGACTGCCATACGGCGGCGCGCCGCGCGGCTCGTGGCCGGGTCCGTGGCCGGGTTCCTGTGCGGCCCGCCGTGCGCCGGCCCGCCGCCCGCCATGCGCTGGTCGGGGCGGCGCGCCGCGCGCCGCCCCGCCACGTCAGGCGGCGGTCGCCGTGACCCGCTCGCTCTCCACGCGCTTCTCCAGCGCCTCGGGCGCCAGCAGGTCCAGGTTCCGGCACAGGACGACGGAGGCGCCGGCCGCCAGCGGTGCGTACAGCCCGGCGGAGACCCCGTCCCAGGTGTCGTACGGACGCCCGGAGAGGAGGCGCGCCCCGGGAGCCAGGCCCAGCGCCCCGGCGTCCGCGCGGGCCCGCTCGACGAGCTGGGCGCCCGTCAGTTCCGTACCGCCGGCCAGCAGGGCCGGGGAGTCGGCGTCCACCGGGACGAACGGGGCGAAGCGGTCACCCTGGCTCGGCACCTCGACCGCGTAGTCCGCGTACCCGGCGGGCGGGGCCGGGAAGCGGCGGCCCATGGGCGCGAGGGAGAGCGCGATCCGGTCTCCCGAGCAGGCCAGGCCCGCGTCGAGCGTGTCGGGCCCCGCGACCACGTAGTCGGCGTCGGCCGGGTCCCCGCCGAGCTCCGCGGTCACGCCCACGGACGAGCAGGCGAGCAGCCAGACCGCCGTCTGCCAGTGCGCCGGCAGCAGCAGTGCGAGCCGGTCGCCCGGGGAGGCGGAGAGCTCCCCCTGGAGAAGGTTGGCGGTCTTGGCCACCCAATTGGCGAAGGTGGCCACGGACAATTCGACGCGCTCACCGGTGGCGTCGTCGTAGAAGGTGACCAAGGGGCGGGCGGGGTCCGCGGCGAGCGCGGATCGCAGCAGGTCGGCGGGGGTGCGGTCGCTGGCGTTCACGCGGGCAAGGGTACGCGGGGAGGGGTGCGGGGACCCGCCGTACCGGTGACGCCGTCCTCCGGTCGGACCGACGGGCCGTCAGTTTCCCGACGGGATTCCGCCGAGCGGAACCGGCTCCGCCTGCCGACGATCGCTTCATGCGTGCCTACCTCGCCACCTCCATCGCCGTCACGTGCGCGACGGCGCTCGCCCTTCCGATGACCCTCGCGACCCCCGCAGCATCACTGCAGCCGGGCGCGCCGACCATGCCCACGGCGGCGCCGGCCGCCCTGGATCCCCCCGCGCGGGAAGCGGCGCCACCCGCCGTCGGCGCGGAGTCGGACGTCGCCGGATCCACCCAGTCCCTGCCGCTCGCGCCGCTCGTGGACGGCCGCCGGGCCGTCGGCTCCGCCGGTGCCGCGGGGGCGCAGGGCCTGACCCGACGGGACGTCAGACCCTTCTCCCTCGTGGGCGTCGTCTGGGACGACGTCCGGGCACACCTCCACGGCACCGTCCAGGTCCGCACCCGGGCCAGCGGGAGCGCGGCCTGGTCGCAGTGGCAGGACGTGGAGATCCACAACGACGACCACGGGGCCGACCCCGGCACCGCGGAGGCCTCGGGCGCGGTCCGCGGGGCCACCGCGCCGCTCTGGGTCGGCGACTCGGACGGTGTCGAGGTCCGCGTGGAGCCGGACCGGTACAAGGACCTGCCGGGGACGGAGACCGGACGCCTCCCCGCCGGACTCCGCATCGAACTCGTCGACCCGGGACCGGAGCCGGCCGTCGACCCCGCCCCGGCTCCAGGCGCCAGGCAGGGAACCTTGGGGGCGCCGCAGTCGCGCATGCCCCACGGGGCGCGCCTGACGCACCGGGCACCGACCGTCGAGGAGGCGGCCGCCGCCTCCGTGAACGCCCAGCTCGCCCCGGTCGATACGGCAGCCATCCCGGCCGCCGTCGCCGCGAAGCCGTACATCGGACCCCGCCCGAAGATCATCACGCGCAAGGGCTGGGGCGCCGACGAGAGGCTGCGGGAGAAGGGCTTCGTCTACACCAAGGCGGTCAAGGCCGCCTTCGTCCATCACAGCGCGACCGGCAACAACTACACCTGCAAGCAGGCGCCCTCCGTCCTCCGCAGTATCTACCGCTACCACACGCAGAGCAGTGGCTGGCGTGACTTCGGCTACAACTTCGCCGTCGACAAGTGCGGAAACATCTACGAAGGCCGCGCCGGGGGCGTGGCCAAGCCGGTCCACGGCGCCCACACGCTCGGTTTCAACACCAACAGCATGGGCATCGCCGTCCTCGGCACCTTCACGTCGAAGACTCCGCCCGCCGCCGCGGTCAACGCCGTCGCGAGGCTGACGGCGTGGAAGCTGGGGCTGCACGGGGTGAATCCGAAGGGGAGGACGACGCTGGTCTCCGCCGGCGGGAAGTACAAGAAGGGCAAGAAGGTCACGTTCAACGCCATCGCGGGACACCGTGACGGCTTCGCGACGTCCTGCCCGGGAGCGCGCCTCTACGGGAAGCTCGGCACCACTCGGACCGCGTCCGCGAAGCTCCAGGGACGCTGATGAGACCGCCGGTCCGACCATCTGCATAAACTGACCGGTCATATCGCCCGGACGAGCGAGACGAACACACGGGCGATGAGACCGGCCCCGGACAGGAAGCAGAGACGACAGGTGACAGAAGCGATCCTCCTGGTCGGGGGCAAGGGCACACGGCTGCGACCCCTCACGGTGAACACGCCGAAGCCCATGGTCCCGGCGGCGGGCGTGCCGTTCCTGACGCACCAGCTGGCGCGGGCCAGGGCCGCGGGCGTCGAGCACGTGGTGCTCGCCACCTCGTACCTGGCCGAGGTCTTCGAGCCGTACTTCGGGGACGGCTCGTCGCTGGGGCTCAGCCTGGAGTACGTCACGGAGGAGGAGCCGCTCGGCACGGGCGGCGCCATCCGCAACGTCGCCTCGCGCCTCCACTCGGGCCCGGACGACCCGGTCCTCGTCTTCAACGGCGACATCCTGACGGGCCTGGACATCCGGGCCCTGGTCGCCGCGCACGACGACTCGGGCGCGGACGTCTCGCTGCACCTGACCCGGGTCGACGACCCGAGGGCGTTCGGTCTGGTTCCGACGGACCCGACCGGCCGGGTCACCGCGTTCCTGGAGAAGCCGCAGACGCCAGAGGAGATCGTCACCGACCAGATCAACGCGGGGGCCTACGTCTTCCGGCGCTCGGTCATCGACACGATCCCCACGGGACGACCGGTCTCGGTGGAGCGGGAGACCTTCCCCGAGCTGCTCGCCTCCGGGGCCCACCTCCAGGGCCTCGTGGACTCCACCTACTGGCTCGACCTCGGCACGCCCCAGGCCTTCGTCCGCGGCTCCGCGGACCTGGTCCTGGGCCGGGCCCCCTCCCCGGCGGTCCCGGGCCGCTGCGGCGACCGCCTGGTCCTCCCGTCGGCACGCGTGGCCCCGGACGCCAAGCTCACCGGCGGTACGGTCGTGGGCGCGGGCGCCGTGGTCGGCGAGGGCGCCCGTATCTCGGGCTCGACGCTCCACGCGGGCGCGGTCGTCGAAGCGGGCGCGGTGATCACCGACTCCCTGATCGGAGCGGGCGCCCGCATCGGCGCGCGTACGGTCCTGACGGGCGCGGTCATCGGGGACGGCGCGCGCGTGGGCCCGGACAACGAGCTCCGCGACGGCGTCCGCGTCTGGTGCGACACCACGCTCCCGGCGGGCGCGGTCCGCTTCTCCTCGGACCAGTAGGGGACGTACGCCGGCCCAGGGCCGGGGCGCGATGGAGCTGCGCCCACAGGGCACGGCGCCCTAGGGGGCGGGGGGTGCACCCCCCGCCTGCCGGGGCCATGCGCCCCTAGGGCGACGCGCCCCCTAGGGCGACGCGCCCCCCTAGGGCCCCGGTGCACCCCCACCCGCAGGGGCACGGGCCCCGGATACGCTCGTAGGCATGGCCGGCCGCTTCGCACCCCGTACCCCGACGACCCGCACCACCGTGCGCGGCGGCCATGTCCCCGTACCCGCCGCCAGGGTGCCCGGCCCGGTCTCCGGGGCGACCCGCCGCTGGACCCCGGCCGCCCCGACCGACCTCGGCCTCACCCTCGGCCCGCTGCGCCGCGGCCCCGCCGACCCCACCTTCCGTACCACCCCCGACGGCTCCGTCTGGCGCACCGCCCGCACCCCCGACGGCCCCGGAACGCTCCGGGTCGCCCTCCGGCAGGGCACGGCGGAGGCAGAGGCCTGGGGGCCTGGCGCGGACTGGCTCCTGGACGGGCTGCCCCGGCTGCTCGGCGCCGAGGACGACCCGGGCGCGTTCACCCCCCGCCACCGACTCCTCGCCGCGACGCACCGACGCCGCCCCGGCCTCCGGCTGACCCGTACGGGACTGGTGATGGAGTCCCTGATCCCGTCGATCCTGGAGCAGAAGGTCACCACCCACGAGGCCTACGGTGCCTGGCGGCTGCTCGTACGGAAGTACGGCGAGCCCGCCCCGGGCCCCGAGGCGCACCGCCTCCATGTGATCCCCGACGCCCGCACCTGGTCGCTCATCCCGTCCTGGGAGTGGCACCGCGCGGGCGTCGACAACAAGCGTGCCGCCACGATCCTGCGCGCCGCCAAGGTCGCCCGCCGGATGGAGGAGGCCGCGGGCATGGATCCCGAACAGGCCCAGCGGCGGCTGGAGTTGATTCCCGGGATCGGCCCCTGGACCTCGGCCGAGACGGTCCAGCGCAGCAACGGCGCCCCGGACGCCGTGAGCGTCGGCGACTACCACCTGCCCGGCATCGTCGGTTACGCCCTCGCGGACGACCGCGCCGCCGACGACGCGGCGATGCTCGAACTCCTCGCCCCCTACGCGGGACAGCGCCACCGCGCGGCGCGGCTCATCCTGCTCAGCGGCCGGACCCCGCCCCGCAGGGCGCCCCGCATGACCCCGGGCGACATCGCGTCCCTCTGAGAGCGCGATGGTGCCCGGGTGGCGGCAAGCGGGTGCGGGTGGCGGCCGGCGGGGCCGCCGGGCGCTACCGGACCTCGATGAACTGCCCCGCCTGCCGAGCCGGCCGGTCCTTCGGCGGTGCGGCCGCGTGGCCCACCGCCACCGCGCCCATCGGGTCCCAGTCGGCGGGGAGCCCGAGGACGTCCCGTACGACCTCGCGGCAGAACATCGTCGAGGACACCCAGGCCGAGCCGAGCCGCTCGCCCGCCAGAGCCACCAGGAAGTTCTGGACGCCCGCGCCCGTCGCGACCACGAACATCTCGCGCTCGGCGGCGTCGCGGCGCGGGTCGCCGTAGTGGTGCGAGCCGTCCATGACCAGGCAGGGCACGACGAGGTACGGAGCGTTCCGCAGGACGTCGCCGCGGCGCACGCGCTTCGCGACCGACTCCTCGGACTTGCCGTCCCGCCGCAGGTCCGCGATCCACGCGTCCCGCATCGCGTCCAGCAGCCGGACGCGCGAGGCCTCCGACTCCAGGAGCACGAACCGCCACGGCGTGGTGTGGTGCGGCGCCGGGGCCGTCACGGCGGCGGCCACCGCCCGCCGTACGGCGCCCGGGTCCACGGGCTCGTCGGTGAACTCCCGGACGGTACGCCGCAGGGTCACCGCCTCCCGTACCGCCTCGGAGGTCCCGAGCCGGAACATGTCGTCGGCCGCTCCGCGCACCAGCGCCCGGGCGCCCTCGTCGCAGGAGGCGTCCACCACGTGCGGCAGGCCCCGGACGACGGCGACCGGCAGCCCCTCCGCCTTGCCCTTCACCAGGTCGCCCGCGGCGGCGAGCTCGTCGGCGGTGGCGACCACCGTGGCGCTGAGCGGATTGCCGTGCGCGTCCGTACCGCCGCGCAGGTCGTCCAGGACCCGCACCCCCGCCGCGCCGATGGCGACGTCGGTCAGACCGCTGCGCCAGGGCCGCCCGAAGGTGTCCGTGACGACGACACCGACGTCGACGCCGAGCGTGTCGCGCAGCCCGTCCCGTATCGCGCGGGCCGAGGCGTCCGGGTCGACGGGCAGCAACAGCACCGTCCCGGCAGGGGTGTTGGAGGCGTCGACCCCGGCCGCGGCCATCACGAGCCCCTGCCGGTTCTCGACGATCCGCAGAGCGCCGCGCCGCGCCACCACCCGTACCGTCTCGGCGTCGATCGCCTCCTCGCGGTCGTCGGCGGCGATCACCCGCCCCTCGGCCTTGCTCACGATCTTGGAGGTGACGAGCAGGACGTCGCCGTCCTCCAGGCCGGGGGAGACGGAGGTGATGAGCTTGGCGAGATCGTCCCCGGCCCGTACCTCGGGCAGCCCGGGGAGCGCCCACACGCGATAGCCCACAGCCGGGGAGCCGTCCGCAGGACCCGTCATCCCCGGACCTCCTCCGCCAGCGCCAGCGCCTCGCGCGCCATCGCCGCCGTCGCGTCCAGGTCCGTCATCATCAGCGGCACGGCCCGGCAGCGGATCCCCGCCGACTCGACCTCCTCGACCACGCCCGTGTCGACCGTGTCGACCAGCCAGCCGTCGAGCAGCCCCGCGCCGTAGTGCCGCGCCACCGCCGATGCGGTGGTCTCGACACCGACCGCCGCGAGGACCTTGTCGGCCATGCCCCGTACGGGAGCGTCGCCGACGATGGGGGAGAGGCCGACCACCGGCGCGTCCGCCTCGGCGATCGCCTCGCGGATGCCCGGTACGGAGAGGATCGTGCCGACCGACACGACCGGGTTGGACGGCGGGAAGAGGATCACGTCCGCCTCCGCGACGGCCTCCAGGACACCGGGCGCGGGCTTCGCGGCCTCGGCGCCGACGGCCACCACGGCCTGGGCGTCCACGGACGCCCGCAGCTTCACCCAGTACTCCTGGAAGTGCACCGCCCGGGACTCGCCGTCCACGTCGATGGCGACATGCGTCTCGACGCGGTCGTCGGACATCGGCAGCAGGCGCACGCCCGGCTGCCAGCGGGCGCACAGCGCCTCGGTCACCGCGCTGAGCGGATAGCCGGCGCCGAGCATCTGCGTACGGACGATGTGCGTCGCGAAGTCGCGGTCGCCGAGGCCGAACCACTCCGGCCCCACCCCGTACGCGGCGAGCTCCTCCTTCACCGTGAAGGACTCGTCCTCGCGGCCCCAGCCCTGCTCCTCGTTGATGCCACCGCCGAGGGTGTACATCACCGTGTCGAGGTCCGGGCAGACCTTCAGTCCGAAGAGATGGATGTCGTCACCGGTGTTGCCGACGACCGTGATCTCCGCGTCCGGAGCGGCCTGCTTGAGGCCGCGAAGGAAGCGGGCACCACCGATGCCACCGGCCAGAACCACAATGCGCATGCAGACAGTCTGTCAGGCGCAGCCTGATCCTCTGAGGGGTGGTGGCCGGGCGACGGGAGGGGCTGTCAGGCGCAGCCTGATCCTCTGAGGGGTGGTGGCCGGGCGACGGGAGGGCCTGTCAGGCCGGGACGGCTCCCGGGGCCGCCGGGGCGCACTGGGCGCGCAGGGACTCGTGCATCGGCATCGCGGTGAGGCCGGGGTAGTAGACGTGCAGGCTGACCGCCGGCTCCAGCGAGTCGTTGACGACCTCGTGGACGTACCCCGGCGCGAACACCCGCTGCGCTCCCGGCGTGAGGGTCCGCACGCCCCGGTCCGTACGCTCCGTCAGTTCGCCCTCCAGGACGGCCAGTACACCGGAGGAGAGGCCGTGGTCGTGGAGTCCGCTGCCCTGGCCGGGCACCCAGGAGAGCAGCCAGACCTCGTAGCCGGGGCCCGTGCGCAACCGGTGGTACCAGCGGCTGGTGGCGTCGTACTCGATGTGCGGGGCCCACTGCGCGCGGTCGGCGGCGATGGAGCGCGCGAGGCCGACGAACTCGGCCACGGTGGCGCGGTGCTCGCGGGCGGGCTGCAGGAGGTGCTGTACCTCGAGGATGTCGCCGGCGATCTGAAGGTCGCTGTCGCTGTTCATGGGTGCGGTGGTTCCTCGGCAGAAACGAAGTCGTGGCGGGGGTCACGCAGAGGCGGTGCAAGGGGTCACGCGGGGCAACGCGGGCAACGCGGAGAAAAGGCGCTGGAGCTCTGGGGCATCAACAGCTGGAACAGCAACAGCAACAGCGCGCCTGGACAGCGCTGCGGTACCCACGGGTGTGGGTCGCGGAGGGCGCTGAGGTCGCTGGCATGACATCAAAGGTGACGGGAGGGTCACCCGACTGTCAACTCAATGCCCGTTTTGGGGGTAATGTTTCACCTCTTCCGGTTACAGCGGCGGAAGAAAGGTTTGTGCAGCCCCTGAGCGGGACACATGGCGCAACATCCGTGCCCGTAAACGCGGCTGAGGTCCCGTGATCAGACTGTGATCCGGATCGCTTCCGTGGCTGGATCGCAACAAGATCCACGGTTCGGGCGTCTCTCTCTGGAGAGGGAGCGGTGCGGCCAGGCCGGTGGCATGTGTCAGGTTTTTGGTGATTTGAACACTTTCCGCATAGCCTTGGTTCCGCAGAGTGAATACCGGGCCCAATAGCAGATTCCGGCTTGACTCGCACAGAGCACGAACTTGTAATTTCACTCGTGTCGTTCGGCCGGAATCGGTAACGGCAACATCACGGGGACGCAAAGAACAGACGAGGGGCGCACATGACCGAGTTGTTCCAGGAACTGCTGGTCGAGGACGCGGACGAGGAACTCGGCTGGCAGGAGCGCGCGCTGTGCGCCCAGACCGATCCCGAGTCCTTCTTCCCCGAGAAGGGCGGCTCGACCCGCGAGGCCAAGAAGGTCTGTCTCGCCTGTGAGGTCCGCTCCGAATGCCTGGAGTACGCCCTGCAGAACGACGAACGATTCGGCATCTGGGGCGGTCTGTCGGAGCGCGAACGCCGCCGTCTGAAGAAGGCCGCCGTCTGACCGGCGCCCCACCCGCCGAACCACGCACACCCGTACACATCGAACGGTCCGTCTCCTGTGCTCCGTCCACAGGGGGCGGACCCTTTTGTTGACAGCCGTTAGTGTGGGGCCCCGTCCGAGACGTACCCACGCCCCCCGCGGGCGACCCCCGGCCGGAGGGCCCGTACCTCGATGTCCTCAACTCCTGAGTTTCCGCGACACGTCGTCACCGCCGTGCTCGTCGCCCACGACGGCGCCCGCTGGCTGCCGGACGCCCTCGCCGGGCTGCTCGCCCAGGAACGACCCGTGCAGAACGTCGTCGCCGCCGACACCGGCAGCGCCGACGACTCCGCACAGCTGCTCGCCGGCGCGATCGGCTCGGACCGCGTGCTGCACCTCGCGCGCCGTACGGGCTTCGGTGCCGCCGTCGAGGAGGCCGCCCGCACCGCGCCCGTGCTCGGACCCGAGGAACTCACCTATCTGAAGCGGCCCAGCGGCTGGGACCCGGTCAGCAGGACCTGGAGCGACGACGCCTACGACCTGCCCGAACTCCCGCACGGCGAGCCCGTGCAGTGGCTCTGGCTGCTCCACGACGACTGCGCCCCCGAGCCGGACGCCCTCGCCGAACTCCTGCGCGTCGCCGACGCGGACGCGTACGCCGCCGTCGTCGGACCCAAGCTCCGCGGCTGGTACGACCGCAGGCAGCTGCTCGAAGCCGGCGTCTCCATCGCCCGCAGCGGCCGCCGCTGGACCGGCCTCGACCGCCGCGAACAGGACCAGGGCCAGCACGACCAGGTCCGCTCCGTCCTCTCCGTCTCCAGCGCCGGCATGCTCATCCGCCGCGACGTCTTCGAGGAGCTCGGCGGCTTCGACCGGCGCCTGCCCCTGATGCGCGACGACGTCGACCTGTGCTGGCGCGCCCACGCCGCCGGCCACAGCGTCCTCGTCGCCCCCGACGCCGTCCTGCGGCACGCCGAGGCCTCCGCCCGAGAACGCCGCACCGTCGACTGCGCGGGCCGCTCCGTCGCCAACCCGCACCGCGTCGACAAGGCCGGCGCCGTCTACACCCTGCTCGCCAACAGCCGCGGCGCCGCCCTGCCGTACGTACTGATCCGGCTGGTCCTCGGCACGCTCCTGCGCACCCTCGCCTACCTCGTCGGCAAGGTCCCCGGCCAGGCCGTCGACGAGGTCATGGGCCTCTTCGCCACCCTGCTGCGCCCCGAGAAGATCCTCGCCGCGCGCAGGCGCCGGAAGAACCCGGCCGTCGCCGCGAGCGAACTCCGCCCGCTCTTCCCGCCGCCCGGCGCCACCGTCCGCGCCACCGCCGAACAGATCGTGGCGAACTTCGGCGGCTCCGACGCCGATTCCGGCGGATCGCGCCACGGCGTCGTCGAGTCCGGCCCCGGCGGCGACGACGCCGACTTCCTGGAGATCGAGCAGTTCGCCCGGCTGAAGAAGATCGCCCGCAAGCCCGGGCCCGTCCTCTTCGCCCTGCTCCTGCTGATCTCCGTCGTGGCCTGCCGCGGCCTCTTCGGCGGCGGCTCGCTCGCCGGCGGCGCCCTGCTGCCCGCCCCCGACACCGTCTCCGAACTGTGGGGACGGTACGCGGACAGCTGGCACGCCCTCGGCACCGGCGGCACCCAGACCGCACCGCCCTACCTCGCCGTCGTGGCCGGACTCTCCGCCCTCTTCCTCGGCTCCACCTCCTTCGCGCTCACCGTGCTGCTCGTCTGCTCGGTCCCGCTGGCCGGCTTCACCGCCTACTTCGCCGCCCGGCCGATCGTCGAGTCCCCGCTGCTGCGCGCCTGGGGCGCCATCGCGTACGCCTTCCTGCCCGCCGCCACCGGCGCGCTCGCCGCCGGCCGCCTCGGCACCGCCGTCCTCGCGATCCTGCTCCCGCTCATCGCCCGCGCCGCCGTCGCCGCCCACGGACTCACCGGCGGCCCCGACGGCGCCCGCGGCAGCTGGCGCGCCACCTGGGCGTACACCTTCCTGCTGACCTTCACGATGGCGTTCACGCCGATCGTCTGGCCGATCGCCGTCGTCCTCGGCATCGCCGTCCTCGTCCTGCGCCGCGGCGACATCACCGCCTACGGTCTGCGCTTCCTCGCCGCCGTCGGCACCCCGATCCTCGTTCTCGCCCCCTGGTCGCTCTCCCTGCTGACCGGCCCCACCGCCTTCCTGCGCGAGGCCGGACTCGACATCCGTACGGGGACGGCCACCACCCTCGACCTGCTCGGGATCAGCCCCGGCGGCCCGGGCACCACCGGCGGACTCCTCCTCGTCGGCATCGTGCTCGCCGCCCTGGCCGGACTCCTGCGCGAAGAGCGCCGGTTCGCCGTCGGCGCCACCTGGGCCGTCGCCCTCGTCGGCCTCCTCTTCGCCGCGCTCAGCAACGGCGCCGGAGGCACCGGCTGGGCCGGCCCCGCCACCCTCGTCTACGGCGCGGCCCTGCTCGCCGCCGCCATGATCGGCGCCGAGCGCGGACGCACCCGCGTCGCCGCGCACGGCTTCGGCTGGCGCCAGCCGGTCGCCGCCCTCATCGCACTCGCCTGTGCCCTCGGCCCGGTCGTGGCCGCCGCCGGCTGGATGATCGGCGGCGCCGACGGCCCGCTGACCCGGCGCGACCCGGTCCAGGTCCCGGCGTTCGTCGCCGAGGAGAGCGACACCGACGACCAGCCCCGCACCCTCGTCCTCGGCGGCACCTCGCCCGGCGAGGTGGCGTACACCCTGGTCCGTGGCTCCGGCGCCCGCCTCGGCGACGCCGAACTGGCCGCTGAGGGCGGCAGCGACCCGCGCCTGGACAAGGTCGTCGCCCACCTCGTGGCCGGCTCCGGCGCCGACCAGACCGAGGAGCTCAGCGGCTTCGCGATCCGCTACGTCCTCGTACGGGACGGGGCACCGCGCCAGATGAGCCGCGTCCTCGACGCCACCCCCGGCCTCAGCCGGCTCAGCCAGCTCGACGGCAGCGCCCTCTGGAGCGTCGACCGCGAGCGCGTGGTCGCCCGGGCGACCATCGTCCCCACCGCGAAGAGCGGGTCGGAGGACGAGGGGAACACCGGAACGACCGCCACCGGCACGGACGCCGCGGACTCGGCGGCCAAGCCGGTCGCCGTCGCCGCCGGACCCGTCGAGGTGCATACGAAGATCCCGTCCGGTCCCGCCGGCCGGGTCCTGCGCATCGCCGACCGCGCCGACGAGGGCTGGACCGCCACCCTCGACGGCAAGGAGCTGACGAAGACCACCGTCGACGGCTGGGCCCAGGGCTTCGAGCTCCCCGCCGACGGCGGCAGGCTCGACCTCACGTACGACCAGCCGCTCACCCGCACCCTGTGGATCTGGGCCCAGGTCGGCCTCGGCGTCGTCCTGCTCGTCCTCGCCCTGCCCGGACGGCGCCGCGAGATCGACGACGACCTCCCCGAGGAGGAGGTCGCCATTCCGGCCCAGGCCATGGAGGGCGACGGCCGCCGGGCCCGCCGCCTGCGCGCCGCCGCGGAGGCGGAGGCCGCCGCCGAGGCCGCCCAGGACCAGGAGCACGCGGCCCAGGACGGCGAGTACGCCGCCCAGGACCCTGCGTACGGTGCTCAGGACCAGGCGTACGGTGCTCAGGACCCGGCATACGGCGCTCAGGACCCTGCGTACGCCGCTCAGGACCAGGCCTACGGCCAGGAGCAGGGCGCGGGGCAGGAGCCCGAGCCCGTTCCCGTACCGCAGGAGCAGCCGTACGCCACCGAGGAGTGGCAGGGGCAGCAGCAGGACCAGTACGCCCAGCAGGGCTACTACGCGCAGCCCCAGCAGTACGCCGAATACGGCAACACCGACCCGTACCAGCAGCCGTACGAGCAATATCCGCAGCAGGGCTACGACCCGCAGCAGCAGCAGTACGAGCAGTACCCGCAGCAGGGGTACGACCAGCAGCAGGGTTACGACGAGCAGCAGGCGTACGACCCGTACACCTACGGCTACGAGAACGAGCAGCGTCCCGACGGGAGTAGCAACCAGTGAAGCGCCCCACCCTCTCCCTGATCGCGGTCGCCACCGCCCTCGCCGCGGTCACCGGCTTCGCCGCCCTGACCGCGCCCGACGGCTCGACCTCCGCGGGGGCCAAGGCCCCCGCGAAGCTGCCCGTGGAGCGCTCCAGCCTGCTCTGCCCGGCGCCCGCCACGTCCGAGGTGGCCGAGACGGACTACACCTCGTACACCCCGGCCTCCGGAACCGGCGCCGGAACAGGAACCGGAGCCGGAGCCACCGCCAAGGCCCAGCTCAAGGCCGCCCCGACCGCCGCCACCCCCGGCAGCACCACGACGAAGAAGCCCGCGGCCGCCAAGGCCCCGGCGACCGTCACCCAGCCCGGCAAGCCCGTCTCCGCCGAGGCGAACGGCGCCACCGCCCCCGCCCTGACGGGTTCGGCCACCGGCAGCCTCGCCCCCGGCTGGACGGTCCAGCAGACCACCGTCGTCCCGGCGGGAGGGTCGCGCGGTCTGCTCGGCGTCACCTGCACCGCCCCCGACACGGACTTCTGGTTCCCCGCCGCCTCCACGGCCAAGGAACGCCAGGACTACGTCCATCTCACCAACCCCGACGACACCGCCGCCGTCGCCGACATCGAGCTGTACGGCGCCGAGGGCGAACTCAAGACGCAGCTGACCGAGGGCATCCCCGTCCCGGCCCACTCCAGCGTCCCCGTCCTGCTCTCCACGCTCACCGGCGAGGCCCCGGCGGCCGACCTGACCGTCCACGTCACGACCCGCAGCGGCCGCGTCGGCGCGGTCGTCGGCGCCGCCGACGACAAGCTCGGCAGCGACTGGCTCCCCGCCTCCGCCGACCCGGCCGGCACCGCCGTCCTGCCCGGCATCCCCTCCGACGCGACCTCGGTGCGCCTGGTGGCGTACGCACCCGGCGAGGACGACGCCGAGCTGAAGATCCAGCTCGTCGGCGAGACCGGCACGATCGTTCCGGCGAGCGCGGAGTCCCTGCACGTGAAGTCGGGCATGACCGCGGCCGTCGACCTCGCCGACCTCACCCGGGGCGAGGCCGGCTCCCTGCTGCTCACCCCCTCGGACGCCAAGAAGCCGACCCCCTTCGTGGCCGCCCTCCGCGTCGTGCGGGGCAAGGGCGACAAGCAGGAGGTCGCGTACATCCCGGCCACCGCGGCGATCACCGCGCGGGCCACCGTCGCCGACAACCGCTCGTCCGGCTCGACGCTCACGCTGACCGCGCCGGGCGCCGCCGCCCAGGTCAAGGTCACCGCCTCGGCCGGTACGGGCGCCGGCTCGCCGGTCTCCAGGACGGTCACGGTCAAGGCGGGGACGACGGCGAAGGTGACCGACCTGGTCCCGTCCGGCCTCAAGGGCTCCTACGCCCTGACGGTCGAACCGGTCTCGGGCGGCCCGGTCCACGCGGCCCGCATGCTGGCCCTCCCGGACGACGGCATCCCCATGTTCACGGTCCAGACCCTCGCGGACGACCGGGGCACGGTCGAGGTCCCGACGGCGAAGCAGGACCTCTCGGTCCTGGACGACTGACGACCACCCGACGGGAGGGGTTACAGCCCTTCCCGTACGGGGTCAGGGTCAGTCCTGCCCGTACCGGGGATCGACGGACTCGGGGGAGAGCCCCAGCAGCTCCGCGACCTGCTCGACCACGACCTCGTGGACCAGCAGCGCCCGCTCGTCCCGGCTCTTCGACCGGATCTCGACGGGCCGCCGGTAGACGACGACCCGGGCCGGACCGTCCTTCGCCGCGGGTGCCGAGCCGCCCAGCGGTACCGACTCGCCCGGCACCGTGGGCGGCACGTCGAGCACCATGAACTCGACGTCCGCCAGCTGCGGCCAGCGCCGCTCCAGACGCTCCACCGAGTCCAGGACCAGATCGCGGAAGGTGTCGGCCCGACTGGCCGACAGCGGCACCTGCGGCGGGGCCACCGGCCCCCGCATCCCGCGGCCGTGACGGTCGCGGCGACGCGTCCGCGGCTCCACCGGATCAGGACGCGCCTCCGCGGGGCGCGCCTCGGCGGAGCGGGACTCGCCCCCGTGGGGCTCGCCGGCTGGGTGGCCGCCCGCGGGGGACTCGGCCGGACTGGACGAGGGGCGCGGCGGCACAGGACTGTCCATCACTGACGCAGCGTAACTCTCCTCGGTGTCAGTCGACCTTTGCGCACACGTGCCACCGCGATTCGCCCCCGCCCGGGCTGTCGATAGTTGAACGTTCCGGCCAAGCACGGGCTCGATTCCATAGGGTCCCGCGATCGGCCATCTGGCCGTGGTTGACCGGATTCCTGTCGGACGTTGTCCGGATCGACGTCCGCCACCGCCCCCGTTCCCCTCCTTACGCGCAGGTCAGGAAGGCGACCCGGAGAGGGGTCGTGGCGGACGTCACACCGCGACACGGTGGAGTGACCTGGTGGAGAGTCGTCGCGGCCCGCTCAAGAGTGCGGTACCGTCCAACGTCGTGAGCCCTGTACGTCGCTGTTCGCGCACTGCGTGCGGCCGCCCTGCCGTCGCGACACTGACGTACGTCTATGCCGACTCGACTGCGGTCCTCGGCCCGCTCGCCACCTACGCCGAGCCCCACTGCTACGACCTGTGTGCCGAACACAGCGAGCGCCTCACCGCGCCGCGCGGCTGGGAGGTCGTCCGGCTCTCCGACGGCTCCGCCCCGTCGCGCCCCAGCGGTGACGACCTGGAAGCCCTGGCCAACGCGGTACGGGAGGCGGCCCGCCCCCAGGAGCGCGCGGCCGGGGCCGGAGGCAAGGGCGGCGGAGGCCGCGGCGGGGACCCCGTGGAGGTCGGCCGCCGCGGACACCTGCGCGTCCTGCGCTCCCCCGACTCCTGAGCCTCACGCCCCTGGGCTTCCCCTGATTTCCAGCCTCTCGGACCCCTGACCGTCCAAGGCGCTCTGCCCTCCCGCGAGCGGCCCCCGGTAGGTTGGGCCTCCTGTACACGCGCCGCACACGCGTGCCGATGATGGCGTATTCAGGAGGGTTGTTCCGTGGCTGCTGATCTGTCGCAGATCGTGAAGGCGTACGACGTCCGCGGGGTGGTGCCGGATCAGTGGGACGAGACGCTCGCCGAGCTGTTCGGCGCCGCGTTCGTCCAGGTGACCGCCGCCGAGGCGATCGTGGTCGGTCACGACATGCGGCCCTCGTCGCCCGGCCTGTCGGGCGCCTTCGCCCGTGGCGCGGCCCGGCTCGGCGCCGACGTCACCCTGATCGGGCTCTGCTCGACCGACCAGCTCTACTTCGCCTCGGGCAGCCTCGATCTGCCGGGCGCGATGTTCACCGCCTCGCACAACCCCGCCCAGTACAACGGCATCAAGATGTGCCGCGCGGGCGCCGCCCCGGTCGGCCAGGACACCGGCCTCTCCGAGATCCGTACGCTCGTCGAGCGCTGGACGGAGGAGGGCGCCCCCGAAGCCGCCCCCACGGCCGGCACGATCACCGAGCGGGACACCCTCGCCGACTACGCCGCGCACCTGAAGGCGCTGGTGGACCTGACCTCGATCCGGCCCCTGAAGGTCGTCGTGGACGCGGGCAACGGCATGGGCGGTCACACCGTTCCCACCGTCTTCGCGGGCCTCCCGCTGGATCTCGTACCGATGTACTTCGAGCTCGACGGCACCTTCCCGAACCACGAGGCCAACCCGCTCGACCCGGCCAACATCGTCGACCTCCAGGCCCGTGTCCGGGCCGAGGGCGCCGACCTCGGCCTCGCCTTCGACGGCGACGCGGACCGCTGCTTCGTCGTCGACGAGCGCGGCGAGGCGGTCTCCCCGTCCGCGATCACGGCGCTCGTCGCCGCCCGCGAGCTGGCGAAGACCCCCGGCGGCACGATCATCCACAACCTGATCACCTCCTGGTCGGTCCCCGAGGTCGTGCGCGAGAACGGCGGCGAGCCGGTCCGCACCCGCGTCGGCCACTCCTTCATCAAGGAGGAGATGGCGAAGACGGGCGCGATCTTCGGCGGCGAGCACTCGGCGCACTACTACTTCAAGGACTTCTGGAACGCCGATACGGGCATGCTCGCCGCGCTCCACGTCCTCGCCGCCCTCGGTGGCCAGGACGGTCCGCTGTCCGAGCTGGTCTCCTCGTACGACCGCTACGTGGGCTCGGGCGAGATCAACTCGACCGTCTCCGACCAGGCCGGGCGTACGGCGGCCGTCAGGGCGGCCTTCGGCGGCCAGGACGGCGTCACCGTCGATGAGCTGGACGGCCTGACGGTGGCGGCGGCCGACTGGTGGTTCAACCTGCGCCCGTCCAACACCGAACCGCTCCTGCGGCTGAACGTGGAGGCCGCCGACGAGGCCACCATGGCCAAGATCCGCGACGAGGTCCTGGACCTGGTCCGCGCGACCGGCTGACGTGGTTCTCCCCGCCGGGAAACGGGGTGGGTGCCGAGCCGCGCGCCCCGTTTCCCGGCGGTAGGCTGACCTGGCCCGAAGGGCAGCACCACCATCGTCTGTTCGAAGGGACACCTCATGCCGCTCGAAGCCGGCCTCCTGGAGATCCTGGCCTGCCCGGCGTGCCACGCGCCGCTGAACGACCGCACGGCGGCCGAGACTCCCGAACTGATCTGCACCAGCCCCGACTGCGGGCTCGCCTACCCGGTCCGCGACGGAATCCCGGTGCTCCTGGTCGACGAGGCCCGCCGCCCGCAGTAGGCCGCCGACGGCGAGGGACCCGTACGGGAAGACCCGCACCTCTGTGTCCACAGGTGGTGCGGGTGGGAGCCGGCCGAAGACCGGGCGCACACAGCCCCGCACCGGCCGCCCCGCTCCCGCACGGCACCGCCCCGCACGGCATCGCACCGGCCCGCACCGGCCAGCCACGTACCGGCACGCCACGAGCCCGCACGCGCACGCCACGCACCCGCACGCCACGAGCCCGCACCCGCCCCGTACCCGGAGGCCCCATGCTCGACGAGACCCTCCTCGACGCCCCGGACGCCCTCGCCCTCGCCGACCGCCGCAGCCTCCTGCGCGGCGCGGCCGAGGCCGGCGCACGGGTGCGGACCGCCGCCCGCCACGCCACCGAAGCCGGAGTCTCCGAGCTCAGCCCCGAGGGCCGCCCCCGCGCCGTGCTCGTCGCCGGACCCGGCACCGCCGCCGCGGGCGTCGCCGACCTGGTCGGCGCCCTCGCCGGAGCCGCGGCCCCCGTCATCCGCCTCCAGCCGACCGGCGTCGCACCCGCCGCCGGCGCCCTGCGCTGGGCCCTGCCCGGCTGGGCCGGCTCCGTGGACCTGCTCCTGATCCCGACCATCGACGGCTCCGAGCCCGGCCTCGCGCTCCTCGCCGAGCAGGCGTACCGCCGCGGCATCACCGTCGTCGCCGTCGCCCCGAAGACCTCCCCGCTCGCCGAGACGGTCAGCGCGCCGCGCGGACTGCTCGTGCCGTTGGCGATGGCTCCGCACGAGAGCGCCGAGGAGTACGAGGAGACCCTCGCCGCCGGCCCCGGTGCGCTGTGGGCCCTCTTCACCCCGCTCCTCGCCCTGCTCGACCGCGTCGGCCTGGTCGAAGCGCCGTCCGAGACGCTGGAGAAGGTCGCCGACCGCCTCGACAGCACGGCCGAACGCTGCGGCCCGGCCATCGCCACGTACAGCAACCCCGCCAAGACGCTCGCCGCCGAACTCGCCGACTCGCTGCCGCTGATCTGGACCGAGGGCGACGCCGCCGGCCCCGTGGGCCGCCGCTTCGCCGCCGTACTGGCCGAACTGGCCGGGCTGCCCGCGCTCGCCGCCGAGCTGCCCGAGGCCCTGCCCGCTCACGGCGTCCTGCTCGCCGGTGACTACGCCGCCGGCGCCGACCCCGACGACTTCTTCCGCGACCGGGTCGACGAGCAGCAGGCCCTGCGCGCCCGCGTCGTCCTGCTGCGCGACCGGCCGGCCGACGCCGGCGGACTGACCGCCGCACCCGCCGCCCGCGAGCTGGCCCTCAGCCACGGCACCGCCATCAGCGAGCTGGAACCGCTGGCATCGGAGGAGGCGCCGGGGGAGAGCGGCGAACTCCTGGAGACCCTGGCCGAACTGCTCGCCGTCACCGACTTCGCCGCCGTCTACCTGTCCCTGGCCTCGGCCGGGATCGCACCACCCCACCCGCCCGCATAGCCCGTCACCCGCCGTTCGCACACCACGTCACCACCCGTCCCACGACGCCGCCACGTCCCACGACGCCACCTCACCTCCATCACCGCACTGAGGAAAGCTGGAAGGCTCCATGGACCGCCTCGTCAACACCGTCCGCCCCTACGCCTGGGGTTCCACCACGGCCATCCCGGAACTGCTCGGGACCGCCCCCACCGGTGAGCCCCAGGCCGAGATGTGGATGGGCGCCCACCCCGGAGCCCCCTCCCGTACGGAGCGCGGACCGCTCAACGAGGTGGTCGACGCCGATCCCGTACGCGAACTGGGCGCCCCGGCCGTCGGGAAGTTCGGCCCGCACCTCCCCTTCCTCCTCAAGCTCCTCGCCGCCGGCGCCCCGCTCTCCCTCCAGGTCCACCCCGACCTCGCGCAGGCGAAGGCCGGATTTGCCGCCGAGGAGGCGGCCGGCGTCCCGATCGACGCGCCGCACCGCAACTACAAGGACGCCAACCACAAGCCCGAACTCATCTGCGCCCTCACGCCGTTCAACGGGCTGTGCGGCTTCCGCGACCCGATCGAGGCCGCCGACACCATCGCCGCGCTCGGCGTCGACTCCCTCAAGCCGTACGTCGACCTGCTCCACGCCCACCCCGAAGAGGCCGCGCTGCGCGAGGTCATGACCGCGCTGCTCACCGCCGACCGCGAAGAGCTGGCGCACACCGTCACCGAGGCCGCGGACGCCGCCGCCCGCCTGGGCGGCGCCCACGCCCCGTACGCCACCCTCGCCCACCACTTCCCGGGCGACGCGGGTGTCATCGCCGCCATGCTGCTCAACCCGGTCCAACTCCAGCCCGGCGAAGCCCTCTACCTCGGCGCGGGCGTCCCGCACGCCTACCTCGACGGCCTCGGCGTCGAGATCATGGCCAACTCCGACAACGTGCTGCGCTGCGGCCTCACGCCCAAGCACGTCGACGTCCCGGAGCTGCTGCGGATCGTCCGCTTCGAACCGACGGAACCGGCCGTACTGCGCCCGGAGGCCTCCCCGTCGGGCGAGGAGGTCTACGACACTCCCATCGACGAGTTCCGCCTCTCCCGTTTCGTACGGGCCGAGGGCGCCGCCCCCACCGACGTCACCGCCGCCACCCCGCAGATCCTGCTCGCCGTCGCGGGCCGGCCCAAGGCGGGCGAAGTGACCCTCGCCCCCGGAGAGTCCGTCTTCGTACCGGCAGGCGAATCGACCGAACTGTCCGGTACGGGAACGGTCTTCCGCGCCACCGTCGTCGCCTGATGCAACAATGACCGGCCGAATGGCGGCAAGAGTGCCGGAGTACCGACGGAAGGAACACGTACACCCATGAGCGCGTCAGGCGGAACCAAGGCGATCGTGGCGGCACTCGCCGCCAACCTCGCGATCGCGGTAGCCAAGTTCGTGGCGTTCCTCTTCAGTGGTTCGTCCTCGATGCTGGCCGAGAGCGTCCACTCCCTCGCCGACTCCGGCAACCAGGCCCTGCTGCTGCTCGGCGGCAAGAAGGCCAAGCGCGAGGCGACACCGCAGCACCCATTCGGCTATGGCCGCGAGCGCTACATCTACGCCTTCCTCGTCTCGATCGTGCTCTTCTCCGTCGGTGGCATGTTCGCCGTCTACGAGGGCTACGAGAAGATCAAGCACCCGCACCCGATCGAGGACTGGTACTGGCCGATCGGCGTCCTCGTCTTCGCGATCATCGCCGAGACCTTCTCCTTCCGTACGGCCATCAAGGAGTCGAACGCGATCCGCGGCGGCCAGTCCTGGAAGGAGTTCGTGCGCCGCGCGAAGGCGCCCGAGCTCCCGGTCGTCCTCCTGGAGGACCTCGGCGCGCTCGTCGGCCTCTTCCTCGCCCTCGGCGGCGTCGGCGTCGCGCTCCTCACGGGCGACGGCGTCTGGGACGGCATCGGCACCCTCTGCATCGGTGTCCTGCTCATCGTGATCGCGATCGTCCTCGCCGCCGAGACGAAGTCGCTGCTGCTCGGCGAGTCCGCCGGCATCGAGCAGGTGAAGCAGATCGAGGAGGCGGTCGTCGACGGCGAGACCGTCACCCGCCTCATCCACATGCGCACGCTCCACCTGGGCCCCGAGGAGCTCCTCGTCGCGGCGAAGATCGCCGTACGACACGACGAGACGGCCACCGAGGTCGCCCACGCGATCAACGCGGCCGAGGAGCGCATCCGCGCGGCGGTCCCGATCGCCCGGGTCATCTACCTGGAGCCGGACGTCTACAGCGAGTCGGCGGCGGCCGCGGGCGTGAACCCGGCCAAGTCCCCGGGCGGCCCGAGCACCCCGGACCACTGAGGAGACCGGGCGGCCCTCTCTCGATCCTCTCCCGACCCTCTCCCGATGCGATGTCGAGGCCGGAACCAGCCGAATCCCGGGGGCGGGCGGACTGTGGGTCGCTGCACTGATCGGTGTAGATTCGTGACCAGCCAGACGTCGCTGCTGATGGCGGTCGGGCGGTCCGCAAGGACCGGCCGAGGGAGAGAGGGCCTCCGACGACTGCACCGCGGGAGTACCCGGGCATTCGTGTGCCCTCTCCTCCATGTCGCGGTGCCAGGCGCCCCAACAGACCCTCGAACCCGATCCACGAGGAGCAGCCCAGTCATGACGACTGCCGCCACCCAGCAGGACTTCAAGGTCGCCGACCTGTCCCTGGCCGCCTTCGGCCGCAAGGAGATCACCCTCGCCGAGCACGAGATGCCCGGCCTGATGTCGATCCGCCGCGAGTACGCCGACCAGCAGCCGCTCGCCGGCGCCCGGATCACCGGCTCGCTGCACATGACCGTGCAGACCGCCGTCCTCATCGAGACCCTGGTCGCCCTCGGCGCCGAGGTCCGCTGGGCGTCCTGCAACATCTTCTCCACCCAGGACCACGCCGCCGCGGCCATCGCCGTCGGCCCGACCGGCACCCCCGAGGCCCCCGCCGGCGTCCCGGTCTTCGCCTGGAAGGGCGAGACGCTGGAGGAGTACTGGTGGTGCACGGAGCAGGCCCTGACCTGGCCGAACACGCCCACCGGCGGCCCGAACATGATCCTCGACGACGGTGGTGACGCCACCCTCCTCGTCCACAAGGGCGTCGAGTTCGAGAAGGCTGGCTCCGCCCCGGACCCGTCCACCGCGGACAGCGAGGAGTACGGCCACATCCTCCGTCTCCTCAACCGCACCCTCGGCGAGAACCCGCAGAAGTGGACCCAGCTCGCGTCCGAGATCCGCGGCGTGACCGAGGAGACCACCACCGGCGTCCACCGCCTCTACGAGATGCACCAGGCCGGCACCCTCCTCTTCCCGGCGATCAACGTGAACGACGCCGTGACGAAGTCGAAGTTCGACAACAAGTACGGCTGCCGCCACTCCCTGATCGACGGCATCAACCGCGCCACCGACGTCCTCATCGGCGGCAAGACCGCGGTCGTCTTCGGCTACGGCGACGTCGGCAAGGGCTGCGCCGAGTCCCTCCGCGGCCAGGGCGCCCGCGTCATCGTCACCGAGATCGACCCCATCTGCGCCCTCCAGGCGGCGATGGACGGCTACCAGGTCGCGACCCTGGACGACGTCGTCGAGACGGCCGACATCTTCATCACCACGACCGGCAACAAGGACATCATCATGGCCACCGACATGGCCAAGATGAAGCACCAGGCCATCGTCGGGAACATCGGCCACTTCGACAACGAGATCGACATGGCCGGCCTCGCCAAGATCGAGGGCATCGTCAAGGACGAGGTCAAGCCGCAGGTCCACACCTGGAAGTTCCCCGACGGCAAGGTCCTGATCGTCCTCTCCGAGGGCCGTCTGCTGAACCTCGGCAACGCCACCGGACACCCGTCCTTCGTGATGTCGAACTCGTTCGCGGACCAGACCCTGGCCCAGATCGAGCTGTTCACCAAGCCGGAGCAGTACCCGACCGACGTCTACGTGCTCCCGAAGCACCTGGACGAGAAGGTCGCCCGCCTCCACCTCGCTGCCCTGGGCGTGAAGCTCACGACGCTGCGCCCGGAGCAGGCCGCCTACATCGGCGTCGAGGTCGAAGGCCCGTACAAGCCGGACCACTACCGCTACTGATGCCGGGACGGACGGCGCCCGTGCACTGACGCACGCCCGTCCCCCGCACCCGTAGAGGAAACAAGGCAGGCCCCCGCACCCCCGTGCCGGGGGCCTGCCTCGTCTATCGCCCCAGCAAGCACCCCGAGGACCCATGCCCCGCGGCCGCTATTCGCTCCATGATCCGCACGATCACACCCCCCTCGGTGAAGAGCACTTCAACTGCGCGCCCGGCCCCTCCGGCTGGCGCTACGTCTCACAGACCACCACCCCCTCCGGCGAGCACGCCGGCTCCGTCGACCTGGCCATCGACGAACTCGGCCGCCCCATCCGACTCGAACTCCACGCCGCGAGCTGGCAGGTCCGCGGCGCCGCCCTCGAAGGCGTCACCTGGGTCCGTACCGACCCCACCGGAACCCACGCCACCGAAGGCAATGTGCGCGCCCACGCCTTCACCGGCACGTCCCCGGCATTCCTCGTCGCGATCACGCGACTCCTGCGGCTCACCCCCGCTTCCCCGGCGACCCGCGTCAGGCTCGTCGCCTTCACGGATCCCGTCCTCGCCCCCCTCACGATCGACCAGTCCTGGGCCCTGGTGAACAGTGAAGCGCACCCCACTGACAACGGCCGTCTGATCGTGGACGAGTACCAGGTCAACGCCCTCGACACGGGCGAACAGCACACGGTTCACATCGCCGGCGACGTCGTCCTCTCCGCCCCCGGCATCGAGCTCGAATCCCTCGACACCCCGCCCAACGTCTTTCCCTGACGGCAGCCGGGAGGCGCTAGGCGGGAGGCGCGAACCCGGTCGAACGCCCGGGCTCCACCGCCGGCGGCTGCTCAGCCGGCCGAACGGAAGGAGAGGGCTGGGGGTAGGGAGAGGGCGAGGGAGAGGGCTGGGGGGAGGGAGACGGGGAGGGGGCGAAGGCCCGGCGCGCGTCGCGCGCCTGCCGCTCGCCGACGACCCCCGCCAGATAGGCCGCCGCGGGCACACCCGCAGGCGGAGGCGTACCCGTCCGCGCGACCAGCTCATCGGCCAGCCGCTCCGCGATCCGCCGCCCGACCTCCGGGTCCAGCTGCCGCATCCGCGTCAGGTACTGCCGTATCTCCAGCCACAGCCCGTCCGGCACCGCCGACAGATCGAGCTCCGCGAACCGCCCGGCAAGCCACGGCGGGGGAGGGGGCAGGACCGAGGCCCGAGCCGCCGGCACCCGCTCCCGTACGACCAGCGTCCCGGCGAAGACATCCCCGATCCGCCGCCCCCGCTCGGACACGAGCGAGGCGATACAGGCGACGACCCCGAACGTCATCAGGATCTCCACGACCCCCATCGCCCCCCGTACCAGCGCGTGCCGGAACCGGATCGGCCCGCCGTCGTCCCGCACCACCCGCAGCCCGCAGGCCAGCTTCCCCAGCGACCGCCCGTGCGACAGCGTCTCCACCGCGATCGGCGCGCCCACGAGCACGAGAAGGAAGGACGCGATCGACACCGCCGTCCGCGCGGCAGCGTCCAGCGAAGCCGTCGCCATCGTGAGCCCCAGCGTGACCAGCAGGAAGACCGCCCACACCACGACAAGGTCGAGAAGCAGCGCCAGAGCCCGGCTCGGCAGCCGCGCCGGCCGCAACCCCAGGACGACGGCGTCCCCCGTCACCACTCCGCTCACGGCGCCCACCCTTCTCCGACCTGCCCCGACCCCTCGGTACGACAGTCTGCCAAGCTGATCCGCAGCGCGCCGCAGTAGTACGGACCCGTACACACCAGTGCCTGGAGCAGCAGCCGATCATGGACCTCGACGTCTACGTCACCGCCCACCGCGCCGAGTGGGACCGCCTCGATCACCTCCTGCGCCGTGGCGGCAAGCTCAGCGGCGCCGAGGCGGACGAGCTCGTGGCCCTGTACCAGCGCACGGCCACCCACCTCTCCCTGATCCAGTCCAGCGCCCCGGACCCGCTGCTCACGGCCCGGCTCACCCAGCTCGTCGCCCGTGCCCGCGCCACGGTCACCGGCACCCGCCGTTCCTCCTGGCGTGACGCGGCCGCGTTCCTGACGGCCGGCTTCCCCGCAGCTGTCTACCGCTCACGCCACTGGTGGGTCCCGACGGCCGTCCTCTCCACGCTGCTCGCGGTGATCATCGGCTGGTGGATCGGTACGCACCCGGAAGTGCAGTCCGCCATCGGAGCCCCGGCGGAACTGCGCGAGATGACCCGCCCGGGCGGCCAGTACGAGACGTACTACTCGAGCCACCCGGCAGCCTCCTTCGCCGCCCAGGTCTGGACGAACAACGCGCAGGCCGCCGCCATGTGCCTGGTCCTCGGCGCGTTCCTCTGCTTTCCGGTGCTCTGGATCCTCTTCCTCAACATGCTGAACCTCGGCGTAGCCATCGGCCTGATGTCCTCGGCAGGCCGCCTCGACGTCATGCTGGGCCTGCTCCTCCCGCACGGCCTCCTCGAACTGACCGCGGTCTTCGTCGCCGCCGGCACCGGCCTCCGCCTCGGCTGGACCGTCATCGAACCCGGCCCCATGACCCGCCGAGCCGCCCTGGCGAAGGAAGGCCGCGCGGCCGTCGGCATGGCGATCGGCCTGGCCCTGGTCCTCTTCCTGTCCGGCCTCATCGAAGGCTTCGTGACCCCGTCGGGCCTGCCGACCTGGGCACGCATCGCCATCGGAATCGCCGCCGAGCTGGCATTCCTCGTCTACGTCTATGTCCTGGGCGCCCGCGCCGTCCGAGCGGGCGCCACCGGCGACGTCGACGAGCCGGACCGCAGCGCCGAGCTACCGACCGCCGCCTGATGTGCGTACGGCCCCGCTGACCTGCTAGTCTCCTCCTCGCCCGCAAAAACTGTTGACACGGTTGGCGTGGGGAGGTAGATTCAAACGGTTGCCTCGAACTGGACAAGTTCGATGGCGGCGAGCTAGAGTCTCTCTTGCTCCGGTCGGGAAGTCGATTTCCACGGAGCCATCCGATTCCTTATTCGAATCACGAAAGCCACCGATTAGGTCGGCCGGAATGAATCTGATAAAGTCGGAACCGCCGGAAAGGGAAACGCGAAAGCGAAGAACGGCCCGGCAACCCGCTCCAGCGGGTGGCAGAAACGGAAAACGGATCTGCTAAGCTGGAAACACGAAAGACCGAAGGGAAGCCCGGAGG
>NZ_JAMGSL010000014.1:0-16020 GCF_025195125.1 Streptomyces sp. Je 1-79
CCTAGGCCCCGTCAGAGCACCACCGCGACCGCGAACGCGGCCAGCGCGACCGTGCACGCCGTCGCGAGCAGCACGCCCCGGTGGGAGAGCGGCCCCGGGCGCGCCGTGTCCAGGGCGTGGATCCGGCGGTGCCCGACGGCGAGGAAGGCGATCCAGACCAGCGCCGTCAGCGCCGCCCCCGCCACGCCCGGCCCCGTGATCTCGTCCTTGATCGCCGACTTCGCGGCGAGCACCGCCACGACCGTGCAGGTCAGCGTCGTGCGCCGCCACGCCAGCCGGGTCCGCTCCGGCTGCAGCCCCGGATCCCGGGCGGGCGTCGCCGCCTCGGTCACCGCCCGGCCCAGCCGAAGACGATGACCACCACCATCGCGAGCGCCACCACGGCCACCGCGAGGCCCAGCACGGTCGGGAACCGTGACACCGGCAGGTCTTCCCCGCGCCGCATCGCCCGCTCGCACCGCACCCAGTGGTTGACCGCCCGCAGCGCGCACAGCACGCCCGCGGCGAGCAGCGCGAGCGCGAGCCCGACGCGTACGCCCCAGCGCAGATCCGTCAGGAACTGGTCGACGGCGAACCCGCCGCCGATGAGCGCGAGCGCCGTCCGGATCCAGGCGAGGAAGGTGCGCTCGTTGGCGAGCGAGAACCGGTAGTCCGGCGTCTCGCCCTCGTCGCGGATCCGCTGCGGCGCGAACCACAGCCGCAGGCTCTGTACGAAGTCACTCACCCGGGCACCTTAACCGCGGCGCGCCCGCAGCCGTCCGTAGGCCGCCAGGCCGTCCGGGACCCAACGCCACTCCCCGAGCCGCGCGACCACCTCGGCCTCCGGCAGGAAGGCGTGCCAGGCGACCTCCTCCACCTGGGGGCGCACGGGCAGGTCGCAGCGCACCTCGTAGACCGCGGACCACCACTTCCCGGCGACGCCCCCGGAGTCGTGGAGGAACCGGAACAGCGGCTCGGGGCGCGGCAGACCGGAGACCCCGAGCTCCTCCTCCGCCTCGCGCAGGGCCGCGTCGTCGTACGACTCGCCCGCGCCGACGACCCCGCCGACGAACATGTCGTACATCGACGGGTAGACCAGCTTCCCGGGGGTGCGCCGGTGCACGAAGATCCGGTCCTGGGCGTCCCGTACCAGGATGAACGTGCAGCGATGGATCAGGCCCCGCGCGTACACCTCGCCGCGCGGGGCCAGGCCGACCACCTCGTCCTTCTCGTCGACGACGTCCAGGATCTCTTCGGCGGGGTTCGTCATCCCGCCATGAAATCACCGGCCGTCAGGTCACCGCCTCCCGATGTCACCGCCTCCCGACGGTCACTGCCCCATCACGTACTTGACCGTCGGACCGGTCGTCCAGCCGCCGTCCACGGCCAGCTCCGCACCCGTGACGTACGAGGCCGCGTCCGAGAGCAGGAAGACCACCGCGCCCGCGATCTCCGGCGCCTCGCCGACCCGCCCCATCGGGGTGTTGGGGTATCCGCCCTCGCCGCGCTCGATGCCGACGGCGGCGGTCATCGGGGTGTACGTCATGCCCGGGTGGACCGAGTTGACGCGGATCCCCGCCGTGCCCAGCTCCACCGCGCCGATCTTCGTCAGGCCACGCACGCCCCACTTCGAGGCGCCGTAACCGGCGGTCAGCGCCAGGCCCATCAGACCGGCGGCCGAGGAGATGTTGACGATCGAGCCGCCGCCGGCCTCCCTCATCGCCGGGATCGCGGCCTTCATGCCGATGAAGACGCCGGTCAGGTTGATGTCGAGCACCCTGCGGAAGTTCTCGACGGACTCGGTCTCCAGGAAGGCTCCGGTGGCTATCCCGGCGTTGTTCACCAGGCCGTGGAGCCCGCCGAACTCGGCGACCGCGTACGCGACGGCGGCGGCCCACTCCTCCTCGGAGGTGACGTCGTGGTGGAGGAAGCGCGCCCGCTCGCCCAGTGCGGCCGCGGTGGCCTTTCCTTCGTCGTCGAGGACGTCGGTGATCACGACGTTCGCCCCGGCGGCCACGGCCTGCCGTGCGGCCTCGGCGCCCAGACCGCGGGCGCCTCCGGTGATCAGGACGGTCCTGCCGGTGAGGTCGTGGAGGCGGGTGGGCTCGTTCATGGGAGTTCCTCTCGGACGGTGGGCGGTGACGCCCGCAGCAGGGCGGTGGTGGTCTCGACGAGATCGGCGAGGAAGAGCGGCTCGGGCGTGAGCGGCGCGGTGCCGTCGAGGTACTGGCGCGCCCGGTCGGCCATGGCGGCGCCGACGACGGTGAGCGCCAGATCGAGCCGTTCCAGCCGCAGCGGCTCGGGAAGGCCGGTCAGCCGGGCCTCGACCCGCTCGATCAGCCGCCAGTACACGGTCCCGTCGAGCGTGGGGTGCGGGGTGCGCGTGCGGACCCCGCTCTCATGGCTGAGCTGGGCGGAGATCCGCAGGCAGCGGCGGCCGCGCTCGGTGCGCAGCTCGCTCGCCTCGGCGGTGACCAGGGCCTCGACCAGCGCGTGGAGATCGTCGGGGGCCTCGGCGAGGAGTGGATCGAGGACCTGTTCCGTACGCCTCTGGCGGCCCGCCATCACCGCGTCGAGGAGGCCCGCGCGCGAGCCGAAGTGGTACTGCACGGCCGAGGGGTTGCTCTGGCCCGCGAGCGCCACGACGTCGCGCAGCTGGGCGCCGTCGACGCCCTGCGCCGCGAAGGCCTCCTCCGCCGCGCGGATCAGCTTCTCCCGGGTCTCGGGTCCTGACGTCCTTGCCATGAGACCCATATTAATGCTCGACATTAGAAAACGGGAGGGGCGGGAAAGGTTCGGACTGTTGACTGGATACATCGGTGTATCCAAGATTCGGTCCATGTCGTACGACGCTGATGTGATCGTGATCGGAGCCGGCCTCGCCGGCCTGGTGGCCACCGCCGAACTCGTGGACGCCGGGCGGAGCGTCATCCTGCTCGACCAGGAGCCGGAACAGTCCATGGGCGGCCAGGCCCACTGGTCCTTCGGCGGGCTCTTCCTCGTCGATTCGCCCGAGCAGCGCCGGATGCGGATCAAGGACAGCCACGATCTCGCCCTCCAGGACTGGCTCGGCACGGCCGGCTTCGACCGCCCCGAGGACCACTGGCCGAGGAAGTGGGCGGAGGCGTACGTCGACTTCGCGGCGGGTGAGAAGCGGTCCTGGCTGCACGCGCGCGGGGTGCGCTTCTTCCCCGTGGTGGGCTGGGCCGAGCGCGGCGGTTACGACGCGAACGGGCACGGCAACTCGGTGCCCCGCTTCCACATCACCTGGGGCACAGGACCCGGCCTCGTCGCCCCCTTCGAGCGCCGGGTCCGCGAGGGCGTCGCCGCCGGCCGGGTCAAGCTCCGCTTCCGGCACCGGGTGACCGGCCTCGGCCGCACGGCCGGAGCCGTGGACACCGTCAGCGGCGAGATCCTGGAGCCCTCCACCGCCGAACGCGGCACCGCGAGCAGCCGGGAGGTCACCGAGACCTTCGAACTCCGCGCCCAGGCGGTGATCGTCACCTCGGGCGGCATCGGCGGCAACCACGACCTCGTACGCAAGCAGTGGCCCGACCGGCTCGGCACCCCGCCCGCGAAGCTGCTCTCCGGAGTTCCCGCCCATGTCGACGGGCTGATGCTCGGCATCACCGAGGAGGCCGGGGCGCACCACATCAACCGCGACCGGATGTGGCACTACACCGAGGGCATCGAGAACTGGAACCCGATCTGGGCCAGGCACGGCATCCGCATCCTGCCCGGCCCGTCCTCGCTCTGGCTGGACGCGCGCGGCCGCCGGCTGCCCGTGCCGCTCTTCCCGGGCTTCGACACCCTCGGCACGCTCGAACACATCATGCGGACCGGGTACGACCACACGTGGTTCGTCCTCGACCGGCGCATCATCGGCAAGGAGTTCGCGCTCTCGGGCTCCGAACAGAACCCGGACCTCACCGGCAAGTCGGTCCGGGACGTCATCGGCCGGGCCCGCGCGGACGTACCGGCGCCGGTGAAGGCCTTCATGGACCACGGCGCCGACTTCGTCGTGGAGAACGACCTGACCGCCCTGGTCCGCGGGATGAACGCCCTCACGGACGAGCCGCTGATCGACGAGGCGGAGCTGCGCCGCGAGATCACGGCGCGCGACCGGGAGATCGCCAACCCCTTCACCAAGGACCTCCAGGTGACGGCGATCCGGGGCGCCCGCAGATACCTCGGCGACAAGCTGATCCGTACGGCGTCCCCGCACCGGATCCTGGACCCCAAGGCCGGTCCGCTGATCGCCGTACGGCTGAACATCCTGACCCGCAAGTCGCTCGGAGGCCTGGAGACGGACCTGTCGTCGCGGGTGCTCAAGGAGAACGGCGAGGCGCTGGAGGGGGTGTACGCGGCGGGCGAGGCGGCCGGCTTCGGCGGCGGAGGCGTCCACGGCTACCGCTCGCTGGAGGGCACCTTCCTCGGCGGCTGCATCTTCTCGGGCCGTGCGGCGGGCCGGGCGGCGGCGCGGGCCGTGGGTTAACGGCGCGGGCCGTGAGTGAGGGGTGCGGGCCGTGAGCCAGCGGCGCGGGGCGCCCGTCCACCGGATGACACGGACCGGGTCCGGAACGCCTGGGCGGCGTCCGGACCCGGTCCGTGTGCGGTGCGTGCGGCGGCGTCGGCTACAACACCAGCGACAGCAGCAGGACGCAGGCGATGCCGACGACCGAGATGATCGTCTCCATCACCGACCAGGTCTTGATCGTCTGGCCGACGGTCATCCCGAAGTACTCCTTGACCAGCCAGAACCCGGCGTCGTTCACATGGCTGAAGAAGAGCGAACCGGCACCGATCGCGAGGACCAGCAGCGCCGTCTCACTGGTGCCCATGCCCTCGGCGAGCGGGGCCACGAGCCCGGCCGCCGAGATCGTCGCCACCGTGGCCGAGCCGGTCGCGAGGCGGATCGCCACGGCGATCAGCCAGGCGAGGAGCAGCGCCGGGATCGACCAGTTCTTGGAGAAGTCCAGGATCATCTGGCCCACGCCGACGTCGATCAGCGTCTGCTTGAAGCCGCCGCCCGCGCCGACGATCAGCAGCACGCCCGCGATCGGGGCGAGGGACTTCTCGACGGTCGTGGAGAGCCGCTGCCGGGTGAAGCCGGCTGCGCGGCCCAGGGTGAACATGCCGACGATGACGGCCGCGAGCAGCGCGATCAGCGGTGAGCCGATGACGTCGGTGACCTTCTGCAGCGCGTTGTCGGGGTCGCCGACGACGATGTCGACGAGCGCCTTGACCAGCATCAGGACGACGGGCAGCAGGACGGTCGCGACGGTGGCGCCGAAGCCGGGGCGCTTCTCCAGGTCCTCCGAGGGACGTGCCGGGATCATGTTCTCGGGGGCCGGGATGTCGACCCAGCGGGCCGCGTACCGGGAGAAGACGGGGCCGGCGATGATCACGGTCGGGATGGCGACCAGGACACCGAGGGCGAGCGTGACCCCGAGGTTGGCGCCCAGGGCGTCGATGGCGACCAGCGGGCCGGGGTGCGGCGGGATCAGTCCGTGCATCACCGACAGACCGGCCAGAGCCGGGATGCCGATGCGCATCAGCGAGTAGTTGCCGCGCTTGGCGACGAGGAGCACCACCGGGATCAGCAGCACGATGCCGACCTCGAAGAAGAGCGGCAGACCGATGACGGAGGCGATCAGCACCATCGCCCAGGGCATGGACCGGCCGCTCGCCCTGGCGAGGATCGTGTCGACGATCTGGTCGGCGCCGCCGGAGTCGGCGAGCAGCTTGCCCAGGATCGCGCCGAGCGCGATCAGCACACCCACACCGGCGACGGTCTTGCCGAGGCCGATGGTGAAGGAGTCGATGGTCGCCGCGAGCGGGGCTCCGGCGAACGCGCCCAGGGCCAGCGACCCGATGGTCAGGGCCAGGAAGGCGTGCAGCTTGAACTTGGTGATGAGCAGGACGATGACGGCTATGCCGGCGAGCACGGCGATGCCGAGCTGGGCGTTGCCGGCCGAGGTGATCGGCTCGACGGCGTCCGCTGCCAGCATCTCGACGCTGAGACTGGTCACGGGGGTTCCTTAGGGGACGGGTGGGGGCAGGGGGAGGCGGTACGGCGGCGTCCGCACCGTGTGCGGCGCACGCCGGGCCCGTCCGCAGGCCGAGCGGCTCGGCGTACGGCGGGGTACGGAGATCAGCCGGCGAGCCGGCCACGCAGCGCGGCGACCGCCCGTGCGGCGATCTCCTCGGGGGCGCCGGAGACGTCGACCGCGACACCGGCCTCGTCGTCCCCCAGCGGCTCCAGCGTGGCGAACTGAGAGTCGAGGAGCGCCGTCGGCATGAAGTGTCCCTTGCGCTCGGTCATCCGCCGCTCGATCAGCTCGCGGTCGCCGGTCAGATGGAGGAAGACCACGCCCGGGGCGGCAGCCCGCAGCCGGTCGCGGTAGATCCGCTTCAGCGCGGAGCTGCTCACGACCCCGCCGAGCCCCTCCCGGCCGTGCGCCCACGCACCGATGGCGTCGAGCCAGGGGCCGCGGTCGGCGTCGTCCAGCGGGACGCCGGCGGCCATCTTGGCGACGTTGGCCGCCGGGTGGAAGTCGTCGCCCTCGGCGTAGGGGACTCCGAGCGCGTCCGCGACCAGCGGACCGATGGTCGTCTTGCCGGTGCCGGCGACGCCCATCACGACGACGACCTGGGGGGCCGTCGGGGAGGTGGTGCTCATGGGGTGGTGCCTCGCTGTCTTCTTCGACATCGAATCCGTCGCGCTCATGAAACCCATTGGGTACGACGTATTCAAGTGGCTGTGACATTAAAGTCATACTTTTTGTTCCTGATCTTGGCGTCCACGTAGGCTGACCCCCATGACGACACCGGCCCAGGGGCTCCATACGCACGTCCTCGCCACCCTGGGTCTCGCGATCACCGCGGGGGAGTACCCGCCCGGCAGCGTGCTGCGCACCGACGAGCTGGCCCAGCGCTTCGACGTCTCCCGCACCGTCGTCCGCGAGGTCGTCCGCGTCCTGGAGTCCATGCACCTCGTCGCGTCCCGCCGCCGTGTCGGCGTGATCGTCCTGCCGACCGCGCAGTGGAACGTGTACGACCCCCAGGTCATCCGCTGGCGCCTGGCCGGTGCCGACCGCCCGCGTCAGCTGCGCTCGCTCACCGTGCTCCGTTCCGCGGTCGAACCCGTCGCCGCCGGACTCGCCGCCGTCCACGCCACCCCCGAGCAGTGCCGCGAGCTGACCGAGCAGGCGCTCGGCATGGTCGCCACCTCGCGCGGCCGGCAGCTGGAGGCGTACCTCGTCCACGACATCGCCTTCCACCGGGTCGTCCTGAACGCCTCGGGCAACGAGATGTTCGCCCGGCTCGGCGACGTGGTCGCCGAGGTGCTCACCGGCCGCACCCACCACCAGGTCATGTTCGAGGACCCCGACCCGGCAGCCGTCACCCTCCACGTCCAGGTCGCCGAGGCGGTCCGGGAGAGGGACGCGGTCCGCGCCGAGGAGCTCACCCGTCAGATCGCGGTCGGCGCGCTCAAGGAACTGGACGTTCTCGCGCCGTAAAACCTTCCGATCCCAGGCGTTGCCTTTGTAGCAACCTCAGAAGTAGCTCAAATAAGGGCGTTCAGTGACATTGGCCACTGCTGAATTCGCCTCGTGACGTGACGATGTGCGCTGGCCGTGAGAGCCGTGGACGATCTCCACGCGCGCGGCCGGGTACCGCACAGACCCTCCCCCTCACGAAGGCGAACAACTCCATGAGTGACCGCACCCCCTCTGCGGCCGACACGCTGTCCGCCACGCCACCGGCGACGGCATCCGGAGCGTCCCCCCACGTCGACGCCGGTGACGCCGGGTACCGCAAGGACCTGAAGTCCCGGCACATCAACATGATCGCCATCGGTGGCGCGATCGGCACCGGCCTCTTCCTCGGCGCCGGTGGCCGCATGGCCAACGCCGGACCGTCCCTCTTCATCGCGTACGCGGTCTGCGGCGTCTTCGCCTTCTTCGTGGTGCGGGCCCTCGGAGAGCTGGTCCTCTACCGCCCCTCCTCCGGAGCCTTCGTCTCCTACGCCCGTGAGTTCATGGGCGAGAAGGGCGCCTACACGGCCGGCTGGCTCTACTTCCTCAACTGGTCGACCACCGCCATCGCCGACATCACCGCGGCCGCGACCTACGCCCACTTCTGGGCCATGTTCAGCGACGTCCCGCAGTGGATCCTCGCCCTGATCGCCCTCGCGGTCGTCCTCGCCGCCAACCTCATCTCGGTGAAGTACTTCGGCGAGATGGAGTTCTGGTTCGCGATCATCAAGGTCGGCGCGCTCGTCGCCTTCATGCTCATCGGCATCTTCCTGATCGTGACCTCGCACGAGATCGGCGGCCACACCCCGGGCCTGGCCACCATCACGGACAACGGCGGCATCTTCCCCAGCGGTGTCATGCCGATGCTGCTGCTGATCCAGGGCGTCGTCTTCGCCTACGCCTCCGTCGAGCTGTGCGGCGTCGCCGCCGGCGAGACCGAGAACCCCGAGAAGATCATGCCGAAGGCGATCAACTCGATCATGTGGCGCGTGGGCCTCTTCTACGTCGGCTCCGTCGTCCTCCTCGCGCTGCTCCTGCCGTACACCGCGTACTCCGGCGACCAGAGCCCCTTCGTCACCGTCTTCGACAAGCTGGGCATCCCCGGCGCCGCCGGCGTGATGAACCTCGTCGTCCTCACCGCCGCGCTCTCCAGCCTGAACTCGGGCCTCTACTCGACCGGCCGGATCCTGCGCTCCATGTCGCTCGCCGGCTCCGCGCCCAAGTTCACCGGCGTCATGAACAAGGGCGGCGTCCCCTACGGCGGCATCCTGCTGACCGCCGCCTTCGGGGTCCTCGGTGTCGGCCTGAACTACGTCATGCCCGGCGAGGCCTTCGAGCTGGTGCTGAACTTCGCCTCCATCGGCATCATCGGCACCTGGGCCATGATCATGGTCTGCTCGCTGCTCTTCGTGAACCGCTCCAAGGAGGGCCGGGTCGCCCGCCCCGCCTACCAGCTGCCCTGGGCCCCGTACACCCAGATCGTCACGCTGGTCTTCCTCGGCTCCGTCCTCGTCCTGATGTGGATGGACGGCGGCATCAGCCGCACCACCGTGAACTGCCTCCCGCTGATCGGGCTCCTGCTCGTCGGCGGCTGGTTCCTGGTCCGGGGACGCGTCCGCGCGACCGCCGCCACGTACAAGGACTGACGGCCCGTTCACGGGGTACGCGCCCCGTACTCCCCCCACGGGTGACGAGACCCCCGCAGGTACGACCTGCGGGGGTCTCGCCCATTGTCAGGAGATAGTGGTAGCCAAGAGCCTTACCGAGGAAGGGAAGTACCCGATGCCGCAGCAGGTCCAAGGGGTCGTCGCCCCCGGCAGGAACGAATCCGTGCGGGTGGAGACGATCGTGATTCCCGACCCCGGCCCGGGCGAGGCCGTGGTGAAGATCCAGGCGTGCGGGGTCTGTCACACCGATCTCCACTACAAGCAGGGCGGCATCAACGACGACTTCCCCTTCCTCCTCGGCCACGAGGCGGCGGGCGTCGTCGAGACGGTCGGCGCGGGCGTCACGGACGTGGCCCCCGGGGACTTCGTGATCCTCAACTGGCGCGCCGTGTGCGGCGCCTGCCGGGCCTGTCTGCGCGGCCGCCCCCAGTACTGCTTCGACACCCACAACGCGGACCAGAAGATGACCCTTCTGGACGGCACCGAGCTCTCCCCTGCCCTCGGTATCGGCGCCTTCGCCGAGAAGACCCTGGTCGCCGCGGGCCAGTGCACCAAGGTCGACCCGTCCGTCGCCCCCGAGGTCGCCGGTCTCCTCGGCTGCGGAGTGATGGCCGGCATCGGCGCCGCGATCAACACCGGAAACGTCGGCAGAGGCGACACCGTCGCCGTCATCGGCTGCGGCGGCGTCGGCGACGCCGCCGTCGTCGGCTCCCGCCTCGCGGGCGCGGCGAAGATCATCGCCGTGGACATCGACGACCGGAAGCTGGAGACCGCGCGGGGGATGGGCGCCACCCACACCGTCAACTCCCGCTCCACCGACCCCGTCGAGGCGATCCGCGAGCTCACCGGCGGCTTCGGCGCCGATGTCGTCATCGAGGCCGTCGGCCGCCCGGAGACGTACGAGCAGGCGTTCTACGCCCGCGACCTCGCCGGAACCGTCGTCCTCGTCGGCGTCCCCACCCCCGACATGCGGCTCGAACTCCCGCTCCTGGACGTCTTCGGCCGCGGCGGCGCGCTGAAGTCCTCCTGGTACGGCGACTGCCTGCCCTCCCGCGACTTCCCGATGCTCATCGACCTGCACCAGCAGGGCCGCATCGACCTCGCCGCGTTCGTCACCGAGACCATCGGCCTCGGCGACATCGAGAAGGCCTTCGCCCGGATGCACGAGGGCGACGTCCTGCGCTCGGTGGTGGTCCTCTGATGGCGGCCCGCATCGACCACCTGGTCACCTCCGGCACCTTCAGCCTCGATGGCGGCACCTGGGACGTCGACAACAACGTCTGGATCGTCGGCGACGACTCGGAGGCGATCGTCATCGACGCCGCCCACGACGCCGACGCCATCCTCGCCGCGCTCGACGGCCGGTCCCTGCGGGCGATCGTCTGCACCCACGCCCACAACGACCACATCGACGCCGCCCCGGCCCTCGCCGCCGCCACCGGTGCCCGGATCCTGCTCCACCCCGACGACCAGCCGCTCTGGAAGCAGACCCACCCCGACCACACCCCGGACGGCGAACTGGCCGACGGACAGACCCTGACCATCGCCGGTACGGACCTCAAGGTCCTGCACACACCCGGTCACGCCCCCGGAGCGGTCTGCCTCCACGCCCCCGACCTGGGCACCGTCTTCACCGGAGACACGCTCTTCCAGGGCGGTCCCGGAGCGACGGGACGCTCCTTCTCCAGCTTCCCCACGATCGTCGCCTCGATCCGCGACCGGCTGCTGACCCTCCCGGCCGAGACGGTCGTCCGCACCGGCCACGGCGACACCACGACGATCGGTGCCGAGGCCCCGCACCTGGAGGAGTGGATCAGCCGAGGCCACTGAGCCGCAGCCGGCTCACGAACGTCATCGGCGTACCGGTGAACGGGTCGGTGAACTCCAGTGTCCGCGCGAGCAGTTGCAGCGGACGCGTGTAGTCCTCCGGCCCGTCCTCCCGGACCACGGGATAGACCGGATCGTGCAGGATCGGCAGCCCCAGGCTGTTCATGTGGACCCGCAGCTGATGGGTGCGCCCGGTCGCCGGCAGCAGCCGGTAGCGCCCGAGCCCGCCGCGCCGCTCGACCAGCTCGATCCGGCTCTCGCTGTTGGGCTCTCCCGGCTCCTCGCGGGCGGCCATCACCCCGCGCTCCTTCACGATCCGGCTCCGTACGGTCACCGGCAGCGTGACCCCCTCGTCGTACGCCGCCACCGCCTCGTACTCCTTGCCGACCAGCCGGTCCCGGAACAGCGTCTGGTACGCGCCCCGGTCCCCGGGCCGCACGACGAAGAGCACCAGGCCGGCCGTCAGCCGGTCGAGCCGGTGCGCGGGCTGCAGCTCCGGCACCCCCAGCTCCCGGCGCAGCCGGGCGAGCGCCGTCTCGGTCACATGGCGCCCGCGCGGCATCGTGGCCAGGAAGTGCGGCTTGTCGACGACGACGATCCGCTCGTCCCGGTGCACGATCCCCAGCTCGAACGGGACCCGCTCCTCGGCGGGGAAGTCCCGGTGGAACCACAGACGCAGCCCGACGGCGTACGGCTCGTCCCCCCGGACCGGCCCCTCCACCCCCACGAACCGCCCGTCCCGCAGCATCTCCGCGACCCGCGCGTCCCCGACGGCACCCCCGTACCGGGCCCGCAGAAAGTCCCCGACGGTCGCCCACCGCGCGCCGGGATCCTCCGGCAGCCGCACCCGCGCCGGATCGATCCCCTCACGCTGCGCGAGCGGCGCGGCCGGCGTCCTCGTCCTGCGTCTCACCGGCCCCAGCCTCCGTCGCGCCGCCGCCTCGTCCGTAAACAAGAAGGACCCCACATGACGTGGGGTCCTTCGTTGGTGTCCGAGGGGGGACTTGAACCCCCACGCCCGATAAAGGGCACTAGCACCTCAAGCTAGCGCGTCTGCCATTCCGCCACCCGGACAAGGTGTCTGTCTTTCCGGCCGCTGGGCCGTTCCGACGTGGAAAACCATAGCAAACATTGGAGGTGGCCGATCACCACCCCCGACCAGGGCGGAACCGTGTGACGGGCGCATGTCGGACGACGGGGGCCCTTGGGTCCCGGGGGGCGGGCGCGCGAGGATGGGGGCGACCACCAGCAAGCACGTGGGGCACGTAGTGGGAGGAAGCAGCGTGAGCGAGTCGAACACGGCCCGGAGCGTCACCGGCGAGGACGAGGTCGTCGACCTCTGTCGGGACCTCATCCGCATCGACACCAGCAACTACGGCGACCACTCCGGCCCGGGCGAGCGGGCGGCGGCGGAGTACGTCGCCGAAAAGCTCGCGGAGGTCGGCCTCGAGCCGAAGATCATCGAGTCGCACAAGGGGCGGGCCTCCACCGTCGCCCGCATCGAGGGCGAGGACCCCTCCCGGCCGGCCCTTCTCATCCACGGCCACACCGACGTCGTTCCGGCCAACGCGGAGGACTGGACCCACCACCCCTTCTCCGGCGAGGTCGCCGACGGCTGCGTCTGGGGCCGGGGCGCGGTGGACATGAAGGACATGGACGCGATGACCCTCGCGGTCGTTCGCGACCGGATGCGCAGCGGCCGCAAGCCCCCGCGCGACATCGTCCTGGCCTTCCTCGCCGACGAGGAGGCCGGCGGCACCTACGGCGCCCGCCACCTGGTCGACCACCACCGCGACCTCTTCGACGGGGTGACGGAGGCGATCGGCGAGGTCGGCGGATTCTCCTTCACGGTCAACGAGAACCTGCGGCTCTACCTGGTCGAGACGGCCCAGAAGGGCATGCACTGGATGCGGCTGACCGTCGAGGGGACGGCCGGCCACGGGTCGATGACCAACAACGACAACGCCATCACCGAACTGTGCGAGGCCGTCGGCCGACTGGGCCGCCACCAGTGGCCGGTCAGGGTCACCAAGACCGTACGGTCCTTCCTGGACGAGCTCTCGGACGCGCTGGGCACCCCGCTCGACCCCGAGGACATGGAGGCGACCCTCGCCAAGCTGGGCGGCATCGCCAAGATGGTCGGCGCGACCCTGCGCAACTCCGCCGCCCCGACCATGCTCGGCGCCGGGTACAAGGTCAACGTCATCCCCGGCCAGGCCACGGCGCACGTCGACGGACGGTTCCTGCCCGGTTACGAGGAGGAGTTCCTGGCCGACCTCGACCGGATCCTCGGCCCGCGGGTCAAGCGTGAGGACGTGCACGGGGACAAGGCCCTGGAGACCAGCTTCGACGGCGACCTCGTCGACGCGATGCAGCTGGCCCTCAAGGCGGAGGACCCGATCGCCCGCGCGGTGCCGTACATGCTCTCCGGCGGCACCGACGCCAAGTCCTTCGACGACCTCGGCATCCGCTGCTTCGGCTTCGCACCGCTCAAGCTGCCGCCGGAGCTGGACTTCGCCGGGATGTTCCACGGCGTGGACGAGCGGGTGCCGGTGGACGGGCTGAAGTTCGGCGTCCGCGTCCTCGACCGCTTCATCGACGCCTCCTGAGGAGGGCCGCCGCAGGCGCCTTCCCCTTCCGCCTGCTTTCCGCCTGCTTCCCGTCGCGCCTTCCGGTATTCGTCCGCGCGTACGCATGTGACCGGAAAGAGTGAATGCACTCATAGGCTCGTAGCCCCAATACATCCCCCTCGTTACAGGTGGTGCGGTCCGCGGCTGGGATCGCATTGCCAACAAGGAGGAATAATGATCAAGAAGGTCGTCGCTGCTGCGGCTGCCACGGGCGGTCTCGTTCTCGCGGGTGCGGGCATGGCCGTTGCCGACTCGGGTGCCCAGGGTGCCGCCATCGGTTCCCCCGGCGTGCTCTCGGGCAACGTCGTCCAGGTGCCGGTTCACGTCCCGGTGAACGTGTGCGGCAACACGGTCTCCGTGATCGGGCTGCTGAACCCCGCCTTCGGCAACACCTGCATCAACGCCTGACGTTGTGCCTCGACCCGTGAGGGTCTGAGCCAGTCCGGCCCCGGAGTGCGTGCCATGCACTCCGGGGCCGGTGGGCATTTCCGCCCCGGGCGTCGTGCCCGGTGGCCCTCTTCTGAAGCCAGAAGGCAGAAGCCGAAAAGGCAGGGAACAGCTATGCGACAGGTCACGCGCAAGGGCCTGATCACCGTTGCGGCCGCGGGCGGCGTACTCGCCCTCGGCGGTGGTTATGCGAACGCCGATTCGAGTGCGAACGGTTCGGCCTCGAATTCCCCGGGCGTCGCGTCCGGAAATTCCGTCCAGGTCCCGGTGCACGCGCCGGTGAACGTCTGCGGAAACACCGTCAACGTGGTCGGGTTGATCAATCCGGCGTTCGGCAACAAGTGCGCCAACGTCTCCAAGCCGGGCAGGCACCGCGGCTCGTCGGCCGAGGGCGGCACCAGCAACTCCCCGGGCGTCGGCTCCGGCAACACCGTGCAGGTGCCGATCGACGTCCCGGTCAACGTCTGCGGGAACAGCGTCTCGGTCATCGGCGCCATCAACCCGGCGTTCGGCAACGAGTGCGCCAACGGCGTCGAGCCGACGCACCCCGGGAACCCCGGGAACCCGGGCAACCCTGGGAATCCGGGGAACCCCGGCAACCCCGGCAACCCCGGCAACCCCGGTAACCCTGGGAATCCGGGCAACCCCGGGAATCCGGGGAACCCCGGTAACCCTGGCAACCCCGGGAATCCGGGGAACCCCGGCAACCCGGGTACGCCCGGCACCCCGGGCAACCCCGGTGACTCCGGCGAGCCCGGCGGACCCGGCACGCCGAACGGGCCGAACACGCCTGGTGCGCACACGATCACGCAGCCCGAGGCGACCGAGGAGCTGGCGCAGACCGGTTCCGGTCCGCTCGGCGTGGTCGTCCCGGCCGGCGCCGGTCTGCTGCTCGCCGGCTCGGTGCTCTACCGCCGCGCCCGCCGCTCCGCCTAGGACGGCCGCGCAACGAAACGGGGGCCCCGCGTCGCGGGGCCCCTTGTCATGTCACCAGGTGGCGCGGACCTGACGGATGATGCGCCGGCGCAGCCGCACCCTGCGGCTGCCGTCCCGGTGCAGTGTCAGGCGGTCCAACTCCCAGTGCCCGTACTCGGCATGGTCGGTCAGAAGCCGCGTCGCCTCCTTGCGGGAGACGCCGCGCGGCACGTACACGTCGACAAATTCGTATTCCGGCATCGCATCTATTGTGCGGGCACCTGCCCGCTACGGATAGCGTGCGTCCCATGTCTGATGCTGCGCAGCCCACCGCTGCCGAGGTACGTGCCGCCGCCGAGGCGGTCAAAGCCGCACTGGACCGTCACCTGGAGGCGGTCGAACGCCGCTCGGGGGACGACGACCCGGCCGTCTACGAAGCCTTCAACGCCCTCGCCGCGGCGGCCGAGGCGTACGACGAGCGGCTCTACGACCGGTACGACGAGGTCACCCCCTTCGAGATCCCGGGCGCCGACGACTCGCTGCCGCCCTACGCCGGGCCGGAGGAGCCGCACGCCCTCAGCGTGCTGATCCGCCGCGACTACGCCGTGGCGGAACCGAAGCGGCTGCTCGCCCAGGCCCAGCGCATCGCCGACCTGGAGGGCGACGAGGGCGGATCGGGCGCGACGCCCGCCGTCGGCGTCAGTGCGCACGCGGCGCTCGGCGTGCTCTTCGGGGAGTACGAACCGGACGAAATCGCCTCACGGCACAAGGAGTTCGGCCTTGAGGAGGGCGACTCCACGCTCTGGGTCTCGGCCGCGGAGGAGCTGCCGGAACCGGGGGAGTGGCTCAACGCGCCGTTCGAGCACGCCGATCCGGAGCGGATCGTCTGCCGCTTCGACGTCAGCGCGGTCTTCGACGACGAGCTGGACGACGACCTGGAGGAGCGGGACGCCTGACCGGGTACGGCGGAGGGCGGGGGCCCCCCCCGGGGCCCCCCCCCCCCCCCACCCCGGC
>NZ_JAMGSL010000014.1:16045-205312 GCF_025195125.1 Streptomyces sp. Je 1-79
CGGGGCACCGACCGGTGCCCCGCCCTCCGCCGTACCCGGTCAGGCCCCCGAGGGGGCCGGTCAGTCCTCCGAGGCCGCCAGAAGGGCCTCCAGAAGCGGCCGCAGCCGGGTCGTACGCTCCTGGGCCACCCCCTCGGACACCGCGCGGGGCAGCGCCTGGTCCACGCCGTGCACGACCGACAGGTGCCGCTCGCCCCGGCCGAAGGCCGTGTACACCCAGGCCCGGCTCAGGCCCTGAGCCGCGTCCCCCGGCAGCACCACGACCGCCGCCGGCCAGCGCATCCCCGCCGCCTGGTGCGCCGTGAGCGCCCAGCCGTGCCGCAGCACGGACTCCACCCGCTCCTTCGGTACGACGAGCTGCTCGCCCGCGCACTCCAGGCGCAGGCCCTCGGCGTCCGCCGACACGACCGTCCCGCCCACCGTCCGCCCGGGGGCCGGCACATAGGCCACCCGGTCGCCCGGGTCGAAGCCGAGGAAGCGGCCCGGCCCGGGGTTGAGCCGCTGCTTGAGCGCCGCGTTCAGCGCGCGGGTGCCCGCCGAGCCGCCGTGGCCGACCGTGATCACCTGGGTCTGCTCGGCCGCGACGCCGATCGCCCGCGGAATCGAGTCGGCGACCAGCTGGACGGTGCGGTGGACGGCCTCGCCCGCGTCCCTGACCGGGACGATCACGACCTCCTTGCCGGGGGCCTCCACCTGGCTCAGCTCGCCGATGCCGATGCCCGAGACCAGCTCGCCGATCGGACCGGGATCGGGGACGCGGGAGGCGATCTGCGGGCACACCCGGGCCGCGAGGACATCGGCGAACACCCGGCCCGCGCCCGCGGAGCCGAGGACACCGGGGTCTCCGCCGAGCACCAGACGGCAGCCGTCGGGCAGGGACTCCACGAGCATCGCGGCACTCTCGACGTCCAGCTGCGGCGCGTCCAGGACGACCAGCAGGTCCAGGGCGAAGGCGCCCTCCGCGTCCCGGCCCGGTCCGGCCACGCCGGCCAGCAGGTCGGCGACCGTCAGCGCCTCCGTGCCGAGACGGCGGACGCCGTTCTCGCTGTGCACGGCCACCGCGACCCGCAGGCCCCGCTCACGGGCGGCCTCGGCGAGCGCGACGGGCTCGCTACGGGCCGCCTCGCCTCCGGTGTGCAGGACCAGACCGTGCGCGCCGGTGGCGCGGACCAGCTCGGGTCCGTCCCAGACCTCCCCGGAGGCGGTCTTGACCAGCCGGGCCAGCCCGTCGGCCAGGCTCTCCTCGGCGAGCGCGTACCGGTCGAGCCCCAGCAGGACGGGCACGTCGGGGGCGTCGGCGGCTTCGGGACCTTCGGGAGCGGCCTCCCCCTCGTGCTCGGCCTCGCCCTCCAGCTCCTCCTGGGCGGGCTCCTCCTCCTGGAACACCAGCACCGCGCCTTCGGACACCGCCGCCCGCACGGCCTCGTCCGGGTCGGGCACCGACAGCTTGCCGAGCCCGGCCCGCACGGTGGCGTCCTCCAGGGCCGTGTGCCCCTTCAGCGCGGCCCGTTCGAGCAACCAGGCGACCAGGGCGACCGCCCTCCGGGGATCGTCCGGACCGCACTCCGCGCCGAGCAGGGCCCGCGCGAAGCCGTCGGCGTGCTCGGGCTGCACCCCGGGCACCGACAGGAGCAGCCAGGGGTCCTCACGCAGCGCCTCGGCGGCGCCCTCGCCCAGGGCCGCGGCGACCTGGCCGGTCAGAGACTCCGGCGCGCCACCGCGAGCGAGCACCTCCCGCACGGCCGCCAGCGTCTCGGGGGCCGCCGTCGACTCCTGGACCGCCGGGCGCGCGGCCGTGACCGGTGCCGGCACCGAGCCGGGCGCCGGGGTGGGGGCGGGCTGCCGGGGCGCGGGATCCGGCGCCTCGAAGAACGCGCCGCTCGGCTTCGTACCGCTCTCCACCGCCCGCACCGCCGCGAGCAGGTCGGCCGCGGTACCGCTGAGCTTGCCGCCCGCCTCGACGGGCGCCGCCTTCTCGGCCTTGCGCTGCTCGATCCTGGCCCGCAACTCCCGCTGCGCGGCCAGCTCGGCCTGCGCCTCGGACACCTCGGCGGCCTTCGTCTCCCCGCCGGCCTCCGTCTCCCCGTCGGCGACAGGACTCGCCTCGGCGTCCGGGCCCGCGTCGGCGGCAGGACTCAAGCTGGCGTCCGGGCCCCCGTCGGCAGCAGGACTCACGTCGGCGTCCGGACTCGCGTCGGCAGCAGGACTCGCCTCGGTGTCCGGACTCGGGTCGGCGGCAGGACTCGCCTCGACGAGAGGGCCCGCGTCGGCCTCACCGGCCTTGCCGTCCGCCTCCGCGCCTTCCCCGGCGTGCTCCTCCACGCCCTCCGGGGTGCGCTCGGTCGCGGCCTCGTCGGCCTCGCCCCGCACGGGCTCGGTGGCCTCGGGAGGGGTCTCCCGCGAAGGCTCGGTCACAAGGTGCTCCAGTCCTGGTCCGGATAGCGGTGCAGGGGCGCCGACACATCGTCGAGGGCCCGGCAGATCTCGTCAGGAAGACTAAGGCTCTCCACTGACAACGCGGCCGTGAGCTGCTGCGCGTTGCGCGCGCCGACGATCGGGGCGGTCACGCCCGGCCGGTCGCGGACCCAGGCGAGCGCCACCTGGAGCGGCGTCGTCGCCAGACCGTCCGCCGCCGTGGTGACCGCGTCGACGATCCGGCTCGCCGCCTCGTCCAGATACGGTTCCACGAACGGCGCCATGGTCTCCGAGCCGCCCCGGGAGTCGGCGGGCGTGCCGTTGCGGTACTTCCCCGTGAGCACCCCGCGCCCCAGCGGCGAGGACGGCAGCAGACCTATCCCCAGGTCCAGGGCCGCGGGCAGCACCTCCCGCTCGACGCCCCGCTGGAGCAACGAGTACTCCATCTGCGTCGCCGCGAGGCGCGTCCGTCCCGCGACCGCCGACCCGAGCTGCCAGGTCCCCGCCTTCGCCAGCTGCCACCCGCAGAAGTTCGACACCCCCACGTAACGGGCCCGCCCGCTGCTCACCGCGATGTCGAGCGCCTGGAGCGACTCCTCCAGCGGGGTGTGCGGATCGAAGGCGTGCAGCTGCCACAGATCCACGTGGTCCGTGCCGAGCCGTGCCAGGGAGGCGTCCAGCGCGGCCAGCAGATGCCCGCGGGAACCGTCCGTCCGACGGTCCGGGTCGGGCACGCTGCCCGCCTTCGTGGAGACGACCAGATCCCGCCGCGGCACCAGCCGCTCCATGAGCTGCCCGAGGACGTACTCGGCCTCGCCCCCGCCGTACACGTCCGCGGTGTCGACCAGCGTGCCGCCCGCGTCCCAGAACGTCTTCAACTGGTCGGCGGCGTCGTGCTCGTCGGTGTCGCGCCCCCAGGTGAGGGTGCCGAGCCCCAGCCGGGACACGCGCAGGCCGGTACGTCCGAGATGCCTCTGCTCCATGGGCGCGAGATTACTGGCCAAGACCCCACGCGGAGAGAGCCTGTGGACAACCTCCCCCTGACGGATCCCTCCCCCTCGCGCTAGAGTCCGCCGCAAGGGACGTTACTGATCGGTAAAGAGGGTGTGTGGTCATGAGGCTCGGCATCAACCTCGGCTACTGGGGCGCGGGAATGGACGGCGACAACCTCGCCGTCGCCCAGGAGGCGGACCGCCTCGGATACGACGTCTGCTGGGCCGCCGAGGCCTACGGCTCCGACGCGCCCACCGTGCTCTCCTGGGTGGCCGCCAAGACCGAGCGGATCGACATCGGCTCCGCGATCATGCAGATCCCGGCCCGCCAGCCCGCGATGACGGCGATGACCGCCGCCACCCTCGACTCGCTCTCCGGCGGCCGCTTCCGCCTCGGCCTCGGCGTCTCCGGCCCGCAGGTCTCCGAGGGCTGGTACGGCGTCAAGTTCGACAAGCCCCTCGCCCGCACCCGCGAGTACGTCGAGATCGTCCGCAAGGCCATGACGCGCGAGCGGCTCACGTACGAGGGCGAGCACTGGACGCTCCCGCTGCCGGACGGCCCGGGCAAGCCCATCAAGCTCACCGTGCACCCGGAGCGTGAGCACATCCCGCTCTACATCGCGGCGATCGGCCCGAAGAACCTGGAGCAGACCGGCGAGATCGCCGACGGCGCGCTGCTGATCTTCCCCTCCGCCGAGCACCTGGAGGAGACCGCGCTGCGCCCGCTCCGGGCGGGCCGCGAGAAGGCCGGGCTGACCATGGAGGGCTTCGACGTCCACCCGACCCTGCCGCTCGCCCTCGGCGACGACATCGACGCCCTCGCGGACATCTTCCGCCCGTACACCGCCCTGTACGTCGGCGGCATGGGCAGCCGCAAGCAGAACTTCTACAACCAGCTCGCCCAGCGCATGGGCTACGAGAAGCAGGCCGCCGAGATCCAGGACAAGTACCTGGCGGGCGACAAGGCCGGCGCCGCCGCGGCCGTACCGCGGCAGCTGATCGACCAGACCACCCTGCTCGGTTCCGTCGAGCGCATCGCCGACCGGATGACGGCCTACGCCCAGGCCGGTGTCACGACCCTGACCCTCGCCCCCGCCGGCTTCACCCTCGACGAGCGGGTGGCGGCGCTGCGGGCGGGCACCGAGGCCCTGGAGCGGGCGGGCCTCGCCTAGGCCCTGTCCTGGAGAGCGGGTCCGGCGGGAAAGTCTGCGGCCGTGGTGGGGGCTCGGGGGTCTTCCCCGCCACGGCCGTCATGCTGCTCAACGCGCCACACGGCGCCCGGTTACGAGCGGAACGGTCCGTCTTTCAGCCGAACGGCCCGCCTCTCGTGTTGCCCGGCGGCCGGACCCGCACTTGACTCGTTCTCTGCGGACGTGCGGTGTGCGGACGCCCGCTGAGAGGTGGCGCCATGCTCACGGCCAAGAGCCTGTTCCAGGAAATCATCGACAACGACGAGTCCTACCAGCTCTTCTGTTCCATCGCCGCCAGTGGCGAGGCCCAGGGCGGCTGGGAGAACGCACGGATCGCGGCCCTGGTCGCGCCAGGGATGCGGGATCTCGCACCCAAGATCACCCGGCACGGTGCGGACGAGGACAAGCACGGCCGGATCTTCAACGCGCTGCTGAAGAAGCGCGGCCTGGAGCCCGTGGCGGTGCCGCCCGACACCGACTACACGATGCTCCTCGAACAGCGCGGCATCGGCCTCGCCCACGACAAGCTCCGCCGTGACGAGCCGCTGAGCGAGGAGGACATCGTCGTCTACCTCGCGCACAGCCGGGTCACCGAGCAGCGGGCCGCGGACCAGATGAACATGCTGGTCACGTACTTCGGGGACCACCCCGAGCTCGGCAAGGCCATCCACATGATCGACAACGACGAGACGAACCATCTCGCGTACTGCCACGAGGAGCTGCTGGGCCTCGCGTACGCCGGACACGGCCGGGTCATCCAGCGCACCCTGCGCGACTCCGCACTCGCCGAGATCCAGGTCTACCGCGACGTCAGCCTCGCCGTGATGAGCCACATGGGACGCATCCTGCGCTGGCCCAGGGCCAAGTCGGCCGCCCTCGCCGCCGGGATCCACGGCATGTACGCCTGGGAGCGGGCCGCCGGCTGGCACCGGATGGTCGACCTGAAGATGCCCGAACGGCGCGACGCGCTGGGAGGCCCCATGACCCCTGCCCCCGCGTTCTGAGCCGCCGAGGCCCCGGCGCCGTGACTACATCCAGCCGCGGCGCTTGAACAGCCGGTACAGCCCGAGAACGGCCCCGGTCATCAGCAGGATCACCGCCGGGTACGCCCAGACCCAGGTCAGCTCGGGCATGTGGTCGAAGTTCATGCCGTAGATCCCCGCGACCATCGTGGGGACCGCGGCCATGGCCGCCCACGCCGAGATCTTCCGCATGTCGTCGTTCTGCCGGACACCCATCTGCGCGAGATGCGCCGACAGGACGTCCGACAGCAGCCGGTCCAGCCCCTCCACCTGCTCGGTGGCGCGGGTCAGGTGGTCGCTGACGTCCCGGAAGAAGGGCTTCGCGTGCTGGTTCACGAACGGCACCGACCCGGTCGCGAGCTTCTCCACCGGCGCCGCCAGCGGGCTCGCGGCCCGGCGGAACTCGAGCACCTGGCGCTTGGCGGTGTAGATCCGCTCCGCCGTGCTCCCCGGGCTCCGGCCGACCGGCGCGAAGACGTCGGCCTCCAGCTCCTCCAGGTCCACCTGGAGCTCGCCGGCCACGTCGATGTAGTGGTCGACGACCGCGTCGCTGATCGCGTACAGGACGGCCGTCGGGCCGTGGCGCAGCACGTCGGGGTCGGCCTCCAGCCGGCGCCGTACCGCCGCGAGCGGCGCGCCCTCGCCGTGCCGGACCGTCACCACGAACGAGTCGCCGATGAAGACCATCAACTCGCCCGACGAGACCCGGTCGCTCTGCGGCTCGTACACCACCGGCTTGAGGACCACGAAGAGCGAGTCGTCGTAGACCTCCAGCTTCGGCCGCTGATGGGCCTTCAGCGCGTCCTCGACGGCCAGCTGATGCAGCGCGAACTCGGCCGAGACATGGTCGAACTCGGCCTCGGAGGGCTCGTGCAGCCCGACCCAGAGAAATGCGTCGCCGACCGTCCTCGCCTCCTCCAGGGCGTCGGACAGATCGGCGGGGCCTTCCATACGGCGCCCGTCGCGGTAGATGGCGGAGTCGACGATCACGGGCCGTATTCTTCCCCGCGATTCCCCTTCTCGCACATGCGAGTGGCCCCGGATCGTCCACAGGGCCGTCCCACGCGCGCGTGCGGCCGCCTACTCTTGCCGCCATGGCCACGCTGATTCTCGTCCGGCACGGACGCTCCACCGCCAACACCTCCGGTGTCCTCGCCGGGCGGATGCCCGGGGTCGCCCTCGACGAGCGCGGCGTCGCGCAGGCGGCCGCCCTGCCCGGGCGACTGGCCGGGGTGCCGCTCGCCGCCGTCGTCTCCAGCCCCTTGCAGCGCTGCCGCGAGACGGTGCGGCCGCTCCTCGACGCCCGGCCCGGGCTGCCGCTCCACACCGAGGAGCGCATCAGCGAGTGCGACTACGGCGACTGGTCCGGCCGCAAGCTCGCCGAACTGGCCGATGAACCCCTCATGGAGGTCGTCCAGGCCCACGCGTCCGCCGCGGCCTTCCCCGGCGGCGAGTCGATGCGCGCCATGCAGGCACGCGCCGTCGACGCCGTACGGGACTGGAACGCGCGCGTGGAGGCCGAGCACGGCGAGGACGCCGTCTACGCGATGTGTTCGCACGGCGACATCATCAAGTCGATCGTCGCCGACGCCCTCGGCCTCCACCTCGACCTCTTCCAGCGCATCCACGTCGACCCCTGCTCCGTCACCGTCATCCGCTACACGCGGCTGCGCCCCTTCCTCGTACGGCTGGGCGACACCGGCGACTTCGCGGCGCTCGCTCCCCGGGAGAGCGGGGAGACGGGCGGGGCCGCCGAGGTCGGTGGCGGTGCGGGCGCACCGTGATCCATCCGCGCAGTAGGGTGGACGGGCCGCTGTAGCGCGGGCCTCCACCGATGCCGATCCGCAAGGGAGTCAGGGACGTGTCCCGTCAGGTGTTCCTCTACGACCCACCGGAGCGTTTCGTGGCCGGTACGGTCGGGCTGCCTGGCCGCCGTACGTTCTTCCTGCAGGCGTCCGCGGCCGGCCGGGTCACCAGCGTGGCCCTGGAGAAGGCCCAGGTCGCCGCGCTCGCCGAACGCATCGACGAACTCCTCGACGAGGTCGTGCGCCGCACCGGCGGCAACGCCCCCGTCCCGGCCGTCGCGCCGACCGACGTCTCCGACACCGCTCCGCTCGACGTCCCCGTCGAGGAGGAGTTCCGGGTCGGCACCATGGCGCTGGCCTGGGACGGCGAGGAGCAGCGCATGATCGTCGAGGCACAGGCCCTCGTCGAACTCGACGCCGAGTCCGAGGAGGACCTCGCCGCCGCCGAGGAACGCCTCCTCCAGGACGAGGAGAACGGGCCGCCGATGCTGCGTGTCCGTCTCTCCGGCGCGCAGGCCAGGGCCTTCGCCAAGCGCGCCCTCGACGTGGTCAACGCCGGCCGCCCGCCGTGCCCGCTGTGCAGCCTGCCGCTCGACCCCGAGGGCCATGTGTGCCCGCGCCAGAACGGATACCGACGCGGAGCATGAGCGGTCCCGACAGCCGGGCGGTCGTCGACCTGCTCGCCAAGGGGGAGCTGACCGTCCGCGGTCAGGTCCGCGAGGCGTCCAACGCCGTGCTCGTGTGCTCCGTCGCCCTCGACGGCGTCGAGGCCGACTGCGTCTACAAGCCCGTGGCCGGGGAGCAGCCTCTCTGGGACTTCCCCGACGGCACCCTCGCCCAGCGCGAGGTCGCCGCCTACGAGCTCTCCGAGGCCACCGGCTGGGGACTCGTACCGCCCACGGTGCTCCGCGACGGCCCGTACGGCGAGGGCATGGTCCAGCTGTGGATCGAGGCCGACCCCGGGGCGGGTCTGCTGGCGCTCACCGAGGACGAGGAGGCGGCCGAAGGCTGGAAGGCCGTCGGGCCCGCCCAGGTGGGTGGGGACCGCACCGCCCTGCTGGTCCACGCCGACCGTCCGGAGCTGCGCCGGCTGGCCGTCCTGGACGCCGTCATCAACAACGGCGACCGCAAGGGCGGGCACCTGCTGCCCGCGCCGGACGGACGCCTCTACGGCATCGACCACGGTGTCACCTTCCACGTGGACGACAAGCTGCGCACCCTGCTGTGGGGCTGGGCGGGCGAGGAGCTGCCCGCCGAGGCCGGCGTCGTCCTGGACCGGCTCGACGGTTCCCTGGCTCCCGGGACGCCGCTCGCCACCCGACTGGCCGAGCTGCTCACCGCCGCCGAGATCGACGCCCTGCGCCGCCGGGTGGCCGCCCTGCGCACCACCGGCCGTCACCCGGAGCCCTCCGGGCAGTGGCCGGCGATCCCCTGGCCACCGGTCTGACCGATCGGATCCGGCCAACCCAGGTCCGGCAGCTCCGACCCCCAGGGGGTATGCACGGACCGCCACGAGCTGCAAGACCGCCTCGTCGGCCAAGATCCCGGATCCGGTTCGTATCCGGAACAGGTGTCCGGTTACGCTCAGGTCATGCATGCCTGGCCCGCTTCTGAGGTCCCCGCCCTTCCCGGCAAGGGCCGCGACCTCCGGATCCACGACACCGCGACCGGTGGACGAGTGACCCTCGCTCCCGGTCCCGTCGCCCGTATCTACGTCTGCGGCATCACGCCGTACGACGCGACCCACATGGGTCACGCGGCGACCTACAACGCGTTCGACCTCGTTCAGCGCGTGTGGCTCGACACCAAGCGGCAGGTTCACTACGTCCAGAACGTGACCGACGTCGACGACCCCCTCCTGGAGCGGGCGATCCGGGACGGCGTCGACTGGGTCGGGCTCGCCGAGCGCGAGACCGCCCTCTTCCGCGAGGACATGACGGCCCTGCGGATGCTGCCGCCGCAGGACTACATCGGCGCGGTCGAGGCCATACCCGGCATCGTGCCGCTCGTCGAGCGGCTGCGGGACTCCGGCGCCGCCTACGAACTCGAAGGCGACATCTACTTCTCCGTCGAGGCGGACCCGAACTTCGGCAAGGTGTCGAACTACGACACCGAGCTGATGCGCCACCTCTCCGCCGAGCGCGGCGGCGACCCGGACCGCCCGGGCAAGAAGAACCCGCTCGACCCGATGCTCTGGATGGCCGCCCGTGAGGGCGAGCCGAGCTGGGACGGCGCGAGCCTCGGTGCCGGCCGCCCCGGCTGGCACATCGAGTGCGTCGCCATCGCCCTCGACCACCTCGGCATGAGCTTCGACGTCCAGGGCGGCGGCTCGGACCTGATCTTCCCGCACCACGAGATGGGCGCCTCGCACGCCCAGGCGCTCACCGGCGAGTTCCCCATGGCCAAGGCGTACGTGCACGCCGGCATGGTCGCCCTGGACGGCGAGAAGATGTCCAAGTCCAAGGGCAACCTGGTCTTCGTCTCCGCGCTCCGCCGCCAGGGTGTCGACCCGGCCGCCATCCGCCTCTCGCTCCTCTCGCACCACTACCGCGCCGACTGGGAGTGGACCGACCAGGTCCTCCAGGACGCCGTGGAGCGCCTGGAGGCCTGGCGCGCCGCCGTCTCGCGCCCCGACGGCCTGTCCGCCGACGCGCTGGTCGAGGAGATCCGCGAGGCCCTCGCCGACGACCTGGACACGCCCGCCGCGCTCGCCGCCGTCGACCGGTGGGCCGCGCGGCAGAACGCCGAGGGCGGCACGGAGGAGTCAGCGCCCGGCCTCGCCTCCCGCGCCGTCGACGCCCTCCTGGGCGTGGCGCTCTAGAGCGGGTCGCGAACGCCCCGGCCCTCCCTTCCGTACAACTCGCTTTCGGCCAACCGCCCTTGAACTTCTCCGCGAAGTCCGAGGGCGGTTCCCTTTTGTCCTGGCTCTGTGCTCGATTCTGCGCTAAATACCCTCCATGCAATCAACATTGCGCATGAAGGCTGCAATCGCAGGCGCTCTGCTCGGGGTTCTCGCGGCGTTCGCGGGACCGGGCAGCGCCCAGTCCGCCGAGCCCTCACCGACCACCGTCGGTGATGTCACCGGCTTCGAGGCAGACGGTGCCGTCTACGGGCTCACCGCCGGGTCCGCCAAGGCCCGCGTCAGCTTCGTCACCGACGAGACCTTCCGTATCGAACTGGCCCCCGACGGCCGCTTCACCGACCCCGCCGGCCAGGACATCGTCCGGCCCCAGGGCCCCCCGCCCAGGACCCGCTGGCGCGACCGCGGCGACCGCTACGAGCTCACCACCGCCAAGGTGACCCTGCGCGCCTACAAGGCGCCGCTCCGCTTCGCCGCCTTCCGCGCCGACGGCACCCCGCTCTGGTCCGAGGCGCAGGGCCTCACCTGGACCCAGGACCGCACCACCCAGACCCTGGCCAGGGGCGCCGACGAACAGTTCTACGGCGCGGGCATGCAGAACGGGCGCGGCAACACCTCGCACCGCGGCAAGACCGTCGAGGTCGGCGTCGACTACAACTGGAACGACGGCGGCCACCCCAACTCCGTGCCCTTCTACCTCTCCTCGGCCGGCTACGGCGTCTACCGCAACACCTACGCGCCCAACACCTACGTCTTCGGCGAGCCCGTCACCACCAGCGCCCGCGAACAGCGCTTCGACGCCTACTACTTCGCCGGCTCCGGGTCCGACGCGGTCAAGGACGTCATCGGCCAGTACACGAACCTGACCGGAAAGCCGTTCCTGCCGCCCGTGTACGGACTGGAGATCGGCGACGCCGACTGCTACCTCCACAACGCCAACCGCGGCGAGCGCCACACCCTCGACGCCCTGAAGGTCGCCGACGGCTACGTGCAGAACGACATGCCCAACGGCTGGATGCTCGTCAACGACGGCTACGGCTGCGGCTACGAGAACCTCGCCGAGACCGCGACCGGCCTCAAGCAGCGCGGCATGGAACTCGGCCTGTGGACCGAGGACGGCATCGAACAGCTCGAAGAGCAGGTCAAGGCCGGCCAGCGGGTCGCCAAGCTCGATGTCGCCTGGGTCGGTTCGGGCTACAAGTTCGCCCTCGACGGTTGCAAGGACGCCTACGCCGGCATCGAGGCCCACAGCGACGCCCGCGGATTCACCTGGGCGCCCGAGAGCTGGTCGGGCGCGCAGCGCTGCGGAGTCCAGTGGTCCGGCGACCAGTCCGGCACCTGGGAGTACATCCGCTGGCAGATCCCCACCTACGCCGGCGCCTCCATGTCCGGACTCGCCTACACCACCGGCGACGTCGACGGCATCTTCGGCGGAAGCGCCAAGACGTACAGCCGTGACCTGCAGTGGAAGATGTTCCTGCCCGTCACCATGACCATGGACGGCTGGGCCGCCGACGACAAGCAGCCCTTCCGCTACGGCGAGCCGTACACGAGCATCAACCGCGACTACCTCAAGCTCCACGAGTCGCTGCTGCCCTACATCTACTCGCACGCGCACCAGGCCACCCGGACCGGCGTCGGCCTCGCCCGACCGCTGGTCCTGGAGTACCCGGACGACCCGAAGGCCGCCTCGGACGCGGCGAAGTACGAGTTCCTCAGCGGCGAGGACTTCCTGGTCGCCCCCGTCTACCAGGACGCGGTCGAGCGCGACGGCATCTACCTCCCCGAGGGCACCTGGATCGACTACTGGAGCGGTCGCACCTACCAGGGACCTCTCACCGTCGACGACTACAGCGCCCCGCTCGACACCCTGCCGCTCTTCGTCCGGGCGGGGGCCACCGTCCCGATGTGGCCCGGCGGCATCCGCTCGTACACCGAACGCACCCCCGGCTCCCCGCTGGCGTGGGACATCTACCCGCAGGGCGACTCGTCGTTCGAGCTCTACGAGGACGACGGCGTCACCCGCGCCCACCGCACCGGCCAATACGCCACCCAGACCGCCGAGGTCCGCGCGCCGAAGCGCGGCGCCGGTGACGTGACCGTGCGGATCGGCGCGAGCAAGGGCACCTTCGCGGGCAGGTCCACCGCCCGGCCCTACCAGTTCACCGTCCACACCGGCGACGCGCCGAGCGAGGTCGAACTCGGCGGGCGCGAGCTGCCCCGCCTCACCTCCGAGGCCGCCTACGAGGCCGCCCGCCAGGGCTGGTGGTACGACCGCGACGACCGCGGGGGAGTGGTGAAGGTCAAGACCGCCGCGCAGCGCACCGACCGGTCCTTCACCCTCGAACTGGAGGACACCAGCGCCGTCGGCGGCGCCGTCCCGGGCGCTGCCGCGACGGCCGCCGTCCCGGCCGGCCAGGAGCTCGGCGCGGGCGCGCCCGGAACCGTCGCCGTCGACGTGAGCGCGGGCACCAGGGACGCCACCGGCGTCGAGGTGTCGCTCACCGCCCCCGCGGGCTGGCAGGTCACCCCGGCCGCGACCGTCGCCCGCATCCCGGCCGGCACCACGCGGCGCGTCGAGGTCTCCGTCACGCCCGCCAAGGACGCGGAGCCCAGGGAGGTCACGCTCGGCGCGACCGTCCGCCACCGCGCCGCGGGCCAGGACCGCACCGCGGTCCAGCGGTTCGCCCTCGGGGTCATGCCCGAGCCGCCGAGCACCGGCGTCTGGGCGAGCGACCTCACCTGGCTGAAGGCGACGAACGGATGGGGGCCGCCTGAACGCGACCGCTCCAACGGCGAGTCGGGCGCGAGCGACGGCCGCGCCCTGACCCTGGCCGGCAAGACCTACGAGAAGGGCATCGGCGCCCACGCCGACTCCGACATCGAGGTCTACCTCGGCGGCCGCTGCACCGCCTTCACCGCCGAGGCCGGCATCGACGACGAGATCAACGGCTACGGGGAGGTCGCGTTCTCGGTCGAGGCCGACGGCACCGTGCTGTGGACCTCGCCCAAGGTGACCGGCGCGTCGGCGACCGTTCCGGTCGACGTCGACGTCACCGGCGCGCGCCACGTCCGCCTGCGGATCACCGACACCAACGGCTCCAAGAGCGGTGACCACGGCGACTGGGCGGCCGCCCGCTTCGACTGCGCCTGACGGCCCGTCCGGACACGGGGAAGGGCCGCACCGTGATCGGTGCGGCCCTTCCCGTACGGCTCACTCCTCGCCGTCGCCGTCCTCGGAGCCCTCGTCCTCCCGGGGAGTCTCCGCCGCCGGCTCGGGTCCCGCCTCCGGCGCCGTCTCCGGCCCCGGGTGCTCCGGCTTCGGCGGCCGCGTCCGGCCCCCGCCGGTGTCCCGCAGATAGGAGGTGTCCCCGCCCTCGGTGGCGAGCCCCGGCCCGGGCCCCGGTCCCCCCGGACCCTGCCCCGGACCGCCGTCCCGTCGGCGCAGATACCGCTCGAACTCCCGGGCGATGGCCTCGCCCGAGGCCTCCGGCAGCTCCGCCGTGTCGCGTGCCTCCTCCAGCGTCTGGACGTACTCCGCCACCTCGCTGTCCTCGGAGGCGAGTTGGTCCACGCCCAGCTGCCAGGCCCGCGCGTCCTCGGGCAGTTCGCCCAGCGGGATGCGCATGTCGATCAGATCCTCGAGGCGGTTGAGGAGGGCCAGGGTCGCCTTGGGGTTGGGCGGCTGCGACACGTAGTGCGGCACGGCGGCCCACAGGCTGACGGCGGGCACGCCCGCGTGGGTGCATGCCTCCTGGAGGATTCCGACGATGCCCGTCGGCCCTTCGTAGCGGGTCTCCTCCAGATCCATCGTCCGCGCCAGGTCCGGGTCGGAGGTGACTCCGCTGACCGGGACGGGCCGGGTGTGCGGGGTGTCGCCGAGCAGCGCGCCCAGGATCACCACCATCTCCACGCCCAGCTCATGGGCGAAGCCCAGGATCTCGTTGCAGAACGAGCGCCAGCGCATCGACGGCTCGATACCCCGCACGAGCACCAGGTCGCGCGGCTTGTCGCCGCCGACCCGGACCACCGAGAGTCTCGTCGTCGGCCAGGTGATCTTCCGGACCCCGTTGTCCAGCCACACGGTGGGCCGGTTGACCTGGAAGTCGTAGTAGTCCTCGGCGTCGAGCGCCGCGAACACCTCGCCCTTCCACTCCCGGTCCAGATGGGCGACCGCGGTGGAGGCTGCGTCGCCGGCGTCGTTCCAGCCCTCGAACGCGGCCACCATGACCGGGTCGATCAGCTCGGGAACCCCCTCGAGCTCGATCACCCAGTGCCTCCTTTTCGAAGTTCCTGTCGTACGGACCAACCTTAAGGCTTTCCGGCGGCCCGTCCGCAGCCCTCGTGCACCACCGGGAGCCTTCGCGGCCTTGATCGACTACCCAGGAACGCGCCTCGGCACACGAACGCGTAAGGGGCGGCCTCCAGGGGAGGCCGCCCCTTACAGACGACTACTTGCGGAGCAGGTCCTCCACCTTGCCGCGGATCTCGTCCGTCGCCAGACCGCGGATGGTGAGCGTCGTACGGCGGCGCAGCACGTCGTCCGCCGTCTCGGCCCACTCGTGGTCACGGGCGTAGGCGACCTGGGCCCAGATCTCGGGCGCGTCCGGGTGGATGCGCTTGCCGAGTTCGGGGTTCTCGTTCGCCATCCGGGCTATGTCGAAGGAGAGCGAACCGTAGTGCGTCGCCAGGTGCTTGGCGGTGTCGGCGGCCATGCGCGGGCCGGGGGCCGGACCGTCGACGAGCAGCCGGTGCGCGACCGCGTTCGGGTTGGCGATACCGGGCAGCGGGAGCCGCTTCGGCAGCGTCGAGACCGACTCGTAGTCCTCGCCGAGAGGGTGCCCCGGCAGGGCCTCCAGCTTCTTCATCACCGTGCGGCCGATGTGGCGGAAGGTCGTCCACTTGCCGCCGGCCACCGACAGCATGCCGCCGCGGCCCTCGGTGACGACCGTCTCGCGCTTGGCCTTGGAGGTGTCGCCGGGGCCGCCCGGCAGCACCCGCAGACCCGCGAAGGCGTAGGTGATCAGATCGCGCGACAGCTGCTGGTCGCGGATGGAGAACGCGGCCTCGTCCAGGATCTGGGCGGTGTCCTTCTCGGTCACCTCGACCTGACCGGGGTCGCCCTCGTACTCCTCGTCGGTGGTGCCGAGCAGCAGCATGTCCTCCCAGGGGAGGGCGAAGGTGATGCGGTACTTGTCGATGGGGGTCGCCAGCGCGGCCTTCCACGGCGAGGTCCGCTTCAGGACCAGGTGCGCGCCCTTGGAGAGGCGGATGGAGGGCGCCGCGTTCGGGTCCTCCATCCTGCGCAGGTGGTCGACCCACGGGCCGGTCGCGTTCAGCACCAGGCGGGCGGTGACGCCGAACTCGTCGCCGCTCGTACGGTCCTTCAGCTCCGCGCCGGTGACCCGGCCGCGGGTGAAGCGCAGCCCGGTGACCTCGGCGTGGTTGAGGACGACGGCGCCGGCGTCGACCGCGGCGCGGACCGTCATCAGCGCCATGCGGGCGTCGTTCATCTGGTCGTCGCCGTACACGGCCACGGCCTTCAGATTGTCCGTGCGCAGCTCCGGCACGTCCTGCGCGGCCTTCGCCGGGCCGAGCAGGTGGCCGACGCCGTCACCGAACGCCGACAGGGCGGAGTAGGCGAAGACACCGGCGCCGAGCTTGGCCGCGCCGTGCGGGCCGCCCTTGTAGACGGGCAGGTAGAAGGTGAGGGGGTTGGCGAGGTGCGGTGCCACCTGACGGGAGACCGCACGCCGCTCGAAGTGGTTCTCCGCGACCAGCTTCACGGCGCCGGTCTGCAGGTAGCGCAGACCGCCGTGGAGGAGCTTGGAGGAGGCGGAGGAGGTGGCGCCGGCGAAGTCGCCGGCGTCCACCAGGGCCACCCGCAGGCCCGACTGCGCGGCGTGCCAGGCGGTGGAGATGCCCAGGATGCCGCCGCCGATCACCAGGAGGTCGTACGTCGCCTTGGAAAGCTGCTCCCGAGTTTCGGCGCGGCTCGGCAGGGAACCGGCAGCCGGTCGCGTCCCAAGCGCAGGGACGCTCTGCAGGGTGGTCATGTCGATCTACTCCTCGTCGGATCCGTCTTCGAGCCAGCCCATGGAGCGTTCAACGGCCTTCAGCCAGCTCTTGTACTCGCGGTCACGCCTGTCGGCGTCCATGCGAGGGGTCCATTCCGCCGCGCGGCGCCAGTTGGCGCGCAGGGCGTCGGTGTCCGGCCAGAAGCCGACGGCCAGGCCGGCGGCGTAGGCGGCACCGAGGCAGGTGGTCTCGGCGACCATCTCGGCGACCATCGGGCGCACGACGGGCGCGTCGAGGAAGTCCGAGAGGGTCTGCATCAGCAGGTTGTTGGAGGTCATGCCGCCGTCGACCTTGAGCGCGGTCAGCTCGACGCCGGAGTCCTTCGTCATGGCGTCGGTGATCTCGCGGGTCTGCCAGGCGGTGGCCTCCAGGACGGCACGGGCGATGTGCGCCTTGGTGACGTACCGGGTGAGGCCGGCGATCACACCGCGGGCGTCGGAGCGCCAGTACGGGGCGAACAGTCCGGAGAAGGCCGGCACGAAGTAGGCGCCGCCGTTGTCCTCGACCGAGGACGCGAGGGTCTCGATCTCGGCGGCGGACTTGATGAGGCCCATCTGGTCGCGCATCCACTGCACCAGCGAACCGGTGACGGCGATCGAGCCCTCCAGGGCGTAGACCGGCTTCTGGTCGCCGATCTGGTAGCCGACGGTGGTCAGCAGGCCGCTGTAGGAGTTGATGATCTTGTCGCTGGTGTTCATCAGCATGAAGGTGCCGGTGCCGTACGTCGACTTGGCCTCGCCCTCGGCGAAACACGTCTGGCCGAACAGGGCGGCCTGCTGGTCGCCGAGCGCGGAGGCGACCGGGACGCCGTCGAGGACGCCGCCCTTGACGGTGCCGTACACCTCGGCGGAGGAGCGGATCTCCGGCAGCACGGCGTCCGGGATCTCCATGGACTGGAGGATCTTGTCGTCCCAGGCCATGGTGTGCAGGTTCATCAGCATGGTGCGCGAGGCGTTGGTGACGTCGGTGACGTGGTGGCCGCCGTCGACACCGCCGGTGAGGTTCCAGATGACCCAGGAGTCCATGGTGCCGAAGAGGATGTCGCCGCGCTCGGCGCGCTCGCGCAGGCCCTCGACGTTGTCGAGCAGCCAGCGGACCTTCGGGCCGGAGAAGTACGAGGCGAGAGGCAGGCCGGTCTCGCGGCGGAAGCGGTCCTGGCCGACGTTGCGGCCGAGCTCCTTGCAGAGGGCGTCGGTGCGGGTGTCCTGCCAGACGAGGGCGTTGTGGACGGGCTCGCCGGTGTTCCTGTCCCAGAGCAGCGTGGTCTCGCGCTGGTTGGTGATGCCGATGGCCTTGACGTCGGCGGAGGTGATGCCGGCCTTGCGGATGGCGCCCGCCACGACCTCCTGGACGTTGGTCCAGATCTCGGCGGCGTCGTGCTCGACCCAGCCCGGCTTCGGGAAGATCTGCTCGTGCTCCTTCTGGTCGACCGAGACGATCCGGCCGTCCTTGTCGAAGACGATGCAGCGGGAGGAGGTGGTGCCCTGGTCGATGGCGGCGATGAACGGGCCGCTGCCGTGGGAGGAAGAGCCGGCGGTGTGTGCGTCGGTCACGGAGTGCTCCAAGGGGGGTCTGGGTGGAAGGACGGCTCAGGCGAACGCGATGTTGTAGATACCCGCGGCGACGGCGCCACCCACCAGGGGGCCGACCACCGGGATCCATGCGTAGCCCCAGTCGGAGCCACCCTTGTTCGGCAGCGGAAGCAGGGCGTGCACGATGCGCGGGCCGAGGTCACGTGCCGGGTTGATGGCGTATCCGGTCGGGCCGCCGAGCGAGAGGCCGATGGAGACCACGACGAACGCGGTGATCAGGGCGCCGAGGACGCCGAGGCCCTTGCCGCTGTCGTTGAGGCCCTGGGTCAGCACCGCGAGGACCAGCACGACCGTGCCGATGATCTCGGTGGCCAGGTTCTGCCAGACGTTCCGGATCTCGGGGCCGGTGGAGAAGACCCCGAGCACGGGGCCGGCCTTGGGGGCGGACTTCTGGTCGACCATGCCCTCCTCGTGCGGCGAGGAGATGATCTCCTGGTCCGTGAGGTGGGCGTGGAACTGTCCGTAGTACGCGACCCACACCAGGACGGCGCCGAGCATGGCACCGACCATCTGGCCGGCGAAGTAGACCGGAACGTTGTTCCAGTCGCCGTCCTTGATCGCGATGCCGACCGTGACGGCCGGGTTCAGGTGGGCGCCCGAGAGGGTACCCGTCATGTACACGGCGGTCATGACCGCGAAACCCCACCCGAAGGTGATGGCGAGCCACCCGGCGTTCTGGGCCTTCGAGCGCTTGAGTACCACGGCGGCGACGACGCCGCCGCCGAGCAGAATGAGTACGGCGGTACCAATGACCTCGCCGATGAAGATGTCGGAGCTGGACACCCGCGACTCCTTTGTCCTTCGTCCAGGGGAAGGCGAACCCCGGGTCCCTCCGGTGGTCCGCGCCCTCGTGTGAGGGCGTTGCCGGCCCTTGGCACTGCCACACTCTAGCGCGTATTGCCGGTAGGTGTTCGGCAATGCCGACCGATGAACGGAAGTTTTGCCCTCCGGTTAACAGCGCGTCAAGGGTTGCGGTAGCGAAAAACCCGCCGATAACGGGATCGTTACCGACGGGTTCAGCATGCGCTTTCGCGCGCCCCTGATCAGCGACTGCGGGTCAGAAGCGCCCCGCGCCCAGATCGCGGGAGACGGCGCGGGCGCAGTCCCGTACCGCCGCCACCAGCTCGGAGCGCAGCTCGCCCGCGTCGCAGACCCGCTCCACCGCGCCCGTGATCGCCACCGCGCCCACCGGCATCCGGCGCCGGTCGTGGATCGGGGCGGCCACCGAGGCCACCCCCTCCCAGGTCTCCTCCACGTCCGCGGCCCAGCCCTTGGCCCGTGTCATGTCGAGCAGCGTCTCGAACTCCTTGAGCTCGGTGACCGTACGGGGGGTGAAGCCCTCCCGCGGCACCTCCAGGACCTCGCTGTGTGCCACCGGGTCGTACGCCGAGAGGACCTTGCCCAGGGCCGTGGAGTGCAGCGGCTGCATGGCCCCCACCTCCAGGACCTGCCGGCTGTCGTCCGGCCGGAAGACGTGGTGCACGATCAGCACGCCCTGCTGGTGCAGCACGCCCAGGTGGACGCTCTCTCCGCTGGACCGCGCCAGGTCGTCCGTCCAGACCAGCGCCCGCGCCCGCAGTTCGTGCACGTCCAGATAGCTGTTGCCCAGCCGCAGCAGCTCGGCGCCCAGCTGGTAGCGGCCCGAGGCCGTCTCCTGCTCCACGAAGCCCTCGGCCTGGAGGGTGCGCAGGATGCCGTGCGCCGTCCCCTTGGCCAGGCCCAGGGACGAGGCGATGTCGGACAGGCCGAGCCGGCGCTCGCCGCCCGCGAGCAGTCGCAGCATCGCCGCCGCCCGTTCAAGCGACTGGATGTTCTTCGCCATCGCCCGGCCCTTCTCCCTGTCCGTTGATGCTCGCGACCCCGGGTTCTCCCAGATCCTGGGGGACAGGATCGCGTGGATCATGCTGTTCGACAATGCTGAACACTATCGGTCGATGCCGACCGCTCTGTACCTACACAGTGTCGGGCATGAACGGGTGCGACCGGGAGCCCCCGGGAGACAGGATGCCGTCCGCCCAGTGGAACGCGATGTCCACCCCGGCTTCCGCGCGGTTAGTCTGGGCCCGTGCCCCTCCTCCGAGGGAGCAAAGCCGACAGCCGTCGCATCCCAGGGAGCTCATCCATGGCCTCGTCGCCGACCCCTTCCGCTGACAGCCGGACCCGCGCCGCAGCCCTCCGCGAGGCACTCGCGACCCGTGTGGTGGTGGCCGACGGAGCCATGGGCACCATGCTCCAGGCACAGGACCCCAGCCTCGAGGACTTCGAGAACCTCGAAGGCTGCAACGAGATCCTGAACGTGACCCGGCCCGACATCGTCCGCTCGGTGCACGAGGAGTACTTCGCCGCCGGTGTCGACTGCGTCGAGACCAACACGTTCGGCGCCAACTTCGCCGCCCTGGGGGAGTACGACATCCCCGATCGGGTGTACGAGCTCTCGGAATCCGGCGCCCGCATCGCCCGCGAGGTCGCCGACGAGTTCACCGCCTCCACCGGACAGCAGCGCTGGGTGCTCGGCTCCATGGGCCCCGGCACCAAGCTGCCGACGCTGGGCCACGCCCCGTACACCCTCCTGCGCGACGCCTACCAGCAGAACGCCGAGGGCATGATCGCCGGCGGCGCCGACGCGCTGCTCGTCGAGACCACGCAGGACCTGCTGCAGACCAAGGCGTCCGTCATCGGCGCCCGCCGCGCCCTGGACTCCCTCGGCATCGACGTGCCGCTGATCGTCTCCGTCACCGTCGAGACCACCGGCACCATGCTGCTCGGCTCCGAGATCGGCGCGGCGCTCACCGCCCTGGAGCCGCTCGGCATCGACATGATCGGCCTGAACTGCGCCACCGGCCCGGCCGAGATGAGCGAGCACCTGCGCTACCTCGCCCGCCACTCCCGTATCCCGCTCTCCTGCATGCCCAACGCCGGCCTGCCCGTCCTCGGCAAGAACGGCGCGCACTACCCGCTGTCCGCGGCCGAGCTCGCCGACGCCCAGGAGACGTTCGTCCGCGAGTACGGACTCTCCCTGGTCGGCGGCTGCTGCGGTACGACCCCGGAGCACCTGCGCCAGGTCGTCGAGCGGGTCCGCGACCTGACCCCCTCCGTCCGTGAACCGCGCCCCGAGCCCGGCGCCGCCTCGCTCTACCAGACGGTCCCGTTCCGCCAGGACACCTCCTACATGGCGATCGGCGAGCGCACCAACGCCAACGGTTCCAAGAAGTTCCGCGAGGCCATGCTGGAAGCCCGCTGGGACGACTGCGTCGAGATGGCCCGCGACCAGATCCGCGAGGGCGCGCACATGCTCGACCTCTGCGTCGACTACGTCGGCCGCGACGGCGTCGCCGACATGGAGGAGCTTGCCGGCCGCTTCGCCACCGCCTCGACCCTGCCGATCGTCCTCGACTCCACCGAGGTCGACGTCATCAAGGCCGGCCTGGAGAAGCTCGGCGGCCGCGCCGTCATCAACTCCGTCAACTACGAGGACGGCGACGGACCGGACTCCCGCTTCGCCAAGGTCACCCGTCTGGCCCAGGAGCACGGCTCCGCGCTCATCGCGCTCACCATCGACGAGGAGGGCCAGGCCCGCACCGTCGAGCACAAGGTCGCCATCGCCGAACGGCTCATCGACGACCTGACCGGCAACTGGGGCATCCACGAGTCGGACATCCTCATCGACACCCTCACCTTCACCATCTGCACCGGGCAGGAGGAGTCCCGCAAGGACGGCATCGCCACGATCGAGGCCATCCGCGAGCTGAAGCGGCGCCACCCGGACGTCCAGACCACGCTGGGCCTGTCCAACATCTCCTTCGGCCTGAACCCGGCCGCCCGCATCCTGCTCAACTCCGTCTTCCTCGACGAGTGCGTCAAGGCCGGCCTGGACTCGGCCATCGTGCACGCGTCCAAGATCCTGCCGATCGCCCGCTTCGACGACGAGCAGGTCACCACCGCCCTCGACCTGATCTACGACCGGCGCCGCCCCCAGCAGGGGGACGAGCCGGCCTACGACCCGCTGCAGAAGCTCATGGCCCTCTTCGAGGGGGCCACCACCAAGTCCATGAAGGCCGGCAAGACCGAGGAGCTCCTCGCCCTGCCGCTGGAGGAGCGCCTCAAGCGCCGGATCATCGACGGCGAGAAGAACGGTCTGGAGGCCGACCTCGCCGAGGCCCTTCAGGAGCGCCCCGCCCTCGACATCGTCAACGAGACGCTGCTCGACGGCATGAAGGTCGTCGGCGAGCTGTTCGGCTCCGGCCAGATGCAGCTGCCGTTCGTGCTCCAGTCCGCCGAGGTCATGAAGACGGCCGTCGCCTTCCTCGAACCGCACATGGAGAAGTCGGACGCCGACGGCAAGGGCACGATCGTCCTCGCGACGGTCCGCGGCGACGTCCACGACATCGGCAAGAACCTCGTCGACATCATCCTGTCCAACAACGGCTACAACGTCGTCAACCTCGGCATCAAGCAGCCCGTCTCCGCGATCCTGGAGGCCGCCGAGGAGCACCGCGCCGACGTCATCGGCATGTCCGGCCTGCTGGTGAAGTCCACCGTGATCATGAAGGAGAACCTGGAGGAGCTCAACCAGCGCGAGCTGGCCGCCAAGTACCCCGTGATCCTCGGCGGCGCGGCCCTCACCCGCGCCTATGTCGAGCAGGACCTCCACGAGATCTACCAGGGCGAGGTCCGCTACGCCCGGGACGCCTTCGAGGGCCTGCGGCTCATGGACGCCCTCATCGCCGTCAAGCGCGGTGTCCCCGGAGCCGCACTCCCCGAGCTCAAGCAGCGCCGCGTCGCACAGCGCGCGGCGTCGCTGGAGGTCAACGAGCCCGAGCCGGGCGGCCGTTCGGACGTCTCCACCGACAACCCGGTGCCGGCCCCGCCGTTCTGGGGCACCCGGGTCGTCAAGGGCATCCCGCTGAAGGACTACGCCTCCTGGCTCGACGAGGGCGCGCTGTTCAAGGGCCAGTGGGGTCTCAAGCAGAACCGCGCCGGCGACGGCCCCTCCTACGAGGAGCTGGTCGAGACCGAGGGCCGTCCGCGGCTGCGCGGCTGGCTGGAGCGCCTGCACACCGAGAACCTGCTGGAGGCGGCCGTCGTCCACGGCTACTTCCCCTGTGTCTCCAAGGGCGACGACCTGATCCTCCTCGACGAGGCCGGCAACGAGCGGACCCGCTTCACCTTCCCGCGCCAGCGCCGCGGCCGCCGCCTCTGCCTCGCGGACTTCTTCCGCCCGGAGGATTCGGGCGAGACGGACGTGGTCGGCCTCCAGGTCGTCACCGTCGGCTCGAAGATCGGCGAGGCCACGGCCACGCTCTTCGAGTCCGACTCCTACCGCGACTACCTGGAGCTGCACGGTCTCTCCGTACAGCTGGCCGAGGCCCTCGCCGAGTACTGGCACGCCCGTGTCCGCGCCGAGCTCGGCTTCGCGGGCGAGGACCCGGCCGACGTCGAGGACATGTTCGCGCTCAAGTACCGAGGCGCCCGCTTCTCGCTGGGCTACGGGGCCTGCCCCGATCTGGAGGACCGGGCGAAGATCGCCGACCTCCTCCAGCCCGAGCGGATCGGCGTCCAGCTCTCGGAGGAGTACCAGCTCCACCCCGAGCAGTCCACGGACGCCATCGTGATCCACCACCCCGAGGCGAAGTACTTCAACGCGCGGTAACACCCGCCCCGGAAGCAAATCAGAGCACCTCCGGTGATCCGGACGTACACTGGTCGGTCCAGTGCAGGCCGGTCGCCCTACCCCCGTGCCGGGGAGGGAGACCGGCCTTCTCGTCCCTCCATGGAGGTGTGCCGGATGACCAGTACGGTCCCCGCGTCCCTGTTCCGCGCCAACGGAAGCTCCGCGCTGCAAGCGGTCTTCCTCGACATGGACGGCACCCTCGTCGACACCGAGGGCTTCTGGTGGGACGCGGAGGTCGAGGTCTTCGCCGACCTCGGGCACCGTCTGGACGAGGCCTGGCGCGACGTCGTCGTCGGCGGCCCCATGGCCCGCAGCGCGGGCTACCTCATCGACGCCACCGGCGCCGACATCAACCTCGCCGAGCTCACCGTCCTGCTCAACGAGAAGTTCGAGCAGCGCATCGACCACGGCGTCCCCCTGATGCCGGGCGCCGAGCGGCTCCTCGCCGAGCTGGCGCACCACTCCATCCCGACGGCACTGGTCTCCGCCTCGCACCGGCGCATCATCGACCGGGTCCTCGCCTCGCTGGGCCCCGACCGCTTCACCCTCACGGTGGCCGGCGACGAGGTGCTGCGCACCAAGCCCCACCCCGAGCCCTACCTGACCGCGGCGAGCGGCGTCGGCGCCGATCCGTCGCTGTGCGCCGTCATCGAGGACACCGCGACGGGCGTGGCGGCGGCCGAGGCGGCCGGCTGCCGGGTGGTCGCCGTCCCCTCGGTGGCCCCGATCGCGCCCTCCGCGGGCCGGGTCGTGGTCCGCTCCCTCGAGGACGTGAACGTGCCCTTCCTGCGGACGCTGATCACCGGACCGTGATCATGTGACCGGCCCTCCGCGGAACGGCCGCGCGCGTGACCTTCGTCACCCAGCGTGCCGGACCGCGGGTGGCCGCCCTGTGCCCCATGTCCGGAACGAAACGGTTTGGCCGTCGACGTCTGTCCCGATTCGCACGTTCCCTGATGAATCATTCCGGCGCATGACTATCGGGCCGACCGTATTCATGATCACTATCCGCATCCGGACGGCCCGCCCGCGGTCCGCCGTCCCGGCGTCTCCCACTAATCTTTCGCGAGTACCTCGCCGCACCCTCCGCGTGCACCGGCGCCGCATCCAAGTCGCCGCGAACACAGGACCGATCGCTCACCATCCCGGCCCGATCGCCCGCCCCGAACGGGCGGAAGCGGCGAGTGTCCCTGCGCCGCTGTATCCCAGTGCCGGATGAGGAGAACGTTCCCGGATGAACCGCAAGACCTTGGCCCTGCCGGCCATAGCCGGCCTGCTCGCCCCGCTGCTCGTCGCCTGCGGCGGCTCGGACGACTCCAGAGCCATCGTCGTCGGCACCACGGACCAGTTCCTCGCCACCAGCGACGCTCCCGCGCCCCTCGACCCGGCCTTCGCCTACGACACCGGCGCCTGGAACATCCTCCGCCAGACCGTCCAGACCCTGATGCACGTGCCCCGCGGCGGCGGCGAGCCCGTCCCCGAGGCCGCCGAGAGCTGCGGCTTCAGCGACCGGGCCAGCGAGAGCTACCGCTGCAAGCTCCGCGAGGGACTCACCTTCGCCGACGGCACCCCCCTCACCGCCGAGGACGTCAAGTTCTCCGTCGAGCGGGTCCTCGCCATCAAGTCCGACAACGGAACGGCCGCCCTCCTCGCCAACATCGACACCGTCGAGGTCAACGGCGACCGCGAGCTCGTCTTCCACCTCAAGACGCCCGACGCGACCTTCCCGTACAAGCTCTCCACCCCCGTCGCCGGCATCCTCAGCAAGAACAAGTACGACGGCAAGGAGCTCCGCAAGGGCTTCGACGTCGACGGCTCCGGCCCGTACGTCATGAAGACCGAGCGCGAGGGCGAGCGCATCCTCAAGGCCGTCTTCACGAAGAACCCGAACTACAAGGGCGACATCGCCCCGAAGAACGACAAGGTCGAGCTGCGCTCCTTCCCCGACGCGGACACCATGGGCAAGGCCCTGGAGAGCCGCGAGATCGACATGATGACGCGCGCCATGTCGCTGGAGCAGGTCAAGGAGCTCACCGAGCGGCCCAAGGACGGCATCGACCTCGTCGAGGTCCCCGGCCTGGAGATCCGCTACCTCGCCTTCGACACCGACGCCCCGTCCGTCGAGGACAAGGCCGTCCGGCAGGCCATCGCCGCCGTCATCGACCGCGGAGCGCTCGTCAACGCGGTCTACGGCCAGACCGCCCAGCCGCTCTACTCGCTGATCCCCTCCAGCGTCACCGGCCACTCCACCGCCTTCTTCGACGCCTACGGAGAGCCCAGCAAGAGCAGGGCGTCCGGCATCCTGCGCAAGGCCGACATCACCAAGCCGGTCGAGCTGACCCTGCACTACACCACCGACCACTACGGCTCCGGCACGAAGAAGGAGTTCGAGGCGATGCGCGACCAGCTCAACGCCACCGGGCTCTTCGACGTGACCGTCCAGGGCAGCGAGTGGTCCACCTTCCGCCCCGCGCAGAAGCGCGGCGACTACCCCGTCTACGGCCTCGGCTGGTTCCCCGACTTCCCCGACCCGGAGAACTACGTCGCCCCCTTCCTCGACGCGGACAACTTCCTGAACACCCCTTACGTCAACGCGTCCGTGCGCGACCAGCTGATCCCGCGCTCGCGCCGCTCCGCGGACCGCAACGCCGCGAGCCCCGTCTTCGGGCAGATCCAGAAGATCGTCGCCCAGGACGTGCCGGTCCTGCCGCTCTGGCAGGGCAAGCAGTACGTCGCCGCGCGCGACGACCTGACCGGCGTGGAATGGGCGCTGAACACCTCCTCGGACCTGCTCCTCTGGGAGCTCGGCCGCGGCAGCGCCTGACCCCTCCTCAACCTGTTCGGCTACACCGGCCGCGCACCCGGGCGCGACCGGCCTGGCAAGAGATCAAGAGGCACGTTCTGTGAAGCACAACAAGTGGCTGACGGCCCCCCTCGCCGCGGGCCTGTCCGCCGCCCTGCTCAGCGGCTGCGGCACGGAGCAGGGCGGTGGCACCGCGAGCTCCGGTGACAACGTCCGCGTCGGCATGTCCGACGAGGTCCTGGCGACCGACCCGGCCGCCGGCTACGACCCCGGCTCCTGGCTGCTGTTCAACAACGTCTTCCAGTCCCTGCTCAGCTTCCCCAAGGGCACCACCGAGCCCCAGCCGGAAGCCGCCGAGAAGTGCGCCTTCGCAGGGGGCAGCAAGGTCTACACCTGCACGCTGCGCGAGGGCCTGAAGTTCTCCAACGGCAACCCGCTGACCTCGAAGGACGTCAAGTTCTCCTTCGACCGCGCGCTGAAGATCGCCGACCCGGCCGGCCCGGCGCCGCTGCTCTCCTCGATCGCCTCCATCGAGACCCCCGACGACCTGACCGTCGTCTTCCGCCTGAAGACCCCCGACGCCACCTTCCCGAGCAAGATCGCCTCCGGCGCCGGCTCGATCGTCGACCACCGCGAGTACTCCGAGAACGGGCTGCGCACCGACGGCAAGGCGATCGGCTCCGGCCCGTACAAGCTGGAGTCCATCAGCGACACCGAGGCCGTCTTCTCCGTCAACGCCGGCTACCGGGGCAGCGCGAAGCCGCAGAACGGCGGCGTCACCCTCAAGCTCTACAACGGCGACCGCGCCGCCCTCTCCAAGGCCCTCGCCGACAACGACGTCGACGTCGCCTACCGAGGCCTCAGCGCCGACGAGATCTCCAGCCTGGAAACCTCCGCCGAGGACAAGGGCATCGAGGTCATCCAGGGCACCAGCGCCGAGGTCCAGCACCTCGTCTTCAACGTCAAGGACCCCGTCGTCGGCGAGCTCGGCGTCCGCCAGGCGATCGCCCACCTCGTCGACCGCGAGGCGCTCGTCCAGAACATCTACAAGTCGACCGCCACGCCGCTCTACTCGATCGTCCCGGCGGGCGTCGCCGGCCACAACACCGCCTTCTTCGACACCTACGGCGCCCCCGACGCCGCCGAGGCCAAGAAGGCGCTGCGCAAGGCCGGCATCACCGACAAGGTGAAGCTCACCCTCTGGTCCACGCCGAGCCGCTACGGCCCGTCCACCGACGAGGAGCTCAAGGCGATAGCCGAACAGCTCAACACCAGCGGCCTGTTCGACGCCGACGTGAAGTCCGTCGAGTACGAGCAGTACGAGAAGGACATCGCGGCCGGCAAGTACGGCGTGTACGTCAAGGGCTGGGTGCCCGACTACCCCGACGCCGACAACTTCACCGCCCCGTTCTTCGGCGAGGGCAACGTCCTCTCCAACAACTACGCCAACGCCACCATCACCGGCAAGCTGCTCCCGAAGACCTCCGCCGCCGCCGACCGCGCGAGCACCAGCGACGACTTCGGCAAGCTCCAGGACCTGGTCGCCGAGGAACTGCCCCTCCTGCCGCTCTGGCAGGGCAAGCAGTACGCCGTCGCCCGGGAGGGCATCACCGGTCTCGACTGGACCCTGGACGCCTCGACCGTCTTCCGCTTCTGGGAGATCAAGAAGAGCTGACGGACCACCCGCGGGCGCCCGGCGCCACGGTGCACCGTCCCGTGGCGCCGCGCGAAGGGGCCCGGCACGCATCACGCGTGCCGGGCCCCTTTCGGCTCTCTGCCGGCCGCCGGAGTGCCCCCAGGCGCACCCGGCCGGTCTTCTCCGGGCTACTGCCCCGGGCGCACCCGGCCGGTCTTCCCCGCGGGCTACTGCGCCCCCGGGCGCACCAGACCGCTCTCGTACGCGTACACCGCCGCCTGGACCCGGTCGCGCAGACTCAGCTTCGTCAGCACATGGCCCACATGCGTCTTCACCGTCGTCTCGCTGACGAACAGGTCCGCCGCGATCTCCGCGTTCGACAGACCGCGCGCCACCAGCTTCAGGACCTCGACCTCACGGTCGGTCAGGGTGTTCAGCGTGTCCGGCACCTGCTCGTCGCCCGAGGGCAGATGCGCCGAGTACTTGTCGAGCAGACGGCGCGTGATCGACGGCGCCAGCATCGCCTCGCCGGCCGCCACCACCCGGATCGCCTGCACCAGCTCATTGGCCGGCGCGTCCTTCAGCAAGAAGCCGCTGGCCCCCGCCCGCAGCGCCTCCACCACGTACTCGTCCAGGTCGAACGTCGTCAGGACCAGCACCTTCGCCGGACCGTCCCGGCCCGGACCCGTGATCTGGCGCGTCGCCTCGACCCCGTCCATCCGCGGCATCCGGATGTCCATCAGCACCACGTCGGGCTGCAACGCCCGCACCTGCTCCAGGGCCTGCAGACCGTCCCCGGCCTCACCGACGACCGCGATGTCCTGCTCCGCCTCCAGAATCATCCGGAAACCGGTGCGCAGCAGCGGCTGGTCGTCGACCAGTAGGACGCGGATAGCCACGAGAACTCCTTCACGGCGCGGGCTGGACCGGGCCCATTCTGCCCTGCCCCGAATCGCCCGACTCCGGCGGGCGCGCGGAAACGATCTCCGGCCGGATCTCCAGCGGATAGACCGGGGGAGTACCACCGAACTCCGGGCACACCGCCCGGTGGTCGCACCAGCCGCACAGCTTCGTCGGACGCGGCCGCCACTCGCCCGTCTCCGTCGCCAGCCGGATCGCCTCCCACAGCGCCAGAAGCTTCCGCTCCACCCGCAGCAGGTCCGCCTCCACCGGGTCGTACGTCAGGACGTCACCGCTGCCCAGATACACCAGCTGCAGGCGCCGCGGGACCACCTGCTTCAGCCGCCAGATCACCAGCGCGTAGAACTTCATCTGGAAGAGCGCGCCCTCGCTGTACTCCGGGCGCGGGGCCTTGCCCGTCTTGTAGTCGACGATCCGCACCTCGCCCGTCGGCGCCACGTCGATCCGGTCGATCACCCCGCGCAGCCGCAGCCCCGACTCCAGCTCCGTCTCCACGAACAGCTCGCGCTCCGCCGGCTCCAGACGCGTCGGATCCTCCAGCGTGAACCACCGCTCCACCAGCTGCTCGGCCTGGACCAGCCAGCCCGCGAGACGCTCCCCCTCCGCGTCCTCCGCGAACAGCTCGCCCAGCTCCGGCTTCGACTCCAGGAGCCGGTCCCACTGCCCCGGAATCAGCGCCTTCGCCCGCGGCGCCGTCCGCTCGGCGGCGGGATGGTCGAAGAGCCGCTCGAGGACCGCGTGCACCAGCGTGCCCCGCGTCGCCGCCTCGCTCGGCTTCTCCGGCAGCCTGTCGATCACCCGGAACCGGTACAGCAGGGGACACTGCATGAAGTCGCTCGCCCGCGAAGGCGACAACGACGTGGGCGTCCGGGCCCCCACGGGCGGCTGCTCGCTCGTACTCATGACTCAGACCCTACGACCCGCCACCGACAGCGAGCCGCATACCATCGACGACAGACCCCGTCACGCTGCATGATCGAAGAGTGACGCACGACAGGAGTCGGGCGGAAGGCTACGAGAGGAACCCGTGAACCAGGACGACGAGCGCGGCGAGAAGAAGCGGCCGCGGTCCGGCGACGCGGAACCGCCGGCCACCGCCGGCGCCCGCACCCGACGGAGCGAGGAACCCGGCGGAGGGATCCTCATGGGCCGCCCCTTCGGCGTGCCCGTCTACGTCGCCCCCAGCTGGTTCCTCGTCGCCGCCCTCATCACCTGGGTCTTCGGCGACCAGATCGAGCGCGTCCTGCCCGACCTCGGCGCCGCCCGCTACCTGGTCTCCCTCTTCTTCGCGATCGCCTTCTACGCCTCCGTACTCGTCCACGAACTGGCCCACACGATCGCCGCGCTCCGCTTCAAGCTCCCGGTGCGCCGCATCCAGCTCCAGTTCTTCGGCGGCGTCTCCGAGATCGAGAAGGAGACCGAGACCCCCGGCCGCGAGTTCGTCCTCGCCTTCGTCGGCCCCCTGCTCTCGCTCGTCCTCGCGGGCGCCTTCTACCTGTCCCTGTACGCCGTCGAGCCCGGCACGGTCCCCGGTGTCCTCCTCGCCGGCCTGATGATCTCCAACCTGATCGTGGCGGTCTTCAACCTGCTGCCCGGCCTCCCGCTCGACGGCGGCCGCATGCTGCGCGCCGTCATCTGGAAGATCACCGGAAAGCCCATGAGCGGCACCATCGCCGCCGCCTGGGTCGGCCGGGCCCTCGCCGTCGCCGTCCTCATCGGTCTCCCCCTCCTCACCCGCACCGGCCTCCTCGGCAACTCCACCGACGAGATCAGCGGCATGGACACCGTCACCGACGCCCTGCTCGCCGCGATCCTCGCCGCCATCATCTGGACCGGCGCCGGCAACAGCCTGCGCATGGCCCGGCTGCGCGAACACCTCCCCGAACTCCGCGCCCGCACCCTCACCCGGCGTGCCATCCCCGTCGAGCCCGCCACCCCGCTCTCCGAGGCGCTCCGCCGCGCCAACGACGCCGGCGCCCGCGCCCTCGTCGTCGTCGACGGCCAGGGCAACCCCACCGGCCTCGTCCGCGAGACCGCCATCGCCGGCGTCCCCCAGCACCGCCGCCCCTGGGTCGCCGTCAGCACGCTCGCCCAGGACCTCACCGACGGCATGAAGGTCCCCGCCGAACTCACCGGCCAGCCCCTCCTGGACCACCTCCGCGCCAGCCCGGCCTCCGAATACCTCGTCGTCGAGGACTCCGAGGAGATCTACGGAGTCCTCTCGGCCGCCGACGTGGAACGTGCCTTCGTCAAGGCCATGGCACGACCCTCCGCATAACCCCGGTACTCTGGTCACATGTCCGAACCGACCGGTGCCGCCCGCCGACGCGGGCCCTTCAAGGTCGGGGACCAGGTTCAGCTGACCGACCCCAAGGGCCGTCACTACACGTTCACGCTCGAAGAGGGAAAGAACTTCCACACCCACAAGGGTTCCTTCCCGCACGACGAACTGATCGGCGCCCCCGAGGGCAGCGTTGTCCGCACCACCGGAAACGTCGCCTACCTCGCGCTGCGCCCCCTGCTCCCCGACTACGTCCTGTCCATGCCCCGCGGCGCCGCCGTGGTCTACCCCAAGGACGCGGGGCAGATCCTCGCCTTCGCCGACATCTTCCCCGGCGCGCGCGTCGTGGAAGCCGGCGTGGGATCGGGCTCTCTCAGCAGCTTCCTCCTGCGCGCCATCGGAGACAGCGGCATGCTGCACTCCTACGAGCGCCGCGAGGACTTCGCCGAGATCGCCAAGGGCAACGTCGAGCGGTACTTCGGCGGCCCGCACCCCGCCTGGCAGCTGACCGTCGGTGACCTCCAGGACAACCTGTCCGACACCGACGTCGACCGCGTCATCCTGGACATGCTCGCCCCCTGGGAGTGCCTGGAGGCCGTCTCCAAGGCCCTCGTCCCCGGCGGCATCCTCTGCTGCTACGTGGCGACCACCACCCAGCTCGCGCGCACCGTGGAGTCCATCCGCGAGTTCGGCTGCTACGCCGAACCGCAGCCCTGGGAGTCCATGATCCGCAACTGGCACGTGGAGGGCCTCGCCGTCCGCCCCGACCACCGCATGATCGGGCACACCGGCTTCCTCGTCACCGCCCGGCGTCTCGCCGACGGCGTCGAGCCCCCCATGCGCCGCCGTCGCCCCGCGAAGGGCGCCTACGGCGAGGACTACGAAGGCCCCAACAAGGGCTGACACCCCGACAACGAAGGCGTGCCGCCGTCGAGTTCCGGCCCCTGGCCGGGGAACTCGACGGCGGCACCTTCACGTTCGGCATCTTTGCGGACAGCCCGCACCCCGCCTGTTCCACCCGCCTGTGACGTATGGCACGATGCCCGCAACTCCTTCCGCGCCACCCTCACAGGAGACATCCCGCGTGCAGCCCCCCGCCGTCCCGGACCTCGCGCACACCCACGCCCGGCCGGTGCACTGGCTGGCCACCGCGACCGCGATGGCCGCCGTAGTGGCCTTCGCCGGACTGCTGCAGCCCGGCCCCGCCACCGCGACCACCGCCGCCGCCTCGGGCAGCGCGCCGGCCGCCCCGCGGCCCGCGCCCGACGCCACGACGGCCGACTACCCCCTGGAGTGCGGGGGCGCCCCCGTCAAGATCGCGCAGCGCGTCACCGGGGACCTCGACGGCGACGGGAAACCCGAGACCGTCGCAGTCGTACACTGCGAAGCCGGTTCCGGAACGCCGCCCCACGCCCTCTACGTCCTGACCCACGCCAAGGACGGCCCGGGGGCTCGCGTGGTCGCGACCCTCGTCGAACCGGCCCGGCAGAAGAACGTCGCCGACCTCGCCGTACGCGACGGCGCGGTCACCGCCACCCTTCTCGGCTACTCGTCCCCGGACGTACCCAGTTGCTGCCCCGACGAACGGGAGCGCGTCAGCTGGAGCTGGAAGGGCGGGACCTTCGTGCGGGCCGCCCAGGCCGACGCGCGGAGCGTGTGATCCGTCACTCCGCGTCAGGGCCGTAGACCTCGACCCTGTCCGAAACCCGGCGCACGTGGATGCAGTCGCCCGGGCACTCCTTCGCGGAGTCCACGACGTCCTGGAGCAGCGGCAGCGGCACCGGCGTCGTCGCCCCGGTGTCCTGGAGCAGCTCGTCGTCCGCGCTCTTCACATAGGCGAGGCCGTCGATGTCCAGCTCGAAGACCTCCGGAGCGTACTGCGCGCAGATCCCGTCCCCGGTGCAGAGATCCTGGTCGATCCAGACCTCCAGCGCCTCGCCGGCGCCCTGCTTCGGGGCCTCGTGCTGCACGGTCATGTCTCCTGCCGTTCCTGAGCGTCGAAAAAGAGGTCGTTCTTGTAAGTCCGGTCACGCCTGACGGGTGTTGACCACTGACGACGATACAACCGGCGGCTTTCCGATGTTGATGGGTGGGTATTCACCTGGCGTGAGGGGAAGCGCAAGGGTGAAGATCGGACACGCCTCGACAGTCTTTGTGATCTAGGGGTTTCAATCACCACCCACGCAGGTAGGGTCAGGAAGCGTCCAGCTCCCCTTGGAGGAGGTGAGGACCGTGGCAGCCCACGACGACGACATCAACCGCGGCATCCGGCCGGGGCGGGGGTCTGAAGACCCCGCCGGCCAGGTTGCCTATCTCGAGCAGGAAATCGCCGTCCTGCGCCGCAAGCTCGCCGACTCTCCGCGTCATACGAGGATTCTCGAAGAGCGGATCGTCGAGCTGCAGACAAACCTGGCCGGCGTGTCCGCGCAGAACGAGCGGCTCGCCAACACACTCCGTGAGGCCCGCGACCAGATCGTGGCCCTCAAGGAGGAGGTCGACCGGCTCGCACAGCCGCCTGCCGGCTTCGGAGTCTTCCTGCAGGCCAACGAGGACGGCACGTGCGACATCTTCACCGGGGGCCGCAAGCTCCGGGTGAACGTCAGCCCCAGCGTCGAGCTCGACGAGCTCCGGCGCGGCCAGGAAGTCATGCTCAACGAAGCGCTCAACGTGGTCGACGCCATGGAGTTCGAGCGTGCCGGGGACATCGTCACCCTCAAGGAGATCCTCGAGGACGGCGAGCGTGCCCTGGTGGTCGGGCACACCGACGAGGAACGGGTGGTCAGGCTCGCCGAGCCGCTGCTGGACATCACCATCCGTCCCGGCGACGCCCTGCTGCTCGAACCCCGATCCGGCTACGTCTACGAGGTGGTGCCGAAGAGCGAGGTCGAGGAACTGGTCCTCGAAGAGGTCCCCGACGTCGACTACAACAAGATCGGCGGCCTCGGCGGCCAGATCGAGATGATCCGGGACGCCGTCGAGCTTCCGTACCTCTACCCGGACCTCTTCAAGGAGCACGAGCTGCGGCCTCCGAAGGGCATCCTGCTCTACGGACCGCCCGGCTGCGGCAAGACGCTGATCGCGAAGGCCGTCGCCAACTCCCTTGCCAAGAAGGTCGCCGAGGTGACCGGGCAGCCCGCGGGGAAGTCCTACTTCCTCAACATCAAGGGCCCCGAGCTCCTCAACAAGTACGTCGGTGAGACCGAGCGGCACATCCGCCTCGTCTTCCAGCGTGCCCGGGAGAAGGCGAGCGAGGGTACCCCCGTCATCGTCTTCTTCGACGAGATGGAATCCCTCTTCCGCACCCGCGGATCCGGAGTCAGCTCGGACGTCGAGAACACGATCGTCCCGCAGCTGCTCGCCGAGATCGACGGCGTGGAAGGCCTGGAGAACGTCATCGTCATCGGCGCCTCCAACCGCGAGGACATGATCGACCCCGCGATCCTGCGGCCCGGCCGGCTCGACGTCAAGATCAAGATCGAGCGCCCGGACGCGGAGGCCGCGAAGGACATCTTCGCCAAGTACCTCACGGCCTCGCTGCCTCTGCACTCCGACGACCTCTCCGAGCACCACGGGTCCAAGGAGGCCGCGGCCCACGGAATGATCCAGTCCGTGGTCGAGCAGATGTACGCGGAATCCGAGGAGAACCGCTTCCTCGAGGTCACGTACGCCAATGGCGACAAGGAAGTCCTGTACTTCAAGGACTTCAATTCCGGAGCGATGATCCAGAACATCGTGGACCGGGCCAAGAAGATGGCCATCAAGGCCTTCCTCGACCACAACCAGAAGGGCATCCGCGTCTCCCACCTCCTCCAGGCCTGCGTGGACGAGTTCAAGGAGAACGAGGACCTGCCCAACACCACCAACCCCGACGACTGGGCCCGGATCTCCGGAAAGAAGGGCGAGCGGATCGTGTTCATCCGCACCCTTGTCACCGGAAAGCAGGGCGCGGACACCGGACGCTCCATCGACACGGTGGCCAACACCGGTCAGTACCTGTAGATCGCACACCGGCTGCGGAGGTCCGGACCCTCGGACCTCCGCAGCCGGACGCTTTTCCCCGCAGGAATGACGTAATCGATCTCCCCACCGGCGCGGAGTCGCTCTAGGCTCGTCGGTACTTGTAGCGCCGCACCCGAAGGGGAGCGCCGCCGGGCAAGGAGGGCCGCATGACCGTACGGCGAGTAATGGGCATCGAGACGGAGTACGGGATCTCCGTTCCGGGCCACCCGAACGCCAATGCCATGCTCACCTCGTCCCAGATCGTCAACGCCTACGCGGCGGCGATGCACCGGGCGCGTCGCGCCCGCTGGGATTTCGAGGAGGAGAATCCGCTGCGGGACGCCCGCGGCTTCGACCTCGCCCGCGAGGCCGCCGACTCCACGCAGCTCACCGACGAGGACATCGGCCTGGCCAATGTGATCCTCACCAACGGGGCCCGGCTCTACGTCGACCACGCCCACCCCGAGTACAGCGCCCCCGAGGTCACCAACCCCCGTGACGCCGTCCTCTGGGACAAGGCCGGCGAACGGATCATGGCGGAGGCCGCCGAGCGGGCCGCACAGCTCCCCGGTGCCCAGCCCATCCACCTGTACAAGAACAACACGGACAACAAGGGCGCCTCCTACGGCACCCACGAGAACTACCTGATGAAGCGGGAGACGCCCTTCTCGGACATCGTCCGCCACCTCACCCCGTTCTTCGTCTCCCGCCAGGTCGTCACCGGCGCGGGCCGGGTCGGGATCGGCCAGGACGGCCGTGATCACGGCTTCCAGATCAGCCAGCGCGCGGACTACTTCGAGGTCGAGGTCGGCCTGGAGACGACCCTGAAGCGGCCCATCATCAACACCCGCGACGAGCCGCACGCGGACGCCGAGAAGTACCGCAGGCTCCATGTGATCATCGGCGACGCGAACCTCTCGGAGATCTCCACCTACCTCAAGCTGGGTACGACGGCCCTGGTCCTGTCCATGATCGAGGACTCGTTCATCAACGTGGACCTCGCCGTCGACCAGCCCGTCCGCACCCTTCACCAGGTCTCCCACGACCCCGGCCTCCAGCACCTCGTCACGCTGCGCAGCGGCCGTACACTCACCGCGGTCCAGCTCCAGATGGAGTACTTCGAGCTGGCCAGGAAGTACGTGGAGGAGCGGTACGGCGCGGACGCCGACGAGCAGACCAAGGACGTCCTGGTCCGCTGGGAGGACACCCTCAACCGGCTCGAGAACGATCCTATGAGCCTCGCCGGCGAACTGGACTGGATCGCCAAGCGTGAGGTCATGGAGGGCTACCGGCGGCGCGACGGCCTGGAGTGGGACTCGGCCCGGCTGCACCTCGTGGACCTGCAGTACGCCGACGTGCGTCCCGAGAAGGGCCTGTACAACCGTCTGGCGGCCCGGGGGCGCATGAAGCGGCTCCTGGACGAGTCCGAGGTCGAAAGGGCCGAGACGAAGCCTCCGGAGGACACCAGGGCCTACTTCCGGGGCCGCTGCCTGGAGCAGTACGCGGACGACGTGGCGGCCGCGTCCTGGGACTCGGTGATCTTCGACCTCCCGGGCCGGGACTCCCTCCAGCGGGTGCCGACCCTGGAACCCCTGCGGGGCACCAGGAACCACGTGAAGGAGCTGCTCGACCGGTGCCGGACGGCGGAGGAACTGGTCCGCGTCCTGTCGGGCGGCTGAAATGGCCGGGCACTGGGAATCATGGGACTAGTGCCCGGACGTTGTACGAAACTGCGGGGCCGATGTCAGACCTGGCTTGTAGGGTCTGATCTTGAGAGACCCAACCGAGCGGGCCGATTCGAGCGGGGTGAGGGATATGGCGACCAAGGACACCGGCGGCGGACAGCAGAAGGCGACGCGTTCCACGGAGGAGGTCGAGGAGACGACCGCGGAGGCGAGCTCCGACCTCCAGGAACGTCAGGAGAAGCTGAGCGACGACGTGGACTCCGTCCTGGACGAGATCGACGACGTGCTCGAGGAGAACGCCGAGGACTTCGTGCGCTCCTTCGTGCAAAAGGGCGGCGAGTAACGCCATCTGACCTTCGAATCGAAGGTGGGGGCGGGTGACTGCAGAGGTCATCGGACGGTGCGGGCCGGAGTGCCCGCACCGTCCGGTCACTGGCACCGCACCGGACGCCGGCACGGCCGGCCCCTGCCCTCGAAGACGATGTGGATCACCGTCACGAGCCGGGTAGGGTCCGTGACATACCGTGCTTCAACTGCAACGCGGCCGAGGGCGACGGCATGCCGGGAGACGATCCCGGCGGCCGGCGTCGGGCCATCTCATCCTTGGAGGGACACGCGTGGAAGCCAACACTCGTAGCACCGGGCGTCTACCAGCTGCCTTCCTGACGCCGGGCTCGTCCTCGTTCCTGGACTTCCTCTCCGACCACTCGCCGGAGATGCTCCCGGGCAACCGGAAGCTCCCCGAGGGGGTCGTCGAGGCGCCGCACGGCACCACGATCGTTGCCGTGACGTTCCCCGGTGGTGTCGTGCTCGCCGGTGACCGCCGGGCGACCATGGGCAACATGATCGCGCAGCGGGACATCGAGAAGGTGTTCCCGGCCGACGAGTACTCGGCGGTGGGCATCGCCGGCACCGCCGGGCTCGCCGTCGAGATGGTCAAGCTGTTCCAGCTGGAGCTGGAGCACTTCGAGAAGGTGGAGGGCGCGACCCTCTCCCTGGAGGGCAAGGCCAACCGCCTGTCCACCATGATCCGCGGCAACCTCGGCATGGCCATGCAGGGTCTGGCCGTCGTGCCGCTCTTCGCCGGATGGGACGAGGGCAAGGAGAAGGGCCGGATCTTCTCCTACGACGTGACCGGCGGCCGCTCCGAGGAGCACGGCTTCGCCGCCACGGGCTCCGGTTCGGTCTTCGCCCGCGGCTCCATGAAGAAGCTGTACCGCCCCGACCTGACGGAGGAGCAGGCCACCACGCTGGTCGTGCAGGCGCTGTACGACGCCGCCGACGACGACTCGGCGACCGGCGGCCCGGACCTGTACCGCCGTATCTATCCCATCGTCACCGTCATCACCGACGAGGGCTTCCGCCGGCTCACCGAGGACGAGTCCTCGGCGCTCGCCCGTTCGGTCACCGACCGGCGCCTGGAGCAGCCCGACGGCCCGCGCGCGGCCCTGCTCTGACCACTCGTCGTCCTCCCCGGACGTCCGGGGGGACCCCCAATCCAGAAGAAAGGGACGGGTAGCCGGTGTCGACTCCGTTCTACGTCTCACCCCAGCAGGCCATGGCCGACCGGGCGGAGTACGCCCGCAAGGGCATCGCCCGCGGCCGCAGTCTGGTCGTCCTGCAGTACACCGACGGCATCGTGTTCGTCGGCGAGAACCCGTCCCGCGCGCTGCACAAGTTCAGCGAGATCTACGACCGGATCGGCTTCGCCGCGGCGGGCAAGTACAACGAGTACGAGAACCTCCGTATCGGCGGCGTGCGCTACGCCGACCTGCGGGGCTACACCTACGACCGGGACGACGTGACCGCCCGGGGCCTGGCGAACGTGTACGCGCAGACGCTCGGCACGATCTTCTCCAGCGCCGGTGAGAAGCCGTACGAGGTGGAGCTGGTCGTCGCCGAGGTGGGCGCGGAGCCCGAGGGCGACCAGATCTACCGGCTGCCGCACGACGGGTCGATCGTGGACGAGCACGGCTCGGTCGCGGTCGGCGGCAACGCGGAGCAGATCGGCAGCTTCCTCGACCAGCGGCACCGCGACGGGATGTCGCTCGCCGAGGCGCTGAAGCTCGCCGTGCAGGCCCTCTCGCGGGACACCAACGGCAGCGAGCGGGAGATCCCCGCGGAGCGCCTGGAGGTGGCGGTCCTCGACCGTACGCGTCCGCAGCAGCGCAAGTTCAAGCGGATCGTCGGACGTCAGCTGGCCCGCCTCCTCGACGCGGACAACGCGGCGATCGCCAAGACGGACGAGCCGTCGGACGAGATCGCGGAGGACTCGGAGGAGTAGCCCCTTCGGTCGAGCATGCCGAAGGCCCCGGTCCGCGGGTGTGGACCGGGGCCTTCGGCGCGCCCGCTCAGGCCGGCGCCGGGCCGGAGGAGTCGCGGGACATGAGCGTGACCGGGAGGTCGCCGGGCTCGGGGCGCTCGCCTGCCAGGACGGCCAGGAGAGCGGCCATGCCGCGCTCCCCGATGCGCTCGGCGGGCAGCCGTACGGTGGTGAGCTCCGGTTCCACGGCGGTGGCGAGCGCCAGATCGTCGAAGCCGGTGACCGAGACGTCGTCGGGGACGCGCAGCCCGAGGCGGCGCGCGGCCTTGCAGGCTCCGGCGGCGAGGATGTCGTCGTCGCAGACCAGGGCCGTCGGGCGGGGGCCGGGGCCGGTGAGGGCCCGCTCGGCGGCCGCCCGGGCGCCGTCGACGTCCAGGGGCGCGTGGACCGTGCGGACGTCGGTGTCGCGCAGTGCTTCGGCGAGGGCGGCCGCGCGGACGTCGAAGGTCCAGGACGGCACGGCCGAGGCGAGGTGGACGAAGCGGCGGTGGCCCAGGCCCAGCAGATGCGCGGTGACCTGGCGCATCCCGTCGACGATGTCGAGGTTGACGTGGGCGGCCGCCCCGGTCGCGGAGGGGTCGCTGTCGAGCATGACCAGCGGCAGCTCCGTGCCGTGGAAGGCCTTCAGGGCGTCGGCGGCCATCGAGGAGGCGATGATGCCGTCGAGCGCCGCGCGCGCGGAGGCGAAGGGGTCCTTGGCGGGGCCGACGCCGTCGGGGGAGGGGTAGAGGACGACGCCGAAACCGTGGCGGGCGGCGACCGTGGCCGCGCCGGTGTAGACGCGGGCGAAGAACTCGTTGGTGAGCGCCGGGACGACGAGCAGCGCGGTCCTCGTGCGCCCGAGGCGGAGGTTGCGGGCGGCGAGATTCGGCCGGTACCCGAGCTCGCGGGAGGCCTCGCGCACGGCGTCCGCGGTGCGCTCCGACACGCGGCCGCGCCACTTGTCGCCGAGGACGAGCGACACGGTGGCCTGCGACACCCCGGCGGCCCTGGCGACGTCCCGGCTGGTGGGCCGCGCCGAGCCGGGGGACTCTGGGGTCTGCACTCGTGCCTCCGCGAGGGGTCGTCGCCGCCCGCGGGGTGGACCCGCGGGATCCCGCCATGGTACGTATGACCCAGCGACGTTATACGTAAAACCTCGGGGGTGGACGCCGGGGGAGAGGAGACGGACATGGCCACCGAGGCCAAGGCGAGCGGCGGCTATCTCGACATCCTCAGGGCGCCGCACGCCCTGCGACTGCTCACCGGCACCCTCGTCGGCCGGCTCCCGAACGGCACCGGGCCCATCGCCCTCGTGCTCTTCGTCCGCTCCGAGGGCGGCAGCTTCAGCCTGGCCGGCGGGCTCACCGCCGCGTACGGCATAGCCACCGCCGTCGGCCAGCCGCTCCTCGGCCGCGCGGTCGACCTCAAGGGCCAGCCGCGCGTCCAGCTCCCCGCGGCGCTCGTCTCCGCCCTGGGCATGATCGTCCTCGCCGTGGCCGGAATCAGCCCCCTCGTGCTCGCCTACGCGGCGGTCGTGGTCGCCGGACTCTTCACCCCGCCACTCGAAGGCGGACTGCGCGCCCTGTGGCCGAGCGTCCTCGGCCGGGAGGACCGGGTCCACCGGGCCTACGCCATGGACGCCGTGGCCCAGGAGGTCATGTTCACCGTCGGGCCGCTCCTGGTGACCCTCCTGGTCGCCCTCTGGTCGCCCGCCGCGGCCCTGCTCGTCATCAACGTCCTCGGCGTCCTCGGGGCTCTCTCCGTGGTCCTCTCCGAGCCCTCGCGCGCCTGGCGCTCGGAGCCCCGCGAGGCGCACTGGCTCGGCGCCCTGCGCTCGCCCGGCCTCCTGGCCCTGCTCGGCTCCTTCTTCTTCGTCGGGCTCGCCCTCGGCTCCATCACCGTCGCGGGCCTCGCCTACGCCGACGAGCGGGGCAACGAAGCGGCGTACGGCTGGATCATGGCCGCCCTCGGCCTCGGCGCACTGATCGGCGGCGTCCTCTACGGCGCCCGCCGCTGGGCCGGCGCTCCCGAGCGGCGACTGACGGTCATCGTCGGCCTGCTCGCCCTCGGCTACCTGCCGCTGATGCTCACCCCCGGCGTCGTACCGATGGCCGCGCTCGCCGCGCTCGCCGGCGTCTTCCTGGCCCCCGCCCTCGCCTGCGGCTTCATCGTCGTCGACCGGCACGCGCCCAGCGGCACCGTCACCGAGGCCTTCTCCTGGCTCGTCACCACCTTCGGCGTAGGCGCCGCGCTCGGCTCCGCCGCCGCGGGACCGGCCGTCGAACTCGCCGGAACCACCGCGGGCTTCGCCGTCGCCGCAGCGGGCGGCACAGTGGCCTTCCTGGTCCTGCTGGCCACCGGCCGGGTGCTCGGGGCGCCCCGCTCCGGCGTGCGACACGCCGTCAGCGCCACCGTGGGCGGGGCCGGCCAGGCCGAAAAGAACACGCACTCATCGGAAAATGATCGAAACGGGGCCGTCGAACCCGGTTTCAGCTCAGGCCATCAGGCGTAATGTTCAGACATGGACCGCCGCATTTTCGGGCTGGAGAACGAGTACGGCGTCACGTGCACGTTCAGGGGACAGCGCCGACTGTCTCCTGACGAAGTGGCGCGCTACCTCTTCCGCCGTGTCGTGTCATGGGGCCGCAGCAGCAATGTCTTCCTGCGGAACGGCGCCCGCCTGTACCTGGACGTGGGATCGCATCCGGAATACGCAACGCCCGAATGCGACAACGTGACCGAACTGGTCACCCACGACAAGGCCGGCGAGCGCATTCTCGAAGGCCTGCTCGTCGACGCCGAACGCCGCCTGCACGAGGAGGGAATCGCCGGCGACGTCTATCTCTTCAAGAACAACACCGACTCGGCGGGAAACTCCTACGGATGCCACGAGAACTATCTCGTCGCCCGCCATGGAGAGTTCTCCCGGCTCGCGGACATCCTCATTCCCTTCCTCGTCACCCGACAGCTCATCTGCGGCGCCGGAAAGGTGCTGCAGACCCCGCGGGGCGCGGTCTACTGCGTCTCCCAGCGGGCCGAGCACATCTGGGAGGGCGTCAGCTCCGCGACGACCCGCTCCCGGCCCATCATCAACACCCGCGACGAGCCGCACGCGGACGCCGAGCGGTACCGCAGGCTGCACGTCATCGTCGGCGACTCGAACATGTCCGAGACGACCATGCTGCTCAAGGTCGGAGCCACCGACCTCGTGCTCCGCATGATCGAGGCGGGCACCGTCATGCGCGACCTGACGCTTGAGAACCCGATCCGGGCCATCCGCGAGGTCAGCCACGACATCACCGGCCAGCGCAAGGTCCGCCTCGCCAGCGGCCGCGAGGCCTCCGCCCTGGAGGTCCAGCGCGAGTACTACGAGAAGGCGGCCGACTTCGTCGACCGCAGGGGCATCCGTACGGGCACGGTCGCCCAGGTCCTGGAGCTCTGGGGCCGCACCCTGGACGCCATCGAGGCGGAGGACCTCGACCGGATCGGCACCGAGATCGACTGGGTCATGAAGTACAAGCTCATCGAGCGGTACCGGGCGAAGAACAACATGACCATGTCGCACCCCCGGGTCGCGCAGATAGACCTCGCGTACCACGACATCCACCGCCGCCGCGGTCTCTACTACCTCCTGGAGCGCAAGGGGCAGGCGGCCCGGATCTGCAACGACCTGAAGATCTTCGAGGGCAAGTCCGTGCCCCCGCAGACCACCAGGGCGCGGTTGCGCGGCGACTTCATCCGCCGCGCGCAGGAGCAGCGACGGGACTTCACCGTCGACTGGGTCCACCTCAAGCTCAACGACCAGGCGCAGCGCACCGTGTTGTGCAAGGACCCCTTCCGGTCCGTCGACGACCGGGTGGAAAAGCTGATCGCCGGAATGTAGGACACGACGGTACGAAGTACCAGGGCCCCGTACGTTTGCCGTGCGGGGCCCTTGGCCTGCCCGGAAGGTCCCCCAGGGGGTGTCTTGTGGATCACGCCGGGCTCGCGGCGTCTGGCACGCACTCCCCCGTAGCCCTTCGGGCACGGGAGGTGCCCCCACGCCGCGTTGTCGTCAGTCGCCGACGCTCCGCGTCGGCTCCATCCTCCGCCTTGCGATCGCACGCACCAGACGCCGCTCCCTGATCCGGCCTGATCCACAAGACACCCCCTAGAGTGTCGGGCAACTAATGTGCCGTCTGAGATCTGAGGAACACGTGCGCCGACTTGCCGGCCTACTGGTCGTCCCGCTGCTGCTGCTCTCGACAGCGGCCTGCGGCAGCGACGACGGAGGCTCTGATTCCGCCTCGATGAAGAACGGGCTGCCCGCCATCACCGCGGGTGAGAAGTTCGGAGAGAAGCCCACCCTCGCGAAGGGTGAGGGCGACCCGCCCAAGGAACTCAAGGTCAACGTGATCAGCGAGGGCGACGGCGCGGTCACGAAGAAGGGCGACGCCCTCCAGGTGAACTACCTGGGTCAGGCCTGGGACTCGACGACCCCCTTCGACAACAGCTTCGACCGCGGCCAGCCGTTCGACCTGACGCTCGGCGCCGGCCAGGTCATCAAGGGCTGGGAGCAGGGCCTGGAGGGCCAGAAGGTCGGCAGCCGTATCGAGGTCGGCATCCCGCCGGAGCTCGGGTACGGCGAGCAGGGCCAGGGCGACATCAAGCCCAACGCCACCCTCGTCTTCGTCGTGGACATCCTGAAGTCCACCACGATCCCGAAGTCCGCCGAGGGCACCGAGGTCGCCCAGGAGAACAAGGACCTGCCCAAGGTCGGTACGAACACCGACGGCAAGGCCCCCTCGCTGACCGTGCCGAAGGTCGACCCGCCGACCAAGCTCGTCTCCAACTACATCCTGGAGTCCAAGGGCGAGGCCGTGAAGGGCACCGACACGGTCGTCGTGAACTACGTCGCGGCGTTGTGGAAGGACGGCAAGGTCTTCGACTCGACGTACCAGACGGGCAAGACCGCGAACTTCCCGCTCGCCCAGCTGACGTTGAAGGGCCTCAAGGACGGCATCACCGGCAAGAAGGTCGGCAGCCGCATCCTGATCGTCGCCCCGCCGTCCGAGGCGTTCGGCGACAAGGAGCAGCAGGGCATTCCGAAGAACTCCACGCTGGTGTTCGCCGTCGACATCCTGGCCAAGATGTAAGACTGTCCCGGTCGCGCAGTTCACCGTTGCGCGGTTCATCAGTTTGAGGAGCACACTGCAGTGAGCATCGAGAAGCCCGAGGTCGACTTCCCGGGCGGCGAGCCGCCGGCCGACCTGGAGATCAAGGACATCTGGGAGGGCGACGGCGAGGTGGCCGGCGCCGGCGACTTCGTCAAGGTCCACTACGTGGGTGTGGCCTTCTCCACCGGCGAGGAGTTCGACGCCTCCTGGAACCGCGGCAACCCGCTGGACTTCCAGCTGGGTGTCGGCCAGGTCATCCAGGGCTGGGACAAGGGCGTGCAGGGCATGAAGGTCGGCGGCCGCCGCCAGCTGGTCATCCCCGCGAACCTCGCCTACGGCGACCGGGGTGCGGGCAGCGCGATCGCCCCGGGCGAGACCCTGATCTTCGTCTGCGACCTGGTCGGCGTCACCAAGCGCTGACCGGATCCGCTCGAACGAGGGCCCGTGCCTGTCCAGGCACGGGCCCTCGGCTTTTGCCACGACACCCCGGGGCGGTACGGTCGGATCTCCCCGAAGTCAATCCGGCAGAAGAGGTGCAGGGCGTCGATGGCGATTGCCAAGGCCGAGCGGCTGATGAATCTGGCCCTCTGTCTCCTCGGAACCCGCCGGCCGCTGAGCAAGCGTGAGCTGCGGGGGTCCATCGAGGCCTACATGGAAGCCGGGAGCGACGACTCCTTCAACCGGATGTTCGAGCGCGACAAGGACGATCTGCGTGAACTCGGCCTGGTCATCGAGACCGTCGAGAACCTGGAGGGCGAGACCGGCTATCTGGCCCGCCGCGACTCCAACCGCCTCCCCCCGATCACCCTCGACGCCGAAGAGGCCGCCGCGCTCGGCCTCGCCGCCAAGGTCTGGCAGCAGGCCCGCCTCGCCGGCGCCGCCAGCGGCGCCCTGCAGAAGCTCCGCGCGGCCGGCATGCCCGAGGCCGAGGACTCGTACGACGCCCAGCACAGCGCCCTCGAACCGCGCATCCCGGTCCACGAGACCGCCTTCGAGCCCCTGATGCTGGCCTGCCGCGACCGGCGCCCCGTCGTCTTCGACTACCGCAAGGCGACGGCGGCACGCCCCGAGACCCGCCAGGTCGAGCCCTGGACCCTGGAGTGCTGGCGCGGCCACTGGTACCTGGCCGGCTGGGACCGCGACCGCGGCGCCGAGCGCGTCTTCCGTCTCTCCCGCATCACCGGCAAGGTCCGCTCCCGGGCCGGCGCCTTCACCGCGCCCGTCCCCGACGTCGTCACCGTCCGCGAGACCGTGGAGAGCTGGGCCGGCGAGACCGCCACCCGCTCGGCCCGGATCCGGCTGCGCGCCGGCAGCGGCTACCCGCTGCGGGCCCGCGCCCGGTCCGTACGGGAGGGCGCGGACGGCTGGGACGAGCTGGAGATTCCGTACGGGCACGGCCTGGACGCCTGGCTCGTGGAGTTCGGCCCCGATGTCGTCGTACTGGAACCCGCGGACCTGCGGGCCGACGTGGTGGACCGGCTGCGCGCCGTGGCCAAGGGCTGAAGGGGAGACGTACAGCATGGCTGCGAACGCGATCGACCAGACGAGGCGGATGCTCTCCCTCGTCACCTACCTGCGGGAACGCCCGGGCGCGCACGTCGCGGACGTGGCCCGCGCCTTCGGGATCACCGAGGACGAGCTGATCTCCGACCTCGACGTGCTGCCGATGTGCGGCACGAGCTTCCGCGGCGGCGATCTGCTCGACATCGACACCGACGGCGACCGGATCTGGTGGCACAACCCGGACGACGTGGCCGAGCCGCTGCGGCTCGCCGCGGACGAGGCGACGGCCCTGCTCGTCGCCGCGCGTGCCGTCGCGACGCTGCCCGGGCTGCGCGAGAGCGACCGGGAGGCCCTGCTCCGTGCCACCGCCAAGCTGGAGACCGCGGCCGGCGAGACCGCCGGCGCGAGCGCGCGTCTCTCGGTCACCTTCGAGTCCGAGGGCGGGGTCTTCGCCGAGGTGGACCGGGCGATCTCGGAGCGCAGGCGGCTGTGGGTGCGGTACTACTCGCCCGCCCGCGACGAGCTGACCGAGCGCGAGGTCGATCCGATCCGGCTCTTCGCCGTCGGCCACACCTACATGGAGGCGTGGTGCCGGCTCTCCGAGGCGCGCCGCACCTTCCGTCTCGACCGGGTCGCGGAGATCCGGATCCTGGACGAGCACTCCGCGCCGCCGGAGATCGAGCTCCGGGATCTGTCGGAGGGGCTCGTCCAGCCGTCCGCCGAGGACCCCGAGGTCGTCGTCGAGGTGGGCCCCGGCGGCCGCTGGGTCGCGGAGTACTACCCGCACGACCGGGCCGACGAGCTTCCCGACGGCGGGCTGCGCATCACTCTGCGGACCCCCGCCCCCGCCTCGCTGCGACGCCTCGCGCTGCGGCTCGGCAGCGACGGGCGGATCGTCTCCCCGCAGGACCTCGCCGACAGTGCGAGGGAGGCCGCGGCCGCGGCGCTCGCCGCCTACGAGAGCCCGGCGTGAGACACGCGGAATGTGACATTCCCCGCTGAGCCGACGCAGTTCTCCGTGGGGGACGGGCCGGCCGAGGGGCGGCCGGGGCTCCCGTGAGGCCGCGGCAGCCGAGGACGCGGGAACGAGAGGGATGAGGGAAATGTCGGTGATGCACGGAATCACGGCGTCGATCGCGCCGGTCTTCTTCAAGGCCGCCTGCCCGGACTGCCGTGCCCGCTTCGAACTCTCCGCGGGCGCCCTGCGCCTCGCCATCGGCGCCAGCCGCCGTACGACCTTCTACTCCTTCACCTGCCCCGAGTGCGGCAGCGCCGTCCGCAAGCCCGCGGGCGAGCGGATCGTCGAACTCCTCACGGGCGGCGGCGTGCGCACCCTGCGGCTGCACTCCACCGTCTGACCAAGTCCGGAGCGCCCGCCGGCCCCCTCCGAACGCCGGGGCCGACACCGCCGCATCCGGACACCGTCTAGGCTCGGCACATGTTCTGGCCCATGCTCGCCATCGCCCTCGGATTCCTCGGTATCGCTGTCCTCGGCGTCCTCGGGATCAAGGTCTTCCTCGAAGCCCAGCGGCTCGGCCGCCAGGTGGCCCGGACCACCGAGCGCATCAACCGTGCCGCCGAAGACCTCGAAAGGGCCGCCACCAGCCTGACCCAGACCGGTGGCGCACTGCGCTAGCACCGGGAACGGGCGGGCGTGGACGCTCCCCCCGGGGCCTCGGGCGGTGGTCTCCTCCCGCGCGGAGACGCGGGGTACGCTGCTGATCGCGGCCCAGATCAAGAGGTGCGGGTCGCAAACGGGTGTACGCACGGGGATTGCCCTGCGTTTACTCCTGCGCGTTACGATCGCTGACGGTCGGGGTTCGGACAACAGTCCGGGCGGCGGCCGCCACCCCAGCACCACGCCGCCTCGATGAGAAGGTAGACCACGCTTATGTTCCGTCAGATCGGTCCCCTCGAGATCAGCCTGATCCTCCTTGTCATCGTGCTGCTCTTCGGAGCCAAGAAGCTGCCCGAGATGGCCCGTTCCCTGGGTAAGTCGGCGCGCATCCTCAAGAGCGAGGCCAAGGCGATGAAGACGGAAGGCGGCCAGCAGCCCGCCCCCGCCGACCCGCCGGCCGAGCAGCCCGCCGCGCAGCGCACCATCAAGGCCGCGCCCGGCGACGTCACCTCCGCCCGGCCCGTCACCGAGCCTTCGGACACCACCCAGCGCTGACCCCGCTCGACCCCCAGGGCCGCTTCACGACGGCCTGCCGCACGAGATGAGGACGTGGGTTGCTCAAGCCTGCCCGCACGAAGAAGGAGAAGGACCCCGAGGGGCGGATGCCGCTCGTGGAGCATCTGCGCGAGCTGCGCAACCGCGTCGCCAAGGCGATGCTCGCGGTCGTCGTGGCCTCGGTCGTGGCCGCGTTCTTCAGCCAGCAGCTGATGGACTTCCTCTCCTCGCCCGTACCGAAGTGCCCGCCCGGCACCTCGATCGCCGACAACACCGGCGGGCGCTGCGTCATCATCGCGTACCAGACCATGCTGTCGCCCTTCACCTCCACGGTGAAGGTGATCATGCTGGCGGGAGTCGTCGCCGCCTCGCCGGTCTGGCTGTACCAGCTGTGGGCGTTCGTCGCCCCGGGCCTCCACCGGAGCGAGAAGCGGTACACGTACTACTTCGCGGCCGTCGCCGTGCCGCTCTTCGCCGCCGGCGCCTACATCGCGTACCTGATCATGCCGGTCAGTGTGAAGGTCCTGATCAGCATCACGCCCGACGTCGCCTCGAACTTCCTCTCGCTCGACGACGTCCTGGACTTCACCACACGCATGGTGCTCGTCTTCGGGCTCGCCTTCGAACTGCCCCTGCTGCTGATCATGCTCAACTTCGCCGGCGTCGTGACCGGCAAGCGCATGGCCGGCTGGTGGCGCGGCGTGATCATGGGCATTTTCGTCTTCGGTGCGGTCGCCACCCCGTCCACCGACCCCCTCGGCATGATCGCCCTCTCCGGGCCGATCATCATCCTGTACTTCATCGCCGTCGGCATCGCGCTCCTCAACGACCGGCGCCGGAACCGCAACAACCCGGACGCAGAGCTCGACGACGACGAGGCCTCCGTCCTCGACCTCACGCCCGAGACCGTCGGCGCCGTCGAGAGCGTCAGCGCCGCCCGCGCCCTGCCCGAGCAGTCCTCCGGCGAGGCCGACGGCGGGAGATCGCTCCGGCCGGGCGGTTACGACGACATCACCTGATCTTGTAAGGTCCTCCCCCCAGGCTCCGTCCGGGGGGACACCATGACCCGCGAGATCACGCTCTTCGTCAACCCCACCGCGGGACACGGCCGGGGCACGCACGCCGTGCAGCCGGCCGCCCGCGCGTTCAGGGACGCCGGATTCTCCGTCCGTACCGTCCTCGGAACCGACGCCGCCGACGCCCTGCTCCGCGCCCGCGAGGCCGTCGCGGGCGGAACCGACGCACTCGTCGCCGTCGGCGGCGACGGCATGATCTCCCTCGCCCTCCAGGCCGTGGCCGGCACCCGCACGCCGCTCGGCGTCGTCGCCGTCGGCACCGGCAACGACTTCGCCCGCTCCCTCGGCCTGCCCCTGCGCGCACCGGACGCCGCCGGCCGGCTCGCCGCCGAGCTGCTCGACGGAGGCGGCGGACGCGACATCGACCTCGGCAGGGTCGGCGACCGCTGGTTCGGCACCGTCCTCGCCTCCGGCTTCGACTCGCGCGTCAACGACCGAGGCAACCGCATACGGCTCCCCGTCGGCCGCTTCACGTACGACCTCGCCATGATCGCCGAACTCGCCGCGTTCCGGCCCGTCCCCTACCGCCTCACCCTCGACGACGGCACCGAGCGGCAGATCCGGGCCACGCTCGTGGCCGTCGGCAACGGCACCTCGTACGGCGGAGGCATGCGGATCTGCGCCGGAGCGCGCATGGACGACGGGCTCCTCGACGTCACCGTCGTCGGGGACTGCAGCCGTACGACGCTGATCAAGGTCTTCCCGCGGGTCTACCGCGGCACCCACCTCGACCACCCCGTGGTCACCGTCCACCGGGCCCGCACCCTCACCCTCGACGCACCCGGCATCACCGGCTACGCCGACGGCGAGCCCCTCGGACCGCTCCCGCTCACCGTCGCCTGCGTGCCCGGAGCGCTGCGGGTCCTCGCGCCCTGAGCAGCCCCTCGCCAAGGCGCCCCGGGCCGGACCTTCATCGGTCATTAAAGATCGCGTCAGTGTCAGAGGTGGCGGGTAGGCTCGACAGCAAGATGACAGAGGACCTCACACCAGCCGAAGCGTACGCAGCTGCCCGGGCCCGCAACGCAGAGCAGGCCACGGCGCTGGCCCCCTTCCGCGAGATGTACGAGTTCGGTCTGGACCCCTTCCAGATCGAGGCCTGCCAGGCCCTCGAAGCGGGCAAGGGCGTGCTCGTCGCCGCGCCCACGGGTTCCGGCAAGACCATCGTCGGCGAGTTCGCCGTCCACCTCGCCCTCCTCCAAGGGCGCAAGTGCTTCTACACGACCCCCATCAAGGCGCTGTCGAACCAGAAGTACGCCGACCTCGTGAAGCGGTACGGACCCGGCAAGGTCGGCCTCCTCACCGGCGACAACAGCGTCAACGGGGACGCCCCGATCATCGTCATGACCACCGAAGTCCTCCGCAACATGCTGTACGCGGGGTCCCAGGCCCTCAGCGGCCTCGGCTACGTGGTCATGGACGAGGTGCACTACCTCTCGGACCGCTTCCGCGGCGCCGTCTGGGAGGAAGTCATCATCCACCTCCCGGAGTCGGTGACGCTCGTCTCACTCTCCGCGACCGTCTCCAACGCCGAGGAGTTCGGCGACTGGCTCGACACCGTCCGCGGCGACACCGAGGTCATCGTCTCCGAGAGCCGGCCCGTGCCGCTCTGGCAGCACGTCCTCGCCGGCCGCCGGATGTACGACCTCTTCGAGGAGGAGACCGACCACGGCGGCCGCGGCGCCTCCCGCCGCGAGGTCAACCCCGACCTGCTGCGGCTGGCCCGCACCGAGAACACCCGCACGTACAACCCGCGCGAGCGGCGCCGCGGCAAGATGGTCCGCGAGGCCGACCGCGAGCGCGAGCGCCGCCAGCGCTCCCGTATCTGGACGCCCGGACGACCCGAGGTCATCGACCGCCTCGACACCGAGGGGCTCCTGCCCGCCATCACCTTCATCTTCAGCCGGGCGGGCTGCGAGGCCGCCGTCCAGCAGTGCCTCTACGCAGGACTGCGCCTCAACAACGACGAGGCCCGGCAGCGCGTCCGCGAGATCGTCGAGGAGCGCACCGCCGCCATCCCCTCCGAGGACCTCCACGTCCTCGGCTACTACGAATGGCTGGAAGGGCTGGAGCGCGGCATCGCCGCCCACCACGCCGGCATGCTCCCCACCTTCAAGGAGGTCGTGGAAGAGCTGTTCGTCCGCGGCCTCGTCAAGGCCGTCTTCGCCACCGAGACCCTCGCGCTGGGCATCAACATGCCCGCCCGGTCCGTGATTCTGGAGAAGCTGGTCAAGTGGAACGGCGAGCAGCACGCCGACATCACCCCCGGCGAGTACACCCAGCTCACCGGACGCGCCGGACGCCGCGGCATCGACGTCGAGGGCCACGCGGTCGTGCTCTGGCAGCGCGGCCTGGACCCCGGCCACCTCGCCGGCCTCGCCGGCACCCGCACCTACCCGCTCCGCTCCAGCTTCAAGCCGTCGTACAACATGGCCGTCAACCTGGTCGACCAGTTCGGCGCCCACCGCTCGCGCGAGCTCCTGGAGACCTCCTTCGCGCAGTTCCAGGCGGACCGGTCCGTCGTCGGCATCTCCCGCCAGGTCCAGAAGAACGAAGAAGGCCTCGACGGCTACCGCGAGGGCATGACCTGCCACCTCGGAGACTTCGAGGAGTACGCGCGGCTGCGCCGCGACCTCAAGGACCGCGAGACCGAACTGGCCAAGCAGGGCGCCGCACAGCGCCGCGCCGCGGCCGCCGCCTCCCTGGAGAAGCTGAAGCCCGGCGACGTCATCCACGTACCCACCGGCAAGTTCGCCGGACTCGCCCTCGTCCTCGACCCCGGGATCCCGGCCGGGCGGACCAACGGCCACCGCGGCTTCGAGTACCACGACGGGCCCCGCCCGCTCGTGCTCACCGCCGAACGACAGGTCAAGCGGCTCGCCTCGATCGACTTCCCCGTCCCGGTCGAGGCCATGGAGCGGCTGAGGATCCCCAAGTCCTTCAACCCCCGCTCCCCGCAGTCCCGTCGGGACCTCGCCTCCGCCCTGCGCACCAAGGCGGGACACATCAACCCCGCGCGGCACCGCAAGGACCGCTCGGTCGCCGCCGACGACCGCGAGATCGCCCGGCTCCGCACCGAGTTGCGCGCGCACCCCTGCCACGGTTGCGACGAGCGCGAGGACCACGCCCGCTGGGCCGAGCGCTACCACCGCCTGCAGCGCGACACCAAGCAGCTGGAACGGCGCATCGAAGGCCGGACGAACACCATCGCCCGCACCTTCGACCGGATCGTCGCGCTCCTCACCGAGCTCGACTATCTGCGCGGCGACGACGTCACCGCCAACGGCAAGCGGCTCGCCCGGCTCTACGGCGAACTCGACCTGCTGGCCAGTGAATGCCTGCGCGAAGGCGTCTGGGAGGGCCTGACCCCGCCCGAACTGGCGGCGTGCGTCTCGGCGCTGGTCTTCGAGGCCCGTCAGTCCGACGACGCCGTCGCACCGAAGCTTCCCGCCGGGAAGGCCAAGGTCGCGCTCGGAGAGATGGTGCGCATCTGGGGGCGGCTCGACGCCCTCGAAGAAGAGTTCAAGATCAGCCAGACGGAAGGGGTCGGACAGCGCGAACCAGACCTCGGCTTCGCCTGGGCCGCCTACCAGTGGGCCTCCGACAAGGGACTCGACGAGGTCCTGCGCGAGGCGGAGATGCCCGCAGGCGACTTCGTGCGCTGGTGCAAGCAGGTCATCGACGTCCTCGGGCAGATCGCGGCCGCCGCGCCGAAGGAGAACAGCACCGTCGCCAAGAACGCGCGCAAGGCGGTCGAGGCGCTGCTGAGGGGAGTCGTCGCGTACAGCTCGGTGACCTGAGCGGCACTCCTCAAGTCGCCTGTGGGGCCCGTGGTTGACGCTGCGGGCCCCTCGGCATGGCGCGCCGGGGGAGCGCCGGCGTGGCGCGCAGCGGGATCTCGGCATGGCGTGCCGCGGGCCGTCGGCGTGGCGCGCCGCGGGTCGCCGTCTGGCGCGCCGGGCCCTGGCGTGGCGCGCCGCGGGTCGCTGGGCGCGCCGCGGGTCGCTGGGCGCGCCGCGGGTCGCTGGGGGCGCCGCGCGGTCTGGCCGGGCGGGCCCATCAGGGGCCGGTCTTCGTCCGGCCTGGACCGGGTTGTCCACAGGGTGTTGTCCACAGGGGTGGCGGAGCGTCAGGCCTCTCCGATTCCATGGACCCACACACCGGGCACCACCGCTGGGAGGGGACGCACGTGACCACGCAAGCCGGTTCGGCCGCCGTCGAGGAGCAGGCCGACGGACAGAAGATCGTGCCCGGGCCACGCGGCGTACCCCTGCTCGGAAACATGCCGGAGTTCGGCAAGGACCCGCTCGCCTTCTTCGAGCGGCTGCGCGAGCGTGGAGACTATGTCAGCTGGCGCTTCGGCCGCGGCCCCGCACTCTTCATCGCCCACCCCGACGCCATCGGCGAACTCCTCACCGAGATCGAGCGCACCTTCGACCAGCCCGACCTCGGCATCGCCTTCCGCACACTCCTCGGCAACGGAGTCGTCGTCGCCAAGGGCGCCGACTGGCGCCGCAAGCGCTCCCTCGTCCAGCCCTCCGTCCGGCCCAAGCAGGTGCGCTCCTACGCCGCCACGATGGCCGAGTGCGCGATCGCGCTCGCCGACCGGTGGACCGACGGACAGCGCGTCGACATCAAGAAGGAGATGGCCGCCCTCACCCAGCTGATCGCCGTCCGCACCATCTTCGGCGTCGACACCGCCGCCGACGCCGAAGCCATCGGCCGTGCCATGGACGTCGCGCAGAAGGAGATCGGCGCCGAATTCAGCGGCATCGGAGCCCTGTTGCCCGACTGGGTGCCCACGCCGGGCCGCGCCCGCATCAAGCGCGCCACCGCCGTCATCGACGCCGAGGTGGGGCGGGTCGTCGCCCGCCACCGCGACGGCGAGACCGAGCGGCCCGACCTCCTCAGCCGGCTCCTCGCCGCCCAGGACGAGACCGGCGCCCACCTCTCCGACCAGGAGATCCGCGACGAGACCGTCACCCTCTACATCGGCGGACACGAGACCACCAGCTCCACCCTCGTCTGGGCCTGGCACCTGCTCTCCCACAACCCCCGGGTCCGGGACGCCCTCACCGAGGAACTCGACCGGGTCCTCGACGATCGCGAACCCGGCTTCGACGACTACGCCCGGCTGACATACACCCAGGCCGTCGTGAAGGAGACCCTCCGGCTCTACCCGACGATCTGGCTCCTCACCGGCATCGCCCGGGAAGGCGCGACGCTCGGCGGGACGGCGATACCCCCCGGGACACGGGTGTGGAGCAGTCAGTGGGCCACCCAGCGCGACGGACGCTGGTTCAAGGATCCGGAAGAGTTCCGGCCCGAGCGCTGGGGCACGGGGGAGGGCGAGCCCGCCGAGGAGATACCCGAGTACGCGTGGTTCCCGTTCGGCGGCGGTCCGCGGGTGTGCCTGGGGACCCGGTTCGCCATGGTCGAAGCCGTCCTGGTCCTCGCCGTCCTCGCCCGCCGGTTCCGCCTCGACCTCGACGCCGGCGAGATACGGCCCGTGCCGAGCCTCACCCTCCAGCCCGACCGGGAGGTCCTCGCCACGCTCAGGGCACGCCCTTGAGGTGCGGGAGGATGCCCGGATGAAGATCAGTGCTCGGGGACTCAACCGGTCCACTCTGGCCCGGCAGTTGCTGCTACGACGAGAGAGCGTCGGCGCCGCGGAGGCGGTACGGCGCGTGGTCGCGCTGCAGGCCCAGCAGCCGGCGTCGCCCTACCTCGCCCTCTGGAACAGGACAGCCGGGTTCGACCCGTCCGAACTCGACGAGGCCTTCGCCCACGGGACAGTCGTCAAGTCGACACTGATGCGGATCACGCTGCACGCCGTCCATGCCGACGACTACCGGACCTTCCGGGCGGCACTGCATCCCGTGCTGAGGGCCGGGAGGCTCGGCGACCGCTACACGGCGTCGGGACTGACCCCGGCCGACGCCGACCTGCTCGTCCCCGAGCTGCTCGCGTTCGCCGACCGGCCCCGGACGAACGCCGAGTACGAGGCCTGGATCGAGCAACGGACGGGGAGCGCGCCGAAGTCGGGAGCGTGGTGGGGGCTGCGCCACTACACACCGCTGCTGCACGCGCCCACCGCGCCACCGTGGTCGTTCGGGGAGCGGCCCTCGTACGTCGCGCCCCCGGACCCCCCGACGCCACCGGAGCCGGAGGCCTCCGACGCGGCCCTGCGCAGGCTGCTCGTTCGCTACCTCGAAGGGTTCGGGCCCGCGTCCGCGGCGGACATGGCACAGTTCGCCATGGTCCAGCGGGCCAGGGTCAGAGAGGCACTGCGCACGCTCGGCGACGACCTCGAACGAGCGGAGGGGCCGGACGGCGAGGAGCTGTTCGACGTGCCGGGCGCACCGCATCCGGACGAGGACGTTCCCGCCCCGCCACGGCTGATGGCCATGTGGGACAGCACCCTGCTGGCCTACGCCGACCGCGGCCGGGTCATCCCGCCCGACCACCGCTCGCTGGTCATCCGAAGGAACGGAGACGTGCTGCCGACCCTGCTGGTCGACGGATACGTCGCCGGCGTGTGGCGCCCGGCCGAGGGAGGAATCGAGGCGACCGCCTTCCACGGCCTTCCGGACGAGGCGTGGGAGGGACTCGCCGACGAGGCCCGCTCGTTGACGGCGTTCCTCGCCGACCGCGAGCCGAGGGTCTACCGCCGCTACGACCACTGGTGGACCAAACTGCCCCACGGCGAAACCCGGCTGCTCCCCGGTCCGTGAGGCGGCGACCGCGGGACGGCGCGCAGTGAGGCGTCGTGGCCGGGGGACTCACGCCCGGGCGGGGGTCGGCTTTCGCGTTGCTCGGAGGGCGAGGAACGCGAGCAGGCCGAACGGGGACAGCAGGATCGTCAGGACGAGCAGCGGGCCCATCAGCAGGGGCGAGATCCCGCGCCTGCGGGCCTCCCGGTACATCCACTGGCCGAGGAGCAGGTCCCAGGCGATGACCTGGGCCCAGATCGCCCCCGCGCCGTTCGCCAGTGCGGTGAGTTCCCGGAAGGTGTCGAGGTCCGGGCTGCTGACCGCCGCCCACAGCTCGGGGAGAACGGGCAGGGCGAGGGCGATGTACACCGCGAGGATCGGTACGACGGTCAGCGGGGAGGCGGCGAGGCGCTCGGTCCCGCGCCAGCTCGGCGCGAAGATCATCAGCAGCCAGACGGGGGCGGCGAGGAAGAAGCTCAGCTCGAATAGGAAGCCCGTCATGAGGTGAACTCCTGGGGGGTGGCAGTGGGTTCGGTGGTGGTGTGGGCTGCCGGTGCCGGTGCCGGTGCCGGTGCCGGTGCCGGTGCCGGTGCCGGTGCGGGCTCGGCGGTGGTGGTGGGGGTGCTTCCGGTTCCGGTCGGGGTGCGTAGGGCCGCCCACGTCGACCCCGCGCCGAGCAGTGCGATCGCGCCGAGGGCGGCGAGCGTGGTCCCGTCGGGGCTCAGCAGCGCTTGGCCGCGCAGGGCCTGCCAGGTGACCAGGGCGAAGAGGGCCGCGTACGTCCCCGAGACGACGAGCGTCAGCCGCAGTCGTACCCGCTCGTCGCCCAGCCGGGCGAACCTCGGGGCGAGCGTGACCACGACGAGCAGGACCAGCGGGATCACCTGGAGGGCGTGCATGCCGAAGAAGTGGGCGATGCGCAGATCGCCGCCGGTCGTGGACCAGCCGGTCACGGCCATCGACGGGCCGCCGTCCGGGACGCCGACGCCGTGGGCGCCGATGATCACCGCGTCCTCCCCGGCCGCCATCTGATCAGGTGTGGGTTGCGTCATCACGAAGCCGATCGCCGCGCCCACGAGGGCGATCAGGGACCCGAGGCGCACGGCCCACGCGGTGGCGCGGTCCAGGATCCGGGCGCGCAGCAGCAGGACCGCGATGACCAGGGCGGCCAGCCACAGGACGACGACCGTCAGGCCCATGGCCCCGAAGACGGCGGCGTCGAAGGGCGTCTCGTTGTTGAAGTGGCTCTGCCGGCCGCGGACCACCTGCGTCGTGATCAGGACCATCTCGACGAGGCCGGTCACGGCGACCGTCGTACCCGCCCACCAGGCGGCCCTGCGGCCGCGCGGGAGCAGGGTGAGCATCCAGGCGAGCGTCATGCAGTACGCGATGAACGAGACGGCGAACTTGAACGGCTTCGCCCAGATCGGCACGCCGACCAGGATCCGGTCGTCGAGGAGCAGGCCGCCGGCCGCGACCAGGGCGAGTAACGCCATGGAGGCGGAGAACCACACCAGAGGCCGGTGCAGCTCGCTGACCCGCGGAAGCGCTGAGGACATGGGTACCCCCGTGAATTATGGATAGCAGCACTTGCCGCTATCTGATAGCGCCACTATCTATGATGGGGAGGTCGCCCGGCAAGACCGGAGCGGGATCGGGAAGGTGAATGCAGGTTGCGCATCGGAGAGTTGAGCCGTAGGACCGGGGTGTCGGTGCCGACGATCAAGTACTACGTACGGGAAGGGCTGCTGCCGGCCGGGGAGTTGACGAGCCCGAACCAGGCCTCGTACGACGAGACGCACGAACGGCGCCTCCGCCTGATCCGGGCGCTCCTGGACGTCGGCGGGCTGTCCGTCGCCGGGATCCGTGAGGTGCTCGCGGCGATCGAGGACCGTGAGCGGTCGGTGCACAAGCTGCTGGGCACGGCCGCGGACCGGGTGGTGCCGCGCTACACGGACGAGCCCGGGGAGGGTGTCGTCGCGGCGCGGAAGGTGGTGGCGGAGCTGATCGCGCGGCGCGGCTGGCACGGGCACACGGGCAACCCGGCCGGGGAGGCGCTGGCGATCGCCCTGGCGGCGCTGACGGAGGTCGGCCACGGGGACTTCGCCGAGGTGCTCGACGCGTACGCGGGGGCGGCGGAGCAGGTGGCCGCGGCGGACCTGGAGTACGTCGCGCGGAACGTGGAGCGGGACGACCTGGTGGAGAGCGTGGTGGTGGGGACGGTGCTGGGGGACGCGGTCTTCGCGGCGCTACGGAGGCTGGCGCACGTGGACGCGTCGGGGCGGGTCTTCGGGGTCGAGGCCCCTGGCGCGAACGGGCCTTGACCGGCAGTCGCCCCCGTGGGTTTGCCCCACCCGTTCCGCCCCGCGGAACAGTTGCCACAACGAGGGTGGGTGTCCGCCCCGCGGACCAGTTGCCCGCAGCCGGGGTCGGGGGCGGGCGCGGGGGCGCGAAGGCCCCCCGCGGGCGCGGGAGCGCGACGGCCCCCCGAGGGCGAGGGCGGCAAGGCCCCCCGCCGTGGGCTCAGTTCTCCTGTTCGCGTTCCACCTGGTCGTTCCACTCGCGCTTGATCGCGCGCCACGCCTCGTCCGTCTTGCCCAGGCGCCAGTAGCCCGAGATCGACAGGCGCTCGCGCGGCACCTCGCGGTCCAGGCGCAGGTGGCGGCGGAGCTCCTTCACGAAGCCGGCCTCGCCGTGGACGAAGGCGTGGACGTCGCCCGCCGGGAACTGCAGCGCGCGGACCGCCTCCACGAGCGACTCACCGGCCGGCCGGTCGCCCCGGTGCAGCCAGGTCACCTCGACGCCCGCCGCCGTCGCGAACTTCTGCTCCTCCGACGCGTCCGCGACCTCCAGGAACGCGTGCACCGTCGAACCCTCCGGCAGTCGCTCCAGGGCCACGGCGATCGCCGGCAGCGCGCTCTCGTCGCCCACCAGCAGGTGCCAGTCCGCCTCCGCGTCCGGCGCGTATCCGCCGCCCGGTCCCAGGAAGCGGATCGTCTCGCCCGCCGTGACGCGCGCCGCCCACGGCCCGGCCAGGCCCTCGTCGCCGTGGACCACGAAGTCGACCGTCAGCTCGCGCTGGACCGGGTCCCAGCTCCGTACCGTGTACGTCCGCGTCGTCGGCCACTGGTCACGCGGGAACTCCGCGCGGATCCGCTCCATGTCGAACGGCTCCGGGTAGCTGACGCCCTCCGGAGCGAACAGCAGCTTCACGTAGTGGTCGGTGAACTCGCCGACCGCGAACGCGTCGAGGCCGCTCCCGCCCAGCACCACCCGCACCATGTGCGGAGTGATCCGCTCCGTGTGCAGCACCTGTGCCTCGTGGGCCTGCGGTGCCTTGCGCGCGGGCTGCTCTGCCACGACGGTCTCCCTGCATCTGCGAACTTAGGTTCACCTAAGCTAGCATCCCCGGCGGTCGGCGGCCCAGAGCGCCGCGGGCCGCCCGGCAGCGCCTCAGCGCGCCAGTACGGGAAGCAGCCGTCCGACCGCCCCGCCGAGCCCCCAGCGCGTCACCAGCTCCGCCAGCGCCTCGGGGTCGCGCGGGGCGGCCGGCAGGGCCGGGTCGAAGTCCGGCAGCGGGACGTCGCCCGCCACCCGGACGACCGTCGGGGCCACGTCCAGGTAGGCGGCGGCCTCCACGATCCCGCGCCGCTTGGCCGGGGTCAGCTTCGACGTACGGTCCACGGCGGCCGTCCGCACGCCCGCCAGATCGCCGTACTCCGTGATCAGCTGCGCGGCCGTCTTCTCGCCGATGCCCTTCACCCCGGGCAGGCCGTCGCTGGCGTCGCCGCGCAGCGCCGCGAAGTCGGCGTACTGGTCCGCCCGGACCCCGTACTTCGTGCGGATCAGACCGCCGTCGACCAGATCGCAGTCGCCGACGCCCTTGCGCGGGTACAGCACCCGGACCCCTCGCTCGTCGTCCACCAGCTGGAAGAGGTCCCGGTCGCCCGTGACGATGTCCACCGGCCCCTTCGCCTGCCCGGCCAGCGTCCCGATGACGTCGTCCGCCTCGTAGCCCGCGACCCCCACCCGGGCGATGCCGAGGGCGTCCAGGACGTCCTCGATCACCGGCACCTGCGGGGAGAGCGTGTCCGGGATCTCCTCCTCGTCCGGACCCGTCTCCGTCTCGACGGCGACCCGGTGCGCCTTGTACGAGGGGATCAGGTCCACCCGCCACTGCGGGCGCCAGTCGGCGTCCATGCAGGCGACGAGGTCGTCGGGGTGGTGGTCCTGGACGAGCCGGGTGATGAAGTCGAGCAGTCCGCGGACGGCGTTGACCGGCGTGCCGTCCGGGGCCCGGACCGAGTCCGGAACGCCGAAGTACGCGCGGAAGTAGAGAGAGGCGGTGTCGAGGAGCATCAGGCGTCGCGTCACACCCCGATCATGCCGCACCCCGCTGACAGCGGCCCCGCAGGACGACGCCCCGTCGGGAACGGACCCGGCGACCACACCAGCCGCGTGACCCCCGTCACCTTTGTGTTTGGCCCGTGAACCCCGGGGCAGGCGGGGGCCCGGAGCGGACCCGGTCCGGCGATTCCTCACACGGATCGGCGGACGCCACGGGAGTCGCGGGCCGAAACCGCCCCGCTCCACGGCCCGGCTGCGGGGGTGGCGGGCCGTTTTCGTTTCAACGCGTGAGGTATATGTGTCCAGGCTCCAGGCCGATCACCTGTACAAGGTGTTCGGCAGACGACCCGACGAAGCCGTGAAGCAGCTCGCGAACGGCGCGGACCGCGACGAGCTGCGCGCGGACGGCACGACCGCGGCGGTGATCGACGCGTCCTTCACCGTCGAGCCCGGCCAGATCTTCGTGGTGATGGGTCTGTCCGGATCCGGCAAGTCCACCCTCCTGCGCATGCTCAACGGCCTGCTCGAGCCCACCGCGGGCCGCGTGCTGTTCGACGGCGGCGACCTCACCGCGCTGAGCCCCCGCGATCTGCGCACCGTGCGGTCCAAGAAGATCAGCATGGTCTTCCAGCACTTCGCCCTCTTCCCGCACCGCAGCGTCCTCGAGAACGCCGCGTACGGCCTCGAGGTCCAGGGCGTCCCGCGCGCCGAGCGCGAGACCCGGGCCGCCGAGGCGCTGGAGATGTGCGGCCTCGCCGGCTGGGAGCAGTCCTGGCCCGACGAGCTCTCCGGCGGCATGCAGCAGCGTGTGGGCCTCGCCCGCGCGCTCGCCACCGACGCCGACCTGCTCCTCATGGACGAGTCGTTCAGCGCGCTCGACCCGCTGATCCGCCGCGACATGCAGGACCAGCTCCTCGAACTGCAGAAGCGGCTCAAGAAGACCATCGTCTTCATCACCCACGACCTCAACGAGGCCATGCGCCTCGGCGACCGCATCGCGGTGATGCGCGACGGCCGGATCGTCCAGCTCGGCAGCGCCGAGGACATCCTGATCCGCCCCGCGAACGACTACGTCGCCTCCTTCATCCAGGACGTCGACCGCTCCCGCGTGCTCACGGCCGCCGCCGTGATGACCGAGGCCGAGCACCCCCGCCCCGACGGCTGCGACTGCGAGACCGTCGGCCCCGACACCCTCGTCGCCGACCTGTGCGCCGTCAGCGCCCGCGTCCCGCACGCGGTGGCCGTCAAGGACACCGACGGCACCGTCCTCGGAGTCGTACCGCAGTCCCGGCTGATCGGCTTCATCGGGGACGAGCAGCGCCCGCCCGTCGCCTGCATACCCGGCTCCACCGGTACGAGGGAGGTGGCCGCGCATGCCTAGGCTCCACCTCGGCCAGTGGGTCGACAGCTCCGTCGACTGGCTCCAGGCCCAGCTCTCCTGGCTCTTCGACGCCATCACCGCCGTCGTCACCGGTCTCTACGACGGGATCGACGCGGTCCTCTCCGCGCCCGAGCCGCTGCTCTTCGCCGGCATCCTCGCCGTCACCGCCTGGTGGCTGCGCGGGCTGACCGCCGGTGTGCTCGCCTTCGCGGGCTTCGCGCTCGTCGACTCGATCGAGCTGTGGGACGACGCGATGGCGACCCTGTCGCTGGTCCTCGTCGCCACCCTCGTGACCCTCGTGATCGCCGTCCCCCTCGGCATCTGGGCGGCCCGCTCCAAGACCGTCAGCGCCGTACTGCGCCCGGTCCTGGACTTCATGCAGACCATGCCGGCCATGGTCTATCTGATCCCCGGCATCATCTTCTTCGGCGTCGGCGTGGTCCCCGGCATCATCGCCACCATCGTCTTCGCCCTGCCGCCCGGCGTCCGGATGACCGAGCTCGGCATCCGCCAGGTCGACGGCGAACTCGTCGAGGCGGCCGAGGCGTTCGGTACGACCCCGCGCAACACGCTGCTCCGCGTCCAGCTGCCGCTCGCCCTGCCCACGATCATGGCCGGCATCAACCAGGTCATCATGCTGGGCCTGTCCATGGTCGTCATCGCCGGCATGGTCGGCGGCGGCGGGCTCGGTGGCGCGGTCTACCGCGCCATCGGCAACGTCGACATCGGCCTCGGCTTCGAGGCCGGCATCTCCATCGTCATCCTCGCCATGTACCTGGACCGGATGACCGGCGCGCTCGGCCGCCAGGTCTCGCCGCTCGGCCGCCGGGCGCTCGCCAAGGCGCGCGCCGCGAGCGCCGCACGTGCCGGGGCGAAGCTCTGGAGCCACCGCCCGCAGCCCGTCACCGCGCTCGTCGGCGTGGTCGTCCTCGCGCTCGTCGCGGGCGGCATGGGCTTCCTCGGCGGCGGCGCGGCGTCGACGACCGCCGGCGGCAAGGACATCGGCCACGGCAAGAAGATCAACCTCGGCTACATCCCCTGGGACGAGGGCATCGCCTCCACCTTCCTCTGGAAGGAGCTGCTCGAACGGCGCGGCTACGAGGTCGACGCCAAGCAGCTGGAGGCCGGCGCGCTCTACACCGGCCTGGCCGGCGGCCAGATCGACTTCCAGACCGACTCCTGGCTCCCGGTCACCCACGCCCAGTACTGGGAGAAGTACCGGAACAAGCTGGAGGACCTCGGCTCCTGGTACGGCCCCACCTCCCTGGAACTGTCCGTGCCCTCCTACATGAAGGACATCGACTCGCTCGACGACCTCAAGGGCAGGAGCGGCGAGTTCAAGGGCCGGATCATCGGCATCGAGCCGAGCGCCGGAATGATGGGCATCCTCAAGGACAAGGTCCTGGACCAGTACGGCCTCAAGGGCGAGTACAAGGTCGTCGACGGCTCCACGCCCGGCATGCTCGCCGAGCTCAAGCGCGCCTACGACAAGAAGGAACCGGTCGTCGTCACGCTCTGGTCGCCGCACTGGGCCTACTCGTCGTACGACCTGAAGAAGCTCAAGGACCCCAAGGGCACCTGGGGCAAGGGCGACGGCGTCCACACCCTCGCCCGTAAGGGTTTCACCGCCGACAACCCCGAGGTCGGCGCCTGGCTGAAGAACTTCGAGCTGACCGAGAAGCAGCTGACGGATCTCGAAGCCACCATCCAGGAGACCGGCAAGGGCAAGGAGCAGGAGGCGGTCCGCGGCTGGCTGGAGAAGAACCCCGGCCTCGCCGAGAAGCTCGCCCCGCAGTAGCCCCGAACAGGGATTTCCGACTCCTGTCCGAACAGGGGTGGTCGCCGAACGTGTTCGGTGGCCACCCCTTTTCGCCACGACGCGAAACCCCGCGCCAAAGCTGCGTAAGGTTCAGGTAACCGACCAGTACGCGGCACCGAGGGCGAGGGAGGGAGCCGACATGGACGACAAGGATTCCCCACGCGTGGGCGCGGCCGTGAAGAAGCGCCGCCGCGCCCTGAAACTCACCCTGGCCGTCGTGGCCTCGCGCAGCGGCCTGTCCGTGCCCTTCCTCAGCCAGGTCGAGAACGAGCGGGCCCGCCCCAGCGAGCGGTCCCTGGAGCTCGTCGCAGGCGCGCTGGAGACCTCGGCGGCCGAACTGCTCGCCGCGGCGGAGGCCGCCCGCACGGTCGACGTCGTACGGGCCGAAGAGCATCCGCACGCGATGCCCGAGGGCGTACGCTCCCTGGTCCGCGGCCGGCACCAGCTGCACGCGCTGGAGTTCACCGGCGAGCGGGACGCGGGCCGCGAATTCCAGCACCGCAACGACGAGTTGCTGTTCGTCGCCGACGGCGCCGCCGAGGTCGAGGCGGAGGGCCGGGCGTACCGGCTCGAACGCGGCGACACGCTCTACCTCTCCGGGGGCGTACGGCACCGGTGGCGCGCCACCGAGCCCGGCACCCGTCTCCTCGTCGTCGCCGTCGCCGAGCACATCGAGGCCGACGACACATGAGACCGGGGGGCACCGGGACCGGGGCCCGCGTCGTCTCCCTCGTCCCCTCGCTGACCGAGGCCGTGGCCGTCACCGCGCCGGGCCTGCTCGTCGGCGCCACCGACTGGTGCGAGCGCCCGGCGGACCTCGACGTCGTACGGATCGGGGGCACCAAGAACCCCGACGTCCCGGCGATCACCGCGCTCCGCCCCGACCTCGTGATCGCCAACGAGGAGGAGAACCGCGCCCCCGACATCGCCGCCCTGCGCGCCGCCGGGACCGAGGTCCTGGTCACCGAGGTGCGCACGCTGGACCAGGCGTTCCGCGAACTGGACCGCGTGCTGCGCGCCTGTGGCGTCCCGGACCGGCCGCGCTGGCTGGACGAGGCGGAGCAGGCATGGGCCGCCGTCGAGGCGCCGGGCCCGCCGGTCACCGCCGTCGTCCCGATCTGGCGCCGGCCCTGGATGGTCCTCGGCCGCGACACCTTCGCCGGCGACCTGCTCGCCCGTCTCGGCGTACGGCATCTGTATTCCGCTCACCCCGAGCGCTATCCGCGCGTCCCGCTCGACGAGCTCCGGGCGGCGGGAGCCGACCTGGTCGTGCTGCCCGACGAGCCGTACCGCTTCACGCGCGAGGACGGCCCCGAGGCGTTCCCCGGGGCCGCCGCCGCACTCGTCAGCGGGCGGCACCTCACGTGGTACGGGCCGTCACTGGCCGAGGCGCCACGGGTCCTCGCCCGGGCGCTGCGAGCAGCGCACCGCTGAACAGCCCGCGCACGGTGTGGAATCCGGCCACCAGCCAGGCCGCGACGAGGAACACGTACAGCGCGACCGCGAGGGCGCTGTAGGCGGCGAGTCCGGTGTGGTGGGCGAGCCCCTCCGCACCCGTCACACAGGTGCCGACCGGGAAGGTGAAGGCCCACCAGGTCATCGCGAAGCCCATGCCCTGACGGCGGGCCCGCACCACCATCGCCCCGGCCAGCGCGAGCCAGAGCAGGGCGAAGCCCATGACGGGCACGCCGTAGAGGACGGCGAAGGCGGCGAATCCGTGCGCGTACGGGGCGGGCAGCACACCGGTCGCGGCGTCGGCGAACTTGTTCGCGGCGGTCGTCGACTGGCCCAGCGGGCCGAGGACCAGGAAGAGCGTCGGGGTGAGCGCGAGGGGCAGCGGGCCGCCGGTGACGAGCCGGCCGAAGACCAGCGGCAGCATGACGAGGGTGGCGAGCAGGCTGACGCCGAACATCGCGTAGCAGGCGATCAGGAGGGTCTGCTGGGGCTGCCCGGCGGGCAGGTGGGGCAGGAGTAGCGGGCCGACCGCGGCGGAGACCATCGGCGCGACGACGGGCAACAGCCACACCGGCGAGGCGCCCTCGATCCTGTGGTGCACCACCATCAGGTACGGGATCGCGACCGCGGCGGCCAGGCCGATCACCGTACCGGCCGTGAACAGGACGGTGTCGACGGCGACGGCGGCGGGCAGGCCGATCCAGTCCTGGCCGACGGTCAGCGTGCCGGCGCCGACGGCGAGCAGCGCCATCGACAGACAGCCGTAGAACGGGGCCACGGCCGGGTCCATGAGGTGCTCCCTGGCCCGGTCGCGGTGGTGGATCCAGTGCGCGGAGCGGGCCGTGAGCAGGGTGAGGAGCAGGGCCAGGGAGAGGGCCCAGACGGCCGTGCAGACGGCGCGCAGCCCGGGGACGTGCACGGGGAGGGCCGCCCCCGCGTTGGCGACGATGGCGGTGCCCATCACCGAGGCGTACCAGTGGGGGCCGAGGTGACGGACCGCGGCCGCCCGCACGCCGGGGGTGGTGGCGAGGGGGGCCGGACGGGAAGGAGCGAGGGTTGCCATGACCTCACCCTCGCGCGGCCGCGCGGGCCCGACCAGGGATCTTGGCGCTATGACGTCATAAGCTGACTTTATGAGCAGCGAGCCTTCCCCGACCTCACCCCTGTCCCACCGGGTGCCCGACCTCGGCGCGCTGGAACTGCTGCTCGCCGTCGCCCGCCACGGGAGTCTGGGGCGGGCCGCCCGCGAGGTGGGCATCACCCAGCCCGCCGCGAGCAGCCGGATCCGGTCCATGGAGCGGCAGCTCGGGGTCGCGCTGGTGGACCGCTCGCCGCGCGGCTCCAGGCTCACGGACGCGGGGGCGCTGGTGACGGACTGGGCGCGGCGGATCGTCGAGGCCGCGGAGGCCTTCGACGCGGGGGCGCAGGCGCTGCGGGGGCGGCGGGACTCGCGGCTGCGGGTGGCCGCGTCGATGACGATCGCCGAGTACCTGCTGCCGGGGTGGCTGATCGCGCTGCGCGGCGAGCGGCCGGACACGGCCGTGTCGCTGATGGCGGGGAACTCGGCGGCCGTCGCGGAGCGGCTCCTCGCGGACGAGGCGGACCTGGGCTTCGTGGAGGGGCTCGCGGTGCCCGACGGCCTGGACGGGGCGGTGGTCGCCCGCGACCGGCTCCTCGTGGTCGCCGCACCGTCCCACCCGTGGGCCCGGCGCCGCCGGGAGCTGGACCCGGGCGAGCTGGCAGCGACCCCGCTGATTTTGCGCGAGCGCGGCTCGGGGACCCGCCAGGTCCTCGACTCCGCGCTCTCCGCCCACGGCGGGCTGGCCCGGCCGCTCCTCGAACTCGCCTCCACCACGGCCGTGAAGGCGGCGGCGGTCAGCGGCGCGGGCCCCGCCGTCCTGAGTGAGCTCGCGATCGTGGAGGAGCTGGCCTCCCGCCGTCTGGTCGAGATCCCGGTCGAGGGCGTCCTCCTCCGCCGCGAACTCCGCGCGGTCTGGCCCACGGGCCACCGGCCGACGGGGCCGGCGCGTGACCTGCTGTCCCTGACTCGGGCTACGACGGGGTAAAAAGGCTCCTCGGGTCGGTCTCAGCCCGCCGCCGTGATCAGGCCGCGCATGACCCGGAGGTCCTCGCCCATCTCCGGGTGCCACTGGACGCCCAGGGCCCAGAGTGGGTCCGGGAGTTCGACGGCCTCGATCGTGCCGTCCTCCGCGTACGCCGAGGGGGTCAGGCCCTCGCCGAGGCGGTCCACCGACTGGTGGTGGTAGGTCGGCACCGAGGTCTGCTCCTGGACCAGGGAGGCGTACCGCGTGCCCGGGACCGGCTTCACCGTGTGGCGGCCGATCACGCCGACCGCCTCCACATGGCCGTCCAGGTGCTGGACCAGCGTGCCGCCGAGCGCCACGTTCAGCAGCTGCATCCCCCGGCAGATGCCCAGCACCGGGGTGGCGGAGGCCAGTGCCGCCTCGATCAGGGCCAGCTCCCACGCGTCCCTGGCCCGGGCCGGCGGGCCGGTACGGGGGTCGGGCTCGGCCCCGTACCGCACGGGCTCCACATCCGCCCCGCCCGCGATCACCAGACCGTCGAGCCGCGCCACCACCGACGCGGCGGCGGACGGCGCGTCCGGCGGGAGCATCGACGCCAGGCCGCCGCTCGCCTGCACCAGGCGCGGGTACTGCGCCGGCAGCAGCGCCGCGGGCATCTCCCACACGCCCCAGCGGGCCTGGTCCAGATAGGTCGTCACGCCGATGAGCGGCTTGGACACGGAACACTCCTCCAGAGGGACCGACGGTGGATCAGTCGCGTTCGAGTTCGGCCTCGGCCGCCGCCAGCGCCGCGAACTCCTCCTCCGGCGCCTTGGCGACCAGGTGCTTCCGACTGTAGAACGCGAAGTAGGCGAGGGCGATCACATAGACCCCCAGCGCGATGAACGCCGCGTCCTTGTCCACCAGGAACGTCGCCACCAGCGCCGACAGGGCCAGGACGAACGCCACCGACGAGGTCACGACGCCGCCCGGCGTCCGGTACGGCCGCGGCAGGTCCGGCTCGCGGCGCCGCAGCACGATGTGCGAGAGCGCCATCAGGGCGTACGAGATGGTCGCGCCGAACACCGCGATGTTCAGCATCCGCGCGCCGTCCCCGGTCCCCGCGGCCAGCGCGAAGCCGATCGCGCCCGGGATCAGCAGCCCCAGGTAGGGGGACTTGCGGCGGCTCGTGAGGGACAGGAACCGGGGCAGGTAGCCGGCCCGGGAGAGGGCGAAGAGCTGGCGCGAACCGGCGTAGATCAGCGAGAAGAACGAGGCGACGAGCCCCGCGAGACCGGCGTAGTTCACGAAGCGGCTCAGGGCGGTCGGGTCGCCGTCGCCCTGCAGCGCCACGACCAGCGGGTTGCCCGCCTCCTGGATCGCGGCCGACCCGCGCGCTCCGGTCGCGGCGAAGAAGGTCACCACGGCGAGCAGCACCAGGATGCCCATCGACAGGGCGAGCGCCCTCGGCATCGAGCGGACCGGGTCCTTGGCCTCCTCCGCCGCGAGCGGCACGCCCTCGACGCCGAGGAAGAACCACATGCCGAAGGGGAACGCCGCCCAGATCCCGAGGAGCCCGTACGGCAGCCAGGAGTTGGCGCCGAAGGCCTCGCCGTCGGCCGGGATGTCGTTCAGCCCGTCGACGTGGAAGTCGCTGAGCGCGCCCAGCGCGAAGATGACGAGCGCGGCGACCGCGATGGCCGTGACGATCAGGCTGAAGCGCAGCGCCTCGCCCACGCCCCACAGGTGGATGCCGATGAAGACGGCGAAGCAGGCGAGATAGACCGGCCAGCCGGACTCCAGGCCGAAGAGGCCCAGGGATTCGACGTAGTCGCCGATGAAGATGGAGATCGCGGCGGGGGCGAGGATGTATTCGATGAGGATCGCGGTGCCGGTGAGGAAGCCGCCCCAGGTGCCGAGCGCCCGGCGGGCGAAGCCGTAGCCGCCGCCGGCGGTGGGCAGGATGGCGGAGAGCTCGGCGAGCGCGAAGACGAGACAGGCGTACATCGCGCCCATCAGGACGGTCGCGATGGCCAGTCCGCCGAAGCCGCCCTTGGACAGGCCGATGTTCCAGCCGGAGAAGTCGCCGGAGACGACATAGGCGACGCCCAGGCCGGTGAGCAGCAGCCAGCCGGCGCTGCCACGGCGCAGGGCCCGGCGTTCGAGGTAGTCGTCAGGTGCCGTCTTGTTCCCGGTGGTGTCTTCGAGCGTCATGGCAGCGTCAGCTCCCGCGTCGGGCCCAATGGATTGGTGCCATACCTTTGCGCCGCCTCGGCTGGAACGCAACCCCCGTGCGTTACTTTCGGGTTACGCCCCCTCCTGTGGGGCTCGGTCCCCCTGGCGTCGCCGGAGCTCCCACCGGCCGCCCCCTGGCTTAGCCGGAGCTCCCACCGGCCGCCCCTTCGCGCGCGCCGACGGCCGGCCCCTCGCCTCAGGCGCCCGCGCGCCTCAGGTCAGGAAGCCGCGCAGCAGCGCCGCCGTGCCCCCGCAGTGCTCGCGCATCACCTCGCGGGCCGCGTCCGCGTCACCGTCGAGCACCGCCTCCACCAGGGCCGCGTGCTGGTGCTGCGAGTGCTCCAGGTTGCGTACGAGCAGGGGGATGCAGTCCAGGAGGTCGTTCACCGTCGCCCGCACGGCGGCGTACTGCGCCGTGAGCGTGGGGGAGCCGGAGAGCTCGGCCAGCGTGAGGTGGAGCAGGGTGTCCTGGCGCCGGTAGTCGTCCAGCGGCGCGTCGTGCGTGGCCGCGAGGGCCGTACGGAGCCGCTCCGCGCCGGCGTCGTCGAGACCGTGCGCCGCGCACAGCCCCGCCGCGCCGACCTCCAGGACCTCGCGGAACCGGAGCGTGTCCTCCACGTCGACGGAGGCGATCCGGCGCCGCAGCTCGTCCTCGTCGGCCGTCCGCGGCCGCTGGAGCACGAACGTGCCGCCGTACCGCCCGCGCCGGCTCTCCACGAGGCCCTGTTCCTGGAGCACCTTCAGCACCTCGCGCAGGGTGACCCGGCTGATCCCCATCCGGTCGGCCAGCTCCCGCTCGGCCGGCAGCCGCTCACCGCCGGGGACCAGCCCGAGCCGTACGACCTGGAGGATCTGCTCCAGCGCCTCCTCGAAGCCGTTGCCCGCTCGGACCGGCCGCAGCACGGGCGTCAGCCGGTCCGCCGGTTCACTCGTACTGGACACGTTCCCGTTTCCCCTTCCCAAGCAATGGTCTTCGGCAATACCTTATGGCTTCCGGCTGACCCAAGGAGGAGTAATCCCGTGGCAGACCGCAAAGCCCCGCTCTCCGTCGAGGAGCTGCGCGCCCTCGTCGCGAGCGGTGAGATCGACACCGTCGTCCTGGCCTTCCCCGACATGCAGGGACGGCTCCAGGGCAAGCGGTTCGCCGCACCGTTCTTCCTCGACGACGTCCTCGACCACGGCACCGAGGGCTGCAACTATCTTCTGGCCGTCGACACGGAGATGAACACGGTCGACGGATACGCGATGTCCTCCTGGGACCGCGGCTACGGCGACTTCGCCATGCGTCCCGACCTCTCCACCCTGCGCCGCGTGCCCTGGAACGAGGGTACGGCGATGCTCATCGCCGACCTCGCCTGGAACGACGGCTCGCCCGTCGTCGCCGCGCCGCGCCAGATCCTCCGCCGCCAGCTGGAGCGGCTCGCCGAACACGGCTACACCGCGCACGTCGGCACGGAGCTCGAGTTCATCGTCTTCAAGGACACCTACGAGCAGGCCTGGGACGCGAACTACCGGGGCCTGACGCCGGTCAACCAGTACAACGTCGACTACTCGGTCCTCGGCACCGGCCGCGTCGAGCCCCTGCTGCGGCGGATCCGCAACGAGATGGCCGGCGCCGGCCTGACCGTCGAGTCCGCCAAGGGCGAGTGCAACCCGGGCCAGCACGAGATCGCCTTCAAGTACGACGAGGCCCTCGTCACCTGCGACCAGCACGCCGTCTACAAGACGGGCGCCAAGGAGATCGCCGCCCAGGAGGGCGTCTCGCTCACCTTCATGGCGAAGTACAACGAGCGCGAGGGCAACTCCTGCCACATCCATCTCTCGCTCCAGGACGCCGAGGGCACCAACGTCATGGCCGGCGACGGGCCCGCCGGAATGTCCCAGGTCATGCGGCACTTCCTCGCCGGCCAGCTCGCCGCCCTGCGCGACTTCTCCCTCCTCTACGCCCCCAACATCAACTCCTACAAACGCTTCCAGCCCGGCTCCTTCGCCCCGACCGCCGTCGCCTGGGGCGTCGACAACCGCACCTGTTCCCTGCGCGTCGTCGGCCACGGCCGCTCGATGCGCTTCGAGAACCGTCTGCCGGGCGGAGACGTCAACCCCCACCTCGCCGTCGCGGGCCTGATCGCCGCCGGCCTGTACGGCATCGAGCAGGGGCTCGAACTGCCCGCCGCCTGCGACGGGAACGCCTACACGGCCGACCACGCCCACGTCCCCACCACCCTGCGCGAGGCCGCCGAGCTCTGGGAGACCAGCCCCATCGCCAAGGCCGCCTTCGGCGACGAGGTCGTCGCGCACTACCGCAACATGGCCCGCGTCGAACTGGACGCGTACGACGCCGCGGTGACCGACTGGGAGCTGCGCCGCTCCTTCGAACGCATGTGAGGAACGAGTTGCCGCACGAACTGCTTGTCCTGAACCCGGCGACCGAGGAGGTCGTCGCCACCGTCCCCGCCGCCACCACCGAGGACGTCGACGCCGCCGTCGTACGGGCCACCGAAGCCCAGCGCGGATGGGCCGCCGCCGCCCCCGCCGACCGCGCCCGGCTGCTGCGCCGCTTCGCGGCCGTCGTCGACGCCCACACCGAGGAGCTCGCCCTCCTCGAAGTCCGCCAGGCCGGCCACACCCTCGGCAACGCCCGCTGGGAGGCGGGCAACGTCCGCGACCTGCTCGACTACGCGGCCGGGGGAGTGGAACGGCTGAACGGCCGGCAGATCCCCGTCGCCGGCGGACTCGACGTCACCATCCTCGAACCCCTCGGCGTCGTCGGCGTGATCGCGCCCTGGAACTTCCCCATGCCGATCGCCGCGTGGGCCACCGCCCCCGCCCTCGCCGCCGGCAACGCGGTGATCCTCAAGCCCGCCGAGACCACCCCGCTCACCGCGCTCCGCCTCGCCGAACTCGCCCTGGAGGCAGGGCTCCCCGAAGGCCTCTTCCAGGTCCTGCCGGGCGAGGGGGCCGTCGCGGGCAACGCGCTCGTCGAACACCCCGGCATCGCCAAGATCGTCTTCACCGGCTCGACACGGGTCGGCAAGAGCATCATGGCGAAGTGCGCCGACCAGGTGAAGCGCCTGACGCTCGAACTCGGCGGCAAGAGCCCGAACATCGTCTTCGCCGACGCCGACATCGAGGCCGCCGCGGCCGCGGCCCCCATGTCCTTCCTCGACAACAGCGGCCAGGACTGCTGCGCCCGCACCCGCATCCTGGTCCAGCGCGGCGTGTACGACCGCTTCCTGGAGCTCCTCACCCCCGCCGTCGAGGAGATCGTCGTCGGCGACCCGGCCGACGAGAGGACCCAGATGGGCCCGCTGATCTCCAGGGCCCAGCTGGAACGCGTACGGGCGTACGTCCCCGACTCCCTCCCCGGCATCCGCGGCAAGGCCCCCGAGGGCCCCGGTTTCTGGTTCCCGCCGACCGTCCTCACCGACGTCGCCGAGGACGCCCCCTGCGCCGTCGAGGAGGTCTTCGGGCCGGTCGCCGTCGTCCTGCCCTTCGAGGACGAGGAGGACGCCGTACGGCTCGCCAACGCCACCGAGTACGGCCTCTCGGGCTCCCTGTGGACCCGCGACGTCGGCCGCGCCCTGCGCGTCTCGCGCGCCGTCAGGGCCGGCAACCTCTCCGTCAACTCCCACTCCAGCGTCCGCTACTGGACCCCCTTCGGCGGCTACCGGCAGTCCGGCCTCGGCCGGGAACTCGGCCCCGACGCACTGACCGCCTTCACCGAAACCAAGAACGTCTTCATCAGCACGGAGGGCCCCGCACTGTGAGCAACGAGACCCTGAGCAACGAGACCATCTGCCGCCGCCTCGTCGGCCGCACCGCCGTCATCACCGGGGCCGGCAGCGGCATCGGCCTGGCCACCGCCCGCCGCCTCGCCTCCGAAGGCGCCAACGTCGTCTGCGGCGACATCGACGAGACCGCGGGCAAGGCGGCGGCCGAGGAGGTCGGCGGCACCTTCGTCCAGGTCGACGTCACCGACCCCGAGCAGGTCGAGGCGCTCTTCAGGACCGCCTTCGACACCTACGGCTCCGTCGACATCGCCTTCAACAACGCGGGCATCTCGCCGCCCGACGACGACTCCATCCTCACCACCGGCCTGGAGGCCTGGAAGCGCGTCCAGGACGTCAACCTCACGTCGGTGTACCTGTGCTGCAAGGCCGCCCTGCCCTACATGCGGCAGCAGGGCCGGGGCTCCATCATCAACACCGCCTCGTTCGTCGCGATCATGGGCGCGGCCACCAGCCAGATCTCGTACACCGCCTCCAAGGGCGGCGTGCTCGCCATGTCCCGTGAACTGGGCGTGCAGTTCGCCCGCGAGGGCATCCGCGTCAACGCGCTCTGCCCGGGACCGGTCAACACCCCGCTCCTGCAGGAGCTGTTCGCCAAGGACCCGGAGCGGGCCGCGCGCCGGCTCGTGCACATCCCCGTCGGCCGGTTCGCGGAGGCCGAGGAGATCGCCGCCGCCGTGGCCTTCCTCGCCAGCGACGACTCCTCCTTCATCAACGCCACCGACTTCCTCGTGGACGGCGGCATCTCGGGCGCGTACGTGACCCCGCTCTAGGGCCTGCCGTGCTCGCCTCGCCGGCCCGGCCATGGTCCACAAGACACCCCCTAGGCTTGCGGGATGAGCATGACGACCCCTCCCGGCTGGTATCCGGACCCGGCCATGCCCACCGTCGAACGCTGGTGGGACGGTACGAACTGGACCGCGCACACCCGGCAGGCGCCGGCCGCGCCCACGGTCTTCGCGCCCGCTCTGCCCGTACGCGCGGGGCGGGGCAAGGCCGTCGGCATCGGCGCCGCCGCGGTGGCCGTGGTCGCGGCGGTCGTCGCGGGCGTGGTCGTGTTCGGCGGCGACGACCGGGACGACCCGCCCACGGCGGGCCCGGCCGGGACCGTGAGCACCGGTGTGGCGCCCTCCTCCTCGGCCACCAGTGGCGCGCCCGCCGAGGACGAGGACGAGAACGCCACCCAGGTCGCCGACCCGCTCAACGGCATCACCCTGCCCGTCCTCAAGGGCTGGGAGAAACCGCGCTACATGTCGGGCGACGTGCCGAGGGTCGCGACCGTCGGCGCCTATCCGTGCCCCGGTGCCACCAGCCGCGACTGCCGTCGCGGCATGGTCTCCTCCCACTCCGTGTCGGGCACCGACGCGACGACCCCCGAGGCCGTCGCCAAGGAGGACATCGCGCTGGCCGCCGACGCGGCCTACGAGGAGGACTACCTCGACAACCGCACCCACGGCGGCATCGTCTCCCACAAGGTGGTGGCCGCCCGCCCCGCCGCGGTCGCCGGGCGCACCGGTTACCTGGTCCGCTGGCAGGTCGTCACCGGCAAGGGCCCGGGCGGCTTCGTCCAGTCGCTGGCCTTCCCGTCCCCGATGGGGAGCGAGTCCCCGGTGGTCGTGCGCTTCGCGTTCGACGCGGGTCCGGACGGTCCCTCGCTCGCCACGATGGACGAGATCGCGCGGGGGATCCGCCCCATCGGCAGTGACACGGGCGGGGGCGTGGGCAGCTCGATCACCCCGGGGGCCTGAGAGCCCACGGGTGGCCCGCTACAGGAACGTACGGCCCTCGCCCCGGTACGTCGGTACCGTCGCCGTGATCCGGTCGCCGTCGATCAGCTGGAGGCTGTCGAACCGCTCGCACAGCTCCCCGGCCTTCGCGTGCCGGAACCACACCTTGTCCCCGATGAGGAGATCGTCGGCCGCGGAGCCGAGCAGCGGTGTCTGCACCTCGCCCGGGCCCTCCTGCGGGTCGTAGCGCAGCCCCTCCGGCAGGTACGGGACGGGCAGCCGGTCCGCGCCCGCGGCGCCCGACGCCGGATAGCCGCCGCCGAGCACGGTCACCACGCCGACGCCCGGGCGGCGCACGACCGGCTGGGCGAAGAGCGCCGCCGGACGGCCGGTGAACGACGTGTAGTTGTCGAAGAGACGCGGCACGTACAGCCCTGAACCGGCGGCGATCTCGGTCACCGCCTCCTCGGCCGCCGTGTGCTGCACGCTGCCCGTGCCGCCGCCGTTGACGAACTCCAGGTCCGGCGCCACCGCCCGTACGGCACGGACCACGGCCGCGCGCCGGGTCTCCAGCTCCCTGCGGGCGGCCGACTGCATCAGCCGGATCACCCGGGACCGCAGCGGGCGCCCGGCGACCGCGTCCCCGACCCCGGCGACATGCCCCTCGTACGCCATGATCCCGACCAGCCGGAAGCCGGGCCGACGGGCGATCGAGCGGGCCAGCTCGGCGAGCTGGGCGGGCTCGCGCAGCGGGGAGCGGAGCGCGCCGACCCGTACCCGGCCGCCGAGCAGCCGGAGCGACGTGTCCAGCTCCAGGCAGATCCGGATCTCCTCGCCGCCACCCGCGCGTGCCGCGTCGATCAGGTCCAGCTGGGCCGGGTCGTCGACCATCACGGTCACCGCGGCGGCGAGCTTCGGATCGTTCGCGAGTTCGCCGAACGAGGTCCGGTCGGCGGACGGATAGGCGAGCAGCACGTCCTCGAACCCGGCCCGGGCCAGCCACAGCGACTCGTCGAGCGTGAACGACATGATCCCCGCGAACCCCTCGCGCGCCAGGACCCGCTCCAGGAGGACACGGCACCGCACGGACTTGCTCGCCACCCGGATCGGCTTGCCGCCGGCCCGGCGTACGAGATCGTCGGCGTTGGCGTCGAACGCCTCCAGGTCGACGATGGCGACAGGCGCGTCGAGATGGGCGGTGGCCCGGTCGTACCGGGCCCGGTCGGCGGCGCGGGGAGTCATGGCCCGAGCTTGCCAGACGGGTTTACGGGTGGGTAGCCCCTGAGTTCCCGCACCGGGGGGAACAGCCCGTAGAGTGGCGGGCATTGCGAGGGCAGGCATCAGGACGGAACGACCAGGGGGCGGGGATGAGCACCGACGCGCACCGCCCCACGTCCCGCATCAGCGAGGCCCTGCTCCCGCCCCCGACGCCGGCGCCCGACGCCGCACCACAGGGCGCCCCGCACCCCGCCCCGCCCGGCCGCCCGCCGGCCCCCCGCCCGGACACCCCCGCACCGAACCCCACGAGCGCCGCGAGCCCGTCCGGCCGCCCGCCGGCCCCCCGCCCGGACACCCCCGCACCGAACACCACGAGCGCCGCGGGCCCGCACGGCGTCCCACCGCAGCCGACGGAACCCCCGGCCTCGGCCGGCCGGCCTTCCGCGCCCGTGCCCGCTCCCGGCGCCGCCACCGGCCCGACGGCCCCGCCGCCGAGGCCCGCGACGCCCCCGCGCACCATCCCCACCCACCCCGCGTCGCCCGGCACCTCCGCCCGCTCCGGAACGCCCGGTGCCCACCCCGTGGCGCCCCGTACCCCCACCCACCCCGCGCCGCCCACCACCCCCGCCCGCCCCGCGGCGTCGGCTCCGGCCGCCGACGTGCCGGCCGTCGAGCGGACCACGCGGCTGCGGCCCATCCGCGACACCCCCTCCCGGCCCGGACCGCCGCGTCCCGCCACACCGCCCCCGGCGCCGACCCACCCCGCCCCGGTGCGCCCCACGACGCCCGCCCCGCCGAGGCCGGCGCAGACGTACGGCACGTACGGCGCCTACCGGCCCTACACCGCGCCGCCGGAGACCCTGGCCGAGACCACCACCCGCCTGCGGCCCATCCGCGAGCGCCGCGTCGGCCGTGTCGTCGCGGCCGGAGCCTGTCTGGTCCTCGGCGTCGGCCTCGTCGGCGGTGCCGTCGCCGGAGCCGTCCTCGCCACCACCGACGCCGGCGCGCCCGACGAGCCCGAGGGCTACGCCGAGGCCAGGACCGTGTGGCACAGCGTCCCCGTCGACACCCTCTTCCCCCGCACCCTCGCGGGCCCCGGTGAGGGCCCCGGCGCCGCCGACCGCACCTGGACGCGGGTCGTCGTCGCGGCCGACACCCCCTGCACCCCGGCCGTCCTGCCCAAGAGCGTGCTCACCACCCTGCAACCCGTCGGCTGCGACCGCGTCCTGCGCGCCACGTACACCGACGCCACCGCCAGCAGCGTCATCACCGTCGGCCTGGTCTTCACACAGGCCGACCCCACCGCCGCGCGCTCCCTCGGGGTCCAGTCCGCCGCCCGCCTCGGCGCCGACGTGCCCCCGGCCCTCTCCGCCCCCGGCACCGCGGCCGCGCGCTTCGGCGCCGCGCAGCGGGCCAGCTGGTGGACCCGCGCCCTCACGGACCTCCCCGTCGTCGTCACCGCCGTCTCCGGCTTCGCCGACGGCCGCCCGGCCGGGGACCCCGTACCCGCCGACCGCGCCATGGCCGACGGACAGACCAGCGCCACCGCCCAGGCCGGCCTGGGGCACGAGGCCAAGGGCGTCGCCGACCGGATCGAACGCGCCCTGCGCACCACGGTCACCACGGCGGCCAGGGGTGACGAGTGACCCGCTCCCGCGCCGTAGCGGCCCTCCTCGCCACCGCCTTCGCCGTCCTCCCCGGGACCACCACCCCGGCGTACGCCGACACCATCCGCGCCCGCCAGTGGGGCCTCGAAGCCCTCCACACCACCGAGGCCTGGCGCACCACCCAGGGCGAGGGCATCACCGTCGCCGTCCTCGACACCGGAGTCGACGCCGAACACCCCGACCTCACCGGGTCGGTCCGCGCCGGCAAGGACCTCGTCGGCTTCGGCGCCGAGCGCGGTGACCGCGCCTGGGCGCGCCACGGCACCGCCATGGCCGGCATCATCGCCGGGCACGGCCACGGCGTCGGCCGTCAGGACGGCGTCCTCGGCATCGCGCCCAAGGCCGAGATCCTGCCCGTCCGGGTCATCCTCGAAGGCACCGACAAGGCCCGTGACAAGGCCCGCAAGACCCGCGGCACCGCCCTCGCCGAAGGAATCCGCTGGGCCACCGACAACGGCGCCGACGTCATCAACCTCTCCCTCGGCGACGACTCCAAGTCCGCCCACGCCGACGCGGGCGAGGACGCCGCCGTCCAGTACGCCCTCTCCAAGGGCGTCTCCGTCGTCGCCTCGGCCGGCAACGGCGGCGAGAAGGGCGACCACATCTCGTACCCCGCCGCCTATCCCGGCGTCGTCGCCGTCACCGCCGTCGACCGGTGGGGGACCCACGCCTCCTTCTCCACCAGCCGCTGGTACGCCACCGTCAGCGCCCCCGGCGTCGACGTCGTCATCGCCGACCCGGACCGCAGCTACTACGAGGGCTGGGGCACCAGCGCCGCCGCCGCCTTCGTCTCGGGCGCCGTCGCCCTCGTCCGGTCCGCCCACCCCGACCTGACGCCCGCCCAGATCAAGCAGCTCCTCATCGACACCGCCCGCAACCGGCCCAAGAACGGCCGCAGCGACGACAAGGGCTACGGCACCGTCGACCCGGCCGCCGCCATCAAGGCAGGCGCCGAGCTCAAGGGCGCCGACCCCAAGAAGGCCGCCGCCGGCTACGGCGGCCGGTTCTTCGGCTCCGGACCGCACACCGCCGCGGACGAGGGCAGGCCGATCGGCCTGCTCGCCCCGGCCGTCGGCGGCCTCGGCGCCGTCCTGCTCGTGGCCGCCGTCGTCCTGTGGCGCGGCAGCCGCACTACAGGGCCGCGCCCACCGCGCTGACCGCCGCCCGCGCGGCCCGCTCCACGCTCTCCACCCCGGCGTCCTTCGTGACGTGCCCGTCGGACAGGACCGCGACGAGGAACGCCCGCCCGTCGGCCGTCACGCGCCCCACGCTGTTCACGTCCCACAGACCGGTCGCGTCACGGGGGAGCCATCCGTTCTTCAGCGCCGGACCGTCACCCGCCGCGGAGACACCCCACCCCTGGTCGGCGACCACGCCTTCCAGGAGCTCCGTGGCATACGCACGGGAATCCCCGGCCAGCGGGGAGTCCGCGCCGAACACCGCCTCCAGCAGCGCCAACCGGTCCGCGACCGTGGTCTGCGTCAGCCCCCACGCCGTCGCGCCGCTCGTCCGGGACAGCCCGAGCCGGGCGCCGGCCGCGTCCAGACCGCCCGCTCCGCCGATCCTCTCCCAGAGCGCGGTGGCCGAGGCGTTGTCGCTGCGCCGGATCATGGCGTCCGCGGCCGCCCGTTCGGTGGGTGTCAGCCCCCTGCCCTCGTCCTGCGCGCGCAGCAGCAGGGCGACGAGGATGTCGAGCTTGACCACGCTGGCCGTGTCGTACGTCCGCCCCTCGCCGCCGTACGAGGCCGAGCGTCCGGTCCCGAGGTCGAGCACCGCGACCGACAGGGAGGCCCGGCTCCCGGCGAGGACGGGTGCGACCGCCTCCGCGAGGACGGCGTCGAGATCCACTTCCACGGTCACGGCGGCCGTCTCCTCCAGGGTCGGTCGTGCGGCGGCGGGGCCGATGCGTACAGCCCCGCGCGGGCCCGTACGGGACGGCGACCGCGGGCACGACGGCGGGCAGGGCAAGTCTGGGGCGGGGCAGGGGCCTGACGCCAGGACGCCGCCCGGGTGTGGCCCGCGCCCGCGCCGGCGACCCGCCGGGAAAGCGGCCGTCCGACGGCGGTTAGGCTCGGTGCGTGGCGCTCAAGAACATCCCTGACCCCGGTTTCTCCGACGACGACGGAACCGCCGACCCGCGGCTCGCCGAGGCCCTCGCTGCCTGGGCCGCGGACCGATCCGCCCACGGCCCGGTCCTGGAGGCGCTGCGGCACGCGCGCCTGCTGGTCCCGGTGGTCGCTGTCCTCGGCGAGGTCGAGGAGGACCCGGAGACCGGTCTGCGCCGCGAGAAGACCAGCGACATGGCCGTGCCCACGCTCACCGCGGGCGACCGGCGGGCGCTGCCGGCGTTCACCTCGATCGCCTCGCTCGCCCTCTGGGACCCGGAGGCCCGGCCGGTGGCCGTCCCCCTGCACCAGGCGCTCCAGGCCGCCGCGCACGAGAAGGCCGACACCGTCGTCCTCGACCTGGCGGGCCCCGTCCCGTACCAGCTGACCGGCCCGGCGCTGCTCGCCCTCGCGGAGGGCCGCACGAGCACGGACCCACTGGACGACCCGGCGGTACGGGAGGCGGTACGCAGCGCGGTCGCGGCCGAGCCCGCCGTCCTCCGCGCCCACCTCGGCCCCGGCGCCGCCGACGGCACGCTCGCGCTCGTCCTGGCCGAGGGCGCCGCGCCCGCGGAGGCCGCCCAGCGCGTGGCCCGTGCCCTGGCCGCCGACGAAACACTGAGGGCCCGCCTGGTACGCGGCCTCGACCTGGCAATCCTGCCGGCCACGGCCACGCCTCCGGGCGAGCCCTTCTACGTGAGGAACTGATCGGGTGCGGGGTCCGGGACGGGCCCCGCACCCCCGTTGAGGCCCTATCCGTAGACAGGCCCCGTGTACTTCTCGCCCGGGCCCTGGCCCGGCTCGTCCGGGACGAGGGAGGCCTCGCGGAAGGCCAGCTGCAGGGACTTCAGACCGTCCCGCAGCGGCGCCGCGTGGAAGGAGCTGATCTCCGTCGCGCCGGCGTCGAGGAGCCCGGCCAGCGCGTGGACCAGCTTGCGCGCCTCGTCGAGGTCCTTGTGCTGCTCGCCGTCCTCGGTGAGCCCGAGCTTCACCGCGGCGGCGCTCATCAGGTTCACCGCGACGGTCACGATGACCTCGACCGCGGGAACCTCCGCGATGTCACGGGTCATGTCGTCGAAGTCGGGGGAGTCCGCGGACTCGGTGTGGGGCGTCTCGCTCATGCCCACACGATATGCCGGGCGGCGTGTCCTCCCCGCCTCGGTCCTCGGTTAGCCATCCCACTCCGACGGTGCTAACCTTGTGTAACGACCGGCCGGACACCTGTGTGCCCGGCCCACAAGTGGAGGCTCCGATCTCCCACCTGGCTGCCCTCGCGGGCGGCGGGTCACCGGTCAGGTGGCGCCCATCGTTCCGTACGGACGATGGAGCCGCCCGATGTGCGCCCCGCGGTTCACCGCGGCGGTGCTCCGGTATTTCCGTGGAGCCCCGCCTGTGTCCCGTCCGGGGCATTTTTCATATCCCGGCGCGGTTGGTCTCAATGTCATAGACATACGCGTCCGTCCGCCAGGCGGTCGCGTGGTGCTACCGAGGAGGATCCATCAGCGCCGAGCCCCGCATCAACGACCGGATTCGCGTTCCCGAGGTGCGACTTGTCGGCCCCAGCGGCGAGCAGGTCGGGATTGTTCCGCTTGCCAAGGCCCTGGAGCTCGCACAGGAGTACGACCTCGACCTGGTCGAGGTCGCGGCGAACGCCCGTCCGCCCGTGTGCAAGCTCATGGACTACGGGAAGTTCAAGTACGAGTCGGCCATGAAGGCCCGTGAGGCGCGCAAGAACCAGGCGCACACGGTCATCAAGGAGATGAAGCTCCGGCCGAAGATCGACCCGCACGACTACGACACCAAGAAGGGTCACGTCGTCCGGTTCCTCAAGCAGGGCGACAAGGTCAAGATCACGATCATGTTCCGTGGTCGTGAGCAGTCCCGCCCCGAGCTTGGCTTCCGGCTGCTGCAGCGGCTGGCTTCGGACGTCGAGGAGCTTGGCTTCATCGAGTCCAACCCGAAGCAGGACGGCCGGAACATGATCATGGTTCTCGGCCCGCACAAGAAGAAGACCGAGGCCATGGCCGAGGCGCGTGAGGCCCAGGCCGCGCGCAAGGCGGAGCGTCAGGGCGTCTCGTCCGACGAGACCGCCGAGGCTCCGGCCGAGGAGGCTTCGGCCGAGGCTCCCGCCGAGGCCGAGAACCCCGAGGCGTGACCCGAGGGGCTGCCACCCAGGCAGCCCTGGGCCCCGCCCGGAACCACCAACGAACTGACGCTCCCGGATGTCCGGTGCCTGCACCGGGGGAGCGCCACTGACGAGGAGATAACGGCGCGATGCCGAAGAACAAGACGCACTCCGGTGCCAAGAAGCGCTTCAAGATCACCGGCTCCGGCAAGGTGCTGCGCGAGCGCGCCGGTAAGCGCCACCTGCTCGAGCACAAGTCGTCCAAGCTGACGCGTCGCCTCACCGGCAACGCCGAGATGGCCCCGGGCGACGCGGCCAAGATCAAGAAGATGCTGGGCATCTGATCTTGATCTCCCGCCCTCGGCGACGAGGGCATCCGGCCAAGACCGGGACCCATCCGATTTCCGGGTCGTGTGAGTACCACCGCGACCCCGCTACAAGGAGTTAAGAAGTGGCACGCGTCAAGCGGGCAGTCAACGCCCACAAGAAGCGCCGGGCGATCCTCGAGGCGGCCTCCGGCTACCGCGGTCAGCGTTCGCGCCTGTACCGCAAGGCCAAGGAGCAGGTCACCCACTCCCTGGTCTACAACTACAACGACCGCAAGAAGCGCAAGGGCGACTTCCGTCAGCTGTGGATCCAGCGCATCAACGCCGCTGCCCGCCAGAACGGCATGACGTACAACCGCCTCATCCAGGGTCTGAAGGCCGCCAACATCGAGGTGGACCGCAAGATCCTCGCCGAGCTGGCCGTCAACGACATCAACGCGTTCGCCGCGCTGGTCGAGGTCGCGCAGAAGGCCCTTCCGGCCGACGTCAACGCGCCGAAGGCCGCTGCCTGATCTCCAGGCCGCAGATCTTCCGCACCGGACCCGCAGGCCTTCGGGCCTGCGGGTCCGGTCGTGTTCGAAGCCAGGCCGCCAGGCCACGACCCGCCCGGACCCCCGAAAAGAGCCGCCGACCCCATGGGTACCCCCGAGCTGATCTCCCCGCGTTCGCCGCGTGTCGTCGCCGCCAGGCGGCTGGCCAAGCGCAACTTCCGGGGCAAGGACCGTCTCTTCATCGCCGAGGGCCCGCAGGCCGTCCGCGAGGCCGTCGAGCACCGCAGCGGCTCCGGTGAGCCCACCCTCGTCGAGCTCTTCACCACCGTCGAGGCCGCCGAGCGGTACACCGGGATCGTCGACGCCGCCCGCGCGGCCGGGGCCCGTGTCCACTACGCCGACGCCGCCGTCCTCGCCGAGGTCTCCCAGACCGTCACCCCGCAGGGCCTCGTCGGTGTCTGCCGCTTCCTCGACTCGCCGTTCGAGGAGATCCTCGCGGCCAAGCCCAAGCTGGTCGCCGTCCTCGCCCACGTACGCGACCCCGGCAACGCCGGCACCGTCCTGCGCTGCGCCGACGCGGCCGGCGCCGACGCCGTCGTCCTCACCGACGCCTCCGTCGACCTGTACAACCCCAAGTCCGTCCGCGCCTCCGTCGGCTCCCTCTTTCACCTCCCGGTCGTCGTCGGCGTCCCGGTCGAGCAGGCCGTCGCCGGTCTGAAGAGCGCGGGCGTGCGGATCCTCGCCGCCGACGGCGCCGGCCAGGACGACCTCGACGACGAGCTCGACGCGGGCACCATGGGCGGCCCCACCGCCTGGGTCTTCGGCAACGAGGCCTGGGGGCTCCCGGAGGAGACCCGCGCCCTCGCCGACGCGGTGGTGCGCGTACCGATCCACGGCAAGGCCGAGAGCCTCAACCTCGCGACGGCCGCCGCCGTGTGCCTCTACGCCTCCGCGCGCGCCCAGCGCCCCCGAACCTCCCGCTGAGGGGCTCCAAAGCGTCACCCGCACCTAGTAGGGTGACCAACTCGGGGGCCCACTGCGCTACACGGAGGGGTGGGGAACGGGGATGACGGTCGGCACGGACAGTCCCGCACAGGCACGGAGTACCGCGCCCGATGCCCCGGAGGACCCGGACGGGTCCTCCCGTACGGCATCGGACGGCCCCGGCGTCGACCCCGACGAGCTGCCCGACGGTCTCGTCGTCGCCGACGCCACGGGACGCATCGTCTGCTTCAACGCCGCCGCCGCCCGGATCACCTCCGTGGCCCAGGACCAGGCCCTCGGCCTCCCGCTCGAACAGGCGCTGCCCCTGGAGGACCTCAAGGGCCGCCGCTGGTGGACCCTCACCGACCCGTACGGCGGGCTCGCCACCCGCCGCGGCCAGCCGGAGCGCAATCTGCTCCTGCCGGGCGGCCGCGAGGTCCTCGTCTCCGCCCGCTACGTCCGCGAGCACCCCACCGGGCCCGTCCGCCGCGTCGTCGTCTCGCTGCGCGGCACCGAGGCCCGGCGCCGTACCGAGCGCAGCCACGCCGAGCTCATCGCCACCGTCGCCCACGAGCTGCGCTCGCCCCTGACCTCCGTCAAGGGCTTCACGGCGACCCTGCTCGCCAAGTGGGAGCGGTTCACCGACGACCAGAAGCGACTGATGCTGGAGACCGTCGACGCCGACGCCGGCCGCATCACCCGGCTCATCGCCGAGCTCCTCGACATCTCCCGGATCGACTCCGGCCGGCTCGAGGTGCGCCGCCAGCCCGTCGACATCGCCGCCGCCGTCGGCCGCCACATCCAGGCGCACACCACCGGCGGACAGTCCCCGGACCGCTTCTTCGTCCGGGTCCGGCCCCAGCTGCCCGACCTGTGGGCCGACCCCGACAAGATCGACCAGATCCTCGGCAACCTGCTGGAAAATGCGGTGCGCCACGGCGAGGGAACCGTCACCATCGAGGTGGCACCCACCAGCGCCACCACCGACGGAGAGAAGGGAACGGCGGTCACCGTGAGCGACGAAGGCCCCGGCATCCCCGAGGAGTCGATGGGCCGTGTCTTCACCCGCTTCTGGCGGGGGAGCAAGCGCGGTGGCACCGGACTCGGCCTGTACATCGTCAAGGGCATCGTCGAGGCCCACGGCGGCACCATCACCGTCGGCCGCGCCCCCCGGGGCGGCGCCGAATTCCGATTTATCCTGCCCGTCGGCGCCCCGGCCTATCTCGCCTGACGAGATCACCAGCCGCCCGGGCCGCCCACGGGCTCATTCGCGTCCCCGCGCCCCGTTAGACTCGACCTTTGGCACGTTTGCGCCCTTGACGTCGAGCGGGGCCGCGCCCAAGCCAGCCAAACGGAAGCACGGGAAGAGATGTCCGCACCCAATAAGTCGTACGACCCGGTTGAGGTCGAGGCCTTGAAACCGGAAGAGATCGAGCGCATGCGGGACGAGGCGCTCGCCGCCTTCGCCGCCGCGGGTGACCTCGACGCGCTCGCGCACGCGAAGGTCGCGCACACGGGCGGCACCTCGCCGCTCGCGCTGGCCAACCGCGAGATCGGCGCGCTGCCGCCGCAGGCCAAGGCCGCGGCCGGCAAGCTCGTGGGCCAGGCCCGCGGGGCGGTCTCCAAGGCCCTCGCCGCCCGCCAGGCCGAGCTGGAGGCCGAGCGCGACGCGCGCGTCCTGGTCGAGGAGGCGGTGGACGTCACCCTGCCGTACGACCGGGTCCCCGCCGGCGCCCGCCACCCGCTGACCACGCTCATGGAGCGGGTCGCCGACGTCTTCGTCTCCATGGGGTACGAGGTCGCCGAGGGGCCCGAGGTCGAGGCGGAGTGGTTCAACTTCGACGCCCTCAACTTCGTGCCGGACCACCCGGCGCGCCAGATGCAGGACACCTTCTTCGTCCAGGGAACCTCCGTCGAGGGAACCGCCACCACCGGCGACGAGTCCGGTGTCGTGCTCCGTACGCACACCTCCCCGGTGCAGGCCCGCACGCTCATCGACCGGGAGCCCCCGGTCTACGTGGTCTGCCCCGGCCGCGTCTACCGCACGGACGAGCTCGACGCCACGCACACCCCGGTCTTCCACCAGATCGAGCTGCTCGCCGTCGACGAGGGCCTGACCATGGCCGACCTCAAGGGCACCCTCGACCACATGGTCCAGGCGCTCTTCGGGCCCGACATGAAGACCCGGCTCCGCCCGAACTTCTTCCCGTTCACCGAGCCGTCCGCCGAGATGGACATGCTCTGCTACGTCTGCCGCGGCGAGTCCGTCGGCAACCCGGACCGGCCCTGCCGCACGTGCGGCAGCGAGGGCTGGATCGAGCTGGGCGGCTGCGGCATGGTCAACCCCAAGGTGCTCGTCGCCTGCGGTGTCGACCCGGAGAAGTACAGCGGATTCGCCTTCGGGTTCGGCATCGAGCGGATGCTGATGTTCCGCCACAACGTCGAAGACATGCGAGACATGGTCGAGGGTGACGTCCGGTTCACCCGGCCGTTCGGGATGGAGATCTGATGCGGGTCCCGCTTTCTTGGCTGCGGGAGTACGTCGACCTGCCGGCGACGGAGACCGGACGCGACGTCCAGGCCAAGCTCATTCCGGCAGGACTCGAGGTCGAGACCGTCGAGCAGCTCGGCGCCGGCCTGACCGGCCCGCTGGTCGTCGGCAAGGTCCTCACCATCGAGGAGCTGACGGAGTTCAAGAAGCCCATCCGCTTCTGCACCGTCGACGTCGGCCAGGCCAACGGCACGGGCGAGCCCCAGGAGATCATCTGCGGCGCCCGGAACTTCGCCGAGGGCGACAAGGTCGTCGTGGCGCTGCCCGGCGCCGTGCTCCCCGGTGACTTCCGGATCGCCGAGCGCAAGACGTACGGCCGGGTCTCCCGCGGCATGATCTGCTCCGGCGACGAGCTGGGCATGGGCGACGACGGTTCGCACGGCATCATCGTGCTGCCGCCCGAGCTCGAGATCGGCATCGACGCCACGAAGCTCCTGGAGCTGTACGACGAGGTCCTCGACATCGCCGTCACGCCCGACCGCGGCTACTGCCTCTCGATGCGCGGTATCGCCCGCGAGACCGCCATCGCGTACGGCCTGCCGCTGCGCGACCCGGCGCTCCTGGACGTGCCCGCCCCGAACTCGTACGGCTACCCGATCCAGGTCGCCGACCCGATCGGCTGCGACCGCTTCACCGCCCGTACGGTCGTCGGGGTCACGCCCGAGGCGCGTACCCCCCTCTGGATGCAGCGCAGGCTCCAGAAGGCCGGCATGCGCACCGTCTCGCTCGCCGTCGACATCACCAACTACGTGATGCTGGAGCTCGGTCAGCCGCTGCACGCCTACGACCGCACCCGGCTCGACGGCCCCATCGGCGTCCGCCGTGCCGCCGCCGGGGAGACGATCACCACGCTCGACGGGGTCAAGCGCGTCCTCGACTCCGGGGACCTGCTGATCACCGACAACAGCGGGCCCATCGGTCTCGCCGGTGTGATGGGCGGCGCCCACACGGAGATCGCCGACCCGGTGACCGACCCCGAGACGGGCATCGTCACGGGCACCACCGAGGTCGTCATCGAGGCCGCGCACTTCGACGCGATCTCGATCGCCCGTACGGCGCGCCGGCACAAGCTGGCCTCCGAGGCGTCCCGGCGCTTCGAGCGCGGGGTCGACCCGCAGGCCGCGGCCGCCGCCGCGCAGCGCTGCGTCGACCTGCTCGTGCTGCTCGCGGGCGGTACGGCCGAGGCCGGTGTCACCGAGATCGTCGCGCCGTCCGCGCCCCGCACGGTCACCATGCCGGCGAACCACCCGGACAAGGTCGCGGGCGTCTCCTACGGCCGCGAGACCGTGGTCCGCCGCCTCCAGGAGATCGGCTGCGACGTCTACGGGCAGGACGAGCTCGTCGTCACCGTCCCGTCGTGGCGCCCCGACCTCTACGTGCCGAACGACCTCGCCGAAGAGGTCATCCGGCTGGAGGGCTACGAGAACCTGCCCTCGACGCTGCCCAAGCCGCCCGCCGGGCGTGGCCTCACCGAGCGCCAGCGCACCCACCGCCGGGTCGGCCGCGCGCTGGCCGGCGCCGGCTACGTGGAGGCGCTGAACTACCCGTTCATCGGCGCGCAGGTCTTCGACCAGCTCGGCCTGGAGGCGGACGACGCCCGCCGCCGTGTGGTCACGCTCGTCAACCCGCTCTCCGACGAGGAGCCCGCGCTCCGTACGACGCTGCTGCCGGGCCTGCTCGGCGCGCTGCGCCGCAACGACGGGCGCGGCAGCCACGACCTGGCGCTCTTCGAGACCGGTCTGGTCTTCCGGCCGGGCGAGCGGCAGGGCGTCGCCGTGCGGCTGCCCGTCGACCGTCGCCCCACCGACGAGGAGATCGCCACGGTCAACGCCGCGCTGCCCGCGCAGCCGCGCCGTGTCGCCGTCGTCCTCGCCGGCGCCCGCGAGCAGGCCGGCTGGTGGGGCAAGGGCCGCCCGACCGACTGGGCCGACGCGATCCAGGCGGCGCGCACCGTGGCCGCCGAGGCCGGTGTCGAGCTGATCATCAGCGCCGACCAGCACGCCCCGTGGCACCCCGGCCGCTGCGCCGCGTTCCACGTGGTCGTGGACGGCGAGCAGGTGCTCGTCGGCCACGGCGGCGAGCTGCACCCGCGCGTCGTGAAGGCGCTCGGCCTGCCGGACCGCACCTGCGCGATGGAGCTGGACCTGGACCTGGTGGAGAAGGCGAACGAGGGCCCGCTGAAGGCCCCGGCCATCTCCTCGTTCCCGGTCGCCACGCAGGACGTCGCCCTGGTCGTCGACGCGTCGGTCCCGACCGCCACGGTCGAGGCCGCGCTGCGCGACGGCGCCGGTGAACTCCTGGAGGCCATCCGGCTGTTCGACGTGTACACCGGCGACCAGCTCGGCGAGGGCAAGAAGTCCCTGGCGTACGCGCTGAAGTTCCGCGCCACGGACCGCACCCTCACGGTCGACGAGGCCAGCGCCGCGCGCGACGCGGCCGTGGCCCTCGCGTCCGAGCGCACGGGCGCCGTACTGCGCGGCGCCTGAGCGTTCCGCCCCCGGAGGGGGCCGACCCGGTGACACCACCGGGCCGGCCCCCTCCGGCGTTGCCGGAGGCCCCGCCGGTCGAGCCCGCGTACGAAGGGGCCGTGTCCGTGCGGGTGGCGGACGGGTGGCGTGGCGCGGCGCGTGGGGGGTGGTCACTCCTTCGGGTGAGATGTCCGGTCGCTGTTCCCTCGTGCCCCACCCGGTCGGGAGAATCGACGCGGCCACAGGGGCGGGCCTGTGCGCCGCAGGGCCTTCGGGCGCTGCAGGGCTCAGGAAGGGCCGTGCATGATCCGTACCAGGACGTTGCTCTCCGACGACTCCCGGCTGCGCCGGCTGGGACCACTCGCCCTTCCCACCCTCTGGGGTGCCGTGGCGGTGACCTGGAAACTCAGCTGTCTTTGGCACAGCAACCCGGCCTCCCCATGCGCATCGCGACCAGCGTGCTCTTCTTCACCGTCGGCACCGGGCTCGTTCTCGGCATCCGTCGTGGTCTCTCGCGCGAGCTGGAGCGGATGCGGGCCATCGCGGACGCCACCCAGCGGGTGCTGCTGCGCCCGCCGTCTCCGCGGCTCGACGGCCTGTCGGTCGCCGCCGGCCAGCTCTCCGCCTGGAGGGGCGCGGCCGTCGGCGGGGATCTGTACGAGGCGGTCGCCACGCCGTACGGGGTGCGGATCGTCATCGGCGACGTCCGGGGCCACGGTCTCGCGGCTCTCGGCGCGGTGGTCGCCGTCCTCGGCAGTTTCCGCGAGGCCGCCCACGACGAGCCCGAACTCGGCGGGGTGCTGCGGCGGCTCGACCGGGCGCTCGCCCGTCACCTGCGGGAGCGGGCCCGTGACGAGCATCCGGCGGCCTGTGCGGGACGGGAGCCGGAGCACCCCGCGGCCGAGGAGTTCGTCACCGTACTGCTCCTGGAGATCCACACGGACGGAGAGGTGTACGCCCTCAACTGCGGGCACCCCGGTCCGTACCGGATCGCCCACCGCGTGGAGGCCGTCCACGCCGGCGACCCGCTCCCGCCGCTGGGCGCCTTCCCGCTGCCGGCCGACCTCTCCGCGTACCACTGCACCCGGCTCCTGCCGGGTGAGGCGCTCTTCCTGCACACCGACGGCGCGCAGGACGCCCGTGACCGGGCGGGACGTTTCTTCGCCCTCGAACGGGTCCTGGCCGAGGCCGCCCGTGACGCGCCCGTCCCCCCGGCCGCGCTGGTCCGTCGTGTGCACGGCGCGCTGCTGCGGCACACCCGCGGCCGGCTCGCCGACGACGTGGCCCTGATGGTCGTCCGCAACGACCGGGTGCGGGTTCCGGCGCAGCCCGCCGAACCCGGGCTGCGCCGTACCCGACCTGCACCCTCCCCTCACTGTTGAGCGACGGGACATGAGGCCGGCGCCGCCCGGACCGCCTGGGAGTGTCGGGCAGGTCGGCGGGCGGGCGGCGCGGGGCGGGCCGCCGCACTGTACGAGGGGGGAGCCCGGCGGCCCGGGTCGCCTTGCGGCGAGGGGTTCAGTCAACCGGCACGGGGGCCACGGCGGCAGCGCGCTCGGGCCGGAAGAACGGGCACTTCATTCACACCCCGTGCGAAACCGCCCGCCGGTACGGTGGCCGGGCGCGGACCGAGTTCACCGGAGGGGCCATGCAGCCCAACACCCTGCTCGACGCCCTGCTGGACGAAGCCGGCATCTCGCGGGCCGGCCTCGCCGCACATGTGAACCGGGCGGGCCGCGCCCGGGGCCTCGCCCTGCGGTACGAACACACCGCTGTGGCGCGCTGGTTGAAGGGCCAGCGGCCGCGCGGCCAGGTGCCGGACCTGATCTGCGAGGTGCTCGGGGTGCGGCTGCACCGGGCGGTCACGCTCGACGACATCGGCCTGGGCGTCGGCGGCGACGCCGTCGGACAGAGCTCCCCGCTCTCCGGGTTCGTCGAGCGGGCCACCGCCCTGTGGCGCTCCGACGAGCAGCAGCGGCCGCACATACTCGGTGCGCAGGCCGTGACCGGCACGCCCGCCGTGATGCCCGTCTGGGAGTGGGAGAACCCACCGGAGGACTCCGACGTCTCCCGCGACGGCCGGACGCGGGTCTCGATGGCCGACATCACGATGCTCGGCGCCGCCCGGGCGCACTACGAGCAGATGTACCGCAAGGCCGGCGGTGTGGCGACCCGGGTGCGGATCGTCGGCTTCCTCAACGCCGAGGCCGCGCCGCTGCTGCGCGGCGCGTACAGCGACGGTCTGGGCAGGGAGCTGCACCGCGCCACGGGCGGCCTGGTCGCGGTGGCGGGCATCTGCGCGTACGACTCCGACGCCCACGGACTGGCACAGCGCTACTTCCACCAGGCGCTGCGGCTGGCGAAGGCGAGCGGGGACCGCGGTCTCGGCGCCTATGTGATCGCGCTGCTCGTCAACCAGTCGTTGTTCATGGGGGAGTACCGGCAGGCGGTGGCCTTCGCCGAGGCGGCGCTGCGGTCCGCCGGTCGGCAGATCACGCCGGCGCTCGCCGCCGATCTCTCCGCGATGCAGGCGAAGGCGTACGCCCATCTCGACGACGGGGCGGCGGCGTTGGCCTGTATCAGGCGCGCGGAGGCGGAGGCGGAGCGGATCCGGCCGGGGCACGAGCCGGCGGAGACCGGCTACGTCCAGCCGGGGCTGGTCGATGTGCAGGTGGCGGAGGCGCTGCTCAGTCTGGGTGATCTTCCCGCGGCGGCGGAGCACGCGCGGGCGGCCGTGGACACACCGGCGCACGACCGGGGCCGGGTCCACCGGCTGGCGATGCTCTGTCAGATCGAGCTGCGGCAGGGGGAGGCGGACGCCGCGGCGCGGACGGCCGTGGAGATGACCGAGCGGGCGCGCGGGATGGAGTCGCGGAGGCTGCGCGACCGGCTGCGGCTGGTCCGGGAGTATCTGCTGGCCACCGACTGCGGGGACGCGAGACAGGCGGCCGAACTCATCGACGGGGCGCTACGCGTTCCCCTGTGAGCCCCGGACTGCTGCCATATTGCCACCGACCAATCGGAAGGTGGCAGAAACGTGCAGTGGACGAAACTAAGCGAACAGCCTGTCTATGAGAACCGCTGGTTCCGGGTGAACCTCGCGGACGTCGAGCTCCCCGACGGCCGCCACCTCGACCACTATCTGATCCGGCTCCGCCCGGTCGCCGTCGCGACCGCCGTCAACGAGGCCAACGAAGTCCTCATGCTCTGGCGGCACCGCTTCATCACCGACAGCTGGGGCTGGGAACTGGCCGCCGGTGTCGTCGAGGACGGTGAGGAGCTCGCGACGGCCGCGGCCCGCGAGATGGAGGAGGAGACGGGCTGGCGCCCCGGGCCCCTGCGCCATCTCCTCACCGTCGAGCCCTCCAACGGCCTCACCGACGCCCGGCACCATCTCTACTGGGCCGAGGAGGCCACGTACATCGGACCGCCCGAGGACGACTTCGAGTCGTCACGGCGTGAGTGGATACCGCTCAAACTGGTCCCGGACATGATCGCCCGGGGCGAGATCCCGGCCGCCAACATGGCCGCCGGGCTGCTGATGCTCCACCATCTGCGCCTCGGCTGACCAGCCCGGCCGCCGTGCGTCGTCAACGGCGCAACCGTGCCGCAGAACGCCGAACGGCCCGTACCTGTGCGGGTGTACGGGCCGAACGGTGATCGGTGGGGCTCAGGGGTACGGATAGAAGCCCGAGCCCGTCTTGCGGCCGAGCCTGCCCGCGTCCACCATCCGCTGGAGGAGCGGGGGAGCGGCGTACAGCGGCTCCTTGTACTCGGTGTACATCGAGTCGGCGATCGAGGCGATGGTGTCCAGGCCGATCAGGTCGGCGAGCTTCAGCGGGCCCATCGGGTGGGCGCAGCCGTACTCCATGCCGTTGTCGATGTCCTCGCGGCTGGCGATGCCCGATTCGAACATCCGGATCGCCGAGAGCAGGTACGGCACCAGCAGGGCGTTGACGACGAAGCCGGAACGGTCCTGCGCGCGGATCGCGTGCTTGCCGAGGATCTTCTCGGCGAAGACCTGGGCGCGGCTGATCGTGCCCTCGGAGGTGGTGAGGGCCGGGATCAGCTCCACCAGCTTCTGCACCGGCGCGGGATTGAAGAAGTGGATCCCGATCACGCTGTCCGGGCGGGAGGTCGCCACGGCCAGCTTCACCAGCGGGATCGAGGAGGTGTTGGAGGCCAGGATCGCGTCGGGCCGGGTCATCACCTGGTCGAGCACCTGGAAGATCTCGGTCTTGACCTGCTCGTTCTCCACCACGGCCTCGATGACGAGGTCGCGGTCGGCGAACTCGCCCAGGTCGGTGGTGAAGCTGAGGCGCGCCAGCGTCGCGTCGCGCTCCTCGTCGCTGATCTTGCCGCGCTCGGCGGCCTTGGCGAGCGAGTTGTAGAGCCGCGTACGGCCGATCTCCAGCGCCTCGCCGGTCGTCTCGGCGACCATCACCTCGAGACCGCTGCGGGCACACACCTCCGCGATGCCCGCGCCCATCTGGCCGCAGCCCACCACTCCGACGCGCTCAATGTCGGCCATGGAGTCCGTCACCTCGTGCCTTTCGCTTTTCTCTGGCAGCGGGCCCCGTGTGATTCCGGTGCGCCGCCTCGACCCCACGACGTTACCGCTCATTAACCGATGATCGATCGGCCGGGGCGGGCATGATCTGCCCATGTGTGTGACCTATCCGACACCTGAGGGGTGACATATGGGACTCATCGGCAGAAGAGGGTTCGTGACGGGCGCCGCACTTTCGGCGCTCTCCGCCGTCGGCGGCGGCAGCGCGGCGGGCGCGACGGATGGAGCGGGCACGGAACGCGCGGACATGAAGGCGTCGGGGCGGAGGAAACCGAAGGCGGGGGGTGAGTTCCGCGGTGTGTGGCTGGCGACGATCGCCAACGTCGACTGGCCCTCCGCCCCGGGCCTCGCGGCCGAGCGGCAACGGGCCGAACTCCTCGCCCATTTGGACACGGCCGTGGAGCGCAGGCTGAACACCGTGATGCTCCAGGTGCGGCCGAGCGCGGACGCCCTGTGGCCCTCCCCGCACGAGCCGTGGGCGGAGTGCCTCACCGGGGTGCAGGGCCGCGACCCCGGCTGGGACCCGTTGGGAACGGCCGTCGAGGAGGCCCACAAGCGGGGCCTGGAGCTGCACGCCTGGTTCAACCCGTACCGAGTGGCGAATCACACGGACCCCACCCGGCTGACCCCCGACCACCCGGCCCGTCGCAATCCGCGGTGGGTCGTCGCGTACGGCGGCAAGCTCTACTACAACCCCGGCCTGCCGGAGGTCCGCCGCTTCGTCCAGGACGCGATGCTCGACGCGGTCCGCCGCTACGGCATCGACGCCGTGCACTGGGACGACTACTTCTACCCGTACCCCGTCGCCGGTCAGGTCTTCGACGACGACGACGCCTACGCGCAGTACGGCGGGAACTTCCCCGACCGGGCGGCCTGGCGGCGGAACAACATCGATCTCCTGGTCTCCGAGACGTCCGCCCGGATCAAGGAGATCGACCCGCAGCAGACCTTCGGGATCAGCCCCTTCGGGATCTGGCGCAACGCCGACACCGACCCGGCGGGTTCGGACACCCCGATGGGGCTCCAGACCTACGACGATCTCCACGCCGACACCAGGAAATGGGTCAAGGAGGGGTGGATCGACTACATCGTCCCGCAGCTGTACTGGCACATTGGCTTCGAGTCGGCGGACTACGCCAAGCTCGTGCCCTGGTGGGAGGCGGCGGTCCGGGGCACCGGCGTCCGCCTGTACATCGGTGAGGCGCTCTACAAGTGCGGTGACCCCGCCCAGCCGGCCGCGTGGCAGGATCCGAAGGAGCTCTCCCGCCATCTGACGCTCGCCGGCCGCTACCCGGGGGTGGGCGGGCACGGCTTCTTCTCGGCGACGCAGGTCGCCGCGGACCGGATCGGGGCGATGGCCACGGTGGTGGCCGACCACTACCCGACCTCGGCCCTCCCGGCGCGGTAGACCGCTCGGATCACATCTTGTCGTGGTGGCGTACGACGGTGTCGGGGCCCGGAGCCATCAGGGCCTCGTGGCCGTCGTCGTCGAACTTGACGCGGTACGGGGGGTTGCCGTTCTCGCCGAGTACCTGAAGAACCTCGGCCGTACGGTCGTGCTGACCGACGGTCCGGCCGTGCACCAGCAGTTTGTCGCCCACGTTCGCTTCCATCGGGGTGACCTCCTCGCGGCCGTGTTAGTCCTGCTTCGCAGTCTATGTCCGCCATTGTGACCCCCGTCACTCCGGGGCGCGCGCTCAGTCCCGACTCCAGGCGCGCGCGGTCCCGGGGCCTCAGCTCTTCGCGCGCTGGGTCACGGCGATGCAGACGAGCACGGCGGCGGCGGTCAGCGGCGCGGCGGGGGAGAGGGTCTCGTCGAGCAGCGTCACCGACCAGAAGAGGGTCAGCAGGGGCTGGGCGAGCTGGAGCTGGCTGGCCTTGGGGATGCCGATGGCCGCCATGCCCCGGTACCAGACGTACAGGCCGAAGAAGGTGGAGCCCGCGGCGACCCAGATCAGCCCGGCGATGCCGTGGGCGTTCAGGTGGACGGGTTCGAGACAGAGGGCGACGGCCGAGCCGACGGCCATGAGCGGCAGGCAGAGGATCAGGGCCCAGCCGACGACCTGCCAGCCAGGCATGGACTGCGCCAGCCGGCCGCCCTCGGTGTAGCCGGCCGCGCAGACCAGGAGCGCGCCGAAGAGGTACAGGTCGCCCGTGGACAGGGCGCCGCCGCTCTGCTGGAGCGTGAAGGCGAGGACGACCACGGCGCCCGAGACGGCCGCGATCCAGAACGTACGGGAGGGTCGCCGGCCGGTACGGATCGCGGCGAAGGCCGCCGTGGTGAGCGGCAGCAGGCCCACGACCACGGCCGCGTGCGAGGTCGTGGAGGTCTGCAGGGCGAGGGTCGTCAGGAGGGGGAAGCCCACCACGACACCACCGGCCACGACCGCGAGGCCGGCCCAGTGGCGCCGCTCGGGCAACGGGACCCTGCCCCGCGGCCTGCCCCGCCCGCTCGGGGCCGCCCCCGCCGTGAGCAGGAAGGCGCCCGCGATGAGAGCGGCGAGCGTCGAGCGCACGGCGACGAGGGACCAGGGGCCGAAGCTCTCCAGCCCCCAGGCGGTGGAGGGGAAGGTGAGCGAGAACGCGACCACGCCGAGACCGGCGAGGAGCGTGCCGCGGGCCTCCGGGGAAGCCGCCTGGCCGCCCTCGGCCCGAGGCTCCGTGGAGCCGTCGACCGCTATCGTGGTGGTGGGAGTAGCGCTATTCTGTGCTGTCATGCACGAGCGTAGCAGCGTGGGTGAACTGGCCAACTCTCTGAGGGCGGAGCTGAACCGCTACTCACCTGGAGAGAAGCTGCCGTCGAGCCGGGCCCTGGTCGAGCGGTACCACGTCTCCCCGGTGACGGTGACCCGAGCCCTCGCCCGGCTCGCCGCCGAGGGCCTCGTCGTCACGCGTCCGGGGGCCGGGGCGTACCGCGCCGAGCCGCGTGACCGGACACCCGTGGCGGGCGACACCTCCTGGCAGGAGGTCGCGCTGAGCGCCGACACGGCGACGGAGCTCGTGCCGCGCAGCGTCGACGCGTCCGGCGTCCTCGTGACCCTGTCGGCGCCGCCACCGGGAGTCGTCGAGTTCAACGGCGGCTATCTGCACCCCTCGCTCCAGCCCGAACGGGCCATGGCCGCCGCCCTGGCCCGCGCCGGCCGCCGCCCCGGCGCCTGGGGCCGACCGCCCACCGACGGCCTCACCGAGCTGCGCGAGTGGTTCGCCCGTGAGATCGGCGGCACGGTCACCGCCGCCGACGTCCTCATCACCGCCGGCGGGCAGCCCGCGCTCACGACGGCGCTGCGGGCCCTCGCCCCGCCCGGCACACCCGTCCTCGTCGAGTCGCCCACCTACCCGGGCATGCTCGCCGTCGCCCGCGCGTCGGGCCTGCGCCCCGTACCCGTACCGGTCGACGCCGACGGAGTACGGCCCGAACTCCTCGAAGCCGCGTTCCGGGCCACCGGCGCACGGGTCTTCGTCTGCCAGCCGCTCTACCAGAACCCGACCGGCGCCGTCCTCGGCGCCGACCGGCGGCGCGAGGTGGTCCGGATCGCGCGGGCCGCCGGCGCCTTCGTCGTCGAGGACGACTTCGCCCGCAGGCTCGTCCACGAGGACGCCGGGCCGCTCCCCGCCCCCATGGCCGCGGAGGACCCGGACGGCGTCGCCGTCCATGTCTGCTCCCTGACCAAGCCGACCTCGCCCAGCCTGCGCGTCGGCGCCCTCGCCGCCCGCGGCCCCGTCCTGGAGCGGCTGCGCGCCATCCAGGTCGTCGACAGCTTCTTCGTCCCGCGCCCCCTCCAGGAGGCCGCCCTGGAGCTCGTCGGCTCACCCGCCTGGAGCCGCCATCTGCGCGCCGTCTCCCAGGAGCTGAAGAACCGCCGCGACGCCATGACCGCCGCCCTCGCCCTCCACCTCCCGGAGCTGGCCCTGCCCCACATCCCGTCCGGCGGCTACCAGCTCTGGCTCCGGCTGCCCGACGCCCTTCCGGAGGCGGCGCTCCTCACGGGGGCGCTGAGGGCCGGCGTCGCCGTCGCCCCCGGCCGCCCCTACTTCAGCGCCGAACCGTCCGCAGGACACATCCGCCTCAGCTTCGCGGGTGTGGCCGGGGCCACCGAGATCGCCGAGGGGATACGCCGTCTGCGGTCGGCCGTCGACGAACTCACGGCCTGACGGGAGCGCCGGGCGGGAGCGGCCTGGACGAGGGGGCCCGGTTTAACCACCTGACAGGCGGCAGGGCGGCCTGCGAGCCTGCGGTGCATGAGTGAGACGACCACCGACACCGACGCCCGACCGCTCCTCACGCACGGCGCGTACGAGATCTCCACCGACCCGGCCCGCATCGACCGGGCCCGCGTCCACCACTGGCTCTCGACCGACGCCTACTGGGCGCTCGGCCGCCCCCGGGAGCAGCAGGACCGCGCCATCGACGGCTCCCTCAACTTCGCCGCGTACCACCGCGAGACGGGGGAGATCGCCGCGTACGCCCGGATCGTCACCGACCGCGCCACCTTCGCCTATCTCTGCGACGTCTACGTCGACCGGCCGGCCCGCGGCACCGGCCTCGGTACGGCGCTGGTGACCGCCGTACGGGACCGACTGGCGCCGTACGGCCTGCGCCGCATCCTTCTCGCCACGGACGACGCGCACGGTGTGTACGAGAAAGTCGGTTTCGAGGCCCTGCGGAACCCGGAGAAGTGGATGGCTCTCGGGGCGCACTGACAACGACCGGCCCACGGCCGTGGCGGAAGCCCGCGCATATGCCCTCTTGACCTGCCAGGCGTCCGGCCTCACGATCGCGGCCATGGGTCTTCGGGTCACGCTCGTCGCAGCGGCGCGCAGCTCCTCCCTGCTCGCCGAGCGGTTCGACGACGACCGGCCGCTCGACGAGGCCGGCTGGTACGAGGTGCAGCTCGCCGCGCACACACTGGTCCCGCTCGGCGCGGCCGAGCTGCGCTACTGCTCCCCGACGCCCCGCAGCCGGGCGACGGGCACCGCGCTCGGCTACGCTCCGCTCGCGCAGCCCGCCCTGCGCGACTGCGACATGGGCCGCTGGCGCGGACTGACCCTCGGCGAGGTCGCCGCCCTCGAACCCGCCGCCGTCGACGCCTGGCTCACCGACCCGCGGATCGCCCCGCACGGCGGCGAGACCCTCCTCGCCTTCATCTCGCGGATAGGGGGCTGGCTCGACACCCGCCCCGCCGACGACGGATCCATCGTCGCCGTCGCCGAACCCGCCGTCGTCCGGGCCGCCCTGGTGTACGCGCTGAAGGCCCCGCCCAGCACGTTCTGGAACGTGGACGTCCGCCCGCTCTCCACGGTCACCCTCACCGGCCGCCCGGGCCTCTGGCACCTCCACCTCCAGGCAGCGGTCGGCTGACGCCCCCGGGGGCGGACGGACGGGGCACATGCGGCGACCGGCTAGCCTGAGAGCACGATGAATCGTTTGACCACGTCATGGGGCGAGTTCCCACTCACCCGCTTCCCCGAGGACCCGCGCGACCCCCTCCGTGCCTGGGACGCGTCCGACGAGTACCTGCTGCGACACCTGGCCGAGACGGACACCGACCTGTCCGGCTCGGTCGCCGTCGTCGGCGACCGCTGGGGCGCCTTCTCCACGGCGCTCGCCGCCCGCCGCCCCGGCGCTCTCGCGCAGATCTCCGACTCCTACCTCGGCCGCCGGGCGACCACGGAGAACCTGGCCCGCTCCGGGGCCGCCCCGGACGCCGTCCGGCTGCTCACCACCCAGGACGCGCCGCCCGAGCGGATCGACGTCCTGCTCGTCCGCGTCCCCAAGAGCCTCGCGCTCCTGGAGGACCAGCTGCACCGCCTCGCGCCCGCCCTGCACGAAGGCACCGTGGTCGTCGGGACCGGCATGGTCAAGGAGATCCACACCTCCACGCTCAAGCTCTTCGAGACGATCCTCGGCCCCACCCGCACCTCGCTCGCGGTGAAGAAGGCCCGGCTGATCCTCTGCACCCCGGACCCCGCGCTCGACCGGGCGTCCAACCCCTGGCCGTACCGGTACGAACTCCCCGCCGACGCCGGGACCGTCGCCGGACGGACCGTCGTCAACCAGGCCGGTGTCTTCTGCGCCGACCGCCTCGACATCGGCACCCGCTTCTTCCTGAAGCACCTGCCCACGGGGATCGGCCCCGCCCGCGTCGTGGACCTGGGCTGCGGCAACGGCGTCGTCGGCCTGGCCGTCGCGCTCGCCGAGCCCGAGGCCGAACTCGTCTTCACCGACGAGTCGTACCCGGCCGTCTCCTCGGCCGAGGAGAACTTCCGTACCCACGCCGCCGACGGCCGCACCGCCGAGTTCGTGGTCGGGGACGGGACCGCGGGACTGCCCACCGGATCGGTGGACCTCGTCCTGAACAACCCGCCCTTCCACAGCCACCAGGCGACCACCGACCGCACCGCGCGCCGCATGTTCACGGACGCCCGCCGCGCCCTGAAGCCGGGCGGCGAACTGTGGGTGGTGGGCAACCGCCACCTCGGCTACCACGTCACGCTGCGCCGGATCTTCGGCTCCTGCGAACTGGTCGCGAGCGACCCGAAGTTCGTCGTCCTGCGCGCAGTCAAGCGGACTGGCGGTCCGGCCCGCTGACCCGACCGGGCAGCGGCAGCCACCGCACCGGTACCTGACGCATCACCAGGACCGAGTCCAGCTCCGCGCTGCCCGACGGGAAGCGGTCGGTGTCCTCGAAGAAGCTGGACCGGGCGGACAGGACCCGGCCCGGCTCGATGTGCCAGGCGTCCGTACGCAGCTCCATACCGTCGAGGCGCGAGCCGGTCCGCGTCGCGGACCAGCCCTTGGCGCCACCGCGGAAGAACGCCGACGCCTCGTCGAGACCGGCGAACAGCCCGCTGCCCTCCAGCTCGGCGGTGATCTCCGCCGTGACGTCCACACGCGTCCCGCCGTCGCGGGTCGCGAAGGCCACCCGTACGGTGTCCGGGCTCTCGCTCACCTCGAAGTCCGCGTGCCCGTGCTCGCCGGGGAAGACCCGGCCGCCCGCCCAGCGGTTGACCAACGAGGCGGTGTCCCGGCGCGGGATGTACACGCCGGTCTCGACGCCGTCGGGACCGTCCCACTCCACCGCGATCCGGTGCGCCGCGTTCTCACTGCGCAGGCCCACCGCGGCGGGCGCCCAGGCGGGCCGGACGGAGCCGAGCCGCAGCAGACAGATGCCCGCGACGGCGTGACCGCGGACGACCTGGGGGCGCAGGCCCTCGGGCAGGAGGCGGGCGGCGACCTCCGGCTCGACCCGGTAGTTGACCAGGAGCCGCCGCTCGATGACGCTCGCCAGGGTGAGGAAGGGGACGTCCATGGGGCGAGCGTAGCCCCGTGGCCTCGGGCCGGAACCACGAGGTCGCGGTACTCCTCGCGCGGCGCGCGCCCGCGCCGTCACCGGTCCGGGAAAGCCAGGTGCAGGTCTCGCACCCGCTCCGGCCCCGTCGTGATGTCGAGCGTGACGATCCGGTCGTGGCGGAACGTGAGGGCCACCGCCGAGACGGCCTGTCCCCCGGCGAAGGCCACGAGCCCGAGCGCCCCGTCGACCAGCGCGGGCCGCGCCACCGCCCCCGTCCGCGCGAACGCGGTCACGCCCTCCGCCACAGCGGGCGCCCCGTGGAGCGGCCCGTGCTCGGAGTACGCCACGACGTCCGGGGCGAGGACGACGGCCAGTCCGCGGGCGTCCCCCGCGCGGGCCGCGGCGAGAAACCGTTCCACGACCGCGCGCTGACGGACCGGGCCCCCGCCCGCGTCCGCCGTACCGCCGCCGTCACCCCGTACGCGCCGTCGGGCGCGGCGGGCGAGCCGTGCAGCCTCGGCCGTCGTACGGCCGGTGAGGCGGGCCACCTCGGGCAGCGGCAGGGCGAACAGATCGTGCAGCACGTAGGCGAGCCGCTCGTCCGGAGCGAGGGACTCCAGAACGGCGAACAACGCGAGCCCCGCGCCGTCCGCGAGCCCCGCCCCGTCCAGGGTCCCCGCCCCCTCCCCGAGCCCCGCCCCCTCCACGAGCGCCGACTCCACGAGCGCCGACTCCACGCCCGCCGGCTCCACGCCCGCCGGGGCCGCACCGCCCCCGCGTGCCCGCAGCCGCTCCACGCACGCCCGTGCCACCGCCGCCGTCAGCCAGGCATCGATTCCCCCGAGCCCGACCGCCCTGACCTCGCTCAACACCTCCTCGGCCTCGTGCCACGAGCCCAGCATCCGGCGGGCGACGGCCCGCAGCCGTTCGTGGTGGAGGTCGAACTGCCGGGCCACCATCGCGTCCCCGTCGTCCATCGGCGCATCACTCCTCTTCGTCCGCCCACGAAGCCATGACGCGTCCGCCGAGAGCGGTGTGACAGCGACAGCGCTAGAGCGGTCGGCGCGGGCGCGGCACGGTGGGTGCCGCGCGGGACGGAAGGCCGAGCCGTACCGGGACGCCGGGCGAGTACAGGACGCTCACCGGGGCCTCGCGAGGGCCCGGGAGGCCCGCCGAGGCAAGGAGGTTCTCCTCGCACGCCACCAGCTCCGCGCGGTACAGCGGCCATCGCGGATGGTCGTTGGGCAGGTAGGCCGCGCCGCCGAAGAAAGCGTTGTGCATGCCCCAGCGCGCGGTGAGGAAGTGTTCCAGCTCGGTGGGCTCCTCGATCCGCTCGCGCCGCGCCACCGTGATGCGGCTGCGCGCCCCGCGCGGGCCCGGCCAGCGGCGGGAGCTGGCGTAGTCGACCGTGTCGCCGTCGGCGCGGACGCTCATCCGGGACCACAGATACGGAAGCCGGAAGCCGGCGCGGCCCATGACGACCGGGATCAGCCGGGACGCGTCCATGGACCGGAACACGACACCGCGCCGCCCGTGCGCGTCGACCGAGTAGAGGCGCACGTTCGTCTCGGGGAAGGAGCCGAGGTACGGCACTCCGGGCATCCGGAGCCAGCCGACGCGATGCATCCGGAAGGCCACCAGCCCGACGTAAGTGACGCCGTCGTGGGTGTCGGGGACGGTCCCGCGCGGCAGGAGCGGGGCCACGAGGTCCGGGTCGACGGCCCAGTGGATGAAGGAGAGGTCGAGCCACTCCTGGGTGAGGAGCGGGTCCCGTATGCGGACGGGCGCGTCGGGCGTCACGGACGAGGGCGGCTGCACAGCCTCAAGAATGACAGAGCCGCCGCGGATTCCGTCCCGCTCTGCCGTACGAGGCCCCCGGGCGGTCGGCGCCCCCGGAAAACAGAAAAGGCAAGGAGGTCACCGACTCCTTGCCACTCTCAAGGTATAGCGCACAGGGGGCCTTGCGGCAAGGCCCCCCTCGTGGAGCAGAATTACCGACCGAAGTCAGAACCTGCGCAAATGCGTATTTCACAACTTTTGTGCGGCTGGCCGGAATGATGACCTTGGTAAGTGGGGCGGTTTTTCATGGTGGACGTGATCATCGCCGGCGGTGGACCGACCGGTCTGATGCTGGCTTCCGAGCTGCGGCTGCACGGTGTGCGGGTGGTCGTGCTCGAAAGGGAGGCGGAGCCGACCGCGTACGTCCGCGCCCTCGGGCTCCATGTGCGCAGCATCGAGGTGATGGACCAGCGCGGGCTGCTGGAGCGGTTCCTCGCGCACGGCAAGCAGTACCCGGTCGGCGGCTTCTTCGCCGCCATCACCAAGCCCGCGCCCGACGGGCTGGACACCGCGCACGGCTATGTCCTCGGTATCCCGCAGACCGTCACCGACCGTCTGCTGGCCGAGCGCGCCGCCGAGCTCGGTGCCGAGATCCGCCGTGGTTGCGAGGTCGTCGGGCTGAGCCAGGACGAGGAGGGGGTGACCGTCGAGCTCGCGGACGGCACGCGGCTGCGCTCGGCCTACCTCGTCGGCTGCGACGGCGGGCGCAGTACCGTGCGCAAGCTGCTCGGCGTCGGTTTCCCCGGCGAGCCGAGCCGGGTCGAGACCCTGCTGGGCGAGATGGAGGTGACGGCGTCGCCCGAGACGCTGGCCGCCGTGATGGGCGAAGTCCGCAAGACCCAGAAGCGGTTCGGCCTCGGGCCCGTCGGGGACGGGGTGTACCGCGTCGTGGTGCCCGCAGCGGGGGTGATCGGGGACCGCTCGGTCACGCCGACGCTGGACGACTTCAAGGAGCAGCTGCGAGCGGTCGCCGGCACCGACTTCGGCGTGCACGCGCCCCGCTGGCTGTCCCGGTTCGGCGACGCCACCCGGCAGGCCGAGCGCTACCGGACCGGCCGGGTGCTGTTGGCCGGCGACGCGGCGCACATCCATCCGCCGACCGGCGGGCAGGGGCTCAACCTCGGCATCCAGGACGCGTTCAACCTCGGCTGGAAGCTGGCCGCCGAGGTCGGCGGCTGGGCGCCGGAGGGGCTGCTCGACAGTTACCACTCCGAACGGCACCCGGTGGCCGCCGACGTGCTGGACAACACCCGCGCGCAGATGGAACTGCTCTCCACGGAGCCGGGCCCGCAGGCGGTGCGCCGGCTGCTGGAACAGCTGATGGACTTCGACGAGGTGAACCGCTACCTGATCGAGAAGATCACCGCGATGGGGGTCCGCTACGACTTCGGCGAGGGTCATGAACTGCTCGGCCGGCGGATGCGGGACGTCACGCTGAAGCGCGGCCGCCTCTACGAGCTGACGCACGGCGGCCGGGGCCTGCTGCTCGACCAGACCGGCCGGCTCTCGGTGGACGGATGGGCGGACCGGGTCGACCACGTCGTCGACGTCGGAGAGGAGCTCGACGTGCCCGCGGTGCTGCTGCGGCCTGACGGCCATGTGGCGTGGGTAGGTGAAGATCAGGAGGAACTGTTCGCCAAGCTGCCCGAGTGGTTCGGCGCTCCCGCCGGCTGACCACCCGGCCGCTCCCGCCGGCTGAGCATCCGGCCGCTCGGGCGGCTCGGACCCGCCCGAGCCGCCCGGATCCCGTGCTTTGCATAAAACTGCGGCGACACGTATAGTCATGCCATCCATGAGGAGGGTTCTGATGACGGTACGAGCAGCAGTGGCAGGCGCGAGCGGGTACGCGGGCGGAGAGCTCCTGCGTCTCCTGCTCACCCACCCCCACGTCGAGATCGGCACCCTGACCGGCCACTCCAACGCCGGTCAGCGGCTCGGCGGCCTTCAGCCGCATCTGCTTCCGCTCGCCGACCGCGTCCTCGCGCCGACCACCGCCGAGGCGCTGGCCGGACACGACGTCGTCTTCCTCGCGCTCCCGCACGGGCAGTCCGCCGCCGTCGCGGAACAGCTGGGCCCGGACGTCCTCGTCGTCGACATGGGGGCCGACTTCCGCCTCACGGACTCCGCCGACTGGGAGACCTTCTACGGCTCCCCGCACGCCGGCACCTGGCCCTACGGCCTCCCGGAACTGCCGGGCGCCCGCGCCGCGCTGGAGGGGTCCAAGCGCATCGCCGTGCCCGGTTGCTACCCCACCGCCGTCTCCCTCGCGCTCTTCCCCGCGTACGGCAACGGCCTCGCCGAACCCGAAGCGGTGATCGTCGCCGCCACCGGAACCTCCGGTGCGGGCAAGGCCCTCAAGCCCCATCTGCTCGGCAGCGAGGTCATGGGCTCCATGTCCCCGTACGGCGTCGGCGGCGGCCACCGCCACACCCCCGAGATGATCCAGAACCTCAGCGCCGTGGCGGGGGAGCGGGTGGCGGTCTCCTTCACGCCGACCCTCGCCCCCATGTCCCGCGGCATCCTCGCCACCTGCTCCGTCAAGGCGAAGCCCGGGGTCACGGCGGAGGCCGTGCGGGCCGCGTACGAGAAGGCCTTCGCCGACGAGCCGTTCGTCCACCTGCTCCCCGAGGGGCAGTGGCCCGCCACGGCGTCCGTATACGGTTCAAACGCCGTGCAGGTCCAGGTCGTCCACGACCCGGCGACGAACCGGATCATCGCGATCAGCGCCATCGACAACCTGGCCAAGGGCACGGCGGGCGGCGCGGTGCAGAGCATGAACATCGCCCTCGGGCTCCCTGAGGACACCGGACTTTCCACGATTGGAGTCGCTCCATGAGCGTCACCGCAGCGAAGGGATTCACGGCAGCGGGCATCGCCGCCGGGATCAAGGAGAACGGCAACCCGGACCTGGCCCTCGTGGTCAACGACGGGCCCCGCCGCGCCGCCGCGGGCGTCTTCACCTCCAACCGCGTCAAGGCCGCGCCCGTGCTGTGGTCCCAGCAGGTGCTGACCACCGGCGAACTGGCCGCCGTCGTCCTCAACTCCGGCGGCGCCAACGCCTGCACAGGCCCGCAGGGCTTCCAGGACACCCACGCGACGGCCGAGAAGGTCGCCGAGGTGCTCACGGCCAACGGCCGGTCCGTCGGGGCCGGCGAGGTCGCCGTCGCCTCCACCGGCCTCATCGGCCTCCTGCTGCCCATGGACAAGGTCCTGGCCGGCGTCGGGAAGGCGGCGGACGAGCTCTCGGAGTACGGCGGCGAGAAGGCCGCCATCGCCATCAAGACCACCGACACCGTCCACAAGACCTCCGTGGTGTCGAAGGACGGCTGGACCGTCGGCGGCATGGCCAAGGGCGCGGGCATGCTCGCCCCCGGCCTCGCCACGATGCTCGTCGTCCTCACCACCGACGCCGACGTGGAGAGCAAGGACCTCGACAGCGCGCTGCGTCAGTCCACCAAGGTCACCTTCGACCGGGTCGACTCCGACGGCTGCATGTCCACCAACGACACCGTCCTCCTCCTCGCCTCCGGCGCCTCCGGCATCACCCCCGCGCAGGAGGAGTTCGCCGAGGCCGTGACGGCCGTCTGCGACGATCTCGCCCGCCAGCTGATCGGCGACGCCGAGGGCGCCAGCAAGGACATCCGTATCGAGGTGGTCAACGCCGCGACCGAGGACGACGCCGTCGAGGTGGGCCGCTCCATCGCCCGCAACAACCTCCTCAAGTGCGCCATCCACGGCGAGGACCCGAACTGGGGCCGGGTGCTCTCCGCCATCGGCACCACCCGGGCCGCCTTCGAGCCGGACCGGCTGAACGTCGCCATCAACGGCGTCTGGGTCTGCAGGAACGGCTCGGTCGGCGAGGACCGCGACCTCGTCGACATGCGCTACCGCGAGGTCACCATCACCGCCGACCTCGCCGCCGGCTCCGAGACCGCCGTCATCTGGGCCAACGACCTCACCGCCGACTACGTCCACGAGAACAGCGCCTACTCGTCATGACCGAGACCCGTAAGCACACCGCGCTTCCCAAGGCCGAGATCCTCATCGAGGCCCTGCCGTGGCTGACCCGCCACAACGGCAAGACGGTCGTCATCAAGTTCGGCGGCAACGCCATGATCGACGACGAACTCAAGGCGGCCTTCGCCCAGGACGTCGTCTTCCTGCGCCACGCCGGTCTCAAGCCGGTCGTCGTACACGGCGGCGGCCCGCAGATCAGCGCCGCCCTGGACCGCCACGGCATCATCAGCGAGTTCAAGGCAGGCCTGCGCGTCACCACCGAGGACGCCATGGACGTCGTACGGATGGTCCTGGCCGGCCAGGTCCAGCGGGAGCTCGTCGGGCTGCTCAACCAGCACGGCCCGTTCGCCGTCGGCATGACCGGCGAGGACGCGCACACCATCAGCGCCACCAAGCACCAGCCGGTCATCGCGGGCGAACAGGTCGACATCGGCCGGGTCGGCGAGATCACCGCCATCGACACCGGCGCCATCGAGGCGCTCCTGGAGGACGGCCGGATCCCGGTCATCTCCTCCATCGCCCGCTCCGAGGACGACGGACATGTCTACAACGTCAATGCTGATACGGCGGCTGCGGCTCTCGCTGCGGCGCTTGGCGCCGAGACCCTGATGGTCCTGACCGACGTCGAGGGCCTCTACGAGGACTGGCCCCACAGCGACGAGGTCATCAGCCGGCTCACCGCGAGCCAGCTGGAGAAGCTGCTGCCCGAGCTCTCCAGCGGGATGGTCCCCAAGATGGAGGGCTGTCTGCACGCCGTACGGAACGGGGTCACCACGGCCCGTGTGATCGACGGCCGCGTCCAGCACTCGATCCTGCTGGAGATCTTCACCGACTCGGGCATCGGCACGATGGTCGTGCCCGACGAGACGACGGGGAACGGGAAATGAGCAACGAGGAACTGACCCGGCGGTGGCAGGGCTCGCTGATGGACAACTACGGCACGCCCCGGCTGCCGCTCGTCCACGGTGAGGGCGTCAAGGTCTGGGACGCGGACGGCACGGAGTACCTGGACTTCGTCGGCGGCATCGCCGTCAACGCGCTCGGTCACGGCCATCCGGCGGTCGTCGAGGCCGTGTCGCGGCAGATCGCCTCCCTCGGCCATGTCTCCAACCTCTTCGTCGCCGAGCCGCCCGTCGCGCTCGCCGAGCGCCTGCTCCAGCTCTTCGGCCGGCCGGGCCGGGTCTTCTTCTGCAACTCGGGCGCCGAGGCCAACGAGGGCGCCTTCAAGATCGGCCGGCTGACCGGCCGGACCCACATGGTCGCCACCCAGGGCGGATTCCACGGCCGGACCATGGGCTCGCTCGCCCTCACCGGACAGCCCGGCAAGCAGACGCCGTTCCTGCCGCTGCCCGGCGACGTCACCCACGTCCCGTACGGAGACGCGGAGGCGCTGCGCGCCGCGGTCACCGAGGACACCGCGCTGGTGATCATCGAGCCGATCCAGGGCGAGAACGGCGTCGTCGTGCCGCCCGTCGGTTACCTCCAGGCCGCCCGTGAGATCACCCGCGCCACCGGCACCCTGCTGGTCCTCGACGAGGTCCAGACGGGCATCGGCCGGACCGGCCAGTGGTTCGAGTACCAGGGCCACGACGGTGTGCAGCCCGACATCGTGACCCTCGCCAAGGGTCTCGGCGGCGGTCTGCCGCTCGGCGCGACCGTCGCCTTCGGCGAGGCGGCCGAGCTCTTCGCGCCCGGTCACCACGGCACGACCTTCGGCGGGAACCCGGTCGCCTGCGCCGCCGGCCTCGCCGTCGTCGACACCCTCGCGGCCCACGGAACCCTCGACGAGGTCAAGCGGCTGGGCGAGAAGCTGCGGAGCGGAATCGAGGGTCTGCACCACCCGCTGGTCTCCCATGTCCGTGGTGCGGGCCTCCTGCTGGGTATCGTGCTCACCGAGTCCCTCGCACCCCGGGTGCAGCAGGCGGCTCAGGACGCCGGTCTCCTGGTGAACGCGCCCGCCCCCGATGTCGTACGGCTCATGCCGGCACTGATCATCACAGACGCGGAGGTGGACGCGTTCCTGGCAGCGCTGCCCGGTGTCCTCGACGAAGCGGTGAACGGGGAAGGACGAACCGAGGAATGAGACGACGATGACCGACGCGCAGGAAACCGAGCACGGAGGGCCGTCCGTTCCGCAGACCCGCACCGCACGCCACCGCAGGATCGTCGACATCCTCAACCGGCAGCCGGTGCGCTCGCAGAGCCAGCTCGCGAAGCTCCTCGCGGACGACGGGCTGAGCGTCACCCAGGCGACGCTCTCCCGCGACCTCGACGAGCTCGGAGCGGTGAAGATCCGCAACACGGGCGGCGAGCTGATCTACGCGGTCCCCAGCGAGGGCGGCTTCCGTACCCCGCAGGCGCCGCTCGGCGAGTCCGCCAAGGAGGAGCGTATGCGGCGCCTCTCCGGGGAACTGCTGATCTCCGCCGAGGCCTCCGCCAACCTGGTGGTCCTGAGGACCCCGCCGGGCGCGGCCCAGTTCCTCGCGTCGGCCATCGACCAGGCCGAACTCCACGCGATCCTCGGCACGATCGCGGGAGACGACACACTGCTGCTGATCTCCCGCGACCCGGCGGGCGGCCAGGCACTCGCCGACCATCTGCTGCGGCTCGCGCAGAACGACCGCTAGGCCATTTCGACGACAGGGCCTAGGCGGTCCCCGGGCAACGACCGATCGCCGCCGGCACGTTCTTCGTGCCGGCGGCGACCGGCGTTCAGCGACTCGGCAGCGGCGGCAGCGGGAGCGGCAGCCCCGGCAGCCCGTCGAGGCTCGTCGCGATGTGTTCCTTCTTCCCGAAGTACGCGCTCAGCGAGGCGTCGTCCTCCCGCGCGAAGCGCTTTCCGTGCAGATCGCGGTCCTCGTCGTACGTCATGAACGGCACCCCGTACCCGCAGGAGTCCCGGATCAGGTCGGCCGTCACGACGACGATCGCACGCAGCCCGTGCTGGGTGACGTCGATGCCCGGGAAATGCGCCATGAGCCCGTCCCACCGCGGATCGTCCCGGAACACGGGCTCGCCGCGCCCGTGCACCCGGACGATGTTCGGGGGCCCCTGGAAGGCACACCACATGAGGGTGATGCGGCCGTTCTCGCGCAGATGCGCCACGGTCTCGGCGGTGGATCCGGCGAAGTCGAGGTAGGCGAGGGTCAGTTCGTCGACGACGGCGAAGGACCCGGTCAGCCCCTTGGGGGAGAGGTTGACGGTCCCCTCGGCGTCGAGCGGGGCGGTGGCGGTGAAGAAGAGAGGCTGGGCCTCGATGAAGGCGCGGAGTCGTCCGTCGATGCGTTCATATGTCTTTCCCATGTCCTCATTCTCGTGCAGGGGGTTGAGCCGGCCAGGCGTGGTTCAGCGCACGGGCGGCGGCGTCGGCCCGAGGGCCCGGCGGGCGTGCGTGCGGAGCTTCGGGTCGGGGTCCTCGGCCAGTCGGCGGGCCGCCGCCAGGTACGCGGGGCCGCCGCACGCCCCGAGGAGGCGCAGGGCGCCCGCGCGCACCGGGCGCGGCCGGTCGGGGGCGGCGCGGTGACTCAACTCGCCGACGGGCACGCGGTCCGCCCAGGGCAGCAGTGCGGTCACGGTCTCGCGCACGACGCGCGGCGACGCGTCGTCGAGCAGGGGGAGCAGCCGGGGGAGGTCCACGGCGTCCATGACGCGCAGCCCCGCCACGGCGCCGGCGCGGACGCCGGGAGCGGGGTGACGGACCAGGTCCCACAGCAGGGGGAGGGCGGCCGACCGCTCGCCGCATTCGGCGAGGCCGAGCGGCGCGTGGTCCGGGACGCTCCCGCCCGTGCAGCGGGCGCGGTAGATCGGCACCGGGTCCGTACCCGCCTGGCGCAGGACCCAGCGCGCGCACGCCCGCACCATGCCCGACCGGTCCCAGAGGAACGGCTCGGCCTCGCCGTGGCGGCCTGCCCGGTGCAGCGCCGTGACGCCTGCCGACCGCACCCTGCCCTGGCGGGAACCGAGCAGAGGCAGCAGGACGGCGTCGGTCGTCGCGGAACCGGCGGTGGAGAGTGCGCCCTCGGCGCATATGTCCTGGATGACGACATCGCCCTCCGTGGCGGCGAGCGCGGCCAGACGCTCCGGAGAGAAGTGTCCGCGTCCGACGGCGATCCGGTGGGCGAGCCGCCGCGTCGCCCGGTCCTCGCTGGTCAGAACGGCGCCGAACACGGAGGCGTCGCACGCGCGCAGGGTCTCCTCCAGGGCCTCGCGCGCCGCGCCGCCGCGCCACCGGGCGGCGATCCGGAGGATCACGGCGGCGAGAACGGCCATCGCCTCCGGGCCGACACCGGGCAGCATCCCGCGCAGCACCTCCCGCGCCCGGTCCCGTACGGGCGGTGCCCAGTCCGCGCATCGGATCGCGACCAGGGGCAGCAGGGACGGGATGTCCCGTGCCCGGCCGAGGGCCGCCTCGCGCACACGGCCGTCGGGGTCGCAGAGGGCGAGGGCCAGTGCGGATCCATCGGGCGGGGTGCGGGAGGGGTTGAAGGTCGGAAGCGGGCTGTTCCAGTCCCAGCGCAGGCGCCGGCCGCTGAGCCAGGCGTGGCTGGGGGCCCGGCAGCGGCCCCAGCGGATCTCCTCCCGTACGCCCTGATCGAACGTGATCCACGCCGTCGGGGAGCCCACGTCCAGTACCTCCGTGAGCGGCGCTCCGTCGGCCAGCCGCCGCGCCACCTCCTCCATCCGATCGCTCATGGGGCGCAGCCTAGGGAGGGCGGCACCCCTCCGACCAGCCGTTTTCGACTGCATTGACAAAACATACGGAGGACTGCATAGTTATACCTACCCGTGCTTGCAAGGTAAGGAGAAACCCGTGACCGAGCGTGTCGTACTCGCCTACTCCGGCGGCCTGGACACCTCCGTCGCCATCGGCTGGATCGCCGAGGAGACCGGTGCCGAGGTCATCGCCGTCGCCGTGGACGTCGGCCAGGGCGGCGAGGACCTGGACGTCATCCGCAAGCGCGCGCTCGCCTGCGGCGCCGTCGAGGCCGAGGTCGCCGACGCCAAGGACGAGTTCGCCGACGAGTACTGCCTCCCCGCGATCAAGGCCAACGCCCTCTACATGGACCGCTACCCGCTGGTCTCCGCCCTCTCCCGACCCGCCATCGTCAAGCACCTCGTCGCCGCCGCCAGGAAGCACGACGCCGGCATCGTCGCCCACGGCTGCACCGGCAAGGGCAACGACCAGGTCCGCTTCGAGGCCGGGATCCAGGCCCTCGGCCCCGACCTGAAGTGCATCGCCCCGGTCCGGGACTACGCCATGACCCGCGACAAGGCCATCGCCTTCGCGGAGAAGGCGGAGCTGCCGATCGCGACCTCCAAGAAGTCCCCGTACTCCATCGACCAGAACGTCTTCGGCCGCGCCGTCGAGACCGGGTTCCTGGAGGACATCTGGAACGCGCCGATCGAGGACATCTACGAGTACACCTCGAACCCGGCCGCCCCGCGCGAGGCCGACGAGGTCGTCATCTCCTTCAAGGAGGGCGTCCCCGTCGCCCTCGACGGCAGGCCCGTCACCGTCCTCCAGGCGATCCAGCAGCTCAACGAGCGCGCCGGCGCCCAGGGAATCGGCCGGATCGACATGGTCGAGGACCGGCTCGTCGGCATCAAGTCCCGTGAGGTCTACGAGGCTCCCGGCGCGATCGCCCTGATCACCGCCCACCAGGAGCTGGAGAACGTCACCGTCGAGCGCGAGCTGGCCCGCTACAAGCGGCAGGTCGAGCAGCGCTGGGGCGAGCTGGTCTTCGACGGCCTCTGGTTCTCCCCGCTCAAGCGCGCGCTCGACGGCTTCATCCAGGAAGCCAACCAGCACGTCACCGGTGACATCCGGATGACCCTGCACGGCGGCCGCGCCGTCGTCACCGGCCGCAGGTCCGAGGAGTCGCTGTACGACTTCAACCTCGCGACCTACGACTCGGGCGACACGTTCGACCAGTCCAAGGCGCAGGGCTTCATCGACATCTTCGCCCTCTCCGCGAAGATCGCCGCACGGCGTGACCTCGCGTAACCACGACTCGTTCCACAGCCGCCTCCCCACCGCAGGGACCGGGGAGGCGGCCTGTTATCCACCTCCTGAGGAGCAGTAGCTGTGAGCAGCAACAACGGTGACGTCCGGCTCTGGGGCGGCCGTTTCGCCGACGGGCCGGCCGAGGCCCTCGCGAAGCTGTCCGCGTCGGTCCACTTCGACTGGCGGCTGGCGCCGTACGACATCGCCGGTTCCCGTGCCCACGCGCGCGTGCTCCACAAGGCGGGGCTGCTCACCGAGGACGAGCTGACGCGCATGCTGGCCGGCCTCGACCAGCTGGAAGCGGACGTCGCCGACGGCTCCTTCGTCGGCACCATCGCCGACGAGGACGTCCACACCGCCCTGGAGCGGGGTCTCCTGGAGCGCCTCGGCCCCGATCTCGGCGGCAAGCTGCGCGCCGGCCGGTCCCGTAACGACCAGGTCGCCACCCTCTTCCGGATGTACCTGCGCGACCACGCCCGGATCATCGGCGGCCTCGTCGCCGAGCTCCAGGACGCGCTGGTCGGCCTGGCGGAGGCCCACCCGGACGTCGCCATGCCGGGCCGGACCCACCTCCAGCACGCCCAGCCCGTGCTCTTCGCCCACCACGTCCTCGCCCACGTCCAGTCGCTCTCCCGGGACGCCGAGCGGCTGCGGCAGTGGGACACCCGGACCGCGGTCTCCCCGTACGGTTCCGGCGCCCTGGCCGGCTCCTCGCTCGGGCTCGACCCGGAGGCGGTCGCCAAGGACCTCGGCTTCGAGCGGGGCTCGGCGGGCAACTCCATCGACGGCACGGCCTCACGCGACTTCGTCGCCGAGTTCGCCTTCATCACCGCGATGATCGGGATCAACCTCTCCCGTATCGCGGAGGAGATCATCATCTGGAACACGAAGGAGTTCTCCTTCGTGACCCTGCACGACGCCTTCTCCACCGGCTCGTCGATCATGCCGCAGAAGAAGAACCCGGACATCGCGGAGCTGGCCCGGGGCAAGTCGGGCCGCCTCATCGGCAACCTCAGCGGTCTGATGGCCACCCTCAAGGCCCTCCCGCTCGCCTACAACCGCGACCTTCAGGAGGACAAGGAGCCGGTCTTCGACTCCTGCGACCAGCTGGAGGTCCTGCTGCCCGCCTTCACCGGCATGATGGCCACGCTCACGGTCAACCGGGAGCGCATGGAGGAGCTGGCCCCGGCCGGCTTCTCGCTCGCCACCGACATCGCCGAGTGGCTGGTCAAGCAGGGCGTGCCGTTCCGGGTGGCGCACGAGGTGGCCGGCGAGTGCGTGAAGGTCGCCGAGGCGGAGGGCAAGGAGCTCGACGAGCTCACCGACGACCAGTTCGTCAAGATCTCCGAGCACCTGACCCCCGAGGTCCGCACGGTCCTCAACGTGCCGGGCGCGCTGGCCTCCCGTGACGGCCGGGGCGGCACGGCCCCGTCGGCGGTCGCCGCCCAGCTGGTCGAGGTCAAGGCGGACCTGGTGATCCAGCACGCCTGGGCCACCGCCAAGAAGTAACCCTCAGCACGTCACCGCGCCGCCGCCCACTCCGCGAGCGCGTCGAAATCCGGCCGGGTCAGCCCGATCCGCTCATCGACGCGCAGCAACAGGGCGGCGGCGAGGTGGTTCTGCTCCACGCCAGGATGTACTGCGTCTTCCAGAAGGTCCCGCGAGGGGCCTTTCCGTGTATCTGGGGCCGGTCGATGAACGGCAGCTCCGGCAACCCGAGCTGTGACCGGTCCACCCGTTGGCCTCGCCCTTTCCCGCCCTCGATGAGGCATCGATTTATCGTATGAGACAACAACGTCTCATACGGTGTATGGTCGTCTCATGTCAGTCGACCGCACCCAGGTGCTCCGCTCCGCTGCCGCCCTGCTCTCCCGGAAATCGACCGCCACCATGGACGAGGTCGCCCGGGCCGCGGGCATCGGCCGCGCCACCCTGCACCGGCACTTCGCCGGGCGGGACGCGCTGGTCAGGGCGCTGGAGGCGATGGGCCTGGTGGAGTTCGAGGCCGCGTGCGACGCCGCGCGTCTCGACGAAGGTCCGGCCGACGAGGCACTGCGGCGGCTCGTCGCCGAGACGCAGCCCAACGCGCAGCTGCTGGCCTTCCTCGTCACCGAGAACCAGCTCTTCGAGGGCGACGACGTCGACGAGGGCTGGGCCCGGCTCGACGCCAGGGTCAGCACCCTCTTCCGGCGCGGCCAGGAGGAAGGCACCTTCCGGATCGACCTGAGCCCCGCGTGGCTCACCGAGGCCCTCTACGGCCTCGTCTCGGCCTGCGCCTGGTCCGTGATGGACGGCCGGGTCGCCCCCAACGACTTTCAGTACATGATCACCGAGCTGCTGCTCGGTGGCGCACGACGGAGCGTGGAGAAATGAGCAGCACCCTGCGGACGAGCCCGACTTCGGGGACGGAGGTGAAGAGCCCCGGCCGCTGGCTCGCGCTCTCGGTTCTCGTCCTGGCCGTCCTGCTGGTCGCCGTGGACGCCACCGTACTCGGGCTCGCGGCGCCGGCGCTCAGCGAGGACCTCAAGCCGTCCGGTACGCAGCTGCTGTGGATCGGCGACATCTACTCCTTCGTCATCGCCGGACTCCTGGTCTCCATGGGCTCCCTCGGCGACCGGATCGGCCGCAAAAAGCTGCTCCTGATCGGTGCGACCGCCTTCGGCGCGGTCTCGGTGCTCAACGCGTACGCCACGAGCCCCGAGATGATGATCGTCGCCCGCGCCCTCCTCGGTGTCGCCGGTGCGACGCTGATGCCGTCGACCCTGGCCCTGATCCGGAACATCTTCCACGACCCCAAGGAGCGCAGCCTCGCCATCGGCATCTGGGGCGCGACCGCCTCGGCCGGCGCGGCCGTCGGTCCGGTCGTCGGCGGCGCGCTGCTCCAGCACTTCTGGTGGGGCTCGGTCTTCCTGATCAACCTGCCCGTGATGGCCGCCCTGGTCCTCGTCGGCGTCAAGCTGCTGCCCGAGTCCAAGAACCCGGTCGCCGGCCCCTGGGACCTGGTCAGCGTCGGTCTCTCGCTCGTCGGTGTCATCGGCGTCGTCTACGCGATCAAGGAAGTCGCCTCGCACGGCCTGACGTGGGAGGTCGGGGCGGCCGCCGTCATCGGCGCCGCGGCCCTGTACGCCTTCGTCCGACGTCAGCACAGGCTGGCCTCGCCCCTGCTCGACATGCGGCTGTTCCAGCACCGCGGCTTCTCGGGCGCGGTCCTGGCCGACCTGCTCACCGTCTTCGGACTGTCCGGACTGGTCTTCTTCCTCTCCCAGTTCCTGCAACTGGTCCAGGGGCGTGACCCGCTGGAGGCCGGCCTGGCCGAACTGCCCGCCGCCATCGGTGCGGTGGCCACGGGTCTGCTGGCGGGCCGGTACGCCCGGCGGTTCTCGGTACGCGGTGTGGTGGCCGGCGGTCTCGGCGCGATCGGACTCGCGCTCGCCGCCATCACCCTGGTCCACAAGGAGACGGGCTACCCGCTGCTCGGCGCGGCCCTGCTCGTCGTCGGCCTCGGCGCCGGGTTCTCGTTCACCGTCACCGCCGACGTGATCCTCTCCAGCGTGCCCAAGGAGCAGGCGGGTTCGGCCTCCGCCGTCTCCGAGACCGCGTACGAACTGGGCGCGGCGCTCGGCATCGCGCTCCTCGGCTCGATCGTCACCGGCGTCTACCAGGGCTTCACGGCCCCGGCGGGCGTCCCGGCGGACGTGGCCGCGGCGGCCCACGAGTCGCTCGGCGGCGCGGTCGAGGCCTCCGCGGGTCTCGCCCCCGAGACGGCGACCGGCCTGGTCTCCACCGCGCAGGCGGCCTTCGTCGACGGCCTGAACATCGCCGCGGGCGTCGGCGCGGCGGTCCTCCTCGCCACGGCGGTCGCGGCCTGGTTCCTCCTGAAGGGCCAGAAGCTGGAGGAGGGCGCCGAGCACTGACGCCCAGGCGTCACGAACGCCCTCGCACACGGCACTGACGCCCGGGCGTCACGAACGCCCTCGCACACGAGTGGGCCCCGTACGGCAACTGCCGTACGGGGCCCAGCGCATTCACGTCGTGGCGGCTACGCGGCCTTCGCCTTCGTGGCGTACATGTCCACGTACTCCTGGCCGGAGAGCCGCATCACCTCGGACATCACCGAGTCCGTCACCGCCCGCAGCACGTAGCGGTCCCGGTCCATCCCCTCGTACCGCGAGAACTCCATCGGCTCGCCGAAGCGCACCGTCACCCGGCCCGGCCGGGGCAGCCCCGCCCCGCCCGGCTGGATCTTGTCGGTGCCGATCATCGCGAACGGAACCACCGGCGCGCCGGTCATCAGCGTCAGCCGCGCGATGCCGGTACGGCCGCGGTAGAGCCGGCCGTCGGGGGAGCGGGTGCCCTCGGGGTAGATGGAGAAGATCTTGCCCTCCTCCAGGACGCGTCGGCCCGTCATCAGCGCCGCGACACCGCCCCGGCCGCCGTCGCGGTCCACCGGGATCATGCCGACGCTGGTGAAGAACCAGGCCATCAGCCGGCCCTTGAAGCCCTTGCCCGTGACGTACTCGTCCTTGCCGATGAAGAAGACCGGACGGTCCGTGCAGATGGGCATGATCATCGAGTCGATGAACGTGAGGTGGTTGCCCGCCAGGATCACCGGACCCGTCCCGGGGATGTTCTCGACGCCCTCCACACGGGGGCGGAACATCAGACGCAGCATCGGTCCGAGCACTGCCTTGATGAGTGCGAGACGGGACAACGGTTCCTCCGGTGTCGGGGCGAGGGGCGGGGTCGAAACGGGCGCCGTGCAGGTGAGGACGATACTCGCGGGTCGTGGTCGTCCGCACATCGGGTTCATCGAGTGGATACGCAGTGTTGACGTGTGTTTCCGCCATGTTCGGCCAGGATCTGCCGCAGGTAAGGGGCGACTGCCTACGGTCGGAGCAACGTTTGACAGGTGCGGGACATCACATCGAAGGAGCCTTCATGACACAGGGTGAGTACCGGAGCCCGGCCCGGCGCACGGTCATCGGGGCGGCGGGCGCGGCCGTCCTCGGCGCCTCCGCGGCTCTCTCCCCGGGCACCGCGCAGGCCGCGGAGAGCCGGGGCGAGGGGCACGGGCACGGTTACCGAGCCCTCCCCGTCCCCACCGTCATCGCCCACCGCGGCGCCAGCGGCTACCGCCCCGAACACACCCTCGGCTCCTACCAGCTCGCCCTCGACCTCGGCGCGCACGTGATCGAGCAGGACCTCGTCCCCACCAAGGACGGGCATCTGGTCTGCCGCCACGAGAACGACATCACCGGCACGACCGACGTCGCCGACCACCCCGAGTTCGCCTCGCGCAGGACCACCAAGTCCGTCGACGGCGTCTCGTACACCGGCTGGTTCACCGAGGACTTCACGCTCGCCGAGCTCAAGACCCTCCGTGCCAAGGAGCGCATCCCGGGCACCCGACAGGAGAACACCCTCTACGACGGCCGCTGGCAGATCCCGACCTTCGAGGAGGTGCTGCGCTGGGCCGAACGGGAGGGCCGGCGGCGCGGCCGCGAGGTCTGGCTGCACGTCGAGACCAAGCACCCCACCTACTTCCGCTCCCTCGGCCTCGGCCTGGAGGAGCGCCTCGCCACGCTGCTGCGCCGGTACGGTCGCCACCGCACCGACTCCCCGGTCTTCCTGCAGTCCTTCGAGCCGAGCAGCATCCAGCGCCTGGCCAGGCTGGTGAACTCCCCGCGCGTCGTGCTGCTCTCCGCCGCGAGCAGCCGTCCCTGGGACTTCGTCCAGGCGGGCGACCCGCGCACCGTCACCGACCTGGTCACGCCCGAGGGCCTGCGCTGGATCGCCTCGTACGCGCAGGGCATCGGCCCCACCCTCGACCTGGTCATCCCGCGCGACGCGAGCGGCCGGCTCGGCACCCCGACCACGCTGGTGCGCGACGCCCACGCGAAGGGCCTGATCCTCCACCCGTACACCCAGCGCAACGAGAACAGCTTCCTGCCCGCCGAGTTCCGCCGCGGCACGGACCCGAACGCCTACGGAGACGTCTTCGGCGCCCTGAAGGCCTACCTCGCCACGGGCATCGACGGCATCTTCTCCGACAACCCGGACACGGCGCTCCTCGCGGCGGCGGACTTCACGAAGAGCTGAGCCGCGCCACCCGGTCGGAACGCCCGACCGGGTGGTTTACGCCCCTTCCCGCAACCGCCCCGCCCCGGACCCGCATCGTGCCGGGCATGACCCACCTCCTGCGCACCCTCGCACCCCTCCTCGCCGCGGAATCGAAGGCCGAGGCCCCGGCCGCCGGCGTCGAGGCCGGGGACCTCGAACAAGCAGTGTGGCTGCGGCTCCTGGAGCGCCTCGAAAGGGACGACGCGCCCACCCGCCCCGCCGACTGGCTGCGCCGGGCCGTCCGCGCGGAAGCCCGCCGCGCCCGCCGCGCCACCCTCCGGGAGCGCCCCTACCGCGGTGAGGAGGCCACCGAGCCGCAGGACTCCCCCGAGAGCTCCGCCCTGACCTCCGAACGCCGACGGGTCGTCCGCGCCGCCGTCCGCCGCACCCCCGGCCACTGCCCGCGCCTGCTCACCGCGATGCTCGACCCGGCCGACCCCACCTACCGGGAAATCGCAGGGGAGTTGGGTATCTCACAGGGCAGTCTGGGGCCGATGCGTTCCCGTTGCCTGGGATGCCTGCGCAGAATGCTGGCTGCAGAGGTTCCCGCGGCGACCCCGAGGGGAAGGGTGCGGGAGACCGACCGATGGACCGGGTGAGCGGGAGGCATGCGCACATGGGCATGAGCGTGACCATCTCAGTGGCGGACGCGCAGGACGCGGAGCACATACTCAAGCTGCAGTACCTCTGTTACCAGAGCGAGGCCGAGCTCTACGGCGACTACTCGATCGAGCCGCTCACCCAGACCCTGGACGCCCTGCGGACCGAACTCGCGCAGGGACACGGGCTCGTGGCGCGCCTCGGCGACGAGGTCGTCGCCTCCGTACGCGGGCGGGTCGACGAGGCCGGCACCGTACGGATCGCCAAGCTCATCGTCCACCCGCGGATGCGGCGCCACGGCCTCGGCGGCCGGCTGCTCGACGCCATCGAGGGCCACTTCGCCGGCGACCCGACCCCCACCGCCAAGCGCTTCCAGCTCTTCACGGGCCACCGCAGCGAGGGCAACCTGCGGCTGTACCGCAGCAAGGGGTACGAACAGGTCGCCGTGCGCGAGATCGGCCCCCGGCTCACCCTGGTGACCCTGGAGAAGGCGGCTTAGGAGGCGCTCGCGACGGTCGCCCGGGAACGCCGCAGCCACCAGATCCCGGTGACCGGCAGCAGCACCGGGATGAAGATGTAGCCGTAGCCGTAGTCCGACCAGACCGTGGCGTCGGGGAACGCGGAAGGGTCGGCCAGCGTCCAGGTCCCCACGGTCAGCACGCCCACCAGCTCGGCGGCGCAGCACACCAGCGCCGCCCTGCGGGCCGCCTCCCCGCCCCTGACCAGCGTGTACGTGATGAAGGCGTACACCACGGCCGCCACGGCCGACAGGGCGTAGGCGAGCGGCGCCCGGTCGAACTCGGTCGCGATCTGGTAGATCGAGCGCGAGACCGCGCCGACCGACATCACGCCGTACAGCCAGACCAGCAGCATGCCGGGCCCCTTGACCAGGCGCGTGCCCGCGCCGGTCTCCTGCGTCGCGGTCATCAGCCCACCGTCCAGATGTCGAAGAGACGTACCTCGAGGACCGCAAGGACGACCCCGCTCGCCGCCACCGTCGCCGAGCCCCAGCGGCTCCGCTCCGTGAGCGACATGAAGCCGGCCGCCGGTACCGCGCACAGCGAGCCCAGGAGGTACGCGACGAAGATCGTCGCCCCCTCCTCGGCCTTCTCGCCGCTCGACAGCCGCACGATGCCGACGACCAGCTGCACCAGGGCGAGGAAGGTCACCACGGCCATGCCGATGAAGTGCCAGTCCTTGGTCGGCTGGTCGCGGGAGAAGGCGAAGCCGCACCAGGCGGCGAGGGCGAGCGCGGCCACCGAGACCGCGACCGTCAGGGCGTCAAGCATGGGCCCGAGGGTATTACGGGCCGAATGGCCCGATGCGCTCGCCCCCCACCCGCCCCGTAGGGTCGAGACCCGTGAAGGGGAGGCTCCCGCGGGTCTCGCCGCCGGCCGGGCCGCAGTCCTGCGGACGCGCGGGCGACCGTGGCCTTGACCACAACCCACGACCGATCCGAGCCCGAAGCCGCTGCCGTCGTGAGCGTCCTGTGGGAGGTATCCGCGCAGGCCACCGACGGGGGAGCGGGGATCACCGCCGGAGCGTGACGGTCGGCCGGGGTGTCCGCATGGTGTCTCAACGACGTCCGCTATTCGGACACCCCCGATTCGGCAGGACAGGTGCGTGCTTTACTTGCAGACATGACCACGACGAGCAGCCGCACCCTTGCGACCGAGGCGATCACGACGCCCGGTGCTCGTTGTATGTGTCGAATGTGCGCCTTCTGAGGGCCCCCGCCTGAGTCTCACGCCCCGAAGCGAGACCCCGACGGCCGAGCCGATCCGACCGCCCGAACCGGCGCCGGACCGTGCCCGCCCCGCGCACACACCGCCTTTCGGTCACCACCGGAGCCGGCCCTTCTGCGCCTGACTGTCCGAACGACGAATGCCCCGTGCCCGGCGGACCCCGCGCCGCGCACTCGACAGTACGGAAACCCCTGTGATCACCACTTCGGGCCTCACCAAGGTCTACGAGTCGCGAGGCCGCCAGGTCACCGCTCTGGACGGTGTCGACCTCCACGTCCGCGAGGGCGAGGTGTACGGCGTGATCGGCCAGAGCGGCGCCGGCAAGTCCTCGCTCATCCGCTGCGTCAACCTCCTGGAGCGCCCCACCTCCGGAACCGTGACCGTGGACGGCGTCGACCTCACCGCGCTCGCCGCCTCCGGCCGCCGCGCCGGCAAGGACCTGCGCCGCGCCCGCAGCAGCATCGGCATGGTCTTCCAGCACTTCAACCTGCTGTCCTCCCGCACGGTCAAGGACAACATCGAGCTTCCCCTGGAGATCCTCGGGGTCTCCGGCGCCGAGCGCACCCGCCGCGCCCTGGAACTCCTCGACCTCGTCGGCCTCGCCGACAAGGCGAAGGCCTACCCCGGCCAGCTCTCCGGCGGCCAGAAGCAGCGCGTCGGCATCGCCCGCGCCCTGGCCGGCAACCCCAAGGTCCTGCTCTCCGACGAGGCCACCAGCGCGCTCGACCCGGAGACCACCCGCTCCATTCTCCAGCTGCTGCGCGACCTCAACCGGCAGCTCGGCCTCACCGTCCTGCTCATCACGCACGAGATGGACGTCGTCAAGACGATCTGCGACTCGGCCGCGCTGATGCAGAAGGGCCGGATCGTCGAGTCCGGCACCGTGAGCGAACTGCTCGCCACCCCCGGCTCCGAGCTGGCGGCCGAGCTCTTCCCGGTCAGCGGCGCCGCCACGGGCCCCGAGCGCACGGTCGTCGACGTCACCTTCCACGGCGAGGCCGCCACCCAGCCGGTGATCTCCCAGCTCTCCCGTACGTACAACATCGACATCTCGATCCTCGGCGCCGCCATGGACACCGTGGGCGGCAAGCAGATCGGCCGGATGCGGATCGAACTGCCCGGCCGTTACGAGGAGAACGTCGTGCCCGTCGGCTTCCTGCGCGAGCAGGGCCTCCAGGTCGACGTCGTCGAAGAGGACGCCGCCGCCGGCGCCGTACTCGTCAAGGAAGGTGCCAAGTGACCTGGTCGGAGATGCAGCCCCTCCTCGAACAGGGCACCGTCGACACCCTCTACATGGTCCTGTGGGCCACGGTCGTCACCGTCCTCGGCGGACTGCCGCTCGGCATCCTCCTCGTCCTCACGGACAAGGGCGGCCTGCTGCAGAACACCGTGGTCAACAAGGTCGTCGGCGTGATCGTGAACATCGGCCGCTCGCTGCCGTTCATCATCCTGCTGATCGCCCTGATCCCCTTCACGACCTTCGTGGTCGGCACCTTCATCGGCCCCACCGCGATGATCGTGCCGCTCGCCATCGGCGCCATCCCCTTCTTCGCGCGCCTCGTCGAGACCGCGATCCGCGAGGTCGACCACGGGCTGGTCGAGGCCGTCCAGTCCATGGGCGGCTCCGTACCGACGATCGTCCGCAAGGTGCTGCTGCCCCAGGCGCTGCCCTCGCTGGTCTCCGCCGTCACCACCACCGTCATCGTGCTCGTCGGCTACTCCGCGATGGCCGGCGCGGTCGGCGGCGAAGGCCTCGGCTCCAAGGCGATCACCTACGGATACCAGCGCTTCGACACCCAGTTCATGCTGGTCACCGTCGTCGTCCTGATCGCGATCGTCACCGTCGTCCAGCTCATCGGCGACCTCGCCGTCCGCCTCCTCGCCCGCCGAGGACGCACGGCCTGAGCCACCGCCCCACCCCCAGGCTTCGTTCGTCGAAGAAAAGCCCGGACTCGTTGTCCAGGCGTCCACCGCACCACCAGAAAGAGGCACTTTTCGTGCGTAAGAACATCAAGCTCACCGCCGGTATCGCCGCCACCGCCGCGCTCGCCCTGGGCCTCACCGCCTGCGGCACCGCGTCGGACCCGTCCTCCGCGAAGGACTCGGCCGGCTCCGCCGACAAGCCGCTCGTCGTCGCCGCGTCCCCGACGCCGCACGCCGACATCCTCAACTTCGTCAAGGACAACCTCGCCGCGAAGGAGGGCCTGAAGCTGGAGGTGAAGGAGTTCACGGACTACGTCCTGCCGAACACCGCCACCGAGTCCGGCCAGGTCGACGCCAACTTCTTCCAGCACAAGCCGTACCTCGACGACTTCAACAAGAAGAACAACACCCACGTCGTCCCGGTGGTCAACGTGCACCTGGAGCCCCTCGGCCTCTACTCCAAGAAGGTCAAGGCGCTCTCGGACATCAAGGCCGGCCAGACCATCGCCGTCCCCAACGACACCACCAACGGCGGCCGCGCGCTCCAGCTGCTCGCCGAGAACGGTCTCATCACGCTCAAGGACGGCGTCGGCACCAACGCCAAGCTCTCGGACATCACGGACAAGAAGGGTCTGGAGTTCAAGGAGCTGGAGGCCGCCACCGTGCCCCGCGCCCTGAACGACGTGGATGCCGCCGTCATCAACGGTAACTACGCCATCGAGGCCAAGCTCTCGCCCGCCAAGGACGCCATCGCTTTGGAGAAGGCGGAGGGCAACCCGTACGCCAACTTCCTCGCCGTCAAGGAGGGCAACGAGAAGGACGCGCGCGTGCAGAAGCTCGCGAAGCTCCTCAACTCGCCCGAGGTGAAGAAGTACATCGAGGACACCTACAACGGCTCGGTCGTCCCGGCCTTCGGTGCCGTCGCCAAGTAAGGCCCGCAGTACAGTACATGCAACGAAGGCCCCCGCATCCCGTCCGGTGCGCGGGGCCTTCGTCGCATCCCGCCGTATCTGACGCCACATCGGACCCGGCCATGCACACCGGCAGCTGCATGCTGCATGCTGTGCGTTCACGGTCGATTCGGACGGTCCACGGCATGGAGCTGCGCATGACTACCACCTTTCCGGACATCTCCATCAACACGGACCGGTTGGTGCTGCGCGCGCTCGAAGAGGCGGACGCCCCCGCCCTCGCCGAGATGATGAACGACGAGATGGTCGCGGCCTGGACCGCCGTCCCCCAGCCCTACACCGAGGACGCCGCGCTCCGCTGGATCACCGAGTACGCCCCCACCGAGCGCACCGAAGGCCGAGGCCTCGACCTGGCCGTCACCGAGTTCCTCACCCAGCGCCTGGTGGGGATCATCCAGCTCAGCAACACCAACTGGCGGGTCCGCTCCACCGAGATCTCCTACATCGTCGCTCCCTGGGCCCGCGGCGAGGGATACGCCACCGAGGCCGCCCTCGCCACCGCCCAATGGCTCTTCGGCGACCAGGGGTTCGAGCGCATCGAGCTGCGCACCGCGGCCGACAACACCGCCTCCCAGCAGGTGGCCCAGAAGATCGGCTGCATCAGCGAAGGAGTCCTGCGCGGCGCGTGCATAGCCCGCACCCGCACCGAGGACGGCACATGGGCCGACCTGCGCACCGACTTCATCGTTTGGGGCCTGCTCCCCGAGGACCTCGACGGGGTCGCCGACCAGATGGCGGAGGCCGGCTACTCGTCCTTCACCGACTGGAGCTGAGCCCGCAACCGATCCCGGGTACCCTCGACACGCCCCCGACCTGCGACAAGACCTCAGGAGACAGACGACGATGGCCGACCGGGTCACGGTGATCGGCTGGGACGGCTCGCCCCTCACCCCAGCGGCCCGGTCCGCGCTCTCCGCCGCCACGCTCGTGGCCGGCGCCGCGCACCACCTCGCGCTGCCCGAGGTACCGCCGGGAGCCGAGCGCATCCGCCTCGGCAGCGTCGACCTCGCCGCCCGCCGCATCGCCGGCCACCGCGGCACCGCCGTCGTCCTCGCCGACGGGGACCCCGGCTTCTTCGGCGTCGTCCGCACCCTGCGCGCCCCCGAGCACGGCCTGGAGGTCGAGGTCGTACCCGCCGTCTCCTCGGTCGCCGCCGCCTTCGCCCGCGCCGGCATGCCCTGGGACGACGCCCGGATCGTCGTCGCCCACCAGCGCACCCTGCGCCGTGCGGTCAACGTCTGCCGGGCCCACCCCAAGGTCGCCGTCCTCACCTCGCCCGGCGCAGGACCCGCCGAACTCGCCCTCCTCCTCGACGGCGTCCACCGCACCTTCGTCATCTGCGAGGAGCTCGGCACCGACCGCGAGCAGGTCACCGTCCTCACCTCCGACAAGGCCGCCGACCACGCCTGGCGCGACCCCAACGTGGTCATCGTCATCGGCGGCACGGCCGGCGCCCCGCCCGGCGGCTGGATCATGGGCCAGGAGACCCCGGCCGTACGCGGCTGGGCCCTCCCCCCGGACGACCCCTCCGCCGCCCGGGGCGGCAGCGGCGAGGACCCCACCCTGCGCGCCGCCCAACTCGCCCGCCTCGGCCCCCGCGTCGGCGACCTCGTCTGGGACATCGGCTGCGGCGGCGGCGCGCTCGCCGTCGAGTCCGCCCGCTTCGGCGCCGCCGTCATCGCCGTGGACGCCGACCCGGACGCCTGCGCCCGCACGGAGGCGGCCGCCCGCCGCCACGGCGTCCAGCTCCAGGCCGTGAGGGGCCGGGCCCCGCACGTCCTGGAACGGCTCCCCGAACCCGATGTCGTACGGATCGGGGGCGGCGGCGTGCCCGTCGTCACCGCCTGCACCGACCGCAGGCCCGAGCGGATCGTCGCCCACGCCTCCACCCGCGACGAGGCCGAAGCCATCGGCGCCGCCCTCTCCGAGGGCGGCTACACGGTCGAATGCGCCCTCCTGCAGAGCGTCGGCCTCGATCCCGGCGACTGGTCGGAACGCGACCGCTCCGTCGTCTTCCTGCTGTCCGGACGCCGGTCGACCTCCCCCTAGCGTCGCTGGGAGCACCCCACCCGTGACCGAGCGGCACCGCGGGGCCGGGTAGGCTGGCCGATCGTCGTACCGCACCCGGACCTTCGGTGCTTTGTTCGCCCATGTCCGGATGTAGGGACCTCTTCAGGTCGCTGTGTGGTACGCGACGACCGGGGGACGCGCGACGTGGCGCAGTCCACAGCAAACCGTGGCGGATCCGCCTGTCATGACGGCCGACGGCCGCGACAATGCTGGGGTGTCCGCGCGTCATTCGTGCCGCACGGCGCGCACGCTCGTTCTTGTTGACGGGCGAAGGTCTGAAGGAGCACAACCGATGGGCGAGGGGTACGCATGACGGACACCGGCCAGGTCCCGGGCGAGGGGCTGCCGGAGAACGCAGGCATGGTCGAGCAGCCGGGCATCCCCGCTCCGGGCGCGTACACCTTCCTGGACCCCTCCGAGAGCGCAGCCGAGGACGACGACCTGCTTCTGATGCCGGGCGCCCAGGGCGCCTGGAGCGAGCACCAGCCGGGCTCCGTGCCCGCGCCGCCCGTCACCGTCCCCGCACCCGGCATGATGCAGGGCCAGCTGCCGCCGATGGGCGACCCGCTCACCGACCCGCTGGCCGGGCCGATCGCCGACGCGCTGGCCGCCCAGGCCCCGATGGCCCCGCCCGTCGCCCCGGTCGCCCACGAGGCCGTCTCCACCCCCGCGCACGGCGTCCCCGCCGCTCCGGAGTCCGTCCACGGTCTCTCCACCCCGGCGCACGGCGTGCCGACCCCCTCGCACGGCGTGCCGATGCCCGTCGAGTCCGGTCAGCTCCTCTCCACCCCCGCCCACGGCGTGCCCGTCACGCACCAGGAGCCGTACGCGGCCGAGGTCGTGACCGACCACGGCTACGAGCCGGGAATCCTGGACACCGGCGCCCACGAGGCGGCCGGCCGCGACTCCGGTTCGGTCGACCTCGGTGGTGTCCGTGTGCCGCCGCCGGCCGCCGCGCCGACCCCGCCGCCCGCCCGCCGCCCGCTGCACATGGGCCCGCCGGTGCCGGAGAACAACGGGGGAGTCGTACGGTCCCTCGCCGACCGCGGCCCCGCCTCCGCCGTAGCCGCGCCCGCGCCCGTCGCGGCCCACGCCGCCGCGAGTGCGCCCACCCCGATCCCCGCCCGGATCCCCGGCCCGCCGGCGACCGGCCCCGAGTACCTCGACGACCCGCAGGAGCAGCCGGCCGCTCCGGTCGGGCCGCAGCGCGGCGACATCCCGCCGCAGGGCGCCGTTCCGTGGGACGCGCAGCCCCAGGGGCCCGTGCAGCAGCCGATGCCCGCAGAAACGGTCGGCCAGTTCGTCCAGGTCGAGGGCACCGTCCCGACGACCCCGCACCTGGCGCCGACACCGGCCGCCGGGATCCCGGTGGCCGAGCAGCCCGTCCAGCAGCCCGTCGCCGAGGTTCCCGCCGTGGCGGAGGCCCGGCCCGTGGAGGCGGCCGCTCCGGTCGACGTGCCCGTGGAGGAGGCCCCCGCGGCCGTCCCCGCGCCGCGCGACGGCGGCCCGGCCGCCGCCGTGCCCGTACCTCCGGTCGAGGAAGCCGCCGCCGAGGCGGTGCACGAGCCCGTGACGCCCGAGCAGGAGCAGGAGCAGCCCGAGGCTCCTGTCGAGGCCGAGCCCGAGGTGGAGACGGGGGCGGAGGCTGCGGTCGAGACCGTGGCCGAGCCCGAGCCCGTCGTCGAGCCGGTGGCGGAAGCTCCGGCGGCGGAGGAGCCCGCAGCGGCGGAACCCGCCGTCGAGCCGTCCGAGCCGACCGAGCAGGTCGAACCGTCCGAGCCCACCGAGCAGGTCGCGCAGGTCGAAGAGGCCCCGGCGCAGGAGCCCGTGGCGGAGCCGCTGCCCGACGAGGCGGTCGCGATCGACGAGCCCCCCACCGAGCCGGCCCCGGCCGCCGCGGAGCCCACGGAGGCCGCAGAGGCCGTGGAGCCCGCCGCCGCCGGAGAGTCCGCGGAGACCGCGGAGCCCGCCGTAGCCGCAGAGCCCGTCGCGGCGGAGGCCGCAACTGAGGAGTCCGTGGCCGAGGAGCCCGTGGCCGAGGAGCAGCCCCTCGACGAGGAGCCGGGCGCCCAGTCCGGTGCTGAAGAGCCCGGCGTCGACGAGCCCGCTGCTGACGAGCCCGGCGTCGATGAGCCCGTCGGCGCGCCCGCGCCCGGGTACGACGACGCCGAGCGCGAGGCCGTGCTCCGCGTCATGCGCGAGCGCCGCGACATCCGCAACGGCTTCCGCTCCGACCCGATCCCGCACGAGGTGCTGCTGCGCGTCCTGGAGGCCGCCCACACGGCCCCCAGCGTCGGCCACTCCCAGCCCTGGGACTTCGTCGTCATCCGCTCCGCCGAGACCCGCCGGAGCATGCACGAACTCGCCCAGCGCCAGCGCGAGGCCTACGCCAAGTCGCTCCCGAAGGCCCGGGCGAAGCAGTTCAAGGAACTGAAGATCGAGGCCATCCTCGACACCCCGGTGAACATCGTCGTGACCGCCGACCCCACCCGGGGCGGCCGGCACACCCTCGGCCGCTACACGCAGCCGCAGATGGCGCCGTACTCCTCGGCCCTCGCCGTCGAGAACCTCTGGCTCGCCGCCCGCGCCGAGGGTCTCGGCGTCGGCTGGGTCAGCTTCTTCGACGAGCGCGAGATGGTGCGGGCCCTCGGCCTGCCCGAGCACCTCGAAGTGGTCGCGTACCTGTGCGTCGGTTACGTCGACGAGTTCCCCGAGGAGCCCGAGCTGATGCAGGCGGGCTGGTCCAAGCGCCGCCCGCTGTCCTGGGTCGTCCACGAGGAGACGTACGGCCGCCGGGCGCTGCCCGGCGAGGAGCCGCACGACCTGCTCCAGGAGACCGTCTCCAACATCCGCCCGCTGGACGCCAAGGCGCTCGGCGAGGCGTGGGAGCGGCAGAAGCGCATGACGAAGCCCGCGGGGGCGCTCGGCATGCTGGAGATCATCGCCGCGCAGCTCTCCGGGCTCTCCCGGATGTGCCCGCCGCCGATCCCGGAGCCCGCGGCCGTCGCGATCTTCGCCGGCGACCACGGCGTGCACGCCCAGGGCGTCACCGCCTGGCCCCAGGAGGTGACCGGCCAGATGGTCGCGAACTTCCTCGGCGGGGGAGCGGTCTGCAACGCCTTCGCGAACCAGGTCGGCGCCGAGGTCTGCGTCGTCGACGTCGGTGTCGCCTCGGACCTGCCGGCCACCCCCGGCCTGCTGCCCCGCAAGGTCCGTCCCGGCACGGGTGACTTCACGACCGGTCTCGCCATGACCCGCGAGGAGGTGCTCGCCGCGATCGAGGTGGGCATCGAGACCGCACGGGACCTCGTGGCGGCGGGCAACAAGGCCCTGCTGACCGGCGAGATGGGGATCGCGAACACCACCGCGTCCGCCGCGCTGATCTCCGTGTACACGGGGGTCGACCCGGTCGAGGTGACCGGTCGCGGCACCGGCATCAACGACGAGATGCACGCCCGGAAGGTGGACGTGGTCCGCCGCGCCCTCGACCTCCACAAGCCGGACCCGGCGGACCCCGTCGGTGTCCTCTCGGCGGTCGGCGGCCTGGAGCACGCGGCGCTCGTCGGCCTGATCCTGGGCGCGGCCTCGCTGCGTACCCCGGTCGTGCTGGACGGCGTCTCGACGGGCGCGGCGGCGCTCGTGGCCCGGGCGGTCGCGCCCGAGTCCCTGGCCGCCTGCATCGCCGGCCACCGCAGCGCCGAGCCGGGCCACGTGGCGGCCCTGAACAAGCTGGGTCTGCGTCCCCTGGTCGACCTCGACCTCCGCCTGGGGGAGGGCACCGGCGCCCTCCTGGCACTCCCGATCGTGCAGAGCGCGGCCCGCGCGATGCACGAGGTGGCCACGTTCGACTCGGCGGGCGTGACGGAGAAGTAACCCCCGCGCCAGCCCCCCCGTGACCGGTGTGCCCACCCTTCCGCCCCGGCGGAACGGGTGGGCACAGCCCACGGGGGCGGTGCGTGCCCGTGGGCCGCCGGGCCCGGGGCCCTGCCCTGGGGGACATCCGTCACAGGGTCGCCCCCTCCCGGTGACCGATATCGTGGGCACCGGTCCCCACCAGCCGCTTCACCGCCGCAGCGGCCCCCGCACCCCGCCTCTCCGAGGAGCCGTACACCCATGGCCGACCCCGTCGAGACCGCCGCGTACCCCGCCTACCCCGTCGGACTCCGCCTCTCCGGCCGGCGCGTCGTCGTGTTCGGCGGCGGCCAGGTCGCGCAGCGCAGGCTCCCCGCCCTGATCGCGGCCGGTGCCGACGTCACCCTGGTCTCCCCTTCCGCGACCCCGTCCGTCGAGGCGATGGCCGAGGCCGGCGAGATCACCTGGGTCAGGCGCCGTTACGAGGACGGGGACATCGCAGACGCCTGGTACGCCCTCGTGGCCACCAGCGACCCCGTCGCCAACGCAGCCGCGTCCGCCGAGGCCGAGCGGACCAAGACCTGGTGCGTGCGCTCCGACGACGCCGAGGCGGCCACCGCCTGGACCCCGGCCACCGGCCGCAGCGAAGGCGTGACCGTCGCCGTCCTCACCGGCCACGACCCCCGCCGCTCCGCCGCCGTGCGGGACGCGATCGTCGAGGGCCTGCGGGACGGCTCCCTCGCGGCCCCGCAGCACCGCTCCCGTACCCCGTTCGTGGCGCTGGTCGGCGGCGGCCCCGGCGACCCCGACCTGATCACGGTCCGCGGCCGCCGGCTGCTCGCCGAGGCCGACGTCGTCATCGCCGACCGCCTCGGCCCCCGCGACCTGCTCGACGAACTGCCCCCGCACGTCGAGGTGATCGACGCGGCGAAGATCCCGTACGGCCGGTTCATGGCGCAGGAGGCCATCAACAACGCGCTGATCGAACACGCCAAGGCGGGCAGGTCGGTCGTACGGCTCAAGGGCGGCGACCCCTTCGTCTTCGGCCGCGGCATGGAGGAGGCCCAGGCGCTGGCGGCCGAGGGCATCCCCTGCACGGTCGTCCCCGGCATCTCCAGCTCGATCTCCGTCCCCGGCGCCGCCGGCATCCCGGTCACGCACCGCGGGGTGGCCCACGAGTTCACCGTCGTCAGCGGCCATGTGGCGCCCGACGACCCGCGCTCCCTCGTGGACTGGGCGTCGCTCGCCAAGCTCACCGGCACGCTGGTGATCCTCATGGGCGTCGACAAGATCGGGAAGATCGCCGAGGCGCTCGTGGCGCACGGCAAGTCCCCCGAGACCCCGCTCGCCCTGGTCCAGGAGGGCACCACGGCCACGCAGCGCCGGGTGGACGCCACGCTGGCCACGGTCGCGGAGACGGTCAGGGCCCACGAGGTCCGGCCCCCGGCCGTCATCGTCATCGGCGACGTGGTCACGGAGGGCCCCGACAAGCTGGTGAGGTGACCCGGGGCCGAACTCCCCCTCGCACGACATTGGCACCGCATCCCGGACAAGGCAGTATCACCTCGTGGCCGAACTCATCACGATCGACGACCCCGACGACCCGCGCCTGCGCGACTACACCGGCCTGACCGACGTGGAGCTGCGCCGCAGGCGCGAGCCCGCCGAGGGTCTGTTCATCGCCGAGGGCGAGAAGGTCATCCGCCGGGCCAGGCAGGCCGGGTACGAGATGCGGTCGATGCTGCTCTCCGCCAAGTGGGTCGATGTCATGCGCGACGTCATCGACGAGGTCCCGGCCCCCGTGTACGCGGTGCAGCCGGAGCTCGCCGAGCGCGTCACCGGCTACCACGTGCACCGCGGAGCCCTCGCCTCCATGCAGCGCAAGCCGCTGCCGAGCGCCGAGGACCTGCTCCGTACCACCCGCCGGGTCGCCGTGATGGAGTCGGTCAACGACCACACCAACATCGGCGCGATCTTCCGCAGCGCGGCCGCCCTCGGGATGGACGCGGTGCTGCTGTCGCCGGACTGCGCGGACCCGCTCTACCGCCGGTCCGTGAAGGTCTCCATGGGCGCGGTCTTCTCCGTCCCGTACGCCCGCCTGGACACCTGGCCGCGCGGTCTGGAGGCGGTGCGGGAGGCGGGGTTCAAGCTGCTCGCCCTCACCCCCGACGAGAAGGCCTCCCCGATCGACGTGGCGGCCCCGCACAAGCTTGAGCGGGCCGCGCTGATGCTCGGCGCCGAGGGCGACGGACTGTCCACGCAGGCGCTGCGGGCGGCGGACGAATGGGTCCGCATCCCGATGGCGCACGGGGTCGACTCGCTCAACGTGGGCGCGGCGGCGGCCGTGGCCTTCTACGCGGTGGCGAGCGGCCGCCCGCAGGACTGACCGGCGACGCCCGGGGCGGGCTCTAGCCCTGGAGGGCCTGCGCCGCCGCGATCCCCAGGGCGACGACGAGCGTCACCACGACGAAGACGAAGAGCCGCTGCCGCAGCAGCCGCGGGTTGGCGGGGCGGCGGCCCGTCGAGGTCGTGCGCGCGCCACCGGGGCGGGAGGGCGAGGGGCGCCCGTTGGGCCGGGACTGCGAGGCGCGCGAGGAGCCGCCGCCCGTACGCGGTGACGACGGTCGGGAGGCAGGGCCCTGGGTCCGCCCCTGCGTACTGCGCTCGGTGTACCGCTCCGTCGGCCGGCTCCCGGTCGACTCCTCCGTACGCTCCCGCTGCGCCGGCGGACGGGCCGTCGGCAGCCCCTGGGCCTCGCGGGCGGCGATCTCCTTGAGCCGCATGGACAGTTGCAGTGTGCTGGGCCGGTCCTCGGGATCCTTGGCCAGACATGCCCGGACGAGCGGCGCCAGCGCGTCCGGTACGCCGCCGAGCTGCGGCTCCTCGTGGACGACGCGGTAGAGCATGACCTCGGAACTGCCGTGGCCGAAGGGCGAGTCCGCCATCGCCGCGTACGCCAGGGTGGCACCGAGCGAGAACACGTCCGTGGCCGGGGTGACGGCCGCGCCCCGCACCTGCTCGGGCGCGAGGAAGCCGGGGGAGCCGACGGCCGTCCCCACGTGGGTGAGGGTGCTGGCGCCGGTGGCCCAGGCGATGCCGAAGTCGATGATCCGGGGGCCCTTGGGGGACAGCAGGATGTTCGAGGGCTTGAGGTCCCGGTGGACGACACCGGCCTCGTGGACGGCGACCAGGCCCTCCGACAGCGCGGCCCCGATGGCGGCCACGTCGGCGGCCCGCAGCGGGCCCTCCTCGGCGACCCGGTCGTGCAGGGAGGGTCCGGGCACGTACTGGGTGGCGAACCACGGGCGGTCGGCGTCCAGATCGGCGGCGACCAGCCGGGCGGTACAGCCGCCCCGGATCCGCCGGGCCGCGGAGACCTCCCGGGCGAACCGCGACCGGAACTCCTGGTCCTCGGCGAGATCCGGCCGGATCACCTTCAGCGCCACCCGCTGCCCGCGCCGGTCGGACCCCAGGTACACGACCCCCATCCCACCGGCCCCGAGCCGGCGGTGGAGCCGGAACGACCCGACGATCCGCGGATCCTCGCGCCGGAGCCGCATCATCGCCATGTCCGTCCCCTCGTCCGTTCGACGTGGCACAGCTTACGTAGTGACGACCCGGTGTGCTCATAGGCCGCGCCCTCGCGCGCGGATCGATTGTCAGTGCTGGGGAGGACACTTGAGGGGTGGTCAGGGCGGCGGAACGGACGCCCGTCCGGGCCGCGGGATTCTCCAACATCCAATCGCAGAAGGGGGATTCGGTCGATGAAGGGTGATCGCGTGGAGATAGTCGTGGACGCGGGGGACACGACACGGACGTACGAAGTGGTGGCAAGCCGGGCGGGCCGGAGGGTGGAGACGGCCGTACGGCGCGGGGTCGTGGAAGTGAGCGAAGTCACGCGCACGGGGGTGGTCGTCCGGACGGCCCGGTTCATGGCGAGCCGGGTCCTCGCACTGGTCGAGCAGCCGGTCCCTCTCAGGGAAGACCCTCAGACCTAGGCCGCGCCCTCCACCCTGGGGAGTACGCCGTGGGGTGCTCCTCATCCTCCGGGAGGCCCGGAGATCGGTACGCGGGCATGACGTCCGGGCGGCATCCGATCCCTAGTGTTGAGGTCAAGCGGCGGGTGCAGCACTCGTCCCCCGAGGTCAGACACCCGCCGCTCCAGAACAGGACAGGAGAGGACTCATGGCGTACCCGGCACCGCGGTTCACCACCCGACCTTCGGGCCGCCGTCACCCCCTGGTGGCGACCGCCATGGTCCTCCCTCTCGCGACCCTGCTGGTCGTCGTCTTCGGCGGCTGGGACGCAGTGGTCACACAGGCGTCGTCCGTGGGCGTGATGCTGGGGCGCTGAACGGCGCCCCGGACCCGGGAGAGCGGCCCGGGTCGGGGACATCCGGCCAACAACCCCGTGGGGACGGGGGTGCGGCGGACGGCAGCGTGCGGCCGGTCAGCTGGGGAGCTGACCGGCCCTCGCGCGTTCCCGGCCGCCGAGCGTTCCCGGTCGTCGAGCCCCCGGCCCGAGCGCCCTTCCGGGCAAGCCCGGGCCCCGGACGGGAGCGCGCCGGGGAGCCCCCGCATTGCGCACGTGCCCCGGGAGGAGCGCGCCGGGCCCCCGCACCGGCCACCGCCCCCGCAGCGCCACCGCATTGCGTACGCTCCCCGCGTGGAGCATGCCCAACTCGAACAGCTCAGCGACCTCGCGCGGGACGCCGCGCACCGGGCCGACGCGGCCTGCCCGTGCGCCCCGCACGCCAGTACCGTCCTCGCCGACCGCGACGACGGCACCGTCGTGCGCCACGGAGCGGTCGTCGTGAAGGCCCACGCCCCCGGCCTCGACCCCGACGAGCACGCCGCCAGGATCGCCGTCGCCGCCCTCGACGCGCTGGGCGGGATCCTGCTCCCGCCCCATGTCCCACCCACCCCCACTGTCGCCGCCCGGCCGCTCACCACCTGGCCCTACGGCGTTCCCGTCGACCCCGCCGATCCCGACGCCGCCCCCTGGGAGGACGCGGCCCGGCTCCTCGCCCGGCTCCACCGGACCACGCCGCCCCCCGGCCTGCCGCCCATGCGCGCGCCGGTCAAGGCGGCCCTCGCCGTCGAGCGGATGCTCCGCTCCGGCGCCCCGCGTTCCGCCGTCGGGACCGTGCTCCGTGCCTGGCGCACACTCCCCGAGGAGACGGTGGCCCACGACCTCCTCTGCCACGGCGACTTCCATCTCGGTCAGCTCGTGCGCGACCCGCGGACCCCCGGCGCCCCCTGGGTCCTCATCGACGTGGACGACCTCGGCCTCGGCGACCCCGCGTGGGACCTGGCGCGCCCCGCCGCCTGGTTCGCCGCCGGCATCCTGTCCCCGGACGTCTGGTCCCGCTTCCTCGACGCGTACACGCGGGCCGGCGGCCCCGCCGTCGCCGCGCACGACCCCTGGGCCCAACTCGACATCCCCGCCCGTGCCCTGACCGTCCAGACCGCCGCGCTCGCCCTCGCCAAGTCGACGGCCGAAGAGCGCCCCCTCGACGAGGTCGAGGAGGTGATGATCGACACGTGCGCCCGAATAGGCTCGCTCCGAACCGAGTTGGCCCGGCCTGCGTCCCCATAAGCTGAGAGCACCATTCGAACGGCAGGGAGTTGAGCCGACCATGCAGTGTCCCAAGTGCCACGCGGCGATGCACACGTACAACCGCAACGGTGTCCAGATCGAGCAGTGCAGCGGCTGCCGGGGGATATTCCTGGACTACGGCGAGCTGGAGGCCCTGACCCGGCTCGAGTCCCAGTGGGTCCAGCAGGCCCCGCCCGCGCCCGCCCCGCCGGCCTACCCGGGCCAGGCCGCGCCCGTCGCGCCCGCCTGGGGCGCCCCGCACCACGGTGGCCACCACGGCGGTCACCACCACCAGCGCGGCTTCGGCCGGATGCTCTTCTCCTCCTGACGAGGAGCGGGTACGACGAAGCCCCCGGTCGCGAGAGGCGACCGGGGGCTCCGTCGTATGGTGCGCGATACTGGGATTGAACCAGTGACCTCTTCCGTGTCAGGGAAGCGCTCTCCCGCTGAGCTAATCGCGCGGGCCGGTCCCAAACCATACAGGACCAGGGGTGGTGTTGCTGCGTGCGCGATACTGGGATTGAACCAGTGACCTCTTCCGTGTCAGGGAAGCGCTCTCCCGCTGAGCTAATCGCGCGGGACGGTCCATGCGGACCGGATCTTCGGTTGTTCTGCGTGCGCGATACTGGGATTGAACCAGTGACCTCTTCCGTGTCAGGGAAGCGCTCTCCCGCTGAGCTAATCGCGCTTGGAGGTGGAGACGGGATTTGAACCCGTGTAGACGGCTTTGCAGGCCGTTGCCTCGCCTCTCGGCCACTCCACCAGGAGTGAATACAGGGGTTCGGGAAGATCCCCCACATCGAGCGGACGACGAGATTCGAACTCGCGACCCTCACCTTGGCAAGGTGATGCTCTACCAACTGAGCCACGTCCGCTTGTCGGTTCCGTTCCGCTTGCGCGTCCCGGCGACGTGTTGAACTCTAGCGGATTCCTGGGCCAGCACAAAAACGCGTTTCCGCAGCGTGCTGAGCCGCGCACGGAGCCGCGTGGCCGGGAGCGTTCGCGCGACGTTCACTCCCCGTGTCCCCGAGGTGGCGCGCAGCCGCCTCAGGAGAGCGCCCCCTCCCGGCCGGGCCCGCCCGCGCGTCCCACCCGCCTAGACTCGATTCGTGCACGACCTTGCTCCTCTGGCCCGCTTCGGCGGCCTCGTCGCGACCGACCTGCGGGACGTCACCAGCGACCCCGCGGCCCTGGACTCCGTCGGCTTCTGGGCCGTCTCCGCGGACTTCGAGGGCCGGCTGACCTGCGCCCGCTTCGGCGACGTACGCGTGGACCCCGTCCCCGCCCCCACCCCCGGCGCCTGGCGCGGGCCCGGCGCCGGTGACTGGACGTCGTCCCTCGACCGCGCCGCGTACACCGCGGGCGTCCGCGCCATCCGCGCGCACATCGCGCGCGGTGAGGTCTACCAGGCGAACCTCTGCCGCGTGATGTCCGCGCCGCTGCCCGACCCCGACGCGGCCGACGTCGACGCCCTCACCGCGCTGCTGGCCCGCGGCAACCCCGCGCCGTACGCCGGAACGATTCGGCTGCCCGCCCACGGGGTGGAGATCGCCACCGCGTCCCCCGAGCTCTATCTGCGCCGCGACGGCGCCACCGTCGAGTCCGGCCCCATCAAGGGCACCGGGCGCACCGCCGAGGACCTGCTGGAGAAGGACCACGCCGAGAACGTGATGATCGTGGACCTCGTGCGGAACGACCTCGGCCGGGTCTGCGCCACCGGCTCGGTCACCGTCCCCGAGCTCTGCGCCGTCGAGCCCCACCCCGGCCTGGTCCACCTGGTCTCCACCGTCCGCGGCCGGCTCGGCGAGAAGGCGGGCTGGCCGGAGCTGCTCGCCGCCACCTTCCCGCCCGGCTCCGTCACGGGCGCCCCCAAGTCGAGCGCCCTGCGGATCATCGAGGCCCTGGAGACCGCCCCCCGCGGCCCCTACTGCGGAGGCATCGGCTGGGTCGACGCCGACCGCCGTACCGCCGAGCTCGCCGTCGGCATACGGACCTTCTGGATTGACCGCCCCGAGGGTCTGCTCCGCTTCGGCACCGGCGCCGGCATCACCTGGGGCTCCGACCCCGACCGCGAGTGGGCGGAGACCGAATTGAAGGCGTCGCGCCTGCTGGCGGTAGCGTCGGGCCGGTACGAGGCGAGCGGAAAGGCCATATCGCGATGAAACTCTGGGTCAACGGCGGACTGCGCGACGCGGAGGAAGCACAGGTGTCCGTACTGGACCACGGGCTGACCGTCGGCGACGGCGTCTTCGAGACGGTCAAGGCCGTCCGCGGCGAGCTCTTCGCCCTCACCCTGCACCTGGAGCGGCTCACCCGCTCCGCACGCGGTCTGGGCCTGCCCGACCCCGACCTCGACGAGGTCCGCCGCGCCTGCGCCGCCGTCCTGGAGGCCAACCCGATGGAGCTCGGCCGGCTCCGCATCACGTACACCGGCGGACTCTCGCCGCTGGGCTCCGAGCGCGGCGACGCCGGTGCCAGCCTCGTGGTCGCCCTCGGCGAGTCCGGCCGCCGCCCCGACTCCACCGCCGTGATCACGGTCCCCTGGACCCGCAACGAGCGCGGCGCGCTCACCGGTCTGAAGACCACCTCGTACGCCGAGAACGTCGTCGCGCTCGCCCGCGCGCACGAACAGGGCGCCTCCGAGGCGCTGTTCGCCAACACGGTCGGGCAGCTCTGCGAGGGCACCGGCTCCAACGTCTTCGTGGTGCTAGACGGCCGCATCCACACCCCGCCCGTTTCCTCCGGCTGCCTGGCCGGGATCACCCGCGCCCTCGCGGTGGAGTGGACCGGCGCGCAGGAGACGGATCTGCCGCTGGACGTCCTGCGGAGCGCCGAGGAGATCTTCCTGACCTCGACCCTCCGCGACATCCAGGCCGTGCACCGCGTCGACGACCGCGGGACGACGCCCGCGCCGGGGCCGGTGACGGCGAAGGCGATGAGGATCTTCGACGAGCGCGCGGCGGCGGACCGGGATCCGCGCCTCGCGTAGAACGGCCGCGGGGCGGAACCACGTCGCGCAAAACCTGATGACGGACGGCCGGAGTCTGGGTAGAACACCCGTGATGACCACCACCCTGCGGCCGGCCGAGCCGCTTCAGCAGACCGCCGACGGCGGACGTTCGCGCACCTATGACGTCTGTGTGAACAGCCGTCGCGTCGGCTCCGTACGGCTCGCCACCGCGGCGGGCTTCGGCGCCCGGGCCGGGGTGATCGCGGATCTGGGCATCGACGAGAAGGACCGCCGCCGAGGCCGGGGCACCGTCGCGGCGCTCGCCGCGGAGGAGGTGCTGCGCGGCTGGGGCTGCGGCGAGGTCCAGATCTCCGTACCGTCGCGGGCGGAGGCGGCGCTCAGGATGGCGCGGGTGCTCGGCTACACCGAGCGCGGCCGGAACATGGCCAAGGAGCTCCCGGCTCAGCCGCCGGCGCTGCCGCCCGGGGTCGAGGTCCGGCCGATGACGGCGGCGGAGTTCGTCGTGTGGGAGGCGAAGGCCAAGGAGGGCTACGCGCGGAGTTGGATCGAGCGCGGGGTCCCCGCGGACCAGGCGCGCGCCAAGGCCGAGGCCAGCCACCGCGAGCTGCTGCCGCAGGGGCTGGACTCGCCCGGGGTGGCCATCAGCGTGGCGGTGCGGGACGGCGCGACGGTCGGCCAGGTGTGGACGGCCGCCCGCGATCTGGAACCGGGCGTGTCCGGGAGCTACGTCTACGACATCGAGGTCGCCGAGGCCCATCGGGGCCAGGGCTACGGCCGGGCCCTGATGCTGGTCGCCGAGCGGGTCGCGCTCGGCGCCGGGGAGCGCCTGCTCGGACTCCATGTCTTCACCGGCAACACCCCGGCCATCCGGCTCTACGAGTCGCTCGGCTACCGGACGACGTACGTCAACAGCTACAAGGCCCTGCTCTAGGGCGCCCCCCGTCTGGGGAGTGCGTCAGGCGGCGAGCAGACGGTCGGCGATCTCCTCGACGCGGGCGCGCAGGCCGTCCTGGCTCTGGCCGCCGTCCAGCCGCTCGCCGCCGACGACATAGGTCGGGGTTCCGGTGACCTTGATCGCCTTGCCCTCGGCCTGGTCGGCGTCGACGGTCAGCAGATGGCGCCCGTCGATCAGGGCGGTGTCGAACTCCTCGGCGTCCAGGCCCAGTTCGGCCGCGATCTCCAGGAGCACGGGCTCGCCGCGCTCGCCGAGCTCCGCGGTCCTGGCGAGCAGCGCCTCCGCGTACGGCCAGCCCTTGCCCTGGTCGGCGGCCTCCTCCGCGGCCTGCGCGGCGGCGTAGGCGTGCTTGTGCTTCTCCAGCGGGAAGTGCCGCAGCTGTACGTCGACCCGGTCGCCGTACTTCTCGCGCAGCGCGCGTACGTCGTCGAGCGCGCGGAAGCAGTCGGGGCACTGGAGGTCGAACCAGGCCTCCACAGTGACGGGGGAGGCGGACGGGGTGGTGGAGTCGCTCATGAGGGCAGTCTTCCAGCCCGCGCGGGCACGGCCCAACCGGGACCTGGGGAGGAGATCCGGCAGGGGTGACCCGGAGATCTCCCTGAGGTAGGCCCCGGAAGATGGCCGCGGGGCGTGCCGGCGGTGCAGGATGGAAGGGACGTATCGCCCGGCCCAGGAGGATCGCATGCTCGCCGAGACCATCTTTTCCGCGGTGTCCGTGGCGGGCATGGGCATCGCCGCGATCACGGCGTACCGCAAGCGTTTCCTCGCCGCGACACGGATCGCCGCCTACTCCCTCGTGCCCATCGGCCTGGTGATGACGGGGGCGGTGGAGTGGGCCTTCGACACGGCCTTCAGCCCGACCGCCTGGGCGGGCTTCGGCGTACTCGGCGTGGCCTGGCTGCTCTTCATGTCCAGCCGAGCCGTCGAGCGGCGCAGGTCGGGCCGGAAGAAGGCCGAGCAGCTCGCGACGGGTGAGCGGCCCGGAACGGTCGCACCGGCCGCGTCCGCGCCCTCGCTGGGCCGCGGGCAGCGCGGTGCGACCCCGAAGCCGCAGGAGACGAAGGCCGGGGACGACTTCAGCGACATCGAGGCCATTCTGAAGAAGCACGGGATCTGACATGCGGGGCATCCACGGGATGTGATGAACTCCCGCTCACGAGGGGCGTGTTGCGGGCGGTCGCGGGGCGCGCTGCGCCATGATCGCTCCCGAGATGCTCGATACCTCCCGGGATCATGTTCCCGCCCCCACCGAAGAACCGCGCGGTTGCCTCTTCGCGCTCTCCCAGCCGCCGCTGATGATCTTCCTGGCGGTGATCGGCTTTCTGCTCCTGACGGCCGCCGTGCACGACCTCTTCCTGCTGTGAGGCGGCCCGCCGCCGCGGGGCGGCTCACGGCTTCTCAGCCGGCGGCTTCCTTGCGGCGCGCGCGGTACGCGGCGACGTGGAGCCGGTTACCGCAGGTGCGGCTGTCGCAGTAGCGCCGCGAGCGGTTGCGGGAGAGGTCGACGAAGGCGCGGCCGCAGTCGGGAGCCTCGCAGCGCCTCAGTCGCTCCTGCTCGCCCGCGACGATGATGAACGCCAGCGCCATCCCGCAGTCCGCGCCGAGGTGGTCGGCGACCGAGGCGCCCGGCGCGAAGTAGTGCACGTGCCAGTCGTAGCCGTCGTGGTTGGTGAGCTGCGGCGTCGTGCCCGCGGCGGCCACCAGCTGGTTGATCAGCGTGGTCGCGATCCGGGTGTCCTGTGCCGCGAAGACCGCCGCGAACCTGGCCCGCACCTCCTGGACGGCCCGCAGGTCGTCCTCGTCGAGGGTGCCCACGTCGCTGATGTCGTGGGCCCGAACGAAGGTGCGCAGCGACGGGACGTCCACGAGCTCGTCGTCGCGGTCACCCTGGGGCGCGGTGTTCATCAGATCGACGACGGTGTCGAGGGCGATCCGGGTGTCGTGGGGGATCAGCACGATTCGCTCCCTGGCCGGCTGCGGGCGGACGCCCGCGGAATTGCGCTGACTCTAGCGGCTTCGCCGCGCCCGGCCGGGAGGGGTCCGAAAGCGGGCCGGAACGGGACCGAAACCCGGCCCCGACCGGAGGGCCCGGGACCGTCGGCCGCGAGCCGGGATCGGGCCGCGGGCCGGGAACGGGCAGCGGCGCCCTCTTCCGCGCCGGCTGCGCGGTGAGGACGCCGATGTCTGCCGTATGGGGTTGTCCGCGCGGCGCCGTCGCCCCGAGTCGGACGGCGCCGTGCGGCTCTCGGCCTGGCTCAGCTGTCGGCCAGGATGTGGGAGAGCTCGGTGTCGAGGTCGAAGTGACGGTGCTCGGTGCCCGGTGGGACCGCGGCGTCGGTCCGCTTCAGGAACGACTCCAAGGCCCTCGCCGGGGCCTCGAGCAGGGCTTCGCCCTCGGGGGAACTCAACGCGATGCAGACGACGCCCTGACCGTGACTGCGGGACGGCCAGACTCTGACGTCGCCGGTGCCGGTGGGCCGGTGCAGCCCCTCGGCGAGAAGGTCGCGGGCGAAGACCCACTCGACCGTCTCCTCGGCTCCGGTGTGGAAGGTGGCGTGCACGGCATACGGATCGGCCGTGTCATACCGCAGGCCCGCGGGTACAGGCAGTGAGGACTCGCTCGACACAACGAGGCGCAGGTGCAGCTCGCAGCTGACCGTGGTGTTCATAAGCGCCAGGGCCTTTCGCTCAGTGTGCGCTCGGGGATTCGCACGTCGGCGAAATCGACATGCCACCTACGGTGCCGTTGTAAACCCCTCTGTCTGTTTTGTGATCGTTCAGGTAGCTCGTATGGGGGTGTGTAACTTTGGGTAATACCGCCAAATGAGTGAGGACGTTCCGTCGGGTAAGTTGGTGACCATGAATGCGGAGAGTGACGAGCGCACCGGGGAGTCCGCGGCCGACGGGGAATCCGAGCTGGGATCCCGGGCCCCCGAGTTCATCAAGGCCCGGCGGAGCCTGCATGTGAGCTGGCAGGTCGGCGTCTTCATCGTCGGGCTGGCGGTGGTGGGCGCGGGCGTCGTCATGCTGCCCCTGCCCGGCCCCGGCTGGCTGGTGATCTTCGGCGGCATGGCGATCTGGGCCACCGAGTTCGTCTGGGCGCAGCTCGTGCTCCGCTGGACGAAGAGGAAGGTCACCGAGGCCGCTCAGCGCGCCCTCGATCCGAAGGTCCGGCGGCGCAACATCATCCTGACGACCGTCGGCCTGGTGATCATCGCCGCGCTGCTCGGTTTCTACCTGTGGAAGTACGGCTTCGTCATGCCGTGGAAGATCAACGACTGACCTGAGGACGGTCCGGGGCACCGGCTGACATGCGGTAATGTTTGCGGTGCGCCCGGGCGATTAGCTCAGTGGGAGAGCGCTTCGTTCACACCGAAGAGGTCACTGGTTCGAACCCAGTATCGCCCACCACCCGGACCGAAGGCCCGGAGACTGGATCCAGTCTCCGGGCCTTCGGCGTTTCCCGTCGGGCGTCGGGTCACCGCATGCGGCCGAGCCGCTCCCGGAGCCGGCGGGCGTCCCGGAGCCGCTGCTCGTACGTCGCCCCGACCGCGAGCAGCAGCAGACCGGCGAGCGCCGGGGGCAGCCAGCGGGGGAGAGCGCCGACGGCCTGGACGACGTACGGGGCCAGCTCGTGCAGCCCGTCGAGGGCGAGGACCGTGCCGCCGAGCACCAGCAGCGCCTGGAGCCGGAACCGCGCCCCCAGCAGCGTCACCACGAGCGTGGCGACGCCGAGGAGCAGCGGGCGAGGCCAGTCCGGGTCCGCCCAGGCGGCGAACAGGCTCGGTACGAGCGTGGCCGCGAGGCCGGGGCCGTACGCCACCCAGGAGGAGGCCTCCGGGTCGCGGCGCCGCCGCAGCACACCGACCACGAGGGCGGGCACCGTGACGGGCAGCGTGTACGCCTCCGGTGTCGTCACGTCCCAGACGGCCAGGCGCACCCAGGTCGCCACGAGGAAGAGGGCTCCCGCCGTCCACGAGGCGAACGGCCGGCGCTCGGGCCTGAGGGCCGTGGCGGCGGCGATCACGCCGCCGAGGGCGAGGACGAGCGCGAGGACGGCGGGGCGCGACGCCGCCGCGAGGCCGATCGCGAGCACCCCGACCGCCGCGCCCGTGATCTCCACGGGCAGGGCGAGCAAGTGGCGGCGAAGCCGCGCGCCGAGCAGGGCGGTCGCCGCCGGCACGAGGAGCAGGGCCAGGGCGGTGTGGTGGTCCGGGAACTCGGCCGCGGCGGCCCCGGCGGAGACCAGCCCGGCGGTCACGACGACCGCCAGACAGGCGGCCACGGTCCGCCGGGCGCCCTCCGCGAGGAGGGCACCCGCGACGAAGAGCGCCGTCAGCACGCCGAGCGTGCCGAACGTCGCCCCTCGCGAGTCCAGGGCGAGCGCGACCGCGCCGGCGGCGGACGCCAGCCCACAGCCGAACGCGCTCCATCCGAACACCTCCCGGGGCGACACGGGCGCCGAAGCGGCCACCGGGACACCCACGGGCGCCCAACCGGGCCACCGCGACCCCTGCCCGGCGTCGGAGCCGGTCCGCCCTGCTGCGTCGCCGTCCCCGGACGCGTCGCGCCCCGCCGTGCCCGGCTCTCCGCCGGCCGCCGACGCACCCGATTCCGGACGCGGCGCGGCAGGCACGTGGAGGCCCCTGGCGAGCGTCTCCGGGCGGATCGCCAGGAAGAGGGCCGCCGTGGTCGTCGCGAGGTGGAGCGCCAGCGTCGGCGCGTACGGGAGCTCTGAGGAGACCGGGAGCGCCGTCAGCGTCGCCCAGACCAGGAAGAGCGCGGCGCAACGGGACCACAGGCGGGGCAGGGCCGCGACGGCGATCGCGGCGACGATCAGCACCACGGGGGCCGTCGAGGGGTACCCGGCGAGGACAGGGTCCCCGTGCGCCCCCGACCAGACCGGTGTCGTCCGCGCCACGGGGGCGAGCAGTCCCGCCGCCACCGGCGGGAGCGCCCACATCACGCCCAGGGCGAGCACCCCGGCGCCCGCCCCGGCCAGGCCCGTCCGTACCGCGCGCGGGGCCGCCGACCGCAGCGCGGCCGCCAGGGCCACCGCGCACAGCACGTACCCCGGCACCTCCCAGTCGCCCGGCAGCACCGGACGCAGCGCACCGCCCGCCGCCGAGACCACCGCGAGCCCCGCCACCACCGACGCGGCCACCGCCGCCCGGGCCGCTCGCCACGCCACGCACAGCGCCACCGCCGCGCAGGCGAGCAGCAGCGCGCCCGCCGGGAGCGCCGAGGAGAGCGACAGGCCACCGCCCGTGAGCAGCGCCCAGCCGCCCAGGGCACCGGCCCCCAGGGCCGCCGTCATCCGTACCGCCGCCGGCTTCGCCAACAGGACCACGGCCAGATCCCCGACCGCCGTCGCCAGCGCCGCCCAGGCCAGGGCCAGCGGGCCGCCGTCCAGGGCCAGAACACCCAGCGGCAGCGGCAGTTGGGCCGTCACCACCGCCACCGGCAGCGGAGTCCGCAGCCGCCCGAGCGCCGCCCCGTAGGCCGTCCACGCGCCCGCGAGGACCGCCGAGGCCACGGCTGTGAAGGCCGCCCCGTCGGCCTCCGGCAACGCCACCCGGCGCAGCGCGTACGCGTCGAGGACCATCAGCACGAGACCCAGGGCCGCGACCGCCTCCGCCGTCGAGCCGAGCCCCCGGCGCAGCAGGACCGCCGGCACCGTCAGCGCCGCGGACGTCACGACGGCGAGTACGGCCGCACGACCGCCGATCCCCATCGAGCCCCAGCTGACCAGGGTGAAGGCGAGCGCGGCGATCGTCAGCAGCACCCCGCCCAGCGTGAGCAGCACGTTCTGGGCGCTGCGCGGCGTCGAGTCGGCGACCGGCCGAGCGCCGGGCCTCGCCGGCGCCGGGAGCGCGACCGGCGTGTGCAGCACCCGCAGCAGCCAGGCCCGGCGGGTCAGCAACTGGGACCTGCGGGCGTCGAGTCGGGCCAGCTCGCGGTCGACGAGCACCAGTTCGTCGGCGGGCGGGAGAGCGTTGTCCATGCCCGGAGTGTGCGCCGGGCCACACTCCGGCGCCATGCGCGCGGGTACTCATCTCCGGGCCTGAGTACGTACACACTGGGGTCATGGACTGGTGCCGCTACCGCTTCCGCAGCGTCTGGCTGTTGGCCGCCCCGCCCGACGCCGTCTACGCCGTGCTCGAACGCGCCGAGGAGTACCCGGGCTGGTGGCCCCAGGTCCGTGAGGTCGTCCCCGTCGACGACGTCACCGGCACCGCCCGGTTCCGCTCCTTCCTCCCGTACGACCTCGTCGTCACCGCCGAGGCCCAGCGCCGCGATCCCGTCGCCCACGTCCTGGAGATCGCCCTCCACGGCGATCTGGAGGGGTGGGCGCGCTGGACGCTGACCTCCCGGGGCCCGGGGACCCGCGCGCTCTACGAGCAGGAGGTCGAGGTGACCAGCCCCCTGATGCGCCGGCTCGCCGTCCCGGGCCGGCCCGTCTTCCGCGCCAACCACGCCCTGATGATGCGCGCCGGGCGGAGGGGCCTTGCGGCGCACCTGCGCGCGGTTTGAAGGAACCCAGCGGAAACCTGTATGGTTCAACCCGTTCCCGGGCGATTAGCTCAGCGGGAGAGCACTTCGTTCACACCGAAGGGGTCACTGGTTCGATCCCAGTATCGCCCACCGGGACAGGCCGGTCCGTCGAAAGACGGACCGGCCTTCCGCATGTCAGGGGCGACCGACGCCTCACGCGGCCGTCCGCAGCTCCGGACGGAGCGGCCACGCCGGATCCACCGTCTCCGGCGTCCCGTTGCGTGTGAACCACGCCTGCAGCCCGCGCGCCTGCGCCGCGTGCCACATCGCCTGAAGGGTGTGCAGCTCCGCCGGCGACAGCCGCTCCAGCCGGGACGCGAACCGTCGCGCCACCGCCCGTACGACATCCAGCGACGCCGTCGCGTCGGCCGCCGCGTCGTGCGCGCCGTCCAGCTGCACGCCGTACTGCGCGCACAGATCCGTCAGCGTCCGGCGGCCCTTGCGGTACCGGTCCAGGTGCTTGTCGAGCACGCGCGGATCCAGCACGCACAGCGGCGCGTTCTCCAGATAGCGGCCGAGCGAGGAGGCGCGGTGGCGGCGCAGCTCGCGGTCCAGGATCGTCAGGTCGAAGGGCGCGTTCATCACCACCAGCGGCCGGCCCGCCGCGCACTGCTCGGCCAGCGCCCGCCCCAGCTCCTCCATCACGGGCGCCGGCCAGCGCCCGTTCCGCCGTAGGTGATCGTCCGTCAGTCCATGGACCTCGGTGGCCGCGGGCGGCACCGGAATCCCGGGGTTGACCAACCAGCGCGTGACCCGCGGACGTCCGCCGGCCGTGTCCTGGACGACGAGAGCGGCCGACACGATGCGGTCCTGCTCGACGTCAACTCCCGTGGTTTCCGTGTCGAATGCGGCCAGGGGCCCTTCGTACCAGTGCGTCATCCCCGAACTCCTCGCACATGTGCGGCAGATGGCGATCCCTCTGCCCGAATCGGTGATACCCGGGCTGTTTGCCCCCTACGCGAACCGGTGACAACACAGATGACGGGGAAGGGAATTGACATGGCGCTCGCCCAGCCCGAATCGGGAGGGCTGCCACCTCAGCGGGCAGCACCGTTGCGCGGTTCACTGGCCACCACCGCCTGCATGGAGACGCTCCAGGTGGGATATCTGCACGCGGTCGCGGCGGCGGCGGGCTGCTCGCTGTCGCAGCCGTTTCCGGACAACGGCATCGACTGGCACGTGAGCCACAGCGCTCCCGGCCACACCGTGGACGACGAAGTGACCATCAAGGTGCAGCTCAAGTGCACCTACCAGCTGCCGCCGCGGCCGCCCGGCCCCGCGTTCTCCTTCACTCTGGACAACGACCACCTGGTGAAGCTGGCGCGGACCCCGGTCTCGGTGCACAAGATCCTGGTCGTGATGATCGTGCCGCGTGACCGGGAGGACTGGCTGCGGGCCGGGCACGACCGACTGGACCTGCGGCACTGCTGCTACTGGATCAACCTGGCCGGCCACCCGGTGACGGGGCGGCGGCGGACGACCGTGCGCGTACCGACGGCACGGATCTTCGACGACCGGGCTCTGTGCGAGATCATGACCCGGGTCGGCGTGGGAGGGAGACCTTGATGCACCGGCCGATCGGCGAACCGGAGGGCGGGGCCGGCTACGGCCCCGTTCTGCCACCGTTCCGCCCCCACCCCGCTCCCGGCGAGTACCCCGGCGGCCCCTGGGCCGACGCCGGGGGCTTCCCCGACCCCGGACGCGTCGACCCGCTGGTCCTCGGCGCGCTGCTCGCCCGGCACGGCTGGCGGCGGCGCGGCGGGGCCGCGGGCCGCTACAGCCGCTGGACACCGCCGGGACCGGGCGGCACCTCGGGCGCCACCAGCCTCCTCGTGCCCGAGAGCCGCGCCTTTCCCGACTGCGAGGACCTGCTCGGCGAGGCGCTCACCGCGCTCCAGCGCAGCGCGGCGCCCTCCGCCCGGGAGGTCCTGGTCGGGCTGACCGTGCCCAGCGACGAGATCCGCTGGTGGCGCGACGTGCCGCCGGGCCCCGCCGGCACGGTCCCGTGGACCGTCCAGGAACAGCTCAGGTCGGCCGCCCGGCAGCTGCTGCTCGCCGGCGCGCTGGCCGTCCGCGGCCGCGCCGGCTACTACGGCGCCCGGCACCGGCGGCAGGCCCAGGCGTCCCTGGAGGCGGTGGTCGTGGGGGCGGCGCCGGGCGGCCGGGGCCTGACCGCGTTCGTACCGGTCGACTCCGGCCGGGCCATCGCCGTACGGCTGTACCACGCGCTGTACGCGGCGCGTGAGGCCACCGACTACCAGCGCGCGACGGGCGGGATGGAGGCCTTCGACGCCGCGGTCGAGGCGGGTGTGAGCCGTGAGCTGACCGAGGCGCTCGTCGCGCTGGTGCGGGGCACCGAAGGAGCCAGGATCGCGCTGGAGTGGGCTCCGGCCGCCGGGACGCCCGTGGGGTGCGCCCCCCGGCCCGAGCCCGTGGAGTTCTCGGCGGGCGACCTGCCGGCCCTGCGCGAGGCCAGTGCGCGCTATCTGACCGACGAGCCGTCCGTGCCGGTGCGGATCACGGGCGCCGTCGTCCGCATGCGCCGCTCGGGCCCGCGCGGCGAGGGAACCGTACGGCTGCGGGTCCTGGGCGGCGCGGAGGTGCCGCACGTCCGGGTGACCCTGGACGAGGAGTCGTACCGCACGGCCGGCCACGCACATCTGGTCGGGCTGCCGATCCGGGTGGTGGGGCGCCTGGAGAGCCGGGGCGGCTTCCGGCGGCTGACGGACGCCTCCGGGGTCGTACCGGTGCAGGTGGACGAGGCGGAGCGGGACCGTCTGATGAAGTCGCTCCACGAGAACCTGGACTTCTTCGAGGAGGCGTGCGGCCCGGGGGAGTGACCCTCCGAGGACCCGCACCTCAGGCGCTGCGAGCCCGGCTCTCAGCGCCCGGAGGGGAACCGAGCCCTTAGGATTGCTGCGACGCGGCACCTCGTCTCTGCCGCGCACCGTCGACGCCGGCACGTCGTGTCTGCCTGCGCCCTTATGGAAAGAGCATCCGTGTCTGATGTCCGTGTGACCGTCCAGTCCGCCTCAGGAGCCGAGGATCGGGCGGTGAGCGCGGGCAGCACCGCCGGCGCGCTGTTCGCCGACGACCGGTCCGTGATCGCCGCCCGGGTCGGCGGTGAGCTGAAGGACCTCACGTACGTCGTCGCCGAGGGCGATGTCGTCGAGCCCGTCGAGATCTCCTCCCCGGACGGTCTCGACATCCTGCGCCACTCCACCGCGCACGTCATGGCCCAGGCCGTGCAGGAGCTCTTCCCCGAGGCCAAGCTGGGCATCGGCCCGCCGGTCCGTGACGGCTTCTACTACGACTTCGACGTCGAGAAGCCGTTCACCCCCGAGGATCTCAAGGCCATCGAGAAGAAGATGCAGGAGATCCAGAAGCGAGGCCAGCGCTTCTCCCGTCGTGTGGTGACCGACGAGGGCGCCCGCGAGGAGCTCGCGGACGAGCCGTACAAGCTGGAGCTCATCGGCATCAAGGGCTCCGCGTCGACCGACGACGGCGCGAACGTCGAGGTCGGCGGCGGCGAGCTGACCATCTACGACAACCTGGACGCCAAGACCGGCGAGCTGTGCTGGAAGGACCTCTGCCGAGGCCCCCACCTGCCCACCACCCGGAACATCCCGGCGTTCAAGCTGATGCGCAACGCCGCCGCGTACTGGCGCGGCAGCGAGAAGAACCCGATGCTCCAGCGCATCTACGGCACCGCCTGGCCGTCGAAGGACGAGCTGAAGGCCCACCTCGACTTCCTCGCCGAGGCCGAGAAGCGCGACCACCGCAAGCTCGGCAACGAGCTCGACCTCTTCTCCGTCCCGGACGAGATCGGCTCCGGCCTGGCGGTCTTCCACCCCAAGGGCGGCATCATCCGCCGGGTCATGGAGGACTACTCGCGCAAGCGCCACGAGGAGGAGGGCTACGAGTTCGTCTACTCGCCGCACGCCACCAAGGGCAAGCTGTTCGAGAAGTCGGGCCACCTCGACTGGTACGCCGAGGGCATGTACCCCCCCATGCAGCTCGACGAGGGCGTGGACTACTACCTCAAGCCCATGAACTGCCCGATGCACAACCTGATCTTCGACGCGCGCGGGCGTTCGTACCGTGAACTGCCGCTGCGCCTCTTCGAGTTCGGCACCGTGTACCGGTACGAGAAGTCCGGCGTCGTGCACGGCCTGACCCGCGCCCGGGGCTTCACCCAGGACGACGCGCACATCTACTGCACCCGCGAGCAGATGGCGGAGGAGCTCGACAAGACGCTCACCTTCGTCCTCAACCTGCTGCGCGACTACGGCCTGACCGACTTCTACCTGGAGCTGTCCACCAAGGACCCGGAGAAGTTCGTCGGGTCGGACGAGGTCTGGGAGGAGGCCACCGCCGTCCTCCAGGAGGTGGCTGAGAAGCAGGGCCTGCCGCTCACCCCCGACCCGGGCGGCGCCGCGTTCTACGGCCCGAAGATCTCCGTGCAGGCGCGCGACGCCATCGGCCGCACCTGGCAGATGTCGACCGTGCAGCTGGACTTCAACCTGCCCGAGCGCTTCGACCTGGAGTACACCGGCCCCGACGGCACCAAGCAGCGTCCGGTCATGATCCACCGCGCGCTGTTCGGCTCCATCGAGCGCTTCTTCGCCGTCCTGCTCGAGCACTACGCGGGCGCCATGCCGCCGTGGCTGGCCCCCGTCCAGGCGACCGGCATCCCGATCGGCGACGCCCACATCCCGTACCTCCAGGAGTTCGCCGCCCAGGCGAAGAAGCGGGGCCTGCGGGTCGAGGTCGACGCCTCCTCGGACCGGATGCAGAAGAAGATCCGCAACGCGCAGAAGCAGAAGGTCCCGTTCATGATCATCGCGGGTGACGAGGACATGGCCAACGGCGCCGTCTCCTTCCGCTACCGCGACGGTTCGCAGGAGAACGGCATCCCCGTCGACGAGGCCATCGCCAAGATCGCCAAGGTCGTCGAGGAGCGCGTCCAGATCTGACCCGCCGAGCGCAGAGGCTCAGGAGGCCCCCGGGGTACCACCCGGGGGCCTCTTCTCGTCCTCCCGCGTGAACGACTGGATCAGCCAGGACGAGAACGAACCCGTCACGGCCCCGATCAGGGCGACGCCGCACGCCATCATGCCCACCGCGATGACCCTGCCGGTCGGGGTCACCGGGGTCACGTCCCCGTACCCGACCGTGGTCAGCGTCTCCGCCGCCCACCAGAGGGAGTCGCCGAAGGTACGGATCGTGGCGCCCGGGGCCCCGCGCTCGTGCTGGAGGACGGCGAGCGCGCCCGCGAAGCCGAGCAGCGACACCGTGAGACTGGAGTAGGCCATGACCCGGGCGTAGAGGGTCAGACGCGGCTGGTCGCGGCGGCGCTGGATCCGCTCGTAGATCTTCACCATCTGCAGGGGCCGCAGCAGCGGCAGGATCAGGACCACCGTGCCCAGCACGTGCGCGCGGACGAAGCGCAGCGGCCCGAGGCCGCTGAGCCGGAGCCGTACCGCGTAGTCGAGGACGAAGACGCTCCAGGCCGTGAGTGTGACCGCCAGGCAGACGTCCAGCCAGACCTGGGCCATGCCGTGGGCCAGCACCCGCACCGTGTACCCGGCGAGGTAGAGCAGGGACGCCACCGCGAGCGGTGTCTCCATGCGGCGGTCCCAGCGTTCCTGCTTCTCCGGCCTCTCGTCCATCGGATCAGCATCTCCGGGAGCGGGGGAGCTTCGCCCCGGCGACACGTTCCGAACGGGCGAAGCAATATGCTGCACAGCATGACGATTGAGCCGGAGCAGCAGATCGGAGTCGGGACGCAGGACGCGTTCCAGCGCCTGTGGACGCCTCACCGTATGGCGTACATCCAGGGCGAGAACAAGCCGACCGGGCCGGGGGCCGAGGACGGCTGTCCGTTCTGCGTGATTCCGTCGAAGTCGGACGAGGACGGCCTCGTGGCGGCGCGCGGCGAGCATGTGTACGCCGTGCTCAATCTCTACCCGTACAACGGCGGGCACCTGATGGTCGTCCCGTACCGTCACGTCGCCGACTACACGGATCTGGACGCGGCCGAGACCGCCGAGCTCGGCGAGTTCACCAAGCGGGCCATGATCGCCCTGCGCACCGCGTCCGGCGCGCACGGCTTCAACATCGGCATGAACCAGGGCACGGTCGCGGGCGCCGGCATCGCCGCCCACCTGCACCAGCACATCGTGCCTCGCTGGGGCGGCGACACCAACTTCATGCCGGTCGTCGGACACACCAAGGTGCTGCCGCAGCTCCTCGCCGACACCCGCACGATGCTCGCCGCCGCCTGGCCGGCCTCCTCGGAACTGGCCTAGCCCCTACGCGTCGTAGACGTCGGCCTTCTTCGTGCCGGGGTCCTGGACCGCCCCGCTCAGAATCAGCGAGCGGTTGGTGAAGCGCTCCGTGTCCACGCCGTGATCGTCGAGCACCTGGATGGTCGCGGCGTGGACCGCCCGCATCACCGGCGTCGCGGCGCGGATCGCGTCGTCCGCCATGAAGCGGTGCCGCCAGGGCTGTGCGGCCCAGGCGTGCCGCAGCCCGAAGGGCTCCGGCAGGACGAGCTTGCCGCCGAGGAAGTCCAGGACCTGGGGGAACCAGGTCAGCGGGGCGCGGACCGCCTTGCGGACGATCTCGTCCGTCTCCAGGAGCGGCAGCTGGACCGTCCGGGTCTCCCAGAACTTGACCGTCTTGGAGACGTCCTTGGTCTTCGCCGCCGGCTTGGAGGTGAAGAGCGAGTGGACCGGGCCGAGCGCGTGCCCCGTGACCTCCACGCGCAGCGTGTGGTGCAGCGAGGTCACCGTGATCATCATCGTCAGGACGAGCTGCCCGTCCCAGAGCGTGAACTGCACGCCGAGGTAGTGCCGGTTGCCGGCGCCGAACTGCTGGTCGTTGCAGATGCGCTGTATCTCGTGCGGCTTGACCTGGAAGTGCACGATGTTGTCACCGTCCGGCCTGGCGACCTCGTCGGCGCCCTCGCCGACCGGCGAGACGATCCAGTGCTTGACGGTCGGCTTGGGGAAACCGGTCTTCAGGGAGCCCCGCTCCAGCATCGTGAGCTGGTCGTGGATCTTCCGTACGACGTCCCAGGCGCGGAAGTCGTGGATCTCGCGCCCGTCCTTGGGGATCAGCTCCTCGGCGAGCGTCCAGCTGCCCCAGCGGGTGCCCATGCCCAGTATTCCCTTCGGGCCCGCGTAGAAGACGATGTTGGACTGCTGTTCCGCCGACAGCTTCTCCAGGTTCTGACGCAGCTCCTCGGCGGCCTTCTCGCCCGGGTCCTGGGGGACCGCCTCGGGGATCTTGGCCCCGATGCCCCCGCCGCTCAGCAGCGCGGTCCAGCGCTCGCGCAGATCCCGGGCCGTGGACTCGCAGATCCGCTTGGCGAGGAACCAGCCGACGACCGGCGCGACGATCATGGCCCGCAGATAGACCGACAGGGGGCCGTCGAGCGGCAGCTTGATCAGGAAGCCCACCGCGATCAGGCCCGCCACCACCAGGATCACCGAGCCCACCGCGCTCGTGCGCTTGTTCTCCGTGCCGGCGACCATGCGGCGCAGCTGGATGACGCCGAGCCAGAGCAGCAGACCGGGCAGGAAGAGGACGCCGAAGACGAAGGTGACCAGGGTCAGCCGCACGTCGCGCTGCTTGCGGATACGGGTGGCGGCCAGGCAGTGCTCGACCACGGGCTGCGGCTCGGTGCCGAAGGACTGGATGAGCGCCTTCCGGGCACCGCCGAGCATCCGCACCTGGACCGCCCGGGAGAAGGCCTCGCCCAGGTCGGGCCGGAACAGCTTCTGCCACTTGCCGTCGGTGACCTTGGACTTGTGCCACTCGCTGTTGGCGTCCAGGATCGCTTCCACCGGGCTGTCGCGGTACGCGGCGGAGGCCAGGGCGTGGGTCGCCGCCGTCTGTCCGTCCGAGCCCTGCAGGGGAATCTGCGCCCCGGGTCCGAAACTGCCGATCGTCACTGATGCCCCCATCGCCGCGTGCCCGCGTGGTTCACCGCGTATCCCTCTGCGGCCTGTTCCCGACTACCGCGCCCCGCACACCTGCTGAGCTGGGCACCACAGCGTAACCGGGTACCGGCGGATGCGTCACGGGTCGGCCGAATGCCGCCCTGGCGAAAGGGAGTTGGACGGACGGCATTCGGCCGACGCGGAGCGGCTAGGAACCCTTCCCCGCCTTCTCCCGGACCTTCTCCGCGACATGGGACGGCATCGGCTCATGCCGGGCGTACGAGCGGTCGAAGCGGCCGGTGCCGTGCGAGACCGACCGCAGGTCGACCGCGTACCGCCCGATCTCGATCTCGGGGACCTCGGCACACACCAACGTCCGCCCCTGACCCGCCTGTTCGGTGCCGACGACCCGGCCGCGACGCCCGGAGAGATCGCTCATCACCGGGCCCACGTACTCGTCCGGGACGAGCACCCGCACCTCGGCGACCGGCTCCAGGAGCTGGATGTCCGCCTCGGCCGCCGCCTCGCGCAGCGCCAGCGCACCCGCGGTCTGGAACGCGGCGTCGGAGGAGTCGACCGAGTGCGCCTTGCCGTCGCGCAGCGTGATCCGCACGTCGACCAGCGGGTGCCCCGCGGCCACCCCGCGCGCGGCCTGGGCGCGCACGCCCTTCTCCACGGAGGGGATGAACTGGCGCGGAACGGCCCCTCCGACCACCTTGTCGACGAACTCGATCCCGCTCCCCGTAGGCAGGGGCTCGACGTCGATCTCGCAGATCGCGTACTGGCCGTGGCCGCCGGACTGTTTGACGTGCCGGCCCCGCCCGGCCGACGCCGCGCCGAAGGTCTCGCGGAGCGCCACCTTGTACGGCACCGCGTCGACCTGCACTCCGTACCGGTTGCGCAGGCGTTCCAGCGCCACGTCCATGTGAGCCTCGCCCAGGCACCACAGGACGACCTGGTGGGTGGCCTGGTTCTGCTCCAGACGCATCGTGGGGTCCTCGGCGACCAGCCTGGCCAGACCCTGCGAGAGACGGTCCTCGTCGGCCTTGCTGTGGGCCTCGATCGCCAGCGGGAGCAGGGGGTCGGGCATCGTCCAGGGCTCCATCAGGAGCGGGTCGTCCTTGCTGGAGAGGGTGTCGCCGGTCTCCGCCCTGCCGAGCTTGGCGACGCACGCGAGGTCGCCCGCCACGCACTTGCTCAGCTGGCGTTGCTGCTTGCCGAAGGGGGCGGTCAGCGCGCCGACCCGTTCGTCGACGTCGTGGTCCTCGTGCCCGCGGTCGGAGAGCCCGTGCCCGGAGACATGGATCGTCTCGTCCGGGCGCAGGGTTCCGGAGAAGACCCGGACCAGCGAGATCCGGCCGACGTACGGATCGGAGGCGGTCTTGACGACCTCGGCGACGAGCGGCCCCTCGGGATCGCAGGTGACCGGGGGCCGCGGGACGCCGTCGGGCGTGGTCACCGCGGGAGCCTCACGCTCCAGCGGGGTCGGGAATCCGCCGGTGATCAGATCGAGGAGCTCGACGGTGCCGAGTCCCTGCTTGCCGCCGTCCGCGGCGGGCGCGGCGGCGAGCACCGGATGGAAGGTGCCCCGGGCGACGGCCTTCTCCAGGTCGTCGATCAGCGACGTGATGTCGATGTCCTCGCCGCCGAGATAGCGGTCCATGAGGGTCTCGTCCTCGCTCTCGGCGATGATCCCCTCGATGAGCCGGTTGCGGGCCTCGGCGATCAGCGGCCGCTGCCCCTCGTCCGGTGCGTTCTCCTGCCGTACCCCCGTGGAGTAGTCGAAGATCCGCTCCGAGAGCAGCCCGACCAGACCGGTGGTCGGCGCGTGCCCGTCCGGTGCCTCCGCGCCGGACAGCGGCAGGTACAGCGGGAGTACGGCGTCGGGATCGTCGCCGCCGAACATGGCGGAGCAGACCGAGGTCAGCTCGTCGAAGCCGGTGCGGGCGGTGTCCAGGTGCGTGACGACGATGGCGCGGGGCATGCCGACGGCCGCGCACTCCTCCCACACCATGCGGGTCGACCCGGCGATCGCGTCCGCCTCCTGGGCGGCCGAGACGACGAAGAGGGCCGCGTCCGCGGCGCGCAGACCGGCCCTCAGCTCCCCGACGAAGTCGGCGTATCCGGGTGTGTCGAGGAGATTGATCTTGACCCCGTCCCATTCGAGCGGGACGAGGGAGAGCTGTACGGAACGTTGCTGGCGGTGCTCGATCTCGTCGTGGTCGGAGAGCGTTCCGCCGTCCTCGACCCGTCCGGCCCGGTTGACCGCCCCCGCGGTCAGCGCCAGCGCCTCGACGAGCGTCGTCTTTCCCGATCCGCTGTGGCCGACCAGCACCACGTTCCGTACGGCCGAGGGCCGGTCGGCCGTTGGAGCCCTGCCGGCGGCTCCGGAGTGTGCGTTCGCCTTGTCGCCCATGAGGGGTCCTCCCGATCGCTTGCACCGCTCGCTCGCGCGGTGAGGCGGGACGCGGGCGCAGGGGGAGACGCTGGGCAGCTCCGGCGGTGCCCGCGGTTGTCCTTCGAGCTTTGCACCGACGTCATGGTGCGTCCATACGTCGTACCCGACGCGGCGTGCGGGTGCCCCGCGGTCCGCCGGAAGGCTCGCTGGCTACGATGGGCGGGCCGGTGGTCGTAGGGACCGCGGCCCACCGAACCTCGGGAAGGCCATGCTGAACAAGTACGCGCGTGCATTTTTTACGCGTGTCCTCACACCGTTCGCCGCGTTTCTGCTCCGGCGGGGCGTCAGCCCCGACGCGGTCACGCTCATCGGCACGGCCGGAGTGATGGCGGGAGCCCTGGTCTTCTTCCCCAGGGGGGAGTTCTTCTGGGGCACGATCGTCATCACCCTCTTCGTCTTCTCCGACCTCGTCGACGGGAACATGGCGCGCCAGGCGGGGATCTCCAGCCGCTGGGGCGCGTTCCTCGACTCGACCCTCGACCGGGTCGCCGACGGCGCCATCTTCGGTGGCTTCGCGCTCTGGTACGCGGGTACCGGCAACGACAACGTGCTGTGCGCGGTCTCCATCTTCTGCCTGGCCAGCGGTCAGGTCGTCTCGTACACCAAGGCGCGTGGTGAATCGATTGGCCTGCCGGTCGCGGTCAACGGGCTGGTGGAGCGGGCCGAGCGGCTCGTGATCTCCCTCGTCGCCGCGGGCCTCGCCGGACTGCACGCCTTCGGCGTGCCGGGTGTCGACGTCCTGCTGCCGATCGCGCTCTGGATCGTGGCCGCGGGCAGCGCGGTGACCCTCGGTCAGCGAGTGGTCACGGTACGACGGGAATCGGCCGAGGCCGACGCGGCCGCGGACGCGCCCGGTGCGCGGGGGAACGAGGCGACGTCATGAGCGGGATGAAGGACCGGCTGACGGACGGCCTGTACGGGCTGGGCTGGGCGACCGTGAAGAAGCTGCCGGAGCCGGTGGCCGCCGGGCTCGGCCGAAGGATCGCCGACACCGCCTGGAAGCGGCGCGGCAAGAGCGTGCTGCGGCTGGAGTCGAACCTCGCGCGTGTGGTGCCCGACGCCGGCCCCGAGCGGCTCCGTGAGCTGTCGAAGGCCGGCATGCGCTCGTACATGCGGTACTGGATGGAGTCCTTCCGGCTGCCGACCTGGAGCAGGGAACGGGTCGACAGCGGCATCGACATCAAGGACGTCCATCATCTGAAGGACGGTCTCGCCGCGGGCCGTGGCGTCATCCTCGCGCTGCCGCACCTGGCCAACTGGGACCTCGCGGGCGTCTGGGTGACCCGCTCGCTCGGCGTGCCGTTCACGACGGTCGCGGAGCGGCTCAAGCCGGAGACGCTGTACGACCGGTTCGTCGCCTACCGCGAGTCGCTGGGCATGGAGGTCCTGCCGCACTCCGGAGGCTCCGCCTTCGGAACGCTCGCACGCCGGCTGCGGGACGGTGGCCTGATCTGCCTGGTCGCCGACCGTGACCTGTCGGCCTCGGGCACCGAGGTCACCTTCTTCGGGGAGACGGCGCGGATGCCGGCCGGCCCCGCGCTGCTCGCCCAGCAGACGGGCGCGCTGCTGTTTCCGGTGACCCTCTGGTACGACGACACCCCGGTCATGAGGGGGCAGATCCATACGCCCGTCGACGTACCCGAGTCAGGTACCCGGGCCGAGAAGACGTCCGTGATGACACAGGCGCTGGCCGATGCCTTCGCCGCCGGAATCGCGGACCACCCGGAGGACTGGCACATGCTCCAGCGGCTGTGGCTGAAGGACCTGGAGGAGCGCGAGCCGCTCGGAGAGGAGCGACGGACGTGAAGATCGGAATCGTCTGCCCCTACTCCTGGGACGTGCCGGGCGGCGTCCAGTTCCACATCCGGGACCTCGCCGAACACCTGATCAGGCTCGGGCACGAGGTCTCGGTGCTCGCCCCCGCCGACGACGAGACACCGCTGCCGCCGTACGTCGTCTCGGCGGGGCGCGCGGTGCCGGTGCCGTACAACGGCTCGGTGGCCCGGCTGAACTTCGGCTTCCTGTCGGCGGCCCGCGTACGGCGCTGGCTGCACGACGGCACCTTCGACGTGATCCACATCCACGAGCCGGCCTCGCCCTCGCTGGGCCTGCTGAGCTGCTGGGCGGCGCAGGGGCCGATCGTCGCGACCTTCCACACGTCGAACCCGCGCTCGCGGGCGATGATCGCCGCGTACCCGATCCTGCAGCCCGCGCTGGAGAAGATCAGCGCACGGATCGCGGTGAGCGAGTACGCGCGCCGGACCCTGGTCGAGCACCTCGGCGGCGACGCGGTCGTCATCCCCAACGGTGTCGACGTGGACTTCTTCGCCCGGGCCGAGCCGAAGAAGGAGTGGCAGGGGCAGACCCTGGGCTTCATCGGGCGGATCGACGAGCCCCGTAAGGGCCTTCCGGTCCTGATGAAGGCGCTGCCGAAGATCCTCGCGGAGCGGCCGGAGACACGGCTGCTCGTCGCCGGGCGCGGTGACGAGGAGGAGGCGGTGGCCTCCCTGCCGCGCGAGATGCGGGAGCGCGTCGAGTTCCTCGGGATGGTCAGCGACGAGGACAAGGCGCGGCTGCTGCGCAGCGTCGACGTCTACGTGGCCCCGAACACGGGCGGCGAGAGCTTCGGCATCATCCTCGTCGAGGCGCTGTCGGCGGGCGCGGCGGTCCTCGCCTCGGACCTGGACGCCTTCGCCCAGGTCCTCGACCAGGGCGCCGCGGGCGAACTCTTCGCCAACGAGGACGCCGACGCGCTGGCGGACGCGGCGGTCCGGCTCCTCGGCGACGAGGTGCGGCGCAAGGAGCTGAGCAGGCGCGGCAGCGCGCATGTGCGGCGCTTCGACTGGTCGACGGTGGGCGCGGACATCCTCGCGGTCTACGAGACGGTGACGGACGGCGCGGCGTCGGTGGCGACGGACGAACGCGTGGGCCTGCGGGCGCGGTTGGGCCTGGGACGGGACTGAGCGTTTTCGGGGCCGCCCGGCCCTGGCCGGGACTGAGCGTCCAGTCGGGCCCGCCCGGCCTGACGGGGCGGGGCTGAACGTTTTTCGGGCCGGCCCGGTCGGACGGGGTGGGGCTGAGCGTTCCCCGACGGGGTGAGACTGAGCGCCCACCGGGCCCGCCCGGTCCGACGGAGTGGGACTGGGCGTCCCCCGGGCCCGCTCGGCCCGAAGGAGTGGCACGACGGTGAACACACGGCTCGCGGGGCCGGCCGGGCGGGCGGGTGGCGACCGTCCGGTGCGCCCACGACCGTGACCTCCGGGAAGGGGGCCTGTCGTCGCGACGGTAGCCTGTGCGCCCGTGACCGTAACCCTGATCTGGACCGTCGTCGCGCTGATCGCGATCGGCCTGTACCTCAGCTGGACCGCCGGCCGGCTCGACCGGCTGCACTCGCGGATCGACGCCGCCCGCGCCGCCCTCGACGCCCAGCTGCTGCGCCGCGCCTCGGTCGCCCAGGAGCTGGCCACGTCCGGAGTGCTCGACCCGGCCGCCTCGATCGTGCTCTACGAGGCCGCGCACGCCGCCCGGCAGGCCGAGGAGGACCACCGGGAGGTCGCCGAGAGCGAGCTGAGCCAGGCGCTGCGGGCCGTGTTCGGCGAGGCCGAGCAGGTCGAGGCGGTACGGGAGGCCCCCGGCGGCGAGGACGCCGCGGGCGAGCTCGCGGCCGCCGTCCGCCGCGTTCCGATGGCCCGCAGGTTCCACAACGACGCCGTCCGCGCAGCACGGGCGCTGCGCCGCCACCGCACGGTGCGCTGGTTCCGGCTGGCAGGCCACGCCCCGTTTCCGCTCGCCTTCGAAATGGACGATGAGCCGCCCGTCGCCCTTGCCGATCGCCCGGCCTGACCCGCTCCGGCCTGCGAAACAGCCAAAACGATCCACCGGCTACCCATTGGCCCTTGATGTGGACTGGTGGTGGCCTGTTTCCTCACTCTTGTCTCAACACCGCTTTCACGAGTGAGGTCCCCGTGTCCACCACGCTTCCCAACAGCACCCAGTCTCCCGAGACCGGCACCGCGCGCGTCAAGCGCGGCATGGCCGAGCAGCTCAAGGGCGGCGTGATCATGGACGTGGTCAACGCCGAGCAGGCGAAGATCGCCGAGGACGCCGGCGCCGTCGCCGTCATGGCCCTCGAGCGGGTCCCCGCCGACATCCGCAAGGACGGCGGCGTCGCCCGGATGTCCGACCCGAACATGATCGAGGAGATCATCGGCGCGGTCTCCATCCCGGTCATGGCCAAGTCCCGCATCGGCCACTTCGTCGAGGCGCAGGTCCTGCAGTCCCTCGGCGTCGACTACATCGACGAGTCCGAGGTCCTCACCCCGGCCGACGAGGTCAACCACTCCGACAAGTGGGCCTTCACCACCCCCTTCGTCTGTGGCGCCACCAACCTGGGCGAGGCCCTGCGCCGCATCGCCGAGGGCGCGGCCATGATCCGCTCCAAGGGCGAGGCCGGCACCGGCAACGTCGTCGAGGCCGTCCGCCACCTGCGCCAGATCAAGAACGAGATCGCCAGGCTGCGCGGCTTCGACAACAACGAGCTGTTCGCCGCCGCCAAGGACCTGCGCGCCCCGTACGAGCTCGTCAAGGAGGTCGCCGAGTTCGGCAAGCTGCCGGTCGTGCTGTTCTCCGCCGGTGGTGTCGCCACCCCCGCCGACGCCGCGCTGATGCGCCAGCTCGGCGCCGAGGGCGTCTTCGTCGGCTCCGGCATCTTCAAGTCGGGCGACCCGGCCAAGCGCGCCGCCGCCATCGTGAAGGCCACCACCTTCTACGACGACCCGAAGATCATCGCGGACGCCTCCCGCAACCTGGGCGAGGCCATGGTCGGCATCAACTGCGACACCCTCCCCGAGTCCGAGCGCTACGCCAACCGCGGCTGGTAGTCACTCATGACCACACCCGTGATCGGTGTCCTGGCTCTCCAGGGCGACGTACGGGAGCACCTGATCGCCCTGGCCGCGGCTGACGCCGTGGCCAGGCCGGTCCGGCGCCCCGAGGAGCTCGCCGAGGTCGACGGCCTCGTCATACCCGGCGGCGAGTCCACCACCATCTCCAAGCTGGCCGTGCTCTTCGGCCTGATGGAGCCGCTGCGCGAACGCATCGCGGCCGGGATGCCGGTGTACGGCACCTGCGCCGGCCTGATCATGCTGGCGAACAAGATCCTCGACCCGCGCTCGGGCCAGGAGACCTTCGGCGGCATCGACATGATCGTCCGCCGCAACGCGTTCGGCCGCCAGAACGAGTCGTTCGAGGCCGGCGTCACCGTCACCGGCGTCGACGACGGCCCGGTGGAGGGCGTCTTCATCCGCGCCCCGTGGGTCGAGTCCGTCGGCGCGGAGGTCGAGGTGCTCGCCGAGCACGGGGGCCACATCGTGGCCGTACGACAGGGCCCGGCCCTGGCGACCTCGTTCCACCCCGAGCTCACCGGTGATCACCGCATCCACGCCCTGTTCGTCGACATGGTGCGCTCCGCGCGGTGACGAGGTCCCGGTAGGATCTCTGGGGTTCGTTCTGAAATGGGTTACGCGAAGGAGACAGGCAGATGTCCGGCCACTCTAAATGGGCTACGACGAAGCACAAGAAGGCCGTGATCGACGCCAAGCGCGGCAAGCTCTTCGCGAAGCTGATCAAGAACATCGAGGTCGCCGCCCGGACCGGCGGTGCTGACCTGGACGGCAACCCGACGCTGTTCGACGCCGTGCAGAAGGCGAAGAAGAGCTCGGTCCCGAACAAGAACATCGACTCGGCGATCAAGCGCGGCGGCGGCCTCGAGGCCGGCGGCGTCGACTACGAGACGATCATGTACGAGGGCTACGGCCCGAACGGTGTCGCGGTGCTCATCGAGTGCCTCACCGACAACCGCAACCGTGCCGCCTCCGACGTCCGCGTCGCCATGACCCGCAACGGCGGCTCCATGGCCGACCCCGGCTCGGTCTCGTACCTGTTCAACCGCAAGGGCGTCATCGTGCTGCCCAAGGGCGAGCTGACCGAGGACGACGTCCTCGGCGCCGTCCTCGACGCGGGTGCCGAAGAGGTCAACGACCTCGGTGAGAGCTTCGAGGTCATCAGCGAGGCCACCGACATGGTCGCCGTCCGTACCGCCCTCCAGGAGGCCGGCATCGACTACGACTCGGCCGACTCCAACTTCCTCCCGACCATGCAGGTCGAGCTGGACGAGGAGGGCGCGCGCAAGATCTTCAAGCTGATCGACGCGCTGGAGGACAGCGACGACGTGCAGAACGTCTTCGCCAACTTCGACGTCAGCGACGAGGTCATGGAGAAGGTCGACGCCTGACGCAGGGGCCGCACCCGCAGACAGAACAGGCCGGACCGACGGGTATCCGTCGGTCCGGCCTGTTTCTGTCGGGCCGTTCGAGCCGACTGTCCCGAGGGCCGGGCCCTGGGGGCGAACGACAGCGGCCCGCCGGAACACCGGCGAGCCGCTCATAGAAATCCCGGCTGGGTCAGGACTCAGCGGGAGACGGGATCACGCTCAGTCGATCCGCTTGAAGTCGCCCGAGTTCTTGACGCTCCCCGAAGCGCCACCAGCGGCGGTGACCTTCTTCATCCTGCTGGTCCTGCCGTCCTGCCACCACACGTTCATGGAGGCCTCGTAGGAGCAGGTGTTGCGGTAGTACACCGTGGTGGTGGTCCAGCCCTCGGCCCAGGACCAGCTGAAGCAGCCGGTCTTTCCGCGGTGAATTTCCGAGGACGCCGCCTGGGCGGGCGAGCTGAGGCCCACGGTGGCGAGAGCGAGCGCGGCGCCCGTGACGCCGATCTTGGACATGCGACGCATGTATCCCCCTGTGTGAGTTGGATGGTCGAGATCCGACCGAATCGTACGTTTGCACGTCGGTCAAACGTGCGAACGCTGATGATCATAGTGACTGTTGATCACGGAGGTAAAGCTGAAACGCCTCGGCTCCTGCCCCGCCGGAGCGCCGACCGGGCCGCTGGTCGGCGGTGGTGTCAGTGGCAGCCGGTAGCCTTCAGGCGGTTGCCGAGGGATGGAGGGACTGTGCGTGTCTTGGGTGTCGACCCGGGGCTGACCCGGTGCGGTGTCGGTGTCGTCGAAGGCGTCGCCGGTCGGCCCCTGACCATGCTCGGCGTGGGCGTCGTGCGGACGGCCGCCGACGACGACATCGGCATACGCCTGGTCGGCATCGAGCGCGGCATCGAGGAGTGGCTCGACCGCTTCTCGCCCGAACTGGTCGCCGTGGAGCGCGTGTTCAGCCAGCACAACGTGCGTACGGTCATGGGCACCGCCCAGGCCAGCGCCGTCGCCATGCTCTGCGCCTCGCGCCGTGGCATCCCCGTCGCCCTGCACACCCCCAGCGAGGTCAAGGCCGCCGTCACCGGCAGCGGACGCGCCGACAAGGCCCAGGTCGGAGCCATGGTGACCCGGCTGCTCCGGCTCTCCGCCCCGCCCAAGCCGGCCGACGCGGCGGACGCCCTCGCCCTGGCCATCTGTCACATCTGGCGGGCCCCGGCCCAGAACCGCCTCCAGCAGGCCGTCGCCGCCCATCACGCATCGAAAGGCCGTTCCGCATGATCGCCTTCGTCAGCGGCCCGGTCGCCGCGCTCGCCCCCACCACCGCGGTCGTCGAGGTCGGCGGCATCGGCATGGCCGTCCAGTGCACGCCGAACACCATCGCCGGCCTGAGGCTCGGTCAGGAGGCCCGGCTCGCCACGTCGTTGGTGGTCCGCGAGGACTCCCTGACGCTGTACGGATTCGCCGACGACGACGAGCGCCAGGTCTTCGAACTGCTCCAGACCGCCAGCGGCGTCGGACCCCGCCTCGCCCAGGCCATGCTCGGCGTGCACAGCCCCGACGCGCTGCGCCTCGCCGTCGCCACCGGTGACGAGAAGGCCCTGACCGCCGTCCCCGGCATCGGCAAGAAGGGCGCGCAGAAGCTCCTCCTCGAACTGAAGGACAAGCTGGGCCAGCCGCTCGGCACCGGCGCCCTGGTCGGCGCCCAGCGCGCGGCGGCCGGTCCCGCGCCGTGGACGGAGCAGCTTTCCGCCGCCCTCATCGGCCTCGGCTACGCGAGCCGCGAGGCGGAGGAGGCGGTCGCCGCGGTCACCCCCCAGGCCGAGGCCGCGATCGCCGCGGGCGGCTCGGCGCCCGTTCCCCAGCTCCTCCGCGCGGCCCTCCAGACCCTGAACCGCGCCCGCTGACCGCGAACCGCGCCCCCCGGCCCCCGGCCGGGAACAGGCCGGCGCCCGGCCGACCGACCACCGCACCGCACCGCACCGAGAAGGCAGACATTCCGTGAACTGGGACGACGACACCACCGGGGACGACGAGGCGCGCCTCGTCGGCGCCTCCGCCGACGGCGACGACCAGGCCGTCGAGGCGGCGCTGCGTCCCAAGGACCTCAACGAGTTCGTCGGCCAGGAGAAGGTCCGCCAGCAGCTCGACCTGGTCCTCAAGGCCGCCCGCCAGCGCGGGGCCACCGCCGACCACGTCCTGCTCTCCGGCGCCCCGGGACTCGGCAAGACCACCCTCTCGATGATCATCGCGGCCGAGATGAAGGCCCCGATCCGGATCACCTCGGGCCCCGCCATCCAGCACGCCGGCGACCTCGCCGCGATCCTCTCCTCCCTCCAGGAGGGAGAGATCCTCTTCCTCGACGAGATCCACCGCATGTCCCGGCCCGCCGAGGAGATGCTCTACATGGCGATGGAGGACTTCCGCGTCGACGTCATCGTCGGCAAGGGCCCCGGCGCCACCGCCATCCCCCTGGAGCTGCCCCCCTTCACCCTGGTCGGCGCCACCACCCGGGCCGGACTCCTGCCGCCCCCGCTCCGCGACCGCTTCGGCTTCACCGGCCACATGGAGTTCTACGACCCCGCCGAGCTGGAGCGCGTCATCCACCGCTCCGCCGGACTCCTCGACGTCGAGATCGACACCGCCGGAGCCGCCGAGATCGCCGGCCGCTCCCGTGGCACCCCCCGGATCGCCAACCGCCTCCTGCGCCGCGTCCGCGACTACGCCCAGGTCAGGGCCGACGGGGTGATCACCCGCGAGATCGCCGCCGCCGCCCTCGCCGTCTACGAGGTCGACGGCCGCGGCCTCGACCGGCTCGACCGGGCCGTCCTGGAGGCCCTGCTCAAGCTCTTCGGCGGCGGCCCCGTCGGCCTGTCGACCCTCGCGGTGGCGGTGGGGGAGGAGCGGGAGACCGTCGAGGAGGTCGCCGAGCCCTTCCTCGTACGCGAAGGACTCCTGGCGCGTACGCCCCGTGGCCGGGTCGCCACTCCCGCGGCATGGACCCATCTCGGACTCGTTCCTCCGCAGGCCGGGGCCCCGGGCGCGCCAGGAAGCGGACAACAGGGGCTCTTCGGGGCGTGACGGCGCGGAGACTCGTCGGGTGAGGAACCACGGTGCGATGCTGGACGTTGTTCCAATGATGCGGACTCGCCTAGACTCCGCCGATGCCGACCTTTCTGGCCGGCACGCCCACCCCCGAAGATCAGGCCGCGGGTTCTCCGCGTCCGTGCGAAGGAAACCCGTCCCGTGAGTATCGTGACCCTCCTCCCCTTCATCGTCCTCATCGGGGCCATGTTCCTGATGACCCGCTCTGCGAAGAAGAAGCAGCAGGCGGCCGCGCAGATGCGCGACGAGATGCAGCCCGGCACCGGCATCCGCACGATCGGGGGGATGTACGCCACCGTCAAGGAGATCGGCGACGAGACCGTCCTCCTCGAGGTCGCTCCCGGCGTCCACGCCGTCTACGCGAAGAACGCGATCGGCGCCGTTCTCCCGGACGACGAGTACAACCGCATCGTCCACGGTGACGAGCCGGACGCCGAGACCGTCGTCCCGGACGACGCCTCCTCCCTGACCGAGACGGCCGAGCCCGTCGCGGCGGACGAGGTTGTCGAGGACGCCAAGCCCGACCTGACCAAGAAGGCCGAGGCCGTCGAGGCCGACGCCGAGGTCAAGAAGGACGGCAAGGCCGACGGCGGGACCGAGGCGAAGTAGTCGCGACCGGGGACCGCGGGAACGCCCACAGGCGTCCGCGGTCCCCGGCACGGTTCCACGTCTGCGGGGGCAGGTCCCCACACACACTTCGTGGCCGCACCGCGCACACCCGGCGCGGGACGGTTGGACAGGGAGAAACGACAAGGTGGCAGCACCGAAGAAGGGCCGACGGCCGGCGGGGGGCCAGAGCAGGCCGGGGCGTGCCCTGGCTCTGATCCTGATCGCCATGGTCGCGCTCACGGGCGGAATGTTCTGGTCGGGTCACACCACACCGCGGCTGGGCATCGACCTCGCGGGCGGTACGTCGATCACGCTCAAGGCGAAGGCCGAGCCGGGCAAGGAAGAGGCCGTCAACGAGACCAACATGAACACAGCGGTCGGCATCATCGACCGCCGTGTCAATGGTCTGGGTGTCTCCGAGGCCGAAGTCCAGACGCAGGGCCGCGAGAACATCATCGTCAACATCCCCCGCGGTGTGAACGAGAAGCAGGCCCGTGAGCAGGTCGGTACGACCGCTCAGCTGCACTTCCGACCCGTACTCACCTGGGCCCCGAGCGGGCCGACGACCCCGACGCCGTCCGGCAGCGCCACGCCGTCCGCGACGCCGTCGGCCGGCTCCTCCGCGAGCCCGTCGGCCACGTCTTCGACGAAGGCCGGCGAGGGCACGTCGGCTTCTCCCTCCTCAAGTGCGACCACGCAGGGCCGCGCCGTCAGCGACGCCCTGAAGAAGGCGCCCAGCCCGAGCGCCTCCGCCACCTCGCCGGACGCCTCGAAGTCTCCGAGCCCCACGGCGACGACCGCACCTCCGGCCGACGCGGCGACCGCGAAGCTGGAGCAGCAGTTCGCCGCGCTCGACTGCACTCCCAAGGCCGAGAAGTCCGGCGACAAGAAGGTCGTGCCCAACCCGGCCCGTACCGTTCCGGCGGAGCAGCCTACGGTCGCGTGCTCCACCGAGGGCGACGCCAAGTACCTCCTCGGTCCCGCCGAGGTGGACGGCAGGGACGTCGACGACGCTCAGGGCACCTTCGACCAGCAGCGCGGCATGTGGATCGTGAACATGGAGTTCACGGACGCGGGCGCCAAGAAGTTCTCGCAGATCACCAGCAAGCTCTCGCAGCAGCAGGAGCCGCAGAACCAGTTCGCGATCGTCCTGGACGGCGAGGTCGTCTCGGCCCCGTCCGTGCGGACGACGCTGAGCGCCAACGCGGAGATCTCCGGCAGCTTCAACCAGCAGTCCGCCCAGGACCTCGGCAACATCCTGTCCTACGGCGCCCTGCCGCTCTCCTTCGACACCCAGAGCGTCGACACCGTCACCGCCGCCCTCGGCGGCGAGCAGCTGGAGGCCGGTCTGATCGCCGGCGCCATCGGTCTCGCCCTGGTCGTGCTGTACCTGGTGGTCTACTACCGCGGACTGTCCCTGATCGCGCTGCTCAGCCTCGGGGTCTCGGCCCTCCTCACGTACGTGATCATGTCCTTGCTCGGCCCGGCCATCGGCTTCGCGCTGAACCTGCCGGCCGTCTGTGGCGCCATCGTCGCCATCGGTATCACCGCGGACTCGTTCATCGTCTACTTCGAACGCATCCGCGACGAGGTCCGCGAGGGCCGCACCCTGCGCCCGGCCGTCGAGCGTGCCTGGCCGCGTGCCCGCCGTACGATCCTCGTCTCCGACTTCGTGTCGTTCCTCGCCGCCGCGGTGCTCTTCGTCGTCACCGTCGGCAAGGTCCAGGGCTTCGCGTTCACCCTCGGCCTGACCACCCTGCTCGACGTGGTCGTGGTGTTCCTCTTCACCAAGCCGCTGATGACGCTCCTCGCGCGCACCAAGTTCTACGGCGAGGGTCACCCCTGGTCCGGACTGGACCCGAAGCGCCTCGGCGCCAAGCCGCCGCTGCGCCGCTCCCGCCGTCTCTCCGCCCCCGTCGATCACCCGAAGGAGGCGTGAGATGGCGAAGAAGCGCGACAGTCTCGGCGCCCGGCTCAACCGCGGTGAGGTCGCCTACGACTTCATCGGGAACCGCAAACTCTGGTACAGCCTGTCCATCCTGATCACCATCACGGCGATCGTGGCGCTGGCCGTCCGCGGCCTGAACATGGGCATCGAGTTCCAGGGCGGTGCCGTTTTCACCACCCCGAAGTCCGAGGTCTCGGTCTCCCAGGCCCGGGAGTACGCGGAAGAGGCCTCCGGCCACGACGCGCTGGTCCAGGAGCTCGGCAGCGGCGCTCTGCGCATCCAGGTCGGCGGCCTCGACACCGCGAAGTCCGACCAGGTCCGCTCCGAGCTCGCCAAGGACCTCGGCATCGCCGAGGACAAGATCGCGGCGGAGCTGGTCGGCCCCAGCTGGGGTGAGCAGATCGCCAACAAGGCATGGACCGGTCTCGCGGTCTTCATGATCCTCGTGGTGATCTATCTGGCCATCGCCTTCGAGTGGAGAATGGCGGTCGCGGCGCTCATCGCCCTGATCCACGACCTGACCATCACCGTCGGCATCTATTCGCTCGTCGGCTTCGAGGTCACGGTCGGTACGGTCATCGGTCTGCTGACGATCCTCGGCTATTCGCTCTACGACACGGTCGTGGTCTTCGACTCCCTCAAGGAGGGAACGAAGGACATCACCAAGCAGACCCGCTACACCTACAGCGATCTGGCCAACCGGTCGATCAACGGCACCCTGATCCGTTCGATCAACACCACCGTCGTGGCCCTGCTGCCGGTCGCCGGCCTGCTCTTCATCGGTGGCGGCGTCCTCGGCGCCGGCATGCTGAACGACATCTCGCTGTCGCTCTTCGTCGGCCTCGCCGCCGGTGCGTACTCCTCGATCTTCATCGCCACCCCGCTCGTCGCCGACCTCAAGGAGCGCGAGCCGGCGATGAAGGCGCTCAAGAAGCGGGTGCTCGCCAAGCGGGCGTCCGCGGCCGACAAGGGCGAGCCGCTCGACGGGCCGGACGAGGACGCGGACGGCTTCCTCGACGAGGTGGAGACCACCGTCGTCGGCCAGCGCGGCCGTCGCGGCCGGCCGTCGGAGAACCACGGATGACCGCCGGGCTCCAGGACACCACCGCCCTGCTCCTCAGCCGGATCCGGGACGTCCCCGACTACCCGAAGCCGGGCGTGCTGTTCAAGGACATCACCCCGCTGCTCGCGGACCCGGAGGCGTTCACCGCTCTGACCGACAGCCTCGCCGCGCTGTGCGCCCTGCACGGTGCGACGAAGATCGTCGGCCTGGAGGCGCGCGGCTTCATCCTCGCCGCCCCGGTCGCCGTCCGCGCGGGCCTGGGCTTCGTCCCGGTCCGCAAGGCCGGAAAGCTGCCCGGAGCGACGCTGAAGCAGGCGTACGAGCTGGAGTACGGCACCGCGGAGATCGAGGTGCACGCCGAGGACCTGGCCGCGGGCGACCGGGTCATGGTCATCGACGACGTCCTCGCCACCGGCGGCACCGCCGAGGCCTCCATCGAGCTCATCCGGCGGGCCGGGGCCGAGGTCGCGGGCGTCGCGGTCCTCATGGAGCTCGGCTTCCTGCCGGGGCGCGCCCGTCTGGAGCCCGCCCTGCGCGGCGCTCCGCTGGAGGCGCTGATCACGGTCTGACACCGCACGCGCGTGAGGTGAGGGGCGCCCCGGGGAATCCCCGGGGCGCCCCGTCCGTTCTCCCGGTATGTCCCGGAACGGGACTCTGCGCGCGCGTGGTGCCCGTCTCATCGCTCGCACGCGTGAGCACGGGGCCTTCGGGGTCGATACGATGGCCTTTCCGGGCCTGACCGGGGGACCCGGTACCTCCCCCAGACTCCGTCCCGGGGAACCCCCAGAGGAGCGCTCTTGCCAGACGAGGCCCAGCCACTCTCCGCCGCGCAGCCCGACCCGCAGGCCGAAAAGGCCGCGGCGGAGCCCGCGACGCCCCAGAACAAGCCCGCGGAGAGCAAGCACACGCCCGTGGCGCCCGCCCCGGCGCCGGCCTCCACGCCCAAGCCCGCGCCCACCCCCGTGTCCCGCTCCGGCGGCTCGTCCAACCGGGTGCGCGCCCGCCTCGCCCGGCTCGGCGTCCAGCGCTCCTCCCCGTACAACCCGGTCCTCGAACCGCTCCTGCGGATCGTCCGCTCCAACGACCCGAAGATCGAGACGGCGACGCTCCGCCAGGTCGAGCGGGCCTACCAGGTCGCCGAGCGCTGGCACCGCGGCCAGAAGCGCAAGAGCGGCGACCCGTACATCACCCACCCGCTCGCCGTCACCACCATCCTCGCCGAGCTGGGCATGGACCCGGCCACGCTGATGGCCGGTCTGCTGCACGACACCGTCGAGGACACCGAGTACGGGCTCGACACGCTGCGCCGCGACTTCGGCGACCAGGTCGCCCTCCTCGTCGACGGCGTCACCAAGCTGGACAAGGTCAAGTTCGGCGAGGCGGCCCAGGCCGAGACCGTCCGCAAGATGGTCGTCGCCATGGCCAAGGACCCGCGCGTCCTGGTCATCAAGCTCGCCGACCGGCTGCACAACATGCGCACCATGCGCTACCTCAAGCGGGAGAAGCAGGAGAAGAAGGCCCGCGAGACCCTCGAGATCTACGCGCCCCTGGCCCACCGGCTGGGCATGAACACCATCAAGTGGGAGCTGGAGGACCTCGCCTTCGCGATCCTCTACCCCAAGATGTACGACGAGATCGTCCGCCTCGTCGCCGAGCGCGCCCCCAAGCGCGACGAGTACCTCGCCATAGTGACCGACGAGGTCCAGACCGACCTGCGCGCCGCCCGCATCAAGGCCACCGTGACCGGCCGGCCCAAGCACTACTACAGCGTCTACCAGAAGATGATCGTCCGCGGCCGTGACTTCGCGGAGATCTACGACCTGGTCGGCATCCGCGTCCTCGTGGACACCGTCCGCGACTGCTACGCGGCCCTCGGCACCGTTCACGCGCGATGGAACCCGGTCCCCGGCCGGTTCAAGGACTACATCGCGATGCCCAAGTTCAACATGTACCAGTCCCTGCACACGACGGTCATCGGCCCCAACGGCAAGCCCGTCGAGCTCCAGATCCGCACCTTCGACATGCACCGCCGGGCCGAGTACGGCATCGCCGCGCACTGGAAGTACAAGCAGGAGGCCGTCGCCGGCGCCTCCAAGGTGCGCACCGACGTGCCGAAGAGCGTCGGCAAGGACGACCACCTCAACGACATGGCGTGGCTGCGCCAGCTGCTCGACTGGCAGAAGGAGACCGAGGACCCGGGCGAGTTCCTGGAGTCCCTCCGCTTCGACCTGTCGCGCAACGAGGTCTTCGTCTTCACCCCCAAGGGCGACGTCATAGCGCTGCCCGCCGGGGCCACCCCCGTCGACTTCTCCTACGCCGTCCACACCGAGGTCGGCCACCGCACCATAGGGGCCCGGGTCAACGGGCGGCTCGTCCCGCTCGAATCGACCCTCGACAACGGCGACCTGGTCGAGGTCTTCACCTCCAAGGCCGCCGGCGCCGGACCGTCCCGCGACTGGCTGGGCTTCGTCAAGTCCCCCCGCGCGCGCAACAAGATCCGCGCCTGGTTCTCCAAGGAGCGCCGCGACGAGGCGATCGAGCAGGGCAAGGACGCCATCGCGCGGGCCATGCGCAAGCAGAACCTGCCGATCCAGCGGATCCTGACCGGCGACTCGCTCGTCACGCTCGCCCACGAGATGCGCTACAGCGACATCTCCTCGCTGTACGCGGCGATCGGCGAGGGCCACGTCACCGCCCAGTCCATCGTCCAGAAGCTCGTCCAGGCGCTCGGCGGCGAGGAGGCGGCCAACGAGGACATCGCCGAGACCGCGCCGCCCACCCGCGGGCGTTCCAAGCGCCGCTCCAGCGCCGACCCCGGTGTCGTCGTCAAGGGCGTCGAGGACGTCTGGGTCAAGCTGGCCCGCTGCTGTACGCCCGTACCCGGCGACCCGATCATCGGCTTCGTCACCCGCGGCAGCGGCGTCTCGGTCCACCGCAGCGACTGCGTCAACGTCGACTCGCTCTCCCGCGAGCCGGAGCGCATCCTCGAGGTCGAGTGGGCGCCCACCCAGTCCTCGGTCTTCCTGGTCGCCATCCAGGTCGAGGCCCTCGACCGGTCCCGGCTGCTCTCGGACGTCACCCGCGTCCTGTCGGACCAGCACGTCAACATCCTGTCGGCGGCCGTCCAGACCTCCCGCGACCGGGTGGCCACCTCGCGCTTCACCTTCGAGATGGGCGACCCGAAGCACCTGGGCCATGTCCTGAAGGCCGTCCGCGGCGTGGAGGGTGTCTACGACGTCTACCGCGTCACCTCGGCGCGGCGCCCGTAGCAACGGCTCATGAGGCGCCCGTGACAGCGGCGCAAGACAAGGGCCCCGGTACCTGCGCCAGGTACCGGGGCCCTTCTCGTACGTACGCGGGATCAGCCGCCGAACTCCTCCAGGCCCTTCAGAGCCTGGTCGAGGAGCGCCTGACGGCCCTCCAGCTCACGCGCCAGCTTGTCGGCCTTGGCGTCGTTGCCCGCCGCGCGGGCAGCATCGATCTGCTTCTGGAGCTTGTCGACCGCGTCCTGCAGCTGACCCGTCAGGCCCGCGGCACGCGCGCGTGCCTCCGGGTTCGTCCGGCGCCACTCCGACTCCTCGGCCTCCTGGAGCGCCCGCTCCACCGCGTGCATCCGGCCCTCGACCTTGGGCCGGGCGTCGCGCGGTACGTGGCCGATGGCCTCCCAGCGCTCGTTCAGGGAGCGGAAGGCCGCACGCGCCGCCTTCAGCTCGCCGATCGGCACCAGCTTCTCGGCCTCGGTCGCGAGCTCCTCCTTCAGCTTGAGGTTCTCGGTCTGCTCCGCGTCCCGCTCGGCGAACACCTCGCCGCGCGCCGCGAAGAAGACGTCCTGGGCGCCGCGGAAGCGGTTCCACAGATCGTCCTCGTGCTCGCGCTGGGCACGGCCGACGGCCTTCCACTCCGCCATCAGCTCGCGGTAGCGGGCGGCCGTGCCACCCCAGTCCGTGGAGTTCGACAGCGACTCGGCCTCGGCGACCAGCTTCTCCTTGGCCTTGCGGGCCTCCTCGCGCTGCGCGTCCAGCGAGGCGAAGTGCGCCTTGCGGCGCTTGGAGAACGCCGAGCGGGCGTGCGAGAAGCGGTGCCACAGCTCGTCGTCGGACTTCCGGTCGAGCCGCGGAAGGCCCTTCCAGGTGTCCACGAGCGCGCGCAGCCGCTCGCCGGCGGCCCGCCACTGCTCGCTCTGCGCCAGCTCCTCGGCCTCCTTGACCAGCGCCTCCTTGGCGCCGCGCGCCTCGTCGGCCTGCTTGGCCTTCTGGGCCTTGCGCTCCTCGCGGCGCGACTCCACCGTCTGGACCAGCTTGTCGAGACGAGCGGTCAGCGCGGCGAGGTCACCCACGGCGTGATGCTCGTCGACCTGCTGCCGGATGTGGTCGATCGCGACAGTGGCGTCCTTCGCCGAGAGGTCGGTGGTCTTCACCCTCTTCTCGAGGAGGCCGATCTCGACAACCAGGCCCTCGTACTTGCGCTCGAAGTAGGCCAGCGCCTCCTCGGGAGTGCCGGCCTGCCACGATCCGACGACCTTCTCGCCCTCGGCAGTACGCACGTACACGGTGCCCGTCTCGTCGACGCGGCCCCACGGGTCGCTGCTCACAGCGCCTCCTCCACATGATGCCGACGAGGGGGTTGTGCCCCCTGGGCATCGTCCACAGGTTCCCGGCGGGCCTCGGCCCGCCCTCAACAACGCGGATACAGGACCGCGCTGCACAACGCCAATCTAGGCGACCGGCCGCCCGGCTGTCCGCTCTCCGCGCGACCGAAATTCAACGGTCACGCGGTGTGTCACTTCTTGCCGACCGTGGCCTTCTCGATCGTCACGGCCGTCTTGGGCGCGCCGTCCTTGGCACCGCCCTCGACCCCGCCCTTCGCGACCTCCTCGACGACCTTCAGACCGGCCGCGTCGATCTTCCCGAAGGGGGTGAACTGCGGAGGAAGCTTCGTGTCCTTGTAGACGAGGAAGAACTGGCTGCCGCCGGTGTTCGGCTGCATCGTGTTGGCCATCGCGACCGTACCGGCCGGGAAGGTCACCGAACCGTCCGCACCGGCCTTGCCCAGCGCGTCCAGGTTCTCGTCCGGGATCGTGTAGCCCGGGCCACCGGTGCCGTCGCCCTTCGGGTCACCGCACTGGAGGACGAAGATGCCCTCGGTGGTGAGCCGGTGGCACTTCGTACCGTCGAAGTACTTCTTGTCCGCCAGGTGCTTGAACGAGTTCACCGTGTGGGGGGTCTTCGCCGCCTCCATGGCGATCGAGATGTCACCCTCGTTCGTCTTCAGGGACATCGTGTACGCGGCCTTCTTGTCGATGGCCATCGCCGGCTCCGGCGCCTTCGGCTCGCTCGACGTGGGCGCCGGGGTCGGGGAGTCGCTCGGCGCCGCGCTGTCCGCGTCCTTGGAGCCGCTGTCGGTCAGCGAGACCGAGGCGTACACCGCTCCACCCGCGGCCAGTACGACGGCGAGCGCCGCGGCGATCACGGTGTTGCGCCGCCTGGCCTTCTGCTGCGCCTCCTGCCGTCGCTGCTGCTGCCGCACGTACTTCTCCCTGGCGAGCTGCCGCCGCCGCTGATCGCTGCTGACCACCGGGTCTGCTCCTTGTCGCTCGTACGTTCCTGTCCTGGCCGGGTGTGCCCGTACCGTATACGGGTTGGCTGTGGAATACGCAGCGCCAGTAAGCTCTGATCTGCCACTTCCGCTCCGCCGCACCCCGTGCCGGACGACATTTAAGGACGATCGTGCTGATTGCCGGGTTCCCCGCCGGGGCCTGGGGGACCAACTGCTATCTGGTCGCCCCCGCCGCAGGCGAGGAGTGCGTCATCATCGACCCGGGCCACCAGGCCGCCCAGGGAGTCGAGGAGACGCTTCGCAAGCATCGGCTCAAGCCCGTCGCCGTGGTCCTCACCCATGGACACATCGACCACGTCGCCTCCGTCGTCCCGGTCTGCGGCGCCCATGACGTACCCGCGTGGATCCACCCCGCCGACCGGTACATGATGAGCGACCCGGAGAAGGCCCTCGGCCGCTCCATCGGGATGCCGCTCATGGGCGAACTGACCGTGGGCGAGCCGGACGACGTGCACGAGCTCACCGACGGCGCGAAGCTGGACCTCGCCGGGCTGGAGTTCTCCGTCGCCCATGCGCCCGGTCATACCAAGGGGTCGGTGACCTTCCAGATGCCGCAGACCACGGAGATCCCCTCCGTGTTCTTCTCGGGCGATCTGCTCTTCGCCGGCTCCATCGGACGCACCGACCTGCCCGGCGGTGACATGGACGAGATGCTCGAGTCGCTGGCCCGCGTGTGCCTGCCGCTCGACAACTCGACCGTGGTGCTGTCGGGACACGGTCCCCAGACGACCATCGGCCAGGAGCGCGCCACCAACCCGTACCTACGGGACGTGGCCGCCGGCCTCGGGAGCACGAAGGCTCCCCGACGAGGAATGTGACGAGTACTCCGTGAGCACCTTCAAGGCCCCCAAGGGCACGTACGACCTGATCCCGCCGTACTCCGCGAAGTACCTGGCGGTGCGTGACGCCATCTCCGGACCGCTGCGCAAGTCCGGTTACGGCTACGTCGAGACGCCCGGCTTCGAGGACGTCAACCTCTTCGCGCGCGGTGTCGGCGAATCCACCGACATCGTCACCAAGGAGATGTACACCCTCACGACCAAGGGCGGCTCCGAGCTGGCGCTGCGGCCCGAGGGCACCGCCTCCGTGCTGCGCGCGGCCCTGGAGGCCAGCCTGCACAAGCAGGGCAACCTGCCGGTCAAGCTCTGGTACTCCGGCTCGTACTACCGCTACGAGCGCCCGCAGAAGGGCCGTTACCGCCACTTCTCGCAGGTGGGTGCCGAGGCGATCGGCGCCGAGGACCCGGCGCTCGACGCCGAGCTGATCATCCTGGCCGACGACGCGTACCGCTCGCTGGGCCTGCGGAACTTCCGCATCCTGCTGAACTCGCTCGGCGACAAGGAGTGCCGTCCCGTCTACCGGGAGGCGCTGCAGACCTTCCTGCGCGGGCTCGACCTCGACGAGGAGACGCTCCGCCGGGCCGAGATCAACCCGCTGCGCGTCCTCGACGACAAGCGCGAGTCGGTGCAGAAGCAGCTGGTCGGCGCGCCGCTGCTGCGCGACTACCTGTGCGACGCGTGCAAGGCCTACCACGAGGAGGTGCGCGCGCTGATCACCGCGGCGGGCGTGGTCTTCGAGGACGACGCCAAGCTGGTCCGCGGCCTCGACTACTACACGCGGACGACCTTCGAGTTCGTCCACGACGGTCTGGGCTCGCAGTCCGCGGTCGGCGGCGGCGGTCGCTACGACGGTCTCTCCGAGATGATCGGCGGCCCTGCGCTTCCCTCGGTCGGCTGGGCGCTCGGTGTGGACCGCACGGTGCTGGCCCTTGAGGCCGAGGGCATCGAGCTGGACATCCCGGCGGCCACCAGCGTCTTCGCCGTCGCGCTCGGAGACGATGCGCGCCGGCTGCTGTTCGCCAAGGTGACCGAGCTCCGCAAGGCGGGCGTCGCGGCGGACTTCGCCTTCGGCGGCAAGGGCCTCAAGGGCGCGATGAAGGACGCCAACCGCTCGGGCGCCCGGTACGCGATCGTCGCGGGCGAGCGCGACCTGGCCGACGGCGTCGTGCAGCTCAAGGACATGGAGTCCGGCGAGCAGACGCCGGTGGCCCTGGACGCGCTGGTCGACACCGTCCGGGCGAAGCTGGCCTGATCCGAGACGTCACGACGACCGGGGCCCGGACCGCTGCGCGCGGCCCGGGCCCCGGTCGTCCTTATGTCCACCGAACGGTGGACAGGCACCCCTGTGCGGCACAATGACCGTGCCCAGAAGGCCCATGCCCAGCAGGACCGTGGCCACAAGCCGGCGAGTGATGGATCGGGGATATGACAGACGCAGCGGTTGACGAGTCGGCGCGCGGCACGATCGGCGCGAGCCGTGCCTTCGCCTGGCTGCTGGTGATCACCGGAGCCGCGGGGCTGCTCGCCGCCTGGGTGATCACGATCGACAAGTTCAAGCTCCTCGAGGACCCGAACTTCACCCCGGGCTGCAGCCTCAACCCGATCGTCTCCTGCGGCAACATCATGAAGAGCGACCAGGCCTCGGTCTTCGGCTTCCCGAACCCGATGCTCGGCCTCGTCACGTACGCGATGGTGATCGCGATCGGCGTCGGCCTCCTCGCGGGCGCCCGGTACCGCCGCTGGTACTGGCTCGGTCTGAACGCGGGCACGCTGTTCGGCGTCGGGTTCTGCACCTGGCTCATGCAGCAGTCGCTCTACGAGATCAACTCGCTCTGCCTCTGGTGCTGCCTGGCCTGGGTCGCCACCATCGTCATGTTCTGGTACGTGACCTCGCACAACGTCCGCAACGGCGTGATCCCGGCACCCCGGGGCCTGCGGACCTTCTTCGAGGAGTTCACCTGGGTCCTGCCCGTCCTGCACATCGGGATCATCGGCATGCTGATCCTCACCCGCTGGTGGGACTTCTGGACCGGCTGACGGGTCAGGGGGCCGGGCGGCCGCGGGCCGCGCTGTCAGTGCTCTGACTTAGGCTTCATGACTGTGGAGCCCGACCTCTTTACCGCAGCCGCCGAAGAACGCCAGGAGAAGGACCCGTCCAGCAGCCCCCTGGCCGTACGGATGCGTCCGCGCACCCTGGACGAGGTCCTGGGCCAGCGGCACCTGCTCAAGCGGGGCTCGCCGCTGCGGCGGCTCGTCGGCGAGGGTGGCGGCGGACCCGCGGGCGCCTCGTCCGTGATCCTCTGGGGACCGCCCGGCATCGGCAAGACGACCCTGGCGTACGTGGTCTCCAAGGCGACCAACAAGCGCTTCGTGGAGCTCTCCGCCATCACCGCGGGAGTCAAGGAGGTCCGGGCCGTCATCGAGGGGGCCCGGCGGGCGGCCGGCGGCTTCGGCAAGGAGACCGTCCTCTTCCTGGACGAGATCCACCGCTTCTCCAAGGCCCAGCAGGACTCGCTCCTCCCGGCCGTGGAGAACCGCTGGGTGACGCTGATCGCGGCGACGACCGAGAACCCGTACTTCTCGATCATCTCGCCGCTGCTCTCCCGCTCCCTGCTGCTCACGCTCGAACCGCTCACCGACGACGATCTGCGCGATCTGCTGAAGCGGGCCCTCACCGAGGAACGGGGTCTCGGCGGGGCGGTCACGCTGCCCGAGGACGCCGAGGCGCATCTGCTGCGGATCGCCGGCGGCGACGCGCGGCGGGCGCTCACCGCCCTGGAGGCCGCGGCGGGCTCGGCCCTCGCCAAGGGCGAGCCGGAGATCTCGCTCCAGACGGTCGAGGAGACCGTCGACCGGGCCGCGGTGACGTACGACCGGGACGGTGACCAGCACTACGACGTGGCCAGCGCCCTCATCAAGTCGATCCGCGGTTCGGACGTGGACGCGGCGCTGCACTATCTGGCCCGGATGATCGAGGCGGGGGAGGACCCCCGGTTCATCGCCCGGCGTCTGATGATCTCGGCCAGCGAGGACATCGGCCTGGCCGACCCGACGGCCCTGCCGACGGCCGTCGCGGCCGCGCAGGCCGTCGCCATGATCGGTTTCCCCGAGGCGGCGCTGACGCTGAGCCACGCCACGATCGCCCTGGCCCTGGCCCCCAAGTCGAACGCGGCGACCACCGCGATCTTCGCGGCCCAGGCGGATGTGCGGAACGGACTCGCGGGCCCGGTCCCGCCGCATCTGCGCGACGGCCACTACAAGGGCGCGGCCAAGCTCGGCCACGCCCAGGGGTACGTCTACCCGCACGACGTCCCGGGCGGCATCGCGGCCCAGCAGTACGCCCCGGACGAGGTCCACGGCAAGCGCTACTACGAACCGACCCGCTACGGCGCCGAGGCGCGGTACGCGGACGTGGTGGAGAAGGTACGGGAGCGGCTGCGCGGCGACGGCTGACGGCGGGACCCGGGCCCGTGCACGGGCACCCGGACGACCCGGTACACTCGTGCGGAGTGCTGCGTCCCGTGTCCGGCTTCGGCCGGCGCCACCAGAACGGGACAGGCAGTCGGAGCCCCGCCCCAGGCGGGATCTCCAGGAGTGTCGCGCACCTTCGAAGGTGTCGCGGGCAACCCATCACCTCCCCGGACCCCGGGACCAGGCGATGGGCCGTTCGCGTGCTGCACGTATGTGCCCAGACCAGGGAGCGGCTGCCCGACAGGTCTTCACGACCGTACGGGTTTCCCCGGCTGCGGATGCGACCTCCTCTAACCCTGGTGAAGCCGTATTCGTACAGATAGAGAGGTTGGTTCATGCCGAACCAGTCCCGTCCCAAGGTCAAGAAGTCGCGTGCCCTCGGCATCGCGCTGACCCCCAAGGCCGTCAAGTACTTCGAGGCCCGCCCCTACCCGCCGGGCGAGCACGGCCGTGGCCGCAAGCAGAACTCGGACTACAAGGTCCGTCTGCTCGAGAAGCAGCGTCTGCGTGCGCAGTACGACATCAGCGAGCGCCAGATGGCGCGCGCCTACGACCGCGCCAAGAAGGCCGAGGGCAAGACGGGCGAGGCGCTGGTCGTCGAGCTCGAGCGTCGCCTCGACGCCCTGGTCCTGCGTTCGGGCATCGCCCGCACCATCTACCAGGCCCGCCAGATGGTCGTGCACGGTCACATCCAGGTCAACGGTGGCAAGGTCGACAAGCCGTCGTTCCGTGTCCGCCCGGACGACGTCGTCATGGTCCGCGAGCGCTCCCGCGAGAAGCCCCTGTTCCAGGTGGCCCGTGAGGGTGGCTTCGCCCCCGACGGTGAGACCCCGCGCTACCTGCAGGTCAACCTGAAGGCCCTGGCCTTCCGTCTCGACCGCGACCCGAACCGCAAGGAAATCCCGGTCATCTGCGACGAGCAGCTGGTCGTCGAGTACTACGCCCGCTGATCCAGTTCGGCGCAGTACCACCCCCGCGGTGTACAGCCCGCCGCTTCCCCGCCCTCACAGGTGGGGGAGCCGGCGGGCTTCCGCGTTCTCCCGGCCCGCCGTACGGAACGGACGGGGCGCCCGCGGGCCGACGCCCCGCACGGCCGGATTCCGACGCACGCTGAGGGCCCGGTCCACCGCCGCGTCCAGCGAGAGCCCCTGCCCCTCCCGCACCGACGCCCCGTAACGCTCCGCGCCCAGCACCTCGCCGGCCTCACGCGCACAGAGCGCCCGTGCCCCGTTGAAGTGCCCCGAGCCGAAGAGCTGCAGGCCCACCGAGTCCCACACCGGCAGCGCCGCACCCTGGAGCACGGCGGCCTCCGAGGGGTCGCCCTCGCTCGCCGTCACCAGCGCCAGCAGCTCGATCGCCAGCACCAGACCCACCAGATCGTGGAACGTGTGGTTGATCGTGACGCACTCCGTGAGCAGCGCCCTCGCCTCGCGGTGATCGCCCCCGGCCCACGCCGCGTACGCCAGCACATAGAGCGCGTACGCCCTGGTCCACCGCTCGCCGCGCTCCTCGCAGATCTCCCGTACCTCCGCGCACAGGGTGACCGCGCCCTCCAGATCGCCCTGGAACACCCGGGCCAGCGCCAGCTCCACCTGGCCCATCAGCACATTGCTGTTCAGCTCGCCGACCTCCCGGTACGTCACCAGGGCCCGGCCGATCAGCTCCTCCGCCCGCGGCATGTCGTCCGAGAGCAGCGCCAGACAGCCCATCCGATGCGTCGCGTACGCCTCCGCCAGAGGATTGCCGGCGGAGCGGGCCCGCTCCCCGCACTCGTGCAGCGCCGCCACCGCCGCCGTGCCGTCGCCCTGCAGGATCGCCACGTAGCCGAGCACCCACAGCGCCTTCAGCCGGGCCTCCTCGTGCTCCGAGCCGAGCGCGAGCGCCCGGTCCAGCCAGTGCCGGCCCTCGGACAGACGCCCGCACCCCACCCAGGCGAACCAGAGCGTCCCCGCGAGATGCTGCGCCAGATGTGCCTCGTCCGGCTGCTCCAGACAGAGTTCGAGCGCCGCCCGCAGATTGGGCAGCGCCGCGTCCAGGGAGGCCGCGACCTCGGCCTGGCGCGGGCTGAACCACTCCAGCTCGCACCACGTGGCCAGACCCATGTACCAGTCGCGGTGCCGACGGCGCATGCGCTCGGTGTCCCCGAGCGCCGCCAGCCACTCCGCGCCGTAGGCGGAGACCGTATCCAATATCCGGTATCTCGGACCCGCGGACGTGTCCTCCCGTACGACCAGCGACTGCGCGAGCAGACCGCCGAGCACGTCCATCACCCGCTCCGGCGGAAGCTCCCGGCCGGCGCAGACGTACTCCACCGCCTCCAGGTCGAACGGCCCGGCGAAGACCGAGAGACGGGCCCACAGCAGCCGCTCCTCCGGCGTGCACAGCTCATGGCTCCAGCCGATCGCCGTACGGAGCGTCTGATGCCGGGGGAGCGCGCCCCGCGCCCCGTCCGTGAGCAGCCGGAACCGGTCGCCGAGCCGGTGCAGCATCTGCTCCACGGTCAGGAGCGGCATCCGGGCGGCCGCCAGCTCCAGCGCCAGCGGGATCCCGTCCAGCCGCCCGCACAGCTCGCGCACGGCGGCCCCGTCGGAGGGCGGACCGCCTGCGTCGAAGGCCCGGGAGGCGTGGGTGTCGCCCGCGGCCCCCGCCCGCTCCCGGAAGAGGGTCTCCGCGTCGTCCTCGCCCATCGGCGCCAGCGTGAGGACGGCCTCCCCGGCGACGCGCAGCGGGCGGCGGCCCACCGCCAGCACCGTGAGGCCGGGAGCGTGTGCGAGGAGCCTACGCACCAGCGGGGCGCACTCCTCGACGAGGTGCTCGAAACCGTCCACCACCAGCAGGAGCCGGCGCTCGGCGAGATGGTCGGTCAGCGTCTCGCTCGGGGTGCGCAGAGTGTGGTCGGTCAGCCCCAGCGCCTCGACCAGGGCGAGCGCCACGAGATCCGGTTCGCGCAGCACCGAGAGATCGGCGAGCCACACTCCGTCGACGTAGCGTTTCTGCGCCGCCGCGGCGACCCGCAGAGCGAGCCGGGACTTGCCGACGCCCCCCACTCCGACGACCGTGACCAGGCGCGATGTCCCCAGGAGTCGGGCCAGTTCGTCCTGCTCGTCGGCCCGTCCGACGAAGACGTTCAGCTCAGCCGGGAGATTGCTGCTTCGCATGGGACACGGAGCGTACTCACCCACACGCTCTCCGTACAATCCGAACGGGAGGATTCCCCTCCAGGGAGCCGCGGTGGGACGTCTCGTCGGGTCCTAATCGGGTACGGGGAAAGACCCCGGGCGCGATAGGGTCGGAGGACGACTTTTCGTAAGTGCCCAACGACAGCAGAGAGCGGTGCGGAGTGACCGGTGGAGAGGTTGCCGGGATTCTGGTGGCCGTGTTCTGGGCGATTCTCGTCTCCTTCCTCGCCGTGGTGCTGGTGAGGCTGGCGCAGACGCTCAAGGCGACCACCAAACTGGTGGCGGACGTGACCGAACAGGCCGTACCGCTGCTCAGCGACGCCTCGGCCACCGTGCGGTCGGCGCAGACCCAGCTCGACCGGGTCGACGCCATCGCCTCGGACGTCCAGGAGGTCACTTCCAACGCCTCGGCGCTCTCCACCACGGTCGCCTCCACCTTCGGCGGCCCGCTCGTCAAGGTCGCGGCCTTCGGCTACGGAGTGCGCAAGGCCCTCGGCCGCGGCCGGGACGAGGCAGCGCCCGCGCCCGCCCGCCGCACCGTCGTCGGTCGCACCGTGCCGTCCGCTCGGCGCAGGAAGCAGAAGGGCTGAGCCGCGATGTTCCGCCGTACGTTCTGGTTCACCGCAGGCGCAGCAGCCGGCGTGTGGGCCACCACCAAGGTCAACCGGAAGCTCAAGCAGCTGACCCCGGAGAGCCTCGCCGCGCAGGCGGCGAACAAGGCCGTCGAGACCGGCCACCGGCTCAAGGACTTCGCCCTCGACGTCAGGGCGGGCATGGTCCAGCGCGAAGCCGAACTCGGCGAGGTCCTCGGCCTGGAGGCCCCCGTGGACGCACCGGCCGAGCGCGAGCTTCCCGGGCCGCGCCGCAGGGCATCGCTCGATGCCACCCCGAACACCACCACGCATTCGTACCGAACGATTTCGTACAACCGGAATGAGGACCACTGATGGAGTCGGCTGAAATCCGCCGCCGCTGGCTGAGCTTCTTCGAGGAGCGCGGGCACACCGTCGTGCCTTCGGCGTCGCTCATCGCGGACGACCCGACTCTGCTTCTGGTCCCCGCCGGCATGGTTCCCTTCAAGCCGTACTTCCTCGGCGAGGTCAAGCCGCCGTTCTCGCGCGCCTCCAGCGTGCAGAAGTGCGTGCGTACGCCGGACATCGAAGAGGTCGGCAAGACCACCCGCCACGGCACGTTCTTCCAGATGTGCGGCAACTTCTCCTTCGGCGACTACTTCAAGGAAGGCGCCATCAAGCTCGCCTGGGAGCTGCTGACCACCTCGGTGGAGCACGGCGGCTACGGGCTCGAGCCGGAGAAGCTCTGGATCACCGTCTACCAGGAGGACGACGAGGCCGAGCAGATCTGGCGCGACGTCGTCGGTGTCCCGGCCGAGCGCATCCAGCGCCTGGGCAAGAAGGACAACTACTGGTCGATGGGCGTCCCCGGCCCCTGCGGCCCGTGCTCCGAGATCAACTACGACCGCGGCCCCGAGTTCGGTGTCGAGGGCGGCCCGGCCGTCAACGACGAGCGGTACGTGGAGATCTGGAACCTGGTCTTCATGCAGTACGAGCGGGGCGAGGGCACCTCGAAGGAGGACTTCGAGATCCTCGGCGACCTGCCGTCGAAGAACATCGACACCGGTCTCGGCCTCGAGCGCCTCGCGATGATCCTGCAGGGCGTACAGAACATGTACGAGACCGACACCCTCCAGGTCGTCATCGACAAGGCCACCGAGCTCACCGGCGTCGCCTACGGCAAGGCCAAGGACAGCGACGTCTCGCTGCGCGTGGTCGCCGACCACATGCGTACGTCCGTGATGCTCATCGGCGACGGTGTCACCCCGGGCAACGAGGGCCGCGGCTACGTGCTGCGCCGCATCATGCGCCGCGCCATCCGCAACATGCGCCTGCTCGGCGCCACGGGCGTGGTCGTCCAGGACCTCGTCGACGTGGTCATCGACACGATGGGCGAGCAGTACCCGGAGCTGGTCACCGACCGCAAGCGGATCGAGACCGTCGCCCTCGCCGAGGAGGCCCGCTTCCTCAAGACGCTCAACGCCGGCTCCAACGTCCTCGACGGCGCCGTCACCGAGACCAAGGCCTCCGGCAGCACCGTCCTGCCCGGAGACAAGGCGTTCCTGCTCCACGACACCTGGGGCTTCCCGATCGACCTCACCCTGGAGATCGCCGCCGAGCAGGGGCTCTCCGTGGACGAGGCCGGCTTCCGCCGCCTGATGCAGGAGCAGCGGGACAAGGCCAAGGCCGACGCCAAGGCCAAGAAGACCGGCCACGCCGACGTCGCCGCCTACCGCGAGATCGCGGACGGCAACGGCGCCACGGAGTTCACCGGCTACACCAACACCGAGGGCGAGTCCACCGTCGTCGGTCTGCTGGTCAACGGCGTCCCGTCGCCGGCCGCCTCCGAGGGCGACGAGGTCGAGGTCGTCCTCGACCGCACCCCCTTCTACGCCGAGGGCGGCGGCCAGCTCGCCGACCAGGGCCGCATCAAGCTGCACAGCGGCGCCGTCATCGAGGTCCGCGACGTCCAGCAGCCGGTTCCCGGCGTCTCCGTGCACAAGGGCGCCGTCCAGGTCGGCGAGGTGACGGTCGGCTCCACCGCCTACGCCTCCATCGACATCCGCCGCCGCCGGGCCATCGCCCGCGCCCACTCCGCCACGCACCTGACGCACCAGGCCCTGCGTGACGCCCTCGGCCCGACGGCCGCCCAGGCCGGTTCGGAGAACTCGCCCGGTCGCTTCCGCTTCGACTTCGGTTCGCCGAACGCGGTGCCCGGGACGGTCCTCATGGACGTCGAGCAGAAGATCAACGAGGTCCTCGGCCGCGAACTCGACGTCCACGCCGAGGTCATGCCGATCGACGAGGCCAAGCGACAGGGCGCCATCGCCGAGTTCGGCGAGAAGTACGGCGAGAAGGTGCGCGTCGTCACCATCGGCGACTTCTCCAAGGAGCTGTGCGGCGGTACGCACGTCAAGAACACCTCCGCGCTGGGCCTGGTCAAGCTGCTCGGCGAGTCGTCGATCGGCAGTGGCGTGCGCCGTGTCGAGGCCCTGGTCGGTGTCGACGCGTACAACTTCCTCGCCCGCGAGCACACGGTCGTCGCCCAGCTCCAGGAGCTGGTCAAGGGCCGCCCCGAGGAGCTGCCGGAGAAGATCTCCTCCATGCTCGGCAAGCTGAAGGACGCCGAGAAGGAGATCGAGAAGTTCCGCGCCGAGAAGGTGCTGCAGGCCGCCGCCGGTCTGGTCGAGGGCGCCAAGGACATCCGCGGCGTCGCGCTCGTCACCGGCCAGGTCCCCGACGGCACCTCCGCCGACGACCTGCGCAAGCTGGTTCTCGACGTCCGCGGCCGCATCTCCTCGGACCGCCCGGCCGTCGTCGCCCTGTTCGCCACGGCCAACGGCCGCCCGCTGACGGTCATCGCCACCAACGAGGCCGCCCGCGAGCGCGGTCTCAAGGCCGGTGAGCTCGTCCGTACGGCCGCCAAGACCCTCGGCGGCGGCGGTGGCGGCAAGCCGGACGTCGCCCAGGGCGGCGGCCAGAACCCCGAGGCCGTCGGCGATGCCATCGACGCCGTCGAGCGCCTCGTGGTGGAGACGGCGTGACGATGCGCCGCGGTCGTCGTCTCGCGATCGACGTCGGGGACGCCCGGATCGGGGTCGCCTCGTGCGACCCCGACGGGGTCCTCGCCACGCCGGTGGAGACCGTGCCGGGACGTGACGTCCCGGCCGCCCACCGGCGGCTGAGGCAGATCGTCGAGGAGTACGAACCCATCGAGGTCGTGGTCGGCCTCCCGCGCTCCCTCTCCGGGGGCGAGGGCCCGGCCGCGGTCAAGGTCCGGCGCTTCGCGGGAGAGCTGGCCAAGGGCGTCGCTCCTGTGCCGGTCAGGCTGGTCGACGAGCGGATGACGACCGTGACGGCCACCCAGGGCCTGCGGGCCTCGGGGGTGAAGTCGAAGAAGGGGCGCTCCGTCATCGACCAGGCCGCCGCTGTGATCATCCTTCAAAACGCTCTTGAGTCCGAACGGGTATCAGGTAATCCTCCCGGCGAGGGCGTCGAAGTGGTCATCTGATCGCGATACGGTAACGTTCCGCGCGATGCGGCGTGTTCGAACAGCTGCCGCACTACGTAGAGGCGGACCGTCCGGAAGCCTCGCGGCTGTTTGGGGATCGATGACTGAGTATGGCCGGGGCCCCGGCTCCGAACCGTGGCATCCCGAGGACCCGTTGTACGGGGACCAGGGATGGGGAGGCCAGCAGCAGTACCCGCAGCAGGCGCAGTACGGCCAGGACCAGTACGGCCAGGGGCAGTACCCCCAGGACCCGTACCCCCAGGGCTCGTACGCCCAGGACCAGTACGGGCAGGGCGGGCAGCAGGGGTACGACCCGCAGTACCAGCAGCCGCACCAGCAGCCGCATCCGCAGCAGGGTCAGCAGCCTCAGCAGTACAGCGATCCCCAGTACGGAAATCAGACGTACGGCGGCCAGCAGGGCTACTCCGGGCAGGGCTACGACACGCCCGGGTACCCCGCACAGCAGTACGACACGGGCTGGGAGACGGGCCAGGCGGCCATGCCGTACGGCGCGACTCCCGCCGACCCGTACGGCGGCCAGAACCCCGACCTCTACGGGACCCCCGAGGCGTACCCGCCGCCGCAGCCCCCGGGCCGGCGGCAGGGTCCGCCGGAGCCGGTGATCGACTGGGAGGCGGAGCCCGAGGAAGAGGAGCGGCATCCCTTCTTCACCGGCGAGGACGGCGCCGATGACGACGGCCACGACGACCACGACGACGAGCGGTCCGGCGACGGCTCGTCGCGGGGCGGTCGGGACCGGCGGGGCGGCAAGGGCCAGAAGAACAAGAAGGGCAAGAACGGCGTCGCGTGCCTGGTCGTCGCCCTCGTCCTGGTGGGCGGAGTCGGCGGCATCGGCTACTTCGGCTACCAGTTCTGGCAGGGCCAGTTCGGCGCCGCACCCGACTACGCGGGTGAGGGCAGCGGCGAGGTCCAGGTCGAGATTCCCAAGTCCGCCGGCGGCTACGAGATCGGCAACATCCTCAAGAAGGCCGGTGTCGTCAAGAGCGTCGACGCCTTCGTGTCGGCGCAGGGGAAGAACCCCAAGGGCCTGTCGATCCAGGCCGGCGTCTACACGCTGAAGAAGGAGATGTCGGCGGAGAGCGCCGTCACCCTGATGCTCAGCCCGGCGAGCCAGGCGAACTTCGTCATCCCCGAAGGCAAGCGGAACGTCTGGGTCTACGAGCAGATCGACAAGAAGCTCGACCTCAAGGCGGGCACGACGCAGGGCATCGCGAAGGCGAAGGCGAAGGACCTCGGTCTCCCGGACTGGGCGACCAACCACGCCGACCTCAAGGACCCGCTCGAAGGGTTCCTCTTCCCGGCGAGCTATCCCGTGGCCAAGGGCAACAAGCCGGAGGACGTGCTGCGCAAGATGGTCGCCCGCTCCAACGAGGAGTACGCGAAGTACGACCTGGAGGCCAAGGCGAAGCAGCTCGGCGTCGAGAGCCCGTGGCAGCTCATCACCATCGCGAGCCTCGTCCAGGCCGAGGGCACGTCGCACGACGACTTCCGCAAGATGGCCGAGGTCGTCTACAACCGGCTCAAGCCAAGCAACCCGCAGACCTTCGGCAAGCTCGAGTTCGACTCCACGTACAACTACATCAAGAACCAGAGCAAGATCGACCTCACCCTCGAGGAGCTGCGGAAGTACGACAACCTCTACAACACGTACTTCTACAAGGGCCTGCCGCCCGGCCCGATCGGCAACCCGGGCAACGAGGCTCTGCAGGGCGTGGTGAACCCGACGAGCGACGGCTGGTACTACTTCATCTCGCTCGACGGCAAGACGTCCAAGTTCACCAAGACGAACGCCGATCACCAGAAGCTCGTCAACGAGTTCAACAAGTCGAGGTAGAACTGATGCCGTCCACGCGGCGCGCGGCCGTCCTTGGCTCGCCGATCGCACACTCGCTCTCCCCGGTCCTGCACCGGGCGGCCTACGCCGCGCTCGGCCTCGACACCTGGTCGTACGACCGGTTCGAGGTCGACGAGGCCGGGCTCCCCGGCTTCGTCGCCGGGATGGACGACTCCTGGGCGGGTCTTTCGCTGACCATGCCGCTGAAGCGGGCGATCATCCCGCTGCTCGACGAGATCAGCGACACGGCCGCCTCGGTGGAGGCCGTGAACACGGTCGTCCTCACCGAGGACGGCCGTCGTCTCGGGGACAACACGGACATTCCGGGCCTGGTCGCGGCCCTGCGCGAGCGGGGAGTCGAGAAGGTCGACTCCGCGGCGGTCCTCGGCGCCGGTGCCACCGCCTCCTCCGCGCTCGCCGCGCTGGCGCGGATCTGCGCCGGTCCGGTCACCGCGTACGTACGGAGCGAGGCGCGGGCCGACGAGATGCGCGGCTGGGGCGAGCGCCTCGGCGTGGACGTGCGTACCGCCGCATGGACGGACGCGAAGCGGGCGTTCTCCGCCCCGCTCGTCATCGCCACCACCCCGGCCGGCACCACCGACGCACTCGCGGCGGAGGTCCCGGACGCCCCAGGCACCCTCTTCGACGTGCTCTACCACCCGTGGCCGACACCGCTCGCCGCGGCGTGGTCGGAGCGCGGCGGCGCGGTCCTCGGCGGTCTCGACCTCCTCGTCCACCAGGCCGTTCTCCAGGTCGAGCAGATGACGGGCGTCGACCGGGCTCCGCTGGCCGCGATGCGCGACGCCGGCGAGCGCGCCCTGGCAGCCACGTGACCGGAACGGAGACGCTCGCCGCGGACTGGGTGAGCTCGCTCTTCAAGCTGCTCGTGAACCTGCTGCCCGAGTGGGCGCAGGACACGGTCGTCGCCCTCCTGCTGACGTTCCTCGCCGTGGAGGGCGGGCGCCGGCTGTGGCGCGCCGTCCGTGCCCGCCGCTCCGCGACCTGAACCCGCGGACCCACGCGATCTGACGTTCTTCGCGTCCGATAGCTGGACCGACGGCCGGGTTCCACCCCCGGACGTGGGAGGATCGGGTGTGGCGGGCCAGGGCCGCGCACCCGGTCGCGCCGCAGCAGTTCCAGGCGCGAGCATGAGGAGCA
>NZ_JAMGSL010000015.1:0-182588 GCF_025195125.1 Streptomyces sp. Je 1-79
CCTAGACCTGCGGTGGCAGGGCGGCGGCGCGCTTCATCTGGGTGCGGACCGCGCCCATGCTCGCCGCGATGACCAGGGCGATCGCGAGCGCGTCCGTCAGGGCCAGCGCCTGGCTCAGGACGAGGAAGCCGGCGCCCGCCGCGATGGCCGGTTCCAGGCTCATCAGGATCGCGAAGGTGGGGGCGGGGAGGCGGCGCAGGGCGATGAGTTCGAGGGTGTACGGGAGGACGGAGGACATCAGCGCGACGGCGAGACCGAGGCCGATCGTCGACGGGACGAGGAGCTTGTCGCCCGCCTCGACGACGCCGAACGGCAGGCTGAGCAGCGCGCCGAACGCCATCGCGAGCGCCAGCCCGTCCGCCTGCGGGAAGCGCCGGCCGGTCCGGGCGCTGAAGACGATGTACGTCGCCCACATCGCGCCCGCCCCGAGCGCGAAGGCCGCACCGACCGGGTCCAGGCGGTCGAAGCCCCCGCCGCTGAGCAGGACGACGCCGCCGAGGGCGAGCCCGGCCCACAGCAGGTTCATCAGCCGGCGCGAGGCGATCACGGAGAGGACGAGCGGGCCGAGGACCTCCAGGGTCACGGCGGCGCCGAGCGGGATCCGGTCCGCGGCCTGGTAGAAGAGGATGTTCATACCCGCCATGGCGGTACCGAAGGCGACGACGGTGCCCCAGTCGGCGCGGCCGTAGCCGCGGACCTTGGGGCGGCAGACGATCAGCAGGACGGCGGCGGCCAGCACGAGCCGCAGCGTGACGACGCCGAGCGCGCCGGCGCGGGGCATGAGCAGCACGGCGACGGCGGACCCGAACTGCACGGACAGACCGCCGGCGACGACGAGCGCGACGGGCCCGAGGCGGGCGGCGCGCGCGGCGCGGGCCGTGACCGCGGCGCCCGCCGGGCTCGCGGCGGTCCGCGTGGCGTCCGGGCTCGCGGCGGGCGACGCTCCGGCGGCGATGTCCTTGACCGGGCTGTCCACGGACTCACTCCCCTGCATGGTTCATCAGATTGGACTTTGAAGTCCAGAATAGTGGACTCGTCAAGTGGGTTCCAACCTTCACGCTACGAGCCACCGCGCGGCGCGTGAAATGCCGATTGGGCTGCGGTTATGCTCCGAACGCATGAGCATCGAGCTGCGTCATCTCCGCTGCTTCCTCGCCATCGCGGAGGAGGGCAACGTAACCAGGGCCGCAGCCCGGCTCCACCTCACCCAGCCCGCGGTCTCCCGCACGCTCGCCGCCCTGGAGAAACACCTCGGGGTCCGGCTCGTCGACCGCTCCACGCACCACCTCGCGCTCACCGCCGAGGGCCGGGCCTTCCACGACCGGGCGGCGGCGGCCGTCGCCGCCTTCGACACGGCCCTGGACCCGGCCCGGCTGCGCCACCGGCCGCTGCGGCTGGGCCACGCGTGGTCGGCGTTCGGCCCGTACACCACCCCGCTGCTACGGCGCTGGCAGCGGGAGCACCCCGAGACCCCGCTGGAACTCCTCCGTATCGACGACCGCACGGCGGGCCTGGTCCGGGGCGAGGTGGACGCGGCGTTGCTGCGGGGGCCGGTGGACGCGCCGGGGCTGGCGACGGAGGAACTGGCGACGGAGAGCCGGGTGGCCGCCGTGGCGACGGACAGCGCGCTCGCGTCCCGTACGTCCCTGACGCTGGCGGACCTCGCGGGCGAGACGGTCGTCCTCAACACGGTCTCCGGCACGACGACCCCCGCCCTCTGGCCCGCGCGGCACCGCCCGGCCGCCACCCTGACGGTCGGCAACACGGACGACTGGCTCACGGCGATCGCGGCGGGCCGCGGTGTCGGCGTCTCATCGGCGTCGACGGCCGCGATGCACCCCCACCCGGGCGTCACCTACCGCCCCCTCCCGGACGCCCCACCGGTCCACGTCCTCCTCGCCTGGCGCGACGCAACCCCCCACCCGGCGACCCACCTACTGGTGACCCTGGCGAAGGAGATCACCCGAACCTAGAGCACCGCCTCGTCACCGGCCGGGAACGGGCCCCCGTGGCCCGGGACGATCACGTCGGACGACTTCAGGACCCGCAGGCGCGAGGTGCGGAGCTGGTCGCGGTCGGGGGCCACCGGGTCCTCCGCCGGGCCGTCCGGGCGCCACCAGAGATCGCCCACGAAGGCGACGACGCCCTCGGCGGTGCCCGCGAGGAGCGTGATGTCCTCGGGGCTGTGGCCCGGCGTGCGGATCAGGCGCAGGGAGGGGGTCAGTTCATGGCCCTCGGCGTCCCGGTCGGTCCACTGGTCGTTCAGGTACTCGGCCTTGTGGTCGTGGACGCGCGCCCTGCCGAACAGGCCGACGTTCATCGTGTTGTCGGGGTGGTGGTGGCTGAGCACGACGTCCGTGATGTCGTCCGGCCCCAGGCCCAGTCCGGCCAGCGGGCCGAGGATCCGGTCGCGGCTCGCCACCATTCCGGGGTCGACGATCACATGGCGGTCGCCGTCGGTCACGTACGAGACGGTGGCGGCGACGCCCGGCCCCGTGGAGAGGGTGTAACCGGTGGTCAGAACGGTGTAGGTGGCGCTGTTTCCGCGCGGCTGGTCTGTCATGCCCCCAGCTTCGCCGGACGCGAGCGCGCCGACGAGTGGCCGTACTGCCACCCATCGCGGGTTTTCTGCCAGACCCCTTCGCGCGCCGAACGCCGCGCGTGCCACACTCCCCCGCATGCCGCCGTTCCTGAACGTCGCCGCCTACACCCCGCCCCGCGTCGGCATGCTCGCCGTCGGCCTCGTCTCCGAGGTCTTCGCCGCCCCGCCCGCGGGGCTCCCGCGCTTCGACTTCGCGCTCTGCGCCGACCGGCCGGGGCAGGTCCCCACCGACCTCGGCGTGCCGCTCGCCGTCGACCACGGGCTCGACCGGCTCGCCTCCGCCGATCTCGTACTCACCCTCCCCTGGGCCGACTTCCGCACCCCGCCGCCCGCCCCCGTGCTCGACGCGCTCCGCGCCGCCCACGCGCGCGGCGCGCTCGTCGGGTCGCACTGCGTCGGCGCGTTCGCGCTCGCCGCGGCCGGGCTGCTCGACGGACTGCGGGCCACCACCCACTGGCGGTTCGCCGACCTGCTCGCGCAGCGCCATCCGACCGTCACCGTCGAACGGGACGCCCTGTACGTCGACGAGGGCCGGATCCTCACGGGCGCGGGCGCCGCCGCCGGATTCGACCTCTGTCTGCACCTGATGCGCCGCGAGTACGGGGCCGCGGCGGCGAACGCGGTCGCCCGTGACCTCGTCCTGCCGCCGCACCGCGACGGCGGACAGGCGCAGTACGTCACCGCCCCCGTCCCCGAGGACTGCGAGGACGAACGGCTGGGCGGCGTCCTCGCCTGGGCCCGCGAGAACCTCCACGAACCGCTGCCCGTGGCCGAACTGGCCCGCCGCGCCCTGATGAGCCGCCGCTCCTTCGCGCGCCGGTTCACCGCGGCGACCGGGACCACCCCGCACGCCTGGGTCCTCGGCCAGCGGCTCGGCCGGGCGGAGGAACTCCTGGAGACGACCGACCTCCCGGTCGAGGAGATCGCCCGCCTCGTCGGCTACGGCAGCGCGGCGGTCCTGCGCGAACAGTTCGTCCGCCGCCGCGGCGTACCGCCCCGCACCTACCGCCGTACGTTCACCAGGACGGAAGCGGTCGACGTACAGGCCCAGCGGGCCTAGGGCGCGCCCGCCACCCCTCGCCCCGTCACCCCCACGCCCCCGTCGCGCGCCACTCGCGGCCTATGTCGCGCATCAGCGGCGGGTACACGATCAGGTGCCGGAACGGAGCGATCGCCGCCATGTAGGCCTTGCCGAACAGGCCGTTGGGCTTCACCAGCACGGCCATCTGACCCCGGTGGCCGCCCGAGCCGTCGGGGACCCAGCTCAGGTGCAGCACCCCGTGCATGGTCCGGTTGGCCATCTCCGCCGCCCACTCGTCGTCCCTCAGGTAGACGGACGTGAAGGGCAGCAGCTCGAACTCCGGTCCCGCCGGTCCGTCGCGGAGATCCTCCGGCAGCCGGTCGCGCAGGGTCGGCACCCGGGAGCCGAGGCCCTCATCCTTGTCGTCCCAGCCGAACAGCCTGCCGAGCTTCCAGCGGATCGCGAAGAGCCGGCGGGCGACCCAGGAGGAGTTGTCGCCGGTGTCGCCCCCGGCGAAGTTCCGCACCAGGCGCGGGAAGTCGTCGGGGCCGCCGGGCGTCGGCAGCGCCCAGACGTCGTAGAGCCGGAAGTCAGGCGTCAGCTCGTGGATCCGCCACGGGCGGGACGTGTGCGCGGACTTGGGAAGTTCCATGGCGTGCCTCCTGCGGTTCGTTCCGTGGCTCGTGCCGTACAGAGGAGTGCGTGGTCCGGGGGTCGAGCCCGAGGGCCCCCGAGACGGCGGCGACGACGAGTGACGCGTCGTCGGGCACGCGGCCCGCCAGGGCGATCGAGGTGCCTTCGAGCGCGCCGACGTAGGCGAGCGCGACGTCCCCGGCCGGCGGGCCGGCGGGGATGGCTCCCGCCGCGCGCCCGGCCTCGACACGGCCGGTGCAGAGGTCGACGAGGGCGCGGTAGCCCGCCTCCACCTGGTGTCCGATCGGATGGTCCTGGCCGGAGAACTCCAGGCGCAGCGCCACCGCCACCCGTGCGATGTCCCGCCGGCAGAAGGCGGTGTGGGCGCGGGCGAGCGTGAGCAGTGCCGCGAGCGGATCCGGCTCCCGCTCGACGTGGTGCCCGACCTCCCGGTCCCAGGCCTCGAAGACCCACTCGGAGACCGCCAGGGCCAGGTCCTGCTTGTCCTTGAACTGGTGGTAGAGCGCGCCGCGCGTGTAGCCGGCGTCCCTCGCCACCTGCTCCAGCACGAGGTTGCTGTAGCCGTGCCGGGACAGCCCCCGGGCCGCCGACTCCAGGAGCGCGGCCCGCGTGCGCTCCCGCCGCTCGGCCTGCGTGGACCGGCGGGGACCCGGTGAGCCGGAGTGCTCACGTACATTCATGTATGTATGTTACTGCGGCCGGATCGCCTCCGCCAGGACCTCCGCGATGTGACGGGCCCGGCGGCCCGCCAGGTCGTCGAGCTGGGTACGGCAGGAGAAGCCGTCCGCCAGGAGCACCGCGTTGTCGTCCGCCGCTCGGACCGCCGGCAGCAGCTGGTCCTCGGCGCAGGCCACCGAGACCTCGTAATGGCCCGGCTCGAAGCCGAAGTTGCCCGCCAGGCCGCAGCAGCCCCCACTCAACTCACCCTCCAGACCCATACGCTCGCGGAGCCTGCGGTCCGGCCCGTCCCCCAGGACTGCGTGCTGGTGGCAGTGGGTCTGACCGGCCACCGGGTGGTCGAGGCGCGGCGGCTCCCACTCCGGCGCGAACTCCTCCAGGGCCTCGGCGAAGGTCCGCACGGAGGAGGCCAGCGTCCGCGCACGCGGGTCGTCCGGGAGCAGCTCCGGGAGGTCGGTCCGCAGGGTCGCCGCGCAGGAGGGTTCGAGGACGACCACGGGATGACCGAGCCTGGGCTCCATCACGTCGAGCGTGCGGCCCATCGTCCGCCGCGCCCGGTCCAGCTGCCCCGTCGACACGTACGTCAGCCCGCAGCACACCCGGCCCGGCGGCAGCCCCACCCGTACCCCCGCCTCCTCCAGGACGCGCACGGCCGACCGGCCGACCTGCGGTGCCAGGTGATTGGTGAAGGTGTCCGGCCACAGCCACACGTCGGAGACCGTCTCCAGACGCGTACCGAACCAGGAGACGAAGGTCCGCGACGCCACCCTCGGCAGCTCCCGCTCCGGCGCGACGCCCGCCAGCCGGGAGGGAAACATCCGGGCCAGGTTCAGCGCCGGGCCGAAGAGCCGCAGCCACTCCGGCAGCCGGCCCATCGTGACGTGCGACCACGGCCGCCGCCGGCCCGCGTAGTGCCGGTCCAGGAAGTGCGCCTTGTAGGCGGCCATGTCCACGCCCACGGGGCAGTCGCTCCGGCACCCCTTGCACGACAGACACAGGTCGAGCGCCTCCGCGACCTCCTCCGAGCGCCAGCCGTCCGTGATCACCTCGCCGAGCGCCATCTCGTGCAGCAGCCGCGCCCGGCCCCGCGTCGAGTGCATCTCCTCCCCCGTCGCACGGTACGAAGGGCACATCACCTCCGGCCCCGACGTCGGCCCCGCCACCCGGCACTTGGCGACCCCGACGCAGCGCGCCACCTCCCGTGCCATCACCGGCAGTGCCGTGAAGCGCAGGCCCTCGTCCAGCGGCAGCGGCCGCACCAGCATCCCCGGGTTCAGCCCGCCGTCCGGGTCCCAGACGTCCTTGACCCGGCCGAACAGCGAGACCAGTTCGGAGCCGTACATCTTCGGCAGCAGCTCCGCCCGCGCCTGCCCGTCGCCGTGCTCCCCCGACAGCGAGCCCCCATGTGCGACCACCAGCTCCGCCACGGCCTCCGAGAACTCCCGGAACCGGCCGACCCCCGCCGCCGAGTAGAGGTCGAAGTCGATACGGACGTGGATGCAGCCGTCACCGAAGTGGCCGTACGGGGTGCCGCGAAGCCCGTGCTCGGCGAGCAGTGCGCGGAACTCCCGCAGATACGCCCCGAGCCGGGCGGGCGGCACCGCACAGTCCTCCCACCCGGGCCACGCCTCGACGCCACCGCCTCCCGGGCCTCCGCTCCCCTCCGGGCCTCCCCCGGGCCCCGAGCCCCCGGGCCCCGCAGGCGAGGCGCCGCCCGGCATCCGGGTCGCCGTGCCCGCCGCGTCCTCCCGGATCCGCCACAGCGCCCGCTGCCCGGCCGGGTCCGTGACCAGCGAGGAATCCAGCGCGTCCGCCGCCCGGATCAGCTCCCGCGCCGCGTCCTCCCCGTCCACCTCCACGAACAGCCAGGCCCCGCCGCGCGGCAGCCCGGAAGCGCCGCGCACCAGATCGGCCGCCATGCCCTCCACCGTCAGCGGTCGGTACGGCAGGAGCCCCGCCGCCGCGTCGGCCGCCGCGCTCTCGTCCGCGTACCCGAGGACCGCAAGGACGGGCGCGGCGGGCAGCGGAACCAGCCGTACGGTCGCCTCCGTCACCACCCCCAGCGTCCCCTCGCTCCCGCAGAGCAGCCGGGCCACGTCCCCACCCCGCTCCGGCAGCAGCGCGTCGAGCGCGTAGCCGGAGATCCGGCGCGGCAGCCCCTCCGGGTATCCCGTCCGCAGCAGCGCCAGGTTCCCGTCCACCAGCTCCCGCAGCCCCGCCGGCGCCCCCTGCCAGTCCCGCCCGAGGCGCAGCCCCTCGCCTCCGTACGTACGGACGTCGAGCGAGAGCACGTTGTCGGCGGTCGTGCCCCAGGCCACCGAGTGGGCGCCGCACGCGTTGTTGCCGATCATCCCGCCGAGGGTGCAGCGGCTGTGCGTGGACGGATCGGGGCCGAAGGTCAGCCCGTACGGGCGTACCGCGTCGCGGAGCCGGTCCAGGACAAGCCCGGGCTGGACGACGGCCGTCCGCGCCCGCTGGTCGACGGACACGACCGACCGCATGTGGCGTGTGAGGTCGAGCACGACGCCCGTGCCGGTCGCCTGGCCCGCGATCGACGTGCCGCCGCCGCGGGCGACGACCGGTACCCCGCGCTCCCGGCAGGCCGAGAGCACCGCCGCCACGTCGGCGGCGTCCCTGGGTGCGACCACACCCACCGGCACCCGGCGGTAGTTGGACGCGTCCATCGTCATCAGGGCCCTCGCCGTGGTGCCGAAGTCGACGTCTCCTGCCACGGCCGCGCGCAGCGCCGCCTCCAGCTCCGACCGTTCGTGGTGTTTTCGCACGAGGTCAGGATGTCTCACCTCTCGTCTCATCCGGCGGACATCGTCGGCCGTGTGCGGCCCGACCCGATACGCTCCGCCCGTGGCTGAGATCCAGATTCCCGCTGACATCAAGCCCGCCGACGGCCGTTTCGGCGCGGGCCCCTCCAAGGTGCGTACGGAGGCGCTGGACGCCCTGGCCGCCACCGGCACCTCCCTCCTCGGCACGTCCCACCGCCAGGCTCCGGTCAAGAACCTGGTCGGCGAGGTACGTGCCGGCGTGCGTGACCTCTTCTCGCTGCCCGAGGGTTACGAGGTGATCCTGGGCAACGGCGGCTCCACCGCCTTCTGGGACATCGCGACCCACGGGCTGATCGAGTCGAAGTCGCAGCACCTCACCTTCGGCGAGTTCTCCTCCAAGTTCGCGAAGGCCGCGAAACTGGCCCCCTGGCTGGCCGAGCCGACCGTGATCTCCTCCGACCCGGGCACCCACCCGGAGCCGCGGGCCGAGGCGGGCGTCGACGTGTACGCGTACACGCACAACGAGACCTCCACCGGTGTCGCGGCCCCGGTGAAGCGGGTCGCGGGTGCCGACGAGGGCGCGCTCGTCCTGGTCGACGCGACCTCCGGCGCGGGCGGCCTCCCGGTCGACATCACCGAGTCGGACGTCTACTACTTCGCCCCGCAGAAGTCCTTCGCCGCCGACGGCGGCCTGTGGCTGGCCGCCTTCTCGCCGGCCGCCCTGGAGCGCGCGGCCCGCATCCACGCGTCCGGCCGTCACATCCCGGAGTTCTTCTCCCTGCCGACCGCGATCGACAACTCGCTGAAGAACCAGACGTACAACACCCCGGCGCTGTCGACCCTCTTCCTGCTCAACGAGCAGCTGAAGTGGATCAACGGCCAGGGCGGTCTGGACTGGGCCGTGGCCCGGACGAAGGAGTCCTCGCAGGCGCTGTACGGCTGGGCCGAGGAGTCCAAGTACGCGTCGCCGTTCGTCACCGACGCGGCGAAGCGCTCGCAGGTCATCGGCACGATCGACTTCTCCGAGGACGTCGACGCGGCGGCGGTCGCCAAGGTGCTGCGCGCCAACGGCATCGTGGACACCGAGCCGTACCGCAAGCTGGGCCGCAACCAGCTGCGGATCGCGATGTTCCCGGCGGTCGACCCGGCGGACGTGCGGGCCCTGACGGCCTGCATCGACTACGTGATCGAGAAGCTGTAACCCCTGGGTGTACGGAGGGCCCGGCATCGGACATGGTCGATGCCGGGCCCTCGTGCGTTCAGCGGCTGAGGCGCTGGAAGCGGCGCACCGCCAGCGGGAGGAAGACGGCCGTGATGGCGAGGGGCCAGACGAAGGCCATGAGGACGGCGTTCTGCTCCACCCAGCCGCCGCCGCCGGCCCCGGGGTTGCCGAAGAGGGCGCGGGTCGCGGTGACGGTCGAGGAGATCGGGTTCCAGGCGGCGACCGGCGCCAGCCACGAGGGCATCAGGGCCGGGGCCACGTAGACGCTGGAGACCATCGTGAGCGGGAAGATCACCGCGTACAGCGCGCCCGCGGCCTCGGCGTTGGGCAGGACGAGCCCGGCCCACACGCCCACCCAGATCAGGGCGAAGCGCAGGAGCAGCAGCAGCCCGAAGGCGAGCGCCGTCGCCGCGAAGCCGCCGTCGGAGGTCCAGCCGATCGCGAGCGCCGTCGTGGCGAGGATGGCGAGTTCGGCGCAGGCGACGAGGAGGTCGGCGACGCCCCGGCCGGTGGTGACGGCGGAGGGGGCCATCGGCATGGACCGGAAGCGGTCGACGACACCCTTGCCCACGTCGGTGACGACGGTGGTGGCGGTGTTCATGAAGCCGAAGGCCATGGTCGTGGCGAACATGCCGGGCATCAGGAACTCGCGGTAGTCGCCGTCGCCCGGGACGCGCATGGCGCTGCCGAAGACGAATCCGTAGAGCAGGACGGAGACGATGGGGAAGCCGAGCACCCAGAGGATCGCGGCGGGCTGACGGCGGTAGTTGAGCAGGGTGCGCCGGACGACGTTCCCGCAGTCCACGACGGCCCAGTAGGCGCGTCCATGACGGGTGTCGAGGGTCAGGTCGACGGGGGCGGCCGTGGGAGGCGTGCGGTGCGTGGGGGTGCGGGCGGTGGTGGTCACGCGGCTGCTCCGTCCGTGCGGTTCCGGTTGTCGTCCGTGTCCGTGCCGTGGCCGGTGAGGGTGAGGAACACGTCGTCGAGGCTGGGGCGGCGCAGGCCGATGTCCTCCACGGCGATCCGTTCGTCCTGAAGGCTCCTGGCGACCTCGGTCAGGGCGGTGACCCGGTCGGTGACGGGGGCGTGGACGCGCCGTTCGCCGGTGTCGACGACCGGAGGGCCGGCGGAGCGGCGGGCGACGATCGCGCGGACGGCGGCGAGGTCGGCGGCCTCGGCGGTGACGACCTCGATCCGGTCGCCGCCCACGCGGTTCTTGAGGCCGTCGGGGGTGTCGTCGGCGATGGCCCGGCCGCGGTCCATGACGGTGATCCGGGAGGCGAGCCGGTCGGCCTCGTCGAGGTACTGCGTGGTGAGCAGGACCGTCGTGCCGCCCTCGACCAGGGTCCGGACGGCGCCCCAGACCTCGCCCCGGCCGCGCGGGTCGAGGCCGGTGGTCGGCTCGTCGAGGAAGAGGACGCGCGGGGCGAGGATCATCGAGGCGGCCAGGTCGAGGCGGCGGCGCATGCCCCCGCTGTACTTCCCGGCTCCCTTGTCGGCGGCCGCGGTGAGGTCGAAGCGGTCGAGGAGTTCGGCGGCCCGGGCGCGTGCGCGGCGGGCGCCGAGGTGGAAGAGGCGGCCGAAGAGCTCCAGGTTCTGCCGGCCGGTGAGGCCCTCGTCGACGGCGGCGTACTGGCCGGCCAGGCCGATCCGGGCGCGGGCGGCGCGGGGGTCGCGGGCCACGTCGAGCCCGGCGACCTCGGCCCGGCCGCCGTCGTGCCGCAGGAGCGTCGCGAGGACGCGTACGGCGGTGGTCTTGCCGGCGCCGTTGGGTCCGAGGAGTCCGTGGACGGTGCCGGGGGCGACGGCGAGGTCGAAGCCGTCGAGGGCGTGGGTGGTGCCGTTCCTCCTGTCGCCGTACCGCTTGCGCAGCCCTTCGGCGCGTACCGCGTGCTCGTGCGGGGTCGGCATGGTCAGCCCTCCGTTCGGCGTCCTCCAGCAAACTGAGTACACCGTACCCCATTACGCGTACGCCGTACTCAGTTTTAAGGTGAGGCCATGACGACGAGCAGCCTCGAACTCCTGTGGGGCAGGGGCGAGCGCCCCAGCCGCGGCCCCAAGCCGGGCCTCACCCTCGACCGGATCGTCACGGCGGCGGTCGGGGTCGCCGACGCGGAGGGGCTGGACGCGGTGTCGATGCGGCGCGTCTCGGCCGAACTCGGCGTCGGGACGATGTCGCTGTACCGGTACGTCCCCGGCAAGACCGAGCTGCTCGACCTGATGATCGACCGTGTCCAGGGCGAGTCCCTCGAAGGCGAACCGGAGCCGCCCACCCACTGGCGGGACACCGTCGAGAAGCTGGCCCGCGGCCATCTCGACCTCTTCCGGGCACACCCCTGGCTGCTCCGGGTCAACCAGGCCCGCTCGGTCCTCGGCCCCGGCGCGCTGCGCGGCCTCGAACTCTGCCTGACCGGACTGAAGGGCCCGCACGGGATGGGTCTGAGCGACCACGAGACGATCGGGGTGATCATCGCCGTGCAGAGCTATGTGACCGGTATCGCCCGCATGGAGATCGACACCGTCGAGGCGGTGAAGGACACCGGGGTGAGCGACGAGGACTTCTGGGCGGGGCAGAGCCCGTACCTGGAGCGGGCGATGGCCTCGGGCGACTACCCCCGCATGGCGGAGCTGGCCGACGACACCTTCTCCAAGGAGTTCGACCACTTCGCCTTCGGGCTCGAACGCCTCCTCGACGGTTTCGAGGTGCTCGTCAGCCGCGCCGCAGGAGGCGCTTCCCGCCGATGACCAGGGCGGTCGCGACGCCGAGGACGATCACGCCGACGGTGAAGTTGCCGCGCTCCTCGGCGGCGGTGGGCGCGTCGGGGTCGCCCTTGCCCGGGTTCTTGGGCGACGCGCCGGAGGAATCCTCCGAGGGTCCCTCCGCCCGGGGCGGTTCCACGCGGAGGACCTTGCTCTTCGCGCCCTCCGAGCCGATCATCAGCGCCGAGCCGTCCTTCGTGTACGTCACGGACTCCGACTGCCCCTGGAAGGGCACGCCCACGTCTGTGCCCTCGTCGGCGAGGCGGCCGTCCTTCCAGACGTACTCCTTCGCGCTGAAGTAGCCGCGCAGCATGAGCCGCCCGCCGTCCGGCGAGAAGGCGCCATCGGTCACCCACGGCACGTCGCCGACGCGCCGGAAGACGTTCGTGCCCGCGGACGAGAGCCGCTCGGGGCCCGCGTACAGCCCGCCGGTCTCCTGGTTCTTGCTGGCGATGTAGACCCGGCCGGTCTTCGGGTGGACCATCAGGGCCTCGGCGTTGCGCGGCCCGTCGGCGTACTTCACGTCGTACTGCTTCGCCGTCACCGCCTGGTCCCCGAGCCGCTTCGGCTCGGGGAAGCGGTAGATCCAGACGTGGTCCCAGGTGCCGTCGCGGTTGTCGCCGATGTCGCCGACGTAGATGTCACCGTCCGGGCCGACGGAGATCGCCTCCATGTCGCGGGGCGTGCCGACGCCCTTCATGGTGAGCGTCGCGACGGTCTCGCCGGTACGGGAGTCGACGCCGTAGATCAGCGGGGCGTCCTGGTCGTTGTGCGTCCAGTAGACGCCGGGGTGGGCGCGGCTGGCGGCGAGACCGCTGGACTCGGTGATCCGGGGGTCGGTGATCGTGAAGTCCTGGTCCGCGTCGGCGGCAGCGGCGGGGGCGGCCGCCGCGGCCAGGACCAGCGCGGAGGCGCCGAGGAGACCCAGGAGTGATCGCATGCTCTCCAGCCTGCCACGGCTCCGCAGGATCCGACCGCCGGGCCAGCGGCACAGGCGGCCGGCGGAGACCCGCCGACGCTGCCCCCGAACCGTGGAATGTCCTGCGCCGTACCGGAGTTGGGCAGGACATGACCGAAGGACCCGCACCCCGTCCCCTGTCCGACGACGCGCTCTCCGACCTGCTCGGCACGCAGCGGTTCGGCACGCTGGCCACCAACAAGCGCAGCGGCCACCCCCACCTCACGACGATGCTCTACAGCTGGGACCCCCGGGCACGCACCGTGCGGTTCTCCACCACCGCCGACCGGGTCAAGCTCAAGCACCTCCGCCGCGACCCCCGCGCGGCGGTGCACGTCCAGGGCGGTGACGTCTGGTCGTTCGCCGTGGCCGAGGGCGAGGCCGAGGTCTCCGAAGCCACGACCACACCGGGCGACGAGGTCGGCCGGGAACTGCTGTCGATGATCCCGGAACCGTCCCGGCCCCGGGGCCCGGAGGAGGACGCGTTCCTGGAACAGCAGGTGGCGGAGGGCCGCGTCGTCATCCGCCTGAAGGTGAACCGGCTCTACGGGACGGCGCTCGACATCGAGGGCTGAGACGCCCGGCGGGTGGCCGGGATCACGTCGCAGCGGCCGGGCGGGCTCCGCGATGATATGACCATGCGTTTCATGTTCGTCGGCGACAGCTGCACCATCGGACAGGCCGGCGACCACACCTGGCGCTACCGGATGTGGCAGCACCTCGAAGCCGTGCTGCCCGGACGGTACGAGATCGTCGGCCCGCGCACCGGGCTGTACGACTCCGCCGCCGACGCGCCCCTCTCGCACGCCTACGCCGATCCGGCCTTCCCCGCGTCCGCCCGCCGTCATCTGGCGGGCTGGGGCGAGGGGTGGCTGCACATGGCGCCGCTCATCGGCGAGACGGTGACCGCGACCGGGGCGGACGTCCTGCTGGTCTCCCTCGGCCTGATCGACCTCGGTTTCTACACCAACAGCGACCAGACGACGGAGAACGTGCGCGCCTTCGTCGACGCCGCTCGCGTGGCGAACCCGCACGTCAGGTCCGTCGTCATGCCGGTCATACCGAACATCCGCGCCACGTACGACGCGCCCTTCGCGGCCGAGTGCGCGCGCTTCAACGAGCTCCTCGCCAAGACCGTCGCCGACCTGGACACGGCCGCGTCGCCACTGCTGCTCGCGACGGTGCCGGAGACGTACGAGCTCGGCACGGACACCTACGACGGCACCCACCCGGGCCCGTCCGGCGAGCACAAGCTGGCGGCCTCCTTCGCCTCGGCGATGCACCAGGCGTGGGGGCTCGGCTCCCCGTACTCCGGTGGTGTCGCGGCCCGCTGACAGACCGCCAGGAGCGCTGACAGACCCACCGACAGGCTGTCAGGGAACGGTCCGCGTGGCGTCAACGCGGGTCGGCATCGTCTTCCCCATCAGGAACGACGACACCGATCACAGGAGTTGAACCCCGATGAACGCCGACCTCGCCGCCGCCATGCAGCTGCTCGTCGCCCTTGCCTTCGTCAGCATCCCGCTCGTCCGCCACCGCTTCGGACCGGCCGCCACGACGGCCGCGGAGGCCGAGCTCTCCCGCCAGGGCATACGGCCCGGCGTCCTCGCCGAGAACGGCCTGCGGTTCGACGCGAGCGGCCACGAGACGTGGGCCCCGGTCTCCGTCGCCGCGATCATGACCGGCGTCGCCGCGCTCAACCTCGCGGGGAACGACTGGGGCCGGCCGCTGACCTGGATCTTCCAGTCGCTGGTCGTCATCGGCAACGCCCTGATCCTCCACAGCAACCTGACCGCCGTCTCGTCCGTCCGGACCGCCTTCCGGCGCAAGGGCGACCCGGAGCTGGCCCGCGTCGACGTCCCCGCCTTCCTCGACGCCGCGGAGAACGCCTTCCCCGGCTGGGTCCGGGCCCAGCAGAACATCCGGCACGTCCTCGTCTTCGGCGGCTCCGCCCTGGCGCTCGTCGCGGTCTCCCTCTGACCCGTCGGGCTCACGCCGAGCGGGTCAGCCGGTTCGCCAGCGTCGACAGCGTGTACGCGCCGATACCGAGCACCACCTCCAGCGCGTTGCGGCGGGTGTGCCCGGCTCCGAGAAAGCGCTCCAGCTCCTCGTCGCTCACGGCTCCGGAGGCGGCGAGGACCTGGTGCGTGAACCGCCGCACGGCTTCCAGGCGTACGGGATCCTCCGCCGGGCCAAGCCCGGCCAGCTTCGCCTCGTGGATACCGATGCACAGGTGGCACTGGTTCCGTTCGGCAACGGTCAGGACGACGGTCTCGCGCGAGTGCGGGTCGAGGGTCGTGGCCTCGAACATCGCGCTCAGCCTCAGGAAGCCCTCCAGCGCGTGCGGGGACTCCGCCATGCGGGCCACAGCCTGCGGGAGGTGGCCCCAGGCGGCGGCCACGCTCTCCATGGAGCGGCGAGAGGCGGCGGGCGCGGTCTCTACGGTGTGGTCGGTGAACAAGGCGACTCCCGGGAAGACGAGTAGGATCGACAACATGGTTGACCATGTGGATGCGAGAAACGTAAACCAGGTTGTCGATAGCGGCAAGGGGGAATCCGTCCCCGGGTTCGAGCTGCCCCTGCTCCTCTTCGCCGGCTTCCGCACCCTCATCGACCGGCTCCACGACCGGCTCGCCCACGAGGGCCACCCCGACCTCCGCCCCGCCCACGGCTTCGCCCTGCAGGCCATCGCCGCGGGAGGCCCCCGCGGGGCCACCGCGAGCGACATCGGCCGCCACCTCGGCGTCTCCAAGCAGGCCGCCGGCAAGACCGTCGACCGCCTCCTCGCCGTGGGCTACGCCGAGCGCGCCGACGACCCCGCCGACGCCCGCCGCAAGCTCGTCCGCCTCACACTCCGCGGCCTCGACGCCCTCACCCGCTCGGCCGCGATCTTCGACGAACTGCGCACGGAGTGGTCCGCGACCCTCGGCCCCGAACGCGTACGGGACATGGAGACCGCGCTCCGCCGGGTCGTCCCGCCGGAGACCACGTTCCGCCTCGACGCCACGAGCTGGCTCGGCGGCGCGTGAACACCCGGCGGCCCGGGCACACCCTGCGGCCGGGGCACGCCCTACGGCCGGGCGCGGCACGCCCGCCCAACCCGCCACGACGGCGCGTGCACCCAACGGCCGCGCGGCGGAGCCCCCTTGCCTGAAGCGCGCTCGAAGGCGTTGGCTTGGGGACCATGAAGTACACGCAGCTCGGACGCACGGGACTCAAGGTCAGCCGACTCGTCCTCGGCACGATGAACTTCGGCCCGCAGACCGACGAGGCCGACAGCCACGCGATCATGGACGCCGCGCTGGACGCGGGCATCAACTACGTCGACACCGCCAACGTCTACGGCTGGGGCGAGAACAAGGGCCGCACCGAGGAGATCGTCGGCAGCTGGTTCGCCCGCGGCGGCGGCCGCCGGGACCGGACGGTCCTCGCCACCAAGGTGTACGGGAACATGTCCGCCGACGGCGGGCCCGTCTGGCCCAACCACGACAAGCTCTCGGCGCTGAACATCCGCCGGGCCGTCGAGGCCTCCCTCAAGCGGCTCGGCACCGACTACATCGACATCTACCAGTTCCACCACATCGACCGCCTGACCCCCTTCGAGGAGATCTGGCAGGCGATCGACGTCCTGATCCAGCAGGGCAAGATCCTCTACGCGGGATCCTCCAACTTCCCCGGCTACAAGATCGCCCAGGCCAACGAGACCGCGGCCCGCCGCGGCGGCGTCGGACTCGTCAGCGAGCAGTGCCTCTACAACCTCTTCGAGCGCCGCGCCGAGATGGAGGTCATCCCGGCGGCCCAGGAGTACGGCCTCGGAGTCATCCCCTGGTCCCCGCTGCACGGCGGCCTGCTCGGCGGCGTGATCAAGAAGCAGGTCGAGGGCGGCCGGCGCGCGAGCGGCCGGGCGGCGGACAGCCTCGCCGACACGTCCGTACGCGCCAGGATCCAGGCGTACGAGGACCTGCTCGACAAGCACGGCGTCGAACCCGGCGAGGCGGCACTGGCGTGGCTGCTCACCCGCCCGGGCGTCACCGGCCCGATCGTCGGGCCGCGCACGGCGGAGCAGCTGGAGAGCGCGCTGCGCGCGGTCGAGCTGGAGCTCTCGGAGGAGCTGCTGGCCGGGCTCGACGAGGTCTTCCCCGGCCCCGGGCCGTCGCCGGAGGCCTTCGCCTGGTGAGCCGTGTCGGGTGCTCGGGCGGTCGCCCGGGCGGCTACTGGCCGAGCACCGACGACACCGCGACGATCGCGAACATCAGTACGAGCACGCCGGCCATGATCCGGTTTCGGGTCTTCGGGTCCACCCCTTGAGGTTAACCCGCGCCTCCCAGGGGCCATGCGCCGACCGTCTCGTACCGGGGCTGCTCGCCCGGCACACCGCCGGCCGGGAGGTTGCTGCGGACGAGCGCCAGCTCCGGGACCTGCCAGCGGGTGCCCTCGAAGGAGGCGAGCGCCTCGACGAAGGGGCCCAGGTCGAGGTCGGTGCGGGAGCGGGCGATCGTGAGGTGGGCCTGGTAGCGGCGGTGCTCGTCCATCGGGATGCCCGCCCGGCGGGCGGCGGCGTCGGCGCGCTCGGCGAGCAGGCGCATGTCGTCGAGGTCCCCGGCCGCCCCCGTCCACAGCACCGCCCGGCCGAAGTGCCCGCCGCCGTGCAGGCGCAGGCCGAACGGCGGGGTGCGGTGGGCGGCGCGGGCGAGCCGCTCGCGGAGGTCGGGGAGCAGCTCGTCGTCGACCTCGCCCATGAAGGCGAGCGTGAAGTGCCAGCCGGGCCGGGAGGTCCAGCGCAGCCGCTCGGCGCCGGGCACGTGGCCCAGGCGGTCGACGACGCGGGCGAGTTCGGTCAGCTGCTCCCGGGGCGGCAGTACGGCAGCGAAAAGCCTCATGCGCAGAGTCTGGCAGTGGCTAGCCTGTGCCGGATGGAGATCACGATCAGGAAGGGCGGGGCGGACGACGTTCCCGCCATAGTCGCGATGCTCGACAGCGCCGTGGTCTGGCTGAACGCCAAGGGGATCACCGACCAGTGGGGCACCGAGCCGTGGTCGGCGCGCGCGAAGGCGGTGAGCCGGGTCGAGGAGATCGTGGCCGAGGGCACCCCGTGGATCGCGGAGATCGACGGCGTACCGGCCGGGACGGTGACCCTGACCCCGCACCCGGCGCCGTACGTCGCACCGGCCGGCGAGCCGGAGGTGTACGTCCACATCCTGGCGACCGACGGCCGCTTCCACGGCCGGGGCGTGGGCGCGGCGCTGCTCGCGCACGCGGTGGAGGAGACCCGTCGCCAGGGCCTGTCGCTCCTGCGGGTGGACTGCTTCGCGGGCGGCGAGGGGCGCCTGGTGGAGTACTACGAGCGCCAGGGCTTCACGAGGACGGAGCCCTTCACGGTGGGCGACTGGCCGGGCCAGGTGCTGGAAGTGCGGGTCTGAGCCCGCTCCCGGGGCACGGCTCCGGGACGCGGGCGGGCGACTCACGGCCCGGGGCGCCGATCGGGGGCGCGGGCGGCGGTTCATGGTCCGCCGCCGCCCGCTCCAGGGCTACGCGGCTGTCGCCAGCCGCTCCCGCTCGACGAACCTCACCCGCGGATGCCCGTGGTGCCAGCCGAAGGCCATCTTCAGGCCGCCGACCCGCGCCAGGATCAGGCCGATCGTGCCGGCCGCCACGAGCGAGACCAGGCCGCCCGTCGCGAAGCCGACCCGCGGTCCGTACGTGTCCGTGATCCAGCCGAGCAGCGGGGCGCCGATCGGCGTACCGCCCGCGAAGACCATCATGTAGAGGCTCATGACCCGGCCCCGCATGGCCGGGTCGGTCGCGAGCTGGACGGCCGAGTTGGCGGTGATGTTGACCGTGAGGCCGACCATGCCGATCGGGACGAGCAGCAGCGCGAAGAGCCAGAACGACGGTGAGAGCGCCGCCGCGATCTCCAGCACGCCGAAGACCACCGCCGCGACCACCAGCATCCGCAGCCGCGTGGAGCCGCGCCGCGCCGCGAGGAGCGCGCCGGCGAGCGAGCCGGCCGCCATGAGGGTGTTCAGGAAGCCGTACGTCCCCGCGCCCACGTGGAAGATGTCGGAGGAGAAGGCGGTGAGCCAGATCGGGAAGTTGAAGCCGAAGGTGCCGACGAAGCCCACGAGGACGATCGGCCAGATCAGCTCCGGTCGCCCGGCGACGTACCGCAGCCCCTCGCGCAGCTGGCCCTTGCCGCGCGGTGCGCGCTCCACCTTGTGGAACTCGGCGGGGCGCATCATCAGCAGTCCGGCGAGCGGGGCGAGGAAGAACAGGCCGTTGAGCAGGAACGCCCAGCCGCTGCCGATCGTGGCGATGAGCAGACCGGCGACGGCGGGGCCGACGAGCCGGGCGGACTGGAAGTTCGCGGAGTTCAGGGAGACGGCGTTGCGCAGCTGCTCGGGGCCGACCATCTCGGAGACGAAGGACTGCCGGGTCGGGTTGTCGACGACGGTGACCATGCCGAGCAGGAAGGCGACCAGGTAGACGTGCCAGACCTGGATGTGGCCGGAGAGCGTCAGGGCGGCGAGCGCGAGTCCGCAGAGGCCGAGGGCTGCCTGGCTGATCAGGAGGAGCTGTCGCTTCGGACAGCGGTCGGCTATGACACCGCCGTAGAGGCCGAAGAGCAGCATCGGGAGGAACTGGAGCGCCGTGGTGACGCCGACCGCGGCGGCGGATCCGGTGAGGCTCAGGACCAGCCAGTCCTGGGTGATACGGGCCATCCAGGTGCCGGTGTTGGAGACGATGGCACCGGTGAAGAACAGCCGGTAGTTCCGGATCCTGAGGGAGGAGAACGTTCCGCCGTTCTTCTTGCCCCCGGGGGTGTGGGTGTCGGGTTTGTGGACGGGTGCGGAGTCTGCTCCGGGTCCCGTACTCAAAGTGCGTCGCCTCCTCGGCGTAGGGGTGGAGGGGGTGTCTTGTGGATCACGCCGCGAGCCCGGCGTGATCCACAAGACACCCCCTACAGGTGGGCGAGCTTCTCCAGGACGGGGGCGGCCGCGCGCAGCTTGGCCCAGTCGTCCTCGTCCAGACCTTCGGCGAGGGAGGCCAGCCAGGCGTTCCGCTTGCGGCGGGACTCCTCGAGCATGGCCTCGGCCCGCTCGGTCTGGCTGACGACCTTCTGCCTGCGGTCGTCGGGGTGAGGCTCCAGCCGGACCAGTCCCTTGGCTTCGAGCAGCGCGACGATGCGGGTCATCGACGGCGGCTGGACGTGCTCCTTGCGGGCCAGCTCACCGGGGGTGGCCGAGCCGCAGAGCGCCAGAGTGCCGAGGACCGACATCTCGGTCGGGCTCAGCGACTCGTCGACGCGCTGGTGCTTGAGGCGTCGGCTCAGTCGCATGACGGCGGAGCGGAGCGCGTTCACGGCGGCGGCGTCGTCGGCGGTGCCGTGGGACAGGTCAGGCATGTTCGTTAGCATAACTCATTAGCCGCGCTAAATACCACTCGGAATGCCCATGCTCGAATCTGTCACCCAAACGAGTGAGATGCATCCGGAAAGTGACGCACCGGGACCGTCCGTGCCGCGACCCTGACTGCCATGGGATCGACCGTGCTCAGCCTGCGCATCGACGGTGAGCTGCTCGACCGTCTCAAGGGACACGCCGCCAAACGCGGAATGAGCGTCCAGGACTATGTGGTCCGGACGCTCATCCGCGATGACTTCGACGAACGCTTCAAGAGCGCCGTCGACGAGACAGAGAAGTTCTACGGGCCGGAGAAGCCGGCGGACACCACCGGCGCCCCCGCGGCTCCCACCGCCACCACCGCTACGTGAGACCGAGCGCCGGCATCGCGTAGTAGAAGACGAAGACCGCCGACACGACGTACATCGCCGCCGGGACCTCCCGGCCCCGGCCGGCCGCGAGCCGCAGCACGCTGAAGGCGATGAAGCCGATGCCGATGCCGTTCGTGATCGAGTACGTGAACGGCATCATCACCATCGCCAGGAACGCCGGCACCGCGATGGTGAAGTCGCTCCAGTCGATCTCCTTGACGGAACCGGCCAGGATCAGGAAGCCGACCGCGAGCAGCGCGGGCGTCGCCGCCTGGGACGGGACCATCGTGGCGAGCGGCGTGAGGAACAGCGCCACCGAGAACAGACCGCCGGTGACCACCGAGGCGAGGCCCGTACGGGCTCCCTCGCCGACGCCCGCCGTGGACTCCACGAAGCAGGTGGTGGCCGAGGACGAGGTCGCGCCGCCGGAGGCGACGGCCAGGCCGTCCACCAGCAGGACCTTGTTGATGCCCGGGAAGTTGCCGTCCTTGTCCATCAGCTTCGCCTCGTCGCCGACGCCGAGGATCGTGCCCATCGCGTCGAAGAAGCAGGACAGCAGCACGGTGAAGACGAAGAGGACGCCGGTCAGCATCCCGACCTTCTCGAACCCGCCGAACAGGCTCACCTCGCCGACCAGCCCGAAGTCGGGCGAGGCCACCGGGTTGCCCGGCCAGGTCGGGGTCGTCAGACCCCAGGACGGGACGGTGGCGACCGCGTTGATCACCATCGCCACGACCGTCATCACGACGATGGAGATGAGGATGGCGCCCGGCACCTTGCGGATGATCAGCGCGAGGGTGAGCAGCGTGCCGAGGACGAAGACCAGGACCGGCCAGCCGGTGAGGTGGCCGTCGCCGCCGAGCTGGAGCGGGACGGTGGTGTGCGCGGCGTCGGGGATCCGGGAGACGAAGCCCGAGTCGACGAGGCCGATGAGCATGATGAAGAGACCGATGCCGATCGCGATGCCCTTGCGCAGCCCGACCGGGACCGCGTTCATCACGCGCTCGCGCAGTCCGGTCGCGACGAGCAGCATCACGACGAGGCCGGCGAGGACGACCATGCCCATGGCGTCGGGCCAGGACATCCTGGGCGCGAGCTGGAGGGCGACGACCGTGTTGACGCCGAGGCCGGCCGCGAGGGCGATCGGGACGTTGCCGATGACACCCATGAGGAGCGTCGAGAAGGCGGCGGTGACCACGGTCGCGGTGACCAGCTGGCCGCCGTCGAGCTGGTGCCCGTACATGTCCTTGGCGCTGCCGAGGATGATCGGGTTCAGCACGATGATGTAGGCCATCGCGAAGAAGGTGGCGAAACCGCCGCGGACCTCCCGGGCGACGGTGGAGCCGCGCTCGGAGATCTTGAAGAAGCGGTCGAGGCCGGACGTCGGAGTGCCGCCCTCCGGAGCCGGGGGCATGGCCTTGGCGGTGGCCGTGGTGCTCATGGGGGTTCCTCGTGGGGTGGTTTTGGCGGTTCATACGAAGGAAACCCGCCATAGGCAAACCGTTTCAGTATGAACACATGAACGAGGGGGCGTCCATCTCCGCGCGTAGACACACCGGGGACCAGGGCGGACGGGCCGGCCGCCTAGACTGACCGCATGGCGAAGTGGACCCCCAGGCACGAGGCACCCGAGCCCCTTGAGGGGCCCGTCGTCGCCACCATCACCGGCGGCACGATCCTCTGGTTCGTCCTCTTCCTCGTCCAGGTCCCCTTCTACAGCTGGTTCGCCGACCGGGACCTCACCTGGTGGGTGTGGACGTGCCTGGCGGGCGCCGGTCTCGGCCTGATCGGCATCTGGTACGTACGGAAGCGCGACGCGGCGATCAAGCGGGACGCCGCGAACAAGGCGGCCGAGGGCGCCCCCCACAGCTCCTGACGGGCGCTCCCGACGCCTCGCGGCCCCGCGCCCCGCGGCTCCTCGCCGGCGCTCCCGACGGCTCGCGGCCCCGCGCCCCGTAGTCCCTTCGGACATCCCCGTCGTACCGCGGGACGATTTCGCTCCTACCGCGGTCTGATGTTCGTCCTTCTCGGCGGGTGAACGGCCGCTTCCGGTCGTACCGTCGGAAACATGACTCAGCGGGCGAAGATCGACACGGACGGCAGTGAGAACGCGGCGGACCAGCCTCCCGTCGTCCACCGTGTCGGCGGACTGACCTCCGCGGAGGTCGCCGAACGCGTCGCCCGCGGCGAGGTCAACGACGTACCCGTCCGCAGCTCCCGCTCCACCGTCGACATCGTCCGCGGCAACGTGTTCACCCGCTTCAACGCCATCATCGGCGTGCTCTGGGTGATCATGCTCTTCGTCGCGCCGATCCAGGACAGCCTCTTCGGCTTCGTGATCATCGCCAACACGGGCATCGGCATCATCCAGGAGCTGCGCGCCAAGAAGACCCTCGACGGGCTCGCCGTCATCGGCGAGGCCAGACCCACCGTCCGCCGCGACGGGGCCGCCGGCGAGGTCTCCACCTCCGGGATCGTCCTCGGAGACCTGATCGAACTCGGCCCCGGCGACAAGGTCGTCGTCGACGGCGAGGTCGCGGAGGCCGACAGCCTGGAGATCGACGAGTCGCTGCTCACCGGCGAGGCCGACCCCGTCGTCAAGAAGCCCGGCGACCGGATGATGTCGGGCTCGTTCGTGGTCGCGGGCGGCGGCGCGTTCACCGCCACCAAGGTCGGGCGCGAGGCGTACGCCGCCCAGCTCGCCGAGGAGGCCTCCCGCTTCACCCTCGTCCACTCCGAACTGCGCTCCGGCATCTCCACGATCCTCAAGTACGTGACGTGGATGATGGTCCCGACCGCGATCGGGCTCATCATCAGCCAGCTCGTCGTCAAGGACACCGACTTCAAGGACTCCATCGCCCGGACCGTCGGCGGCATCGTCCCGATGATCCCCGAGGGACTCGTCCTCCTCACCTCCGTCGCCTTCGCGATCGGGGTGATCCGCCTCGGCCGCAAGCAGTGCCTCGTGCAGGAGCTGCCGGCCATCGAGGGCCTGGCGCGGGTCGACGTCGTCTGCCTCGACAAGACGGGCACGCTGACCGAGGGCGGCATGGACGTCACGAAACTGCACCCGCTGAACGGCAGCGACGAGACGTACGTACGGAAGGTTCTCGGCGCCCTCGGCGAGTCCGACCCACGCCCCAACGCCTCCCTCCAGGCCATCATCGACGCCTACCCCGACTCCGAGGACTGGCGCTGCACCGAGTCGCTGCCCTTCTCCTCCGCCCGCAAGTACAGCGGCGCCGCCTTCAGCGAGGGCGACGGGGACGCGTCCTCCTGGCTGCTCGGCGCGCCCGACGTGCTCCTGAAGGCCGACGACCCCACCCTCGCCGAGATCGACCACCTCAACGAGCAGGGCCTGCGCGTCCTGCTCCTCGCCCGCACCACCCGCGAACTCGACTCCCCCCAGGTCGCCGACGACGCCCACCCCGCCGCCCTCGTCGTCCTCGAACAGCGGCTGCGGCCCGACGCCGCCGACACCCTCGCCTACTTCGCCGACCAGAACGTCGCCGCCAAGGTCATCTCCGGCGACAACGCGGTGTCCGTCGGCGCGGTGGCGGGCAAGCTGGGCCTGCCCGGCGCCGAGAACACCGTCGACGCCCGCCGCCTGCCGACCGACCGTGCCGCGATGGCCGACGAACTCGACCGGAACGCCGTCTTCGGGCGGGTCACCCCGCAGCAGAAGCGGGACATGGTCGGCGCGCTCCAGTCCCACGGCCACACGGTCGCGATGACCGGCGACGGCGTCAACGACGTCCTGGCGCTCAAGGACGCCGACATCGGCGTCTCCATGGGCTCGGGCTCCGAGGCCACCCGGGCGGTCGCCCAGATCGTCCTGCTGAACAACTCCTTCGCGACGCTGCCGTCGGTGGTCGCGGAGGGCCGCCGGGTCATCGGCAACATCACCCGGGTGGCGACCCTCTTCCTGACGAAGACGGTCTACTCCGTCCTCCTCGCGATCCTGGTGGTCTGCAGCCAGGTCGAGTACCCGTTCCTGCCCCGGCACCTGACCCTGTTGTCGACGCTCACGATCGGCGTCCCGGCCTTCTTCCTGGCGCTGGCACCCAACAAGGAGCGCGCGAAGCCGCACTTCGTGAAACGCGTGATGCGGTACGCGATCCCCGGCGGCGTCGTCGCGGCGGCGGCCACCTTCGCGACGTACCTCGTCGCCCGCTCGTACTACAGCGGCCCGGGCGCCCTGGACGCGGAGACGAGCGCCGCCACGCTGACCCTCTTCCTGGTCTCCATGTGGGTCCTGGCGATCGTCGCCCGTCCCTACACGTGGTGGCGCATCGCCCTGGTCGCGACCATGGGCGGCGCGTTCCTCCTCGTCCTCGTCGTGCCGTGGCTCCAGGACTTCTTCGCCCTGAAGCTGGTCGGCGTGACGATGCCCTGGACGGCGGTCGCGATCGCGGCGGCCGGGGCGGGGCTCCTGGAGCTGGCGTGGCGGTGGGTGGACCGGCGTTTTCCCGCCTGATCACCGGGATTACTCTGTGCCCACAGCGATCGCTGTGACATCTGAGACGTGGGGGGATCCGCGTACACATGCACGTGACGAACAGCCGCAGAATCCTGCGAAGAACGGTCATGGGCGCCCTGGCGGGCGTCCTCGCCGCCACCGGTACGACGCTCCTGCCGAGCCAGGTCTCGGCGGCCGAGCAGGCGGCGAACGGGGGCGGCCCCGCGCGTGCCACGAAGGGCACGGCCAGGGACGCGGGGGTGAAGCTGTCCACCGGTGAGCGGCTGGAACGCATCCCCGGCACGAAGGGCTTCCGGGTGGCGGGCGCCGACGGGCAGCCGGCGAACGGGACGTACGCCTTCGCGCAGGCCGACGGCGAACTGACGGTCCGGCCGATCGGCGAGAAGCGGCCCCTGCCGGCCACGACCGTACGGACGGACGAAGCCGGTTCGGGGATGACGCCCTACGGGGCGACGGCGAACCGGCGGGTGAACTTCTCCGTCGCCGAGGACCGCGGGCGGGGCGGCATCATCAACCTGTGGAACACCTCCACGTGGACGTGGTACCCCGTCAACAGCGACCAGTACGTGGCCAAGGGCACGGCGGACGTCCCCGCGGGCACGTACTTCGCCACCATCCAGTACGACTACTACGCCGAGACGCGGCCGTCGTACCTCCTCACGAAGTCGTTCACGGTCGGCAGCACCACGGCCGACGTGGTCTTCGACGAGACGGCCGCCAAGCCGATGGGCATCGTCGCCGACGACACGAGCGCGCGGCGGGCGGGCGCGGCCGTCTGGCTGACCACGCCCAACGGGAACACGGTCGGTCAGGTCGGCGGCGGCGCAGACAGGATCTTCGTCACCCCGTTCACCATGAGCGGCGTCACCGTCCAGCTCCACGACGTGCTGACGAAGTACGGTTCCAGCCAGCTGAGGCCCAGCCCGTACCGCTACGACCTGGTCCACCAGTTCAAGAACACCGTGCCGGCGAACCCCGTCGTGACGGTGAAGACCGCCGGTCTCGCGAAGACCGTGACGACCTTCCGCTCCCAGGCCGGGCGGCAGACCGGGCGGCTGGACACCTGGCGCAAGCCGGCCGACACCGAGCCGTTCGTCGCCGCGCAGGCCGCCTCCACCGTGACCGCGCCCGGCACCCTCACGGAGTACGTCACCCCGAACGTGACGTTCGGCCGCTGGTACCTCGACGGCGACAACCACGTGGACCTCCGTGACCGGAGCCTGCCGGCCGGCACCTCCGCCGGCGAGACGATCGGTCAGGGCCCGCTCCAGCCCGGCACCGGGGGCCTGTCCGACCGGACCAGTACACGGATCGGCCTGTACGAGCCCTACTCCTACAGCGACGCGCACGGCAACCGGGGCGCCGACTACGGTGCGCTCCAGAAGTACCGGCTGACGTCCCGGGGAGCGACCCTGGTCGACAGCGCGTACGAGGACGGCTTCAAGACGTACGGCGCCACCGTTCCGCAGGCCGCCGCCCCGTACGAGTTCACCCACACCACCATCCGGCGCGGCCCGAACGCGCGCCTGTCGACCAGGCTCGTCCGCGAGTGGACGTTCACCTCCAGCGGCTACTCGTCCGTGCCCCGGCAGGACAACTTCCTGCCCCTGCTCGACGTGAGCTTCGACGTGCCCGGGCTCGACAGCCGCAACACGGCCCCGGCCGGTACGGTCCGGGTCGCCACCACGGTCACCTCCCGCTCGGAGACGGCGACGGAGTCCCTGACGGGGCTCGAGTACTCCACCGATGACGGGGCGACCTGGCGGCCCGCCTCCGCCGAGGGCGACATCACCGTCGGCGCGGACGACCGCTTCCTCTCCCTGCGCGCCACCGGCACGGACGACTCCGGTGCCACGGTCCGGACGACCCTGATCCGCGCCTTCGGCGGCCCCGGGTCGGTCAGCCTCCCCGACGAGTCGGCGGGTGACGTCAAGATCAGCGGCGTGACGGTCAACGGCAACAACCCGATCGTCGTCGACGGGGCGTTGGGGCAGTACCCGGTCTCCTCCCAGGCCTCGTTCAACGCCTCCTCGCCCGCCGGGATCGCCCGGGGCGGAATGACGCTGTACAAGGGGTCGTACGAGCGCCCCGACGCCGTGATCCCGCTCCTGTGGACGGCGTGCACCCCGGCGAACGGCACGACCGCCTCCTGCACGGGAGACGTGAGCATCGCCCCGCGCGACCTCGCCGACAACGCCCTCGCCGGTGAGTGGAAGGTCGCCGTCTGGGCCGAGTCGCAGGACGGCACGAGCTACGCCGACCGGCACACCGCCCGTACCGTGCGGATCGTGCGCACGACCCGACTGACCACCGACGCCACCCCGGAGCCGGTCACCAAGGGCGCCACGCTCACCGTCACCGGCCGCTTCACGGGCTCCGACTGGCTGACCGGCGGTCAGCTCGGCCTTCCCGGTCGGCGGGTGAACCTGGAGTTCCGCAGGGCCGGCACCGCCGACCATGTCCTCGTCGGCTCAGCCGTGACGGACTCCACCGGCAAGGCGGCGGTCACGCTCAAGGCGACCTACGACGGCGAGTACCGCTGGAACGCGGGCCCCAGCCTGATCCTGACGACGACCAAGCCGGCCCTGGCGCCGGACACGATCGACGTGCGCTGACGCGCTTGCGACCGGATGCCCCGGCCGCGGGACCTCCCGCGGCCGGGGCATCCGGCTGTCCGGCCCGCGCCTCCCTATCCGGGGGCCCGGGCCGTCGCCGTCCACAGGCGGTGGCAGGAGAGCAGGGTCGCCGTGAGCAGCAGGCCGTTGCGGAGGACCATCAGCGTGTTGCCGAGCGCCGAGCCCTGCATGACCTCCAGGTAGTGGGTCGGGTAGGCCAGCGCCGTCACGGCGGTCGCGGCGAGCAGGATCCAGGCCACGGGACGCTGGGTGGTGAGGCGTGAGGTGAGGCAGACCGCCGCGAGACCCAGCAGCCAGACCATGTACTGCGGGCTGATCACCCGGCTGGTGACGGTGAACAGCAGGACCGCGGTGAGCGCGGCGTCGAAGGGCGTCGCCTCGGTCCACCGCGAGGCCCGGCCCCGCCAGAGCATCAGCCAGCCGAAGGCGGCGGCCGTCAGCATCAGCGACAGCTGCGCCACGGTCGCCACGTGCGCGCCGCCGAACTCCAGGGCGCCGTAGCGGGATTCGACCCAGATCGGCATCCCCGACGCCCGCATCAGCGACAGCACGGTGCCGCCCAGCGACTCGATCTGGACGCCCCGGGCGCCCTGTTGCTGGAGGAAGTCGAAGCTGTGCCGGAAGCCGACGGCGAGGACGGTGAGCAGCGCCCCGGCGGCCACGGCGGCGGACCGCCACGCCTGCCGGGTGGTCCGCCCGCGCTCCGTCCCGATCAGGGTGAGCAGCGGCCACACCTTGATCAGGGCGCCGGCCGCGGCGAGCGCCCCGCCGAGGCGCGGGCTGCGGCGGCCGGCGAGCAGAGCGAGGACGGCGAGGGCGGTCACCTGGATGTCGAACCGGCCGTGCGGCAGGTTCAGGAGCAGGGGCAGCCCGGCGGTCCACAGCCAGGCCCCGGCGAGCCTGCGGCCGCGGCGGGCCAGCGCGACCGCGACCACGGCGTCGGCGGCGAGCGTGAGGACGAGGAACGCCGTGAAGTAGCCGAGGAAGGGCAGCAGCGAAGGGAACAGGAACAGCGGTCCGGCGCCCGGCGGGTACTGCCAGGTGACGTCGCCGACCGGGAAGGAGCCGTCGGCCAGCTGCTGGGACCACCGGGGGTAGAGGAACGCGACCTCGGCGGAGACGTTGCTGACGCCGATGTCGTCCTGGACGAGGAGGTACACCATGCCGATCCGGGTCAGGACCCAGACGGCCGCGACCGCCGCCCGCACCCTCCCGGCGGACCAGGCGCCGGTGTGCCGGGCCACCCGGCCGAGGGCGCGCGCCGCCGCACCACGGCCCCTGCCGGTCGAGTCCTCCGGCGCACGAGGGGTCCCGGTCGGCTCGGAGCCGGTCGGGTCCGGGGCCTTTTCGGGGGAGGCGCCGCCCAGAAGGCCGGCCTTCTGCTGCGTCATGGACCGGGAACCTAGGCCGACCCGGCCGCCATCTCCACGGACGCACCGCCCGACCCCGCCCACGTCCCCCGTCGGGCGTCCGCCCACAGGGCCAGGTGGCCCCGTGGGCGGGCGCCCGGGGCGACTAGTCGAACCACCTGTCCCGGGCCAGTTCCGACGTGCGGGAGGGGTCCTCCAGGAGGGCCGCCACCTCGAAGCGGCGGGGCCACTGGCCCGCCGCCCAGGCGAGGCCGGCTGCCACGCCCTCCAGGGTGGCGGCGTGGATCGTGCCGTCGGGGGTCTGGCGCCAGTCCAGCTCGACGCCCGCCGCACGGAGTTCCTCGTGCTCGACGTACGAGTCCGGGGTCGCCGGGCCGAGGAGGGCGTGGACCGAGGGCGGGACGTCGTGCTCCTCGCCCACCGTCGTGACCTCCGCCTCGACGGACTCGCTCAGCCGCCGCACCTGGAACAGCTCCGCCAGGTCCGCCGCCCGCGCCGGGGCCACCGGCAGCAGCGGGAGGCCGCCCGCGAGCGGGAGGAGGTCGGGGGCGTCGGCGACCAGGGCCTCGGAGGCGTCGACCACCACGAGTTCGCCGTCCACGACCGCGCGCAGGTCGTCGGGGAGGGTGACCTGCTCGGGGTCCAGGTCGGCCAGCGCCGTGTACAGGGCGTGCAGTTGGGCGCCGGTCACCTCCCGCTCGGGGTCGGCCAGCCGGCCGAGCAGTTCGGCCGCGCCGCCCGGCTCGTCGAGGAGCGCGGAGACCGAGGTCCGCACCCCAAGGGCCCGCAGGACCTGCTCGTCCTCGAAGCCGGTCGCGTCGGCGGAGTCGTACACCCCGATGAGCAGCGGGTCCGTGCCGGCGGCCCGGAGTCCCGCGGGGCGGCGGCCGTCGAGGACGGGGTGGTCGCGCAGCCACCAGGCGGTGTACGACCGTACGGTCTCGGTCGTGCCGTCCGGCATCAGGACCCGTACGGGCTGGGTGAGCGCGTCCCGCAGCGGCGGCCGTGCGAGCAGGGCCAGCGCCTGCGGCCAGGCGTCGTCGTCGACCAGGTCCAGGTCCCGTACGGCGACGATCTCGGTCGCCACCGGCGGCACCGGCGCGTCCGGGAGGCGGTCGAGGACGTCCTCGCACCAGACGTCGACGGCGTCGAGCAGGCCGGCGTCGTCCGGCTCGGCGAAGTCCCCGTCCCGGGGCTCCATCTCGTCCGGGTCGAGAACGAGATCGGTGGCCCGGACGAGGGCGAACGTGGCGAGCACGCCGCAGGCGGCGAGGGGCTGCTCGCCCCAGCGGTCGGCCAGCTCGGGGTCGCAGAGGGCGAGTTCGTCCTCGCGCATCACGGCGGCGAAGGCGCTGCCGGGCAGGACGAGTTCACCGGCGGGCGCGAGCTCCCCGTCCTCGTCCGGGAGGGCCAGGGCGCCGAGCCACGGCTCGTCGCCGGGCTGAAGCTCGGCGTCCCGGACGAGCGCGAGGACCGTCTCGGCGAGCTCGTCCGCGTCCAGGGCGTCGGCGTCCTCGTCCCAGATCTCCCCCGCGTCGAGGGAGCCGGCGACCGCCGCCCTGACCTGGGGGGTCGTCAGGACGGCGCGGGGCGTGGCCGGGAGGGCGCCCAGCTTCTCCAGGAGGGGGTGGGCGGCGTCCGGGTGGGCGACCTTGAGGCCGAGACGGGTCAGTTCGGCGGGGGTGCGGTCCTGGGGCAGCAGCACGTGCCGGGGGCCGATGGTGGTGCGGACCCTGGCGTCCTCGGGGGCGTCGGCCGCGGCGGCCAGCGGGACCGGGAGGCCCGTCAGCCGGTCCGGGTCCACGCCCGCGAGGGAGTCGTACAGCCGCCACCACCACGACGGCGAGCGGTCCACCCCGGCGAGCCGGTCGATCGCCTCGGTCAGCGGGACGCGCCCGACGCCGAGCGTCCGCAGCTCCACGCGCCGTTCGAGTCCGGCGGGCAGCAGGGTCGGGAAGACCTCCGCCAGGACGGCGACGGTCTCGCGGCCCGCGCCCTCCACGACCTCGGCCTCCACCGGCCGCAGCGCGGGCACCTCCTCCGACGGCACCTCCGGCGCCAGGAACGCGACGCGCGGCAGCCGCTGGAGGATCGCCGCGCGCAGCGCCCCGTCGAGGGCGCCCTTGCCGAGCGGCCCGGGCACGAGGTCGATCGAGGCGACGGTCACCGGCTGCCAGTCGGTGAGGAGTTCGGCGTACGCGTCGGCCGCGCGCTCGACCACGAAGTCGGTGAGCGGCCCGGGCGCGGGGTGGCGGCGGGCGGTGTCCAGCGGGAGGGAGGCGATCAGCAGGGCGGGCAGGCCGAGCGGTTCGTCGGTGGGGGTCGGGGCGTGGACGACGGGGGCGGTACGGGGGTACTGCGGGGCGCCCTGGCCGTCCACGGGCACGGCCCAGGTCACCGACCAGAACGGGCGCAGCCGCTCCTCGACCGGGCGGTCCTTGAGGAGGGCGGCGTCGAGGGGGCCGCCGTGGGTGACGGTGCGCCAGCGGCGGGTCTCGCCGGTGGCGGAGTCGTCGATGTGGACGTACGCCTCGTGCTCGGCGCGGGTGAGGACCCGTACGCCCTCCGTCGTCTCGACGACGATCTCGGCGAGGCCGGGGAGGGTGAGCAGCAGGGCGTCGTCGACGGCGTCGAGGAGCCGCTCGGCGAGGTTGACGGCGGCGGAGTCCCGGAGCGGGAGGACGACGACGGTGTCGTAGCCGTCGGGGGCGGTGCCCTCGGCGGGCAGCGGGAGGCGCAGGAGCGGCACGTGGCCGTCGCGGCGGCGCAGTTCGTCCCCGAGGCCGGGGCTGTGCCGGGCGGCGTCGGCGGCGAGCTCGCGGGCCTCGGCGAGGGACCAGCGGACGCCGCCGTGGCGGCCGAGGACGGCGGGCTCGTCGGAGACGGCGAGGACGGCGGCGAAGCCGACGCCGAAGCGGCCGACGGCTCCGCGGTCGTGCTCCCGCTTGGCGGAGGCGCGGAGGGTGGAGAGCGACTCGACGCCGGTCGCGTCGAGCGGGGCGCCGGTGTTGGCGGCGGCGAGGAGGGCGGGCGCGTCGGGTCCGGCGGGGTGCAGCGTCAGCCGCAGCCTTCCCGTCACCCCGGCGCGGTGGGCGGCGTCGGCCGCGTTCTGGGCGAGTTCGACGACGAGCCGGTCGCGGTAGCCGCCGAGGGCGAGGTCTTCCTCGGCGTTGGCGTCCTCCCGGAACCGGGCGGGCCCGGCGCCCCAGGCATCGAGTACGCCTCTCCGCAGCCGGGCGGTGCCGAAGGGGTCGGCTCCGTCGGTCGACGTCCTGACGCTGACGCTCACGTCTGACTCCACTCTGCGGGGCGGGATTGTGCCGGGGCCCGAAGGTACCGTGCCCCGCCCCTCCCCCTCAGCCACCGGGCCCGTCACCCGAGGTCCCGGGTACCCCCGGCAGGCGCGGGCAACCGCGCCGCCGGGGTGATGGCTACGAGTGGGCCCAGGTCTTCCGCCGGGGCGACGGCTCCTACGAGTGACCCAGGTCTTCCGCCGGGGCTACGGCTACGAGTGGCCCAGGTCTTCCGACGTGCCGTCCGGTTCGGTCGTCGAGCCCGAGTCCTTCGCCGGCCTCAGCGGGAACGCGTCCGCGCCCATCGAGTCGAGTACGGGCGGCGCGGGCCGCGGAGGCTTCGGCATGACCGCCGCCTCGGAGTGCCCGCCGCAGCCGTACGCGAGCGAGACGACCCGCCCGTCCGCCGGCGAGAACTCGTTCGCACAGACGCCGAAGGCCTGCTTCAGCGAGCCGGCCAGCGGCATCAGGAAGGCGCAGGACTCGCACGAGGCGGGCGCCGCCTGCGCCATCGGGGTCTTCGCCCCGAAGGCCTCGTCCCAGCGGTCCGCCGCCACGTGGAGGCCGTACCGCGACAGCACCCGCGCACGCCGCATGCCGAGTTCCTCGGCGGCCGAGGCGATCGCGCCCCGGGACGGCGTACGGGAGACGATCTCCGCGTCCTCGGCGTCGAGGTGGTCCGCCATCTCCTCCGAGACCGCGGAGTTCGGCGGCGGCGCGTCCTCGCCGGTGTACCCCGGTTCGAGCCTCAGGTCGTCCTGCTCCGTCGGCAGCAGGTCCCCAGGGCCCATGTCGCCCGGCCGCAGCCGCTCGCTCCACGGCACCCACTCGGGGGCCAGGAGCGCGTCGGAGCCGGGCAGCAGGACGGTTTCGTCGAGGGTGACGTTCTTCGCCCGGGAGGCGCGGGTGACCGTCACGGCCCAGCGCCAGCCGCGGTAGCCGGGCTCCTTGCTCTCGAAGAAGTGCGTGACGACCCGGTCACCGTCGGCGACGGCCTCCACATGCGCCCCGACGATGCCGGGGGCGGCGGCCTCCTCGGCGGCCGTCCGCGCCAGGTCTACCGCCTCGGCGCACAGGCGGTCGGGGGTACGCGGGGTACGCGGGGTACGGCTTCGCGTCGTCGCAGCACTCACAGGTCTCGCTTCTCTCCTACGCCGTCTCACGGGTGCGCCGGCCGAGGAGCGGGAGCGAAAGCCCCGGGCGGCGGGCGGAGCGGACCAGAGGGCCGCATCGACGTCCGCGCCCGACCTGTCTCGCGTCTCTCGGGCACACCTATCGTCATCCATTCTGCGGGATGCCGAAGAGGCGCGCGGCCGAGATCTTCCGCCGGTGGCGCGCTACGCACGCTACCCCCTCCGCCGCCCGCCGCCCACCTGCCCGCCCCAAGTGGCCCGGATCGTGGACCCGCGACCCGCCGTGCCACGGTTCACAAGTCAGGGGCGTGGGGCACTATGACGGAGTGGCAGCCGCACGGTCGTCCGCACGATCCCACGATCATGCCGGGCCGCTCAGCCGAGCGGGCCGGGCGGTCGGGCGCGCCCTGCACTGGCCGGTGACGGGCACGGCCAAGGGCATCCGCAGGGCGACGCACGCGCACGGCGCGGGCGAGTCGGGCCTGGGGAAGCTGATCGAGCTGCACGCCGTGAACGGGGCCGGCGACGTCATGATCACGGTCGCGCTCGCGTCCACGGTCTTCTTCTCCGTACCGACGGACGAGGCACGCGGCCGGGTCGCCCTGTACCTGGCGATCACCATGCTCCCGTTCACCCTGCTGGCCCCCGTGATCGGCCCGCTTCTGGACCGCCTCCCGCACGGGCGGCGGGCGGCGATGGCCGGGGCGATGCTCACCCGCGCGGTCCTCGCGATCACCATGTCGGGCGCGGTCGCGACCGGAGGCCTGGAGCTCTATCCGGCGGCGCTCGGCGTGCTCGTGGCCTCGAAGGCGTACGGAGTGGTGCGCAGCGCGGTCGTGCCACGGCTGCTGCCGCACGGCTTCTCCCTGGTCAAGGCGAACTCCCGGGTCACTCTCGCGGGCCTCCTCGCGACCGGGATCGCGGCGCCGATCGGTGCGGGACTCCAGCAGGTCGGGCCGCAGTACCCGCTGTACGGGGCGTGTGCGCTGTTCCTGCTGGGCGCGTACTGGGCGTTCCGGATGCCGCACAAGGTCGACTCGGCGAAGGGCGAGCGGCGGGTGCACCTGCTCACCCACGGCGAGAAGAAACCGAGCCTGCGGACGGTGGGGCCCTCGGTGCTGCACGGGCTCCAGGCGAACGCGGCGCAGCGGATGCTCTCCGGGTTCCTGATCTTCTTCCTGGCGTTCCTGCTGCGCGAGCATCCGCTCTCGGGGCAGAGCGCGGCGGTGTCGCTGGCGATGGTGGCGGTGGCGGCGGGGGTGGGCAACGCGTGCGGGACGGGTATCGGCTCGCTCCTCAAGGACCGTGGCCACGCGCCGGAGGTGATCATCGCCACGATGATCACGACGGTGTGCGGGGTGGCGATCCTCGCGGCGGCGTTCTTCGGCGGGGTGATGGTGGCCGTGCTGGGTGCGGTGGCGGGCCTGACCCAGGCGCTGTCGAAGCTCTCGCTCGACGCGCTGATCCAGCGGGACGTGCCGGAGGTCGTGCGCACGTCGGCGTTCGCCCGTTCGGAGACGCTGCTGCAGATGGCGTGGGTGGTGGGCGGCGCGATCGGCATCTCGCTGCCGCTGAGCGGCCCGGTGGGCATGTCGGTGGCGGCCGGGTTCCTGGGCCTGGGCGCCCTCCTCGCGGTCCGGGGCCTCCTCGTGGCCGCCCGCAAGCCGCTGCCGTCGACTCACCCGGAGTGACGCCCGGAGTGACACCCCGGGTACCCACGGCTGCCAGGCGAGCCGTCACCCCCGCCGGCACGGACGGCCTCCCGGGCCGCCGCCGCGCCGCCACACCGGGGGGAAAACGCGGCGCGCCGCACCCCCGCGTGGCGGAGTTCGACACGCCCGATAGCCTTCGGGCCATGACCGTTGCGTTCTTCACCGGCTCGCGCCGCCGGGCCGCCGTCGCCCTCGGGGCCGTCTCCGCCGGGCTCCTCGTACTCTCCGCCTGCGACAAGCCGACTCCGCTCGCGACCCTGACGGTCGGGACCGACTCGGTGCACTCCGAGGCCGCCTGCTACAACGACGGCGACGCCATCAAGGAGTCGCAGATCCAGGAGTGCCTCAACAAGAAGGCCGAGAAGACCATCAAGGTCTCCGCGGACGACAAGATCCGCTTCGGCGTCGACCCGTCGATCGCCGAGAACGGCTGGACCATCTTCCTCGGTGGCCAGAACGCCGAGCCGGAGCCGTACAAGAAGACGTACCGGACCATCCCGGCGAGCGCCTTCTTCTCCTCCCAGACCGGCGAGGCGACCGACCAGTCCCAGGTCACCATCGTCGAGAACGACGGCAAGAAGCTGACCGGCATCTGGCACTTCGAGCTGAAGAAGGACTCCTGATCCTCCGGTGGTCCTCCGGATCCTGATCGTGACGGCCGTGACGGCGGAGGCGGACTCCGTCGCCCGCGGCCTTCGCCTCGACGGACCGGGCCCGGGCGGCGTCCCCCTCCCGGGCGGCTACCTGCTGCGCCGCCACGCGGACGCCGTGGACGTCCTCGTCGGCGGTGTCGGGCCCGCCGCGGTCGCCGCGGCGACCGCCACCGCGCTCGCCCGGGCGGCCGTCCCGTACGACCTCGTGGTCTCCGCCGGGATCGCCGGCGGGTTCCAGCCCGCCGCGCCCCTCGGCTCCGTCGTCGTCTCCGACACGATCGTCGCCGCCGACCTCGGGGCGCAGACCCCCGACGGCCACCTCTCCGTCGAGGAGCTCGGCTTCGGGCGCTCCACGCACCCCGTGGGCCCCGCGCTGACCCGGCGGGTCTCCGACGCCCTCACGCACGGCGGGCAGCCCCACACCGTCGGCCCCGTGCTCACCGTCTCCACCGCCACCGGCACCGCCGGGCGCGCCGCCGAGCTGGCGGTACGTCACCCGGGCGCCGTCGCCGAGGCGATGGAGGGGTTCGGCGTGGCCGAGGCCGCCGCCGCCCACGGCGTGCCCGTGATCGAGATCCGCGCCGTCTCCAACGCCGTCGGGCCCCGCGACCGCGCCGCCTGGCGCATCGGCGAGGCCCTGGACGCGCTGCGGCACACGTTCCAGCTGCTCAGCACCACCGTCTTCGTGGAGCCCGCCCCATGACGCCCAAGCTCAAGATCGCCTACTCGCCCTGCCCGAACGACACCTTCGTCTTCGACGCCTGGGCCCACGGCCGCGTCCCGGGTGCCCCGCGCCTCGACGTGACGTTCGCCGACATCGACCTCACCAACGGCTGGGCCGAGAGCGGGGACTCCGCGTACGACGTCCTCAAGGTCTCGTACGCCGTGCTGCCCTGGATCCTCGACGAGTACGCCCTGCTGCCCTGCGGCGGCGCGCTGGGGCGCGGCTGCGGACCCCTGGTGCTGACGCGGGAACCGGGCGTGGACCTGGCAGGGAAGACGGTCGCGGTGCCGAGCGAGCGCTCGACCGCGTACCTCCTCTTCCGCCTCTGGGCGGCGGACCTCGTCCCGGGAGGCGTGGGGAACGTCGTCGTCATGCCGTTCCACGAGATCATGCCCGCGGTGCGCGACGGGAAGGTCGACGCGGGGCTCGTCATCCACGAGGCCCGGTTCACCTACCAGAACTACGGTCTGCACGCCCTCGCCGACATGGGCGCCCATTGGGAGGACACCACCGGCCTCCCGATCCCGCTCGGCGCGATCGTCGCCCGCCGCTCGCTCGGCCCGGACGCGCTGCTGCGGCTCGCCGAAGCGGCCCGTGCGTCGGTACGGATGGCCTGGGACGACCCGTCCGCGTCCCGCCCTTACGTACGCGAACACGCGCAGGAGATGGACCCCAAGGTGGCCGATCAGCACATCGGTCTCTACGTCAACGAGTTCACGGCCGACCTCGGGGAGGCCGGCTACGCGGCCGTGCGCGGGCTGCTCACGCGCGCGGCGGCCGAGGGGCTGGTGCCGCCCCTCGGCCCCGACGCGCTGGCGTTCCCGTGACCCCGGCGGCCCTGCCGGGTCCGGAGGGGTCCTACGGGCCCTCAGGGGCTCGTACGGGCCCCGGCGTGGCTCAGACGTCGAGCTGGTCGGCGACCGCCCTCAGCAGGCCCGCGATCTTGGCGCCCTGCGCCTTGTCGGGGTAGCGGCCCCGCTCCAGCATCGGGGTGATGTTCTCCAGGAGCGTCGTCAGGTCCTGCACGATGGACGCCAGTTCGTCGGGCTTACGGCGCTGTGCCGCGGCGACGGACGGGGTCGGGTCGAGGACCGTCACGGAGAGCGCCTGGTCGCCGCGCTGTCCGGCGACCACCCCGAACTCCACACGCTGCCCCGGCTTGAGGGCGTCGACTCCGGCAGGGAGCACCGACGAGTGGACGAAGACGTCGCCGCCGTCGTCACGGGAGAGAAAGCCGAAGCCCTTCTCGCTGTTGAACCATTTGACCTTGCCGGTAGGCACGTCTGTCCTCGTCCTCGTACTCGATGGAATGCGCCGGGAATCCGGCTCTGGAGACCAGTCAGCGGTCCCCGAGGCACCAAGGCTAATGGGCTTCGGGCCGGTGACAAGACGTCGCCGGTTTGTTCCTCCGGCCTGGGAACTACCCTGGCTGAATGCGTAGTGAAACCCCTTCGGCCCCCTCGGACGACAGCGCTCCGGGTGACGGTCTCGTCCGTGCCGGTGCGATTGTCTTCATCATCGGAGCGGTGGCCACACTGGTCACGGTCGCGCCGCTGTTCCTCGGCACCGATCCGTTCCCGCCGATCGCGTACGCGGTGTGCATGCTGATGGGCGTCGGATTCCTGGTCGCGGGCGCCGGCGTGCTGCGTTCGATCGGGGCGCAGCGCCGGCAGGCGAGGGCGGCCGGGGCTCAGGGCCGGTAGGCCTGGTAGCCCTCCAACCAGGTACGGAAGCCGGTCAGGTCCGGCAGGACGACGTCCGCGCCCGCCGCGCGCAGTTCGGCCTCGTCGCACGGGCCTGTCGCCACGGCCACCGACAGGGCGCCCGCCGTCGCCGCGCCGCGCACGTCACCGGTGTGATCGCCGACGTACACGCCCGCGCCGTACTCGCGCAGCGCCTCCGCCTTGTCCTCGGCCCACAGCCCGCCGATGACGGCGTCGGGGTCGATGCCGAGGTGGGAGAGGTGCAGCTTGGCGTGCGGCTCGTTCTTCGCGGTGACGACGATCGCCCGGCCGCCCGCCTCGCGAACGGCTTGAATCGCATCCCTGGCGCCGGGGAGCGCGAGCGACGGCTCGATCGCGTACGTCGGGTAGAGGGCGCGGTACTGGACGACCCGCTCGGCTATCTCGGCCTCCGGGAACCACTGCGCCAGCTCGTGCTCCAGCGGCGGGCCGAGCCGCGAGACCGCCAGGTCGGCGTCGATCAGGACGCCGACCTGGGCGGAGAAGGCCTCGTACGTGGCCTTGATGCCCGGGCGGGAGTCGATCAGCGTCATGTCGAGATCGAAGCCGACGGTCAGCGGGAGTCGCGGAAGAGTCATGGGGGACATTGTGCCCGGGCGTTCGCATCGGGCCCTGGCCCCGACGGACTCCCCCGGCCCGGGTGGGGCGGTCGCCCCGCGGGGGCGGCACCGGGGGGGCGTTCCCGGTGGAGCCGTCGTCCCGCGGCTCCGGCCCCACGGTGGGGCGGTCGTCCCGCGGGGCGGCACCGGGGGCCGAGCGGTCAGTCGCTGTGGCGGCGGGCGCGCCACAGGAGGAAGAGGGCAGAGGCGATCGCCGCGCCCTTCAGCGTCCACGGCCACGTCTCCGACACCGCCGCCCCCATCCCTTCTCCGCCGACCGCCACCGGCTCGCCCCAGCGGCCCTCCACCCGGCCCCAGAGCCAGACCGCGCCCGCCGTGGCCGCGAGGAGCGGGAGTACGACGACCGCCCCCTGCGCCTCCGCCCGGGAGAGGCGGCGCGAGGCGTAGGCGAGGAGCCAGCCAAGGGCCAGGGCCACGAGGGAGCCGAAGACGGCGCCGCCGAGCAGGAGGAGCGCGGCGAGCACGAGGCCCAGTCCGCCCGGACGGAAACGACGCGAGGAGGCCACCGTCCCGGCCGCGCGCCGCCGGCTCAGGACGCGCCGCCACGCCGGACGCCGGACGGACCCGGACTCCTCGCCGGCGTCCTCCCCGTCCTCCGCCTCCCCTTCCGTCTCCTCCGGCGGCGGCTTCAGCAGCTCGGGGATCTCCACCCCGCCCCTGAACCCCGGCACCAGGTCGTCCCCCGGCCGGGGCGCCTCCTCCTCTTCCAGCCGCCACCAGTCCGGATCCGTGTCGGCCGACCCGACCTCGTCCGTCCCCGCCAGGTGCGGGGGCGTCGGTCCCGGTGCCGGTGCCGCGCGGGGAGCGGGCACGGCGGACCGCCCGCCCTTCCGGAACAGGCCCCGCCGCCCCGACGCCTCCGGCCCGTCCGACACCGCCTCGCGCGCCACTCCCGACGTGTCCGGCCCGGCCGCCGCTCCCCACGTCTTCGGCCCGTCCGCCACGCCCGGCGCCTTCGGCCCGTCCGGTCCCTGCGCGCCCTCCCGAGCCCTCGCGACCGGCGTGGTCCCCGTCGCCCGGTCCACCACCTCGTCCGGCGTTCCCAGCTCGTCGAGGAGGGAGCGCACCGCCGTCGGACTCTCCTCGCCGTACGTGGCGCGCCTGCGGTCGATCTCGCCCCGGAGCGACGACACGAGCCGCATCCGCGTGGCCGACGGCAGCTGCCGCTGCTGCGCCAGATCGCCCACCCGGCTCAGATAGTCGAAGACCAACTGGTCGCTCTCGATCCCCACAGTCCCCTCCACGGCCGGTACGCCCCGACGTTAGCGCCCGCGCAGGGGCTAACGTGGGGCGGATGGGGATCGGTGAGCTCGATCGGGAGGCGCACGTGCCCGGAGGAACTGACGCCGCCGCCGCGCCGCGCACGCTCGCGGAGGCGCTGCGCGCGCGGGGCGACGGAGGGCTCGCCGCGCTGCTGCGCGCGCGCCCCGACCTGCTCTCCCCCGTACCGAACGACCTGACCCAGCTCGCCACCCGGGCCGGCACCCGCGGCTCCGTCGTCCGCGCGCTGGAACGGCTCGACCGGTTCACGCTGCAGACCGCCGAGGCGCTGGCGGTGGCCCCGGATCCCGCTCCGTATCCCGTGCTCCTCGGGCTGCTCACGGGCGACGACGGCGACCCGGACATCGAGGCGGCGCTGCCCCGCGCCGTGGAGGTGCTGCGCGACCAGGCCCTGGTCTGGGGCGAGGACGACCGGCTGCGGCTCGTACGGACCGCGCGGGAGCTGCTGTCCCCCTCCCCGCAGCACCCGTCACCGACCGGTCTCGGGCCGGCCGTCTCCGAGGCGACGGCGGGGATGTCGCCCGGCCGGATCCAGGAGATCATCGCGACCGCCGGGCTGCCCGCGACGCACGACCCGGTCTCGGCGGTGGCGGCGCTGACGGAGCTCTTCACCGACCGGGACCGGATGGGCTCGCTGCTCGACACGGCGCCGTCGGAGGCGCTGGCCGTGCTCGACCGGCTGGTCTGGGGGCCGCCGTACGGGGAGATCACGGCGAACCCGGCGCCACCCGTCCAGTGGCTGCGCGACCGCGGCCTGCTGCTGCCCGCCTCGCCGCGCACGGTCGTCCTGCCCCGCGAGGCGGCGCTGCACCTGCGCGGCGGCCGGGCGCACCGCTCCCCCGAGCCGCACGCGCCCGTCCTGGCCGTGCTGCGCGAATACCGTCCCCAGGTTGTGGACAACGCGGCGGCCGGGCAGGCGCACACGGCGCTCTCGACGGTCGAGGAGCTGCTGAAGAGCTGGGACACGGGCGGCCCCGCCGTCCTGCGCGCGGGCGGGATGTCCGTACGGGACCTCAAGCGGACCGCCACCGCGCTGGACGTCTCGGAGCAGGTCGCGGCGTTCTGGCTCGAGCTCTGTTACGGGGCGGGTCTCCTCGCCTCGGACGGCGAGGCGGACGAGCGGTACGCGCCGACGCCCGCGTACGACGACTGGCTCGATCTGCCGCCCGCCGAGCGCTGGGCCCGGCTGGTCACCAGCTGGCTGGTGGGGACGCGGACCTCGGGACTGGTCGGCGGCCAGGACGCGAAGGGCCGCGCGCTCTCCGCGCTGGGCCCGGACCTCGACCGGGGCGCGGCACCGGAGGTACGGCGCAGGATCCTCACCCTCCAGGCGACGCTGCCGCCCGGGGCGGCGGCCGACCCGGAGGCGCTGCTGGCCAGGCTCCGCTGGGAGAGACCGCTGCGGGGCGCGACGGCGGGCGGCGCGGGCGCGCCGGACTCCGGCACCGGCACGGCCCCGGGCGGCCGGGGCCCGAGCGGGGCCGCGGGTGGGGCGTACGGCTCCGGCACGACGTACGGCACGGGCACGGGACACGGCACAGGCGGGACGTACGGCGCTGGTTCGGCGCACGGCTCTGGTGCGGCGCACGGCACAGGTGCGGCGCACGGCACAGGTGCGGGCGCGGCGTACGGTTCCGGTGGTGGCGGTGGCGGCGGTCTCGGCATGGGCCACGGTCCCACCGACCTCCGCTCCCGGATCGCCCTGTGGACCCTCTCCGAGGCCGAGCTCCTCGGGATCACCGGGCGCGGCGCCCTCGCCTCCCCCGCACGGGCGCTGCTGAACCTGCCCCTCGCCGAGGCGGCCGCCGAGCCGGTGGCCGAGCACGGCGTCGAGCTGTCCGTCGCCGCCTCCCGGGCCGCGACCCTGCTCGCCCCGCTGCTCCCCGAGGCCGTCGACCACGTGCTCCTCCAGGCCGACCTCACCGCCGTCGCGCCGGGACCGCTCCGGCGCCCGCTCGCCGACATGCTCTCCGTGCTGGCCGACGTGGAGTCGAAGGGCGGGGCGACCGTCTACCGCTTCACGCCCGGCTCGGTGCGCCGCGCGCTCGACGCCGGACGCACCGCGTCCGACCTGCACGACTTCCTGAAGGCCCACTCCCGTACGCCGGTCCCGCAACCCCTCTCGTACCTCATCGACGACGTGTCACGCAGGCACGGCCATCTCCGGATCGGCGCCGCCTCCGCGTACGTACGCTGCGACGACGACGCGCTCCTCGGCGAGATCCTGGCCGACAAGCGGTCCGCGTCACTGCGGCTGCGCCGTCTCGCACCGACCGTGCTCGCCGCCCAGACCGACCCGGCCGCGCTGCTCGACGGGCTCCGGTCGATGGGCTACGCCCCGGCCGCCGAGTCTGCGGCGGGCGACGTCCTGATCACCCGCGCCGACGCCTACCGCACCGGCGCCCGCACCGCGCCCGCGCCCGTCCCCGACGGCCCGCCCGCCCCGGACACGACCCTGCTCGGCGCGGCGGTCCGCGCGATCCGGGCCGGGGACCAGGCCGCGACGGCCGTCCGCAAGGAACGCCCCGAGGCCCCGGCACGCGCCGGCGGCGAGCTGCCCCGCACCTCGCCCGCCGAGACCCTGGCCACGGTCCAGGCCGCCGCGATGACCGGCTCCGCCGTCTGGATCGGCTACGTGAACGCGGAGGGCGCCGCCAGCCAGCGGGTCATCGCACCGGTGCGCGTGGAGGGCGGCTTCGTGACGGGCTACGACCACACGGCGGACGAGGTCCGCACGTACCCGCTGCACCGCATCACGGGTGTCGCGGAGCTCGCGGACGACCAGGCCTGACAGCCCCCTTCGCACGGCGGGTCAGGCACACTGGATGTTTGGCCCGTGCGAAGGGATGTACGTACGTGAACGGACCACTCATCGTCCAGAGCGACAAGACGCTGCTCCTGGAGGTCGACCACGAGCTGGCCGACGCCTGCCGGCGCGCCATCGCGCCCTTCGCCGAGCTGGAGCGCGCGCCCGAGCACATCCACACGTACCGGGTGACGCCGCTCGGCCTGTGGAACGCCCGCGCGGCCGGACACGACGCCGAGCAGGTCGTCGACGCGCTCGTCGAGTTCTCCCGCTACCCCGTGCCGCACGCGCTCCTCGTGGACGTCGCCGAGACCATGGCCCGCTACGGCCGGCTCACGCTCTCCAAGCACCCGACCCACGGGCTCGTCCTGACCAGCACCGACCGGCCGGTCCTGGAGGAGATCCTCCGCTCGAAGAAGGTGCAGCCGCTGGTCGGCGCCCGGATCGACCCGGACACCGTCGCCGTGCACCCCTCCGAGCGCGGGCAGATCAAGCAGACGCTCCTGAAGCTGGGCTGGCCGGCCGAGGACCTCGCCGGTTACGTCGACGGCGAGGCGCACACGATCGATCTCGCCGAGGACGGCTGGGCCCTGCGCCCGTACCAGAAGCAGGCCGTCGAGGGCTTCTGGCACGGCGGCTCCGGTGTCGTCGTGCTGCCCTGCGGTGCCGGAAAGACGCTGGTCGGCGCGGGGGCGATGGCCCAGGCGAAGGCCACGACGCTGATCCTCGTCACCAACACGGTCTCGGCCCGGCAGTGGAAGCACGAGCTGGTGAAGCGGACCTCGCTCACCGAGGACGAGATCGGCGAGTACTCCGGTACGAAGAAGGAGATCCGGCCGGTCACGATCGCGACGTACCAGGTGCTCACGACGAAGCGGAAGGGGATCTATCCCCACCTGGAGCTCTTCGACTCCCGCGACTGGGGCCTGATCGTCTACGACGAGGTGCACCTGCTGCCCGCGCCGGTCTTCAAGTTCACCGCCGACCTCCAGGCCCGGCGCCGGCTCGGTCTCACGGCGACGCTGGTCCGTGAGGACGGGCGGGAGTCGGACGTCTTCTCGCTGATCGGGCCGAAGCGTTTCGACGCGCCGTGGAAGGAGATCGAGGCGCAGGGGTACATCGCGCCGGCCGACTGCGTCGAGGTCCGGGTCAACCTGACGGAGTCGGAGCGGCTCGCGTACGCGACCGCCGAGACGGAGGAGAAGTACCGCTTCTGCGCCACGACGGCGACGAAGCGGAAGGTGACCGAGGCGCTGGTGCGGAAGTTCGCCGGGCAGCAGATCCTCGTCATCGGCCAGTACATCGACCAGCTGGACGAGCTCGGCGAGCATCTGGACGCGCCGGTCATCAAGGGCGAGACGCCGAACGCGCAGCGCGAGAAGCTCTTCGAGGCGTTCCGTCAGGGCGAGATCAGCGTGCTCGTCGTCTCGAAGGTGGCGAACTTCTCCATCGACCTGCCGGAGGCGACGGTCGCGATCCAGGTGTCGGGCACGTTCGGCTCGCGCCAGGAGGAGGCTCAGCGCCTGGGCCGGGTGCTGCGGCCGAAGGCCGACGGGCACCAGGCGCACTTCTACTCGGTCGTCGCGCGGGACACGATCGACCAGGACTTCGCGGCGCACCGACAGCGGTTCCTGGCGGAGCAGGGGTACGCGTACCGGATCGTGGACGCGGACGAGCTGATGGCGGGCGAGGGCGAACAGGCCGGCTAGCCACGAGCCGGCTGGCACCGGCCGACTGACGCGGGGCGGCTGACGCGGGGCTCCGGGTCCGGTCTGCGGGAACGTCGGCCGGGGCCGGTCGGCCGGCGTCGGCGGGGAGCAGGCCGGCTTGCGTCGGCCGGGCGCCGGGTTCCGTCAGTCCATCAGCGCGAGCACCGGGGCGATCACCGCCAGCCCGTACTGGAGGGCGACCGACCACTTGCGCGCGTCGTGGGCCAGGGCCGAGCGAGGCGGTACGGCGGCGACGAGGCCGGCCAGCGTGCCGAGGCCCAGCGCCCAGAAGGCCGCGCCGGCCGCGACGCCGGCCTTGCCGTCGTCGCCGATGGCGTCCTCCAGGACGGCGGCCCCGGTGAGGACGAGCGAGAGGAAGAGCACCAGGAAGCCGCCGAGCGCGAGCAGGCGCAGCGCGGAGGCGGATTCGGTGGTCGCGGGTGCCGTGGTCGTGTCCATACCCCCATCACATCAGCGGCGGACGGGCCGGGCATGGGCGCTCGTACTCAGTCCGGGCCTCCCACGTACCTGGGTCGTGGGTTCCTGACCCCTGCCTCCTCGGCGTACCGGCCGAGCACCACGACGTCCACGGCGGCGGTTCCGTAGGCGCGTATCGCGCGGAGCGCGAGGGCGAGGCGGCGGGAGCGGGGGATCGTGCGGTCCGGGGTGAAGGTCGCTGTGGTCATGCCTCCATCATGGAATCCGGACATACCGAACACATCACGCTGGGGGTGGAACTCTCGTCCCCCTCAGGGGGGACCCCTCCCCCTACGGGCCGTCCGCCCACGAAAACCGTTCGCCCCTCCCGCACCCCCGAAGCTACAATCTCCGACTTCCCCGCCTCCCCCCGTGGGAGCGCCCGCCCGTCTCCCACCGCCACCCTCAACCGATGCCCTTCGGGCAGCCCCACTCGTTGTCGCCGGGTCGGAAACCGGCGGCCGCCCTGTCGTGTCCCGCACCCCCCGGCCCGGAGGCTTCCGCATGTCCACGTCCGCCGATCCGCTCGCGCGCGAACGCGCCCATCTCGCCGACTCACGCGCCGCGCTACGGGCGATGCGCGAGGACGTCGAGGCGCTCGACATCAAGGACGTCACCGCCAACTGGGTCAACTCCGTCGTCCTCGGCCGCCAGATCGAGGAGCGCATCAAGGCCCTCGCCGACCTCTCCCACACGCCGCTCTTCTTCGGCCGCCTCGACTACCTGCACACCACCCAGGAGGGCCAGCGGTTCTACATCGGCCGGCGGCACGTCCACGACGCCGGCGGCGACCCCATGGTGATCGACTGGCGCGCGCCGGTCTCCCAGCCGTTCTACCGGGCGTCGAAGAAGGACCCGCAGGACGTCGGGCTGCGGCGCCGGTTCGGCTACACGGGCGGCGAACTCACCGCGTACGAGGACGAGCACCTCTCCGACCCCGCCGAGCAGGAACGGACGAGCCGGCTGCTCCAGGCCGAGATCGAGCGTCCGCGCGTCGGTCCGATGCGTGACATCGTCGCCACCATCCAGCCCGAGCAGGACGAGATCGTCCGTTCCGGCCTCGCCGGCTCCGTCTGCGTCCAGGGCGGCCCGGGCACCGGAAAGACGGCCGTGGGCCTGCACCGGGTCGCCTACCTGCTCTACGCGCACCGGGAGCGGCTCGCCCGCACCGGCACCCTCGTCATCGGGCCGAACCGGTCCTTCCTCCACTACATCGAGCAGGTCCTCCCCGCCCTCGGCGAGCTGGAGGTCCAGCAGGCCACCGTCGACGACCTCGTCGGACACGTCGAGGTGCGCGGCACGGACGAGGCGGCGACGGCTGTCGTCAAGGGCGACGCGAGGATGGCGGAGGTGCTGCGGCGGGCGCTCCGCTCCCATGTCACGCTGCCGACGGAGCCACTGATGGTCGTGCGCGGCTCGCGCCGCTGGCGCGTCCCCGCGTACGAACTGGAGGCGATGGTCCGCGAGTTGCTGGACCGCGACATCCGTTACGGCGCCGCCCGTGACGCGCTCCCGCAGCGCATCGCGCACGCCGTCCTGGTGCGCATGGAGCAGGCGGGCGAGGCCCCCGACGACCGGGTGCAGGACGCGGTGGCCCGCAACACGGCGGTGAAGGCGGCCGTGAAGGAGCTGTGGCCGCCGGTCGACCCGGCGAAGCTGGTGCTGCGGCTGCTGGGCGACGCCGAGTTCCTCGCCGAGCACGCGGCCGGTGTCCTGACCGAGGACGAGCAGAAGCTGCTGCTGTGGACGAAGCCCGCCCGGTCGGTGAAGTCGGCGAAGTGGTCGGCGGCGGACGCCGTCCTGATCGACGAGGCGAAGGACCTGGTGGAGCGTACCCACTCGCTCGGCCACGTCGTCCTCGACGAGGCGCAGGACCTGTCCCCGATGCAGTACCGCGCCGTCGGCCGCCGCTGCACGACCGGTTCGGCGACGATCCTGGGCGACCTGGCCCAGGGCACCACGCCGTGGGCGACCCGGAGCTGGGCGCAGGCGCTGACGCACCTGGGCAAGCCGCAGGCCGTCGTGGAGGAGCTGACCGCCGGTTTCCGCGTGCCGCGGGAGGTCATCGCGTACGCCTCCCGGCTGCTGCCGCACATGTCCCCGGGTCTGGCGGCCGTCGAGTCGGTCCGTGAGAACCCGGGCTCGCTGGCGATCCGCCACCGCGAGCCCGCGGAGCTGGACGCGGGGGTGGTGGAGGCCTGCGTGGAGGCCCTGGAGCACGAGGGCTCGATCGGTCTGATCGCCGCCGACGCCCGGATCGCACCGCTCGCCGAGGCGCTGGCCGCCGCGGGTCACGCCTACCTCCGGCCCGGCGAGGAGACGACGGCCGAGTCCCGGCTGACCCTCGTCCCGGCCTCGCTCGCCAAGGGCCTGGAGTACGACTACGTGGTCCTGGACGACCCGGCCGCCGTCGTGGACGGCGAGCCGGACGAGCGGACGGGCCTGCGGCGGCTGTACGTGGCGCTGACGCGTGCGGTGTCGGGACTGACGGTCGTCCACTCCTCGCCGCTGCCGAAGCAGTTGGACGCGTAGTTCGGGGCGCGGGGGTTCAGGACCTCAGGAACGCCCTGACCCCCTGGGACACACCGTCGTCGCCGAGCAGGGCGTTGTGGTCGAGGCAGCCGGCGGCGTTGTTGGCCGCCCCGGTCAGGGGCACGCTGTTGTCGGGGTTGACGACCTCGTCGCAGTTCGACCACCACGTGGCGTAGCGCACGTCGCCGGGGGTCTCGTCGCCCTCGGCGAGCCTCTTCTGGACGTAGGAGCCCGGGGTCATGTCGCGGCAGGCCTGGTCCCACAGCGCGCAGGCCCAGGCGGTGCTCGTGCCGTGGTTGGGGCCGGCGAGCGAGACCCAGTGGCCGACGGACGACCGTCCGGCGCCGTCGAACTTCACGTACCAGCGGGTGACGAGGCTGCCGAAGGAGTGGGAGACGAGGTCCACCCGGCTCGCGCCGGTCCGCCGCTTGACGTCCTCGACGTACGCGGCGAGTTCACCGGCGATGACCTCGTTCACGGACCGGTGGGTGTCGTAACCGAAGGAGAACAGCTCGGCGTCGGTGTACCCGTCGGCCCTGAGGTCCTCGCGCAGGCCGCCCCAGACGCCGGGGCCCGCGTTGTACCCGTGGACGAGGACGACGGGGGTGCGGGCGGCCGCGGCCTCCCGGGCCTGGGCGCCCGCGGCCGGGAGGAGCAGCGAGGCGACGACGGCGAACAGCGCGACGATCCTGACGTGAATCCCCAACACGCTTCCCCCTAACAGGTGTTACGCACGAGTAGTCAGGGGCATGGTGGGGCCTGGGGGCCGCGATGAACAGCCCCGTGCGCGAACCTCACGTGCGCGACCACATGTGCGCGAACCTCACCCGCCGGAGGCGAACTCGGGAAGCGCCTCGGTCCACGAGCGGTGGGCCACGGCGGCGAGGACAGGGTTGACGCCCCGGTAGTAGTGCTCCGTCACCAGGCCCCAGCCCAGGGCCCAGCCGCGGCCGCGGGCCCAGGTCGCGTCGTCGACCCGGGCGGCCTCGCGGAACAGCGGACGGGTCTCCGCGGTGAGGAGCGTCCAGGCGGCCATCATGTCGCAGGCCGGGTCGCCGGTGCCGACGGCGCCGAAGTCGATGACGGCGCTGAGCCGGCCGTCCCGGGTCAGCAGGTTTCCGGGCAGCAGGTCGCCGTGGATCCAGACCGGGTCGCCCTCCCACTGCGGCAGGCGCAGCACCGACTCCCACGCCTCGGCCGCGGCGGCGCCGTCGACCGTACCGTCGGCGCCGAGGTCGCGGACGGCGGTGCCGATGTGGTCGCCCGTCCACTCGGTGACGTGGCCGCCCCGGAAGGACCGCGGGCCGCCGGTGGCGTCCACGCTCCGCAGGGCGACGCCGAAGCGGCCCAACTCCACGGCGGCGTGGGCGAGATCGGCGACCGGCTCGTCGAAGGCGTTGGCGCCGTCGAGCCAGCCGTACACCGACCAGGGCAGGTCGAAGCCCTCTCCCGGGACGCCCTTGCCCAGCGGCACGGGCACCGGCAGCGGGAGGTGCGGGGCGAGGTGCGGCAGCCAGCGCTGCTCCTTGGCCACGCCCCCGGCGGTGCCGGCGGTCCTGGGCAGCCGGACCGCCATGGCGTCGCCGAGGCGGTACATGTCGTTGTCCGTGCCGGCCGACGGCACGCGCGTGACGGGCAGCTCCGCCCACTGCGGGAACTGGGCGGCGATGAGCCTGCGCACGAGGTCGACCATGCCCGGAAGGCTAGTCGGCGCGCCGCTCGCCGGGCGATCGAATTACGGTGGGTGCGGCGCGACCGCGAGAAGGGTGGAACACGATGTCCCGAACGACCGTCGTCACCGGCGGAAGCCGTGGGATCGGCGCGGCGACCTGCGTACGACTGGCCGCCGAGGGTCACGACCTGGTGCTCGGCTACGTCCGCGACGCCGCCGCCGCCGAGGAGACGGCGGCCGCGGTCCGGGCGGCGGGGGCCCGGTGCGTCGTGGTCCGGGCGGACACGTCGGTCGAGGCGGACGTGGAGCGGCTGTTCGACACGGCCGAGGCCGAACTGGGGCCGGTGACGGGCCTGGTGAACAACGCGGGCGTGACGGGCCCGCTGGGACGCCTGGCGGACGCCACGACGGAGAACCTGCGCCGGGTGGTGGAGGTCAACCTCCTGGGCTACCTGCTGTGTTGCCGCCGTGCCGCGCGGGACATGGCGGGGCGCGGGGGCGGGGCGATCGTGAACATCTCCTCCGCCGCCGCGACGCTCGGCAGCCCCGGCGAGTACGTGCACTACGCGGCGACGAAGGCGGCGACCGACGCGCTGACCCTGGGCCTCTCCAAGGAGCTGGGTCCGGACGGCATCCGGGTCAACGCGGTGGCTCCGGGCGTCGTGGAGACCGACATGCACGCGGCGATGGGCGACCCGGACCGCCCGGCGAAGGCGGCCCTCACCACCCCCCTGGGCCGCCCGGGCCGCCCCGACGAGATCGCGGCGGCGGTGGCGTGGCTGCTGTCCGAGGACGCGTCGTACGCGACGGGCACGATCCTGAGGGTCGCGGGCGGCCGCTGACCCAGGCTTCCGCTGGTCGGCCCCCGGACGAAGTCCAGGGGCGCCGGCGAGGCGGAGACCCACCACGCGGGGTAGGCGGAAGGCGGTTACGCGTCCAGCGCCTCGCGCCAGACACGGACCGCGTCCGGGGAGACCGGGGCCTTCCAGCCGTTCGGGCGGGCCGCGCCGCCGATGTGGAAGGCGTCGAGGCCCGCCGCCCTGAGCCGCGGCAGGTGGTCCAGGCGCAGGCCGCCGCCGACCAGGATCCGGGGCTCGTAGCCCGGCTCGCCCGAACGCGCCGTCTCGGCCTCCAGGACGGCGAGGCCGTCGTCGACGCCGGTCGCCGCGCCCGCCGTGAGGTACGTGTCGAGGCCCGGCAGGTCCGCGAGCTGCTTGCGCAGCGCGTCGCGGTCACCCGCCCGGTCGATCGCCCGGTGGAAGGTCCAGCGGCAGCCGTCCAGGACGGCGATCAGCCGCTCCACCGCCACCAGGTCCGGGTCGCCGTCCGCCGTCAGGAAGCCGAACACGAACTCCTCCGCGCCCGCCTCCCGCAGCTCCGTCGCCCGCGCCACCAGCCGGTCGATGTCGCCCGCCGCGAAGCCGTCCGTCAGCCTGAGCATCACGCGCAGCGGGATGTCCACGGCGGCCCGGATCGCGGCGAAGCAGGTCCGCGACGGGGTGAGCCCGTCGGCCGCTATGTCGGTGACCAGCTCTAGGCGGTCCGCCCCACCGGCCTGGGCGGCGACCGCGTCCTCCTCGTCGAGGGCGATCACCTCAAGGACTGCACGGTTGCTCATCGAGCCCATTCCTCCACGAAAGACGACTACAGGTCTAGTCCATTGACCACCCTAGCCGTGCTCGTGGCCTCCCGCATCGTGCGTGGCGGTGCCGGTGGGCGCCGGGGCGGTCGCGTGTCCGGCTCCCGCGTGCACCGTGAACGCCGCCGTCCGCACCTTCCCCTCGTGCCGGAAGTCGAGGAACAGCCGGTACGTCCCCGCGCTCGGCGCCGTCGCCGTGAAGGAGACCTCCGGGCCGGGGCCGCCCTCGTTCGGGTGGACGTGCAGGTAGGCCAGGTCTCCGTCGCGCAGGGCGACGAGATGGCCGTACGCGCCGAGGTACGGCTCCAGGTCGGCGACCGGCTTTCCGCCCTTGCTGACGGTGAGCTTCAACTCGCCCGCCCTGCCGGGAGCCAGGCCGCCGCCCAGCCCGACCTCGTAGCCGTCGACGGTCGCGGTCGTCGCGGCGGCCGGCAGCGGCCGGGGCGCGTACGCGCCGGGCACGGACAGGTCCCCGCCCAGCGTGACGCCCTTGGCGTTCTTCCCCGCGGGCCTGAAGTCGGCGAAGGCCTTGTAGCCGCCCGCGTCCGGCAGGTCGACCGGCGTCGACCAGGTCCCGTCGGCCGCGCGCACGGGGTGCAGGTGGCGGTAGACCGTGAGGTCCCGCGAGGCCACGATGAAGTGCAGCTCCTTGCCGTGCTCGGTGGCGTACGAGGTGAGGTTCTCTCCCTTCGCGTCCTTGACCGAGAACTTCAGCACGCTCTTTCCCTGGGCCGGCTTCGGCGTCTCCATCGCCAGCGTGTAGCCGCCCGCGGAGACCTGGAGGCCGCCGGCGGCGGGCGTGTTCACGGCGCTCTCCTCGTGTCCGGCGCGCCCGTCGCCGCCGTCCGGCTCAACGGCGGCCGCGTGCTCCGCGTGCGCGGCCTCGACCGGCTCCCCCACGGGCCCGACGCCCTGGCCGACCCCGTACGCGGTGCCGAAGGTCGCGGCGAGCGCGGCGGCGAAGGCGGTGATCTTCACTCCGGTGTTCATGGCAGCTCTCCCGTACGTGAGTAACCGTTCGATGCTCTTCAACCGTTCGATGCCTTTCACGATACCCCTGGGGGGTATCAAGTCAAGCCGAGGAGGGGCTTGCGGGGCATACCTCATGAGGGTATACATGGAGAGAGAGGGATACCCCCCTAGGGTATCCCCGAGCGAGGAGAGAAGACATGGGTTCCTGCTGTACTCCCGGCGGCAGCTGCTCGACCGAGGCCGGTGGGGCGACCACCGTCGCCGTCGCGGACAGCACCACCACGGTCTACGCGGTCTCGGGCATGACCTGCGGACACTGCAGGACCGCGATCACCGACGCCGTCTCCGCGCTCGACGGAGTCGTCTCCGTGGACGTCGACGTCACCGGCGGCCTGGTGACCGTGGTCTCCGGCGGCGCGCCCGACGACGCAGTGGTCTCCGCCGCCGTCGACGACGCCGGCTACCGGCTCACCGGCCGCGCCTGACCGTCATCACCGACCGCGCCTGACCGTCCGGCCCGAGCCCCACCCCGGCCGCCGGGGCCCGTCCGGCCCGAGCCCCCGCCCCCGGCCGCCGGGGCCCGTCCGTCCATGGGCCCCGGCCCCCGAGTCCCGCGATACCGAGGAGCAGGAAGTGACAACGAGCATTCCGGGCGCCGCCCAGGTCGAACTCGCCATCGGCGGCATGACCTGCGCCTCGTGCGCGGCCCGCATCGAGAAGAAGCTCAACCGGATGGACGGGGTCGAGGCCACCGTCAACTACGCCACCGAGAAGGCGAAGGTCACCTTCGACGCCGACGCCGACATCTCCGTCGCCGACCTGATCGCCACCGTCGAGGCCACCGGCTACACCGCCGAGGAGCCCGCTCCCCCGAAGACGGGGTCCGGCGGCGAGGGCGGACCCACCGACGAGGAGTCGGCCGACGAAGAGCTCCGGCCCCTCAGGCAGCGGCTGATCACCGCCGTCGCCCTCGCCGTCCCCGTCGTCGCGATGGCCATGGTCCCGGCGCTCCAGATCGAGTACTGGCAGTGGCTCAGCCTCACCCTCGCCGCGCCGGTCGTCGTCTACGCCGCCTGGCCCTTCCACAAGGCCGCCTGGACCAACGCCCGGCACGGCACGGCCACCATGGACACCCTGATCTCGGTCGGCACGATCGCCGCGTTCCTGTGGTCCCTGTGGGCGCTGTTCTTCGGCACCGCCGGTACGCCGGGCATGACCCACCCCTTCGAGTTCACGATCGCCCGCACCGACGGCGCCGGGAACATCTACCTGGAGGCCGCGGCCGGCGTCACCGCCTTCATCCTCGCCGGGCGTTACTTCGAGGCCCGCTCCAAGCGCAAGGCGGGCGCCGCCCTCAAGGCGCTCATGCAGCTCGGCGCCAAGGAGGTCACCGTCCTGCGCGGAGGCCGCGAGGAGACCGTGCCGACGGCCGAACTCCAGGTCGGGGACCGCTTCCTGGTCCGCCCCGGCGAGAAGATCGCCACCGACGGCACCGTCGTCGAGGGCTCCTCCGCCGTCGACGCCTCCATGCTCACGGGCGAGTCCGTGCCGGTCGAGGTCTCCGTCGGCGACTCCGTCACCGGCGCCACCCTGAACGCCGGCGGCCGGCTCGTCGTCGAGGCCACCCGTGTCGGCGCCGACACCCAACTGGCCCGGATGGCCAAGCTGGTCGAGGACGCCCAGAACGGCAAGGCCGCCGCCCAGCGCCTCGCCGACAGGATCTCGGCCGTCTTCGTGCCGATCGTCATCGCCCTCGCGCTGGGCACCCTCGGCTTCTGGCTGGGCACCGGATCCGGGCTGACGGCCGCGTTCACCGCCGCCGTCGCCGTACTGATCATCGCCTGCCCCTGCGCCCTCGGCCTGGCCACCCCGACCGCGCTCATGGTCGGCACCGGCCGCGGCGCACAGCTCGGCATCCTCATCAAGGGGCCCGAGGTCCTGGAGACCACCCGCAAGGTCGACACGATCGTCCTCGACAAGACCGGCACCGTCACCACCGGCCGGATGACCCTCATCAAGGTCCACACCGCCGCCGGCGTCGACGAGACCGACGTCCTGCGCCTCGCGGGCGCCCTGGAGCACTCCTCCGAGCACCCGATCGCCCAGGCCGTCGCGACCGGCGCCGCCGCCAGGGTCGGTACGCTCCCCACCCCCGAGGACTTCGCCAACGTTCCCGGGCTCGGCGTCCAGGGCGTCGTCGAGGGCCACGCGGTCCTCGTCGGCCGGGAGAAGCTGCTCGACGACTGGGCGATGGCCCTGCCCGAGGAGCTCAAGTCCGCGAAGGACACGGCGGAGAAGGCCGGCAGGACCGCCATCGCGGTCGCCTGGGACGGGGAGGCCCGCGCGGTCCTGGAGGTCGCCGACGCCGTCAAGGAGACCAGCCCCGAGGCCGTCCGGCGGCTGCGTGCCCTCGGCCTGACCCCGATCCTGCTGACCGGTGACAACAAGGCCGTGGCCGAGGCCGTCGCCGCCGAGGTCGGCATCGACGAGGTCATCGCCGAGGTCATGCCGCAGGACAAGGTCGACGTCGTCAAGCGGCTCCAGGCTGAGGGCCGTTCGGTCGCCATGGTCGGCGACGGCGTGAACGACGCCGCCGCGCTCGCCCAGGCCGACCTGGGCCTGGCGATGGGCACCGGCACGGACGCCGCCATCGAGGCCGGCGACCTGACGCTCGTACGGGGAGACCTGCGGGCGGCCTCCGACGCGATCCGGCTCTCGCGCAGGACGCTCGGCACCATCCGCTCGAACCTCTTCTGGGCCTTCGCCTACAACGTGGCCGCCCTGCCGCTCGCGGCGGCCGGACTGCTCAACCCGATGATCGCGGGCGCGGCGATGGCCTTCTCCTCGGTCTTCGTGGTCGGCAACAGCCTGCGCCTGCGCGGCTTCCAGGCCGCCGACCACTGAGCCACCGCCGACATTCCTGCGGAGAGCCGAGGAACGCGAGCCGGTCGTGCGCGTCGACCGACCGGCTCGCGTTCCCGGCTTCACGACGCCTCGGCGCCTCGGCGCCTACGATCGGCGTATGTCCAGTCTCTCCCTCTGCTCACGGGACTCCGTGCTGTCGATCGGGTCCGTGGGATCGGTGCTCTCCGTCGGATCCGTCGGGTCCGTGCTGTCCATCGGGTCGATCGGTTCCGCCGGCTCCGTGGCATCCGTCGGATCGTGGCTGAGCGCCGGCTCGCTGCTCTCCGCCCAGTCGCTGTGGTCCGTCATGTCCTGGCGCTCCCACAAGGGCGTCATGGCCGCCGGGGCACTCACCGCGGCCGCCGCTGTCACGATCCTCGCCGGCGCGGCCCTGTCGGCAGGGCGAGGCCGCGGGCGGAGGTAGGGCCGCGGGGAGCTGGGGCCGCGCGGGGTCGGGGCCGCGGGCGGGGTTGCTCGCGGGTCAGGCGTGCCGGACGTGCAGGTGCCCGTCGCGCGGGTAGGCGGGCGGCGCGGCGGGCAGCGTCCTGGCGTACCCGTAGCCGCCCTTCTCCGCCACCCTGCACGAGCCGAGGTTGTCGACCTGGTGCAGGAGCTCGAGGCGCCTCAGTCCGCCCGCCCCGAACGTGGCGAACGCCCAGCCGGTGACCGCCTCCAGCGCGCGCGACGCCACGCCCCGGCCGCGCGCGTGCGCCGCCGTCCAGTAGCCGACCTCGGCCGCCTGGGCTCCCGGGGCCACGTCCTTGAGGGCCACATGGCCGACGAGCCGCCCGTCCTCCAGGACCGCGAAGGCGAGCCTGGTGCCGGTCTCCCAGCCCCGCTGCTGCACCTCGACGTACCGGGCGCCGCCGGCGGCGTCGTCCACCGGCGTACTCGTCCACCGGCGCAGGTCGGCGTCTCCGGCCGCCTCGACCAGCGCGGCGATGTCGTCCATGTGCCAGGGACGCAGCAGGAGAGCGGGAGCGGCCGGCGTGGCGGCCGCCCGGAGGGTGACGGGATCCATGCGCCGATCGTACGGAGCGGCCCGCCGGCCGGACCCGACGGTCCGCCTCAGTGGCCGCCGAGCCCCGGGCTCACGAGGTGGACGGCCAGTCCCGCGATGAGTGCGCTCGACACGAGCGCCGTCGCGAGCCGCCCGCCGGGGCCCGTCAGCCCCCGGCCGAGGAGAGCGCCCCCGGAGGCCAGGAAGAGCTGCCAGCTGGCGGAGGCGACGAGGGCGGCCAGGACGAAGACCGTACGGTCCAGGGGTGATGACGGACCGGAGGGGCCCGTCGCCAGGATCAGGGCCACGAAGTAGATCACGGTCATCGGGTTCAGGATCGTGATGCCCAGGAACGTGAGGAAGGCACGCGGCGGGGTGAGCGGACTGTCACGCTCGTCCCGGCTCGCGAGGTCCCGCGCGCGGTAGGCCCGTACGGCCGTCCACGCCGAGCGGGCGGCGAGGCCCACGAGGACCACCGCCGAGACCCAGCGCAGCGGGACCATGACCGGGGCGAGGAGCGGTACGAGCGCCGAGCCGCCCAGGACCGCGATCAGGGCGTACACCCCGTCCGCCGCGGCGATGCCGAGCGCCGCGGCCGCTCCCGTACGCCAGTTCGTGCGCGCCGTGACCGCCACGAGGTAGGCGCCGACCGCGCCGACCGGGATCGCGATGCCGTAGCCGGCGACCAGGCCGGCCACCAACGCGGCGGTCACGCGACAGACGGGATCGCGCCTCCGGGGGAGCCGGGCTGCTGCTGTCGGCGGTAGCTGGCGCCGTCCTTCGTACGGGAGAGCTCGCCGCCCGTCACGAGGTAGCGGCGCAGGGCCGGGAAGTCCTCGTGGACGGAGAGCAGCGCCTCGTTGACCTCGCGCTCGGTGTAGGAGCGGGCCGGCTCGAAGAGCGTCTCGGCCAGGTGGGCGAGGAGCTGCGCGCGGCGCGGAGCCCTGCGCGGGATCGCCTTCAGGCGGCCTTCGGCGGAGAACAGGTCCGCCACGGAGGCCATGGAGGCCGGGGCAGCCGGGGAGGCCTCGGGGTGGGAAGTCATGCGCCGAAGCGTGCCGCGCGGCGCCCCGGCCCGGCAACGGAATTTCGCCGTACCCCGCGCCGTGCGCCCGGGCGCGCGTTCCCAGGCCCCGGGAACGCGACGCCGCCGCGACGCCGGCGCCCCCGCTAGGCCGTGATCCTGGTCGCCGGTCCGTAGAACGTCGGCTGGAACTCCCGCTCGCCGAAATCCGCGAAGATCGGCGCCGCCTGCTGCACGAAGGCCTCGAAGTCCTCCGCCGACTCCCACAGGTCCACCACGAACCAGCCGCCCTCCGCAGGCGCTCCCGCGTGCGAGATGAAGCCCTCCGGCGGCCACCACGTCGTGGCGGAGAGCTTCTTGTTGACCGACTCGTACTGCTCCTTCGTGACGCCCGGCAGTTCGACGGTGACGATGACGGCCATGGTGGTACCCGCTCTCTGCTGCTGTAGGGGTGATGCGCCACTCCACAGTCGAGCAGCGCGCCGCGCGCACCGCACCGCGGCGAGGTCCGTCCGGCTCAACGGACGGATCCACCCGTTCCAGAACCCCGGGGCGGCAGAATGCCTCCATGACCGAATCCGCGGACCCCGCCCTGATCCAGCGCTGGAACGCCACCCTGCGCGCCGCCCGCACCGGCCACGCGGGCCCGGACCCCGCCCCGTACGGGCGGAACCTGCTCGAACGCTGGGCCGAGCCGCAGCGCAGGTACCACACGGTCGACCACCTGCGGGCGGTCCTCGACCGCATCGACGAACTCGCCGACATGGGCGGCGAGGGCGGCGAGCTGGAGCTGATCCGGCTGGCCGCGTGGTTCCACGACGCGGTCTACCGCCCGGACCGCTCGGAGAACGAGGAACGCTCGGCGAACCTGGCCGAGAAGGCGCTGACGGAGGCGGGCCTCACACCCCACGAGGTGGCGGAGGTGGCCCGCCTGGTGCGCCTCACGGTCACGCACGACCCGGCGGAGGGCGACGTCAACGGCGAGATCCTCTGCGACGCGGACCTGGCGATCCTGGCGACGGACGAGCATACGTACGGGGGGTATGTGCGCGCGGTCCGCGAGGAGTACGCCTTCGTCCCGGACGAGGCCTTCCGCCAGGGCCGGGCGGCGGTCCTGCGCCAGCTCCTCTCCCTGCCCCGGCTCTTCCGCACGCCGTACGGGGCGGCGGCGTGGGAGTCACGGGCACGGCGGAACCTGGAGGGGGAGCTGGCGGGGCTGGGGGCCTGAGGCTCCGGGCCCCTCCCACTCCGGGCCCCTCCCCACCCCCCGTCCGCATCGCGAGACACCCGCCACAGAGGGAATGTCAGGCACAAACCCCAGGTTGACGCATGTCATGCCGTCAACCTCCGCCGAGCGCACCGCACCCGAAACCGCCTCCTCCAGCACCCGCATGCCGCTGGCCGTCTACATCCTCGGCCTCTCCGTCTTCGCGCTCGGCACGAGCGAATTCATGCTGTCCGGCCTCCTGCCACCCATCGCCGACGACATGAACGTCTCCATCCCCCGCGCCGGCCTCCTGATCTCGGCCTTCGCGATAGGCATGGTCGTCGGCGCCCCGCTGCTGGCCGTCGCGACCCTGAAGCTCCCCCGCAAGACGACGCTCGTCACGCTGATCACCCTCTTCGGCCTCGGCCAGGTGGCCGGCGCGCTCGCGCCCAACTACGCCGTGCTCTTCGCGTCACGCGTCGTGAGCGCGCTCGCCTGCGCGGGCTTCTGGGCGGTCGGCGCGGCCGTCGCCATCGCGATGGTCCCGGTCGGCTCGCGCGCCCGCGCGATGGCGGTCATGATCGGCGGCCTCTCGATCGCCAACGTCCTCGGTGTCCCCGCGGGCGCCTTCCTGGGCGAGCACCTCGGCTGGCGCTCCGCGTTCTGGGCGGTCGGCGTGGCCTCGGCCATCGCGCTCGTGGGCGTGGTGACGCGCATCCCGCACATCCCGGTCCCCGCGACCAAGCCCCGCCTCAAGCGGGAGCTGGTGATCTACCGCGACCGGCAGGTCCTGCTCGCGATCGTGATCACCGCGCTCGCGGCGGGCGGCGTCTTCTGCGCGTTCTCGTACCTCGCCCCGGTCATCACGGACGTGGCCGGGATCGACGCCCGCTGGGTCTCCGCGATCCTGGGCCTCTTCGGCATCGGCGCGCTGATCGGTACGACGATCGGCGGCCGGGTCGCCGACGCCCACCTCTTCGGGGTCCTGCTCAGCGGCGTCACGGCCTCGACGGTCTTCCTGGCCGCCCTGGCCCTCTTCGCCTCCAGCCCGGTCGCCGTGATCGTCCTCTCCTTCCTCCTCGGCGTCTCGGCCTTCTACACGGCGCCCGCGCTCAACGCCCGCATGTTCAACGTCGCCGGCGCCGCCCCGACCCTGGCGGGCGCCACGACGACCGCGGCCTTCAACCTGGGCAACACGGCGGGCCCCTGGTTCGGCGGCACGGTCATCGACGCGGACCTCGGCTTCGCCTCGACGGCCTGGGCGGGCGCGGCGATGACGGCGGTGGCCCTGGGGACGGTCGCGCTGGCGCTGCGGCTGAGCCGCCGCCCGTCGAGCAGCCACGTCGTCGCGTCGTCCCCCGCCCGCCAGGACGACCTCGTCGCCTGCCGCACGGCCGACTGACCGGCAGGACCTGATACGCGAGGGCCCCCACCCGGTGGTGGGGGCCCTCGTCGTATCCGGCCCGGCAGACTCACGGCGTCGGCCGGGTCACGGCCGCTCGCCCGCCGGGTCACGGTGCCGGTCGTCCCTTCGGGCGGCGCAGGCCCGCTTCCGTGATGCGGCGGACCAGTTCCTTCGAGCCGACCTCGACCGCGCCCGCCGCCACCGCGTCCGCGTAGCGGTCCGACGGGATGTCGTAGTGGTCGCGCTCGAAAGCGCGGGGCGGGGCGCCGATCCTGGCGGCGAAGGCGTGGAGCTCCTCGTGCGAGACGTCGCTGACCAGGTGCGACCACATGCGGCCGTGGCCGGGCCAGGTCGGTGGGTCGATGTAGAGGGTCACCGCAGGCCGCCCACCGGGGCGACCACGACTCCCGCCTTGCCGCAGACCCAGTGCGGGTCCGGACCGAGTTCCGGTTCGACGTCCAGCGCGTGCGGGTCGCCCGAGGCGCAGACCGGGCACAGGGGCCAGCGGCCGTACTGTTCGAGCAGCGCGTCCTGGACGTCCTGGGCGACGAGTCCGGCGACGTACGTCACACCCTCGGGCCACTGCTCGACCCACCAGCGCCGATGGGTCACCGCGTCCTCCACCATCGACACGACCTCGGCCGCGGCGACGTCCCGCGCCGCCAGATCGGCGAGGACCAGGGCACGAGCGGCGTGCAGCGCCTGCTCCAGCGGGTCGATGTCGTCCATGCACACATTGTCACCCGACAAGCCGCGGAGGCGAAGGTCCCTCCGCATCCGGGACCGGTCCGGGACGTTGCGGGACCCATGGGGTCTTGACGCTCCCGATGCTCGAAAATATCTTTCAGGTGTGACCGATGACGTGAAGGAAAGTTTCAGCGGCCAGGTGCCCGCGCCCGGGGCCCCGTCCTCGCCGCCGCCGGCCGCCCTCGCGGCCAAGGTGCGCACCCTCGCTCCTTCCATGACCCGCTCCATGCAGCGGGTCGCCGAGGCCGTCGCCGGGGACCCGGCCGGCTGCGCCGCCCTCACCGTCACCGGCCTCGCCGAGCTCACCGGCACCAGCGAGGCGACCGTCGTCCGCACCGCCCGCCTCCTCGGCTACCCCGGCTACCGCGACCTCCGCCTCGCCCTCGCCGGCCTCGCCGCCCAGCAGCAGTCCGGCCGCGCGCCCGCCGTCACCGCCGACATCGCCGTCGACGACCCGATCGCCGACGTCGTCGCCAAGCTCGCCTACGACGAGCAGCAGACCCTCGCCGACACCGCCGCCGGCCTGGACACCGTCCAGCTCGGCGCCGCCGTCGCCGCCCTCGCCGCCGCCCGCCGCATCGACATCTACGGCATCGGCGCCTCCGGCCTCGTCGCCCAGGACCTCGGCCAGAAGCTCCTCCGCATCGGCCTGATCGCGCACGCGCACAGCGACCCGCACCTCGCCGTCACCAACGCCGTACAGCTCCGCTCCGGCGACGTCGCGATCGCCATCACCCACTCCGGCTCGACCGGCGACGTCATAGAACCCCTCCGTGTCGCCTTCGACCACGGCGCCACCACCGTCGCGATCACCGGCCGCCCGGACGGGCCCGTCTCGCAGTACGCCGACCACATCCTCACCACCTCCACCGCCCGCGAGAGCGAACTGCGTCCCGCGGCCATGTCGTCCCGCACCAGCCAACTCCTGGTCGTGGACTGTCTGTTCACCTGCGTCACCCAACGTACGTACGAGACGGCGGCCCCTGCCCTCGCGGCCTCGTACGAAGCCCTGGCCCACCGCCACTCGCCCCGCACCCGGTAGAGCCGGGAAACCCTCGAAAGAGCCGCACGTGTCTTCTGCTACGTACTCCGAACTGCGCGCCCAGCTGGCCACCCTCGCCACCGAGGCGTTCCGTCCCGAGCTCGCGGAGATCGACCAGCTCCCGACGCTCGACATCGCCCGCACGATGAACGCTGAGGACCAGACCGTCCCGGCCGCCGTCGCCGAGCAGCTGCCGCTCATCGCGGCCGCGATCGACGCCACCGCCGCCCGCATGGCACGCGGAGGCCGGCTGATCTACGCGGGCGCGGGCACCGCCGGCCGGCTCGGCGTCCTCGACGCCAGCGAGTGCCCGCCCACCTTCAACACCGACCCCTCCGAGGTCGTCGGCCTGATCGCGGGCGGTCCGACGGCGATGGTGAAGGCGGTCGAGGGCGCGGAGGACTCGGCGGAACTCGCCGCCGCCGACCTCGACGCGCTGCACCTCACCCCGGACGACACGGTGGTCGGGATCTCCGCCTCGGGCCGTACTCCGTACGCCATCGGCGCCGTCGAACACGCGCGCGCCGAAGGCGCGTTGACGATCGGCCTGTCCTGCAACGCGGACAGCGCGCTCGCGGCCGCCGCCGAGCACGGCATCGAGGTCGTCACGGGCCCCGAGCTCCTCACCGGCTCCACGCGGCTGAAGGCGGGCACGGCGCAGAAGCTCGTGCTCAACATGATCTCGACGATCACGATGATCCGGCTCGGCAAGACGTACGGAAACCTGATGGTCGACGTCCGCGCCTCCAACGAGAAGCTCCAGGCGCGCTCGCGGCGGATCGTCGCCCTCGCCACCGGCGCGCCGGACGAGGAGATCGAGACCGCCCTCGCCGCCGCGGACGGCGAGGTGAAGACCGCGATCCTGATGATCCTCGCCGACATCGATGCCAAGGCCGCCGACCAGCGCCTGACGGACTCGGCGGGCCACCTGCGTGCCGCCCTGCACGCCGAGACCACCCCCTGAACCTCCCCCGTCCCCGCACAGCAAGGCACCACCGCACCATGAGCACAGACGACAAGAACCGCGCCATCGCCGCCGCGATCCTCCCCCTCGTCGGCGGCGCAGAGAACATCGACTCGGTCGCCCACTGCATGACCCGGCTCCGGCTGGCTCTGCGGGACCGCTCACTCGTCCAGGACGAGGCCCTGAAGGCCCTGCCGGCCGTCATGGGCGTGGTGGAGGACGACACGTACCAGATCGTGCTCGGCCCCGGTACGGTCGCCCGCGTGACGCCGGAGTTCGAGGCCCTGGTGGCCGCCGCCCCCCGGCCCTCCGCGGACGGTCTCGCCGCCCAGGGAGCCGCGATCAGGGCGGCGCGGAAGGCGAAGAACCAGACCCCCTTCAAGCTCTTCCTGCGCAGGATCGCGAACATCTTCGTCCCGCTGATCCCCGCCCTCATCGGCTGCGGCATCATCGCCGGCCTCAACGGCCTGCTGATCAACCTGGGTTGGCTGCCGGGCGTGACCCCCGCCCTCGCGGCGATGGCGAGCGGATTCATGGCGCTGATCGCGGTCTTCGTCGGCTTCAACACGGCGAAGGAGTTCGGCGGTACGCCCATCCTGGGCGGCGCGGTCGCGGCGATCATCGTCTTCCCCGGCGTCGCGAAGATCGACGCGTTCGGGCAGACGCTGTCGCCCGGACAGGGCGGTGTGCTCGGCGCGCTGGGCGCGGCGGTGCTCGCGGTGTACGTCGAGAAGTGGTGCCGCCGCTGGGTGCCGGAGGCCCTCGACGTGCTGGTCACCCCGACCCTCACGGTCCTGGTCTCCGGGCTGGTCACGATCTTCGGCCTGATGTTCGTCGCCGGTGAGATCTCCACCGCGATCGGCGACTTCGCCAACTGGCTCCTCGCGCACGCCGGCGCGGGCGCGGGCCTCGTCCTCGGCGGCCTGTTCCTGCCGCTGGTGATGCTCGGTCTGCACCAGGCCCTCATCCCGATCCACACCACGCTGATCGAGCAGCAGGGCTTCACGGTCCTGCTCCCGATCCTGGCGATGGCGGGCGCGGGCCAGGTCGGCGCGGCGGTCGCCGTCTACTTCAAGCTCCCCCGCAACGGCTCCATCCGCCGCACGATCAAGTCCGCCCTCCCGGCCGGCTTCCTCGGCGTGGGCGAGCCCCTGATCTACGGCGTCTCGCTCCCGCTGGGCCGCCCGTTCGTCACGGCCTGCGTCGGCGGCGCGTTCGGCGGCGGTTTCGTCGGCCTCTTCAACATGCTGGGCGACAAGGTCGGCTCCACGGCCATCGGCCCCTCGGGCTGGGCGCTCTTCCCCCTGCTCGACGGCAACAAGGGCCTCGGCGAGACGATCGCGATCTACGCGGGCGGGCTGCTCGTCGGCTACGCGGTGGGCTTCGTGGCGACGTACTTCTGGGGCTTCAGCGACCGGCTCCTGGAGGAGTTCGACGTGGAGACGGACCCGGTGGGCGCCACGGTGACGGCTCCGGCGGCGACCCCGGTCGCCGCGGGCGGCCCCGCGACCCCGCAGACCCCGGAGCCCGTGAAGGTCTGACCCCGCGTGGGAGGGGCGGGTCGTGCCGGCATCGGTGCGACCCGCCCCTCGCGCGTACCCCCTACGCCTGCTCGACCACGATCCCCGACTGTTCGAGCAGCCGTACGACGCTCTCGAAGTACGTGAGTTCGCCCGCCGCGTCGGCGCTCACCGACGCCAGCGCCTCCCGGGCGATGTGCGCGTCGTGCCAGACCAGGGTGACCGGGCCCGGGAGCCGGTTGCCGCCGCAGGGGCAGCCGCGCAGCGCGCCCCAGCACCGGGCGAAGTGGGCGCCGGGGCCGCCGATGGCCTCGCCGACCGCGCACTGGACGCCCGGGATGTCGGTGGCGAACCGGCCGTCCAGGTGGCAGGTGTCGCCCACCCGGTCCTCGCCGCCGACCGGCCTGGTGAAACCGAGCCACTGCGCCCTGCCCCTCGTGTCGAGCCCGGCCCATGCGTTGGGCGTGCTCGGGGCGCCCTCGTGCCAGGCGTCCCAGACCGGACGGGCGGCGTGCGGCAGCGGCTTCGAGAGGCCGCCGTCGATGGCGATGTCCACGAGGGCGCCCCCGAGCACGGACGGGCGGGCTTCACGGACGTGCACGAAGAAGTGCTCCATCACCCGGACCACCCGGCCCGCGCGGTCGAGCACGAACAGCTCCACCGGGTCCCCCGCCCACCGCCGGGTGGTCAGCCGCCGCAGCATGAGCTCCTCGGGTTGGCAGCCGACGAGGGTGAGCGCCGGCCGCGCGACCGGGCGCTCGGGCTTGTAGAGACCCTCCACCCGCCGGCACTCGCCGAGCCATCCGCCACCCCACCCGTTGTAGATCCTCACGCGGCCCGACCGCGGCTCGGTGCGGGAGTCCGGCCGGTCGGCGACCGCCGTCTCGATCAGGACGTCCACGCGCGAGGCGTCGTCCGCGTTCGGCCGGCTGTCGAGCACCACGACGTCGGCCAGCTCCCAGTCGTGCGTCGGCCTCTCGGTCGTCTCGTCGTCGATGTGCAGGGACAGGTCACCCAGCCGGTCGCGTTCCCGCGCGGCCCCGTCGACGGCCTTGCGCAGCCTGCCCTCGGGCACGCACCCGGTCAGCGTCAGCCGCTCGCGGGGCGGCTCCTCGTCCGCGAACAGACCCCGGATGCCGGCGCACCGCGCCCACACCGTCTGTTCCCCGTCCCACTCCTCGGCGACCAGGAGGAACCGCAGCGGATGCGGCCGTTCCCAGGCCCACGTCCGGTCCTCGTACCGCTGCCCGTACCGCGCTTCGTACAGCTCCCCGCCCTCACTCATGCGCCCGATCCTAAGAACCTCGTGGCCGCGCCCCGGTCGGACGGGTGTCACCCCGCTCGGTTCGCGCAGTACGTGTCGCGGGCCGGGCGCTCCCCCGTGCGCAGGAACTCCGTCACCGCGCGGTCGCCGCACGCGTTGCCGTTGCCCAGGTACATGCCGTGCCCGCCCTGGTCGACCGTGACCAGCCTGGCCCGGTCGCCGAGGGCGGCGCGCATCCGCAGACCGGCGGCGTACGGGGTGGACGGGTCGCGCAGGCTCTGGACCATCAGGATGTTCGACGGTCCCCGGTCGGTGATCCGGGTGGGCCTCTCGGCCGGCGCCTTCCAGAAGGAGCAGGGCGTGATGTTCGCCGGGAACCCGGCCGTCAGCGGGTGGCGGGCCCGCTCGGCCGCGACGGCCCGCCGGTGGGCGGGGACGGAGGCCGGCCACCGCACGTCGTTGCAGATGACACCGACCATGATCGCCGCGTCCTCCTGGGGCAGGGCGCTCGCCAGCTCCGGCGGAAGCGCGGGCGTGCGGTCGGGGTGCCGGGCGTCCACCACGAGGCGGGCGAACCCGGCGAAGGCCGTGTCGCTGTAGAGCGCGTTCTGCAGCGCCTGCCGGAGCAGGTTGCCGGTCAGCGGGACCCCGGGGGTGGTGGTCTCCACCGGTGCGCGGTCCAGCCGCTCCGCCAGCGCGATCACCAGCGGGCGGACGTCCTCGGCCCGCTCCGCGAGCCGCAGCCCCTGCTCCGCCCGGTCCGGGTGCGCCGCCCACGTCGCGAAGTCGGGGAAACGGTCCTGCGCGCCCTGGCCCAGGTACGCGAGCCAGCCCCGGGCCACCCGCTCCGGGTCCGGGTCGCTGCTGCTGTCCAGGACCCAGCGGTCGGTACGGTGCGGGAACTTCTGGGCGTAGACGGCGCCGACGTACGTGCCGTACGAGACGCCCCAGGCCGAGAGCCTTTCCTCGCCCAGCGCCCGCCGGAACCGGTCGAGGTCCCGGGCCTGGTTCGCCGTCGTCATGCTCGCCAGCTCCTCGCCGCCGTTGCGGGCGCACGCCTCGGCGGTACGCCGGGACCGGGCGACGTTCTCCGCGATGCCGCCTTCGGCGTCCGGCCAGGACCGCAGGTTCACGATCCGCCGGTCGTCCTCGTCCAGCCGGCAATTCGCCCGCACGCTGCCGCCCACGCCCCGCGGGTCCATCGCGACCAGGTCGTACGCACCGCCCAGCTCCCGCCGCAGCGCCTCTCCCTTCAGCGTCAGCCGCTGCACCCCGGAGCTCCCGGGGCCGCCCGGAATCACCGCCAGCGCGCCGCGCCGCTCGCCGGGCCGCTCGCTGCGGAGCCGGGACACGGCGATCCCGACCTGGCGGCCACCGGGGTCGCCGTAGTCCAGGGGTACCGAGAGGGTGGCGCACTCCTGCCCGGGCAGCGGCCTCGGCTTCAGCCTCGGGTCGTCGGCGCAGTCCGTCCACGCGAGTGTGGCGGGCGGGGACGCGGGCGCGGAGGCCGCGGCGGGGGCGGGAGCGGTGAGACCGGCCACGACGGCGGCGGCGGAGAGGGTGGTCAGCAGGGCGTTGCGGGCGGCGTGGGGAGCGTAAGTCGTCATGCGGTAAGCCTTGTTGACGTGCCGTCACGCTTCCATCCGGCGACCGGGACGGTTCGGGGTGGGGCTGGCCCCCGCCCGGAGGGGGTGGCCCGTCAGGGGGCGCTCGTGATCGACTCGCAGCCGCCGGCCGCGACGTCCGTTCCGGCCTCGCCGTCACAGACGTCGGGGGATCCGGCGCCTCCGACGAGGACGTCGTCGCTCGGACCGGCCTTGATCCGGTCGGCGCCGCCGCCACCGAGGAGCTGGTCGTCGCCGCCCGCGGTGCCGACGGTGTTCTCGATGAAGAAGTCGGCGTTGTCGCCGAGCAGCCGGTCGTCGCCGCCCCGCCCCTGGATGACGTCGTCGCCCGCGCTGGTGGGCGCCGTGGTGCTCACGGAGCTGTCACCCAGGAGGACTTCGTCGGCGCTGCCGCCGAGGAGCAGGTCGTCGCCGGCACCGGAGGCCGTACCCTCCGCGGCGTTGTGGTCCCCGAGGGCGAAGAACCCGCCGTCGGCGCCCAGGTCCAGGACGTCGTCCCCGCCGCTGCCCGACGCGTTCCGCTGCGCGTTGCTGTCACCGATGAGGATGTCGGTCCCGGAGCCGCCGCGCAGCACGTCGTCACCGGCTCCGGCGGCGTCGGTCACGGTCGCGACGGAGTCCCCGGCCATGTCGTCGACGCCGGAGCCGCCGTCGAGGAGGTCGTCGCCCCCGCCGGAGGCGCTCGCGCCTCGGCTGTCGCCGGCCACGACGTCGTCGCCCGGACCGGCGAGGACCTGGTCGTCGCCGCCGCCGGTGGCCGTCCCGGCGAGCGCGAAGCTGTCACCGCCGAGCCGGTCGTCACCCGCGCCGCCCAGGACCCGGTCGTCGCCTCCGCCCACCGCGTCGCCGGTGAGGGCGATCACGTCACCGCGCGCGTTGTCGTCGCCCTCACCGGCGTCGACGTGGTCGTCGCCGAGGCCGCCCTGGACGACGTCGTTCCCGCCCAGGGCGCAGATCAGATCGTCGCCGCCCTTGCCGTCGATCGTGTCCGCGCCGCCGGAGCCTACGATCACGTCGTCATCGGCCGTCCCCTCGACCGTCCCCGCCCCCGTGATCGTCGCGGGCGCGCCGAAACACGTGGGCTGGGCAGCGGCCGCCGCCCCGGCCGGAAGACCGAGAGCGAGCAGCGCGGCCGCGGCCAGCAGGCCGGAAACGCGGTGGGGAACCATACGGACCTCCAGAAGCCGAACCGTCACACGACGACACCGATCCGGACGCTACGTCGCCACCCCCCGGTCGGCGACCCGTGGCCGCATTCGGGTGCGGGCCGATCGGCACAGCGGCGCGCACCCGAGGGGGTACGACTCCGTTGGAGGTCAGCGCTTCTGACGGCGAGAAGGACCGGGGAGCGGACGGCCGAAGCGTCCCGGGGTCCCACGCGGCTCGGGCCCCGACACGGCTCGGCCCGACGCGTCCCGGGGCCCCGACCCGTCCGAGACCTGCCGGAGGTGACGGCCCGTCAGTTCAGGTCCGCTCCGGAGGCGACCACCACGCCGTAGAGGTCGGCGATCGTCGCGAGGGCGCTCCGGTGGAGCTGTTCGGCGGACACGTCGGCGACCACCGTGCGCAGCGGCCGGGTCGCGCAGGCATCGGCGACGACCGTCGGCCGGTTTCCCCGCAGGAACGCGCCCTCCGCCGTGAACGTCACGCACATGTGCGTCATGAACCCGGCGACCACCACGTCCTTGTGCCCGGCGGCGTCCACGTGTGCGCCCAGGTCCGTGTCGACGAAGGCGTTCGGGGCCTTCTTGACGACGACCGGCTCGCCCTCGACCGGGGCGACGCTCGGGTGGATCGCGCCGATCTCCGCACGGATGTCGTACGGCGTCCCCTCGCCGCCGTCGTTGACGACATGGACCACCTTCGCCCCCGCCTCCCGGGCCCTGGCGAGCAGGGCGGCGGCGGAGTCGAGCGCGGCCCGCCAGCCGTCCAGCTCCATCACGCCGCGGGTGTAGGTGTTCTGGTAGTCGACGAGGATCAGCGTCGCGTCGGAGAGCGAGGCCGGCGTCTCGTCGAAGCCGTTGAGTTCGCGCAGAGTCGTACGCGTCGTGCGGGTCGTACCCATGGAAGAAATACCCCCTGGCTCGGGCTGTTTCGCTACATCTGAAACGCTATGGCCGACCCAGACGCGTCAGCAATGTCGCCCAACTTGCAGATACGGACATCGCGAATGAGCCCGGTGGAACGACTGATCGTCATCGTCCTCTTCGAGGGCGTCGACCTGCTCGACGTCACCGGCCCGCCGGAGGTCTTCTCGCTCCTGCGCCGCGAGACGGACGACGCCTCGGGCTACCGCGTCGTCCTCGCCGCCGAGACCACGGACCCGGTCACCACCTCCGCGGGCGTACGGATCCTCCCCGACATCACCTTCGACGAGGCGCTCGACCCGGCGGCCACGCGCGCCATCGACACGCTCCTGGTCCCCGGCTCGGTGGAGGTCGACGAGCAGCGGCGCGTCCACGCCCTCGCCGAGCCGGCCGTCGTCGACCGGGTGAAGGCGCTGGCCGGGCGGGCGCGCCGGGTCACCTCCGTCTGCGTGGGCGCGCACATCCTCGCCGCCGCCGGCCTGCTCGACGGCAGGCGCGCCACCACCCACTGGTCGACCGCCCGGCAGCTCGCCACCGAGCATCCGCTGGTCGAGGTCGACGCCGACCCGATCTTCATCCGCGAGGGAGACGTGTGGACCGGCGCGGGGATCAGCGCCTGCCTCGACCTGTCGCTCGCCCTCGTTGCCGAGGACTTCGGCGAGACCGTCGCCCTGCGCGTGGCACGGCAGCTCGTCATGTACCTGAAGCGCCCCAGCGGGCAGAGCCAGTTCAGCGTCCCCCTCGAACCGCTCTCCACGACCCGCCGCATCGAGGACCTCCGCCACCACATCACCCGCCACCTCGCCGAGCCGCTCACCGTCGACGACCTCGCCGCGTACGCGCACGTCAGCAGCCGCCAGCTCACCCGGATCTTCAAGGAGGAGCTCGGCGTGACCCCGGGCGTCTACATCGAGTCGGCGCGCGTCGAGCGTGCGCGCGCCGCACTCGAATCGACCGACGCCACCCTCGAACGGATCGCCTCCTCCTGTGGTTTCGGCACGATCGACACCCTGATCCGGGCGTTCCGCCGCCGCCTCGACACCACCCCGACGGAGTACCGGCACCGCTTCCGTACGGGCCCTGGGGCGGACCCTAGGGGTGCATCCGCGCGCCCTTGAGCACCTTGTCGACGGCGTTGCGCGGCCCGTACACGGCGAGCCCCACGACATCCAGCCGGTCGCCCGGCACCGCGCGGACCGCCGCGCGGTTGTCCCGGTCGTTGCCGGTGGCGAAGAGGTCGGAGGTGAAGACGGAACGGGGCAGCGAGCGGGACAGGGCGCGGCCGTGCGCGGCGGTGAGCGTCTCCTTCGTCCCCTCGAAGACGAGGACGGGCTGCCGGAACATCGGCAGGTACGGCGTGCCGTCGGCGTCGGCGTACGGCTCGCCGATCACCTCGGGCAGCTCCGAGCCGACGCCGCTGACCAGGAACGCGGTCACGTTCAGCCGCTGCCAGGTCTCCAGGTCCTCGCGCAGCAGGACGGCGATCTTCGTGTCGAACCGTACGGGCACGGACTCGGGGGCAGTGTTCGTGCTCTCAGGGGTCGTGGTCTGGGGCGTCGGGCTCTCGGGCGTCGTGTTCATGATCCGAGACTGCCGCCTGCCCCGCCCCTCCTTCTTGTACGTTCTTGGCATGGTGGCAGCGCACGAGGTCTCCGCGTGGCGCCCGGGGATCCCGGGTGTCGTGGAGGTCTTCCACGCCCGTTTCACCGAGCACGCCTACCCGATGCACGTCCACGACGTCTGGACCCTGCTGATCGTCGACGACGGCGCGGTCCGCTACGACCTGAACCGGCGCGAGCACGGCACCCCGCACGACACGGTGACGCTGCTCCCGCCGCACGTCCCGCACAACGGCTCACCCGCCACCGAGCACGGCTTCCGCAAACGGGTGCTCTATCTGGACCTCACCCAGCTGGACGAGAGCCTCATCGGCGCCGCGGTGGACGGCCCCGACATCGTCGACCCGCTGCTGCGCGGACGGCTCGGGCAGCTGCACGCGGCGCTGGCGCACCGGAGCGACGAGCTCGAGGCCGAGAGCCGCCTCGCCCTGATCGCCGAACGCCTCCGCGCCCATCTGCGCCCCCGCCTCTCACCCACCGGCGCCACCGCCGCCGACCGACGGCCGCCGAAGGCCGCACACGGCGTGGCCCACGACCTGCGGGACCTCCTCGACGAGCGGCTGGTCGACGGCGTGACCCTGGCCGAGGCCGCGAAGCTGGTGCACGCCCACCCCACCCACCTGGTACGCGCGTTCACCTCCGCCTTCGGCATCGCCCCGCACCAGTACGTGACGTCCCGCCGCATCAGCCGGGCCCGCGGCCTCCTCCTCGCCGGCCGCAAGCCCGCGGAGGTGGCGTCGGAGACGGGCTTCCACGACCAGTCGCACCTGACCCGCCACTTCCGGCGCCACGTGGGCACGACACCGGGGCGCTACGGCCCCGGGCGTCCGAGCGCCCGCCTCCCGTGAGACCGCCCCGGGTCAGCGCGCGCGGCTCAGGATCCCCCGGCGTCCTCCGGGTCGGGGACCCGCACCCGCCGCTCGGGGCTCAGAGCGCCCCGGCGTCCTCCGGGTCGGGGACCCGCACCCGCGCGTACATCACCATGTCCCGCCGCTCCCCGCCCACTTCCTGCCAGGACCGCAGCAGGCCCTCCCGTACGAACCCGGCCCGTTCCGCCGTCCTCGCCGAGGCCTCGTTCCAGGGTTCGACGAGCAACTGGAGCCGGGGGATGCCCAGTTCACCCATGGCCCACTCGCTCAACGCCGTCAGCGCCGCCCCGGCCGCACCCTCGCCGCGGCAGGACGGGGCGACCCAGTAGCCGACGGTCGCGCGGCCCTCCGGGAGGTCGCGGAGCCAGAGGCCGATCATGCCCGCCGGGCGGTCGTCGCGCCGGCGGACGATGACGAAGGAGTAGCCGGCGCCCGACTCCGAGCGGCTCCACTGGCGGCGTACGAACCCCTCGCCCTCCGCCTCCGAGTACACCGGCGGGACCGTGGTGGTCAGCGGGATGTAGGGATCCGTCGACGCCTCCTCGACGAGCGGCAGATCCGCCCGCTTCCACGTGCGCAGGTCGTACGCCCCGGCCGACAGCCGCGGCACGTCCAGGCTCACATCGTCCCCAGGTAGGCCGCCAGACGGTCGTACTCCTCCCTGACACCCGCCTCCATCCCCGTCGCCAGCGCCTGGTCGCGGATCTCCGCGGACGGCCAGAGCGACGTACTCGTGAGCGCCGTCCCGCCGTCGGGGGTGTCGTCGAAGGTGAGGGTGACATGGACCGGGGGGCCCGGCATCAGCTCGAAGACCTCGGTGTAGACGAGGCGCTCGTTCGGGAGGATCTCCTCGTACGTGCCGGAGAAGACGATCTCCCGGCCGTCGGGCGCCTTCTGGCCCCAGCGCCACGCACCGCCGACCCTGAGGTCGATGTCGGAGACCACCGTGGGCAGGGCGGCCACGCCGTACCACTGGCGCACGTGCTCGGGCTTGGTCCACGCCTCCCAGACGCGGGCGGGCGGGGCGTCGAAGGTCCGGGTGATGACCAGCTCGCGTTCGGTCGGTGTCGTCAGCAGCGTGATCATGGATCGCTCCCGCCTTCCGAAGGGGCGCGCCTTACGAGAGGGGGCGGCAGACCCCCACCCCACCAGCATCACCCCGAACGCCCGAGGGCGGCACCCCCAACAGGGAGTGCCGCCCTCGGTCGCGTACTGCGAGAACTACCGAGCCGTGGCTCAGAAGTCCATGTCACCGCCCGGCATGCCGCCCGGAGCGGCCGCGGAGGCCTTCTCCGGCTTGTCGGCGATGACGGCCTCGGTGGTCAGGAACAGCGCGGCGATGGAGGCCGCGTTCTGCAGGGCGGAACGCGTCACCTTCGCCGGGTCGATGATGCCCTCGGCGATGAGGTCCACGTACTCGTTGGTCGCGGCGTTCAGGCCGTGGCCGACGGGCAGGTTGCGGACCTTCTCCGCCACGACGCCGCCCTCGAGGCCGGCGTTGACGGCGATCTGCTTCAGCGGGGCCTCGAGCGCCAGCTTGACGATGTTGGCACCGGTGGCCTCGTCGCCCGTGAGGTCGGCCTCGAGCTTCTCGAAGACGCTGGAGGCCTGGAGCAGGGCCACGCCACCACCGGCGACGATGCCCTCCTCGACGGCCGCCTTCGCGTTGCGCACGGCGTCCTCGATGCGGTGCTTGCGCTCCTTGAGCTCGACCTCGGTCGCGGCACCGGCCTTGATGACCGCAACACCGCCGGCGAGCTTCGCCAGGCGCTCCTGCAGCTTCTCGCGGTCGTAGTCGCTGTCCGAGTTCTCGATCTCGGCGCGGATCTGGTTGACGCGACCGGCGACCTGCTCGCTGTCACCGGCACCGTCGACGATCGTGGTCTCGTCCTTGGTGATGACGACCTTGCGGGCGCGGCCCAGCAGGTCCAGGCCGGCGTTCTCGAGCTTGAGACCGACCTCCTCGGAGATGACCGTGCCGCCCGTGAGGATGGCGATGTCGTTCAGCATGGCCTTGCGGCGGTCGCCGAAGCCCGGAGCCTTGACCGCGACGGACTTGAAGGTGCCGCGGATCTTGTTGACGACCAGGGTCGACAGGGCCTCGCCCTCGACGTCCTCGGCGATGATCAGCAGCGGCTTGCCCGACTGCATGACCTTCTCCAGGAGCGGGAGCAGGTCCTTCACGGAGGAGATCTTGGAGTTGACGATCAGGATGTACGGGTCGTCCAGGGACGCCTCCATACGCTCCATGTCGGTGGCGAAGTACGCCGAGATGTAGCCCTTGTCGAAGCGCATACCCTCGGTGAGCTCCAGCTCCAGACCGAAGGTCTGGGACTCCTCGACGGTGATGACGCCTTCCTTGCCGACCTTGTCCATCGCCTCGGCGATGAGCTCGCCGATCTGGGTGTCGGCGGCGGAGATGGAGGCCGTGGAAGCGATCTGCTCCTTGGTCTCGACATCCTTCGCCTGCTCGAGCAGGGCGCCGGAGACGGCCTCGACGGCCTTCTCGATGCCGCGCTTGAGGGCCATCGGGTTGGCGCCGGCCGCCACGTTGCGCAGGCCCTCGCGGACGAGCGCCTGGGCGAGGACGGTCGCGGTGGTCGTACCGTCACCGGCGACGTCGTCCGTCTTCTTGGCGACTTCCTTGACCAGCTCGGCGCCGATCTTCTCGTACGGGTCCTCGAGCTCGATCTCCTTGGCGATGGACACACCATCGTTGGTGATCGTGGGGGCGCCCCACTTCTTCTCGAGGACGACGTTCCGGCCCTTGGGGCCAAGGGTGACCTTGACGGCGTCGGCGAGCTGGTTCATCCCGCGCTCGAGACCGCGCCGTGCCTCCTCGTCGAACGCGATGATCTTGGCCATGTGAAGTGGTCCTCCCGGACATGGGGTGGATAACGCTCCAGGACCGCGCCGACGCCCGCGACGGACGGCCTGCGCGCCCTGTGGTTCCTTGCCCCACCTGGCCGCGGACCTCGTCTGCCCGATCCTCGTAAGCACTCTCACCTTCAGAGTGCTAACGCCAATGATTAGCACTCTGCCTAGGAGAGTGCAAGGCCGTCCCGCAGGGACGTCGATGAGGGGTGGCGGTCGGGTGACGGGCGGGGGCAAGCGCCTCTCGGCGATCGGGAAGCCCTGTCGCGTAGCTCCCGCGCACGCACGAGGGGTCCGCATCCCGGTCAGGATGCGGACCCCTCGGCGTGAGAACGCGTGAGTGCGTACGTGGTGGCCGATCGCGCCGTGCTCAGACGGCGAGCTTGACCATGTCCGCCTGCGGACCCTTCTGGCCCTGCGAGATCTCGAACTCGACCCGCTGACCCTCTTCGAGGGTGCGGTAACCGTCCATCTGGATCGCGCTGTAGTGGACGAATACATCCGCACCACCGTCGACCGCGATGAAGCCGTAGCCCTTCTCCGCGTTGAACCACTTGACGGTGCCCTGAGCCATGCCTAACTCCCCTATTACTGGCCCTTGCGCGGGACCCGCACTTCGCGGAACCCGGGTCAGACCCTGCGCCGGAACGCGTCGACCGCGGCTGAATGTATCTGCCCAACTGCCCTCTGCAACAGGTCAATCGAGCGAGAATTCTGGGCACGGCGTAAAGGAGAATTCCGGAGAATTTACTGAATTCCGGGGCAAGTCGGGCCCGGCAAAGCGTGCAGAAGGTACACAACGCGCGCGCACTTTGGCTACTTCTTGTCGCGTGCGGGCGCATTCTCATATGCGCCTGGCACGAGCAGCGGGGGAAAGCCGGGGAGACTTCCCCAACTCTACCGCGCTCAACCATGCTGAATTGCCCCCTCCGCTTCTCTCGCGGAGGGGGCAATTCGGTTACGCCGGGTAACGCGGGGGCTCGGAGACGGCTCAGCAGCCGCCGGCGACCGCCGGGATGATCGAGACGCCCGCGCCTTCCGGCGTCGCGGTCTCCAGGCCCTGCTCGAAGCGGACGTCGTCGTCGTTCACGTAGACGTTGACGAAGCGGCGCAGCTTGCCCTGGTCGTCCAGGACGCGGGCCGCGATGCCCGTGTGGTTCTTCTCCAGGTCGGCGATGACCTCGGAGAGGGTCGCGCCCTCGGCGGCGACCTCGGCCTGGCCGCCGGTGTAGGTGCGGAGGATGGTGGGGATGCGGACCTTGACGCTCATGGGGTGCTGCCTTCCGTGACGAGAGGGGTCAGTGGGCCAGGCCGGCTTCGCGGAACGCGTCCAGGCTCGGGCGGATCGTGGCGGTCGCCTGCGAGGTCTCGGCGACCGCGTCGAGGGTCTTGAGGCCGTCACCGGTGTTGAGCACGACGGTGGTCAGGCTCGGGTCGATGAGACCCGCCTCGATCAACTTCCTCGTCACGCCGACGGTCACGCCGCCCGCGGTCTCGGCGAAGATGCCCTCGGTCCGGGCCAGCAGCTTGATGGCGTCGACGACCTGCTCGTCGTTCACGTCCTCCACCGCGCCGCCGGTACGGCGCGCGATGTCGAGGACGTACGGACCGTCGGCCGGGTTGCCGATGGCGAGCGACTTGGCGATGGTGTCGGGCTTCTGGGGCCGTACGACGTCGTGACCGGCCTTGAAGGCCGCCGACACCGGCGAGCAGCCCTCGGCCTGCGCGCCGAAGATCTTGTACGGCTTGTCCTCGACCAGGCCCAGCTTGATGAGCTCCTGCAGACCCTTGTCGATCTTGGTGAGCTGCGAGCCGGAGGCGATCGGGATCACGAGCTGGTCGGGCAGCTGCCAGCCGAGCTGCTCGCAGATCTCGTACGCGAGCGTCTTGGAGCCCTCGCCGTAGTACGGGCGGAGGTTGACGTTGACGAAGCCCCAGCCCTCGCCCAGCGGGTCGCCGATGAGCTCGGAGCAGAAGCGGTTGACGTCGTCGTAGTTGCCCTCGATGCCGACGAGCTCACCGCCGTAGACGGCGGCCATGACGACCTTGCCCTGCTCCAGGTCGTGCGGGATGAACACGCACGAGCGGAAGCCGGCGCGGGCGGCCGCGGCGCCGACGGCTCCGGCCAGGTTGCCGGTGGAGGAGCAGGACAGGGTGGTGAAGCCGAAGGCGCGGGCGGCCTCCAGGGCCTGGGCGACGACGCGGTCCTTGAAGGAGTGCGTCGGGTTGCCGGAGTCGTCCTTGACGAAGAGCCTGCCGGGCTCGACGCCCAGCTCGCGGGCGAGGTTGTCGGCCTGGACGAGCTTGGTCCAGCCGGGGTTCAGGTTCGGCTTCTCGGCGACGTCGGCCGGGACGGGCAGCAGCGGGGCGTAGCGCCAGATGTTGGCGGGGCCGGCCTCGATCTGCTTGCGCAGCGCCTCGGGGTCGCCGGTGGGGAGGTCGTACGCGACTTCGAGCGGGCCGAAACACAGCTCACAGGCGAAGATCGGGCCGAGCGGGAAGACTTCACCGCATTCCCGGCAGGAAAGGCCGGAAGCGGGACCGAGATCGACGGTCTGGGTGGCGGAAACAGTCTGTACAGCCATGGAGGCGAGGCCCTTTCTCCTCATCTTTCCCATGACGAACGTCGTCATGAGACGGATTTGGCACCTTCCCTAGCCGGGAGCCTCGCTGGCGCGTGGTGTTCGCGTACGAGACCGACTGGAGGGTTGCCGGGGCTTCAACGGGCCGTTTCCCTCTGCCCCTCTGGATGAGCGGTATTCGATTGTGTGAAGCGGTTGTATGACGCGGTCGGTACCCCGACATGCATCGGGGATCCGCGTTGTTCAAGACTGTAACCGAAGGCCCGGAGGGTTGAACCTGCCGTCCGAACCGCGAGATGGAGATCACGTGCTGGAGGAAGTGGAGCGCTGGCTGGCCCGGCGGTCCTGGTCCGTGACGGACCGATCGCTCGACCGCGTCCTGGCGGCGAAGCACGGGACGACGGTCAGCGTCGTCCTGCCCGCGCTCGACGAGGAGGCGACGGTCGGCGACATCGTCTCCGTGATCCGCCGGGAGCTGATGACCGAGTCGGTCCCGCTCGTGGACGAGCTGGTGGTGATCGACTCCGGCTCCACCGACCGCACGGCGGAGGTCGCGGCGAAGGCCGGAGCGCGGGTCGTGGCGCGGGACGCCATCCTTCCCCGGATACCCGCGGTGCCCGGCAAGGGCGAGGTGCTGTGGCGGTCACTGATGGTCACGCGCGGTGACATCGTCGGCTTCGTCGACGCGGACCTGCGGGAGTTCTCCGCGGACTTCGTCACCGGGATAGTGGGCCCGCTGCTCACCGACCCGGACGTCGACTTCGTGAAGGCGATGTACGACCGGCCGCTGGGAGACGCCCCAGGTGGGGGCGGCCGCGTGACGGAGCTGGTGGCGCGCCCGCTGCTCAATCTGCACTGGCCGCAGCTGGCCGGCTTCGTCCAGCCGCTCGGCGGCGAGTACGCGGCGCGCCGCTCGCTCCTTGAGCGCCTGCCCTTCCCCGTCGGTTACGGAGTGGAGCTGGGCCTGCTGGTGGACGCGCTGCACACCGTCGGTCTGGACGCCCTCGCGCAGGTCGATGTCGGGGTCCGCAAGCACCGGCACCAGGACGGCCTCGCACTCGGCCGGATGGCGGCGGCGATCTACCGGACGGCGCAGCTGCGGCTCTCTCGCGGGCACATGGTGCGGCCCCGGCTGACGCAGTTCGAGCGGGACGACGCCGGATTCACCCCGCGGACGTACGCCGTGGACACCGAGGAACGGCCGCCCATGATCGACATCACGGAGTACACGCACCGCCGCGTGGCGTAACGCCGAATGATGATGTTTTTTGCCTACATTTCCGTTTCATGCCGTTCAAAAATCGTATGACCATCTCGGTGGCGGTGCTCGGTCTCGCCGCCGGTGCGCTCGGTTCGCTCGCCGTCGCGGCGGCCGGCCCGGCCGCCGCGGACGTGGTGGAGCCCTTCGGCAAGCGCTACGACGCCTCGCTGTACGGCGACTTCACGACCATCGGCAGCACGGTCACCCCCACGGCGGGCGGGTACGGCGCCGGCACCGGGAACGTCGTGATCCCGGTCGGCGCCCGGGTCGCGTACGCCCGGCTCTTCTGGGGCGGCAACGACGGCACGCTCAGGGAGTCGAGCGGGGCGCGGTCGAAACGGTGCGGCGCCTCCGGCGGTGACGTGACGACCTCACCGGGCGACCCCGCGACGACCGGACCGAGCCTCAGGGTCGGGACGGGCGCGAAGACGCCGGTCTCGATCGACAGCATGGTGACCGACCCGGTCGACACCGGCGGAGCGCACTACTACACGGGCGAATCCGACGTCACGGCCGCGTTCGCGGGCGTGACCGGCACGGACGCGCGGGTCGCGGTCGGCGGCATCTGGGCCGCGCGCGGCAAGGACTGCGTGGCCGGCTGGTCCCTGACGGTGGTCCACGAGTTCCCCGGGCCCGAGCCGGCCTTCGCCCCGGACCGGCGCGCCGTCCACGTCTACGGCGGGCACGTCCTCCAGCGGTCCGGCTCCCCGGCGACGACGGTCTCCGTCGACGGATTCCACCGCACGGCGGGCAGGGCGAGGGCGAGCGTGGCGGCGTACGGCGGCGACCGGAACACACCGGACGGCACCTTCCTCGTGGACGGCAGGAACGTCACCGCGGCCCACCCCGCCGGCAGCGCGGACGCCTCCTTCGTCACCGCCTTCGACATCCCCGAGGACGCCCTTCCGGTGGGCTCCCGGTCGACGGAGCTGACGTTCACGACGACGGACACCACGTACGTGCCCTCCGCACTCGCCTTCTCCGTACCGGTGCCGGACCTGGAGATCACCAAGACGGCGAGCCCGGAGCGGGTGAAGCCGGGCGACACCCTCACGTACACGATCACCGCGAAGAACGCCGGCCGGCTGGACCGCCCGAACGCCACGTTCGGCGACGACCTGACGGGGAACCTGGACGACGCCGTCTACAACGGCGACGCGAAGGCGACGGTCGGCACGGTGACGTACGACGGGCGCGGGATCGCCTACACCGGTGACATTCCGGCCGGCGGGACGGCGACGATCACCTACTCGGTGACGGTCGACGACCCGGTGCGGGGGGACGGCAGACTGTCCGGCGGTGTCGAGGTCACCTCGCCGGGCTCGAACTGCGGTTCCGGCAGCGAGGACCCGGCCTGCGCGGTGACTCCGGTCGTCACCCTGCCCAAGCCCACCCCGACACCGACCCCGACCCCGACCCGGAGTCCGACCCCTACAGCCACGCCGACGCCGACCCCGAGCCCCACACCGACGCCGACACCGACGCCGACGCCGGGCGAGACGGAGCCGGTGGACGCCACACCGTCCCCGGCCGACGCGAAGGCCGCGCCGCCCCCCGCCCCCACCACCCACCAGCCCCGTCCGGCCCTGCCCGGACCCGGCGGATCGATGGCGGAAACCGGAGCCGGCGGGGAGCGCCTGTGGCTGCTCGGCGGCCTCGCGCTGGCGCTGGCGGCGACCGGCGTCGTGGCGAAGGCGGCCATCCGCGGACGCCGCGAGCACTGAGGCGTGGATTCGCCAGACTTGTATACGTACGTTTGAGCGTTTACGTGACGGGCTAGGTTCGCCACATGGCTTCTGTGCTCGTGGCGTCCAACCGGGGTCCGGTCTCGTACGCCCTCGCCGCCGACGGCACGCTCAGTGCCCGGCGCGGCGGGGGCGGTCTCGTCTCCGGGCTGAGCGCGGTGTCCTCCCAGGACAGCGTGTGGGTCTGCGCGGCGCTCGGTGACGGCGACCGCGAGGCGGTCCGCCGCGAGGTGTCCGAGCCCGGCGTGCGGATGCTGGACATCGACCCGGAGGTGTACGCCGACGCGTACAACGGGATCGCGAACTCGGTGCTGTGGTTCCTGCACCACCACCTGTGGAACGTGCCCCGCGAGCCGGTCTTCGACGCGGAGTTCCGTCGGCAGTGGGAGTCGTACCGGACGTACAACCGCGCCTTCGCCGAGGAGCTGGCGGCCGGGGCGGACGAGGGCGCGGCGGTGCTGGTGCAGGACTACCACCTGGCGCTGGTGCCGGGCATGCTGCGCGAGCTCCGCCCGGACCTGCGGATCGGCCACTTCACCCACACGCCGTGGGCCTCGCCCGGGTACCTGCGGATGCTGCCCGAGGACGTCCGCGAGGAGCTTCTGTGGGGGATGCTCGGCGCGGACGAGCTGGGTTTCCACACCTGGGGATGGGCGACGTCGTTCGTCGCCGGCGCGCACCTCGACGGCGCGGGCGGGACGGCCGACGGGTCCATGGCGAGCGGCGACCCCTGGCACGGGGTGCGCCACCACCGGGCGGGCGGCGCGCCCCGGCGCACCCGCGTCGAGGTGTACCCCCTGGGCGTGGACGGGGACGACCTCCGTTCGCTCGCCCACACACCCGAGGTCGACGACCGCCTCGCCGCCCTGCGGGCCGAGGTCGGCGACCGGAGGACGATCGTGCGGGTGGACCGCACGGAGCTGTCGAAGAACGTGGTGCGCGGCCTGCTCGCCTACCGGGAGCTGCTCCAGGAGCGGCCCGAGTGGCGCGGCCGGGTCGTCCACCTGGCCTCGGCGTACCCCTCCCGCCAGGACCTGGAGGTCTACCGCGCCTACACGGCGGCGGTCGCCGAGCTGGCGGAGGAGATCAACACGGAGTTCGGCACCGACGACTGGCAGCCGGTGCTGCTGTCGGTGAAGGACGACTTCCCGCGCTCGCTCGCCGCGTACCGGATGGCGGACGTGGCCCTGATCAACCCGGTGCGGGACGGGATGAACCTGGTGGCCAAGGAGATCCCGGTCGTCTCGGAGGCCGGGTGCGCGCTGGTGCTCTCGACGGGGGCCGGGGCGTACGACGAACTGCGCGAGGACGCGCTGACGGTCAGCCCGTACGACGTGACGGAGACCGCGCGCGCCCTGCACCGCGCCCTGTCGATGCCCGCGGCGGAGCGCGCGGACCGCTCGAAGCGCCTCGCCGCGGCGGCGACGGCGCTGCCGCCGCAGCGGTGGTTCCTGAACCAGCTGGAGGCGCTGCGCGGCGACGGAGCGAGCTCTTAGCCACGCTGGAGGCGCTGCGCCGCGACGGGGCGAGCTCCTAGCCGCGCCCCGTCGCCGGGGGCCTCAGGCCGGAGCCCGGACCGCGTCCGCCAGGGCCGTCAGGAACCGCACCACCCCCTGCGGGCCCGCCACCGACAGATCGGCGCGGTCCGTGAGTTCCGCGACCTCCGTCGAGCCGCTGCAGACCAGCAGGCCCGGGACGCCGTCCGAGCGGAGCTTCTCCACGGCGGCGAAGGCCGGCAGGTCGCCCAGGTCGTCGCCCGCGTACAGGACGGACCCGGCGCCCACCTCCCGTACGTAGTCGGCGAGCGCCACCCCCTTGTCCATGCCCGGGGGCCGCAGTTCGAGGACCATGCGGCCCGGTTCGAGGACCAGGCCGTGGCGGGCGGCGAGGTCGGCGAGCGGGGCCCTGAGGGCCTCGAAGGCCGCCTGCGGGTCGGTGGAGCGGCGGGTGTGGACGGCGACCGCGCGGCCCTTCTCCTCGATCCAGGTGCCCGGCCAGGCGCCGACGCCGTCCAGGAAGCCGGGGAGCTCGGCGCGGACGGAGGCGACGCCGGGGTGGACGGCGGAGGCCTGGACGGTGCCGGTGACCGCGTCCCAGCGCTCCGCGCCGTAGTGGCCGAGGACGACGAGGTGTTCCAGGCCGGGGACGCCGGCGAAGCCGCCGTACCGCACCGCCACGCCCGCCGGGCGGCCCGTCACCACCGCGACCGAGGCGATGCGCGGGGCGAGGGCGGACAGGGCGGGAACGGCGCCGGGGTGGGCCCGGGCCTGTTCGGGGTCGGGGACGATCTCGGCGAGCGTCCCGTCGAAGTCGAGGGCGACGACGGCCTTCTCCGGCCGCGCGAGAAGCGCGGCCAGGCCGTCGCGGCCTGCGGATGTGGTCGGGTGCGGAAGGCTGCTGACCATACGACGACCCTACCGACGCGGCCTCGGCGGCGCTGCTCCTTCGCGGAGTGCTCCCGCGCGGCCCCGCTCCCGCCGCCTCAGCGGCGCTGTTCCTTCTCCGCGCGTACGCGCCGCAGCCGGTTGACGGTCACCGGGTCGTGCTCCAGGGCGCGCGGATCGTCGAGAAGGGCGTTGAGGAGCTGGTAGTAGCGGGTCGCGGACAGGCCGAGCTGCTCGCGGACCGCCCGTTCCTTGGCGCCGGGGCCGGGCCAGGAGCGGCGTTCGAGAGCGAGCACCGCCCGCTCCCGCTCCCCGAGCTCGGCCCGCGCGCCGGGCGCGGTGTCGACAGGTCCGAGCCCGGAGTCGCCGGGGCCGGGGTCGCTCGTGTCGGTCATACGAACAACCTATTACTCCGCGCTCTCGGCCGCCGTCGCCTCACGCGCGATCTGCCCCAGGACGTCCGACGGCTTGGCACCCGGCGTGACGGCCTTGCCGATGTTCTGCTTGATGTTGTCGCTGACCTGGGCCCAGGACGTCTTGCCGACCGGGGGGAGCTGCGAGTTCGGCAGCTCGGTGAGGAACTCGCGCAGGCTCTCGTGCTCCTCGTCGCTCTCCATCCGGGAGAACGCGCTGACGGTCACCGGCAGCAGGTCGTTGGCGCCCGCGAACTTCAGCACGTTCTCGTCGCTGTAGACGAAGTCGAGGAACTCCCCGATCTCCTTGCGGTGGCCGTTCTGCTTGAAGCCCATGATCCAGTCGGCGACACCCATGGACGCCTTGGCCTTGCCGTCCATACCCGGCAGCGCGACCTTGCCGACCTTGACGCCCTTCTTCTCGGCCTCCTGCATGAGCGAGGGGTGGCCGTTGAGCATGCCCACCTCGCCGCGCGAGAAGGCGGCGAAGGCGTCCTTGCGGTTGAGCTTGCCCGGGGCGACGGGGCCGGTGAGCTTCTTCTGGACCAGGTTCTCCTTCAACCAGTCGAAGGTCGCGACGTTCTGGTCGGAGTCGATCCGGTAGCGGTCGGTGCCGTCGGTGTAGCCGTCGCCACCGCTGAGCAACCACATCATCGTCTCGGCCTGCGCCTCCTCCGGGCCGAGCGGCAGCGCGAAGGGGTACGGGACGTCGTCGGCCTTCAGCTTCTGCGCCGCGGCGGCCAGCTCGTCCCAGCTCGTCGGGGGCTTGGTGATGCCCGCCTCGTCGAAGAGCTTCTCGTTGAAGAAGAGCAGCCGGGTGGAGGCGACGAAGGGCAGGCCGTACTGGATGCGCTTGTGCTCGCCCGCGGAGGCGAGGGGGGCGAGGAAGTTGGCCTGGACGGGGATGGAGAGCAGCTCGTCGGCGGAGTAGAGCTCGCCGGCGGCCGCGTAGTCGGCGTAGGCGCCGATCTGGGCGATGTCGGGGGCCTGGTCGGCCTTGACCATCTCGGCGACCTTGCGGTCGACGTCGTTCCAGGACTCGACCTGGACCTCGACCTGGACGCCGGGGTGCTCGGCCTCGTAGGCGGCGGTGAGCTCGTCCCAGTACTTCCTGGTGGTGTCGCCGCCGGTCAGGTCGTAGTCGGCGGCGACGAGCCGCAGGGTCACGTCGCCGGCCTCGGCGCCGGTGAGGCCGCAGCCGGAGAGCCCGGCGGTCAGGCCCAGCGCGGCGAACGTCGCGGTCAGTCCAAGAAATCGCCGCTGCACAGCGTCGCCCCACCCTCTTGCTCGTCGTTGAGCTGTGATTTTCACAGAAGAGGAAGCATAAGGTCTACACCACTTGGGTAGATCTCCGGTCTCGGGTGAAGACCTCGTGAAGCAGCGCGCCGGGCAGGGCGGGCGTCCGCGGCCCGGATTTGTATCCGTGCGCAACAATATCGGCCAGTGGACTAGACCTTTCGGGCTCGCACGCGCGAGACTGTTCCCGTGAGACACGTCATCGCCCTCGATGTGGGCGGCACCGGCATGAAGGCCGCCCTCGTCGGGGCGGACGGCACCCTGCTCCACGAGGCACGGCGCGCCACCGGCCGCGAACGCGGCCCCGAGGCCGTCGTCGAGACGATCCTCGACTTCGCCGCCGAGCTGCGGGCCTACGGACTGGAGCGGTACGGCGAGCCCGCCGCGGCCGCGGGAGTCGCCGTCCCCGGCATCGTCGACGCCGAGAACGGCATCGCCGTCTACGCCGCCAACCTCGGCTGGCGCGACGTCCCGATGCGCGCCCTGCTCAGCGAGCGCCTCGACGGCGCCCCGGTCGCCCTCGGCCACGACGTCCGCACCGGCGGCCTCGCCGAGGGCCGGATCGGCGCGGGCAACGGCGCCGACCGCTTCCTCTTCGTACCGCTGGGCACCGGGATCGCCGGCGCCATCGGCATCGGCGGCGCCATCGAGGCCGGCGCCCACGGCTACGCGGGCGAGATCGGCCACATCGTCGTCCGCCCCGGCGGCACCGAGTGCGGCTGCGGCCAGCGCGGCTGCCTGGAGCGGTACGCCTCCGCCTCCGCCGTCTCCCAGGCCTGGGCCGCCGTCTCCGGCGACCCGGACGCCGACGCCGCCGACTGCGCCAAGGCCGTCGAGTCCGGCGACGCCAGGGCCGTCCAGGTCTGGCAGGAGGCCGTCGACGCCCTCGCGGACGGCCTGGTCACCGCGCTCACCCTGCTGGACCCCCGCACGCTCATCATCGGTGGCGGTCTCGCCGAGGCCGGGGAAACCTTGTTCACACCACTGCGAGCCGCGGTGGAGGAACGCGTCACGTTCCAGAAGCTGCCCGCCGTCGTCCCCGCGGCCCTCGGGGACACCGCCGGATGCCTGGGCGCGGGCCTCCTCGCCTGGGACCTTCTCTCCCTCGACTCGGAGGTATCCGCCTGATGGCCGTTTCCACAGTTCTCGCCGGAGCCCGTGTGGTGCTGCCGACCGGCATCGTCGAGAACGGACGGGTGATCGTCGACGGCGGTCGCATCGCGGGCGCCGCGCCCGCCGACGCGCCCTCGCTCGACCTCACCGGCCACTGGGTCGTCCCCGGCTTCGTCGACATGCACAACCACGGCGGCGGCGGGGCCTCGTTCACCTCCGGCACCGTCGAGGAGATCCTCACGGGCGTCCACACCCACCGGCTGCACGGCACCACCACCGTCGTCGCCTCCTTCGTGACCGGCGAGATGGACTTCCTGAGCACCCGCGCCGGGCTGCTCTCCGAACTCGCCGAGCAGGGCGAGATCGCCGGCATCCACTTCGAGGGCCCGTTCATCGCCCCCTGCCGCAAGGGCGCGCACGACGAGACGCTGCTGCGCGACCCCGACCCGGCCGACGTCCGCAAGCTGATCGACGCCGCCCGCGGCCAGGCCAGGATGGTCACCCTCGCCACCGAACTGCCCGGCGGCATCGACTCCGTACGCCTGCTCGCCGAACACGGCGTGGTCGCCGCGATCGGCCACACCGACGCGACGTACGAGCAGACCGTCGAGGCCATCGACGCGGGCGCCACCGTCGCCACCCACCTCTACAACGCGATGCCCGCCCTCGGCCACCGCGCCCCCGGCCCGATCGCCGCGCTCCTGGAGGACGAGCGGATCACGGTCGAGCTGATCAACGACGGCACCCATCTGCACCCGGCCGCACTGGAGCTGGCGTTCCATCACGCGGGGCCGCGTCGGGTCGCGTTCATCACGGACGCGATGGACGCGGCGGGCTTCGGCGACGGGCTCTACGCGCTCGGCCCGCTGGCCGTCGAGGTGAAGGAGGGCGTCGCACGGCTCGTCGAGGGCGGCTCCATCGCGGGCTCGACCCTCACCCTGGACCGCGCGTTCAAGCGGGCCGCGACCGTCGACGGGCTCCCCGTCGAGGCCGTCGTGCAGGCCATCTCCGCCAACCCGGCGCGGGTCCTCGGCATCGACGACCGGGTCGGCTCGCTCGAACCCGGCAAGGACGCCGACCTCGTCGTGCTCGACGCCGCCTTCGACGTCAAGGGCGTGATGCGCAAGGGAACCTGGGTGGTCGAGCCGCAGTCGGCCTGATGTCGGCCGGACGGCGCAAGGCGGTTGGCCCGGGGACTGGGCCAACCGCCTTCCGTTTGGCATGATCGTGGCGCGTTCTACGGCTGTTCCAGGAACTTTCGACGGGCTACGGGGGTACGGCAGGTGATTCTCACGGTCACCCTCAACACGGCGCTGGACCTCACCTATCGCGTCCCCGCCCTCACCCCGCACGCCTCCCACCGCGTCACCCAGGTCATCGAACGCCCCGGCGGCAAGGGCCTCAACGTCGCCCGCGTCCTCGCGGCCCTCGGCCACGAGACGGTCGTGACGGGCTTCGCGGGCGGCTCCACCGGCGAGATCCTGCGCGGCCATCTGGCGGAGAGCGCCGTCCGCGACGAACTGGTCCCGGTCGCGGGAGCCACCCGCCGGACCGTCGCGATCGTCGACAGCACGACCGGCGACACCACCCAGCTCAACGAGCCGGGCCCGGCCGTCACCCCCGGCGAGTGGTCCACCCTCACCGCCCGCTACACCGGGCTGCTCGCCGACGCCGAGGCGGTCGCCCTGTGCGGCAGCCTGCCGCCCGGCATCCACGTCGGCGCGTACGCGGAGCTGATCCGGCTCGCCCGCTCCGCCGGCGTCCCCGTCCTCCTCGACACCAGTGGCGAACCCCTGCGGCGCGGCATCGCGGCCCGCCCCGACATGGTCAAGCCGAACGCCGACGAGCTCGCCCAGCTCACCGGCTCCCGCGAACCGCACCGCGCCACCCGCGACGCCCGCCGTCGCGGCGCGCACGCGGTGGTCTCCTCCCTGGGCCCCGACGGCATGCTCGCCGCGACCCCGGACGGCCTGTGGCAGGCGTCCCCGCCGGCCGCGGTGAAGGGCAACCCGACCGGCGCGGGCGACTCGGCCGTCGCCGGCCTCCTCGCGGGCCTGGTCGAGAAGCTCCCGTGGCCGGACCGGCTGACCCGCGCGGTCGCCCTGTCGGCGGCGACGGTGCTGTCACCGGTGGCGGGCGAGTTCGACCGGGCCGCGTACGAGGAACTGCTGCCACGGGTGACGGTGACGGAACTGACCGCCGCCGCGTGAGAGCCGTACCGGAGCGCCGTACGCGAGAGGCCCCGCGGAACCGGTGGGTTCCGCGGGGCCTCTCGCCCGAGCGTACGGCTCGGAGCGTGGGTCTCAGAGGTTGCTGATCTTCACCCAGTCGAAGATCACGTCGCACTGGTTTCCTGCCTCGCAGGAGAGCTTGATCTCGTTCTCGCCCTTCTGGAGCGAGACCTGGGACCAGGTGGTCTGCCAGTTCTTCTCCAGGTTCGGGTCCGAGGATCCGATGAAGTTCTTCAGGTTCATCGGGTTCGTGTTCGCCTTGCCGTTGACGGTCACGGTGGCGTTGGCGTCCTTGGCCGGGACCGCGTACCGCACTTCCATCTTGTACGTGCCGGCCTCGGGCACCTCGGTCTTCCAGGTCGCGGACGCCCCGACGGTGGTGAACCCGGTGACGTACGTGCCGCCCACGCCCTTCGCGCCCTTGATGTCCTTGGCGAGGTACGCGCTGCCGCCGAGCTTGAGCGTGGCCGCGTCCTGCTGCGGCAGCTCCGCCGGGGTCTTCTCGGCGCTGGGCTCGGGGCTCGGGCTCTGGGAGACCTCGGAGGAGCCACCGGTCGGCTTGCCGCCGGCGCTGTCGCCGTCGGTCTTCTCGCCGTCCTTGTTGGTCAGGATGGCGGCCGTGATTCCGATCACGACGACCGCGACGACCGCGATCGCGCCGATCAGCAGACCGCGGGTGTTGGGGCCCCGGCCGCCGCCACCGCCGCGCTGGTGCGGGATCGGCGACTGCCTGGTCTGCGCGCCGCCCGGGTAGGTCTCGGGCGCGGCGTACTGCGGGTGCGGCTGGCCGTACGCGGGCTGGTGCGGGACCTGCCCGGGCGGCGGACCGTACTGCTGCTGGCCGCCGTACTGGCGCTCGCCGACCGTTCTGACCTGGTTGTACGAGGTCCGGGGGACGCCCGGCTGCGCGGCCGGTCCGGGGTAGCCGTAGCCACCGGCCTGACCCGGCGGCTGGGCACCCGCCGCCTGTCCATCCGCATACAGGTAGCCGAACGGATCGTCGTTCTCGGGCGTGTTCGCGCCGTCGTTACCGGCAGCCATCCGGTCACTCCTATCCATGCTCGCCAGCCGTCGCCGACCGGCCGAGCCTACCCCGAACGAGGAAGCCGACGATCCGGTCCTTGACAGACGAGCCTGCCGCGGACCCCTATCCGGCGCGGCGGTGGACCTTGGCGCGGGACCGCTTCTCGATGTACATCCGCTGGTCGGCGGAGTTCAGGACCTCTTCGACGGTCATGCCGCACTCGGCCCAGCCGATGCCGAAACTCGCACCGACCCTGACCGCCCGTCCGTCGACCCGGATCGGCGGAATGATCGCGTTGCGGAGCCGCACGGCGAGGTCCGCCGCGTCGGCCGCGCCGAGGCCGTCGGCGAGGACGACGAACTCGTCACCGCCGAGGCGGGCGACGGTGTCCCCGTCGCGTACGCCCGTGGTGAGCCGCCGGGCGACCTCGATGAGGACGGCGTCGCCGGTGTGGTGCCCGAAGCGGTCGTTGATCGACTTGAAGCCGTCGAGGTCGCAGAAGAGGACGGCGAGCCCCTTCGTCCCGTCGTCGATGTCGCCGCCGGCGGGCGCGACGCTGTGGACGTGGTGGTCGTACGGGCCTCCGGCGCCGGGCCCCGCGTCGAAGCCGAAGCCGTGCTCGTGGCCGTACGGGGCGTCGAACTCGGGCTCCGGGGCGGCGTGCGGACGCTCACAGAGCCGGGCACTCAGCCGGGAGCGCAGCTCGGCGCTGTTGGGCAGGCCGGTGAGGGCGTCGTGCGAGGCGCGGTGGGCGAGCTGGAGCTCGTGGCGCTTGCGCTCCTCGATGTCCTCGACGTGGGTGAGGAGGAAGCGGGGGCCGTCGGCGGTGTCGGCGACGACGGAGTTCCGCAGGGAGACCCAGACGTAGGTGCCGTCGCGGCGGCCGAGCCGCAGCTCGGCACGCCCGCCCTCGGCGGAGGTGCGCAGCAGCGTCCCTATGTCCTCGGGGTGGACGAGGTCCGCGAAGGAGTAGCGGCGCATGACGGAGGCGGGCCGGCCGAGGAGGCGGCACAGGGCGTCGTTGGTGCGGAGCAACCGGCCGTGCTGGTCGCCGCCCATCTCGGCGATGGCCATGCCGGAGGGGGCGTACTCGAAGGCCTGGCGGAACGACTCTTCACTGGCGCGCAGGGCCTGCTGCTCGCGCTCCAGACGGACGAGGGCGCGCTGCATGTTTGCTCGCAGCCGGGCGTTGCTGATCGCAATCGCCGACTGGGACGCGTACATCTGCAGGGCTTCCTGGCCCCAGGGCCCGGGGTGCCGGCCGTTGCGGGGCCGGTCGACGGAGATGACGCCGAGGAGTTCGCGGCCGGAGCCCGGGGCTCCCCCGGGATGGGTGGAGCGGCCGCCGGGGGAGTACATGGGGGCGTAGAGGCGGTCGTGGGGATGCCACTCGTCCTCGAAACGCGGGGCGGGGCCTTCGGTGTGCCACTGCGGGACGTCGTCCTCGATGAGGACCCAGCCCTCGGTGTGCGGGATGAACCGCAGGTCACCCCAGGCGACGCCCATGGAGAGGCGGCGTTCCCAGGAGGCGCGGGGGCCGACGCGGCCGGTGATCAGCGCTTCGGCGGCGGTGCTTCCGGCGAAGGCGGCGACGACGAGGTCTCCGTCGGGGCGTACGAGATTGACGCAGGCCAGCTCATAGTTGAGACCGGCGACGATGCCGTCGGCGACGGTCTGCAGGGTGTCCGCCAGACTGCGGGCTGTGTTGAGGTCGGCCACGACCTGATGCAGCTGCCGCAGGGTCGCAAGACGGACGTACGGCTCCGACTCGGTCTCCATCGCTCGCTCTCCCCGAGACCTCGACAGCAACTCCAGGGTTCTCATCGGCACTCGTGCTGCACTGTCCCCGCCACTGAATCACAGCGAGCTGTGCACCCGGTACACAGGGTCAACAAATACTGCGCTCTGTGACTCAAGTCACAACACGGGATGAAGCATGGCAGGGCGCTCCAGAAAACGCCCCCCGCCTTCTTGAACGCAAAGTGAACGCTGTGCGTTCAGCCGGGGCGGGATCTGTCACAACTCGGGGACGGAGGGGGTCCTAGGACCGTCGAGGGGGCCGGTCTGGTCCCCGGGGCCGATGTGACGCGCGGCGGTGCGGGGCTAGCGTGCGGAACGTGCTGACGACGACCCCCGCCCCGCCCCCCACCTCGGATCTGGCGATCCCTCATGCTGAGGGGGTGAGCAACGACGAGTTCCGGGCGGCGATGTCCCGCCTCGCGGCGGGCGTGGTCCTGGTGACGGCCCACGATCCGGACGACGGCCCGCGCGGTGAGGACGTCGGCATGACGGCGACCGCCTTCATGTCCGTCTCCCTGGACCCGCCCCTGGTCCTGGTCAGCCTGCGCAACGGCTCCCGCATGGACGACCTGCTGGCGGAGGTCCCGGTCTGGGCGGTCTCGGTGCTCGCCGAGAACCAGCGCCACGTCGCGGGCCGCTTCGCGATGAAGGGCCGCGTGAGCGACCGGCTCCTCTTCGCGGACATCCCGTGCACCCGGGGCGAGGAGAGCGGGGCGCTGCTGGTGGACGGCGCGCTGGCGACCCTCGAATGCCGTACGGAGAACCGCGTGGTGGCGGGCGATCACACGCTGGTCGTGGCCCGCGTGCTGACGGCGTCCGTCCCGACCTCGGACACCACGCCTCTGACGTACTTCCGCGGCAAGTACCGCCGCATGACCTGAGCCGCGGGAGGCCGAGGGGCCCGCCGCGCCGGACTGAGGCCGCACGGGGGGCGGGTCAGCCCCAGTCCCGACCCTGGCGGCCGCGCTTCGTCTCCGAGCGCTGCTTCTTCACCCGCAGCCGGCGCTCGTTGATCCCCCGGGGGATCTTCGTCGCCCGGCGGGGCTTCGGCGGCGGAGCCGTCGCCTCCGCGAGCAGCGCGGTCAGCCGCACCGCCGCCGTCTCGCGGTTGCGCCACTGCGAGCGGTGCTCCGACGCGCGGACCGTCACCACCCCGCCGACCAGCCGCGAGGCCAGCCGTTCCAGGGCGCGGGCCTTCCAGACCTCGGGCAGCGCCTCCGTCGAGGCCAGGTCGAAGCGGAGTTCCACCTGCGAGTCACTGGTGTTGACGTGCTGCCCGCCAGGCCCCGACGACCGCGAGAAACGCCACATGAGCTCGGCCTCGGGCAGCGAGACGGAGCCGCGGATCAGATAGGGACCGGACATGTCATCCATGTTCCCCGTACGGGCTCCCGCACGTCATCCTGTTTTCGCACCGGTTTCCCACCGTGGAACCGGCAGGGCACCGTCCGCGTTATCCCGTGTGACGACATCACGAAGGTCACGAAGAAAGGCACATCCCATGGCTGTAAGCCTGTCCAAGGGCGGCAATGTCTCCCTGACCAAGGAGGCTCCGGGCCTGACCGCCGTCACCGTGGGCCTCGGCTGGGACGTCCGCACGACCACCGGCACCGACTTCGACCTGGACGCGTCCGCCATCGGCGTCGACGCCGTCGGCAAGGTCGCCTCCGACGCGCACTTCGTCTTCTTCAACAACAAGTCGACGCCGGACCAGACCATCGTCCACACCGGTGACAACCGCACCGGCGAGGGCGGCGGCGACGACGAGCAGATCAACGTCAACCTCGCCGCGCTGCCCCCGAACGTGGACAAGATCGTCTTCCCGGTCTCCATCTACGACGCGGTCAACCGCTCGCAGAACTTCGGCCAGGTGCGGAACGCGTACATCCGCATCCTCAACCAGGCCGGCGGCTCCGAGATCGCCCGCTACGACCTCTCCGAGGACGCCGCCGTCGAGACCGCGATGGTCTTCGGCGAGCTGTACCGCAACGGCGCGGAGTGGAAGTTCCGCGCGGTCGGCCAGGGTTACGCCTCCGGCCTTGAGGGCATCGCCCGCGACTTCGGCGTCAACCTCTGACGTACGGATCGGCAGGAGAGCCCCGGCTCACCAGGACGGCCCCGGCGCGACGACCGCGCCGGGGCCTCCCGCTGCCCTGGTGATCGCCGAACCCCCGGCCCTCGCCACGGCCGTACCGGCCCGCGTCAGTTCGGGCGGGCCGGCTTCCCGTTCCCGTACAGCCACACGTCCCAGACCTCGTCGAGGTCCCTCCCCGCCACGTCCTCCACGTACGCGGTGAAGTCCGCGGTGGAGGCGTTGCCGTGACGGTGCGCCGCCGGCCAGCCCGCCAGGATCTTCGCGAAGGTCTCGTCGCCGACCGCCTGCCGGATCTTGTGCACCACCATCGCGCCCCGCTGGTACACGGGCGGGTCGAAGAGGTTCTCCGCCGCCGGCGGCTCGGCGGGCGGGAAGGCCCAGTTGGCGTCGACGGCGAACGCCGCCTCGAAGCTGCGCTGCGCCGGGGTGTCCCCGAACTCCTCGGCGTACAGCCACTCCGCGTAGACCGCGAAGCCCTCGCTGAGCCAGATGTCCTTCCAGGTCTCGGGCGTCACCGAGTTGCCGAACCACTGGTGCGCCAGCTCGTGGGCGAGGATCTCCGGCGTGAACGCGTCCTGCGGGAAGACCGGCCGGGTCTGGGTCTCCAGCGCGTAGCCCGCGTCCCCGGTCCGCTCGACGACCGCGCCGGCGGCGGAGAAGGGGTAGGGGCCGAATTTCTCCTCCTGCCAGGCGACGATCTCGGGGATACGGGCCAGCAGCGGCGCGCTCTTCGCGGCGACGGTCGGGTCCGCGGCGGTGAGGACGGGCAGCCCGGACGGGGTCGCCGAGGCCTTCGTCACGTACCGGCCCACGCCCAGGGTCGCGAGATAGCTCGCCATCGGCTCGGCGACGTGCCAGACGGACGTGGTCCGGCCGTTCGCCGACCGCTCCGAGGCCCGCACACCGTTGGTGATCGCCTGCGTCCCGGCGGGGACGGTGAGCGTGATGTCGTACGTCGCCTTGTCGGAGGGGTGGTGGTTGCCGGGGAACCAGGCCATGGAGCCGGTCGGCTGGCCGAGCGCGAGCGCGCCGTCCGCGGTCCTGAGCCAGCCCTCCTGCGAGCCGTCCGGGTCGGTGATCGTCGCCGGCACTCCGGCGTACGTGACCTTCGTACGGAAGACGTCGCCCTTGTCGATGTCGTCGCGGGGCCGGATCGTCAGCTCGTTCCCGGCCCGGTTGGCGGCGGCCGGGACGTCGTCGACGGAGGCCGAGGCGACGGTCAGACCGGCGAGGTCGAGGTTGAAGGCGCTGAGGTTCTGCGTGGCCCGGGCCGTGATCATGGCGGTGGCGTCGAGCCGGCCGCCCTTCGGCTCGTAGCGCAGGTCGAGCGCGTAGTGGGTGACGTCGTAGCCGCCGTTGCCGAGCCTGGGGAAGTAGGGGTCGCGCAGCCCGGCCGCGCCGGGGGTGCCGCTCACACCGCCGATGTCTACGCCCGCGGCCCCGCCGCCGCCGTCGGCACCACTGGCGGTGCAGCCACCGAGGGCCAGCAGCGCGGCGACCGCTGCTGCCAGGGCGGCTCGGCTCCGTACGTCCACGAATCGATCTTAGGCAGCGGAACGGGACCGTGCCGCCCGGAGGGAGCCGGAACCGTCCGCCCGGCGGGAGACAGGACGGTGCCGCCCGGCGGGGGTCCGGGCGGCACCGAGGCCGTGCGAGGCCGCTCGCACGGCCGCTCAGGGGTTACTTCGCGAGCGACGCGACGCCCACCTGCGCGAACTTCTCGTCGAGGTCGCCGCTCGGGGCGCCGGCGACACCGATACCGGCGATCGGCGCGCCCTTGACCGTCACCGGGGCGCCGCCGGCGAGGAACAGGGTGCCGGGGATGTCCTTCAGGTTCGGGGCCTGGGCGAGGCGCTTGGCCAGCTCCGAGGTCGGGGCGTTCCAGGACACGGCGGTGTACGCCTTGCGCTCGGCCGACTCGTAGGACTGCGGGCCGGCGCCGTCGCCGCGCAGGGTCACGATGGTGTTGCCGTTGCGGTCCACGACGGCGACCGTGATGCGCTGGTTCTCGTCCTCCGCGGCCTCCAGGGTGGCCTTCGCGGCCTTGGTGGCGGCCTCGATCGTCAGGTGCGTGGTCTGCTGGAGGTTCTTGTTCGACGCGTCGGCCTGGGCGGCGACGGCGGGCGCGGCGGCCGGGGCGGAGGCGTTCGCGGAGACGGCGCCGAACGTACCGGCGGCGGCGATGGCGACGGTGGCGGCACCGAAGAGGATCTTCTTCTTCATGGAGGGCTCCTTGAGGCTGTGGCGGTGGTCGAGGCGGGTCGTTCGTTCGCTCTGCCATCGATCCTCCGGCCGGATCCGGGCCCGTACGGTCCACGGACCGGATGCCGCCGTCGCGCATGATGGACGACGGGGGTGTCAGCCGATCGGTTGATGCCCCTCTGGTCCTCCTGGGCCAGTATGGATACGTATCCCCAGGTCAGAGGAGTTCCAGTGACGGCGCAGGACCCGGACGCGGACCCGGAGGCGCGCGGACTCGGGCGGTCGGCACCGGACGCGGACCCGGACGCCCGCGGACTCGGGCGGTCGGCACCGGACCCCGACCCGGAGGCCCGCGGGCTCGCGCGGCCGGACCCGGACGCCCGGTGGCTCGCGCGGGTCATGCACGTCGCCTTCTTCCTGCTCCTCGGCGCGTCCCTGGCCCGCTTCCTCCTGCGGCACCCCTGGGAGGACCGCAGCCCCTGGATCGTCGCCCTCTCCGGCGCGCTCGCCGCCCTCTACCTTCTCGGCCCCGTGCTCGGCACCCGCGCCACCCCGCGCAGGATCGCCTGGCTGACCACGGTCGTCGCCGTCTGGATGCTCCTGGTCGTCCTCGCGCCGAGCTTCGCCTGGTGCGCGGTGCCGCTCTTCTACACCGGCATGCGCACCCTGCCGCCCCGGGCCGCCCTCGTCCTCGTCGCCGTCCTCACCGCCTTCGTGGTCACCGCGCAGGTCCAGCTCTCGGACGACGGCTTCGATCCCAATCTCGTCGTCGCCCCGCCGGCCGTCGCCGCGATCGCCACCGCCGTCTTCGTCCACGCACAGCGGCAGACGGACCGGCAGCGGGCGCTGATCGACGACCTGATCCGCACCCGGCGCGAACTGGCCGCGATCGAGCGCCGCGAGGGCACCCTCGCCGAACGCCAGCGGCTGTCGATGGAGATCCACGACACCCTCGCGCAGGGCCTGTCCAGCCAGCAGATGCTGCTTCAGGCGGCCGACCTCACCTGGAACAGCGACCCGTCGACCGCCCGCCGCCATGTCCGTACCGCCGAGTCCATCGCCGAGCGCAACCTCGCCGAGGCCCGCCGCTTCGTCCACGACCTCGCCCCGGCCGACCTCGCCGAGGGCGGCGGCCTGGAGGAGGCGCTGCGCACGGTGGCGGGCCGCGAGTCGGCCGCGTTCCGTGTCGACGGGGCACCGGTCCCGCTGCCCGAACGCGCGCAGTCCGCGCTGCTGCGCATCGCCCAGGGCGCCCTCGCCAACGTCCGCGAGCACGCCGGCGCCACCTCCGCCGCCCTCACCCTGACCTACCTCGACGACCAGGTCGTCCTCGACATCGCCGACGACGGCCGCGGCTTCGACCCCTCCGCGGCGGGCGGCGGCGAGGGCGTACGGGGCCACGGCCTGCCCGCGATGCGGGCGCGCGTGCGCCAGCTCGGCGGCACGCTGACGGTGGAGTCCACCCCCGGCGAGGGCACGGTGCTCTCAGCCGCGATCCCCCTGTCCACGACCCTGGAGGCCCGTCCATGACGGTACGGATCCTGCTCTGCGACGACCACGCCGTCGTCCGCGCCGGACTGCTCGCCCTGCTGGGCAGCGCCGACGACATCGAGGTCGTCGGCGAGGCGGGCAGCGGCGAGGAGGCGGTCGCGATGGCCGCCAAACTCCGTCCCGACGTCGTCCTGATGGACCTCCAGCTCGGCCCCGGCATCGACGGCGTCGAGGCGACCCGCCGGATCGCCGGGGCGCGCTCCGGCGTCCACGTCCTGGTCCTCACGACGTACGACACGGACGCGGACATCACCCGCGCCATCGAGGCGGGCGCGACCGGCTACCTGCTGAAGGCGGAGCGCCCCGAGGAGCTGTTCGCCGCGATCCACTCCGCCGCCCAGGGCCGCACGACCCTGTCGGCGCCGGTCGCCAGCCGCGTCATGGACCGGATGCGCGGCGCCGCCGGACCCACCCTCACCGACCGCGAGCGGGACATCCTCGGCCAGCTCGCGCACGGCCTCGGCAACCGCGAGATCGCGCGCGCGCTCTTCATCAGCGAGGCGACCGTGAAGACCCACCTCGGCCGGATCTACGCCAAGCTCGGCGTGGACACCCGTGCGGGCGCCGTCGCCGTGGCGAAGGAACAGCGCCTGCTCCCCTGACGCTGCTACTCTGCGTTGCCATTCTATCGCAGAGTGTCAGTCTCGTCTCGTCTCGTTGTGGGAGCGCATGTGAAGATCGCCTGCGTCGGCGGTGGGCCCGCCGGCCTGTACTTCTCGATCCTGATGAAGCGGCAGGACCCCTCCCACGAGATCACCGTCTACGAACGGAACGCGGCCGGCTCCACGTACGGCTGGGGCGTCACCTACTGGGCCGGGCTCCTGGACAAGCTGCGGGAGGGCGACCCGGAGTCGGCGCGCGCCATCGACGAGGCCTCCGTCCGCTGGACCGACGGCGTCGCCATCGTCCGCGACGAGCGGACCGTCCACCGCGGTGACGAGGGCTTCGGCATCGGCCGCCGCCGGATGCTCACCCTCCTCGCCGAACGTGCCGAAGCGCTGGGCGTACGCGTCGAGTTCGAGCACGGCATCCCCGGCCCCGACGCCCCGGAACTGGCGGACGCCGACCTGGTCGTCGCGGCCGACGGGGTCAACAGCGCCCTGCGCGAGGCGTACCCGGGCCACTTCGGCACCGAGGTCGCCACCGGCCGCAACCCGTACATCTGGCTCGGCACGACGAAGGTCTTCGACTCCTTCAGCTTCGCCTTCAAGGAGACCGACCACGGCTGGATCTGGTGCTACGCCTACGGGTTCAGCGGCGAGCAGTCCACCTGCGTCGTGGAGTGCGCCCCCGAGACGTGGACGGGCCTCGGACTCGACTCGATGGGCGAGGCCGACAGCCTGAACCTGCTGGAGAAGCTGTTCCACGACCTCCTCGACGGGCACCCGCTGATCGGCCGCGGCCAGGACGACGACGCGGCGCAGTGGCTGAACTTCCGCACCCTGACCAGCCGCGTCTGGCACCGCGGCCGTCTGGTCCTGCTCGGCGACGCCGCGCACACCACCCACTACTCGATCGGCGCCGGCACGACACTGGCCCTGGAGGACGCGCTCGCCCTCGCGGACGCCCTGCGCGCGGGCGGTGACCTGGACGCGGCGCTCGCCCGCTACGGCAGGCGGCGGCGCGCCGAGCTCCTGTCGGCCCAGAGCGCGGCCCGCTACAGCGCCCGGTGGTACGAGAACCTGCCCCGCTACATGAGGCTCCCCCCGGTCCAGATGTTCGCGCTCCTCGGCCAGCGCCACTCGCCCCTGCTGCCGCACGTCCCCCCGCAGCTCTACTACCGCATCGACCGCGCGGCCGACGGCCTGGAACCCCTGCGCCGCCTGAAGCGCTGGCTGGGCCCGAGAGTCGCCCGCACCCTGCACGCCAGATCACGCACCTGAGGCGGGCCGGCTGCCGCCCGCCGGGGCGCGGCTGCGGTCGGGCGTGGCGGCTGCGGCGGGCCCGGCCTGAGGGTCCGCGGGCCCCGGCCCGTAGGCGTGGTGCGTGACGGGGCTCGTACGCGTGGGAGCATCGTCACCGTGCTCGACATCGGCTACTCCCTCTCCCGTCGCTTCCCCGACCCCCCGCAGACCGACTACCGCCGCGCGGAGGTCCACGCGCTGCGCCACGACCTGTTCTGCGGGGACGTGTACCTCGCCGACCCCAAGGCCGACCGCGAGGTGTCCACAGCCTGGGGATGGGTGCCGGTGCTCGACTTCGCGTGGGCGCTGTGCGACATCGTCGAGCAGCTGGACCGCGACCCGCGGGGCAGCCGGTCCGCACAGCGCCAGTACGCCGAACTCGACTTCACCGAGTCCTCGGACCGCATGCTCTTCGAGCGGCGATTCGGCTGGGTGGACGTCGAGGCCGACTGGATGCCGGGCGACGAGCCGCCGCTCACCTTCGGCCACCGCGAACTGCGTCGCGAGGCCCGCGACTTCCTGCACGACCTGATCGCCGACCTCACCGACATGCACGAGGGCCTCGGCGACAACCCGGTGATCTGGGACCTCCAGGCCCGCTTCCCCCGGCTCCCGTGACGCCCCCGCGGACAGCAACCCGGCTCCCATGACCTGACCCCCCTCCGTCAGTCCTCCACCCGCACCCCCAGCTGGGCGGCGAACACCGGCGCCAGGTCCAGCAGCTGCGCCGTACTGATCACCGCACCCGACAGCGCCTCCACCCCCCGCGCGATCTCCAGACGCTCCACCGTCCGCAGGTCCACGTCCTTCATCCGGGCCCCGCTGAAGTCCGCCCCCTTCAGCACGCACCCCCGGAACTCCACCCGTTCGAGCACCGCGCCGCCGAAGTCGGGCTCGTCCAGCACGCACCCGTCGAAGACGACGTCCTTCAGCTTCGCCGTCCGCAGGTTCAGGTAGTCGATCTTCCCTCCCCGCACCAGCACCCGCTCGAGCACGGACCCGTGCAGCTGCGTCCCGCCGAGCCGCGCGTCCACGATCTCCACGTCCCGCAGCGACGCGTCCGCCAGCTCCGTGCCGACCCCCCGCACCCCGCTCAGCACGGAGTCCAGGAGCCGCGCTCTGGTCAGCCGTGTCCCGTCCACCGCGCAGTCCCGCACCGCGCACTCCAGGAACCGCGCCCCCGGCCCGCTCTGCCCGGAGAGGTCGAGCCCCTCGAACGCGAGGCCGTCGTAGTCCCCGTCCGGCTCCAGCTCCCCTTCGTACGCCTCCAGGGGCGGCAGCCGCACCTCCGCCCGCCGCGCGCCCGCGATCTTCTTCCCGCCGACCGTCCTGCCCGTCGCCCTACCTGTCGCCCTGTCCGTCGCCATGACCCCATGGTGACCTGCGCCACTGACAACGCCCCGATGTCACATCCGGGGCCCTCCCGCCCGTCCCCTCGTAAACAGCGACACGAGGGAGCGCGAGATGCACCGGAACGGCACCACCCCCCGGACCCACATCACCGTCGTCGGCGGCGGATTCGCCGGGCTCACCGCGGCGATCACCGCCGCCGAGGCCGGGGCCACGGTCACCCTCCACGAGGCCCACCACACCCTCGGCGGGCGCGCCCGCACCGCCGAGGGGCCGTACCGCACCAACGAAGGACCGCACGCGATCTACCGCAAGGGCCCGCACTGGACCTGGCTCGCCCAGCGCGGCCTCCTCGGCCCGCTCGCACCGCTCCCGCTCCGCGAAGCCGCCCGCTTCCGCTTCCACCACGCCGGGAGCCTGCGCCGCACCCCGCCGCTGGGCTTCCTGCGCCACACGCTCCGCACCTCCGCGCAGGCCCCCGTCGACACCGACTTCCTCACCTGGGCCACCCGGGTCGCCGGCCCCGAGGCGGCCCGGCAGGCCGCCGCGTACAGCGGGGTCGCCCTCTTCCACCACGACCCGGGCGCGCTCTCGGCCCGTTTCGTCCAGGAGCGGCTGCACCGGGCGGCCGCGCTGCCGCCCGAGGCCCGGTACATCCGGGGCGGCTGGGGGCGGCTCGTCGACCGGATGGCCGCGCGCGCCCGGGAGACCGGCGTACGGATCGAGACGTCGTCCCGGATCGACGCACTGCCGGTCGCCGACGGCCCGGTCGTCGTCGCGACCTCCCTCGCGGCGGCCGCCCGGCTGCTCAACGACCCGACATGGGGCGGGGAGAGCGGCCGAACGGTCCTCTTCGACCTGGCGCTGCGCACCCGCGCAGGCGACCCGTTCGTCGTCTCGGACCTGGACGCGCCCGGCTGGATCGAACGCTTCACGGCGCAGGACCCCTCCCTCGCCCCGGCCGGCGAGCAGCTGCTCCAGGCCCAGTTCCCCATCGGCCCGCACCAGACCAAGGCCGACGGCGTCGCCCATGGCGAGCGCCTGCTCGACCTGGGGTTCCCGGGCTGGCGCGAGCGCACCGTCCGGCGCCGCGAGGCCGTCTGCGACGGACGTACGGGCGCGCTCGACCTGCCGGGTACGACCTGGCGCGACCGGCCGGCGATCGACCGGGGCGACGGCGTGTACCTGGTGGGCGACCAGGTCGCGGCGCCGGGCGTGCTGTCGGAGGTGTCGTTCACGAGCGCGGTGGAGGCGGTGTCGCTGGCCCTGCGCACGAAAAGGCTTGACCTCAAGCTTGCTTGAGGTCGGAGTCTGTACGCATCACCGCGCAAGCGACCGACATCACGACCCGGGGAGCCCCCATGCACGCGATCCGCCTCCACGCCTTCGGCCCGGCCGAGAACCTCACGTACGAGGAGGTCGAGAACCCGGCCCCCGGCCCCGGCCAGGTCCGTATCGCGGTCGCCGCGGCCGGCGTCCACCTCCTGGACACCGCCCTGCGCATGGGGCAGACCGGCCCCTTCCCGGCCCCCGCCGAACTGCCCACCATCCCCGGCCGCGAGGTCGCGGGAACGGTCGACGCACTCGGCGAGGGCACGGACCCCTCCTGGCTCGGCAGGCGCGTCGTCGCCCACCTGGGCATGGCCCCCGGCGGCTACGCGGAACAGGCCGTCGTGGACGCCGCGAAGCTGCACGCCCTGGCGGACCACCTCGGCGAGGCGGAGGCCGTCGCGATGATCGGCACGGGCCGCACCACACTCGGCATCCTCCAGTTCACCGAACTCGGCCCCGACTCGATCGCGATCGTCCCGGCCGCGGCGGGAGGCATCGGCACCCTCCTCGTCCAGTACGCCAAGAACGCCGGCGCGACCGTCATCGGCCTCGCCGGCGGCCCCGAGAAGACCGCCCTCGTCAAGGAGAACGGGGCCGACCTGGCCGTCGACTACAAGCTCCCCGACTGGCCGGACCAGGTCCGCGCCTTCCTCGGCACCAGGACCGCCACGGTCGTCTTCGACTCGGTCGGCGGCGACACCGGCCTCGCCGCGGTCGACCTCCTGGGCAAGGGCGGGCAGCACATCGTCTTCGGCTGGTCCGGCGCGGGCCTCCACGACGGCGAACCCCTCACCTTCACCGAGGAGGAGCTCGCCGCCCGATCCATCACCTCGGAGTCCGTCCTCGGCCCCACCATGATCCAGAAGGCGGGCGGCGACATCCGCAACCTCGAACTCGCCTCCCTCGCCGCCGCCACCGACGGCACCCTCCGCCCGGCGGTCCACCGCTTCCCCCTCGCCCAGGCGGCCACCGCCCACCAGGCCCTGGAGACCCGCGGCACCATCGGCAAGGTGGTCCTGATCCCGTAAACCCCAGGAGCGACCGCCGTCAGCGGGCCACCGACCCCGCCGACGGCGCCCCTCCCCCGCCCGTCCCCAGGTCGTGGAGATCCCCGTCCGTCAGCCGGTACACCGTCCACTCGTCCTGCGGCCGCGCCCCCAGGGACTCGTAGAAGTCGATCGACGGCGTGTTCCAGTTCAGGACCGCCCACTCCAGCCGCTCGTACCCGCGCTCCACACAGATCCGCGCCAGCTCCGCCAGCAGCGCCTTCCCGTGGCCGCCGCCCCGGCTCGACGGGCGGACGTACAGGTCCTCCAGGTAGATGCCGTGGACACCCCGCCAGGTCGAGAAGTTCAGGAACCACAGCGCGAAACCCACCGGCTCGCCCTCGGGGGACTCCGCGATGTGGGCGAAGGCCGCCGGACGCGCTCCGAACAGCGCCTCGCGGAGCTGCTCAGGAGTCGCGCGGGCCTCGTGCGGGACCTTCTCGTACTCCGCGAGCTCGCGGATCATCGTATGGATCACAGAGACATCGGCAGGTGTGGCGGTACGAATCATGGAACCAGCCTGCACGACGTCAACGGCCCCGGGCCAGCAGGGTCCGCGCGATCGACACCTGATCCGGATCGAGCGCCGGCTCCCCGTCCTCCACGTCCCACAACCCGTTCTGCAACACCCGGCCCAGCGTCCACGCCGACGCCCGCTCCCGGTCGAGACCCAGCCGCTCCGTCAACAGATCGAACCGCCACCACGTCCCGGCCGCCGGATCCTCCTCCCACAGATCCGTCAGCGCCGGCAGCAACTCGAACCCCGGATCCCCCGCCAACGGCTTCGGATCGATCGCCAGCCACGGCTCACGCTCCGCCGCCAGCACGTTGTCGTAGTGCAGATCCCAGTGCAACAGCCGGTCCCCCGGCTCCCCCATCACCTCCCGCACCGCCGCCGCGCACTCCCGCAGCAGCGCCGCGTCCTCCGCCCCCAGCCGCGCCGCCGCCTCCGGGGTCTGCGCCACCATCCGCGCCGCGATGTCCCCCAGCCGCCGCAACCCCTCCGGCGCCTCCACCGCCACCAGCCGGGCCAGCACGTCCCCGAGGATCCGCACCGCCTCCCGCGCATCCCCCAGCGTCGACAGATGCCGGCCCTCGTCCAGCCGCTCCAGGAGCATCGTGCCGGTCCCGGGATCCTCCGCCAGCAGCCGCACGGCCCCGTCACCGTCCCAGGCCCGAAGCGCCACCGGCTCGCCCGCACTCTCCTCGTCGAGCAACTGCATCTTCAACGCCGCGCGCACACCGTCCGCGCCCCGCGTCACCGGCAGCACGAGCGACGCCACCCCGTACATCGAAGGCCCCGTCACCCGCAGCCCCCACCGCTCCAGGAACTCCTCCGCCCGCCCCGGCAACGCCGCGACGAACGCCCGCCCCGCCGCACCGTTGTACTTCGCCTGCGACGCCACCAGTTCGGCCGGGATCTCGATCACACACCGACGCTATCCGCCCACCTCACACGGCACACCCGAGAAAACAGCCACCCCGAATCCCCCGGCACGGCCACGCCGCCCCGAACACCCTGCCTCGAACACCCCGGCCCGGCCACGCCGTCGAAAGACCCGGATCCGAAGGCCGGAGGCCCGCACCCATCCAGTAGCCTCCCGCCCATGGTCAGCAGGAGCAGCACGGTCAACGGCGGCATCTCGTTCTGGTACGCCCAAGAAGGCACCCCCGCCCCCCGCGAGCCCCTGCCCGGGGACGCCACCGCCGACGTCTGCATCGTCGGCGGCGGATACACCGGACTGTGGACGGCGTACTACCTCAAGAAGGCCGTCCCCTTCCTCAACATCACCGTCCTCGAAGCCAAGTTCTGCGGCTACGGAGCCTCAGGCCGCAACGGCGGCTGGCTCTACAACGGCATCGCCGGCCGCGACCGCTACGCCAAGCTCCACGGCCACGACGCCGCCGTCCGCCTCCAGCACGCCATGAACGACACCGTCACCGAGGTCATCGACGTCTGCGCCGCCGAGAACATCGACGCCGACATCCACCGCGGCGGCGTCCTCGAAGTCGCGCACTCCCCCGCCCAACTCGCCCGCCTCAAAGCCTTCCACGCCGTCGAGATCGCCTTCGGCGAGAAGGAACGCGAGCTCTACGGCGCCCGCGAGACCGCCGACCGCATCCGCATCGCCGGCGCCGTCGGCTCCTCCTGGACCCCGCACGGGGCCCGACTCCACCCCGTGAAACTCGTCAAGGCACTGGCCGACACCGTCGAAGCCCTCGGCGTCACCATCCACGAATCGACCCCGGTCACCCAGATCGAACCCAAGCACGCCATCACCCCCTACGGCACCGTCCGCGCCCCGTACGTCCTGCGCTGCACCGAAGGCTTCACCGCCACCCTCACCGGTCAGCGCCGCACCTGGCTGCCCATGAACTCCTCCATGATCGCCACCGAGCCCCTCACCGACGCCCAGTGGGACACCATCGGCTGGAACGGCCGCGAAACCCTCGGCGACATGGCCCACGCCTACATGTACGCCCAGCGCACCGCCGACGGCCGCATCGCCCTCGGCGGCCGAGGCGTCCCCTACCGCTACGGCTCCAGGACCGACAACGACGGCCGCACCCAGCCCCAGACCATCGAAGCCCTGCGCGAGATCCTCATCCGCTTCTTCCCCTCCCTCGCCGGCCTCGGCATCGACCACGCCTGGTCCGGCGTCCTCGGCGTCCCCCGCGACTGGTGCGCCACCGTCACCCTCGACCGCTCCACCGGCCTCGGCTGGGCAGGCGGCTACGTCGGCTCCGGCGTCGCCACCGCCAACCTCGCGGCCCGCACCCTGCGCGACCTCATCCAGCAGGACTCCGGCCAGTCCGGACCCACCGACCTCACCGCCCTCCCCTGGGTCAACCACAAGGTCCGCAAGTGGGAGCCGGAACCCCTGCGCTGGCTCGGCGTCCAGACGATGTACGCGGCCTACCGCAACGCCGACCGCCAGGAACTCACCACCCACACCGCGCGGACCTCCCGCATCGCGACGATCGCCGACCGCCTCTCCGGCCGCTGACCGCCCCGCACACCAGGCCACACCGAAGGCCCCGGACCGTCACCAGGTCCGGGGCCCTCACGGTCTCCGGACCCCTACTCCACCTCGATGCCGAAGTCGCCCACCAGCTCCGCCAACCCACCGGCGTAGCCCCGGCCCCCCAGGACGAAGTCCCAGTCGCCACCGGACCGGCGCCGGAACGAGCCCAGCACCAGGGCGGTCTCCCCCGCCCGGCCGTCCGACACGTCCAGCCGGTCCACCTCGGCCCCCGAGCCGTCCCGCAGACGGATCCCCGCGTCGACGAACCCCGCGAGATCCGCGTCCGGGTTCACCTCCGGATCGACCGCCGCGACCAGCACCAACCGGTCGGCCCGCGGCGGCAGAGCCTCGAACGCGACCTGGACGGCGGCCTTGTCCCCCCACACCGCGGGCACCATCCGCACCGCGCCCTCCGGCGTCGAGACGTTGTTGAAGAAGACGAAGTGCTCCTCCCCCAGCACCCTGCCGCCCTCGCACACCAACGCGCAGACGTCGAGAGCCACCGACCCGGACCAGACCATCCCCAGCACGTTGGCGTCCCCGTCGGCCCCGGGCGGAGCCGGCGTCTCGGCCACCACCGTCGGGGCCTCCGGCACCCCCGTCCCCAGCCGGCCCCGCAAGCCGTGCTGATGCAACAGGTCCACCAGCTCCGCACCCGAGATCAGCGTCAGCGGCTTGCCGTTGGCGAAGGTGTACGACCCCGGCCCGAACCCGGACGTCGTCACCAGCACCCCCTTGTTGGCCCCGGCCCCCTGCACCGTGCCGTACAGATCCCGCACCGCGCTCGGCGGGACGGTGTTCCGGTACCGCTTCGCCTGCACGATGATCGAACCGCCACGGATCGGATCCAGCGCCTCCACGTCCACACCCCCGTCGTTCGACCGCCGCGTCGTCACCGCCTGCAGCCCCCGCGCCCGGAACAGCTCTGCCACCAGCCCCTCGAAGGCGATCGGATCCATCGCCAGCAGATCGGGCTCCTCGCCCTCGCCGTGCAGCACCACGGCCGAGCCCACCTGCTCCGGCACCGACAGAGGCACCACCGCCGCCCGCTCGTCGGGCTTCGCGGACAACCGCCCCGACAACGCCCCCGTCAGACAGTCCACCGCACTGACCAGCTCCAGATTCAGCCCGTCGAAGACCGGCCGCTCCACCACCACCGAAGCCAGACAGAGCCGCGCGGCCAGCCCCGTCGCCGGATCCACACCGTCCACGAACCCGTTCAGCGCCACGCTCCGCAGGACACCGAACCGGTCGGCGGCGAAAAGCTCCCGCACCGCGAGCAGCACGCTCTGCGCCACCACGTCCCGGTACAGCGCCCGCCGCTGTGTCACCGGCCGCGGGACCTCCTTCTCCTGGTCCGTACTGGGCAGGTACTTGACCCCCTTGGCCTCCGGCACCACCTCGTACCCCGGCAGATCCCAGTCCAGGACCAGGCCCCGGGCCCCGCGGTCGTACGCGGCCGACACCTGCCGCGGGAACCCCTCCGACCACGCCGTCGACGCGTACAGCACGGCCGAGAAGAACTCGACCACCGTCTCCGGGTCGCCGGCCCGCAGCGAGTCCACCATCCCGGCGATCCCGCTGTTGTGCGCGCGGATCTCCGCCAGCCGCCCCGCCGCCCACTCGTCGTACTGCGCCCGGTACGCGGCCAACTGCCGCTGCCGCCGGGTCTCCGCCTCCTGCGCCGCGTACCAGTCCCGCTCGAACCTCGCCCGGGCCTCCTGCTCCGCCTGCGCCCGCCCCGACGCCGTCCAGGCGCTCTGCGGCTGGTAGTGCCGCTGGTCCGGCACCGCCACCGGCTGCCCGAGCGGACCCGGCGCGAACGGCTCGATCTCCTCCTGGCGTCTCATCGACTCCACCCCGAACGCCGGAACCCCGCACCCCCGCGCCAGCAGCCCCGACAACAGCGCGACCCGCTCGTCCAGCTCCCGCGTCCGCCGCAACGCGTCCGCGTCACGGTGCTGCCGGTACGCGGCCCGCTGCTCCCGCTGCATCCGCGCCACGTCCCGCTCGTGCGACCGCTGCGCCCGCTCCGCGTCCCGCTGCTGCCGCAGCACCGCCTGCAGCTGCCCCTCCCGCTCCCGCTGTGCCAACCGCTGCGCTTCGGCCCACGCACCGATCAGCCCACTGGAACGCCGACTCATCCGCCGCACCCCTCCCCAGAACACCCCAGCCGGATATGCCCCCGTAACGCACAAGTGTCCCGGACCTGAGTGGTCCGGGACACGGGTTTGGTGGAGCCCCCTGTCGGATTCGAACCGACGACCTACGCATTACAAGTGCGGCGCTCTGGCCGGGCTGAGCTAAGGGGGCATCGCCTGCGGCGCGCTCACGCGCGAGGCTCCCCCACTCTACACAGCGCCACGAACCACCCGGGGAAAAATCTCTCCCCCTCCGACTGCTGACAGATCGGACACCGCCAAGGTAGCGTCACGGGAAGTTCACTCCGGTGGACTAGACCCATCCTTCCTTTACAACGGATCGTCCGGCACGTTCCTGCCGGTGAAGGGACACATCACCATGGCTTCTGTCACTTTCGACAAGGCGACCCGGCTCTACCCGGGTTCCGACAAGCCCGCCGTCGACCAGCTCGAGATCGAGATCGAGGACGGCGAGTTCCTCGTCCTCGTCGGGCCCTCCGGCTGCGGCAAGTCCACCTCGCTGCGCATGCTCGCCGGCCTGGAGGACGTCAACGGCGGTTCCATCCGCATCGGTGACCGCGACGTCACGCACCTGCCGCCGAAGGACCGGGACATCGCCATGGTGTTCCAGAACTACGCGCTGTACCCGCACATGACCGTCGCCGACAACATGGGCTTCGCGCTCAAGATCGCCGGCGTCAACAAGAGCGAGATCCGCGCCAAGGTCGAAGAGGCCGCGAAGATCCTCGACCTCACCCCGTACCTGGACCGGAAGCCGAAGGCGCTCTCCGGTGGTCAGCGGCAGCGTGTGGCGATGGGCCGCGCGATCGTGCGTGAGCCGCAGGTCTTCCTCATGGACGAGCCGCTGTCGAACCTCGACGCCAAGCTCCGTGTCTCCACCCGTACGCAGATCGCCTCGCTCCAGCGCCGCCTCGGCATCACGACGGTGTACGTCACGCACGACCAGGTCGAGGCCCTCACCATGGGCGACCGGGTCGCCGTCCTCAAGGACGGTCTGCTCCAGCAGGTCGACTCGCCGCGCAACATGTACGACCGCCCGGCCAACCTCTTCGTCGCCGGCTTCATCGGCTCCCCGGCCATGAACCTGATCGAGGTCCCGATCACCGACGGCGGCGTGAAGTTCGGCAACAGCATCGTCCCGGTCTCCCGCGACGCGCTCTCCGCCGCCACCGCCAAGGGCGACACGACCGTGACGGTCGGCATCCGCCCCGAGCACTTCGACGTCTCGGGCGCCACCAGCAAGGAGGGCCTGGCCGTCTCCGTGAACGTCGTCGAGGAGCTCGGCGCCGACGGTTACGTCTACGGCTCCGCCCGCGTCGGCAGCGAGGACAAGGACCTGGTCGTCCGCGTCGGCGGCCGCGCCGTGCCGGAGAAGGGCTCCACGCTGCACGTCGTGCCGCGCCCGGACGAGCTGCACGTCTTCTCCACCTCGACGGGCGAGCGCCTCTCCGGCTGACCCCTCGGCACCTCACAGGCACCGCCGAACGGCCCCGCATCTGTTGCAGATGCGGGGCCGTTCGCCTATGTCGACAAATACCCTGACAGAACAGCCAATTCGGACAGCCGCGTCAACACGGGATTCGAAAAGCCGCTTCGAACCATCCCCCGCGAGAGTGACTAAATGTCGCCATATCTTCACCGGCCGCTACGCTCGCCTGCGTGACGCACACTGCCCGCCGTATCGGCCGCTCTCTCGCCCTCGTCCTGCCCGTCGTCCTGGTGCTCTCCGGAACGCTCGCGGTGTCCGCCGTCCCGTGGACCGGCCAGGGCTCCGACGACCAGATGCTCACCGCATCCTCGGAGGACGTCTCCGTCCCCGCCAAGTCCCGTGCCCCGCAGGATATTCTGCGCGACCGGCTCCTCGCAGAGCTTCAGGAGAAGGACCCCGGGACGGCCCTGACGCACCTCCAGCGCGAGGTCGAGAACAGCCCGTCCCTCGCCAAGCACTGCATGTCCATCGCCCGTTCCCTCGGCAAGGCGGCCGTCCGCCACTACGGCCCCACGCGCGCCCAGTCCTACTCGCGCCCGGTCTGCGACACCTCGTTCGCGACCGGTGTCATGTACGCGAGCTGAGCCGCGAGCCACCCGCGATCGCGTTCGCGACGCTGAACGGCTGCCTCACGAGGTGCGCATATCGTTCGCGGTATGGATACCTCCCCGACGCAGGCCGTGGTCCTGGCGGGCGGCCAGGGCTCGCGCCTGCGCCCGTACACCGACGACCGCCCCAAGCCGATGGTCGAGATCCCGGGCACCGGGACCCCGATCATCGGCCATCAGCTGTCCTGGCTCGCCGCCGAGGGCGTGACGGACGCCGTCGTGTCCTGCGGCCATCTCGCCGAGGTGCTCCAGGAGTGGCTCGCCTCCGCCGATCTGCCTCTGCGCGTCAAGACGGTCGTCGAGCCCGAGCCGCTCGGCCGCGGCGGCGGCCTGAAGTACGCCGCCGCGCACCTTCCCGAGCCCGGACAGCCCTGGTACGCCACCAACGGCGACATCTGGACGCGCTTCTCCCTGCGTGAGATGGCCGCGTTCCACGCCGAGCGCGACGCCACCGCGACCCTCGCCCTCGCCCGCCCCCGGATCCCGTGGGGCGCCGTCGAGACGGACACCTTCGGGCACATCACCGACTTCATCGAGTCGCCGCCGTCGCCGTACCTCATCAACGCGGGCGTGTACGTCTTCTCCGCCGCGTTCACGGAACTGCTCCCGGACCGGGGCGACCATGAGCGCACCACGTTCCCCCGGCTGGCCAGGGAGCGCAGCCTCGCGGGCTTCCCGCTGCCCCAGGGGGCCTACTGGCGGGCGATCGACACGGCGAAGGACCTGACCGAGGCGGCGAAGGAGCTGGCCGCTCAGCGAGCCTGACAGCCCTTCGTACCGACACCGGTACGGGACCCCGGCATGCCGGAAGGCCGGCACCGCGGCACCGCACGCCGGAAGGGCGGCACCGCGTCCTCGCGGTGCCGCCCTTCTCGTACAGCCGGTGGCGTCAGCCCAGCAGGCCGCCGATCGGGTTCCGGTTGCCGCCGGTCGTCGAACCGCCGGTGGGCTCGCTCGTGCCGCCGGTGCCGCCACCGGTGCCACCGCCACCGCCGCCGCTCGTGCCGCCCGAGCTCGTCGGGCCGGAGCTGGTGGACGGCGGGGGCGCCGGGTTCGACCGGCTCGGCGTGCGGGTGCCGGTGCCCTGCGTGGCGGTCGGCCGGCTCTCCTGGGTGCGGGAGGCCTCGCGCGTGGTCTCGCTGGGCGAGGCCGTCTCGTCCTTCTCGTCCTCGCCGCTCGCGCCGGCGGTGGCCGACGGCTTGGGCCGGGTCGAGGCGGACTGGGACGGGGTGCGCTCACCGGGCTCCTGCGGGAGCGTACGGCCGGGCAGGTGGTTGATCGGGTCGTCGTTCGGACCGGGCACGGTGACCATCTCGGTGGAGCGCACGGCCCCGCCGAGCACCGAGCCGACGAGGAGCGTGAGGCCGACGACGACGGAGGCGACGAGCGCTCCGCGGCGCAGGACGCGGCGGCGCAGGTCCCACAGTTCGGAGCGGGGGCCGAGGGTGCGCCAGGCTTCGCCGGCGAGGCGGCCGTCGATGGAGTAGACGGGCGCGCCGGCGATGATCAGCGGGGACCAGGCGGCGAGGAAGATGATGTCGGCGGAGTCGTAGACGGGGACGGACTTCCAGCTGACGGTCAGCAGGAGTGCGGCCGAGAGCATGGCGCCGATGACGGCGGCGACCCGCTGCCAGAGGCCGAAGATGGTCAGGACGCCGACGACGACCTGGAGGAAGGCGACGGTGAGGCCGGCGCCGACCGGGTGCTGGAGGGCGAAGTCGCGGAGGGGTTCGGCGAGGGCCCAGGGGTTGAGCGACTGGAGCCACTTGACCATGGAGCCGCGCTCGCCGCCGTCGAAGTAGACGGGGTCGCAGAGCTTGCCCATGCCGGCGTAGATGGAGATGAAGCCGAGGAAGACGCGGAGCGGGAGGAGGACGACGCCGAGGTTCATCCGGCGCCCGGGGTAGTAGGCATGGCGGACGGGGTCGGCGCCGTGGCGGTGGGGGCGGCTGCGGTAGGCGTCGCCGTCCGGGTCCTCGTCGTGTCCGTCGGTGTACGCCGTCTCGCGTGACAGCTCGTACGGGCTGTCGTAGGGCTGGTCGAAGGCGCCTTCGGCGCGCCGCATCGGGGGGAGGAGCGGCGGGTCGGCGGTGAGGACGGGGGTGGGCATGGTGTCGTCGATGCGCGGGATGGCCTGGGTGGCGCCCGCGTCGTGGTGCGCGGGGGGTTCCAGGGTGGAGACGGAGGACTCGCGCACGGCCTGGAGCAGTCCGGTGGCTCCGGGCGAGGACTTTCCGGTCCATACGACGGGGCGGCGGCGCCCGGCGGCCCCGCCCGCCGCTGCTGCGGCTCCGGCGAGGGCCGGGCCGCGGGAGGCTGCGGCGAACTTCGGCTGCTGGGCCGGGGCGAGCCGCACACGGAAGCTGGCGTGGTTCACGATGACCTGCGCGGGATCGGAATCCACTTTGAGCATGCTCAGCGCGGGCTGATCGTCGAACCCTGGCCGGGGCGTTCTGGTGTCCACACTCATCTAACCGAGTGACGCGGGGTTAGGACACTGCCTTGACGGGCTCGGAATGTCCGAGACCCGTCAAGATCGCGCCATGTGTGCCGGTGTACGGGAAAGGGCCCAGCTCAGCGAGGTGGGCCCTGTCCGGGATCGTACGGCGGTGTGTGCCGAGGTCAGTTCGCGCGGCGGCGGGCGACCTCGTAGAGGACGATGCCCGCGGCGACACCGGCGTTCAGCGACTCGGCGCCACCGGGCATCGAGATGCGGACGCGGTAGTCGCAGGTCTCGCCGACGAGGCGGCCGAGGCCCTTGCCCTCGCTGCCGATGACGATGACGACGGGGCCGTCGAGCGCCTCCAGGTCCTCGACCGTGTGCTCGCCGTCGGCGGCGAGGCCGACGACCGTGAGGCCCTCCTTCTGGAATCCCTCCAGGGCGCGGGTCAGGTTGGTGACGCGGGAGACGGGCGTACGGGCGGCGGTGCCGGCCGAGGACTTCCAGGCACCCGCGGTCATCCCGGCCGCGCGGCGCTCGGGGACGACGACGCCGTGACCGCCGAAGGCGGAGACGGAGCGGACGATTGCGCCGAGGTTGCGGGGGTCGGTGACGCCGTCGAGGGCGACGATCAGCGGGTCCTCGTGGGCGTCGTGGGCGGCCGCCGTGAGGTCCTCGGGGTGGGCGTACTCGTAGGGCGGGACCTGGAGGACGAGGCCCTGGTGGTTCAGGCCGTTCGTCATCCGGTCGAGCTCCTGGCGGGGGGCCTCCATCAGGTTGATGTTGCCGCGGTCGCCGGCGAGCTTGAGCACGTCGCGGACGCGCTCGTCGTTGTCGATGAACTGCTGGACGTAGAGCGTGGTCGCGGGAACGCCGTCGCGCAGCGCCTCGAAGACCGGGTTACGGCCGACGACCATCTCCGAGGTGCCCTTGGGGCCGCCGCGGCGCGGGGCGGGGCGCCGGGCGACGGCCTGCCTCGCCTGGGCGTTGGCGATGCGGTTCTTCTTGTGTCCCTTGCGGGCGGAGGCGGGCGGCGTGGGGCCCTTGCCCTCGAGGCCCTTGCGCCGCTGGCCACCGCTGCCGATCGTCGCGCCCTTCTTGTTGGACGTACGGCGGTTCCTGCGCTGGCTGTTCCCGGCCATGACTACCTAATCCTCGGTGTTGCGTGCATAGGTCTGTAAGTGAAGTGTGCCGCCCGGCTCCCCGAGCGGCACGTCATCAGCGGTTTCCCAGCGTCCAGCGGGGGCCGTCGGGGCTGTCCTCGATGGCGAGGCCGGACTGGCTCAGCTGGTCGCGGATCGCGTCCGCGGTCGCCCAGTCCTTGCGCTCGCGGGCCGACTCGCGCTGCTGGAGCACGAGCCGTACGAGGGTGTCGACGACGCCGTGGAGCTCCTCGCCGCGGTCGGTCTCCTCGGCCCAGTGCGGGTCGAGGGGGTCGAGGCCGAGGACGCCGAGCATGGCCCGGACCTCGGCGAGGCGGGCGATGGCCTCGTCCTTGTCGTCGGCGGCGAGGGCGCTGTTGCCCTGGCGGACGGTGGTGTGGATGATCGCGAGCGCCTGCGGGACGCCCAGGTCGTCGTCCATGGCCTCGGCGAAGGCCGGCGGCACGTCGGGGGCGGGCGGGACGGTCTTGCCGGCCTTCTCGGTGACGCGCTGGACGAAGCCCTCGATGCGCGCGAACGCGGACTCGGCCTCGCGCAGGGACTCCTCGCTGTACTCGATCATCGAGCGGTAGTGCGGGGTGCCCAGGTAGTAGCGCAGGACGATGGGGCGCCAGTTCTTGACCATCTCGGAGACGAGCACCGAGTTGCCGAGCGACTTCGACATCTTCTCGCCGCTCATGGTGACCCAGGCGTTGTGCACCCAGTACGAGGCGAAGTCGTCGCCGTAGGCCTTGGCCTGGGCGATCTCGTTCTCGTGGTGGGGGAAGATCAGGTCGAGGCCGCCGCCGTGGATGTCGAAGGCGGAGCCGAGGTACTTGTGGGCCATGGCCGAGCACTCCAGGTGCCAGCCGGGGCGGCCGCGGCCCCACGGGGTCTCCCAGTCGGGCTCGCCGGGCTTGGTGGCCTTCCACATGGCGAAGTCGCGCGGGTCGCGCTTGCCGGAGACGCCCTCGTCGGGCTGGCGGAGGTCGTCGATGTCCTGGTTGGAGAGCGAGAGGTAGCCGGGGAAGGAGCGGACGTCGAAGTAGACGCTGCCGTCGGCCTCGTAGGCGTGGCCGCGCTCGATGAGTCCGCGCATCATCTCGACCATCTCGGTGACATGGCCGGTGGCGCGGGGCTCGTACGTGGGCGGGAGGCAACCGAGTACGTCGTAGCCGGAGTTGAAGGCGCGCTCGTTCTCGTAGCCGATGGACCACCAGGGGCGGTCCTGGTCGGCGGCCTTGTTGATGATCTTGTCGTCGATGTCGGTGACGTTGCGGATGAACGTGACGTCGTAGCCGCGGTACTCGAACCAGCGGCGCATGATGTCGAAGTTCAGCCCCGAACGGATGTGGCCGATGTGCGGGGCGGCCTGGACGGTGGCGCCACAGAGGTAGATCGAGACATGGCCCGGTGTGAGCGGGACGAAGTCGCGGATCTGCCGGGCGCTGGTGTCGTACAGGCGAATAGTCACCACTCCAGGGTAGTGGGCGTGTGGTAGTGCCCCGCGACCGATCGCGGGTCGCGGGGCGGGATTTTTCCGGTGGTGCGTCAGGCGGGGCGGTACACCAGCGCGGTCGCCAGGGCGGCCAGGCCCTCGGCGCGGCCGGTGAGGCCGAGGCCGTCCGTGGTGGTGCCGGAGACGGAGACGGGGGCGCCGACGGCCTCGCTCAGTGCCTTCTGCGCCTCGTCGCGGCGCTTGCCGACCTTGGGGCGGACGCCGATGACCTGGACGGCGACGTTGCCGATCTCGTACCCCTCGGCGCGGACGATGCGGGCCGCCTCGGCGAGGAGGGTGACGCCGGAGGCGCCGGACCACTCCGGGCGGGAGGTGCCGAAGTGGGCGCCGAGGTCGCCGATGCCGGCGGCGGAGAAGAGGGCGTCGCAGGCGGCGTGGGCGGCGACGTCGCCGTCGGAGTGGCCGGCGAGGCCGTAGCCGTCGTTCTCGGGGCCGTCCCACAGGAGGCCGGCGCACCACAGTTCGCGGCCCTGCTCGAAGGCGTGGACGTCGGTACCGATGCCGGTACGGGGGATCAGGGGGCCGGTACGGGGGATCAGGGGGGGCTCAGAAGCCATCGTTGGCCCTCCTGCGGGCGAGTACGGCCTCGGCGAGTACGAGGTCGAGGGGGCGGGTCACCTTGAACGCCTCCTCGTGGCCGGGGACGACGACGACGGGCGCGCCGAGCCGTTCGACCATGCCGGCGTCGTCGGTGGCGCCGTCACCGGTGAGGGCGACGGTCGCGTGCGCGTTGACGAGGGTCTCGTAGTCGAAGCCCTGCGGGGTCTGGACCGCCCGGAGCCGGGAGCGCTCGGGGGTGGCGACGACGCTCTCGGGGTCGCCCTTGGTCTGCGCGGGCTCGACCTCCTTGACGGTGTCGGCGACCGGCAGGGCGGGGACGACGGCGACGGCCCCGTCGCGGACGGCCTCGACGACCGCGTCGACGGTGTCGACCGGGACGAGCGGGCGGGCCGCGTCGTGCACGAGGACGGTGGAGACGCCCTCGGGCAGGGCTTCGAGGCCGAGGCGTACGGATTCCTGGCGGGTGTCGCCGCCGGGGACGACGAGGTAGTCGGTGCGCTCGGGGAGCGCGTGGGCGTCGAGGAGGTTCTTGACCTCGGCGGCCCCGTCGGAGGGGGCGACCACGACGACGAGGGAGACGGCGCGGGAGGCGGCCATCGCCCGGACGGCGTGGATGAGCATGGGGGTGCCGTTCAGCGCGCGGAGCGCCTTGGGGGCGCCCGGGCCGAGCCGTACTCCCCGGCCTGCCGCGGGGATCACCGCTGCGGTGCGCGCGGGACGCGTTTCGTCTGTCATCGGTTGCACTCCGGCAGGTTTGTTTCCTCGGCCGACATGGGTATGGCCTCAGCGTGCTGGACGCGACGCCTTGACCGGGCCCCTTCCGTGACGACGGTCGAGGCGTTGCGCGTGGCACAAGGACCGTGGGGCGTGAGGGGGCTGGGGTACGGGAGTTTCGTGGACGGACGCGTCACGAGACGGACGTCACTGGCGGAACCCGGACGTGTGATCACCAGGACATGAGATCACCCGGGGGACCCCGGAATCACCCGGACGTCGACATCGGGGACGTCCGCGGCGGGCGTGCGGGGGATGCCGAAGACGCGGCCCTCGGGACCGTCGCGTGAACGGGCCTCGGGAACGCCGTGCGAACGGGCCTCAGGGACGTCACGAGAGCGGACCTCGGGAACGTCCGGAGACGCGACATGCCGCAGCGCCCGGCGACGGCGCTGTGTGGAACACAGCACGTCATCGGGCACCGCGGCATCGCTTCACTCAGGACGCGAGGACCTCGTCGAGGAGAGCCTCGGCCTTGTCCTCGTTGGTGTTCTCAGCGAGCGCCAGCTCGCTCACCAGGATCTGCCGCGCCTTGGCGAGCATGCGCTTCTCACCTGCGGAGAGACCACGCTCGCGCTCCCGGCGCCACAGGTCGCGAACCACTTCGGCGACCTTGATGACATCGCCGGAGGCGAGCTTCTCGAGGTTCGCCTTGTAGCGTCGGGACCAGTTCGTGGGCTCCTCGGCGTACGGCGCGCGCAGCACCTCGAAGACCCGGTCCAGCCCATCCTGGCCGACCACATCGCGAACACCGACGAACTCCGCATTGTCCGCCGGCACACGAACCGTCAGGTCGCCCTGAGCGACCTTGAGCACCAAGTAGGTCTTGTCCACGCCTTTGATCTGGCGAGTTTCGATGGCCTCGATCAGCGCGGCCCCGTGATGGGGATAGACCACGGTGTCGCCAACCTTGAACGTCATGTGACAGGTACCCCTTCCGTGGCTATCCAGGGTAACACGGATACGGCTTCTTCTGAATGGCGTTTTCGCAGGTCAGGGCATATCTCGGGGCTTGACAACAGCGACGCGAACGTGCTGCGCCAGGCTTCCGGAAGCCGGTATTCGCAGGTCGGAGCGGCTGCGCGGACGGAGAGAAACGCGGACGTTACACCCATCCGGAGATCCCGGGAGGTGACGTGATGTCCCGTTTTGTCGGGTTCAGAGCGGGCATCTTCACGTACTCCGTTCGAGGATCGGTCACCCGTGCGGATGCATCCCGGACCGAATCCCGAATTGATCACCCGACGGTGTGACACGGGTTTTTCCGTGGGGCGGCCGATGGAATGCGCGGACGGCCACCGAATTGATCAAGTCGGTTATGTGAACGGAGCGCCAATGCGACGTGATCCGGCCATCGTGAAGCGGGTCGGCCACTCCCCCGGTCGACGCCGTGGCGACTCCACGTCGGCTCCTCTCCGGGCCCCGACGACTCCCCTCCGGGTCCCGCCGTCGGCCGCGCCGTGCGGCCGGGAGCCCGAAGGGGCGGGTCGGGTGCGGGCGGGAGAGGGTGGCTCGGTAACCTAAGCGCGCTGACGCACCTTTAGCTCGCCCTTTGGCCGGTTGGTCCTCAAGCTCGACCTCAGCCGGCCCGTCCATGCCCGTCCGTACGTCCTAGGAGATGCCGCCGCCGTGAGCCGCAGCCTTCGACGCGGCGCCCTCGCCGCCACCGCCATCGTGATCTCGATCGCCTCGCTGTCCGCCTGTGGCGCCGGCAACAACGCACAGACGCTCGGGGTCAAGCCGGACAACGCCGCCGTCACCGTCGAGGACGTGAAGATCCAGAACGCCCTGGTGATCACCCAGCCGACCGCAGGCGCGCCCGGCCCGGCCGTCGTCTCCGCGACGGTGTTCAACAACGGCAGCGCGCCGCAGACGCTCGACTCGATCACGCTGGGCGGCACCGCCGCGCCGGTCGTGCTCAAGGCGGCCACGGGCTCGGGCCCGATCACCATCCCCGCCGGCGGCTCGGTCGTCATCGGCGGCAAGGGCAACGCCTCCGCCACGATCGAGAACGGCCGCGAGGCCGTGAAGGACGGCGGCGCGCAGGAGCTCACCTTCAAGCTGAGCCGTACCGGCGACGTGGCCATGGAGGCCTTCGTCGTCCCGGCGGCCGGCTACTTCAAGGAGTTCGGCCCGACCGAGATCCCGCAGCCCCCGGCCGCCAAGCCGACCGCCACCGCCACGCCGACCGGCGAGGCCGGCCACGGCGGCGAGGCCAACGGGACCCCCTCGGGCACCGCCACCCCGAAGGACGGCACGACCCCCTCGGGCGACGCGAGCCACGCGGCCGGTCACTGACCCGCCCGGCGGGGCCGGCCACCGGCCCGCCCCGCAAGGCCGGCCACCGGCCCACCCGTACGGCGAAAGGGGCGCCCCACCGGATCACTCCGGCGGGGCGCCCCTTCGTATGCGTACACGCATGCCTACACGCATCCTGCGCGCATCCGTACGCGTGCGGTCTACGGCTCGAACTTGTAGCCCAGGCCGCGCACCGTCACCAGGTACCGCGGCGCGCCCGGGTCGGGCTCGATCTTCGCCCGCAGGCGCTTCACGTGGACGTCGAGGGTCTTGGTGTCGCCGACGTAGTCCGCCCCCCAGACCCGGTCGATCAGCTGCATACGGGTCAGGACTCGGCCCGCGTTGCGCAGCAGCATCTCCAGGAGGTCGAACTCCTTCAGCGGGAGGTCGACCTTGCCTCCGGAGACCGTGACGACGTGGCGGTCCACGTCCATACGGACCGGACCGGCCTCCAGGGCGGCCGGGGTGACCTCCTCCGGCTCGCCTCGGCGGCGCAGGACCGCGCGGATGCGGGCGACCAGCTCCCGCGAGGAGAAGGGCTTCGTCACGTAGTCGTCGGCTCCTATTTCCAGCCCGACGACCTTGTCGATCTCGCTGTCCTTGGCGGTCACCATGATGACCGGGACGTTCGAGCGGCCGCGCAGCTGGCGGCACACCTCGGTGCCGGGCAGCCCGGGCAGCATCAGGTCGAGGAGGACGAGGTCCGCCCCGTTGCGCTCGAACTCGTCGAGGCCGTCGGGCCCGGTCGCGGCGACCGCGACCTCGAAGCCTTCCTTGCGGAGCATGTACGACAGGGCGTCGCTGAAGGATTCCTCATCCTCGACGACAAGCACTCGGGTCACGGAAGGACCTCCGGGGCAGGGAGCGGTTCGGTCATGAGATCGGGGGTGGGGGAGGCAGGCGGACGGCGTTCCCGTACGGAGGCCGCCTCGGGCAGCCGCAGGGTGAAGGTGGAGCCCTGGCCTTCGGTGCTCCAGACCGTGACCTCCCCGCCGTGCGAGGCGGCCACGTGCTTGACGATGGCGAGGCCGAGCCCCGTGCCTCCGGTGGCGCGGGAGCGGGCCGGATCGACACGGTAGAAGCGTTCGAAGATCCGCTCGCGGTCCCTCTCGGAGATGCCGATGCCCTGGTCGGTCACCGCTATCTCGATCAGGTCGCCGCCGGGGGCCGCCACGCGGCGGGCGGCGATGCCCACCCTCGTACGGGCCGGTGAGTAGTTGACGGCGTTCTCGACGAGGTTGCCGAGCGCCGCGGCGAGCTGGCCGCGGCTGCCCCAGACGTGCAGGTCCGCGGTGCCTCCGGAGGCCATGGTGATCTGCTTGGTGGAGGCCGCGTGCCGGGAGCGGTCGATGGCCTCGGCGACCAGTTCGTCGACCCGTACGGGCTCGGAGTCCTCCAGCGGATCGTCGTTCTGCACCCGGGAGAGGTCGATGAGCTCCTGTACGAGGTTGGTGAGCCGGGTCGCCTCGATCTGCATACGGCCGGCGAAGCGGGTGACCGCCTCGGGGTCGTCCGAGGCGTCCATGACGGCCTCGGAGAGCAGGGAGAGGGCACCTGTCGGAGTCTTGAGCTCATGGCTCACGTTGGCGACGAAGTCGCGCCGTACCGCTTCGATACGGCGGGCCTCCGTCAGGTCCTCGACCAGCAGCAGCACCAGGCGGGAGCCGAGCGGCGCCACCCGTGCGGAGACCGCGAGGGCCTCGCCGCGTCCGGTGCCGCGCCGCGGCAGGTCGAGTTCGACCTGGCGTATCTCCCCGTCGCGGCGGGTGTCGCGGGCCATGTTGAGCATGGGCTCGACGGCCAGCTTTCCGCCGCGGACCAGTCCCAGGGCGTACGCCGCCGAGCTGGCCTTGACCACGGAGTCGCTCTCGTCGAGCACGACCGCAGAGGAGCGCAGCACGGAGAGCACGGTGTCGACACCGGGCGGGAGCACGGCGTCGGTGTGCAGGGAGGTCCGCGTGGGCCGCGCCTGGTCGCGCTCGCTCCAGCGGAACGCCAGCATGGCGATCACGCCGGTGCACACCCCGGCGATCGCTGCCAATGCGGCGACCGCCGCGTTCACGTCCATGCCATCCAGGTTATGCGGGTCGACGGACACTCTCCCAGCCGTCCGAGTGGCTGCTCGAACAGTCGTCGCCCAGAGTTCACCGTGGGGACCGTGGTGGTTCATTTGGACTGTCCGGAACAGCGGCGTACGTCGCCCAGAGTTCACCGAGGAGAAAGAGCTCATTCACTTGGGGTGGACGCGCCTGACTTGTCGGGGGCCGAACGTGGCAGCGTGGGGGTCCGAGCCCCACAGGACCCCGGACATCTGCGAGAGAGGGACATCGATGCGGGACGCGTACCACGAGGAACTTGACTCGATCGGCGAGGGCCTGGTCGAGATGGCCCGCCTTGTCGGGTCGGCTGTCGGGCGCGCCACGACGGCCATGCTCGACGCCGACCTGAAGCTCGCGGAGAGCGTGATCGCCGCGGACCAGAAGGTAGACGACCTGCAGCACGACCTGGAGGCCCGGGCGATAGCGCTGCTGGCGCGCCAGCAGCCGGTCGCCACGGACCTGCGGATCGTCGTGACGTCGCTGCGGATGAGCGCGGACCTGGAGCGGTCGGGCGACCTGGCCCAGCACGTGGCGAAGCTGGCACGGCTGCGGTTCCCGGCGACGGCGGTGCCGCGCGACCTGCACGCGACGATCCTGGAGATGGGCCAGCTGGCGCAGCGCCTGATGGCGAAGGCGGCCGAGGTCATCATCACGAAGGACGTCGACCTGGCGCTCCAGCTGGAGCAGGACGACGACGAGATGGACCTGCTGCACCGGACGCTCTTCCAGCACCTGATGGACGACCGCTGGAAGCACGGCATCGAGACGGCGGTCGACGTGACGCTGCTGGGCCGCTACTACGAGCGGTTCGCCGACCACGCGGTGTCGGTGGCGAAGCGTGTCGTGTACCTGGTGACGGGCGAGCACGCGGACGAGCTCCAGCAGTCGGACGCCCCGGTCGAGGGCGCGTAGCCCTGGGGCGGGCGGCATAGCCCTGGGGCGGGCGGCATCCGGCGGGCGGCGGGGCGCGTGGTCGGCGGCCGATGGTGTTCGCACTCCTGTGCGCCGTTGATGCGCCCGGCGGGGTGGGCATGCAATGGGGAGAGGCGATGTACGCCTTCGAGGAGGGACCCCCATGGCCGATTCCGCCACCACCGATCCCCAGCCCTCGCAGGAGGCACCGCGCGACGCGGTGTTCCTGCCCGTTCTCGGCGCCTGCGGGTGCGGCTCGGGCTGCGGCTGCGGCTGCCAGTCCGGCGGACCGTGCCAGTGCGGGGGCTGCTCGGGATAGCCACGCGATCGTGGAGCCCCGCCCGGTGCCTTCCGGGCGGGGCCCTCGCGTCACACGCGGGCGTCACAGGCAGGGCGTCACATGTCGAGCACGCCGAAGGTCTGGCCGCCGGTGGTCTCGCCGGTCGTACGGAAGCCCAGCTTGAGACAGAAGTCCCCGGGCCCGTCCTCCCCCGGCTCCCACGACACGTACATCAGGGTGCCGCCGCGCCGCCGTATCTCCTCGCGGACGGCCTCGACGGCGAAGCGCCCGTACCCCTTGCCCTGGTGGTCGGCGGCGAAGATGAGCCGGGGCCAGGCGGGCTCACCGAAGGCGTACGCCTCCGCCAGCGAGTTCGCGACGGGGGCGGAGAAGCCACGTCGGAAGCCCCCTCGCCCGCCGGGAATCGGCGGGCGAGGGGCTTCCCGGCCGGTCAGCGCTGGGCGCGGCGGCGCGTGGTGAACCAGGCCAGCGAGCCGAGGGCCACGAGAGCGGCGGCCGTCAGGGCGGCGTACAGCGACGTCGTCGAGTCGGAGCCCGTGGTGGCGAGGGAACCGGTCGTGGCCGGGGCGGAGGCGGCCGGCGGCGTCGAGGACGCGGACGCGGCCGGCGCGGCGGCGGAGCTGCTGGTGGAGGGCGTCACGGACGGGGTGGTGGAAGGCGTCGTGGACGGGGTGGTGGAGGGGGTCGTGGTGGGCGTGGGGGTGGCCTTCACCGGGCCGAGCGTGATCTTCGTGTCGGCGGCACCCGCGAAGGGATAGCTGTTCCCGGCGTCCAGGAACGTCTCGGTCCGCAGGGTGATCGGCGTGGGGCCGGTGACCGCGGTGCCGGCGGCCAGCTTGATCCGCAGGGGCACGACGCGCTCGCCCGCGTCGACGCCGAAGCCCTTCGGGATCGACGGGAGGGTCGCGAGGAAGTCGTCGCCCTTCATGACCTTCCACCGGCCGTCCACCTTCGCCTCCACGACCAGGCCTGCGTTCCGTACCTTGCTGTCGCCGTAGGAGGCGATCAGCTGGGTACGGATGGCCTGGTTGAACGCGCCGTGCCCGCCCACCTCGTAGTGCAGGTCCAGGCTCTGGCACCGGGTCTCGGGGAGACCCTCGCAGCCGCCGGTCCGGTCCAGCCAGGTGCGGAACGTGCCAGGCTGGTTGTTCGGGGCCACGTCGAAGGTCAGGGTGTCCGGGCGCTCCAGTTCGTGCTGGACGCTGGAGGCCGTCAGCTCGAAGCCGCCGTTGACCGTCGGGTAGGACTTGGTGAGGCCGATGGTGACCTTCCACGTCAGCTTGGAGCCGGCCGGGACCTTGAAGCCGTCGCCGGCGTTGCCGGAGGCCGGGTGGAAGAGGCCCTGCCAGCCACCGTCCTGGTGGCCGACGAACGCGGCGGTCGCGGGCGCGTTCACGGGCTCGACGCGGTAGGTGACGTCGGCGGTCTGGAGCGGGCTCGGTCCGTTCTGGTCGAGCAGCAGCCACGGGTGGTACTGGCGCGCCTTGGTGCCGGGGTTCTCCACGGTCAGCTCGAAGGTCTCGGTGGCGCCGCCCCGGGTGAGCGGCCCGCTCGAGGCGGGCGTTCCGAGCTCGACACGGAGCAGCGGCCGGCTGTCGGCGTGGGCGGTGAAGGGGACGAGCGCGGTACCGGCGATCGCGGCGACGACGACGGCGGAGCGGGCGCGAGCGAGCATGAGTGGATTCCCCCCAGGAATCGTCGAGGACGCGCTGACGCGGGGTCAGCGAGCCCTTGAGGGCATGGCGGTGCGGTGTGATCTGATGCGCAGAGGTGCGAGGAGTCGGCAGAGCGCCGACTCCGTGGAGCGAAGTGCTGGACTCCCGCTTCCCGTCCGGTCTTGCATTCCCCCCGGCGGCCTGCGGTGTGCCCTCATGATGGGCCACGCACGGTCGCTGATTCATCGTCACCGTGTCACCACTGGGCAACAGAGGTTCCCGGGCGTTGCCCGGCACCACGCCCGGGCCTGACGGGCGGTCAGGCTCGCGGGGCCGACCGGCTCACTCGGCCGCGTAGGCTCCGGCGAAGTAGTCGAGCCCGGGATCAGGCGGCCCGCACCGCAGGATCGCTTCCACGGCCGGCCACACCTCGACCGGTACGGGATACCAGTCGAGCATCCAGGGGTCGCCCGGGTCCGGCGTGATCACTTCCCGGAGCCGTAGAAGCTGCTCGCGACTGACGGGAAACTGCGTACGCAGGAATTCGTCCGCCTTGCTGTACCCCTCCAGGGTCCAGACGACATGGGGCTCTTCTGTGGACATCCCCGGATCGTACGAGACGAGGCCCGCCCCGGCCGTCGTGCACGGGGCTACGGTGACTCGACGGTCCTACCGCTCCGGCGAGGCCTCCCCCGGTAGATCACCCAGAGACTGACCAGAACCAGTAGCGTTCCGCAGATCGGCCACCCCACGGACCCGCCGTCGCGGTAGGTCTGGATGCCCGTCGTAAGAAGCAGGACGGAGACGGGCAGCCCTGCCCAGTCGGCTGCTCTGCTCAATCTCGCGGGGAGGGATGACTCGTTCACAGCCTGATCCTGGCAGTCGCTCACCCCTCCCACCAGATGTCATCGTCCGCCGGTGGCCACGGATCACGGATTCGCTTGCCTGCAGCCTGGCGGCTCCACCCCGCAGGGAGATGTCATCAACAGGCGCCGCACGAACAGCCGGCGGCCGCCTTCGCCTGCTCCGGCGTCTGCGCCGGGTCGATGGCCTGCTCCTCGGGGGTGCAGCAGGCCGTGGTGCCGCAGCAGGCGTCGGGCGTGGTCTCGGCGGCCTTGGTGAGGGTGTCGGCGTCGGCCTTCACGACGTAGACCTCCCAGGGCTCCTTGCCGGGGGCGGTCACCCAGACCTTGTCCTGGAGGGCGTAACAGCATGCGGTGTCGTTCTCCTCGAAGGTGGCCAGTCCGGCGTCCCTCAGGCGGGTGGTGGCGCCGGTGACCTGTTCGGTGCTCTCGACCTCCACGCCGAGGTGGTCGAGCCGGGTGTCCTCACCGGCCTCTCCCTCGATGAGAACGAGCTTGAGCGGCGGCTCGGCCACCGCGAAGTTGGCGTATCCGGGGCGACGCTTCGCGGGTTCGACACCGAACAGCTTCGAGTAGAACGCGACGGAGCCTTCGAGGTCGGCGACGCGGAGAGCGAGCTGGACGCGGGACATGGCGGTCTCCCTGATCTTCAGGTCCGGCACTGTTTCGATACTTGTCGATACAGCTTGGCAGGGTCGACGTTGCCACCGGATTAGATGCCTGTCAACATAGACGCATGTCGAAATCAGAGGTGCTGGTGATCGGACAGGACGAGCAGGCGGCGTGCTGCTCGCCGATGGTCCGTGAGCCGCTGGGCGAAGAAGACGCCGTCGACCTGGCCAAGATGTTCAAGGCCCTGTCGGACCCGATTCGGCTGCGCCTGCTCTCTCTGATCGCCTCGCATGAGGGCGGCGAAGCCTGCGTGTGTGACCTGACCGGCCCGTTCGACGTGTCCCAGCCGACGATCTCCCACCACCTGAAGGTGCTGAGGGAAGCGGGCCTGGTGGGCTCGGAACGACGCGGCACCTGGGTCTACTACTGGGTGCTGCCCGCCGCCCTCGCCCGACTCTCCTCCCTCCTCCAGGGGCCGGCCGAAGCCGTACCGGCCGGAGTGGGCAGATGACGCCTTCCCTCGGGCGCCGCGCCCTGGCCGAGCTGGTCGGTAGCGGTGCCCTCGTCGCGATCGTGGTCGGCTCCGGCATCCAGGCCACCGCGCTGACCCATGACACCGCCCTCCAGCTGCTCGCCAACTCGCTCGCCACGGTCTTCGGTCTCGGCATGCTGATCGCCCTGCTCGGCCCGGTCTCGGGGGCCCACTTCAATCCGGCCGTGACACTCGCCGTGTGGTGGACCGGACGCCGCGAGGGGGACGGGCTGGAACTGCGCGCCGTAGCGGCCTACGTGCCCGCGCAGGTCGTCGGCGGTATCGGCGGAGCCGTACTGGCGAACGCGATGTTCGCCGAACCCCTCGTCCGGCTCTCCAGCCACGACCGGTCCGCCGGTCACCTGTGGCTCGGCGAGATCGTCGCCACCACCGGTCTGGTTCTCCTGGTCCTCGGCCTGGGACGCACGGCTCAGCAGCGTCTCGGCCCGGTCCTCGTGGCGTCCTACATCGGCGCGGCCTACTGGTTCACCTCGTCCACCAGCTTCGCCAACCCGGCCGTGACCATCGCGCGCGCCTTCTCGGACACCTTCGCGGGCATCGCCCCGGCCTCCGTGCCGACCTTCATCGCCGCCCAACTCCTCGGTGCCGGGGTCGGCGTCGCCCTGGCGGTCGCCCTCTTCGGCCGTTCCGCGCCGGCGCCCGACGCCGTACCCGCATCGACAGGCGAGCCGGAACTCGCTGCCGCCGGCCGCTGAACCGCCCCGACACAGGAAGTCCGCCCGTGAGCACTCCCGCGATCCCGTCCGTACTGTTCGTCTGCGTCCACAACGCGGGCCGGTCCCAGATGGCCGCCGCCTTCCTCACCCACCTCGGCGGCGACCGGGTCGAGGTCCGCTCCGCCGGTTCCGCCCCGGCCGACACGGTGAACCCGTCCGTCGTCGCGGCCATGTCGGAAGTCGGCATCGACCTCTCCGCCGAGACACCGAAGGTGCTCACCACCGAAGCCGTCCAGGCGTCCGACGTGGTCATCACCATGGGCTGCGGCGACGCCTGCCCCTACCTCCCCGGAAAGCGCTACCTCGACTGGAAGCTGGAGGACCCCGCCGGCCAGGGCGTGGCCGCCGTACGTCGGATCCGCGATGCCATCGCGGAGCGCATCCGCGGCTTGCTGGGCGAACTCGGCATCGAGGCACGCCCGTAAAGGCTCCGCGTATACGCCCACCTGATGCCGAGCAGCCGTGAGCGGACCCGGAAGGCGATCGCGTCCGTCTACGCGGCCCCGTCGCCCTGCCGGCCCCCGGACGGCCCACGGGCACGAAGAAGCCCCCTACCCGCTGGGAACCAGCAGGTAGGGGGCCATCTCGTACGCGGTGGTTACTTCTTGCCCTGGTTCTTCACGGCCTCGATCGCCGAGGCCGCCGCCTCCGGGTCGAGGTACGTGCCGCCCGGGTTCAGGGGCTTGAAGTTCTCGTCCAGTTCGTACGTCAGCGGGATGCCCGTCGGGATGTTCAGGCCCGCGATGTCCTCGTCCGAGATGCCGTCCAGGTGCTTGACCAGGGCGCGCAGGCTGTTGCCGTGGGCCGCGATCAGGACCGTCTTGCCGTCCAGGAGGTCCGGGACGATGCCGTCGTACCAGTACGGCAGCATCCGGTCGACGACGTCCTTCAGGCACTCCGTCCGCGGGCGCAGCTCCGGCGGGATCGTCGCGTAGCGCGCGTCGTCGGACTGCGAGAACTCCGTGCCGTCCTCGAGCGGCGGCGGCGGGGTGTCGTACGAGCGGCGCCAGAGCATGAACTGCTCCTCGCCGAACTCCGCGAGCGTCTGCGCCTTGTCCTTGCCCTGGAGCGCACCGTAGTGGCGCTCGTTCAGGCGCCAGGAGCGGTGGACCGGGATCCAGTGGCGGTCCGCGGACTCCAGCGCCAGCTGCGCCGTGCGGATGGCGCGCTTCTGGAGGGAGGTGTGCAGTACGTCGGGCAGCAGGCCGGCGTCCTTGAGCAGCTCACCGCCGCGGACCGCCTCCTTCTCGCCCTTCTCGGTGAGGTTGACGTCCACCCAGCCGGTGAACAGATTCTTCGCGTTCCACTCGCTCTCGCCGTGGCGGAGGAGGATCAGCTTGTACGGTGCGTCGGCCATGCGCCCGAGCCTAATCGACGCCCGACGCTTGACGCTCCCCGTCAATTCGCTGGCGTCCGGCATGAGAGATGCGTAAGTTACGAACGCCGTGAGAGGGACTTACGCATGACAAGGGGCCGGCCACACATGTCCATCGACTCGCTCAGACGATCAGCTCGTGCGACGGTCTCCGGTCTTCCCGGCGGCTTCTGGTGGCTCTGGCTCTCCACCCTGGTCAACCGGACCGGCGCGTTCGTCCTCACCTTCCTGTCGCTCTACCTCACCCAGGAACTCGGCCACTCCGCCTGGTTCGCCGGACTCGTCGTCGCCCTCCACGGCCTCGGCGGCGTCGCCGGTTCCCCGCTCGGCGGCACGCTCACCGACAAGTGGGGCCGGCGCCCCACGATGGTCACCATGCACCTGGTGACGGCCTCCTGCGCCGTCGCCCTCGCGCTGGTCTCCACCGCCTGGGGCATCGCCGCCGTCGTCCTGCTGATGGGCGTCTCCATGCAGGCCGTCCGGCCGTCCATCCAGGCCACCATCGCCGACATGGTCCCCGAGCACGACCGCCGCCGGGCCTACGCCCTCAACTACTGGGCCCTCAACCTCGGCTTCGCCGTCGCCGCCTTCGGCGGTGGCGCCGCGATCTTCCTCGGCTACCGCACCCTCTTCCTCGTCGAGGCCGTCGCCACCGCGCTCTGCGCCGTGATCGTCTTCCTCCGCCTCCCCGAGACCCGCCCCGAGGCCCGCCGGAACCCGGCCGGCGAGATCGAGGAGAAGGACCGCGTCAGCGTCCTCGACGTACTGCGCGACGCGCCCTTCCGCACCCTCGTCCTGCTCAACCTGCTCGTCTGCCTCGTCTTCACCGCCCCGTGGGTCGGTCTGCCCCTCTCGATGGCCGCCGCCGGTCTGGAGCCGGGTGCGTACGGCGCGGTCATCGCCGTCAACGGCGTCGTGATCGTCGCCTTCCAGCTGCTGGTCAACAAGGTCACCGACAAGCGCTCGCCGGCGATGCTGCTCACCGTCTCCTCGCTGCTCTTCGCCGTCGGCACGGGCGCCACCGCGCTCGCCGGTACGCCGCTGGTCTTCGCCGCCACCGTCATCGTGTGGACCATCGGCGAGATGGTCCACGTCCCGACCAACGCCGCCGCCACCGCCAAGCTCGCCCCCGAGCACGCCCGCGGCCGCTACCAGGGCGTGATGGGCATGTCCTGGGCGCTGTCCGGTTTCCTCGCCCCGATCCTCGCGGGGTGGGTCGTGGACGGCCCCGGACCGGACTTCCTGTGGATGGCGACGGGAGTCGTCGGCGCCGTGGCCGCCCTCGGTTACGCGACGCGGCTCCGCAAGGTCCTCGACGAAGGCGAGTCCACCGATCGGGCGGGGGGCGGGGGCACGCCGCCCGCCGACGGACTCCACCCCGAGCCCCCCGCCGTCGGACTCCACCCCGAGCCCCCCGCCGTCGTCGGCGAGGACCCCGAGCCGCCCCTCGGCCAAGGCACCAGCACCGGCACCGGCACCGGCACCGGCAAGCCCGCCGCCACCGCCCCGGTCAGCGCCTGAGCGTCCGCTGTGCCTCGTACAGGTTCCGGGGGCGCACCGCCCCCGGACTCCCGTACGCCTCCACGCGCGCGTGGAGCTCCCCCACGAAGTCCGGTACGTCGATCTGGTCGAACTCCCGCACCTCGCTGATCCCGACCGTCGCGCTGTACGGCGCGATCGTGTCGATCTTGACGAGCCCCGCCCGGCCGTTGGTGACCGTCACGTTCCAGTGGGCGAAGCGCGCGCCGTACAGCGGTCCGGCCGAGGCGTCTCCGCCGTGCCGGCCGTTGTTCTCGACCGTGATCTCCGTCCGTACGTTGGCGAACGGCATGCCCCGGTGGGTGTCGAAGGTGCCCATCTCCATCACCCCGCGCGACCAGACGTTGTGGCTGGAGAGACCCTCCACGTTGATGCCGTGGAGCTGGGTGCCCGCCGGGGCGGGGACGGTACGGGCCGCGATACGGAAGTCCTCGATCAGGTTGTCGTGCGCGCCTTCGCGACAGAAGTACGGGTGGTGGGAGCCGCGTCCCTCGACCCGGGTGCGCCGCAGGGTGCAGGCGGAGGCGGCGACGAGCCCGAAGCCGTTGTCCACGTGCCGTACGACGACGTCCTCGGCCCAGCAGTCGTACGCGCACTGGAAGGTGACGCCGTTGTAGCCCTTGTCCAGGAGGTGCGGGGACTGGGGGGTCTCCACCGCTTCCAGGGTGAGGCCCTCGACGCCCGAGCCCGTGAGGGGTGCGGCGAGCGTGGTCAGGCGGGGGTCCCACTCCGGGCGGACGTCAAGCGGGAGGGGGCGTTCGAGGGTCACCTTCCGGCCCCGTACGGACATCACGCGGACCGGCCACTCGTACGGCACGTACGAGGTCAGCTTGGTCTTGTCGTCCCAGGTGTACGCCTCCGGGCCGACGCCCCCGCCCGCCATGTGCTCCAGGAGCGTGTGGCCCGCGTCGTCGGCGAGGCGGAGCAGAACCAGCTGCCCGCGGCGGACGGCTGACGGGTCGTCGACCGTCACGGACCAGTCGCCGCGCCGGGCCGGGCGGACGGTGGTCAAGGTCTCCCACTCGTCGCGCCGGTTGCCGGTCCAGCCCTCGAAGGGCCAGGCGCGGTCGCGTATCGCGGCGGTGAGGGAGGCGTGGCGGGCGTGCGGGGCGAGCCAGAGGAGGCCGCCGGCCCAGGACCAGGAGGACTTGTCGCCGCCGTAGCGCGAACCGTACGGGCCGATCAGTTCGGTGAGGTGCTTCGTGGCGAGGAGCCTCGTCCGCCCCGAGCCCGCGCCGCGCAGGACGACCCCGCTGTGGCCGATGTGGACGAGGCCGTCGATGCGGTACGTGCCGGGCGGGACGAGCACCGTGCCGCCACCGCGCTCCCCCGCCTCGGTGAGCGCCCGGTTGATGGCGGGCGCCGAGTCGGCGGAGCCGTCGGGAGTGGCGCCGTAGGAGAGGACGTTCGCGACGACCCGCGGCCGCGTCTGCCGGGTGGCGCCGCCGCGGGCGCCGGCACGGCCGACGTAGGGGATCTGGGGGTGGGTGTACGGAGAGTCCGCGTACTCCCTCCAGAGCGGTGTCGCACCCCCGGGCGCTGCCTGCTCCCCCGGCGGCGTCGGTCCCGCCGGCCGGAAGCCGGTCGTGGCGGCCACGCCCACCGCCACCGCACCGCCCACGAACTGCCTTCTGCCGATCCCCATGAGCCCGCCTTTCATGGATGTGAACGTCATTCAGATGTGCGACGGCGGCGAGCATGGCACGGTCACGGCAGGTACGGAAGGGGTCGTGCCGCTACAGGACGGCAGCCGGAGAGACGACGCTCAGTTCGCAGGCTTCTGGGTCAGGCTCGTGAACGCGTCGAGGTTCCTGGTCGACTCGCCCCGCGAGACCCGCCACGCGTACTCGCGCCGGATCGCGCTCGCGAAGCCCAGCTCCAGAAGGGTGTTGAAGGAGCCGTCCGCCTCTTCGAGGACCGAGCCGAGGAGCCGGTCCAGCTCCTCCGGGGTGACGGCGGCCAGCGGAAGCTTGCCCGCCAGATAGATGTCACCGAGGCCGTCGACCGCGTAACTCACGCCGTACAGCCTGAGATTGCGCTCCAGGAGCCAGCGGTGGACGCCCGCCTCGTTCTCGTCGGGGTGACGGATGACGAAGGCGTTGAGGGAGAGGGAGTGCCGGCCCACCCGGAGCGAGAGCGTCGTGAAGAGCTTGCGGGTGCCCGGGAGCTTCACCACGTACGACCCCGGCTCGGGGGACTCCCACTCCAGCGAGCCCTCGGAGTCGGAGGAGGCAGCCTTGAAGGTGTCCTCGATGACCCGGTGGACCTGCGCGCGGTCCCGTACGTCCTCAGCCATGGAGCGAGCGTACGCGACGGCGGTGATCGTGCATCGCCGCCGTGTACACGTCCGCCGTGCCCGAGGCCGCCGTGTCCCAGCCGAAGGACTCCGCGTGCCGGGCGGCCGCCGCGCCCATCCGGGCGGACAGCGCCGGGTCCGCCACGAAGCGGCCGAGCGCCCGGGCGTAGTCGGCCGGGTCGTGGCCCTGGACGAGGAAGCCGGTGACGCCGTCCCGTACCGCGACCGGAAGGCCACCCACCGCCGCCGCGACGACCGGGGTCCCGGCCGCCTGCGCCTCTATGGCGACCAGACCGAAGGACTCGCTGTACGAGGGCATGACCAGCACCGATGCCGCCCGGAACCAGTCGGCGAGCCGGTCCTGGCCGACCGGCGGGTGGAAGCGGACGATGTCCGCGATACCGAGCCGGGCGGCGAGCTTCTGCAGCCCCTCGGGCTTGGCGAGACCGCTGCCGCTCGGCCCGCCGACGACCGGCACGACCATGCGCGAGCGCAGCGACGGATCCCGCTCCAGGAGCACGGCCGCGGCCCGCAGCAGGATGTCGGGGGCCTTCAGCGGCTGGATACGGCCGGCGAAGACGGGGATGAAGGCGTCTGCCGGCAGCCCGAGGCGGGCGCGGGCGGCGGCCCGGCCGTCCGCCGGGCGGAAGTGGTCCAGGTTCACGCCCGGGTGGACGACCGCGACCTTCCCGGGCTGCGCGTCGTAGAAGCGGACGAGTTCGTCGGCCTCCTCGGCGGTGTTGGCGATCAGCCGGTCGGCGGCGGAGACGATCTGCGTCTCGCCGATCACCCGGGCCGCGGGTTCGGGCGTGTCGCCCTCCGCCAGCGCCGCGTTCTTGACCTTGGCCATGGTGTGCATGGCATGGACGAGCGGGACGCCCCAGCGCTCGGCGGCGAGCCAGCCGACGTGGCCGGAGAGCCAGTAGTGGGAGTGGACCAGGTCGTAGTAGCCGGGGCGGTGGCCCGCCCAGGCCTGCATCACGCCGTGCGTGAAGGCGCAGAGCTGGGCCGGCAGCTCCTCCTTGGCCAGCCCTTCGTACGGCCCGGCGTCCACATGGCGCACGAGGACGCCCGGCGCGAGCTCGACGACCGGGGCGAGGCCGCCGGTGGTGGCCCGGGTGAAGATCTCGACCTCGATGTCGATCGCGGCCAGCCGCTTGGCCAGCTCGACGATGTAGACGTTCATGCCGCCCGCGTCGCCGGTGCCCGGCTGGTGGAGGGGCGAGGTGTGGACGCTGAGCATGGCCACCCGGCGCGGGGTCCGGTGACGTCCGGGGAACCGGAGTCGGGACGGCGTCGCCAGGGAGCCGGCGAGCCGGGAGACGTACTGGCTCACGTCGACGGTCCTTCCGCTGAGTGGGGGCGTAGCGGGCACGGCAAGGAGGGCGCAGGGCGCCTTCCACGCCGCACAACACCGGAATGTCGCCATCCATTTCCGTTTTGCCAATTCATTGCCGTCCCGGGACGGCGTGGCGCCGTGCGGAGCCGGCTCCGGACCGGCACGGCTGTGGCCGGGCGGGCCGTGCGCGCCGTGGCGGTAGCGGGGTGGGCCGGGCGCCGCTGCCGGGGCTGGGGCCCTGCGGCCGTAGCCGGACGACCCGAGCCCCGCGGCCGCCCCGTACCCTCTTTCCATGGCCCCGCGCACCACCCGCCCCGTCGGCACGGCGACTCGCGGGACCACCAACCCCAACCGGCTGCGCCGCATGGACCGCTGGATCGCCGCCGTCCACGGCCCGGCCCTGCGCCGCTCCGCCGAGCCGCCCGTCGCCGTCGACCTGGGGTACGGGGCCGCGCCCTGGACCGCCGTGGAGCTGCTGGGCCGGCTGCGGACCACCGATCCGCGCACCGAGGTCGTCGGCATCGAGATCGAACCGGCCCGGGTCGCCGCCGCCCGCCCGTACGAGCGCGAGGGCCTGACCTTCCTGCACGGCGGCTTCGAGGTCCCGGTGCCCGGCGAGGTCGCGCTGATCAGGGCCGCGAACGTGCTGCGGCAGTACGACGAGGGCGCGGTGGCCGCGGTCTGGGCGCGGCTGTGCGCGCGGCTCGCGCCCGGGGGGCTGCTGGTCGAGGGGACCTGCGACGAGATCGGGCGGCGCCACGTGTGGGTGGCGCTCGACCGGACCGGTCCGCGGACGGTGACCTTCGCGACCCGGCTCGGCTCGCTCGACCGGCCGTCGGACCTCGCGGAGCGGCTGCCGAAGGCGCTGATCCACCGCAACGTGCCGGGCGAGCCGGTGCACGCGTTCCTGCGGGACTTCGACCGGGCGTGGGCGGCGGCCGCTCCGTACGCCTCGCTCGGCGCGCGCCAGCGCTGGATCAGGGCCGTACGCGATCTGGCGGCGGACTGGCCCCTGACGGACGGGTACCGGCGGTGGCGGCAGGGCGAAGTGACGGTGCGCTGGGAGGCGTTGGCGCCCCGCTGAGGCGCCACGCCGCGATCCGCCACATGCCCGCCGACAGGCCGTCCGCGCGCCAACTACCGGTGAATTCACGGTGCGTCGGGAACGCATCTCCCTCATCACTCGTCCCCTGTGGGGGAAAGTGACCCGACAGGGCCCGGTATCCCCTGTTGCTTTCACCTTTCGCGTGGCACTATCGCCAAGGTCACGACTAAGTTACTGACGGTAAATCAGATACTGGTACGGGCGGGCCGTACGAGGGGGAGCTTGTGAACCGACGCCGCTGTGTCAACGCCGCGATCACCGTGGTCTGCGCCCTGACGGTGCTGGCCTCACCCGCGCTGACGCTCCAGGCCTCGGCCGCCCCGGCCGCGCCACCGGCGGCCCCCGCGGCCCCGGCGCCGCCCGCGCCCCCGAAGAAGACCCTCGAAGAGGTACGCAAGGAGATCGACGGCCTGTACCGGCAGGCCGCCACCGCCACCGACGCGTACAACCTCGCCGAGGAGCAGACCAAGGAGCAGTCCGCCGAGATCGTGCGGCTGGCGAAGATGATCGTCGCCGGCAACGAGAAGATCGACGCGCTCAAGGCCCAGGCCGGCGCCGCGGCCCGCGCGCAGTACCGCAACGGCGGGCTTCCCGACGGCGCCCAGTTCGTCCTCACCGACGACCCGCAGCTCTTCCTGGACAACGCCGGCAGGCTCAAGGAGGGCCAGAAGGCCACCAAGGACCTGCTCGCCGAAATGACCAGGACGCAGGCCCAGTTGACCGTCTACGCCAAGGACGCGGGCACCAACTGGACCAAGCTGGAGGCCAACCGCGTCAAGCAGGCGGCGGCGAAGAAGGACATCGAGGACAAGATAGCCGCGGCCAAGAAGCTCGAGTCCGAGCTGGCGGCCGAGGAGCGGGAACGGCTGCTGCGTCTGGAGCAGCAGGAGCAGTACCGGGCGCAGACCGCCTGGGTGAACACCGGCGTCCTCGACGGCCTGAGCACCACGGCGACGCCGATGGGCAAGAAGGCGGTGGAGTTCGCGACGGCCCAGATCGGCAAGCCGTACGTCTGGGGCGCGGAGGGCCCGGCCTCGTACGACTGCTCGGGGCTGACCCAGCGGGCCTGGGGCGCGGCGGGCCGGCCCATCCCGCGCACCTCGCAGGAGCAGTGGCGGCTGCTGCCCAAGGTGGACATCAAGGACATGCGCCCGGGCGATCTGATCGTCTACTACAAGGACGCCAGCCACATCGGGATGTACGTCGGGAACGGCGCGATGGTGCACGCCCCACGGCCGGGACGGAACGTGACCCTCGCGGGCGCGGGCTCGATGGAGATCCTGGGAGTCGTCCGCCCGGAGTGACGGGCGAAGCCGCGGGAGCGCGGTGCGGGGTGACCTGAGTGACGGCCCGGTGACCCGAGCGGTGCGCGGAGCACCGGAGCGACGGCCCGGTGACCCGAGCGGCAGGCGGGGTGGCGGTTCGAGTGACCTCCGCCACCGGCGGGCACCGTCCACACCCCCGCGCGGCGTGATGTTCGTCATGGCCCCGCGGGCAACAACCTCCCCATGCGCGGCATATGCCAAGGGCCCATCGATGCTCGTACCGTGATCGCCATTCCGCTGCCCGGTGCGGTGACGCTATGGTCCCCGTCTGGCGGGACGTCGTTCGTCGCCCCGCCGCGCCCTCGGGGGGAGGGAAGGAAACCACGACCGATGCCCGTACCCGTACCGCGCCAGAGAATCGTCTCTGCTGAGGCGCCCGGCGCTGTGCCCGCTGCGACTGGCACCGATCTCACCCTTCTGGTCGTCGAGGACGACCCGGCGGGTGCCCTCGCCGTACCCGAGATGCTGGACGACGTGGACGGGACCCGCGTCCGCATCCGTACCGCCCGGAACCTGACCGAGGCCGAGCGGCTGCTCACCGACGACGTGCACTGCGTCCTGGTCGACCTGGCCCTGCCCGGGCCGCGCGCGACCGGCGACGACCCGCTCGCGCCCCTGCACCACATCCTGCGGCTCGCGCCCCGCCACGCCGTCCTGGCGCTCGCGGCCTCGGCCGACGCGGAGCTGGCGGCGGAGGCGGTACGGGTCGGGGCGCAGGACCACCTGTTCCGCGAGGAGCTCGACGGCCGGCTGCTGAGCCGGGCCATCCGGTACGCGGTCGAGCGCAAGCGGGCCGACGCGGTGCAGGTGAAGCTGACCGAGTCGCGGCTGCGGGCCCAGGAGAACGCCCGGCTGGAGCGCGGGCTGCTGCCCACGCCGCTCCTGGAGGGCTCCGACCTGCGCTTCGCCGCTCGCTACCGTCCCGGCCGCTCCCGCGCCCTGCTCGGCGGCGACTTCTACGACACGGTCCGCACCCCGGACGGCACGGTCCACGCGATGATCGGCGACGTCTGCGGGCACGGCCCGGACGAGGCGGCGCTGGGCGTGGAGCTGCGCATCGCGTGGCGCGCGCTCACCTTCGCGGGCCTCTGCGGCGACGAACTGCTCTCCACGCTCCAGAAGGTCCTGGAGCACGAACGGGAGAGCGAGGAGATCTTCGCGACGCTCTGCACGGTCGACATCGCCCCGGACGGGCGACGGGCGGGCCTGTGCCTGGCCGGGCACCCCGCGCCGCTGATCGCCCGCAAGGACCGCCCGGCGCGGCTGCTGCCGTACGAGGACGGCGGCCCGGCCCTCGGTCTGCTGCCGCGCGCCCGCTGGCCGCGCCGCCAGGTGGAGCTGGGCGGGGCCTGGAGCCTGCTGATGTACACGGACGGCCTGATCGAGGGCCGCTCGGCGGGGCCGGGCTCGCCCCGGCTCGGCCAGGACGGGATGGTCGAGATGATCAACCGGCAGCTGGCGGAGGGCCTGCGGGGCGAGGAGCTGCTCGAGGCGGCGGTCGCGGAGGTGCGGTCGCTGAACGGCGGGGAGCTGACGGACGACGTGGCGGTCCTGGCACTGGAAAGGGCCCGGGGATAGCCCCGGGCCCCTTGGGTCCGCTGAAACCGATCCGCCGCCGGTGCCCGTACGGCACCGACAGACCTACCGGCGCCAGTCGCCCTATCGGCCGCCGTTGTAGGGGCCGTACGGGCCGTCGCTGCTGGATCCGCCTCGACGGCCCCCGCTTCCGCCGGAGATCTGCTTGATGGCGGGCCGGACGTCGACCATGAAGACGATGGCCGCGATCAGGCCGGCGATCTGCAGGAACAGCATGCCCAGAAGCGGGTTCAGGACGAGGTTGATACCGAGGATGATCAGCCAGAACTTCTTGGTCTGCTTGTCGGCCGCACGATACGCGTCCTCGCGTGCCATGGCGGCGAAGACGAACGCGACGAGAGCGAAGCCGAGGAAGACCAGGTCAACCACCAGGTCGAGACCGAGGTCGAATCCTTCGCGCAACATGTCTGAACCGCCTAGTCAGTGGAGTGGGCCCTCGCGGCCAAGGTACCCGGTACAACGCACCGGGCACCCTCATCGGTGCCCCCGGGCTACTTCTCGGTGGCGGAGACCGGCTTCTTGGCGGGTGCCTTGCGGGCCGTCGCCTTGCGGGCGGGCCTGGACTCCTCGGACGTCTTCGCGGCGGGCACCTGGGCCTTGGACTCGGCCTTGACCTCGGTCTTCTTCGCCTCCGGCGCGGTCGCCGACTCCGGCTCGACGACGATGGCGATCTCGGTGATCTCCTCGGCGGCCTCACCGCGCCACGCCCGGACGGCCTCCTCGCCGTGGGCGGCGACCTCCTCGTACTTCTCGCGCGCCTTGACCGCGTACTCGGCGGCCACGCCGACGCTCCGCAGGGCCAGGTCCTGGGCGCTCTCGCCGAGCTTCTTCAGGTCGGTGTCGAGGTTGCCGACGACCTCGGCGAGCTTCGACTGCACGGTGGCCTGGGCCTCCTTGGCCCGGTCCGACACCCTCTCCTGCACGGCCTTGGGGTCGGTGTTGCGCACGGCGTCGATCCGCGCGGGCGCCTCGGCGGCGATCTGCTCGATCAGGCCGGGGACCTTCTTGGCCTGCTGGACGGCGAGGTCGGCGGTACCGGCGGCGAAGTAGAGGGGGGTACGCAGTTCTTCGATGATGGCCATGTTCGTGGTCCTCCCGGATGTGTACGTACTAGCTCGCGTGGGGTTCGGCATCGGTCTGGGTGCCCGTGGCATCGACGGCGGCGCCGTCGGTGTCGGCGGCGACTGTGCCGCCCGCCGCCTCAGCCGCCTCGGCGGCGTTCTCCTTGCGGAAGGAGTCGTAGATCTGGAGCAGCACCTGTTTCTGCCGCTCGTTTATCGAGGGATCGGCCAGGAGGACGGCGCGCGTCTCCAGCTCGTCCCGCTCCTTCTCGTCGAGGATTCCGGCCCGCACGTACAGCGTCTCGGCGGAGATCCGCAGGGCCTTGGCGACCTGCTGCAACACCTCGGCGCTGGGCTTGCGCAGGCCGCGCTCGATCTGGCTCAGATACGGATTGGACACCCCCGCGGCCTCGGCGAGCTGCCGCAACGACAGCTGCGCGGTGCGCCGCTGCTCACGGAGGTACTCGCCAAGATTGCCGACGTTGAGTGATGCCATGACGGCGACGATGCCATCACGCGCTAACTATTGCAAGCAGGTGCTTGCAAGAGTGTCGCGACTCACCGTGCAGCCACTTTTTTGTGGGTACTTGGCGGCGGACCGCGCTCCGACGAACCTTGTGGAGGGCGGTCGCGGGACCGCCGGATCCCGAGGGAGACGGGGGTGAGGGGTGCGATGCGCCAGGCGGGTCAGGAGGCCGCACGAGCCTCGATGAGCCTCTCCAGACGGCGGTGGCCCCAGTCGGAGAGAGGGGCGAGCATCTCCGAGAGCTCTCTGCCGAACTCCGTCAGGGAGTACTCCGTCTTCAGCGGAAGCGTGTCGTACACCTCCCGGTGCACCAGCCCGTCGGCCTCCATCTCGCGGAGCGCCTGAGTCAGCACCTTCTCGCTGAGGCCGGGCAGGTCGCGGCGCAGCTCACCCGGGCGGCGCGGGCCCGGTTCCAGCAGCCAGAGCAGCGCCGTCTTCCATTTTCCGTCGATCACGGCGATCGCGGCGGTCACTCCACAGACGTTCACGTCCTGGGCACGACCACGCGTCATTTCCCGCCCCTTTTCTTACGGATCATCACTGTTCTCAAGGGAGTTGGACCATGTCCTCACACACCGACCAGTCCTCCGTCACCGTACTCGGCCTCGGGCCGATGGGCCGGGCGCTCGCGGGCGCGTTCCTGGACGCGGGGGTGCGCACCACCATCTGGAACCGGACGCCGGGGCGGGAGCGGGAGCTGGTCGCGCGGGGCGCGATCGGCGCCGCGACGGCCGAGGAGGCGGTGGCGGCGAGCGGACTGACCGTCGTCTGCGTGGTGAACTACGACGCGGCGGACGCCGTTCTGCGGTGCGAGGCGGTCACCGGGGCGCTCAAGGGCCGCACGGTCGCCAATCTGACGGCCGACACACCGGACCGGGCCCGGTCCACAGCGGCCTGGGCCGCCGAGCACGGCGTGCGCTACCTGGACGGGGCGATCATGACGCCGACGACCACCATCGGCACTCCGCACGCGGTGTTCCTCCACAGCGGCCCGGAGGAGCTCTTCCGCGAACACCGGCCCGTGCTCGACGCCCTCGGCGGCACCCACACCCATCTCGGCGAGGACGTCGGCCGGGCCGCGGCCTACGACATCGCGCTGCTCGACATCTTCTGGACGGCGATGACGGGCTACGCCCACGCCCTGACGGTCGCGCGGGCGGAGGGGATCACCGCACGGGAGCTGGCCCCGTTCGCCCAGGGCATCGGCGCCATCCTGCCGCCGATCTTCGAGGGGGCCGCGGAGGAGGTGGACAACGGCACGTACTCCGGCGCGAACAACCCCCTCACCTCGGCCGCCTCGTCCATGGCACACATCGTCCACACCTCCGAGGCCCACGGCATCGACGCCGGCGTGATGCGCGCGGCGGAGGGACTCGCCCGCCGCGCCATCGGCCTGGGTCACGGCTCCGACGGGTTCCTCCGGATCGCCGAGGTCCTGGGCCGCGGCCGCGAGACGTCTCGGGGCGCCGGGTCGTCCGCTTCCTGATAATCCCTGACGGATCGAGTGTCGCCGTACCCTGGCTGACATGACAGCCATGGCACCCCAGCGCACCGAACCGGACCTGTCCTTCCTCCTGGACCACACCAGTCACGTCCTGCGGACGCGGATGGCCGCCGAACTGGGCGAGATCGGACTCACCCCCCGGATGCACTGCGTCCTGGTGCACGCCCTGGAGGAGGAGCGCACCCAGGCGCAGCTGGCCGAGATCGGGGACATGGACAAGACCACGATGGTGGTCACGGTCGACGCGCTGGAGAAGGCCGGGCTCGCCGAGCGCCGGCCCTCCAGCGCGGACCGGCGGGCCCGGATCATCGCGGTGACCGAGGAGGGGGCGAAGGTGGCGGCGAAGAGCCAGAAGATCGTCGACGGGGTGCACGAGGGCGCCCTGGCGTCTCTGCCCGCCACCGAGCGCGAGGTACTCCTGGCCGCGCTGAACCGCCTGGTCACGGGCCATCTGGAGACGCCGGCGGAGGGGGCGCGCCCGGCCCGGAGGGCGCGCCAGAAGGGCTGAGGGAACCACCCCGACCGCCCCCGCCCGACCACCCGAACCACCGCCGCCGGAGCACCCCGACCGCCCCCGCCCGGCCAACCCGGGAGTTCGAGCCGAGCCGAGCCGGCCCGCACTCCGATCCGTAAAAGATAGTCCGTAACGGAACTATCTGCTACGGTCTTTTCTGTTGCCTCCAACGACCAGGAGAGACCGCCATGCCTGCCCTCGCCACCGCCGCACGCCCCGCCTCCGTCTCCCGCTCCCGCTCGCTCGCCCTCGGCGTCCTGGCCACCGGGATGCTGATGACGATCCTCGACGGCAGCATCGTCACGGTCGCCATGCCGGCCATCCAGAGCGACCTCGGCTTCACCCCGGTCGGCCTCAGCTGGGTCGTCAACGCGTATCTGATCGCCTTCGGCTCGCTGCTCCTCCTCGCCGGCCGCCTGGGCGATCTGATCGGCCGCAGACGGATGTTCCTCGCGGGGACGGGAGTCTTCACCGCGGCGTCGCTGCTGGCCGGCGTCGCCGCCTCGCCCGGCGTCCTGATCGCCGCCCGCTTCCTCCAGGGCGTCGGCAGCGCGATGGCCTCGGCGGTCAGCCTCGGCATCCTCGTCACGCTCTTCACCGAGCCCCGCGAACGGGCCAGGGCCATCGCCGTGTTCAGCTTCACCGGCGCGGCCGGCGCCTCCATCGGGCAGGTCCTCGGCGGGGTCCTGACCGACGCCCTCACCTGGAACTGGATCTTCTTCATCAACCTTCCTATCGGCGCCGCGACCCTCCTCGTGGCCCTCACGGCCCTGCCCGACGACCGCGGCCGGGGCATCAGGGCCGGCGGCGGCGCGGACGTGCTCGGCGCGCTGCTCGTCACCGCCGGACTCATGCTCGGCATCTACGCGGTCGTCAAGATCGAGGCGTACGGCGCCACTTCGGCCCACACCCTCGGCCTCGGCGCCCTCTCGCTCGCCCTCCTCGCCGGCTTCGTCGTCCGCCAGGCCAGGACCGCGAACCCGCTCATGCCGCTGCGGATCTTCCGCTCCCGCAGCGTCTCGGGCGCCAACCTGGTCCAGATGCTGATGGTCGCCGCCCTCTTCTCCTTCCAGATCCTCGTCGCGCTCCACCTGCAGAAGGTCCTCGGGTACGGCGCCGCCGAGACCGGTCTCGCGATGCTGCCGGCCGCCGCCGTCATCGGTGCGGTGTCCCTGGGGGTCTCGGCCCGCCTCAACGCCCGCTTCGGCGAGCGCGCCGTGCTGCTCACCGGGCTCGGGCTGCTCGCGGCCATGCTCGGCCTGCTCACCCGGGTCCCCGCCGACGCCTCGTACGTCACCGACCTGCTGCCCGTGATGCTGCTGGCCGCCGGTTTCGGGCTCGCGCTGCCCGCGCTCACCTCGCTGGGCATGTCGGGTGCGAAGGAGGAGGACGCGGGCCTCGCCTCGGGTCTGTTCAACACCACCCAGCAGATCGGCATGGCGCTCGGGATCGCCGTCCTCTCCACCCTGGCCGCCGCCCGCACCGAGTCCCTCACCGAGGCGGGCCGTCCCGTCGCCGAGGCCCTGACCAGCGGCTACCACCTCGCGTTCGGCGTCGGCGCCGGTCTCCTCGCCGCCGCCTTCGTGGTCGCCCTCACCGTCCTGCGGCATCCGAAGGGCGGTGCGCAGCCGAAGAGCGGTCCGCGGCCGAAGGGCCGTCAGCAGCCGAAGAGCGGGCCGGAGGGCGGTCCGCGGCCGGAGCGGGAGCCCGCCTCGGTGACCGCCGCGTAAGCGCCACCCCGGCCAGGACGACCGCCATCCCCGCCACGACCCGCACCGTCAGCGGCTCGTCGAGCACGAGGGCCCCGAGCGCCACCGAGACCACCGGCAGCAGATAGCCGACCGTCGCGGCGCTCGTCGGGCCCTCCTCGGCGATCATCCGGTAGTTGAGGTGGAAGGTCAGACCGGTGGCGAAGACCCCGAGGACGACGACAGCGCCCACTCCCGCCCAGGTCACCGACCCCGTGCCCCCGGCCATGGCCAGGGGCGCCGGCGCGCTCAGGGCCGTCGCCGCCAGCAGCTGCGCCGCGGAGAGCGCCATGGGCGCGGTGCCCCGGCCGGTGAGCCGGCGGGCCATGTACGCGAAGGCCACCGCGTAACTCGCCGAAGCGCCGAGCAGGGCCAGGGCGCCCCCGCTCAGCAGCCCGGAGTCCCCGCTCCAGGGCGCGAAGATCAGCAGCACCCCGGCGAAGCCGAGGACCAGACCGCCGACCTTCGCCGCACCGAAGCCGCGCTCCGTGCCCAGGGCCAGACCGATGAGCAGGGACCAGAGCGGGGTGGTGGCGTTCAGGACGCCCGCGACACCGCTGTCGACGGTCTGCTCCCCGATGCCGAACAGCAGGAACGGCAGGGCGTTGCAGAAGAAGGCCGCGACCGCCAGCCGCCCCCAGGTCGTGCGGTCCCGTGGCAGTCGCTGCCCGGCCGCACACGCGAGCGCGAGGAGCACGCCCGCCCCGAGCAGGCACCGTACGAAGGTGATCCACCCCGGCGTGAGGCCGTGGTCGAGTGCCAGCTTGATCCAGAGGAAGCCCGAGCCCCAGAGCAGGGCCAGGACACCCATGCGCGTCGCCGATGTCATGGCGTCCACGGTCCCTGCCCCGACCCGACAGGACAAGCACAGAATCATGCACCCACCGTTAAGCTGTCCTACATGCTCGATGTGAGACGCATGCAGGTGCTCCGGGCCGTCGTCACCAGCGGCTCCGTCACCGCGGCCGCCGCGAACCTGGGCTACACGCCCTCCGCCGTGAGCCAGCAGATCAACGTCCTGGAGAAGGAGGCCGGCATCGCGCTGCTCGAACGCTTCGGGCGGGGCGTCCGGCCCACCGCCGCCGGGCTGCTGCTCACGGAGCACGCGGCCCTGATCGGCCGCCAGGTCGCCGAGGCCGAGACCGCGCTCGCGGACCTGCGCGCCGGGCGCACCGGCCAGGTGACCGTCCGATACTTCGCCACCGCGGGCGCCGACCTCGTCGCCCCGGCCCTGTCCCGCTTCCGGTCCGAGCATCCGGGGGTACGGGTGGACCTGAGGATCGCCGAGGGCGCGGTGCCCGACGCGGAGGCGGACCTCACGCTCGTGGTCCGGCCCCGGGGCACGCCGTCCGCCGACGGCCTCCGCCTCGTCCACCTCGTCGACGACCCGTACCGCGCCGTCCTCCCCAGGGGCCACCGGTTCGCCGACCGCAGGCTCGTCGACCTCGCCGAACTCGCGGACGAGCCGTGGGTCGGCAGCGAGCGCCCCGGCCCCTGCCTTGACGCCGTCCTGGAGGCCTGCGCGGCGGCCGGATTCACGCCGGACATCGCGGTGGAGTGCGAGGAGTACGCGACCGCCCAGGGCTTCGTCGCCGCCGGCCTCGGCATCAGCCTGGTCCCCCTGACAGGCCTGGGCAGCCGCCACCCGAACGTGGTCGTCCGCAAGGTCCGCGGCCCGGAGCCGGTCCGCTCGATCCACGCGGCGGTACGGGAGTCCTCCCTGGCCCTGCCCGCCGTACGGGACCTCCTGACGGCGCTTCAGGAGGCGTGAGCCGGCGCCCGGCCCCGCGCGATTCCCGTGCGGCGCGTGTCCGCCGTTCCGGTCGTCGCGTTGACCCGGCCGGGTCCCGGGCCGTGCGCGTCCCGGCGAGGCGTAGTGGAGTGGATCTCCGAGGGCGGGCCGGCCGGCCCCCGCGAACCAGCGAACCGGCAGCCCGGCAGGCCGGTTCGCCGACCGACCCCCGGCCCCCGGCCCCCGCGAACCAGCAGCCCGGCCCACGACACCGACAGGGAGCAACCGACGTGAGCCGAGACCACGCTCCCCGGCCGCAGGAACCGCCCCAGGAACCGCCCCAGGAGCCGTCCGCGGAACCGCCCCAGGAGCCGCCTTTGGACCCACCACCAGGCTCCCCGCCGGTGAACGCGCCTGTCGGCGAGGCCCGCTGGCCGATGGCCACCGCCGTCGTGACCGCCATGGTGCTCACCCTGCTGCTCCCCGACGACCTGCGCCTGGCACCCGTCTGGGTGCTGCCCTCCCTCGAAGGACTGCTCCTGCTGACGCTCATCGCGGGTGACCCGGGCCGGATCGACCGCCGCTCGTCCGTGCTGCGTGCCGTCTCGATCGCCCTCGTCGGCGTCCTCGCGCTCGGCGCCGTCTGGTCGACCGTCCAGCTGATCGACGACATCCTCCACGACGGGAGCGAGACCGCCTCCGCCACGAGCCTGCTCCAGACCGGAGGCACCGTCTGGGCGGGCACGGTCCTCGCCTTCTCCCTGCTGTACTTCGAGCTGGACGGCGGCGGCGCGGCGGCCCGCGCCCACGGCATGCCCCTCACGCCGGCGCTGGCCTTCCCCCAGCAGCTCAACCCCGAGCTCGCCGCCGCCGACTGGCGCCCGCGCTACGTCGACTACCTCTACCTCGGACTCACCAACGCCACCGCCTTCAGCCCCACGGACGTCATGCCGCTGGCGCCCTGGGCCAAGCTCGCGATGGCGGTCCAGTCCCTCGTCTCCCTGGTCATCCTCGGACTCGTCGTCGCCCGCGCCGTCAACGTACTCACCTAGCGGCAGACATACCGACCCATCACTGCCCATCACCGGACCTTTCGACCCAAGAGGGATACAGTCGGCTGGTGGCCGGAACGAAGGAACACTCCGAAGGAGCGGGACCGTTCACGACCCGGGTCACCTGGCGACCCGAAGCCGGGGTCACCGCCGTCTGGGAGTCGCGCCTGGCGCGCAAGCGCGCCCTGCTGACCGTCCACGCCGCGGGCGAGCCGGAACCCCGCGCGCGACCGGCGGACAGCGTCTCGGTCGGCCGCATGCGCAGGCTGAACGCCATCGCCGCGGGCGCGTTCACCGTAGGCGGCGCGCTCTTCGCCCTCGGGGCCGGGCTGGCCCAGTTCGGACCGGGCGACATCACGAGTGCCTGGATCTACTTCACCGGTGGCCTGTGCTTCAACACCGGCGGGTACGCCTCGCTGCTCCAGGCGGTCAACACGCCCGACCGGGACCACCGGGCCGGGAAGCTGGCCGCGCGACGCTGGAGATGGTGGAGCTACGAACCGGACCGGATCGACTGGCTCAGTACCTTCGTGCTGTTCGCCGGCACCCTCGTGTTCGGCATCAATCTGGTGGGCTCCCTGCTGCACGGGCTCTCGGTGCAGCAGGTGAACAGGCTCGTCTGGGCGCCCGACATGGTCGGCTGCATCCTGTTCCTGATCTCGGGGCACCTCGCGCTGGTCGAGGTCTGCCACGGCCGGCCACGGCTCCGACCGCACGACCTCTCCTGGTGGATCGTCGCGGTCAACCAGCTCGGGTCGTTCCTCTTCATGGCCTCGGCGGTCACCGCCTTCACGCGGCCCTCGACGGGGGACCTGGTGAGCGTCGCCGTCGCGAACTGGGGCACGCTCACGGGAGCGGCGTGTTTCAGCGCCGGCGGCGTGCTCCAGTTCTACGAGCGCCCCGAGCCCGCCGGCCCCGCCACGGGGGCCGGTGCTCAGCGGGACCCTTCACCCTCCACCAGCAGCGCGACCCCGTCGAGGATCCGCGCCAGGCCGAAGCGGAACTCGTAGTCCGGCTCGTCCGCCTCGTCCATCACTCCGGAGTCGAGCATTCGCGCCACCGCCGGATAGCGCTCGGGGTCGGCGAGGCGCCGCAGGGTGTGACCGTAGCGGGAGAGGACCTCGTCGGGGCTCTGTCCGCTCGCCCCGATGACCGCGGCCAGGTCGGCCATCATCAGGGCGTCGTTGCGGATGAAGCCGCCGACCAGCATGACCACCGAGACCTTGGCGCCCTCGTCGAGGCCGGTGTCCTCCAGGGCGACCATGGCCCGCTCCCACCAGGCGACGGTGTTCGGCGTCGCGGGCGGGCCGGAGAGCGGGATCCGGAGCATCCAGAGATTGCGGTGGTAGACCTCGCGGATCGTCCGGGCCCAGTGCTCGATCCCCTCCCGCCAGCCGGTGCCGGCCGGCAGTGGGGCGGGCGGGGCGCCCGTGGCGGCGTCCTGCATCAGGACGTACAGCTCGCTCTTGGCGCCGACGTATCGGTAGAGGGACATGGTCGAGACGCCGAGCTCCTTGGCGACGCGCCCCATGGAGACCGCGTCGAGTCCCTCGGCCGAGGCGACCGAGACGGCCGTCGTCACGATCCGGTCGAGGGTGAGGCCCGGTCTGGGGCCCTTGGAGGGCCGTTCGCGCAGCCCCCAGGCGGCCTCGATGCTCGCGGGCAGGAAGCCCCCGCCGCCCTCGCTCTTGCCCTCCGCCACCGGATCCGCCCTTCCTCGCTTGACGGCCATCCTAGTAATGCGTAACCCTTACACAGTAACGCGTAGGGCATACGCAGTACTGATTCCAGGGGGACCCTCATGCCATCCGCCATCGAAGCCACCGGCCTGCGCAAGGCCTACGGCCCCGTTCCCGTCCTCGACTCCCTCGACCTCCACGTCGAACAGGGCACCGTCTTCGCCCTGCTCGGCCCCAACGGCGCCGGCAAGACCACCACCGTCCGCATCCTCGCCACCCTCACCGCACCGGACTCCGGCCACGCGCGCGTGGCCGGGTACGACATCACCACCGAGCGGTCACAGGTGCGCCGCGCCATCAGCCTCACCGGCCAGTTCGCCGCCGTCGACGAGATGCAGACCGGCGCCGAGAACCTGCGCATGATGGCCCGGCTCTCCGGCCTCTCCCGTCCCGCCGCCGCCCGGCGCGCCGGCGAGCTCCTGGAACGCTTCGGCCTCTCCGACGCCGGCGGCCGCCTCGCCAGGACGTACTCGGGCGGCATGCGCCGCCGCCTCGACCTCGCCGCCGGCCTGGTCCGCGACCCCGGCGAGACCTCCGTGATCTTCCTCGACGAGCCGACCACCGGCCTCGACCCGCGCAGCCGCAAGGAGCTCTGGGGCGTGGTCCGCGCCCTCTCCGAAGGCGGTGCGACGGTCTTCCTCACCACCCAGTACCTGGAGGAGGCCGACCGGCTCGCCGACCGCATCGCCGTCATGGACGGCGGCCGTGTCGTCGCCGAGGGCACCGCGCAGGGGCTCAAGACCCGCTTCGCCGACCACCGCCTCGACCTCGTCCTGCGCGACCGGGACGGGTACCTCCAGCTCGCGGACCGCGCCGTCCACCACTCCCCCGAGACGCTGACCCTCGGCGTCCCCACAGACGGCAGCGCCGCCCAGGTCCGGGCGCTCCTCGACGAACTCGACCCCGACCGCACCGACATCGTCCGCTTCGCCCTGCGCGGCGCGACGCTCGACGACGTCTTCCTGGCACTCACGGAGAAGGAGCCCCTCCATGTCTGACGCCCTCACGATGACCGGCCGCGGGCTCCGCCTTGGCCGCCGGAACATCGACGCCGTCATCACCTCGATGATGCTGCCGATCATGCTGATGCTGGTCTTCGTCTACTTCTTCGGCGGAGCCATCGACACCGGCACGCGGTACGTCACCTACGTCGTCCCCGGCGTCCTCATCCTCTGCTCCGGCTTCGGCTCCGCCGGCACCGCCGTCGGCGTCAGCGAGGACATGAAGGGCGGGATCATCGACCGGTTCCGCTCGCTCGACATCGGCGGCACACCGATCCTCGCCGGCCACGTCGGCGCCAGCGTCGCCCGCAACCTCGTCGCCACCGTGCTCGTCCTCGGCGTGGCCTTCGCCATCGGCTTCCGGCCGAGCGCGACCCCGCTCGGCTGGCTCGCCGCACTCGGCCTGCTCCTCGCCTTCATCACCGCGATCTCCTGGATCTCCGCGGCGCTCGGGCTGCTCACCCGCACCCCCGAAGCGGCGGGCGGGATCACCTTCTTCATGATGTTCCTGCCCTACCCGAGCAGCGCGTTCGTCCCGATCGAGACCATGCCGAGCTGGCTGCACGGCTTCGCCGAGCACCAGCCGGTCACGCCCCTCATCGAGTCCATGCGCGGACTGCTGCTCGACCAGCCGGTCGGCAACACACCCTGGATCGCCCTGGCCTGGTGCGCCGGCATCCTGGCGACGGGCATCGCCGCCTCGGGAGCGCTCTTCCGCCTCCGTACGAAGTAGCCGTACGACGCGGGCGGACCGCTCAGAATATGTCCGGGCACCACGGCCGGCGCGCGGCCCGCAACAGCGCGTCCGCGCGGACGGCCGCACCGGCGGTGACCTCCTCGGCCCGGCCGAGCGCCACCAGCCGCGCCACCGACTCGTCACCGAGCGAGAGCGCGCCCAACTCGGCCATGTCCAGCGCGAGATCGGCGGACTCGGCCGTACGGGAACACTCCGCGCCCTCCGGGGAGGCATCGAGCCGGTAGCGTCCGCCGGCCAGGCCGCCCTCGTCCCGCAGCTCCAGGACGAGGGAGCCGGAACCCGTGTACGTACGCCCCTCCAGCACCTTGGCCACGTCCAGGACCCTGACCCACAGCATGTCGGCGTGGCTGAGGACCCTCGCCGCGCGCGGGTCGGGCAGGAGCAGCGGCAGGAGGTCGTCGGGGGCGCGGTGGCCCGAACGGACCGAGGTCACCCAGTCGATCGAGCACAGATACCGCCACAGCGCCCGCTCGGCGGCCGGGGTGCAGGCGATCAGGTCCCGGACGGTGACCGTGTTCACCGGCTGCTTGCCGTCGTCCCACTTGTCGTCCGAGCGGTAGGCCGCATAGCCCTCCACCTCACCGGAGTCCGAGCGGTAGACCGCGTAGAAGGGCTCGGTCCAGGACGCGGGCTGGAAGCCGAGGCCGGTGCCGCGGTCCCAGTCACGGGCGCTCCGGTTCGGGACACCCGCCCGGACACGGGCCAGACGGCGGTGCACCTCGGGGCCGAGCTTGCGGATCTCGGCGCCGTCGGAGAGATCGATCGAGCCACCGCCCTCGGGCCGGCCCGTGCGACGCGGGTCGAGGCCCGCGCGCGTCACGTCGACGACCCACTCGGTGGTCCAGGACGCGGGACCGAAGCCGTACCGTCCGTAGATCGGGTACTCGGCGGCGATCAGGGTCGCGACGGCATCGCCCCGCTCCTTCGCCGCGGCGAGATCCGCCGTCATCACCCGGCGGAGCACCCCACGGCGGCGGTGCGTCGGCGAGACGGTCACCTGGCTCACGGCGTCGGCCGCGAGCGAGCCGCCGCCGAGCGTGGACAGCTCCTGCGCGAACGTACGGAAGGTGGCCACGATCCGGCCGCGGTCGAAGACACCGAGCGTGCGCGAGAGGTCGAACAGCGGCAGCCGCTTCTCGATCTCCTCGTCCGTGACGAGCGGAGGGGTCATGAAACCCGTCTTGAGCGCGCGCAGCCAGTCACCGAACTCGGACTCGCCCACGGGGCGTACCTCAAGGCTCATGCGGGCGAGGCTATGCGCGCCGGCCGGGCCGCGCACGCGAGTTTCTGCCTGAGCGGACCTTCCCCCAGGGCCTCCCGCAGGGGCCTTTCCCCGGCGGGCTTCCCCCAGCGGGCCTTTCCCTCAAGGCCTCCCGGTCGACGGCACGGCTCAGGCCAGCAGGTCGTCCACCTGCGCCTCACCCTCGCGGTACCGGCGGGTGATCTCCGCGCTGCAGTCGTCCGCCGTCCGCTGGAGCTCCTGCCGCCGCCGCGAGACCTGCTGCTCGTACCCCGCGAGCCGTCCCATCGCCGTGTGCAGCTCGTCGTCCGTCCGCGCCCCGAGATCGGACAGCTCGACCTCCGACAGCATCTCCGCCGCCAGCCGCCGGTACTCCTCGTTCCGCGGGGTCGACAGCGTCACGTGCCGGGCCGAGGAGCCCCGCCGCGACGGCACGTCCGCGAGGATCTCCGACAGCCTGTCCAGGACCGGCGACTCCGGATCCGTACGCCGCGCGAGCTCGGCCCGCAGGATGTCGATACGGCCCTGCAGCATCCGCCGTACGTAACTGAGGTCCGCCTCGTCGCCCTGCGCGTCACGGCGCAGCGCGCGCAGCTCCGGCAGTCTCAGGGCGGCGATGTCCGGCTGCGGCCGCTCCGGCAGCGCGGGCTCGACCGTCCGCTGCACAGGCGGACGTACGCCGACTACTCCGAAACGGGCCGGCGTCTGCCCGGCGCCAGGTGCACTCATGTGAATCGTCCCCTCGACCGGTGCGGAGCCGCACCGCCTGACACGCATGGTGCCACTCCCGCACGTGCATGTGCAGGCGCTCTGCACCCGTTCAGCCCCTATGCGTAGGTCTGTAGGTTGGCCTGTATGCGTGCAGTGGTGCAGAGGGTGGACGGCGCGAGCGTCGTCGTGGCGGGCGAGACGGTCGGCGAGATCGTCGGCGAAGGACTGTGTGTGCTGGTGGGAGTCACCCACGAGGACACCCCGGAGAAAGCGGCACAACTGGCCAGAAAGCTATGGTCCGTCCGGATTCTGGAGGGTGAGAAATCCTGTTCGGACACCAATGCGCCCTTGTTGGTGATTTCTCAGTTCACCCTCTACGGGGACGCCCGCAAGGGGCGCCGGCCCACCTGGAACGCCGCCGCGCCCGGCCCGGTCGCCGAACCGCTCGTCGACGAGGTGGTGGCCCGGCTGCGCGAGCTGGGCGCGCACGTGGAGACGGGCCGGTTCGGAGCGGACATGCGCGTCTCGCTCACGAACCACGGCCCGTTCACGGTGATCGTCGAGGTCTGAGCGGAGGCCCGCCGGGCTACGGCTCGACGACGGTCTCCTGCGCGGCGGCCGTCTCCCCGGCCATCAGCTCCGCGTCCACCGGCACGTTCCGCTTCACCATCGCCAGGGCGATCGGCCCCAGCTCGTGGTGACGGGCGGAGGTGGTGATGAAGCCCAGCTGACGGCCCTCGGCACCGTCCGACGCGAGCCGGATCGGCGTGCCGTGGCCCGGCAGAAGCACCTCGCTGCCGTCCAGGTGCAGGAAGACCAGCCGCCGCGGCGGCTTCCCCAGGTTGTGGACGCGCGCGACGGTCTCCTGCCCGCGGTAGCAGCCCTTCTGCAGATGCACCGCACTGCCGATCCAGCCCAGCTCGTGCGGGATGGTCCGGTGGTCGGTCTCGAAGCCGAGCCGCGGCCGGTGCGACTCGATCCGCAGCGCCTCGTACGCCAGGATGCCCGCGGCCGGGCCGTGACCGGCCGCGAAGGACTCCAGGTCCGCACGGGGCAGGAACAGGTCGCGGCCGTGCGGGGTCTCCCGTACGACAGCGCCCGCCGGCAGCTCGGCGATGGAGCCGGCCGGGAGATGGACGACCGCGAACTCGTCCGTACGGTCGGCGACCTCCACCCGGTAGAAGAACTTCATCGACTCCAGATAGGCGATGAGCTCGCCCTGGGTGCCGGGCTCGACGTGCGCCCACACGGTCTCGCCGTCGTCGACGAGATAGAGCGCGTGCTCGATGTGACCGTTGGCGGAGAGGATCAGCGCCTCGGTGGCCCGGCCGGCGGGCAGATCGCTGACGTGCTGGGTGAGCAGCAGGTGCAGCCAGGTCAGCCGGTCGTCCCCGGAGACGGTGACGACACCGCGGTGCGAGAGATCGACGAAGCCGTCACCCGCGGCGAGGGCACGCTGCTCGCGGAACAGGTCGCCGTAGTGCGCGGCGACGCCTTCGTCACGGCCTTCGGCGGGAACGGCGCCGGGCAGGGCCAGCAGAGAGCTCTTCATGGAGGCAAGCCTACGACTGCGTACCGCTGTCCTTGTTCGAACAGTCCTGACACCGGCCGAAGATCGCGAAGTGCTTCATGTCGGTCTCGAAGCCGAAGGTCTCGCGCAGCTTCCCGGTGAACTCGGCGGCCACGTCCACATCCGCCTCGATGACGTTCGTACAGTCCCGGCAGACTAGGTGGAGGTGGTGGTGCCGGTCGGCGAGGTGGTACGTCGGCGCCCCGTGCCCGAGATGGGCGTGGGAGACGAGCCCGAGCTCCTCCAGGAGCTCCAGGGTCCGGTACACGGTGGAGATGTTCACACCGGAGGCCGTCCTGCGGACCTCGCCCAGGATGTCGTCGGGCGTCGCGTGCTCCAGCGTGTCCACGGCCTCCAGGACAAGCTGGCGCTGGGGCGTCAGCCGGTAGCCGCGCTGCCGCAGGTCGCTCTTCCAGTCGGTGCTCACCACGCCCCCCAGTGTAGGAGGGCGTGGCGGCGCACGGCTGTCCCTCGGGCGCTCTACTTGAAGAACGCGATGCCGTCGTCCGGCAGATCGCCCAGGCCGCGCGCCATCTCCGCGACCTCCTCGGGCGTCACGACCTTCTTCAGGTGCGCCGACATGTACGGGCGCAGCGGGACCTCGGGGGTCGCCTTCTCGCCCACCCACATCAGGTCGCCCTTGACGTAGCCGTAGAGCCGCTTGCCACCGCTGTACGCGCCGGCGGCCGCCGTACGGGCCACGGCGTCGGTCACCAGGTCGATCTGCGGCTTCTTGTCGGCGAGCTCGCCGTACCAGATCTCCACGATGCCCTGGTCACGGACCATGACGACCTCGACCTTGCGGTCCTTGTCGATCCGCCAGTACCCGCTCTCGCTCTCCAGCGGGCGGACCTGGTTGCCCTCGCTGTCCAGGACCCACGAGTGCGAGTGGTACTCGACGAAGTCACGGCCGTCGTGGCTGAAGGTCACGGACTGACCGAAGTTGCACTTCTCGGCGCCGGGGAAGTCGGCGACGCCCGCGCCTTCCCACGTCCCGAGGAGGAACGCGAGGGGGACGAGGTCCGGATTGAGGTCGGACGGGATCTCGATCATGAGCAGCTCTGTCGTTCCGTAGAGGTGGTTAGCGCTGGCCCTGGTACAGCTTCTTCACGGCCAGACCGGTGAACGCGAGCACGGCGACACAGACCAGGGCCAGGAGGGCTTCGAAGAAGATGATCACGGGTGCTCCTCGAATGAGCGGTGAAGGCAGAACGGGCCGGACCCCAGCTTAGTCTGCGGGGGCCCGGCCCTCTCTGTGAGGTCGGTCCGGTTGCGGACCGGGGCCTTTCCGGTCCGTGTCGGGTCAGCCCAGGAGCTGGTTCTGCAGGGCCACGGTCTGCTGGAACGGGACCGGGACGGCCTCTCCCTCACGGGACTGGGTGATCAGCGCCAGGGTGTCACCGGCCTGGATGTAGGCCCAGCGGGTCTGGTCGGCGTTCTGCGGCAGCTCCACGAAGCTGTACAGCGCGGTGTACGGCACCCTGATGTCGATCGTGACATCACTGTCCGACTGCACCCCCTCGACACCGTCGAGGAGCGGGCCGTCCACCGAGCCGGCCTGCACGGCGTCGTCCTTGAAGGCCTCGGCGAAGGCCACCGAGTTGAACCGGAGCAGGTGGATCCGGGTCGTCGTGCCGTCCGGCGTGGTCCAGCCCCGGGCCGCGACGTGCCGCAGCGCGGACTCCTTCAGCGCCTCCGACAGCTCGGCCCGGTCGTCCTTGCGGTACTGGGACAGGAACTGCTCGACGGTGACCCAGCCGCCGTTCAGCTTCGGGTCGGGCGTGGCACCCGCCGGGGCGGGCAGCAGGTACTTCCGCAGGTCGGCGTGGTGCACCTCGCCGTCGTTGCCCTCGGAGAAGGGCCGCGGCGCGTCGGCCGGGAGCGCGGGGAGGCTGAGCTTCGGGTACTCCCAGCGGCCGTCGTTCTCGGTCTCGAGACCGGGCACGTCGGTGCGCTCCATGGAGGTGATCCCGAGCGCGGTCCCGGCCCCGACGCCACCGCACACGAGCACGGCGGCCGTCCAGCGGGCGAGGGCCCACAGGAACGGCTTACGGGAGGGCTTGGGCGCGGGCGCCTCGGCAGGAAGGGGCGGCACGGCGGGCGCCGGCTGGTCCAGCTGCTCCGACTGGTCCGACGGCTCCGACTCGTCCTGCTGGCCCGTCTGCTCCTGCTCCTGCTCCTGCTGCTTCGGCTGCTCCGGCTGGTCCTGCTCCGGAAGTGTCACGTCCTCCGGAAGCGCCACGTCCGTCTGCTGCTCGGTCATACGTACTCCCCCGGGGACTTGATGTGGTCCAGCTGCTTCTGCACCAGCTTGGCGACGGCGGACCTGTCGAACGGCTTGGCGCCGGAGACGGTCACCGTGACCTCGACCTCGGAGTCGTACGCCGTGCAGTGCATCTGCTCCAGCTGCCGGGCCTTCTCCTCCTTGTCCAGGTCCTTGTCCTCGGGAACCATGAAGCAGGCGGAGTTCTTGTGCCCGCCGATCTTCGGCCCCTTGGGGAACTCGAAGAGCTCGAAGAGGTCCTTGCTCAGCTCGAACATGTCGCGGATCCGCTTCTTGTCCTTCATCTGCGAGAGGCGGATCGACACCACGGTCTCGCCGTCGTCCGCGGCGAAGGAACGGACCGCGATGCCCTTGATGCCGAGCTTCTCGACCCGCTTCTCGTACTCGCGGCGCTTCTTGCCGGAGAGCCCCTTGCCCTCCTGCTTCATCAGCGCGAGAGCCTCCCTGTCGCCCAGCTCGCCGTCGTTGCCGTACCCCTCGATGTCGGGGCCGAGGGTGTACCCCTCCGGCACCGGCAGCAGCAGCTTGCTGAGCGGCGTCGACGCCTTGCCGCGTGTCGCGCTCAGGGTGGCGGGATCCTCGTCCGCCGCCGTCCGCTCCGTCTGCTCCCAGACGATCGTCTCGGCGCTGCGGTCGGCGGAGTCGACGGTGACGGCGGTGTACGTGACGCCGCCGCCGACCGCCCCGAGGACGAGGACGGCCGGCAGGACGACCGTCAGCAGCATGCGCCCACGGCCGGGCTTCCGCGGCTCGGTCACGGTGGTCAGGTCCTCGCTCACAGGCGCCCCAGCTGTCGCTCGGCCAGGGAACCGATGTCCTTGGCGGAGATCTTCTTGGTGTCGACGATGTAGATCTCGGCCATGATGTCGCCGCGGTGGAAGTACGCCCGGGCCTCGTAGAAGTCCAGGTAGCCGGCCTTCCGCTGCACCGGGAACAGGTAGTAGCGGCCGTTGACGGAGCCCTTGACCGGCTCGCCCTCCGAGCGGGCGTAGTCCTCGTCGGTCATGTACCCCATCTGCTCCTCGGCGTGCTCCTGCGCGCCGAGGACGTCCGAGTCGCGGTACTGGACCAGCCGGATCTCGGTCAGCCGGTACTTGCCCGTCTGCCAGGACGTGCTCGCGATGCGCCGGAGACCGCTGTTGAGCTGGAAGTCCAGCGCCGAGTCCGGGCTCTTGAACCCGCCGGCGTACTGGGGCAGCGACACCCAGCCGTCGAGGTCCGAGAACTCCGCCTTCTTCGTGCCCGTCGGCCGGGGCAGCAGCAACTTGCGGAGGTCGCCGTCCGTCTTGACCCTGCGGTCCTCGGAGGCCGGCAGCTGGACGGCCTTCTGCCCCTTGGGCAGCGACTTCGGGTAGGCGAGGTCGGGCTGGTTCAGGGCGGGCAGCGCCGTCGGCTCCCGCTCGGCCTGAACGCCGTAGCCCACGGCGGTGCCGCCGACGAGGCCGAGGACGGCGGCGACGGCGATCAGCCCGACGGTGCGCCCGGTCCGTCCGGCCCGGCGCCGGGGCGGCACGGCGACGTCTTCTTGTGGTGCGTGGTCCGCGACGTGCGGTCCGCTGTCCGCGATCGGCGCGGTTTCTGTGGCTTCCAAAGGGTCCCCCCACGAGACCTGAAGCGCAGATTCCGTTATCCGCGCACAGAGCAGACACGCGAGTGGTGCATGGGGTTGCAGGGGTCCGCATTACAGTTCGGTATATGGCGAAGAAGCTCGTGATCAAGGTGACCGCCGGGGCCGACGCCCCCGAACGCTGCTCCCAGGCCTTCACCGTGGCGGCCGTCGCCGTGGCCAGTGGGGTCGAGGTCTCGCTGTGGCTGACCGGCGAGTCGTCGTGGTTCGCGCTCCCCGGCCGCGCGGCCGAGTTCGAGCTGCCGCACGCGGCGCCGCTCCCGGACCTCGTCGACTCGATCCTGGCGGCGGGAAGGATCACGCTCTGCACGCAGTGCGCGGCCCGTCGCGAGATCACGGAGAAGGACGTCCTGAAGGGCGTCCGCATCGCCGGCGCGCAGGTCTTCGTCCAGGAGGCGATGACGGACGGCACGCAGGCCCTGGTCTACTGAGTCAGGGCTCGCGCCGCTTCTTGCCGTCGAGCTCGTCCCACCACTCGTCGGACTGCGGATCCCCCGACGGATCGTCCCACCACCGGTCGTCACGCCCCCGCCGGTTCGCGACCATGGCGGCGACAGGCGGAATGACCATGGCGACGACGCACATCCCGATGGCAACGGGCATCGAGAACAACCGGACGACGGCCCAGGCGCCCACGAAGAGCAGCAGGCAGACACCCATCATCCAGAAGTAGACGTGCCGGCGACGCGCATACATATCTTCAGAGTAAGACCGCAGGGCCGTGCCTCAAGTTCTGGAAAGCGTCCAACCGATCCTCGTACGCCGAAGGCAAAGGGGACCGGCTGCAAGACCCCACTCCGACGGGCTGCTCCGAACGGTCCTGAGCAGCCTGGACCGCGGACACCGCCCGTCGGCGGGGCGCATCACGTGCACCGTCCTCCGGGCGATCAACGGTCCTCGATGCACGGACAGGGCCCGGTCTGCTGCACTGCGCGGGCGGGCGATGGGTCTCCGTACCAGCCGAGCCACGCACGTCGACGCGCGCACGCCCAGCCTCTTCCCGTCTTCCCGCGAGATACGGACTTCTCTGCCCTGCGCCGCGCGCCCAACCCCTGGCCGCGCCTCCCGATCACGACGGCCGAAGCCTCGTGACGGGACGTCTTCTCACGTGCGGTATTCGTACTCCGCATCCAGTGCTGCGCACCCCAACGGCTCGAGTACGCCGGGTCCACCACGACCACCGCCAGCCCCGCACGGCGGGCCATCGCGACCAGGCGTGACATGAATCGCCCCACCGGCATCCCCGCCACCAACTCACGGAACCGCCGGCCGGACCGCCCCGCCCAGCCGCACTGCTCCCGTCCCACCTCAAAGGCAAGGTCCTCGATCACCAGGGCGGTCGCACCGCCCCCTGGGCCGCTCGGATCACGGCACTGCACGCGTGCCGAACCTGCGCATCCCTATGGGACGCCGAACCGCTGTAGTCGACATCCACCCGGTCAGGCCGGCCCACCGGATTGCCATGGACGTCGAGACGCCACACCGCCAGATGATCGGCATTGTGATCGACACCCAGCACCCCGCCGGCCAGTGCCGCAGCCATCACGGCAGCGTCGTCCGCTCCCTCGGGCAGGCACGGGGCGACAGGCGTGAATGACGCCGTCACATAGCACCGGCCGCCGTCGAACCGAACCGTGTATCCAGCACGGTGGGCCGAGATGTGAGAGCGCCACTCGGCATCGCGATACGCGAACACGCATCGGGCATCCAACATGTAGCGGCCGAAACGATCGCAGTGCTCGCGGTGGCGCTCCGCAAGCGCCGCGGGAAGCTTGATCACCACGACGCCGTCGGGACCGACCCTCAGGGACTGATTCCCGTATGTCTTGCCCGCCTCACCGTCGGCCTCGATCCGGTTCCGCGCCTCCCACCACCGATCACGCCAGTCGCCCAGCAAGCACTGCGACCGATCCAGGTGCAGCCGTTGACGGAGAAGGTCACGACCGCCGCGCACCACATGGACCCGCCCCTGAGCGGTGGCTACAGAGACCTGGACGGCACGTGCCCGAAGTCGCTGGAGGCGACGCTGCTTCGCCGCGCGCACCGCCCGGCTGGGATAGCCCTTGATACGGGAGGCCGGGTGACGCTCACCGACGGCGACGGACAGCCGGGCCTCGATCGCGGCGATCTCGGCGCGAAGACTCCTCAGATGATCCGCCTGAGCCCTCCGGGCCAGCTGCCACTGGTCGTTCGACCCCCGCGTGATCGTGCCGGCCCAGCGCGAGGAGCTGAGCGCCGTCAACTCACGCTTCCGCCGCGCGAAGTCGGCGGCGGTGTGCCGGGTACCCAGAGCCACCCGCTCGGCCAGATCACGCACGGCGAGCCGGGACAGATACTCCGCCAGCTCACGGAGGATCAGTTCATCCCGGCCCGAGAGACGCAGCCGCGTCTTCACGCTGATCGCGCCCTTCGGGGAGGCAAGCCGAGGGGGAGCCAACACGCGCAGCCCCGAAGGCGAACGCTCGACCATGCCCCACCTCCGATCACCAGCCCGTCGAACATGACAACGAGCCGGGCGAGCGAAGGTCACACACTCGGCCGAATCCCCGTACGAAGGAAGACAGACCGAAGGGCCGTACCTCGAGCATTGGGCGTCCAACCCCCCAGGAGGCACGGCCCTGCGGCCGGTTCAGCGGTGCGGTCGGTGTCAGACCGCGATGGCGACCTCCGCGAGGCCGCCCTTCTGGGCCACGACCTGGCGGTCGGCGGTGCCGCCCGGGATCAGGGCGCGGACGGTCCAGGTGCCCTCGGCCGCGTAGAAGCGGAACTGGCCGGTGGCGGAGGTGGGGACCTCGGCCGTGAACTCGCCGGTCGAGTCCAGAAGGCGGACGTAACCGGTGACGGGCTCGCCGTCCTTGGTCACGAAGCCCTGGATCGTGGTCTCACCGGGCTTGATCGTCGAGGCGTCGGGGCCGCCGGGCTGCGCTCCACACATATTTCTGTCCTTAGGTCCGTACGTCCGGGTGGTCTTACTTGTTGGCGCCGAGCTCGATCGGCACGCCGACGAGGGAGCCGTACTCGGTCCACGAGCCGTCGTAGTTCTTGACGTTCTCGACGCCGAGCAGCTCGTGCAGCACGAACCAGGTCAGCGCGGAGCGCTCACCGATGCGGCAGTAGGCGATGGTGTCCTTCGCCAGGTCGACCTGCTCGTCCTCGTAGAGGGCCTTGAGCTCGTCGTCCGACTTGAAGGTGCCGTCGTCGTTGGCGTTCTTGGACCACGGGATGTTGCGGGCGCTCGGCACGTGGCCGGGGCGCTGCGACTGCTCCTGCGGGAGGTGGGCCGGGGCGAGGAGCTTGCCGGAGAACTCGTCGGGCGAACGCACGTCGACCAGGTTCTGGGCGCCGATCGCGGCCACGACGTCGTCGCGGAAGGCACGGATGGAGGTGTCCTGGGCCTTGGCCTTGTACTCGGTGGCCGGGCGGGCCGGCACCTCGGCGACGAGGTCGCGGGAGTCGAGCTCCCACTTCTTGCGGCCGCCGTCGAGGAGCTTCACGTCCTGGTGGCCGTAGAGCTTGAAGTACCAGTAGGCGTAGGAGGCGAACCAGTTGTTGTTGCCGCCGTAGAGGACGACCGTGGTGTCGTTCGCGATGCCCTTGGCCGAGAGGAGCTTCTCGAAGCCCTCCTGGTCGATGAAGTCGCGGCGGACCGGGTCCTGCAGGTCCTGGGTCCAGTCGATCCGGATCGCGTTGCGGATGTGGTTCTTCTCGTACGCGGAGGTGTCCTCGTCGACCTCGACGACGGCCACCTGCGGGTTGTCGAGGTTCGCCTCGACCCAGTCGGCGTCTACCAGGACGTCGCTGCGGCTCATGCTGTTCTCCTCCGGGGCAGTGTTCGGCGGTGTGGTGCGGTGTCGCGCAGAGTGGTGCGGGTACGCGTGAGTGCTGCGTACGGGCTACACGGGTGGCCCCGACCGGAGGTCGACGGGCCTGAGGAATACGGGATTCGGACGTCCCGCTCAGACGGAGCGACAGAGCATGGCGGCGATGCGGCACAGGTCTACTGCCCGCCGCTTCGTGAGATCCGCCTGTCGCTTCATGCCCACGATCGTAGGGACGGACAGGCTGCCGTGTCACCGGTGTGTCGTATTTTGAGACGCGATCGTCCGAGATGTGGGACGTGATCACGCGGAAACGGGGCCCCGCCCGGCTCGTGGGCCGGTCGGCGGGGTGCGGTTTCTACGAGTCGGACAGTGCCGTCTCACCATGTGGCCACGAGGTCGCGAGGCAGTCGTGGCACGGGCCGCGGACGCGCCGGGGGCCCGTCGTCGGTACGGGCCGCGGACGGTCGCGGGCCCGTCGCCGGCACGGGCCGCGGGCCCTGCCGGCGCTGCGCGGGTCAGCCCGCCAGGACCACGTCCGAGCCCGTCACGGCGATGGCCACGCCGTCCTCGCGCGCCTCGACCTTCTCCAGCTTCATGCCCTCGGGCAGCCCGCCGATCTCGCGGTCGAAGTCGGTCCGCTTCCGGATCAGGGACTCGATGCCCGGGATGCCCTCGCCCGGCACCTCGTCGGCGCGCACCCGGATCGTGTTCCCGTCGACCAGGGTCACCGAGGAGACGACGCTGCGCGTGACCGTACGGCCCAGGATCTCGACACCGCCGGTGACCTTCACCTTGCCGTCGCCGCCGTAGGCGATCTTCACGTCACGCTCGGCGGCCGCCGTCAGGTCCTCGTACGAGATCAGTGCGGTGCCGGTCACGGTGCGGGCGCGGGCGCTCGTGTAGTCGCCCTGGACCGTCACGTCGTGGAGCGCGGCGGTCATCTCGCTGATCCGGATCTTCCGGCTGCCGGCCGTGGCCTCGACGCCGGTGAGCACGACGTCGACCTCGTCGAACCGCTTGTCCATGGCCTGGGTCAGGAACGGGAAGCCCTTGATGTCGACGTCCGTCGAGCCGGCCCGCGCGGGGCCGAGGCGCACCCGGTCGGCGGCCTCGGACTCGGCGTAGGAGACCGCGAGCCGGTCGACGCCCACGAAGATCCCGCCGAGCACGACAGCGACGATCAGCAATACGCGCAGTGCTCGCATGACCTGCAGCCCCCCAACAACCAAAAATGCGTCCGGCCCCCGACACGAAGATCGACGTGTCGCGGGGCCGGATGGTTCCCGTGGGGGTCAGGCGAGCGCGCGCCCCAGCAGGTAGACGGCGGGCGCGGCGGCGGTCAGCGGGAGCGCGACGCCCGCGGTCATGTGGACGAACCGCGAGGGGTAGTCGTAGGAGGCGACCCGCAGCCCGATCAGGGCGCAGACCCCGGCGGCGAGGCCGAGCAGGGCCCCGGAGGTCCCCAGGTCGGTGAAGCCGCCGGCGGCGATCCCCGCACCCGCGGCGGCGAGCAGGGCCACGACGACAGAGGCCGGGCCGGGGAGCGGGAGGGCGCGGGCCACGGTGGCGGCGGCCACCGCGAGGCCGCCGACGACGACGGCGTCGGGCGCGGCGCCGAGGTGTCCGGTGGCGAGGATCGTCAGCGCGGCCGAGGCGACGGTGGCCATCAGGCCGTACATGCGCTCGTCGGGGTCGGCGTGGCTGCGCAGCTGGAGGACGAGGGTGAGGAGCACCCAGACGCCGAGGGTGCCGAGGATCGCGGCGGGGGCGTACTCCCGGCCGGCGGCGAGCAGCGCGACGTCGGCGGCGAGGCCGCCCGCGAAGGCGAGGGCGATGCCCTGCCGGGCCGGCCACATGCCGTTGAGCCGGAACCAGCCGGCGGCGGTGACGGCCTGGAGCAGGACGAGCGGGACGAGCAGTCCGTACGGGCCGAGAGCTGCGCCACCGGCGAGCAGGACGCCGAGGACCGCGGTGAGGGCGGCCGGCTGGATCCCCGGCTGGATGATCGGCGAGCGGCCCTCCGCACGGGCGCGCTGGGCGTCGGTGAGGCGAGTGTGGCCGGAGGTGGTGGGGGCGGAGTACTCGGACGCCCCCGGAGCCACGGGGGCGCCCGGGGCCACGGGGCCGGCCGGGTTCTCGTTCGGCAGCGGGTGGGCGGTGGCGGGCTGCGGAGGCAGGTACGCGGAGTCGGCGGCGAGGGGCTGGACGACCGGCTGGTACTGCGTGTCCCAGGTCTGGCCCTCCCACGTCTGTGTCACGTGGGGGTCGTGAGGCTCCTGGTGCCCGTACTGCTGCTGCCGGTCGTACTGCTCCTGGCCGTACTGCTGCTCCTGGCCGTACGACTGCTGTCCGTGGTGCTGCTGTCCGTACTGCTCCGGGCCGTGCTGCTCCTGGCCGTACTGCTCCGGGCCGTACTGCTGCCGACTTCCCCGGTACGGGTCGTACGGCGGCTGCTGCTGGTCACTGCTCATGCTGTGCGGTTCACCCTCCTGCGAACGGCGGGAGCACCTCGACCGTGCCGCCCTCGGCAAGGCGTACGGTCTCATGCGCGCGGGTCCCGACGGGGTCACCGTCGATGAGGAACGAACACCGCTGGAGTACACGGACCAGCTCGCCCGGGTGCTTCGCGCGGGCGGCCTCCAGTGCGTCGGCCAGGTTCTCGGCGGTGTACGGCTCCTCGGCGACACCGGCGGCGGCCTTGGCCGCGGCCCAGTAGCGGATGGTTCCCGCTGCCATAGCGGCGCTCCCTTCGTTCGTGTGCGCGCCGGTGTCCATGATGGGCTATCGGCGGGTCAGCCAGTCCCCCACACGGCGCAGCAGCCCCTCGTCGGCCGCGTTCTCGGCGTGGCCCATGCCGTGCTCCAGCCACAGTTCGCACCCGCCGGCGGCGGCCAGCATCCGCGGGTGGTCGACGGGGAAGTACGGGTCGCGGTCGCCGTGCACGATCAGCAGCGGGGTCGGCGCGATCATCGGGACGGCCTCCACGGGCGACAGCGGTACGGGGTCCCAGTCACGGTTGTCGATCCGTGTCCGGAGCCCGTAGCGGCCGACCAGGCGGCCGAACGGCCGGGTGATCACCCAGTGGACGCGGCGCATCGAGGGCGTGCCCCGGTAGTACCAGCGGGCGGGGGCGCTGACGGCCACGACCGCGTCCGTGTGCCCGCCGGTGTCCCGTTCCATGGCCGCGTGGCGCAGGACGACCGAGCCGCCCATCGAGAAGCCGACGGTCGCCACGCGCGCGTGGCCGAGCTTCCGGGCCCAGCGCACCGCCGCCGCGAGGTCGAGCACCTCCCGGTCCCCGACGGTGGAGCGACCACCCGAACGGCCGTGTCCGCGGAAGGAGAACGTGACGACGGCGGCGTACGCGGAGAGTGTCCGTGCGGCGCGGCGGACGGCGGGCCGGTCGGCCGACCCCGTGAAGCCGTGGGCGAGGACGACGGCCGTTTCGGTGACACCTTGTGTACAGGGTTCGTAAACAGCCTCGATACGGACACCGTCGGCGGTGAGCAAAGTGGCACGCTGGGGTCGGGACGTGATCGAGGAAACATCCACGATGTGAAATCGGCCCTCTGCCTCGGAACTCATGTGAGCTATTCTGCTTGCCAGAGGATCCGGGCAACGCAGCCCCCGGGTCCTTTTGTGTTTCCGGACCGTTGTTACGGCCGGATGAACAAAAGCTCTCAGGGCGCGAGAGCCAGCAGTGAGCAAGTGCCGCAGCAGTCCTCGCAGGGACCGAGGAGGAACCGACGTCATGGACGAGCGAACCGAGCACGACCGACCGACGACACAGTCGACCACGCGGGTGGGTGGGGTGCGATGAGTTCACTGCTGCTCCTGACCAACGCGCTCCAGCCGTCGACCGAGGTGCTTCCCGCGCTCGGCCTGCTGCTGCACAACGTGCGGGTGGCCCCGGCCGAGGGACCCGCGCTGGTGGACACCCCCGGCGCGGACGTCATCCTCGTCGACGGCCGCCGTGACCTTCCGCAGGTGCGCAGCCTCTGTCAGCTGCTGCGTTCGACCGGGCCCGGCTGCCCGTTGATCCTCGTCGTGACGGAGGGCGGTCTCGCGGCCGTCACCGCCGACTGGGGGATCGACGACGTGCTGCTCGACACCGCGGGCCCGGCCGAGGTCGAGGCCCGGCTGCGGCTGGCGATGGGGCGGCAGCAGATCGTGGCCGACGACTCCCCGATGGAGATCCGCAACGGCGATCTGTCGGTGGACGAGGCGACGTACAGCGCGAAGCTCAAGGGCCGGGTCCTGGACCTGACCTTCAAGGAGTTCGAGCTCCTGAAGTACCTCGCGCAGCACCCGGGCCGGGTCTTCACCCGCGCCCAACTCCTCCAGGAGGTCTGGGGGTACGACTACTTCGGCGGCACCCGTACGGTCGACGTCCACGTGCGGCGGCTGCGGGCCAAGCTCGGCCCCGAGCACGAGTCGCTGATCGGCACCGTCCGTAACGTCGGCTACCGCTTCGTCACCCCGGAGAAGGTCGAGCGGGCCGCCGAGGAGGCGCGGGCGCAGGAGAAGGCCCGGGTCAAGGACGCCGCGCGCGATGTCACCCCCGCGGAGGACGGGAACGTGGCGGAAGCCACAGCGCGACCTGCCGGTAGGTAGGTCACCCCGCGTAGACTGCCGCGCGTGGCCAAGGTGACGCGGGATGACGTAGCGCGACTGGCGGGTACTTCGACCGCGGTCGTGAGTTACGTCATCAACAACGGACCCCGGCCGGTTGCCCCGGCCACGCGCGAGCGTGTACTCGCCGCCATCAAGGAGCTGGGCTACCGGCCCGACCGGGTGGCGCAGGCGATGGCGTCGCGCCGCACGGACCTCATAGGCATGATCGTCCCGGACGCGCGCCAGCCGTTCTTCGCGGAGATGGCGCACGCGGTCGAGCAGGCCGCCGCCGAGCGCGGAAAGATGGTCCTCGTCGGCAATTCGGACTACCGCGACGAGCGCGAGGTCCACTACCTCCGCGCGTTCCTCGGCATGCGGGTCTCCGGGCTGATCCTGGTCAGCCAGGGCATGAGCGAGCGGGCCGCGAGCGAGATCGAGGCCTGGGACGCGCGTGTGGTGCTGCTGCACGAGCGGCCGGAGGCGCTGGACGACGTCGCGGTCGTCACGGACGACATCGGCGGCGCCCAGCTCGCCACCCGGCACCTGCTGGAGCACGGGCACCCGTACGTGGCCTGTCTCGGCGGCGTTCCGAACACCCCGGCGGTCGGCGACCCGGTCGCCGACCACGAGGAGGGCTGGCGGCGGGCGATGCTGGAGGCCGGCCGCTCGATCGAGGGCCGGCTCTTCGAGGCTCCGTACAACCGCTACGACGCGTACCAGATCGCGCTGAAGATCCTCTCCGGCCCGGACCGGCCGCCGGCGATCTTCTGCTCCACGGACGACCAGGCCTTCGGTGTGCTGCGGGCCGCGCGCGAGCTGCGGATCGACGTGCCGACGGAGCTGGCGGTGGCGGGCTTCGACGACGTGAAGGAAGCGGCGCTGACGGATCCGCCGCTGACGACGGTCTCCTCGGACCGCCCGGCGATGGCCCGGGCCGCGGTGGATCTCGTCCTGGACGACTCGCTGCGGGTCGTGGGCTCGAAGCGCGAGCGGGTGAAGCAGTTCCCGTCGGCACTGGTGATCCGCCGCTCCTGCGGCTGCGACGGCTGACGCTCCCCCGGGGCCTCGGGACTCCAGGGCACCGGGACTTCGAGGCCTCGGGCCCCGGCCGGCAGGTCCCCGGCGCCTTTATTTCGGGCATACAGGCTTCTGTCGGGCTTCTCAGGCCCTCCTCAGAGAGCTCTCATGAACGGCTCCGAGAGTCTTTCCCATGACGGACCACCAGCAGCAGCCGCAGCAGCCGTACTACCCGCCGCAGCCTCCGAGGCCGCCGTACGACCCGACGGAGCCCGTCACGACGGAGCCGGGTACGACGATCTGGCCCTCGGGGGGCCACGTGCCTCCGGCCTTCACTCCCCCGCCGCCGCCCGCGCCCGCCGCGGAGGCCCCCCTCCCGCGCCGGCGCGCCAAGCGGGGCGTCGGGCTCCTCGCCGCCGTGGCGATCGCCGCGGCCGCGATCGGTGGCGGCACCGCCACCCTGGTGCAGCAGCTGACCGCGGACAGCGCCCCGACCGCGTCCGGCGTCAGCGGGACGAACGTCTCCGCGAGCAGCAAGGGCACGGTCGCCGGGGTGGCCGAGGCCGTCTCGCCGTCGATCGTGGAGATCTCCGCGAGCTCCGCCTCCGGCAAGTCCACCGGCTCCGGCGTGATCATCACGAGCGACGGTGAGATCGTCACCAACAACCACGTGATCTCCGGCGCCTCCGCGATCAGCGTGCAGCTGTCGAACGGGAAGACGTACGAGGCGAAGGTCGTCGGGACCGACCCGGGCAAGGACCTGGCGCTGATCAAGCTGGAGGGCGCGTCCGGGCTGAAGGCGGCCACGCTCGGGAACTCCGACGACGTGAAGGTCGGCGACGAGGTCGTGGCGATCGGCTCCCCCGAGGGCCTGACGGGCACCGTCACCAGCGGCATCGTCTCCGCGCTCGACCGTGATGTGACGGTGGCCAAGGACGACGGCCAGGACCAGCGGCAACAGCAGCAGTACGACCCGCGACAGGGCTGGCCCTTCGAGTTCGGCGGGCAGGAGTTCAACGGGGACACCGGTTCGTCGAAGACGACGTACAAGGCGCTCCAGACGGACGCCTCGCTGAACCCGGGGAATTCCGGCGGCGCGCTGATCAATATGAACGGCGAGATCATCGGAATCAATTCGGCCATGTACTCGCCGAGTTCTTCGAACGGTTCTTCGGCCGGAAGTGTCGGCCTCGGATTCGCCATCCCGGTGAACACGCTCAAGGCCGATCTCGACGACCTCCGGGACGGCGGAGCGAACTGAACGCGTGCGAGGCTGGCACCATGACTGGCCCGGTGAATGAAGGCGACCGCATCCTCATCGTCGACGACGAGCCCGCCGTACGGGAGGCGCTGCGGCGGAGTCTCGCCTTCGAGGGGTACGGGACGGAGGAGGCGGTCGACGGGGTCGACGCGCTCGCCCGGATGGAGTCGTACGCCCCCGATCTCGTCGTGCTCGACGTGCAGATGCCCCGGATGGACGGGCTGACGGCGGCGCGCCGGATCCGGGCGTCCGGCTCGACCGTGCCGATCCTGATGCTGACGGCGCGGGACACGGTCGGCGACCGGGTGACCGGGCTGGACGCGGGCGCCGACGACTACCTGGTGAAGCCCTTCGAGCTGGACGAGCTCTTCGCCCGGATCCGGGCGCTGTTGCGGCGCAGCTCGTACGCGAGCGCGGCCGAGGCGGCGCCCGAGGGCGATGTGCTGAGCTTCGGTGATCTGCGGATGGACCTGGCGACCCGCGAGGTGACGCGGTCCGGGCGGGCGGTGGAGCTCACGCGGACGGAGTTCACCCTGCTGGAGATGTTCCTGGCGCATCCGCGCCAGGTGCTGACGCGTGAGCAGATCCTGAAGGCGGTGTGGGGCTTCGACTTCGAGCCGAGCTCGAACTCGCTCGACGTGTACGTGATGTATCTGCGGCGGAAGACGGAGGCGGGCGGCGAGCCGCGCCTGGTGCACACGGTGCGGGGCGTGGGGTACGTGCTGCGCGGCGGAGGTCCTGAGTGAGGGGTCCGGTGGAGTGGTTCCGGTCGCGGCCGCTGCGGTCGAGGCTCGCGCTGCTCACGGCGACGGCGGTCGCGGTGGCGGTCGCGGCGGTGTCGCTGGCGTGCTGGTTCGTGACGCGGGCGCAGCTGGAGGCGGAGCTGGACTCCTCGCTGCGCAGCAGCCGGCTGGACGCCGGGTCGGTGCAGGCGCTGCTGGCGACGTGCCGGGACCGGAGCGAGGCGCCGGTCGCGGCCGCCGGCTCGTACACGGTCCAGATCATCCTGACCGACGGGACGGTCTGCACGTCCGGGAGGTCGCCGGTGGCGGCGGAGGAGACCGACCTGGCGGTGGCGCGCGGGCAGTTGGAGTACGCGCTGCACACGACGAAGGCCGACGACGGCACCGAGATGCGGGTCTACACGTATCCGGTGCGGCAGGGCCCGGTGGGGCTCGGGGTGTCGGTGGCGCGGCCGCTGTCCGAGATCGACAACTCGATGGGGACGCTGGGCTGGGTGCTGCTGCTGGTCTCCGGGATCGGTGTCGTCGGCGCGGGGGCGGCGGGTCTGTGGGTGGCGAGGACCGGGCTCGAACCGGTGAACCGGCTGACGGGTGCGGTGGAGCACGTGGCCGCGACGGAGGATCTGACGGTGCGGATCCCGGTCGAGGGCGAGGACGAGATCGCGCGGCTCTCGCGCTCCTTCAACGCGATGACGGCCGCGCTCGCGGTCTCGCGGGACCGGCAGTCGCAGCTGATCGCGGACGCGGGCCATGAGCTGCGGACGCCGTTGACCTCGTTGCGTACCAACATCGAGCTGCTGGCCCGCAGCGAGGAGACGGGCCGCGCCCTGCCGCCCGAGGACCGGCGGGCCCTGATGGCGTCGGTGAAGGCGCAGATGACGGAGCTGGCGGCGCTCATCGGCGACCTCCAGGAGCTGGCCCGCCCGGACGCGGTGCAGCCGGGCCCGCTGGAGGTCGTACCGCTTCACACGATCCTGCGGTCGGCGCTGGACCGGGCGCGGCTGCGCGGTCCCGAGCTGACCTTCGTCGCGGACCTGGCGCCCTGGTACGTCCGGGCGGAACCGGCGGCGCTCGAGCGCGCCCTGGTGAACATCCTGGACAACGCGGTGAAGTTCTCGCCGCCGCGGGGCACGGTGGAGGTGGCCCTGATGCGGGGCGAGGTGACGGTCCGCGACCACGGCCCGGGCATCCCGCCGGAGGAGCTCCCCCATGTCTTCGACCGTTTCTGGCGCTCGCCGTCGGCGCGCAGCCTGCCCGGTTCGGGCCTGGGCCTGTCGATCGTGGCCCGTACGGTCCACCAGGCGGGCGGCACGGTGGCCCTGACGGCGGCGGAGGGCGGCGGCACGTCCGCGGTGCTGCGTCTGCCGGGCGCGCCGACGCCCCCGCCGTCAGTTGTGGCGGAGGAGGGAGTCGACCAGGCCTGAGCGGGTGTTCGGGAAGTCCAGGGCGACGATGCCCAGGCCCTTCCAGGCGCGTGCCGTGCCGTCCAGGAAGCCGTGGACGCGGGGGTTGAGGTTGTCGGAGTTCCAGCGCGGCGGCAGGGACGCGGACGTGCTGACGAAGTTGATGTAGAGCTTGCCCGGCTGCTCGACGGCCCGGCGGAAATGGGCCTCGATCTGGGGGTACTTGGCGTTCGGCAGGGCGTTCCAGTCGTCCTGGAGCGCGATGGCCCCGCCGTCCCACCACTTGAGGCCGGGCAGGCCGCCGTTGTCGGCGATGAGGACGACCTTGCCGCGGGCCTCACCCAGGGCGGGGAGCGTGTCGCCGATGCGGAAGAGGGGGCGCCAGCCCCGGTTGTCGAGGTAGTCGTCGAAGACGGCCCGGAAGGTGGCGTCGGAGTCCGACGAGTACTCCTGCTTGACCCGCATCAGGACGGTCTCGGAGGGGTGGGCGGCGAGGAAGTCGCGGCAGGCGACGAGGACGTCGCCGAACATCATGTTCTGGTACGAGGCGCCGTGGTGGATGGCGAAGGAGCCGCCGGTGACCCGGCAGCGGATGTCGAGGAACCGGATTCCGGAGGCGAGCTGCTGCGCGACGGTGGTGTTCTGGCACTCGGACCAGGGGCCGCCGAAGCGGGCGCCGGAGTCGTGGGTGCCGGGGATGGTGAGCTTCTGGAGCGGGGTGGGGTCGCCGTGGCCGGCCATCCAGTCCTGGGGCCCGAGGGCTCCGCGGACGCGCGCCCGGGCGGGCGCGGATCCGATGAGGACGGTGGCGCCGGCTGCCGCGGCTCCCGCGAGAAGGCTTCGTCGGTCCATGCGCGGAGTATGACGCGTACGCGTCAACACGCGCCAGGGTCCGGCGGACACGAAAGGGGCGGCGGACCGTCGGAACGGTCCGCCGCCCCCTGGGCGTCGCGGAGTTGCGTGCGGAGTTACTTGACGACCGTGATCCGGCCCGTCGCCGGCGGGGCCAGCGGGGCGCTCGCGGTGGAGTGCGCCGCCAGGTAGGCCGTGAACATGTCCAGGTCGGACGCGCCGACCAGCTTGTTCTTGTGCTCCTTCAGGACGGCGAAGCCGTCACCGCCACCGGCCAGGAACTCGTTCATCGCGACCCGGTAGGTCTTCGACGGGTCGATCGCCTCGCCGTTCAGCTTCACCGAGGACACCACGATCCGGTCGGCGCCGGCCTTCGTCATGTCCAGGGTGTACGTGAAGCCCTTCGAGACCTGGAGGATCTTCGGTGCGGCCTGGTTCGGGCCGCTGACCTGCTGCTGGAGCGTGGTGATCAGCTGCGCGCCGGTCAGGTCGACCGCCGTCATCATGTTGGTGAACGGCTGGACCGTGTACGCCTCGCCGTACGTCACGACCCCGTCGCCCTCGGCGCCGGACGCCTTGTGGACCAGGGGCGCGCGGACACCGCCCGGGTTCATCAGCGCCAGCTGCGCGCCGCCCTTGTCGGCCGGGGCCATGCCCTCCAGCTGGGCGTCGGCGATCAGGTTGCCGAGCGGCTTCTCGGCCGCGTCGGCCGGGTTGTCGACGTCGCCGGCGATGTAGCCGACGGGGCGGCTCGCGATCGGCGCGGCCAGCGTCTTCCAGCGGTCGATCAGCCGCGTCATGTCCTCGGCCTTGGCCACGTCACGGGTGACGACGTGGTTCGCGGAGGAGACGGCGGTGCGGACGATGTCCTTCGAGCGACGGTCGTAGGTGAGCGTCGTGTCCGTGTACAGCTTGCCGAAGGAGGCCGCCGAGGTGACCGTGCGCGGCTTGCCGGACGGGTCCGGGATGGTGCACGCGTACGCCTGGTGGGTGTGGCCGGTGACCAGCGCGTCGACCTGCGGGCTGACCTTCTTCGCGATGTCGACGATCGGGCCCGAGATGCCGTCGCCGGGGCCCGGGCTGTCGCAGTTGTAGTTGTACGAGCCCGAGGCCGGCGCACCACCCTCGTGCAGCAGGGCGACGATGGACTTGACGCCCTTGCGCTCCAGGACCTTGGTGTACTTGTTGATCGTCTCGATCTCGTCGCCGAACTTCAGGCCCTTGATGCCCTCGGCGGAGACGATGTCGGCGGTGCCCTCCAGCGTGACGCCGATGAAGCCGACCTTGACGCCGTTGCGCTCCCAGATGAAGTACGGGTCGAGGATCGGCTTCCCCGTCTTCTCCTTCGTCACGTTGGCCGCGAGGTAGGGGAAGCGCGCCCCCTTGAACCGCTTGCCCTCCTCGAAACAGCCGGCGGTCGGGTGACAGCCACCGTTCTGCATACGGGCGAGCTCGCGGGCGCCCTCGTCGAACTCGTGGTTGCCGACGGAGCTCACGTCGAGCTTCAGGCGGTTCAGCGCCTCGATGGTCGGCTCGTCGTGGAAGAGCCCGGAGACCAGCGGGGAGGCGCCGACCATGTCGCCGGCGGCGGCGGTGACGGAGTACGGGTTGCCCTTGCGCGCCTCGCGCAGGTGCGTGGCCAGGTACTCGACGCCACCGGCGTCGATCGTCCTGGTCGTGCCGTCCTCGTTGGTGTGGGTGACCCGGCCGGCCGAGCCCGTGGGCGGCTCCAGGTTCCCGTGCAGGTCGTTGAAGGAGAGGAGCTGCACATCGACGTAACGCCCCTGGCCGTAGCCGTAGCCGCGGGCGTCGCCCCTGTCCTTCGTACCCGAGGCGCCCGCGGGCAGCGCGGCGACCAGCGCGCCGACGGTGGCGAGCCCCGCGCCGACGGCGAGTATCCGCCCCGCTGTCCTCTTCTTCTTCGGTGTCGCTGCCATCGCTCCCCTTGTCCCCGCGCCCCGTAGTGCGGCGCCACTCGACTGCTGACGTGCCAGCGCAGCCTAGAGTCAACGCGCGTAGCGCAACAGGGGGTACCGGGTTACAACTAGGTTGATTCCGTAGGCTCGGAGCCATGACTCCTGACGCGGCACCGGCCATCGAACCCGGCCGGCAGATCCAGACACTCGACGAGCTCTCCCCCGAGCAGGTGACCGACGTCCTCGACCTGCTGGAGGCGGCCGACCGCGCCGACGGCGTCCACGCCGTGTCCGAGCAGGGCCGGCTGTATCTGCGGCACGGCCGCCGCGAGGGCGTACGGCACTTCCTGCTGACCGTCGGCCCGCACCTCTACGGCTACGCCCAGCTGGAGGACACCGACCCCGTGGAGGCCCCGGCCGCCGAGCTCGTCGTCCACCCCTCCCACCGCGGCCGCGGGCACGGTCGGGCGCTCGGGACCGCGCTGCTCGCGGCCTCGGGCAAGCGGCTGCGGGTCTGGGCGCACGGCGGGAAGTCGGCGGCCCGGCACCTGGCCCAGGTGCTCGGTCTGACCCTCTTCCGCGAACTGCGCCAGCTGCGCCGCCCCTTGGTGCCGCTCGACATCCCGGAGCCGGTGCTGCCCGACGGCGTCACGGTCCGCACCTTCGTGCCCGGCCAGGACGACGCGGCCTGGCTCGCGGTCAACGCGGCGGCCTTCGCCCACCACCCCGAGCAGGGCTCGCTCACCCAGCGGGACCTCGACGACCGCGCGGCCGAGCCGTGGTTCGACCCCAAGGGCTTCTTCCTCGCGGAGAAGGACGGGCGGCTGATCGGCTTCCACTGGACGAAGACGCACGCGGAGGACCAGCTCGGCGAGGTGTACGTGATCGGGATCCTGCCGGACGCGCAGGGCGGCGGTCTCGGCAGGTCGCTCACGGCGATCGGGCTCCGGCACCTGGCGGCGCAGGGCCTGCCGACGGCGATGCTCTACGTCGACGCGGACAACACGGCGGCGGTGACGGTGTACGAGCGGCTGGGCTTCGTCACGCACGAGGTGGACCTGATGTACCGCACGGAGTCCTGAGCCGCACGCACGGAGTCCTGAACACGCGCTGAGCAGGGGGCGGTTGACACCGCCCCCTGCTTTGCACCACCCTTTCACTACTTGATTAGTGAAAGGGTGGTGAAGGGGAACGTGCTCGAGTACCGCATCGACCGGCGCAGCGGCGTCGCCACCTACCTCCAGATCGTCCAGCAGACCCGACAGGCCCTGCGCATGGGCGTTCTGGAGCCCGGCGACCGGCTGCCGACCGCGCGCGAGGTCGTCGAGGCGACGGCCATCAACCCGAACACGGTCCTCAAGGCCTACCGCGAACTCGAACGCGAAGGGCTCGTCGAGGCCCGGCGCGGCCTCGGCACCTTCGTGCGCGCGACGCTGGGGACCGGACCGGCGGACTCGCCCCTGCGGGGCGAACTCACCGACTGGGCGCGCCGTGCGCGGGAGGACGGCCTGGAGCGCGAGGACGTGGCCGCGCTCTTCACTTCCGTACTGATGGAAATCTTCGAGGGGGACGCATGACCGGTGGAACGGCCCTGAGCACCGAGGGCCTCGGCAAACGGTACGGACGACGGGGGCCCGGCTGGGCCCTGAGGGAGTGCACCCTCGCCCTCCCGGCCGGCCGCGTCTGCGCGCTCGTCGGCCCCAACGGCGCCGGCAAGTCCACCCTCCTCGCCCTCGCGGCCGGCCTCCTCCGGCCCACCGAGGGCACGGTCCGGGCCCCGGCGCGCGAACACCTCGCGTACGTGGCCCAGGACAAGCCGCTCTACCCGCAGCTCACCGTCGCCGAGACGCTGCGCATGGGCCGCGAGCTCAACCCCGGCCGCTGGGACGGGGCCGTCGCCGAACGGATCGCCGCCGACCTCGACCCCGGCGCCCGGATCCGCACCCTCTCCGGCGGCCAGCGCACCCGCGTCGCCCTCGCCCTGGCCCTCGGCAAGCGGCCCGAACTGCTGCTCCTCGACGAGCCGATGGCCGACCTCGACCCGCTCGCCCGCCACCGGCTCATGGGCGTCCTCATGGCCGACGCCGCCGAACGCGGCACGACGGTCGTCATGTCCTCGCACATCCTCGGCGAGCTGGAGGGCGCCTGCGACCACCTGCTCCTCGTCGACGACGGCCGGGTCCGCCTCGACGGCGCCATCGACGACCTCCTCGCCGCGCACGTGCTCCTGCGCGGCCCGGTCGCCGACCTCGCCCCGCACACGGTCGTCGAGTCCCGCACGACGGGCCGTCAACTCACGGCCCTGGTCCGCCGCGAGGGCCGCGTCGAAGGCCCCTGGCAGACGAGCCCCCCGTCCCTCGAGGACCTCGTCCTCGCCCACCTCCGCACCGCGAAGACCCCCGAAGGAGCCTCCGCATGAGCCGCCTCGCCCTGAAGGGCCCGTACTGGCTGACGGCCCGCCAGCACCGGAGAGCGGTGTGGGCGGCCGCGGCCGCCACGGCCCTGTCCCTCGCCGTCCTCGCGGGGCTGCGGCTGTGGGACGCCGCGAGCGCGGACACGTTCGTGGAGAACGGCCACACGATCGCCTCGAACGACAACCGCGGATTCGGCATCCTGCGCCTGGCCATGGAGTACGCCGGTATCGGCATGGTCCTCCTGCCCCTCGTCGTCGGGGCCTTCGTCGCGGGCCCGCTGATCGCCCGCGAGCTGGAGAGCGGCACGTACCGGCTCGCGCTCACCCAGTCCTTCACCCCCGTGCAGTGGTTCCGCGCGAAGGTCCTCACCGCGGCCGGCGCCGCCCTCGCGGCCACCCTCGCCCTCCTGGCGATCTACCGGATCGGCTGGGGCCGCGTCTCGGGCACCTGGCAGCTGAACTGGTCGGACCGCGGCCCGTACGAGGCGACCGGAACCGTCCTCGTCGCGTACGTGCTGCTCGCCGTCGCGGTGGGCGCGCTCCTCGGGCAGCTGGTCCGGCGCACGGTCGTCGCCATGGCCGCGACCGGCCTGGTCACCGGCCTGGTCCTGGCCGCGCTCGGCGCGCTGCGGTGGGACTTCCTGCCGGTACGGACCGTGACCGGGCCGCTCGAACCCCACCTGTTCGTGCCCAGGGATGGTCTGATGATGGATACCGGCATGATCAACGGCAGGGGCGAACGCCTCCCGGAGTGGATCTGCTTCGAGCGCACCCGGAGCCTGTACGACTGCCCGGCCGACCTGGACATCGCCGCCCAGTACGTCGACTACCACCCCGAGTCCCATTTCTGGCCCACCCAGCTCATCGAGACCGGCATCGTCCTCGCCCTCGCCGCCCTCGCCCTCTTCGCCGCCTTCCGCGTCCTGCGCGCCCGGCACCGGTAGCCCGCCCAGGCACACCCAGGACCGCCCAGAACCCCGTACCGTACGGAACAAGGCGTCGGAATTCGGCCGGCGGGGCCCTTCAGGGGCCCCGCCCCCGATTCCCGCACGACATGTCGTCGTTACCGGCCATTCAGACGCGCTTGCGAGGCTCGCGCAATGAAGCCCGTCGTGCCCGCGACCCCCAACGCGCTCCCCAAAGGGAGACTTCCCGCGCCCACGGCCCGCTCCGACGCGCCCGACCACCCCTTCGCGCGGAAGAATGGGGCCATGAGCCAGCAGCCCGCCGAGGTCCCGGTCCAGCCCTCCGCCACGTCGCCCGCGAAGAACGCCAGGACGTCGGAGAAGACGCCCTCGAAGACGCCCTCCAAGACGCCCGCGAAGCCGTCCGCGAAGAGCGCCCGGGACGGGGAGGCGACCACGCAGAACGCGCAGCCCACCGTCGGTTCGATAGCCGCACACCGCCCCCACACGGTCAACCCCGACCGGGGCCGGGACCTCGACCCCGACCTGGACGCCGACCTCGACACCTACGAGGACGACAGCGCGGGCGGGGAGCTCCCCCAGGGCCGCTTCCTCGACCGCGAGCGCAGCTGGCTCGCGTTCAACGAACGCGTCCTCGAACTGGCCGAGGACCCGAACACCCCCCTCCTCGAACGGGCTAACTTCCTCGCGATCTTCGCGTCCAACCTCGACGAGTTCTTCATGGTGCGCGTGGCCGGCCTCAAGCGCCGGATCGCCACCGGCGTCGCCACCCGCTCCGCCTCCGGCCTGCAGCCCCGCGAGGTCCTTGAGCTGATCTGGACCCGCTCGCGCGAGCTCATGGCCCGGCACGCCGCCTGCTACCAGCAGGACGTCGCCCCGGCCCTCGCCGACGAGGGCATCCACCTCATCCGCTGGCCCGAGCTCACCGAGAAGGAGCAGGCGCGCCTCTTCACCCTGTTCCGGCAGCAGATCTTCCCGGTCCTCACCCCGCTGGCGGTGGACCCCGCGCACCCCTTCCCGTACATCTCCGGCCTCTCCCTGAACCTGGCCGTGGTCGTACGCAACCCGGTCAGCGGCCACCGCCACTTCGCCCGGGTCAAGGTGCCCCCGCTGCTCTCGCGCTTCCTCGAGGCCTCCCCGGAGCGGTACGTCCCGCTGGAGGACGTCATCGCCGCGCACCTGGAAGAGCTCTTCCCCGGTATGGAGGTGCTGGCCCACCACATGTTCCGGGTGACCCGGAACGAGGACCTGGAGGTCGAGGAGGACGACACCGAGAACCTGCTCCAGGCCCTGGAGAAGGAGCTGCTGCGCCGCCGCTTCGGCCCGCCGGTCCGCCTGGAGGTCGAGGAGTCCATCGACCCGTACGTCCTCGACCTGCTGGTGCGCGAGCTGAAGGTCTCCGACGCCGAGGTCTACCCGCTGCCCGGCCCGCTCGACCTCACCGGCCTCTTCGGCATCGCCTCGCTTGACCGGCCCGAGCTGAAGTACCCCAAGTTCGTCGCCGGCACCCACCGGGACCTCGCCGAGGTCGAGTCGGCCTCCGCGCCCGACATCTTCATGGCGCTGCGCGAGCGGGACGTCCTGCTGCACCACCCGTACGACTCCTTCTCCACCTCCGTCCAGGCCTTCCTGGAGCAGGCCGCCGCCGACCCGGACGTCCTCGCGATCAAGCAGACGCTGTACCGGACCTCCGGCAAGTCGCCGATAGTCGACGCCCTGATCGACGCCGCCGAGAGCGGCAAGCAGGTCCTGGTCCTCGTCGAGATCAAGGCCCGCTTCGACGAGCAGGCCAACATCAAGTGGGCGCGCAAGCTGGAGGAGGCCGGCTGCCACGTCGTCTACGGGCTCGTCGGCCTGAAGACGCACTGCAAGCTGTCGCTCGTCGTCCGGCAGGAGGGTGAGCTGCTGCGCCGGTACTCGCACGTCGGCACCGGCAACTACCACCCCAAGACGGCCCGGCTCTACGAGGACCTCGGCCTGCTCACCGCCGACCCGCAGGTCGGCGCCGACCTCTCCGACCTGTTCAACCGGCTCTCCGGCTACTCCCGCCGCGAGACGTACCGCCGGCTGCTCACCGCCCCGAAGTCCCTGCGGGACGGGCTGGTCTCCCGGATCCACCAGGAGATCACCCACCACCGCGCGGGCCGGCCCGCCTACGTCCGGATCAAGGTCAACTCGATGGTCGACGAGGCCATCATCGACGCCTGCTACCGGGCCTCCCAGGCGGGCGTCCCGGTCGACATCTGGGTCCGCGGCATCTGCGCGATCCGCCCGGGCGTCGCCGGCCTCTCCGAGAACATCCGGGTCCGCTCGATCCTCGGCCGCTTCCTGGAGCACTCCCGGGTCTTCGCCTTCGGCAACGGCGGCGAACCGGAGGTCTGGCTGGGCAGCGCCGACATGATGCACCGCAACCTCGACCGGCGCATCGAGGCCCTGGTCCGGGTCTCCGACCCGGCCCACCGGGCGGCCCTGAGCCGGCTCCTGGAGACCGGGATGTCCGACACCACCTCCTCCTGGCACCTCGGCCCGGACGGGAACTGGACGCGGCACGCGACCGACCCCGACGGCCAGCCGCTGCGGCACGTGCAGGAGATGCTCATCGACGCGCGGAGGCGCCGGCGTGCACAACCCTGACCACCTTTCCGCCACCGCGGGCGTCACGGCGGGAGAGGTCCTCTCCCCCTACCTCCAGGCGCGGGCCGGAGACTTCCTGCGCGCCCTGCGCCTGCACACGGAGAGCGGCGCGGACACGGGCGGCGCCGAGGAGGCCGCCCGGTCCCTTCGGGCCGCGGCCCGCCGCATCGGCGGGACGCTGCACACCTTCCGCCCGCTCCTCGACGCCCCCTGGGCCGACCAGCTGCGCACGGAGCTGGCCTGGCTGTCCGGGACGCTCGCCCTGGAGCACGCCTGCACCGCCCGGCTCGTCCGGCTGGTGGACGCGCTGTCCCGCCTGTCGAACAGCGGGCACGGCCCCGCCGGGCCCGTGCCCGCCGCGCGCGGCGCCGAGAACACCGGCCTGACGGTCGGCGCCGCCCGGGCCGGCGCCCTGCTCGAACGCCAGCTCACCCTGGCCCGCACCCGCGCCCACTCGGCTGCGCTCCAGGCGCTGGGCTCCTCCCGCTTCCACGCGGTCGCGGACTCGGTCGCGCTCCTCGCCTCCGAGGTGCCGCTGGGACCGGCGGGGGCGGCCGACGCCCTGGAGGTGCTCGACGCGCCGGCCGCCGTCGTCGAGCGTCGCCTGCTGGACGCCGTCTCCGGTCTGCCGCTGGCCCGCGCGGCCCACCCGTACAACGCCGACGCCCTCGCCCTGGCGGCCGGCGAGACCCAGGACGCGCCCTGGCACCAGACGCGGCTGCTGCTGCGGCTGCACCGGTACGCCGGCGAGGTCCTGACCGGTGACGCCGCCCCCGACCCGGTGCTCGGCGAGGCCGGCAGGGCCCTGGACCGCCACCGCGACGCCTCCGAGGCGGCCGCCGCCGCCGCGGCTGCCGCCCGCACGCCCCGTATCGCCCCGGCCACCGCGTACGCGCTGGGCGTCCTCCACGCGGACCAGCGCCACGAGGTCGAAGCCTCCCGCTTCGCCTTCCAGCGCGCCTGGCAGCACGCCACGGCGTCCGTCCCGTGATCCGCGCGGCGGGGTGCGTCCTGTGGCGCCCCGCACCCACGGGCAGGGGCATCGAGATCGCGCTGGTCCACCGCCCCAAGTACGACGACTGGTCGCACCCGAAGGGCAAGCTGAAGCGCGGCGAGTCGGCCGAGGAGGCCGCGCTGCGGGAGGTACGGGAGGAGACGGGCCACGCCTGCGCCCTGGGCCCGCGCCTCCCCACGGCCCGCTATCTGGCGAACGGCCGCCCGAAGGTGGTCACGTACTGGTCGGCCCGCGCCCTGGACGGCGCGTTCGTCCCCTCGACGGAGGTCGACCGGATGGTCTGGCTCCCCCCGGAGGCCGCCCGCCTCCGCCTGACCCAGCCACGCGACCGTGAACTCCTGGACGCGGCCCTCGACTGAAAGCCGCGCGCCGACCCCGGCCTCGCGGAAGCCCGGCGCCGACCCCGGCCTCGCGGAGCCCGGCGCCGACCCCAGCCTCGCTGAAGCCCAGCGCCGACCCCAGCCCCGGCCCCGGCTGAAAGCTCGCGCCGGCACCCGGCCCCCGGCCGCGTCCCTTCCCCGCCACGCCCCGCACCCGCCCCGTTCCCCCCGCACGCCGCCGCGGGTGCACCCTGGGTAGGAGACGCCCCTCCCCCGCCCACCCGAGGCCCCCGCACCGCGCCTTCCGGCACGGTTCACTTTCCGTTCACCCTCCCCCGTCGACGGCTTCACCTGTTCTGCCTAATTTCGGCCGTACAAGGTGCAGAGGCGCAGCGCTGCACCCACCACCCCGACACACACCGCCGTACAACGTTCAGGACACCCGGTCCGCGGCTGGCGGCTTCTGGAAGGAACACCCGAAAGTGAAGCTTTCGCGCATGAACGGGCTTCGCGCCTCCGCGATCGGTGCCCTCGTCGTCTCGGGCGCCCTCGTCCTCTCGGCGTGTGGCTCGGACAACAACAGCGGTACGCCGGCGAACGGCGAGAAGACCTCGGCCGCCGCGTCGAACATCAAGTGCGACGGCGCCAAGGGCCAGCTCCTCGCCGCGGGCTCCTCCGCGCAGAAGAACGCCATGGACCTCTGGGTCAAGAACTTCCAGGCCGCGTGCTCCGGCGTCGAGGTCAACTACCAGGCCATCGGCTCCGGCGGCGGTATCACCAAGTTCAACCAGGGCCAGGTCGCCTTCGCGGGCTCCGACTCCGCGCTCAAGGAGGAAGAGGTCGCCGAGTCGGCGAAGATCTGCAAGACCGGCAAGGGCATCAACCTGCCGATGGTCGGTGGCCCCGTCGCCATCGGTTACAAGCTGGACGGCGTGGACAACCTGGTCCTGGACGCCTCCACGATCGCCAAGATCTTCAACACCGAGATCAAGAAGTGGAACGACCCGGCGATCGCCAAGCTGAACCCGGGCGTCAAGCTGCCGGACACCAACATCCAGGCGTTCCACCGCTCCGACGAGTCGGGCACCACCCAGAACCTGGGCAAGTACCTCTCCGAGGCCGCCCCGGCCGACTGGAAGCACGACCCGAAGACGAAGTCGTGGCCCGCCCCGGGCGGCCAGGCCGCCAACGGCTCCTCCGGTGTCGCCACCGCGGTCAAGGACGCCGAGGGCTCCATCGGCTACTTCGAGCTCTCCTACGCGACCGCCAGCAAGATCTCCACCGTCAAGCTGAACACCGGCGCCTCCGCCCCGGTCGAGGCCACCCCGGAGAACGCCTCCAAGGCCATCGCCGCCGCGAAGGTCAAGGGCACCGGCTCCGACATGGCCCTCTCCCTCGACTACGCCACCAAGGCCGAGGGCGCCTACCCGCTGATCCTCGTCACCTACGAGATCGCCTGCGACAAGGGCAACAAGGCGGAGACCCTGCCGACCCTGAAGGCGTTCCTCAACTACACCGTCAGCGAGGAGGGCCAGAAGGTCCTCTCCGACGCCGGTTACGCCCCGCTCCCGGCCGACATCGCGACCAAGGTCCGCGAGATCGTCCCGACCCTGTCCTGATCCCCGGCCGGGCCCGGTCCGTCGCTCCACGGCGACGGACCGGCCCCGGCATCCGGTGCACCGCCGCCAGGAACCGTACGCGGGTACGGCTCCGCAGACCGGAGAGACCGATGGTTACGACAACCACACCACCCATACGAAAGAGCCGGCGCGCCAAGGGCGCGAGCCGCCCGGGAGACCGGGTCTTCCTCGGACTGTCCCGGGGATCCGGCATCACCCTCCTGGTGATCATGGCCGCCATCGCCGGCTTCCTCACCTACCGCGCGGTCCTCGCGGTCTCCAAGGACTCCACGAACTTCTTCACCACCTTCGAGTGGAACCCCGCGGGCGACCCGCCGGTGTTCGGCATCGCGGTCCTCGCCTTCGGCACGGTCGTGTCCTCGGTCATCGCGATGGCCATCGCCGTGCCGGTCGCGATCGGCATCGCGCTGTTCATCTCGCACTACGCCCCGCGCAAGCTGGCCAAGCCGCTCGCGTACGTGGTCGACCTGCTCGCCGCCGTCCCCAGCATCATCTACGGCCTGTGGGGCGCGATCTTCCTGGTCCCGTACCTGGCCGGCCTGAACCTCTGGCTCGACCAGTACCTGGGCTGGACGTACATCTTCGACAAGTCCAGCGACGGCGTCGCCCGCTCCCTCTTCACCGTGGGCATCCTGCTGGCGATCATGATCCTCCCGATCATCACCAACGTGACCCGCGAGGTCTTCCTCCAGGTCCCGAAGATGCACGAAGAGGCCGCCCTCGCCCTCGGCGCCACGCGCTGGGAGGTCATCCGGATGTCGGTCCTCCCCTTCGGGCGTTCGGGCATCATCTCCGCCTCGATGCTGGGCCTCGGCCGCGCGCTCGGCGAGACGATGGCCGTGGCCGTCGTCCTCTCCCCGAGCTTCCTCATCTCGGGCCACCTGCTCGACCCGGGCGGCGGCACCTTCGCCCAGAACATCGCCGCGAAGTTCAACGAGGCCAACGAGTTCGGCCGTGACGCGCTGATCGCCTCCGGTCTCGTCCTCTTCGTCATCACCCTGCTGGTCAACGGCGCGGCCCGGTGGATCATCGCCCGCCGCAAGGAGTACTCGGGGGCCAACGCATGAGCCACCACGCCATACAGGATCGGCCGCCCGTGCGGAAGGGCATCGTCAAGCACGACCCGCTCCAGCACGCCAGGCTCCCCCGCTGGACCCCGCTCGCCACCGCCATAGGGTCGATCGCCGCCGCTGTCGGCCTCGGTCTCGCGGCCGGCTGGCACAGCCGCATCCAGTGGGGCCTGATCGCCGCACTGTTCTTCGTCCTCGCGACGTACGCGATCACCTCCAAGGTCGAGGGCAGCCGCCAGGCCAAGGACCGGGTCGCGACCAGCCTCGTCTGGGTCTGCTTCATCCTGGCCGTCATCCCGCTGCTCTCCCTCGCCTGGGTGACGATCAGCAAGGGCATGGAAGTACTCGACCCGTACTTCCTCACCCACTCGATGAACGGCATCCTCGACGCCGAGGCCGGCGGCGGTGTCTACCACGCGCTGCTGGGCACGATCGAGCAGGTCCTCATCGCGACCCTCATCGCAGCGCCGATCGGCCTGCTGACCGCGATCTACCTGGTCGAGTACGGCAGCGGGAAGCTCTCCCAGGCCGTCACCTTCTTCGTCGACGTCATGACGGGCATCCCGTCGATCGTCGCGGGCCTCTTCATCCTCGCCACCTGGAATCTGATGCTGGGCTTCGGGCCCTCCGGATTCGCCGGCGCGATGGCCCTCGCGATCCTGATGATGCCGGTCGTGGTCCGCTCCACCGAGGAGATGCTCAAGCTCGTCCCGAACGAGCTGCGCGAGGCCTCCCTCGCGCTCGGCATCCCGAAGTGGCGCACGATCCTGAAGGTGGTCCTGCCCACCGCGATCGGCGGCATCACCACGGGCGTCATGCTCGCGGTCGCCCGCATCACCGGTGAGACGGCCCCCGTCCTGCTCCTCGTGTTCGGTACGAAGCTGATCAACCCGAACCCCTTCGAAGGCGCCCAGTCCTCGCTGCCGCTCTACGTGTACGAGCAGTACGCGGTCGGCACCGACGCCGCCGTGTCCCGTGCCTGGGCCGCCGCGCTCGTCCTGATCGCCTTCGTCATGATCCTCAACCTGGTGGCCCGCGGCATCGCCCGCTGGAAGGCCCCCAAGTCCAGCCGCTGACCGCGGCCACCCCCTGGAAGTGAATTGATATGGCCAAGCGAATCGACGTCAGCGGCCTCTCCGCCTACTACGGCGCCCACAAGGCGATCGACGACATCTCCATGACCGTCGAGCCCCGCTCGGTGACGGCCTTCATCGGCCCCTCCGGCTGCGGCAAGTCCACGTTCCTGCGCACCCTGAACCGTATGCACGAGGTCACCCCCGGTGGCCGCGTCGAGGGCAAGGTCCTCCTGGACGACCAGGACCTGTACGGCGCCGGGGTCGACCCGGTCGCCGTGCGCCGCACGGTCGGCATGGTGTTCCAGCGCCCGAACCCGTTCCCCACCATGTCGATCTTCGACAACGTGGCGGCGGGCCTGCGGCTGAACGGCTCGTACAAGAAGTCCCAGCTCAACGAGGTCGTCGAGCGCTCCCTCAAGGGCGCGAACCTCTGGAACGAGGTCAAGGACCGCCTGAACAAGCCGGGCTCCGGCCTCTCCGGCGGTCAGCAGCAGCGTCTGTGCATCGCCCGCGCGATCGCGGTCGAGCCCGACGTCCTGCTGATGGACGAGCCCTGCTCGGCCCTGGACCCGATCTCGACGCTGGCGATCGAGGACCTGATCGGCGAGCTGAAGGAGCGCTTCACGATCGTCATCGTGACGCACAACATGCAGCAGGCCGCCCGCGTCTCGGACCGTACGGCGTTCTTCAACCTGGCGGCCGTGGGCCAGCCCGGCAAGCTGATCGAGCTGGACGACACCGAGCGCATCTTCTCCAACCCGAGCGTCCAGGCGACCGAGGACTACATCTCCGGCCGCTTCGGATAGCCCCCAGACCATGCGGCTCTGCCGCGTGGCGTCCTGCGGTGCTGCATGGCGGTGCCACCGCAGACGAAAGGGCCCGGCTCCCCCACAGGGGAGCCGGGCCCGACCATGTGCCGTCGGCGGTCAGCCGAAGAAGAGCTGGACCACGTAGAAACTGAGCACCGCCACGATCGCCGCAGCCGGCATCGTGATACTGCATTCCCCCGGGGGATAACCCCCGGACCCTCAGCAGCACCCCGCGTGCCGGCCGTCAGCCGAAGAAGAGCTGGACCACGTAGAAACTGAGCGCCGCCACGATCGCCGCAGCCGGCATCGT
>NZ_JAMGSL010000015.1:182600-200655 GCF_025195125.1 Streptomyces sp. Je 1-79
GCAGCAGCGTCTGTGCATCGCCCGCGCGATCGCGGTCGAGCCCGACGTCCTGCTGATGGACGAGCCCTGCTCGGCCCTGGACCCGATCTCGACGCTGGCGATCGAGGACCTGATCGGCGAGCTGAAGGAGCGCTTCACGATCGTCATCGTGACGCACAACATGCAGCAGGCCGCCCGCGTCTCGGACCGTACGGCGTTCTTCAACCTGGCGGCCGTGGGCCAGCCCGGCAAGCTGATCGAGCTGGACGACACCGAGCGCATCTTCTCCAACCCGAGCGTCCAGGCGACCGAGGACTACATCTCCGGCCGCTTCGGATAGCCCCCAGACCATGCGGCTCTGCCGCGTGGCGTCCTGCGGTGCTGCATGGCGGTGCCACCGCAGACGAAAGGGCCCGGCTCCCCCACAGGGGAGCCGGGCCCGACCATGTGCCGTCGGCGGTCAGCCGAAGAAGAGCTGGACCACGTAGAAACTGAGCACCGCCACGATCGCCGCAGCCGGCATCGTGATACTGCATTCCCCCGGGGGATAACCCCCGGACCCTCAGCAGCACCCCGCGTGCCGGCCGTCAGCCGAAGAAGAGCTGGACCACGTAGAAACTGAGCGCCGCCACGATCGCCGCAGCCGGCATCGTAATGAACCAGCCCAGGATGATGTTCTTCGCGACACCCCACCGCACCGCGTTCACCCGCTTCGTCGCGCCCACGCCCATGATCGCGGACGTGATCACGTGCGTCGTCGAGATCGGCGCGTGGAACAGGAACGCCGAGCCGAACATGATCGACGCGCCCGTCGTCTCCGCCGCGAAACCCTGCGGCGGGTCCAGCTCGATGATCTTCCGGCCGAGGGTCCGCATGATCCGCCAGCCACCCGCGTACGTACCCAGCGAGAGCATCACGGCGCACGCGATCTTCACCCACACCGGGATGTCGTCGCCCGACTGCTGCACATCGGCGATGACCAGGGCCATCACCACGATGCCCATCGTCTTCTGGGCGTCCTGCAGACCGTGACCGAGGGCCATGCCCGCCGCCGAGACCGTCTGCGCGATACGGAAACCGCGCTTCGCCTTGCTCGGGTTGGCCTTGCGGAACATCCACATGATCGCGCACATGACCAGGTAACCGGCGATCAGACCGACCACCGGCGAGATGAACATCGGGATGACGACCTTGTCGAGCACGCCACCCCAGATGACCTCCGTACCGCCGGCCAGCGCCGCGCCCACCATGCCGCCGAAGAGCGCGTGCGAGGAGGAGGACGGCAGACCGAAGTACCAGGTCACCAGGTTCCAGATGATCGCGCCGACGAGCGCGGCGAAGAGGATGCCCATCCCCTTGTCGCCGTGCGGCGTCTCGATCAGGCCTTCGCTGACCGTCTTGGCGACACCGCTGCCGAGGAACGCACCGGCGAGGTTCATCACCGCCGCCATCGCCAGCGCCGCCCGCGGGGTCAGCGCCCGGGTCGACACGGAGGTGGCGATGGCGTTCGCCGAGTCGTGGAAACCGTTCGTATACGTGAAGCCGAGCGCGACACCGATGGTCACGATCAGCGCAAAGGTGTCCACGAAGCTCAGGACTCCTTGACCGCGATGGTCTCCACCGTGTTGGCCACGTGCTCGAAGGCGTCGGCCGCCTCCTCCAGCACATCCACGATCTGCTTGAGCTTGAGGACCTCGATGGCGTCGTACTTGCCGTTGAAGAGCGTCGCGAGCAGCTTGCGGTGGATCTGGTCCGCCTGGTTCTCGAGGCGGTTGACCTCGATCCAGTACTCGGTGAGGTGGGACATCGTCCGCAGGTTCGGCATCGCCTCGGCGGTCAGCTCCGCCGCCCGCGCCAGCACCTCGATCTGCTGCTCGACTCCCTTGGGGAGCTCCTCGACGTTGTAGAGGACGACCAGGTCGACGGCCTCCTCCATGAAGTCCATGATGTCGTCGAGGGACGAGGCGAGGTTGTAGATGTCCTCGCGGTCGAACGGCGTGATGAACGAGGAGTTCAGCTGGTGGAAGATGGCGTGGGTCGCGTCGTCACCGGCGTGTTCCGCTGCCCGCATCCGCTCCGCGATCTCGGCCCGGGCGGAAGGCTCCGCTCCGAGCAGTTCCATCAGGAGTTTCGAGCCAGTGACGATGTTGTCCGCGGACGCGGCGAACATGTCGTAGAAGCTCGTCTCCCTGGGGGTCAGACGAAATCGCACGTGGGGTCCTCGGGGTGCTGGGTTTCGGTCAGGCTGATGCTAGGCGCATCATCCGGCCACGGCTAACCGGCGTCCCTTCAGTGTCGCCCATCAGGCACAGTGATCTGCACGGGCCCCCGCCCGGATCGGCGGGGATCGGTACCATATACCCACGAGGGGTATACATACCCTTTCTGGACAACGGGAGGACGCGATGACGACCACCGAGGCGGCCGAGGTCACCCCCGACGGCGCCGTACCCGGCACGGACCACGACCACGGCGTGCACGGCTACCACAAGCAGAAGGACGAGCACCTGAAGCGGCTGCGCCGGATCGAGGGCCAGATCCGCGGTCTGCAGCGGATGGTCGACGAGGACACGTACTGCATCGACATACTCACCCAGGTCTCGGCCTCCACGAAGGCCCTGCAGTCGTTCGCCCTCCAGCTTCTCGAAGAGCACCTGCGGCACTGCGTCGCCGACGCCGCGACCAAGGGCGGGGACGAGATCGAGGCGAAGGTCGAAGAGGCCACGAAGGCCATCGCGCGGATGATGCGTACCTGAGAACCCGGGGCCGCCGCCGACGGCCCCGGTCGATCAGCAACGGTCGGCCCGCTCCGTCGCGACCCTCAGCACCTCGTCGATACGGTCGGCGCTGAGCCGTTCCCCGTCGGCCGCCGACGCCGCGATGATCAGCTCACCGCAGAGCTCGATCTCGGCGAGAGCGACGCAGTCCTGGTCAGTGGGGACTGTCGCGGTACTGGGCGGAGCCACGCGCATTCACCTCTTCCTGCCGGCGTCGGTCTCCCAGCGTAGGGAGCGCGCCACGCACCGCGCATGACTCGTCCGGACCATTTGGGAATGGCCTGCGAGTGACCCTCGTCGCCCCTTACACGTCGATCTTCCCGGCGTAGATGTCCTTGCGCTGCGGCAGCCGCACGTCGACGGGGGTGCCGAACCCGTACAGCAGGGTGGTCGAGGCGACCGCGACCGTACGCCCCTGGTTGGCGAAGCTGAACTGGTGCCGGACCTTGCGCAGCCGCCCTTCCGCGTCCAGGTACGCGTCGAAGGGCACGGTGTCCTTGGCGAACCCTTTCGCCGCCGCGGCGAGCGCCCCGCGCACCTGCGGCGAGGCGGCCCGGGCGGCCACGCCGATGTCCGCGACACCGCGGTAGTGGCTGACTTTCACCCCTGCCAGATCGACTTCACCGACGTACGTCACGCGCTGCGCGCCGCGCAGCAGCTCGGCGGCGGCGGCCGGGTCGGTGGCCCCGCCGGTGATCAGGTTCCCGTCGTCGAGCGTCGTGGTGTCCACGCGGACCCACTTGTCGGCGGGGACGCCGGCGCCGCGGTTCTTCATGTAGAGCGCGCCGGGGGCGAGGAGTTCCGTGATGGGGCGGTGTTCGCTGGCTCCGGCGGCGTCCTTGGGCAGGACGACCTGGAGACTGCCGGTACGGCGCCGGAAGTCGTAGCCGCCCTCGCCGCGGATGGTCACGCGCGTCCCGCCGGCCGCCATCTCCATGCTCGTACTCGCCTTGGAGGTGCCGGCCCTGGTCAGCACCTCGGACGCGCCCCGCACGGTCCGCGTCGGGTCGCCGCCGGGCTTGGCGTCCTCGGCGCCGGAGCATCCGCCGGCCATCAGAGCCGCGGCGACGGCCAACGCGCCGCCCCGCCGCCCGTACCGCTGCACCACCATCGCCTGCCAACCCCCAACGCCGCGCCGCTGCCTGTCCGGGACCCGCCCGAATCGCATAACGACGGCCTGGGCGACCCGTCACGCGCAGTACGGTGGAACCGTGCACGAGCAGTCCCCGCATCACACGACCACGACGGAACGCGGCTCCTTTGCGGTCGCCCGGTGCAGCTGCGGCTGGGCGGGGCCGGCGCGAAGATCACGGGACAAGGCGCGTACGGACGCGACGACACACACCGAGGACGCACGCAGGCCGACGGCCTAAGGGCCGCCCGGCCCTTATCGGCCGCAGGCCTAGGCGGCCACGGGTCGTCCGGACCTGATCGCCGGGGCCCGCCGACGGCCCAGGGGGCATCCGGACCTGATCCGCCGGACGCCCGACGACAGGCCTAGGCGGCCAGGTCGTTCTCGCCGGAGCCCGTTCCCAGCCGGGGCTCGGGGATGTCCAGGGTCTCGGGCAGCGAGGACCGGTCGCCGGCCCGCCGGGAGCGGACCAGCCGGGCGCCGTGCTTCGAGCGGGCGATCGCGGAGACGACCGGGGTCAGCAGGGCGTGGGCGAGCGGCGCGAGCAGTAGCGCCACGGCCGTACCGAGGGCGAAGCCGCCGATGACGTCGGTCGGGTAGTGGACACCCATGTAGACGCGGCAGAAGCCTTCGGCGAACGCGAGACCGATGGCGGCGAGGCCGAGCTTCCGGTGGGCGACGAAGAGCCCGACGGCGATGGCCATCGCCAGCGTGGCGTGGTCGCTGACGAAGGAGAAGTCGGTCTTGCCGTCGACGAGGACTTCGAGGCCCTGATGGTCGTTGAACGGCCGTGGGCGCTCGACGAACCCGCGGATGGGGATGTTGACGAGCACGGCGACGCCGGCGGCCAGCGGGGCCCAGACGAGCGCGGCGACGGCGGAGACGGAGTCGGTGAGGGCGCCGCGGCGGCGGACGCTCCACCAGCACCAGAGCGCGACGAGGACAAGGCCGAGCATGATCCCGTACTCGCCGACGAAGCCCATGACACGGTCAAGCCAGGGCGGGGCGTCCCGCGCCAGCCCGTTGATGTCGTAGAGCAGGCTGACATCGGGGTTCGAACCGTCCGATGCGAGTCCAGCCATCTGCTGAGGCCCCTTGCCTTGTCACGTGAGTCGACCGTGGGCGGTCGGATCAGGGAACGAACCGCCTGAGGCGTGCGTTCCGCTCTTCCTCGACGATCACCCTGACGTTACCGAAGAGTGACGCGTCGTCGCAGTTCAGGGCCTGTACTCAACAGAGAGTTCCAGCCATGCCCCGCCTCCGGCCGGCGGGATGTCAGGTGGTCTGCGGCAGATGCGTCGGCAGGGCCGCCGCACCGTCCTCGGTCACCCGGGTCGCACCAAAATAGTCAGGCGTATCGATCTTGTCGAAACGGATGACGGCTCCGGTGCGCGGCGCGTCGATCATGTAGCCGCCGCCGACGTAGATGCCGACGTGCCTGATGGCGCGGGAGTTCGTCAGGTCGTCGGAGAAGAAGACCAGGTCGCCGGGGAGCAGCTCGTCGCGGGACGGGTGCGGCCCGGCGTTGTACTGGTCGTTGGCGACACGCGGCAGCTCGATGCCGACGGACCGGTACGCGGCCTGGGTCAGCCCGGAGCAGTCGAATCGGCCATTCTGAGCCGCCGTTCCGGTACCGCCCCAGAGATAGAGGGTCCCGAGCTTCTGCTGCGCGTAGTAGATCGCGCCCGCAGCCTGCCGCGAGGGCTCGACGCGGCCGACGGGCCGGGCGAAGCTCTTCTCCAGCGACCGGATGATCCTGACGTAGTTCTGCGTCTCGCTGATCCGCGGCACGCCACCGGACTTGATGACCCGGTAGGCACCGGCGTTGTACGCGGCGAGCATGTTGTTCGTCGCGTCGCCGGGCACCTTCCTCACATAGCCGGCGAGCTCGCAGTCGTACGAGGCGGCGGAGGGGATCGCGTCCTTGGGATCCCACACGTCCCGGTCGCCGTCCCCGTCCCCGTCGATGCCGTGCCCGGCCCAGGTGCCGGGGATGAACTGGGCGATCCCCATGGCGTTCGCCGGCGAGACGACCCTCGGGTTCCAGCCGCTCTCCTGGTAGAGCTGGGCGGCGAGCAGGGCCGGGTTGATGGCGGGGCAGAGGTTCCCCCACTGCTGCACCAGCCCCTGGTACGCGGCGGGCACGGCCCCCTTGGCGAGCCCGACGGTGCCGTTCTTGGCGTCTCCGGCGCCCCCGATCAGCCCGGCGGCGGCGGAGTACGTGCCGACGACGAGCAGCGCGACGAAGCCGAGGCACATGCCGAAGACCCCACCGGCCACCAGCCACGCCTTGCGCGCCCTACGCACCGTCAACCACCCCTGGGGTCTTGGCAGTCCATCACGACAAGTCTAGGTGCGGCGCCGGTCCCGCGGGCGGGCGCACCGTCACCCGTTTCGGACAAAGTCCCGCCGCGCACCGGGGTCTCGGGAACGCGCCGGGCCGGGCGGCCGTCCACCGCGTGGCGGGGGCGGGCCTCTCGGGCCGTGTACGCGGCCTGAGGTGTAACAACGACAGTCATTGCCCGGAGTCACCCTCCGTGATACACAGAGTGACCATACGCTTCTTCGCATAGAAACCGGCCACACCGCCGCAGGTCAAGACGGTCGGATCGGTCACGTGTGCGGGGATCGGGTAAAGAGAGCCGTCAAGCCGTCACACGCGAGCGGTTTCATCAGCGAAGATAGGGCGATGACCCATGCCATCAGGCAGGGGCGACGAACTACCCAACAGGGGCGGTGAGTTACATGTACCTGGCGGCCGAAGAAGGCGACATCACCACCATCATCGGTGGAATCGCCCCGAACTGGGGGCCTTTCGGGAGCCTGGGCAACGAGGCCAAGGTGATGATCGAGGTCGTGATGGCCGTGGCCATCCTGCTCTGTCTCGGCATCGCCATCTGGGGAGCGGCCAAGCAGCGCATCGGCGCGACCGCACTCCGGGACACGTTCAGTGCCGAGCAGGGCAAGGGCCTGATCGTGGCCGGCCTGACGGGCGTCTTCATCATCGGCTCGCTGGGGACGCTGTTCACGATCGTGTACGGGATGGCCGTCTAACCACCGAGGTCGGTTCCTTTCCTGATGTCCAGTCACCACACGGTTGAGAGGGCGTGCCTGCCATGAGCCTCGGCGACGACAACGACGGCTTCGGCGGCGGCTCGGGCCAGACCCGCACGCGCCTCCCGGAGGGCGGCACCGGCGACCCCTACGACGGCACCCGCCGCCCACCGGCCCGCAGCTCGCGCTCGCTCATCACGGTGGTGGGCGTGGTGGTCCTCCTGATCGCCGCGATCGCCTTCGCGAACAGAGGCAATGGCGACGACCCCAAGACGACGGACGCGACGAACCCCTCGACCGCCCAGTCCCCGACGACGGCGACGGGCGTCCGCCCGGTGCCGGGCAAGAACGGAACGATCCCGACGGGGTTCGCGCGGGACGAACAGGGGGCGCAGAGCGCGGCGTCGAACTATGCGGTGGCGCTGGGCTCTGACGGGATGTTCAACACGGAGCGTCGCCACGACATCGTGAGCACGATCGCCGATCCGAGCGCGCTCAACCAGCTCCAGGCCGGATTCGACGCCGACTACTCGCAGGACTTCCTGAAGCAGATCGGCCTCGCGCCAGACGGAAGCGCACCCGGCGGCGCGACGTTCGTCAGCCGCACGGTTCCGGCCGGCGCGAAGGTGACGAGCTACTCCCCCGAAGCGGCAGACGTCGATGTCTGGTGTGTCGGGTTGTTCGGCCTCACGGGCGAATCGTCCACCAAGCCGGTGACCAACGGTTGGTTCACGGTGACTCTGAAGCTCAAGTGGAGCGGCTCCGACTGGAAGGTCCTGTCGACCACTCAGAAGACGGGCCCCACTCCCGTAAACGGGGACAACCCGGTCTCTGGATCCGAGGAGATCGCCGGCGCGGTCAAGGAATTCGGGGGATTCACGTATGCCCGCTAACCAACCGCGTGGCGGCCGTACTGTCCTGTCCGTGCTGGTGACCGCGCAGGTGGCGACGTTCGCCCTGGCATCCCGGGCAACCGCAGCTCCCACGCCAACCCCTAGCTCTACACCGTCGCCCGGAGCAAGCAGTGACCCCTGCGAGCTCATCGCGGGACCCGCTCGCGAGTACTGCACCAACGGCGAAAACAACGGCGCCGGCAGGTCCGTGGCCGATCCCACCGCCGCCCTCGACCCCCTCTCCTCCCTGGCCCGCGGCTGCGCCGACGCCGCCGTCGCGATCGTCGACGCGCTCTCGAAGGCCGTCAAAGAGACCGCCGACGTCGACTTCACCAACCTCGAGTTCCTCGGCCGCTACGCCATCGTCTTCGCCGCCGCCACCGTCCTCACCCTCCTCCTCTGGCTTCTCGCCGTCGCCAAGCGAGCCATCCGCGGCGTCCCCCTCACCACCGCCATCTCCAAGGCCATCGGCTTCCTCTGGCTGACCGTCCTCGCCTCCGCCTTCACCCCGCTGATCCTCTACACCGTCGTCAACGCCACCGACGCCGTCACCGAGGTCATCGCCTCCGGCACCGGGCAACAGACCGACGTCTTCTTCGGCAGCTTCAAGGAAGCCCTCCAGAAGGGCGACAGCATCGGCGGCGGGCCGATCATGCTGATCATCGTCTCGCTGGTCAGCATCCTCGCCGCCGGCGTGCTCTACCTCGAACTCTTCCTGCGCGCCGTCATGCTCTACGTCGGCGCCCTCCTCGGCGTCGTCGTCTACTCCGGCCTCGTCGACAAGAACATGTGGGGCCACGTCCGCCGCTGGGCCGGCATCATGATCGCGATCATCCTGGTGAAGCCGGTCATCGTCATCGTCCTCGGCCTCGCCGGAGCGCTCTCCTCCGGGACCGGCCCCGACTCCTTCTCGGCCGTCGTCTCCGGGCTCGCGATCATCCTGCTCGCCATCTTCGCCTCCGCGATGATCTACCGCTTCGTCCCCGGCTTCGGCGACGAGATCGTCGCCTCCCGCAACAACCGGGTCCACCGCGCCGGCGAGAACGCCGCCGCCGCGGTCATCTCCTCCCCCGCCTCCCTCGTCTCCCAGGGCATCAAGACCCACAGCACCCGGGGCGACGGCGGCGGAAGCCAGAACAGCGGCGGCGCCCCGCGCCCCGCCAACCAGCTCTCCGGCGGCGTCGCCGCCCACAGCAGCCGCGGCAACTCCGGGGGGGCCGGGGGCGGCGGGGGCGGCGGCGGATCTGTCCCCTCCGCCGCACCCCCGCCGCGTAGCAGCAGCCCCACGTCAGGCACCCCGCACAGCAACCGCAAGAACTCTGGAGGTGGAGGGCGTTGACGACCCAGTCCCAGCCGGTCGCGCCCCGCCGTACGTATCTCATCGGCCGCGCCCGGCCGAACGCGATCGTCGGCAAGAACCGCGAGACCGGCGAGATCGCCCTCATCATCGCCGGAGCCTTCCTCGGCATGATGAGCGGACTCCTCGTCCCCGCCCTCACCCTGCGGATCGTGCTGCTCGTCGGCTTCCCCGTCCTGGCGCTCGCCGCCGTGTACGTCCCGTACAAGCACCGCACCTTCTACAAGTGGTTCGAGATCAACCGCAGCTACAAGCGGTCCCTCAAGCGCGGCACCGCCTACCGCTCCACCGCCGCCGAGGCCGGCACCCGGATCGACGGCCGCGAGGTCGAGGTCGGACCGCCGCCCGGCATCGGCCGGATCAGCTGGCTCGCCGCACCCTTCGGCCCCGACGAGATCGCCGTCCTCCTCCACGCCGACCGCCGCACCGTCACCGCCGCCATCGAGATCGAGGGCCCCGGCGTCGGCCTGCGCGACAGCGAGGACCAGGAAGCCCTGGTGGACCGTTTCGGCACCCTCCTCAAGCACGTCGCCAACGGGGACGGCTTCGTCACCCGCCTCCAGATGCTGGCCCGCACCCTCCCCGCCGACCCCGACGCCCACGCCAAGGACGTCGCCCAGCGCGGCGACACCCAGGCCCCCGGCTGGCTCCAGGAGTCGTACGAGCAGCTCCAGTCGATGGTCTCCACCTCCAGCGAGCAGCACCGCGCCTACCTCGTGGCCTGCATGCACTACACCCGCGAGCTCGCCGCCGAGGCCAACGCCATGGCCCGCGCCGCCCGCCACACCTCCGGCGCCCGCAAGCTCGACCGCGACGCCGGCCTCGCCGTCGTCATGGCCCGCGAGCTCACCGACATCTGCGCCCGGCTCGCCGAGGCCGACATCCGCGTACGCCAGCCCCTCGGCCAGTCCCGGGCCGCCTCCCTCGTGCACTCCATGTACGACCCGGACCACCCCATCGACCACATCCAGGCCATGACGAAAAGAAACGCTTGGCCCGCCGAACTCGACGCCATGGAGCCCACCTACCTCCAGGCCAAGACCCGCGAGTCCTCCACCCGGGCCCCCTGGTGCCACGCAACCGCCTGGGTGAAGGAGTGGCCGATGACCCCCGTCGGCGTCAACTTCCTCGCCCCGCTCCTCGTCCACACCCCGGACGTGATCCGCACGGTCGCCGTGACCATGGACCTCGAACCCACCGAGGTCGCCATCGAGCGCATGCTCACCGAGAAGACCAACGACGAGGCCGAGGCCTCCCGTCAGGCCAAGATGAACCGCACGGTCGACCCGCGCGACATCGCCGCGCACGGCCGGCTCGACCAGCGGGGTGAAGATCTCGCCAGCGGAGCGGCGGGCGTCAACCTCGTCGGGTACATCACTGTGTCGTCGCGCTCGCCCGAAGCCCTGGCCAGGGACAAGCGCACGATCAGGGCCTCCGCCGGCAAGTCGTACCTGAAGCTGGAGTGGTGCGACCGCGAGCACCACCGGGCCTTTGTGAACACCCTGCCGTTCGCGACCGGCATCCGCCGCTAGCCACCCGCCACTAGCCGCCAGCCACGCCACGCCAGCCGCTAAGGGGCCCGTGCACATGCGAGATCCACTCTCCGCCCTCACAGAAGCGTTCACCTCCTTCCTCTTCGGGAAGGTGGAGACCACCCGCCTGCCCGTCCGCACCTCGACCGGCCAGGCCCAGGCCGTCTACCTGCCGACGGCCGCCCCCGGCCTCGGCGACTCCGGCGTGATCATCGGCCGCGAGGTGTACAGCGGCAAGGGCTACATCTACGACCCGTTCCAGCTGTACGGCCAGCAGCTCCCGGCCCCCCACTGGCTGGTCCTCGGCGAGTCCGGCAACGGCAAGTCCGCGCTGGAGAAGACGTACGTGCTGCGGCAGTTGCGCTTCCGCGACCGCCAGGTCGTCGTCCTCGACGCGCAGGGCGAGGACGGCGTCGGCGAATGGAACCTCATCGCGCAGGAGCTGGGAATAACCCCCATCCGCCTCGACCCGATGGTCGCCGTCGACGCCGGCATCCGGCTCAACCCCCTCGACCCGTCGATCACCACGACCGGGCAGCTGGCCCTGCTCCGTACGATCATCGAGGTCGCGATGGGCCACGGCCTCGACGAGCGCTCCGGCTTCGCGCTCAAGGTCGCCCACGCCTACGTCAACGAGCACATCACCGACCGCCAGCCCATCCTGACCGACATCGTCGAGCAGCTCCGCCACCCCAAGGCGGAGTCCGCGGAGGCGATGAACGTCGACATAGACGATGTACGCGCCTGGGGCCTGGACGTCGCGCTCGTCCTGGACCGGCTGGTCGACGGCGACCTGCGCGGCATGTTCGACGGCCCGACCACGGTCGGCATCGACCTCGACGCGCCGCTGATCGTCTTCGACCTGTCCCACATCGACCGCAACTCCATCGCCATGCCGATCCTCATGGCGATCGTCGGCGTGTGGCTGGAGCACACCTGGATCCGCCCCGACCGGAAGAAGCGCATCTTCCTCGTCGAGGAGGCCTGGCACATCATCAACAGCCCGTTCGTGGCGCAGCTGTTCCAGCGGCTGCTCAAGTTCGGCCGCCGGCTCGGCCTGTCCTTCGTCGCCGTCGTGCACCATCTCTCCGACGTCGTCGACGGCGCGGCGGCGCGGGAGGCCGCCGCCATCCTCAAGATGGCGTCCACCCGGACCATCTACGCCCAGAAGGCCGACGAGGCGAGGGCGACGGGACGCGTGCTCGGCCTGCCACGGTGGGCGGTGGAGATCATCCCGACCCTCACCCCCGGCATCGCCGTCTGGGACGTCAACGGCAATGTGCAGGTGGTCAAACACCTCATCACCGAGAGGGAACGACCACTCGTCTACACCGACCGCGCCATGACGGAGTCGTCCGTCGACCCGGCCGTCGACCCGGAGCTGGAGTGGGAGACGGAACAGCGCGCCGCCCTCATGGAGCAGCAGCTGAACGACCCCTCCCGGTCCACGGTGGCGTGAGGATGGCGAAGGGTTCGCAGGGGAGGCAGCAGGGAGGCATCCCGGACGGGCTGGTGCTCGCCCTGGTCGGCCTCCCCGTCGGCCTGACGGTGCTCGCGTGGACCGCGACCGGCCTGGCCGCCCTGCTGTCGAAGGGCGCCTGGCCGGACGGGGTCACCTTCACCCGGACGCCCACGGCCGTCCGCTCCCTGCTCGGCCGGCCGCAGGACCTGGCGGCCGCGTGGCCGGAGACCCCGGCGGGCGAGCTGTCGGGGTACGGGCTGTTCTGGGGCCTGCTCATCGGCGAGCTGATGGTGCTGGTGGTCCTCACGGTGTTCGTGGTGGGGACGCTGGCGCGCTGGAGAACGGTACGGACGGGAGGACGCGGCGCACACGGTACGAAGGCCACGGCGGCGCGCACGGGGCGTACTGAGGCCCACGAGGACGAGGAAGAGCCCTACCCGGCCGATCCGATGAAGCAGCCCCCCGCCCCCCGCAGGCCCCTGGAAGAGCCCCCTCAGCCCCCGACCACAGCTCAGACCACCGCGTCGGCCCCGACACCTGCCGTGGCCCCTGTCCCGGCCGCCGCCGCTACCGCCGCCGCCGAACCGGCCGCCCGCGGAATCGTGTACGGCACCCCCTCCGTCCGTCGGCCCGCCGCCGTCCAGGCCGTCCAGGACGCCGAGGGCCCCGTGCTCGTGGTCACCTCCGACCCCGCCGTCTGGGCCGACACCAAGGACGCGCGCGGCAAGCTCGGACCCGTACTCGTCTACGACCCCGGCCACCTCTGCGACACCCCCGCCCGCCTCCACTGGTCCCCGTCCGCCGGCTGCGAAGACCCGGCCACGGCGCAGGAACGGGCGGTCGCCCTCCTCGCCCCCGTACGCCCCCCGTCCCGTCTGGACGCCGCGGTGGCCGACACCGCGGAAACGCTCCTGCGCTGCTGGCTGCACGCCGCCGCCCTGGACGACCGCCCGTTCAAACAGGTCCACCGCTGGGCCCAGGGCACGGGCGCCCACGAACCCGTACGGATCCTGCGCACCCACCCCAAGGCCGCCTCGGGCCACGCCGGACTCCTGGAGTCCGCGCTCACCGCACACCCGGAACGGCGCGAGATCGCACAGGAGTTGACCGCCCGGGCGCTCTCCGCGCTCTCGTCGATCCACATCAGGGACGCCTGCACCCCGAATCGAACGGATTCGCTGACACTGGAATCATTCGTCGCCGAAGGGGGCACCCTCTATGTGGTCGGTGAAACCATCGAGGACCCGCGCACCAGCCCCGGCGCGATGCCCTTGCTCACCGGCCTCGCCGCAAGCGTGGTCGAGCACGGCCGCCGCATGGCCGCACGGTCATCCGACGGTCGGCTCGACCCACCACTGACCCTCGTCCTCGACGACGTCGCCGCCGTGGCGCCCCTTCCCCAGCTGCCGGAGCTGCTGGCTGCCGGCCAGGACATCGGCCTGCCGACGCTGGCCCTCCTCCGCTCCCAGGAACAGGCCCGCGCCCGCTGGCCGGAGCCCCTCCCCCAGCCCTAGCCCCGCCCCCACGCGCCGGAGGGCCCCAGCCCCAGCAGCGCCGGCCGACGAACTAGCCCGTCGTCCGCAGGAACTCGTACTCCAGCTCACGCGCGCCGTCGCTCCCCGGCATCGCCACGGAATCACCCGACGCGACGAACCCGAACCGCCGGTAGAACGCGGCGGCCCGCGCGTTGTCCTCGTGGACGTACAGCCGCACCCGCTCCACGGCCGGCTCCCGCAGCGTCCAGGACCACTCCACACCCGCCCGGAACAGCGCGTCGATCACACCCGCGCCCCGCGCCTCGGGCCGCACGTAGACGCCCACGATGTGCGTCTGGTCGGTCTTCGCCGGCTCCCCGAACCGCACCTCGTCCGAAGGCCGTTCCACCAGCAGCGTGATCGTGCCCGCCCAGCTCCCGTCCGGGGCCTCGGCCACGAACTGCCGGACCCCCGTCCCACTCCCCGAAGCGCCCTCCGCCCGCTCCTGCCAGAACGAGTCGGGCTTGGCCACGGCGGCTTCGTAGGTGTCGAGGAAGGCGATCCTCGCCACCGGGTCCTGGAGCGCGGCGAGCCGTATCTCACGGCACTGCTCCCACTCCTCGGCGCGGATCGTACGAATCAGGTAGTCGCTCATGCCCAGATCCTCGCCGCCACCCGCCGCCCCCGACAAAGCCTTTTCTCCCGTCGTACCGGGGTACTACACCCGCCGCCCCCGCTCCCGCCCACGGTCGGACGATCCGCCACCGCCCCCTCCGTAGCGTCGTGGACATGATCGAAGCTCACGAACTCACCAAGCGGTACGGAGCCAGGACCGTCGTCCAGGACCTCAGCTTCACGGTCCGCCCCGGCACGGTCACCGGCTTCCTCGGCCCCAACGGCGCCGGCAAGTCCACCACCATGCGGATGCTCCTCGGCCTGGACGCCCCCACGCGCGGCCGGGCCACCATCGGCGGCCACGCCCACGCCGCCCACCCCGCACCCCTCACCCAGGTGGGCGCTCTCCTCGAAGCCCGCTCGATCCACCCCGGCCGCTCCGCCCACCACCACCTGATGGCGCTCGCCCACACCCACGGCATCCCGCGCTCCCGCGTCGAGCACGTCCTCGGCATGACCGGCCTCACCGAGGTCGCCCGGCGCCGCGTCAAGGGCTTCTCGCTCGGCATGGGCCAGCGCCTCGGCATCGCCGCCGCGCTCCTCGGCGACCCGGAGACGATCGTCCTCGACGAACCCGCCAACGGCCTCGACCCCGAAGGCGTGCTCTGGATCCGTACGCTGCTCAGGTCCCTGGCCGCCGAGGGCCGTACGGTCCTCGTCTCCTCCCACCTGATGAGCGAGATGGCCCTGACCGCCGACCACCTGATCGTCATCGGCAAGGGCAGGCTCCTCGCCGACACGACCGTCGACGCGCTCGTACGGGAGTCCGGCGGAGCCTCGGTCAAGGTCGTCACCCCCGACGTGGACCGCCTCAGCGCACTCCTCCCGCAGGCCGGGATCGTCACGGAGGCCGCCGACACCCTCCGCGTCACCGGCGTCGAGGCCGCGGACATCGGCCGCACGGCCGCCGCCCACGGCGTACCGCTCTTCGAACTCACCCCGCAGACCGCCTCCCTGGAGCAGGCGTTCATGGACCTCACCCACGACTCGGTCGAATACCAAGGAGCAGCCGCATGAGCACGACGACCACCAACCCGTACCGCGTCACCCCCTCCCGCGTCCTGCGCTCCGAATGGCACAAGCTGTGGACGGTCCGCTCGACCTGGATCACCGTCCTCACCTCCGTCGCGTTCCTGCTCGGCGTCGGCATCCTCATGGGCGCCACCTACACCTCCGACGGCGGCGACTCCGACGTCGACACCGTCGTCCTCACCCTCTACGGCTCCCAGCTCGGCGGGATCTGCCTCGCCGTCCTCGGCATCCTGGTCACCGCGGGCGAGTACTCGACCGGCATGATCAGAGCCTCGATGACCGCCGTCCCCCGCCGCCTCCCCGTCCTGTGGGCGAAGGCCACCGTCTTCACCGCGGCCGTCTTCACCGTCTCCTTCGTGGCCGCCCTGGTCACCTTCCTCACCGCGCAGCTCTTCCTCTCCGACACAGACCAGGCCGCCTCCCTCGCCGACGACGGCGTCCTGGCCGCCGTCGTGGGCAACGCCGCAGGCGTCACGCTCCTCAGCCTCGTCGCCCTCGGTCTCGGCGCCGCGCTGCGCTCCGTCCCCGGCGGCCTCGGGGCCTTCATCGGCGGCGTGCTGATCCTGCCGGAGGTCCTCGGCATGCTCCCGTACGACGCGGTGGACACGGCCATCAGGTACTTCCCCACCCAGGCCGCCGGCGCCCTCGGCTCAGCCGACCCGATGCCCGGCGCGGCCTCCCCCGGCGGCGCGCTGCTCGCCCTGTGCCTGTGGGCGGCCGCGGCCCTGGTCGTCCCGGGGATCCTGCTGAAGCGCCGAGACGTGTAGCACCCCGACGTACGAGGATGAGCGCGTGATCACGGAGAAGCAGCCCGGTACGGAAGAGGAACCCCTCAGCCGGTACATCCAGCGCCTGACCCAGCGCGTACGAGCCTTCGACGCGCGCCGCCCCTGGGCCTGGGACGGGCTGCTCACCGCCTTCTGGACATCGGCGGCCCTGATCGACGCGGCCGGCGGCTGGCGGAACATCGCCCGCGACCCGTCCGTACCCGTCTGGCTGGTCGTGGCCATGAGCCTGGCCTTCTCCGTACCGCTGCTGTGGCGGCGCCGCAGGCCGATGGCCGTCCTCGCCGTGATGGCGGGTGTGTCCCTCGTCAGCCACTGGACCGGCGCCTTCCTCCAGGCCGGCCTCCTCCAACTGCTCGTCGTCTTCCACATCGCGCTACGGCTGCCCCTGCGCACCCTCCTGTGGACGCTCGCCCTGCTCGCCCCGCCCCTGGCCGTGGGTGCGATCCGGTACCCCCAGGGCAGCTGGGACCAGGACGTCGTCCCCACCCTCTGGGCGTACGCGATGGTCGCCCTGCTCGGCATCGCGGTCCGCTCCCGCAAGGACTACACCGCCGCCCTCGTCGACCGGGCCCGTCGCCTCGAGGTCGAGCGCGACCAGCAGGCCCAGCTGGCGGCGGCGGCCGAACGCACCCGGATCGCCCGGGAGATGCACGACATCATCGGTCACAACCTCTCGGTCATCACCGGTCTCGCGGACGGCGGCAGGTACGCGGCGGTGAAGAACCCCGAACGTGCCGCCGAGGCCCTCGACGCCATCGGCACGACGAGCCGCCAGGCCCTCGCCGAACTCCGCCGCCTGCTGCGCGGTGAGGCGGTACGGGACCCGCAGCCCCCACCCTTGACGACCTGGACGCGCTGATCTCCGGCGTACGGACGGCCGGGCTGCCGGTTCGCCACGAGACCCTGGGCGAGGCCAGGGCCCTGGCGACAGGCGCCCAGCTGACGGTCTACCGGATCGTCCAGGAAGCCCTGACCAACACCCTGAAGCACGCCGGCCCGGGAGCGGAGGCGACGGTCCTCCTCTCGTACACGCCGGAGGAGTTGACGGTGGAGACGACGGACACCGGCCGCAACCATGGCACCGGAACCACCGGCACGGGTCAGGGAGTTACGGGTATGCGTGAGCGCGCCGCGCTCTATGACGGCACACTCGAAGCCGGCCCGCTGCCCGACGGCGGCTGGCGCGTACGGCTCCGGCTCCCCCTGGAGGACTCCCCCTCGTGACGACGGTCCTGATCGCGGACGACCAGCCGATGCAACGCTTCGGCTTCCGCATGCTGTTGGAGAGCCAGGACGACATGACGGTCGTCGGCGAGGCACCGAACGGCGCCGAGGCGATCCGCCTGGTGGACCGGCACCGCCCCGACGTCGTCCTGATGGACATCCGGATGCCCGGTCTCGACGGCATCGAGGCCACCCGCCGCATCGTCGCCACGGGTGCCCGCACCCGTGTCCTGATCGTCACGACGTTCGACCTCGACGAGTACGCCTACGACGGCCTACGCGCCGGCGCCAGCGGCTTCCTGGTCAAGGACGCCCAGCCGGAGGAGCTCCTCTCCGGCATCCGCGCCGTCGCGAGCGGCGACGCGGTGGTCGCCCCGAGCCTGACCCGCCGCCTCCTGGACGCGTACATCCACCATCTCCCGGCCACCCCGGGCCAACCCCGTGAGGACCCCCGTCTCGCCACCCTCACGGACCGGGAACGCGAGATCCTCACGGTCATCGCCCAGGGGTGGACGAACACGGAGATCGCCGAACGCCTCCACCTCGCGGAATCGACGGTGAAGACCCATGTGAGCCGCATCCTGTCGAAAACCGGCGCGAGAGACCGCGTCCAGGCGGTCATCCTCGCGTACGACACCCAACTGGTCAGCCCGACTCCCTAGGCGCGGGGAAAAC
>NZ_JAMGSL010000016.1 GCF_025195125.1 Streptomyces sp. Je 1-79
ACCCGGCAGGTCCGCGCCATCGCCGAGGTCACCAGCGCCGTCGCCGAGGGCGACCTCACCCGCTCCATCACCGTCGAGGCCCCCGGCGAGGTCGGCGACCTCAAGGACAACATCAACGCGATGGTCGAGTCCCTGCGCGCCACCACCCGCGCCAACGAGGAACAGGACTGGCTGAAGACCAACATCGCCCGGATCGCCGGCCTGATGCAGGGCACCCGCAGCCTTCCCGACGTCGCCGAACTGATCATGACCGAGGTGCCGCCCCTGGTCTCCGCGCAGTACGGCGCCTTCTTCCTCGCCCGGCACGACGAACGCGGCACCGAACTCGTCGTGACCGCCTCCTACGGCGCGTCCGACGACCCCGACGACCCGCCCCGTCGCTTCCGCCTCGGCCAGTCACTCGTCGGCCAGGCCGCCCGCGACCGGCGCACCCTCGTGGTGGAAGGGGTGCCCGCCGGATACGCCACCATCGCCTCCGCCGCCGGCTCCGGCGACCCCGCCATGCTCGTCATCCTGCCGATCGTCGTCGAGGACCAGGTGCTCGGCGCCGTCGAACTCGCCTCGCTCCGGCCCTTCACGGACATCCACCGCGACTTCCTCGAACAGTTCGTCGACACCGCGGGTGCCGTCGTCAGCTCGCTCGTCGCCAACCTCCGCACCGACGAACTCCTCGGCCAGTCCCAGCGACTGACCGACGAACTACGGTCCAGCTCCCAGGAGTTGCAGGCCCGGCAGCAGGAACTCCAGCGCTCCAACGCCGAACTGAAGGAGAAGGCGGCGCTCCTCGCCGAACGCAACAAGGACATCGAGTCCAAGAACCTCGTCATCGAACAGGCCCGCCAGGAACTGGAGGCGCGCGCCCACCAGCTCTCCCGGACCTCCATGTACAAGTCCGAGTTCCTCGCCAACATGAGCCACGAGCTCCGCACCCCGCTCAACAGCCTGCTGATCCTCGCCCGGTTGCTCGCCCAGAACCCGGAGCAGAACCTGACGGACAAGCAGGTCGACTACGCCGAGGTCATCCACTCCGCCGGCTCCGACCTGCTCCAGCTGATCAACGACATCCTCGACCTGTCCAAGGTGGAGGCCGGGAAGATGGACATCCGGCCCGAACGGTTCGCGCTCCACCAGCTCCTGGAGTATCTGGAGGCGACCTTCGGACCGGTGGCCGACGAACGCGGGCTGACCTTCTCCGTCACCGTCTCCTCCGACGTACCCGAGGAACTGACCACCGACGAGTCGCGACTGCGGCAGATCCTGCGCAACCTGCTCTCCAACGCCCTGAAGTTCACCGACGAGGGCGCGGTGGAGCTGAGCATCGAGTACGCGGACGACGGCGAAGCGCCCGCCGCGCTGGGCGGGGCCGGGCCCGTGCTCGCCTTCCGCGTCAGCGACACCGGTGTCGGCATCCCCGCCGAGCGGCTCGACGGCATCTTCGGCGCGTTCCAGCAGGGTGACGGAACCACCGCCCGCCGCTACGGCGGTACCGGACTCGGACTCTCCATCAGCCGCGAGGTGGCCGGGCTGCTCGGCGGCGCGATCGATGTCCACTCCACGCCCGGAAGCGGCAGCCGGTTCACCTTCTACCTGCCCGCACCGCAGCCCGCCCCGGCGGGAGCGCGCGCCACGGAGCCGGGGGCGTCGTCCCGGACCGGCACCGGCCGGGACACGGCCGACGGAGCCTCCGGAGCCCACCCCGCCGGCCGTCACGACCCCCGGACGGCCGGACGCACCGTCCTCGTCGTCGACGACGACGTACGCAACGTCTACGCGCTCACCGAAGTGCTGGAACGCCACGGCGTCCAGGTGCTCCAGGCCGACAGCGGCGGTGCGGGCCTCGCCCTCCTGGAGAGGCACGACGAGGTGGAACTCGTCCTCATGGACGTGATGATGGCGGGCATGGACGGCTACGCCACGACCGAGGCGATCCGCGCCCTTCCCGGCCGCGGACGGCTCCCCGTCATCGCCGTCACCGCCAAGGCCATGCCGGGCGACCGGGCGCGGGCCCTCGCCGCCGGCGCGAGCGACTACGTCGCGAAGCCCGTCGACGCGGACGAGCTGATGGTCAAGGTCCGCCAGTGGCTGGCCGCCACCGCCTCATGAACCTGCTCCGTGGGCGCGACCTGTGACGGGGCCGGACCCGAGACCCGGCCGCCGTCTCGTGTCGTCGTCCGTGGCCTGGCCCCGCGCCCGGACCCGAGACCGGGCCGCCGTCACCGTACGAGCACCGCGACGATGCTCGTGTCGTCGTCCGTGTCGCCACCGGCGCCCGCGAGCAGCCGCTCCACCTGCTCGTCCGGTGCGTAGCCGCTGACCAGCTCCGCCTGCGCGGCGAGCCGTGCGAGCCCGTCGTCCAGGCCGTCGTGGCGGCGCTCGATCAGCCCGTCCGTGTAGAGCAGCAGCGTGTCGCCCGGCCGCAGCGAGACGCGCCGCTCCTCGTACGCGTACGAGGGCACCGCGCCCAGCAGGACGTCCTGTGGCGGCTCGATCAGCCGCGCCGCACCGTCGCGAACGAGCACGATCGGCAGGTGGCCCGCGTTCGACCAGACCAGCACCCGGTCCGCCGGGTCGTAGAGCGCGCACACCGCCGTCGCCGTCGGGTGCCCGCTGGTGCGCAGCGTCACCTCGTTGAGCCACTCCATCAGGCGCCGCGGCGATTCGCCCGTGCACGCGAGCCCCCGCTGGGCGTTGTGCAGCGCCACCATGCCGGTCACCGAGTCGATGCCGTGCCCGGCGACGTCCCCGACCGCCACAAGGACCTTCCCGCTGGGCAGCGGCTGGACGTCGTACCAGTCACCGCCCACCCGGTACTCCTCGGCCGCGGGCCGGTACCGCGCCGCCACCACGAGGCCCGGGAACTCCTGCAGATCCGGGACCTCGGGCACGATCGCCTGCTGCAACTGCTGCGCCATCTGGTGCCGCAGCTCGGCCCGGGTCTGTACGGCCGTCAGCTGGTCGAAGGTCGCGGTCAGCGCCGCCTCGGTGCGGCGGCTCGCGGACACGTCCTGGTACACCCCGGCGAACCCCGTGACCGAGCCCGCGTCGAGGATCGGCTCCGCCGCCACCCGGACATGGCGGACGGCCCGGTCACCGAGCACGATCCGCAGCACCGCCTGTGCCCCGGTGCGCCGCTCCATCAGCGCCGTGAGCAGCTCCGTCAGCGCTTCCCCGTCCTCCGGGTGCACCAGACCGCGAAGCCCGAGCAGGGGTACGGGGGGCTCGTCACGGTCCCGGCCGAAGAGGGCGTACGCCTGCTCCGACCAGACCGTCGCGCCGCCGGTCAGGCTGTCCTGGAACAGCGCCACGCTCTGGAGCCGGGAGACCGCGCGTTCCGACGCGAGCCCCGCGTCGGTGGCCGCGTGCCACAGCACGACCACGCGCTCGTCCCCGGCCGGCAGGACCCGTACGTCGAGGAGCGGCGCGGTGTCCTCGTGCCCCGAGGGCGCCGACGCCGGGAGCCGGGCCACACGCTGGGTGCGGGCCGTCCGGTGGGCGCGCCGCACCAGATGGGCGATGTCCGCGTGGACCCGGGGGAGCGCGAGCGGCAGGGAACGGCCCTCCGCAGCGGGCCCTCCGCCGAGCGCCGCCACGGCGTACTCGTTGAGATGCTCGACCGTCGGCGACGACGTGACGTCCACCCGCAGCAGCATCGCCGGATGGGTGAGCGCGTCCAGGAGGTCCACGAGGGCAGGAGCGGACGACGAGGAGGAGTCGGCGGCGTCGAGGACGGTGCCCGCCACCTCGGTCAGGCCCACCAGGGCCCTGCGCAGGGACTCGTCGAGGGGCGTGGGCCCCGCCCAGGCGACCAGGGCGAGGCCGACCGTCGCGCCGCGCAGCCGCAACGGCAGGACGGCCCGCGCCGCGTGGGGCGCGGGGCCCGGCAGCACCTCCCCGGCCTCGGGGCCGGCGTCCAGCCAGACGGGCTCGCCGTCGGAGAGGACCGACCGGAAGGCCGGCGGGGCCGCGGGCGGGATCCACTGCCAGGCCGCCGCCTCCGCCGCCCCGACGCCGGCGTGCCCGGCCAGGCGCAGACAGCCCCACGCGTCGCCGCGCCAGAGCCACAGGCTCTCCGCGCCGAGCGGGGCGAGCCCACCTTCGAGCAGGGCGTGTGCCGCCTCGCCGACCGTGTCCAGCGTCTCGGCCGCCGCGGCCGCCCGCCGCGCCCGGCGCTCGTCGGGGGTGCTGAAAACGACGGGGGCCGCCGGCGCGGGCTCCGCTCGCGCGGGAGCGGCCGGTCCGGCGCCGGACGGTCCCGCGACCCCGTTGACGATGTCGGCGGAGAGGTCCTCGACACCGAGGCCCGTCGCGTGGGAGAGGGCGGTCAGATGCTCCGCGGCGTCGGCGGGGGAGGCGCCGAGCTGGGCGGCGAGAACGCCGGTGGCCAGATCGACCAGATGGCGGCGGGTGAGCTCCGCGCGCAGCCGCCTGTTCTCGGCCGAGAGGCCGGTGGTGCCGGGGTCCTCGGACCCCGCCGCAGACGTCGTCACGACTCCTGCCGTCCCCTCCACCAGGTGGTTGCGCGGAATGATCGCATTCGCTCAGGATTCTACCGTTCCACGCCTGGGTCGGGGCGTGTCCGATCACTCTGTGCGGGTACCCGTAAGGCGGAAGGATTCGGCGTCCGTGTGGGAGGTGTCCGGCGATGGACGAGGTCCGACTCTCACGGCGCGAGCTGCGCGCGCTGGCCGAGATCGAGCAGGCACTGAGCGCGGACGTGGCGCTGGAACGTGGACTTCGCGACCCGCGCCGGAAGGGCGCCCACGCGCAGGGTCCGCCGCGCCGTTCGGCGGTCGTGGCCGGCGTCCTGCTGGGCATCCTGTCCCTCGCCCTGCTCACCCTCGCGGTCGTGACCGGCGAGCCCGCCTTGATCTGGGCCTTCGCGACCGTCTGGGTGATCACCCTGTCCTGCCTGCTGCGCCTGGTCGTCCGCTGGTCCCGACAGCTGAAGCCGCAGTCCTGGCCCCTGTGACGGCGAGGGCCCGTTGTCAGTGGTGCCCGGCACGATGGACACATGACGACGACTCCGGTTCTCGCCGATGCCGCCGCGTACGCGCGTGCGGTCGAGGACGCCCAGCAAGCCGCTGCCGCCTACTACGCGGGCGGCACCTCCGCGCTCGACGACGACGCGTACGACCGCCTCGCCCGCGCGATAGCGGCCTGGGAGGCAGACCACCCCGACCAGGTCCGGAGCGATTCCCCGACCGGCAAGGTCGCCGGCGGCGCGGCCACCGGAGACGTGCCGCACACGAGGCCGATGCTCTCCCTCGACAACGTCTTCTCGGCCGAGCAGTTCACCGCCTGGACCGCGTCCCTGGAGCGCAGGATCGGCCGCCCCGTCGAGCGGTGGAGCGTCGAGCCCAAGCTCGACGGACTCGCGATCGCCGCGCGGTACGAACGAGGGCGGCTGGCGCGGCTCGTCACCCGGGGCGACGGCACGGCCGGGGAGGACGTGTCGCACGCCATCGGGACGATCGTCGGGCTGCCGGAGCGGCTCACCGAGCCCGTCACGGTCGAGGTACGCGGCGAAGTGCTGATGACCACCGAGCAGTTCGAGGCCGCCAACCCGGTCCGCGTCGCCCACGGCGGCGAGCCGTTCGCCAACCCCCGCAACGCGGCGGCGGGCACCCTGCGCGCCAAGGACCGTCCGTACAGGGTCGAGATGACCTTCTTCGCGTACGACATGCTGCCCTTGGACGAGGCGGGCCAGGAGGGCGAGAGCACCGTCGGGCTCGACGGGTCGGCCCACAGCGAGCTGCTCGCCCGGGCCGTCGCCCTCGGACTCCACACCTCGGGCGCCACCGCCGTGCCCGGCCGGATGGTGACCGGTGTGACGGAGGTCCTCGCCCGGGTCGAGGAGATAGCGGCCCTGCGGGCGGAGCTGCCGTTCGGGATCGACGGCATCGTCGTCAAGGCCGACCTGGCCGCCGACCGCCGCGAGGCGGGCGAAGGCTCCCGCGCGCCGCGCTGGGCGATCGCGTACAAGCTCCCGGCCGTGGAGAAGGTCACCCGGCTCCTCGCCGTCGAGTGGAACGTCGGCCGTACGGGCATCATCGCGCCCCGCGCCGTCCTGGAGCCGGTCGAGATCGACGGCAGCACCGTCACCTACGCCACGCTGCACAATCCCTCCGACATCACGCGCCGCGACCTCCGCCTCGGTGACCAGGTGATGGTCTACAAGGCGGGCGACATCATCCCGAGGGTCGAGGCGCCCGTCGCCCATCTGCGGACCGGCGAGGAGCAGCCCGTCGAGTTCCCCGAGGCCTGTCCCCAGTGCGGCTCGGAGATCGACCGCAGCGAGCAGCGCTGGCGGTGCGCACGCGGGCGGAACTGCCACCTCGTGGCCTCCCTCTCGTACGCGGTCGGCCGCGACCAGCTCGACATCGAGGGGCTGGGCGGGAGCCGGATCGTCCAGCTCGTCGAGGCCGGTCTCGTCGCCGACGTGGCCGATCTCTTCACCCTGACCCGCGAGCAGCTGCTCGGCCTGGAGCGCATGGGCGAGACCAGTGCGGACAATCTGCTCGCCGCTATCGCGGGCGCGCGCACCCGGCCGCTCGCCCGCGTGCTCTGCGCGCTGGGCATCCGGGGCACGGGCCGCTCCATGTCGCGCCGGATAGCCCGACACTTCGCCACCATGGACGCAGTCCGGGCGGCCGACGCGGAGGCGATGCGGGGCGTCGAGGGCATCGGTGCGGAGAAGGCGCCGGTCATCATCGCCGAGCTGGCCGAGCTGGCCGCGGTCGTCGACAAACTGATCGCCGCCGGGGTGAACATGACCGAGCCCGGGGCGACCCCGCCGCCTCCGCCCGGTTCGGCCTCGGACACGGACGCCTCCGGGGCGGGCTCGGCCGAGGGCGCCGAGGCCGTCTCCGGCGCGGGCCCGCTCGCGGGCCTGGCGGTGGTCGTCACCGGAGCCATGAGCGGCCCGCTCGAAGCCCTGAGCCGCAATCAGATGAACGAGCTCATCGGGCGAGCCGGGGGCAGGGCCTCCTCCAGCGTGTCCAAGCGCACCGGTCTCGTCGTCGCGGGCGAGAAGGCCGGCTCCAAGCGGGCCAAGGCCGAGGAGCTGGGCATCCGTCTGGTGGACCCGGAGGAGTTCGCCGTCCTGCTCGGCGACTTCCTGCCGGCCTGACACACCGGGCGGGTGGTGCGCCGGTCGAGCGGCGTTCACCGGGGGTCTGTGGCGGGACACCCCGGTGAACGTCACCCCGGCCGCCGTCACAGCCGCCCGTCGCCCCCGCCGGCCGACCTGCGGCGCCAGACCCAGAGGGAGAGCGCGGCGCCGAGGGAGGCTCCCACCAGGGCCAGCGGCATGCCCGCCCAGGGGCGGGAGGGCACGTCCTCGCGGGGGACGGCCTTCCCGTGAGCGGTGAGCGCGGCCATGTCCTCGGACACCGCCGCCGGTCCCGTCCGCTCGCCCGAGGCGGACGCCCCGCCGGCCTCGGGGCCCGCCTGGGGCACGGTCTCCTCCGCCTCACCGGCGGGCTTCTCGGCGTTCCCCGCAGCCTTCTCCGCCTGTGCCGCGGGCGACTCCGCCTCCGCCTCGGGCTTCTCGGCGGACTTCTTCACGGGCTTCGTCACCGGCTGTTCCTGCGCCCCGTCCCGGGCCGGTACGGGGGCCAGGGAACCCACCGGCTGGACCCGTCCCGCCGCGTCGAAGCCCCAGTCGAGCAGCGTCCGGGCCTCTTCGTACACCGCACGCCCGCCGCCCGACTGGGGGTTCATCACCGACACCACCAGCGTCCGCGAGCCCCGCCGCGCCGCCGCGATCAGGGTGTTGCCGGCCCCGCTGGTGTAGCCGTTCTTCACTCCGATCAGCCCCGGGTAGCGGCCCACCCCGTCCTGGCCGGTCAGCAGCCGATTGGTGTTGCGGATGCCGTACGACCAGTCCCCCGAGGGGAAGTCCGCGTACCGCGTCGAGCAGTACCGGATGAACGCCGGATCCTGCAGCCCGGCCCGCCCGAAGATCGCCAGGTCGTAGGCCGAGGACACCTGGCCCGGCGCGTCGTACCCGTCCGGGGACACGACCCGGGTGTCGCGCGCCCCCAGCGCGCGGGCCTTCTCCTGCATCTGACGGGTCATGGACTCCCAGCCGCCGTTCATCGCCGCGAGCACCCGGACCGCGTCGTTCCCGGAGCTGAGGAAGACACCGTTCCACAGGTCGGACACCTTGTACGTGAACCCGGCCTGGACCCCGACCAGGCTGCTGCCGCTTCCGATCCCCTCCAGCTCGGACTCGGTGACCGTGTGCCGCTCCTCCTGATCCATGCGGGGGAGCGCGGTCACGGCGAAGAGCGTCTTGAGCGTGCTGGCCGGAGGCAGCCGCCGATGTGCGTTGCGCGCTGCGAGAACCTCGCCCGTGGAGGCGTCCGCCACCACCCAGGACAGCGCGGAGACGTCGGACGGCGCCTCCGGCGCGTTCGCCGTCCGCTGGACCTGGGTGCCCGAGCGGTACAGCCGGGCGGGATCGATGAAGCGTTCGGTGGGGGGCGTGGGTTCGGAGACGGTGGATGCCGTGGCCACCGGCGCGGGCAGCACGAGCAGCAGCGCAGCGGCACCGGCGGCAGCATGACGGACGGCTGACATGACGATCATTCAGCCACCGTAGGAAGGAGGGGCGGCGCTCGCAGATCGGAGTGCGCCGACCGGCGTACGGAGAGTGGCGTACGGGCGGTGTCGGGGGAAGATCGGTGAGGCAGGGGCGTTCGGCAGCCGGCCCGGACGCGGACGCGCCGACGCGATCTTCGGCAAGCCTTCGGGCAGCTTTCGGACGGCCTTCGCACGGCCTTCGCACAGCCTTCGGACGGGCCTTCAGGCGGCTGTCGGACGGGTTATCAGGCAGGGGTGCCAGCGCGCTGCCTACGGGCTTGAAGAGCAGGGTGCCGACCTGCTCCGTACGGGCTCTCAGGCAGAGTGCCCACGTGCTCCGTACGGCCCCGCACCCGCTCCCGGCCCGGCTCCGTACCCGGCCGTGGTGAGCGGCGGCCGGACTGTCGGAGGCACAGGGCATGCTGGTGACGTGTCCTCACTTCCGTACCAGAGCACGCCCGTTCCGCCGGAACCCGCGGAACGGCCGCCCGCCGTCGATCCCCCGGACGCGTCCCCGAACGCGCCCTCGGGCGCGCCCGGGTCCCGGGCCGACCGGCAGCCGCAACCCGCCCCCGTCGGCCACATGATCGTCTGCGGTGACGACGTGCTCGCCCACCGGCTCGCCAGCGAGCTCCACGACGTCTACGGGGAGCGCGTCACCCTGCTCGTCCCCGTGCGGAGCGACGCCCCGCAGCAGCCTTCCGGCCGCCGGGGGCGCGCCGCCTCGCTCTTCGGCAGAGTGACGGCCGTCATGACGCGTACGACCCCGGGAGAGCAGCGGGGAGCGCACGAGGGCCGCTCCGTCCGGGTGGTGGAGACGGCCGAGGTCGACGACGCGGTGCTGCTCGACGCGGGAGTGGAGCGAGCCGCCGCGCTCGCCCTCGTCCACGACGACGACGAGACGAACATCCGGGGCGCGCTCGCCGCCCGCCGGCTCAACCCGAGAGTGCGCCTGGTCATCCGGCTCTACAACCGCAAGCTCGGCCAGCACCTGGAGACGCTCCTCGACCAGGCCGCGGCCGTCGCCGAGCCCGGTCTCGACCCGGGGAAGCTGGACGCCGCCACGACCGTGCTCTCCGACGCGGACACCGCGGCGCCCGCCCTCGCGGCCACCGCCGTCGCCGGCACCAGCAAGGTCGTCCAGGCGGGTGGACTGCTCCTGCACGCCGTCGAGCGGAGCCCGGCCGCCCGTGGCGAGGTCGCCGACCCCGGTCTGTGCACGCTGGCCCTGCTCTCCGCGACCACGAACGACCCGGCCGGCGTCGAGGGCTCGGAGCGCAGCGGCGCGCAGGGGCCGCTGCTGCTCCCCGACGACGAGGCCGTCGCGGCGGCCCCCGGCCGGGGCACGGTCGCCCTCGAAGCGATCACCTACGCGGGCCCCACGCTGTCGGCCAAGCGGTTCGGGGCCTCCGTGCTGCCGGTCGGCTCGCTCTTCTCCCGCCGTCTGCGCTGGTCGCTCGCGGGCGTGGCCGCCGCCGTCGGCGCCATCGCCCTCGCGTCCTCACTCGTCACGGGCGAACACCCCCTGCACTCCGCCTACCTCACCCTCCTCGACATCTTCGCCATCGGGGACCCGGCCGTCGACGACACGACCGGCCGGCAGGTGCTGCAGATCCTCGCCGGATTCGTCGGGCTCCTTCTGATGCCCGTCCTCATGGCGGGCATCCTGGAGGCCCTCGGAACCTTCCGCACGGCGACGTCGCTGCGCCGCCCGCCCCGGGGACTCTCCGGACACGTGGTGCTCCTCGGCCTCGGCAAGGTCGGCACGCGCGTCCTCGCGCGACTGCTCCGGCTGAACATTCCCGTGGTCTGCGTCGAGTCCGACCCCGAGGCGCGCGGCATCGCCCTGGCCCGCCGGCTGCGCGTACCCACCGTCATCGGGGACGTCACCGAAGAGGGGGTGCTGGAGGCCGCCCGGATCCACCGGGCCCACGCGCTGCTCGCGCTGACGAGCATCGACATCACCAACCTGGAGGCCGCGCTCTCCGCCCGCTCCGTCAAGCCCGATCTACGGGTCGCGCTGCGGCTGTACGACGACGACTTCGCCACCGCCGTCTACCGCACGCTGCGTACCGCCCACCCCGAGGCCCTCACCCGCAGCCGCAGCGTCTCGCACCTGGCCGCGCCCGCCTTCGCGGGTGCCATGATGGGCCGCCAGATCCTGGGCGCCATCCCTGTGGAGCGCCGGGTGCTGCTCTTCGCGGCCGTGGAGGCGGCGGGCAATCCGTTCCTTGAGGGCTGGAAGGTAGCCGAGACCTTCCGTCCCGGGGCCTGGCGGGTCATCGCCCTCGCGACCGGTTCGGCGCCCCTCGGCAGGTACGCGGCGGGGCTCGTCTGGGAGCTGGACCCGGACCGCGTCCTGGGCGCCGGCGACCGCGTCCTCCTCGCCGCCACGCGCCGGGGGCTCGCCGAGATCCTCGGCCGTCACCCCCGGCCGCCGCGCCAGGGGAGCCCCGACTCCGTCCGCCACTGGGCGAGTTGACACCCGCGACGCCCGCCGCCCCGCGCCGTAGGATCTGACCGCTCAGGCGCTGCCTCGGTCCGTCCTCGTCTCCAGGAGTGTCCCGATGAATGCCACGCCGTACCGCCTCGACCCCGCCGGCGGCTGCCCCCACTCGGCCAACGCACGGCTCCTCGCTCAAGGAGCCGTGACCCCTGTGCTGCTGCCCGGGGAGGTCGAGGGCATGGCCGTGCTCGGTCACGACGCGCTGCGCGACTTCCTCGCCCATCCCGAAGTCGCCAAGGGCGCCCAGCACTTCACGGCGCTCGCCGAGGGCCGCATACCCGACGGCTGGCCCCTGCGCACCTTCGCCACCGTCCAGGGCATGACCACATCCGACGACGCCGACCACCGCCGGTTGCGCTCCCTCGTCAGCAGGGCCTTCACCGCCCGCCGGGTCGAGGCGCTGAGGCCCCGGATCGAGACGCTCACCGCCGCGCTCCTGGACCGGCTCGACGAGGCCGCCCGCGACAGCGCCCGCGAGCCCGCCCGCGACGGCGCCCGCGACGGCGCCGTGGTCGACGGGGGCGGCGTCGGCGTGGTCGACCTCCGCCGTCACTTCGCCCTGCCGCTGCCGCTCGGCGTCATCTGCGAACTGCTCGGCGTGGACGAGGAGTACCAGGACCGACTGCACCACCTCTCCAACCAGGTCGTCGCCACCGACATCGGCCCCGAACAGGCCATGGCCGCCAACCGGGAGCTCCTGGAGGTCCTCACCGCCATCGTCGCCGACCGGTCCCGCCGGCCCGGCGACGACCTCACCAGCGCGTTGATCGCCGCCCGCGACGAGGGCGGTGACCGGCTCAGCCAGTCGGAGCTCATCGGGACCCTGGTCCTGATGATCATCGCCGGCCACGAGACCACCCTGAACCTGATCACCAACGCCGTACGCGCCCTGTGCGCCCACCGCGACCAGCTCGCCCACCTCGCCGCCGGGCGCGCCGACTGGTCGGCCGTGGTGGAGGAGACCCTGCGCTGGGACAGCCCGGTCAGCTACTTCCCGTTCCGCTACCCCACCCGCGACCTGACCGTCGACGGCACACTCATCCCCAAGGGCACACCGGTCCTGGCCGCCTACTCGGCGGCCGGGCGGGACACGAAGGCCCACGGCCCGGACGCCGAGCGCTTCGACATCACACGTGTCGCGGCCAAGCACCTCTCCCTCGGCCACGGCGCCCACTACTGCCTGGGTGCGCCGCTCGCCCGCATGGAGGCGACGATCGCCCTGGAAGCGCTCTTCACCCGCTTCCCCGACCTGGACCTCGCCGTCCCCGAGGGGGAGCTGGTCCGGCACGCGAGCTTCGTCGGCAACAGCGTCCGCACCCTCCCCGTACGCCTGCGGTAGTCCCTCACCCCGTCCGGCCGAGGTCGCCCGCGGGGGAGGCGCGCAGGGCCGAGACCAGGCGCAGCAGATGCGCCTCGTTCCCGGAGAGCCCCGCCGCGCGCAGCGCCTCGTCGGCCTCGGCCATGGGGTGGGTGAGCATCGCCGCCGCGTAGGGCACGAGGTGCGGGTCGGTCAACACGGCCTGTGTGGACTCGAGCAGACGAAGGTACGCCTGGGCGGCTGCGCGCTCACGGACGGTGATCGTGGTCATGTCGGGCTCCCTCTCGACAGGTTGGCGGCCTCCACCCTCTCGTACGGGTCTGACAATCGGGGTCAGCGCCGCCCGTCACGCCATGCGGCGAGCCGTTCGAGGAAGACCCGCTGGCCCGCCACGAGGAGCGGAGCAGCCGCCTCCGGGGCGAACCACCCGACCCGGTCGATCTCCGGGAACTCCTGCTCGGCGCCCGAACCACGCGGCCACTCCATGGTGAACGTCCCCGGCACGATCCGGGTCGGGTCGAGATCCGCCTCGACCGCCCAGATCGTGACGGTCTTTCCGTTCGCCTGCCTCGCCTCGCCGAGGTCGATCCGTTCGCCGTCCGGCGCCGGCAGGCCGAGCTCCTCCTCGAACTCGCGGCGGGCGGCGGCCTCCGGTGTCTCCTCGGGGCCGTACTCGCCCTTCGGGATCGACCAGGCCGCCACGTCCTTGGACGACCAGAAGGGCCCGCCCATATGGCCGATGAGCACCTCGAAGCCGCCGTCGGCCGTTCCGCGGAAGAGAAGGAGCCCAGCACTGCGCTTGTCCGGCATAGCGCCCAGTGTCGCCGAGCGGATCAGATTCCGCAGCTGCTCGCCGACCAGAAGCGCGCCGAGCGGGTGTCTACGTGGGCGTGGTCCCCGTGGCCCGGGTAGCCGGGGCCGAGGATCCCGTTGAAGCCGTGGTTGCGGGCCTGCTTGGCCAGCGTGCACAGCGACGGCGAGCCCGTCAGGTCGATGCCGTCGCCGTACAGATGACGGCTGTCGGAGGCACCTCCGACGGCCGAGTTGCAGGCACGCGAGCGGAAGCCGCTGCTCACCGAGATCGGTACGTCGCCCAGGGCGTGGCGCAGCGCCTCCAGCTTCCACATCGCGCGCAGGGCGTTGGACTTGGCGGTGGCCGCGCTGACCGCGCCGCCGGAGAAGTCGCCGTTGCACTTGTTGAGCTCGGCGTAGGTGAAGTGGACGGGCGTGCAGTCCGCGTCCTGCAGGGCGTACAGCTTCGCGAAGGTCGCGGGACCGGCGACACCGTCCGCGGCGAGCCCGTACGCCTGCTGGAAGCGGGTCACGGCCGCCTTGGTGGCGGGGCCGTAGTCGCCGTCGACGCCGAGGACGCCGCCGTAGCCGGGATAGCCGGCGACGCGTATCTGGAGCTGTGTCACGTCGGCACCGGACATGCCCGAGGACAGGGTGCGGCCCCAGGTGTAGCACTCGTCGGCGTGGGCGGTACCGGATGTGGCGACCGTGCCCGCGAGGGCGGCGACCACCACCATGAGCGTGGCGAGCAGGGATCTGACCATGCGCCGGGCCATGACACCTCCGTGTCGGAAGAGGGCGGGATCTCCGCCCGAATGATCGGTCATGAACATGACCACGAGGATGGGGCGGGGTGACGCGGCGGTCAACGGTGCGGGGCATCTGCCAGTGGCCCAGGCCACTGGCAGTTCACACCGTCGCCCGGACCTCCACCGGCCCGCCCGCCGGATCGACCTCGCGCGCCCAGCCGCCGGACAGCCGCACCGAGCGGTGCGGCCAGGCCGTGCCCAGGAGCCTGCCACGATGCAGGAGCCTGCCGTCCTGGGAGACCTCCACGAGCGGACGCGTCAGCGGCTCGCGGACCCGCAGCAGGAACGAGCGCGCGTCGGCCGCGTCGGCGACACGGTTCGGCGCCACCCACGCCACGGGCTCCTCCGCCGTCAGAGGCACCGCGGACACCGGCCAGTGCTCCCCCGACAGGTATCGCAGTACGGCATCGGCCGCCCCGCGCCCCTCGGCGGCGGCCGCGCCCGCCGACTCGATGCCGCGCAGCACGTTGCCCGCCGCGAAGATCCCCGCCGAGGCGGTACGGAAGGAGCCGTCGACCGCGGGACCGCGCGTGCCGGCGTCCAGCGGTACCCCGCCGGCCCGGGCCAGTTCGTGGTCCGGGATCCAGTCGCCGGTGAAGACGACCGTGTCGCAGCGGATTGTGCTTGACCGCCCGTCGGCGTGGCGCACCCGGATCCCCGCGAGCCGGCCCCGGCCCAGCAGCTCGGTCACGGTCGCCCCCGCGAGCAGCGGCGGAGGCGCCGGGTCTCCGAACCGCCGAGGCCCGCGCGGCTGCTCGGTCACCATCGCGACCACGTCCACCTGGGCCCGGCGGAGCACGCGCGCCGCGTGGTGGGCCACAGGCTCGGCGCCGATCAGGACCGCCCGCCGCCCGAGCCGCTCCCGCCGCACCCCGTACGTATCCACGGACTGCTGGAGCTCGCCGGTGGTCAGTACCCCGGCCGGCCGCGTCCCGGGCACCAGCCGTGCGCTGCGCGGCCGTTCGCGCGCCCCCGTCGCCAGGACCACCGCCCGCGCGGTGATCCGCTCCAGACCGGTCGGGGCCGTGACATCCAGGGTGAGCGGCCCCGCCCAGCCGGTGGCCGAGACGCCCGTACGGACCGAGGCGCCCGCCCCGTGCGCCGCCCGGACCAGTCGGCGCGCGTACCCCGGCCCGTCCAGGGGCCGGCGGAGGTCGGCCAGGCCGAAGCCTCCGTGGGCGCAGTGACGCGGCACCCCGCCCGCTTCCGGCTCACGCTCCAGGACCTCGATCCGGTACCGCCCGCCACCGGTGGCGGCGAGCCGTGCCGCCGCCGCGAGACCCGCGGGGCCCGCACCGACCACGAGCACGTCCACGACGCGGTTCACCGGTCCGACCACGGGGCCCCCGCCTCCTCGAACATCGACCGGACCGCCGCCCCGCAGGCGAACCCCTGGCACCGGCCGCCGCGCGCCCGGGTCCTGCGCCTCAGTCCGTCCAGCGACCCCGGGGGGATCGTCGAGGCGAGCGCGTCACGGATCTCGCCGCGGGTCACCCGTTCGCAGTGGCAGACGACGGACCCGTACTCCGGTGCACGGGAGACGAGTTCGGCGTCCCGGTACGGGCGGGGGAACGCCTCGCCGAGGTTCGGCATCCGGACCGGTGCGAGCGGACGTTCCTGCCCGAGGGCGAGCCCGCTCTCCACGAGCAGCTCCACCATGTGGGCCGCGATCGCCAGGGAGGCCGTCAGTCCGGTGGACCGGATCCCGCCCGCCGTCACGTACCGAAGGCGGGGGTGAGCAGCGCACTTGTAGTCGTCGTGCTCCGTCGCCGCCCTCAGCCCCGCGTAGACCGCGGTGACCTCCTCGTCGAGGAGTGCGGGCAGGATGCGGCGCCCCTGGGCGCGCAGCGACTCCACTCCCTCCGCCGTCGTTCCGGTGGCCGTGCGGTCGTCGAGGTTCTCCGCCGTCGGGCCGAGCAGCACCTTCCCGTACACCGTCGGCGCCACCAGCACTCCCTTGCCGAGCGCTCCGGGCACGGGCAGGAGGATGTGCCGGACGAGCGGGCGGGCGAACGAGTCGAAGACGATCAACTGGCCGCGTCTCGGCGTCACCGTGAAGTCCTGTCGGCCGAACAGTGCGTCGAAGCGGTCCGCGTAGAGCCCGCAGGCGTTGACGACGTAGCGGGCACGCAGCACTCCGCGCGGCGTCACCAGCCGATGAGGTGCGCTCGCCGTGAGCCCTGGATCGGCCTTCTCCGCCCGGCAGTTGAGGTGGAGGTCGGCTCCGGATCGTACGGCCTGGGTGGCGTACGCGAGCGTCGTCGTCCACGGACAGATGATCGACTCGCCCGGCACCTCCAGCGCCCCGAGCGCGCCCGGCCCCAGGTGGGGCTCCCGGCGCCGCAGTTCCTCGGCGCCGATGATCCGGGTGGTGCGATGGCCGTTGCGTACGGCCTTGTCCGCGAGGCGGGGGAGCGCGGCCAGCTGTTCCTCGTCCCAGGCGACGAGCAGCGCGCCGAGCGGCTCGACGGGGATGCCCGTCTGCCGCGCGTAGTCGGCGAGCAGCCGCCGGCCCTCGCGTACCAGCCGCGCTTCCAGCGAGCCGGGCACCGCGTCGAAACCCGTGTGCAGAATCGCGGTGTTGGCCTTGGAGGTGCCGTCCCCGACGTCACCGGACGCCTCGACCAGGGCGACCCGCAGCGGCCGGCGGGCCAGCTCGCGGGCGACGGCGCAGCCGACGACCCCGGCGCCGACCACGACGACGTCGTACTCCGCACCGGGCACAGAGGTGTCCGGCAGCGCCCCCGCGCGGGTGACGGTCCCGGGCCGCCGGTCGGCCGTCATACGGGCGACGAGGCGTCGGCGTCGCCGAGGAGCGCCGTCACGGCGGTACGGAACCGTTCCAGGCGCTCGGCCGCCTCGGCGCCGGTCGCGGCGGGCTCGTAGACCGCCGACGGCTTCCACTCCGGCACGGCCTCGTGGACGGCGAGGCCGGGGTCGAGGCCGAGCCGGGCCACCGCGCCTACCCCGAGCGCCGTCGCATCGGGCAACGCCGAGACCTCGACGGGAAGTTGGAGCAGATCGGCCTGGGTCTGCATCAGCAGCGCGGAACGGGTGAGCCCGCCGTCCACACGCAGGGAGGTGAGCGGCCGGCCGAGGTCGGAAGCGGCGGCGGAGACCAGCTCCACGACCTGCGCGGCGATTCCCTCGCAGAGCGCCCGGACCAGGTGTCCGCCGGTCGTGTCCAGGCCCAGGCCGTGCAGGGATCCGCGGACGTCGCCGCGCCACCAGGGCGCGGCGAGGCCCGCGAGGGCCGGGACGAACGTGACCCCGCCGGTGTCCGGCACCGTCCGGCCGACCGCGTCGAGCTCTCCGGCGCCCGGGATCACCCCGAGGTCGGTGAGCCAGCGCACGGCGGAAGCGGCCGTGTACACCTGGCCGTCCAGGCAGTAACTCGTCCTGCCGGAGAGCCGCCAGGCCACGCAGCTCACGAGCCCGGAGTCGCCCCGGCGCGGTGTCGTCCCGGTCTGCGCGAGCAGGAACGCACCTGTTCCGTAGGTGCACTTGGCCGCGCCGGGGGAGGTGCCGCTCTGCGCGAGGAGAGCCGCCTGCTGGTCCACGAGGAGCCCGGTCAGCGGGATCGCCGGGCCGAACGCCGTCGTGGTGCCCACACGGGTGTCCGCGTCGACCACGCGGGGGAGTTGTTCGCCGCCCAGACCGAAGACGTCCAGGGCGGGGGCGGACCAGGACACCGTGTCCAGATCGAGCAGCCCCGTCCGGCCCGCCGTCGCCGCATCGGTGACGAACTCTCCCGTGAGGCGGTGCACCAGCCAGGCGTCGCTCGTGGTGACCACGCCCGCTCCCGTGAGATGGCGGCGGATCCAGGCCATCTTGGGAGCGGCGAAGTAGGGATCGAGCGGCAGCCCCGTCCGCTGCCTCAACTCGTCCTCATGGGAGGAGAGTTCGGAGCAGAGCTCCGCGGCTCTCCGGTCCTGCCAGACGAGCGCGTCGGTGAGCGGCGTGCCCGTCGTCGGGTCCCAGGCGAGGACAGTCTCCCCCTGGTTGGCCAGGCCCACGGCCGCCACCGGGGTGTCCGCCTCGGCGAGCGCGGCGCGGCCGGCGGCGACGACGGAGTCGTACAGCTCCGCCGGATCGACCTCGACGAGCCCACCGGGCAGGTGGCGGGGCCGTACGGGCGCCGACCCGGTCCCGATGACGCCGCGCTCGGGGCAGACGACGAGCGCCTTGGTCCCCGACGTTCCCTGGTCGACGGCGAGTACCGGGCCCGTCATTACGTACTCCGTCCTCGAAGAGTCAGCGGCCTTGATCGCGGAACCGGAAACACTGGTGCACGCGCCCCCTCCCGTCAAGCGGGTCGCGCCGTATCCGTCGGCTCCGCTTGAAGAGATGACAGATGCTCATATTCGGTCCGTGGCCGGATAGTTACGGTCGGATTCGAAAGTGGATCCCGATCGTCCAACGGACTCTATAGTGATCGCCGATCAACGGCCGGGATGCCCATCGGGGGACTGACCACCCCCTTCACCCACCGAGGACCCATGTCACCCACCGCACGCCCCACTCCGTGATGGCCGGACACGGCTTCCGGCCCGTCTACCACCCGGCGGGCCACGACCACGCCCTGCGCCACGCCGTGCAGGACCTGCGGACCGGCCGTTGGGTGTCCACGGCCCGATTACTCGACGAGACATCCGGCTGGGCCGACTGGACACGGCGCACCCAGGTGCTCGGCGCCGTCGCGGCGGGCGGCGACGTCGTCCAGACCTGGCGGACCGAGCAGCCGGACAGCGTCTCCGCGATGGTGATGCACGCCCGGGTCGCCGTCGAACGGGCCGTACGTGCCCACCGCGGCGGCCACCCCCGCACCCGCGAACTGTGGCAGGACGCCTGGACCGCGTGCCGCGACGCCGCCGAACAGGCACCCGCCGATCCTGTCCCCTGGATCTGCCTCCTCGCCCTCGCCGCCCTCGACGACCGGCAGCGGATGGCGGAACACCGGCTTCCGCCGCCCGCGCCCCTCCTCCCCTCCGGCCCCTGGGGGCTCCTGGCCGAGGCCGAGAGACGCGACCCGCAGAACCGCGAGGCCCACCACCGGATGCTGCAGTTCTTCTACACCCGCAGCTCGGGCTCGCTCTCCGAGGCCGTCAACTACGCCCAGTGGGCGTCCGTCTCGGCCCCGATCGGCTCCGCGGTGCACGCACTGCCGCTGTACGTGCGGGTCGAACGCTACCGGCGGGACCGCGGTCACGAGCACGCCCTCGACCTGCACTGGGTCGCAGAGGACGCCCTGCGCGACGCCCAGCGCGCCCTGCACGACTGGTTCCTCTTCTGCGCGACCGCCGAGGCCTCCCTCCTCGACCTCAACCACCTCGCCCACGCCCTCTTCGGCGCCCAGGACTTCACGGAAGCCGCCCGCGTCTTCGAAGCACTCGGGCCGTACTACACGGCGCTCCCGTGGGCCTACCGCACCGCCCGCCCCGACGACCGGGAGCTCGCCGCGGACTTCTTCGTACGCGCCCGCGCCCGTTGTCTCGACCCCTGACCCCCGACGCGCCCCGTCCCCGCGTCCCGCAGGCCCCCACAGCCCCCGCTCACCCCCTACCTCGGAGGTACCGGCATGTCCCGCACCGTCCCCGACGAGATACGCAAGCCCCCCACCGGAGGCCAGGACGACGAGGCGCGGCTGAGAGAGCTCGGCTACCAGCCCGTCCTCGCCCGCCGGATGGGCGGCTTCGGCAACTTCGCCATCAGCTTCTCCGTCATCTCCATCCTCTCCGGCTGCATGACGCTCTACGGTTTCGGCCTCGGCACCGGCGGACCCGCCGTGATGATGTGGGGCTGGGCGGGCGTCGGCCTGTTCGTGCTCTGTGTCGGTCTCGCGCTCGCCGAGGTCACCAGCGCCTATCCGACCTCCGGCGCGCTGTACTACATGGCCGACCGGCTGGGCGGCCGCCGCTGGGGCTGGTACACCGGCTGGCTGAACCTCCTTGGTCTCCTCGGTGCCATCGCCGGCATCGACTACGGCGCCGCCCTGTTCACCGGAGCCTTCCTCAACCTCCAGTGGGGCATCGTGCCCACCGCCGGCTCCACCTTCCTGATCTTCCTCGCGATCCTGCTGCTGCACGCCGTGCTCAACCTCTTCGGCGTACGGCTGGTCAGCGTCCTGAACTCCATCAGCGTGTGGTGGCACCTCACAGGTGTGGCCGTGATCGTCGGCGCCCTCGCGTTCATCCCCGACCGCCACCAGTCCGCCGAGTTCGTCTTCACCGAGTTCGTCAACGACACCGGCTGGGCCAACCCCTTCTACGTCGCCGCCGTCGGTCTGCTGCTCGCCCAGTACACCTTCTCGGGCTACGACGCCTCCGCCCACCTCTCGGAGGAGACCTCCAACGCCTCGGTCAGCGCCGCCAAGGGCATCGTGCGCGCCATCTGGGTCTCATGGCTCGCCGGGTTCGCCCTGCTCGCCGGTCTGACCTTCGCGATCCAGGACTACGCGGGCACGCAGAACAGCGCCACGGGCGTCCCGCCGGCGCAGATCCTCCTCGACGCGCTCGGCTCGGGGGGCGCCACCGCGCTGCTGCTCGTCGTGATCGTGGCCCAGCTCTTCTGCGGCAACGCCGAGGTGGCGGCCGCCAGCCGCATGGTCTTCGCCTTCAGCCGCGACAACGCCCTTCCGGGGTCCGCGCTCTGGCGCAAGGTCAGCAGCCGTACGCAGACCCCGGTTCCGGCGGTCTGGCTCGCGGTGGGTGTCGCCGCGCTCCTCGCGGTGCCGTCGCTGTACTCCGCCACCGCGTACGGCGCCGTCACCGCGATCAACGTCATCGGCATCACCCCCGCCTACGCGATTCCGATCTACCTTCGCCTGCGCGCGGGCAAGCGGTTCACCCCGGGCCCCTGGAACCTGGGCCGCTGGAGCCGCCCGATCGGCTGGACCGCGGTGATCTGGGTCGGCATCGTCACCGTGCTCTTCTGCCTGCCGCAGAAGTCGCCGGTGACGATCGACTCCATGAACTACGCGGTCATCGCACTAGCCGTCGTTCTCGTGCTGTCGAGCGTGTGGTGGTACGTGGCCCGGCGCTCGTACGGCACTCCGTCGGCATACGGATCGGCCCGCGAGGAGGCGGAGATAGCGGAGGGGATCGTGTAGCGGATCCTGGATACCGGATCACGGATCTTGGATACCAGATATTGGATACCGGACATCGGATGCCGGATCCAGGATATTGGATCCGATCCCGCGCCTCAGCCGCTGAACTCGTAGGTCCAGGAGACCCCCTGGGCCGCGCAGTCGATGTCCGTGATCTCCAGCGCGTGCCCGTGCTGGTCGCACACCGTCCGGTGGACGACCAGCCGGGGCGCGCCCCTTCCGACCCCCGCCGGGGCGGCCGGCGGCACGCCGATCGACTCACGCCGGGTGAGCCGGAGCCCGGCCTGGTGCATCCAGTGGTAGAGCAGCCGCAGGTCCGGCTGGAGGGCGGAGCCTCTGGTCCGCCGGTACCTCGCGAGTTGCGGGATCTCGTTCAGCGCGGCCCGGGAGAACCAGGACACCGAACGCTGCATCGGGTTCCCGCCGGGGGACAGGACGACATGCCGGTGGACGAGTGTCGGCTCGCCGGGTACGAGCCCCAGCCGCCCCACCAGTCCGGCCGGCGGCGCCTCCCAGGTGAGCGCGGAGCGCACGAGCGCGCCCGCGGCCTCCGCGCCACCGGGGAACGTCTGCCGACGGACCGTCAGGACCGGTTCGCGCGGCTCGTGTCCGGTACCCGCCGCGAAGGTGCCGCGTCGGTCGGTCACGACGAGTCGTTCCTCGCGCAGCAGCTGGAGTGCGCTGCGTACGGTCTGCCGGTTGACGTGGTAGCGGTGCGCGAGGCAGCGCTCGGACGGGAGCCGGCTGCCGGGATCGATGCGCCGCTCGGCGAGGTCGCCACGCAGGGCGGCGGCGACCTTCAGATAGAGCGGGACCGCAGCATCCTGCTCGGGTTCGGGCTCAGCCATGTTCCAACCCCTCTCTTTGCTCAGCGTGACAGTCTGATTCGCCGGGGTGATCAATTCCTATCATTGGTCTAAACCATTAAGGAAGAGGTGGCGACGGGAGTGGCTGAATCCGGGACCGCCCCGGGGTGCGCGCAGACCGGTCTGACCTTGTAATGAGTCTCAACCGCATGCAGCTGCGAAAGAGGCGGGTGAGGCCGGATGACATCACCGGCAGCGCGGGCCGAACTGGGCAAGAAGGCCCGCAAGATCGTGCCGCGGTCCTCGCACGGCCGCTGGATACCCTCCTCGCAGCGCCCCGACCCGCTGACCGTCCTGCAACGGCAGTCGGTGGACCGGGTGCCCGAGCTGGTCCCGATCCGGTACGGCAGGATGGTCGTCTCACCGTTCGCGTTCCTGCGCGGAGCCGCCGCCGTCATGGCCGCCGACCTCTCCGCGCAACGGCACACGGGCCTCACCGTGCAGCTCTGCGGCGACGCCCACCTGCTCAACTTCGGCGTCTACGCCTCACCCGAACGGGCGCTTCTCTTCGACGTCAACGATTTCGACGAGACGCTGCCGGGCCCCTTCGAGTGGGACGTCAAGCGGCTCGCCGCCAGCGTGGCCGTCGCCGCCCTCCAGAACGGCACCACGAAGGCCAAGGCCCACCGGGCCGCCCTGGTCGCCGTCGAGGCGTACCGCACCGCCATGCGCCGCCTCTCGGGCCTCCGTGAGCTCACCGTCTGGTACGAGCGGATCGACGCCGACGACCTGGCGCCGCTGGTCCGCGCCGACCGGCGCGCCAGGTTCGAGGACCGCCTCGCCCACGCCCGCCGCCGCACCAGCCTCCAGGCCTTCGGCAAGCTCACCGCCGTGGACGAGACCGGCGCCCGGCACATCGTCGACGACCCGCCCCTGCTCGAACGGGCCGCCGACATCGACCGGGTCAACCTCGGCAAGATCTTCAGCGACTACCGAAGCTCGCTCTCCGCGGAACGCCGTGTGCTCCTGGACCGCTTCCACTACGTCGACGCCGCCCGCAAGGTCGTCGGAGTCGGCAGTGTCGGCACGCGCTGCTTCATCCTGCTGCTGGAAGGACGGGACGACGGTGACCCGTTGATGCTCCAGATCAAGGAGGCCGGCCGCTCGGTCCTGGAGCCGTACCTGCCGCCGAGCCCGTACACGCACCAGGGCGAGCGGGTCGTGCACGGGCAGCGGCTCATGCAGGCCGCCAGCGACATCTTCCTCGGCTGGATGACCGGCCCCGAGAAGCGCCACTTCTACTGGCGGCAGCTGCGCGACATGAAGGGCTCGGCCGAGGTGGAGACGATGTCCCCGGCCACGCTCCGCGCGTACGCCGGTCTCTGCGGCCGCGCTCTGGCCCGCGCCCACGCCCGCTCCGGCGACCGCATCGCGATCGCCGCGTACCTCGGCTCCTCGGACGTCTTCGACCGTGCCGTCGCCGACTTCGCGATGCGTTACGTGAACCAGAACGCCGACGACCACACGGCCCTGAGCGCGGCGATCGCCGCCGGCGTCATCACGGCGGCACCGGGCGTCTGACGCCCGCCCGCGCCACCGCCTACCTCGCGCCGCCGTCCGGCCCGCCGAACGTCGCCTACCCCGCGCGCCGCAGCGGCGGCTCCGTGGGTGTCCGTGGCACCGGGCCGAAGAGCACGGCGCGGGCCACCGCCGGGGCGAAGAGCGTGGTCATCGGGGCGGTCAGAGTCAGCACCGAGCGGAACGCGGCGCCCACCACCGGATCGCCGCCGTACCGCTGCTGCAGCCGGCCCAAATACCAGCCCACCGGCTTGTCCACCGCCCGCGCGGTGATCGCGTTGCCCGTGGCGCCCGGCATGTTCTTGTCCGCGCCCGCGGAGATGTCCCAGGCCTGCTTCGAGGAGTCGAGCAGCGACTTCTGCACGGTCCGCGTGGTCGGCGTGTTCCGGGGGTCGGACAGGGCCTTGCGCAGGGCGACCGCGTTCAGGGCGGCGACGGTCATGCCCTGTCCGTAGATCGGGTTGAAGGCGCACAGCGCGTCGCCGGTGGCGAGGAACCCGGCGGGCCGCCGGCCCGGACGGTCGTACCGGCGGCGGATGTTGGCGGTCTGCCGGAAGCCGTGGACCGGGGACTCCGGCGTGGCCTTCGCCAGCCACTCGCTCAGGACGGGGTGAGGGAGCTTCGCCGCGAACGCCTCGAACCCGTCGTCGTCGGTCGGCGGCCGGTCGTCCCGGAGCCCGGACAGGGTGACCAGATGGCGCCCGTCCCCGATGGGCAGCACCACGCCGCCGTACACCTGCTCGGGGTTGGGGACGACGTTGAAGCCGAGCGCGTCCATGTCCGGGTCCGCGCCGGCGCGGTACATCCGGGTCGCGTACGACAGGCCCGTGTCGATCGTCTCCTCGTGCGGGGCCTCCGCGCCGATCGCGGCGAGCCAGTCCGGGGCGTGCGTGCCACGGCCCGAGGCGTCGACCACCAGATCGGCCTTCAGGGTGCGGCTCTCCCTCGGGTTCCCCGATCCGCGCTCGCGCAGCAGGACGCCGCGCACCCGCGAGGCGTCACCGATCAGCCCGACGGTCTCGGTGCCCTGCACCGTCTCGATCCGGGGATCGGCGAGGACCCGACGGCGCACCAGCCACTCCAACTGGGCCCGTGGCCCGGTGTAGAGGTGTGTGGTGGCCGGAAGGCGGCTGAACCAACGCCCGTTCTGCCACTGGACCATGTCCTCGGGCATCCCCACGCGGGGAGCGCCGAGTTCGCGGAGTTCTCCCGTGAATCCGGGGAGCAGTTCGTCGAGCGCCTGCTGTCCGGCGTCGAGCAGTACGTGTACGTGCCGGGACTGCGGTACGCCCGGCCGGGCGTCCGGTCCTTCCGGGAAGCGGTCGCGCTCGACGACCGTGACCCTCTCGGCGTGTTCGCTGAGTACGCGCGCCGCCAGCAGGCCCGCGAGACTTCCCCCGACGACCACCGCGTGACGTGTCCCGCGGTGGTCCAACTCGTCCGTCATCCCCGCCCTTTCCCCGTAATGAGGTCGGTCTACGAGGTCCCAGTATCCACCGTCTCCCCGGGCACGTCGCGGGTGCCGAGACGGAGGTGCTCGATGTGGTAGACGGCCTCGTCGAGGAGTTGGGCGACGTGGTTGTCGTAGAGGCTGTACTCGATCCGGCGGCCCTGCCGCACCCCGGTCACCAGGCCCAGCGCGCGCAGCAGGCGCAGCTGGTGGGAGACGGCGGACTGCTCCATCTCGACGGCGGAGGCCAGTTCGGTCACTCCGCACGGCCCCTGGCGCAGCTTGGTGAGGATCATCAGCCGGGAGGGCGTCGCGAGGGCCTGGAGCGTGGCGGCGATCGTGGCCGCGGACTCCGCGTCCAGGTGGGTTGCCGGGGTCGTCCCGCCGTTCGCTCCGTGTCCCATGCGCTCATCGTAACCGCGTCGATAAACTTATGAATGAAGACCTCTTCATGTATTCCGCTATGGTGGTGTCGCCCCGCCCTCCATGGCGCACCGCCGTCCCCGATCGAAGAGGTGTCCACCCATGGCTTCCCCGGTGCTCGACGCCCGGACCGCGGCCCTCGCGGACAAGGCCCCGCTCTCCCGCCGCACCCGCGTGTCCGACCTGCCTGAGGTCCGCTGGGCGGCCCTGTCCGCCGTCGCCTTCCTGCTCGCCCTGCCGCTGGACCTGGCCGGCGCCCCCGCCTGGGCCTGGGGCCCCCTCTACGCGGTCTGCTACGTCGCCGGCGGCTGGGAACCCGGCTGGGAGGGCCTCAAGGCGCTGCGCGAGAAGTCCCTCGACGTCGACCTCCTCATGGTGGTCGCGGCCGTAGGCGCCGCCGCCATCGGCCAGTACCTCGACGGCGGTCTGCTCATCGTCATCTTCGCCGTCTCCGGCGCTCTGGAGGCGCTCGCCACCCGCCGCACCGCCGACTCCGTGCGCGGACTCCTCGACCTCGCCCCCGCGCGAGCGGTACGCCTCACGAGTGCCGGCGCCGAGGAGTCGGTGGACGTCACCGACCTGAGGATCGGCGACACCGTTCTCGTACGGCCGGGGGAGCGGCTGCCCGCCGACGGGACCGTGCTCGACGGCGCGAGCGACGTCGACCAGGCCACCATCACCGGGGAGTCGCTGCCCACGGCCAAGACGCCCGGCGCCGAGGTCTACGCAGGGACCCTCAACGGAACGGGCGCCCTGCGCGTACGGGTGGACAAGGACGCGGCCGGCTCCGTCATCGCCCGGATCGTCGCGCTCGTCGAGGAGGCCAGTGCCACCAAGGCGCCCACCCAGCTCTTCATCGAGAAGATCGAACAGCGCTACTCGGTCGGCGTGGTCGTCGCCACCCTCGCGCTCTTCGCCGTCCCCCTCGCCCTCGGCGGCGACTTCGCCAGTGTGCTGCTCCGCGCCATGACCTTCATGATCGTGGCCTCGCCCTGCGCGGTCGTCCTCGCCACCATGCCGCCGCTGCTCTCCGCGATCGCCACCGCCGGCCGCCACGGCGTGCTCGTCAAATCCGCCGTGGTGATGGAACGCCTGGGCACGGTCGACCGGGTCGCGCTCGACAAGACCGGCACCCTCACCGAGGGCGCGCCGCGCGTCACCGCCGTCGAGGGCGACCCGGAGGCGCTCGCCCTCGCCGCCGCGGCCGAACTCCCCAGCGAACACCCGCTCGCCCGTGCCGTGGTGGCCGCCGCGCGGGACCGCGGACTGCGCGTCGCCGAGGCTCGCGACTTCACCTCGGTGCCGGGCGAGGGCGTACGGGCGACGGTCGACGGCCGCGAGGTGCGCGTGCGCCGGGCCGATGGCGGGCACGACGACACCGCCGTCGAAGTCGTCGTCGACGGCGACCGCGTCGCCGTCCTCACGCTCACCGACCGGCTCCGGGACGGCGCCCCCGAAGCGGTCGCAGCCCTGGCCCGCCTCACCGGCACCACACCCACCCTGCTGACCGGCGACAACGCGGGCGCGGCCGGCCGGATCGCGGAGCGGACCGGCATCACCGACGTACGGGCCGGGCTCCTGCCCCAGGACAAGGTCGCGGCGGTACGGGAGTGGGAACGGGCCGGCTCCCGGGTCCTGGTGGTCGGTGACGGCGTCAACGACGCCCCCGCCCTGGCCGCCGCCCACAGCGGCATCGCGATGGGCCGGGCAGGCTCCGATCTGGCCCTGGAGACCGCCGACGCCGTCGTCGTACGCGACGAACTGGCCACGGTCCCCGCGGTCGTGGCCCTCTCGCGCCGCGCCCGCCGCCTCGTGATCCAGAACCTGGTGATCGCGGGCACCTGCATCGGGGCCCTGGCGATCTGGGACCTCGCGGGCTACCTTCCGCTGCCGCTGGGCGTGGCGGGCCACGAGGGCTCGACCGTTCTGGTGGGGCTCAACGGCCTGCGCCTGCTGCGCGACGCGGCCTGGCGGAAGGCCGCCGCGGGGGAGTAGCCCTCCCGCCGTGACCAGGTCCCGCGTCGCGCGCCCCGGCCGCCGGGCTATCCCTCCAGCTCGGCGAGCGCGTGGCTCAGCCACTCCACCCAGAAGCGCTCCAGGTCGATCCCGCCCCGCAGGACGAGATGGCGCAACCGGTCCGGCTCGCTCTCCCGGCGCGCCGGCGGGAAGTCCCGTACCTCGATCGCGAGGTACTCCTCCAACTGCTGCTGGTGCAGGTCGAGATGGCGACGCAACTCGTCCCGCATCCCGGGCGCGCCGACGACCGCCGCGGCCCGCATCCGCAGCAGGAGGGCGGAGCGCATCGGCTTGGGATCCTCGGTCCGCCCGACCCAGTCGGCCAGCTCGGCGCGGCCCGCGGGCAGCACCTCGTACTCCTTCTTCTGGCCGCGCGCCGGTACCGGAGCGGGCAGGGCGCGGATCTGCCCCGCCTGCTCCAGCTTGCCCAGCTCGCGATAGATCTGCTGGTGCGTGGACGACCAGAAGTAGCCGATCGACCGGTCGAAGCGCCGCGTCAGCTCAAGGCCGGAGGACGGCTTCTCGAGCAGCGCCGTGAGGATCGCGTGCGGGAGGGACATGCACGCATCCTAGGTTCGGCGCACCGGGACGATCACAGGGTGGCCGCCAGCCGCGTGCCCTGGTAGATGGCGCGCTTGGCGTCCAGCTCCGCGGCCACGTCGGCGCCGCCGATGAGGTGCGCCGTGCGGCCCGCCGCGATCAGCTCCTCGTACAGACCGCGGCGCGGCTCCTGGCCCGTGCAGAGGACGACGGTGTCGACGGCGACCGTCTGCGGCTCGCCGCCGATCGTGATGTGCAGGCCGTCGTCGTCGATCCGCTCGTACGTGGCGCCCGCGACCATGGTGACGCCGCGGTGCTTCATCTCGGCGCGGTGGATCCAGCCGGTGGTCTTGCCGAGGCCCGCGCCGACCTTGGTCGTCTTGCGCTGGAGCAGGTGCACCTGACGCGGGGGCCGGGGGCGCTCGGGGGCGCGCAGCCCGCCGCGGGTCTCGTACGAGGTGTCGACACCCCACTGCTTGAAGTACGTCTCGGGGTCCTGGCTCGCGCCCTCGCCGCCGTCGGTGAGGAACTCGGCGACGTCGAAGCCGATGCCGCCCGCGCCGAGGATCGCGACGCGCTCGCCGACCGGTGCGCCGTCGCGCAGGACGTCCAGGTAGCTGACGACGCTCGGGTGGTCGACGCCCTCGATCTCCGGGGTGCGCGGGGTGACTCCGGTGGCGACGACGACCTCGTCGTAACCGTCCAGGTCCCCGGCCGCGACCGGGGTGTTCAGCCGGACCTCGACCCCGCGCTCGTCGAGCTGGGTACGGAAGTAGCGCAGCGTCTCGTCGAACTCCTCCTTGCCCGGCACCCGCTTGGCGATGTTCAGCTGGCCGCCGATCTCTCCGGCGGCGTCGAACAGGGTGACGGAGTGGCCGCGTTCGGCGGCGGAGACGGAGAAGGCGAGCCCGGCCGGGCCCGCGCCGACGACGGCGATGCGCTTGGTGAGCCGGGTGGGGGAGAGGACCAGCTCGGTCTCGTGGCAGGCGCGCGGGTTCACCAGGCAGGAGGTGATCTTCAGGCTGAAGGTGTGGTCGAGGCAGGCCTGGTTGCAGCCGATGCAGGTGTTGATGGTGTCGGCGCGGTCCGCGGCGGCCTTGGCCACGAAGTCGGGGTCGGCGAGGAAGGGCCGGGCCATGGAGACGATGTCGGCGCGTCCCTCGGCGAGGATCTCCTCGGCGACCTCGGGGGTGTTGATGCGGTTGCTGGTGACGAGCGGGATGCCCACCGCGCCCATCAGCTTCTTGGTGACCCAGGTGTACGCGCCGCGCGGGACCGAGGTCGCGATCGTGGGGATACGCGCCTCGTGCCAGCCGATGCCGGTGTTGATGATCGTCGCGCCGGCGGCCTCGATCTCCTTGGCGAGGGAGACGACCTCCTCCAGCGTCGAACCGCCCGGGACGAGGTCCAGCATCGAGAGGCGGTAGACGACGATGAAGTCCTCGCCCACCCGCTCGCGGATCCGGCGGACGATCTCCAGGGGGAAGCGGACCCGGTTCTCGTAGCTGCCGCCCCAGCGGTCGGTGCGGTGGTTGGTGGCGGCCGCGATGAACTCGTTGATGAGGTAGCCCTCGGAGCCCATGACCTCGACGCCGTCGTACCCGGCGGCCTTGGCGAGCTCGGCGCAGCGGGCGTAGTCCTCGACGGTCTGCTCGACCTCGGCGTCGGAGAGCTCGTTGGGTACGAAGGGGCTGATCGGCGCCTGGATCGCACTGGGGGCGACGAGGGCCGGGTGGTAGGCGTACCGGCCGAAATGCAGGATCTGCATCGCGATCCGCCCGCCCTCGCCGTGCACGGCGTCGGTGATGAGCCGGTGCTCGGCGACCTCCTCCTCGGTGGTCAGCTTGGCGCCGCCGTCCCAGGGACGGCCCGCCTCGTTGGGCGCGATGCCGCCGGTCACGATGAGTCCGACACCGCCGCGGGCGCGCTCGGCGTAGAAGGCGGCCATGCGCTCGAAGCCGTTCTCGGTCTCTTCGAGGCCGACGTGCATGGAACCCATGAGCACCCGGTTGGGCAGGGTGGTGAAGCCGAGGTCGAGCGGGCTCAGCAGGTGCGGGTACGGGGTCGAGGTCATGAGGGGGCGCCTCCTCGCGCAGTGTCGTCAGGACTGTTGTAGACGAGCCGAGGCCGCTTGTGCAACAAGTTGCATAACGGTGGGGGCGTGATCTGCGCGACGTGGCGACACGACAAGACCCCCGGGCGGGGTTCCGCCGGGGGCCTCAGGTGGGGTGGAGGTGGTGCGGGGGAGGCGCGGGGGTGGGCGCCTCAGGTCGTCGGTACCCAGCTGTCCAGGTCCTCCGCCGTGCGCGGGCCCTCACCGTCCGGGCCGAGCAGGCCCTGCGCGCGAAGCAGCCGGGTCACGGCCATGCCCCACGGGCGTCGCAGCCGGGCCGCGGCGAGCAGCGCGTCGTCCGCGAGCAGCTCCTCGATCGGGCCGGTCCGCAGACCCTGCGGCGACAGGACGGCCGCCTCGTCGGCCCAGCGCAGCGCCAGGTCGACGTCGTGGGTCGCCATGACCACCGTCGTACCCGAATCCCGCAGCCGGCCGAGCACCTCAAGCAGTCGCTCCTGCCCGTGCGGATCGAGCCCGGCCGTCGGCTCGTCCATGATGAGGACCCGGGGGCGCATCGCCACGGCGCCCGCGATCGCGGCCCGCTTCCGCTGGCCGTAGGAGAGCAGGTGCGTCGGCCGGTCCTCCAGCGCGACGATGTCCAGCGCCTCCAGCGCCTCGCGCACCCGGAGCCGTACCTCCTCCTCCGGAAGCCCCAGATTCATGGGCCCGAACGACACGTCCTGTCCGACCGACGCGGCGAAGAGCTGGTCGTCCGGATCCTGGACGACCAGCTGCACGGTGGTGCGCAGCCGGGTCAGCCCCTTCCGGTCGTACGACACGTCCTCGCCGTCCAGCCGGAGCGCGCCGCTGCCGCAGCGCAGGCCGCCGCTCAGCAGCCGCAGCATCGTCGTCTTGCCGCCGCCGTTACGGCCGAGCAGGGCCATCGCCCGGCCTTCCGGCACGGCGAAGTCGATGCCGTCGAGGACGACCGGCCCGTCCTCGTAGGCGAACGTGGCCTTCACCAGTTCCACGACAGGTGGCGCAGGACTCACGGCAGGGACCTTTCCAGTACGAGAGTGAGGGCGACGAGACCGGTGAGCAGGCCGGCCGTCGAGGCGAGGAACCGGCCCGAGACCGCGGCCTCGGGCACCAGGACCCGCAGCGTCCCGTCGTAACCCCGGCCGGCGAGGCCCGTCTGCAGGCGCTGCGCCCGGTCGAAGGCGCGTACGAACGCCGTCGCGCCGAGCCCGGCGAGTGAGCGCCAGGTCGCCGCCCGCGTGGTCAGCCCCAACCGGGCCGCCTGCGCCTGTCGGATTTTGGATATCGCATCCAGAAGCAGAAAGCTGATCCGGTACATCACCAGGGCCACGTCCACCACAGGCGCCGGCACCCCGGCCCGTACGAGCCGCGGCAGCACGTCGGAGACGGGCGTGGTGAGGGCGAACAGCAGTACGCCCAGGGACGCGGACGAGGTCCTCAGCAGCAGCTCACCCGCGTGGACAGGACCGTTGTGCGCGAACACGACGAGCCCGCGGTCACCGCCCACCTCGAAGAGCAGCGGGATCGCCCCCGTCACACAGAAGCCCAGCGGGATGCGGAACGCGCGCCACAACTGGCGCCCCGGCACCCCCGCCGGCCCGAGCAGGACGGTCAGGGTGGCGGCCGCGACCAGAACGGCACCCGGCCACGGCGGCAGACACACCGCGCAGACCGTCAGACCGAATCCGAGCACCGCTTTCTCGCACGGGTGACGGCGGCGCCAGCGACTGCTGTGCGCCGCCGCGTCGATCGGCAGCACCGGGCTACTCGTTGCCGGACGCTGCCACCGGCGTCTTCTCCCCGGCCCGGACCTCACCCTGCCTACGGCCCTTGCGCAGGCCGAAGTAGTAGGCGAGGACACCCGCGCCGAGCGCGGCCTGCAGGGCGAAGAGCGCCGACTCGATCTCTCCGGAGGCCGGCTCGTAGAGCGGGCTGAACCAGGGCTCGTAGTCGGGAGCGATCTCCGTGATCGCCGTCTCGGCCTCGGCGTCGGCCCCGGCGAACGGCTCCTCCTTGTGGTCGCCGAGTCCCAGCACCAGCGGGAGCACCGCCAGCGCCGCGACGACGAGCAGCAGCAGCGTGTTGATCTTCGCGTTCCGGCTCATCAGGCGCTCGCCTCCGCGTTCTCGTTCTTCTTCCGGGACGGGAGCAGGACCCCGAGCCGGGTCAGGTCGCCCTTGCTGGACTGCGTGAGCAGGCGCATCACGAGCACCGTCAGCAGACCCTCGCTGACCGCGAGCGGAAGCTGCGTGACGGCGAAGATCCCGCCGAACTTCGCCAGCGCCCCGAGCACACCGCTGCCCGGGTCCGGGAAGGCCAGCGCGAGCTGCACGCTGGTCACGCAGTACGTCGACAGGTCGGCGACGAACGCACCGAAGAACACACTCACCATGAGCGGCACGTCGAAGCGGCGCAGCAGCCAGTACGTACCGAAACCGGCCCACGGGCCGACGATCGCCATCGAGAAGACGTTGGCGCCGAGCGTGGTGAGCCCGCCGTGGGCGAGCAGCAGCGCCTGGAACAGCAGGGTGATCGTGCCCAGGACCGCCATCACCGGCGGCCGGAACAGGATCGCGCCCAGCCCCGTACCGGTCGGGTGCGAGCAACTGCCCGTCACCGACGGAATCTTGAGCGCGGACAGGACGAAGGTGAACGCACCGGACGCACCGAGCAGCAGGGTGGACTCGGGATTGGCCTTGACCTCACGGGTCAGCGCGCGGACACCGTGGACGACAAAGGGAGCGGACGCGACGCCCCAGGCGGCCGCGTGCACAGGGGGCAGATACCCCTCGGCTATATGCATGGTTGGGAGACCTCTCCAGCACCTCGTGGATGGACAACGCACCTCGGCCGGTCTCCTGGCTGACGGGTCATGCCGCCGCGGCTCCGCCTTCCCACACCACCGCGGTCTCCCGCGGCGGTCCAGTGGCTTCCCCGGAGGGATGGAGCCGGACTTCCCGATCACAGTGGCGAGGGCCGCACCGGTACCGCACCGGTTTCCCGTACACCAAGGCGCTGTGACATTAGTGGGTTGACCAGGTACATCACAACACAGAGCCCCCTGCGGACGGTGTGTGACGGATCTCGCGCGCGCCCCCGCACCCCTTCCGGCCCCCGCTCACCCCTTGCGCCTCCGGGCCCTCGTTCCGTTACGTCCGGGCCCGGCGCGCCCCCTGCCGGGCCCTCCGCTCAGCCCTTCCGGTACGTGTACGCGTCCGCGGCCGCCGCCACCACCGCGTCGAGGTCGCCGCCGGCGCTCGCCATGACGAGGGCGGCGACGGCGCCCTCGACGAACGGGGCGTCCACGAGCCGCGACCCCGCCGGCAGCTCGTCCCCCTCGGCGAGGAGCGCCTTCACGGTCAGGACGGCGCTGCCGAGGTCGACCAGAAGGGCGACCCCCGCGCCCCCGTCGACCGTCTTCGCCGCCTCGACGATCCGCTCGGAACTGGTGCCGAGACCCCCGTCGGAGGTCCCCCCGGCGGCGGCGACGGGAGCGATGGCGCCGCCGCCCGCGAGCCCCTGCGCCAGGGCGGCGACGGCGTCCGCGACGGCGGCGCTGTGCGAGACGAGCACGATGCCCACCAGACCGGTCACGCGGCAGCCACCTCCGCCAGGGCGGCGATCAGCAGGGCCGACGAGGTCGCCCCCGGGTCCTGATGCCCGATGGAGCGCTCGCCCAGATAGCTCGCCCTGCCCTTGCGCGCCTGGAGGGGCACGGTCGCGACAGCGCCGTGCTCGGCCGCGTCCCGGGCGGCGGAGAAGGAGTCGCCGAGCCCCTCGGCCGCCGGGACGAGCGCGTCCAGCATCGTCTTGTCCCCGACCTGGGCCCCGCCGAGCTGTCCGACGGCGGCGACCGCCTCGGTGAGCGCCGCGGCCAGGTCCTGGCGCGTGACGGTGGGGGCGTCGCCGAGCTCCTTGCCGGTACGGCGCAGCAGCGTCCCGTACAGCGGTCCGGACGCGCCCCCGACGGTGGAGATCAACTGCCGCCCCGCGGCGACGAGTACGGCTCCCGGAGTATCGAGGGTCTCCTTCTCCAGGACGTCCGTCACGGCGGCGAACCCCCGCTTCAGGTTGGCCCCGTGGTCGGCGTCGCCGATCGCCGAGTCGAGCTCGGTGAGGCGCTCGGCCTCACGGTCGACGGCGGATGCGACGGTGGCCAGCCAACGACGGAAGAACGCGGCGTCGAACTCGTTCACTTCTGGCATCTCCCTCTCACCGGCCCCAGCGCAGCGCGGGCGTCTGCACGGGCGCGTCCCAGAGCCGCAGCAGCTCCTCGTCAGCCTCGCAGAGTGTCACCGAGCATCCGGCCATGTCGAGTGAAGTCACGTAGTTGCCGACCAGCGTGCGGGCGACCGGAATCCCGCGCTCGGCCAGCACCCGCTGCACCTCGGCGTTGAACCCGTACAGTTCGAGCAGCGGCGTGGCGCCCATCCCGTTCACCAGGGCGAGGACCGGCCCGGACGGCCGCAGGTCCTCCAGTACGGCATCGACGGCGAAGTCCGCGATCTCACGGGAGGTCATCATGGGCCGCCGTTCACGTCCCGGCTCCCCATGGATGCCGATACCCAACTCCAGTTCACCGGAGGGTAGTTCGAAGGTTGGACTGCCCTTCGCGGGCGTGGTGCAGGCGCTCAGCGCCACGCCGAAGCTCCGCGACCGCTCGTTCACCCGGCGCGCGACGGCCTCCACCCGCTCCAGCGGCGCACCTTCCTCGGCCGAGGCTCCGGCGATCTTCTCCACGAAGAGCGTCGCCCCGGTCCCGCGCCGCCCGGCGGTGTACAGACTGTCCCGCACCGCCACGTCGTCGTCGACGAGCACCTTGGCGATCTGGATGCCCTCGTCCTCCGCGAGTTCGGCGGCCATCTCGAAGTTGAGCACGTCACCGGTGTAGTTCTTGACGACGAAGAGCACCCCGGCCCCGCTGTCGACCGCGGCGGCGGCACGCACCATCTGATCGGGCACGGGTGAGGTGAAGACCTCTCCGGGACACGCGGCCGCGAGCATCCCGGGCCCCACGAACCCCCCGTGCAGGGGCTCGTGCCCCGACCCGCCCCCGGAGACGAGCGCGACCTTCCCGGCGACGGGCGCGTCCCGCCGCAGGACGACCCGGTGCTCGACGTCGACGGTGAGCTCGGGATGCGCGGCGGCCATGCCCCGCAGCGCGTCGTCGACGACGGTCTCCGGAACGTTGATCAGCATCCTCATGGGCATCTCCTGATGAGATCGGTACTGATGCCGACTCGACGCCGACTTTCCTGATGATATGTCAGCTTTGAGGCGGCCGCAGGCTGCCGAGCACGCTGACGCGACCTCAGGTGAGGTCCGCCTGCGGGGCCTTCGGCAGGTTCTCCCCTACCCGGTCGCGCGTGAACCGCCCGCGGTACGGCGGGAGCAGCAGTGCGCAGTAGAGGGTGCCGAACGCGGTCCACGCCAGGTGCAGGCCCGGCAGGCCGAGCCCGGCGTGGACGCCGAGGAGCCAGCCGAGGGGGATGAGCAGCAGGTAGTCGCTGGTCACGGAGGTGATGAGGACGGCCCGGGTGTCTCCGGCGGCGCGGAGCAGGGCGGCGTACGACATGGCGGCTGCCAGGGGCGCCATGCTGAGCAGGGCCAGGGGAGCCGCGCCCCAGGCGCGCTCCGCGACCACGGCGTCCGAGGTGATCCACCCGAGCAGGACGGGGCCGAGGACGAGCGCCGCCGCCGACGGCACGGCGAGCATCAGCAGGAGCAGCCTCGCACCCGTCCGGTGCCAGGCCCCGGCGCCCTGACGGCTGCCCCTGCCGAGTTCCTGACCGGCAAGGATCGTGATCGCGGTGGCAGCCGAGCCGAGGAAGGTGAAGACGATGAGGGTCAGGTAGTCCACGATCCGGTAGGCGGAGAGGTCATGGACGCCGATGCGGGCGGCGAAGCCGGCGGCGCAGGCCCTCGTCCAGGGGGCGGGTCAGGGCGGCCTCGTGTTCGGGCGCGTACAGGCCGGCGAGCCAGCCGTCGGCGATCTCGCCGGTCAGCTCGACGTTGCGCGGTCCGATCGTCCCCAGGTAGAGGGGGAGGGCCGGGCGCAGCGGCCGGATGTCGGCCTTCACGGGGCGAGCGGTTCCGCTGGAGCCTGGGCCGCGCTAGGGCAACGGATAGATCTCGCCGTCGCGTTCGACGCGTTCGGTGTGCGCGATGGCCTTGCGCACGATCTCGACGTACTCGCGGGTGCGCCGCAGGGGCTGGGAGTACGGCAGGCCGTGCCAGCCTTCGACGATCCACGGGACGGACAGGCCCAGGCCCAGCTGGAAGCGGCCGCGGGAGAGGATGTCGAGGGTCATGGCGGTCATCGCTGTGGCGGCCGGGGTGCGGGCCGGGATCTGCATGATCGCGGTGCCGAGCTTGACGTGCTCGGTGGTCGTGGCGAGGTAGCCGAGGACGCTCACGACGCCGGGGCCGTACTCCTCCACGCTCCATACGGAGTCGATGCCGATGCGGTCGGCGTGCTGGACGACGGGAAGGATCTCTTCGACGGGTTCTCCGCCGTAGCCCAGGGCGAGCCCGAGACGCATGCGCTGACTCCTTGGGTCGGGTGCTGGTGTCCGGGGGCGGTGTCAGGAGAACGGGAGCGGGTCGAGGACCAGCGCGCTCTCGACGGGCGGCCGGGGGACCCACCCGCGGGCGGCCGGTTCCGGGTAGTAGTTGACGTAGCTGAGGGAGGCCGGAACCCAGGTCTCACGGCCGGTCCGAAGGTCCTGGCCGGCCGTCCAGGTGATCGGCAGGTCACGGGTCATGGCGACGAACGGGAAGCCCCGCTGCGTACTGACCGGGCGAGCAATCTTGAGGCAACTGCGAACAACTCGCAATGAGCCGAGTCGGGTTGAGGAGGTCTTGCGGGGGCGCACAGGGGTCGTGAGGAGTCGCGCCGCGACCCCGGGGGAGGCGAGGACCCGGCGACGAGACTGTCGAGGAGCCCGGCGGCGCCGTTGCCGCGACCGAGGACTGGCGCGATCACTGCCGTCCGCGGCTGAGTTGATGGCGACGGTAGGTTGAGACGGTCACTCCAGTGACAGCCCTCAGGAGGTCTCCGCATGCCCGGCTCCGCCGTCCAGCTGTTGTTCTCGTACGGAACGTTGCAGACCGGTCAGGTCCAACTCTCGCAGTTCGGCCGGCTGCTCGACGGCACCCCCGACGCGCTACCCGGCTACCGCATGACCTACATCGAGATCACGGACCCCGACGTGATCGCGGCCAGCGGTACCGACCGGCACCCCCTGGTCGTCGCCTCCGCGGACCGGAGCGACCATGTCGAGGGCACCGTCTTCTCGATCACGGACGCTGAACTCGCCGCCGCGGACGACTACGAGGTCGACGACTACGCCAGGATCCAGGTGACGCTGCGCTCGGGCACGAGGGCGTGGGCGTACCTCGACGCGAAGGGGGTAGCGCGTCCCGACCACGAATCGGCCACCGCGGCCTCCTGATCAGGCGAAAGGCCCCCGCACGCACGCGGACCCGCGCCCGGCCCCGACCGTGATCGGGGCCCCGCGGTGGTCTCTACGTCCGTCCGCTGTTCACGCCCGACGCAGTGCCGAGCGGCCCGCGAAGCGCGCCGCGTCGCCCAACTCCTCTTCGATGCGGATCAGTTGGTTGTACTTCGCCGTGCGGTCGGAGCGGGAGAGCGAGCCGGTCTTGATCTGGCCGCAGCCGGTCGCCACCGCCAGGTCCGCGATGGTGGTGTCCTCGGTCTCGCCCGAGCGGTGCGACATCACAGCCGTCCAGCCCGCCTGGTGGGCCATGGCGACCGCGGCCAGGGCCTCGGTCAGGGTCCCGATCTGATTGACCTTGACCAGGACCGAGTTGCCGACGCCGGTGCGGATGCCCTCGCGCAGCAGTGCCTCGTTGGTGCAGAACACGTCGTCGCCGGTGAGCTGGCAGCGGTCGCCGACGCGGGCGGTCAGCTCGCGCCAGCCGTCCAGGTCGTTCTCCGCCATCGGGTCCTCGATGGAGACGACCGGGTAGGTGTCGATGAGCTTGGTCAGGTAGTCGGCGTTCTCGGAGGGGGTGCGGCGCACGCCCTCGCCCGCGTAGTCGTACACCCCGTCCCGGAAGAACTCCGACGACGCCGGGTCCATGACGATGCCGATGTCCGTGCCCGGGCGGTAGCCGGTGCGCTCGATGGCGCTCATCACGAAGTCGAGCGCCTCCTCGGCGGTGCGCAGCGCGGGCGCGAAGCCGCCCTCGTCGCCGACGCCCGTGGAGTGCCCGGCGGCCAGGAGATCGCGGCGCAGGGTGTGGAAGACCTCGCTGCCCATGCGGACGGCCTCGGCGAAGGTGTCCGCGCCCACGGGCGCGATCATGAACTCCTGGAAATCCAGCGGGTTGTCGGCGTGGGCGCCGCCGTTCACGATGTTCATCATCGGCAGCGGCAGGAGGTGGGCGTCGGCGCCGCCGAGGTAGCGGTAGAGGGGCTGGCGGTGGGCCGTCGCGGCGGCCTTGGCGGCGGCGAGGGAGACGCCGAGGATCGCGTTGGCGCCGAGCCGGGACTTCGTGGCGGTGCCGTCGAGGGCGACCAGTGCGGCGTCGAGACCCGCCTGGTCCGCCGCGTCCCGGCCGCGCGCGGACGCCGCGATCTCCCCGTTGACGTGGGCCACCGCGCGGTCGACGCCCTTGCCGTGCCAGCGCGCGGAGTCACCGTCGCGCAGTTCCACGGCCTCCCGGGCGCCGGTGGAGGCGCCGGAGGGGACAGCCGCGCGCCCCAGCGACCCGTCCGTCAGGACGACGTCGACCTCGACCGTGGGGTTGCCCCGGCTGTCGATGATCCGGCGGGCGGTGACGGTCTCGATGGTGGCGTCGATTGTTCCGACTGCCTGTGCGGACATGGGAGTTCCTTCCCGTTGTCGTGTGCCGCGGCCCCGGCTGCGACAGCGCTGGCGCTGGGCCCGACCTCCCAAACCATACAGCAATGCTGTTCAGTTTTGCTGTACAGCATTGCTGTGCAGGTCAGGTGCACACCTCGCTGACCAGCGGGGTAAAGTGCCCTATGCCCACCTCGGAAGCCGCCGCCATCGCCGCCGAACTGCGCACCGCGATGGGCAAGCTCACCCGACGCGTCAAGCACGAGGACCGCATCCCGCTGGGCCAGGCCGCCGTGCTCGGTGCGCTCGACCGCAACGGCGCCATGACCACCAGCGACCTCGCCGCCGATCAGCGCGTACGCCCCCAGTCGATGGCCCGGTCGGTGGGGCTCCTCATGGAACAGAACCTGATCACGCGCCGGGCGCACCCCACGGACGGCCGCAAGTCGCTGGTCGAACTGTCGGACGCGGGCCGGGCCGCGCTGGAAGCGGAGCGCGGCCGCAGGGCCGGCTGGCTCGCGCAGGCCATCGAGGCCGAACTCACCGACGAGGAGCGGGCGTTGCTGGCACGGAGCACCGCCCTGCTGGAGCGGCTCGCCACGCGCTAAGGGTGCCTTGTGGATCTTGCCGGGCTCGCGAACCGTCGGTGTAGCCGGCCGCTCAGCCGACGTGGACGCGGGGCCGGCGGGAACGGTCCGGTTCGGCCTCGCGCAGCACCTCGCGGGTGACGGGGGCGACCTCGCCCTGGCCGAGGAGGAAGAAGCGGAGGAAGTTGGCGAAGGGGTTGCCCTCGGTCCATTCGAAATAGATGTGAGGACGGGCGCCGGTGGAGTCGCGGGCGTGGAGGAGGAGGGCCGCCAGCGCGTTGGGGACCGAGGACGACTCGACGGTGAGGACGCGGTAGCGGTCGTGGAGGACCTCTCCCCGGACGGTCAGGCTGGCCTCGAACTCCGAGGGGTCGGTGATGGTGACCTCGACGAAGACGAAGTCCTCTGAGGTGGGGAGGTCGTTGTCGGCGCGGATCTGCTCGATCTTGTCGCGGTACTCGACGACGTCACGGTTGTCGGGCTCGTTGGCGATGAACCGGGGCGTGCGCCGGGAGATGTCCTGGATGAACCGTTTCGCCATCTCGTCCAGCTCGATGTGCGTGACGCGCAGTTCGAAGGCGCGGCCGAGGCGGGACAGCAGGGAGATGAGGATGATGCCGGCGATGAAGCAGGCACCGATCTTCACACCGTCCGGGCGTTCGATGACGTTGACGACGGTGGTGTAGAGGAACACGGCCGAGATGACGGCGAAGCCGACGGTCCAGCCGCGCTGGCCCGCCTTTCGGGCGGCGATCGTCACCGCGATGGCGGCGGAGCAGATCAGGACGAGGACACCGGTCGCGTACGCACCGCCCTGGGCGTCGACGTCGGCGTCGAAGATCCAGGTCACCAGGAACGCAACCAGCGTGAAGACGATGACCATCGGGCGTACGGCACGCGCCCAGTGCGGGGCCATGCCGTACTTGGGCAGGTAGCGGGGCATCAGGTTGAGCAGCCCGGCCATGGCGGAGGCACCCGCGAACCACAGGATGAGGATGGTCGAGACGTCGTAGACCGTGCCGAAGGCGTTGCCCAGGTACTCGTGCGCGAGGTAGGCGAGGGCGCGGCCGTTGGCCTCGCCGCCGGACTCGAACTCCTCGTGCGGGATGAGGACGGTGGTGATGAAGCTCGTGGTGATCAGGAAGACGCTCATGATCAGCGCGGCGGTGGTCAGGAGCTTCTTCGTGCCCCGGATGCGTCCGGCGGGCCGCTCCCTGGTGTCGCCGGGGTCACCCTCCACGTGCGGCATGACCGCCACACCGGTCTCGAAGCCGGACAGACCGAGCGCGAGCTTGGGGAAGACGATCAGCGCGACGCCGATCATCATGAAGACGTTGCCGTGCTCGGCCGTCAGGGCGGTGGACCAGTCGGTGACGACATGGCCCTCGGTGGCCACGTGCCACAGGCCGGTGACCACGACGACCGCGTTGAGCGCCAGATAGGCGCCGACGAGGGCGACCGCGACGCCGATCGCCTCCAGGAACCCCTTGAGGAACACGGCGCCGAGCAGCGCGATGAGAACCATCGTGATCAGGACCTGCTTGTCGTGCAGGGCCTCGGACAGGTGCGGGTTCTCCACCAGGTGGGTGGAGGCGTCCGCCGCCGAGAGTGTGATGGTGATGAGGAAGTCGGTTGCGGCGAAGCCGAGGAGGGTGAGGACGAACAGTTTGCCCTTCCAGAAGGACAGCAGCCGCGACAGCATGGCGATCGAACCCTCGCCGTGCGGGCTCTCCTCCGCCACCCGCCGGTAGACGGGCAGCGCGCCGCAGAGGGTGACGATCACCAGCACGACGGTGGCGACGGGAGACAGCAGCCCGGCCGCGAGCGCGGCGATGCCGGGCTGGTAGCCGAGCGTGGAGAAGTAGTCGACACCGGTCAGGCACATCACCCGCCACCACCGCTGCCCCTTGTGGCCGGCCTCCGGGGACGACTCCACGGGCCGGGACGGTCTGCCCTTGCCCATGTCGGACAGGCCCTCCAGCATCCACGCGCGCAGTCGGCCGTTGCGCGAGTCGTTCGTCGTGGACATGGAGGTGCTCCTGAGCTGCTGCTGGGTGGGGGTTTCCGGCCATGAATCGGTCGGCCGGGCCAGCGTAAGCAACGCGTGAAGGCCTCATCGGGGCGGGCGCGTCAGGAAAGCGTCAAGATGGACCCGCACGGCTCTGGGCGTACAGCCCGCGCCTACCTCAGGGGCGGTAGACGAGCTCGATCAGGACCGCCGGGATGAGCAGCCAGGCCCCGATCCCCAGCAGCCACATGCTGTCGTAGGCGGCTCCGAGCGCGACGACGGGAACAACCGCGACAGCGAGCGACAGCGACGTGCGACGCATGCGGGTGTCGGCGCGTGAACGCTCGGTGTTCCGGCTCATGGCCCGACTGTAGGCCGGTACGCCACTCGCCGGGTCTCCGCCGCCGTCTTCTTCACGCGTTACTGACGCCGTGGAGCGCCGGGCCGACGTCGACGAGCGACGCCACGGGCAAGCCGCGTCAAGGAGGTGTGAAGAGAGGGTCTCCGGGCGCCAAGAACCCGCCAGGAACGAGAGGGCGCACGCGGGCCGGGGCACACCCTGAGCGGACCCGAGTACGAAGGAGTTCGCCCCCATGTCCGCTCTGACCACCGAGAACGGGGCCACGCCCACCGCCGAGGAGCCCCCGGACGCCGGAGCGCGCCACAAGCTGACGGCCGTCACGGGCCTCGCCGCGCTGTCCCTGGACGCGATGGCCTCCGTCGCGTACGGCCCCGAGGCCATCGTCCTGATCCTCGCAGCGGCCGGCGGGTACGGGCTGGGTTTCACGCTGCCGGTCACCCTGGGCATCGCCGGTCTTCTGGCCGTCCTCGTGGCGTCGTACCGGCAGGTCATCGCCGCGTTCCCGGACGGCGGAGGCTCGTACGCCGTCGCCAAGGAGCACCTCGGGCGTCGCACCAGCCTGGTCGCCGCCGCTTCGCTCGTCCTCGACTACGTCCTGAACGTGGCCGTCGCGGTCACCGCCGGTGTCGCCGCCCTGACCTCGGCCTTCCCCGAGCTGTACGGCGATCGGCTGGGAATATGCCTGGCTGTCCTGGTCCTGATCACGGGCATCAACCTGCGGGGCATCGTCGACTCGGCGCGTGCGTTCACCGTCCCGACCTGCGTCTTCATCGGCGCGATCCTGACGCTGATCGTCGTCGGCCTCTTCCGTGACGCACCCGTCTCCGCCGAGGCCTCCGCCGGTCACGCCTCCGTGCTCGCCGACAACGCCACCACCGTCGGCGCGCTCCTCCTCCTCAAGGCGTTCGCCTCCGGCTGCTCCGCCCTCACCGGCGTGGAGGCCATCGCCAACGCCGTGCCGTCCTTCCGCGCTCCGGCCGCCCGCCGGGCGATGCGGGCGGAGGTCGCGCTCGGCGCGCTGCTCGGCGTGATGCTGATCGGGCTCTCGGCCCTGATCTCCCGCTTCGGCCTCCAGCCGGTCGAGGGCGTCACCGTCCTCGCCCAGCTCGCCGACGCCTCTCTCGGCCACAACTGGGCCTTCTACGTCGTCCAGTTCGCCACCATGGTGCTGCTCGCGCTCTCCGCGAACACGTCCTTCGGCGGGCTTCCGGTTCTTCTGAAGCTGCTCGCCCGCGACAACTACCTGCCGCACGTCTTCGGCCTCAAGGCCGACCGCCAGGTCCACCGGCACGGCGTCGTCTGGCTCGCCGTCGTCTCCGCCGTTCTGCTGGTGTTCTCCGGCGGCGACACCAACACCCTCGTCCCGCTCTTCGCGATCGGAGTCTTCGTCGGCTTCACCATCGCCCAGACCGGCATGGTCCTGCACTGGCGCCGTGAGCGCGGGCCCAAGTGGGCCGCCAAGGCCCTCCTCAACGGTCTCGGGGCCGTCCTCACCGGTGTCTCCGCGATCGTCGTGACCGCCACCAAGTTCCATGACGGGGCCTGGCTGATCGTGATCGCCCTGCCGGTCCTCGTCCTCGCGTTCGAGGCCGTGCACCGTGCGTACGGGAGGATCGGCGAGCGCCTCGGCGTCGGCCGGATCCCCGAGCCCCCGCATCGGGAGCGCTCGCTCGTCCTGGTCCCCGTCTCCTCCCTGACCCGCCTCACCAGCGAGGCACTCACCGCCGCCGTCTCCCTCGGCGACGAGGTCCGCGCGGTCACGGTCTGCCACCCGGACACCGAGGACCGGGAGGCCACCGAGGCCCTGGAACGCGACTGGGCCCTGTGGAACCCCGGCGTCCCCCTCGTCAGGCTCCCTTCCGAGCGCCGCGCACTCGGTCGCCCGATCACCACGTACGTCCGCGACCTGGAGCTGACCCGAGCCGGCACGCGCGTCACCGTACTCATCCCGGAGGCGGAACCCGAGCACCTGTGGCAGCGGCTGCTCCAGAACCAGCGGGGCGCGGTCGTCGCCCACGCCGTCCGTCGGGACACGAACGCCGTCGTGTGCCGGCTCCGCTTCCGCTGCTGAGCCGCGGAAACCACGGCCGGCTGGGCGGCCGCCCGTCCGTGTCGACGAGGTGCCTATGCCGCCTCGGCCGACCGTGACGCGCGGCTGACGGGTCCGGCGACGTGGTGGACGTACTCGTGCGCCAGCCGGAAGCCCGCGGTCCAGGCGAGGAGACGGCTCGGGCGGTTGTCCCGGGAGCAGCCCCAGCTCGCGCGGTGGCCGCGAGCCGCGATGTCCGCGGTCAGGCCGGCGACGCAGGCCAGGGCAAGGTGCCGGCGGCGCTCGTCGGGTGCGGTGGCGGACGCCACGTCCTCGTAGCGGCTGCCGAGAAAACGGGTGCAGGCGACGGCGAGAACCCTGCCGCGGCGGAAGGCGGCCCAGGCCACGCCGGACGCGGCGAGCCCGGTGGGGCCACCCCAACTGCCGTGGATCCAGGCCAAGGAGGCGTCGCGCGCGGCGAGTGCCGGGGCGTCCTCGGGGGTCAGCCTGCGTACGGTCACGCCACGGGGCACGTGGGGTGGGACGGGCTCTGCCCGGTGGACGTAGAGCATCCGCTCCCACGGGACGAGCTGCTCGAAGGCGCCGCCGAGGGCGGGCAGGAACCGGTCGGGCGTCTCGACGCAGTGCCCGGCGAACGGAGCCAGCTCCGCCGACGTCACCGCGGTCGGATCGCCCGCCAGAAGGACGTGGCCGCCGCAGGAGACCGCCACCACGCGCGGGCGGTCGGCCCGGTCGGTCCACCACCGGCCGTGGCCGGCCGCGACGACGTGCTCGGCGAGCGCGGCGGTGCCGGGTGCGGCCGAGGGGAACGTCCGTGCCGCTGAAGGCGGTCGGTGGGGCGGGTGAGGGATCACAGAGCCTCCTGAACGGGGCGGGAAAGGGGAAGGGGAAGGGGAAGGGGAAGGGGCGGCCCGGGCTCGGGCCGCCCCGGTGGGTCAGCGCTGTCCGGCCTTCCGGCCGTGGTTCGCCTTCTTCTTGCGGCGGTCCTTCTTCTTGCGGGAGCGCTTCGACATGGTGTCCTTTCAGGCGTTCTGGCCGACGAGGAGGTCGGCGAGCTTGGTGAGGCGCTTGACGGTGCGGGCCTCGGAGGCGGCGGGCGCGGGGTCGACGCGGTGGTCGCGGTCGTAGTAGGCCCCGTTGACGATCTCGACGGCCGGGTCGCAGAGCCGTACGACATGGGCGGCGCCCTCGGCCGGTGCGACGCCCTCCTGGGCGTACAGGGGAAGGAGGCTGGTGGTGCAGATGCCCGGGTGCACGGAGACGGCGGCGACACGAGGGTCGGCGGCGAAGACGGTCAGGGCGAGCTGCGACTGGGCGTACGCGGCGAGGCGCGAGTAGCGGCGGACCCTGTTGGGGTCGTTCCACTGGATGGAGCCGGTGCGGTGCAGGGAAGACGAGACGTTCACGACCCGGCCGCCCGGGTCGCTCGTCAGCGCGGGCTCCAGGAGGTGCGTCAGCAGGTAGTGGGCGAGGAAGTTGACCTGGAACGCGATCTCGTTGCCGTCGGCCGTGACGGTGTGCCGTTCGGGCGCGGCCATTCCCGCGTTGTTGACGAGGACGTCGAGCTGCGGGTGCTCGGCGAGCACCCGGGCGGCGAGCTGTTCGACCTCCTCCAGGCGGGTGAAGTCCGCACCGAAAGCGCACAGTCGGGACCCGTCGACCTCGGCGAGGGTGACGAGCCGGTCGGTGGCGGCGTGCGCTTCCTCGGCCGTGCGGCCGTGGACGAGGACCGTCGCACCGCGTTCGGCGAGGAGCCGTGCGGTCTGGTAGCCGATGCCGGAGGTGGCACCGGTCACCAGGACGGTACGGGAGGAAAGGTCGGATACGGACATGACTGGTCAGTCCCTCAGGGGTGAAAGGTGTGTACGGGTACGGAGCAGGTGCGCCGGACAGGTGATGTCACGACGCCCCGTGGCAGAGCCGGATACGGTCAGCGGCGGGCTGCGGTCTCCGGACAGCGGGGCTCACGACGGGACGCCCGATGGGGCGGCCGGTCGAGCAGGAGCCACGCGCTGTTCATGCTCCCCATGGAACCCGAGCCGTGGGGGAGGGACAAGGCCTACGGGCTTTCCCTGACGCCTCCCTGATGAGACATCATCCGAGGCCAGGGAGGGTGGAGACGAGGAGATCGATGACCTTGATGCCGACGAAGAGGACGAGCCCGCCGAGTCCGTACACCGTGAGATTGCGGCGCAACAGGTCGTGCGCGGAGGCGGGCCGGTAGCGGACGCCCCGGAGCGCGAGTGGGATCAGGGCCACGATGATCAGGGCGTTGAAGATGATGGCCGAGGTGATCGCGGACTTCGGGCTGTGCAGCCCCATGACGTTCAGCGCTTCGAGCCCCGGATGGGCGCCGGTGAACATGGCGGGAATGATCGCGAAGTACGTCGCCACGTCGTTGGTGATCGAGAACGTCGTCAACGCTCCTCGCGTGATGAGGAGTTGCTTGCCGATCTCGACGATCTCGATGAGCTTGGTCGGGTTGGAGTCGAGGTCGACCATGTTGCCGGCCTCCTTCGCGGCCGACGTGCCCGTGTTCATCGCCACGCCGACGTCGGCCTGGGCGAGTGCGGGCGCGTCGCTGGACGATCCCGAGGACCCGCGGCCCGTCCCAGTCGTTGACGGCCAGGAGGAGCGGGGTGCCGCCGGCCGTCGAGATCTGGTCGCTCCAGGCACGCGCCTCGCCCGGCACCTTCCCGCCGTACCTCTCGGCCCAGGCGATGACCTGGGCCGTCGCACCCTTGCGGATGTGGCAGGCGGCGCCGTTGTCCCAGCGCAGGTCGATACCGCTCATCCGGGTCTGCGCGCTGAACCCGACGAACCTGGCGTTCGCCAACTCGCCCTCGGCCGGGGCCCGCAGGCCGAACCGCACCTTGGCGAGGACGACCACGGACCGGCCCTCGGGAGTCTCGTCGGCGAGCGAGGCGAGCTGCGCGGCGTTCGCGAGCTGCGCCTCCTCGACCCCCGGAAGCGGCACGAAGTCGGCGGCCTCCCTGTTCCCCAGGGTGATCGTCCCCGTCTTGTCGAGGAGCAGGGTGGTGATGTCTCCCGCCGCCTCGACAGCACGCCCCGACATCGCCAGCACGTTGCGCCGCACCAGTCGGTCCATGCCCGCGATGCCGATCGCCGACAGCAGCGCGCCGATGGTCGTCGGGATCAGGGTCACGAGCAGGGCGACGAGCACGGTGGTGGACGGGACGGCGCCCGCGTACGAGGCCATCGGCTGGATCGCCACGACCACCAGGACGAACATGACGGTCAGCGCGGCGAGCAGGATGTTCAGCGCGATCTCGTTCGGCGTCTTCTGCCGCGACGCACCTTCGACGAGCGCGATCATGCGGTCCAGGAAGGAGTGGCCGGGGCGCGAGGTGACCCGTACGGCGATCCGGTCCGACGGCACCGTCGTACCGCCCGTCACGCCCGAACGGTCGCCGCCCGACTCGCGGATGACCGGGGCCGACTCGCCGGTGACGGCGGACTCGTCGACCGCGGCGACCCCGTCGACGACGTCACCGTCGGCCGGGATCAGTTCACCGGCCTCGACGAGGACGAAGTCGAACATCTGGAGTTCGGTGGCGGCCACGGCCTCCGTCTTGCCCCGGTCGAGGTCCGTCCCGTAGCGCCAGTGACGAAGCCGCAGCGCCACCGTGTCCGTACGCGCCCTGCCCAGCGACTCGGCCTGCGCCTTGCCGCGCCCCTCCGCCACGGCCTCCGCGAGGTTCGCGAAGATCACCGTCAGCCACAGCCAGACGCTGATCACCCAGGCGAACACGGACGGGTCGAAGACCGCCGACAGCGTCGTCAGCACCGAGCCGACCCCGACGACGAACAGCACCGGGCTGCGTACGAGAGTCCTCGGGTGCAGCTTGCGCACCGCCTCCGGAAAGCACGTCACCAGCTGTACGGGATCGAGCAGTCCGCTCCGCGCGGAACGCTGCCGTCTCGGTCTCGGACCGGGGCGACTGGGCGGAGCGGACGGAGTCGGGGGAGCGGAGGGCGCCTGCTGGGGCGCGCGGGAACGCATCGCGGAAGACCTTCTGATGAAGCCCGGCCGCCGGATCGGCGCAGGCCGGGGGACACGGCTGGGCCGTCCTCGTCCGCGTCCCGTGGGTGCGCGGGAGTCTTCTCGGACCCCACGGGACGGCTGCGGACGGACAGCGCCGCTCGGGGGAGCGGGGGCCCGGCATCCGGATGGGAGGGCTGCCGGGCCCCCGCGGTCGGGGACGATCAGGCCACTGACGTCCACGGCCCGGTGAGCGGCCGAGGAGAAAGCTAGCCCCGCGACGCCACGGAAGTGGCACCGGAACGCCCGAATTGACGCCTCCCTGACGGGCGTTGGCCGAGCGTCGTCAAGGTCCCGTCAAGCTGGGGCGAAGGAGCGTCAGGGCCGTGTCAACGTGGTCGGACGGACGCGGTGACGCACGGCAGAGTCCCTGCCGAGGGGGATTCGGACAGCCGTCCGAGACGTGAGGTGTGAGAGGGGCGCGTACGCCCGTCGGCGGCGCGCGGGGTCCGGGAACGACGGCCCGGATCCGCACCGTCACCTCCACGACGGTTGCACGACCGGCGGGCCGGGCCGGTCCGCGGCACGAGGGTGCCGTGGCCCGGCGCGGCCCCTCCGGCGGCCGGTTCCGCTGACCGAGAGGCCGAGCGGCTGCGCGCACAAGCGTTCCGCCGGCCGAGCGGCTCCGCGCAAGGGACCCGCCAAGACGCCGTCAGCATGCGCCGGTACCCCGACAGAGGGCCCTGGTCCGCGACCGCGCTGGGTGGAGCCGATGCCCGGAGGCGCGACCAGTGGCGTCTGGGCTACACATGTGACGGCTGCTACATTCGCCGCCGTGACGAGTGCAGGCGGCCAGGGCGTGACGCGCCTGGAGAGGCTCCGGCGCTGGCACCGCGACCTGACGGCGCGGGACGTCTTCGGTGCCCCGGAGGCCGCCGAGGCAGGGGTACGGCTCAAACAGTGCACGGCCGTCTGCGAGGACTACGCCGAGCGCGTCTTCACCGCGCTCCACACGAGCGACGAGGAGCCCACCCCGTGACCGCCACCGCCATAGCCCCGAAGCGGGCCATGTGGCCGCTGTACGCCGCCGGGTTCACCACCGCCTTCGGCGCCCACGGCATCGCCGCCAACCTCGGCGGGTTCTCCGAGGACGCCGTCACCTCGCTCCTCGTCCTCGGTGGCCTGCTCGCCCTGTACGACGGCGCCGAGGTCCTGCTCAAGCCCGTCTTCGGCTCGCTCGCCGACCGCATCGGCGGCAAGCCGGTCCTGCTCGGCGGCCTGGTCGCCTTCGCCGCCGCCTCCGCGCTGTACGCGATCGCCGACAGCCCCGGCTGGCTCTGGGCCGCCCGCCTCGGTCAGGGCGCCGCCGCGTCCGCGTTCTCCCCCTCGGCCTCCGCGCTCGTCGCCCGCCTCAACCCGGCGGCCAAGCGGGGCCGCGCGTTCGGCAGTTACGGCTTCCACAAGTCCATCGGCTACACCCTCGGCCCGCTCCTCGGCGGTGTCCTCGTCTGGGCGGGCGGCCTGCGCCTGCTGTTCACGGTGATGGCCCTGTGCGCGGCCGCCGTAGCGGTGTGGGCGGCGCTCGCCGTGCCCGTCGTGCCGCCGTTGCCCCGCAAGCGGCAGACGGTCGCCGACCTCGCCCGCCGCCTGGCCGACCGGTCCTTCCTCGCCCCGACCGCGGCGCTCGCCGCCGCCACCGCCGCGCTCTCCGTCGGCGTCGGCTTCCTGCCCGTCTCGGGAGCGGCGGCCGGGCTCGGCACCGTGGCCACCGGTGCCGCCGTCTCCGTCCTCGCCGCCACCGCCGCCGTCGTCCAGCCCCAGGCCGGCCGCGCCCTGGACGCCGGACGCCTGACCACCCGCACCGGACTGCTCACCGGCCTGCTCGTCACCGCCGCGGGACTCGCCGCCGCGATGCTCCCCGGCCTGACGGGCGTCCTCCTGGCCGCCGCCCTCATCGGCACCGGCACCGGGCTGATCACCCCGCTCGGATTCGCCGCCCTCGCGGCCTCCACACCGGAGGAGCGGATGGGCCAGACCATGGGCTCCGCCGAACTCGGGCGCGAACTCGGCGACGCCGGCGGCCCCCTCCTCGTCGCCGGCGTCGCCACCGTCGCGACCCTCACCACCGGGTACGCGGCCCTCGCCGCCCTGCTGGCCACCGGCCCGCTGCTCGCTCTGGCACTTCGCCCGCGTGCGGCGGAGCAAGCGGCGGAGTAGAGCCGGGTGTCTCCACCCGAATCCTGACGACCGACGCCGACGCCGACGCCGACGCCGACGCCGACGCCGACGCCGACGCCGACGCCGACGCCGAGCGGCCGTGGCGGGGGAAGCTGTCCGCGCACGTCGTGGCGTCGAGCATGGACGAGCACGCCCGATTCGGCGGCGTGGTGCCGGAGATCGCCGCCCGCGCCCACCTGCAGTCCTTCAACCCGGTCGTGCGGCAGGCCCTGGACCAGGCCGGGGTGCGGCTGGACCGGATCGACGCGGTCGCCGTCACCACGGGCCCCGGCCTCTCGGGCGCCCTTCAGGTGGGGCTTGCCGGGGCGAAGGCGTTGGCGTACGCGGCGGGAGTGCCGCTGTACGGTGTGCACCACCTCGCCGGGCACGTCGCGGCCGACACCCTCGAACACGGGCCGCTGCCCACCCCGTGCGTCGTGCTGATCGTCTCCGGGGTGCACACCTCCCTGCTCTCGTACGGGACCTGGTCCGCGAGCCGATCCTGCACCTCGGCGACACCCTCGACGACGCCGCCGGCGAGTGCTCCGACAAGGTCGCCCGCATCCTCGGCCTGCCCTACCCGGGCGGGCCCGCCATCGACAGGGCGGCACGGGACGGCGACCCGCGTGCGGTGGACTTCCCGCGCCCCCTGACGCGCCCCGGGGACGACCCGTACGGCCACGGTAGCCCGCGCCGCCGGCCTGGTCGGGCAGGCGGTCGACGTGGGGGACACGTCCACCCGACGAGGTGGTTACGGGACGCCCTGCGGGAGCCAGTCGCGGACCGCGAGGGCGAGGCCGCGGGCCTCGTCGGCCACGCCGTCGACGGTCACGGTGACCACGAGACTCGTCCTGGCCGTCAACGCGCCGGCCCGCGAAGCCGGCCACGACGCCGCCACGCTCGTCAAGGAACTCCTCGGCGGGCGGGGAGGCGGCTCGGCGGAGATCGCCCAGGGCGGCGGCATCCCGGCCGCCGATCTGACCGCGCTCCTGGCCGACCTGCCTCGGCGCGTCACGGTCGGTTGACCCACCGTCGGGTCGGGCGCCGCCCGCACCCGACGGCGTACGACGCCGACGGCTTCCCTGTCGGTGGCAGGCCCGTGACCTCGTCACGGAAGCGCCGTGGTGAGAACGCCAACTGAGGCTCCTCGACCGGTGACTTGGCGACGTACCGGCAGGAGAGCGGCGGGCCACCGAGCCGTCGGTGGGGCGCCTTCCTCTCCCAGCCGATGGCGGGTGCCCGCACGGCGCGGCAGGTCGAAATCGTCGCGGCGTGTCGGGGCGGAACGACGTGGCCGGTGTCGGCCAGTCAGGTGGTTTGCTCACGTGTCGCGGTGTCGCCTCACGCGCTTTTGAAGATCCGTGACATCTGATGGGCGGCGGCCGATAAGTATGACAATCATCCCGGCTCGAAGGAGTACAGCATGTTCCTGTCCACTTCCCTCCGTCTGCGCGGCATCCGCACGGGCACCATGGTGGCCGCCGCGGTCGCCGCCGTAGGGGCCACCATGGTCGGCGCGCCGGCCGCCCACGCCGCTCCTGGGGACAGCGGCGACCTCAACGTCCGCTCGGCCGGCTGGCACTCGCGAGGCGAGGACGGGGTCGAGGTCTGCGCCTTCAAGCTCGTCGCCACCAACTTCGAGTCGTACCGGGCCGTCCCATGGACGATCACCGCGCAGCCGCCGACCTCTCCCCCCGGCGACACCCTGGCCAGCACGCTGCCGCTGGTCAACGGCTCGGCGATCAGCGACAGGTACCTGCTCCCGGAGGGCACCTACCAGCTGGTGTGGACGGTCCCGGCGGGCCCGAAGAACAGGACCTTCAAGGTCGACTGCGCCACCCGCGCCGCGGACCAGGGCCCGAACCGCCCGTCGGGCGAGCGCCCGTCGGCCGAGCGCCCGTCGGCCGACCGCCCGAGCGCCGCCGCCCCGGCGGAGGAGATCGGTCCCGGCTCGGACAGCCGCCAGCCGGTCGGTGCGGTGCCCGCGGGCGCCGGCGGCGTTCCGGACCTGGAGAACCTCAGCGCCGCCGAGAGCGAGACGGGCATGGGCACCGCCGCAGCCCTGACCGCCGGTGCGGCCGGGATCGCGGCTCTGGTCATGGTTCGCCGGACCATGCGGCGCCGTGCCCGCAACGAGGCATAGCTCGCCACGCCGACGGCCACGTCGGCGGGGACCGAGTCGCGCGTGCCGTCTCACGATGACGCTGTCGGTGACGTTCGCGCTCCTGACCGGCATCGTGTCCGCTTGCTCGGGCCCGTCCGAGGAAACCGGTCCGTCGGTCGCCGCCGTCCGCGCAGATGATGCTGCGGGCGGCGGCACCCCGCCGGCGCAACAGGCAAGGACGCAACAGGCCACGCACGCACCCCTGGTGCGTACCACGCACGCCCCTCTGGTGCGCTCGCGGCCGGTCAGGGTAGCCGTCCCCGCCATCTTCATCGAGGCTCCGATCGAACCTCTCGGCCTCGACAAGGCGGGGCGGCTCGGCGCCCCGCCGCTGAGCAGGCCGATGGCGGTGGGCTGGCACCGACGCGGCCCGTCCCCCGGAGAAGCGGGCACCGCCGTGCTCGTCGGGCACCGTGACACCAGCACCGGGCCCGCGATCTTCCTCAACCTCAAATCACTGCACCGAGGCGACACGGTGAAGGTCACCCGGGCCGACCGGCGTGTCGCGGTCTTCACCGTCGACGAGGTGAAGACGTACACGAAGGACAAGTTCCCCGACGACAAGGTGTACGGGGCCACCGGCCGTCCGGAGCTCAGGCTCATGACGTGTGGTGGGCGGTTCGACAAGAAGAGCGGCTATTCGGCCAACGTCGTCGTCTTCGCCCACCTGACCTCGATGAAGAAGCGCGCAGCCTGAGCGCCCCCGACGGCCGACTCGCCAGACCGGCCCCCGGTGGCCATGGCCTTCGGCGCGGGCCGGTCTTCTCGACCGGCCCGCGCCTCAGTAGTCGACCCTTCGCAGATCGTCGAGGGCTGCCTTCGCGAGGTCGTGAGAACCCCCACCGGCTCCCGGCCCTGCCTGGGCGGCGACCGGCAGCAGAATCCCTCGCAGGGCTGCGAGAGAGCGGCGGATCCTGCCCCGGTCCGGGGAAGGCGACGCCACCTCGACGAGGATGGTGTCGGCGCTCGTGGAGGCGTCCTCGGCGTCTTCAGCGGACAGGCCGAACCGAGGCAGCCGTGCGAGCGTTCGCGCCACTGCTTGCGCCAACTCCTCGAATCCGGGGGTAACCTGCTCCACGGTTTCCTGGGTCTGGGTCACATGGTGGTTGTTCCAGGCGATCTGCGTGTCGTTCACGTCGCCGTGGAAGACGGGTGCGTAGTTGTTGGTCGTACCGCCACCGCTCCTGCCGGAGTTCGCCGCGAAGTCGTCGGCACTGGCGCTGCCCGACATCGCCATGTCTCCACCCTTCGAGGTGAGGCGGGGGAACGACAAGCCGGTCGTGTCCGGTGAGTCCGATCCGGCGACGAGGTAGCCCTGCTCGCAGAGATACGCGGCCTGTTTCGCGATCTCGGCGAAGGTGTAGGTGATGCCGGTACGTTGCATCGCGTCGGACCGGACGAAGTCGTCCCAGCCCGGCGGGAACCGGTTCGCCGCGTCCTGCTCGTGCAGCCAGCCGATCATCGCACTGCGCAGGGACACCGTCCGAGCAGTGGGATCGATCCGCTTGATGTCCAGCTCACGGGGGCTCAGGCCCGACTCGGCCAGTCGGCGCGACGCCCGGGCGTAGCCGCTGATGATCGCGGTCTGGACCGCCTCGGGGGTCGAGCGCAGCTCGCAGGGTACCCAGACGGCCTCTCCCTGCGGAGCGGTGATCACTCGCGCGTACGGTCGGCCCGAGTGGCCCAGGACGAACTCGCCGAGCGGCAGGACGGCCGGCGACCACCAATCGGGTGCGTTGACCGGACCTGGCCCGTCGGTGAGCTGTGCGTACGACGGCGCGATCGCGTCGGTCGTCCCGAGGATGGGGGCCATGGACGTGTCCATGACGACGATCAGGCAGATCCCGGCCCGGACGCCGTTCTGGGCGATCTGCCGCAGCAGTTGGGCCGAGGTCTCTCGGAACCCGGCCGGATATCCCGCCACCACCACGACCTGGTGAGCCTCCGGGGCAACCCCGGGCTGGGCGTTGTAGGCGTCCAGATGCGTGAACTCGTTCTTCAGACAGGTGCGTTCGATGACGGCCATCCGGTCGGCCACACGGAGCAGAGCGGACTCGATACCGCCGGGATCGGTCCACACCTGGCCGTCGATGATGAGGGAGTTGCTCTCGGCCAGATGAAGAAACGCCCCGGCGCTCCGGCCGCTGTGGAGCGCGTCGATCCATGTGATCTTGAGACGGTTCGGCGCGGACTTCGACATCTGGTCGGTGACGACCCCCTGCGCCGCCGCCATCGCCTCCGCATAGGAGAGGCTCGGGCCGTCCGGCATGAAGACCAGGTTCGTGTCGCACAGGTCGAGCCAGGGGAGGTCGGCCCACGGGCGGTGCGGCAGCACCTTGCGCCGCATGAGCGACCGGGGGAACGCGCGTTCCCTGGAGGAGTGGGCCGGGTCCGCGGCCAGCCTGTCTCCGATGTAGGTGTCCTGTGGGAACGCGAACGGCGCCAGACAGGAGTCCTCGCCCGGCCGCATGCGATCGGCGTAGGGCTCGTAACCGTCAAGGGCTGTTCGCGCTTGGCGAGCCAACTCCTCGAACGAGGAGTTGGCGACCCCCAGTGCCCTCTGCCAGTCCGCGGCCGTCTCGTTGAACGCCCGGTCGATCTCCGGTGGGCGTGTCCCGGAGGAGCCCGATCGTCCCAGACTCCACGTGCCCTCTCTGATCCCCTGCTGAATGGCCGTGTTGAGGACCGTCAAGGGCACCTGCGCCGCGCGGAGTGCGGCCGCGGACGACGAGCCCAGGGTCCCTCGGCTCAGATCCGCGCGGACTGCCGCGTCCACGCCGTTCAGATACGTGAGTCGGTCGTGCGCCTCAGCGATTCGGCGGTGCAGTTCCAGGTTCTGTCCGGCGATAAGTGCGGCAAGCCCGTGGGGATTCTCCCTGGCCTCATTCACCCATCGCGGGCTGGAACCGTCTCCGGACGCGTCGAATGGCAGGTCGGCATCTCCGGCTTGAGTTCTTGGCATCGTGGATTCCTCGGCGCGGCCACTGCTGATGGGTGAGCAATTGCCCTGCGGTCAGCCCAGTCAGCCCAGTCGGCCCAGTTCGATATAGAGACCGCACACCTCTTGTCGGAGCTCCTCTATCGTCGGGTCGAGCGCCCGCTGTGCCGCGATCGGGGCGAGGTTGCCGATGGATATCCGCTTGGCGTCGAAGTCGCCCGGGCCGCTCGCCCAGGTCTGGATGTAGGGCCACACGCTGTCGAGGCTGTGCGAGAGGGTGAGCGCTGCCACGCCCTTCAGGGCGATGTCGGTTCGCGCCGCCAGGCTCTCGTCGAGAATGACGGACGCGGCCGCGTCGGCGACAGCGGTTCCGGCCGAGCCGGCGACGGCCGTCGCCGAGGCCTGGCGGGCAGCCTTCACGGCGGCCGTGTCGTAGAAGTTGTCCCTCTCGTAGTTGGCCGCGACGAATCTCTCCGTCTGATCGGGGCCGCTGGACAGGGCCATGATCAGATTGCCTGCCGACTCCGCTGTCCGGAGGTCACGGATCGGGGGAAGGCCGGCCAGGGCCGAGGCCAACTGCTCGCCGGCGTCCGGTACGAGCAACGACCAGCGGGGCACCCAGGTCCTCACGAACCAGTCGAGCGCCATACAGGCGCGCAGCCTCTCGTGGTCCGCCGTCGGCGGCGCGCTGTTCACCAACGCAGAGCGTACTTCCGTGATCATTTCTTGCGGAAGTACGCTGTTGAGTTCGCGCCCGAGGACATTCATGATCGGCGAAGGAGTTGTCTCCTGAAGCCGCTGGGGCGGTGGTGGTTGGCTCGGAACGGACCTTGCGTTTCTCTTGCCGAATAACGGCACTGGCGCTCCCTGTCCTGCCCGGAGTCCGGCGTGGTCTGTCGTTACCTGCAGAGAGCCCGAGCCTACTCTTGAGGGCGCGACAAACATGCGACTATCGGCAGATTGCTGTCCTGTTCCGCCTGACTGAGCTTCTTCGAGTTGGCCACCGATCGGGTGACTGGTGTACCTACGAGAGCACACCACTCTGGCGAAGATCGCCGCCGGGTTCGGCATCAGCGAGTCCACCGCCCACGCCTACACCCGCGCGATCGTCGACCTGCTTGCCGAACGAGCACCGGGTCTGCTCTAGACGCTGCGCGAGCACGATCCCGACTTCATGCTGCTCGACGGCACCCTCGCCGAGTGCGACCGGGTCGGCGACGGCCGGGCCGACTACTCCCGACTTGCGGAAGATCCGCCAGGACTTCAGGCGACACCGCGTTCAACGGGCGCTCGTGCTGCGGCCAGCGCCCGGTTGAGGGTCTTTTCGGTGGGAGTGAGTTCCTGGAGTGGCTTGCGTTTGATGCCGGTCGTCAGCCACGGTCCGCCACCTTGGTAGGCGAGGGCAGCCCCAACCGCATGACGTCAATCGTCAAGGCCATCCTCACGTTGGAGCGGCAGCGCTGAAGAAACTCAGTGAGCGCTTCGTCTGGCGATAGCCGCCGCATGGAGCGCTCACGCGGAACCGAAACCCCTGGGGTCAGTCCTGATCTTGGGTGTACTGAGCCGCGTACCAACTGGAGTCGATGGCGGGGTTGCGCAGCGCCCCCCAAAATCGGTCGTCAGGTATCGGTGGCAGTGGCGGATTGCCCAAGTCCGCATGCAGATCCGCACGCCAGTCGAGAGTGAAATGACTCCGGGTCTCCGCGCTCTCGCACACGGATCTGTAGGGGGACCCCCAGAGCCCGAGGGCTATCTTCTCCGCGGCCCACCTGCGAGTGACGTCTCGGCCGGTGTCGGCCTGTGCGAGCACCGCGCGGAGTCGCAAGGCGAGCGGGCCGGTTTGGTCCGGCCGCGGTAGGGCCACACCACGCTCCCACGCGTCCAGGACTGCCTTGACCTCCGGGTAGTTGTTCAGCCCCGTTTCGACCGCCAGTCTGCGCAACTGCTTCCGCGCGGCCTCAACCACCTGCTCATACGGCAGGATTGCGATCAGTGCACCGAGTTCCTCATGTCCGTCCAGGTGGCTCACGTGGAGGAGGTCGGTGGGACTGTGGGACAGGTCCAGCTCTGGCAGCTGCGCATCCGGTGCGGGAAGGGGCTCGTCGGCACTGCACTCCGGCCTGGCAGGCAGAGGCGCCTCCCAGAACAGTCGGCCGTTGAAGGTGACGACACCAGCCTCCTGGCCGCGCTCAAGCGTGTCGGCCAGTTCGGCGAGATACCCACCCAGCGAGTCGGCCTGCCCGAATCTGGTGCCGGTCTCGTCGAAGAACCGTCCGATCGCACCGAAGGAGTGCCGCTCAGTACGGCAATCCATCAGAAGACCGTCCGACGTCACGTCGTAAGAACCGAACTTCACGTAGTCGTGAAGCCAATAGCCCTCGGTCTCCCCGTCGAGGCCCTGGTCGATGCCGCGCACGAACCCGGTGTCCCGGAGGATTCCGCTCACTCCGAGCAGCCGGTCGCCCGTACTGAACCGGAAAGCCTCAGGTCCCTCCAGCGCCCCATTGTGCCGGAGGAGTGAAGCGACCAGGTCCGGAGGAAAGGTGACCCCCAGTTCCTGTTGCGCTGCTGTGATCTCCTCGTCTCCTGCGGGCGGCCGAAGCGTGGCAAGAGTGCGGGGCGCGTGCTCGCGCAGCCACGCGTCGATGCGAGTCCATGAGTCCTGGACCAGGTCTGATGTCATAGGGCCGACCTTAGAGTCAGCGGCTGACAACAGCTTGATCGTCGCTCACCGGCCTTGCCGTCGGCTTGGCGTTCAGGCCGGCAAGCTCGAGTGGACGCTTGTCCCGGCTCGCCAAGCTCGAGTGGACCCTTGTCCCGGCTCACCAAGCTGCTGGCACCGGACGCTGCAGCCGCCCACTCGACACTGAAGCGCTCAGTCGCGTTCACCCGATCGGTGGCCAACTCGAAGAAGCTCACTACTCGGGTTTCCGACCGCCGATGCCCTGGTGGTCGGGCTGTCGCGCGATGGCCCGGCGGGCCGGGTCGGTGAACTCCCGCTCGATCGACTCCTCCAGCAGGCTGATCTCCGCGCGCACCGCTGCGTGTTGAGAAGACGGCAGGGTGTCGAGCAGCCCGTCGAGCATGGCGCGCAGCCGTCGGCAGACCTGCACGGACGACGCTCCGTAGTCGCGGATCTCGCAGACGGCGAGCTGAAGGAAGCTCTCCCAGTCGCGCCCCGGGAGCACGAGCCGGGCGCGCTCCTGGCGATCGGCCAGGACGTAACGACCGGGGAGCGGCGTACCGCCGACCGTGTGCAGGAAGGACTCGATGTAATTGACCACCTGCACCGCGGTCGTCGGGTCGTTCACCGCCGGGGAGAGGGCCCTGATGGCGATGTCGACGAGGACCCTCAGGGCGAAGGCGGGGTCCTGTTCGATGGTGCGCTCGGCCCCGAGGGCGACGAGACCGGTCACCCGGTCCGGGTCCGGTCTCGACCTGCCTCCGTGGACCTCGACGAGGACGGTGCCGGGCGGTGCGAAGTCGCCGATCAGCCGGGTCACGACGAAGACGCAGTCGTGGCGCGCCGCCTCCGCGACCAGACCGGCCACGTCGAACGCCTGGATGGCTCCGCCGCGTGCGGTACGTACGCGCAGCACCGGACCGTCGGACGGCACGGTTGCCCCGCCGCGCGGAGCCGCGTCCCGGATCGCCGCGGTCCCGCTCGTGAACACGGCCTCGCCCATACGGGTGACCAGCTCGGCGATGGCCACCGGTCTGAGACTGTGGGTGAACCGGTTGAGGTAGATGAGCAGGAGCACGAGGCTGACGGCCACCGCCACGCCGGCCAGGGTGACCCCGAGGTCGGGGACGGAGTCGGTCTCGACACTGCGCAGCAGGGAGAAGGCGAACGCGAACGTCCCGGTGAAGGTCGCCAGCACCGCCTTCTGCAGCCGGTCCCGGTACCACAGGCGCATGTAGCGAGGGGAGAGGGTTCCCGTCGCCTGCTGCACGACGAGGACGCCGATGGTGACGACGAACCCGAGCAGCGCCACCATCGCCCCCACGATGGCGGAGAGCACACCGCTCGCTGTCGTCGCGGAGTAGCGCCAGCCGCTCGGCGGCCAGTCCACGCTGTCGGCGGTGACGGCGAGCTCGGCGAGAAGGGCGCCGAGGACGAGACCGAACATCGGCACGATCCACAGGCTCGCCTTGACGTATTGCCGCAGCCTGAACCGGGCCGCCCAGGACGTCGGGGCACCCACGTCACGCCCCCTTCACCCGGCGGACTCCGGTGCTCATGCACACGAGACAGCGGTCCCTCAGGGGGAGCACTGCCACCTCACGGTAGAGCCGTTCCCGGAGCCGCGCAGCCCGTCGGTGCCCGGTGCGGCCCGCTCGCCAGGACGGGACGACACCGTCGGCCTAAGCTGGCCAGACGGCGCCGGATCACCTCGGGCGTCGCGTGACGGTGCCCGATCGTTGTCTACCGGGGCCGAAAGGGGCTCAAGATGGACGACTACCCCTTGATCGAGAACCACGGCCTGATCGGTGATCTGCAGACCGCGGCCCTCGTGACCACCGACGCGACGATCGACTGGTTCTGCTGTCCGCGCTTCGATTCCCCCAGCGTCTTCGGCGCTCTCCTCGACCGGCGGAAGGGCGGCCACTTCACCGTCGGGCCCGCCGCGGAGACCTTCACCACCAAGCAGCTCTACCATCCGGACACCGCCGTTCTGGTGACGCGTTTCATGACCGAGGCCGGGGCAGGCGAAGTGGTCGACTTCATGCCGGTGACCGGCGCGACGGCGACGGACCGGCACCGTCTGGTCCGCATGCTGCGCTGCGTCCGGGGCACCATGACGTTCGAAGGCGAGATCGCACCGCGCTTCGACTACGGGCGTGCACCGCACGAGCTGCACATCACGGAGCAGGGGGCCCTGTTCACCTCCGACCACATGGACCTCGCCGTCCACGCCGTCCGAGAACCGGAGGACGAGCGGCTGCTGACCGTCCTCTCGGGCGACAACGACCTGCGCTTCACCCTGACCCTGCGGGCGGGGCAGCAGCGCGGCATGATCATCGAGTCGTCCCCCGGCGGACCGCCGCACGTGGTCCGGGTGGAGGAGTTCGAGCAGCTCTTCGGCGAGACCGTCCACTTCTGGCGTTCCTGGCTCGGCCAGTCGACGTACACGGGACGGTGGCGGGAGGCCGTGGAACGCTCCGCCGTGACGCTGAAGCTGATGACCTACGCACCGACCGGCGCCCTGGTCGCCGCCCCCACGACGGCTCTGCCCGAGCAGCTCGGCGGAGAGCGCAACTGGGACTACCGGTTCACCTGGATCCGTGACGCCTCCTTCTCGGTCTACGCCCTGCTGGGCCTGGGCTTCAGGGAGGAGGCGAGGGCGTTCATCGACTGGCTGCACGCCCGCGTGAAGGAGGACGCCGAACAGGGCGCCGGCACCGGCCCGCTGAACATCATGTACCGCGTCGACGGCTCCTCCGACCTGGTCGAGGAGACCCTCGACCACTGGGAGGGGTACCGCGGCTCCGCCCCGGTCCGCATCGGCAACGGAGCGGCGAGCCAGCTGCAACTGGACATCTACGGCGAGGCACTCGACAGCATCTACTTCGCGCACCAGCACGGCATGCACCTCGACCACGGAGGCTGGACCGCGCTGCACACGCTCCTCGACTGGCTGGTCGACCACTGGGACCAGGCCGGCGAAGGACTGTGGGAGACCCGTGGCGGCCGCAAGGACTTCACCTACGGCCGTGTGATGTCCTGGGTGGCCTTCGACCGCGCCCTGCGGATCGCCTACGACGACGGCCGTCCCGCCGCCCACGGCCGCTGGACGGACGCCCGGGACGAGATCTACGCACAGGTGCTCAGCCGGGGGTGGGACGGCCGGAAGCAGGCCTTCGTGCAGCACTACGGGGACGACGTGCTCGACTCGTCGCTGCTGCGCATGCCGACGGTCGGCTTCATCATGCCGGACGACCCGATGTGGAAGTCCACCCTGGACGCCATGGAGCGCGAGCTGGTCAGCGACAGCCTGGTCTACCGCTACAACCCCGAGGCCTCACCCGACGGGCTGCGCGGCTCCGAGGGCACCTTCTCCCTGTGCACGTTCATGTACGTCGACGCCCTCGCGCGGGCCGGACGCACCGATCAGGCCAGGCTGGTGCTGGAGAAGATGCTCACCTACGCCAACCACCTGGGGCTGTACTCCGAGGAGATCGGCCTCACCGGTCAGCAACTGGGCAACTTCCCGCAGGCCTTCACCCACCTGGCCCTGATCGACGCGGCGATCACGCTGGACGCGAGACTCAACGGCGTACGCAGATAGGCGCACGTAGATAGGCGTACGACCCCGGTCACGGTCCGGGCGTCGTCGGCACCGAACCGAAGAGCACGACGGTGTCACCCTCCTGCGGGACGGTCTTCCGCCGCTCGGTGACCGGATCCAGCCTCTGGTCGGCCCGCACCACGAACAAGGTGTCGTACTCCGCCGGCAGCGCGGTGGAGGCGGGCTGCACCAGGAAGCGTGCGCCCCGCTCGTAGCGCTCCGCCAGGACGTGACGGACGAGGGCGTGGCCGAAGAGGATGTCCCCGCCGGTGTAGGGCGCGACCACACCATGGCTGTCGTGCGGCGGCCCGACCCGGTAGACGGGCCCCTCGACGTTGTCCTGCATCACGACCGAGGCGAGGGCGTTGAAGTCGTCGTCGTCGGTGGCCAGGAACACCGCCGTCACTCCCTCCAGCCGTGCCCCGGGGTTGATGGCGGTGGCCAGCAGATCGCCCTTGGCCAGGTCGATCCCGGCAGCCTTGATCAGCGCCCGCTCCTCGTCGAGTCCCGCCCACATGACGACGTCCAGTCCCGCTGACCGCAGGGCCTGCCCCAGGTCGATGACCCAGGGCTCGCCGCCCACAAGGAGGATGCGGGTACCCGTCGGTTTGACGACACCCAGCCGTCGGGCAACGGGCGCCGCCGTCAGCGAGTAGAGCAGCACGGTTCCCACGATCACCAGGAAGGTGACGGGAAGGATCCTCGCGGCCCCGCTCACCCCGCGGTCGACCAGGCTGGCGGAGAACGCCGATGCCGTCGCCGCGGCCACGATGCCCCGTGGGTCCATCCACGCGATGAAGGCCCGCTCCCCCTGGGTCAGTCCCGAGCGCGCCGTCGCGGCGAAGGCCACCAGCGGCCGGACCACCAGGACGAGGATCGCGATGAGGGCGAGCGCGGGCAGGAGGACCGGCACCAGGGACGACGGGGTGACGGTGGAGGAGATGGAGACGAACAGCAGTCCGATGATCAGCTGGATCAGCGTCTCGAAGAAGGGACGCCGAGCGGGCATGTCGAACCCGCGGATGTTGGCGACGGCCAGTCCCACGACGATGGCGGCGATGAGCCCGGTGTCGTCCCGCACGACGTCGCAGCCCGCCGACACGGCGATCACGGTCGCGAGCTGGGCCAGGGTGCCGAGTGTCTCGCCGAGGCGGAGGGTCCGCAGGGTGAACCAGAGCAGCGCGGTTCCCACGGCCCCGCCGGCCAGCCCGACGGCCAGACTGATGCCGAACTGGCCGAGCTGGTACCCCCGGCCGATGTCGACCTGGTGCGTCGAGGCGATGGCGTGGAAGGTGAGCGCGCCGAGGATGCCGCCGATCGGGTCGGTCAGCGTCCCCTCCCAGATCAGGATGCGCCGCACCTTGTCGCTGGGCCGTACGAAGTCGAGCAGCGGCCCCACGACGGTGGGGCCCGAGACGACGAGGATCACGCCGAGCATCGCGCCCACCCTGAGGGGCATGTCGAACATCGCGGGTGCCACCGACGCGGTGACCAGGAACGTCAGCAGCACTCCGTACACCAGCAGGCGTCCCACGATGCCGCGGGTGCGGCCGGTGAGCTTGCGCAGGTTGAGCCCCAGACCGGCGTCGTAGAGGATCACCGCGACGGACAGCGACACCAGGGCGGAGAACGTCGGCCCCATCAGCCTGTCCGGATGAATGACATCCGTCATCGCGCCTGCGGCGAAGCCGACGGGCAGCAGGATGATGAGGGCCGGGAGACGCAGCTTGCTCGCCAGGATCTGCGAGCCGGTGGCGAGGACCACCGTCAAGGCGAGGCCGAGAAGGATCTCGTCGTCGGTCACAGCGGCGTCCTCTTGGCAGCTCGGCGTCGGTGAGTCACGCTCCCGGGGCGGACGTGCCGGGGGATCACACCCCGCTGTGCTCCCACGGTGGAATCCATGACGCCCTGCCTCCTCGCTGCGCGGCCGCGCGGCCTGGTTGCAGCCGGAGCCGGCGCGCCGAGGTCAGGCAATCACCGGCGGCGGCGGGCGGCATGCGGGGAGAACCGCCGTTGGGCCGTTGGGCCGAGCATCGTCGTCCGATCGGTTGTCGGCGGAGCAGCGCGGCGGGCACGCGGGACCACGGGCGCAACCGGTCACGGACCGCCACGGGCGGTGGGTCGTCGCCGACCGGACCGCCGGCGTCGACGGAGCCGTACGTCAACGGGATTCGCGGTCGTCGCTGGAACGGGGGAGTCACGGTGGTCGCTCGTTGACCGCCGCCGTACGGCTCGCGGTCCGTGCCGCGACGGGCGGCCGTCGTGTCGCACCGTACGGCCGACGCCTCCTGGTCGTGGTGCGCTCCCTCTCGAACCGGCCGATGACGAGAGCACATGCTCCGGATCGGCCCCCGGGGAGGCGGGCCCCCGGCGCGGGCGCCCAGGAGAAGCGGCGGCGGGCTCACAGGATGGGGAGCCGCGGCCGACAGGCTGCCGGATGCGGTCGAGTTCGTGCGTTTACGGCCCACGGAATGACAGGGATCGATCAATTGTCGGCCCAGGTCGGTCAGGGCGGAGGTTCCCGTTCCAGCAAGGTCACATGGCGTACCCGAACTGACTATTCTCCCCTGCGTGTTGCGCTGCACTCACAGCGAGTAACCGAACGCTGTGTCGCGCGTGGATGGAGGCCTGGCCGCAGGGAGGCGTGACCACCGATGCGATCTCGAACCGACCCGTCGGGGGCACCCATGACAGCACACATCCTCGGCCGGGCGACGTCCCGACCGCTCCCGCCGCCGCACCGCACCACCCCCAGTCCACTCATTCCAGACTGTTTAGGGACCCCTCGATGGTTCGTACCGGCTCATCCCCTGGAGGCCTGCCACGTGCAACGGCTCCGGCACGGCTCGTCCCTCCCGGCCTTCTGGCCGTGGCCTGCGGCATAGCGCTGATCTTCGTCCCCGCGCAGATACGTACACCGGTCGCCTGGTGCGGGCTCGTCGCGGTCGTCCTGACGGCCATCACCTCGGCCGAGACGGCGCGCCGGGCGCGCTCGGCGGAGCAGGCCCGGCACGCGCGGATGACCGCCGACGTACAGCAGCACTACGCACAGCGTGAAGCGGCGCTGCTCGCGCGCCTGTCCGACCAGCGGGCCACCACGGTCTGGCTCGCCGAGGAGCTTCTCCCCGCGGCCGTTGCCCGTATGCAGAAGGGCGACCCCGCGTCGGAGATCCTGCAGGCCGTCAGGTTCGGGGAGCATCTCGACAGCGAGTTCGCCGATGCGCTGCGGGCGGCGCTGCGGACGCTCCTGGAAGCGGTGGAGGCCGAGGAGCAGACACGGGACTCCTCCCAGCGGGCCCTGGTGGCGATCGCGCGCCGTGTCCAGGCGATCGTGCATCAGCTCGCCAAGGACCTCCACGACATGCAGATCCTGCACGGTACGGATCTCGTGGTCTCCCACGGGCTGCAGGCCATCGACCACCGCAACGCCCTGATCGGGCGTCTCGCGGCCAGCGTCGCGGTCCTGGGCGACGCCCGGCCCGGCCGTCAGTGGTCGAAGGCGATCCCGCTCTACGACGTCATCCGGGGGGCCATGTCACGCATCGTGGACTACCCCCGCGTGAAGCTCCAGTCGGTGACGGAGGTCGCGGTGATCGGCCCGGGGGCCGAGCCCCTGATCCACCTGCTCGCCGAGCTGCTCGACAACGCCACGACCTTCTCGCCGCCGCACACCCCGGTCGAGGTGAGCGCGAGCGAGGTGCCGTCCGGCATCGCGATCGAGATCGAGGACCGCGGGGTCGGGCTCACCGAAGAGGTCCGGCACCGCATCGACCGCGTCATGGCACAGGCGGCCTCCACCCTGGACCTGGCCGACCTGGGCGAGGCCACGCAGCTCGGCCTGCCCGTCGTCAGCCGGCTGGCCCGTGAGAACGGCCTCGACGTCGATCTGCGCCCCTCCGCCTACGGAGGGGTACGTGCCGTGGTGCTGGTACCGCGACGCCTGATCACCACCGTCGACCAACCGCCCAGGAAAATCCAACAGTTCGCGCCGAAGCGCACGGGCGCACCGATCGTGCCGAGGCCGACGATGACGCGCGAGACCGCAGGGGATTCCGTCGAGGTCAGGCAGACCACGAACGGGCTGCCGCAGCGGCGACGGGAGTCGCCCGTCCCGACTCCGGTCGTCCGGACGACCCCCCAGCCCCCCGCTGCCCCGACCGCCTCTCCCGGCACGGGCGGCGCCGCCCGCCAACCGGGCCTGATGTGGGAGGCGTTCAGCGGCGAGAAGAGATCGGGTACCGACCCTTCCGTCCAGACCAGCGAGCCATCAGATGAGGATGAGTAACCGTGACGCCACTGCCCAACATGGACTGGATGCTCAAGGAGCTCGCGGCCAGCGTCCCTTACGTGCGACACGTGGTCGTGCTGTCGTCGGACGGTCTGTGCATCGGTCAAGCGAACACGGAGACCGACACCGCTGACGCGATCGCCGCCGCCTGCTCGGGCATGCAGAGCCTGGCGAAGGCCATCGCGCAGAAGTTCCCGCACGGAGACGGGTCGACGCGCATGGTCGGGATCGAGGTCGACGGCGGTTACTTCTCCCTGATGGCGGCCGGACCGGGAGCCTACCTGGCGGTGCTGGCCGACGAGGAGGTGGACGCGGGGCTGCTGGGCGATCGGATGCGGACGCTCGTGCTCAGGATCGGCCAGCACATGACCAGCCCCCCTCGTGATGACGTCGGGCAGGCGATGTGACGTCAGAGCACCAGCCCGCATGGGACGAAGGCAATCCTGTTCCGCTGTATGTCATCTCAGGTGGCCCCGGTTCCTCGGCCAAGGCCTTCGACCTGGTCACTCTCATCACATCGAGGTCCGCACCCGAACCCGCGATGCAGCCCGAGCAGGCGGCGATCCTCGCCATGTGCGAGTACCCGCTGTCGGTGGCCGAGATATCCGCGTATCTCACTCTGCCGTTCAGCGTCCTCACGGCGCTGCTCTCCCAGCTCGTCGAGGACGGGCGGGTCGAGGCCATCGCCCCGGTTCCTGTCGCTGCGGTCCCCGAACTCGGCCTTCTGGAGGCGGTGATCCATGGACTACGTAATCTCTGACGCACCCGCCGCCGGCCCCCTCGGCACCGACGTGCTGCTGCCGCACGGCGCCAGGGGAGTCAAGGTCGTGATTGTCGGCGGCTTCGGGGTCGGCAAGACGACGATGGTCGGTGCGGTGAGCGAGATCTCGCCCCTGACCACCGAAGAGACCATGACGCAGGCCGGTGTCGGGATCGACCACAACCCCGGTGCCGCGGGCAAGAACACCACCACCGTCGCCATGGACTTCGGCCGCATCAGCATCAACGAGGAGCTGATCCTCTATCTCTTCGGGACGCCGGGGCAGGAGCGCTTCTGGTTCCTGTGGAACGGCATCTTCGAAGGCGCGCTGGGCGCCGTGGTCCTCGTCGACACGCGCAGGATCGAGGTCTGCTTCGAGATCATCACCCGCCTGGAGGACCGCCGCGTCCCCTTCGTCGTGGCCGTCAACTCCTTCCCCGAGGCCCCGCAGCACCCGATAGCGGCTCTGCGGAGTGCTCTGGACCTCAACGAATCCGTGCCCATCGTCACCTGTGACGCGCGCGACCGGTCGTCCTGCCGCGACGCCCTGCTCTCGCTGATGGGCTATCTGCGCACCCTCGCCGTCGCCCAGGAGTCCGCATGACTGTCCCGCCCGCCGACCGCACCACCACAGAGCCCGGGCTGGTCCCGCCCCCGGGCTGCCCGGCCCACACCGCCACGGGCGCCGGGGGAGTCACCCGGCTCCATGGCGCCGCTGCCGAGACCGACCCCATGGGCCTGTACGAGAAGCTGCGCGCCGAACACGGTCCGGTGGCTCCCGTCCTGCTCGAAGGGGACGTACGCGCCTGGCTCGTCCTGGGGTACCTCGAGAACCGTGACGTGGCCACCCGCTCCACCCAGTTCTCCCGTGACCCCCGCACCTGGCACGGCTGGAGGAGCGGCGAGATCGACCCCGAGACCTCGCCCCTCGTGCCGATGATCGGGTGGCGTCCCGACTGCGTGTGCGCGGACGGCGAGGAGCACCAGCGTCTGCGTGGCGCCGTCACGGCCGGTCTCGACCAGTTCGACCAGCGCGGGATCCGCCGTCACATCACCCGCTTCGCACACCAGTTGATCGACGAGTTCAGCGAGAGCGGCAGGACGGAGCTGGTCGGTGAGTTCGCCGAGCCCCTGCCCATGCTCGTCCTGACACACCTGCTCGGCATGCCGGACGAGGACGCTCCCAAGCTCGTCCAGGCCGCCCGGGACCTCTTCAAGGCCACCGAGACGTCGCTCGCCAGCAACGCGTATGTGCTGGAGACCCTCAAGGAGCTCGTCGCCGCCAAGCGCGTCCTGCCCGGGCCGGACATCGCGTCCGTCCTGATGGCCCACCCGGCCGGTCTCACCGACGAGGAGGTGCAGCACCACCTGCGCCTCATCCTGCTCGCGGGCTACGAGACCACCGCCAACCTCATGGCCAACGTGCTGCGGATGTCGGTCACCGACCCGCGGTTCCGCGGCTCGTTGGCCGGCGGACAGATGACCCTGCCCGAAGCGGTGGAGCAGGTGCTCTGGGACGAGCCTCCGTTGATGGTGTGCCCGGGCCGCTGGGCCACCGGCGACACCACGCTCGGAGGGCAGGAGATCAAGGCGGGAGACATGCTGCTCCTCGGCCTGGCCGCGGGCAACGTCGACCAGTCGGTCCGCCAGGACCCCTCGACCCGCGTGCACCACAACCGCGCGCACCTGTCCTTCAGCGCGGGCGCCCACGAGTGCCCCGGCCAGGACATCGGACGTGTCATCGCCGACACCGGCATCGACATCCTGCTCACCCGGCTGCCCGACATCAGCCTGGCCGTCCCCGAGTCCGAACTCACCTGGCGTTCCTCCACGTGGGCCCGGCATCTGACGGCGCTGCCGGTGAAGTTCGCCCCCCGCGCGCCGGAGGGCCGTGATCTGCCGGCGCCCCTGCCGGTACCGCCCCCGCCCACCACAGGGATGCCCACGGCACCGCGACTGCCCGAGTCCCCGCCGCGCGTCTCGTGGCGGGCGAGGCTGAGGCGGTTCCTGCGCATCCGATAGTGCTGGGAGGGCCTGTCGGGGCCGCGCGTACGGCCGAGGGGCCGCCGGACACCATGGCCGGCGGCCCCTCGGGCGGTCCCGGCTCCGCGGCTTCTAGGGCCGTCCCGGCTCCGCGGCCCGGAGCCTCACGACAGGGCCTAGCGGGCGGACCCGGAGGCCGTCCGCTGCACCGGCACGGAACCGCTCACGGGCGCGTAGCGGGGCGCCCCGGTGTACCAGGCGTGGAGGCCGGACAGGAAACCCCGGGCTCCGCGGAGCCACGCCTCCAGCTCGATCCGTCGGTCCTGGTCCAGCCCGGCCCGCTGGACGAGCGGGGGGAGTTCGCTCTGGATCAGGTGCTCGAAGTGGCGCAGGCGGGCGGTCACCAGATCCGCGGCGGCGTGCATCGCCTCCTGGACGGTGATGTCCAGGGAGGTCTCGAGGACGACGACGAGGTTGTTGACGTCGTACTCGTCGTGGACTTCCCGCTGGTAGGAGGCGATGTCGTTCGCCAGTCCCATGTAGTCCATGAAGGCGTCGAGCAGGGCGCAGACGGTCCTGCTGTGGCGGATCTGCTCGGGGATCCGTGCGCCGGTGGAGAGTTCGACGGAGTACGGGGCGGTGTACGCGGCGAAGCTCTCGCGGCGGAACTGGGCGTACTCGATGAGGTCCGGGACGCGGCCGGTGCGGCTGTTGACCAGTTCCTGGACGCCCGCGTCGATGTACCGCGCGAGCGCACGGTTGAGCCCCTGCCGCCAGTGCGCGAGCCTCGGCGGGAAGAGGTGCTGCTGGAGGTCGGCCATTCCCCTCTCGACGGGGTTGGCCGGCTCCGGCAGCCGGGCGCCGGGCTCCAGCGGCAGGAAGGCATGGAGGCGGGCGGTGAAGGCCTGCGCGCCCGCGAGGTCGCCCGTGCGTTTGAAGGCGGAGGCGAAGTAGTCGTCCCAGGCGAGAGCCCAGAGGTTGAACCGGTGGTTGAGCCGGAGGCCGGCGAGCGAGGCGTCGGGGAGGGTCCACGCGGTCAGCTGGTCGACGGCCATGGCGTGGAACTGCGACCGGGTCCAGATCGGCCGGGCCGCCGGTCCTCCGTCGACGGCCAGCATGCCCATCGCGCGCGCCCACGTCTCGGCCTCCTCGCGCAGGGCCGGCAGGTACGGATTCAGCCGCACCGGGAACGGCATCCGCAGTATGGGAAGTTCGATGTCCTGCACGGTCATGGGATCCCTACCTCCCTGTCGGCGCACAAGCGAGGACGTGAACGCGCTGCACATTCGAGAATGGCCGGGGTGGCCGGCTCGGTGCCGGAGTATGACGGTCCGCTATTCCCCTCGCGACGGACATCGAGCAGTTTCCGCCATATGGCGCACCAGACCTTCCCACGGCGTCCGAGCGGCAACCCCGTGCGGTTGTCTTCGGCCACGATCAGAGCAGGATTGTGCAGAAGGAAACGATCCCTCTGGTCGGGTTTGGCTCAAATTCGATCCCAAAGCAGGCCATGATCGGCCAAATCCCGCCTGGGGGCGCGCGCGGGGCATCGCCCTCATTCCATGAGCCGGTCCAGCTCACCACCGACCGCCGCCCGCACCACGTCATGGCGCGGGCCGAGCGCGTACTGCTCCTCACTCCACATCTCCCGTGGGTACAGCCACACCGGCAGGCCCACGAGGCCGGCGGGCTCCCACTCGAACCGGGGCCAGACGTGCGCGTGCAGAAAACCGTCGGTGTTTCCGAGAATCTCCAGGTTGACGCGGCGGAAGGCGGGGTCCAGACGTCGGCAGGCTCGCTCGACGGCCTCGCCCAGGCGGTCCATGTCGGACAGGAAGCTCAGACGTCTGCCCCTCGGCAGCTCGGAGAGTCGCTGCACCGCGGGATCGTCCGTCAGGAGCACGGAGTATCCGGGGAGGAACTGGACGTCCCCGATGACCGCGAATCCGGCGTCGAGTCTCCTGAGCACCGAAGGGTTCTCTCCTCGGAGCGCGCTCCCGATGCGGTCCGCCCGCCAGTCGTCCGTCATGCCGGCCGACCTTACCCGGCCATGATCACGGCGGACCGCCCGGAATCCGGAGCAGGCCAGTTCCTTGCTGTGGCCGGCCGCTCGGCGCTGGCCCGATTCTTTTCACGCGCCCGCGCCGGGGGTGGGGCCATGGGCAGGAAGGCCGTGCACTGCGGAGGCGCCGGCGCCGGACAGGCCGCCAAGATCTGCAACAACATGATCCTCGGCATCTCGATGATCGCCGTCAGCGAGGCGTTCGTCCTCGGCGAGAGCCTCGGCCTGTCCCACCAGGCGCTGTACGACGTGGCCTCCACCGCCTCCGGCCAGTGCTGGGCGCTCACCACCAACTGCCCCGTCCCCGGACCCGTACCGGCGAGCCCGGCCAACCGGGAGTACCGCCCCGGTTTCGCGGCCCCGCTCATGGCCGAGGACCTGGGCCTCGCCGCCGACGCCCTGCGCGCGGGCGGCATCGACGCAGGGCTCGGACTGCGCGCGGCGGAGATGTTCGCCGCCTTCGCCGAAGGGGCCGGAGCCGCGCAAGCTTCTCCGGCATCGTCCACGTCCTGCGCGGCACGGCCGCCGGAGCACCGAAGGGAACGACCTGATGACCGAGACCGACTACGAGACGATCCTCGTCGAACGCAAGGGCCGCACCGCCCTCCTCACCCTCAACCGGCCGAAGGCGCTCAACGCCCTCAACCTCCAGGTCATGAACGAGGTCGTGAGCGCCGCCGAGGCCCTCGACCGCGCCCCGGACATCGGCTGCATCGTCCTCACCGGCTCCCCGAAGGCCTTCGCGGCCGGCGCGGACATCAAGGAGATGCAGCCGCAGGGGTACATGGACATGTACCTCACCGACTGGTTCACCGCCTGGGACCGGCTCGGCGACCTGCGCACCCCCACGGTCGCCGCCGTCTCCGGCTACGCCCTGGGCGGCGGCTGCGAACTCGCGATGCTCTGCGACATCCTGCTGGCCGCCGACACCGCCGTCTTCGGACAGCCCGAGATCAAGCTGGGTGTCATCCCGGGCATCGGCGGATCCCAGCGGCTCACCCGGGCCGTCGGCAAGGCGAAGGCCATGGAACTCTGTCTGACCGGACGGACCATGGACGCCGTCGAGGCCGAACGGGCCGGCCTGGTCTCCCGTGTCGTCCCGGCCGACGACCTGCTGTCCGAGGCCCTCGCGGTCGCGGAGAGCGTCGCCGGGATGTCGAAGCCGGTCGCGATGATGGCCAAGGAGGCCGTGAACCGCGCTTTCGAAACCACCCTGGCGGAGGGCGTGCGCTTCGAACGCCGCCTGTTCCACGCCGTGTTCGCCACGGCGGACCAGAAGGAGGGCATGTCCGCCTTCGTGGACAAGCGGGCCCCGGACTTCACCCACCGCTGACCCCCCGCCCCCGCCCCGGCCCGTCCCTTCGCCCCTCACAGGCGAAGAGACCGGCCAGGGCCCCCGTCCGGGCAACCGGACCCGGCCCTACGGGATCAGGATGCCCCCCGGCTCCCCACGGGATCAGGACGTCTCGGACCCCAGCCCGGCGCGGACCTCGCGGGCGGCCGCGACGAGGTTCTCCAGCGACGCGCGGGTCTCGGGCCAGCCACGGGTCTTCAGACCGCAGTCGGGGTTGACCCAGAGACGCTCGGCGGGGATCGCCTCAAGTCCCTTGCGCAGCAGGGAAGCCGCCTCCTCGGTGCTGGGGACGCGCGGGGAGTGGATGTCCCAGACGCCGGGCCCGGCCTCGCGGGGATATCCGTGCGCCGCCAGTTCACCGGCGACCTGCATGTGGGAGCGGGCGGCCTCCAGGCTGATGACGTCGGCGTCGAGGTCGTCGATGGCCTGGACGATGTCGCCGAACTCCGCGTAGCACATGTGCGTGTGGATCTGGGTGTCCGGCCGCACGCCGCTCGTGGTGAGCCGGAACGACTCGGTCGCCCAGGCCAGGTAGGCGGCGTGGTCGGCGGCGCGCAGCGGCAGGGCCTCGCGAAGCGCCGGCTCGTCGACCTGGATCACCGACGTGCCCGCCGCCTCCAGGTCGTTCACCTCGTCGCGCAGGGCGAGCGCCACCTGCCGTGCGGTCTCGCCCAGCGGCTGGTCGTCCCGTACGAAGGACCAGGCCAGCATGGTGACCGGACCGGTCAGCATGCCCTTGACCGGCTTGGAGGTCTGCGACTGGGCGTACGTCGTCCAGCGCACCGTCATCGCCTGGGGGCGGGAGATGTCCCCGGCCAGCACCGGGGGCCGGACGTAGCGGGTGCCGTAGGACTGCACCCAGCCGTGCTGGGTGGCGAGGTAGCCGGTCAGCTGCTCGGCGAAGTACTGCACCATGTCGTTGCGCTCGGGCTCGCCGTGGACCAGGACGTCGATCCCGGCCTTCTCCTGGAAGGAGAGGACCTCGCGGATCTCGTCCTTGATCCGCTCCTCGTACCCGGCGGCGTCGATCCGGCCGGCCCGCAGATCGGCCCGCGCGGTCCGCAGTTCGCCGGTCTGCGGGAACGAACCGATGGTCGTCGTCGGCAGCAGCGGAAGGCCCAGGTGCGCGCGCTGGGCAGCGGACCGCTCCGCGTACGGCTGGGAGCGACGGCCGTCCGCGTCGGTGATGGCGGCGGTGCGGGCGCGCACGGCGGGATCGCTGGTCAGGGCGGAGCCGGCGCGGGAGGCCAGGTCGGCCCGGTTCGCGGCGAGTTCGGCCGCGATGGCGCCCGTGCCCCGGGCGAGCCCGCGCGCCAGTACGGCGATCTCCGCCGTCTTCTGCCGGGCGAAGGCGAGCCAGCGGGCGATCTGCGGATCGATGTCGCGCTCGGCCGTCGCGTCGAGCGGCACGTGTAGCAGGGAGCAGGAGGCGGCCACGTCCACCCGGTCGGCGAGGCCCAGGAGCGTGCCGAGGGTGGCCAGTGACTTCTTGTAGTCGTTGATCCAGATGTTGCGGCCGTTGACGACGCCCGCCACCAGGCGCTTGCCGGGCAGACCGCCGACGGCGGCGAGGTCTTCGAGGTTGGCGACGCCCGACTCGGTGAAGTCGAGGGCCAGTCCTTCGACCGGAGCCTTGGCCAGGACGCCCAGCGCGTCACCGAGCCGGCCGAAGTAGGAGGCGACCAGCAGCTTCGGCCGGTCCGTGGCGCCACCCAGGTCGCGGTAGGCCCGCGCCGCGGCGTTCAGCTCGGCCGGGGTGCGGTCCTGGACCAGGGCGGGCTCGTCGAGCTGCACCCACTCGGCACCGGCCTCCCGGAGCCCGGCGAGCACCTGGGCGTACACCGGCAGCAGCCGGTCGAGGAGCGTCAGCGGCTCGAAGTCGGCGGCCACGCCGGGAGCGGGCTTGGCGAGCAGCAGGTAGGTGACGGGGCCGACGAGGACCGGGCGGGCGGCGTGACCCAGCGCCAGGGCCTCCTTCAACTCGGCGACCTGCTTGGCCGAGTCGGCCGTGAAGACGGTGTCAGGACCCAACTCCGGCACCAGGTAGTGGTAGTTCGTGTCGAACCACTTGGTCATCTCCAGCGGCGCGACGTCCTGGGTGCCCCTGGCCATCGCGAAGTAGCCGTCCAGCGCGTCGGCCGCCACCGCCGCACGGTGCCGCTCGGGGACGGCGCCGACCATTACACTGGTGTCCAGGACGTGGTCGTAGTACGAGAAGTCACCGGACGGCACCTCGTGGATGCCGGCGTCGGCGAGCTGCCGCCAGTTCGAACGGCGAAGGCCGGCCGCGGTCTCCCGGAGGGCGTCGGCGGTGACGCGGCCCTTCCAGTAGCCCTCGACGGCCTTCTTCAGTTCGCGGTTCTGCCCCTGGCGGGGGTAGCCGTGCACGGTCGCTCGTGCGGCCGCGGCTGTGGGCTTCGGTGTCACGGAACTCTCCTTCGCGAGATGTGTCCTGAACGCCCCGGAGACGGGACGTGGACGCGAAGGAACGGACGACCGGGCGGACCACGTCACGGACATGCCGCACGCGCCGCTCGATATGTACGCCGACCCGCCCACGAGGTCGCCGGGATCACCGCGCGCGGAATCGTCCGCGTGCGGGCAACGGGCAGGTCTTCGGACTCGCGGGCACGCCCACCGGATCGAACCGGCGGACACCTACTGGCCGTCGCTTCCCAGACCCGTACCGGGTCCAGTGCGTATGACGGCGGTCGTTCCCGCTCACCGCTGCGGGGCAGTCCCGGATTCCCACCGGGTTCCCTCTTACGACGCATCCCGCCTGGCGGACGGGGCGAACCAGCTGCAGGGCCCACCTTAGGCGGACGGACGGTGACCGCACACCCTTGCCCGTATTCCGGACCGTGCCGCACGCCCTCGCCGCGCGCCGGCTGCCGGGAAGGAGCGGTCAGCCGGGGGCGACCGTTTTCCGCGTTCCTCAGCGGGCAGGCGCGCCAGCACGGGCACGTCGGCGCGGACCGTCCGGACGAGGGCGGCATGGCCGGGCCTGTACACCGAGAGAGGAGCGGACCGTGACGCAGTTCGGCTACTTCCTCGCCTGCGAGGAATTCACCCCCGACGAATTGCTGGACCAGGCGAAAAGGGCGGCGGACGCGGGCTTCACGCGGCTCGCGATCTCCGACCACTTCCACCCGTGGAACGACGCCCAGGGCAACAGTCCCTTCGTGTGGTCGGTGATCGGAGCCCTGTCACAGACCGTCGAGCTGCCGGTCACCACCCTCGTCACCTGTCCCACCGTCCGTCTGCACCCCGCCGTCACCGCACAGGCCGCGGCCACCTCCAGCGTGCTGCTCGACGGGAACTTCACACTCGGGGTGGGCACCGGCGAAGCGCTCAACGAACACGTGCTGGGCGACCGCTGGCCCCGCCACGCGGAACGGGCGGACATGCTGGAGGAGGCCGTCGAGGTCATGCGCCGGCTGTTCACCGGCGACGTCGTCAGCCACCAGGGCCGCCACTACACCGTCGACAACGCCCGCCTCTACACCGTCCCCCGCGTCCCGCCCCCCGTCTACGTCTCCGCGTTCGGACCGAACGCCGCCGAGCTGGCCGGACGCATCGGGGACGGCTTCGTCCTCATGGGACCCGAGCGGGAGCTGATCGACGTCTTCCGCCGGTCCGGCGGGGCGGGCAAGCCGGTCGTCGGCGGTCTCAAGGTGTGCTGGGACAGCGACCGCGAACGGGCCGTCGACACCGTCCACCGGCTCTGGCCCAGCGAGCTGCTCCCCGGTGAACTCGGCCAGATCCTGCCGACCCCCACGCACTTCGAGCAGGCAGCCCAGCTCGTCACCCGCGACCAGGTCGCGGAGAGCGTCCCGTGCGGGAACGACCCGGACGACCACGTCGGAGCGATCCGCGCCTACGTGGACGCGGGCTTCGACGAGGTCTACGTCGGACAGATCGGCCCCGCCCGGCAGGACTTCTTCGACAACTACCGCAAGGCCGTCCTGCCGGCCCTCGCCGCGTGACGCGAGCCCCGTCGGCCCGGGCCCCGCGCGCCGCCCTCCGTCGCTCTCCGGCGCTCTCCGGGACCGGGCCGCAGACCTGAGCCATCCGGACAGAACCGAAAGGAACCTTCCGTGTCGATCAAGGTGTCCGACTTCATCCTCCAGAGGCTGCGCGAGTGGGACGTCGACCACGTCTTCGCCTACCCCGGCGACGGCATCAACGGCCTGCTCGCCGCCTGGGGCCGCGCCGACGACAAGCCCCGGTTCGTCCAGTCGCGGCACGAGGAGATGTCCGCACTCGAAGCCGTCGGGTACGCCAAGTTCTCGGGCAAGGTCGGGGTCTGCGCGGCGACCTCGGGCCCGGGAGCGATCCACCTCCTCAACGGGCTCTACGACGCCAAACTCGACCATGTTCCGGTGGTGGCCATCGTGGGCCAGACCAACCGCAGCGCCATGGGAGGCTCCTACCAGCAGGAGGTCGACCTGCTGAGTCTGTACAAGGACGTCGCGTCGCAGTTCTGCGAGATGGTGACCGTCCCGGAGCAGCTGCCGAACGTCATCGACCGGGCCATCCGCACGGCGTACGCGATGCGGACCGTCACCGCGGTCATCGTCCCCGCCGACGTCCAGGAACTCGACTACTCTCCGCCGACGCACGCCTTCAAGATGGTCCCCTCCAGCCTCGGCGCGGCGGCGTACGCCCCGATTCCGGCCGAGCAGGAGATCGCGCGCGCGGCCGAGGTGCTGGAGGCGGGCGAGAAGCCCGCCATCCTCATCGGGCAGGGCGCCCGGGGCGCGCGGGCCGAGATCGAGGAGGTCGCGAACGTACTGGGGGCGGGCGTCGCCAAGGCGCTGCTCGGCAAGGACGCGCTCCCGGACGACCTGCCCTTCGTGACCGGTTCGATCGGGCTCCTCGGCACCCGGCCCTCCTACGAGATGATGCGGGACTGCGACACGCTTCTCGTGGTGGGATCCAGCTTCCCGTACACGCAGTTCCTGCCCGAACTCGACCAGGCCCGTGCCGTGCAGATCGACATCGACCCCTTCATGATCGGGCTGCGCTACCCGTTCGAGGTGAACCTGGTCGGAGACGCGAGGACGACCCTCCAGGCCCTCCTGCCCCGGCTGAAGCGGAGGAAGCACGGGGCATGGCGCAAGAAGATCGAGAAGGACACCGCGCGCTGGTGGGACGTCATGGAGCGCAGGGCCGCCGTGGACGCCGAACCCATCAACCCCGAGTACGTGGTCCACACCCTCGACGCCCTGCTGCCGGACAACGCGATCCTGGCTGCCGACTCCGGCTCCTCGGCCAACTGGTACGCCCGCCACCTGCGGATACGTGAATCGATGCGCGGCTCGCTGTCCGGAACCCTCGCCACCATGGGCTCCGCGGTGCCCTACGCGATCGGGGCCAAGTTCGCCCATCCCGACCGGCCCGCCATCGCGATCGTGGGGGACGGCGCGATGCAGATGAACGGGATGGCGGAACTCGTCACGGCGGCCAAGTACCGGCCCCTGTGGCAGGACCAGAGGCTGATCGTGGCGGTGCTGAACAACCAGGACCTCAACCAGGTGACCTGGGAGATGCGTGCGCTCACCGGAGCGCCCCAGTTCCTGCCCTCACAGGAGCTCCCCGACGTGCCGTACGCGGACTTCGCCCGCTCGGTCGGCCTGGGCGGGCTCCGAGTGGAGAAGCCGGAGGAGGTGGAATCGGCCTGGCAGGAGGCCCTGGGGGCCGACCGGCCCTTCGTCATCGACTTCCGTACGGATCCGGCGGTTCCGCCGATCCCTCCGCACGCGAGCCTGGAGCAGATGGAGGCGGCGGCCACGGCGGTCCTCAAGGGCGACAGCGATCGCGCCGGCATGATCAGGCAGGGGCTTAAGGCCAAGGTCCAGGAGATGCTGCCCGGCCGACGACACCGCGACGACTCGCCTGGTGCCTCGCACTGAAAACCGCGCATTGAAGGCGCGGCACACTGAATACCGCGCACGGAAGACCGACCGCGCCCTGAAGATCGCGCACTGACAACCGGGCGCCGCTCGCGGAAAGCCGGGCGGCCGCCCTGGTGCGCCCGGCGGGGCCTTCCGGTCCCGCCGGGTCAGAGCGCGAGCACGATGGCGTAGACGAGGAAGAACAGGGCGACGAGCACGGCCAGCGCCACGATCAGCGCGAGCGGGCCACGGGCCCAGCCGGGCTTGGGCTGCCGATGGGGCCCGGCTGCCGTGCCGGTGCCCGACTCGGCGGGTGGCGTCTCGCCCGGCGGCACGCCGCCGCCCGGTTCGAGTCCTGGCGTCGTACGGGGGTCCGGGTCCGGGTTGCTTTCCCCTTGCTTTTCGGTCATATCGGGCGATTCCCCGTCCTGGGCCGGACCATGCCCGACGACGGCCACGTGTTCGCGGCCTCAGTCCCCCCGCGGCAGCAGGGGGCCGAGCGGGCCGAGGTCGAGGTTGAGGTCCTCGAGCGTGTAGCCGTGCTCCGCGCAGAGGTCGGCCAGGGCGTCGTGGAGAGCCATCAGCGTGGCGCCCAGCTCCTCCTCCTGGTCGTCGCTGAGGTCGCCGGCGTCGACACGGCGCAGCGCCTGCCGCTCGATGAGCTGGCGCAGGAGCTCGACCAGAGTGAGGACCAGTTTCAGAAGGTCCTCCTCCACCGACTCGCGGTCGGCACGGATCCGGCGGGCGGGGCGCGGAGGTTCGCCGGCTCGCGCGGGCGGCGCCTGCACGAGGCGGAAGGCGTCGCTCAGGGTGGCGCCGACGTTGCGCAGGGGCGCCGGAGCGTTCGGCCGGGGTGGCGAGGGACTGCCCGGCCGGGGCGGCGCCGGAGCGTCCGGGCGGGGTGGCGTCGGAGTCTTCGGCCGGGGTGGGACCGGAGCGTCCGGGTGGCGTGACGGGGGCGCGTTCGGTCGTGCGGCTGGGCGCGAGGACCGGGAGGTCTCCCGGTCGTTCCGCGCCTCGCTCTCGTCCGTCACACCTGCCCCCGCCCCGTCGTCGTGAACGGGTCCGACTCGGAGTCGACGGACACGATCAGCGCCCGCAGCGAGATGCGGACGAGGTCGATGTCGGCGATCGACAGGACGATGTCGCCGGAGAGCACCACGCCCCCGCTGAGCAGCCTGTCGAGCAGGTCGACGAGGGCGACCTGGCGGCCGGGCAGGGACTCGGCGGGCCGGGAGACGGTCATGGCGCTCGCCCGGCCTCACCGGAAGGCTGCGGGGCGGGCGCCGACGGCGGCGGTGGTGGCATCGCGAAGGAGTACGGGGCCCACGGCCCGGTCACCTCGATGCGCACGCCCTCGGTGTCCTCGACGGCCCCGGTGAGCGCCGCCCGGAACGCGTCGGTCTGGTCGGCGGGGACGAGGTAGGCGTCGTTGAGGACGTTCTCCTCGGGGCCGCCCGCCAGCTCACCTCGCTGGGCGGGGTGGCGCACCCGGTGCCGGGTGAAGCGGGCGGCCACGTCCTCGACCCGCTCGGCGACGCGCTCGGCCCGCTGGTAGCGGGTCTCCCGCTCGCTGTGCTGGGCCCGGCGGCTCTTGAGATACGCCTTCCCGGGGCTGAGCGGCGCGGCGTCGGCGGAGTCGGCGGGCGCCTCGCCGCCCGTCGAGGGCGGGGCGGGACTGACGTACAACTTGACGCCCAGCTCGCTCCGGCCGCGCAGCAGGGAGAGCCGCTCGACGAAGGCGCTCCGCTGGGCGGCGAGGGCCTGGCGGGCGCGGTCGTCGTTCTGGTACACGGTCGCCATGCGCAGCGGAAGGACGGTGTCGTGGCCGGCGACCGTCTGGACGACCTCGTGATGGGCGCGGGCGACGCCTTCCAGCCATTCCAGGTCCTCGAAACGCCGCTTCAGGGTCGGTTCGTCGAACTCCTGCCGTGAGACCCGGCCGGCGACGAACGCGACGGCGTCGGGACTGCCCGGATCCGCGGCGGCGTAGGGGCTCTCCTCGTTCTCGCCGAGCAGGAACACGGGGGCGCCGGAGATGCCGCGGACACCGGCGAGGGAGTCGCGCAGCGCCCGCGTGTCCGGAGCCACGGCGTAGACGTACGTGAGGCCGGCGTGGTCGTTCATGGCTCACGCTTTCGCGGCGCCCGGCGGCGGGGCCCCGGCTTCTGTGCGGACTCCGCGCCCGCGTCCTCCTCCGCGTCCGCCTCCTCAAGAGCCTCGGTCTCCGCGTCCGTCCCCGTGTCCTCGGCCCAGAATTCGGCGGACTCGGGCGGCGCGCGACCGGCGTCGAGCGGCTCGCGTCGCAGCGCCTCCAACTCCGCGCGGAGGCGCCGGTTCTCCTCGGCCAACGGACCGCCCGTGTGCTTCGAGGAGAGCGACGGGTCGTGCTCCCACCAGTCGATGCCCATCTCCTTCGCCTTGTCCACCGAAGCGACCAGGATCCGCAGTTTGATCGTCAGCAGTTCGATGTCCAGCAGGTTGATGCGGATGTCCCCGGCGATCACGATCCCCTTGTCGAGGACGCGTTCGAGGATGTCCGCGAGATTCGCGGACGAACTCGGCGGCCCGTACGGCACGGGAGCCGCGCGGGAGGGAACGGACCCGAACCGGTCGGGCAGGGGTTCAGACACGACACCGTCCTCGATTCCCCGTCATGGCATCCGCTGCCGATAGGCGGTGATCTCCGTCAGCCGGTCGATCAGCTCGTCCTCCCGCTCGTCGAAGGCCTCCTGATCGATTTCACCCCGCACAAGGCGGCCCTCGAGCTCGGCGAGCTCCCGCCAGATGGGAGCGGGGTCGTAGTACTCCTCCTCCGCCTTCTCCGTCACGCGCTCGGCGACCCAGACGACGCCACGCACCGGGGCGAGCGGGAGGGTGAGCAGCTGGCTCAGCAGTCCCATCCGTTGCTCTCCTTTCAGCTTGGGTCTCGCGTCACCTGCGGCATCGCGGAGCCGTCACTGGACGAAGCTGTACGGCGGCAGAGGGCCGGTGAGCCGGCACTCGACACCACCGTCCATCTCGCGGGCGAGGTTCGCCTGAGCCGTCAGGAAGTCCTCCCTGCGGTCGTCGGGGACCAGCAGCGAGAGGTTGAGGAAGTCGTTCCCGGACGCCGGGCGGACGTTGTGCTCACGGGCGAACGGGAGGAGCGCTTCGACCAGTCCGGCCGCCAGGGCCTCCTGCCGCTGCTGCACCTGCGCCGCGACCAGCTGGCCCAGTGCCACCGGCAGCTGGGGGTCCTGGTCACCGGACCGGATCCGCTCGTTGAGCTCTCGGGCTTCGGGCGTGTCCAGCAGGATGTCCCTCAGGAGCTCTTCCTCCTCCTGGGAGGCCCTCAGGTGGTACTCGGCACATCCGTCGAGCCGTTCGAGCGTCGCGAGGTAGATGTCCGCGTCCTTGCGGAGCACCGCCTGCACCGTCGCGTCGTCGGCGGCGGTGTATCCGAACTGCAGGGGCAGCACGGCGCCGTCCCGCATGAGCCGCTCCTGCACCTCCTGGTGCGCCAGCAGGTCGCGGCGCTTGGGCCGGATCTCCTCGGAGATGTCGCTGACCACGGCGGACAGCGGTCCGGAGGCGAGGGCGCGCACGGGGAAGGGCTCGGCCCCGACGCCGGTCACTCCCTTCAGGTCGAGCGGGTGGCTCTGGGCGGTGATCGCGTATACGTAGAGGGCCATCGGTCACTCCTTCTCCCGACGCGTCGGCCGTCGGGCCGGTCGCTTCCGGCGGGGCGCGGGCTCCTCCTCCGCTTCCTCCTCCTGCTCATCGGGCTCCTCGTCGTCACGGGACTTGCCCGTCAGGGAATCGGTCACCGCGTCGACCGCCCCGCTGAGCGCGCCCTTGGACTTGCCGTGGGCCCCGCCCTCCACCATGTTTCCGACCACCTCGGGGAGCTGGGCCGGAGCCTTGCGGCCCGCTTCGAGATCGAGTCGGTTGCATGCTTCGGCGAAGCGCAGATATGTGTCCACGCTGGCCACGACGATCCGGGCGTCGATCTTGATGATCTCGATCCCGACCAGTGAGACGCGTACGAACACGTCGATCACCAGACCGCGGTCCAGAATGAGCTCGAGGACGTCGTAGAGACTGCCTGTGGAGCCCCCGCCGCCCCTGGCGACGGCACCGCCGCTCTGCGGCACCATGGTCATGGCGCCTCCCTTCACGGCCAACCGGTCTCAGATCGGCCGATCGATCATTCCGCGTGTGTAGCGACGCGTTCGCTCGAAGGAGATCAACGCGCCTTCCTCGTCCAGCGCGACCTTGTAACTGGCCAACACGCTGGTCGTGTCGGGGATGCGTTCGAGTTCCAGCACCTCCACCTGCGCTTCCCACCCCGAGTCGGTGGGCCTGAGCGAGGAGACGGATTCCGGCGGTCTGCCGAGCAGCTTCGCGAGTTGGCCGGCAGCCGAACTCATCGCGCTGGCCGCATCGACGGATTTCGCCCGCTTCGGCGCGGATCGCCGCCGTGCCGCAGGCCGCTCCTGCCGTTCGTCGTCGGCGCCGCGTGAGGAGGCGCGTCGTGAGCGAGCCGGATCTGCAGCAGCCATAGGTCACTTCCAGAGAACGTATCGCCAGTAAAGGCTAGACTTTCATGGTATAGGGGTAAATGTCATGTCCGGGAGCGCAGGCTCCCTACCGCCCGAGCGGGCGGCCTTTGCGGGCGACGGTGCGGATGCGCGGCCCGGGTCGGGGAGTCCCGTGCGTGGGGACAGTGAGGCCGCAGGCGCCCGGTGAAAGGGACAGGTCATGGAGGACACGACCAAGATCGCCCTGGCGACTGCGGTGGCCGGGGGCTATGTACTGGGACGAACGAAGAAGGCTCGCCTCGCCTTCACGGTGGCGACCTATCTGGCGGGGCGTCGCTTCGGACTCGATCCGAAGCAGCTCATGACACAGGGGCTGACCAAGCTCAAGGACATGCCGCAGTTCGCGGATCTGGGCGAACAGCTGCGGGGTGAGGCCTTGGACGCCGGCCGCCAGGCGCTCAGTGCAGCGGCCAACCGCAAGCTCGCCGACATCGCCGACTCGCTCCACGAGCGCACGTTGGCGATCAGTAGCGGTGACGACGGCGAAGGGCGCTACGACGACGAGGAAGAGGGGGAGGGAGAGGGGGAGGAAGAGGAGGAGTACGAGGACGAGGACGACGAGTTGGCGGGCCGTGAGGAAGGGCCCGAGGAGGAAGAAGAAGAGGAGGAGGACGAGGGGGAGTGGGAGGAGGAGCCCGAGGAGGAGCAAGAGCCCGAGGAGGAAGAGGAGCCCGAGGAGGAAGAAGAACCCGAGGAGGAGGAAGAGGAGCCGGAGGAGGAAGAGCCAGAGGAGGAAGAGGAGCCCGAGGAGGAGCCTGAGCCCGAGAAGCCACGGTCACGCCGATCTCCGCGTTCGTCGTCCCGGTCGGGTAGGGCGTCCCAGGGAGGCGGTACGGCCAAGTCGGCTGCTCCCGCGAGGAAGACGGCGGCGAAGAAGGCGGCACCGAAGAAGGCCACGCAGGGGAGTCGGTCGGCCGGGAGCAAGGCGCCCGCCAAGAAGGCCGCTCCCGCCAAGAAGAGCACTCCCGCGAAGAAGGCCACTTCCGCCAAGAAGACGGCTCCGGCGAAGAAGACCGCTTCTGCCAAGAAGACCGCTCCCGCGAAGAAGGCCTCCACATCCGGGCCGGCGAAGAAGACGGCAGCGCGCAAGACGACGGCGAAGAAGACGGCTGCCAAGAAGTCGCCCGCCAAGAAGACCGCGGCGAAGAAGACCGCGGCGAGCAAGAGCCCGGCACGCAAGTCGGCAGCGAAGAAGACGGCATCGCGCAAGCCGTCGACGCGGAGGTAGGTCATGGCATCGGAAGACCGCAGCCACGAGAAGGAGTCCGGCTCTGGGATGGACCGACTGCTCGGCGAACTGAGCGACTTCCTCTCGGCCCAGGCCGGCCAACTGGCCGACAAGGCCACGGACAAACTCGGCGACGTCACCGACCAGCTGACCGATGTGGCGGAGAACGGCGGCAAGCTCACGGACATCGGGGGGCGCATGCTCAAGGGGGACTCGCCGGTCAAAGCCATGCTGGGTCAGAAGGTCGGCGAGGTGAAGGACAAAGTCACCGATGCCGCGTCGAACCTGTTCGGCGGGGGCAAGGGCAAGCGCAAGAGCGGCAGCCAGAAGATGACCAGCATCGTCGAGACGGTCGATGTGGGCGCTCCGCTCCGCCGGGTGTACGACCACTGGACCCAGTACGAGGACTTCAGCGGGTTCACCAAGGGCGTTCGGCACGTGTCGCAGGCCGACGAGACCACCAGTGACTGGAAGGTCAAGGTGGGTCCGTCGACCCGCAGTTGGAAGGCGACCGTCCAGGAGCAGGTCCCCGACGATCACATCATCTGGACCTCCGAGGGGGCCAAGGGCTCGACGCGAGGCTGCGTCAGCTTCCACGAGGTGACCCCGTCCCTCACCCGGATCCTCATCACCGTCGAGTACTACCCCTCGGGGCTCTTCGAGAAGACGGGCAACCTCTGGCGCGCCCAGGGCCGACGTCTTCGGCTCGACGTGAAGCACTTCCGCCGCTTCGTCACCCTCACCGACGACGAGCCCGAAGGCTGGCGCGGGGAGATCCGCGACGGCGAAGTGGTCCGCACGCACGAAGAAGCCGTGGAAGAGGAGGAAGCGGAAGGAGAGGAAGGCGAACCCGACGAGGAGGAAGGCGACGACGAGGAAGGCCAGGAGCCTGAGGAGGAGTACGAGGACGAGGACGACGGCTACGACGAGGAGGAAGGCGAGCCGGAGGAGGAAGGCGAGCCGGAGGAGGAGTACGACGAGGACGAGGAGGGGTACGCGGACGAGGAAGCGGCAGACGACGACGCGGACGAGGAGGGTGAAGAGGCCGAGTACGAGACGTCCGGCCGTCGGGGCCGACGCTGATGCGCATGGCAGAGGAGCGGCCTCGTGAAGGCCGCTCCTCTGCCATGGGCACCGAGTCCGTTCAGTGCTTCAGCGTGTCCTTGGCTTTCTGGGCCGTCTGCTTCGCGTCACCTTCCATCTGCTCGGCCCGGCCCTTCATCTCCAGGCTCTCGTTGCCGACCGCCTTGCCCGTGGTCTCCTTGACCTTGCCCTTGGCGGTCTTAGCGACGTTCTTGGCCTTCTTGCCTCCGGCCATGTCATTCACCCTTCCGACTCGCTCGTGACACGCCCGCCGGGTGGCGGGTGTCCCTGTGCTCCGTACCCCCGAGCCCTGCTCGGCATGCCCTATTTGCATATATTTATACCGATAGGCGGCACGACTGGGCCCGCGGAGAGCGCGGCCCCGGGGGATCAGCGCTTGAAGGCGTCCTTGCCCTTCTCCTTGGCCTCCCGGGCCTTGCCGCGTGACTCCAGCGCGGAGCCCTTCGCGGCGGTCTTCCTGTCGCCCGTTGCCTGGGCGCCCTTCTTCACGGCCTTGCCGGCCAGCTGCTCGGCCTTGGCCTTGGCCTTCTCCTTGGCGCTCATGTCGGTCCTTTCCTCGCTTCTTCTCACGCGCCTACCCCCGTCCCGGATGCGGAACCCGGGGTGCCGCGCACACGGCCGGTCATGCGCCGTCGATGCCGGTCTCTTCGTGGACCGCGGCCTCCTCCGCCGACGACACCCCGTCGTCCGGGCCGACGTCCTCGGCCACCACCGTCGTCGTACTGCCTCCGGAGGGCGCCATGAGGCGCCCGGCGAGGGACGCGCCCGATTCCGTGTCCACGGGCTCACCCTCGCCGTCCTCCAGGTCGCCGATCCCGTCGCCTCCGGCGACGACGACATCCGGGCGCTCCTGGGAGAGACGTTCGTCGAGGGACTCCCCTTCGCGCTGCTCCCGCAGCGTCGTACCGTGCCGGGTCACGCCCCGGAGGTGATCGGGTGGGGAGTAGCCGGGCTCGCCCATGTCTTCCGTGACCGGTGTGCCGAGCGTGTTGTCCGGGTCGAGCTCACCGTTCGCACGGTCGGCCGTGTCCGCGTCCGTGGGATCCGGCTGGTAGACGTCGTCTCCGCGGGCGGCGGGCTGGTTCTCGGACATGGTCCGATCTCCTCTCGGTGGTGCGGCGCGGGCCACCTGCCGCGCCGTGGACCGACGACCGTACCGACGGGTGGCACCCCTGCTGCGACTACCCACCCCGAGGTCCGGCAGTCCCGCCTCGTACGCCGACCCGGGCGACCGGGGCGGGGGCGCGCACCCGGAAGATCACCCGGGGTGAGCGGCCCGTAGTTCCGCAGGAGCAGGCACCTTGCGTCCTTTCGGTTGGTGAATGCGACGCGCGTCGCCGGACGCCTTTTCCCTTCCGGTAGCGTCGCGAGTGAAGCAGGTCACACACGTGATTCCTGTTCCGTTTCCGTGCTGGTGAGGCGTGTTTCCATGACCCTGTCCATCCGTAACCAGTTCCCCGGCACCGTCACGGCCGTCACCACCGGTGAGGCCATGGCGTCGGTGAAGGTGCGCCTGGCCGGTGGCCAGGACATCACCGCCGCGATCACCGCCGACGCCGTCAGGGACCTGGGCCTGGCCGAGGGGGCGGCGGTCAAGGCGCTGGTGAAGTCCACCGAGGTCGCGCTCGCGACCGCCGGGGTCTCCGGCATCTCCATCCGCAACCAGATCACGGGCACCGTCACCGAGGTGTCGACGGGCGGCGCCATGAGTTCGGTGAAGGTCTCCGTCGAAGGCGGCGAGCTGACTGCCGCGATCACCAAGGACGCCGTCGAGGACCTCGGCCTGAACGCCGGTACCTCGGTCGTCGCGCTGATCAAGTCCACCGAGATCTCCCTCGCCGGCGCCTGACCGGTTCCGTGGCCGGCCGATGCCCCGCAAGCGCGTCGCGTGCGGGGCATCGCTGTGCCCGGTGACTCCGGTATCTCTCATATGTCAGGGAAGCCTGCGCGAAGGCTTGGCATATGGCAGGTCTCACTCCTCAAACACCTCGTAGGTGCGGATAACGATGACTGCTACGGTACGCAGCTGTCGCCCACCGCACTGGGCTGCATCCCTGCGGAGATCCCAGGAGATGGATCCCATGCCTTCTGCATTCCTCTGCCGCCCACGACTCATGGTCAGAGCCGGCGCCCTCGCGGCAGGAGCGGCCCTCGCCGTGACCGTCCCGTTCGCCGCGTACGCCAATTCCGTCGGTGTCACCGTCCGCACTCCGGGGGCCACCGCCGGCCCCGCGTCCACGTTCGCCGAGATCACCACCGACGCAGGATGCTCCAGCGGTCTGATCTCCGGCGGCGGTGTCAGCCAGACGATCGGCACCGGCACCTCCTCCAACGGCAACAAGATCAACGGCACCGTGCCCAGCCCCGACGGCACCACCGAGTACCTCGGCTCCACCGGCGTCGTCGGTACCGATGTCACCCACTGGCTCGGCATCGGTGGCAGCGGAGGAGCGGTCAACGCCTCCTTCTCCAGCACCCCGTACGCCATGTGCTTCAGCAGCGGTCTCGTCGACCACACCCAGGTGGTGATGAACAAGCTCGCCGGGCCCACCGGCAGCGGTACGGTCGGCCTCGTCACCGCCACCTGCCCCGCGAACACCCGACTGCTCGGCGGCGGCGCCCGCATCACCCCCGCGAGCGTCGGCAGCCTCAAGCCCATCGCGTCGTTCCCCACGTTCAACGACTCCGCGCACGCCGTCGGGCAGAAGGCCGCCGCCAACGGCGAGACCGACCCCGATTCCTGGTCCGCCGTCGGCTGGAACGGCGGGGGCGGCAACAGCAACAACACCACCTACGCCTACGCCGTCTGCAGCGGCGGCGGCATCGACGTCGGCGGGGTCACGGTCACCGTCCGGCACGCATCGGTGAGCGGCCCCACCGCCGCCACCAGCGGACAGACCGCGACCGCCGGCTGCGGCGAGAACGACGGCACCGCTGGTCAGCGGCGGCGCGGCGATCAGCGGCGGCAGCCTCACGACCACCGCCTTCACCGGCCCCGGCTCGGTCGGCGACCACCTCAACGGCAGCTACCCCAGCACCTCGGGCGGCAGCCCCGTCGGCGACGGTACGACCACGGCCGCGCACTGGACCGCCGACGCCCACACCGGAGGCGGCAGCTCCCCGAACACCTACACCGACACATGGGCACTCTGAGCCGACGACGGCATCTGACCCCGTACGCGCCACCGAACCCGTACGCGCCACCGAACCCGCAGGCGCCTCCGGTCGCGTACGGCATTCCGTACGGCCCCATTCCCCCCGACTCGGCAGAAGAACTGACACATGAACACATCCCGCCCCGCGCGGACCGCCGTGCTGGCCCTCGCCGGCGCAGCCGTGCTCGCCGCCGGCACCCTCCACCCACTCACCACGACGCCCACCGCGACGGCCGCCGAGGCTCCCGCCGCCGCACCCGTCTGCGGCGCGGCAGGCGCTCCCGCCACCGGTTCCGGAGCCGGATGCGCCTGGACCGCGCCCGGCACCGACACGTTCACCGTCCCGGCCGGCGTCAGCTCCGTGACCGTGGACCTGTACGGCGCCGAAGGCGGCAGCGCCGCCGGTTACGTCACCCCCAACCCGGTCGCCACCGGTGCCTCCGGCGGCCTCGGCGGCCACACCCGGGCCACCCTTGCCGTGACCCCCGGCCAGCTCCTCCGGCTCACCGTGGGCGCCGCCGGCATACCCGGCAGCTCCCGACGGGGGGAGTACGCCCGGCCCGGAGGGTACGGCCACGGCTCGGGCGGCGGCGGTGCGCACGGAGGAGGGGGCTCCGGCGGCGGGGCCTCCGACCTCCGGACCGGAGCGTTCGGCCCGGCCGAGCGGATCCTGGTCGCCGGCGGGGGCGGCGGCGCCGGAAACGGCGGTCCCCAGCTGCACGGCGGCGACGGCGGCGGTCCGTCGGGCGAGCGCGGCGGCCAGGCAGCCGGACCGGAGGGATCCGGAATCGCCGGCGGCGGTGCGACCCAGACCGCTCACGGCACCGGAAGCCCCAACTCCCTTCTGGGCGGCCCCGGTGCCCCCGGCGGTGACACCGACCCCAACACCGGCCTCCCCAATCCGGGCAGCGGCGGCGCCGGCGGCAACGGTGGACGCGGCGGCAACGGCGGCGGAGGCGGGGGAGGCGGCTGGTTCGGAGGCGGCGGCGGTTCCGGGGGCGGCAACCCCGACAACCTGCCGGGCGCCGGAGGAGGCGGCGGCAGCGGACACGCGGGCCCCACCGCCACCGGAGCGAGCCTGACCCCCGGGGTCAACCGGGGCAACGGCCGGGCCGCCCTCACCTGGCGGTACGACCCCGTCCTCGCCCTCGCCGCGGACACCACCACCCCGCTGTACGGGCACTCCACGACCGTCACCGCCGCTGTCACGTCCCCTTCCGGCTCCACCCCGGCCGGTGACGTCGTCTTCCTCGACGGCGACACACTCCTCGCAACCGTCCCCCTGGCCGACGGGAGGGCAGTGCTGCGCACGGCAGCCCTGCGACCCGGCGGCCACGCGATCAGCGCCCGATACGAGGGCGACCCGCTGCACAGCGCGAGCAGCGGTCCTGAACCGGTCGCCGTCACCGTCGGGTTCAGCCGTCCGTGCCTCACCGGCCGCCACGTGGGGCCGCTGACGGTGCGTGCGGGCGAGTCACTCTGTCTCGCGGCGGGGGCCCGGCAGACCGGCCCCGTGCGGATCGACCCCGGTGGCGCACTGGCGGCGTCGGACGCCGTCGTCACCGGACCGTTCTCCGCCGACGGCGGGCTCGCCCTGTCGCTGTGCGCCGTGCGTGTCATCGGCCCGCTCACCGTGCGCGGGACCACCGGCCCGGTCGTCCTGTGCGACGGCGCGTCGGTCACCGGTCCGGTCACCCTGGCGTCCAACACGGGCGGCTCCACGGTCAGCGGCACCACCGTCACCGGCCCCTTGCGGTGCGAGGGCAACACCCCTGCCCCCGACGTGACGGCCACCACCGTGCACGGCCCCCGCTTCGGCCAGTGCCGCTGACGAAGACGGGCCGGGCGCGGTGAACGCCGACGCGGGCCGGGGACGTACTCCCCGGCCCGCGTCGGCCCCTCTGCTACGCCACGTACCTCACGTACCTCACGGGCCCGTTCCGCCCGGCTGCTCGAAGGCCCCGAGAAGGCGTTCCGCCGCCACCGTGGCCGTCAACTCACCGTCCCTGACCTGCTGTTCGAGAGAGGGAGTCAGGGCGCGTACCGCGGGGTGCGCGTGCAGGCGGCCCAGCAGCTCCTCCCGGACCATGGTCCAGGTCCAGTCGACCTGCTGGTCGCGGCGGCGCGCCGCCAGGCGGCCGGTCGAGTCGAGCAGCTTGCGGTGCTGTTCGAGGCGGTCCCAGACGGTGTCGAGACCGGTCGACTCACGGGCGCTGCAGTGCAGGACGGGCGGGGTCCAGGCGGCGTCCGCGCCGTGCATGAGCCGCAGCGCGCCCGACAGCTCCCGGGCCGCCGCGCGCGCGTCGCGCTCGTGCGGTCCGTCCGCCTTGTTGACGGCGACGACGTCCGCCAGCTCCAGGACACCCTTCTTGATGCCCTGCAGCTGGTCCCCCGTCCGCGCGAGCGTGAGCAGCAGGAAGGAGTCGACCATGTTGGCCACGGCGGTCTCGGACTGGCCCACCCCGACGGTCTCGACGAGGACCGCGTCGTACCCCGCGGCCTCCATCACGATGATCGACTCACGTGTCGCCTTCGCGACCCCGCCGAGCGTCCCGGCCGTCGGCGACGGCCGTACGAAGGCCGCCGGGTCCACCGCGAGACGCTCCATCCGCGTCTTGTCGCCCAGGATCGAGCCGCCCGTCCGGCTCGACGACGGGTCGACGGCGAGCACCGCGACCCGGTGGCCGAGGCCGGTCAGCATGGTCCCGAACGCGTCGATGAACGTCGACTTCCCGACCCCCGGCACGCCGCTGATCCCGATGCGCCGTGCCCTCCCGCTGTGCGGCAGCAGCTCGGTCAGCAACTGCTGCGCGAGCGACCGGTGCTGGGGGCGGGTGGACTCGACGAGCGTGATGGCACGGGCCACGATCGCCCGCTTCCCGTCGAGTACACCCTTCACATACGCGTCGAGGTCGATCACAGCTGGTGCCCGAGACCGTCCGCGAGCCGCTTCACCAGGTCGTACGCCGCGTCCGGGATCACCGTCCCGGGCGGGAAGACGGCCGCGGCGCCCATCTCCAGGAGGGTCGGCACGTCCTGCGGCGGGATGACACCGCCGACGACGATCATGATGTCCTCGCGGCCCTCCGCCGCGAGTTCCTCCCTCAGCGCCGGTACGAGGGTGAGATGCCCGGCCGCCAGCGACGACACCCCCACGATGTGCACGTCCGCCTCGACGGCCTGGCGCGCGACCTCGGCGGGCGTCTGGAACAGCGGGCCGACGTCCACGTCGAAGCCGAGGTCGGCGAAGGCGGTGGCGATCACCTTCTGGCCGCGGTCGTGGCCGTCCTGGCCCATCTTGGCGACCAGGATGCGGGGACGACGGCCCTCGGCCTCGGCGAAGGCGTCCACGAGGGTGCGGGTGCGCTCTACGGACGGGGACTCGCCGGCTTCGTTGCGGTACACGCCGGAGATCGTACGGATCTGGCTCGCGTGCCGCCCGTACACCTTCTCCAGGGCGTCCGAGATCTCACCGACCGTCGCCTTGGCGCGGGCCGCGCGCACCGCGAGCTCCAGCAGGTTGCCTTCGCCGCCCGCCGCTCGGGTGAGCGCGTCGAGCGCGTCCCGGCACGCCGTCTCGTCCCGCTCCTCGCGCAGCCGCCGCAGCTTCGCGATCTGCTGGGCGCGCACGGAGGAGTTGTCGACCTTGAGCACGTCGATCTGCTCGTCGGTCTCCACCCGGTACTTGTTGACACCGATCACCGGCTGGCGCCCCGAGTCGATGCGGGCCTGTGTGCGTGCCGAGGCCTCCTCGATGCGCAGCTTGGGGATGCCCGCGTCGATGGCCTGCGCCATACCGCCGGCCGCCTCGACCTCCTGGATGTGCCCCCAGGCACGGCGCGCCAGGTCGTACGTCAGCTTCTCCACGTAGGCGCTGCCGCCCCAGGGGTCGATCACCCGCGTGGTGCCCGACTCCTGCTGGATGAGCAGCTGCGTGTTGCGGGCGATCCGCGCCGAGAAGTCGGTGGGCAGGGCGAGCGCCTCGTCCAGGGCGTTCGTGTGCAGCGACTGGGTGTGGCCCTGGGTGGCCGCCATCGCCTCCACGCACGTACGCGTCACGTTGTTGAAGACGTCCTGAGCGGTGAGCGACCAGCCCGAGGTCTGCGAATGGGTGCGCAGGGAAAGGGACTTGGCGTTCTGCGGGTCGAACTGCTTGACCAGCTTGGCCCACAGCAGCCGGGCCGCGCGCATCTTGGCGATCTCCATGAAGAAGTTCATGCCGATCGCCCAGAAGAAGGACAGCCGGGGCGCGAACGCGTCCACGTCGAGGCCGGCCTCGCGCCCGGCCCGGATGTACTCCACACCGTCGGCGAGCGTGTAGGCCAGCTCCAGGTCGGCCGTGGCACCGGCTTCCTGGATGTGATAGCCCGAGATGGAGATCGAGTTGTAGCGCGGCATCCGCTGCGAGGTGAAGGCGAAGATGTCGGAGATGATCCGCATCGACGGCTTCGGCGGATAGATGTACGTGTTGCGGACCATGAACTCCTTGAGGATGTCGTTCTGGATGGTCCCGGCCAACTTCTCGGGGGGTACGCCCTGTTCCTCGGCGGCCACGATGTACAGCGCGAGCACCGGCAGCACGGCGCCGTTCATCGTCATCGACACGGTCATCTTGTCCAGCGGGATGCCGTCGAAGAGCTGCCGCATGTCGTAGATCGAGTCGATCGCCACGCCCGCCATGCCGACGTCGCCGGTCACGCGCGGGTGGTCGCTGTCGTAGCCGCGGTGGGTCGGCAGGTCGAAGGCGACCGAGAGACCCTTCTGACCGGCCGCCAGGTTGCGCCGGTAGAACGCGTTGGACTCCTCGGCGGTGGAGAAGCCCGCGTACTGACGGATCGTCCAGGGCTGGTTGACGTACATCGTCGGGTACGGGCCGCGCAGGTACGGCGCCATGCCCGGGTAGGTCTCCAGGAAGTCCAGGCCCTCCAGGTCCTGCCCGGTGTACAGCGGCTTGACCGCGATGCCCTCCGGGGTCTCCCAGAGCAGGTCGTCACCGCCGGCCGCCTTCTTGACGGCCGTACGCCATTCGTCGGCGCTGCCGTCGGCGGGCGGGGAGCCCAGCTCGATCCCGGAGAAGTCGGGGACGGACATCAGGACACTCCCATCCGGTCAAGGGTGGCGGTGAGCACGGCGACCGCGTCACAGCCGGCGAAGACATAGGTGTCGACACCCGCGTACTGCCCGGGCCGCCCGGCGAGGAACACCTGCGCGGCGCCCGCGGACCTGAGCTCCTCGGCCCGGGCCTCGGCCTGCTCCTCGTAGAGCGCGTCGCTGGAGCAGAGGCAGGCCTCGCCCGCCCCGCTCTCCTCGAAGGTGCCCTCGGTGACGGACTCGATGCCGCCCGCCTGGAAGAGGTTGGCGGCGAACGTGGCCCGCGCGGTGTGCGCGGCTGCCGGGCCGAGGGTGGCCAGGAAGATCCGGGGCCGGGCGCCGGTCGCGGCGAGATGGGCGTCGGAGCGGGCCCGCAGCGTCTCGAACGCGTCGTCGCGGCGTACGCGCGGCAGACCCCCGGCCGGCCGCTCGGGCACCGGCTCGCGCACGACGGGCTTCTCGGTGAGGTTCGGGAACTCGCTGACGCCCGTGATGGGTTCGCGTCGCTTGGCCAGCTTCGCGCTGCGCGCCTCCCACGTGTTGGCCAGGTCCTGACCGAGCCGGCCCGAGCGCAGGGCCTCCGCCTGGCCGCCGGTCCGCTCGATCGTCTGGAAGAACTCCCAGCCCGCCTGGGCCAGTTCGTCCGTCAGGCGCTCCACGTACCAGGATCCGCCCGCAGGGTCGATCACCCGGGACAGGTGCGACTCCTCGATGAGGATCGTCGAGGTGTTGCGGGCGATGCGGCGCGCGAACGCGTCCGGCAGACCGAGCGCGTGGTCGAACGGCAGCACGGTGACAGAGTCGGCGCCACCCACACCGGCGGCCAGCGTGGCGACGGTCGCGCGCAGCATGTTCACCCAGGGGTCACGACGGGTCATCATCACCGGCGAGGTCACCGCGTGCTGCGTCTGCGCGCCCGCACCGGCCGCCCCGCACACCTCGGCCACCCGGGCCCACAGCCTGCGCGCGGCCCGCAGCTTGGCGATCGTGAGGAACTGGTCGGCCGTGGCCGCGTACCGGAACTCGATCTGCCCGCAGGCCTGTTCGACGGTGAGCCCCGCCTCGGTGAGCTGCCGCAGATACGCGACGCCCGTCGCCAGCGAGGCGCCCAGCTCCTGCGCGGCCGAACCACCGGCCTCGTGGTACGGCAGCGCGTCGACGGTCAGCGCCCGCAGGCCCGGGTACTCCTCGGCACACCGCCGCGCGAGCCCGGCCACGGGCGCGAAGTCGAACGAGCGGCCCGTACGGGCCTCGAAGCCGAGCGGATCGGCTCCCAGGCTGCCGCGCGCCGCCTCCTTCGCGACGCCGCGCTCCCCGTACAGCCGCAGCAACTCCCGCGCCGCGCCCTCGACCTCGTGTCCCGCGTCGAGGACGACGGGCGCGAGGTCGAGGTACACGCCGTCGAGGACCTGACCGAGTGACGACACGGGGATGCCACCCTCGCCGACGACCAGCCAGAGCGAGGTGACACCGTTCTCCAGGTCCGACAGCACCGCCCCGGCCTCGGCGGTCGTGTGGCGCTGCCGTACGTCCCAGCCGCCGAGGGTGTTCCCCTCGGGGCGTCCGGCCCGCACGAAGGGGGCGAAGCCGGGAAGGCCGGGATCGGAGACGGAGTCGCCGGCCGCGTACAGGGGACGGACGCGCAGTCCGTCCTCCAGCGTCGTGGTGAGGGCGTCCTCGGCGGCCGTGCCCTCGACATCCTTGCCCGACTTGCTCAGCACGCCTGACACAAGGCGCTGCCACTGCTCACGGGTCGCGTCGGGGAATTCGGCGGCGAGGGTAAGCCCGTCGTCGGGAAGGACTGTCATGCTCGGATGTTAGGTCAGACGAACAAAGGAGCAGCAGCCCACACGGCTGTGACCTTGCCCTCCTTGCAGCCGGGGCCGAATCCGTTCTACGGAACGACACGCCGTTCGCCGAGCGCGCGGAGCACGGCCGGTTCGTCACCCCTCCCCGGTGGGCCCCGAGCGCGACCCGATCCGGTGCCGGACGATCGTCGTCAGCACCGACAGACGGGTGGAGACGGCCGGGACGGGCGCCACCGGGCCCTCGATCCGCCGCGCCGGCTCGGGGAGCAGCGCGAGGTCGGCCTCGAAGCGGGCCCGCGCGGCGGCCAGGGTGTCCGGCGGCTCCGTCCGCAGCCCGCCGCGCATCACCGTACGCAGCAACGGCTCCATGCCCTCCGGCGGCTCCTCGTTCGCCAGACCGACGACATCCCGCAGACCCGGCCCCCGGAACACCTGCTTCGGTCCCGGCGCCGTCGCCTTCCCCGGCGACAGCTTCATCACCGGCGTCCCGTCGTACTCGACCAGCTTGTACGCCGCGTCCAGATACGGTGCGTCCGCCGCCACGCCGACCCGCGTCCCGACGGCGAAGACGTCGATCGGCGCCCCGTCCCGTACGAGCGCGGCCACGGCGTACTCGTCGAGACCGCCGCTCGCGATGATCCCGACGTCCCGCAGCCCCGCCGCGTCCAGCGTGGCGCGGGCCCGGTGGGCGAGGACGCCCAGGTCGCCGCTGTCGAGCCGGACGGCGCACCCCGGGCCGCGCGCCAGTTCGCCCAGGACCCGCGCCGACGTCGCGACCCCGCGGTCCGTGTCGTACGTGTCGACGACGAAGGTGACCGGCCCGGGGTGGCGGCGGGCGAACGCCCGGAAGGCGTCCTCCTCGGTCGGGAAGGCCTGGACGTACGCGTGGGACATGGTGCCCGAGGCCGGGATGTCGTACCGGATGGCGGCGGCCACGTTGCTCGTACCGGCGAAGCCGACGAGCGCGCAGAGCCGCGCCGCCCGTACCCCGGCCTCGGGCCCGTGGCTCCCGCGCAGCGAGAAGTCCACCAGGGGCCGTCCACCGGCCGCGAGCACGCACCGCGCGGCCTTGGAGGCGACCGTCGTCTGATGGCCGAGCAGGGACAGCAGGTATGTCTCCACCAGCTGCGCCTGCGGCAGCGGCGCGGTGACCTCCAGGAGAGGCTCGCCGGCGAAGACGAGCCGCCCCTCCGGCACGGCGCGGACCTGGCCGTCGAAGGACAGGCCGTGCAGCGGTTCGAGCGCCTCGACGGGCCACCCCAGGGCCTCCGCGAACTCCCGCACGTCGGCCCGGCCGATCCGGAAGCGGGCGAGGTGGTCGAGGGCCGGTTCGAGCCCGGCGGCGACGAGGAAGCCGCGGCCCGGCGGGAGGTCGCGGACGAAGAGGCTGAACGTGGCCGGCGCCCGCATGTCCTCCCGCAGGTACGAGAGCGCCGTCGTGACCTCGTACAGGTCGGTGGTGGTCACCTGCATGCTTCGAGCATGCGCGGCCGGCCGGCGCCCCGCACGAGGGCGCTCGCCTTCGCGCCGGCGGCGGTGGACGCCGACCAGCCGCCACTGCTGCTTCGACAGACTCGTCGGTGGCGCAGGACCGATCGCGTGGCCACTGCCGCGCGCGTCCGGCGCACCTCGGCCGATGATGGGAGTACGGCCGAACACGCGGAGCTGATCATGACGGGTTGGCGTGTCAGGGACTACACCCAGGACGATCTCGAAGCGGTGATCCGACTCGATGCGGAGAGCGGTACGAGCGAGGAACCGCCTCTCTTCCCTCTCTCGGAGGCCGTGGCGGCCCTCCAGGCCCTTCACCCGGCCGTGGTGGCGACGGCGGACGAGGTGGCGGTCGGCGCCGCGGTGAGCAGGGTGGAGGGCGACAGGGCGTGGATCCTGCGCCTCTGCCTGGCGCCTGCCTGGCGGCACCAGGGCCTGGGCAGCGACCTGGTCACGGCCCTGGAGCACCGGCTCTTCGCCGGTGGGGTCCGGTCGGTGCACGCGGTCCTGCCCGAGGGCGGGACGGGCGCGGCCGCCCTGCACAACTGCGGCTTCGACGCCCGCTCGGGCCTGGTCTTCTTCGAGAAGCGCGGGCCGGTGACTCCGCAGGAGGTCGGCATGCTCTCCTCGCTGGGAGCGGAACTGCCGCCCGGCGGACTGTGGCGGCGGGTCGCGGGCATGCAGAGGGAGAAGCAGCTCATCGAGCGACGTCTGGTCCTGCCGCTGGCCCAGCCGGAACTGGCCGCGCAGCACGGAGTGGAGCTGCCGCGGGCGGTGATGCTGTTCGGTCCGCCCGGGACGGGGAAGAGCACGTTCGCGCACGCGATCGCCAGTCGCCTGGGATGGCCGTTCCTCGAACTGTTCCCCGCCCGCCTGGCCGCCGAGTACGGGCTGGCGAGCGGGCTGAACCGACGATTCGACGAGATCGCCGGGCTCGACCACGTCCTGGTCTTCATCGACGAGGTCGAGGAGATCGCGGGGGCACGGAGCGGTGCGGACGCGACCGCGGTCGGTGTCGTCAACGAACTGCTCAAGGCGATCGTCCGGTTCCGCGGCCAGGACGGGCGGCTGCTCGTCTGCGCCACGAACGACGTGACCACCCTCGACTCCGCGTTCCTGCGGCACGGCCGTTTCGACTACGTGCTGCCGATCGGTCCTCCCGACCACCGCGCGAGGACCGCCCTGTGGGAGAGCTACCTGGCCCGCGCGGGTGCGGAGGCCGACAGCGCGGCGCTGGCCTCCGCCAGCGAGGGGTTCACGCCCGCCGACATCGCCCATGTGGCGCGTACCGTCTCCCAGGTCCAGTTCGAGCGCACCGTCGACACGGGAACCCGGACCCGCCCCACGACCGAGGACTACCTGGGCACCATCAGCGGCACCAGGCCCACGGTCAGCTCCGCCATGAGCCGGGAGTTCGCCCACCAGACCGAGGAGTTCGCCCGCATCTGACGACGGGCCGGTCCGGGTCCGATGCTGTTCAGACTTCGTCGACCGCTGTTCAGACCTCGTCGACGTGGGCGGCGGTGCGCAGGGAAGGTCTGCTGGTGGTGAGCCAGGAGCGGACGGGTTCCGCGGCGGATTCGGTGTCGACGGTGAGGTGGAGCCGGGTGCCGCCTTCGGGGACCGGGTAGCTGCGCTGTTCCGTTCCGGCGAAGGAGCGGCGGATCGCTTCGGCGACCGCGCGCGCGACTTCGGGGGTGGCGGCGACGATACGGATCTCGGCGTGCCCGGCCGGGGGCAGGGTCTCGTTCTCGACGGCGTACAAGGTGCGTGGTCCCTTCGGTGGGGAAGGCGAGAGGCCGGCGGGTGGGTTGTCCCGGGTGTCGGGTGCCCCACCCGCGGCCTTCGGCCGGAGGAGTGGTCCGAGGTCAGGGCCAGGTGCCCGTACGCCCGCGGCTGGGGGCCTGCCCCGACGAACTGCGGGGGCTGTGGCCCGGTGGACGGGCGGTGGACGGGTAGGGGGCGCTGAAGTGGTAGGCCGCGATGCGTGCGTCGTGCTGGCCGTTGAGCCGGTGGATCAGGCGCGTACCGAGCACGATCAGGAGGGCGCCTGCCACGAGGGCGATCAGGGTCTCCATGACGTCATCTCCCCATGCGTCCCGGCAGGGGGATCATCCGTGCTCCGACGACCGGGTGCCGTACGGGTGGCGGCGCGGCTCCACCGTCGGTCTCCCAGGCGTCCTCGCTGCTTCGGACGTCCTCCGTACGGCGGCCGGTCGCGGCCTCGTCGGACATCAGGACACCGGCGGTGAGGACGCTGCCGGGGACGGTGGCGGCGGTCATGAGCCGGGCGGCTGTGGCGGGTTCGGTGTCGGGCGGGATCACCAGCAGGTCGCAGCGGCCGACGGTGTAGGAGAGCAGGATCACCTTGTCGGGATCCTGTTCGGTGAACCAGCCCACGTGTGTGGTGTGCCCGGTGACGGGAACCTTGTGCGGGACGACGGGCCAGCGTGTGGGGTTCACCATGACGCGGGTGATGCGTCCTGTGTGGCTCTCCATGGCGTCGACCAGGGGAGGAAGTTCGGCTGCGAGGTCGCGCGAGTACGGCCACCAGGCACCGTCCAACTGGCCGGCGAGGGTGGTCTTCGGAGTCAGGGAGAAGCGCGTCGGGAGGGGACGAACGAGCGCCCGTGCCACACCGCGTTCGACGGTCGTGGTCATGATGCGGACCCGTCTCCGGGCCGCCCTGCAGGGCGGCCCAGTGTCTTGATCGCCGGAAACGACGTCCGCGTGGGAGCGGGTGTTCGGGTTACTCCCGGTACCTTCAGCCTACTCCGCCCGGTGGCCGGACGGACGCTTCTCAGTGACCAGATCGGGGCGATGGCCGTCACCCTGGACAGCGTCGACGACGACGACCGACGACTGCTGCGCAGACTCGCCGCTCTGGTCGCGGACATGATCGTCACCAAGGGCGCCTCGCCTCAGGCGTCCATGAGGGCGTCCACGACGGCTCTGGCGACGCGGCTTGCGCGCTCCTGCGTCCAGTAGGCGGGCTCTTCCACGGTGGAGACGTAGTCCCTCGTCGTGACCGAAGCGCTGCCCCGCACGGCCTCCGGGAAGATCGTCAAGCCCGTCGTACGGGACACGTATGCGCCTGGTCGCACCGATCGTCCCCGCCCGTAACAGAGGCCCACGCGGCGTCCGTTCATGGGCCGCGCTCAACGTTGCTCACGCCATCGAAAGGAACCTCCATGCCCACCACCGCCAACGGCCTCGACGGACTCAAGTCCCTCAGCGGAGCCGACCTCGGCCGCACCGAATGGATCGAGATCGCCCAGGACCGGGTGAACACCTTCGCCGACGCCACCGACGACCACCAGTGGATCCACACCGACCCGGAGAAGGCGAAGGACGGTCCCTTCGGCGGCCCCATCGCCCACGGCTACCTCACCCTCTCCCTCGTCATCCCGCTCTTCGGGCAGCTGCTCACCATCACCGGCACCAGGATGAGCGTCAACTACGGCCTGGAGAAGGTCCGGTTCCCCAGTCCCGTCCCCGTCGGCGCGAAGATCCGCCTCCACGGTGTCGTCGGCACGGTGGAGGAGGTCAAGGGCAACGGCGTCCAGATGCCGCTGACGTTCACCGTCGAGGTCGACGGCGGCGACAAGCCGGCCTGCGTCGCCCAGGCCGTCTACCGCCACTACGCCTGACCGGCGCGTGCGGAGTCCGCCCTCTCGTCGTCCCCGCCGCCGCGCGCTCACGCGCGCGTGGACGGACCATGGGAGTAGCAAGGGACGTGCGGTGGCCCTGCGCGTCCCGACGGTGCGAGGAGGCAGACCATGACACGGACTCTTGAGTGGACGGTCGGCCTGGAACTGGTCGAAGAGGACGGCAGGACCAAGGCCGAGGCGCATCTCAACACCGGCACGTCGACCCTCACCGGCCACGGGAGCGCACGGTGCAACCCGACGGACGTGGACGTTCCGGCGATCGGCGACGAACTCGCCGCCAGCCGGGCCATGAGGGACCTGGCAGGCCAGTTGATGCGCGAGGCCAACCGGGACATGGAGGCGGTGGGCGCGGGGACGGTGCCCCAGCACACCGGCCCCGGCTACGGGTGGCCGGAGGCGGTCCAGTGATGTGACCGCCTCGCGCACCGGGCCCGCCGGCATCCCGCCGACGGGCCCGGCGCTCCCGTCACAAGGCTCCCGAAAGCGCTTTCCATGAGAGCCCAGCGCCGGGATCTGTGATCTGCGGCGCCGGGATCGGCGATCTGCCGGCTGGATCGGCGCCGGGATCGGCGATCTGCCGGCTGGATCGGCGCCGGGATCGGTGCCTGGATCCGTGTCGTGTCAGACCGCGGTGGCCGCCGCGGCCGCGCGTCCCGCCTCTCGGCCGGAGAAGATGCAGCCACCGAGGAACGTGCCCTCCAGAGACCGGTAGCCGTGCACTCCGCCGCCGCCGAAGCCGGCGACCTCTCCGGCCGCGTACAGGCCGGGCACCGGGGCGCCGGAGGCGTCCAGGACGCGGCCCGAGAGGTCGGTCTGGAGACCGCCCAGGGTCTTGCGGGTGAGGATGTTGAGCCGTACGGCGATCAGCGGACCGGCTGATGGATCCAATATCCGATGTGCGGACGCCGTGCGGCTGATGGAATCCCCGGCATAGGCGAGGGCGTTACGGATGCCCATGACCTGCACGTCCTTGGTGTAGGGGTTGTCGATCTCGCGGTCCCGTGCCTCGATCTGCCGCTTGAGGTCGGCCAGGTCGATCAGGTTCTCCCCGGTCAGCCTGTTCATACCGGCGACGAGGTCGGGCAGGGCGGTGGCGACCACGAAGTCGGCGCCGTTCTTCTTGAACTTCTCGATCGGCTCCGGGCTCTGCCAGATCCGCGAGAGCAGTTTCCAGACGTCCTTGTTGGTGAGGTCCGGGTTCTGCTCGGAGCCGGAGAGCGCGAACTCCTTGGCGAGGATCTTCTGCGTGGTCACGAACCAGGAGTAGTCGTAGCCGGACTCCCTGATCGACTTCAGGGTGTGCAGGGTGTCGTAGCCGGGGATGTCCGGGCTGCCGAAGCGCCGGCCCTTCGCGTCGAACCACATCGACGACGGGCCCGGCAGGATGCGGATGCCGTGACCGGGCCAGATCGGGGCGTAGTTGCGGAGCCCTTCGGTGTAGTGCCACATGCGGTCGGGGTTGACGATGCGGCCGCCCGCCCGCTCCGTGATGGCGAGCATGCGACCGTCCACGTGCGCGGGCACGCCGGTGACCATGGAGGCCGGCGGGGTGCCGAGCCTCGCGGGCCAGTTCCGGCGGACCAGATCGTGGTTGGCGCCGATGCCGCCCGAGGTGACGACCACGACAGGGGCGCGGAGCTCGAACTCGCCCACGACCGTGCGCGAGCTGGGCGTGCCGCGGGCCGCGCCGCTCGGCTCCAGGATCGCCCCGCGGACACCGGTGACGGCCCCGGCCGTCGTGACCAGCTCGTCCACGCGGTGGCGGAACCTGAAGGTCACCTTCTTGTCGGCGACGGCGCCCCGCACCTTCTTCTCGAACGGCTCGACGACCGCCGGGCCCGTGCCCCAGGTGACGTGGAAACGTGGCACCGAGTTGCCGTGACCGTCGGCGAGACCGCCGCCGCGCTCCGCCCAGCCGACGATCGGGAACCACTGCATGCCGAGACCGCCGAGCCAGGACCGCTTCTCCCCGGACGCGAAATCCACGTACGCCTCGGCCCACTTGTACGCCCAGTGGTCCTGGCCCGCCGGGTCGTCGACACCGCGGTCGAAGCCGGCCGTGCCGAGCCAGTCCTGCCAGGCCAGTTCGTGCGAGTCCTTGATGCCCATGAGGCGCTGTTCGTGGGAGTCGGCGAAGAAGAGTCCGCCGAAGGACCAGAACGCCTGCCCGCCCAGGCTCGCCTCCGGCTCCTGGTCCAGGAGCAGCACCTTGCGGCCCGCGGCGGCGAGCTCGGCGGTCGCGACCAGACCGGCGAGACCGTGCCCGACGACGATCGCGTCGGCGTGGTACGACTCCGCGGCGAAGGCCGGGAACGCGTGGCCGGCCAGGGTGGCCCCGGCGAGCGCCCCGCCGGTGACGGTGAGGGCCCGGCGGCGCGACATGCCGGACGCTTCCTCGCTGGAGTCCCCGTGACGTGCCGCGGACGTGTCTCCGGAATTCACCATGGATGCCTTTCATCCCGGGGGCGTGGGTGGGGGGTGTGAACGGCGAAGGCCGGAAGGCATGACATTACCGACCGGTATTACCGACGGTAGCCCAACGGCTGTCCGGCTACCAGACTCCTGCACCACCCGGTCCACGACAGCCCGGAGGACGCGCCGAACCTCCTCAACCACAGGCGTTCCAGGGCGATGTGACGCCACGTCCGGTGCATTGCCGGGGCGGCCCGCAGGGCGAGCTCCCACCTCCGCCGACGTGCAGGAGGTGGGAGCTCCGTACCGCCCTTCGCTCCTCGGGCGCCGTCCGGATGCATCACGCCGGACCTTCGTCCACCGGACCGCGCCCCGGGCCCTACCCGGCGTCCTCCGCTTCGCCGTCGTCGTCGTACGACAGCCGGTCCACGACCTCCACGACGCCGTCGACGCTCTCGCAGAGCCGTACGAAGGCCGGTGCGAGGTTCCGCCGTTCCAGCGTCCCGCTGAGCGTCACCCGGCCCTCGTCGACGTCGACGTGGACCGAGGCCGGGGAGAGCCCGAGGATGCGGATGACCACGTCCTCCAGGATCTCCTCCTGGATCGCGCGGTCGCGGCGCAGGAACAGCTGCAGCAGATCGCTGCGGCTGAGCACCCCGATGAGCTGACCGCCCGCGTCCACCACCGGCAGCCGCTTCACGCGGTGCCGCTCCATCAGCCGTGCCGCCTCCACCGCCGTCCAGGACGGACGGGCCACCACCACCGGGCTGGACATCATCGCTCCGGCGGTGCTGGGGCCGTCCTTGGTGCCGTGGCGGCGCAGCAGGTCCGCCTCGGACACCACGCCGATCGGCCGGTTGGCCTCGTCGACCACCGGTACGGCGGTGATGCCGTACTCGTCGAGCAACCGCGCGATCTCCTTGAACGACGTCCCCGGCTGCACGGCCACCGCGGTCGGCGTCATCAGGTCGGCGACACTACGGTTCCGCATCGTCCCGTTCCGTCCCTTCTCCGCTCCTGTGTCCATGATCCCTCACGCGGAGGGGGCCCAGGGGTCGCTGGTGCACCAGGAGCTGAAGAGACGGAGGGGGGAGGTGCGGCCGGCGTCCTAGTCGAACGGGTCGAGCGTGACGTACGCCGCCTGCGGATTCCCGTCGTGCACCAGGGACTCGTGGGCGCCGACGTCGTCGAACGCGAAGCCGTAGGCCTTGCCGTCCGCCATCTGCGCGTGGATCTTCCGCGAGTAGTGGTTGGTCACCGCGTCCTGGTAGAAGCCGGCCGAGGAGGAGTCCGGCTGGTTGGGGTTGGTGAGGAGGGTGGACCGGTTGTAACCGGCGCAGAGCGTACGGGAGATGGGCCCCCGCACCTGGTCGTTCGGCGCGTCGAGGCGCTTGTAGCAGCCGAAGACGCTGTCGGAGTCGGGCTTCTGGAAGGACGTGACGACGGCGCCGCTGCCGTTGGTGAAGTTCATGACGTCGCCGGAGACGCGGCCGTAGTACTTCACCGACGGCTGGTTCGAGAAGGGCGTCACGGTCAGCGTCGACGAGGCGTACTTCGTCCAGACGCGGTTGATGTAGTCGTTCATCGCGGTCGCCGGCAGCGCGCCTGCCTCGATGCCGTGACCGGGCGCGAGGGCGCGCAGGACGGTGCCGTCGGACCGGGTCTGGATGAGGTTCGCCCAGCCGCCGGGCTGGCCGCGCAGGGCGTCGAGGAAGCCGCGGTAGCCCCCGGGCTTGAGCCGGCCCGTGGTGGCGACGCTCCCGTCGGGTCGCTTGACGCCGACCGCGTACGGCGCCGAGACCATGTCGACCTGGGTGCTGTTGATCCAGAGGCCCGAGTCGTTGAGCGTGTACTCGGACCAGTTGAAGAGGATGTTCCGGTTGGGGTCGCTCGGGTTCTGGACGGCGGGCTGCACGAGGCCGCCGGTCGCCAGCTTGAAGACGAGCTTCTGGCCGTAGCTGAAGTAGATCCGCCCGGAGAACTTCGGCAGCCGGATCGTCATGGACTGCCCCTGGGCGGGGCCGGCGATGGCGGCGTCGGGTGCCGGGACGGGGACCGAACCGCCGGCGGGCCAGGGGTGGAAGGTGCCGTTCGCGTCCGCCCAGCCCTGGCGGCCGGTGGAGAGTTCGGTGCCGAGGTTGTAGACGTAGATCTGCTCGCCTCGACCGGAGTTGTTCTTGAAGGTGAGCGGAATGGTGGCCGGCACGGCGGCGGCCCGGGCGGTGGCGGCCTCGACCGTGGGGGAGGGGCCGACGAGGGTGACGGCGGTGCCGACGAGGGCGGCGGCGGTGACGGGCGCGAGCAGGGTGAGCCTGCGGCGACGGCGGTGGGTTGGCACGTGGGGGCTCCTCGGGGTGGGGGATTCGAGGGCGCTGAGAGCGCTCTGAGAGCGCTCTCAGGATGGTGAGGATGTGATGACCCTGTCAATGCTTCGGACGTCCGGGATGCTACGAGGGCCAGGCGCCGCGGTCGTTCAACTTCAGGACCAGCGCGGCGATGTTCCAGGCGTCGTCCTCGCCCCGGTGGTGGCGGCCCTCCAGGCGCAGCCCCGCGATCTGCAACGCACGGGCCATGCCCGGGCGTTTGGGCAGGCCGTTCGCCTCGGTGAAGACGGCCTTGGCGTTGGTGTGCCGGTGGCCGAAGGGGTATTCCACCCGGCTCACCCGGCACTGGTGAGTGAACTGCTTGCGGTCGTAGTCGCCCCAACTGGCCCATGGACGGGCACCACTCGCGTACGCGGAGGCGAGCAGTCGGCAGGCCGCGGCGAAGTCCAGTCCGGTGTCGACCTCCGCCTGTGTGAGGCCGGTCAGCTCGGTGCAGAAGGCGCTGACCGTGGAGCGGGCGGGCCTGACCAGGATGCGGTGGCGGCCCGTGCGTTCGCCCGCCTCCAGGTCGACGACGGTGAGACCGATCTCGATGATCTCGCTCACGGCACCCGGCGGTCGCTCCCCGTCCCGCTCCCAGCAGGTGGCCTCGACATCGACGATGTTGACCAGGCGTCTGTGGTTCATGGTCACGAGGCTAGAGGGGCGGTACCTCGGCGGGCATCCGGATTTCCGTGCGACCGGGGTGAGCGGACGGGTGGCGCCCGGCCGTGCGGCTACTCCAGGTCCAGGATCTCCCGCAGGGCCGCCACCGCGTGGGCCCGGTGCTCGTCGAGCCACCGCACCGCCGCCTCCTCGTCACCGTTGCGCACCGCCGAGATGACCGCCCGGTGCTCGCGCACGGCCAGCTCCCGGTTCGGCTCGTCCGTGTAGTACAGCGAGCGGTAGGCGTCGGTGGCGTCCCACAGGGTGGTGACGAGCCGGACCAGGCGGGGCATCCCTGACGCCTCGATCAGGGCGAAGTGGAAACGGCGGTTGGCGGCGGCCATCGCCGTCACGTCCCCCGCGTCGGCGGCCCGTTCCACCTCCCGCTGGATCTTCTCCAGCGAGGCGAGTATCCCGTCCTCGCCCCGGCGGATCCCCATGCGGACCGCCTCGGTCTCCAGGAGCCCGCGGATCCGGTAGATCTCCTCCAGGTCCGCGAGGGACAGTTCCGCGACGAAATAGCCCCGGTGGATGTGGTGGACGACGAGCCCCTCGCCCTCCAGGATCTTCAGTGCCTCACGCAGCGGCACGCGACTGACGTCGAGCCGGGCGGCGAGCGCGTCCTGGCGGATCTGCCCGCCGGGCCGCAACTCCCCGGTGGTGATCGCGCGCCGCAGCTCCTCGAGGACGAACTGCTGGGCGGTCGGCGGACGCCGCTTCTGCACCGCGCTGCTCATCGCCTGTGCCCCTTCCGTCGTTCCTGGCCGGCCCGCACTCGCGCGGATCCGGATTTCCGTCCTGATCCGCATATCTTCCTACGGAGCGCCGGGCGCCCGTCCCAGCTCGGTGAGCAGGGAGGTCGTGTGCTCCCCGAGGCGCGGGGGAGCGGCGCGATAGGAGGGCGGGGTGACGCCGAGTGTGATCGGGTTGACGACCTGGCCCGGGCCGGCGGCGTCGTCCGGTACGTGGGGTGCGAGGCCGAGCCGGTCGGCCAGGCCGAAGGCGGCGGCGAGATCGTTGATCGGGCCGCAGGGCACCCCGGCGGCCGTCAGCTCCTCGAACCAGCGGTCGGCGGTCCGTCCGGCGAGCGGACCGGCCAGCGCCGCGACCAGCTCCTCGCGGTGGGCGACACGGGCGCTGTTGGTGGCGAAGCGGGCGTCGTCGGCGAGGCCGGGGAGCCCCAGACGTACACAGAGCGCACGGAACTGACGATCGTTCCCCACGGCGAGGACCAGGGGGCGGTCCTGCGCCTCGAACACCTCGTACGGGGCGATGCTCGGATGCCGATTGCCCATCGCCCGGGGAACGACCCCGGCGGCGAGGTGGGCGGCCGACTGATTGGTCAGGGCGGACAGGAGCGAGGTGAGCAGGGAGACCTCGACCCGCTGACCCTCCCCGGTCCGCTCCCGGTGCCGCAGAGCGGCGAGGACACCCAGGCCCGCGTGGAGGCCGGTGATGACGTCGACGAGCGCGACGCCCGCCTTCGTCCCCTGGCCGCCCGGTTCACCGGTCACGCTCATCAGCCCGCCCATCGCCTGGACGAGGAGGTCGTACCCGGGCAGGTGGGCGCCCTCGGCCGTGCCGAAGCCGGTGACCGAGCAGTAGACGAGGCCGGGGTTGGACGCGCGTACGTCGTCGTAGCCGAGACCGAGCTTCTCCATCGTGCCCGGCCGGAAGTTCTCCACGAGGACATCGGCGCGGTCGACGATCGCCCGGGCCGCGGCCAGGTCGGTCGGATCGGTCAGGTCCAGGGCGACGGAACGCTTGTTCCGGTTCACCCCGAGGAAGTACGTGGCCTGGCCGTCGGCGAACGGGGGACCCCAGGCCCGGGTGTCGTCACCGGATCCCGGCCGCTCGATCTTGATGACGTCGGCGCCCAGGTCGGCCAGGAGCATCGTCATGTACGGCCCGGCGAGGACGCGTCCGAAGTCGGCCACCACGATCCCGGACAGGGCTCCGGGTCCGGTCGTCACCTGCTGATCTGCGTGCACCACGCCCTCCTCCGCCGACGATCGGATCCAGCTGGAACGTACGCATCGGAGATCCGATATTCAATACTGGATCCAAAATCCGATCTCCGGCTACGCTGCGGTACGCCGAGTACCGCACGAGCCTGGAGGCCGTCCGTGAAGCCGTCGCCGCAGTCGTCGAACGCGTCGAAGTCGACTCCCGTCCACCCCTTCGATCTGCTGGCGATCGACGGCCTCCTCACCGACGAGGAGCGGGAGATCCGCCGGACCGTGCGCGCCATGGCGGACAAGGAACTCCGCCCCCACGTCGCCGAATGGTTCGAGCGGGGAGCCGTCCCCGCCCGGGAACTCGCCCGGCAGCTCGGCGGCATCGGCGTCCTCGGCATGCACCTGGAGGGTTACGGCTGCGCGGGCACCGACGCCGTCGCGTACGGGCTGGCCTGCCTGGAACTCGAGGCCGTCGACTCCGGCCTGCGCAGCCTGGTCTCCGTGCAGGGATCCCTCGCCATGTACGCGATCTGGAAGTACGGCTCGGAGGAGCAGAAGCAGCAGTGGCTGCCCGGGATGGCGGCCGGCGAGTACATCGGCTGCTTCGGGCTCACCGAGCCGGACGCGGGATCCGATCCCGGCGCCATGCGCACGCGCGCCAGGCGGGACGGCGAGGACTGGGTGCTCAACGGCACCAAGATGTGGATCACCAACGGCTCGGTCGCCGACGTGGCCGTCGTCTGGGCCCGGACCGACGAAGGCGTCCGCGGCTTCCTGGTGCCCGCCGGCACCCCCGGCTTCAGCGCCCCGGAGATCAAGCAGAAGCTGTCGCTGCGGGCGAGCGTGACCAGCGAACTCGTCCTGGAGGACGTACGGCTGCCGGCCGACGCGATGCTGCCGGAGGCGCGCGGACTGTCCGGCCCGCTCGGCTGTCTCAACGAGGCGCGGTTCGGGATCGTGTTCGGCGCCCTCGGCGCCGCCCGCGACTGCCTGGAGACCGCGATCGCGTACGCCGGTGACCGTATCGTCTTCGAACGGTCCCTCGCCTCCTACCAGCTGACCCAGCAGAAGCTCGCGGACATGTCCCTGGAGCTCGGCAAGGGCATGCTGCTCGCCCTCCACCTGGGACGCCTCAAGGACGCCGGCCGCCTCACGCCCGAGCAGGTCAGCGTGGGCAAGCTGAACAACGTACGGGAGGCCATCGCCATCGCCCGCGAGTGCCGCACGATCCTCGGGGCGAACGGCATCACCCTGGAGTACCCGGTGATGCGCCACGCCAACAACCTGGAGTCGGTCCTCACCTACGAGGGCACCAGCGAGGTCCACTCCCTGGTCATCGGCAAGGCGCTCACCGGCGAGCAGGCCTTCCGCTGACCCGCACGGCGCCGGCCCCAGGGGGTGGCTTGTGGATCATGCCGGGCTCGCGGCGGGATCCACACGACACCCCCTAGCCGGCCGTCACCTTGGCGAGGAACGCGTCCAGGTTGGCCGTCGTCCGCTCGATCCGCTCGTCGAGCGTCAGCGACTCCTCGTGACGGCCGGCCCGCAGCTTGGGCTGGCGCTTGCCGCGGATGTACAGGGAACAGGCCAGGTCGGCGCAGATGTAGATGCCGACCGTGTTGCCCTCGCGTCCGCGGCTGCCGGCCAGCGGCGCCGCGAGCAGGGTCACCCCTGACGAGGCGTGCCCCGTCAGGCAGACCTGGCACAGGCTGGACTTGACCGCGCTGGTGCGGCCCGTGGCGGGCACCCGCAGGCTGATGCCGAGCGGACCGTCCTCACGGGGCACCACGAGGTGGGCGCGCAGCGGCGCGCCGGGGTCGATCCAGCCGAGGAAGTCGAGGTCCTGCCAGGGGAGTTCCGCGTAGTCAAGCGGAAGCTTGAGTCTGCTTGCCTCGCCCTTCGTACAGTTCACGAAGGACGAGCGGATCTGTCGGTCGGTGAGAGGTTCCACTCGGTGGACCGTACACGCATCGTACGGGCCGGGCATCCGGATTTCCGGCGGGCCGAGCGCGGCCCCGGAGCGCCGTGGACCCCGTCCCGGCCGGGGCCGGAAACGGGGTCCACACCGGGGTGATCGCGTCAGGCGACCGGCTGGGCTTCAGCTGCGTGCACGTGCGCCGCCATGATCGGAGAGGCGCCCGGCCCGGGCTGCGGGGGTGACCCGGGGGAGGACTCCGAACCGTCCTCCGTCCGCGGGCTCTCCACCGAGGCCGACTGGTCCGTCGTGCCGTCGGAGGGCGTCCCGCCCTCCGATGTTCCGCCCGTGGCCGGGCCCTCCGTCGCCGGGTCCGACGGCGGAGCCGGGGAATCGGGCGGGTTCGGGGAATCCGGCTGATTCGGCGAAGCGGGTGACTCGGGAGCCGGCGGGGACGAGGGCGGGGAGTCCGACGGGCCCGACGGCGAGTCCGACGGGGACTCCGAAGTGGGCGAACCGGTCCCCGAGTCGGAGACGGAGGGCGACGGAGGGGCCGTCGGCGGTGACGTCGGCTTGTCCTTGTCTCCCGCGTCGCCCGGCTCGCGGGCGAACCAGCCGTCCTTCTCGGGGTCGTACACGACGAAGACGTTCACCACCGTCACCGACGGCGTCACGACGACGACCTGGGAGGGCTGATAGCCGGGCCACCGGGTGCCCGTCGTCTTCGGTGCCTTCTGGGCGACCGGCGGGGTCAGCGGATTGCCGCAGGCGCAGCGCACCCGGGGTACGCCCCGGTCGTCGACGAGCACGGCCGTACCCGCCTGGAGCACCGCCTGGTACGAGGTCGCGGAACCGCCCCGGAACCCGTGGTTGGTCACCCGGGTGTCGACCCGGAGCTGGAGCGGGGTCAGGGAGCGCAGATATCCCGGCACTTCGTTGGCCGAGATGTCGAGGACCGAGGCGAAGGCCGCGTTCTTGGCCGGCTGCTCGGCCAGATAGCTGACCTGCTGCTCGATGTCACAGCTCGCCACGTTCTGCGTACCGCCGTACAGGCCCGCCGCCGAACCCGACACGCTGCGGGTGGCGTTGGCGTCCGCGGACCCGGTCGCGCTGGGCAGCGGGGTGGGGGACTGCGAGGCGTCGGTGGCGCGGGCCGTCGACTTGGTGAAGGGGTCGGGGCCGGTGGCGGAGGCGTTCTGCAGGAACACCTCGCCACCGCCCGAGCCGGTGTCTTCGCCACCGCCACCCGGACGGGTGAGGACGACCACCAGGGCGATGGCCGCGACCAGAATGGCGGTGATCGACGCGACCTTGGGGACGGAACGCCACCAGGGGCCACCGCCGCCTCCGTCGTCACCGGCTCGACCGCCGGCCGGGGCGCCCCCGCCACCGCCCCCGCCACCGGCTCCGCCGCCGGAACCGCCCGAGCCGCCCCCCGAACCGCCGTGCGGCGGGCCGGGGGGCGGTGGGGGACCGGCGGCCCCAGGAGTGGTGCTCGGGCCCGAGAGAGGGCCCGAAGGGGGACCTGCGGGGGGAACCGACGGACGGTCGGACGGCGGGTGGGAAGTCACGTTTTTCCCTTTCTTCCGTTCCGGGCCCATTGTGTGCGCGGAACCGGCCCCGCCCGCAAGCGGACGACGCCCATGGGTGCCGCGGTGGCGGCCCACCTGTGGCTGCGCACGGCGCCCATCGCCGCTGCGGACGACGCGCAATCGGTGGCTGCACAGGGCGCCCACCTGTGGCTGCGGACGGCGCGCATCGGTACTGCGGACGGCGCGCATCGGTACTGCGGAGGTCATTGACCGGTACTAGCGTGGAGAACGTGAGCAGTCGGCTCCCCACCAACTCAGGCCCGGCGCACGACGCCCCGCACCTCGCCCGCCACTGGGGCGAGGCACTGGCCGCCGTCCTCGCCGGGTTCGTCGCGATGGCGGTCGTCGCCGCGCTCGGCCTCTGGGCCGCGGGCGCCGCCGACCTGCCCGGCGGCTTCGTGAACGTCGTCGCCGCGGTCGTCGTCATGGCCGCGGGCGGCCAGATCGACCTCTCCGGCGACGCCGGCGCGCTCGCGGGCACCAACGCCGAACTCACCGCCATGCCCCTCACCGTCACCCTGGTGGGCGCATTGGTCACCGGCTTCTGCTTCCTGCTCCCACTCCGCCACCACGCCGTCGCCCGGACCCGCGACCTCCTCGCCCGCGCGGGGCGCACCGTCCTGCTCTGGCTGGCCGGGCTCGCCTGCCTCTCCGCCCTCGCCCGCCACGACTTTCCCGTCTCGATCGGCGGCGGCGAGAGCCAGGACGTCATGTCCGACCTCTTCGGCGAACTCCTCGAAGCGGCCGACCCCACCGTCGGCTTCCGCACCGAACTGGGCCCCACCCTCTTCTTCGGGCTCCTGTGGATCCTCGGGGTCCTCCTGATGGCCCTGCTGGTCTCGCGCGGGACCCCGCTCCCGCCGCGGCTCGTCCGCTACCACGAGGCCGTACGGCCGGTCGCCTCCGCGATGTTGCTCCTGCTCCTGGCGTACGTTCTCCTCGGCCTGGTCATCGGGATCGTCGTGGCCGCGACCAGGGGCCATGCGACCGAGACCTTCGCCGTGATCCTGCTCGGCCTGCCCAACGTCAGCTGGCTCGCCCTCGGCGTCGGTATCGGAGGGTCCTGGGAGGGCACGGTCGAAGGGCCCTTCGGCCTGCCGATGCCCCCGATCCTCGACGCTGTGCTGCGCACCGACACCGCGGGCCTCTCCACCGTCGACCTGTCCTCCCTGGCCGACTACGACTCCCGGGCCTGGTGGCTGCTGCCGGTGGCGGCCGTTCTGGTCCTGGCCGTGGCGTTCGTGGCCGCCGTCCGGTCCCCGGCCCGTACGCGGCTCTGGCAGCACGCCCTCCACCTGGGCATCGCCTTCGCCCTGACCATGCTGGTCGTCACCCCCGTCACGCTCGTCGAGGCGCGCTTCGGGCTCTCCATCCTCGGCATCGGCGATCTCGAGTCCCTGGGCGGCCGGGTGGTGCTGCGGCCCCACATCTGGAAGACGGCCGGCTTCGCCCTGCTCTGGGGGCTCGTCGCGGGTTTCCTCGGCGCGCTGCTGGCCTCCCGCGTCCGCCGCCGAGGCGAGGTGGACGCCCCTCTTGAGGACCCCGCAGGGGAGCAACGACCCAAGGCCTGAGACCAGGGCCTGGGAGCGCTCAAGGCCTGCCTAGGCCCAGGAGCCGGGCGGTTCCCGGAACACCGGGCCTGCCCAGGACGGCGGTGGGGGCGGCGGAGTCGGCGGCTCCGGTCCGTCCGGGCCCTCATGCCGGCCCGGGCCCGGACCGCCCTCCTCCAGGGCCGCCCGAAGCGCGGCGACGAACTCCAGACACGTTCCGTACCGCTCCTCCGGAACCTTCGCCAGCGCCTTCGCCAGTACCTCGTCCGCCGCCTCCGGCAGCTCCGGCCGCTCCGTGGACGGTGGCGGCGGCGGATCGTACTGGTGGGCCCAGAGCAGCGCCATGTCGTCGTCGCGGCGGAACGGCGGCATTCCGGTGAGCGTCTCGTAGACCACGCACGCCAGGCTGTACACGTCGCAGCGGCCGTCCACCGGCTTCCCGGAGATCTGTTCGGGCGCCACGTAGTCGAGCGTTCCCACGAACTGCCCGACCGTCGTCAGGCCGGTCAGGGAGAGGGATTTCTTCGTCAGCCCGAAGTCCGTGAGGTACACGTGTTCCGGGTGGTCGCGGTCGGTACCCTCGGCGACCAGGATGTTGCCCGGCTTCACGTCACGGTGCACCAGGTCGTGGGCGTGTGCCGCGTCCAGCGCGGACGCCACCTGTACGGCGATCCTTCCCGCCTTCACGGGCGGCAGCGGGCCCTCGCGGTCGAGGAGCGCCCGCAGATCCTGCCCGGCGACGTAGCGCATCGCGATGTACAGGACCCCCTCGGTCTCGCCGGCCTCGAAGACGGGCACGATGTGTGGGTGGTCGATCGCGGCCGCCACCCGCGACTCGTGTGCGAACCGCTTGCGGAAGGTGTCGTTACGGGCCAGTTCGGGCGCCAGCAGCTTCAGCGCCACGATCCGTTCCAGCCGCAGGTCGAGGGCCCTGTACACGACCGCCATCCCCCCGCGGCCGATCTCGGCCTCGACCACATAGCCCGCGATCTGCTTGCCGATGAGCCCCGAGTCCCGGCCCGCGGGCAGATCCGTGTCCCGGGCCGCGCCGCCCATCAGCCCTCACCCGGCAGTTGGGCGCGGTCGACGACCCGGGTGGGCGGCGGGGCGGCGGGGCTGTCCGGCGGCCCGTCCTCGTCGAGGCGCGGCACGACCCGCGTGGGCTCGTGCCCGGCCACCGCCACCGCACCCTCGGGTACGACGGCGGCCGCCGAGGGACCGGCCGAGGCGGCGTACGTGTTCAGGGCCGTCCCGTCGCAGTACACCCAGCGCTCGTGCTCCGCGTCGTACAGCCAGAGCGATTCGCCGTCGACCACCATCCCCACCCGCAGTCCGTGCGTCCGCCTCCGGAACGTGTCCAGGTCGGCCCGTTCGGCCGCAAGCTCCTCCGCGGCCCGCCGGTACCGGCCGAGTGACTCCTCCGCCCGGGTGATCAGCGGCCGCGGGTCGGCGGTCCTGGCGAGCGTCTTACGGGCCTCCGGCGGATCCACGGGTACGGAGACGAGCAGCCGGGCGTCGACCCACGCGGTCCAGCCGTTGGAGCAGAGGACCTGCCCCCAGTCACCCACGCGGTCCGTGAGTTGCACGGGCAGGAAGGCGTCGAGCGGCACGGTCGGCAGCCCCGGGTCGGGAGCCTCCCAGGCGGGCAGCCCGTCGCGCGGCACGACATGGGACGGCCGGAAGTCCGGAACGCCGTCCGGTACCGGAGGAGTGACCGGGATGCCCATGGGCCGCCTTCCTTCACTGTTCCGGATATCGGCTACTTCCGCATGATCACCGGCTCGTGGCGCCGCAACAGCCTCGCCACGAGGAAGCCGAGCAGGACACTGAGTACGACCAGCATGCCCATGTCGAAGAGCCAGGCGCCCAGGGTGTGGTCCATGAGCGGATCCGTCGTCTTGTCGCTCGGCGCGATCTGCCCGATGTCGATGGTCGCTCCCATCGCCGCGAACGCCCACCGCGAGGGCACCAGCCATGCCAGCTGTTCGAGGACCGGCGTGCCGGTGACGGTGAGCAGCGCGCCGCAGAACACCACCTGCACGATGGCGAGGAGGACCAACAGTGGCATGGTCACCTCCTCCTTGCGCACCAGGGCGGAGACGAACAGCCCGAGCATCATCGCCGTGAAGGAGAGCAGCGCGACCGCGAGCGTGAGTTCCACGAGCGGTGGCAGGAACACACCCTTGCCGTCCGGGACGTTCAGCGGCACCCCGATCAGCGCGACGAGCGTGAGGACCACCGCCTGGACGACCGTGATCGTGCCCAGCACCACGACCTTCGACATCAGATACGCGGAACGGGACAGGCCGACGGCTCTCTCCCGCCGGTAGATCGTGCGTTCCTTCACCAGCTCCCGCACCGCGTTCGCCGCTCCCGTCAGCACGCCGCCGACACAGAGGATCAGCAGCACGTTCAGCGTCGACTCGGGGTTGAGACTGCCCTCCGACAGCGCGCGGGCCATCGCGCCCATCACGAACGGCAGGGCGATCATGATGGCGAGGAAGGTCCGGTCCGCGGACAGTGCCGCCGCGTACCGCCGTACGAGGGTACGGAGCTGGGAACCCCAGCTCTGCGCCTTGGGCGGCGGACCGGGCTCCGGCACCTCCCCGGAGGAGGGCGCTCCCGGGCGCTGCATGGCGTCGTCGATGTACTGGCGGTGCAGGCGCGAGGAACGGTACTGCCCCGCCCAGTCGCGTCCCCGGTCCGTCTCGAAGGCCTCGAACGCCTCGGGCCACTGATCGAAGCCGAAGAAGCCGAGCGACTTGTCCGGCGGCCCGTAGTACGCGACGCGGCCGCCGGGCGCGAGCACGAGCAGCCGGTCGCAGACGTCCAGGCTCAACACACTGTGGGTGACGACGATGACCGTACGGCCGTCGTCGGCCAGGCCGCGCAGCATGTGCATCACCGAGCGGTCCATGCCCGGGTCGAGACCGGAGGTCGGCTCGTCCAGGAAGAGCAACGACGGCTTGGTGAGCAGCTCAAGGGCCACGCTGACCCTCTTGCGCTGGCCGCCGGAGAGGCTGTGGATGGGCTGGTCGACCCGCTCGACGAGTCCGAGCTCGCCGATCACCTCGTCCACCCGGGCCCGGCGTTCCTCGGCCGCCGTGTCCTCGGGGAAGCGCAGCTCGGAGGCGTAGGTGAGCGCCCGGTGCACGGTGAGCTGGAGGTGGAGGATGTCGTCCTGCGGGACGAGCCCGATGCGCTGGCGCAGCTCCGCGTAGTCGCGGTAGAGGTCCCGGCCGTCGTAGAGGACCGTGCCGCGGTCGGCGGGCCGCTGACCGGTGAGCGCCCCGAGCAGCGTCGACTTGCCGGCGCCGGACGGCCCGACCACCGCGAGCAGGCACTTCTGCCCGACAGGGAAGGACACGTCCTCCAGGAGCGTCTTCTGGCCGTGGTCGACCATGACGGCGAGGTCCTGCACGTCGAGGGAGACCTCGCCGGTGTCGGTGAACTCGACGAGCTGTCCGCCGATGAGACAGAACGCGGAGTGCCCGATGCCCACGATGTCGTCCGGGGTGACGCGGGCTTCGGCGACGGGACGGCCGTTGAGGTAGGTGCCGTTGTGGCTGCCGAGGTCCTGGATCCAGTACGTACCGTCGGGGCGGACGGTCAGTTCGGCGTGGCGCCGGGAGACGACCAGATCGTCGACGACGAGGTCGTTCTCGGGCGCTCGGCCGATCTGGACGGTCCGTGTCGGCAGTGGCCGTACGGACGTGGGCTGCCGGAACGTTCCGGTCGCGGCCGGATGGGAGACGGAGGACGGCCGGGGCGGCGTCCGCGGCGGCGCGGGGGCCGGCGGTTCCGGGGCCGGTACGGGACGGGGCGCGGGGGCAGGCTCCGGGCCGGGTGCGGGCGGAGGAACCGGCGCCGCGGGCCCGGGCTCCGGCGTGGCGGGGGTCTCCACGGGTGCGGGGGGCTCCACGGCGGCAACGCCGGGCGCGGGGGCTTCGTCGGCGGGTGCCTGGGGGGCGGGGGCTTCCTCGGCGGGGATCTGGAGCGCGGGGGCCGCCTCAGGCGGAGGGGCTTGTCCGGCGGGGGCTTCGGGGGCAGCCGCTTCCTCGGCGGGGACTTCCGGCGTAGGAACCTCCACACCAGGGGCGGCCTGCCCTGCGGGCGCTTCAGCCGCGGGTGCCGCCGCAGCGGGGGTCTCCGCCGGCGTCACCGCAGCGGGAGCCTCGGCCGGCGCCTCCGCCGCGGGAACGGCCGCGTCGCGGCCTTCCTCGGCAGGAGCCTCGGACTTGAGGCCCGTCCTGGCAGAGCGCTCCTCCACCGCCGGTGGCACAGGTGGAGCCGCGGCCGTGGCGCCCCCGGACAGCACGGCGCGAGGGCCGTCTCCGGGGTGGCCGAACCGTATGACCGTGCCCGGTCCGACCTCGCGCACGGCGATGCGGTGGCTGTCCGCGAAGGTGCCGTTCGTACTGCCCTCGTCCGCGAGCGTCCAGTGGTCGCCGACGGTTCGCAGAACCGCGTGGTGCCAGGACGTCCGGTCGTCGTCGAGGACGATGTCGCTGGTGGGGTCGCGCCCGATGCGGTAGACCCGGCTCGGACTCATCACAGTCGCGTCCCCGTTGATCTCGAGGACGAGCTCGGGCGCGGCAGGCGCGACGGGCCGCTCTCCCATGCATGAATTTTATCTTCCTGGGCTCATCCGTGCCTGCGAGAGCCCGCCGGTATCGTGGGCGCCTCCAGCCACCGAGGAGGACCCACCCGTGCCGAAAGGTGTCACCAAGCGCCGGCCCCGGACCCGGGCTGCCCTGCTCAAGGCCGCTCTGGAGACCTTCGCCGAGCACGGATTCCACGCCACGTCGATCGAGCAGGTCTGCGAGCGCGCCGGCTACACCCGGGGCGCGTACTACTCGAACTTCGCCAGCAAGGAAGAGCTCTTCCTCGCCCTCTTCGACGAGCACAGCGAGCGGACCGTACAGCGCCTCGCGGAGGCCGTCGACAGCCTCGCGGCCGAGGACTACACGCTGGAGCGGCTCGCCGAACTCGCCTCCCGCATCGAGCCGGACGAGCGTGACTGGTACCTCGTCACCACGGAGTTCACCCTGCACGCCATCCGGGACCGGCAGGCGGCGTGGGTGCTGGCCCGGCACGACGCCCGGCTCCGGGCGGAGATCGCCCGGGGCCTGACGACCGTACTGCGCCGGGCGGGACGAGAACTGACCGTGGACGCCGACCGGTTCGCCCGGATGCTGATCGCCCTGCGCGAGGGCGGACTCGCGCAGAGCTACGTCGAACCGGACGAGCTTCCCCCCGGCACTCTGGAACGGGACTTCCTGGCCCCGCTGTTGGAGGCGTCGACGCGGAAGGTCGAAGCCGACCGCTAGCCCGGGCGTCCGCGCGAGGGGCCGGCCGAGGAGCCCGGCCGAGGAACCGGCGGCTCCGTCCGACGGGTCCGTCCGGCGGTCCGTTCCGGCGGGTCCGTCCGGGCGGCTCAGTCGAAGAGGTCCGGGTCCGATGCCGTGATCTGGTCCCACAGCGGACGGGCCTGGAACCAGCCGGCCAGGTGGGTGCCGACCTGGCCCCGGGTGATGAGGGCCGTCTCGCGGTCGATCAGCTGCGGCGTACCGGCGGCCATCGCCAACAGCTGGGCCTGGCACGAGCGTTCCATGGTGATGAACCACCAGACGGCCTCGGCGACCGAGTGCCCGACCGTCAGCAGCCCGTGGTTCTTGAGGATGACCGCCTTGTGTCCGCCGAGCGCCTTGGCGACCCGCTTGCCCTCGTCCAGCTCGTTGACCACGCCACGGTAGTCGTCGTAGATCCCGTGGTCCTCGAAGAAGGCGCAGGCGTCCTGCGTGATCGGGTCGAGCGGGATGCCGAGGCTGGAGAACGCCTTGCCGTGCAAGGAGTGCGAGTGAGCGGCGGCGACCGCGTCCGGGCGGGCCGCGTGCACCTGGGAGTGGATGACGAACGCGGCACGGTTCACCGGGCGACTGCCGGAGAGCACGGTCCCCTCGTGGTCGACGAGGATGAGATCGGAGGCCTTGATCTGACTGAAGCTCATCCCGAACGGATTGACCCAGAAGGCCTCGGGGTTCTCCGGATCACGGACGGTGATGTGCCCGGCGACGCCCTCGGAGAAGCCGAACCTCCCGAAGAGCCGGAACCCGGCGGCGAGTTGCTCCTTGCGGTACCGGCGCTCCTCCTCGACGGACTCGAACGTCGGCGGCAGGGGGAGGGTGACCCCTTCGGGCAGTGGCCCCACGGCGGCGGCCAGGGCGGACGGGAGAGTGCTCACGGGGGCTCCTCACGACGGCGTGACGCGATGCCCGCCAAAAGATACAGAGATGTATCCGATTCGCCAATGGTTGCGGTGCGGGGACATGGTTGGCTACGGTCGGTCGGCCTGGTAAGCGCTTACTTTCCTCCTGGGGAGCTCCTCTCGTGCCGATCGCGGACGTCCTGATCTACACCCGCACCGCGGGCTACCGTCACGACTCGATCCCGGCGGGCGCGAAGGCCCTCGCGGAGCTGGCAGGTGAGGCGGGGTACGGGGCCGAGGTGACCGAAGACCCGGCCGCCTTCACTCCGGAGCGGCTCCGGCGGTGCGCGGCGGTGGTCTTCCTCTCGACCACGGGGTCGGTCCTGAGCGCCTCGGGCCGGGCGGCCTTCGAGGCGTACGTCACGGGAGGCGGGGGCTTCCTCGCGATCCACGCGGCCGCCAACGCGGAGTCGGACTGGCCCTTCTACGGCGAACTGCTCGGCACACGCTTCGACGGCCACCCGGAGATCCAGCCGGGGGTGGTGTGCGTGGACGCGCCCGACCACCCGGGGACGGCCGCGCTGCCGGCCCGCTGGTCCTGGACGGACGAGTGGTACAACTTCACGTCGAACCCCCGGGACCAGGGCGTACGGGTCCTGGCCCGCGCGGACGAGTCCACCTACCGGGGCGGGACACTGGGCGCGGACCACCCGCTGGTGTGGTGCCGCGGGACCGGAGCCGGCCGGGTCTTCTTCACGGCGCTGGGGCACGCGGAGGAGGCGTACGAGGACGAGACGTTCCGGGCGCACCTGGCGGGGGCGCTGCGCTGGGCGGCGGACGGGGGCGGCTTCTCCGCCGGGCAGTGACGGGTATGGCGTCACCCCCGTGCCCCCTCCCCGATTGCGGTGGGGCTCCGGGCGCGGGAGGGTTCCTGTGGGGCGGACGGCAGGAGGAGACCAATGGGGATCGCCACCGTGAATCCGGCCACGGGCGAGACGCTGCGCACCTACGACGCACACGGACACGACGAGATCGAACGGCGGATCTCCGCCGCGTACGAGACGTACCGGCAGTACCGCACCACCTCCTTCGGTGAGCGCGCCCGCCTGATGCGCCGCGCCGCCGACCTCCTGGACGAGGACGCCGAGGACGTCGCGCGCACGATGACCACGGAGATGGGCAAGCCGATCGCGGCCGCCCGCGCCGAGGCCGCCAAGTGCGCCAAGGCCATGCGCTGGTACGCCGACCACGCCGAGGCGCTGCTCGCCGACGAGCACCCCGCCCCGGCCGACGTCCAGGACTCCGGCGCGGACGCCGCCCGCGTCCACTACCGCCCTCTGGGCGCGATCCTCGCCGTCATGCCCTGGAACTTCCCGCTCTGGCAGGTCATCCGGTTCGCCGCGCCCGCGCTCATGGCCGGCAACACCGGCCTCCTCAAGCACGCCTCCAACGTGCCCAGGACCGCTCTCTACCTCGGCGACCTCTTCCGCCGCGCCGGCTTCCCCGAAGGCTGCTTCCAGACCCTTCTCGTCGGTTCCGGCGCCGTCGAGTCCGTCCTGCGCGACCGCCGGGTCGTCGCCGCCACCCTCACCGGCAGTGAGCCCGCCGGGCGTTCGGTCGCGGCCATCGCGGGCGACGAGGTCAAGAAGACGGTCCTGGAGCTGGGCGGCAGCGACCCGTACATCGTGATGCCCTCGGCCGACGTGCCCCGCGCCGTCAAGACCGCCGTCACCGCCCGCGTACAGAACAACGGCCAGTCCTGCATCGCGGCCAAGCGCTTCATCGTCCACGGCGACGTCTACGACGACTTCGCCGAACGTTTCACCGCCGCCATGAACGCGCTGACCGTCGGCGACCCCCTCGACGAGTCCACCGACGTCGGCCCCCTCGCCACCGAGCAAGGCCGCGCCGACCTGGAGGAACTCGTCGACGACGCCGTGGAGAAGGGCGCCACGGTCCTCTGCGGCGGGTCCCGCCCGGAGGAGTTCCCGCGCGGCTGGTTCTACCGGCCGACCGTGCTGACCGGCATCACGCCCGAGATGCGGATCCATCAGGAGGAGACCTTCGGTCCGGTCGCCACGCTCTACCCGGTGAGCGACATCGAAGAGGCCGTGACCGTCGCCAACGACTCGCCCTTCGGGCTCAGTTCGAACGTCTGGACCCGAAACGACGAGGACATCGCCTTCTTCGTACGGGACCTGGAGGCCGGGGGTGTCTTCGTCAACGGCATGACGGCCTCCCACCCGGCGCTCCCGTTCGGCGGGGTGAAGCGCTCCGGCTACGGCCGCGAGCTGGCCGGCCACGGCATCCGGGAGTTCTGCAACCCGACCACCGTGTGGCAACGCAACTGACTCGGCGGTGAGTTCTGCCACGCGATCGCCGCGTGGCACGCGACCGCCGCTCGCCTACCGCTCTCCGTCCCCCGCCCACGCCAGCAGCTGCTCCGCCGGCCAGGTGTTGATCACCCGCTCGGCCGGCACCCCGCATTCCTCCGCCCGCGCGCACCCGAAGATCTGCCACTCCAGCTGTCCGGGTGCGTGCGCGTCCGTGTCGACCGCGAACCAGACGCCCGCCGCCACCGCCTGCCGCAGGAGCCGGCGCGGCGGATCGAGCCGCTCCGGACGGCTGTTGATCTCCACGGCCGTCCCCGACTCGGCGCACGCCGCGAAGACCCGCTCCGCGTCGAAGGTCGACTCGGGCCGCAGCCGCCCCCCGCTCACCAGCCGCCCCGTGCAGTGACCGAGGACGTCCATCAGCGGATTGCGTACCGCCTTCTCCATGCGTCGCGTCATCGAGGGCGCGTCCATCCGCAGCTTGGAGTGGACCGAGCCGACCACCAGGTCCAGCCGCTCGAGCAGTTCAGGCTCCTGGTCCAGCGAGCCGTCCTCCAGGATGTCGCACTCGATCCCGGTCAGCAGCCGGAAGGGGGCCCACTCCTCGTTCAGCCGTGCCACGACGTCCAGTTGCTCGCGCAGCCGGTCGGGGGACAGGCCGCGGGCCACCTTCAGGCTGGGCGAGTGATCGGTCAGGACGGCCCACTCGTGTCCGATCCGCGCCGCCGTCCGGCCCATGTCCTCGATGGTGCTGCCCCCGTCCGACCACTCGGAGTGCAGATGGCAGTCGCCCCGCAGCGCTGCCCTGAGGGTCTGCCCACCGCTGACCTCCGGCACGGTGATCTCGGCCTCCAGGCGTTCCAGATACGCCGGGACCCGCCCTTCGAGAGCTTCCTCGATCACCGCCGCCGTCTTCGGTCCGATGCCCTTGACCGACTCGAGGGTCCCCGCCGCCACACGCTGCCGCGCCTCGCCGTCCGCCAGGGCCGCGACGGCCGCGGAGGCGGTACGGAACGCCCGCACGCGGTACGTCGGCGCCTGCGAGCGCTCCAGCAGGTAGGCGATCCGGTCCAGCGCCGCCACGGGGTCCATGCCCGCTCCTCACTCAGCCTGGGCCCGTCGACGCGGACGCGACCGTCGCGTGCACCGGGCCGATCTCGCACCACACCGCCTTGCCCTCGCCGCGTGGCTCCACACCCCACCGGGACGCCAGCGCGTCGAGCAGCAGCAGCCCTCGCCCCGAGGTCGCCGCCTCGCCCGGCGTACGCCTGCGGGGCCAGGCGCTCGACCGGTCCTGCACCGAGAGCCGTACCCGGCGCACCGGCTCCGGCAGCACCTCCAGCGTGAGCACCGCTCCGCCCTCGGTGTGCAGCAGCACGTTGACGAGCAGCTCGCCCGTCAAAAGCTCGGCGTCGTCGGCCAGTTCGGCCATGCTCCAGTCCCGGAGCGCCTGGCCCACCGCAGCCCGCGCGTCCGAGAGACCCTGCGGATCCGCCTGGTGGATGTACTGGTGGATGCGCGGGGCCCGAGGCGTACCGGGGTCCGGGCTGCGGCGCAGGACGAGCAGCGCCACGTCGTCGCCCGCGCCCCACCGCTCCCACAGCTGCTCCGACAGATGGTCCGCGAGCGCCTCCGCCTGCGGGGGGCCGCTGCTCATCGCCGCGGACAGCGCGTCGAGACCGGACTCGATGTCCGAGCCGGGCTGTTCGACCAGGCCGTCCGTGCAGAGCACCAGCGTCTCGCCGGGTACGAGGTCGAGCCGGGTCTCCGGGAACTCCTCGTCCCCGAACACGGTCGCCAGGCCGAGCGGCAGCCCGCCCCGGAGCTTTGGCTGCCCCACCCTGCCGTCCGTGTGCCGGATCAGCGGCCCCAGATGGCCGGCGCGCACCGCGCGCACGGTCCCCGTGCCCAGGTCGACCTGGGCGTAGGTGCAGGTCGCGAAGCGGTTGGTGTCGAGTTCGGCGAGGAAGCGGGAGGCCCGGGCCAGTACGGTCGACGGCGCGTGGCCCTCACCCGCGTACGCCCGGAGCGCGATCCGCAGCTGGCCCATGATCGCGGCCGCGTGCGTGTCGTGCCCCTGGACGTCCCCGACGACGACCCCGACCCGGCCCCGGGGCAGCGAGATCACGTCGTACCAGTCGCCGCCGACCTGCCGCCCGCTCCACGCCGCGTGGTACCGGACCGCGATCTCGCCGCCGGAGATCGCCGGGATGCGCCGCGGCAGCATCGTCTCCTGCAGCCCGGTCGCCAGCTCGCGCTCCTCGTCGAAGAGGATGGCGCGCTGGAGGGACTGCGCGACGATCGCGGCGAGCCCGAGCAGCAGGTTGCGCTCGTCGGCGTTGAACGTCGAGCGGCGCCGGTAGAACAGCGCCATCCCGCCGAGCGAGCGCGCCTGGGCGATCAGGGGCAGGTAGCAGGCGGACCGGAACCTCAGCCGCTCGACGTACGGGGCGAGTTCCGGGAAGTCCCGGCCGAGGGTGGAGAACGTGGGCACGAACCGGGGCCGCCCGCTCAGTACCGCTTCGGCCAGGGGCAGGCCCCGGTCGAGGCGGCGCGAGCGGAAGTCGTTCAGGGCGTCCAGGGACTCCCCGCTGAGCGCGATGACGTTGAGCGAGCCGTTCTCCACGAGACCGAGCGCGAGCCCGTCCGCGCCGAGCCGGGCGAGACCACTGGGGCCGGTCATGGCCGCCGTCACGTCGTCGACCGTCACCGCCCGCGACAGCGCGTGCGTGGTCCGCTCGACGATGCTCGTCTGGACCTCGCGGCGCTTCTCGAGGTCCAGGACGAATTCGGAGTGCGTGACCTCGGCCGTCGTGTCCCGGACGATCCCCACGATCCGGTGGGCCATCCCGTCGGCCGTGCGCAGAATCCGTGCCTGCACATGCGTCCACTGGGGTGTACCGTCCTCGTCCGCGGTCTCGAAGTGCGCGGAGTACGAGGTCTCGCCGCTGGTGATGGCACGGTGGATCACCGCGTCGAGCCGGGCCCGCTCATCGGTGTCCAGGCGCTGGACGAGGGTGGCGGGGCGCCCGTCGAACGCGCCCGAGTCCAGCCCGAAGACCAGCAGCCCCGCCTCGTCGACGTCGATGGTGCCCGTGTCGAGGTCCCAGTCGAAGCTGCCGGTCCGATTCATGGCGAGCCGCTCGGTGGGCCCGATCTCGCCACTGTGCGTGCCCCGGTCGTCATCGGTCATCCTCACCATTGTCGAACCCGCGCCCCTCGGACGCCATGGCGGCGACACACCGCGTGTCGGAGTCGTGACCTGTCGGGGGAGAATGGGCCGGTGATCATCGCGTACCGCGTTCTCGGCCCCTGCCAGGCCGTTCTGGCCGACGGCCGGGAGGCCGCGCTCGGCGGAGCCCGGCTCAGGGCCCTGCTCGCGGCGCTGGCCGCCGCCGGCGGGCGTGGCGTCCGTACGGGTGAGCTGATCGAGGCGATCTGGCAGGACGATCCGCCCGGGGACGGCACCGAGGCGCTCCAGGCCCTGGTCGGACGGCTGCGCCGGGCGCTCGGGAGGGAAGCGGTGGTCTCGCTCGCCGGCGGGTACGGGCTCGCGGCGGGGCCTGAGGACGTGGACCTGTACGTGTTCGAGCGGCTGGCCGGAGAGGGGGCCGGGGCGCTTGCGGCCGGGGAGGCCGACCGGGCGGCACGGCTGCTCGACGAGGCGCTCGGGCTCTGGCGCGGCCCCGCGCTCGCCGATCTGCCGGGCCGCGGCGGCGACCCTCTGGTCGTACGGGTGGAACAGCGCCACGCGCGCGTGCGCAGGGACCGGCTCGCCGCCGCCGTGGCCCTCGGCCGGGCCGAGACGGCGATCGCCCCGCTGGAGGCCCTGGCGGCCGAGCACCCCCTGGACGAACCCCTCCAGGCGCTCCGCATCCGCGCCCTCGGCGCGGCGGGCCGCGCCGCCGAGGCGCTGTCGGTCTACGACGAGGTACGGAGCGTCCTCGCCGACCGGCTGGGGGCGGACCCGGGGGCCGAACTCCGATCACTGCACGCGGAGTTGCTCGCGGGCCAGGAGCCGAGGGCGGAGCCCCACCGCGTCCCTGCCCGGCTGACCTCCTTCGTGGGGCGCGACAGCGAACTCCACTCCCTGGTGGCCGAACTGGAAGAGCGGCGTCTGGTCACCCTGCTCGGACCCGGCGGGGTGGGCAAGACCCGGCTGGCCCTGGAGGCCGCCGAACGCGGTGCGGGGCGGTGGCCGGACGGCGTACGGATCGCCGAACTGGCCTCCGTTCGCGCGCAGTCCGACGTTCCTGCCGCTGTTCTGACCGCTCTGGGCGGGCGCGAGACGCAGTTGTGGGGCGGCGACGCCCGTGACGAACTCACCCGGCTCGTGGAGTACTGCGCGCCGCGTCGGCTGCTGCTCCTCCTGGACAACGGCGAGCACGTGGTGGGCGCGGCGGCGGAGCTCGCGGAGCAGCTGCTCGCGCGCTGCCCCGGGGTGACGGTACTGGCGACGAGTCGCGAACCGTTGGGCGTACCAGGGGAGTTCGTACGTCCCGTGGAGCCGCTGCCTCAGGACAAGGCGTTGCGGCTGCTGGCGGACCGGGGCGCCGCCGCCCGTCCGTCCTTCGACCCGGCCGACGACCCCGAGGCGTGTGCGGAGATCTGCCGGCGACTGGACGGCCTCCCGCTGGCGATCGAGCTCGCGGCGGCGCGTCTTCGCCTGCTGGCGCCGCGCCAGATCGCCGACCGCCTGGACGACCGTTTCCGGCTGCTGACCTCGGGCGCCCGGACCGCCCCGCCCCGCCGGCAGACGCTCCGGGCGGTCGTCGACTGGTCCTGGGACCTCCTGACCGATCCCGAACGCGCCGTCCTGCGCCGTCTGTCGGTCTTCTCGGGCGGCTGCGGCCTCGGGGCGGCGGAAGCGGTCTGCACGCCCTCCGCCGACGCCCCGGCGGGATCCGCACGCGCGGAACAGGGGGCGCGCGCTGCCTCCGTAAGGGCGGCGGCGTCGCCCGGTGACGCCCTGGATGTGCTCGGTTCGCTCGTCGACAAGTCGCTGGTCGTCGCCGCGCCCACCGACGACGGGACCATGCGCTACCGGCTCCTGGAGACCGTCGCCGAGTACGCCGGCGAGCGGCTCGACGAGGCGGGGGAGCGGGCTGAGGTCGAGCGGCGCCACCTCGTCCACTACCGGGAGCTCGCCCGCACCGCAGACCCCGCGCTCCGGGGCCCGGGACAGGACGTCTGGCTGCGCCGGCTCGAACGCGAGCACGACAACGTGACGGCCGCCCTGCGGACCGCCGTCGACCACGGCGAGGAACAGGAGGCGCTCTGCCTCGTCCTCTCCATGAGCTGGTTCTGGCAGCTCCGTGCCCGGCAGGCCGACGCCCGCTCCTGGTCCGCCGCCGCGGCCGCCCTCGGCCCCGACCCGTTCGCCGCGCCCGTACGACACGACGTACCCCGCGCCGTACCCCTCGCCGACCGGTGCACCGACACGCCGCCGCCCTGGTCGCAGGAGCAGCTGTGGGAGGCGCGCCGAGGGTGCCGGCTGCTCGTCCTCGCGTCCGAGGGCGGCGAGGGCGCCACCGCCCTCCAGCGCCCCGGGATCCGCGCGCGCCTCGACGCCATCGTCGCCGCCTACCGCCCCGGCCTGCCGCAGAACTGCCGTCAGCCCGGCAGCATGTGGTTCTTCGCCCGTCTCATGACCGGGGAGTTCCACAGCCTCGACGAGACCCTCGATGCGCTCCTCGCCGCGTGCCGCACCGAGGGCTTCGACTGGGAACTCGCCTTCGCCCACCTCCTGCGGGCGAGACTCCTCGGCGGCCGGCCCGACGACGCCGAAGCGGCCCTCGCCCGCTTCGGGCGGATCCAGGACGCCTGGGGCATCGCCGAATCCCTCGCCGCGCGCGGCGAGGCGTACGAGCGGTCGGGCAGACTCGCCGAGGCCGCCGCCGACTTCGAACGGGCCGCGCACGCGACCGCCGGCCTGGGCGCCCGTGCCCAGGTCCCCCTCTCCAAGGCCCGGCTCGCCGCCGTACGGCTGAGGATCCCCGCCGACGCCACGGAACGTTCGGAGGCGGAGCGGCTTCTCGTCGAAGCCGCGGAGGAGGCTTCCACGGAGTCGAGCGGGGAGCCCGTCAGCACGGCCCGGCTGCTCCTCGCCCAGCACTACGGAAACACCGGACGAACCTCCCTCGCGAGGGAACAACTGGACCGGATCGAAGAGGAGTTCAGCGGAGAAACGCCCGACCTCTTCATCGGCCTGACCGGGGGACTGCGCGGCTGGCTGGACTGTCTCGACGGCGCGTTCGCCGAGGCCGCGGCGCGGCTGACCCGCTCCGTACGGGAGGTGGAGAGCCTCGCGTACCTGGTGGCCCCGTACCTCGTGGTCGGCCAGTTCGCGACGGCGGCCTGGGCCAAGGCCGGACTCGGCGTGTCGACCGCCGCCGAGGACGGCGCCCGCCTGCTGGGCGCGTACGACGCCCACGGCGCCGGCCTGGGCGGCGGGGGCTTCCGTCCCCTGACCGAGCAGACCGAGTCGTCGGTGCGGCAGCGGGCGGAGCGCGCCCTGCGCGCGGTACTGGACCCGGAGACGTACGCGCTGCTGTACGCGGAGGGTGGCGGCCTCTCCGTGAAGGAGGCCGCCGCCCTTGTCTGATCCTCTGAATCCTCGGCTGGACATCCAGGCGAGCGACGCGCGACCGAAGGTGACGCGGAGCATCCGCGGGGTGACCGCAAGCGTCCGCCGAGTTCCCCGCCGCGCCGTTCCGGCACGTCCCGGCACCGCTCCGGCACCGTCCCGGCACAGCGACGCGGTGCCGGGACCCGGCCCGGGCGGCGCGGCGACCCGGCCCGGATGCGGTACGGGGACCCGGACACGAGAATGGCCGGTACCGGAAGAACTCCTAGGAGGCGGCATGAACGCTGAGTCCGACAAGACATCCCGGGGGGACAGCCCGACGCCCGACCGCCTCTTGCACGCTGGGTCGGAGGGCGAATACACGGCGGAGGACCTGGTCCTCGCCTCAGGTCGTGACGTGAATCCGAAGAGCATCGCGTGGGCGGAGCGCCGGATGGCGGAGAAGGGACGCGCCTCCCTGGACGAGCTCCTGCCCTGACCCACGCCCGGAAGATCCCCATACCGTCCCGGCCCGGCCGCTGACCCGCCGGGCCGGGACGGTTCGCGTTCTCACCCGCCGGGCCGGGACGGTACTGGCTCGCCCGCGACCGCTCGGGACCGTCGCGGGGCTTCCCCATTTGTGGAACACGTTCTACCGTGGCCGCCGTCGCGCGCACGGTACCCAGGACGCCGCCACGGGAGGCCCCATGCACCTCGAGTACACGCCCGCCCAGCACCGTCTGCGCGAGGAGCTGCGTACGTACTTCGCCGAGCTCGTGCCGGACGACGTCCACGCGCGCTACGCCGACCCCGCCGCGCAGAAGCGGTTCTACCGCGAGACGGTCCGCAGGCTCGGTACCGACGGCTGGCTCGGCGTCGGATGGCCCGTCGAGTACGGGGGCCGGGGGCTGAGCCCCATGGAGCAGTTCATCTTCTTCGACGAGGCCGCCCAGGCCGGCGTCCCGCTGCCGCTGATGGCCCTGAACACCGTCGGCCCGACGATCATGCAGCTCGGCACGGACGAGCAGAAGGCGTTCTTCCTGCCGAAGATCCTCTCCGGCGAGATCGACTTCGCCATCGGCTACAGCGAGCCGGACGCCGGCACCGACCTCGCCGCCCTGAAGACCCGTGCCGTCAGGGACGGCGACGAGTACGTCGTGAACGGGCAGAAGATCTGGACGACGAACGGCGACACCGCCGACTGGGTCTGGCTGGCCGTGCGCACGGACCCCGACGCCCCTGCCCACAAGGGCATCACCATGCTGCTCGTACCGACGAACGACCCGGGCTACTCCTGCACCCTCATCAACACCCTCGCCTCGCACGACACCACCGCGAGCTACTACGAGAACATCCGTGTCCCCCTCTCCCGCCGCGTCGGCGAGGAGAACAAGGGCTGGCGGCTCATCACCAACCAGCTGAACCACGAGCGCGTGACGCTCGCCGCGCACGGCACCATGGCGATCCGCGCCCTCCACGATGTCCAGCGCTGGGCCGCCGACACCAAGCTCGCCGACGGCCGCCGCGTCATCGACCTCGGCTGGGTACGCCGGAGCCTCGCCCGCACGCACACCAGGCTCGACGCGATGAAACTCCTCAACTGGCAGATGGTGAACGCCGTCCAGCAGTCCACCCTCACCCCGCAGGACGCCTCGGCCGTCAAGGTCTACGGCTCCGAGGCCCGCCGCGACGCCTATGCCTGGCTGATGGAGGTCGTCGGCTCGGCCGGCGCCCTCAAGGAGGGCTCGGCGGGAACGGTCCTCCACGGCGAACTCGAACGCGGCTACCGCTCGGCGGTCATCTTCACCTTCGGCGGCGGCAACAACGAGATCCAGCGCGAGATCATCTCCTGGATCGGCCTGGGCATGCCCCGCGTCCGCCGCTGACCGCCGGACCGCCACGAAGGAGCGGCCGATTGCACGGGCGGCGCCGGCGAGCGTGAAATCGCCGCTCTCCTGCCCTGTTCGAGCACCTGCCGGTAGGCTCGGTCCGCTGGTGGACGAAGGTGCGCCGGCGTCATGGCCGCCACCAGGACCGACCGGTGGGCAATTGCCTCGCGAGTGAGCCGTCCCGCGATCTACCCTCGCTGCCATGACGTCACACGAAGCGCCTGCAGGCTCCCGGATCGCTCTTGGTGGTGCCGGCCTGGTGATCCGGCAGGAGACCGCTGACGACCACCGGGACGTGCGCGAGGTTCATACGCGCGCCTTCGGTGACAGCGATCGGGTTCCCGGGCTCGTGGAGGCACTTCGCGTTGCGGAGGCCGCGTTGGCGCCGATGTCGTTCGTCGCCGTCGTTGATGACCGGGTCGTCGGGCATGTCCTGCTGAGCGCGACGCGGTTGGATGCTCCGCGCCGGATCGTGGACGTCCTGTCGCTGTCACCGCTGGGCGTGCTCCCGGAGTTCCAGGGTCAGGGCATCGGTACGCGGCTCATCGCCCACGCGCTTGAGGCGGCCGACAGCCAGGGCGTGCCGTTGGTGTTCCTGGAGGGTTCGCCGTACTACTACGGCAAGCGCGGCTTCGAGGGTGCCGGCGCGGTCGGCTTCCGTTCGCCGTCGCTGCGTATCCCTGAAGCCGCGTTTCAGGTCGCCCGGCTGTCCGCTCACGAGCCGTGGATGACGGGCACCTTCGTCTACTCGGAGGTCTTCTGGGCCTTCGACTGCGTCGGCCTGCGCGACCCCGAGGGCTGAGGGGCTGACCAGATCGACGGCTGATCGCTCGTCCAGAGGTGATCGTCCTGCCTGCGGCGACCGTGACGAGAGGGAGCCGCTGCCTGCCGGGCCGAGTGCTGCGCGGGGCTAGACGGCGCGAAACCGGCCCTTCTCGGCCTCGGCGACCAGCCCCGCGCCGATCAAGCGGTCCAGGTGCCGCGCCGCGGTACGTCGCTCGACCGGCTCCACGTGGGCGCCTTCGACGTGCGGCCGGTAGACCAGCCTGCGCCCGGCGATCTCCTCGACCGTGCGCGGCTCGTCGAGGAACTCCAGGAGGATCGCGTCCCGCTTCTCCACCACCCCGGCGAAGTCGTCGAGCCGCCTGGAGAACTCCTCGGCGCCCTCGATCACGCCCTTCTGATGGGCCGTGCCGTACCAGCGCGCACCGATCTCCCGGCATCGGCGCATGGACGCCTCGAAGTCCGGGAGGCTGCTGCCGACGTCTCCGTAGAACGGACCGAACGATGTCAGGTCGATGTCCGCCACGTACAGGAAGCCGTCCGGTTCGACCAGGAAGCCGCTGTGGCCCGCGGTGTGGCCGGGGAGGTGTACGACGGTCACGGTGCGGCCGCCCAGGTCGAAGACCGTGCCGTCGGTGAACGCTGTCGCGTCCGGGCGGTCCCGTACGTGGAACCGGTCGCGCAGCATCGCCTCCGTGTGCTCGGTGGCGTCCGGCGGGAGGCCGTAGCCGGCGGCCATGACCGCGCGAGATCGAAGAGCGGCGAGATCCTTCTGGTGGGTGTGGACGGGCACCTCGTAGCATCCGAGCCCTGCGATGTGATCCTCGTGCGCGTGGCTCACGAGCGCCGTGTCCGCGGGCGGAGCCGATCCGACGAGCGACAGCGACGGGTCGATGACCAGCGTTTCGGCACGGCCGCGTACCAGCACGGAGTTGGCGTGCGGGTAGGCGCCTCGCCCGGCACCGACGAGCACGGTGACTCCGCCGTACTCCACTTCTGTGTATCCCGGGGTGAGCATGGTCGCCACTCCTTCGTCCGTGAGCCGCTGAGGCGTTCCTCGCCTACGCGTCGCCCGCCCTCGCCGCCGTCCTGATTGTGCCCGTGGTCGCCCACGCCACCCCCACCCCGCCGAGCACCCTGCGGGAGTGGGCCGCCGCCGTGAGTCGCGGTGAGGCCTGATGCTCCATGTCGGTGGTCCTTTTCGGATGAACGTGGGGGATTGTCGCGTAGGGCGGGTGGTCGTGCGGGTAGGCCGGAAGTACGGCCGAGCTTGCGGACCACCCCACCGAGAAGGGCCCTCACGTGCTCGACTCTCCCCTGCCCGCCGACCTGCGCCAATGGGTCACGTACCGTCTGCCCGGACTCGAGCGCGTCCTGGACGTCTCCTGGTCCCGGGGCGACTCCAGGGTCTGGCGTGTGTCCTCCGGTACGGGGGCGGCGTACGTGAAGCTGAGCCCGACCCCGGAGGACTTCGCGCGCGAACTGCACGGCTACGAGCACGCCGCCCGCTCCCTGGCCGAGGGCGAGGCCCCTCGCCTGCTGGCCGCCGATCCCGCACTGCGGGCCCTCATGACCACGCCGCTGCCCGGCCACATCGTGAGGGGTCTGCCTCTCACGGCCGCCGCCGAAGCCCGCGTGCACGAACTCGCCGGGCGGCTGCTCAGGCGGTGGCACGATCACCCCGTCCCGTGCCCGGACGGCGCACGCGACGGCGTCACGGCGTCGGTGGCCGCGCAGGTGGACGAGGCGGCGGTCTGTCTGGAGCGCACCGGCGAGCACCTGGACGACGCCCAGCGCGCCCTGGTCCGGCAGGTGTGCCGAGAGCTGCCCGCGCTGGCCGAGGACCTCCCGCTGGTGTTCCGGCACGGCGACTACTCGACCCGCAACTGGCTCTGGGACGCCGGCCACGGCACCCACAGCCTGATCGACTTCGAGAAGTCCGGCCACGGCATCGCCGTCGAGGACCTCGTGTGGCTGTGCTGCGCCGCCTGGCCCACGCGCCCGGAGCTCGAGCCGGCCTTCCTCGCCGGATACGGACGTGAGCTGTCCGACACCGAGCGGCGGGCGCTGCCGCTGTTCGCCGCGCGTCTGGGCGTCGCCCACCTCAACGCGGGGATCGCCAAGCAGGAACCGGTCCTCGTCGATCGCGGCCGGACGATCCTCACCCGTATGGTGCACGCCGCCGGGTGACCGGCCCCCGTCAGGGGCGCACGCCGGCGATGCCGATGCGCAGATGGCGCGGGCCGCGCAGCACCGCGTTGTGGCGGTACGGCGGCGGGTCCTCCAGCAGCCGCGGCGTGTCGAGGCGGCGGGCCAGCGCGGACAGCGCGAGCTGTGCCTCCAGGCGGGCCAGCGGTGCGCCGAAAGAGGAGTGGATGCCGCTGCCCAGACCGAGGTGCTGGATGCCGCCGCACGCGGTCAGCGGCGGCGCAGGGTGCGGCGGGCGTAGTCGGCGGTGACGATCATGAGCAGGGGGCCCCAGGCCACCAGGGGGAGGTAGCAGAGGGTCATCACCACGCCTGCGAGGCCCTGCGGGGACTCCGGGGAGCCCATGTTGTCGGGGCTGTTCCAACCGAGGACGCCGAGGATGCCGCCTACGGTCAGTACCAGGGCGCCCAGGGTCGCGGGGATGATCACGGCGAGCGGTCTGACGGTCCGTCCGCCGATCACGGGGACCCATCGGGGAACCACCCGGCCCCAGGGGCGGACCAGGCCGAGGGTGAGGAAGGCCAGCACCTCGGCGAGGACGCTCAGCGTGACCATGTAGACGCTGCCCCAGCCGGGGACGTCCCGGTGGAGGAAGGCGAGTGCCTCGCCGGTGAAGCCCATGGTTGCCCCGAAGGCGAAGGGGATCCGCCACAGCCCCGAGGGCACGGTGCTCCAGAGGGCGGCCTTGGCGGCGAGTTCGGCCCAGCGGGGAGCCGGAACGACGGCCGTGCCGGAGGAGGGTACGAAGGTCCGGGCGGACGTCTTGGTGTCGATCATCGGTCTGACTCCCTTGTCCAGCTGCTCGGTCGGCCGCTGCGATGCCTCAACTCTGCTGCTGGGACAGGGGACGACGGCAGATGCCGATCGGGCTGTTCGGGCCGCTCGGACCGGGTTCGCCATGTGCCGATCGGCACAGGCGGCCGCCCACGGCGAACCATAGGGTGGGGCGCATGTGGGGGACATGGTGATCGGGCGGATGGTCGTGGCCGCGGTCGTGCCGGGCGCCGCGGTGCTCGGCCTGGTGGTGCGGCGACGGCGCGGGACGACGGGGGCGGCCGGGACGGCAACCGCGGCGGGCGCGGCCGGGGTGGTGTCGCTGACGGTCACCGCCGGTACCTGGGTCTTCGGCCGGCTGGCGGAGACGGACCGATGGCCCGCACTGCTGGGGCTGGTCGAACTGGGCGTGCTGCTGGCGCTGGTGGCGGTCGCGCTGCGCGGCGGCCGCGGGTGGACCGGGCCGGTCGCGGCCGGCACCGCCGGACTCGGCGTGGCGCTCTGGCCGGCCCGCTTCGAGGCGCTCGACGAGCCGGGAGACCTGCTGACCTTCGCCGGGTTCGGCGCGGTCCTCGTCGTACCGGCGGCGCTGGCCGGACTGTACCTGCGCGGCCTCGACACCTCCCGGCGCCGCTCGGTGGCTGCCGCCCGTCGCGCCCAGCGGCTCGAACTCGCCCACGACCTCCACGACTTCGTGGCACACGACGTCAGCGGCATGGTCGCGCTGGCGCAGGCGGGCACCGTCCTGGCGACCTCCGACCCGTCGCGGGCGGCCGCGCTCTTCGAACGGATCGAGCAGGCCGGGCAACAGGCGCTCGGCTCGCTCGACCGCACCGTCCATCTGCTCCGGACTCCCGAGGAGAACCAGGGCGTGGAGCGGGTGCCACAGCCGGGCCTCGGCGAACTCGCCACCCTGATACGGCGGTTCGATGAGTCGGGCGAGGCCGACGTGCGTCTGGAGCCCCTTCCGGAGGGGGCGCAGGTGCCGCGCGAGGTGGCGGCGACGGCGTACCGGATCGTCGTGGAGGCGCTGACCAACGTGCGCCGCCACGCGCCCGCCGCGCGCGCCGTGACGGTACGGGTGTGCAGCGCCGACGGCCGGCTGTACGTCACGGTGGACGACGACGGGCCGGGCGACCGGGCGACCGGATCACGCCGGGGCGGCGGCAGCGGGCTGGCCGGCCTCGCGGCCAGGGTGGAGGCGCTGAGCGGCACTCTCACCGCCGCCCGGACCGACGGCGGCTGGCGGGTCGCCGCCACGATGCCCCTGGAGGGCCGATGAGCATCAAGGTTCTGCTGGCCGACGACGACGAGGCGATCCGCAGCGCGTACGCGATCATCCTGGGCGCCCAGCCGGACATCGAGGTCGTCGGCGCCGCGGCCGACGGCATGGAGGCACTCGAACTGGCCGCGCGCCTGCGGCCGGACGTCGTCCTCGCGGACATCCGGATGCCGCGGCTGGACGGCCTTGAGCTGACCAGGCGGCTGGGCGAGGAGTTCCGGGTGGTCGTGGTGACCACGTTCGACCTGGACGAGTACGTGCACACGGCGCTGCGGGCCGGGGCCGCGGGCTTCCTGCTGAAACGGTCCGGTCCGGCCCTGCTGGCGGAGGCGGTACGGGCTGCGGTCGCCGGGGACGCACTGATCAGCCCGCAGATCACCGTACGGCTGCTACGACAGCTCTCCCAGCCACAGCCACAGCCCCAGCCGCAGCCCCAGCCACAGCCCCAGCCACAGCCCCAGGCTCAACCCGAGCCACCTGCCCAGTCGCAGCTCCCGGTCCCGCATCGGCCTGCGCCGGCGGGAACCCGCGCGCCTGGCGGGCTGGAGGCGCTGACCGCCCGCGAGAGCGAGATCGCCGGACTCGTGGGCGACGGCGCCACCAACGCCGAGATCGGCGCGGCCCTGTTCATCACGCCCGGGACGGTGAAGAACCACCTCGCCACGATCCAGCGCAAGGTCGGAGCCCGCAACCGCGTCGGCATAGCGGCCTGGGCCTGGGACCGCGCCCGCACGGCGGGCCGCTGAAGACGGAGGCCGCGACCGTCGATCCGACGCTTTCGGCCGCCCGCCATCGCACCCGCCCTGCCCTTGCCCGCGCGCCCGCCCTGCCGTCGCCCGCGCGCCCGCCACCGCACCCGCCCTGCCGTCGGCCGGCTCTCACCGTTCACGGCACACTGTGCAGTTCACCGTATGAATGGAGACCCCATGACGGACGTACCCGACCCCTCCCGGCCGGCCCACCTCGGCGGTCCGGCGGACGCGGCCCACCCCGCCGACCGGACGGACGCGGCCGACGCGGCCGCCGAGGGTGCGCCCGTACACCCGTCGTACCCGGTGCGAACGAAGCGGCTGAGCCTGCGTCCCGTACGCCGGGACGATCTCGAAGCCATCCACGCCCACCGCTCGTTGCCCGAGGTCGCGCTCTATCTGCCGCACGAGCCGCACACCCGGGAGGCGACCGCCAGGACCATCGAGCGCGCCCTCGACCAGGAGGCGCTCGCCCACCCCGGTGACTGGCTCGACCTGGCCGTGGAGGACGAGTCCGGCCGGGTCGTCGGCGAGGTGCTGCTCCGCCGCGAGCCCGACGAGCCGGCCACCGGACAGGTGGGGTTCGCCTTCCACCCGGACGTGCACGGCACGGGCATCGCCACCGAGGCCGTCTCCGGCGCGCTCGACATCGCCTTCGAGGCCTTCGGCTGGCGCCGCGTGACAGGGATCTGCGACATCCGCAACCTGGCGTCCGCCGCGCTCATGCGCCGTATCGGCATGCGCCACGAGTCCGTCCTCCGCGACGGCACGTTCCTCAAGAACGCCTGGTGCAGCGATTCGGTGTTCGCCGTGCTCGCCCACGAGTGGCGCAGGACTCCGCCGCGCTCCGCGGACGAACGGGCCGTCGACACGGCGGTCGGCGCCTTCCTCTCCGCGTTCACCCGCCGGTCCGGAGGGGCGGTCACCCTGGACGCGGCCCGGGCGGTCCTCTCGCCCGACGCCGTGATCGAGTACGTGGCGACGGACGGCCAGGTCACGCGGATGGACGTCGACGAGTTCCTGGTCCCTCGTCAGGAATACCTGAACGGAACCGAGTTGACCGACTTCGAGGAGTTCGAGGTCCAGTTCTCGGCCGTCGTCGGCGCCGACCGCGCCCTGCGGAGCTCGCTCTATTACAAGCACGGCATCCGCGAGGGCACCCCCTTCCGGGCCTGGGGACGCAAACACACCCGGCTGACGAGGACGGCCACCGGCGACTGGCTCATCGACTCCATCACCTGGGCCGACGACCCCGAAGTCCGCGGCTGAGCCACGCGCGCCGGTCCGGATTCGACTCTCCGCAGACGATCTGGCGCCAACACCCGTAACCTGAACGGTATGAGGCAGGACGCCGACCCCGGACTCTTCGGCCCCGACTCCGTCACCTGGCAGCTGCACGGCGACCCGGTGATGTGGATCGCCGGGGTCCGCGCCCTGTATCTACAGGCCCTGCACCCCGTCGCGGTACGCGGGGTGATGATCAACAGTGACTTCAGGAACGACGCCTGGGGCCGGCTCCTGCGGACCGCGAACTTCGTCGGCACGATCAGCTACGGCACCACCGACGCCGCGGAGGCGGCCGGCGCCCGCGTGCGGAAGATCCACCGGCTGCTCGGCGTCGACGACCCCGAGCTCCTCCTCTGGGTGCACTGCGCCGAGGTCGACTCGTACCTCTCGGTCGCGCGCCGCTCCGGCATCCCCCTCACCGACGCCCAGGCCGACCGCTACATCGACGAACACCGCGTCTCCGCCCGGCTCGTCGGACTCGACCCGCGCACCGTGCCCGCCACCGCCGACGAACTCGCCTCCTACTTCGAAGCCGTACGCCCCGTCCTCGCCGCCGGCGAGGACGCCCGCACCGTCGACACCTTCCTGCGCCGCCCGCCCGTCAGTCGCGCCCTCGTCCCGGCGCGCGAGATCGTCTGGCGGCGCGTGGCATCACTCGCGTACGACTCCCTGCCCCTCTACGCCCACGAGCTCTACGGCCGGCCCGCGCCGCCGCCCGACACCGTCACGTTTCGGCTGACCGCGGCCGCCAACCTGCTGCGCTCCGTCCCCGCCAGGCTCCGTTGGCGGCTGCCGCCAGGTCACATCTTGAACGCGATGGCCCGGCTGGGCCCCGACGCACGCCCCGCACCGTACAAACTCCGCAGCAAGGCGGCCATACTGGACGGGCCGGGGAGGGCGCAGCGAATCGACGGGGGCGACAGCACGCGATGGCGGAGACCAGGCTGATCCAGGGCCGGTACCGGCTGCACGACGTGATCGGGCGCGGCGGTATGGGCGAGGTGTGGCGCGCCACTGACGAGTCGCTCGGCCGCAGGGTGGCGGTCAAGTGCCTCAAGCCGCTGGGACCGCAGCAGCGGGACCCGCACTCCCTGACGGTGCTGCGGGAACGGTTCCGGCGCGAGGCCCGGGTCGCCGCCTCGCTCCAGCACCGCGGGGTCACCGTCGTCCACGACTTCGGGGAGTACGACGGGGTGCTCTTCCTCGTCATGGAGCTGCTGGAGGGGCACAACCTCAGCCAGCTCCTGGAGGAGAACAAGCAGCACCCGCTGCCGGTGCAGGACGTCGTGGACATCGCCGAACAGGTCGCCGACGCGCTCGCCTACACCCACCGCCAGGGCATCGTCCACCGCGACCTCAAGCCCGCCAACATCATGCGGCTCGGCGACGGCGCCGTGAAGATCTGCGACTTCGGGATAGCGCGCCTGGGCGCCGACATCGGTTTCACCTCCAAGCTCACCGGCACGGGCATCGCCATGGGCACCCCGCACTACATGTCGCCGGAGCAGATCAGCGGCGGCGACATCGACCACCGCAGCGACCTGTACTCGCTGGGGTGCGTGCTGTACGAGATCGCCACCGGAGCCCCTCCCTTCGACCTGGACGACGCCTGGGCCGTCCTGGTCGGCCACCGCGACACCCCGCCCGAACCCCTGCGGACGCACCGTGCCGAGCTGCCCGACTACCTGGAGCGGATCGTCCTCGACCTGCTCGCCAAGACGCCCGACGGGCGGCCCACCGACGCGGGCGACCTGCGCCGCAGGATCGTCTCGGCCCGCACGGCCCCCGGACATGGACCCGCCGCGCATGGACACGGGCCCTCCGCACACGGACACGTCGGACATACCAACCACGGCCCCTCCGTGCACGGACATATCGGACACACCGGACGCGCGCCCGCGGCCCTCCCCGCCCCCGGGCCCGATGCGGCGACCCCGCGCCGGCTGCCCTCCTGGGCACGGGGGATGACCACCGGGCACCGCGTCACCGCCGATTCCATCGCGCTGCGCACCGTGGCGTACGACCCGGCCGCCGAGCTCACGGGGGAGTGGACGACCCCGTCGCGCGTCGTTCCGCAGCCGTCCGCGGACCGCCCGGAAGGTCCCGCTCCGGCACAGGAGCTCCTCGCCGTGCTCGCCAGCCGGCACAGGGCGGGTCTCAGCCTCGGCCGGCTCGGCCGTTGGGACGAGGCGGAGGACGTGCACCGGTCCGTCGTCGCGGGCCGGGGCGTCGCCCTCGGCCCGGAGCACCCCGACACGCTCGCCAGCCGGTACGAACTCGGGTTCACGCTCAGCAGGCTCTCCCGCCCCGCCGACGCCCTGCGCGAGTTCGGCCGCGTGGCCGACGCGCGCGAGCGGGTCCTCGGGGCGGACCATCCCGACACCCTGGCCGCGCGCCAGGAGACGGCGTACGTCCTCGGCCGGCTCGGGCGACACGCGGAGGCGCACCAGGTGTACGCGGCGGTGCTCGACTCGCGGGAGCGCATCATGGGCCCCGAACATCCCGACACCCTGCGCTGCCGCCACAACCTGGCCTTCAACCTGGGCCGGCTGGGACGCCTGGACGAGTCGTACCGGATGGCCACCGAGGTCGCCGGGGCGCGCGCCCGGCTGCTCGGCGACGAGCATCCCGACACTCTGGTGACGCGGTACGAAGTGGCGTACACCCTGGGCCAGTTGGGCCGCTGGACGGAGGCGCTCGCCACCTATCGCGAGGTCGCCACGGCGCGCGGCACCGTCCTCGGACCCGACCATCCCGACACCCTCGCCGCCCGCTACGAGGTGGGCATCTGTCTGGGCAGGCTCGACCGGAGCACCGAGGCGCTGGAGCTCTACCGCGAGCTGGTCGACGCCCGTACCCGGGTTCTCGGCCCCGACGATCCCGAGACCCTGCGCGCGCGCCACGGCCTCGGCGTGAACCTCGGGCGCCTCTCCCGCTGGGAGGAGGCCGTGGAGGAGGCCCGTGACGTGTGCTCGATCCGCGAGCGCGTCCTCGGCGACGATCACCCGGACACCCTGGTCAGCCGACGCGAGATCGCCGTCGGCCTCGGCTGGCTCGCCCGCTGGTCCGACGCGCTCGTGGTCTACCACCAGGTCGCCGAGGCACGCGCGCGTGCCCTCGGAGACGACCACCCCGACACTCTCTCCAGCCGCCACGACGAGGCCCACTGCCTCGAACGCCTCGGGCGGCACACGGAGGCCGTCGAGCTGTACCGCCGAGTCGCCGCCCTGCGCGGCGACGACGGAGCCTAGACAGAGCACCCGGGCACGCGCCGGACGGGGCCCCGCGCCGAAAAGCGCCGACGTCGCGGGGTTCCGTGGGCGATCTTCGCGTGTTAGCAAGAGACATGACCGCACAGCGCTCGTACGACGCCGTCATCGTCGGTGGTGGCCACAACGGACTGGTCGCCGCCGCCTACCTGGCCCGCGCCGGACGCAACGTCCTCGTCCTGGAACGGCTCGGCTCCACCGGTGGCGCCGCCGTGTCCACCCGGCCCTTCGACGGGGTCGACGCCCGGCTCTCCCGGTACTCCTACCTCGTCTCGCTCCTGCCGCCGAAGATCGTGCGCGAGCTGGGGCTGCGGTTCGCCGTGCGGAAACGGTCCATCTCCTCGTACACCCCGAAGGGCGACACCGGCCTCCTGGTCGGCGGCGGCGCCGACCGCACCCGCGCCTCCTTCGCGGCGCTCACCGGCTCCGACCGCGAGTACGAGGCGTGGCAGGCCTTCTACGGCCGTACGGGAGAGGTGGCCGGGCGTGTCTTTCCCACCCTGACGGAGCCGCTCCCGTCCCGCGAGGAACTGCGCGCCCGCGTGGCCGACGAGACGGCCTGGCGGATGCTGTTCGAGGAGCCGATCGGCGCCGCCGTCGAGGAGAACTTCGCCGACGACCTCGTCCGGGGCGTGGTGCTGACCGACGCCCTGATCGGCACCTTCGCCGACGCCCACGACCCCTCACTGCTCCAGAACCGCTGCTTCCTCTACCACGTCATCGGCGGCGGCACCGGCGACTGGGACGTCCCCGTCGGCGGCATGGGCGCCCTCACCGACGCCCTCGCGGACGCCGCCCGCGCCGCGGGCGCGGAGATCCGCACCGGCCACGAGGCCGTGCGGATCGAGACCGACGGCACCCGCGCCGAGATCACCTACCGCACGGCGGAGGGGGAGGGCGTGGTCGCGGCGGAGCACGCACTCGTGAACGCCTCGCCCCAGGCCCTCGCCGCTCTTCTCGGTGAGACGCCCCCCGCGCCGGCCGAAGGGGCCCAGCTCAAGGTCAACATGCTCCTCACCCGGCTTCCGAGGCTCCGGGACCGTTCCGTCGACCCGCGCGAGGCCTTCGCCGGCACCTTCCACATCGCGGAGGGATACGGCCAGTTGGCCACCGCGTACGCCGAGGCCGCCGCGGGCCGGCTGCCGAGTGCGCCGCCGTCCGAGATCTACTGCCACTCGCTGACCGACCCCAGCATCCTCGGCCCCGAGCTCGCCGGAAGCGGGTACCAGACCCTCACGCTCTTCGGACTGCACACCCCCGCCCGGCTGTTCGCCGCCGACAACGACACCGCCCGCGCCGCCCTCCTCAAGGCGACCCTCGCGGAACTCGACGCCGTCCTCGACGAGCCGCTCGCCGACTGTCTCGCCCTCGACGCCGAGGGCAGGCCCTGCATCGAGGCGAAGACCCCGCTCGACCTCGAACGCGACCTGCGGCTGCCCGGCGGTCACATCTTCCACCGCGACCTCTCCTTCCCCCACGGGGACGAGGGCACCGGCCGCTGGGGCGTCGAGACCGGCCACGCCAACGTCCTGCTCTGCGGCGCGGGCGCCGTCAGGGGCGGCGGAGTGAGCGGAATCCCCGGCCACAACGCGGCGATGGCGGCCCTCGGACGCTGACGCCGCCCGGTCGCGACCGCCGCTGTCCCGACCGCGCCGGCCGACGGCGTGAAGCTCACCTGTGGCGGTGCTTAAGAAAACCTCGATGGACCGGGAGCCTGACGTACGGAAGATTTCCTTCGGGGATCTTGGGCGCGAACCCGCGCCCGGACCCCGAAGGTCACAGGACACGCACGTCGGGAGCCATGGCATTGAAGGCACTGGTCAAGCAGAACGCGGAGCCGGGACTCTGGCTCATGGACGTACCCGAGCCGGAGATCGGCACCGGAGACGTACTGATCAAGGTCAAGCGGACCGGTATCTGCGGGACCGACCTGCACATCCGCTCCTGGGACGGCTGGGCGCAGAAGACCATCGCCACGCCGCTGACCCTCGGCCACGAGTTCGTCGGCGAGGTCGTCGAGACGGGCCGTGACGTCGTGGACATCGCCGTCGGCGACCTGGTCAGTGGCGAGGGCCACCTCGTCTGCGGGAAGTGCCGCAACTGTCTGGCCGGCCGGCGCCACCTCTGCCGCGCCACCGTCGGCCTCGGTGTCGGCCGCGACGGTGCCTTCGCCGAGTACGTCGCCCTGCCCGCGTCGAACGTCTGGGTGCACCGCGTCCCCGTCGACCTCGACGTCGCCGCGATCTTCGACCCCTTCGGCAACGCCGTGCACACGGCGCTCTCCTTCCCGCTGGTCGGCGAGGACGTCCTCGTCACCGGCGCGGGTCCGATCGGCATCATGGCGGCCGCGGTGGCGAAGCACGCCGGCGCGCGCAACGTCGTCATCACCGACGTCAGCGAGGAGCGCCTCGCCCTGGCCCGCAAGGCGGGCGTCTCGCTCGCGCTGAACGTCGCCGAGCAGACGATCGCCGACGGCCAGCGCACGCTCGGCCTCAAGGAGGGCTTCGACGTCGGCCTGGAGATGTCCGGCAACCCGCGCGCGATGCGCGACATGATCGCGAACATGACCAACGGCGGCAAGATCGCCATGCTCGGTCTGCCCGCGGAGGACTTCGCCGTCGACTGGGCGAAGATCGTCACCTCCATGATCACGATCAAGGGCATCTACGGGCGCGAGATGTTCGAGACCTGGTACGCGATGTCCGTCCTCCTGGAGGGCGGCCTGGACCTCGCCCCGGTGATCACCGGCCGCTACGCGTACACCGACTTCGAGGCCGCCTTCGACGACGCCGCGTCCGGCAAGGGCGGCAAGATCATCCTCGACTGGACCGTCTGACGCTCCCTCGTCGACCCCTCTCGGCGGATCTTCCTCCCTCCGATCCCCTCTCGCCCGATCCCCTCAAAGGACCGAAGCATGTTCGATTCCGTACGTGACGACCTCCGTACCACCCTCGACGAGATCCGCGCCGCCGGGCTGCACAAGCCCGAGCGCGTGATCGGCACGCCCCAGTCCGCGACGGTCGCGGTCACCGCCGGCGGTCAGCCCGGCGAGGTGCTCAACTTCTGCGCCAACAACTACCTCGGGCTCGCCGACCACCCCGAAGTGATCGCCGCCGCCCACGAGGCGCTCGACCGCTGGGGCTACGGCATGGCGTCCGTCCGCTTCATCTGCGGTACGCAGGAGGTGCACAAGGAGCTGGAGGCCCGCCTGTCCTCCTTCCTCGGCCAGGAGGACACGATCCTCTACTCCTCCTGCTTCGACGCCAACGGCGGCGTCTTCGAGACGCTGCTCGGCCCGGAGGACGCGGTCATCTCCGACGCCCTCAACCACGCCTCCATCATCGACGGCATCCGCCTCTCCAAGGCCCGGCGCTTCCGCTACGCCAACCGCGACATGGCCGACCTGGAGCAGCAGCTCAAGGAGGCCACGGAGGGCGGCGCGCGGCGCAAGCTGGTCGTCACCGACGGCGTCTTCTCCATGGACGGCTACGTCGCCCCGCTCGGCGAGATCTGCGACCTGGCCGAGCGCTACGACGCCATGGTGATGGTCGACGACTCCCACGCCGTCGGCTTCGTCGGCCCCGGCGGCCGCGGCACCCCCGAGCTGCACGGCGTCATGGACCGCGTCGACATCATCACCGGCACCCTCGGCAAGGCACTCGGCGGCGCCTCCGGCGGCTACGTCGCCGCCCGCGCCGAGATCGTCGCCCTGCTGCGCCAGCGCTCCCGCCCGTACCTCTTCTCGAACACCCTCGCCCCGGTCATCGCCGCCGCCTCCCTCAAGGTCATCGACCTGCTGGAGTCGGCCGGTGACCTGCGCGAACGGCTGCGCGCCAACACCGAGCTCTTCCGCACCCGGATGACCGCGGAGGGCTTCGACATCCTCCCCGGCGACCACGCCATCGCGCCCGTCATGATCGGCGACGCGTCCGAGGCCGGCCGCATGGCGGAGCTGCTCCTGGAGCGCGGCGTGTACGTGATCGGCTTCTCGTACCCCGTCGTCCCGCAGGGCCAGGCGCGGATCCGCGTCCAGCTCTCGGCGGCGCATTCGTCCGATGATGTGAACCGGGCTGTGGACGCGTTCGTCGACGCGCGCGCCGCCCTGCGAGACTAGGGGCATGATCGAAGCGCGGCGGCTGCACATCCTCCGGGCGGTGGCCGACCACCGTACGGTCACGGCGGCTGCCGCCGCGCTCTACCTCACCCCCTCCGCCGTCTCCCAGCAGCTCGCCGCCCTGGAGCAGGAGACCGGCCACCGGCTCGTCGAGCGCAATGCCCGCGGGGCGCGGCTCACCCCGGCGGGCGAGATCCTGCTGAGCCACGCCAACGCGGTCCTCGCCCAGCTGGAGCGTGCCGAGTCGGAGCTCGCGGCCTACGGTTCGGGCGAGGCCGGCACGGTCACGGTCGCGGCCTTCGCCACCGGTATCGGCCTGGTCGTCGCCCCCGCCATCAGCGGCCTCGCCCGCACCGCGCCCGGTATCCGCGTGCGGGTACGGGACGCGGAGGGCGACGAGAGCCTGCTCATGGTCCTGGACCGGCAGGTCGACGTCGCCGTGGCCGTCGAGTACCGCGGCGCGCCCGGCGAGGACGACGCCCGGCTCACCCGCGTCCCGCTGTACGCGGAGCCCTTCGACGCCGTGCTGCCGCTCGGGCACCCGCTCGCCCTCGGCGAGCAGGTGGCCCTGGCCGATCTCGCCAAGGACGCCTGGATCGGTCAGTCCGCCGGCAACCCCTGCCACGACGTGACCGTCCTGGCCTGCGAGTACGCCGGCTTCGCTCCCCGTCTGGAGCACTCGTCCGACGACTTCCGGGCCGTGGTCGCCCTCGCCGCCGCGGGCGCGGGTGTCGCGCTCGTCCCGCGCTCGGCGTTGCGCGGGACGGCGCTCGACGAGGTGGTGATCCGGCCGGTGGACGGCGTGGCGCCCACACGCCGCGTTTTCGCGGCCGTACGCAGGGGTGCCGAGGACCACCCGCTGATCAGCCCGGTCCTGGCGGCCCTCCGAGAGGCCGCGGAACCGGCCCGCTGAGGGCCCCGGCCGCCGGCCGGTTCAGTCCGCCGACCTGGCCCGGCCCCCTGAGGGTCAGTCCGCCGACCTGGCCCAGCCCACGGCCTGCGGTTCAGTCCGCCGACCTGGCCCAGCCCACGGCCTCGATCCGGGGCGCGTCCGCCGGGCGTGCGTCGTCGAAGAGGGGGCGGCCCGTGGTGCCGAGGACCCGCAGGCCGTCGACGTACACCCCCCGCCCGACGTAGAGCCGGTCCGTCGTGTACCGCCACCGCACGCGTACGGAGGTGGATCCCCACGCGGTCAGATCGGCCGCCGCCGCGTGCCAGACGCGCCCCGACCAGCCGCTGACCGAGCCCGTCGGACGCTCCTGGGGCTCCTGTCCCCTCCGTACGGTGGTGAACGGCACCGGGCTCCACGTCGCCCCGCCGTCCTCGGACGCCTCCAGGACGGCGGCGTCCACGCCCGGCTCGGTGTCCCACCACAAGGCGCACTCCAGACGCCCCGCGCCCTGGAGCGGCGGCAGCGTCAGCGTGGCGGTCGTCGCGCTCGCCATGCCCGAGAACCATGGGGGTCGTCGCCCGTGCTCGAAGGCACCCGCGAACTCGGCAGAGGTCCGGCCGCGAACCGGGGGTACGGGGACGGCGCGTGCCAGGTTGTTCGCGGCGGCGACGCGGGGCGCCGAGCCGGAACGCCAGGAACGGACCGGGTGGACCGAGTTGCCGAGGACGACGAGGAACGCGTCCGTCGTCGGGTCCAGGACCAGACTCGTCCCGGTGAAGCCGGTGTGCCCCGCCGTGCGCGGGGTGGCCATCGCGCCCATGTACCAGTGCTGGTAGAGCTCGAAGCCGAGGCCGTGCTCGTCGCCCGGGAAGTCGGTGTTGAAGTCGGTGAACATCAGCTCCACGGACTCCGGGGCCAGGATCCGGGCGTCGCCGTACGCCCCGCCGTTGAGGAGGGTGCGGGCCAGCACGGCGAGGTCCCAGGCGCAGGAGAAGACCCCCGCGTGGCCGGCGACCCCGCCCAGGCCGAACGCGTTCTCGTCGTGGACCTCGCCCCACACCATGCCCCGGTCGAGGCCGGACCACGGCAGCCGGGAGTCCTCGGTCGCCGCGATCTTCGGCTTCCACGAGGGCGGGGGATTGAACCGAGTGCGGTGCATCCGGAGTGGAGCGGTGATCTCGCTTCGGAGCAGTGCGTCCAGTGTGCGACCGGTGATCTCCTCCAGGATCAGCTGGAGCGAGATCAGGTTCAGATCGGAGTACAGATAACGCGTCCCGGGCGGGTTCGCCGGTGCCTCGGCCCAGAGCAGCCGCAGCTTCCCCTCCCGCGTCGGCTCCTTGAAGAGCGGGATCCAGGCGCGGAACCCGGAGGTGTGCGTGAGCAGCTGACGGACCGTAATGTCCTGCTTCCCGCCGCCCCCGAACTCCGGCAGATAGGTCGTGACCTTCGCCTCCAGCTCCAGCGCTCCGCGCTCGATCTGCTGCACCGCCAGGATCGAGGTGAAGAGTTTGGAGACGGAGGCGAGGTCGAAGACCGTGTCCTCGGCCATCGGGATCTGCTCGTCCGCCGGCAGCTCGACGCCGGTGTCGGTCGTCTCGTCGTACGCCGCGTACCGCACGGCCGTGCCGATCGGCCGGTGCAGGGCGACGGTCCCGCCCCGCCCGGCGAGCAGCACCGCTCCCGCGTACCACGGGTGGGCCGGAGAGGGCGTCAGGAACGCCTCGGCGTCGGCGACGAGCCGGTCCAGGTGCTCGGCAAGCAGCCCGGCCCGTTCGGCGGTCCCGTGCCGCAGCGTCGTCCGCCCGCCCCGGGGCCCGGAGGCCGCGGCGACCCCCGGGATCGAGCCGACCATCAGCGCACCTCCCAGGGCGAGCAGCCGACCGCCGAACGCCCGGCGACCGATGCCCCGGCCCGACGCAACCCCTGCCGATTCCTCCGTCATCCCTACCCTCTCCCACGCCACTGAAAGAATCCTTCGGCCACACGCGCAACGACTGAAACTTTCTTACCGGGGTGATGGCGGGTCAAGGAAGCGGGCGACAGCACAAAGAATCTGACACTGCATCAGAAAACCTCTTCCCTCGACCGCTGCCCTGCGGCATCCTGCCGCCCATGAAGACGGAGCTGAGCCAAAAACTGGGGATCGAGCACGCCATCTTCGGCTTCACGCCCTTCCCCGCGGTGGCCGCCGCCATCACCAGAGCCGGCGGGTTCGGCGTCCTCGGCGCGGTGCGCTACACCGCCCCCGACGACCTCGCCCGCGATCTCGACTGGATGCAGGAGCACACCGACGGGCTGCCCTACGGCCTCGACGTCGTCATGCCCGCGAAGAAGGTCGAGGGGGTGAGCGAGGCCGATGTCGAGGCGATGATCCCCGAGGGGCACCGGGAGTTCGTCCGCACCACCCTCGCCAAGCACGGCGTCCCCGAACTCGCCGCGGGGGAGGCCTCCGGCTGGCGCATCACCGGCTGGATGGAACAGGTCGCCCGCAACCAGCTCGACGTCGCCTTCGACTATCCCATCAAGCTTCTCGCCAACGCCCTCGGCTCCCCGCCCGCCGACGTCGTCCGGCGCGCCCACGACCACGACGTCCTCGTCGCGGCCCTCGCGGGCAGCGCCCGGCACGCCCGCCACCATGCCGAAGCCGGCATCGACATCGTCGTCGCGCAGGGCTACGAGGCCGGTGGCCACACCGGCGAGATCGCCTCCATGGTCCTCACGCCCGAGGTCGTCGACGCCGTCTCCCCGCTCCCCGTCCTCGCCGCCGGAGGCATCGGCAGCGGCGAACAGATCGCCGCCGGGCTCGCGCTCGGCGCCCAGGGCGTCTGGCTCGGCTCCCTCTGGCTCACCACCACCGAGGCCGAGCTCCACTCACGCGCCCTGACCGCCAAGCTCCTCGCCGCCGGCTCCGGCGACACCGTCCGCTCCCGCGCCCTGACCGGCAAGCCCGCCCGCCAGCTGCGCACCGAGTGGACCGACGCCTGGGACGACCCGGACGGCCCCGGCGCCCTTCCCATGCCCCTCCAGGGGCTGCTGGTCGCCGAGGCCGTCTCCCGTATCCAGAAGTACGAGGTGGATCCGCTGCTCGGCACGCCCGTCGGGCAGATCGTCGGCCGGATGAACGCCGAACGCAGTGTGCAGCAGGTCTTCGACGAACTCACCCGGGGCTTCGAGAAGGCCGTGGACCGCATCAACCGCATCGCGGGAAGGAGCGCATGATGGGCGACCCCAACGGCTTCTGGTCGCAGGCCACCGCCGACCCCTCCCGTACGGTGCTGATCGCGCCCGACGGCGAGGAGTGGACGGCCGGCCGGCTCCACGCCGACGTGAACCGGCTGGTCCACGGACTGCGCGCGGCCGGCCTGGAGCGGGGCGACGCCTTCGCGGTCGTCCTGCCCAACGGGGTCGAGTTCCTCACCGCGTACCTCGCCGCCTCCCAGGCGGGCTTCTACCTCGTCCCCGTCAACCACCACCTCGTCGGCCCCGAGATCGCGTGGATCGTCGCCGACTCCGGCGCCAAGGTCCTCGTCGCGCACGAGCGGTTCGCCGCCGCCGCGACGGCCGCGGCCGACGAGGCCGGGCTGCCCGCCGACCACCGGCATGCCGTCGGAACGGTCCCCGGCTTCCGCCCGTACGCCGAACTCCTCGACGGCTTCCCGGAGTCCGTCCCCGAGGACCGCACCCTCGGCTGGGTCATGAACTACACCTCCGGCACCACCGGCCGCCCCCGCGGCATCCGCCGCCCACTGCCGGGCAAGCTCCCCGAGGAGACGTACCTCGGCGGATTCCTCGGCATCTTCGGGATCCGGCCCTTCGACGGCAACGTCCACCTCGTCTGCTCGCCGCTGTACCACACGGCCGTGCTGCAGTTCGCCGGCGCGGCCCTGCACATCGGCCACCCGCTCGTCCTCATGGACAAGTGGACCCCCGAGGAGATGCTGCGCCTCATCGACGCCCACGACTGCTCGCACACCCACATGGTCCCCACCCAGTTCCACCGGCTGCTCGCCCTCCCGGAGGACGTACGGAGCCGGTACGACGTCTCCTCGATGCGGCACGCCATCCATGGCGCCGCGCCCTGCCCCGACCACGTCAAGCGGGCGATGATCGACTGGTGGGGGAGCTGTGTGGAGGAGTACTACGCGGCGAGCGAGGGCGGCGGCGCCTTCGCCACCGCCGAGGACTGGCTGAAGAAGCCGGGCACCGTCGGCAAGGCCTGGCCCATCAGCGAGCTGGCCGTCTTCGACGACGACGGCAACCGTCTCCCGCCCGGTGAACTGGGCACGGTCTACATGAAGATGAGCACCGGCGGCTTCTCGTACCACAAGGACGAGGCGAAGACCGCGAAGAACCGCATCGGTGACTTCTTCACCGTCGGCGACCTGGGCGTCCTCGACGAGGACGGCTATCTCTTCCTCCGTGACCGCAAGATCGACATGATCATCTCCGGCGGGGTCAACATCTACCCCGCCGAGATCGAGTCGGCGCTCCTCACCCACCCCGCGGTCGCCGACGCCGCCGCGTTCGGCATCCCGCACGCCGACTGGGGCGAGGAGGTCAAGGCCGTCGTCGAGGCGGCCGAGGGCCACGAGCCGGGCGAGACGCTCGCCGCGGACATCCTGGCGCACTGCGAGGAGCGTCTCGCGGGGTACAAGCGTCCCAAGTCGGTGGACTTCATCACCACGATGCCCCGCGACCCCAACGGGAAGCTCTACAAGCGGCGGCTCCGCGAGCCCTACTGGGAGGGCCACGAGCGCCCGCTGTAGCCGCTCCGGCGTCGGTGGCCCCCGTCGCTGTAGGTGTACGGGCTTGCCGAGGGGCGCGGAGGAACATCACGTAGGGTCGAAGAGCCGTCCGCCCCGACTGTCGGCGTCCGCTCGGCCGGACGGTTCATGGCGGGCAGACGCCGCAAGTCGGCATATGTCTCCCATATGGCAGGATGCAGGGCATGAGTTCGAGCGAGGCGGGGCTGGCGCGGCAGTGGACGACGTGGGGACCGGTCCTGGCGGCCGTCGCCCTCGGGCTCACGTGGGGACGCGGCCTCCCAGGCTTCGTCGTCGGGCTCATCGCCGTCTGCCTGATCGCCGCGGTCCTGGCCGCCGTCCATCACGCCGAGGTCGTCGCCCACCGCGTCGGTGAGCCCTTCGGCTCGCTCGTCCTCGCGGTCGCCGTCACGGTCATCGAGGTCGGACTGATCGTCACCCTGATGGCAGGCGGCGGCGAGAAGACCTCCACCTACGCCCGGGACACGGTCTTCGCCGCCGTCATGATCACCTGCAACGGCATCGTCGGTCTCTCGCTCCTCGTGGGCACCCTGCGCAACCGCGTCGCCGTCTTCAACGCCGAGGGCTCGGGCGGCGCCCTCGCCACCGTCTGCACCCTCGCGACGATGACCCTGGTCCTGCCGACCTTCACGACCAGTCATGCCGGCCCCGAGTTCTCCGGAGCCCAGCTGGCCTTCGCCGCCGTCGCCTCCCTCTGTCTGTACGGGGTGTTCGTCGCCGTCCAGACCTTCCGGCACCGGGACTACTTCCTTCCCGTCGCGCGCCCGGGCCACGAGTCCGAGGAGGACCACGCGGACCCGCCGACCGAGCGGGAGACCCTGGCCAGCCTCGGCCTGCTCGTCCTGGCGCTCGTCGCCGTCGTGGGCCTTGCCAAGATCATCTCGCCGACCATCGAGGACGGCGTCGAGTCGGCCGGTCTGCCCAAGGCCGTCGTCGGCGTGATCATCGCCCTGATGGTGCTGCTGCCCGAGACGCTCGCGGCCGTGCGCGCGGCGCGCCGGGACCGTATGCAGACCAGCCTCAACCTCGCCTACGGCTCCGCGATCGCCAGCATCGGTCTGACGATCCCGGCCATCGCACTCGCCACGATCTGGCTGTCCGGGCCTCTCGTCCTGGGCCTGGGGGCCGTCCACATGGTGCTGCTGGTGCTCACCGCCGTCGTGAGCGCCCTGACCGTGGTGCCGGGACGGGCCACGCTGCTCCAGGGCGGCGTCCACCTCTCGATCTTCGCCGCCTTCGTCTTCCTGTCCTTCAGCCCGTGACGTCGTTTCAGCCCGTGACGTCGTCCGGGCCCTGACGTCGTTCGGTCCAAGGCGCGGGGCGCGCTCCGGTACTTGACCCGCCGTCCGCCGCCGCCGAGGATCCCGTCATGGAACGACTCCTCACCCGGACCGTCGACGGCGTCCTGCGCGAGAGCGCCCAGCGCACCCCCGAGCGGATCGCCGTACGGTACGCGGACCGCACCTGGACCTACGCGGAGCTGGACGCGGCCGTCACCACCGCGGCCTGCGTACTGCGGGAGCGGTACGGGCTGGAGGCGCGGGCCCGGGTCGCGACCTACGCCCACAACTCCGACGCCTATCTGATCGCCTTCCTCGCCTGCTCCCGAGCGGACCTGATCCACGTCCCGGTCAACCACCACCTCACCGGCGAGGACCTCGACTACATCCTGCGCCAGTCCGGCAGTTCGCTCGTGCTCGCCGACCCCGCGCTGGCCGGCCGCGTCCCCGCCGATCTGACGGTGCGGGCTCTGCGGGACACCGAGGACTCCTTCCTCGCCGCGCTCGCCGAGCCGGACACGTACGACACCGACCGTGACGCCCGCGAGTACGTCCAGCTGCTCTACACCTCCGGGACGACCGCGCTGCCGAAGGGCGCCCGGATGACGCACCGGGCCCTGGTGCACGAGTACGCCAGCGCCATCGAGGCGCTCGACCTGCACGAGGACGACAAGCCGGTCCACTCGCTGCCGCTCTACCACTCGGCGCAGATGCACGTCTTCCTGCTGCCGTACCTGGCCGTCGGCGCCGAGAACACCATCGTCGACGGACCCGATCCGACGGTGCTCTTCGACCTGGTCGAGTCGGGCCGCGCCGACAGCCTCTTCGCGCCGCCGACCGTCTGGATCGGCCTCTCCCACCACCCCGAGTTCGCGAGCCGCGACCTCTCCGCCCTGCGCAAGGCGTACTACGGCGCCTCGATCATGCCGGTGCCCGTCCTGGAGCGGCTCCGCGGCCGACTGCCCGGGCTGCGCTTCTACAACTGCTTCGGGCAGAGTGAGATCGGTCCGCTCGCCACCGTCCTCGGGCCCGACGAGCACGAGGGCCGGATGGACTCCTGCGGGAAGCCGGTCCGCTTCGTCGAGGCCAAGGTCGTCGACGAGGACGGCGAGGAGGTCCCGGACGGCACGCCCGGCGAAATCGTCTACCGTTCACCGCAGTTGTGCGACGGCTACTGGGACAAGCACGAGGAGACCAAGGAGGCGTTCCGCGGCGGCTGGTTCCGCTCCGGCGATCTCGCGGTCCGTGACGCGGAGGGCTACTACACGGTCGTGGACCGGGTGAAGGACGTCATCAACTCCGGGGGAGTGCTGGTCGCCTCCCGCCAGGTCGAGGACGCCCTCTACACCCATCCGGGCGTGGCCGAGGTGGCCGTCGTCGGCCTGCCCGACGAGCGCTGGATCGAGGCGGTCACGGCCGTCGTCGTCCCCGGGGCCGAGGTCACCGAGGACGAACTCCTCGCCCACGCCCGCGAGAAGCTCGCCCACTTCAAGGCGCCGAAGAAGATCCTGTTCGTGGACGAGCTGCCGCGCAACGCGAGCGGGAAGATCCTGAAGCGGGAGCTGCGTGACCGCTTCGCCGCCTCATGACGCCGGTGCGGGCGTGTGTGCCGCGCCCGCACCGGGGCCCCGCGGCTCTCAGCGCTCGCCGCGCAGGTCCACGATCCGCTTGATCTTGCCCACGGACCGCTCCAGCGTCTCGGGGTCGACCACCTCGACCGTGACCGAGACCCCGATCCCGTCCTTGACCGACTGCGCGATGGCCCGGGCCGCCTCCGCGCGCTGGTCCGGCGTGGCATCCGGTCGAGCCTCCGCCCGTACCGTCAGTGCGTCGAGGCGGCCCTCGCGCGTCAGCCTCAGCTGGAAGTGCGGGGCCACCGCCGGCGTGCGCAGCACGATCTCCTCGATCTGGGTCGGGAAGAGGTTCACCCCGCGCAGGATCACCATGTCGTCACTGCGGCCCGTGACCTTCTCCATCCTCCGGAACACCCGCGCCGTGCCCGGCAGCAGCCGGGTCAGGTCCCGGGTGCGGTAGCGGATGACGGGCATGGCCTCCTTCGTCAGGGAGGTGAACACCAGCTCGCCCTCCTCGCCGTCCGGCAGAACCTCGCCCGTGAACGGGTCCACGATCTCCGGGTAGAAGTGGTCCTCCCAGATGTGGAGGCCGTCCTTGGTCTCCACGCACTCCTGCGCGACGCCCGGCCCCATCACCTCCGAGAGCCCGTAGATGTCCACCGCGTCGATGGCGAAGCGCTCCTCGATCTCCCGCCGCATCGCCTCCGTCCACGGCTCGGCGCCGAAGATGCCCACCTTGAGCGAGGTCGTCCGCGGGTCGACCCCCTGCCGCTCGAACTCGTCGAGCAGAGTGAGCATGTACGAGGGCGTCACCATGATGATCTCGGGCCGGAAGTCCTGGATCAGCTGGACCTGGCGGGCCGTCATGCCGCCCGAGGCCGGGATGACCGTACAGCCGAGCCGCTCCGCGCCGTAGTGCGCCCCGAGCCCGCCGGTGAACAGGCCGTATCCGTAAGCCACATGGACCTTGTGACCGGGCCTGCCGCCCGCCGCGCGGATCGAGCGGGCGACGACGTCGGCCCAGGTGTCCAGGTCGCGGCCGGTGTAGCCGACCACGGTCGGCCGGCCGGTGGTCCCGCTGGAGGCGTGGATGCGCCGGATCTCGGACTGGTCGACCGCGAACATCCCGAACGGGTAGTGGTCCCGGAGATCGGTCTTGACGGTGAACGGGAACCGGGCGAGGTCGGCGAGCGAGCGGCAGTCGTCGGGGTGGAGGCCCGCCTTGTCGAAGGACTGCCGGTAGAAGCCCACGTTCTCGTACGCGTGACGCAGCGTGGCCCGCAGGCGCTCCAGCTGGAGCGCCTCCAGCTCCGCGCGCTCGAGTCGTTCGCCGCTGTCCAGCAGATCCGTCATGTGCCGCCCACTCCCGTCCGACCGTCCTGAACGTCTGAAATCGGACTACCGATCATTCGGTAGATCCTTTCGAGGTCAGTAAATCCAGCAGCACCCCGCCCGTGGCAAGGGGGTGGCGCGGACTTTCTGATCCCGTGAGCCTTCCCCTACGCCGGGTGACCGTGATCCGGGGCGCGGTGCTCGTGCGGGGGTGCGCCGGGTCGGGCCTCGGAGCGGCCGAAATCCGCTTGCCGCGCGGCGCCGGCCGGTGCTGGAGTGCGGCCATGGACCACGAAGCGGTACGCGCCCTGTTCGACCGTCAGCTGCGCCTCGGAGCCCGCCCCGAGGGGCCCGGCACCCGGGTGGAGCGCGACGGCACCGTCGTACGGCAGACGGGCCCGGCGCATAGCTGGAACGGCATTCTGTGGTCCGGCCTCCACGAGCGTGACGCCGACGAGGTCATCGCCGGACAGATCCGCCACTTCGCGGCCCTCGGCCTGCCCTTCGAGTGGAAGGTGTACGGCCACGACGGCCCGGCCGACCTCACCGACCGGCTGCTCACCGCCGGGTTCATCGCCGAGGATCAGGAGACCCTGATGGTCGCCGAGGCGGCCGCGCTGCCCACCGGTGTGGACCTTCCCGAGGGCGTCGAGCTGGTCCCGGTCACCGACGAGGCCGGGGTGAAGCGGGTGACCGAGGTCCACGACCGGGCCTTCGGCGGAGACTCGTCCCACATCGGCCGTCAGCTCCTCGACCAGCTGGCCGCCACGCCCGACACCGTCGCCGCCGTACTGGCCATGGCCGGCGACGAACCCGTCAGCGCCGCGCGTCTGGAGCTGTACCCCGGCACCGACTTCGCCGGTCTGTGGGGCGGCGGCACGGTCGAGTCCTGGCGGGGCAGGGGCCTCTACCGCGCCCTCGTCGCTTTCCGCACCCGCATCGCCGTCGAGCGGGGTCACCGCTTCGTCCAGGTCGACGCGGCAGACACGAGCCGCCCGATCCTTCACCGCCTCGGCTTCGCCACGCTGACGACGACCACGCCGTACGTGTACGCCCCCTAGGCGGCGCGACCAGCCGCCGCCCCACGGAGAAAGGGCCCAGGGTCCCGGGAGGTGCCCCCCGGCCTGGACGTGCCCGGCGCCGGGCTCTACGGGCGTGGCGTCCAGTGGGCGGGGCGGTCGAAGCCCTCCGGGAGGCGGGTCGCGTCGTCGCCTCGGGCCGCGTTCAGCTGGGGCTGGGTGAGGAACAGGGCGCCGGTGAGGTTCGCGCCGGAGAGATCGGCGTCCCGCAGGTCGGCCCCGATCAGATCGGCCAGCGTCAGATCCGCGCCCGTCAGGTCGGCGGCGATCAGGAGCGCCCCGCGCAGATCCGCGCCCCGCAGCTTGGCTCCGCGCAGCCGGGCCCCGATCAGATCGGCGCCGCGCCGGCTCCTGGCCTTGCCGCCCGCGGTCGCCCGCACCAGCGTGCTGGTCTTCAGGAGGAGCGGGTTGACCTCGCCGCGCACGGCGGAGACGTCCAGCTTCTCCAGCGCGTCCGCCGACCCCTCCGTCAGCACCTCCACCCGTTCCAGGGCCTGGCGCAGCTCGGCGTGGACGGGGCGGGCGGCCGGCAGGGCGAGGGCTTCGGTGAGGTAGCGCAGCAGCTCGTGGAGCTGGCGCATCACCGGGAACACCTCGTACATCTGGCGCGAGGTCTCCGGGGCCTCGCGCCAGGAGACTCCGCGGAAGGTGACCAGCGAGACCTTCTGGCCCGCGCCGAAGCAGTCGTACACGGTGCAGCCCGAGAACCCGCTCGGCCGCAGCCGGGTGTGGATGCCGCAGCGGAAGTCCTCCTGGAGGTTCCGGCACGGTTCGCCCGAGGACTTGTTCACCGCGAAGTCCGCGGACTTCGCGAAGGGGAGCGCGACGCAGCAGAGCCCGAAGCAGTTCGCGCAGTCGCCACGGAGGGTCTCGGGCATGGGTGTGCGGTTCCTTCGTAGGGGGGTGGACACCTACCGTATCGCGCTGTCGGCACGATCGGTCGCGAAGATCATCGGGATCGGTCGGCGATCGGTGTCGTGCCGACGACGACGTGATCCTTACGGGGAAGTGCGACGAGTCGCCGATGGGTCCCTCGGGGTGTCCCGGTCGGGCGAATTCCTGCTCGCCCTCCGGGAGTTCGGGATACACGGCGGGGCGGACGTCGTCGGAGGACGTCGTAGGGCCGGCCTACGCACCCGTGTAGAACGCGATCGTCGCCGCCGTCGTGGCCGCCACGACGTCCGGCGCCGCGCCCGAGGCCGCATAGGCGGAGCCCCAGAGCTCGCCCGACAGCCTCATGCCCTCCCTGGCCTCGGCCGACTCGCTCCAGGCGAGCATCTCCTCCCGGCTGATCTCGCCACCCGTGAGGTACCGGCCGAGTCCGAGGAGTGCCAGGTCCCAGCCCACACCGACGGCGCCGGGCCCGAACTGCCCCGCGAACTCCTCCGGCACGACGGCCACGTGTTCCAGGTCGAAGACGGTCCGCCCGTCGGCCTCGGGCGTGAGCCGCACCTCGACCTCGCTGAAGCCGGGGTCCGGACCGAAGAGCCAGGACACGCGCAGCCGCTCCGGCGGGACGCACTCCAGGATCTCGCCGCCGGCGTTCCCCTCCAGCTGGTACGTCCCGCCGAGCTTGAGCTCACCGCTGACCGGCAGGAACCATCGGCTGATCCGCTCGGGCGAGGTCACCGCGTCCCACACGTCGGCGACCTCGGCGTCGTACGTACGCCGCAGCAGCACCGTCGCCGCGTCGCCGGCCTTCACCTGCCGCGTGCCGACCTCTCGGTGCACCTCGTTGATCGCGTCGACGATCTCACTCATGACCGCTCCGTTCCTCTGTCGCTCTGCGCTCGCGCCTGCCTCGCGCGAGCTCCGTGCCCAGCGCGTCGAGCCGCTGCTCCCAGAAGCCCCGGAACCGCTCCAGCCAGGCGTCCACCTCCCGCAGGGGCCCCGTCTCGACGGCGTAGAGCCACCGGCTGCTTATATAGGCAAGGCCTTATACAGAGTCCTCGGCGGCGGCGACGGAGCGGGCCCAGCGGTAGTCCGCCTTGCCGCTCGGAGAGCGCTGGATGCGGTCGGTGATCACGAGCTGGCGGGGGACCTTGTAGCCCGCGAGGCGGGTGCGGCAGTGGGTCTGGACCATCTCCAGGTCGAGCGCGGGAGCCCCGGAGCGCAGCTGGACGACGGCCGCCACGTGGTTGCCCCACTTCGCGTCGGGAACGCCGGCCACCAGCGCGTCGTACACGTCGGGATGGGACTTCAGGGCCTGCTCGACCTCCTCCGGATAGACCTTCTCGCCGCCGGTGTTGATGCACTGCGAGCCGCGGCCGAGGACCGTGACGATGCCGTCCTCGTCGACGGTGGCCATGTCGCCGAGCAGCACCCACCGCTCGTCGCCCTTCTGGAAGAAGGTCTCGGCCGTCTTCGCCGGGTCGTTGTAGTAGCCGAGCGGCACATGGCCCCGCTGTGCGAGGCGCCCCACCTCGCCGACCGCGACCTCCTCGTACGTCGCCGGGTCCACGACCCGCGTCCGCTCGTTGACCTCCAGCCGGAAGCCCTTCTCCGGCCCCGAGTCGTCCGTCGCCTTGCCGTTGGAACCGGACTCCGAGGAGCCGAAGTTGTTGAGCAGCAGGACGTTCGGTACGAGCGCCTGGAACTGTGCCCGTACCGTCTCCGACATGATCGCCCCGGACGAGGAGACGCTGAAGAGCGAGGAGAGGTCCGTGCCCCTGAGCGGGCCGTGGAGCGCGTCGATCAGCGGCCTGAGCATCGCGTCGCCCACCAGTGAAACGCTGGAGACCTTCTCCTTCTCGATCGTCCGGAGCACCTCCTCCGGTACGTACTTGCGGTGGATGACCACCCGCTGGCCGTAGTCGAAGGCGATGAACGAGGTCAGGGTCGAGGTGCCGTGCATCAGCGGGGGAGCGGGGAAGAACGTGATCCCCGCGCCGCCTGCCACGACCCGCTCGGCCAGCTCCTCGGGCCGCTTGACCGGCTCGCCCGCCGGGTCGCCGCCGAAGAGCCCGGCGAAGAACAGGTCCTCCTGCCGCCACATGACGCCCTTCGGCATCCCCGTCGTCCCGCCGGTGTAGATGATGAAGAGGTCGTCCGCCGAACGCGGTCCGAAGCCGCGCTCCGGTGAACCCGCCGCCTCGGCCGCCGTGAACGCCACACAGTCCAGTGGCGGCGCGTCCTCGGGCGGGGTCCCCACCCGCACGAGGTGCCGCAGCTTCTCCGTCTGCGGCAGCGCGGCCGCGACCCGTCCGGTGAACTCGGCGTCGAAGACGAGCGCGGCCAGGTCGGCATCCCGGTAGAGGTAGACCAACTCCTCTTCCACGTATCGGTAGTTCACATTGACCGGGACGATCCTCGCCTTCAGGCAGGCCAGGACGGTCTGCAGGTACTCGATCCCGTTGTAGAGGTGAAGGCCCAGGTGCTCGCCCGGCCGGAGGCCGGAATCGATCAGATGGTGGGCGAGACGGTTGGCGGCCGCGTCGAGCTCCGCGTACGTGAGCCGGTGCTCCGCTCCCGTGCCCGGATGGTCCACGTAGACGAGCGCCTCGCGCTCCGGGACCACGTCGACGACCGACTCGAACAGGTCGGCAAGGTTGTACTCCACCGTTCCTCCTGACCCCGCTGGTCGTCCAGGCCCGAACTGACTCGGCGGTCATTAGAGCGCCGGGCAGCGGAGGTGGGAAGGGGTCGCGCAGAAGAATCTGACTGAGTGTCAGAAAACTATTGAACTGGAACCGCACCTCCTGCAACCTGTTCTAGGTCTGGAGACGGGAGGACGTCCATGGGTGGGACCGAACACCTCACCGTGCGGCGCGAAGGCGCCACACTCGTGCTCACACTCGACCGGCCGGAGGCCAAGAACGCGCTCTCACTGCCCATGCTGGTAGGGCTGTACGACGGCTGGCTGGAGGCCGACGCCGACGACACGATCCGCTCCGTCGTCCTCACCGGTGCCGGCGGCTCCTTCTGCGCCGGGATGGACCTCAAGGCGCTGGCGGGCAAGGGGATGGAGGGCGAGCGGTACAGGGACCGGATGAAGGCCGACCCCGATCTGCACTGGAAGGCGATGCTGCGCCACCACCGCCCCCGCAAGCCCGTCATCGCCGCCGTCGAGGGCTACTGCGTCGCCGGCGGCACCGAGATCCTCCAGGGCACCGACATCCGGATCGCGGGCGCCACCGCCACCTTCGGGCTGTTCGAGGTGGTGCGGGGTCTGTTCCCGATCGGCGGCTCGACCGTCCGGCTGCCCCGCCAGATCGCCCGCACGCACGCCCTGGAGATGCTCCTCACCGGGCGCCCGTACAGCGCCGAGGAGGCCGCGTCGATCGGGCTCGTCGGCCGGGTCGTCCCCGAGGGGACGGCGCTGGAGGCCGCCCTCGCCGTCGCCGAACGGATCAACGCGTGCGGGCCGCTCGCGGTCGAGGCGGTCAAGGCGTCGGTGTACGAGACGGCCGAGATGACCGAAGGGGAGGGGCTGGCGGCGGAGCTGCAGCGCGGCTGGCCGATCTTCGAGACGGCGGACGCCAAGGAGGGCGCGCGCGCGTTCGCGGAGAAACGGCCGCCCGTCTACCGCCGGGAGTGACGCTTTCCCCACCCGCCCCCTACTGGGGACCCCCATTCCCCAACGGGGGCAAGCCCCCAGACCCCCTACGGCCTTCGGCCGTGTCCTCGATCGCCGGACGGGCTGACATTCAGCCCCGCCGGATTCGAAGGCGCCGGGTCTCGGGGACGGACCCCACCCCCGCCCGCACTCGCCGCCCGACCAAGGAGCCCCATGACCTCCGCCCCCGCGCCGGAAACGCTTCGTGCGCCCCTCGTCGTCGAGTTCCCCTTCACCCGGTCCCTCGGGCCCGTGCAGTCCGCGTTCCTGACCGGGCTGCGCGAGCGGACCGTCCTCGGAGTCAGGACCGAGAGCGGCACGGTGCTCGTCCCGCCCGTCGAGTACGACCCCGGGACCGCGGCCGAACTCCGCGATCTCGTCGAGGTCGGCGCCACCGGCACCGTCACCACCTGGGCCTGGAACCCCGAGCCCCGCACCGGCCAGCCCCTGGCCACCCCCTTCGCCTGGGTCCTCGTCCGGCTCGACGGCGCCGACACCGCCCTCCTCCACGCCCTGGACGCGCCCGGCCCCGAAGCCGTCCGCACCGGCATGAGGGTCAGGATCCGCTGGGCCGCCGAACGGGCCGGCGCCATCACCGACATCGCCTGCTTCGAACCGTACGACGGCGAACCCGTGACCGGCGCCCGCCACCACGACGGCACCTTCGACGACCCCGTCACCGGCATCGTCGCCCCCGCCCGTCTCGACTACACGTACAGTCCCGGCCGCGCCCAGACCGCCTACCTCCACGCCCTCTCCGAGAACCGGACCGTCGGCGAACGCTGCCCCTCCTGCACCAAGGTGTACGTCCCGCCCCGCGGCGCCTGCCCCACCTGCGGCGTGGCCACCACCGAACAGGTCGAGGTCGGCCCGCGCGGCACGGTGACCACCTACTGCATCGTCAACATCAAGGCCAAGAACCTCGACATCGAGGTCCCGTACGTCTACGCCCACATCGCCCTCGACGGCGCCGGGCTCGCGCTCCACGGCCGGATCGGCGGCATCCCGTACGACCAGGTCCGGATGGGGCTGCGCGTCGAACCGGTGTGGAGCGAGGACGGCCGCTACCCCGACCACTACCGGCCCACCGGCGAGCCCGACGCCGACTACGACACGTACAAGGAGCTGCTGTGACGCCGGACCGAGAGGTGGCGATCGTCGCCTTCGCCCAGACCGACCACCTGCGGCGCACGGACGACCTCTCCGAGGTCGAGATGGTCATGCCCGTGCTCCACGAGGTGCTGCGGCAGACCGGGTGCAAGACCTCCGACATCGGCTTCACCTGCTCCGGCTCCTCCGACTACCTCGCCGGGCGCGCCTTCTCCTTCACCATGGCCCTCGACGGTGTCGGGGCCTGGCCGCCGATCTCCGAGTCCCATGTCGAGATGGACGGCGCCTGGGCGCTCTACGAGGCCTGGGTGAAGCTGCTGACCGGCGAGGCCGACACCGCGCTCGTCTACTCCTACGGGAAGACCTCGCCCGGCTCCGTACGCGACGTGCTCACCCGGCAGCTCGACCCCTACTACGTGGCACCGCTCTGGCCCGACTCCGTCGCCCTCGCCGCCCTCCAGGCGCAGGCGCTCGTCGACGCCGGCCACGCCGACGAGCCGCGACTCGCCGCCATCGCCGCCCGCAGCCGCGAGGACGCCACCGCCAACCCGCACGCCCAGCTGCCCGGCGCCCGCGACCAGGGCGCGTACGTCGTCGGTCCGCTGCGCACCGGAGACTGCCCGCCCGTCGGCGACGGCGCGGCCGCCGTGGTCCTCGCCGTCGGCGACCGTGCCCGTGAACTGTGCGACCGCCCTGCCTGGATCCGCGGCATCGACCACCGGATCGAGGCCCACTCGCTCGGCGTGCGCGACCTCACCGACTCGCCCTCCACCCGGCTCGCCGCCGAAAGGGCGGGAGCCTTCGACCGGCCCGTCGACACCGCCGAACTCCACGCGCCCTTCACCTCCCAGGAGGTCGTGCTCCGCCGAGCCCTCGACCTCGACGACAGGGTGAGGGTCAACCCGTCCGGCGGAGCGCTCGCCGCCAACCCGATGATGGCCGCCGGCCTCATCCGCCTCGGGGAGGCCGCTGCCCGCATCCACCGGGGCGTCTCCGACCGCGCCCTCGCCCACGCCACCTCCGGCCCCTGCCTCCAGCAGAACCTGGTCGCCGTCCTGGAAGGGGAAGCCCGTGCCTAAGGAGCCCGTCGCCGTCGTCGGCATCGGCCAGACCAAGCACGTCGCCGCCCGGCACGACGTGTCGATCGCCGGACTCGTACGCGAGGCAGCCCTGCGCGCCCTGGAGGACGCCGAGCTGACGTGGGCGGACGTCGACGCCGTCGTCATCGGCAAGGCGCCCGACTTCTTCGAGGGCGTGATGATGCCCGAGCTGTACCTCGCCGACGCCCTCGGCGCGGTCGGCAAGCCGATGCTCCGTGTCCACACGGCCGGTTCCGTCGGCGGGTCCACCGCGCTCGTCGCCGCGAACCTGGTCGCCGCCCGCGTCCACCGCACCGTCCTGACCCTCGCCTTCGAGAAGCAGTCCGAATCCAACGCCATGTGGGGCCTCTCCCTGCCCGTCCCGTTCCAGCAGCCGCTGCTCGCCGGAGCGGGTGGCTTCTTCGCCCCGCACGTACGGGCCTACATGCGTCGCACCGGCGCCCCCGACGGCGTCGGCTCCCTCGTCGCGTACAAGGACCGGCGCAACGCGCTGAAGAACCCGTACGCCCACCTCCACGAGCACGACATCACCCTGGAGAAGGTCCAGGCCTCGCCGATGCTCTGGGACCCGATCCGCTACTCCGAGACCTGCCCGTCCTCCGACGGAGCCTGCGCGATGGTCCTCACCGACCGGGCGGGCGCGGAGCGTTCGCCCCGGCCGCCCGCCTGGGTGCACGGCGGCGCCATGCGCAGTGAGCCCACCCTCTTCGCGGGGAAGGACTTCGTCTCGCCGCAGGCCGGCAAGGACTGCGCCGCCGACGTCTACCGGCAGGCCGGGATCACCGACCCGCGCCGCGAGATCGACGCCGTCGAGATGTACGTCCCGTTCTCCTGGTACGAGCCGATGTGGCTGGAGAACCTGGGCTTCGCAGAGGAGGGCGAGGGCTGGAAGCTCACCGAGGCCGGGGTCACCGAACTCGACGGCGACCTTCCGGTCAACCCCTCCGGGGGTGTGCTCTCCACCAATCCCATCGGCGCGTCCGGCATGATCCGCTTCGCCGAGGCCGCGCTCCAGGTACGGGGGCAGGCCGGCGCGCACCAGGTGGACGGCGCGCGCAGGGCGCTCGGCCACGCGTACGGAGGGGGCGCGCAGTTCTTCTCCATGTGGCTCGTGGGCGACCGGCCACCCGCCGGCTGAGCCGCCCGAGCCGCCCGCCCGCGGTCTGTCGGCACCGGGTGCCGCTCGCTACCCTGAGCCCCGGACGACGACGTTGCGCTATGCGGGAGGAGCACGGACGTGGCGGAGAGCACCACCACCCAGCACGCCTTCGCGGGCTGGGACAAGCCGGAACTCGACCTCAGCGGGGCCGACTGGCGGTCCAGCAGCCAGGGTGCGGGGGACGTCCAGATCGCCTTCGTCGAGGGCTTCATCGCGATGCGGAACGGCGGTCGGCCCGAGGCGCCCTCGCTGATCTTCACCCCGGCCGAGTGGCGGGCGTTCGTGGTCAACGCGCGCGACGGCGAGTTCGACCTGACCTGATGCGAGGCGGGCAGGGCTCGTGACCCCACCCCCCTAGGGTGGCGATCATGAGCGCAGAACGTGATCTGACCCGGCTCGTCGCCGGGATGCGGCCGGAACTCGACCCCGGCCGCTATGTCTTCACCACCGTGGACGGCCCCGCTCCGGCGGGTCTCGCCCCGGTCGTCACCGTCGCCGAGAGCGAGGGGCTCACGCTGGTCGTACGCCAGGAAAAAGCCGACGAGGCCGGTCTGGCGTACGACTACGTGGCCGCCCGGATCACACTCCAGGTCCACTCCGCGCTCGACGCCGTCGGACTCACCGCGGCCGTCGCGGGCGCGCTCGCCGGGGCCGGGCTGAGCTGCAACGTCGTGGCCGGCTACCACCACGACCACCTCTTCGTGGAACACGCCCGCGCGGACGAGGCGTTGGCCGTGCTCAAACATCTCGCGGAACACCCGCACAGGTCCTCCATCTGACCCTCACCAGGGGCGCATACGGGCGTACGCTGGGGTCTTCGCGGGGCCAAGGGCCCGGTCGCACTGAACCGCGCGCCGGGTGTGCGCCCCCAGCGTGGGGGTGGACTGTGACAGTGCACGACAGCAAGGCCGGCCGCCGGGGATCCGGTCTCTTCGAGCGCGAGGCGGAACTCGCGGCGGCGGAAGAGGCGTTGAACCAGTTGACCGGCCTCGGTGACGACGACCCCTGGCCGGAACCCGACGGCCCGGCCGACCGGGTCCCGCTCCCGCGCGACGCGACCGGACCCGACGCGCCACCGGGCCCGTCCCTGCGTCTCCTGCGGGGCGCCGCCGAGCCGCCCGAACCCCAGGAAGAGGCCCGGGTCCCCGAGGCGGGGCGCCCGATCCGGGCGCCCCGTACGCCGCGCGGCGGCGTCCTCGCCTATGCCGCGCCCGCCGGGCTCGGGAAGACCACCCTGCTCGCCGAGATCCGGCGCCGCGCCGCCGACAAGGGCTGCACCGTGCTCGCGGCGCGCGGCGGCGACCAGGAGCAGCGGGTCGCCTTCCACGTCGCCCGACAGCTCCTGCAGCCCCGGCTCGCCGCCGCATCCGACACCGAACTCCGCGCCCGGCTCGGCAGTTGGTACGACATCGTGGGCCCCGCCCTCGGCCTCTGCGCCGCCGGCGACGGCGGGCCGCCCGACCCGCAGGGCCTCCGTGACGGGCTCGACTGGGTCCTGACCCACCTGGCCGTCCGGCGCGCCCCGCTCGTCGTCGTCCTCGACGACGCGCACTGGGCCGATCCCGAGTCCCTCGGCTGGCTCTCCGCCTTCGCACCCCGCGCCGAAGAGCTGCCCATGCTGCTCGTCGTCGCCTACCGCCCCGACGAACTCCCCGACAGCGGAGAGGAGTTCACCGGGCGAAGGTCCGGACGGCGACCCCTCGGGCTCGAACCCCTCACCTCCACCGCCATCGCGAACCTCGTCCGCGACCGGGTCGGCGCGCACGCCGACGACACCTTCTGCCAGGAGTGCTGGGCCGTCACCTCCGGCAACCCCTTCGAGGCCGTCGAACTCGCCGCCAAGGTCCGCGACCGCGGCCTCGAACCCCGGGCCGAGGCCGCCCACCAGCTCCGCAACCTCGCCGCCGCCGTCAAGGGCAGCGGTCTCGTGGCGACCCTCGAACGCCTCGGCACCGCCACCGTCCGCCTCGCCTGGGCCTGCGCCGTCCTCGGCACCGAGATCTCGCCCCAGCTCGCCGGCGCCGTCGCGGGACTGGGCGGCGAGGCGGTCGCCGACTGCGCCGAGCGCCTGCGCGACGCCCGTGTCCTCGCCGGGACCGAGACCCTCGAATTCGTCCACCCGCTGATCGCCACCGCCGTCTACAAGGCGATCCCCGCCGCCACCCGCGTCGCCCTGCACGGCCAGGCCGCCTGGTGCGTCATCGACGCCGGACTCGGCGCGACCGCCGCAGCCCGCCACCTCCTGGAGACCCACCCCGAGGGCGACCCCTGGGTGGTCGGCCATCTGCGCGAGGCCGCCCGCGAGACCCTGCGCGCCGGCGCCCCCGACGCGGCCCGCCGCTTCCTCGCCCGCGCCCTGCGCGAACCTCCCGCCGACGACGAACGCGCCGCGGTCCTCTTCGAACTCGGCAGCGCGTCGCTGCTCACCGAGCCCGCCACCACCGTCAACCACCTCCGCGCGGCCCTGGAGGAGCCCACCTCCGACCCGGCGCTGCGCCACGGCATCGTCTACCGCCTCTCCCAGGTCCTCGCCCACAGCGACCGGCTCGTCGAGGCCTCCGAACTCCTCGGCCGCGAGTCCCGGCTCACCACCGACGCCCGCAGCCGGCTGCGCATGCAGTCCGAGAAGTTCATGTGGGACGCCTTCCGCGCCGACGAACCCGACTCGCCCGCCCGCTCCCGCCGACTGGCCCGACTCGCCGACCGGCTCACCGGCCGCGACCTCACCGAGCGCTACGTCATCGGCCTGCGCGCCTGGGACGCCACCCTGCGCGCCGAACCCTCGGCCGTCGCCGTCGGACACGCCGAACGCGCCCTGGAGGGAGGCCTGAGCTGGGCCGACGAGAGCCGGGGCTTCGAGGTCCCGGTCCTGGTCGCCCTCACCTTCCTCTACGCCGACCGGCCCGGCCGCGCCGAGGAGCTCTTCGCCGACGGCACCGCCGAGTTCGAGCGCCAGGGCTGGCGCGGCGCGCACCTCTCCTTCGCGTACACGCTGCTCGGCTACATCCGCTACCGGCGCGGGCGGCTGGTCGAGGCTGAGGACTTCGTCCGCGCGGGACTGCGGCTCGCCGAGCGCGTCGGCCCCCGCACCCCCGCCCAGTGGTACGCCGTCGGTGTCATGATCGAGGTGCTGCTCGCCCGCGGGCGGGTCGAGGAGGCCGACCGGATCGCCCGTACCCACGACTTCGGCGAGCCGTTCCCCGCCGCCGTCACCTTCCCCGACTCCCAGACCGTCCACGCCGAACTGCTCCTGGCCCGGGGACACGTCGAGGAGGCCGCGGCCGAGCTGGCCGCCGTCGGCCGCCGCCTCGACCCGCGCGGCATGCGCAACCCGGCCTGGTGCCCCTGGCAGCTCCACCTCGCCCTCGCCGAGTCCGTGGAGACCCCCGACCGGGCCACCGCCACCGCACACGAGGCCGTGGCCCGCGCCCGCCAGTACGGCGCGCCCTCCGCGATCGGCCAGGCGCTGCGCGTGACCGCAGAGGTGGTCGGCGGCGACGAGCGCGTCAAGCTCCTGGAGGAGTCCGTCGACTGGCTGGAGCGGTCGCCGGCCGCGTACGAGCTGGCCCGCTCCCTCGTGGCCCTGGGCGCCGCGCTGCGCCGCACCGGCCGGACCGGGGACGCCGCCGAGTACCTCTACCGCGGTCTGGAGGCCGCGCAGACGTGCGGAGCGGACGGCCTCGGAGAGGAGGCGAGGGCCGAGCTCGCCGCCGCCGGGCTCAGGCCGCGCACCCTCCACCCGGCCGGCACGGACGCGCTCACCGCGCGTGAGCGCACCGCGGCCGAGTTCACTGTCCGTGGCGAGGACCCGGCGGCCGCCCTGGGCGCGGACGAGTCCGCCGTGACCCAGCTCCTGTCCTCCGTGTACCGCAAGCTCGGCACCGACCGCGCGGGCCTCGCCCAGGCCCTACGGAAAACCGGCCGGGAACACCGCGAGAGCGGCCGCCCCGCCTGACGCGCCGCCCCCGCCGGGCCCGCCACGCGAGAGCGGCCGTCCCGCCTGACCACGCCTCCCGCCGGGCCCGCCGGGAGGCGTGGTCACGCCTGTTCACCGGGGATCCCCGCGCCTCGCCCGGCCCGCTGGGCGGTGCGGCCATGACTCCGTGGGCGGCGCCGTCACTGCCCCTCCGACGGCCCCGTCACGGCCTCCCCGGCGGTCCCGTCACGGCATGGCGGGCGGGGGTGCCACGGCGTGTCGGCGGAGCCCCCCGCCGGACCCGCCCCGGCGCGTCGCGGTGGGGGCCGGGGCACGTACCATGGCCGTATGTCCTTCCTCCGCCGCCGCAGCGCCGCCACACCCGCGGGCCCGGACTTCGACGTCCTGGCCATGGACCCGGGGGACTGGCCCGGCAATCTCGGCGCCGGCCTGCTGCCCGCACCCGACGGAAGCTGCCAGGGCGTCTTCCTGCGCTACGACCTGTTCGGCGGTCGCGGCCCCGCGATGATCATCGGCAACCTGCCGGAGGGCTCCCCGGCCCGCGAGCTCGCCGACGGCCAGATCCCCTTCGAGGTGGCCCAGCTCCTCGCCGCGCTGGACAACGACGAGCCGGTCGAGGTCCTCGACACCGAGGACATGCCGGTCATGCAGGGCGACAACCTGTTGATCGTCCGACGGCTCAAGCTCTCCGAGAGCCGGATCGCCTGCGTGCAGTTCGACCGCAGCGACAACGTCCTGGTGACGATCGCCAGTTGGGACCGGCCCATCACCGACGATCTGTACGCGCTGCTCAAGCCGCTGCCCGCCGAACTGTTCCAGCAGGGCTGAGGAGGGGCGGGGGCCGATGAGCGCACGCGTCGACAGCTGGATCTGGGCGGTCCGACTCACCAAGACCCGTTCCCAGGCGGCGACCGCCTGCCGGGCCGGCCACGTCAAGGTGAACGGCGAACGCGCCAAGCCCGCCCAGCCGGTGAAGCCCGGCGACGAGGTACGCCTCTTCCACGGCGGAAGGGAGCGGATCGTCGAGGTCAAGCAGCTCCTCACCAAGCGGGTCGGCCCGCCCGTCGCCGCCGAGGCGTACGTCGACAACAGCCCGCCGCCGCCCCCGCGCGAGCATGTGGCCCTGGCGGCCGTGCGCGAGCGCGGCGCCGGCCGCCCCACCAAGCGCGAGCGCCGCGAGCTCGACCAGCTGCGCGGCCGCTCCGTCTGAGACGCCGGGAGCGGCCGCGGAACCCTTGCGCGGCTAGGCCGAGAACACCGACGCCAGCCGCGCCGCCGAGGTGCCGATGCCCGTCGGGCCCATCCTGGCCAGCGCCGTACCACTGCCGGAGTGCACGTCCTCGGCACGGTAACGTCGCACGCCCCGGTGCCAGTTGAGGATTCCGGCGAGCCAGTCCTCGAGCTCGCGCACATACGCCTCGAAGGCGGCCCGGCCCGCCGCGTCCAGGGCGAAGTCCTCGTACAGCAGCGGCAGTTCGTGCCTCTTCACATGCTCGAACTGGCGCAGCCGCCCGCGCATCAGGTCGTCGATCATCGCCACGGCCGTCGGATAGTCGCAGTCGAAGAACTTCTGCAGGACGAGGACTCCGTTGTGCACCTCGCCCTCCACCTCGATCTCCTTCTGGTACGAGAAGAGATCGTTGAGGAGTGCCCCGTAGTCCGCGGCCGAGTTCTCCAGGGCCCGGACCGTGCCGCTGTCGAAGATCTCCGGCGGCAGCTCGTCCGTGCGCCGCAGCTTGCACAGCAGCATGGTCAGATCGGAGCCGAAGGTGAGGCGCCGCATCTCGATGTAGTCGACGGGGTCGGGAACCCGGTGCTGCGCCTGGTTGTGCAGCTCCCACATCCAGCTGTCGAGCATGCCGTCCATGGCGCTGCGCAGCTTCGCCCTGGCGTCGGCGCTCATCGGTCCCGCGGTCCGCCCCCACAGATCCGCGAGCGCACGCTCCATCGGACTCACGGCCGATGCCCGTCCCGCGTCCGGATCGTCGACCGACATCAGGGACTTGAGGCGCTCCGTGCACTCCTTCGCACCGATCAGATTCCGCGGCCGCCCGAAGACGAGCGGGTAGTAGTCGTCGCCGTAGGTGCCCCAGGTCAGCCACTCGGCGCTGAGCTCCAGCTCCTCCGGCGTGGCGTCGGGGTCCAGCCCCGCCGAGCAGAGCGCGAAGTCGAAGCCGTCCAGCATCGGACGGTCCCAGATGTCGTCCAGGAGCCCCATCCGCTCCGCCCAGTCGCCCGAGCGGCGCTTCGCCTCCTGGTGGTGCGGAGAGAGCGAGAGCGGGTGGGGCAGGTCGAAGTCGGGCAGCAGCGACGGTCCCACCTTCTGGTGCGGGACGTGCGTCAGGGCGCGCAGACGCGAGGCCGCGGGGCGGCCGAAGAGGGGCGTGACGTCCAGGGCCGAGGTGCCGATCACCCCGTCGGACCGCGAAGGGCCGACGTCCAGGCCCTCGTTCATGTACCGGCTGGAGCGCATGTGCCACTCGTGGCCGCCCGACTGCCAGTCCTGAAGCCCCTTCGCGTACGCCGCGACGGCCGCGCACTCCACGGGGCTCAGCCCCTTCTCCAGGCAGACGCCCGGGACTTCGGTCAGCGCCGTGTTCTCGAACTGCTGGAGGCGCGAGGTCAGCAGGTCGTTGACGGCGTCGGCCGCCTCCTGGGTCGTACAGCCGAGGAACTTCTCCAGGACGAGGACCCCGTTGCTGTTCTCGCCCTCGTCCTCGACCTCCCGCTGGTACGAGAAGAGGTCGTTGCGCAGGTGCACCGCGTCGGAGAACGTGTCGCGCAGGACGAGCAGCGGCCTGGAGTGCGCCACCCGCTCCGGGACCTCGGCGCCCGCCGCGTACTCGACGAGCCCCGCCGACCAGGGGGCTCCGCCCACCTTGCGGCGCATCTCGATGTACTCGACCGGGTTGGCGATCCGCCCCTCGTCGATGTTGTCGAGCTCCCACAGGGACTCGTACAGCAGCGCCTCGGTCGCCACGGCGAACCGTTCCCGCCATGCGGCGGACATGGACGGCACCGTGCGCCGCCACAGGTCGGCGAGACCGGCCTCCACCGGGTTGGTCGGCTCGGGCACCGGCGCTGAGGGGTCCATCGGCATGAAGAGCGGCAGCCGGTCCAGATACGCCTTGCTGCCCGGCCGGTCAGGAGTGCGCTTGAAGACCTCGAGGAAGTGGTCGTCGAAGAAGAAGACCCAGGTGTACCAGTCGGTGACCAGCGACAGCGCCTCGGCGTCGCAGTCGGGATGGGTGTACGAGCAGAGCAGCGCGTAGTCGTGGGACTCGAGGTCGTGCTCGTCCCAGATCCCGGAGCCCTCCAGCATCCCCATCGCCCGCGCCCACTCCCGGGTGTGCGTGCGGGCGGTCTCCACATGGGGGTTGAGCCGCGCCGGATACGGAACATAGAAATCCGGCAGGACGAAGGGCTGAGCCATGCGTGCGGGGCCTTTCGGTGAGCGTGGGTGTGCCGACCGGCCAAGCCTTACCCTCCACCCGTGTGGCCCACGCGACACCGGAAGTAGTCATATGAACGGCGAAGGGGTGTCGCCGGCCCCCTCCCCCGGCGACACCCCTCCACGTTCTGGCCGGAAACCGCTCAGGCCCGGGAAATCCGCACGTCAGACGCCTTCACAAAGGCGACCCGATGGCCGAACTGGATCTGGTAGTACTCCTCCTGACCCCGGACGACCCGATGCCCCGCCGTGTCGAACACCGGCGCGAAGTAGTACTCGCCGGGGATGCGATCGCCCACGACGTACGACTGGCCCGCGAGGAGCTTGTACGGAAGCGGCGACACCGGCTGGACCGGCACACCGGCCGGGTACGCCGATGCCTCCGGGTAGGCGCGCCCGTACACCGGCACCTCGGACAGGCCCTCCTTCGGAGTCAGCACCAGGCCCCGGGAGTTCACCGCCGTGCGCCGCTCCTTCGGGTTGTGGAACCACGCCTTCTGGCCCAGGTACCAGATCGCCGTCCAGTCGCCCCGCCGCTCGGCCACCGCGTACTGCTGGCCCGTCGAGGCCCGCGCCCCGGTGTCGTTGACCCCGGTCGTCGAGTCCTGACCGCCCGGCCGCAGCCCGACGTCCCTCACCAGCGGGGCGTCCGCGCCCGGCGCCGTGTGGAGCCGGACCGCGCCGCTGCCGTGCGGGGCGCACGCCTCTCCCGCCTTCACGCACCCCGTGTAGACCGGCTGGTGCGCGCTGTACTCCGGACGGATCGTCACCACGCCCGCGTTCGGGCCCGCGCTCGCCGTGAACGGCCGGCCGAGCAGCCGGAAGTAGTGCGCCCAGTCCCAGTAGGGACCCGGGTCCGTGTGCATCCCCGGGATCGTCGACGTGACCGTCCCCGGCACGGTGTCGTGCCCGAGGATGTGCTGCCGGTCGAGAGGGATGTCGTAGCGCTGCGCCAGGTACCGCACCAGACGCGCCGAGGTGCGGTACATCGCCTCCGTGTACCAGGAGTCCGGCGCCGTCAGGAAGCCCTCGTGCTCGAGCCCGACCGACTTGGCGTTCACGAACCAGTTGCCCGCGTGCCAGCCGACGTCCTTCAGCGGCAGATGCTGGGCGATGTGCCCGTCCGAGGAGCGCAGCGAGTACTGCCACGACACGTACGTCGGGTCCTGCACCAGCTGGAGCGTGACGTCCCAGGTCGCCTCGGTGTCATGGACGACGATGTAGTCGATGGACTGGGACGAGGGCCGGTCGCCCTTGTCGTGGTTGCCGTAGTCGCCGTCACCGAACTCCTCGTACGGCGCCGGGATCCACTCGCAGGCCACGGTCCTCGGGCACTCGGTCCACCCCGCGTCCGCCGTGCGCAGCCCCAGCGACTCCACCTGCCCGGTCGCGGGCACGAGATCCGCGTCGGCCGGGAGCGTCACCACCTGCCCGCTGTCGGTCCGCCGGGACTCACCGGCACGGATCACGTCGAACACGTCGTTCGCGTACGTCGTCGCGGTCGCCGTGTCGTCGGCACCCGAGTAGCGCGCCACAGCGCCGAACCAGTCGGCCGGGTCGGCGCTCAGCGGCCGGCCCGAAGCGCGCTGGGCTTCGGCGAGCAGCGCCGCCCCGCCCTCGATGTTCGCCGCCGTGCTGCTGCGCAGACGCTGTGCCGGGATCCCGGTCAGCGCGGCGGCCCGGTCGAGCGTCCTGAGCCGCTCCGGAAGCCGCGCCGCCGTGGGTGGCGCGGTCTCGGACCCGGCACCGTGGCGCGGCGCCCGCGAACCGTCGCCCCGCGCGTCCTCCGCGCCGTGCGAGTGGTGCGGGGCCTCGGCCAGGGCGGTCACCGCGTCCGTGAGGTGCATCGGGCCGTAGCCGCCGGTCACGCTGGGGGCCCCGCCGTGCGCGTCCCACCGCGACTGGAGGTACGACACCGCGAGCAGCACGCTCTGCGGCACGCCCTGGCGCTCGGCGGCCGCCGCGAACTGCCGCTGGAGCGAGCCCGTCTCCATCGGCGGCCCGGCCGTGGCCGGCGGAGCGGCCGAGAGGAGCGGGAGGAGCAGTGCGGCGGACGCCACGGCGCCCACCGCTCGGGGAACCCGTCTGCGCGGCGCGGAACGGTGCAAGGCAGCCTCCAGGTACCAGGGGTGATGAGGGGGCGTGCGGGGCCGGACCCGTACAGGGGTATCGGCTCACCGACGATCCGTCAATCACCCCGTGCACCACGGGATTTCCCATGTCAGAGGCTGTGTCACGGAGTTTCGCGGCGACGGCGCGCGGGCCTGCGGCGCGTCAGTGGAGTGGACCAATGGGGGCTGTGCCGGACGGCGGAACGCCGTGCACCCGGTGTGTCGGCACCGGGCGCACGGCGTGTCACCCCCGTGGAGCGGTCGGCGCGGCTCAGCGCGTCCCGACCGCGGCGCGCACGGCCCGTCGGGCCATGGCGCAGTCGTCGTGCAGCCGCCGCAGCAGCCGCCGCTGTTCCTCCCCGGGCGAGACCGCGCCGGAGGGGACGGGGACCGAACCGGCGGGCGGGGCCTCCTTGATGGTGCGCTGCACCGCCGTCTCGTACGTACGGATCTCCCGGGTCAGCACGATCATCAGGTTCACCAGGAAGGCGTCCCGGGACGCCGGACCCGCCTGCTGCGCCAGCTGGCTGATCTGACGGCGGGCCATCGGCGCGTCACCGAGCACCGACCACAGCGTCGCCAGGTCGTAGCCGGGCAGGTACCAGCCCGCGTGCTCCCAGTCGACCAGGACCGGCCCCGTGGGGGAGAGCAGGATGTTCGAGAGCAGGGCGTCGCCGTGACAGAACTGGCCCATGCCCTGGCGGCCGCCGGCGTGCGCCAGCCCGTGCAGCAGCTTCTGCAGGTCGTCACGGTCGCGGTCGGTGAAGAGACCGAGCTCGTGGTAGCGCGCGATCCGTGACGGATAGTCCAGCGGGGCGTCGAAGGTACCGGCCGGCGGCCGCCAGGCGTTCAGCCGGGCGATCGCGCCGAGCGCGGCGCGCAGGTCCGTGCGGGGCGGGGCGTCCACCGGGTGGCGGGTCAGCGCCGCCGCCCGTCCCGGCATCCGCTCGATCACCAGCGTGCCGTTCTCCGGGTCCGCGGCGATCAGCCGCGGCGCGCGTACCGGAGGACGGTGGCGGACGAAGGAGCGGTAGGCCGCTATTTCGTGCTGGAACCGCTCGACCCACGCGGGGGAGTGGTCCAGTAAACACTTCGCGACCGCCGTGGTCCGCCCGGTCGTGCCGACGATGAGTACGGAACGCCCGCTGCGCCGCAGGACCTGCACGGGGTTGAACTCCGGGCAGATCCGGTGGACGGAGGCGATGGCCATCCGTACCTGGGCCCCCTGGGGGCCGGACAGGTCGATCCTTCCGCTGAGCGGCTGAGCGGCACTGCCCGCCCATCGCCTCGCCCGGCTCGCCGGAGCGACGGGTGCGAGATACGGTCCGCTGCCGACCGGTACGGAACGGTGCTGGGGCCGGGGCGGGGCGGACACGGAGGACGATGCTGTGTACATGGAGGAGACAGATCCCTTCGTGTGCCGACGAGTTGCGTGCGTCGCCCCGCCCGACCTCCGGGCCGCACCCTGGGGAATGTGGGCCGGTTGCCGGGGCGGGGTGGCGCTTTCCTACCTGACACCCGGGCGCGGGTGGCGGAACATCGGGCGCACCCTGGCGAAGCCTGGCGAATAGTCGCCAGCCCTATGACAGGGGGTTACTGTCAACTCAGCCGAGAACCTGGGGGCTTAGACGTGACCGGACAGACCAACACCCGCCTGGCAGACCTCTTCGGCCTCGCCGGCTGGTCCAAGGGAGAGCTCGCGAGGCTCGTCAACCGGCAGGCGGCGGCCATGGGCCATCCGCAACTGTCGACCGACACCTCACGGGTGAGGCGATGGATCGACATGGGGGAGACCCCGCGCGACCCTGTGCCCCGGGTGCTGGCTGCACTGTTCACCGAGCGACTCGGCCGTGTCGTGACCATCGAGGACCTCGGGTTCGTACGACACGGGCGTGCCGGGAAAAGGCAGAACGTCAGGAACGACGACAACCCTGACGGGCTGCCCTGGGCGCCCGAGCGTACGGCAGCGGTCCTCACCGAATTCACGGGAATGGACCTCATGCTCAACCGACGCGGCCTGATGGGCGCGGGCGCCGTGCTCGCGGCCGGCTCCGCACTGACCAGCGCCATGCACGACTGGCTCCACACCGACCCCGCACGCGCCGCCGCGCAGGCCCCCCGCGCGAACGATCCCCTCCACGCCGACCCCGCCGGGTTCGACCGCTACGAGGCCGCCCCCATCGGGTCGGAGGAGATCGAAGCACTGGAGCGCTCGGTGGAGGTGTTCCGCGCCTGGGACGCCTCCCGCGGCGGCGGTCTCCAACGCAAGGCAGTGGTGGGGCAGTTGAACGAGGTGGGAGGCATGCTCGCCTACCACCACCCCGACCACCTCCAGCGGCGTCTGTGGGGCGTCGCGGCCAACCTCGCCGTCCTGGCGGGCTGGATGTCCCACGACGTGGGCCTGGAGCCCACCGCCCAGAAGTACTTCGTCATCGCCGCCCACGCGGCACGGGAGGGCGGCGACCGGCCGCGTGCCGGGGAAGCCCTGTCCCGCGCCGCCCGCCAGATGGTCCACCTGGGCCGGCCCGACGACGCCCTCGACCTGATGAAGCTCGCCAAGTCGGGCTCGGGCGAGGAGGTTCTGCCGCGCACGCAGGCGATGCTGCGCACCATCGAGGCCTGGGCCCAGGCCTCCATGGGCAAGGGGCAGGCCATGCGCCGTACGCTCGGCGAGGCCGAGGACCTGTTCGTCTCCGACCGGTCGGACGTGCCGCCGCCCAGCTGGATGCAGAACTTCGACGACGCCGACATGCACGGCATGCAGGCCCTCGCGTACCGCACCCTCGCCGAACACGACCCCGCCGCCGCGGTCCCCGCACAACGCCACGCCAAGCTGGCCCTGGAGCTGCGCCGCAGCGGTCACAACCGTTCGAAGCTCTTCGACTACATCTCCCTCGCCTCGGCCTGCTTCATCGCCGACGACCCGGAGCAGGCCGACCGGTACGCACGGCTCGCCCTGGTCTCCATGGGAGAGACGTCCTCCCTCCGCACCTGGGACCGGCTCCGCGAGATGTACCGGCTGACCGGGCAGTACGCCGGCTACGCCAAGATCGAGGACCTGCGTGAGGAGATCGCGCTCGCGCTGCCCGAGCCCGCGGTGAAGAGGCCGAGGACCGGCAGGATCTGAGGGCGGGCCGCGCCGCCCCCGTAACGTACGAGAAAGGGCACGCCGACTCGTGCCGGCATGCCCTCCTGAGCGGTGCGCGGACCCGGTGACCCGGGCCCGGCGGACCCTAGTGACCCACCCGGACCACCATCACGCAGGCGTCGTCCTCGCGCGGTGCCTCACCGAACTCCTCCACCACCGACCGTACGCAGTCCTGCGCGTCCCGCGCTCCGGCCAGCCGCGGAGCCAGGGCGAGCAACCGCTGCGTACCCGTGTCGTCCATGCCGTCGCGGCGGGTGAGCCCGTCCGTGTGCAGGACCAACAGATCCCCGGGGAGCAGCCGGATCTCGGCCTCCTCGTAAGCGGCCCCGGTCGTCGCTCCCAGGAGCACACCGTCGGGCCGCTTCAGGGCGTGCCCCGTCCCGTCGCGGAAGAGCAGCGGGGCGGGGTGGCCGGCCTGTGCCCAGGTGAGTGTCTGTCCGGCCGGATCGTAGCGGCAGCACATCGCGCTGCCGAGCGCCGGCTGCACCGCGGACTCGAGCAGCTGGTTGAGGTGGCCCATCAGGGCGCCGGGGCGGATTCCGGCCACGGCCATGCCGCGCAGCGCGCCGAGGAGCATGGCCATGGAGGAGGTCGCGGAGACCCCGTGCCCGGTGAGGTCGCCGACCGTCAGGAGCGCGTCGCCGTCGGGGAGGGCCAGCGCGTCGTACCAGTCGCCGCCGATCAGTCCGGGCGAGGCGGCGGGCAGGTAGTGGCCCGCCACGTCGAGCGGAGCGCCCGGTCCACCGTGGGCGAACCGCAGGGAACCGCGCCACGGAGGCAGCACGGCCTCCTGGAGCTCGACGGCGACCCGGCGCTCGGTGCGCTCGATGTGGCGACGGCGCTGGAGGCTGTCACGGGACTCGCGGACCGCCCGCTCGGTGCGGCGCAGCTCGCTGACGTCGCGGAGAACGGCCCACATGGAGGCCGTGCACCCGTCGGAGTCGAGGACCGGCTCGCCCATCATGTGGAGCGTGCGGACCCGGCCGTCGGTGCGGACGATACGGAACTCGCCGTCGATCGGCTTCCCGTCGATCAGACAGTCCGTCACCATTCCCTGGAGCACCGACTGGTCCTCGGCGAAGACCATCGACGGCAGCTCGTCCAGCGACATCGGGCCGCTCTCGGGGTTCCGGCCGAAGATCTGGTACAGCTCCTCGGACCAGCTGACCTCGTCGTTCAGCAGATTCCACTCGGCGCTGCCGACGCGGCTGAGCAGGGAGCCGGTGCGCGGGGCCGGGACGCCGTAGGCGGCACCGGGGTCGGACGTGGCTTCCGCCTCCGCCTCCGCGTCCGCCTCGACGAGGTCGGCGGTGGGAGCGGCCGTGAGCTCGTCCGGGATGCCGGCCTTGAGCTGGCCCAAGTGGGCGCCCAGATCGTCGAGTTGATGGACAGCCAGATCACACAGGGCGCGCTGCCAACGGTTCTTCGGATCGTCCTCGTCCAGATCGGCGTCACGGCGTACGGCGTCCACGTCGACGCGCAGACGGCGGGTCTGCGAGATCAGTGCGTCCACGGTGCCGGGCTCGGGCGGCTGGGCTGGACGGTCCGCGTAGAGAGGGGACGGCATGTCGTACTCCGATACAGGCGCGGCGCGGGCGAGCGGTTGAACGAGGCCCGGATATGACTGTTGCACAGGCGAAGACAGCCCGTAAGGGATTTGGCAACACTCGATACGGTGGTGCTTCTGACATATGCCAAAGGCCCACCGGTTATCGGCCATCGGGGTGGTAACGGAAAGAGCCGGTGGGAAGGTTACGGTGCTGGTGTGGTGAACGACGACGTGGACACGGTGGGGACGGCGTTGCTGCTGGCAGCGGCGCCGGCGGGGCGGGGGCGAGCGGTGGACGCGGCGTCCGTACTGCCGGCGCTGGCGGCGGTGCCGCCCGGCGCGCTGACCGGCACGCCGGTGGCGACGGTCGTCGAACTGGCCGACCCGCTGGACCCGCAGGCCGTCCTGACGCGACTGCGCGCGGCGGCGGCGAGCCCGGGCCCCCTGGCCGTCTACCTCGCGGGCCAGCTCCAACTGGACCGCCGGCAGCACCTGCCGCACCTGGCGCTGGCGCGCAGCACGGCGACGACACTGCGGTACACGGGTCTGCCGTGGCACTGGCTCGCGGGGGAACTCGCCGTACGGCGGGCGGGGACGACGACGGTGGTGACCGACCTGGCCGCCGACGCGGAGCTCTGGGAGCGGCTCGGTTCGGCGCCCGGCCTCCTCTCCCTGGGCCCGGGCGTACGGCTGTACGGGCGCGTCGTCCCGGCCCCGCGACGCGGCGCGCCCACGAAGCCGGAGTACCTCCGCCACTTCGCCACGGTGTGGCGCACGGGCGCCCGGCCCCCGCTGCCCGACCTCCACGCGGACGCGGCCTCGGCGCTGGAGCCGGGCCCCGCGCTGTACCTGACTCCCCAGACGGGGCAGGCGGGGGTGCCCGTGACCCTGGGCGTGCCGGCCGCACCGGGCGGCCCGCCGACGGAGACGGGCGTCGCGCCTGCATCGGTCGTGTCGCCCGCGTCGGTCGTGGCGCCTGTAGCGGCCGTGACGCGTGCCCCGGTCGTGCCGCCCGCGGCGGTCGTGGCGCCTGTAGCGGCCGTGACGTCCTCACCGACCGTGACGCCCTCACTGACCGTGTCGTCCGCGGCGGCCGTGGCGCCTGTAGCGGCCGTGACGTCCTCACCGACCGTGACGCCCTCACCGATCGTGACACCTGCACCGACCGTCTTGCCCTCACCCCCCGTGTCGCCTGTGGGAGGCGGCGCGCCGTGGCTCGCCGTGGCTCCGCCGCTCCCGGCGGGTGGACCCGTACAGACGGGCGCGTACGCGGGAGCCCCCGGAGTTCCGGATGTCGCCCCGCCGCGGGCGGCGGACTGGACGGCCGGTCACGACCCCGACCCCCACCCCGCGATCCTCGCCGCCGCGCGTGCGGGGCGGCACGGGGAGGCGGTGGCGGTTGCCGTGGCCTGGGAGCAGGAGGCGCTGCGGCGGCACGGGCCCAGGTCGCGGGAGGCCGTGCACTGGATGGAGGTCCGGGCCGACCTCGCACGGCTGGCCGGGGAGCCCGCCCGAAGCTGCGAGTTGTGGATCGGCGCGGCGCAGACCAGGCTCGGCCTGAGCCAGGGGCCCCAGGACCCCGACGTCGAAGGCGCCGTGGACCGCGCCCACCACCAGTGGGAGCGGATCGCGGACCCCGCCCGCGCCCGCGCGCTCGGCCCGGCCCTGGTCGCGCTGCGCCGCCGCGTCCCGGGCCGCAGGGCCGGCGCGCTGGCCGCGCTCCAGCGCAGGATGGGATGAACCACTCCATGACGTCGTCGCTCGCCACCGTCCAGCGTTCCCTCGCCGACCCCGACGTCCGCCACCCCCTCTGGCCGCCGCTCACGACCGGCTGCCCGGTGACCTCCACCGACGAGGTCGCGTACCCGCTGGACATCGACTACGACTACGACCGGGTCCCCGCGGACCTGTTCGCGCGTCCCGCCGCCCACGGCCTGGAGCGCTGGGCCCCGCTCCTGCCGCCGCTGGCCGCGCCCGGGCTCGGCGAGGGCAACACGCCCCTCGTCGCCCTCGCGGACGGGGTGTACGTCAAGGACGAGTCGCGCAACCCCACCTGGAGCCACAAGGACCGTCTCAACCGCGTGGCCGTGAGCGCCGCCAAGGCGTCCGGCGCGCGCGGTGTCGTCGTGTCCTCCTCCGGCAACCACGGTGCTGCCGCCGCCGCGTACGCCGCGCGCGCCGGGCTTCCGTGCGCCGTCTTCACCTCGCCGTTCGCCCCGCCGGCCGTCGCCTCCCACCTGCGCGCCTATGGCGCGACGGTCCTGACCGTCCCGCTCGACTCCGTCCGCCCGCTGATGCGCCGGATCGTCGACGAACTCGGATTCCAGACGGTGAGCAGCCTCACCGACACGGCGCACACCGGGCACCCGTTCGGTCCGGAGGGCTACAAGACCATCGCGTACGAGATCTTCCTCGACCTCGGCCGCGCCCCCGCAGCCGTCTATCTCCCCACGGGGTACGGGGAGTTGCTCTTCGGCGTGGCCAAGGGCTTCCGGGAACTGGCCCGGCTCGGCCTGACCGACACCGTCCCGCGCGTGCACTCCTGCGAACCCACCGCCGCGGGAGCGCTCGCCGAAGCCGTTCGCACCGGCCGGCCCGCCGCCCGGGTCGAGGTCGGTCCGACGGCCGCGTACGCCATCGACTGCGAGATCAGCGGCTACCGCGGCGTCGTGGCCCTGCGTGACACCGGCGGCCGCGCGCTGAAGGTGACGGACCAACAAATGAACGCGGCACAGGCCGAGTTGGCGTCCCAGGGACTCTGGCAGGAGCTGTCCGCCACCGCCGGGCTCGCCGGATTCCGCGCCCACGGGGGCCGGGAGCCCGACGGCCCGGTGGTGTGCGTGGCCACGTCCAGCGGCTACAAGGACGTGGCCACGGCGACCGCCACCTACGCCCCCATGGACCCGGACTGGCCGGCGATCAAGGCCCGGCTCGCCAGGGCCTAGTCCTCGGTGCGGGTGACCGTTGCCGCCGGGGCTGTCCCGGCGATCAGCCCGGCGTCACCGCACCCTCTGGCACTCCGAACCACTCCTCCAGCGCCTCCGCCAGCCCGGCCGTCGACGTGGGCGCCTGTGCCCCCGAGTCGGCCGCCCAGGCCGTGAAGCCGTCCGGACGGACGAGGACCGCCGCCAGTTTCGGGCGGGACGGGCAGCCGGCCGTCAGGGTGTCGACGCGGCCGGCGTACCCGGCGGTGAGGGCCCGGAGCTCCGGGTCGTCGGTGAGGTCGAGCAGGAGCGCCCGGCCGCCGTGGAGGTGGTCCGCGAGGCGGCTGCCGTCGGCGAGTTCGAGGTCCGGGGCGGTGCGGCCGGTCAGGGGGTGCTCGCCCGGCATGTCGTAGCGCACCCCGGCGCCGTTGAGCCGCGCGGTGAGGTAGGTGGTGCCCGTGACCGTCTCCGCCAGGTCGCTGACGATCTCGCGCAGGGCCCGGGACTGCGGGTCCGGGCGCATGGCCGCGACCTGGGAGCGGGTCCAGTCGAGGATCTCCGCGCCGACCGGGTGCCGTTCGGCGGTGTAGGTGTCCAGCAGCCCTTCCGGTGCCTGGCCGCCGATCACCGCGGCGAGCTTCCAGCCGAGGTTCATCGCGTCCCCGATACCCAGGCTCAGTCCCTGGCTGCCGAACGCGGAGTGCACGTGCGCCGCGTCGCCCGCCAGCAGCACACGGCCCTTGCGGTACTCGGTGACCTGGCGGGCGTGGTCGGTGAAGCGGGTCGCGGTCCGCACCCCGGTGATCGTGACGTCCACGCCGGAGACGCGGCGCAGCCTCGCCTGGAGGTCCTCGGTGGTGACCGGCGCGTCCCGGTCGGCCGGCGGGCCGTCGAACTCCACGGTGACGATGCGGCCCGGCATCGGCCCGTGGGCGTAGACCCCGGTGTCCGTGGCGGCCCAGCCGACCGTCAGGTCCTCGGCTCCGGTCATCTCCACGACCGCCTGGTGACAGGTGATCTCCGGGTCCGTACCGGGGAATGCGAATCCCGCGAGCTTACGGACCGTACTGCGGCCGCCGTCGCACCCCACGAGCCAGCCGGCGCGTATCGCCCCGCTGCTCGTCCGCACGGTGACGGCCTCTTCGTCCGCGTCGAAGCCGGTCAGTTCCCCTCCGCGGCGCACGTCGACGCCGAGCTCGTCCGCCCGCTCGCCGAGCAGCCGCTCGATGTCCTGCTGCGCCACGAGGCTGATCTCGGCGGCGGGGCCGGCGTCGCCGAGGCCCGGGTCCGTACGGTCGACCAGGTCGGCGCGGAGCATGATCCCGGCGAAGTGCCCGACGAACCCGAGCCCTTGGCCCTCGGCCCCGCCTCCGTCCCCGCCGTTCCGCTCGCGCATGAACGCTCGGAAGCGGTCCAGCGCCTGCCGCTGCACCTCGGCCAGCGCGGACAGCATGCCCCGGCGGTAGAGCGCCTCGGCGCTTGGCGTGGTGATCGCCCCGCCCTTGATCGTCCGGTCCACTTCGGTGAGGCGCTCCAGGACGGCCACCCGCGCGCCTCCGAGCCGGAGCTCGCAGGCCAGCATCAGCCCGACCGGGCCGCCTCCGGCCACCACTACGTCATAGTCCATGGCGCCCACTATGACCGAGGGTCAGAACGGCGCTTTCACCGCCCTGACCAGCCACAACAGGCGCCACGGTGTCAAGGGACCGGCCTGGCGAACACGAGAAAGGGGCTGTGATCCGCCAGCGGTACGACGGTGGGCGGGACGACGTCAGACCAGCCCCGCCCCGGAGCCGACGCACCGTCAGCCGCCCACCAGGACCGCCAGATCCCGAGCGCCGGTCTTCGTTCCGATGTTCCTCAGCGCCCGCCTAGGCGCCGGCCCGCGGAACCACTCGGATTCCGAAGGTGAACGAGTCGGTCGCCAGGGCGATGCCGATGAAGAGCAGCGCGAAGTGCTCCTGGCCGCGCGCCGTTCCGATGCCGCCGAGGTCGAGCAGGGACTCCTGGGGCCAGCCCAGGTCGGTGAGCAGTCCGGCGACCGTCCGCTTGGCGTCGGCGTCGTCGCCGGAGAGGAAGATCGTGCTCGGCCCCTCCAGCGACTGCGGTGCGACCATCACGACGCTGTCGACCGTGCAGAGCGTCTTGACCACCGGTGTACGGGGGAACGCCTGCTGGATCTCCTCCCCGAGGCTGACCAGCGGGTGGGTGAGCGTGTGGTCCTCCTGGAAGCCGACGGCGACGTCCAGCAGCACCTTCCCTTCCAGCGCGTGCGCGCCGACCGATTCGAGCAGGGGTATCGACGCCGCCCCCGGCGTGGCGTTCACCAGCACCTCCGCGTGTGCCGTCGCCGTGGCCGGATCACCGACCCGTACCCCCGCCTCCAGCAGCTCCTTCAGTTCCGTGAGGAGTTCCGTGTCCTCGGGTCGTCGCGACCCGAGGACGATGTCGTGGCCCGCGCGGGCCCAGCCCGCCGCGAGCGCCCGTCCCACATGTCCTGTACCGAGAATTCCGATCCGCATGGCCACGACGCTAGGCGTGCCCGCCCGGTGCCGCATCGGACGAAGGGCGGGGATGCCCGGGGCCGCGACGTAGGCCCGGTGGCCTAGG
>NZ_JAMGSL010000017.1 GCF_025195125.1 Streptomyces sp. Je 1-79
TTTGCCGGTAATCCGGCTGAACACCACGAGAGCGGAACGATCGGTCGGAATAGGACCGGTCGTTCACAGCGTCCTCGCTGTGTGCCACCCCGAAGGGTGGACTTTTTCAAAGGAACCTCGACCATCCGAAGATGGACGGGGTATCAACTAATCTGGCGTTGATTTTTGGCACGCTGTTGAGTTCTCAAGGAACGGACGCTTCCTTTGTACTCACCCTCTCGGGCTTTCCTCCGGGCTTCCCTTCGGTCTTGCGTTTCCGACTCTATCAGATCTTTCCGATCCGATTTCCTCGGCGCTTTCCGGCTTCTTCGGTTTCCCGTTTCGGCCTTCCTGCGTTTCCGACTCTATCAGATCCTTTCGGGCCTGATTCCCAGTCAGCGGGATTTGTCTTCGCGGCTGTTGGGCCGTTCCGACGCTCAAACTCTAGCGGATTTCCCGGGCGGCTCATAATCGAGCCATTCGAAATGAATTTCGGCATGCCGAAATTCGTCCCGGCTGGGAGATCGTGCTGAGTAGAGGTGCCGCATCAGCGGCGGGAGTGGCTGTCGCAGAACCGTTCCGGCCCCGTGACAACTCGGAGAACACTACGGATACGGCGGGGGCGTGTCAACCCCCGGTCGTGTGACCTCCGCGTACGCGCCGACAGGCCGTCGCAGGAGCTCTCAGTCGAGGTCCTTGAGCCGGCCGCCCGCGTCCGGCTGGGTGTGCTCGACCCTGCGGAGCAGGGTGATCAGCATGTCGCCGAGGCCGGTGCGCTCCTCGACCGTCAGGTCCTGGAGGAGCTCCTCCTCGAAGTCGGTCGCCATGCGCATCGCCTCGAGCCACTTCGAGCGGCCCTCGTCGGTCAGTTCCACGATCACCCGGACGCGGTTGGTCTCGTCGCGGTCGCGGGTGACCAGGCCCTCGCCCGCCATGCGGTCGATGCGATGGGTCATCGCCGCCGGGGTGAGGCCGAGACGCTTGGCAAGCTCGCCCGGGCCCAGGCGATAGGGGTCGCCGGCGAGGACGAGGGTCTTGAGGACCTCCCACTCGGCGTTGCTGATGCCCAGGTCGGCGAGCTGGCGGCCGTAGGCCACGTTCATCCGGCGGTTCAGCCTGCCAAGCGCGGAGACCACCTTCTCGACCTGGGGGTCCAGGTCGCGGTACTCGCGCTGATAGGCCGCGATCTGTTCGTCGAGGGTCGGCTCCTGCGGGGGCCGCGGGCCGGACTGCTCGGGGTTGTCGGACATGCGGGGAGTATCCCACGGTCGCCGTTGGCGTTGAAGTCCTTCCATGTGTATTGTTAAGGATCTAATTTTACTGTTGAAGTCTTCAGGCTTCAGGGCTTCAGGGATGAAGCCCTCGATCGAAGTGGGTGAGTGTGACCAAGGCGATGGGTGCAGCGATGCGCCGGATCCAGGCAGGCAGCGCGCTGAGCGCGTTCGGACTCGGCTTCACCGTTCCGTACCTTTATGTGTACGTGGCTCAGGTGCGGGACCTGGGCGCGACCACGGCGGGCATCGTGCTCGCCGTCTTCGCCATGGCCGCACTCGTCGTCCTGCCGTTCAGCGGACGCGCCATCGACCGCCGCGGCCCCGTCCCCGTACTCCTCGTCGCCGCCGTCCTCGCGTCCCTCGGCGCCCTGGGCATGGGCCTTTCCGGCAGCGTGGGCGCCGTCGTCGGCTCCGCCGCACTGCTCGGTGCCGGTACGGCCGTGATGCAGCCGGCGCTCGCGACGATGATCGTCTGGTGCTCCGACCCCGCCACCCGGACCCGGTCCTTCGCCATGCAGTTCTTCCTGCAGAACCTCGGACTCGGTGTCGGTGGCCTGATCGGCGGCCAGCTCGTCGACGAGAGCCGGCCGGGCAGCTTCCTTCTTCTCTTCTCCATCGAGTCGGCGATGTTCCTCGTGCTCGCCGGGATCGTGCTGACCGTCCGGATGCCCGGCTCCCCCGCGCTGCAGGGCGCGCGGCCGGCTTCCAAGGGCGGCGGCGTCCGGGCGCTGCTCGGGCACAAGGCCATGGTGCAGCTGTGCGTCCTGGGCTTCGTGCTGTTCTTCGCCTGCTACGGGCAGTTCGAGTCGGGTCTCGCGGCGTACGGCACCGAGGCCGCCGGCATCCAGCCGTCCACGCTCGGCATCGCTCTGGCCGCCAACACGGCCGTCATCGTCGTCGCCCAGTTCGTGGTGCTGCGGTTCGTCGAGCGCCGCCGCCGGTCCCGGGTGATCGCGGCCGTCGGTCTGATCTGGGCCGTGGCGTGGGTGATCGCCGGGTACGCGGGGCTCGGCAACGGCAGCCAGGCGATGGCGACCGCCGCCTTCGTCTCCACGTACGCCCTCTTCGGGCTCGGCGAGGCGATGCTGTCCCCGACCGTGGCACCGCTGGTCGCGGACCTCGCTCCGGAGTCCATGGTCGGTCAGTACAACTCGGCGTTCGCGCTGGTCAAGCAGCTCGCGCTGGCCGTCGGTCCGGCCGTGGGCGGGCCCATGGGGGCCGCGCTGCACGGTCCGTACATCGTGACCTTCGTGCTCTTCTCGCTCGGGATCACGTTCCTGGCGCTGCGGCTGGGCAGGCAGCTCACGCCGGTGCAGGACCACCCGGCGCTCGCCGCCCGCACCTCGCGCGTCGTGGCCCAGCACGTGCCCGAGAAGGAGAGCGTCCCCGCCTAGGGCGTGTTTCGAAAGTAGCGTCGTCCGCCCGAAGGGCGGGGCCGGGGGCGTCTGGTGCGTGCGATCGCAAGGCGGAGGAAGGAGAGCGCAGCGGGCTGCGCCGACGACCGACAACGCGGCGTGGGGGCACCTCCCGTGCCCGAAGGGCCACGGGGGAGTGCGTGTCAGGCGCCCCCGGCCAGACGGGACTTTCGAAACACGCCCTAGGCCCTGTCGGGCAGGGCGAACTCGCACCAGACCGCCTTGCCGCCTCCCGGCGTACGGCGGCTTCCCCAGGACGAGGCGATCGTCGCGATGATCGAGATCCCGCGGCCCGCCTCGTCCTCCGTCTCCGCCCTGCGGCGGCGCGGCAGGTGGTCGTCGCCGTCCGTGACCTCGATGATCAGGCGCCGGTCCGTACGGCGCAGCCGCAGGCGCATCGGCGGGGTGCCGTGCTTGAGGGAGTTCGCCACCAGCTCGCTGGTGGCGAGGACCCCGAGGTCGCGCAGCTCGACCGGGAAGCGCCAGCTGGAGAGGACGCCCGAGGCGAAGGCACGCGCGCGTGGGGCCGCCTCCACTCCGCCGAGCAGCTCCAGGGCCGCGTTGTGGAAGAGCTCCGCGTCCGCTCCCCTGCGGGACGGGTGCTGGACGACCAGGACGGCGACGTCGTCGTCGTGCTCGGCGGTGACGCCGAGCGAGCGCAGCAGCCGGTCGCAGACGACCTGAGGGGTGCCGAGGGCACCGGACAGCGCGCGTTCCAGGGCGGCGACTCCCTCGTCGATGTCCTCGCGCCGGCGTTCGACCAGACCGTCCGTATAGAGGACGGCGGTGGAGCCGGGCGGCAGGGCGATCGCGCCGGAGGTGTGGAGCCAGCCTCCGGTGCCCAGCGGCGGGCCGGTGGGATCCTCGGCGCGGCGGACGGAACCGTCCTCGTCCCTGACGAGGATCGGGAGGTGGCCCGCGGAGGCGTAGACGAGCTTGCCCTCGTTGGGGTCGTGGACCGCGTAGACGCAGGTGGCGATCTGGCTGGCGTCGATCTCGGCGGCGAGACCGTCGAGCAGCTGGAGCACTTCGTGCGGGGGCAGGTCGAGCCGGGCGTAGGCCCGGACGGCGGTGCGGAGCTGGCCCATGACGGCGGCGGCGCGCACCCCGCGGCCCATGACGTCCCCGATGACCAGGGCGGTGCGTCCTGCTCCGAGGGTGATGACGTCGTACCAGTCGCCGCCGACGGCCGCGTCCGTGCCGCCGGGCTGGTACGTGGCGGCGATCCGCAGGTCGTCGGGCTGCTCCAGCTCCTGCGGGAGCAGGGAGCGCTGGAGGGTGACGGCGGTCTCGCGGTGCCGGCGCTCGCTGGCCCGCAGCCGCTCGGCGGCCTCGGCGTGGTCGGTGACGTCGGCCGCGTGCACGAGGACGCCGCCGCCCTCGAAGCGCGGGGACTCCACCGGCAGGCAGGTGACCGTGTACGAGCCGCCGTCCTGGGTCTTGCGGGACTTGACCGTCCGGGGCTTGCCGCTGCGCAGGACCTGGTCCATGAGCGGCAGCAGGCCCAGCTCGTGGGCCTCGGGGCAGGCGTCGGCGACGGTGGCCCCGGCGGGCCGGGGGCCGAAGGCGGCGGCGTAGGCGTCGTTGACGTAGGCGATGCGGTGCTCGGGGCCGTACGCGAGCGCGACGAGGCCGGGAAGGCGGCCGATGATCTCCCGCGCGGAGAAGTCCTCCAGGGCGGGGACCTCGTCGGGGAGGGGCTCAGGCTGCTGCTCGTACTCCCCGCGGGCCGCGGGCACGGAGCCTTCGGTCCCCCGCGCCGCCGTACGGCGCTGCGTGCCGGGGAGTCGGGCGCTCCAACGGGTGAAGTTCACGGATCTGTATGCCTCGTGGTCTGTTGGCCGTGCTGAGTCACTCTGTGCAGGTGTGAGCCCACCTATGGTCACACGTCCAGTGTGACCGACCGCACTGACATCGGTGTCAGCCGGGCTTCGGGCCGTTCTTGGGGGGCGGGGGCGCGGCGGCGAGTTCGAATTCGGCGCGCGGGTGTTCCAGCGAGCCGAGCGAGACGATCTCCCGCTTGAACAGGCCGGAAAGGGTCCACTCTGCCAGGACACGGGCCTTCCGGTTGAAGGTCGGGACGCGGCTGAGGTGGTAGGCGCGGTGCATGAACCAGGCGGGGTAGCCCTTCAGTTTGCGTCCGTAGACGTGGGCCACACCCTTGTGGAGGCCGAGGGAGGCGACCGAGCCCGCGTACTTGTGGGCGTACTCCTTGAGCGGCTGTCCGCGCAGGGAGGCGGCGACGTTCTCGGCCAGCACCTTGGTCTGGCGTACGGCGTGCTGTGCGTTCGGCGCGCACTCCTTGCCGGGCTCCTCCGCCGACAGGTCGGGGACGGCCGCGGCGTCTCCGGCCGCCCAGGCGTGTTCGACGCCGTCGACGGTCAGCCGGGCCGTGCACGTGAGCCGGCCGCGTGCGTCGAGCGGCAGGTCGGTGCGAGCGAGGACCGGCGCGGGCTTCACGCCCGCGGTCCAGACGACGGTCCGGGTGGGGAAGCGGCTGCCGTCGCTGAGGACGGCGACGCGGTCCTCGCAGGAGTCGAGGCGGGTGCCCAGCCGGACGTCGATGTTACGGCCGCGCAGCTCGCGGATCGCGTACTTGCCCATCTTCTCGCCGACCTCAGGCAGGATGCGGTCCGCGGCCTCGACCAGGACCCACTTCAGGTCCTCCGGCTTGATGTTGTGGTAGTACCGCGCCGTGTAGCGGGCCATGTCCTCCAGCTCGGCGAGCGCCTCCACGCCCGCGTAGCCGCCTCCGACGAAGACGAAGGTGAGGGCGGCGTCGCGCAGGCCCGGGTCGCGGGTGGAGGAGGCGATGTCCATCTGCTCGATGACGTGGTTGCGCAGTCCGATCGCCTCCTCGACGGTCTTGAAGCCGATGGCGTAGTCGGCGAGACCGGGGACGGGGAGGGTGCGGGAGATCGAGCCGGGTGCGATGACCAGTTCGTCGTAGGTGATCTGGACGTGGCCGGTGCCCTCCTCCTCGGTGGCGAGGGTGGAGAGCGTCGCCGTCCGCTTGGCGTGGTCGACGGCGTGGACCTCGCCGATGGTGATCCGGCACTTGTCCAGGACACGGCGGAGCGGGACGACGACGTGGCGCGGGGAGATCGAACCGGCGGCGGCCTCGGGCAGGAACGGCTGGTACGTCATGTACGGCTCGGGCGTGACCACCACGATCTCGACGGAACCGGTTCTGAGCTCGGCCTTGAGCTGCCGCTGGAGGCGCAGCGCGGTGTACATCCCGACGTAGCCACCGCCGACAACGAGAATGCGCACAGGTTCGGTCACTGTCCCATGACGCAACGCCGTCCGGGGTTTGTCCACAGCCCCGGCAAATTGTGTGACCGGAGGTGCGCGGGGGCGCGGGGTGGCGCACAGGGTGGGTACAGGGGGAAGTGCGCAGGTCAGGCCGGGCGTGGGGGGTAGTGTGGGGGGCCGGAATCGGGAGAGTTCAGGCCCTTGCTCCGATCGGGGGGCGCACCGTGCGGAACTCCCCCTTCTGAATTGACCTCGACTCAACTATGTTCGTATCTCGTCGGGGCATCGGATCGCAGCGCACGGACCAGAGCGCTGCGGAGGTCCGAGGGCCCCGTGTCAAAGCGGGGAAGTCTCCGGGGGGAGACATCATGAGCGGGGGAACGCTTATGCACATGCAGGATTCGCGGTGGCAGGCTGTCGTCGGGACGACGGACGGCTCGCTCGACGGACGCGGTACGGGTATGAGTACGGGCACGGCTACGGGATCGTCCACGGCGGTCGGCCGGTCGGCGCCGCTGCGCGTGGACGCGCAGCGCAATCTGGAGCACGTGCTGCGCGCGGCGCGTGAGGTTTTCGGCGAACTCGGTTACGGGGCGCCGATGGAGGACGTGGCGCGACGCGCCCGGGTCGGCGTGGGCACGGTCTACCGCCGCTTCCCGAGCAAGGACGTGCTGGTGCGCCGGATAGCCGAGGAGGAGACCTCGCGGCTGACCGAGCAGGCCCGCACGGCCCTCGGGCAGGAGGAGGAGCCGTGGTCGGCGCTCTCCCGGTTCCTGCGGACGTCGGTGGCCTCGGGTGCGGGGCGGCTGCTGCCGCCGCAGATCCTGCGGGTGGGCGTGGACGCGGACGAGTTGCTGCTACCGGCGCAGGCCCCGGGCGACGGGGCGCGGGTGCCGCACCAGCGCGGTTTCGCGGACCAAGGCGAGCCGCGGGTGGTCGCGCCGCGCGCCGTGCAGGTGAGCGAGCAGGACGGCGCCGGGACGACGGAGCTCCTGGAGGTCGTCGGTCGGCTCGTGGACCGCGCCCGTGCGGCGGGTGAGCTGCGAACGGACGTGACGGTGGCGGACGTTCTGCTCGTCATAGCCACGGCGGCGCCGGCGCTGCCGGACGCGGCTCAGCAGGCCGCGGCCTCGGCACGGCTCCTCGACATCCTCCTGGAGGGTCTGCGTTCGCGGTAGTTCGCGTCGGCTCCCGGTGGCGGGAGGGGTGGTCGTCTCCGTGTGGTGACTGGTCCGGGCGGACCGTCGAGCGTGACACGAACGGGTGAGCGGTTACGCCCGGATACAGGAAGTCGCCCCGGACGAGTGGTAAGTGGACGCGCAGGTTCAGCGCGCCGTCGCTCTGTGGCACTCTTGGCCGGTGTTCGGGTCTGGGCGTGCGGACGGGGGCTTCCGCGATGAGCGGTGACGGTCGGGACGAGCCGCTGGGCAAGAGCGGCACCACGGAGACCGGAGGCGTTCCCTCCCAGCAGTCCGGACGGCAGGTGCCGAACCAGGGCGGGCCCGGAGGTTCCTCGGGCGTGGCGGCGGGCTCTTCCGGCGTGGCGGCGGGCTCTTCCGGCGTGCCGAGCGGCTCCTCGGGCGTGGCGACGGGCTCCTCGGGCGTGCCGAGCGGCTCCTCGGGCGTGGCGACGGGCTCCTCGGGCGTGCCGAGCGGCTCCTCGGGCGTGGCGACGGGCTCCTCGGGCGTGGCGACGGGCTCCTCGGGCGTGGCGGCGGGCTCCTCGGGCGTGGCGGCGGGCTCCTCTGCGGCGCCGGGTTCGGCAGCCGTAGGCCTCCCTGGTGCTTCCGTCGGGGCCGCCGAGCCGAGCGTGCCGCAGCAGCGTGAACACGGGGTCCCGGCGCCGGTCCCCGACGGGTCCGACGCGTACGACGGCGTTCTTCCGCCGCCGGTCGAACTGCCGCCCTCCGACGCCGATCTCATCCAGCTGATGCGGGACGGCGACGACAGCGCGTACGAAGAGCTGTTCCGCCGCCACTCCGACGCCGTGCGCCGCTACGCCAGGACGTGCTGCCGCGACGCGCACACCGCCGACGACCTGACGGCCGAGGTGTTCGCCCGCACGCTCCAGGCCGTACGGGGCGGGGCGGGGCCCGAACAGGCCGTCCGGGCCTATCTGCTGACCACCGTCCGCCGGGTGGCGGCGAACTGGACCCGGACCCAGAAGCGGGAGCATCTGGTCGAGGACTTCGCGGTCTTCGCGGCACAGGCCGCCCGCACCTCCGAGGTCTCCGACCAGGACACCCTCGATCTCGGTGCCGACGTCCTGGCGATGCACGAGGCCGAACAGTCGCTGGCGCTGCAGGCGTTCCGGTCGCTGCCCGAGCGGTGGCAGGCCGTGCTCTGGCACACCACCGTCGAGGAGGAGTCGCCGAGCGAGGTCGCGCCGCTGTTCGGTCTGACGGCCAACGCGACCGCCGTGCTCGCCAGCAGGGCCCGCGAGGGCCTCAAGCAGGCCTACCTCCAGGCGCACGTCAGCCAGTCGCTCACGGCGGGCGGCGACTGCGCCCGCTACGCCGACCGGCTCGGCGCCTACGCGCGCGGGGGCCTGCGGATGCGGGCCGAGCGCGGGCTGCGCAAGCACCTGGAGGAGTGTGCCAAGTGCCGGATCGCCGCCGGTGAGCTGGAGCATGTGAACGCCGGGATCCCGGCGCTGCTGCCGGTCGCCGTCATCGGCTGGTTCGCCGCCGGGTTCTCCCTCAAGGCCGCGGGCGTTGTGGCCGGCGGGGCCGCGGGCGCGGCCGGGGCCGGTGCGGCCGCCGCCGCGACGGGCGGCGCCTCGTCGGGTTCGGCCGGGGCGTCCTCAGCCGCGGCGGCCGAGGGGCTCGGCGCCCCCGCGAAGGCGGGCCTCGCGGCCGCCGTGGCCGTCGCCGCGACCGCCGGTCTGGTGTGGGCGCTCGCCGGGGACCCGCAGCCGGTCGCGAAGCCCGAACCCTCGCCGCCGGCCGTCGCCACCGTCGTACCGCCGGAGCCGACTCCCCCGCCGAAGCCGGCGCCCAAGCCCCCGCCGCCGCCCGCCCCGCCGGTCGTGGAGGCCCCCGAGCCGACGCCGACCCCCACGCCGGAGCCGACGGTCGAGCCGAGCCCCGAGCCCACTCCGCCGCCGAGGCCGAGCCCCACGCCGAAGCCCACCCCGCCGAAGCCGACACCGGCCCCCGCGCCCCCGCGGCCCTCCCCGCCGGCCGTCTATCAGGTCAACCGGCTGGACTACGGCGTCTTCGGTGACGGCACCGCGCCCGAGGTACGGATCGGCGACAGCAGCTGGATGTGGCAGCGCGACGGCCTGTCGATCGGCGGTACGCGGTACGCGCACGGGGTGAGCGTGCACGCGCCGTCCGCGCTCGTGATCGACCTCAACCGGCAGTGCACCAGCTACGACGCCCTCGTGGGCATCGACGACCTGAGCGCGCCGCTCGGCGTCGGAGGTGTGCGCTTCTCCGTCTACGGGGACGGTGTACGGCTCTGGCGGTCGGGGGTCGTCGAGCCGGGAGACCCCGCCGTCCCGGTCCATGTGGGGATCGCGGGACGCTCGACGATCCGGCTGGTGGTGGAGGAGCACACCCCCTTCGGCCGCGCCGCGGTCGCGGACTGGGCGCAGTCCCGCATCAGCTGCGGGTGAGGCCGGGACCGGTGGAGGGCGGCGGCGCGCCCGTTCCATAGGCGCCCTGTGCGTACCCGTTTCGTAGGCGCCTGTGCGTACCCGTCGCGTAAGCCCTGTGCGTACCCGTCGCGTAAGCCCTGTGCGTACCCGTCGCGTAAGCCCTGTGCGTACCCGCCCTGTGCCTGCCCGTGCCGTGAGCGCCCCGCGATCCGCTCGGTGGGCGTCCTACGCGCCCCCGCCCGTCACGTACGCGTCGGCCAGCGCGATCACGTCGGCGGGCGACAGACCGGCGCCCTCGGCGTACGCCTTCGCTCGGTGGGTCTCGTCCATGGACGTGCGCGCCCGGTCCATCAGCTCCTCCACCTCGCGGAGTTCGGGGACCGAGCGGGGGATCGCGGCGCGCCAGGTGTCGACCGCGCCGAGGGCCCGGACGGCGAGCGTGTGTGCGCCGCTCAGGGCGAGGGTGGTCGCCACGCCCTCCGCGAGATGGACCGTGACGAAGTCGGCGCACTGGGCCCCGAGCGCGAGGCGCAGGGCCTCGACCGCCTCCGCCACCGCGGCGACGCCCCGGCCCTCGTACGCCGACACGCGCGCGGAGAGCCCGACCAGGGCGGCGTCCATGTGGGGCGGCGGGGTGCCGGTCATGACCAGCCGGCCCACCTCGTCCAGATGGGCGCGGGCGGACCGTACCTCGCCGCGGTGCAGGGCGATCAGTGCCCGCATGAGCCCGACGAACGTCTCCGTGTCGTTGTTGACGTGATGGCGGGCGACCTCCGCAGCGGCCTCGTCCAGGCCCTTCTCGGCGGCGTCCATGTCACCGGACCGGTAGGAGAGTTCGGCGAGCCGGGCGATCAGGAACGGGGATTCGGCGTGCGCGCCGACCTCGCGCGCGAGGCCCAGCGCCTCCTCGTACGCCTCCCCCGCCTCCTCGTACCGGCCGCGCATCGTGTTCGCCTCGGCCGCCGCGCTCGCCACCTGTGCCCGCATCCAGCGGTCGCCGACCCGTCGGGACAGGGCGCGCAGTTCGGCCAGGTTCTCGTCGACTCCGGGCATCCCGCCGGGCATGTCGATCACCAGGTGGGTACGGAACATCAGGCTGACGCCGATCTCCCACTCGCCGCCGTACCGTCGGCAGGTCTCGACGCTGAGGTCGAGCATCGCGCGGATGGTGGGGGCGTCCTCCGTGAGGTACGCGGTGAACGGCCACAGCAGCCCGGGGAAGCGGGCGGACCGGGGGCCGGGCCGCTCGCCGAACGCCTCACGCACCCGGCGCACCAGCGCGGAGGCCTCGGGGTCGTCGCGCAGATCGGCGACCGCGCGGCTCTCCGCGGAGAGGAAGAAGGACAGCATGCGCAGCTCCATGCGCGGCCAGTAGCGGGGGTCCTCCCGATCGTCGGGGTCCTCGCCGAGTCCGACCGTCTGCTCGACCCAGGCCATGCCCTCGGGACGGTAGTTGCGCAGCCACCAGAACCAGCCCATGGCGAAGACGAGGCGGTGCGCGGCGGCCTCGTCGGGTGCGCTGACGATCGTGCGGTGGAGGGCGGCGCGGATGTTGTCGAGGTCGGTCTCGATCCGTCGGATCCAGGGGAGCTGCTCGCCGGAGCGGAGCAGGGGCTCGGCGCGCTCGGCGAGAGCGGTGAAGTGCGCCGTGTGGGCCGTCTCGGCGGCGGCGAGCAGGGCCGGGCGCTCGGCGGCGCGTTCGGCGGCGTACTCGTGGATGGTCTCCAGGAGCCGGTAGCGCATCTCGCCCTCGTCGGTGGGGGCGGCGACGACCAGGGACTTGTCGACGAGCGCGCCGAGCACGTCGGCGGCGTTCGGGGCGAGGGCCTCGGCGGCGGCGAGGTCCCAGCCGCCGGTGAAGACGGAGACCTGGCGGAGCAGGGCGCGCTCGTCGGTGTCGAGGAGGTCCCAGGACCAGTCGACGACCGCGCGGAGTGTCTGCTGGCGGGGCAGGACGGTACGGCTGCCGGAGGTGAGGAGGCGGAAGCGGTCGTCGAGGCGGTCGGCGATCTGGCGCGGGGTGAGCAGCCGCAGTCGGGCGGCGGCCAGTTCGATGGCGAGGGGGAGGCCGTCGAGGCGGCGGCAGATCTCGTCGACGACGTCGGGGGTGGGGGCCTGGGGTCCGGGGTCGGCGTCGCAGGCTCCGTCGGGGAGGGGATCGGCAGGGAGGGGTGCGGCGGGGTCGGCGTCGCAGCCTCCGTCGGGGAGGGGCGCGGCGAGGTCGAGGTCGGGGCGGACGGCTCGGGCGCGTTCGGCGAAGAGGCGGTGGGCCGGGTCGGGCGGCAGCGGTTCGACGGGGCGGACCGTCTCGCCCGGGACGCCGAGGGGCTCACGGCTGGTGGCGAGAACGCGCAGCCCGGGGCAGTGGGTGAGGAGGGTCTCGGCGAGAGCTGCCGCCGCGTCGATGACGTGCTCGCAGTTGTCGAGGACGAGGAGGAGTGAGCGGGGCGCGAGGAGTTCGACGAGACGGGCGGTGGGGTCGTCCTGGAGGGGGTGCCCCTCACGGGTGATCAGGGTGGTCTCGCGGAGTCGGAGCGCGGAGAGGACGGCACCCGGCACGGCGGCGGGATCGTCGAGCGGGGCGAGCTCGACGAGCCAGGCCCCGTGCCGGGTGCCGGGGGCTGGCTGCTCCTTCGACTCCGTCGGTCCCGTCGGTCCCGTCGACTCCGCCGGCCCCGTCCGGTCCTGGATGCCGAGGGCGGCCTCCTCGGCGAGGCGGGTCTTGCCGGAGCCGCCGGGGCCGGTGAGCGTGACGAGGCGGGAGCGGGTGAGGTCGCCGCGGAGGGCGGCCAGTTCGGGCTCGCGGCCGACGAAGGAGGTGAGGCGGGGCCGGATGTTTCCAGTTTCGCGGGCCTGCCGCGGGGGTGACGGCGGCCCGAGCAGCTCCCGGTGTAGCGCCACGAGTTCGGCGCCGGGGTCGGTGCCGAGCCCCTCGGCGAGGGCGCGGCGCGCGTCCTCGTACGCGGAGAGGGCGTCGGCCTGCCGGCCCTCGTCCCGCAGGGCGCGGACGAGTTGGGCGCGGAAGCCTTCGTCGTACGGGTAGGCGGCGGTGAGCTCGGACAGCTCCGGGACGAGTCCGCCGACGGCGCCGCGCCGCAGATCGGCCTCGATCCGCTGCCGTACGGCGGCGAGCCGCTGCGCCTCGGGCCGCACGCGCGCGTGCTCGGGCAGATCGGCGAGCGCGGGGCCGCGGAAGAGGGCGAGGGCGGTACGGAGGAGGGCGGCGGCGGCTTCGGGGTCGCCGGCGTCGAGGCGGGCGTCCGCGTCCCGGGCGTGGCGCTCGAAGACGTACAGGTCGATGTCGTCGGGGCCCGCGGCGAGGCGGTAGCCGGGGCCGGGCGTGGACTCGACGGCCTCCCGTCCGATCACGCGCCGGAGGCGGCCGACGAGGGCCTGGAGGGCGGCGGGGGCGTCGTGCGGGGAGTCGTCGCCGTACACGTCCTCGACGAGCTCGGCGACGGTGACGGCACGCCCGGCGCGCGACGCGAGCGCGGCGAGCAGCGCGCGCAGCCGGGCACCGCCCAGGGGAAGGGTGGTGCCGTGGACGTCGAGGGCGAGGGTCGTGCCGAGGATGAGGTACCGCACGCGGGCCATTGTCCCCGGGGGTGGTGCGCGGCGCCTCGGGGTTTACGCGGAGGGTCGGCGGGCCGTCAGAATGCGGAGCTGTCGAGCTCGAAGCCGAGCGGGGCCGGGAGCAGTACGGCAGCTTGTGGCCGGCTTTGTGCGCGTAGTCGTCCCCCCTCACGCCGGCAGTGATCTCCGGGTGGCCGGGATCAGGGGGCCCACCACCGCCGTGCGCTGGCGCGGGGCCGCCGTGCCCGTCCAGCAGGTGCCGCGGCGGGCGAGGAGGCGGCGGAGCCAGAGTTCGGTGGAGACGAGGTCGGCGAGGCCGTCCAGCGGGACCGGGTCGCCGTCGGCCGCCGCGTGGAGGGCCTTGCGGACCACGCGGGCCTCGATCAGGCCCGCGTCGGCGAGGAGCGGGGCGTCGAAGAGGGCCATCAGGTCCGGGAGGGCGGCGCGCAGCCCCGCCCGGGTGGCCGCGGACGGGACCGCCGGGTTCGGTGCGCCCCAGCCCGGCGGGAGGTCGTGGACGCCCGCACCCGCGAGGACGGTGCGCAGGACGGACGCCCGGGCGCCCGGCTGGACCCGGAGCGACTCGGGGAGGTCGCGGCAGGCGCGGACGACCTGGTTGTCGAGGAACGGGGCGTGCAGCCGCTGGCCGCGGATCTCGGCCGCCTGCTCCAGAACCCGGTGGTCGCCCGCCGCCCGGGCGAGCGCCGCACGCGCGCGTGCCTCCCCGGGCCGCTGCACCGAGGTCGGCAGCGTCGCCGCCCGGGTCAGCCGAACCGATACTTCAGCCAGCGCCTCTCCCGTCAGCCACCGCGCCGCCGGGCCGGGACGCGACCAGGTCAGCGCGGACAGGGACGCCTCCACCGGACCGACGAAGGACCCCGGTCCCGTCCGGTTCGCGTCGAGGAGCCGCGTCGCCGCCTCCTCGATGCCCGAGCGGTACGGAGTACGGGCGAGCCGGCGGGCCGCCCGGTAGACCGTCAGCGGGACGAGCAGCGAACCGGCGGACGGGCCCGTGGCCTTGGCGAGCGCCGTCACGGGGCGCACCAGCGATCTGCGCCGCCGGTCCATCAGCAGATCGGCCAGGCGCGCCGGGTGCGCGTCGAGGACCTGACGGGCGCCCAGCCCCGTGAAGTGGTCCGCGCTGCCGCCCGCGAGCCGCCGCCGGTGCCGGTCGGCGACGACCAGCGAGGGGCCGGGCTCGTCGGTCAGCGGCCCCTCCAGCTCGGCGTAGGGCAGCGCCTCCTCGCCCGCCGCCACGACCACGTGGTGCAGCCGCGGGTTCGCCGCGATCGTCCTGGCCCGCTCCAGCTCGTCCTCCCGGGCCGGCGCGCCCCCGGCCGCCAGGTCGTTGAAGGTGACGGCGAGCAGCCGCTCCCCCGCGCCCGTGCCGTGGCCCAGGATCGTCCCGGGCACCCCGGGCAGGCCGGCCGCCAGCAGGGCGAGCGTGCCGGACGCGCTGCCTCCGGACAGGTCCGCCCCGATCCCCGGAGCCGGACCGCCGCCCCGGGCCGCCCGCCGCTCGGCCGGCCCCATGCCGGGCACGGGCCCCGGGTCCGGAAGCGGCGACTCCGGGGCGTGCCGGGGCGCGGTGAGCCGGGCCCGTACGGCGTCGATCAGCGCGTCCCGTACGCCCTCCACGGCCCGCCGCGGCTCGACCTCCGCCGCGGCGACGGCGAGCGAGGCCACCGGTTCGTACCCGGTGATCTCGCGCGAACCCTCCCGCAGGATCAGCGCGTGCCCGGGCGGCACCCGCTTCACCCCTTCGTACGGTGTGGAGTCGCGCAGCGCCTCGGGGGTCTCGGGGCAGGCGAGCAGCGCCGCCAGATGGCCGATGTCGAGCTGGGCCTCGACGAGGTCCGCGAGGGGCAGGGCGGCCGTCGCGAACGCCGTGCCGCCCGCCCACGGGGTGTGGAAAACCGGCCGCGCACCGGCCAGATCACCCGTCACGGTGACCCGGCGGCCGACCTGTACGACCGCCGTGTAGCTGCCGGCCCAGGCCGTGAGATGGCGCAGCGCGCCCCCGCGCGCGGTGAGCAGTCCGACCCTCAGCTCCTCGTCGCTCGCCGCGCAACACCCCAGTACGGCAAGGCGGGTGTGCGCGTCGAGACGGATCACCCGGACCTCGTCGGGGCGCCAGTCGCCGACCGCCCACAGCGGGTCGGGGTCACCCCACAGCGGCTGCGCGCCCACCGGGTGCACCGTGCGCCCCTCGGACGCCGGGTCCGCCACGGCCCCGGCCGTTCCCGTCGGGGCGAAGCTCGCGGCGACACTGCTCCAGCCCACCAGCCATCGCATCGGCGCCTCCACGTCTGTTCAGTGGAGGAACATGCTGCCACGACAACAGCGCGCGGAGGGGGCTACGGGGTCGCGCGCGCAAACGCGAATGCGCCCCTGGCATGGGCCAGTTGTCAGCGGTTCAACAACCGTCGTCATTCGGCCAATCTCATTGGCGCGGACACGGCCCCACGGACCGTCGGCACTCCGGGAGGCGCTCTTCGCCTCCCGGAGCCGTCCGCCGCCCGCGGGGAATGGGGCGGCGGTATCCCCCAGCCCACCGGTCCCTAGCCGAGTGGGCCGACCCACGCAGGACTCATGGAAGCGCTCCCCCGCCGACCGGGCGAGAGCGCACGGCCGGGCGCACGGCCACACGACCGGGGCACGCGCCCCGGAGCGCCCCGCGAGCCCCCCGTGAGCGCCGTCCCGGCGCCGGACCCGCCGACACCACTACGCCATCTGTCGGCCATCCGTCTGTTCCCACAACAATCCCGCCATACGGAACTCCGCCCCTTAACGGTCGGGATGCGGCGAACTACGCTGTGTTTACGAATGCCGCACGCCTATGCCCGGCGTCGTGGCGGCCGTCTGGGTGTCGAGGGGTGGCGTCATGTCCAGGGAGCAACGCGGGCCGAACGAAAAGCTCGGCACGGTTCTCGCCCTCGCGGGAATCAGCAACGCCGGCCTCGCCCGGCGCGTCAACGACCTCGGCGCGCAGCGCGGTCTGACGCTTCGCTACGACAAGACGTCGGTGGCCCGGTGGGTGTCGAAGGGCATGGTGCCGCAGGGCGCGGCCCCGCATCTGATCGCCGCCGCGATCGGCCAGAAGCTCGGCCGCCCCGTGCCGCTGCACGAGATCGGGCTCGCGGACGCCGACCCCGCGCCCGAAGTCGGTCTCGCCTTCCCGCGCGACGTCGGCGAGGCGGTCCGCTCGGCGACCGAGCTGTACCGACTGGATCTCGCGGGCCGCAGGGCCGGAGGCGGCGGGATATGGCAGTCCCTGGCCGGATCCTTCGCCGTGAGCGCGTACGCGACCCCCGCCTCCCGCTGGCTGATAACGCCCGCCGACTCCTCCGTGGAGCGTGTGCTGGGCCCCGTCGAGGGACCGGCGGCCGAGGGGCCGGAGACCGGTCCCCACGCGCGCGTGGGCCACAGCGACGTCGCCAAGCTCCGCGAGGCCGCCGAGGACGCGCGCCGTTGGGACTCCAAGTACGGCGGCGGCGACTGGCGTTCCTCCATGGTCCCCGAGTGCTTACGCGTCGACGCCGCGCCCCTGCTGCTCGCCTCGTACTCCGACGAGGTCGGCCGGGCCCTGTTCGGCGCGACCGCCGAGCTGACCCGGCTGGCCGGCTGGATGGCCTTCGACACCGGTCAGCAGGAGGCCGCCCAGCGCTACTACATCCAGGCGCTGCGCCTGGCCCGCGCCGCCGCCGACGTGCCCCTCGGCGGCTACGTCCTCGCCTCCATGTCGCTCCAGGCCACCTACCGGGGCTTCGCCGACGAGGGCGTGGACCTCGCCCAGGCCGCCCTGGAGCGCAACCGCGGGCTCGCCACCGCCCGCACGATGTCCTTCTTCCGGCTCGTCGAGGCCAGGGCGCACGCGAAGGCAGGCGACGGCAGCGCCGCCGCGGCGGCGCTGAAGGCGGCCGAGGGCTGGCTGGAGCGCTCGCGGGAGGGCGACGCCGACCCGACGTGGCTGGGCTTCTACTCGTACGACCGGTTCTGCGCGGACGCCGCCGAGTGCTACCGCGATCTGAAGGCGCCCCTCCAGGTGCGCCGCTTCACCGAGCAGGCGCTGTCCCGGCCCACGGAGGAGTTCGTCCGCTCGCACGGGCTGCGGCTCGTCGTGTCGGCCGTCGCGGAGCTGGAATCGGGCAATCTGGACGCGGCCTGCGCGGCCGGCACGCGCGCGGTGGAGGTGGCGGGCCGGATCTCGTCCGCCCGCACCACCGAGTACGTACGGGATCTTCTGCACCGCCTCGAACCGTACGGGGACGAGCCGAGGGTCATGGAGCTGCGGGAGCGGGCGCGGCCCCTCCTGATGGCCCCGGCGTGACGCGTGTCCCACGGGGTTTAACGGCTTTGTCAGTGGGCCAGTGCACTATCGGGGTGGGAGGTGGTGCAGGTGTCCACGCACGACGTCGACTGCGACGTGCTCGTGATCGGCGGCGGAATCGTCGGTCTGTCGACGGCGTACGCCCTGACCCGCGCCGCCCCCGGCACGCGCGTGACGGTCCTGGAGAAGGAGCCCGGCCCGGCCCGCCACCAGACCGGGCGGAACAGCGGAGTGATCCACAGCGGGATCTACTACCGGCCCGGCTCCCTGAAGGCCCGGTTCGCGGTCGCCGGAGCGGCCGAGATGGTCAAGTTCTGCGCGGAGTACGGCCTGCCGTACGAGGTCACCGGCAAGCTGATCGTCGCCACCGGCCGGGACGAGCTGACCCGGCTCCACGCGCTCGTGCAGCGAGGCCGGGAGAACGGCATCCCCGTGCGGGAGCTCGGGCCCGCGCAGATCACCGCGTACGAACCGAACGTACGGGGCCTCGCCGCGATCCATGTCGGCACGACCGGGATCTGCGACTACGGAGCGGTGGCGGCGCAGCTCGCCGAGGCCTCCGGCGCGCGGATCCTGTACGGCTCCGCGGTCACCGCGGTCGACCGGCGCCCCTGGGGCGTCGCCGTCCGCACGGCGGCCGGGACGGTGGTGCGCGGACGGGTCCTGGTGAACTGCGCGGGGCTGCACTGCGACCGGGTGGCCCGGCTCGCCGGTGACGATCCCGGGATGCGGATCGTGCCCTTCCGGGGCGAGTACTACGAGCTGGCGGACCCCTCGCTGATCCACGGACTGGTGTACCCGGTCCCTGACCCGGCCTTCCCCTTCCTGGGGGTCCATCTCACGCGGGGCGTCGACGGCGGCGTGCACGTGGGACCGAACGCGGTGCCGGCCCTGGCCCGGGAGGGATACGACTGGTCGGTCGTCCGGCCCGGCGAGCTGGCGGGGACGCTGGCGTGGCCCGGTTCGTGGCAGATCGCCCGGGAGCATTGGCGGTACGGAGCGGGTGAGCTGCGCCGGTCGCTATCGAAGCGGGCCTTCACGGAGGCGGTGCGCAGGCTGCTCCCCGCCGTGGAGGAAACGGATCTGCGCCGGGCCCCGGCGGGGGTGCGGGCGCAGGCGGTGCTGCGGGACGGGACGCTCGTGGACGACTTCCTGATCCGCGAGGCGCCCCGGACGGTCCACGTCCTGAACGCTCCGAGCCCGGCGGCGACGGCGAGCCTCCCGATCGGGCGCGAGGTCGCGTCCAGGGCCCTGGCTCTGCTGTAGCCCGCGGACCCTGGGGGTGCCCGCACGGGGCACGTAGAATTGGGCGCATTGTGTCTGAGTCTCGTGAAACCGCCACGCATCCCGTCGCCGAGCGCGCCCGGCCCGCCGAGGCCGCCGTCGAGGCCGCTCCCGCGCGCACCGTCGAGCCCGTCGTCGCCCGGCGGGGCAGCCGGATGTTCGCCGCCGGGGAAGGGCCGCTGCCCGATCCCGCCGGGTCGCACCACGAGCGGCGGATCCGCAGCTTCCAGCCCCGCCGCAGCCGCGTCACCGCGGGTCAGGCCGAGGCGATGCTCAAGCGGTGGCCCGACTGGGGTCTCGACATCGACGGCAAGCGGATCCTGGACCTGAACGAGATGTTCGGCGGTCTGCCCGTCGTCCTGGAGATCGGCTTCGGCATGGGCGAGGCCACGGCGCAGATGGCCGCCGCCGACCCCGGCACCGGCATCCTCGCCGTCGACGTCCACACCCCCGGCCAGGGCAATCTCCTCGGTCTCGCCGACCGGGGCGGCATGGAGAACGTCCGGGTCGCCAACGGCGACGCGATCATCCTGCTCCGCGAGATGCTCACCGCCGACGCCCTCGACGGCTGCCGCGTCTACTTCCCGGATCCCTGGCCCAAGAAGCGCCACCACAAGCGGCGCCTGATCCAGCCCGAGTTCCTGACGCTGCTCGCGACGCGGATGAAGCCCGGCGCCGTCCTGCACTGCGCCACGGACTGGGAGGAGTACGCCGAGCAGATGCTCGAGGTCCTCTCCGCCCACCCCGACTTCGAGAACACCCGGCCCGACGGCGGCTACGCGCCGCGCCCGTCCTTCCGCCCCCTCACCCGCTTCGAGGGGCAGGGCCTGGACAAGGGCCACCTCGTCCACGACCTGCTCTTCCACAGGAAGTAGCCCCCGTTCTCCACAGGAAGCGACAGAAGACCGGGAACTCCGTCGCGGGTGTCAGTCCGGCTGGTTAGGGTCGATCACGTGTCTAACCGCGTCCCCGTCCCCACCCGGGACACCGAGGAGCCGGCCTTCCCGGCCGTTCCGGACCGCGCCCAGTGGCGCTACAGGCCTCGTCGCGCCTTCTGGCGCAGCAAGGTGGTCCGGGCCGTCGCCGTGATCACCGTGCTCGCGATCTGCGCGCTCGTGATCCTGGCGATCGTGCGGGAGCAGACCGGCACGGAGGGCTTCCTCGTCGGGCTCGCGCTGGCCGTCCTGCCCGTCCCGCTGCTGCTGGCGGCCTTCCGCTGGCTGGACCGGGTCGAGCCGGGGCCATGGCGGAATCTGATCTTCGCCTTCGTCTGGGGCGCGTTCGCGGCCACGCTCGTCGCGATCCTGGCCAACTCCTTCGCGGTCCGCTGGATAGCGACCGCCACCGCCGACCCGGCCTCCGCGGACACCCTCGGTGCCACGGTCGTCGCGCCGGTCGTCGAGGAGAGCGCCAAGGCCGCGGCGATCCTGCTGATCTTCCTCTTCCGCAGACGGCACTTCACCGGCCTCGTCGACGGGGTCGTGGTCGCCGGTTTCACCGCCACGGGTTTCGCCTTCACCGAGAACATCCTCTACCTCGGCAACGCGTTCGGCGAGGACCAGGAGTTCGGTGCGGACGGCCTCGGCTCGGTGACCGCGGGCACGTTCTTCGTACGGATCGTGATGTCGCCGTTCGCGCATCCGCTCTTCACGGTCTTCACCGGCCTCGGCTTCGCCTTCGCGGCCCTCGCCACCTCCCGGCGGCGGTTCCTGCGGCTGCGCCGGACGCTGCTGCCCCTCGCCGGGCTGATCCTCGCCATGGCCATGCACGCCACGTGGAACGGCTCCGCGACCGTCCTCGGGCCGCTCGGCTTCATCCTGGTCTACGGCATGTTCATGGTGCCCGCCTTCGGCCTGCTGACCTGGCTGGCGATATGGAGCAGACAGCGGGAGCTGCGGACGATATCCGGGCAGCTCCCGGCGTACGCGGCGGCCGGCTGGCTCTCGCCCGCCGAGCCGCTCGCGCTCTCCTCGATGCGGGCCCGCTCCGTGGCCCGCGACTTCGCCCGCCGTACGTACGGCAAGCCGGCCGCCGCCGTGGTCGGGGAGTACGAGGCGTTCGCGACGACCCTCGCCTTCCTGCGCCACCGCGCCCACCGCGGTGCGGCGGGGCCGGACTTCCCGGCGCGCGAGCAGGAGCTGCTCCACCACCTCTGGCAGCGCAAGGAGGTCGCCTCCCCCGCGCTGACCTACGCGGCGCGGGCGACGGGCCGGGCGTGGGCGCCGCCGCAGTACCTCGACTACGGCGGCTACAACCCGTACAGAAGCTGAGACCACCCGACGACCACCCGCCCCCAGCCGGTCGTCCGGCCGGGCCGGAGACGGGCCCGACCAGCCGGGAGCCGACGCCCGGTCAGCCGGGTCGCCGCGCGGTCAGGCTGCGGAAGCCTCCGTCAGGAGGGTCAGCTCGGGCTCGGTCAGCCGTAGGTCCGCTACGGCGACGAGGGCCGGGAGCTGCTCGACCGTACGGGCCGAGGCGATCGGCGCGGCCACGGTCGGACGGGACGCGAGCCAGGCCAGGGCGACGGTGGCGACCTCCGCGCCGTGCGCCTCGGCCACCGTGTCGAGCGCTGCCAGGATCCGCCGGCCCCGCTCGGTCTCCGCGTGTCCGGCGGCGCCCTCGGCGCGGACGCTGTCGACGGTCTTCCCGGCGCGGTACTTGCCCGTGAGGAAGCCGGACGCCAGCGCGAAGTACGGGACGGCGGCGAGCCCGGCCCGCTCGGTGGTGGCCATGAGGTCGCCCTCGTAGGTGTCGCGCGAGAGCAGGTTGTAGTGCGGCTGCAGGGCGACGTAGCGGGCGAGCCCCTCGGCCTCGGCGAAGTCGAGGGAGGCCTGGAGCCGCTCGGGCGAGATGTTGGAGGCGGCGACGGCCCGCACCTTGCCGTCCCGCACCAGCCGGTCGAGCGCGGTGACGATCTCCTCGACCGGGACGGACGGGTCGTCGAAGTGCGTGTAGTACAGGTCGATGTAGTCGGTGCCGAGCCGGCGCAGCGACTCCTCCACCGCGGCCTTGATGGTGGTCTCCGACAGGCCCTTGTACCGGGGGTGGGCGCCGACCTTGGTGGCGACGACGACGTCGGAGCGGTTGCCCCGGGTGGCCAGCCACTTGCCGATGAGCGTCTCGGACTCTCCACCCTGGTTGCCCTCGGCCCAGTGCGAGTACATGTCGGCGGTGTCGACGAAGTTCCCGCCCGCGGCGGTGTAGGCGTCGAGGACGGCGAAGGACTGTTCCTGGTCGGCGGACCAGCCGAAGACGTTTCCGCCCAGCGCGAGGGGGAAGACGTGCAGGTCGGAGCTGCCCAGCGGGCGAAGAGAGGTCATAGGAGGCTCAACCACGCATGCGTGAACGGGTATTCCGGCAGCCCTGGCGTCGGGGGGGTGCCACCAGGACCGCCGGGGTCAGGACGTCAGACCGAGAGGCCGACGTCCTGACGAGAGGCCGGCGTCCTGACCGAGAGACCGGCGTCCTGACCGAGAGGCCGAGGTCAGACCGAGAGACCCTTGCTCGCCAGCCAGGCCGCCGGGTCGATGCCGTCGCCGCCCGGGGTGTGGACCTCCAGGTGGAGGTGCGGGCCGGTCACGTTGCCGGTCGCGCCCACGCGGCCGATCGTGTCGCCGGTGCCCACGGACTGGCCGACACCGGCCGTCATCGAGGACAGGTGGCAGTACCAGACCTCCGTACCGTCCTCCAGCTCCAGGACGATCCGGTAGCCGTACGAGCCGGACCAGCCCGCCGACTTGATGGTGCCACCGTGCACCGCCTTGACCGGGGTGCCGGTCGGCGCCGCGAAGTCGAGGCCGGTGTGGTGCCCGGAGGACCACATGGAGCCGGCCTGGCCGTACGTGGAGGTGAGGGTGTACGAGGACGTGGGCAGCGAGTAGCTCGCGGCGAGCTTCGCCAGGCGCTCCGCCTCGGCCTTCGCCGCGGCGGCCTCCTCGGCCTTCCGCTTCTCCTCGGCCGCCGCCTTCTCCGCGGCGTCCGCCTTTGCCGCGGCCTCGGAGGCGGCCTTCTCGGCGGCCGCCGTCTCCGCCGCGGCCTTCTTCTCGGCGTCGGCGGAGGCCTGCTGCTGCTCGGCCTGCTGAAGGATGCGGGCGCGCAGCGCCTCGCCGGCGTCCGCCGCGGAGGCGGCGCCCTCGGTCTTCTCGGCCGTGTCGGCCGGCAGGGCGAGGGTGGCCGTGAGCGGCTGCGGGTTGGTCGTCGCGGAGTCCGCGCCGTCGTCGTCGGAGATGAACCCGCCGACGCCGGGGAGCTCGGAGGCGTCCGGAAGGTTGAGGTCGGGGAGGGATATCGAGACCGGGGGCTTGTCCTGGGCGGTCGCCATGCCGCCCGCGCCGACGGCCGCGATGACACCGACGCCGAGGACGGTGGAGGAGCGGGCGAAACCGGAGCGCTGCTTCACGACACGGTGACGGCCGCCCGAACGGGCCTGCTGCCGCAGGGAGTCCTCGGTGGGGTTCCATTCACCCCATGTCGTGGCGTCGTCGTCCGTCCCGGCGGCGCGCGGAGCGCCGAACGCGTTGAAACCGTCAGAAAGACCCTCGGGAGCAGGGGTGTTGGACGCCACGGAGGCGTACTCCTTTCCTTCCTTCTCGCCTACCGGGTTAGCTGACGGGTTCGGAGCAGGAAGGTCTCCTACGGGCGGTGCCGCACGGGTGCGACGGGGCCCGATTCACCCCAAGTGGTGGTTCCCCGGTTCCCTTTCAGGATTCGGCGCGTGCGCGCGGTGCCGTCTCTGACGACGGCTGGGACGACCGCGCTGCGTTATCGAACGTTAATAGACACGAGGGGCGGATTCCAAGCCGTTCCGCTTGATCATTCCCGGGATTGAGCTGGTACAGCCCGATTTGATCCCGCTTCAGTACGGACCATTGGCGCCACCCCGGAACTGATGGTTCGTCATTTGTTATCTCAGCGGTACCTCTCCACTACGGATGGTCACGGCACCACGGGCATCGTCCGGCGCCGCTCCGGCTGCCCGGCGGCCGGGCGGCTCACGGCGAGCAGCGCCATGTCGTCCGTGGAGCCTCCGCCCGTGTAGCGGCGGACGTCGTCCACGAGCGCGTCGAGCAGCTCCTCGGGGCCCGGGAAGATCCGTCCGGCGAGCCGCTCGGCCGGATCGTAGAAGGCCCCCGAGGAGTCGCGGGCCTCGGACAGCCCGTCGGTGTAGAGGAGCAGGGTGGCGCCCGGCGGGTACGGCGCCTCGTCGGCCCGGTCCGGCCAGGCGGCCAGCTCACCCATGCCGAGCGGCAGGGCGGGCTCGGTCGGTTCGAGGTGGGCCAGGCCACCGTCCGCGTACAGCAGCAGCGGCTCGGGATGGCCGCGGTTCACCACCCGTACGCGCCCGTCCCCGCGCGGGATCTCGGCCAGGACGGCGGTGGTGAAGCCCTCGAAGGCGTCGAGGCTCGAGCGACGCGTGCCCTCGCGGGCCAGCGCCCGCTCCAGCCGCTGTGCGACGCCTTCGAGCGTCGCCTCCTGCTCGGCCGCCTCCCGGAAGGCCCCGATCACGATGGCGACCGCCTCGACCGCGTCGAGCCCCTTGCCACGGACGTCCCCGACCACGAGCCGTACCCCGTACGGCGTGTCCTGCACGGCGAACATGTCACCGCCGATGAACGCGTCCGCCTGCGCGGCCTCGTAACGGGCCGCCACCTGGAGCCCGCCGATCCGCTCGGCGGGTGTCGGCAGGACGGCCTTCTGCGCGGTCGCCGCGATCACCCGCGCCGAGGCGAGCCGCTCCCCGCTCCGCCGCACGACCCGGTTGATGAGCAGGGCGAGGGCGGAGACGGTGACGACGGTCAGCGTCTCGGTGAGGGACGGGACGTCGAGGGCGGTGTCGTTGTACACATGCAGCCCGACACTGGCGAGGACCGCGGCGATACCGGTGAGCAGCGTCGTCAGCATCGAGAAGAACGGGGCGGCGATGAGCGGCGCGGCCGAGAACAACGGGGCGGCCGTGTACGAGGGCGGGGTGGCGAGGTCGAAGACGATTCCGCCGAGGATCACCAGCGGGGGAAGGGCCCTGATGAACCGTCGGGCCCGCTCGGCACGCGACCGCGGGCGCCCGTTCGTCTCACCCCGCACCCCCCACTGCCCCTGCCCCACCTGTGCTCTCCTGCCCGGTCCGTACACGGCGACGGACGGTACCGCGCCCTCCCCAGGGTGCCGGGAGCCGCGCCGCATGGCGACCTTCGCTCCGCCGAGTGGGTGACACCGGCCCTTACACCGGCCCTGTTCGACGTCGCGTGAAGACCGAGCCCGGCGGAGGGCGACACGACGAAGGCCCGGATCCAGTGAACGGATCCGGGCCTTCGTTTGCTACTGAGTAGCGGGGACAGGATTTGAACCTGCGACCTCTGGGTTATGAGCCCAGCGAGCTACCGAGCTGCTCCACCCCGCGTCGGTGAATATGACCTTACGGCATGGGGCGCCGATCCCCTAATCGCATTCCCGGCACCGGCTCAGCAGCCGCAGTCCTCGGCGTCGACCGGCGCCGTCAGCGGGTCCGCGTCCTTCTTCTCGGGGCCCTCCCACGTCTCGTACGGGAAGCCCTCGCGGACCCAGTACTCGAAGCCGCCGAGCATCTCCTTCACCTGGTAGCCCAGCTGGGCCAGGGCGAGCGCGGCGCGCGTCGCACCGTTGCAACCGGGACCCCAGCAGTACGTGACCACCGGCACGGACCTGTCGAGCAGCTGCTCGGCCTGCTCGGCGATGAGCGCGGTCGGCAGGTGGACGGCGCCGGGGACGTGACCCTGGTCCCAGGACGCGGTGGAGCGGGAGTCGACGACCACGAAGCCGAGGTCGCCTCCGGCGGCGACGGCGCTCGCGACGTCGGAGACGTCGGCGTGGAAGGCGAGGCTGGCGGAGAAGTAGGCGGCCGCTGCCTCGGGAGAGGCGGGCGGGGTGCGAAGTACGGCGTTGACCTGCGCGGTTGTCGTCATGCGTGAAAATCTACGGTCGAAGATCACGGCGCTGAAGTGGCAATCCCCGGCAGTGCGACCGATCAGCCGGGGAAATCCTGGCGTTCGGCGGGGGACGGCAGGAGATCTCACGCAACGGACGGTTCCGGGCGGCGGACCTGTCACGTTCCGCCCGTGCGGTCCGTCATCTCGATGACGGCATCAACGAGGGAGACACCGATGGACGAGAAGGACCTCCTGGCCGAGCGCTTCCAGGCCGACCGCACCCACCTCAAGGCGGTCGCCTACCGGATGCTCGGGTCGCTGAGCGAGGCCGAGGACGCCGTCCAGGAGGCGTGGCTCAAGCTCAGCCGCTCCGACATCAGCGAGGTGCAAAACCTCAGCGGCTGGCTGACGACGGTCGTCGGCCGGCTCTGCCTCGACATGCTGCGCTCGCGGTCCTCCCGCCGGGAGGACCCGCTGGAGTACTACGTCCCCGATCCGCTGGTCCGGGGCCCGGAGGGCGCCACGCGCGACCCGGAGGAGGAGGCGCTGCTCACCGACTCGGTGGGCCTGGCGCTGCTCGTGGTCCTGGAGACGCTGGGGCCGGCCGAGCGGCTCGCCTTCGTCCTGCACGACATGTTCGCGGTCTCCTTCGACGAGATCGCCCCGATCGTGGACCGCACCCCGGCGGCGACGCGCCAGCTCGCCAGCCGGGCCCGCCGCCGCGTCCAGAGCGCGGCGCCCGCCCCGGCGCCCGACCTCACCCGGCAGCGCCAGGTCGTCGACGCCTTCATGGCGGCGTCCAAGGCGGGCGACTTCGAGGGGCTGCTCGCGGTCCTCGACCCGGACGTGGTCCTGCGGGCCGACGGCGGCAAGGTCCCCGCGCTGTCGAAGCTGATCCGCGGCGCCGAGGCGGTCGTCAGGCAGGCGCTCACGTTCGCCCCCTACCGCCGCGAGTACCGGAACGTCCTGGTCAACGGCGCCCCGGGCATCGTGTCGTTCGTGGACGGCGGCCGGCTGGGCGGGCTCATGGGCTTCACGATCGTGGACGACCGCATCGTGGAGATCCAGATCATCGCGGACCCGGAGCGCCTGGAGACGCTGGGCGTACCGGGGCTGGAGGGCTGAGGGGACATTCGGGGTCCCCTCAGGGACCCCGAATGTCATAGAGCATCCCGAAATGCGCCCAAGTGGGTGCGGTGCTGAGATGAGGCCATGTCCCGCGCCGGGCGTCCGGACGCAGGCGTCGAACCCGTGGAACGGAGCGAGAGATGGCCGCCCTCCCCTTCGAGGACACCCGCGACTTCGAGAACGCCGACCGCGGGTTCATCGCCTCGCTCGCGCCCGCCGTCGTCAAGGACGCCGAGGGCCGCACCGTATGGGACAACGACGCCTACGAGTTCCTCAAGGCCGAGTGCCCCGACACCGCGAACCCGAGTCTGTGGCGGCAGGCGCAGCTCGCCTCGAAGCAGGGGCTGTACGAGGTCACCGAGGGCATCTACCAGGTGCGGGGCCTGGACCTGTCGAACATGACGGTCGTCGAGGGCGAGCACGGCGTGATCGTCATCGACCCGCTCATCTCCGCCGAGACCGCCGCCGCCGCGCTCGCGCTCTACCGGGAGCACCGCGGCGACCGCCCGGTCACCGGCCTGATCTACACCCACTCGCACGGCGACCACTTCGGCGGCGCCCGCGGCGTACTGCCGCGCGGCACCGAGGAGGGCGTGCCGGTCCTGGCCCCCGTGGGGTTCCTGAAACACGCCGTCAGCGAGAACGTCTACGCCGGCAACGCCATGACCCGCCGGGCGGTCTTCATGTACGGCGACCGGCTGCCCAAGGCACCCGACGGCCAGATCGGCGCCGGCCTGGGCATGACCACCTCCACCGGCACCATCACGCTCGTCCCGCCGACCGTCGACATCACGGAGACGGGGCAGGAGGAGACGGTCGACGGGGTACGGATCGTCTTCCAGCTGACGCCCGGCACGGAGGCGCCGGCCGAGATGAACTTCCTCTTCCCGGACCGGCGGGCGCTGTGCCTGGCCGAGAACGCCACGCACAACATGCACAACGTCCTGACCCTGCGGGGCGCCGTCGTGCGCGACGCGCACATCTGGTCCCGCTACCTCGACGAGGCCATCGACCTCTTCGACGGGCGCTACGACGTCGCCTTCGCCTCGCACCACTGGCCCACCTGGGGCCACGACGACGTCGTGACGTACCTCTCCGAGCAGCGCGACCTGTACGCGTACCTGCACGACCAGACCCTGCGCATGCTCAACGACGGCCTCACCGGCCCGGAGATCGCCGAGGAGATGAGGCTGCCGCCGGCCCTGGAGAACTCCTGGCACGCGCGCGGCTACTACGGCTCGCTCAGCCACAACACCAAGGCGATCTACCAGCGTTACCTGGGCTGGTTCGACGGCAACGCGGCCCACCTCTGGGAGCACCCTCCGGTGGAGATCGCCAAGCGGTACGTGGACGCGATGGGCGGCCCCGAGCAGACGCTGGCCAAGGCCCGGGGCTACGCCGACTCCGGCGACCTCCGCTTCGCCGCCACCCTGCTCAACCACCTCGTCTTCGCCGACCCCGGCGACACGGACGCCAAGCAGACCCTCGCCGACGTCTACGACCGGCTCGGCCACGGCGCCGAGAACGGACCCTGGCGCAACTTCTACCTCACCTCGGCCATGGAACTGCGCCACGGCGAGAACACCGCTCTGCTCGACGCCACCAACCCGGAGATGACGGCGGCACTGACCACCGACATGCTCCTGGACTCGGTCGCCATCCGGATCGACGGCCCCCGGGCCTGGGACGAGGACCTCACGATCGACCTGGTCCTCACCGACGAACGGCGCCACCACCGCCTCACCCTCCACAACGGGGCCCTCACCCACCGCGCCGTCTCCACCCCCCGCACCCCGGCCGGGCTGACCCTCACCCTCACCAGGCCACAGCTCCTGGGCGTCCTCGCGGGCGGGAGCCTCGACGGCATCGCGACGACCGGAGACCCGGCCCTCCTCGCCCGCCTCTTCTCCTACGTGACGAAGCCCGACCCCGGCTTCCCGATCGTGACCCCCTGACCGAACGGCGCGACCCCACGCTCACGCACTCGCCCGAAAACGACGAAGCGCCTCGACCGGCGACAACCGGTCGAGGCGCTTCCGCTACACGTAGGCCGTGTGGGACTCGCACCCACAACCAACGGAGCCACGGCGCGGACTGGTACGCCGGCACGGTCGGCGTCGCCCGCGGCACGAACCTGGCGCGGATCTCACGCCGGCGACGTCGAGACCGGTCGTCGCCGGATGGCGCGAACCGCCTCGGCCCAAGAGAGCGGAGCCTCCGTATGCGTCCTGAGAATTGGGCCTCAATCGGCGTGTCAGCGGTTACCGGCGTCTGCGGCGTCTGGGCAGCCCGAGCCGCACGCAGGACACCCCGGCAGGAAAAACGCGATGACTTCACCGTCATCCGCGATAGCCTCCAGCAACAGATCGATGGGCTGAAGGCAGACGCCGCCAGCCAGCAGGATCAGATCAGCGGGCAGGGCGCAGCGATCAGCTGGCTCGTCACCGACCGCCACAGCCTCGTCGGACACATCCGCCAGGCTGGCATGGAGCCGCCGGCCCCGCGACCGATCCCCGTAAGGGCACGTCCCTTCCTCGATCACATCGACGTGTAAGAACTGGAGTACGAGTGCCTGAGAAGACACTGCTGGCACGCCCTGCCTACAACGAGGCGGCCACTGGCGCAGACGCCTCCGGCTGGCAGCCCGCCCCGCAGTACCAGGGGCTGTTCCTCGAACCCGACCTTCCGCCAGCCGGCGACGACGAGGACTAACAAGGCACGTGCGGTACCCCCTGCCCCCTTCGTCTTCTTCGGGCGGAGGGGGCGGTTTCGTCGTGTCCGGGGTCAGTCGGCCGATCCGAGCCCGTTCAACGAGTCGAGCGCAGCCCGCCACGGGTACGTCGCCGGGTTTCCCTGGCCGGGCTGGTTCGGCACGAACCCGCCCTCGCCGTACAGCACCGTCACCCCGGCGGCGCGCAGCGTCTCCACGGACTGTTCGAACTGCGGGTGCTGCACGTAAGCCGCGTTCACGCACGGCATCGCCACCGTCGGAATCGCCTTCCCGATGCCCTCCGCGACCACCCCGACGATGAACTTGTCCGTCAGCCCGAGCGCCCACGCGTTCACAGTGTTGAAGGTGGCCGGCGCCACGAGGATCGCGTCCGCCTTCGGCCACACGTCGGGTTCACCTGGCAGCTTGTAGTCCCAGCGCACGGGATGTCCGGTGAGTGCCGCGAGGCCGTCGAGGGAATCGGCCAGCCATCGGGCGGCGGTCGGGGTGAGGCCGAGGCAGACGTCCCAGCCGTCGGCCTGCGCGTCCTCAACGACGCGGGCGATGTCGAACACGGGCGGGGCCGCCGAGCTGAACAGGTACAGAGTGCTCATGGGCCTATCCGATCACATGCAACCGCCCCCGCTCCGGGTGGAGTCGAGGGCGGAAGAGGCACACCCGTGGTTGTGCGCGGGTACCGTTCCGGATGACGAGTCAGGAACGGAGACCAGTATGCCCTCCTCCGACGACGACCACACCGGAACGCGCATCAAGGAGCAGCGGCGCCTTGCCCGGCTGAGCCAGCGCGAGTTAGCCGAACGGCTCCCGTACTCCTACAGCTGGCTGACGCAGGTGGAGTGCGGCGCCCGCCCGGCGTCCGCCGACTTCACTGCCGCTGTCGCGCGCGTGCTCCGGGTCGACGTCACCGCCCTGACGGGACAGCCCTACATGACCCAGCTTCACCAAGACCGCTTGGCCGACCTCGTCCGGCCCATCCGCGAGTCCCTCGACCTGTACGACCTCGGCCCGGACCCCGCGCTCACCGTCCGCACCACCGACCAGCTCGTCACCGCCGCCGACGAACTGTGTGCGCAGGTCCGCGCTACCCGCCTCCACGCCGCGGCGACGAGCCTCCCCGACGTGGTAACCGAACTCACCACCCTGGCGTGGCAGACGCCCACCACCGCTCTGTGGCAGGCCCTTGCGTCCACGTACCGCACCGCGCACGACATCTCCGTCAAGCTCGGCTACTACGACCTCTCCGCCGTCGCCCTCGACCGCATGGACTGGGCTGCCCAACGCGCCTCCGACCCCTGCCTCGCTGCCGTCCGCCAGTACATGCGCGCCCTGGTCTACTTCCGCGAGGGCGAGTACTCCATCGGCCGCAGGCTCATCGGCTCCGGGCACGGCATCCTCGGTCAGGCCGAGACGACGCGCGAGACCCTGGCGGTGGCTGGTCAGCTGCACCTCGGGGCGTCTGTGATCGCAGCACGGGCGGGCGTCGACACGGTGGTTGACACGCACATCGAGGAGGCGACCGCGCTCGCCGGCCGTGTGGGCGAGGCGACTGATGTGCACTGGCTGTCGTTCGGGCCGACGAACGTGGCCATGCACAAGATGAGCGCTGCGGTGGAGATGCGGCAGTACGACGCGGCCCTGAAGCAGGCGAAAAGGATTAAGCCCGCAGCATCGACGGCAACGAGTCGCCGAGCGCACTTCCTCATCGACCGGGCCCGCTCGGAGATGGAGCTCGGCAAGGCGGATGCCGCGCTGAAGTCGCTCGTCGCGGCCCGCCGCGCGGCGCCCGAGCAGACGCGCTACCACCCCGGCGCGCGCGAGACGATCCGCGGCCTGGTCCATCTTTCCCGGCGGACCCCGGAGACGCTCGGCAGCATGGCCAACTGGATCGGCATGTAGCGCCCGGAACTCTCTCTGAACTGAGAGAGTTCCCGCCCCTTCGGCTCGCCACGATGGACATAGTTCCTGATCAGCCGCCGAGCCGGGGGTGTCCCGTGATGACGATGAGGGTGTATCGGGCGCGGCCCGGTACCGCGGAGACGTGGCCTGTGAGCGGGCCCGTCACGGTCCCGACCGGCGACCCGGAGCGGCCGAGGGACAACATCCTCGTGTACCCGCCGTGTGCCTGCGCCCGCCACAATGCTCCCGCGCCCGAGCGGAGCGAGTCGTGAAGACCTGCGCGTGGTGCGGCCAGCCGATCGTCGGCGAGGCCCGGCCGATCGGCAACGACGACGCGGCCAGCGGCGTGCACGCCGCGGCGTACTGGCACGGGAACCCGGATGAGTGCGGCCGCCGTCAGCAGCTCCTGCCGGGTCCGGACCGGCTCCGCGTCCCGCGGCTCGCCCGGTGACCGAGTGGCAGCGGCAGACGATCTACTGCCTGATCGTCCTCGGCATCCTCGCCGCCATCGCCGTCGACGTCACCCCCTGAACTCCTGCCCGTGACCACGGGCAGGGCACGACCGCTCCGGCCGTCCTGCCGCAGCGGAAGGCACATCCCACCAGGAGAGCAGATGACCATCGCGTTAGAGCGTCCCGTGGGCACCACCGACCCGGCCACGCTCGTCGAGCCCGAGCTGCGTGAGCGGCTCGCCACCCGCATCACCAAGGACCACCCCGAGATCGACACACCGACCGCGCGTCGGATCGTAGGCCAGACCGCCGCCTTCCTCGCCGCCGGCGCCCGCAAGCCGGGACAGAGCCTGGTCCCCAGCGAGCTCGTGGACATCGGCTGGCACACATGGATCCTCCACACCGTCGACTACGCCGAGTTCTGCCAGCGCGTCGCCGGCCGGTTCATCCACCACATCCCGACCGACGAGGGCGAGACGGTTCCCGGCGGCCCCGCCGCCGCGCATGAGCGGACTCTCGCCGCCATCACCGCGGCCGGGTACGTGGTCGACCAGGACCTCTGGCTGCACGCCGGAAACGAATGCGGCCAGTGCCATCAGGGGTGCCACGACAGCCCCAAGAAGCAGTAGCCGCGCCACATGCAACACTCCAGCCGTCCGGCGCGCGCCGGACGGCTGGCCCTATGAGCGAGAGCGAACCCATGGTCGACACGGCAGCCTGGAACACCTACGCACAGCAGAAGCCCGACCGCCGCCCCACCAACGCGGCAGGCGAGACCACCTGGTTCAACTGGACCCAGTACCCCGACCACGGTCCGGGCGCCGAGGTCCTCGACCTGGCCCCTGCCTCGGTCGTCCTCGAACTCGGCTGCGGCAAGGGCGGCAACCTCGCCCACCTCGCCACGCTCGGCCACCGCGCCATCGGCCTGGACGTCTCTCCGGCACAGCTGGCCGGCGCGCAGGAACGCTGGGGCGCACTGCCCGGTGTCGAGCTCCGCCAGGTCGAGGCCGTCGCCTTCCTCGGCGAGACCGACGAGAAGCTCGACGCAGTCTTCTCCGTGTTCGGCGCAGCCTGGTTCACGGACCCGGAGAAGCTGCTGCCGACCGTCCGCGGACGGCTCCGCCCAGGAGGCGTGTTCGCGTTCTCCCACCGGCCGGCCATCGAGGGTTGCTACGGCTGCCAGGCCTCGTACATCAACCGGTCCGAGGAGGAAGACCCCCTCGTGGTGAAGCGCTGGGACTACGAGGCCGACCGATGGGTCGAGATCCTCGGCAAGTACGGGTTCACCGACGCTTCAGCGGAGGTTCTGCCCGCACCCCCCGGCCCCCGCAAGATCGACACGCTCCTGGTCCACGCCCGCGCCTAACGCCCTGAACAGCCCCGGCCGGTCCGTCCCCGGCCGGGGCTTACTCGTCCAGGGGCTCCGCGTCCTGCCAACGCCGGACGAGCGGTGACCACCGACACCGTTGCCAGCATGATCGTTGCCACTTCGGCTGAGCATCGGCTGAGCTAACAATCTTCAACCGGACTGAAACGACTTTGGCCCCAGACCAGAGAGGCTCTGACCTGGGGCCGAGTGGTAGGCCGTGTGGGACTCGAACCCACAACCAACGGATTAAAAGTCCGCTGCTCTGCCAATTGAGCTAACGGCCCTCGGCACAACACACCCGAGCATAGCCGTATCGATCCCCCGAGCCGATCGGGTATCCGACACGGCCCTGTCTCCGTGGGGCCCGGCCCGGTTGTCGGGTGGGCCCCACGGAGGGGGTCAGTAGAGGGCCTTGAAGGCGGACCAGCCGCCGGTGCCGATCACGGCGCGGCCCGCGTACTGGCCGTTGCCCAGGTTGGTGTAGCGCCAGAGCTTGCCGGCCGTGTCGCGGGCGATCAGTTCCGCGCGTCCGTCGCCCGTGAGGTCACCGACACCGACCAGGGAGGTGTACCCGCCCCAGCCTGCCCCGACCTTCACCCGGGCCGTCACGCCACCCGCCGCGGTGCCGTAGTACCGCCACAGCACGCCCGACGCGTCCACCCCGAGCAGGTCGCCGCGCCCGTCGCCGTTGAGGTCGCCGGCGCCCGCGATCTTCGCGTACAGCTTCCAGTTCGTGCCGATCTTCACCCGCGCGCCCAGGCGGCTCTCCTCCGTGCCCGGGTAGAAGTACATGTCTCCGGTCGACTTCTGGCGGGCGATCAGGTCGACCCGGCCGTCGCCGTTCACGTCACCGGGCGACGTCAGCGCGTCGTACTGTCCCCAGCCCCTGCCCACGAGCGTGTACGGCGAGTGGTCCGAGACGATCCGGCCGCAGCCGGGCTCGTATCCACGCAGCTCGTCGCCGACCCGCGCGTACACGTCGTTGCAGCCGTCACCGGTCATGTCGCCGGCCGGCACCAGGAGCGCCGTCGTCGGGAACCTGCCGCCCGTGCCGTTGGTCCGCGCGGCCAGACCACCCGCGCCGTTGCCCTTGTACAGCGACACCAGACCTGCGGAATCCATCACCAGCAGATCACCGAAACCGTCGTCCCCGGCCATGTCCCGCCACCCCAGGACCCTGCCGCCGGTCACGGAGACCGTGTCCGAGGCCAGCAGGTCGCTGCCCTCGCCGTCGGCCGTGTTGGCGGTCAGCGTCCAGGTGAACGTGCCGTCGGTGACGAGCCGGCCCGCGGCGTCCTTGCCGTCCCAGCGGACCGCGATCCGGCCGCGCGTCTCGTCGCCGTCCCACGTGCGGACCACCGCGCCGTTCACCTTCCGGCGCAGCGTCACCTGCCAGTACGACGCCGGCTTCGACAGCGACCAGGCCGCCGTCCAGCCGTCCGTCGCCCGCGCACTCGCCGGGGCGTCGGTCGAGAGGGCCGTCAGGTCGGAGGTACGGACTCCGGTCCACACCGCGTGGACGAGGTTCTGGCTGTCCTTGTACGCCACGGCGCCGCCGAAGCGGTCCACGGTCCACGCCTCCCGGCGCGCGCCCTGGACGGGGGCGGAGTCCACCAGCGTGCGGGGCGCGGCGGCGGTGCCGGTGTGGAAGTCGATCAGGCGGAGGTACGAGCCGGAGCCCTGGTCCACGACGAAGCCGTCGCCCAGCAGGCCACCGTTGTACGAGCCCCTGGGCAGCGGGATCTTCGTGCCCTCCTGCAGGTCGACGACGCCCTGGGCGGAGAACTGGGCGCAGGACCAGTACAGCCAACGCCCCGCCACCTGAAGCTCCGTGGCCCGGCAGGAGGCACCGGTCGCGACCGTGCCGAGGTCCTTGCCCGTGGACAGGTCCGTCCGGGCCACCTGGCCGACGGTGTCCGTACCGGTGAACAGCGTGTCGCCCCGCAGGGCGGCCGCCGTCTGCGGCTGCGTCCGGACGACGGACGGCTTGCCCGGGGCCGCGTCCAGATCCACGACGAGGGTCTCCTCGCCCGCGACGAGGTCGCCGGGGATGCTCGGCCGCCCGCCCTGGAAGACCGCCCAGCGGCCGGAGACGTCGGCCAGCCGGCCGGAGTTCTTGCCCGTGGCGGCCCGCGTCGTCTCCTTCGCGGAGCGCCGCCCCACCACCTCCGTACCGGACGTACCGCGGGCCAGGTGGACCGTGCGGCCGTCACCGGAGTCGAAGAGCGGCGTCGTGTTCTCCAGCCGCTCCTCGGACCCGGCCGCGACCGGCTCGGACTGGCCGGTGTGCAGCGGGCCGACCGGCAGCGTCCGCGTGTAGAAGCCGCGGCCCGTCCGGCCGTCCTGCTCCAGGGTGGAGAGCCGGCCCGCGCCGAGGGCGAGCGACTGCACGGCCGTCGCCAGCGGCTCGACACGGTGCAGCTTCTCCAGGGCGGGCGCCCCGTCGCCCTTGCCCGGGATGACCTTCAGGAGCGACCAGTCGGTGGCCGAGGTGCCGCCGACGACGGCCGCACCGGCCCCGCCCACGATCTGGTTGATCTCCGGCTCGGCACTCCGCAGGAGCGTCTGCGAGCGCCCGTCGGGGGCCAGCGCGACCAGCGGCCGCTTGAGCGAGGCGTCGGTGCCGGTGGCGTCGCCGACGGCGAGGACCCAGTCGCCGACCAGGCCGATACGGGCGGTGCCCAGCCCCTCGGGCAGCGCGAAGGTCCGCTCGGCGCCGTTCAGGGCGGACCGCTCCCGGAGGTGCACCTGGCGGTTCCGGTCGACCCAGGCGATCCGGTCGGCGCTCAGGGCCACCGGCGCGACGAGGATGCTCGCCCCGGCGGAGGTCGGCGCCTCGATCACCGTCATCCGCCCGGTCCGCAGGTCGACGACGCCGAGGTCGGTGAGGTCGTACGCGTCGGCGGACCGGCCGAAGCGGATCACGGCCGCGGTGTCGTCGCCCGCCACGAGCCGCGCCATGTGCAGGTCGGCGCCCTCGGGGAAACCGGTCACGGGGATCTTGGTCCCCGTCGCGTCCCCGGCGCGCCGCAGGTAGTAGCCGGTGGTCGTCTGCGACGACTCCTCGGACTCGTACTGCTGGAAGAGCAGGGTGTCGCCGAGCAGACCCCGGTAGCTCGCGTCGCGCGGCAGCGTCAGCGGCTGCTCGGTGCCGGTCGCGAGGTCGCGGAGGGAGGAGTTGCCGGCGCCGCGCTCGACGTACGCGTACCGCCCGCCGACACCGGCCTCGGCGAAGGACGGGTTGCCGGATCCGTACCCGAGGGAGACGGTCGCGCCGGTCGCGAAGTCGGTCCAGTGGCGCTCGCCGCCGAAGTGCTCGTCGGAGTCCTCGGTCTCGTGGGCGTAACCGTCGGCGCTGACGGCGCTCACCGTCGCGTGCCGGGGCACGGTCCGCCAGTTGGGCGTGATGTCGAGCTGGTCGCCGGGCGCGACGGCGGCGGGCTCGGCCCCCGGAACGGCGGTCGGTGCGGCGGCGGACGCGGCCCCCGGAACGGCGGTCGGTGCGGCGGTGGCCGGCGTCGCGCCGATCACCGAGGCGACGAGTGCGGCGGCCAGGACGGCCGTACGCGCGCGGCGGTCACGCGCGCGTGAAGAGCGTGCCAAGAAGGGTCCCTCCCCGGGAAACCTGAAAGATGAGGAAACAGGGCGGAAGTCCACTGCGCCGGGCCCCCTGGCCGACGCTCCCCACCCGTGTCAACAGGCCGACAGTAACAGCAGCGACCGCACCGGGCAGCCCGATTCGAACCCGTTCAACAAGCCGGGGCCCGTACGGCTGCAACTGCCGTACGGGCCCCGGACCACGCGTCACACGTCAGGACAGCGTCTTGTACATCTGCCAGCCGCCGCCGATCTTCACCCGTGCGGCGAACGCGCCCGCGCCGGTGCCGTTGTAACGCCACAGGACGCCGGCCGTGTCCCGGGCCACCAGGTCCGCCCTGCCGTCGCCGGTGATGTCACCGACGGCCGCGAGCGCGTCGTAGCCCTGCCAGCCGCCGCCGACCTTCACCCGGCCGCCCAGCGTGCCCTTGGCGGTCCCGTAGTACCGCCACAGCACACCGGCCGTGTCGCGGGCCAGCAGATCGCCGGCCTTGTCGCCGTTCAGATCCCCGACGCCGACGAGCGAGTTGTAGATCTGCCAGCCGGTGCCGGCCTTCACCCGGCCCTTGAACTTCCCCGCACCGTCGTCGGCGTACACCCACAGCTCACCGGCAGGGGTCCGTGCGAGGAGGTCCGTCCGGCCGTCGCCCGTCAGATCACCGGGAGCGGCCAGGGCGTTGTAGATCTGCCAGCCCGAACCGATGGTGGTCTTCCGCCCGTTCGGCGCGAAGGCGGTCCCGCAGCCCCCGTCGTGACGCGTCAGCACACCGGCCGAGCTCCGCACGAGCAGGTCGTTGCACCCGTCGCCCGACAGGTCCCCGAACGGCACGACCGTCGATGTCGCCGCCCACCCGGTCGCCGACGCCCCGCTCCCGAGCCCACCGGCCCCCGACCCCGTGCGCACGGTCAGCGCACCGGCCGGGGTCAGCGCGAGGAGATCGCCCTTGCCGTCACCGCTGAAGTCACGGGCGGGCGGGGTCGCCGCCGCGGGCGCGCCGCCGGAGACGGTGAGGGAGCCCTTCACCGACAGGTCGGCGCCGACGCCGTCGGCGGGCTTCGCGGTGAGGGCCCAGGTGTACGAGCCGTTCCGGGCGGCCTGGCCGGAGACGTTCCTCCCGTCCCAGGCGGCCTCGATCCGGCCCCGGGCCTCCGCGCCCGAGACGGTGCGGACGACGGTGCCGGTGGTCTTCTCCGTCACCGTGAGCTGCCAGGCGCCGGTGGGCTTGGAGGTCCACCAGGTGCCGGCCCAGCGCGGGGAGGAACCAGCCAGGTCGAGCGCGGTGCCCGTGACCGTGGAGTCGATGACGGAGACGGCGGGCGCGGGGACGCCGGTGCGGACGATTCGGACCCGCTGGTCGTCGCCCGCGTAGGCGACGTGCCCGCCGAAGCGGTCCACCGTCCAGTCCCAGCGGGCCTTCGGGTCGGAACCGAGGTCGGCGGCGCTCACCAGGGTCCGCTGCGGCACGTCGGCGGCGGCACCGGAGTCGGGGAGCCCGGCGTGCAGGTCGTAGAGGCGCAGGCCCGCCTCCGGGTCCTGCTGGACGAGGTACCCGTCGCCGAGCAGCACGTTGCGGAGGTTGCGGCCCGGCAGGTCCATGGTCCGCCTGGTCTGACGGTCGTAGACGCCCGAGCCCGCTCCGGAGCCGTAGCCGTAGTCGGTCTCGTCGCAGGACCAGTACACCCAGCGGCCGGCGGCCTGGAGCTGGGTGGGCACGCACTGGTTGCGGGTGGTGAAGGACTCGCCGGCGGCGCCGGAGGGCAGGGTCTTCGAGGTGACGGTCTTGCTGTCCTTGGCGACGCTCCACAGGGTGGAGCCCCACAGCGCGGCCACGGCGTCGGTCCGCCGTTCGAGGACGGCGCCGCCGTCGGGCTTGCGGAACTCGACGACGTACGGGTCGGAGCGCTCCACCGTGGTGGCGCTCGCGACCAGGCCGAACCGGCCGGACAGACCCGTCAGTTCGGGGCTGCTCATGCCCGTGGTGACCCGCGGGCCCCAGGTGCTCGCGCCGTTCTCGTACAGCATGGTGGCGTCCCGGTACGTGGCGTCCCGCCGCCCGTGGAAGCCGTCGCCGCTCGCCCACAGGACGGCGCAGCGCTCGGTGGCCGTGTGGCAGTCCCCGTCGTCGCCGCTCATCAGGTCGTCCACGGTGGTGCGGAGCGGCTGCGGCTGCCCTGCGGAGCTCAGCCAGGTGCTGCGGTAGACGCCGTAGTAGTCGCCCGGCTGGAAGTAGGTGCTGTTCTCGGCCGTGGTGAGGATGCCGCTGCCGAGGGAGAGGCCGTAGATCCGGGCGGGCATGGGCGCCACGGTGGCGAGGCGGCTCACCTCCACGCCGCCGTCGGCAGCCGGGGCGATCCGGTGCACGGCCCAGTCGATGTCCCCCTGCGGCTCGGCGCTCTTCGCGCCGGCGACCAGGGCGGTTCCGTCGGGCGCGAGGACGACCTGCTCGTCCGCGTGCTGGAGGACGGGCTGGATCGATCCCTCGTCGTCCTCCACGCGCCACAGGGCGGAGCCCCGGTACTCGTTGTTCTGGGCTCCCAGCCCCTGGGCAGCGAACAGGTCGGTGCCTACGGCGAAGAAGGTCGCGTCGGACGAGACGGAGCCGACCTCGACGGTGCGGAGCACGGTGCCCGGCGCCTTCCGGTCGAGGACGTCGACCTTGTGCCGCCCGGTGCGCAGCCGCAGGATCGTTCCGGCGCCCAGTCGGAAGCCGTTCACCTCCCAGGAGTCCTCCGGGAGGTCCGGGAGCGGCTCGGCCACCCCGTCCGACAGGTCCACGAGGGCCCAGCGTCCCCACCCCTCGGTGGAGTCCTTGTACCGGAGGACGAGCGACGTGGCGTCGGCGTCCTCCACGCCGCCGAGGACGGCGCCCTCAGGGATGCCGGTGACCGGCGTGTCCGTCACCGTGCCGCCCTCGGAGCGCAGCAGGTGGTAGCCGGTGGGTGCGTCCGCCTCGCCGGTACGGGTCAGCACCGTGTCGCCGTGGGTGCCGACATACGTCTGCCCCTCGGGGAGCGCGATGTCGGCGAAGACCGCACCGGCGCCCTTCTGGAGCGTCACGTGCGGGGCGGGCGTGGCGGAGTGAATGGCGACCGTGTCGGAGCCGTCGCCCCAGTGGCCCCCGCCGCCGATGGGCAGGTTCTGGTACCAGTCCCAGTAGCCGCTCTCGTAGTCGTAGCGCGGCGCCTCGGGCAGCGTGACGGCGAGCGGGGTGGCCTTGCCGGTGGCGTAGTCGATCCACTGGAGGCGGACGTCGCCCTCCTGGGCCAACAGGTAGCCGGTCTCCCCCGCGTTGAGGATCGAGGTCGCGCGTGGCGAGAAGCGCGGGGCGGCCGGCAGGACGGTCACGTCCGAGGCCGGGTCGGCGAGCGCCGGAGGGGCGGTGAGTCCTGTCGCGGTCACGGTGGACAGCGTCGCCAGCGCCAGAACGAGAGCGGCGCGGGGACGGCGGGTGCCGCGCAGCCGGGCATTGCTCGTACGAGCCAAAGTGAGGTCCCTCCCCAGGGAATGAGGCAGGGACCCCACGGGGTCGGCTCGACCTGACACGTGAGTACGAGCGAGATATGGCCCCCCGGCCACCGCCGCCCCTGCGAATGCGCCGATGCTAACAGCAGCCTCCGCACCTCGGAAGCGAGTTTCGAACCTGTTCAAAGAAGCAGGGCCCGTACGTCACCGAAGTGTCGTACGGGCCCTGCTCAGCGTTGTCTCAGCGTGTTACGCGAGGTCAGCCGTTGCGCTTCCAGCGCGGCTTGTCGTCGCGGCGGCCGAAGGAGGAGCCGCCGGTCGAGCCGGTGCCGCGGTGGTCGCCGCCGCGGTGGTCGTCACGACGGCCGTACGGGCGGTCGCTGCCGCCCGAGCGGAAGCCGCCCGAGGGGCGGTCGTCGCGGCGGTCGCGGTTGAACGGACGGTCGCTGCCACGGTGGCCGCCGGTGGGGCGGTCGTCACGGCGGAAGCCGCCACGGTCGCCACCACGGTCGTCACGGTTGAAGCCGCCCGAGGGACGGTCGTCGCGACGGAAGCCGCCACGGTCGCCACCACGGTCGTTGTCACGGCGGAAGCCGCCCGACGGACGGTCGTTGTCACGGCGCTCGAAGGAACGGCCGCCACGGTCGTCACGGTTGAAGCCGCCCGAGGGACGGTCGTCGCGACGGAAGCCGCCACGGTCGTCACGACGGTCGTTGTCGCGGCGGAAGCCACCGGACGGACGGTCGTTGTCACGGCGGAAGCCGCCCGACGGACGGTCGTTGTCGCGGCGGAAGCCACCGGACGGACGGTCGTTGTCACGGCGCTCGAAGGAACGGCCACCGCGGTCGTCACGGCGGTCGTCGCGGCGGAAGCCACCACGGTCGCCACCACGGTCACGGCGCTCGTAGTTGCCCCGCTCGTCGCGGAACGCCGGGCGCTGCTCCTCGCGGCGCTCCTGGACCGGCTCGGACGCGACCACGGCGGCGGCGACCTCGGCCTCGGCGGCCTCCGTCACCTCGGCGATCGCGGCCTCGGGGTCCTCGCCCCGCTCGCGCGCGGAACGGGCGACCAGGCGGTCGGCCTCCTCGCGGAGCTCGGCGGCGCGGCGGGTCAGACGCTCCAGCTGCTTGGTGAGGTCGGCGACCTCACGCTCGGCCTGCTTGGCGGCGTTGTTCGCGGAGTCGGCCTGGACCTCGGTCAGCGAACGCGCACCGGTGATCTCGGCGACCTCCGGGTCGAACGCGCCGGCGCTCTGGATGATGTGGCGCGAGGCGTCGACGCCCGCGTCCTCCATCAGCCGGAAGATCTGGCGGCGCTGGTGCGGCAGCGACAGGGAGACGACGACACCGGACTTGCCAGCACGAGCCGTACGGCCCGAGCGGTGCAGGTAGTCCTTGTGGTCACCGGCCGGGTCCACGTTGAGGACCAGGTCGATGCCGTCGACGTGGATACCGCGGGCGGCGACGTCGGTGGCGACCAGCGCGTTGACGTAGCCGTCCTTGAAGTCGGCGAGCACGCGGGTACGGGCGCCCTGCGTCATGCCGCCGTGCAGCGCGTCGGCCTTCACGCCGGACTCGACGAGCTGCTCGGCGATGCGGTCGGCGCCCAGCTGGGTGCGGACGAAGATGATCGTGCGGCCCTTGCGGGCGGCGATGGCGGCCGTGACCGGCGCCTTGTCCTTCGGCTTCACGACGAGGACGTGGTGCGACATGGTCGAGACGTTGCCCTGCGCGCTGTCGACCTCGTGCGTGACGGGGTTCGTCAGGTAGCGCTTGACCAGGGTGGAGATCTCGTTCTCCATGGTGGCGGAGAAGAGCATGCGCTGGCCGCCGCCGGGGATCTGGTCGAGCAGCTCGGTGACCTCGGGCAGGAAGCCCAGGTCCGACATCTGGTCGGCCTCGTCGAGGACGGCGATCTGGACGTTCTCGAGCGAGCAGGCGCCGCGGTTGATGATGTCGCGGAGACGGCCCGGGGTGGCGACGAGGACGTCGACGCCGCGCTCCAGGGCGTAGATCTGGTTGCCCATGGACGTACCGCCGCAGACGACCTTCATCTTCAGGCCGAGCACGTCGCCGTACGGCTGCAGCGCGTCCGCGACCTGCATCGCGAGCTCACGAGTCGGGGTGAGGATGATCGCGCGGGGCTTCTTCTTCTCGGTGGAGCCGCCGGCCAGCTGGGCCAGGGTCGGCAGACCGAAGGAGAGGGTCTTGCCGGAGCCGGTACGGCCGCGGCCGAGGATGTCCTTGCCGGCCAGGGCGTCCGGGATGGTCGCGGCCTGGATCGGGAAGGGGGTGGTCACGCCGTTCTGCGCGAGCTTGCGGACGACGCCCTCGGGCAGGCCCAGGTCGGCGAAGGTGATGGTGGGCTCGGAGGACTCGGCCTCGGCGGCCTCGGTGACGTCCGTGGCCTCGGTCTCGACGGTCTCGGTGGCCTCTACGGCCTCGACGATCTCGTCGCTCTCGGGCATGACGGCGTGGTCAGAACTGAAAATGGACATGCGAAATGCGAAACCTTCCGGAGTCTCGGCACGCGCCCGTCAACTCCGTGAAAATCGCAAATCGACCGCCTCAATGCGGTCCAGCCACGGCTAGGGAGAGTACGCGCCACGCGGCGCTCTTCTGTGTCGGCGCCGGGCAATGGGATCAAACGATCTACCACCATACGCACCCTCCCCCACCTATGGCAAACCGGACTCCGTCACACCGGTCCGACCTGCGGTGATGCCTCGGGCTCCGCCGGCATCCCCGGCCCGTCCGCCGCCCTCATCGCACCCATGTGGGTGTCCGCGCCAGGGGACGCGGTCGGCGGGTCGGTCGGCTCGGGCGTGGGCTCGGGACTCGGGGTCGGAGACGGCTCCGGGGTCGGGGTGGGCGACTCCTCCGGCGGATCGACCGGAGGCGGGGTGGGCTCCCCGGCCGGGGCGCTCGGCCCGCCCGCACCACCGGCCTCCCCACCGGGCACCTGGCCCGGGTCCGGAACGCTCCCGCCGCCCCCGCCCGCCGGCGGGACCGCCTGCGGCTGACCGGAGGCCGACGCGGACCCGCTCGGCACCGGCGCCTCCTCGCCCGCGCCGTCCGCGTCCGGGCCGCTCCTCCCGGCCCCGCCCCGGCCGGTTCCGCCGCGCGCGCCCGAGACCCCGACGCCGTCGCCGGACTCGGCCGCCACGCCCTGCTTTCCCGCGGACTTGCTGGGCGCCGGCTTCGCGCCCTCGTCACTCACACTCATGCAGCCGCTCAGACCGGCACAGGCGGCGACCGCCAACGCGGTCGCGGCCCATCTCACGCGGGTGGGCAAATGGCGCACGGAGGGCACCTCCAGGTCACAAAGGGCGGGAAGGACAGGCGGGAGAACGTGTCTCGACTGCCCAACTCCCTTCGCACCGCAAGGGACACGCCCCCACGGCAACCACCTGCGGCCGCCGGAGCCCCCCGGGCGGCGGCGCGAGGCCGCCCGAACGGCCCGGCGGCGGGGCGCCCCGACCGGTCGGTCTCACCCGTAGCCGAGCGCGTGCAGCCTCTCGTCGTCGATGCCGAAGTGGTGGGCGATCTCGTGGACGACGGTGATCTCGGTCTCCGCGACCACGTCCTCGCGCGACTCGCACATCCGCAGCGTCGGCCCCCGGTAGATCGTGATCCGGTCCGGCAGCACCCCCGCGTACCACTCGCCCCGGTCCGTCAGCGGAGTCCCCTCGTACAGCCCGAGCAGCTCCGGATCGTCCGGCGCGGGCTCGTCCTCGACGAACACCGCGACGTTGTCCATCAGCCGCGTCAGCTCCGGCGGGATCCGGTCCAGGGCCTCGGCGACAAGCTCCTCGAACTCCTCACGCGTCATCTCCAGCACCCGGCCATTGTCCCCCCAGGGGAAACCGTTTTGGCGATAGCGGCCGCCATCCCATATGCTTCTCACGTCCCCGACGCGCTGCGAAGCGCGCAGGTGAGCCCCTAGCCCTCATCGTCTAGTGGCCCAGGACGCCGCCCTTTCAAGGCGGTAGCACGGGTTCGAATCCCGTTGGGGGCACGCAACATCATGTGCAAGACTGGTTCTCGCACATCGCAAGGTCCTGTGGAGCAGTTGGTTAGCTCGCCACCCTGTCAAGGTGGAGGTCGCGGGTTCAAGTCCCGTCAGGATCGCTGAGGCTGGAAACAGTCTCGTGGCTGGGTAGCTCAGTTGGTACGAGCGATCGCCTGAAAAGCGATAGGTCGCCGGTTCGACCCCGGCCCCAGCCACAGAGAGAAGGCCCCGTTCGAAAGAACGGGGCCTTCGTCGTGTTGCGAAGAGGTAGGGGACGGCGGGTGCGGTGCCGGGTGGCCGGTCCGCACGACCGGCCCCCCGAAGCCTTAGGCCGCACGACCGGCCACCCCGACCCTCAGGCCTCGCGGTGCCGCCCCCGCCAGCCCCGGACCGCGAGCACCACCGCCACCACCGCGACGACCGCCACGAGCAGCGCCCAGTCGGGCACCGAACGGCCCAGCGACGCCACCCGCTCCTCCACAGCGAACGAGTCGTCCACCGAGAGCAGCCCCGGCAGCGCCGTCGTGCCGTCGAAGACCAGGAAGAGCGTGCCGAGCACCACGAAGAACAGCCCCGACAGCAACGACGTCGTGTGCAGCTCGAAGCGGCCCACCCGGACCGTGCGGCCGCGCAGCCAGCGGCGCCGCCCCAGCTCGTACCGCTCCCAGAGCAGCGCCAGCAGGAACAGCGGCACCGCCATCCCCAGCGCGTACACCGCCAGCAGCAGACCGCCGTACGCCGGGCTGCCGCTCAGCGCCGCCACCGTCAGGACGCTGCCGAGGATCGGGCCCGCGCAGAAGCCGGCGAGGCCGTAGACCAGACCGAGGGCGTAGACGGAAGCCGCCGTGGTGGGGCGGATCCGGCCGCCGGCCTCGGCGATCCTTCGCGAGGCGAAGCCCATCCCGAGGATCTGGAGCACACCGAGCACGATGATCGTCCAGCCGCCGAGCGCCACCAGCAGGTCCCGGTGCCCGTAGAAGAGCCGCCCGGCGAACGAGCCGGCCGCGCCGAGCGGGACGAGCGTGGTGGCCAGACCGGCGTAGAAGATTCCGGTACGGGCGAGCAGCCGGCTCGTCGAGTCGATCGAGTACGCGAAGAAGGCCGGGAGCAGCAGGGCGCTGCACGGGCTCAGCAGGGCGAGGAGGCCACCGAGGAACGCGGCCAGGTAGCCGATGTCGGCGGTCACTCCCCCGCCGCCCCGCGCTTGGCCTTCGCCGCCTTCGCGGCCGCGTCGATCGCCTCCGTGAAGGCCTCCATCGGCTGCGCACCCGCGATCGGCCGCCCGTTGACCAGGAACGACGGCGTGGAGGTCGCACCCAGGGCGTACGCCTGTTCCTGGTCCTTGCTCACGGCCGCGCGGGCCGCCGCGCCGTCCGTGTCCTTCGCAAAGCGGGCGAGGTCCGGAACGCCGGCCTCCTTCGCGAGCGCGTTCAGGCGTTCGGTGCCGAAGCCCTTCTCCTTGGCGCCCTCGGCGTACGCCGCCCTGTGGAACTCCCAGAACCGGCCCTGCCGCCCCGCCGCCCACGACGCCCGGGCCGCCGCCTCGGACTCCTCGCCGAAGATCGGGAAGTTCCGCCACTCGATGCGCAGGGTGCCGTCCTCGACGTACTTCTTCATCAGGGCGGGCTCGGTGTCGCGGGCGAACTTCCCGCAGTAGCCGCACTTGAAGTCGGCGTACTCGATGAGCACGACGGGCGCGTCGGCCCGCCCCACGGCCAGCTTGTCGGAGGCGTCGCGGCGGGCGTAGGCCTCCAGCTCGGGGTAGACACCCGCGCTCGGGTCGGCGGACACCTCGGCGGCGGAGGAGCCGGACGCTCCACCGGACGCCGGCGCGGTCGCGGTGTACGAGACGACTCCGAGCAGCACGGCGGCGAGGGCCACCCCGGAGACGATCATGATCGGCTTGGACTTGGACATGCGGAGAACGCTCCTGAACGTGATGCGAGAAGGGGACGGACGACGGCGGGGGCCGGCCCTCTACACGCGCAGGATCGACAGTTCCACGGGTGACGGCGGTACGAGCACGGGCGGCTCCGGCCCCGGCAGCAGGGCGCGTACGGCCTGGTCACCGCCGCAGACACCGCCGGCCGTCCGCTCCCCGGTCAAGGTGGGGAGCAGCTCACCGAAGCCGTTCGGGCGCGGCGGAGTGGCCGGCCGGGCGGCGCCGTCGGCGGTGTGACCCTCGCCGCAGCCGGGCGCCCGCGTGGTCCCGGCCTCCGCGACCACCGCCGTACCGGCCACCGCGGTACCCGCCACCGCGGTACCCGCCACCGCCGTGGTCGTACCGCAGGCCAGGATCCCGAACACCACGCCCGCCAGCGCGGCGAGCGCCGCGAGCGCGCGGACGGTGCGGGACATGGGGGTACCTCTCAGTTCGACGTGCCCGAAATATTACGGGCCGCACCTCGCGGAAATCGGTTCGCCCGTTCTCGGCCCGGGGTGCGATCCTGGATTCCGTATGTCTACTTCCTTCGCCGCCCTCCAGTCCGTCCTGGCCGAGGTCTCGCTGCGGGACGCCCACCGGCTCGGCCGCCGCCTCGAGGGCGCCCGCCGCATCCGCAAGCCCGAGGCCCGTGAGGCCGTCCTGGACGAGATCGCCGCCGAGGCCGGCAAGGCCAAGGAGCGCGTCGACGGGCGGGCGTCCCGCGTGCCCGCGGTCACGTACCCCGAGCAGCTCCCGGTCTCGCAGAAGAAGGACGCGATCCTGGAGGCGATACGTGACCACCAGGTCGTGATCGTCGCCGGTGAGACGGGCTCCGGAAAGACGACGCAGATCCCCAAGATCTGTCTGGAGCTCGGCCGGGGCGTCCGGGGCATGATCGGCCACACCCAGCCCCGCCGGATCGCCGCCCGCACGGTCGCCGAGCGGGTCGCGGAGGAGCTGAGGACCCCGCTGGGCGAGGCCGTCGGCTGGAAGGTCCGCTTCACCGACCAGGTGAACCCCGACGCGACCTTCGTGAAGCTGATGACCGACGGCATCCTGCTCGCCGAGATCCAGACCGACCGCGAGCTGCGCGCCTACGACACGATCATCATCGACGAGGCCCACGAGCGGTCCCTCAACATCGACTTCCTGCTGGGCTATCTGGCCCAGCTGCTGCCGAAGCGCCCCGACCTCAAGGTCGTCATCACCTCCGCGACCATCGACCCCGAGCGCTTCTCCCGCCACTTCGGCGACGCGCCGATCGTCGAGGTCTCCGGCCGTACGTACCCCGTCGAGGTCCGCTACCGGCCCCTCCTGGAGGAGGACTCCGAGGAGTCGGACCGCGACCAGATCACCGCGATCTGCGACGCCGTCGACGAGCTCCAGTCCGAGGGCCCCGGCGACATCCTCGTCTTCCTCTCCGGCGAGCGCGAGATCCGCGACACCGCGGACGCGCTGCTGAAGAAGCAGCTCCGCAACACCGAGATCCTTCCCCTCTACGCCCGCCTCTCGCACGCCGAGCAGCACCGCGTCTTCCAGGCCCACACCGGCCGCCGGATCGTCCTCGCCACCAACGTGGCCGAGACCTCGCTGACCGTCCCCGGCATCAAGTACGTGATCGATCCGGGCACCGCCCGTATCTCCCGCTACTCCCACCGGACCAAGGTCCAGCGGCTGCCGATCGAGCCGGTCAGCCAGGCCAGCGCCAACCAGCGCAAGGGCCGCTGCGGCCGTACGTCCGACGGCATCTGCATCCGGCTCTACTCCGAGGACGACTTCCTCACCCGCCCGGAGTTCACGGACGCCGAGATCCTCCGGACCAACCTGGCCTCCGTCATCCTCCAGATGACCGCGGCCGGCCTCGGCGAGATCGAGAAGTTCCCCTTCATCGACCCGCCGGACCACCGCAACATCCGTGACGGCGTGCAGCTCCTCCAGGAGCTGGGGGCGATCGACCCCACGGAGAAGGACCCGAAGAAGCGGCTCACGCAGTCGGGCCGCAAGCTCTCCCAGCTCCCCGTCGACCCCCGCCTGGCCCGGATGGTCCTGGAGGCCGACAAGAACGGCTGCGTACGGGAGGTCATGGTGATCGCGGCCGCGCTCTCCATCCAGGACCCCCGCGAGCGCCCCGCCGAGAAGCAGGCCCAGGCCGACCAGCAGCACGCCCGCTTCAAGGACGAGACCAGCGACTTCCTCGCCTTCCTCAACCTCTGGCGGTACATCCGCGAGCAGCAGAAGGAGCGCGGCTCCAGCTCCTTCCGCCGGATGTGCAAGCAGGAGTACCTGAACTTCCTGCGCATCCGCGAGTGGCAGGACATCTACGCGCAGCTGCGCACGGTCGCCAAGCAGATGGGCATGCATCTCGAGGAGCCCTCGGCGGACGCTGCCGCGCCGGAGCAGGCCGTGCACACCTCCCTGCTCGCCGGCCTCCTGAGCCACATCGGCATGAAGGACGTGAAGGAGGGCGCGAAGAACGAGTACCTGGGCGCCCGCAGCGCCAAGTTCGCCGTCTTCCCGGGCTCGGCGCTCTTCAAGAAGCCCCCGCGCTTCATCATGTCCGCCGAGCTGGTGGAGACCTCACGCCTGTGGGCCCGGGTCAACGCGAAGATCGAGCCCGAGTGGATCGAGCCGCTCGCTCAGCACCTGATCAAGAAGACGTACAGCGAGCCGCACTGGGAGAAGGACCAGGCGGCCGTGATGGCGATCGAGAAGGTCACGCTCTACGGCGTGCCGATCGTCACCGACCGCAAGGTGAACTACGGCCGGATCGACCCCGAGGCGAGCCGCGACCTCTTCATCCGCAACGCGCTCGTCGAGGGCGACTGGCGCACGCACCACAAGTTCTTCGCCGACAACCGCAAGCTCCTCACCGAGGTCGAGGAGCTGGAGCACCGCGCCCGTCGCCGGGACATCCTCGTCGACGACGAGACGCTCTTCGACTTCTACGACAAGCGCGTCCCCGAACACGTCGTGTCGGGCGCCCACTTCGACTCGTGGTGGAAGCACAAGCGGCACGAGGAGCCGGAGTTCCTCGACTTCGAGCGCGAGATGCTCATCAACGAGAAGGCGGGGGCGGTCACCAAGGCCGACTACCCGGACTCGTGGCGGCAGGGCGCGCTGAAGTTCCGGGTGACGTACCAGTTCGAGCCGGGCGCGGACGCGGACGGCGTGACCGTCCACATCCCGCTCCAGGTACTCAACCAGGTCACGGACGAGGGTTTCGACTGGCAGATCCCGGGCCTGCGCGAGGAGATCGTCACCGAGCTCATCCGCTCGCTCCCCAAGCCGATCCGCCGCAACTACGTGCCGGCGCCGAACTTCGCGGCCCGCTTCCTGGACAGCGCCGTCCCCCTGCAGGAGCCCCTGACGGTGACGCTCGCCCGCGAGCTGCACCGGATGGTCGGCGTCCCCGTCTCACCGGACGACTTCGACCAGTCCAGGATCGCCGACCACCTGAAGATCACCTTCCGGATCGTCGACGAGCGGCGCCGCAAGCTGGCCGAGGACAAGGACCTGGAGGCGCTGAAGCTGAAGCTGCGCCCCAAGGCCCGCCAGGCGCTCTCCCAGGCCGCGGCGGCCGCCACGAGCGGCCCTGACGGCTCCGGGCAGTCCCTGGAGCGCACAGGGCTCACCCAGTGGACGATCGGCACCCTCACGAAGGTCTTCGAGACCCGGCGCGCCGGCCAGCCGGTCAAGGCGTACCCGGCGCTGGTGGACGAGGGCGACACCGTCTCCGTACGCCTCTTCGACACGGAGGCCGAGCAGGAGCGGGCGATGTGGCAGGGGACGCGGAAGCTGATCCTGCTGAACATCCCGGTGAACCCGGCGAAGTTCGCCTCGGACAAGCTGACGAACCAGCAGAAGCTCGCCCTCTCCCGCAACCCGCACGGATCGATCCAGGCGCTCTTCGACGACTGCGCGACCGCCGCCGCGGACAAGCTCATCGCCGACCACGGCGGGCCGGTCTGGGACGAGGAGTCCTTCCGGAAGCTCTACGACAAGGTCCGCGCCGACCTCGTCGACACGACCGTCCGCACGGTGGGCCAGGTCCAGCAGATCCTGGCCGCCTGGCAGGCCTGTGAGCGCCGTCTGAAGGCCACGAACAGCCTGGCCCTGATCAACAACCTGGCGGACGTGCGCGAGCAGCTGGCGTGGCTGGTGCCGGCGGGCTTCGTGACGAGGACGGGCCTGCGGCGGCTGCCGGACCTGATGCGCTACCTGGTGGCCGTGGACCGCCGGCTCCAGCAGATGCCGACGGGCGTCCAGCGGGACACCACCCGCATGGAGAAGGTCCACGAGATGCTGGACGAGTACGCCTGGCTGCTCGAACAGCTCCCCAAGGGACGGCCCGTGCCCCAGGAGGTCACCGACATCCGCTGGATGATCGAGGAGCTCCGGGTCAGCTACTTCGCGCACGCGCTGGGCACGGCGTACGCGGTCTCGGACAAGCGGATCGTGAAGGCGATCGACCAGGCCGCGCCGTAGGAGGACGGGCCGGTCGGGGGTGTCGCCTTGCGCCGGTTCGACCAGACCCTCTGACCTGCTGTACAGTCTTCTTCGCAGCCCCGGTGAGGGCTGCGAACGAGGTCCTGTGGAGCAGTTGGTTAGCTCGCCACCCTGTCAAGGTGGAGGTCGCGGGTTCAAGTCCCGTCAGGATCGCTTCACAGAAGGCCCGCACCGATCGGTGCGGGCCTTCTTCGTGTCCCCGTCGTTGCGGTCCGGTGTATTGACGGCGTCCACCGGGCCCGGGTAACCAGGCATCAGGGAATCGGGGGCCCACACCGGAGGTGGTCGCGCATGGCCGCGGCGTCCGAAGCACGACCGGAACAGCCGGCACGACAGTCGAGACACGAGATACGCGCGCTGCTCCGCGCCCATCTGGCGGCCGCGTCCCGCTACGGGCACCTCACACGGCACTGTTCCGCCTGCCATCGCCTCCTGAGGCTTGCCATCGAGCTGGAGCGCGCCGAGGACGAAAGTCCCACCGACCCGTGACCAACGGCGGGTTGAGACCCTCCCAGGGGGTGGCAGGCTGTTCTTTGGCAAGCCTTCGCCAGTGTGACGGGAGTCACCGAATGAGTTTCAGAAGTGGGCTCTCTTACACCTTCCCTACACCGGCCCCATTTAATATGTGCAATTGCACCACCGGTCGAGGTGGTTGAGCGGGCACAAAAAAGATCGCACCGGACCCGGCGGAGTCCAGTGCGATCGATGACGAAGAGCCTGTTGGGGCAGGCGCCCGTCGGCAGAGCTTGGGGTGGGCGATCCAGGTTGGGGGACCCGGAGATGCCCGGTGTTACTGGGTGTTGCGCGTACCTCAGGCCTCGCTGCGCTGCTGCGGAATGCCCGCGAGCAGGGCGCGGACCTCAGCCTCGCGGTAGCGACGGTGTCCACCCAGCGTGCGGATGGACGTGAGCTTGCCTGCCTTCGCCCAACGGGTCACCGTCTTCGGGTCCACGCGGAACATCGTGGCAACCTCGGCGGGGGTCAGCAGCGGCTCGGCATCAGGGGTGCGAGCGGTCATGAGCGGCCTCCTCGGGAGAACCGAACCTTCTCGGTTCTTTCCTCTAAATTCTGCACCTTGACCCGCGTTGCCCGAAATGGCAGAAGCGGGCCGAGTCGGTTATAGGACGAACGGCTTGTCCTCGGCACTACAACTACACCATCCGTCCAGCCACGTCGGCCAAACCGATGGAATTGCCCTCGCAGGTGTTCATCAGCGGCGGAAGTCGATGGACCATGCCATAACGGACAGTCACGCCACTGTGACGATCAGTCACAGAGCGATCAGGAGTCGTCAGACCCCCCATAGAGTGCAATGCTGAGCGTTCCGCCCATACTTGGACGGAAGGAACCCTCCCCGGACTCCTTGTCCTATTTTGGCACGAGGGTGGGCGATGGGCGCAAGGGCGCGGTAAGTGCGATCCGTCACGCTTGAGCCAAAGGCCCGGATCGGGACCTACGTCCCACGGCGCACCCGCCGACATCCTCGCGACGGCACACCGAACTCCCGACGCTCAATGATCATTTACATCAGCCGGGCCCGTCCTGTCGATGATCAATTGGCGAACTGGAGGTTGCGGACGCTCCGCCACCGCTCCGCGAGCCGGCCGTACGCCTCGCTCGCCGCCTCCCCGTCGCCGTCCTTCAGCGCCGCGATCCCCTCGGCCACATCGGCCGCCGACCGGTCCGCCGCGAGCAGCTCCGCCGACAGCACGTGCACCAGACCGCCGTAGTCCAGCTCCACCAGCGCCCGCGGATGGAACTCCTCCAGCCACCGGCCGACCTCGACCAGACCCTCCGTCATCGGCCCCTCGTCGATCGACTCCCGCAGCGCCCGCAGCGCCCGCGCCAACCGCCGCCGCGCCTGCACCATCGGGGTCCGGTACCGGAACACCGGCGCGGCGCCCCGCTCCGGGTCCCCGGGCACGTACTCCCGCTCCTCGTCCGAGAAGAGCGTGAACCAGCGCACCGGGACCTGCCAGACCGCCGTACGGATCCACGGGCGGGCGTCCGGGTTCCGCTCCCGCCAGCGCTCGTGGTCCGCCGCCGCCTGGGCGCGCACGACCGGCGGCAGCATCGCGTCGAGCACCGGACCCGGCAGCGAACGCCCCGGCTCGGCCTCCCCGGCCCGCCCCAGCTCGTCCAGGGCCAGCCACGCCCGCATCCTGGTCCGCCATGGGCAGACCACCACCACCCCGTCGACGTACGCGACGAAGGCGTCCCCGCTCTCCTGGACCGGCACCGGGACCGGCGGGGTCGGCAGCAGGTCCGCCAGCGACCGCCGCAGTTCGTCCTGCGCGGTCGGTGTCTCCGCCCGGCGCGCGTACTGCGCCCAGTGCCCCCGCTCCGGCTCCGGAAAGGCCCCCAGCGGTTCGTAGACCCGCAGATAGGAGGCGTACGGGACGAGGACCGAGGAGGCGACCGACATGTCGCGATCCTTCCACGGCAGTACTCCAGGAGGGGGTGATCCTGAGCACTGCGGCTGATCTACGCACGCGTAGGACTTACTCTCTTGCCGAACCGGTCCCACCACCACCCACAGGAGGGGCCGGCCAACCCGCCGCTTCGTACTTGGGAGTCACCACCGTGACCGATGTGACCGGCGTTCCTGCTGCTGACGTACTGCACACCCTGTTCCACTCGGAGCAGGGTGGCCACGAGCAAGTCGTGCTCTGCCAGGACCGCGCCTCCGGCCTCAAGGCCGTCATCGCCCTCCACTCCACCGCCCTGGGCCCCGCCCTCGGCGGCACCCGGTTCTACCCGTACGCCTCCGAGGCCGAGGCAGTCGCCGACGCGCTGAACCTCTCCCGGGGCATGTCGTACAAGAACGCCATGGCCGGCCTCGACCACGGCGGCGGCAAGGCCGTGATCATCGGCGACCCCGACAGGATCAAGACGGAAGAGCTGCTGCTCGCCTACGGGCGCATGGTCGCCTCCCTCGGCGGCCGCTACGTGACGGCCTGCGACGTCGGCACCTACGTCGCCGACATGGACGTCGTGGCCCGCACCAACCAGTGGACCACCGGCCGCTCCCCCGAGAACGGCGGCGCCGGCGACTCCTCGGTCCTCACCGCCTTCGGTGTCTTCCAGGGCATGCGCGCCTCCGCCCAGACCCTCTGGGGCGACCCCACGCTGCGCGACCGCAAGGTCGGCGTCGCGGGCGTCGGCAAGGTCGGCCACTACCTCGTCGAGCACCTCCTGAAGGACGGCGCCGAGGTGTACATCACCGATGTGCGCGAGGAGTCGGTGCGCCGGATCACGGACAGGTTCCCGCAGGTCCAGGTCGTCGCGGACACCGACGCCCTGATCCGGGTGGAGGGCCTGGACGTGTACGCCCCGTGCGCCCTCGGCGGCGCCCTGAACGACGAGACCGTCCCGGTCCTCACCGCGAAGATCGTCTGCGGCGCGGCCAACAACCAGCTCGCGCACCCCGGCGTCGAGAAGGACCTCGCGGACCGCGGGATCCTCTACGCGCCCGACTACGTGGTCAACGCCGGTGGCGTGATCCAGGTCGCCGACGAGCTGCACGGCTTCGACTTCGACCGCTGCAAGGCGAAGGCCACGAGGATCTTCGACACCACCCTCGAAATCTTCGCGCGTGCGAAGGCGGACGGCATTCCGCCGGCCGCCGCCGCCGACCGGATCGCCGAGCAGCGGATGGCGGACGCCCGCCGCGGCTGAGCCGCGGGGCGATTCCTGGCAGGGCCGGCCCGCGGGGCGCTCCCCGGAGTGAACTTTGTAGGTTCACCCCAATCGAGAGATGACTCACCCCGGTCGGCGGGTCGGCCCTCAAGAAGAGGTTAAAATCGCGATTGACCAGCGAGGACAGGGCACCTCGATGGTTCTGTACCGGGTCATGTGATGCGTGCGGCGTACCGTATGGCCACGGAAGCAGGTACCGTTGAAGCCCTACGGACCGGTCTCTCCATCGAGAGCCCGTTCCGAATCATGAACGCGTGTCAAGACTCTGGGGCCGCCGAGCCCCGTCACCGAGGGGGTCGAGCCATGGGGCGCGGCCGGGCAAAGGCCAAGCAGACCAAGGTCGCCCGCCAGCTGAAGTACAGCAGCGGCGGGACTGACCTGTCGCGTCTGGCCAACGAGCTGGGCGCTTCGACTTCGAGCCAGCCGCCGAATGGCGAGCCGTTCGAGGACGACGACGAGGAAGACGACCCGTACGCGCAGTACGCGGATCTCTACAACACGGACGACGAGGACGAGGACGACGAGTCCGGTCCCGACGCGTCGTCCCGGCGTCGCGCTTGACCTCTTAACAAGAGCGCTGCTCAACACCGAACCCGGTCCGGATACCCGGACCGGGTTTCTGTGCGTCCGCAGGAGGTCACGGAGAGCGGTGGGACGGTGGCCGGCGGTGGAGAGGGCCGAGGCCCGCCCACCGCCGGAGAGCGGCCGTCAGACCGCGTAGTCGCCGACCAGCTCCGCGCCGGTCGTGTGCTCGCCGCGCTCGGTGATCTCGCCCGCGACCCAGGCCTCGACGCCACGGTCCGCCAGGGTGGCCAGGGCCACCTCCACGGACTCGGCCGGGACGACGGCCATCATGCCGACGCCCATGTTCAGGGTCTTCTCCAGCTCCAGGCGCTCGACCTTCCCGGCCTTGCCGACCAAGTCGAAGACCGCGCCCGGGGTCCAGGTCGAACGGTCGACCGTGGCGTGCAGCCCGTCCGGGATCACCCGCGCCAGGTTGGCGGCCAGGCCACCACCCGTGATGTGGCTGAAGGCGTGCACCTCGGCGGTCCGGGTGAGCGCCAGGCAGTCCAGCGAGTAGATCTTCGTGGGCTCCAGGAGCTCCTCGCCCAGGGTCCGGCCGAGCTCCTCGACGTGCTGGTCGAGGCTCATGCCGGCGCGGTCGAAGACCACGTGCCGGACGAGCGAGTACCCGTTGGAGTGAAGGCCGGAGGACTCCATCGCGATGACGGCGTCACCCGTACGGATGCGATCGGGGCCGAGCAGTCGGTCCGCCTCCACCACGCCCGTACCGGCGCCGGCGACGTCGAAGTCGTCCGGGCCGAGGAGGCCGGGGTGCTCGGCGGTCTCGCCGCCGACCAGGGCGGTGCCGGCCAGGACACAGCCCTCGGCGATGCCCTTGACGATCGCGGCGACCCGCTCGGGGTGGACCTTGCCGACGCAGATGTAGTCGGTCATGAAGAGCGGCTCGGCGCCGCAGACGACGATGTCGTCCATGACCATCGCGACCAGGTCGTGGCCGATCGTGTCGTAGACGCCCATCTGCCGGGCGATGTCGACCTTCGTGCCGACACCGTCGGTGGCGGAGGCGAGCAGCGGACGCTCGTAGCGCTTGAGGGCGGAGGCGTCGAAGAGGCCGGCGAAGCCGCCGAGGCCGCCGAGGACCTCGGGGCGCTGCGTCTTCTTCACCCACTCCTTCATGAGCTCGACGGCGCGGTCGCCCGCTTCGATGTCGACGCCCGCGGACGCGTAGCTGGCACCGGTGGTCTGAGACATGGGTTCAGAGCTTTCGTGTCGTACTGCGGGGTGCAGCGGGGTCTTACGGACGGCGCAGCGCGTCGGCGGCCGCGGTGGCGGCGGGGCCGGCGGCCAGTTCCGTCTCGAGCAGCTGCTTGCCGAGCAGCTCGGGGTCCGGAAGCTCCATCGGGTACTCGCCGTCGAAGCAGGCGCGGCACAGGTTCGGCTTGTCGATGGTGGTCGCCTCGATCATCCCGTCGATGGAGATGTACGAGAGCGAGTCCGCGCCGAGCGACTTGCCGATCTCCTCGATCGACATGCCGTTGGCGATCAGCTCCGCGCGGGTGGCGAAGTCGATGCCGAAGAAGCAGGGCCACTTCACCGGCGGGGAGGAGATCCGGATGTGGATCTCGGCCGCGCCGGCCTCACGGAGCATCTTGACCAGGGCTCGCTGGGTGTTGCCGCGGACGATCGAGTCGTCGACGACCACCAGGCGCTTGCCCTTGATGACGTCCTTGAGGGGGTTCAGCTTGAGCCGGATGCCCAGCTGGCGGATGGTCTGGGAGGGCTGGATGAAGGTGCGGCCCACGTAGGCGTTCTTCACCAGACCCGCGCCGAAGGGGATGCCGCTGGCCTCGGCGTAGCCGATGGCGGCGGGGGTGCCGGATTCCGGCGTCGCTATGACCAGATCCGCCTCGACCGGGGCCTCCTTGGCGAGGCGACGGCCCATCTCCACACGGGAGAGGTAGACGTTCCGGCCGGCGATGTCCGTGTCCGGGCGGGCCAGGTACACGTACTCGAAGACGCAGCCCTTGGGCTTCGCTTCCGCGAATCGCGAGGTGCGGATGCCGTTCTCGTCGATCGCGATCAGCTCGCCCGGCTCGACCTCGCGGACGTAGCTGGCGCCGCAGATGTCGAGGGCGGCGGACTCCGAGGCGACGACCCAGCCGCGCTCCAGACGGCCGAGGACCAGCGGGCGGATGCCCTGCGGGTCGCGGGCCGCGTAGAGCGTGTGCTCGTCCATGAAGACCAGGGAGAAGGCGCCCCGGACATCGGGAAGGACCTTGGCGGCGCCTTCCTCGATGGTGAGCGGCTTGCCGTTCTCGTCGGTCTGGGCGGCGAGGAGCGCCGTGAGCAGATCGGTGTCGTTGGTCGCCGCCACACGCGTGGTGCGGCCTTCCTGCTTCGGAAGGTCGGCGACCATCTCGGCGAGCTGCGCCGTGTTCACCAGGTTGCCGTTGTGGCCGAGCGCGATGGAGCCGTGGGCGGTTGCCCGGAACGTCGGCTGCGCGTTCTCCCACACGGAGGCACCGGTGGTCGAGTAGCGGGCGTGACCGACCGCGATATGACCCTGGAGGGAACCGAGAGAGGTCTCGTCGAAGACCTGGGACACGAGGCCCATGTCCTTGAAGACGAGGATCTGGGAGCCGTTGCTGACCGCGATACCCGCGGATTCCTGGCCCCGATGCTGGAGGGCGTAGAGCCCGAAGTACGTGAGCTTTGCGACCTCTTCACCCGGAGCCCAGACACCGAAGACGCCGCAAGCGTCCTGGGGGCCCTTCTCGCCGGGAAGCAGATCGTGATTGAGTCGACCGTCACCACGTGGCACGTCTCCGAGTGTAGGGGAGGTCGACCACTGGTCCGAATTGGGGAAATCCAGGACCCCTCCGAGTGGTGTGATCCCACAAAGTGATCCATTGACGTGCGTAGACACCCTCCCGCCTAGGCGGGAGCGGGCTGGCGCACGGCCGGGAGCGCGCAAGCGGACGCTCGTACGGTGCCCGGAGCAGGCCTGGAGTGTGACGGGAGTCGCACCGGCGGACCCGTTCCTGCGGGCGGGGTGCCCGGGAGAGCGCGTTCCGGGGAGTGGGACGGTCGTTGACAGGGGCACGCGCTCTGGGCCAGGCTCCCCGCCATGCAGCCTGTGCGTGACCGTGCGGTCACCCTCGTCGCGCGCCGACACGTGGACCTCGTCCGTGTCGCCAGCGCGATCTGTCGCTGCGTCTGATCACCCCCACGCGCCCTTGACCGCGGGAGTACCCGCGTACCCCCGTGGCCCCCGCCTGCCCGGCGTCCGGGGCGCCCTTTCCTGAGCCACGGCCCGTGTCCGGGCCGCAGTGCGACGCGCCGTCCCGCGCCCGCCCGGACCTTCCCGCACCCCGCACCTTCCAAGGAGTCCCCATGCCCACGCCCGAGATCCCCCTGTCCCGACGCGCCTTCGGCGGGGCGGCCGTCGGTGCCGCCGCCGTCGGCGCGCTGGGTGCCGGCACCGCGCAGGCCGCCGTCGGCACCGCGCAGGCCGGGGAGCGGCCGTTCCGTGCCGCTCGCGGCCGGCACTCCCGGCGGCCGAACATCCTGTTCATCCTCGGCGACGACCTCGGCTGGGCCGACCTGTCCTCCTACGGGTCCCCGCACATCCGGACCCCGCACCTGGACCGCCTCGCCCGCCAGGGCGTCCGGTTCACGAACGCCTACTCCGGCTCCGCGACCTGCTCCCCGACCCGCTTCAGCCTCTACACGGGCCGCTTCCCCGGCCGTACCAAGGGCGGGCTCGCCGAGCCGATCGCCGACAGGTCCGTCGGTCTGGAGCCGACCCACCCCACGCTCGCCTCCCGGCTGCGCGAGGCCGGGTACGCCACCGCCCTCATCGGCAAGTGGCACTGCGGCTACCTCCCCGACTACTCCCCCACGCGCTCGGGCTGGGACGAGTTCTTCGGCAACTTCGGCGGCGCCCTGGAGTACTACTCCAAGCTGGGCCTCGGCGGCGAGTACGACCTCTACGAGGGAGACGCCGAGTACAAGGACCTGCGCTACTACACCCGGATCCTGACCGAGCGGGCGAGCGAGTACGTGGCCCGGGACCACGAGCAGCCCTGGCTGCTCAACCTCAACTTCACCACCCCCCACTGGCCGTGGATCGCCGACGGCGACGAGGAGGCGAGCGCCGAGATCGTCCGGCGGATCAAGGCGGGCGACCGCTCCGCCCTCTGGCACCAGGACGGCGGCTCGATCGAGAAGTACACGGAGATGGTCGAGGACCTCGACCGGTCGGTGGGCGAGGTCCTGCGGGCGCTGAGGCGCTCGGGCCAGGAGGAGGACACGCTCGTCTTCTTCGCCAGCGACAACGGCGGCGAGCGGTTCTCGTACAACTGGCCGCTCGCCGGGAACAAGGGCTCGCTCCAGGAAGGCGGCATCCGCGTGCCGTCCGTCCTTCGCTGGCCCGCCCGGATCGACGGCGGACAGGTCAGCGACCTGCCGGTGTACACCCCCGACTGGACGGCGACCCTGCTCGAACTGGGCGGCGCCCGCCCCCACCCCGCCTTCCCGCTCGACGGCACCAGCCTCGCCGGCCACCTGCTGCGCGGCGAGCGGGTCGCCGAGCGCGACCTGTTCTGGCGGGTGCGCGGCGAGCGGGCGCTGCGCCGCGGCGACTGGAAGTACTACCGGGGCAGGAGCGGGCGCGACCAGCTCTTCGACCTGACCGAGGACGCCCGCGAACAGGCGGACCGCGCCCCGTTCGAGCCGGAGCGGCTCGCCGCACTGCGGGCGGCGTGGGAACGGACGGACGCCGGTCTGCTGCCGTACGCGTCCTGAGGTTCCCCGGGGCCCCGGCCTTCCCTACGGTGTCGCGCTCGCGGCGGGCTTCGCCGTCGCGGCGAAGCCCTGGCCGTCGGCGCCGGTGAGGGTCAGGGTGCGGTGGCGCAGCTCGTACGAGAGGGGTCCGTCGAGGAGCTCGTACAGCTTGGTCTCCAGCTCCATCTGCGGGCCCGAGCAGATCATGCGCGTGGTCGCGACCGGCCCCGTGACGGTGAGGGTCTCGGCGGTGACCTTCGCCGTGGCCGTGAACCGGTTGCAGCCCAGGTTGCCGCGGACCCGGCCCTCCTTGTCGATGACGAACGTGGCCTTGCCCTCGCTGCCCTGGGGCAGCGAGGCGGCCGTGCCGTCGGAGACCAGGGAGTCGACGGTCCAGGTGGTGCCGTTGAGCGGGGCGGCCGGTTCGGAGGTCAGGGCGAGGACGTTCTTGCCGTCGGGCGAGGTGAGGGTGAGCCGGTCGCCGTCGACCCGCGCCTTCAGCGCGCCGGTGAGGGCCTTCTGCAGGACCGCCTCGAAGGCTCCCCGCTCACCGGGACACGCCATCTCGGTGCCCTGGCCCTGCTTCACGGTGACCGTGTCCCCCCGCACCGACACCTCGGCGCCGAAGCCGTTGCAGCCGCTGTTCCCGGACGCCTTGCCGTCCGCGGCGATCGCGATGTGGGCGCCGTCGGGCGCCCGGGTCTCCTTGCCCGCCACCGTCACCGTGTCGAAGGCCCAGTGGGCTCCGGCGACGGGCACGTCAGGTGCGACGGAGCCGGCCCCCGGCTCGGAGCCGGGGTCGGAGCCGGACTTCTGGGTGCCGCACGCCGAGAGCACGACGAGCGAGGCCAGAACGGCGGTGGCTGCGGTGGTGCGTGTCTTCAGCATGGGGATGGGACGGGCGAACGGTACGGACGGTTCCGCCCGCCTTCTCCCACGGAGCCGCTCAGCCCATCAGAGGCAGCAGGGCGGCGAGGTCCGCCCGCTCCCCGCTCGCGCCGACCCGCGCCGCGTCCAGCTCCTGCGCCCACCGCGCCCGGCCGGTCGCCAGTCGGATCCAGGTGAGCGGATCGGTCTCGACGACGTTGGGCGGCGTGCCGCGGGTGTGGCGCGGCCCCTCCACGCACTGCACGACCGCGAAGGGCGGGACCCGCACCTCGACCGCCCCGCCCGGGGCCTTCACCGCGAGCGCGTCGGCGAGCAGCCGGGTGCAGGCGGCCAGGGCCTGACGGTCGTACGGGATGTCCAGGCCGGTCGCCGCGTTGAGGTCGTCGGTGTGGACGACGAGCTCGACGGTACGGGTCACCAGGAAGTCCGCGAGCCGCATGGCACCGAACCGCATCAGGACGAGCCGCTCGTCGGGGACCCCGGCGATCCGCTCCTCGTACAGCGCGGCCGTCCGCGCGAACAGACCGGGCAGGTCGTCCGTGTCGATCGCCCGGGTGTCCTCGTCGATCCGCGCGGCGGCGGTCGCCGTCGCCGCGGGCCAGTCCAGCAGGGCGAGTTCACGCTCGGCCGGCTCGGGCTCGCCGAGCGCGCGGGCGACGGAGCCGACCGCCGTCGTCAGGTGCGCGGCCAGCTCCCGTACCGTCCACCGCCCCAGCCGGGTCGGGCCGTCGAGCTGCTTCTCCGTGAGCCCGTCCACGGCCGTGCGTACGTTCTCGAACTGGGCGAGCACGGCGGCCCGGGTCTTCGCGGAGTCGTAGCTGCGGATGCGCTTCTTGGCCGGTGGCATGGGGGCGAGGGTAGTCGGAGACTGGAAGGGGAGGGTTCCGGCACCGCACCTATTCGCCTGAGAGGGGTCGATCAGCCATGGCTGAGCACCCTGACACCGCCCTGGTCCGCCGGGGCTACGAAGCGTTCTCCCAGGGAGACATGGACACCCTCCGGTCGCTGATGACCTCGGACTGCACCCACCATTCGCCGGGTGACAACCGGATAGCCGGGCATCACAAGGGCCTGGACAACTGCGTCGCCTACTACGGGCAGCTCGGCGAGCTCACCCACGGCACCATGCGTGTCGACCTCAAGAGCATCACCGTCGACGGCCGCGGGCACGCCATAGCGGCCCACAGGTTCCACGCCGACCGCGGCGACCGCGGGATCGAGATGGACGGCGCGCTCTTCTTCACCATCGTCGGCGGCAAGATCACTGACATCGACGAGTGTGTCGAGGACATGGACGAGAACGACGCGTTCTGGGGTCAGGCCGAGTAGGCGGAAGGTTCCGGCGCCACGAACGTCTCGCGGTTCTTCGGCACGCCGACCCCGCGCCAGGTGAACGGCACGCCCCGCGCCGTGTCCAGGTCCGGGCCGTCCATCAGCTGGAAGTGCACGTGCGGCTCGGTGGAGTTGCCGGAGTTGCCGCACCGGGCGAGTTCCTGCCCGGCCACCACCCGGTCGCCCGGCCGCACGGTGAGCGAGCCGCGCTTGAGATGCGCGTACATCGCGTACGTACCGTCGCCGAGTTCGAGGATCACGTGGTTCCCGGTGACGCGGCGCGCCCCGGACAGAGCACGGACGGTGGCCTCGATCAGCATCAGATAGACCAGGGCGGGCAGCGAGTTGCGGCTGAGGTGGTCGCGCTGTCCGTCCTCGGCGTGCACGACGGTCGCGTCGGCCACCGCGAGCAGCGGGGCGCCGAAGGCGGGGAAGTCCCGGCTCCGGCGGGCCACCGGCCACAGCAGGGCGAAGGCGGGGCGGGGCCGTGCCTCGTCCTCCTCGACGATGTCGATGGCGTACGTCTGACCGAACTGGTGGGTGCCGTGGCTGGGCGTGCGGTCCGCCGGGCTGTTCAGCGCCGACCATCGGCCGCTCACGGGCGGGTCCACCTCCACCGCGGCCCTGGCCGGCGCCAGGGCGGCCTGCCTGCGGGCGGTCACGGAGAGCGTGATCCCGAGCGCGGCCGCGGCGATCGCCGGCAGCCAGCCCGCCCAGTACGGATACGGCAGGTCGACGAAGGGCGAGGCGACCGCCTGCGCGACGAAGACCAGCCAGAGGAGGCGGTGGAGGACCACCGCGAACTTGCGTGCGGACATGATCGTTCCCCCTGAACGATTGAACGACTGCGGTTACGGACGGGCCTGCGGTTACGGACGGGCCGCGGTGAGGACCACCAGGAGCGGGACGACCCGGGCTCCCGGAACCTCGTAGCGGCCCCGTCCCGTGGTGTGGAGCCAGCCGGCGCCGGTCAGTTGACGCAGGTGGTGGTAGATCTGGCCGGTCGTGCCCGTCTCCTCCAGCTCCGCCAGTTCGGCGGCCGTGCGCCGGCCGCCGACGATCTCCCGCAGCAGCCGGAGCCGTACGGGATGACCGAGCGCGGCGAACGACTCGGCCGTCTCGGCCCAGTCCCCGTCGAGCAGCCGCTCGGTGAACGCGCCGAACTGCCACTCGTACCGCTCCTCGGTCGGCAGTCGGACCGACCCCGTGAACAGCACCGCGCCGTCCTCGCCCGGCGCGCCCGCCTCGGCGATCTGCGCCTTGAGCCCCTCCAGGGCCCAGAACGTGGCGTCGACGACCTCGGGCGCGGGGCGCTCAGCGCCTTCCAGGGCCGCCATCCGCCGTTCCAGCGCGGCGACCCGCTCTTCCAGCTCCATACGTCGAGATTACGTAATTACGTAATCTCGCGCAAGCAGGGAACGAGAAAGCCCCCGCCCGGACCCGAAGGTCCGGACAGGGGCTCCCGCGATGCTCGTATCAGGCCAGCAGAGCCGGGATCGTCGCCTCGTGCGCCGCGCGCAGCTCGCTCAGCGCGATGCTGAACTCGCCCTGCACGTCGATCTCCTCGCCGTCCACGACACCGATCCGCGCCGCCGGGAGACCCCGCGCGCCGCACATGTCGGTGAAGCGGAGCTCCTCGCTGCGCGGGACGGACACGACCGCACGGCCGGCCGACTCGCTGAAGAGGAACGTGAAGGCGTCCAGGCCGTCCGGGACGACCAGGCGCGCGCCCGTGCCGCCCCGCAGGCAGGACTCGACGACCGCCTGGACCAGACCGCCGTCCGACAGGTCGTGCGCCGCGTCGATCATGCCGTCGCGGGAGGCCGAGATCAGGATCTCGCCGAGCAGCTTCTCCCGGTCGAGGTCCACGGCCGGCGGCAGACCGCCGAGGTGCTGGTGGATCACCTCGGACCAGGCAGAGCCGCCGAACTCCTCACGCGTGTCGCCGAGCAGGTAGAGGAGCTGGCCCTCTTCCGCGAAGGCGATCGGCGTACGGCGGTTGACGTCGTCGATCACACCGAGCACGGCCACGACCGGCGTCGGGTGGATGGCGACCTCGCCCGTCTGGTTGTACAGCGAGACGTTGCCGCCGGTCACCGGGGTGCCGAGCTGGAGGCAGCCGTCGGCGAGACCACGGGTGGCCTCGGCGAACTGCCACATCACGGCCGGGTCCTCGGGCGAACCGAAGTTCAGGCAGTCCGAGATCGCCAGCGGCTTGGCGCCGGAGGCGGCGACGTTGCGGTACGCCTCCGCCAGCGCGAGCTGCGCACCGGTGTACGGGTCGAGCTTCGCGTACCGGCCGTTGCCGTCGGTGGCCATGGCCACGCCGAGGTTGGTCTCCTCGTCGATGCGGACCATGCCCGCGTCCTCGGGCTGCGCGAGGACGGTGTTGCCCTGCACGAACCGGTCGTACTGGTCCGTGATCCAGGACTTCGACGCCTGGTTCGGGGAGGAGACCAGCTTCAGGACCTGGTCCTTCAGCTCCTCGCCGCTCTGCGGCCGGGGCAGCTTGTTCGCGTCGTCGGCCTGGAGCGCGTCCTGCCACTCCGGGCGGGCGTACGGCCGGTGGTAGACCGGGCCCTCGTGCGCGACCGTGCGCGGCGGCACGTCGACGATCTGCTCGCCGTGCCAGAAGATCTCAAGGCGTGAGCCCTCGGTCACCTCACCGATGACGACCGCGATGACATCCCACTTCTCGCAGATCTCCAGGAAGCGGTCGACGTGCTGGGGCTCGACGATCGCGCACATGCGCTCCTGCGACTCGCTCATGAGGATCTCCTCCGGCGAGAGCGTGGCGTCGCGCAGGTGGACCCGGTCGAGCTCGACCCGCATGCCGCCGGAGCCGGCGGAGGCCAGCTCGGAGGTCGCGCAGGAGAGTCCGGCGCCACCCAGGTCCTGGATGCCCGCGACCAGCTTCTCCTGGAAGATCTCCAGGGTGCACTCGATGAGGAGCTTCTCCTGGAACGGGTCGCCGACCTGGACCGCGGGGCGCTTCGTCGGCTTCGTGTCGTCGAAGGTCTCGGACGCGAGGACCGAGACGCCGCCGATGCCGTCGCCGCCGGTACGGGCGCCGTAGAGGATCACCTTGTTGCCGGGGCCGGAGGCCTTGGCGAGGTGGATGTCCTCGTGCTTCATGACACCGATGCAGCCGGCGTTGACCAGCGGGTTGCCCTGGTAGCACTCGTCGAAGACGACCTCGCCGCCGATGTTCGGCAGGCCCAGGCAGTTGCCGTAGCCGCCGATGCCCGCGACGACCCCGGGGAGCACGCGCTTGGTGTCGGGGTGGTCGGCCGCGCCGAAGCGCAGCGGGTCGACCACCGCGACGGGACGGGCCCCCATGGCGAGGATGTCGCGGACGATGCCGCCGACGCCGGTGGCCGCGCCCTGGTAGGGCTCGATGTACGAGGGGTGGTTGTGCGACTCGACCTTGAAGGTGACCGCGTAGCCCTGGCCGACGTCGACGACGCCCGCGTTCTCGCCGATGCCGACGAGCATGGCGTCGTTCTCCGGGACCTTCTCGCCGAACTGCTTCAGGTGGACCTTGCTGCTCTTGTACGAGCAGTGCTCGGACCACATGACGGAGTACATGGCGAGCTCGGCACCGGTGGGACGGCGGCCGAGGATCTCGCGGATGCGCGCGTACTCGTCCTCCTTGAGGCCGAGCTCCTTCCAGGGCTGCTCGCTGTCCGGGGTCTCGGTGGCGTGCTTGACGGTGTCGAGGCTCATCAGGCGTTGACCAGCTTCTTGAGGATCGAGGTGAAGAAACCGAGGCCGTCGGTACGGCCCGTACCGATCAGCGGCTCGACGGCGTGCTCGGGGTGCGGCATGAGCCCGACGACGTTCCCGGCGGCGTTGGTGATGCCGGCGATGTCACGGAGCGAGCCGTTGGGGTTCATGTCCAGGTAGCGGAAGGCCACCCGCCCCTCGGCCTCCAGCTCGTCGAGCACCCGCTCGTCGGCGACGTACCGGCCGTCCATGTTCTTGAGCGGGACCTGGATCTCCTGGCCCTGCTCGTAGTCGGCGGTCCACGCGGTGTCCGCGTTCTCCACCCGCAGCTTCTGGTCGCGGCAGATGAAGTGCAGGTGGTTGTTGCGCAGCATCGCGCCCGGCAGCAGATGGGCCTCGGTGAGGATCTGGAAGCCGTTGCAGATGCCGAGGACGGGCATGCCCGCCTTCGCCTGCTCGATGAGCGGCTCCATCACCGGCGAGAAGCGGGAGATGGCGCCGGCCCGCAGGTAGTCGCCGTAGGAGAAGCCACCGGCCAGGACCACGGCGTCGACCTGCTTGAGGTCCTTGTCGCGGTGCCAGAGCGAGACGGGCTCGGCGCCCGCCAGGCGGACGGCCCGGAGCGCGTCCTGGTCGTCGAGCGTTCCGGGGAACGTGACGACGCCGATGCGTGCGGTCACGAGGAAGCCCCGGCGGTCTCCGTGGACTCGACCTTCACGGTGAAGTCCTCGATCACGGTGTTGGCGAGAAAGGTTTCGGCCATCTCATGGATGCGGGCGAGGGCGGCCTCGTCGACCGGTCCCTCCACCTCCAGCTCGAAGCGCTTTCCCTGGCGGACGTCGGCGATTCCCTCGAATCCGAGGCGGGGCAGTGCACGCTGCACGGCCTGGCCCTGGGGGTCGAGGATCTCCGGCTTGAGCATGACGTCGACTACGACGCGTGCCACTGGCACTCCCGGTGGTGTGTTGCGTGGGCGGTTCCCTCAGCGTACCTGTCTCCAAATTCTACGCGAGTAGACGACTGGAGGACCCTACAAAGGCACCCGAAGATCCCCACGGAAAATTCAAGTGAAATATTGCGCGGCCCATTGCGGGAGACACGCTGATGTAATTGGCTGGGCTTCACAATGCGAGGCCTTCCGCTGTACAAAGGAATACAGAGGAAAGCAGCATTGCCCCGGGGTAGCCGCAAAGCCGGTGTCGCCGCACGTCAGAAGCGCTTCGCGCGCCGAGACGATCATGGCACACCGCAGGAAAGGACCGATATCCGTGGCTCAGCGAGTAGTGGTCACTCTCTCCGATGACATCGACGGAGGAGAAGCGGCGGAAACGGTGGCGTTCGGCCTGGACGGGAAGACGTACGAGATCGACCTGAATCCCGCCAATGCAAAGAAACTGCGCAAGGCGCTTGCGCCCTACCTCGCGGCGGGCCGGAAGCTGACGGGCAGGGCCGCCCTCGCCAGGGCCGGCGGCGCGCCCGCTTCCGTGGCTTCGTACAAGCACACCGCCCTGGCCCCCGACCCGGCCGCGGTCCGCGCCTGGGCGCAGTCCAACAAGATGGACGTGCCCGCCCGGGGACGCATCCCGAAGCGGGTCTACGAGGCGTTCCGCGAGGCCAGTTGATCCGGTCCGCCGACCTCCCGTCAGGAACGGAGTTGCACAGCACCCCCGCGCATCGGCTAGAGTCTGGATCACGCCGAGGGGCGAGGCCGCAGGGCCGGACCTCACGCAGCGTGCGGGTGTAGTTCAGTAGTAGAACATCCCCCTTCCAGGGGGAAGGCGCAGTGTGCAATTCCTGTCACCCGCTCTGCATCGCATTACCGGCCACTCTTGTGGATCAGGTACAGTGGTGCTCGCACCGCCCGGTGAAAGCCGGTCGGAGGCATGCGGACGTGGCTCAGTTGGTAGAGCATCACCTTGCCAAGGTGAGGGTCGCGAGTTCGAATCTCGTCGTCCGCTCAGGAAGCAAAGGCCCCGGTTCTCAGGAACCGGGGCCTTTGTCGTATCCCCATGTCCCAGCCCCCTGTCCCGACTGCCCATGTCCCGGGCCCGTACTGACATTTGTCATCTGCGGCGATGACAGCACGCACTGCCGACCGCCCCCGTCCGGCGGAAGGCTGAAGCCATGACCAACGTGATCGAGGCCGACGACCTCCGACGGACCTACTCCGGCGGATTCACCGCCGTCAACGGGATCTCCTTCGCCGTCCCCCGGGGTGAGATCTTCGCCCTTCTCGGGACCAACGGAGCCGGCAAGACCTCCACGGTCGAGCTCCTGGAGGGCCTCGCCGCGCCCAGCGGCGGCACGGTCCACGTCCTCGGCCACGACCCGTACCGCGAACGCGCCGCCGTCCGCCCCCGGATCGGGGTGATGCTCCAGGAGGGCGGCTTCCCCTCCGACCTGACGGTGACCGAGACCGTACGGATGTGGGCCGGCTGCACCAGCGGCGCCCGCCCGCTCCGGGAGGCCCTGGAGATGGTCGGCCTCGCCGCCCGCGGCGACGTACGGATCAAGCAGCTCTCCGGAGGCGAACGGCGACGCCTCGACCTGGCGCTCGCTCTCCTCGGCCGCCCCGAGGTCCTCTTCCTCGACGAGCCGACCACCGGCCTCGACGCCGAGGGCCGCCGCGACACCTGGGAGCTGGTGCGGGCGCTGCGGGACGGAGGCACGACCGTCGTCCTCACCACGCACTACCTGGAAGAGGCCGAATCCCTCGCCGACCGGCTGGCGATCATGCACCAGGGGCGGATCGTGCTCTCCGGCACCCCCGCCGAGGTCACCGCCGCCCGGCCCGCCCGCATCCGCTTCGCCCTCCCCGAAGGCGTCGAGCCCGGCCGGCTCCCGCTCACGCTGAAGGCCGCGGCGGACGGGCGGACCGTCGAGATCCGTACGCACCGGCTGCAGGACGCGCTCGGCGAACTCCTCGACTGGGCCCGCGAGGCCGGCGTACGGCTCGACGGGCTCGACGCCCGCTCGGCCTCCCTCGAAGAGGCGTTCCTGGAGATCGCCTCCCGCACCGACGCCCTGGAGACTGTCCGATGAACGCGACCGCACGCCGGATGACCGCGCTGGGGCGGGCCGAACTGACCCTCCTCGGGCGGAACAAGAACAACCTCTTCATCGCCCTCCTGATGCCGCTGCTGATGATCTTCGTGCTGCGGTCCACGCTGGTGCAGATGGACGACGCCGAACTGCCCCTGGGCATGGCGGGAGCCACCCTCATCGGCGGCACCGGGATGGTCCTCGTGCTCGTCGTCTACATGGGCCTGGTCTCCGCCCTCGTGGCCCGGCGCGAGGAACTGGTCCTCAAGCGGCTGCGCACCGGAGAGGCGACCGACCTGGAGATCCTCGCCGGCGCCGCGCTCCCTTCGACGGCCATCGCGCTCGCCCAGTGCGCCGTACTGGCCGTCGGCGGCGCCCTCGCCCTGGACGTACCCGCGCCGCGCAGGCCGGACCTGCTGGTGCTCGGGCTGCTCGCGGGCATCCTGCTGCTCGCCGGACTGGCCGCCGCGACCACGGCCATCACCCGCAACGTCGAGAGCGCCGGCCTCACCACCCTGCCGTTCTTCCTGGTCTCCGCCATGGGCTCCGGAATCATGGTCCCCCGTGACCTGCTTCCCGACCTCGCCGCCGACCTGTGCCGACTGCTGCCGCTCAGCGGGGTCATGGACCTCATCCGCAGCGGCTGGCTCGGCGCCGGCGACACCGGCGAGCTGCTGACCGCCGTGCTCACCACGCTGGCCTGGGGCGCCGTCACCGTGTTTGCTGTCCGACGGTGGTTCCGCTGGGAACCGCGACGATGACGGTCGGGGAGAGGGGTCCGGACGCGTGTCCAGGCTGACGGGGTGGTGGAGCGGGCGCAGCAGTGCGGCCAAGGTCGAGCTGTACACGCGGTGGAGCTTCCACTTCTTCGCGGTGCTCGAGATCGCCGCCATCGCTCTGGTACCTCTCACGAGCGTCGGCGACAACCCGGTCGACGCCCCCCTCGCCGTCGCGCTCGCGCTGCTGGTCTGCGCGCACGCCGTGCTGAACGGCTTCCTCTTCTCGCAGGCCCTCGACTGGGCCCTCGACCGACGCGAGCGGCCGGTCAGGCTCGCGACCGCGCAGATCGTCCTGACGGCGGCCGGTGCGCTGACCACGCTCGCACTGCGGGCCACGGGGGCGCTCACGGACGCCGCGGACGCCGCCGCCGTCGTCACCGGCATGGTCACCTTCAGCCTCGGCAGCCTCGCGCTCTGCCTGCGCCGCCCCCGCCGGATGCTGTACGCCGTGCTGGCCGCCGCGCTCGCCACCGGCGGCTCCGTCGCGGCGATGGGCATCCACCCGGGCGAGGCCCTCGGCTACGCGATCGGGATCACCCTGAGCGGCGGCGGACTCGTCGCCGCCTGCGCGTTCTCCGGCTGGCTGATGAAGATCGTCTGGGAGCTGGAGCGCTCCCGTGACCTCAAGGCGCGCCTCGCCGTCGCCGAGGAACGGCTCCGCTTCGGCCGCGACCTCCACGACGTCATGGGCCGCAACCTCTCGGTGATCGCGCTCAAGAGCGAGCTCGCCGTGCAGCTCGCCCGGCGCGAGCGTCCCGAGGCGGTGGACCAGATGATCGAGGTGCAGCGGATCGCGCAGGAGTCGCAGCGCGAGGTACGGGACGTGGTGCGCGGCTACCGGGAGGCGGACCTGCGGGTGGAGCTGGAGGGCGCGCGCGGGGTGCTCGGCGCCGCCGGCATCGACTGCGCGATCGACCCGGTCACCGTCGACCTGCCCGCGAGCGTCCAGTCGGTCCTCGGCTGGGTGGTGCGGGAGACGACGACCAACGTGCTGCGGCACGGGGACGCGCGGCGGTGCGGCATCTCGCTGCGGGAGAAGGACGGTTCGGTGGTGCTGTCGGTACGGAACGACGGTGTACGGGAAGGGGCGCCGATGGGCCGCGGCTCGGGCCTCGCGGGGCTGCGGGAACGGCTCGCCGCGGTGGACGGGACCCTGGAGGCGGGTCCGGACGACGACGGCGGGTTCCAGGTGACGGCGCTGGTACCCGTACCGGGCTGGAGGGCGGCGGCGTGACTGGATCTGTACCGGCGCACGTGGCCGCGTCCACACCCGCACCCGTACCCGTACGCGTGCTGCTCGCCGACGACGAGCATCTGATCCGGGGCGCGCTCGCCGCGCTGCTCGGCCTTGAGGACGATCTCGTGGTCGTCGCCGAGGCCGCCACCGGACCCGAGGCGCTCGCCATGGCCCGCGCCCACCGGCCCGACGTCGCCGTCCTCGATCTGCAGATGCCGGGCCTCGACGGTGTGAGGGTCGCCACATCGCTGCGGGACGAACTCCCCGGCTGCCGCACCATGATCGTGACCAGTCACGGCCGCCCCGGACACCTCAAGCGGGCCCTGGCGGCAGGCGTGCGCGGCTTCGTCCCGAAGACCGTCAGCGCCCAGCGATTGGCCGAACTCATCCGTTCCGTACACGCCGGGAACCGTTACGTGGACCCGGAGTTGGCGGCCGACGCGATCGCCGCCGGGGACTCCCCGCTGACCGTGCGCGAGGCCGAGGTGCTCGAACTCGCGGCCGACGGCGCCCCGGTCGCGGAGATCGCCGAGCGCGCCTCGCTCTCGCAGGGAACGGTCCGGAACTACCTCTCCTCGGCCGCCGCGAAGCTCGGTGCCGAGAACCGTCACACGGCGGTGCGTCTCGCACGGGAGAAAGGTTGGGTATAGTTGGCTCCGCGCTACGGCGCATGCGGACGTGGCTCAGTTGGTAGAGCATCACCTTGCCAAGGTGAGGGTCGCGAGTTCGAATCTCGTCGTCCGCTCCATGAAAGAAGCCCCCGGTCCTCTCGGACCGGGGGCTTCTTCGTGTTCCGGGGCTACGACCAGCGGGTGCCGGTCAGCAGCTCGTACGCCTCGATGTACTTGGCGCGCGTCGCGTCCACGATCTCCTGCGGCAGCGCGGGCGGCGGCTGCTCGCTCCTACGGTCCCAGCCGGAGGTCGGGGAGGTCAGCCAGTTGCGGACGAACTGCTTGTCGTACGAGGGCTGGGCGCGGCCCGGCTCCCACTGGTCGGCCGGCCAGAAGCGGGACGAGTCCGGGGTGAGGACCTCGTCGGCGAGGACCAGGGCCGGGGTCGCGCCGTCTTCGCCGGACTCGAAGCCGAACTCGAACTTGGTGTCGGCGAGGATGATGCCCCGCTCGCGGGCGATGTCCCGGGCCCGGCCGTAGACGGCGAGGGTCGTCTGGCGCAGCAGGGCGGCGGTCTCCGCGCCGACCTGGCGGGCCACCTCTTCGTACGGCACGTTCTCGTCGTGGTCGCCGACGGCGGCCTTGGTGGCCGGGGTGAAGATCGGCGCGGGCAGCTCGGAGCCGTCGCTGAGGCCCTCGGGGAGCCCGAGACCGCAGACCGTACGGGACTCGTTGTACTCGACGAGGCCGGAGCCCGTCAGATAGCCGCGGGCCACGCACTCCACCGGCACCATGTTCAGCGACTTGCAGACGAGGGTGCGGCCCTCCCAGTCGGCGGGGGCGCCGGCCGGAACGTCGGTGGACAGGACGTGGTGGGGGACGAGGTCGGTGAGCCGGTCGAACCACCACAGCGAGAGCTTGGTGAGCACCCGCCCCTTGTCGGGGATCTCGGTCGGCAGGACCCAGTCGTACGCGGACATGCGGTCGCTGGCCACCATCACGAGGTCGCCCGCCTCGTTCCGGTAGAGGTCACGCACCTTGCCCGTGTGGAGGTGGGTCAGGCCCGGGACCTGAACAGGCTCGGGCTTTTCTACGAATCCGGACACGGTTCCTCCGCGTAGGTTGATCCAGGAGCGGTTCGATTCTCTCGCACTCCGCGGACCGCCGACCCATCGGCCCCTCGCGGGCCTGGTCGGACCTGTGGGTCAGCCCTGTGGCCAGGCTCTTGGCTCCGTCCTGTGCTCAGTCCCTTTTGCAGATCCGGTCGAGGAGGTTCGCGGTGGCGCGCTGGATCCGCTCGTCGACATGGCCCGGCCGGTCCAGGGCGGGCGACCAGGCGAAGGTGCCCGACGCGAAGACCCAGGCTCCGGAGGGGGCCCTGTAGAGCGAGGTCTCCTGGTGGCGCAGGGCGCCGTCCCCGTCCCGGTAGGGCGAGTGGGCGAGCAGGATGCGGCCCTCGTGCTCGGGGAGCGCGGTGCGCGGGAAGTAGCGGTCGGCCTCGCCCGCGACCAGGCCGGGGATCTCGTCCCCGTCCCCGGCGCCTGTGGCCTCCCAGAGCCAGTGGTCCGTGTTCCGTACGACCAAGGGGTGCGGCTCCGGCACCCTGCCCGCGTACTGGATGCCGAGCAGCTGCTGCTCCGGGCGGTCGATCTCGCGCCAGAGCGCGGAGCGGCCGGGGCCACGGCGCTTGCGGCAGGTGAGCAGCCGGTCGGGGACGCCGGACGGGGAGGGGCCCAGCTCCACCTGCCAGTACATGGTGTTGGCGGAGAGGAAGACGAGCGAGGTGCCCTGCTCGCGGGCGAGTTCGACGGTCCGGCGCATGGGGACGGACCAGTACTCGTCATGGCCGGGGAAGACCAGGCCGCGGTAGCGGGTGGGGTCGACGCGGCCGGCGTGCAGATCGCGGGTCTCGGCGTAGGCGAGGTCGTAGCCGTACCGCTCGGCCCAGCGGATGAAGTCGTAGGCATGACCGACGTGGAGGGGCAGGCCGGCGCCCGCGTAGGGGCGGTCGAAGGAGACGGTGATCGCCGCGTCCTCCTCGCCGAGGAGCCGACCCTGCTCGTCCCACGCGTGGTAGAGGCTCGCGCCCGTCCGGCCGTCCTCGGGATAGAGGTTGTACGCCTGCCAGGTGATGTCCGGGAGGACGAGGAGGAGGTCGGCGGGGTGGTTGTCGCGGACGGTGAAGGGGATGTGGGAGCGGTAGCCGCCGACGGTGGTGAGCACGGCGACGTACGCGCCGATCGACCAGTGGGAGGGGATCTGCAGACGCCAGGACTGCCACCAGTGGTGGCAGGAGACGGTGCGGTCGGCGGCGAGCGGGGCGGGCTGGACGATGCCGGAGAGCCGGGGGCTCGTGGTGATCTTGGTGGCGCCCTCGCCCGCGTAGTGACCGATCCGGTAGATGTCGACCGAGAACTGCTGCGGCGGGTCCACCGTGATGTGGAAATCGATCGCCTCACCGGGGGCGACGGCCCCGTTGGACACGAACCCCTTGACCTGGCTCCGTACGTCGTCGGCGGTGCGCGGGCCGCCGCTGCCGCCCCGGGCCAGCGTCTCGTCGGCGTACCAGGGGACGACCTGGCCCGTGTCGTCGAAGTAGTTCTCCGAACCGCGCAGCCAGGGCAGGGGGCCCTGACCGAAGGGGTCCGTGACGGCGTGGGCGAGCGCGCCCGACTCCCACCGCCTGATCTGGTCCGCCCCCATACCGCGCCCCTCCCTCGACTCCCCCGCGTGCCGTCTGCCGTCGTTACGCACATCGCCTGTCATGGGCTGTCATGTGCTGCTGTCAGTGCCGGTCTCCAGCACATCACATAACGCACGCACTCCGTCACCGTTCGTCGCGAATTGACGTGAACGGAAGGCGAGCTTCCGGGGCCGTCGCGGCCTACACGAGGCGGACGGGCTTCTCGGGGCGTACGCCGGTCTCGGTGAGCCAGGCGCTCAGGGGCTCGGGGTCGCCGTCCTCGACGAGGGCGAGGACGCGGGCGGCGAGGTCGGTGTTCCGCACGCCGCCGACGAGGAGCGCGGGCCCGTCGAGCCAGTCGAGGCCGGGGGCGGCGCCTGCGGTGTCCACGGCGGCGCAGCAGACCATCGCCGTCACGTGGTCGGCGAGCAGGTCCCGCCCGGTCCGGGGCGGCGCGAGCGGGAAGAGCGGCAGCGAGTCGCCGCCGAGAGCCTCCGGTGCGGCGTGCGGCGTGGGCGCCGGCGCGGCGGGCGCGGCGGCCTCCTCGCGCGCGACCCGGGCGGTGAGAGCGGCGGCGAGGGTGTCGGCGGCGGGATTCGAGGCGGGAAGCTCAAGGACGTCGAGCTCGGCGAGGTCGGACAGGTCGACGAGGCCGTCGAGGCTGTCCGGGGCCTGGGGGCCGGCGGCGAGGTCGTCGGGGGCCTGGGGGCCGGCCGGGACGGGCTCGGGGGTCCCGGAGAGTTCGGGGGTGGCCGGTGCGGGCTCGGGGGCCTCCCGATCGGCCGCGACGGGCTCACGGAGCTCGGGGGTGGCCGGAGCCGGGTCCGGGGCCGGGTGGGTCGAGAGGTGGGTCATCACGCGGGTCAGCGTCGGGCCTTCGGCGGGACCGCCCGCCCGGCCCGCACCGGGGCCGGGGCGCACGGTCGGGCCTGCCGGGAGGACGCCCAGTTCGTCGAGGACCTGGTGGAGGCGGGCCGCGTCGCTGCGCCACTTCCGGTCCACGACCTCCTCCGGATACTGGCTCCAGTCCACCGGGGACCAGTCCGGGCCGACCTCCGCCGGACCGCCGTGGAAGAGCCGGGCGGCGAGCAGCGAGGCGGCCTCGTCGACGGCGCCGGGCTCTTCGAGCAGGTCGCAGGCCGGGCGCTCGCCGAGCCGGGTGGTGAAGCCCTTGGCAAGGCGGTCGCGGCGGGAGAGCTCGGTGAGGGCCGCCACCACGCCCACGTCGAGGCTCGAAGGCCAGCGGCCCATCCGCCACGCGGGCAGCGCGACACGGGTGAGCAGCCGGTCCCAGCCCGCGTAGGCGAGGCCGACCTGCTCCTGGGCGACGATCCGGATCCCGTAGTCCACAGCCTGTGCACGCTCGGAGCCCGCCACCGCGACGCCCCGCTCCATCTCGGCGGCGTGGCCGCGGCAGAGGAGCAGCAGGACCCGGGCGACCCGCCCGATCGCGTGCGCGCCGAGCCTGCCGACCGGGCCGAGCCCGGGCGTACGGGGAGCGGCGACGGCGGCGTCGAGCCCCTGGACGAAGCGGCGGGCCGCGGCTATGTCCGGGTGCGCCGCCGGAGCCGTACCGGCGACGACGGGGGCCAGGACCGCGCGCAGTTCGCCGACGCGCATCCACCACAGGAACGGCGAGCCTATGACCAGGACCGGCGCGTCGGTGGAGCGCCGCAGTCCCGGCGTACGACCGGGGCCGTGCGCCGGATGCGTACGGTCCTCGAGCCAGCTGTCGCAGTCCGGCGTCAGGGCTATCGCGGAGGGCGCGGGCACGCCGAGCCGGTCGGCCAGGTCCCGCACCATCCGGTACAGGTCGGGGGCCGACCTCTCGGCGAGCTCGACGGTGGGGGTGACGGCGGGCCGCGAGCGCGCGATCACCAGGGCGACGGCCGCCGCGGCGAGCAGGACGACCACCGCGAGCGCGGTCGTGAGCCCGCGGGCGGTGTCCCAGCCGGCCCCGGTCATGTGACCGGTGACCCCGCCCGCGTACAGGATCACGGCCGCCGCGGCCGGAAGCACGGCGACGCCCAGCGCCCTGCCGCGGACCCGGAGCACGCCGAGGGCGCGGGTGCGCGCGGCGCGCGCGCCCATCTCCTCGCCGGGAACCGATCCGGTACCGGACACGCCGTACATCACCCCCTCCTGCCCTCGTCGGGACTGCCTGTGGCGGTGTAGCTCACTCCCCCACTGTGGCACCCGCCACTGACATCGCAATGCCGGTGGGCCAAGTGCCGGAACGCCTGCGCCGCACCCTAGTTGGGGCTTCGGCAGGCGTCATCCGGATGGCTCAGCCGTCACTCGATGGAATGGCTTTGGGTAAAGGTGATGACGGTTCGGGGCGGTTAGAGGTTCACTCCCCCGCGGCCTTGCGCGCGATGTCCGTACGGTGCTGCGATCCGTCCAGACGGATGCGGCCGACCGCCTGGTACGCCCGCTCGCGCGCCTGCGCCAGGTCCTTTCCGGTCGCGGTGACCGACAGGACGCGGCCGCCGGCGCTCACGATCGCGTGGCCGTCCCGCTTGGTTCCGGCGTGCAGGACGTACGCGTGCGGGGCATCCTGCGCCGCGACCTCGTCCAGGCCCTCGATCGGGTCGCCCGTGCGCGGGGTCGCCGGGTAGTTGTGGGAGGCGACGACCACGGTCACGGCCGCGTCGTCGCGCCAGTTCAGCGGCGGTTCGTTGTCGAGGGTGCCGTTGGCGGCGTTCAGCAGGACGCTCGCCAGCGGGGTCCGCAGCCGGGCCAGGACGACCTGGGTCTCCGGGTCGCCGAAGCGGGCGTTGAACTCGATGACCCGGACGCCACGGCTGGTGATCGCCAGACCCGCGTACAGCAGGCCCTGGAACGGGGTGCCACGGCGGCGCAGCTCGTCGACCGTCGGCTGGAGGACGGTGTCCATGACCTCGTCGACCAGCTTGGGGTCGGCCCAGGGCAGCGGGGAGTACGCGCCCATGCCACCGGTGTTCGGACCCTCGTCGCCGTCGAGCGCGCGCTTGAAGTCCTGCGCGGGGGTGAGGGGGACCACGGTGACGCCGTCGGTGATCGCGAAGAGGGAGACCTCGGGGCCGTCGAGGTACTCCTCGATGACGGCCCGCCCGTCGTCCGCCACCGCCCCGGAACGGGTCGCTTCGCGACGCTGTGACACGCAGGCGAGCGCGTGCGCGCGGGCTTCGGCGAGGTCGCCGGTGACCACGACGCCCTTGCCTGCCGCGAGGCCGTCGTCCTTCACGACGTAGGGAGCACCGAAGGCGTCGAGCGCCTCGTCGATCTCCTCGGGGGTGGTGCAGACGTAGCTGCGGGCGGTCGGGACGTTGGCCCCGGCCATGACGTCCTTGGCGAACGCCTTGGAGCCCTCCAGCTGCGCCGCCTGCTCGGACGGGCCGAAGCAGGGGATGCCGACCGCGCGGACGGCGTCGGCGACACCCGCGACGAGCGGGGCCTCCGGGCCGACGACGACCAGGTCCGCCTGGAGGCGGGCGGCCAGCCGTGCGACGGCGTCGCCGTCCAGCTGGTCGACGGGGTGCAGCTCGGCGACCTCCGCGATTCCGGCGTTGCCGGGCGCGCAGTGCAGAGCGGTGACGTCGGGATCGAGGGAGAGAGAGCGGCACAGGGCGTGTTCGCGGGCGCCGCCGCCGATGACGAGGACCTTCACGCCAGCCAGGGTAGCCCGCGTGGCGGGATGCCCCTTGTGCGGGCCACCGAGCGAGACGTCCCTACTCGTTCGTGTATTCCTCCACAACCGTGGCTCCGAGCTCGCGCACGATCAGGTCGTGGCCGGAGAGGGCGGAGTCGACGAGGTCCGGATCGTCCTCCTCCGGCACGTCGTCCTCGGGCGCCACGGGCGGCGGCGCGTGGTGCACGGGCGCGGCGGGCTGCTGCGCGGAAGTCTGCTGGACGGGCGGGGAGGCAGGGTTCTGGTGGCCCCGACCCGGCTGCGTCTGCTGCCCCTGCGGGCTTTGATGCCCCTGCTGCCCCTGCTGCCCTTGCTGCCCTTGCTGGCTCTGCTGGCCTTGCTGACTCTGCTGGTTCGGCTGTGACGGGGCCCACTGCTGGGGGGCGGGCGGGCGGCCGCCGCCGAAGCCGGTCGCGGCGGGCGGCGGGGTGGCGCCGCCCGAGGGGTCGATGATCGCCTCGATCTTCCACTGCACGTTGAACTGGTCGGCCAGGACCTGGCGCAGGACGTCCTCGCTGCCGCTGCTCGCGAAGTTGTCGCGGGCACCGGCGTTCAGGAAGCCGAGCTGGACGGTGGTGCCGTCGAACCCGGCGATCTGGGCGTTCTGGCTGAGCAGGATCCAGGTGAAGCGGCGCCGGTTCTTGACGGCGTCGAGGATCGACGGCCACATGTTCCGCACCTGGGCGGCGCCCTGGGCCATGTCGCCGGCGGGGGCGGCCGGTGCCGGGGCGGCGGCGGCCTGCGGCACGGGGGCGGCCGCCTGGGGCGCGGGGGCGGAGGCGGCGCCCGGCCAGGCTCCGGGGGCGGGTGCCGCGGGGGCGCCGGGCGTCGCGGCCCCGGGCCAGGCCCCGGGGCGCGGCGCGCTCTCCGGCTGCGCGGGCTGCTGTACGGGGGTGGGCTGCTGTACAGGGGTGGGCTGCTGCACGGGGGCAGGCTGCTGTACGGGGGTGGGCGCGGGAGCCTGCGGGGCCGGGGCGGGCGGGGGCGGGGCCATCGGCGTGTGGGCCTCGGGCCCGGGCACGTACCCCATGGCGGGCGCGGGCGAGCCGCCGGAGAAGACGGCCGCGGGGGCGGTCGCGGGGGCGCGCTCGAGCCGCTCGATCCGGGCCTGGAGCGACCGCTCGTCGTCGAAGGCGGCGGGCAGCAGCACACGCGCGCAGATCAGCTCCAGCTGCAGCCGGGGCGAGGTGGCCCCGCGCATCTCGGTCAGTCCCGAGTTGACGAGGTCGGCCGCCCGGCTGAGCTCGGCGGCGCCGAACACGGACGCCTGCGCCTGCATGCGCTCCACGACGTCCACGGGAGCGTCGATGAGCCCCTTCTCGGCGGCGTCCGGCACGGCGGCGAGGATCACGAGGTCGCGCAGCCGCTCCAGAAGGTCGGCGACGAAGCGCCGGGGATCGTTGCCGCCCTCGATGACCCGGTCCACGACCTCGAAGGCCGCTCCGCCGTCACCGGCGGCGAAGGCGTCCACGACCGAGTCGAGCAGGGACCCGTCCGTGTACCCGAGAAGAGAGGTCGCCATGGCGTATGTCACACCGTCGTCGGCGGCGCCGGCCAGCAGCTGGTCCATCACGGACATCGAGTCACGCACGGACCCGGCACCGGCGCGCACGACGAGCGGCAGCACACCGTCCGCGACGGGGATGCCCTCCCGCCCGCAGACCTCGCCCAGGTACTCCCGCAGAGTGCCGGGCGGCACGAGACGGAAGGGGTAGTGGTGCGTCCGGGAGCGGATGGTCCCGATGACCTTCTCGGGCTCCGTCGTGGCGAAGATGAACTTGAGGTGCTCCGGCGGCTCCTCGACCACCTTCAGCAGGGCGTTGAAGCCCGCCGAGGTGACCATGTGCGCCTCGTCGATGATGTAGATCTTGTACCGGCTGGAGGCGGGCCCGAAGAATGCCTTTTCCCGCAGGTCACGGGCGTCGTCCACACCACCGTGGGAGGCGGCGTCGATCTCGATGACGTCGATCGAACCCGGCCCGTTCCGCGCCAGGTCACGGCAGGACTGGCACTCACCGCAGGGCGTGGGAGTGGGACCCTGCTCACAGTTCAGACAGCGGGCGAGAATGCGCGCGCTGGTCGTCTTGCCGCAGCCACGGGGTCCGCTGAACAGGTACGCGTGATTGACCCGGTTGTTCCGCAGGGCCTGCTGCAACGGGTCGGTGACATGCTCCTGCCCGATGACCTCGGCGAAGGACTCGGGGCGGTAGCGGCGGTACAGCGCGAGAGACGACACGTATACGAGGTTATAGGCGCGCACCGACAACCCGGGCACGACGGAAGCTGAGGAGGCTGGGGGCTGGGGACCTGGGGCCTGGGGGCCTGGGGCGCGGGGACCTGGGGCGCGGCAGCGGCGCTGGGTTCCAGCGGCGGCCCCCGGAAACGCAAGCGCCCCCCACGCACCCGCCAGAGCCAACCTACCCTTGCTGCCTTCCGGCCCTGGGGGAGTTCAGTCAGATAGCGCCACGTGAGGGGCTCCGCCAAGGGTACCTGATCCCAGGGGCCCCACGGTCCCCCCATCCGCTCGCGGTCCGATCACGGGAAGCTCGTGTGGATCACGTTCGCGAGCACCCCTCAACGTCTTGTATTGTTTGCGGCGGAGGATTCGCCTAGTGGCCTAGGGCGCACGCTTGGAAAGCGTGTTGGGGGCAACCCCTCACGAGTTCGAATCTCGTATCCTCCGCCAGTGCCTCACCGGGCACGATGTCGAAGGGCCCCACCGTTCGCGGTGGGGCCCTTCTTCGTTCCTCAGACCTCGTTGTCCTGAGTCTTTGTCCACAGCGGTTGCTTCCGGGGCTCCCCAGATGGCATCAGCGATCTTCCGAGCCACGTCCTTCAGCATGGCGTCCGGCACGTGGAGATACCGCGCCCGCATCCGGGAGGACGTACCGGGCTCCCACCCCATGATCTGGTCGATGACGCGGTCCGGGACGCCGAGCAGCATGAGTACGGTTGCGGCCGTGTGCCGGGCAGCGTGCAGACGCGCGTCACGCACCTTCGCGTCGCCCAGCAGCTTCTTCCAGTCGTGGAAGTCCGTGTTCGGGCTGAGCGGGCCACCGAGCGGCTTGGTGAACACGTAGTCCGAGGCGGTCCACAGGTTTCCCGCCGCCGCCCGCTCCAGGGCTTGTGCCTCCCTGTGGGCACGGAGCATCACGACCAACGGCCCGGGCAGCGGCACGGCGCGGCGGCCCGCCCGTGACTTGGTGTACTTGGTCTCCCGCCGTACCTGCTCGCGCTTGGGGCAGTAGCCGGCCCACGCACCCGGAGCATGACCGCTTGTCGCTTGTCGTCCCCACCCCCAGGAAGAGCCCTGGGTGGCTTGCTGAGAGCAGGAACCGACGGGCCGGACTACGCCCGCCGCTGGGACTCAGTCCGCATCGCCTGCATGCACGACCGCATGCCCACTGCGGAGACGCCTCCCGCAACGGCCGGCACCTCGGGCGGGCTGAACCTGTCCGCCCTCCGCACCGAGCAGCCTCCCGCGGTCGAATCCGAAGCGGACGCGCTCGCACGGCAGTTCCGCGAGCAGATCGACGCCCAGTTCGCCACCACCCCCGAACGGGACAGAGTCGGTGGTGAGCAGCCGCCGGCGGCGGACGGGCTGAACCTGTGCGCGCTCCGCGACGAGGACAACGCCGCGCGCACCGCCGCGCTCGCCCTGTTCCTCGCCTCCGGGCCGGACGGGACCGGGGCCTCCGCCATCGCGCGGGCCCTCGCCGACGCGCACGGCACCTCCCGGCAGACGGTCGTCGTGTGGCTCAAGACGTGGACCGACGACGGCACCGCCGTCCGCATCGGAACCGGCACCAAAGCCCGCTACGTCCACCACCGCTCTGGTCGTCCGGCCGTCGGATGCGAGCGCCGATGCGTCCGCGCCAACACCTGTCGTGCGGTTCTCTGTACGGCGGCACTGGGCTTCTCGGCGTGGGCGCCGGTCGAGTCCTGCTGACAGCAGGCACACGCCTTTCGCCCCGCCGGCCAGCCGCCACGGCGCCAGTTCACCCGCAACGGAACGGAACTACATCTTCTGACAAGCGACTTTGGCGCCGTGGTAGGGGAAGGTGACAGTGTCGCCCTTCCACCCCACGCTCCACGGGGACAACTCTTCACTGCCGTCTTCGCCGAACTCCATACCCATGAGCTCGTCCACCTCGCCGGGCACGCCGTTCACCTGGTACGGGCCGTCGTCGCCCTTGACCTCAAGCTTGCCGCCGGACAGCGTCCACGTCCCGGAGCTGCCATCGCCTCCGCCCTGGCTCACCTGGTACGTCCCGTCCCCGACAGTCACAGTCCCGGAGAACGCCAGACTCCCCTGGGAGATCGTGCAATCCCAGGTGCCCTTCGCCGCCTCCTCCAGGGACTTCCCCCCGGCACAGGCCACCACTGCGAGCGCCACCGGCACTCCCACCACTCCGACGGCCGTCCGCTTCGCCCAGCGCCTCATCGCCATTACCCTGCTCCCCCGTGTCATACGTTCCGCGTCTGCGGCGAGCCGAACACTACCCAAAGTTGATCAAGAATCGCCAAGCCGGCCTTGATGACCGATGAGACGAACAGGGCTGTCGTCAAACGTAGGTGAGCCCGGTCAAGGTCCATTGAGACGGGACAATCAGCCCGTGCTCGAGGGGACCGACGGACCGCGCGGGTTATCTGGCCAGACTGACCACGAGCGATGCTGCGTGGAGAGTGCCAGGCAGACAAGCCGCCATGACCTTGCACGATCCTGACGATGACCTGTCCGGCTGGGTGCCTGCGCGCGATCCGGGTGTTGCACCGCGAGTTCATCCCGGGGCTCCAGGACTTGGTAGGCGGTCAGCAGGCCGCGCAGGTGGTGTCCCGTCCCCGCAGACCCACTGCGGAAGTCGGGGCACCGGCTTGCTGAAGCACCGTGCACGGCCTATCAGGCGTCGAAATCAGGGCCCAGGAACGACCCTGCGGACAGTTGGAGAGCGAGTTGGGGACAACCCCACACGAGTTCGAATCTCGTATCCTCCGCCAGTGCCCCACCGGGCACGATGTCGAAGGGCCCCACCGCTTGCGGTGGGGCCCTTCTTCGTGCGTGGTTGCAGTTCCCGCCTACCGCCCGCCGCCGAGCCCGGGTCAAAGTGGGAGCGCCGGACCGGCCCCTCCAGGGGGCCACGACCCGTCCGGGCTGATCGACGCGACGGAGAAGACGTAGAGGTCCGACCTCGATTTTTACGCCCATGTCGCCACCCGTTGCGACGTGCTGGGAGCCGGTATCGGCGGCCAACCCGTCGAGTGGGAGGCGACGCGGTACCGCGGTGCCCGAGTCCGGCGCGAGGATCCTCGTCGCCGGCGACCCCGATCCCTACGGATACAGCGTGGTGGATCCGAACGACACCATCGAACCGCAGCCAGGTGACGTCCGGACCATCAGCCTGTCCCCGGCCTGGTGGTCGGCGCTGAACTGAGGTCAGCACGATCCTGAACCCTCATTCGCCCTCGTCCGGGCGGGGGCATCCCGACGGTCCTGCACGCGCGGCAGTACGGGATGGCGTTCCGTCCGTAGCGCCGCAGCAACTGGCCACAGCCGGCGGGCATCCCAGCGCGGTTCCGGGACCGTCGGTAGGGGCGCCTTCTCGTCGATCAGCTCCTGCCACGGCGCGCGGTCGTCGGACGAGACCCACATGCGCCGGCCGGCGCGGCCGCTCCCTCGGCTGGGCACGTACGTAGACCGGGACGCCCGCTCCCGTCGCGCAAGGCCGGCTTCCTCTCCGGGAGGCACAGCGCGGGCACGAAGACGCACCGCCGATTGGCCATGGGAACCTCGCCCGCCCGACTCCGACAGGCAATCGCGTTTCCCCGGCCGCGGGACGGCGCCCGGCTCGCGCCGTCACACCGGTGATCACTCCTAGCGGTGGCGGCGTTGACGGGCTGAGTCCGGTTCCTCGGCATTTTTGCGGCCGGTCGATGGTCCGACTCGTGTGGTGATGTCACCGGTTCGAGGGGTCCGTGACGGCAGAGACGTTCCGCCCGGACATGCACTCCGTGATCGCTGCAACACTCTCCGCAACGCCCGTTTAGGGGTGCTCTCAAGTTGGAGGAAGCATGCGGAAGTTGATGACGGTGGCTGTGGCGATGGGGTTGTTCCTGGGCGGGGCGGGGGCTGCCGCGGCCGATTCATGGCGCCACCCAGGCGCCCTCACGACCACTGGTGCGTGGTTCACGGACTGGTCCTACACCTGGGAGCCAAGGGGCAGGAACCACGGCGGCTTCCACTTCAAGGGCGACCTCGTCGACAGGAAGCCCGAGGACGGGCACAACGTGTACGTGCAGGCCAAGGTCGAGGGCTACAGCTGGAACCGTTTCAACGGCACGCAGAAAAGGACCGTCGCTCTGGACAAGGTGGTCTACGACGGCGCGGCCCAATACACGCGCACTGCGGACATTCGCGTCTGTCGCGATCGAGGGTCCCTGCGGCCTGACAACTGCTCGCACCTCAAGTCGTACCAGCGCTCGTAGTCGCCAGCCACTGCACCCAGGAGTCGCACCACTATGAACGCCATTCTCCGCGCCGAGGGCGTGGATCTCTTCTACGGGACGCACCAAGCGGTCAGCGGTGCGGACTTCTCGCTGAGGCGCGGGGAGGTGACGGCCATCATGGGGAGCAGTGGCTCCGGAAAGTCGTCGCTGCTGTACTGCCTGGCCGGGGTGCTGGCCCCGACGAACGGCACCGTCTCGTTCGACGGAACCAAGTTCTCGGCACTCACCGACGACGAACTGAGCACCCTGCGGCGAGAACGGTTCGGATTCGTCTTCCAGTACGGGGAGTTGTTGCCCGAGTTGACGGTCGAGGAGAACGCCGCGCTTCCGTTGCGTCTCGCCGGCCAGCGCAAGGCGCCCGCTCACGAGGCCGCCGGGGAGGTTCTCGGGCGGCTCGGGATGACCGAGCTCCTGCAACGGAGAACCTCCCAGCTCTCCGGCGGACAGAGCCAGCGGGTCGCCGTCGCCCGGGCTCTCGTCCACCGGCCGGACGTGGTGTTCGCCGATGAGCCGACCGGCGCGCTCGACAGCGTCAATGCCTCTGCCGTACTGGAGGAGTTCCTGCGGCTCGCACGGGATCAAGGCACCGCCGTGGTCGTCGTCACGCACGACGTTGCGGTGGCCGAGCACGCCGACAGCCGGTACACGATGACCGACGGGCTCCTGAAATGAACCCTTTCCTGCTCGGGATGCGGCTGTTGTGGCGTGGCGGACGCAGGAGCCAAGTCCGCTTCATGTTGATGACGTTCGGCTGCGCGCTCGGGGTCGCCTGTCTGGCCGCTGTTCTCACCATTCCGGCCATCCTCGCCGCCCACGACAATCGAGCCGCCGCTCGCAGTCCGCAGGTGGTGCTCGAAGCGGAACATCCGCCGGCGCCGTCCAACACCTTCGTCATGGCCCCGCTTGTGGACTCGTACGGATCCCAGCCGCTCCGCCGGGTCTTCGTCGCCCGACCGCCTTCCGGTCCGACCCCGCTCCCTCCTGGCGTGGATCACCTTCCTGCACCCGGCGAGGTGCTCCTGTCACCCCGGCTACGGGACGAACTGGCGCAGCGTCCCGCCCTGGCAGGGCTGCTGCCCGGGAGGGTGACCGGGACGATCGGGCCGGCGGGCCTGACCGGACCGGACGAGCTCTTCGCATACGTCGGCAGCACACGGGATCACCTGCATGAGGCCCGAGAGGTGGATTACTACGGCGGGAGGTGGCCGCCGTACACGGTGGTGGATTCGTCCACCCTCGACATCCTTCGGTTCACGCTCGCCTGCGTCGTCCTACTGCCACTCGCCGTCTTCCTCTCGGTGTGCGCCCGGCTCTCCGCCGAATCCCGCGCCCGCAGGCTCGCGGCGCTGCGGCTCGTAGGTATGAGTGTCAAGGACACCCTGCGGGTCAACGCCGGTGAGACGGTGTCGGCTGCCTTCCTAGGCGCGCTGCTCGGTGTGGGAGGCTATCTCGTCTTCAACGAGGTCATGGCGAGGGTCGGCCTGCCTGGTCTCCATTGGTACCCCGCCGACGGGCGCCCCGAGGCCACCACGCTCGCCGCCTGCCTGATCCTCTGCCCGGCCCTCGCCTGGTTCGTCGGACGGCACAGCGCCCGCGCAGCCGCCCTTACCCCGCTCAACGTCAGACGCACCGCGGAACCCAAGCTGCCCCGGATGTACGGAACGCTGCTCCTGCTCCCCGGGCTCGGGGTCATCGGCGGCTACTGCACGCTCAGTGTGCTGGGGAAGGATCCGTCCGGTGGCTCCGCCAACTCCCTTCTCGTTCCCGGCGCTGTCCTGCTCACTGGAGCAGGTCTGGTTCTCGGGCTGCCGCCGATCACGATGTGGCTCGCGCGACGGCTCGCAGGCGTGACGCGGTCCCTCCCACTAGCGCTCGCGATGCGCCGTGCCGAAGTAGAGCCGGGTGCTTCCATGCGCGTGGTCACCGGGCTCGTGCTCCTGATCTTCGCCACCTCTCTGACCCAGGGGGTGCTGGTCGAGCTCGACCAGGTCAGTCGGCGTACGGCACCGGTTCAGGAGTACAACTTGGCCCGCGAGGAACTCACGGCGGAGCAGGCCAACGGAATGATCGGAGCCGAAGGCGTACGGGCCCACGCGGCCACCCTTTCCTCCTGGGTACCCCCCGACGGCTTCCGCCAGCCTTCGCTGCGCGCCGTGGTCGCCACCTGTGCCCAGCTGAAGTCTTTCGTCGAGTGGTCGAGTGGCTGCGTCGACGGACAGGTTCTCCGACTGCGCGATGCGACGCTCTCGACGAACGAGCACGCGCAGCCCGGCCTCAGCTTCCCGTTCCACATCAAGAGCCGGGTAGTCAGAGTCACCGTCCCCAGGAAACAGGTGAGCGTAACGACGTTCGACCCCTCGGCCTTTGGGGCAGACGTACTGATCCCCCCTTCCCTCATCCCCGCTGACGAGCTCCCGGCTCACTCCACGCTCGTACTCCTCAGCTCTGCGGATCCCGAGGCCATCCGCACCACGCTCGACGCCATCGGCACCATCGCCCCTCTCGCCGACGTCGAGCCCGTCGGCATCGTTGTCGACTCCCTTGCTCAACTCATCGTCATCCGTAGCCTCCTCGCCGCCGGCATGGTTCTGGGGCTCGTCATCAGCGTTGCCGCCTTCGTCGTGTCCGTTGCCGATCGGGCCATGGAGCGGCGTGGGCAGGTTGCCGCGCTCGCTCTGCTCGGGGCCAGGGCCGCGACCCTGCGGGGGGTGCAGTGTGCGCAGGTCGTTCTGCCGCTTGCCCTCGGGCTCGGGGCCGCCGTCGTCACCGGGTGGTTGGCCGAGTCGAGTTATCTGATCACCGGGGGCGGAGCCGTTCACTGGGACTGGAGTGGTTTGCCGTTGTTGCTCGTCTGCTGTCTCGGCGTGCTGATCGCCGCCGCGCTCGCCTCGCTGCCCCTCGTACAGCGCCACATCGATCCCGAGCACATCCGGCGCGATTGACCGGCGGCCCCCTCGACCGGGGCCCGGGCCCCCGCCGATCGGGCCCGGGCCCCTCCTCGCCCGACTGCCCCCGCCGCCCTCACGCCGCCAGTGCGTGTGCCGTGCGGGCGGATACTCGGCGTGTCAGGGCCAGGGTCGCCGTCGCTGCTGTCAGGCCCGAGGCCAGGGCTGCCCACCAGAGGGTCGACGGGCCGGCGCTCGTGTAGAGGGTTACTCCCAGGGTCAGGGCGGCGAAGCGGGCCATGCCCCAGGTCCAGCTGAACGCGCCCTGGTAGCGGCCGCGGGCGTGGGGCGGGGCCAGGTTGGCCACCACCGACGCGGCGATGCCCGCCACGCACACCTCGCCCAGGGACCAGACGACCACCGAGACCGTGAAGCCCACCACGCCGTCCGCGAGGCCCGTCATCGCCACGCCCGCCGCGATCAGCACGCTGCCCGCGCACTGGACCCTGAGCTGGGGCAGACGTGCCAGCCAGGCCGTGACCAGCGGCTGGAGCGCGACCACCAGGACCGCGTTGACCGCCGCCATCGTCCCGTACACCGCCGGTGAGAGACCGCTGTCGTGGACGGCGAGCGGCAGGGCGACCTCCGTGAGGGAGTAGACGAAGAGCTGGATGCCGAAGAGGGGCAGGAGCGCGAGGGCCAGCCGGTCCCGGAACACCACTCCGTAGCCGATGCCGTCCTTCTCGCCCCCGGCCGTCGCCTTCGCGCGCCGCGGCTCGCGCAGTCGCGTCGCGACCACCACCGCGTAGATCAGCATCGTGCCCGCGTCGACCGCGAAGAGCAGCCAGTAGCCCCGCGCCGCCAGGAAGCCGCCGAGCACGCCGGCCACCGCCGTACCGATGTTCACGCCCCAGCCGAACAGGGCGTACGCGCGCTGCCTGCGCTCCGCGTCGACGGCGTCGGCCATCAGTGCGTACGCGGCCGGGCCGACCAGCGCGCCCATCGCGCTGATCAGCAGCGCCGCCGCGGCCATCGTCCACACGCCCGGCGCCACGAAGAGCGCGCCCTGCGCCGCCGCCGAGCCGACGAGACCGAGGAGCATCGTCGGGCGGCGGCCGACGCGGTCGGCGAGGACGCCGCCGACCGCCGGGCCGAGCAGGTTGCCCGCGCCCAGGGCGCCGAGGACGTACGTCGTCTCGGGCCCCGTGACATCGCGCGCGGCGAGGAAGAAGACGAGGAAGGGCGTGACCATGTAGCCGAGCCGGTTGACGACCGTGCCGGCGAAGACGGTCCACACGGTGGGCGGGAGTCCGCGGAAGGAGGAGAACATGCGAGGACCATGCGCCCGGGACACCCGTGCCATCCATTGATTAAGCTCAGACCGAATCCATCTACGGTTCGGAGGCAGGGTGGAGATCGAGTCCGGACTCAGTTTCTCAGCCGCGGATCTGGCGCAGACGCGGTTCGCGGTCTCCCCCATGTGGGAGGTCGTCACCAGCTTCCGCCTCCTCAGAGCCCCCAACGAGCCGACCCTGCACCGCCGTTGGGCCGCTCAGGTACGACCTCGGCTCGCGCAGGCCGGCCTCGACAGGGGCTGGCTGGCCGAACTCGTCCCGGGCCACGGCTTTCTCGCCGACTTCCTCAACCCCACCCCCGCCACCCCCTTCCCCGCCCTCGCCGCCGAACTCGACGCGATCCGCGCCGCTGCCCCCGCCCAGGTGCGCAAGGACCTGGACATCCTCCGCTCCAAGGAGCCGGCGGCCGGGCACCGCCCCTCACCCCGGCTGCGGCTGCTGCGCGAGGCCCCCGAGGAGGCCCTGGAGAAGGTCGTCGCCGAGATCGAGACGTACTGGGAACTCGCCCTCGCCCCCTACTGGGCCCGCATCCGTCAGCTCCTCGAGGCCGATGTCTTCCACCGCGCCCGGCAGGTCGCCGAACACGGATCGGCGCGCGTCCTGAGCGAACTCCACGAGACCGTACGGTGGGACGACGGCACCCTGCACCTGGTCCGCCGTCACTGCGCGCTGACCCGCGACAAGGCCGGCTCCGGGCTGCTGCTCGTCCCCTCGGCGTTCGCCTGGCCGCGCGTCCTGACCCGCGCGGTCGCCCCGGACCCGCCCCAACTCGCCTATCCCGCCCGGGGTATCGGCAACCTCTGGGCGCCGCGCACCTCCGCCGCGACCGACGCCGTCGCCGCCGTCATCGGCCGCTCCCGGACCCTGCTCCTCACCGAGCTCGACACCCCGGCCTCCACCACCCGACTCGCCGCCCACTGCGGCCTGTCGGCCGCCGCCGTCTCCCAGCACCTCACCGCGCTCCGCAACGCCGGCCTCGTCACCGCGCACCGCAGCGGCCGCTCCGTCCTCTACGCCCGCACCGCGGTGGCCGACGCCCTGCTCGCCCCCTCGGAGGAACTCGTCTGACCCGGGGTATGGATGATCCGCCTCCGCTCCGGCACATGCCTGTCCGTCGCCGCACGGGCGGGTGGACGGGCGGGCGGCCGGCCGGGCGGGCGCCCACACGGGCGGCCGGGGCACTGTCGGCTCTTGCGCTGGAGTCCACTCCAGCTCCTAGAGTGCCGCGCGAACAACTGCACGCGACCACATGCCATACAGGGGGTTCGGGACATGCGTCATCGCGTACTCGGCGGGACCGGGATCGAAGTCAGCACGTACTGCCTCGGCACCATGATGTTCGGCGCCGTCGGCAACCCCGACCACGCGGACTCCGTACGGGTCATCCACGCCGCGCTCGATCACGGCATCAACTTCGTGGACACCGCCGACATGTACTCCACCGGCGAGTCCGAGGAGATCGTCGGCAAGGCCCTGCGCGACCCGCGCCGCCGCGCCGAGACCGTCCTCGCCACCAAGGGGTACTTCCCGATGGGCGAGGGCCCCGCACGCGGCGGGCTCTCCCGGCGCTGGCTCACCCGGGCCGTCGAGGACAGCCTGACGCGGCTCGGCACCGACTGGATCGACCTCTACCAGGTTCACCGGCCCGACCCCCGTACGAACATCGAGGAGACGCTCTCCGTCCTCGGCGACCTCCAGGCGCAGGGCAAGATACGGGCGTTCGGCTGCTCCACCTTCCCCGCCGAGGAGATCGTCGAGGCGCACGCCGTCGCCGAGCGGCGCGGGCTGCGCCGGTTCCGGACCGAGCAGCCTCCGTACTCGCTGCTCGCGCGGGGCATCGAGACGGCGGTGCTGCCGGTGGCGCAGCGGTACGGGATGGGCGTGCTGACCTGGAGCCCGCTGGCCTCCGGGTTCCTCGGCGGGAAGTACCGCAAGGGACGGCCGGTCGACCTGAGCGGCGGGCGCCCCGCGCTCACCCCGCACCGCTTCGACCCGTCGCTCCCCGGCAACGCCGCCAAGTTCGACGCGGTCGAGCAACTCGCCGCCCTGGCCGAGGAGATCGGCTGCTCACTGCCCGAGCTGGCGCTCGCCTTCGTCACGGCGCACCCGGCGGTGACCTCGGTGATCATCGGGCCGCGGACGGGGGAGCAGCTGGAGGGGCTGCTGAAGGGCGCGTCGCTCGTCCTCGACGACGACGTCCTCGACCGGATCGACGAGATCGTCCCGCCGGGGACGGACCTCTACCGGGCGGACGGCGTCTGGCGCCCGCAAGCCCTGACGGACGCGTCCCTCCGCCGCCGCCCGACCGCCGACCGCGCCGCCGCGGCGGGCTGAGGGGGCCGGAGGGTGAGGAGCCGGCAGGGTGAGGAACCGGCAGGGTGAGGAGGCGGCAGGGTGAGGAGCCGGCGGGCTGAGGGGGCCGGGGGGTAAGGCGGCGGGCCGGCACGAGCCTGCGCGGGCGGAGTGAGAGACCCCGGCCCCCGTCGGCGGCCGCGTGTTCGAAAGGGCGTCTCCGGGGCTGCGGCTGAGCCATGCTTGCCCGTATGGGGACCCACACACGGCGCCGCATCGACGCCGACGAACGAAGGGCCCGGCTGGCCGTACGCCACCGGCTGGCCGGCGCGGCGCGGGCATCGAGTGCGGAAGAGGTCGCCGGGGCCCTGGTCGCCCTGCACGCGACCGACCCCGCGAGCGTGTTCCTCGCCGTCGGGGCACGGCTGGCCGAGGAACGGGGGGCCGAGGGTCCGGTGGCCGGGCTGGAACGGGCCCTGTACGAGGACCGGACGCTGACCCGTATGCACGGCATGCGGCACACGCTCTTCGTCTTCCCGACCGCCCTCGTCCCCGCCGTCCACGCCTCGACCACCCGCGACGTCGCCGCCCGGGAGCGCACCATGCTGCTCAGGGACCTGCGCAAGGGCAGCGAGTACGACGAGGCCTGGCTCGCCGAGACCGAGCGGCTGCTCCTGGCCGAGCTGGCGGTACGGGGCGAGGCCACCGGGGCCGAGCTGGGCGGGGCCGTCCCCCGGCTGCGCGCGCAGTACGTGTACGGGGTCGGCACCCGCCAGGAGGGGCCCCAGTCGCTCTCCAGCCGGCTGTTGCGGGTCCTCGGCATGGAGGGCCGGATCGCGCGCGGCCGGCCGCAGGGCGCGTGGACCTCCAGCCGCTTCCGCTGGGCGCCGACGCCCCGGCAGCCCGATCCGGCCGACGAGGACGCCCACGCCGAACTCGTACGGCGGTGGCTGGCGGCCTCCGGTCCCGCGACCGAGGCGGACCTGAAGTGGTGGACGGGGTGGAAGGTGACCGACGTCCGCAAGGCTCTCGCGGCGATCGGCGCGGAGCCGGTGGAGCTGGCGGAGGGTACGGGCCATGTCCTGCCGGACGACGTCGATCCCCCGTCGGTATCCCCCGAGCCGTGGGCGGCGCTGCTCCCCGCCCTGGACCCGACGGCGATGGGCTGGCAGTACCGCGACTGGTACACCGACCCGGCGCACAGGGCCGCGCTCTTCGACCGCAGCGGGAACATCGGGCCGACGGTGTGGTGGAACGGCCGCGTCGTCGGCGGCTGGGCCCAGCGCCCGGACGGCGAGATCGCGGTCCGGTTCCTGGGCGGCGACGGGACCGGGGGCGGAGGGGAGGGCGTCGGCGGTGTGGGCCGTGAGGCGAAGGCGGCCGTCGAGGCGGAGGCGGAACGGCTGCGCGGCTGGGTGGGCGCCGTGCGGGTGACGCCCCGATTCCGTACGCCACTGGAACGGGAACTCTCGGGCGGCTGACGCCCCGAACCCGCAGGCCGGTGACGCCCCCTGCCGCCTTCTCTGGTTCCCCCGGGTGGAATCCCGGGAAAACCGCACCCTGTCCCGGCGAGGTGTCGAGAATCGGCACGCGGCTCCGACGTCCCCTGTGAAAGGCATCCGGGAACGGGTGAGGCCACCACCGAAGGAGAACGTCATGAAGTACCTCGTCATGGTGCAGGGATCGCAGGCCGACTACGACGTCATGAGCGGCAAGTCCACCGGGCAGGGCCCCCGGTGGAGCGAGCAGGACATGAAGGCGATGTTCGAGCACATGGGGTCGATCAACAACGACCTCGCGGAGTCGGGCGAGCTGGTCGACGCCCAGGGGCTCGTCGAGCCGGCCAGGACCCGGTTCGTGTCCGTCGACAAGGCCGGGCAGCCGGTGATCACCGACGGGCCGTACAGCGAGACGAAGGAGCTGCTCGCCGGCTACTGGGTGCTCGACTGCGCGAGCCTGGAGCGGGTCACGGAGATCGCGGCGCGCGTCGCCCGGTGCCCGCAGCCCGACGGGGCGCCGGAGTACCCGGTGGTGATCCGCCAGATCGACGAGCGGTCCGCGACCGAGATGCTCGCCGGCTGAGCGTGGAGGAGAAGGAGCCGGTCGAGGACCTGCTGCGCCGCCACGCGCCGCAGGTCCTCGGCGCGCTCGTACGCCGGTACGGGCACTTCGACGCCGCTGAGGACGCCGTACAGGAGGCCCTGCTGGCCGCGGCACGGCAGTGGCCCGAGACCGGGACGCCCGCCAATCCGCGCGGCTGGCTGATCCGGGTGGCCTCGCGGCGGCTGACGGACCAGCTGCGGGCGGACGAGGCGAGGGCCAGGCGGGAGGAGACGGCCGCGCGCCTCGAACCCCGCGAGACCCGGGCGGCGCCGTCCGACGACGACACCCTGACGCTGCTCTTCCTCTGCTGCGACCCGGTGCTCGCGCCGGCCGGCCGGATCGCACTGACGCTGCGCGCGGTGGGCGGTCTCACCACGGCGGAGATCGCCCGGGCCCATCTCGTACCGGAGGCGACGATCGCCCAGCGGATCAGCCGGGCGAAGGCGAAGCTGCGCGACCGCCCGTTCCATCCTCCCGGTCCCGAGGACCGGGACACGCGCCTGGCCGCGGTCCTCCATGTGCTGTACCTGATCTTCAACGAGGGCTACACCGCCACCTCCGGCGCGGCCCTCCACCGGGCCGACCTGGCCCAGGAGGCGATCCGCCTGACCCGGGCCGCCCGCAGACTGCTCCCGCGCGAGGCCACGGTGACCGGGCTGCTCGCGCTGATGCTGCTCACGGAGGCCCGCAGCGCCGCCCGTACGGGCCCGCACGGCGAGCTGATCCCGCTCGACGAGCAGGACCGCACGCTCTGGGACCGGGCCGCGATCGAGGAGGGTACGGCGCTGGTGGAGGAGGCCCTGACCGAGGGGCCGCCGGGTCCGTACCAGCTCCAGGCGGCGATCTCCGCGCTCCACGACGAGGCCCGCGTGCCGGAGGACACGGACTGGCCGCAGATCCTCGCCCTGTACGACGTCCTGATCGCCGACTGGCCCGACCCGATGGCCGAACTGGGCCGCGTGGTCGCCGTCGCGATGGCACACGGCCCGGAGAAGGCACTCACCGAACTCGCCGCCCTGGAGCCCCGGCTGAAGGACCACCACCGCCTCGCCGCCGTCCGGGCGCACCTCCTGGAACGCACCGGCGACCTGCCCGCGGCCCGCGAGGCCTACCAGGAGGCGGCCCGCCTCACCCTCAGCCTCCCGGAGCGCCACTACCTCAACACCAGGGCCGCCCGCCTGGCACCCTGAGCCGCGGCCGTCCAGAGAGGTCAGTCCGTGGCGAGGCCCTTCAGGCGCTTGGCGATCTTCGTCAGGCGCTCGCCCTGGTAGCGCGCCGCCTGGAGCGTGTTCTCGTCCGGGGCGCCGTTGCCGCCCGGGTGCGAGGTGCCGTAGGGGTTGCCGCCCGCCGCGTAGACGGACGCGTCGGTGAAGCCGGGGGAGACGATGACCGAGCCCCAGTGGTGGAAGGTGTTGTAGAGCGCGAGCAGCGTCGACTCGTTGCCGCCGTGCACGTTGTGGGCGCTGGTGAAGGCGGTCGCGGGCTTGTCCGCGAAGGCGCCGGCGGCCCACAGGCCGCCGGTCGTGTCGATGAACTGCTTCAGCTGGGCGGCCACGTTTCCGTACCGGGTCGGCGAACCGAACGCGTAGGCGTCGGCCCACTCCAGGTCGTCGAGCGTGGCGGTCTCGATGTCCGCGGTGGCCTCCACATGGGCGCGCCAGGCCGGGTTGCCGTCGATGGCGGCCTCCGGGGCCAGCTCGGTCACGCGACGCAGCCGGACCTCCGCGCCGGCCTTCTCGGCGCCTTCGGCGACGGCCTGGGCGAGGTGGTGCACGCTCCCGGTGGCCGAGTAGTAGATGACAGCGACCTTGACGGACATGACGAGCTCCCTCTAACCGGATTTGCTTCCGTTTCAGTGGTCCGAGGTTAAGCGGATAGCCTTCCACTTCGCAAGGGGAACCCGGGATGTCGGCGGGGCCGCTGACGGTCAGGGCCTCGCCGGACGCGAACACGTGGCCGTGGGCCGCCGACGTGCGCGAGCGGGCCCGAGCGCGGAGTCTTTTGAAGTCCGCCTGAAGTCCGCCGGAAAAATTTCGCGAGGGATGTCGAGGGATGTCGAGAACCCGCGCGCGGCTCCGTCCCAGGAGCGAACACGGCCACAATGGGCCGTACCTCACCAGGGAGATCACCATGGCCAAGTACCTGCTGCTCAAGCACTACCGGGGCGCGCCGGCATCGGTCAACGACGTGCCGATGGACCAGTGGGAGCCGGAGGAGGTCTCGGCGCACCTGCAGTACATGCGTGACTTCGCCGCCCGGCTCGAGGAGACCGGCGAGTTCGTCGACAGCCAGGCGCTCTCCCCCGGGGGCACCTTCGTCCGCTACGACGGCGAGGGGCGGCCGCCGGTCACCGACGGCCCGTTCGCGGAGACCAAGGACCTGATCGCCGGCTGGATGGTGATCGACGTCGAGACCTACGAGCGTGCGGTCGAGCTGGCCGGCGAGCTGTCCGCGGCTCCGGGTGCGGGCGGGAAGCCGATCCACGAGTGGCTCGAACTGCGCCCGTTCTACGGCGTGCAGCCCACGGTCACCGAGTGAACGAGCCGCTGCTCCGGGAGCTCGTGCCGGCGGTGATCGGTGTTCTCGTCCGTCGCGGAGCCGACTTCGCGGCGGCCGAGGACGCCGTACAGGAAGCCCTGGTCGAGGCCGTGCGCGGGTGGCCGGACGACCCGCCGCGCGACCCCAAGGGCTGGCTGGTCACGGTGGCCTGGCGGAAGTACCTCGACGCCGTCCGCGCGGACACGTCCCGGCGGCGGCGGGAGGAGCTGGTCGAGGCCGAGCCGCCGCCCGGCCCGGGCGGGACGGTGGACGACACGCTCGCGCTGTACTTTCTGTGCGCGCACCCGTCCCTGACACCGGCCTCGGCCGTCGCGCTCACGCTGCGCGCGGTCGGCGGTCTGACCACACGGCAGATCGCGCGGGCCTACCTCGTGCCGGAGGCGACCATGGCCCAGCGGATCAGCAGGGCCAAGCGGACCGTCTCCGCCGTCCGGTTCGACCAGGCCGGTGATGTCGCCACGGTGCTGCGCGTGCTCTACCTGGTCTTCAACGAGGGTTACTCCGGCGACGTCGACCTCTCCGCCGAGGCGATCCGGCTCACCCGCCAGCTGGCGGCCCGGACCTCCCACGAGGAGGTCGCGGGGCTGCTGGCGCTCATGCTGCTCCACCACGCACGGCGCCCCGCGCGGACCGGCCCGGACGGCAGGCTCGTGCCGCTGGCCGAGCAGGACCGCGGCCTGTGGAACACCCGGCTGATCACCGAGGGCGTCGAGGTGCTCCAGGCCGCCCTCGCCCGCGACCGCCTGGGCGAGTTCCAGGCCCAGGCGGCCGTCGCCGCGCTCCACGCCGACGCCCGGACGGCCGAGGAGACCGACTGGGTGCAGATCGTCGAGTGGTACGACGAACTGGTGCGCCTCACCGACAGCCCCGTCGCCCGCCTCAACCGGGCCGTCGCGGTCGGCGAGGCCGACGGCCCGCGGGCCGGCCTGGCCGCCCTGACGGAGCTCGATCCGTCCCTGCCCCGGCACACCGCCGTCGCGGCCTATCTGCATGAACGTGACGGTGATCCGGTGACCGCGGCCCGGCTCTACGCCCAGGCCGCCCGATCGGCGCCGAACATCCCCGAACGCGACCACCTCACGCGACAGGCCGCCCGGCTCAACGCGCAGCTGCGCGGGTGAGCGGGTGAGCGGGTCAGCGGGTCAGCGGGTGAGCGAGCCGGTACGGCCGTGGTCGGCCGCCGTGTGGGTTTCGGCCCTGGGTGCGGGGGCCCTGGGTTCCGCTTCGATGCCGTCCGCAACACTCAGAACCGGATAGTGCTCCGTTATGCTCGTGACAGGGACCGACCGAGGGGGTTCGGAGCGAAGGGCAGGCGGAGGCGGACATGATGAGCGCGAAGGAAACCCGGGCGGACAGAGCCCAGGACGCGGGCCACGTGGGCGGCACGGACGCCGCCGGCGACGCCAAGCAGGCCGGGGAGGCCAGCCAGGCCGGGCACGCCAAGCAGGCCGGGCACGCGGGCGACGCCAAGCAGGCCGGGCACGCAGGCGACGCGGACGCCGCCCAGCCCGTCAGCCTCATCGCCATACCCCCCACCACCCCCGGGATCCCCCTCCTCCCCACCTCCGGCCGCGCCGCCCCCGAGCGGGCCGACGCCGCGCGGAACCGGCGGAAGATCCTCGACGCCGCCGCCCGGCTCGTCGCCGAGGTGGGGCCCGCCGCCGTCACGATGAACCAGGTCGCCCACGCCAGCGGTATGGGCGTCGGCACCGTCTACCGCCGCTTCGGCGACGTCTCCCAGCTCCTGTGGGCGCTCCTGGACGACCGGGAACGGCAGTTCCAGGAGGCGTACATGGGCGGCCCGCCCCCGCTCGGCCCCGGTGCCCCCGACGACGAGCGGCTGCACGCCTTCCTCGACGCCCTCGTCGACCGGGTCCTCGAACAGCGCGAGCTGCTGCTCGCCGCCCAGGCCGCCGCCCCCAGCGCGACCTACACCAGCGGCGCGTACCTCGCCATGCACACCCACGTCACGCTGCTGCTCTCCCGGCTCCGGCCCGCGGGCGACAGCGCGCTCCTGGCCCACATGCTGCTCGCGCCGTTCTCGCCGAGCCTGATGCACCACCTCACCGTCGAGCGCGACGTCACCGCCGACGAGCTGAAGGCCGGGGTCAACGCCCTGCTGCACCTGGGGGGATGAGCGCCGCGAGCCCGTCCAGGACCCGGGCGAGACCGAACCCGTAGGCGTACTCGGGGCTGTACATGCCCTGGTACGCGACGGCCGCCGCCTCCCCCACCCGCGACGCCAGCGGGAAGCGCTCCTCGTCGAACATCCGGGCCAGCAGCGGCGCGTGGGCGTCCCACCACTCGTGGTCGGACATCGCGCTCTCCCGGTCCACGGCCCGCGCGTCCAGCTCCGCACGGGCGGCGGACTGCACGAAGCCCAGGAGGTGGGCCAGCGCCGAGTCCATGGCCACGTCGTCGAGGCCGAGCCCCTCGAAGGCGCCGAGTTCGTGTTCGTACTTCGTCATCACGCCCGGCCCGAGCGGTGGCCGGTGGACCCGCAGCTCCGCCAGCCAGGGGTGGCGGAGATAGAGCGCGCGGTTGCCGTCGGCGACCGCTCTCACCCGCTCCCGCCAGGGCTCGTCCGGCGCGAAGGCGGCCCGTTCCATCCGCAGGAAGACGAGGTCCAGCATCAGATCGAGCAGCTCGGCCTTGCCGGGGACGTACGTGTAGAGCGTCATCGGGGTCACGCCGAGGCGCTGCGCGACCGCGCGCATGGAGAGCGCGTCGAGGCCGCCCTCGTCGGCGAGGGCGACGGCCGCCTCGACGACGGCGTCGACCGTCAGCCCCTGACGCGGCCCGCGGCGGCCCGCCGGGGCGCTCGCGGCATCCCGCCACAACAGCTCCAACGTCCGCGCCGGATCCCCCGCCCCGCTGCTCCGTTCCTTCGCCATGCCGTCCATTCTCGCAGGTCAGACTCGTTCCTCATTACTTCGTACGCTGTATAGAGTAACGTGGCACGGGTACGGGACCACTATCGGAGGGCGCAGCCATGACCACCCCCGCCGCAGCGGACAACCACCACGTCATCCAGGTCCGCGGGGCCCGCGAGAACAACCTGCGGAACGTCGACGTCGACCTGCCCAAGCGCCGCCTCACCGTCTTCACCGGCGTCTCCGGCTCCGGAAAGTCCTCGCTCGTCTTCGGCACCATCGCCGCCGAGTCGCAGCGCCTGATCAACGAGACCTACAGCGCCTTCCTCCAGTCCTTCATGCCGGCCCTCGGCCGCCCGGACGTGGACGGCCTGCACAACCTGAGCGCGGCGATCGTCGTCGACCAGGAGCGGATGGGCGCCAACTCCCGCTCCACGGTGGGCACGGCGACCGACGCGTACACGATGCTGCGGATCGTCTTCAGCCGCCTCGGCACCCCGCACGTCGGCACCTCCGGCGCCTTCAGCTTCAACCTGCCCGAGGGCATGTGCCCGCGCTGCGAGGGGGTCGGCCAGATCTCCGACATCGACGTCGACGAACTCGTCGACCGCACCAAGTCCCTCAACGAGGGCGCCATCACCGTCCCGGGGTACGCCGTCGACTCCTGGATGTGGCAGATCATGGCCGGCTCCGGGTTCTACGACCCCGACAAGAAGCTCGCGGACTTCACCGAGCAGGAGTGGGAGGACTTCCTCCACAGGCCGTCCTGCAAGGTGCGGGTCGGCAGCAACAACTTCACCTACGAGGGCCTGGTGGTGAAGCTCCAGCGGACCGTCCTGGTCAAGGACCGGGACGCCATGCAGGCCCACATCCGCGCCTTCGTCGACCGGGCCGTCGTCTTCCGCACCTGCCCCGACTGCGCGGGCACCCGCCTGACGCAGGCCGCGCTGTCCTCCCGTATCGACGGGGTGAACATCGCCGAGTGCTCGGCGATGCAGATCAGCGACCTCGCCGGCTTCGTCCGCCGGATCGACGACCCCTCCGTCGCCCCGCTCCTCGCCGGCCTGCGCGAACTGCTCGAATCACTCGTCGAGATCGGGCTCGGCTATCTGAGCCTGGACCGGGCCTCCGGCACGCTCTCCGGCGGCGAGGCGCAGCGCGTGAAGATGGTGCGCCACCTCGGCTCGTCCCTCACCGACGTCACGTACGTCTTCGACGAGCCGACCATCGGGCTGCACCCGCACGACATCCGCCGTATGAACGACCTGCTGCTGCGGCTGCGCGACAAGGGCAACACGGTCCTCGTCGTCGAGCACAAGCCGGAGGTCATCGAGATCGCCGACCACGTCGTCGACCTCGGCCCGCGGGCCGGTACGGGAGGCGGCGAGATCTGCTACTCCGGCGACGTGCCGGGCCTGCGCGCCTCCGGGACGCTGACCGGCGCGCACCTCTCCCACCGGGCGAAGCTCCGGCCCGAGGTACGGCCCCGCACGGGCTCGCTCTCCATCACGGACGCGGCCCAGCACAACCTGCGGAACGTGAGCGTCGAGATCCCGACCGGCGTCCTGACCGTCGTCACGGGCGTCGCCGGCTCCGGCAAGTCCTCGCTCATCCACGGCAACCTGCCGGGCCGCGAGGGGGTCGTCGTCGCCGACCAGTCCCCGATCCGCGGCTCGCGGCGCTCGAACCCGGCGACGTACACGGGCCTGCTGAACCCGATCCGTACCGCCTTCGCCAAGGCCAACGGGGCCAAGGCGGCTCTCTTCAGCGCCAACTCGGAGGGAGCCTGCCCGAAGTGCAACGGGCTCGGGCTCGTCTACACGGACCTGGCGATGATGGCGGGCGTCGCGTCGGTCTGCGAGGAGTGCGAGGGGAAGCGGTTCACGAGTGCGGTGCTCTCCTACACCCTCGACGGGAAGAACATCCACGAGGTCCTGTCGATGTCGATCGAGGAGGCGTACGACTTCTTCACCGCCAAGGGCCAGGCCCGTACGATCCTCGGCCGGCTGAAGGACGTCGGCCTCGGCTACCTCCGGCTCGGCCAGCCCCTCAACACCCTTTCGGGCGGTGAGCGCCAGCGGCTGAAGCTGGCGATCCACATGGCGGAGAAGGGCGCGACCTACGTACTCGACGAGCCGACGACCGGCCTCCACCTGGCCGACGTCGACCAGCTCCTCGCCCTCCTGGACCGTCTCGTCGAGGCGGGCAACACGGTCGTCGTCATCGAGCACCACCAGGCGGTCATGGCCCACGCGGACTGGCTGATCGACCTCGGCCCCGGCGCGGGTCACGACGGCGGCCGGATCGTCTTCGAGGGCACGCCGTCGGAACTGGTCGAGAAGGGCGACACCCTGACGGCACGTCACCTTCGGGAGTACGTGGGGGTCTGAGCGCTCACAGGGGCTGCGACGGGGTCGACACCGGTAGGTCCACCAGGTGCGCGGCCGGGTTCCGTGCCGCGAGGAACGCCTCCAGGGTGCCCTCCGGCGCGGGTCCCAGCCGGTTGACCACGACCGGCGGCCGCCGAGGGCGGGGCCCAGGTCCGCCATGCCGTCCATGGAGCGAAACCATCTGGACCCTGCACGCACCCGCACCGCACTATCACTGGCATGGCGACCTTCCTCCTCCTCCACGGCTTCCAGAACCACCGTCCGCCCGGCCACTGGCACCACTGGCTCGCCGGCCGGCTCTCCGCACGCGGCCACGCGGTCCGCTATCCCCAACTGCCGGAACCGGACGCCCCGGTCCTGGAGGACTGGCTGGCGGCGCTGCGGGAACAGCTGGAGCGGCCCGCCGACGGCGAGTTCGTGGTCGTCGCCCACAGCCTCTCCGTCCTCCTCTGGCTGCACGCGGCGGCCCGGACCCCGGACGGCCTTCCCGTCGACCGGGTCCTGCTCGTCGCCCCGCCCTCCCCCGCCGTGACGGCCTCGATCCCCGAGATCGCCGCGTTCGCGGAGGGGCTCGACCTCGGTTCCGTACGGCTCAAGGCACCGGCCCGGCTCGTCTACGCCGCCCAGGACCCCTACTGCCCCGAGGGCGCCGACGTCCCCTACGGGATCCCGCTCGGCCTCGACATGGACCTCGTCCCGGGCGGTGAACACCTCACCCCGGACTCCGGGTACGGGGAGTGGCCGTCGGTCCTCCAGTGGTGCGAGGACCCTGATACGCGGCTGGCGCCCCGGTAGGGACCGGCTCGTCCGCTGATCCTGGCGTACGCGGAGGCGTACCCCGAGCGGGTGTCGGAGATCGTCATCGCGGCGGGTGACCACGACCCGCCGCTCGGAGACGGCCTGGCTGGAGGAGGGCGCCCTCGTCCGCGACGCGCACCGGCTCGCGGGCATCCCGGGCGTGCTGATCCACGGCCGTCAGGACATGGGCAGCCCGTCGGTCACCGCCTGGGAGCCGGCCCGCGCCTGGCCGGACGCCGAGCTGCACATGGTGGAGTCGGCGGGCCACCTGGGCGGCGAGCGGACCCGCGCGCTGATCCTCTCGGGCCTGGAGCGATTCGCGCAGCCGTGACCGGGCCTGAGGGGTGCCCGGGGCGGGGGCGTGCCGGGCGGTCGTCGGCGGTGTGACCGTATCGGGTGACAGGCCGTGCGGGGAGTCCTCGGCGGCGCGATGATCGGATCATGACCACCGAGATCCATCTCGCCCAGCAGCCCGAGGCCGACGAGCTGCTCGGGCGCTCCCCGCTCGCCGCGCTCGTCGGCATGCTGCTCGACCAGCAGGTGCCCATGGAGTGGGCGTTCTCCGGGCCGTACACGATCGCGCGGCGGCTCGGCACGGACGATCTCGACGCGGGACAGATCGCCGCGTACGACCCCGAGGCCTTCGGGGCGCTGCTCTCCGACAAGCCCGCCGTGCACCGCTATCCGGGGTCGATGGCCAAGCGGATCCAGCAGCTGTGCCAGTTCCTCGTCGACGAGTACGGCGGTGACGCCGAGGCCGTCTGGGCGGACGCGGGGAGCGGGAAGGAACTGCTCGCCCGGCTGAAGGCGCTGCCCGGTTTCGGGATGCAGAAGGCACAGATCTTCCTGGCCCTGCTGGGCAAGCAGTACGGCGTACGACCCGAGGGCTGGCGCGAGGCGGCGGGAGCCTACGGCGACCAGGGCTCGTACCGTTCGGCCGCCGACATCACCGGGCCGGAGTCGCTGGCGAAGGTGCGGGCTTTCAAGCAGGAGGCCAAGGCGGCCGCAAAGGCGGCGAAAGCACAGAAAGCATCAGGGAATTGATCGTTCCGGATGTCAATCCTGCTAAATCCGACATGAATTGTGCCGGAGCTGTTCACAGGAGCCGTCAGAGATCGCTAACTTCCCCTCAACCTCGCTAACATCGGGAAGGACCTCTGTGAACGCATCCTCTCGCAGAGCCGCGGCCACCCTGGCCGCAGCCGCACTCGCCACCCCGCTCCTGCTGGCCGCCGCTTCCCCCGCCACCGCCACTCCGGATCCCGGGGCCAAGCCCGCCCGGGACGCCGCGAAGCTGGCGAAGAAGCTGGTCCGCGAGACGTCCGGCAAGGACGCCTACCAGCACCTGCAGAAGTTCCAGGCGATAGCCGACTCGGCCGGCGGTCACCGCGCGGCCGGATCGCTCGGGCACGACGCCTCCGCGGCGTACGTGTACCAGCAGCTGAAGAAGGCCGGCTACAACGTCTCGTACCAGAAGTTCAGCTTCATCTACACCGAGACGCTGGCCGAGAAGGCCTCCGTCGTCTCCCCGGCGCCCCGTGCGCTTCCGATCGCGGCGATGACGTACACGAAGTCGACGCCGGTCGGCGGCATCAAGGCCGACCTCGCGGCCGCGCCGGTCGACGCGGACGGCACGAACGGCTGTGAGCCGGGCGACTTCGCCGCGGGCGCCTTCACGGGCAAGATCGCCCTGGTCAAGCGCGGCGGCTGCACCTTCGCGGTCAAGCAGGAGAACGCGGCCGCGGCCGGTGCCGTGGGCGCGATCATCTACAACAACACCGACGGCGCCCTCTCCGGCACCCTCGGCGACCCGGCCGCCGGCAAGATCCCGACGGGTGGCATCACCCAGGCCGAGGGCGACAAGCTCGCCGCGGACCTCGCCAAGGGCCCGGTGAACCTCTCCTTCGAGATCCGTCAGCTCCAGGAGAACCGCACCACCAACAACGTCATCGCGGAGACCAAGGGCGGCAACGCCGCCAACACCGTGATGCTCGGCTCGCACCTGGACTCGGTGACCGCCGGCCCCGGCATCAACGACAACGGCTCCGGCTCCGCGGGCCTCCTCCAGGCCGCCCTGGAGCTCGCCAAGTCGAAGGACAAGGTCCGCAACAAGGTCCGCTTCGCCTGGTGGTCGGCGGAGGAGAACGGCCTGCTCGGCTCCGAGCACTACGTCGCGAACATGAGCGAGCTGGACAAGAAGGAAGTCAAGCTCTACCTCAACTTCGACATGATCGCCTCGCCGAACTACGGCCTGTTCGTCTACGACGGCGACGACTCCGACAACACCGGCGCAGGCGCGGGCCCGACGGGCTCCGCCCAACTGGAGCGGGACATCACCGACTTCATGGACAAGCGCGGCCTCCCGCACGAGGGCACCGACTTCACGGGACGCTCGGACTACGGGCCGTTCATCGAGATCGGCATCCCGTCGGGCGGCACCTTCACCGGCGCCGAGGGCATCAAGACTGCGGCGCAGGCGGCCAAGTTCGGCGGTACGGCGGGGGTCGCGTACGACGTGAACTACCACGCGGCCGGTGACAACCTGTCGAACGTCAACATGAAGGCCTTCGACGCCAACATCGACGTCATCGCCAACGCCGTGGGCACCTACGCCCACGACATCAGCTCCCTCAGGCGCCCGGTCGTCTCCGTCCCGACGGAGGGCGACGCGGGCAGCGGCGGCGGCCTGCACGAGGACCACGGCCACGAGGTCACGGAGTAACGACCCCGCTCCCAGCGGAGATCCGCTTCCACCGGAGCAGCAGCCTCACCGGAGCGACGGCCTCGACCGGAGCGGCAGCCTCCATCGGAGGCCCGCTCCCACCGGAGCGACAGCCTCCACCCGCGCCATGCCGGGCAGGGCCCGGACCCCCCACGGGGTCCGGGCCCTGCCCGTTCACCTTCTCCGCCGCGCCGTGCCGAAGAGCGAGCGGCTGATCTCGCGGCCCAGCTGCGTCCCGATCGACCGCGCCAGCGACGTGAACATCCCGCTCCCCGCCACCTGCTCGGCGAGCGACGGGTCCTCCTTCCGCGGGGCCCGCGCCGACGTCTTCGCGGCCTTCTCCGCCCGCGCCTCCTCGGCCGCCCTCAGCGCCGCCTCCTCCGCCGCCCGCTGCTCGGCCGTCAGCTTCTCGTACGCCGACTCCCGGTCCACCGCCTCCGCGTACCGCCCCCAGAGGACCGAACCCTTCACCGCCGCCTCCAGCGCGTCCGCCGCGATCGGGCCCATCAGGGACTCCGGCGCCCTCAGCCGCGTCGCCGCCACCGGGGTCGGCGCGCCCGTCTCGCTCAGCACGGTGATCACCGCCTCGCCCGTACCCAGGCCGGTCAGGACCTCCTCCAGGTCGTAGGCCGACTTCGGGAACGTCCGTACCGTCGCCTTCAGCGCCTTCGCGTCGTCCGGGGTGAACGCCCGCAGCGCGTGCTGCACCCGGTTGCCCAGCTGCGCCAGCACGTCGCCGGGCACGTCCTTCGGCGTCTGGGTGACGAAGAAGACCCCGACCCCCTTCGAGCGGATCAGCCGCACCGTCTGCGTGATCGCCTCCAGGAACGCCTTCGACGCCCCGTTGAACAGCAGGTGCGCCTCGTCGAAGAAGAAGACCAGCTTCGGCTTCTCCAGGTCCCCGACCTCCGGCAGATCCCCGTACAGGTCCGCCAGCATCCACATCAGGAAGGTCGAGAACAGCTGCGGCTTGTCCTGCACCGACGGCAGCTCCAGCAGGGACACCGTCCCGCGCCCGTCCGGCGCCGTCCGCAGGAACTCGGCCGTGTCGAACTCCGGCTCCCCGAAGAACCCGCCCGCCCCCTGCTGCTCGAACGCCGTGATCGACCGCAGGATCACCCCGGCCGTGACGGTCGACAGGCCGCCGATCCCCTTCAGCTCCGGCTTACCCACGTCGGAGACGAGGAAGGCCACCACCGCCCGCAGATCCTTGAGATCCACGAGCTCCAGGCCCTTCTGGTCCGCGTAGTGGAAGATCAGCCCGAGCGACTGCTCCTGCGTCTGGTTGAGCTGGAGCACCTTCGACAGCAGGACGGGCCCGAAGCTCGTCACCGTGGCCCGTACGGGAATCCCCTGACCGACGCCCCCGAGCCCGTAGAACTCGCAGGGAAAACCCCTCGCCACCCACTCCTGGCCCACCTGCGCCGCGCGCTCCCTGACCCTCTCGCCCTCCGCGCCCGGCGCGGAGATCCCCGAGACGTCGCCCTTGATGTCGGCGAGGAAGACCGGCACCCCGTTGGCGGACAGCTGCTCGGCGACCAGCTGGAGGGTCTTCGTCTTGCCCGTGCCGGTCGCGCCCGCGACCAGGCCGTGGCGGTTGAGCATCGGCAGCGGGATGCGGATGCGCGCGTCCGGGTGACATTCGCCGTCCCAGAGCAGAGCGCCCAGCTCCAGCGCGGGTCCGGAGAAGGCGTACCCCGCCGCGATCTCACCGGTCGGAGACTGTTCGCTGACGCTCATGGCAGGACCCTTAATGCCGGAATCATCACGGTTTGCCCCAGCATCCCACCGGCTCCGCGTGGCTGCGCCGGGAGCCGCTCGCCCGGTAGGCTTTCCGTGTGATCTTCAAGCGCATCGGACAAGGCCGGCCGTACCCCGACCACGGCCGGGAATCCACCCGGCAGTGGGCGGACGTCGCCCCGCGCCCGGTCCGCCTCGATCAGCTGGTCACCACGAAGGGCCAGCTGGACCTGGAGACGCTGCTCGCCGAGGACTCCACCTTCTACGGCGACCTCTTCGCGCACGTCGTGAAGTGGCGGGGCGACCTCTACCTCGAGGACGGACTGCACCGCGCGGTGCGCGCGGCGCTCCAGCAGCGGCAGGTACTGCACGCCCGCGTCCTCGAGATGGACTGACGCGGCGCCCGCCGTTCCGNCCCCTTCGCGACGCGCCGTTCCGCCCCTTCGCGACGCGCCGTTCCGCCCCTTCGCGACGCGCCGTTCCGCCCCTTCGCGACGCGCCGTGCCGACCCTCGCGGTCCGCCGTTACGCCCCTTCGCGACGCGCCGTTCTGACCCTTTCGGGGGCTCTGCCGGGCCATCCGGACGCGATCACATGATCGTCAAGTATCCAATGCCGACGGACGGCATTACGCTGCGTCCATGAGCATGCTCACTCCCCCCGGAATGGGCGGAAAGTACCGCATCACGGGCGACAAGTACCCCCGTATGCGCCGCCCTCGACACCGACGCAGGATCGTCCTCGCGGCCGCGGCCGCCATGGTCGTGCTCGGCGCGGCCGGGTGGGGGACGCTGCAGCTCGTCGACGTGTTCTCGGGCGGCGACGACACGACGACGACGGCCGGTCACAAGACCGACTGCAAGCCCGCCCCCAAGGCGACCGCGGCACCCGTCGCCCTGCTGCCCAAGCCCGCGCAGATCACGGTGAACGTCTACAACGCGACCCCGCGCAGCGGACTCGCGAAGTCGACCGCCGACGAGCTGAAGAAGCGCGGCTTCGTCATCGGCAAGGTCGGCAACGCCCCCGCCGCGTACGACAAGAAGGTCGCCGGCGCCGGCGTCCTGCTCGGCGCTCCCGGGGCCGCGAAGGGCGCGTTCCCGGTCCTCGGCACCCAGTTGAAGGGCGTCACGACGAAGACGGACACCCGCGCGACGGCGGACGTGGACCTGATCATCGGGACGGCCTTCAAGAACCTGGACCCCAAAGCGACGGCGGACGCCGCCCTGATCGCTCTGAACAAGCCCAGGGCCGCGCCCGCCGGAAAGTGCTGAACCGGTACTTCTGAACCGGTACTTCTCGACCGGTACGGCCGACTAGTCGGCCGTACCGTACATGCGGTCGCCCGCGTCGCCGAGGCCCGGCACGATGTAGCCGTTCTCGTTGAGGCGCTCGTCGACCGAGGCCGTCACGACGGTCACCGGCGTGCCCGCCAGCTCGCGCTCCATGATCTCGACGCCCTCCGGGGCGGCGAGCAGCACGACCGCGGTGACGTCGTCCGCACCGCGCTTGATCAGCTCCCGGATCGCCGCGACGAGCGTGCCGCCGGTCGCCAGCATCGGGTCCAGGACGTACACCTGGCGGCCCGAGAGGTCCTCCGGCATCCGCGTCGCGTAGGTCGACGCCTCCAGCGTCTCCTCGTTGCGGATCATGCCGAGGAAGCCCACCTCGGCGGTGGGGAGCAGCCGGACCATGCCGTCGAGCATGCCGAGGCCGGCGCGGAGGATCGGGACCACCAGCGGCCGCGGGTACGACAGCTTCACACCGGTCGTCGGAGTGACGGGGGTCTCGATGTCGACCTGCTCGGTCCGCACGTCCCTGGTGGCCTCGTAGGCGAGCAGGGTGACCAGCTCGTCGGCGAGCCGGCGGAAGGTCGGGGAGTCGGTGCGCTTGTCGCGCAGCGTGGTGAGCTTGTGGGCGACCAGCGGGTGATCGACGACGTGGAGACGCATGACCCCAACAGTAGCCCGCACTGGCATCAACCCACGCCGTGGAGGGAAGGTGGGGGCACAGGACCCAGTCGTGGGGTGGTGTGGTGCATGCCCGACCCGGCAGACCCGGCGCAGCCGCGTGGCGGCAGGAGCCAGGACGGCGAGAAGCCGCCCGAGACGGACGCGGAGCGCCGTAGGCGCCGCGCCCAGTTCCTGCGCGAACTGCACGAGGCGAAGGCGCTCCGCGACCGTGTGCAGCCCCGGCGCGCGCGGGCGGCCCGGATGCGCCAGCAGATGCGGATGAGGACCTTCCGCTGGTGACCGGGGCGGCGCCCGGGCGCCCGTGTGCGCCTCCCGTGCGCCGGGGCCGTGCGCCGGGTCCGCGCGCTCGCCCGTCGGGCGTGCGGATCAGACTGATGCACGACGCAAGAGCCGAAGACCTCTCCTGAAGCCGCTGTTTCTGCCACGATGCCGATTGGGCGGGGCATCGGAAGCGCGCCGCCGGTTCGTCACACCTCTGATCAGTGGGAGAGTCACGGTGTACTTCGCCGCACTGCTCGCGCGCACCGAAGACGGGTGGGAAGCGAGCGACACAGAGCTCGACGATGTGGAGACCCTGTCGGATCTGATCGACCTGGCCCGTGAGGCCTCGGTCGACGACGACACGGTGATCGTCTTCATCGAACAGGAGGACGCCTGGTTCGGCGTGCTCCGGGTCGAGGGCGAGGACGACCCTCGCATCTACGTGTCGGACGGGGCGGCCGCCGCCCGCTCCTCGTACGGGGAGATCCTGACCAAGGAGATCCTCGGAGACGACCTGGACGACGCCGACACCCTGGAAGACCTGAACCTCGACGGCACGGAGGACGGTGAACCCCTCGGCCGGGACGACGACGAGGACGAGGCGGGTGCGTCCGCCGAGTCCGTGCCCGCCGCCCCGGTCGGTGACCGGCTGCTCCTCGCGGACCTCGGCATGTCCGAGAGCCAGCTCCAGGAACTCGACAGCGACGCGCTGGCCGAGATCGCGGACGCCCTGGGCGCCGCGGAGGTTCTGGAGACCGTTCGCTAGTGACCGAAGCAGTACCCGATCCCGAAGCGGTACCCGATCCCGTACCCGTACCTGACCCCGTACCCGTACCCGATCCCGATTCCGGCCCTGATCCCGTCACCGCATCCGATCCCGGCCCCGTGCCCGATCCCGTACGGGATCCCTGGCGCGGGGCCATGCGGCTCGCTCTCGCCGAGGCCGACCGTGCCGTGCCGACCGGTGACGTACCGGTCGGCGCGGTCGTGCTGTCCCCGGACGGCACGGTCCTCGCCGTCGGCCGCAACGAGCGCGAGGCGACCGGTGACCCGACCGCCCACGCCGAGGTCCTGGCCCTGCGCCGGGCCGCGGCGAGGACCGGGGAGTGGCGGCTGACCGGCTGCACGCTCGTCGTGACCCTGGAGCCCTGCGTGATGTGCGCCGGCGCGCTCGTGCAGTCCAGGGTCGAGCGGGTGGTCTTCGGCGCGCTCGACGAGAAGGCGGGCGCGGCCGGTTCGCTCTGGGACCTCGTCCGGGACCGACGGCTGAACCACCGTCCCGAGGTGATCCAGGGCGTGCTCGGCGAGGAGTGCGCGGCGCAGCTCACGGCCTTCTTCCGAACCCGCTGAACCCGTCTCCGACCTGCGAAGCGATACGGATTTCATCGCAGCGGCATCTTTGGGCTAAGCTCTCTCTCGGTAGCGTGTCCGAGCGGCCGAAGGAGCTCGCCTCGAAAGCGAGTGTGGCGCAAGTCACCGAGGGTTCAAATCCCTCCGCTACCGCTTGTAGATGAAGGGTCGGTCCCGAAAGGGACCGGCCCTCTTCTCTTTGTGTCGGCTGCGGGTTGCCGTACAACCCATTCGTTTGGTCGACGGTCGGACGGGGCGGGACGCAGTGCCGTGCGTTCCACCCGGTTCCCAGGAGGATCGTTCCTTGCTGTCACAAAGCTCTGGCCGACGCCGTCTTGGCGCTTCGATCGCCGCCTGTCTCGCCGTCACCCTCGGAGCCGCCGTGCTGACCGCTGCCCCGGTGGGCGCGGCGGAGGTGCCGGTCGCCACCGAGGGGGCGAGTGGTCTGCTGCCGTCGGTGCCGGGCGCCCGGCTGGCATCCGCCGGCGCGAAAGGCTTCCTGACGTACGTTCCCTATGACGGCGAGGACGGGAGGTTGCGCTGGACCCCGTACGAGGGCGGCGCGGCGCGCGACCTGAGCTACCACGTGATCGACGGCACCGTTCGGACGTCCGGGGAGATGGCCGTCACGTCGAGCGAGATATACGGGACCTCGGCGACGGACATGTCCACCGGCACGTCGTTCGGAATCGAAAAGCGTGCGATCGACGACGGTATCGACGTCCTCGACGCCGGTACGGCGGGCCAGGCCCTGTTCGCCAGGGGGACCGCGCACCTGTGGCTGCAGACCAAGGACGCCGAACCCCGCGCCGTGCAAGGCCTGGACGGCGCCGATACCGGCCGGGTGTGGCCGGGGGACGCCACGCACGGCCTGGTCGACACGAGCGCGGGGGGCGAGTCGCGTATCGGCCTCATCGACCTGACCAGCGCCACCCTCACCTACCCCTACCCGGCCCACGCGCGGAACCCCGTCATCTCCGGGAACCGTCTGGCCTGGGTCGAGGACGACACCGCCGCGAACGCGGTCCGTGCGGTCGTCCGCGACCGGACCACCGGCGCCGAAACGGTCGTCCCGGTCCCCGGTACGACGGCAGGCCAGGAGCTCAGGATCGACCTCCTCGGCGACTGGGTGACCCACGGCGGGACGGCCCTCCACACGAGGACCGGCGAGAAGCTCACGTTCCTCGACCGCGTCCACGGCACGTCCGCCACCCCTGACGGCTCTGCCCTGATCGTCCAGGGCGCCGGCACGGCCGAGGGCGAGGGCATCTTCCGCGTGACGCCCGGCGCGGACGGCCGGCCGACGGTCCGGCTCCTCGCGCACGCCGGCACCCCCACCTCCGCCCTGCACGACTTCGACAACGACGGCCTGGCCGACCTGCTGGGCCGGGACGCCTCCGGGGCACTGTGGCGCGACAGCGCCAAGGACGGACAGCCGCGGTCGCGGATCGGCGGCGGCTGGCAGATCTACGACAAGATCGAGACCGTCGGCGACATCGCCGGAAGGACCGGCCCCGGCTTCACCCCCGAACTCCTCGCCCGCGACAAGAGCGGTGTGCTCTGGCTGTACGAGGGCCGGGTGTACGGCGGCTTCGGCGAGCGGCTCCGGGTCGGCGCGGGCTGGCAGACGTACGCCACGATCACCGGCGGCAGCGACCTCACCGGCGACGGCCGACCCGATGTCGTCGCCGTCGACAGGGCCGGCGCACTCTGGCTCTACCGGAGCACCGGCGACACCTTCCGCCCCTTCGAGCCCCGCAAGCGCATCGGCACGGGCTGGAACACCTACAACCAGGTCGTCGCGGTCGGAGACCTCGCCGGAGGCCCCGCCGGGGACCTCGTCGCCCGTGACAAGGAGGGCGTGCTGTGGCTCTACCTCGGCAAGGGTGACGGCACCTACACCCAGCGCACGGGGATCGGCGGTGGCTGGCAGGCGTACTCCCAGCTCGTCGGGGCCGGAGACGTCGATCACGACGGCAAGGCCGACCTCTTCGCGCACCACCCGGGTTCGAAGACCGTCTACCTGTACTCCGGCACCGGCGACCGGCACAAGCCGTTCAAGGCCCGTACGGTCTCGGATGCGCACAAGGGCAGCACGTACAACCACATGAGCTGACGCGAAGAGGCCCCGGCCGCGCCTGTGCGCGGCCGGGGCCTTTTCGTCGGACGGGGGGAGCGGCATCGGGGGGACAAGCCGCTCCCCCCGATGAGAACCGGTCCTGCAAGTCCTGCGCCGCAGTCAGGGGGAAGCTTGCGGCGCGGACCCCGCAGTGAGGGCCGGTTCCTCGGCCCCGCGGATTCCTGCCAGATCCGCCGGGCTCGACATCCATACTGCTCTGCCGTCACCCTTCCGGGGGGCGGCAAAAGGCCCCGACCTCCGGGTCCTTGGTCCATAAAGGCCCGGTGAAGTGGCTGAAGTGGCTCGGTTAGACTCACGCGTCCACGCAGGGGTGCAGACAGGGGAGGGCGCGGCAGATGGCGCAAGCGAAGAAGGTCGCGCTCTACGCGCTGGTGGTCTTTGTGCTGTACACGATCATCAATTCCCCCGACAGGGCCGCGGATCTCGTCCAGGTAGGGTTCGAGGGCATATCGTCCGCCGCACAGGGCGTCGGCGAGTTCATGACCGAACTCGTCAACTAGAACCACCGACGAGGAGTCCTGCTGTGATCCGCCATCTGGTCCTGTTCAAGCTCAACGAGGGCATCGCGAAGGACGACCCGCGGGCCGTCGCCGCCGCCGAGGCGTTCGACGGGCTGGAGAAGGAGATCCCGGAGCTGGGCTTCTGGGAGTGCGGCTGGAACGTCTCCGAGCGGCCGATCGCCTACGACTTCGCCATCAACTCGGCGGTCGAGGACAGCGATGCGCTCCAGCGCTACCTGGACCACCCCGCGCACCAGGCCGGTGTCGCCCTGTGGCGCGAGATCGCCACGTGGGTGATCGCGGACTACGCGTTCTAGGACACGTCCGGTTCTTTTCCGGAAGGCCCCCCGCCGTCGTGGCGGGGGGCCTTCCGCGTCACGGAGTGAGGGCCTTCCGGGTGTTGACGTCCCCTCCGACCCCCCGCGATGCCCCCGCGGCGTCAACACGTCGTTATACGGTGCTTGCACACAGTGGACATGTCTTGTGATGCTATGACCGCTTTTGACGGATGAGTTGATCGTAGTTGACCAGCCAGTGACGACCGCAAGACCAGCCGAAGGGGTGGCGTGAACGTGCCGGCCAGTACAGCGCCTCAAGTCCCACCCCAGAACGAAGCCGGCGGGACGGAGACCCCGCGGCCGGATGCCCCGCGAGCGGAGACCCCGCGGCCCCAGACGTCGCGCACCAGGCCCCAGAGCAGCAGGGGCGCCGACACCCGCGCGCTGACCCAGGTGCTCTTCGGGCAGCTCAAGGGGCTTGAGCCGGGCAGCCCGGAACACGACCGCGTCCGTGGGGCGCTGATCGAGGCCAACCTCCCCCTCGTCCGGTACGCGGCGGCCCGCTTCCGCTCCCGCAACGAGCCGATGGAGGACGTCGTCCAGGTCGGAACCATCGGTCTGATCAACGCCATCGACCGTTTCGACCCGGACCGCGGCGTGCAGTTCCCGACCTTCGCGATGCCCACCGTCGTCGGCGAGATCAAGCGGTACTTCCGCGACAACGTCCGCACCGTGCACGTACCGCGCCGGCTCCACGAGCTCTGGGTCCAGGTCAACGGCGCCACCGAGGACCTCACCACCGCCCACGGCCGCTCCCCCACCACCGCCGAGATCGCCGAGCGTCTGAAGATCGGCGAGGACGAGGTTCTGGCCTGCATCGAGGCCGGGCGTTCGTACCACGCCACCTCCCTGGAGGCGGCCCAGGAGGGCGACGGACTGCCCGGACTGCTCGACCGGCTCGGCTACGAGGACCCCGCGCTCGCCGGGGTCGAACACCGCGATCTCGTACGGCATCTGCTCGTACAGCTCCCGGAACGCGAACAGCGGATCCTGATGCTCCGCTACTACAGCAATCTGACGCAGTCCCAGATCAGTCAGGAACTGGGCGTCTCGCAGATGCATGTGTCAAGGCTCCTCGCCCGCAGCTTCGCCCGATTGAGATCCGCAAACAGGATCGAGGCGTAACCGAAACGGGTAGACCGGTTCGGAGCAGTTCCGCGGCGCCACAAATGCCGTACACCCCTTGTTTCCTGCGGATATTCCCCCACTCCATGTCGACAAGTCACTACAGCGTGTTGCCGACATGTGACATTCTGCTGGAACCGCGTTTGCCGCAGCCCCGCCTCCGGTATTCAGGTGGAGGCTGCGTTCCTCCGATGGTCGTGGCCGCCGCGACCGTCCGCGACCTCAAGGGGGTGGCATGTCCGCAGAACAGGGCAGCTCGAAGGTGCTCACGCTCACGCCCGCGGCTCCGCAGACGCCGGCGCCGGTGCCGATGCAGGCGCCGATGCCCGTCCAGCCGACGGCGGAGACCGCCGAGCCCGCCGCGCCGCTTGTCGTCACGGAAGCCATCGACACCCGCACGCTCTCCCGCTCCCTCTTCCTGCGGCTGCGCGCCCTGGACGACGCCGGCGCCGCCGCGGAGAGCCCCGAGCGGACCTACGTCCGCGACACCCTCATCGAGCTCAACCTGCCGCTCGTGCGGTACGCGGCGGCCCGCTTCCGCTCCCGCAACGAGCCGATGGAGGACATCGTCCAGGTCGGCACGATCGGCCTGATCAAGGCGATCGACCGCTTCGACTGCGAACGTGGCGTGGAGTTCCCGACGTTCGCGATGCCGACCGTCGTCGGCGAGATCAAGCGCTTCTTCCGCGACACCTCCTGGTCGGTGCGCGTCCCGCGCCGGCTCCAGGAGCTGCGGCTCGCGCTGACGAAGGCCAGCGACGAGCTGGCCCAGAAGCTCGACCGCTCCCCGACCGTCCCCGAACTGGCCGCCGTGCTCGGGGTGTCGGAGGAGGACGTCGTCGACGGCCTCGCGGTCGGCAACGCGTACACCGCCTCCTCGCTCGACTCCCCCTCCCCGGAGGACGACGGCGGCGAGGGCTCGCTCGCGGACCGGCTCGGGTACGAGGACACGGCGCTGGAGGGCGTCGAGTACCGCGAGTCGCTGAAGCCGCTGCTCGCCAAACTGCCGCCCAGGGAACGGCAGATCATCATGCTGCGGTTCTTCGCCAACATGACGCAGTCGCAGATCGGCGAAGAGGTCGGCATCTCGCAGATGCACGTCTCGCGGCTCCTGACGAGGACGCTGGCCCAGCTGCGGCAGGGCCTGATCGCCGACTGAGGCGGCGAACCCGGGGAGAAGACGGAGACCGGTGGGCGGCGACGGAAGTTCGCCGTTCCCGTTCCCAACTGACGGCCCGTCAGTAAGACTGGCTCCATGCGGCGACAGAGGTCACTTCTGACAGTGGTCGCGCTCTGCCTCGGCGGAGCGCTGACCGCGTGCGGCAGCGGAGACGACGGCGAGGGCTACGCGGCGGTCGGCGCGGGCTCCTCCCCCCACGGCGCTGTCCCCCCGTCGGGATCGGTCACCCTGATCCCGCTGGACGGCCCGTCCGCGTCGGCGAGCGGGACGACATCGAGCACGTCCCGTCCGTCCCCCCGCCCACCGGGCACGACCCCCGGCCCGACTCCGGCCCCGTCCGGCGACGGTACGAGCACGGACACATCCACAGGTACGGGTACGGGTACGGGTACGGGTACGGGGACCTCGCACCCCGGCACGACGCCCGCCCGGCCGGGCACGACCCCGCCCGGCACCGCGACCGCCCCTGCCCCCGGCACGACCACACCGGCCCCACCGCCGCCCCAGCCCCCGACCACCCCCGCCACGATCACTCTCTCCGCCCCGGTCCTCGGGGACGCGGACCAGCGGTGGTGCGAGCGCGTGACGGTCACCTTCCGCAACACGGGCGGCAGGGCCGCCACTTCGGGAACGGTCACCTTCGCCACCCACATCATCGGCGCGCTCGGCGTCGACTGGAAGACGATCGAATCGGCCCAGCCCCTCCCCGCCCCGATCCCGGGCGGAACGTCGAAGACCCGCACGTACACGGTCTGCGTGGAGTCCTGGCGGGTCCCGCTCGGCATGCACGTCGACACCCAGAAGGTCACGGCGACCTGGAAATGACCGGGGACCCTTCCGGCGGATGACGCTCGGACCGGTGCCGGCGCAGCAGCACATTGGCATCCGTCTCCGCGCTCCAGTCGAACCGGCCACGAGCCTCCGCCCGCCGCGCCGCGAGCTCCCCGCACGCCGCGCACCCCGGCACGGGCACGGGCGGCCGGCTCAGCTCGTACTCCGCCTCCGCCCGCTCGTTCGCCGCCCGCACCCCGGCGCTGAGCCGCTCGGCCGCCGTGGCCGGCCGTACGCGCGCCGGATCCGCCTGCCACTCCCGCCCGCCGCCCACGGGCCGCAGCATGGCGTACGGCCCCGCCTCGCCCCGGTACTCGCCCACCCTGCGGACGGCGGGATCGAAGACGAACCCCCCGCACTCCATGTGCCCTGCCATTCCTCAGCTCCTCACCCGATCGGGCGACTACTCTCTGTCGCTCCAGCGTTGCTCAATGGAGAGGGCGGCCACAACGCTCGACGCGTGCCAAGGGCCCACTGTCACAAGGGGGGATGGAGTGAGCCGACGCAACGCCACCGGGGGGACGGCCACGACGACGGCCGGCGTCTTCGGCGAAGTGCTGCGCCACCACCGGGAGGCGGCCGGGCTGACCCAGGACGGCCTGGCCCGCCAGATCCCGTGCGACCGGTCGCACGTGGCGCGGGTGGAGGCGGGGACGAGGGTCCCGCAGGACACGTTCGCGAAGGCGTGCGACGAACTGCTGGGGACGGGTGGGGTGTTACTGAGACTGTGGGGCCGGATCGACTGGTACCCGGAGGTCCAGCACCCGGACTGGTTCGAGCGGCGGGCCCGGATGGACGCGGAGGCGGTGTCGCTGCGCGAGTACCAGGTGCAGATGGTCCCGGGCCTGCTGCAGACGCCCGAGTACGCCCGTTCGCTGTTCTCCCGAGCGGCCACGGGCGAGGAGTTGGAGGAGCGGGTCCGGGCCCGGCTGAGCCGCCAGCAGCGTTTCCTGGCCGAGGACGGACCGCTGTACGTAGCGGTGTTGGACGAGAGCTGTCTGCAGACCTCGATCGGGAGCGAGGAGGTCATGCGCGCCCAGTGCGCCCACCTGCTGCGAGTCGGCCGGCAGCCCAACATCCGTGTGCAGGTCGCCCCGTCCGACCGGCTCGGCATCCATCGCCCCAACACCTCGATGTCTCTGATCAAACTGCCGGACGGCCGTGAGTGGGTGTACTCGGAATCGCTCGACCTGGGGCATTTCAGCGACGATCCAGCCGTCCTGGCGCGACATGGCCGGACCTATGATGTGCTCAGGGCAGACGCCCTGTCAGCCGAGGAATCTGCCGCTCTCATCAGCGACATGATGGAAGGGTTCGGTCACCATGCAGAGGCACGATCTGAGCTCCGTGACCTGGATCAAGAGCAGCTACAGCGGCGACAACGGCGGCAACTGCGTAGAGGTCGCCCCCGGATTCCCCGGCCTCGTCCCCGTGCGTGACAGCAAGGCCCCTGAAGGCCCCGCCCTTGTCGTCAGCCGTACCGCGTGGGACTCCTTCGTGAGCGCCCTGTGACCCTGGCGACCACCAAGGTCCTGTCCATCGGGCTGGACCCCCGCTCGCTCGACTTCAGTGCCCTGCCCGACGGTGTCGACGAGGCGTCGCTCACCGCGCGGATCGCCGCCGGGAACGCCGCGCTGCGTGAGGCCGGGTTCGACGTCGTGACCTGTCTGGTCGACCCTTCCCCGGACGACGCCGAGGCCGCCGTGCGAGGGCAGCTCGCGGGTGGGGCGTTCGGGCTGGCGATGATCGGGGGTGGGGTGCGCATGATCCCTGAGCACACCCTGCTGTTCGAGCGGCTCGTGAACGTCCTCACCGAGGCCGTACCGGGGATCCGGCTCTGTTTCAACACCTCGCCGGAGACCACCGTCGACGCGTTGCGGCGGTGGATCGATCCGTAGTCGGGCCGTAGTCGGGGGCCGGTGTCCCGGCCTCAGGCGAGGACCAGCGCCGCGACCGCCGGGGCGGCGTACATCATCGGCCAGACCACGTGGGCGTACGAGCGGGCGCGGACCACGGTGATCAGTGCTCCCGTGAAGTACAGCGCCACGCCGATGCCCGCCGCGAGGCCGATCGCCGGGATCCACAGGCCGGCCACCAGGCCCGCCGCGCCGGCCGCCTTGGCGAGGCCGAGCCAGGTCCACCAGGAGCGGGGGACGCCGTACTCGGTCAGCGGCTGGGTGACCCACGGGGCCTTGATGAAGACCGAGAGCGCCGAGAAGCCGACCATGAACGCGGCGACGGCGGTGACGACGATGTAGGTGGTGGACATCGGAAGGCTCCTCAGCTCGGGGGCCGCGGGGGTTCCCGCTCGCCTGCTCCACTGACGGAGCGCGCCGAACATGTGTGACAGGTACGGGCGGAGACATAGGGTCGCTTCCGTGGACGCGCCTGTGGAGCACCGGATGATCGCGGTCCCGGCGGGGCCCGTCACGCTGTCGGACCGTCGGACCGAGCGCCGTTGGACGGTCGAGGTCGCGCCGTGTCTGCTCTCGGCGCACCCGGTCACCCAGGCTCTGTACGCGCAGGTCACCGGCGGTTCTCCGAGTACGGCGCAGGGCGGGCGGCTGCCGGTCGAGGGGGTGTCCTTCTGGGACGCGGCCCGGTTCTGCGACGCCCTGTCGGAGCGCGAGGGGCTCATGCCCGTCTACCGGATCCCGGCCGAGGGCGAGGAGAGCGACGAGATCGACCGGGACGGGTCGGCCGACGGTTACCGTCTGCCGACCGAGGCGGAGTGGGAGCACGCGTGCCGGGCCGGGACGGACGGACCGCGGTACGGGCCCCTGGACGAGATCGCCTGGTACCGGGGCAACTCGGAGGAGCGGATCCGCGAGGTGGGCGGCAAGCGGCCCAACGCGTGGGGGTTCCACGACATGCTCGGGAACGTCTGGGAGTGGTGCTGGGACGTCTACGACGCCGAGGTCTACGGCGGCTACCGCGTGCTGCGCGGCGGCGGCTGGTTCGACGAGCACTGGAGCTGCCGGGCGTCGGTGAGGCGCCGCAGCCACCCGACCTTCCGGGTGGACGACGTCGGGTTCCGCCTCGCGCGGTCCGTCGTCCGCTGATCCGCCCTCGCAGGGATCCGCCTCCACAGGGAGGCGCCCTCACGGGGAGCACCGGACGACGGCGTCCCCGCCGCGCGTGGGGCGGGGACGCCGTCGGTCGCCGGACCGGGTCAGCCCAGGGCCAGCCAGGCCACCGCGGCCAGGACGACGATCGCCGCGACCACGCCGACGATGAGGCCCACGCGGGGGCCGGAGGGCTGGGGGGCCGGGGCCGCCTGGCGGCCGCCGCCCTGCGGGGCGCCCTCGTCGACGAAGGCGCGGAACATCTGGGTGCTGCCGGCGGGGTCGTAGTTGCCCTCGGGGCCGGGGCCCTGACCGTACGGAGCTTGGGGGTTGTGTGCCATGAGCCAGGACCCTAGCGAACCCCGGCTTCCGGCCCCAAGCCCCGGCCGGGTCCGAGCACCGGTCCGGCACCGGTCCGGCACGGGACTGGCACCGATCCCCCGCACGCCTCCCCAGCCCCCGCTCCCCCTTTGCCGATTCTTTAGCGCCGTTTGACCGATTTAGTTTGCCTGGAGCAACCATCCATCTCTATGGTTGCCCTAAGCAACAAGATGCATCGGGTCATGGGGTCAGAGTGGACAAGCCGAACCGGTACGAGAACCTCGCCCGACAGGTCAGCGCCATCGGCGCGGTCAAGCGCGGGATGGCCCGCTCACTGCCCGCCGACTGCCCCAGCGGCTCGGCCATCGTCCTCGCCCTCCTCAAGCACGACGGGGATATGAGGATGAGCCGGATCGCGGAGCGGATGGCCGTCGACATGTCGGTCAGCAGCCGCCACGTCTCCCACGCCGTCGACCGCGGCTGGGTCGAGCGGCTGCCCGACCCCGACGACCGGCGCTCCCGCATCCTGCACCTCACCGCCGAGGGCAGGGAGAAGCTCGACGAGCTCGACCGGCGGCTGACCGCGATGCTCACCCGCAACCTCGCGGACTGGTCCGACGACGACGTCGCACTGCTCACCCACCTGCTCGCCCGCCTCCGCGACTCCTTCGGGGACTGCCGGGCCCACCACGCGTAACAGCAAAGGAAGTTCATTGGCCACGACAACACCCGCCCCGCCAGTGCAGGCGGGCGGCCACACCTCCGACGGTGCGCCCATGTCGCACCGGCAGATCATGGAGGCGCTCTCCGGGCTGCTGCTCGGCATGTTCGTCGCCATCCTGTCGTCGACGATCGTCTCCAACGCCCTCCCGCAGATCATCACGGACCTGGGCGGCGGCCAGTCCGCCTACACCTGGGTCGTGACGGCGGCCCTGCTGTCGATGACCGCGACCACCCCGCTCTGGGGCAAGCTCGCGGACCTCTTCTCCAAGAAGCTGCTCGTCCAGATAGCCCTGCTCATCTACGTCGGGGGCTCGGTCGTCGCCGGTCTCTCCCAGAACACCGGCATGCTCATCGCCTGCCGTGTCGTCCAGGGCATCGGCGTCGGCGGTCTGACCGCCCTCTCCCAGATCATCCTGGCCGCGATGATCGCCCCGCGTGAGCGCGGCCGGTACAGCGGCTACCTCGGCGCCACCTTCGCCGTCGCCACCGTCGGAGGCCCGCTGCTCGGCGGCGTCATCACCGACACCGACTGGCTCGGCTGGCGCTGGTGCTTCTACGTCGGCGTGCCCTTCGCGCTGATCGCGCTGCTCGTCCTGCAGAAGACGCTGAAGCTCCCCGTCGTGAAGCGCAAGGTCAAGGTCGACTGGACCGGCGCCTTCGTCATCAGCGCCGCCGTCTCCCTCCTCCTGATCTGGGTGACCTTCGCGGGCGACAAGTACGACTGGATGTCCTGGCAGACGGCCGCCATGGTCGGCGGCTCCGTCCTCCTCGGCGCGCTCTTCGTCCTCGTCGAGTCCCGGGCGAGCGAGCCGATCATCCCGCTGCGCCTCTTCCGCAACCGCACCATCACCCTCGCCTCGCTCGCCTCGCTCTTCGTGGGCGTCGCGATGTTCGCGGGCACGGTCTTCTTCAGCCAGTACTTCCAGCTGGCCCGCAACGAGTCGCCGACGATGTCCGGCGTCCTCACCATCCCGATGATCGCCGGTCTCTTCGTCTCCTCGACCGTCTCCGGCATGATCATCACCAAGACCGGCCGGTGGAAGGCCTGGCTGGTCGCCGGCGGCGCCCTGACGGCCGGCGGACTCGGCCTGCTCGGCACGATCCGCTACGACACGGAGTACTGGCACATCGCGCTCTTCATGGGCGTCATGGGTCTCGGCCTCGGCATGATGATGCAGAACCTGGTGCTCTGCACGCAGAACCAGGTGGCCCCGGCCGACCTCGGTTCCGCCTCCTCCGTCGTCACCTTCTTCCGCTCGCTCGGCGGCGCGATCGGCGTCTCGGCGCTCGGCGCCGTGCTTGCCCACCGGGTCACCCACTACGTCCAGGACGGCATGGCCGCCCTCGGCCCGAAGGCCGCGGGCATGGCCGGAGGCGGCACGGGCGGCGGCATCCCGGACATGGACAAGCTGCCGGCCCCGATCCGTACCGTCATGGAGGACGCCTACGGACACGGCGTCGGAGACGTCTTCCTCTACTCGGCCCCCTTCGCGCTGCTCGCCTTCCTGGTGACGCTCTTCATCAAGGAGGTCGCGCTGAAGAGCGGTACGGCCGCCAAGGCGGAGACCGCCCCGGTGACGCCGGACGAGCCGGAGGCCGACACGGCCACCGCGGCCGGCACCCCGGTCGCCGTCTCCACCGGCCTGACCGTCGGCGGCACCGTCCGCACGGGCGAAGGGGCGGACCTGCCCGGCGCGACGCTCACGCTGATCTCGCTCGGCGGGCAGCAGCTCGGCCGCTCGGTCGTCGACGCCGGGGGCCGGTACGCCCTCGACGCCCCGGCCGCCGGTTCGTACGTCCTCATCGCCTCCGCCGACGGCTTCCAGCCGCAGGCCTCCACGGTCGTCGTGAACGACGGCCCGCTCTCCCACGACGTGCTCCTGACCGGCACCAGCGGACTCACCGGCTCGGTGACGGCCGCCGGGAACGGCGCGCCCGTGGACGGGGCGATGGTCGTGATCACGGACGTGCGGGGCGAGGTGCTGGCCACCGGCAAGTCCGGCGCGGACGGCTCCTTCGCCTTCGCCGAGCTGGTCCCGGGCGCGGTCACGGTCGCGGTCACCGCCGGCGGGTACCGCCCGCAGGCACTGCCCGTGGAGATCGGCGGCCAGGGCGTGACCCGGCTCGACGTGGCCCTCGCGGCCGGAGCGGTCGTCCACGGGACGGTCCGCGCGGGCCTCGACCACCGGCCGCTGGCCGACGCGCGGGTGACCCTGGTCGACGCCGCCGGGAACGTGAAGGCCTCGGCGACGACCGACACGGACGGCGCGTACGCCTTCGCGGACCTGGACACCGGCGAGTACACGCTCATCGCGACCGGCTACCCGCCGGTGGCGGGACGGCTGACCGTGACCGGCGCCGGGGTCGACGGTCACGACATCGAACTCGCCCACCCGGGCGAGTGACCGACTCCCGGCCGCGCTTCGAGCGGACGCGGCCGGGTCCGGGGCGGCAGGGGTCATGGGGACGGCCTGCCGCCCCGCTTGTTCTTCGTAGTGAGGGTTGAGGGTACGGATGGGACTGCACGCACAGGTACGGACCCGCGACGGGTGGCCGGTCGAGCACGCGGTGGTGACCGTGACGGACGGTTCGGGCGGGCAGGTCCTGCGGGCGACGGCCGACGGGGACGGCGTCGTCCGGGCGGAGGCCGCCCTGGCCCCGGGGGCGTACACGGTGGTGGTGACCGCGCTCGGCTACGCGCCGGACGCGCGCACCGCGCTGGTGGGCGGCGCCGGACGCGCGGAGGTGGGGACGGTCGTCCTGGCCCGCTCGGGCGGTACGGAGCTGCCGCCGCCGGGAACGTGGACCGTGGACGCGGCGCACTCCTCGGTGGGCGCGGTGGCCCAGCACCTGGGGATCTCCAGCGTGCACGGCCGGTTCACCGAGTTCACCGGCCGGGTCGAGATCGCGCCGGACGTCCTGGCCTCGCGTGTGGAGGCGGTCGTCGCGGCCGCGTCGATCGACACCGGCAACGGCCTGCGCGACAAGCACCTGCGGTCCGAGGACTTCCTCGACGTCGACCGCTTCCCGGACCTCACGTACCGCAGCACGGCGCTGCGGGCGGCCGGCCCGGACCGGTGGACGGTGGACGGCGAGCTGACCCTGCGGGGCGTCACCCGGCAGGTGCCTGTGGACCTCACCTACCTGGGCACGGGCGCGGACCCGTGGGGCGGGGTGCGGGCGGCGTTCCGCGCGGAGACCGAACTGCGGCGCGAGGACTTCGCGATGAACTACAACCAGGTGGTGTCGGCGGGCATCGCGGCGATCGGCGCGACGCTGCGGGTGACCCTGGACATCCAGGCGGTACGGGAGGACTGAGCGCCGCCCGTACCCGCCGTCAGGAGCCTTCGCGGGCCTCGCGGGCGACCATGGCCTCGATGCCCGCGACCAGCACCTCCAGGGCGTAGTCGAAGTCGCGGTCCCAGATCTCGCTGACGCTGCCGTGCGAGGCCCGTTCGTCGAGGATCTCCGCCATCGGTTCGAGCGCCTCCACGAACTGCGGATCGTCACGGAAGGCCTTGATCGACTCGCCGTAGAAGTCGTCCTGCGACATCCCCGCCTCGGCCGCCCGGCGCTCGAACTGCGACTCGATCGTCCCGTAGCCGTACACGAACTGGAAGACCGCCGACATCGCACCCGGCTGCCGCTGCATCGGCAGCCCGGTGTCCCTGATCGCGTCCTGGATCTTGGTGCCCACGGCGATCGCGTTCGGCCCGATGTTCAGGTACCGGCCCGCGCTCGGCGACATCCACGGGTGGCGGACCAGCATCCGCCGGTAGTCCAGGGCGAGTACCCGGACCCGGTCCTGCCACCTGCCGGCGGCGTCGACCGCGTCGAGGTCGATCTCCGCGTAGACGGAGTCGACGGCGTACTCGATGATGTCGTCCTTGGTGTCCACGTACCAGTACAACGACATCGCCGTGACGCCCAGTTCTGTCGCCAGCTTGCGCATCGAGAGGCCGCCCAGGCCGTCCTCGTCCAGCATCCGGATCGAGGTCGCCACGATCCGGTCGCGGTCGAGGCCGGCCGGCCCGCCTCCGCCGCGCGGTGTCCGCTGGTCGAGCCACACACTGGAACCCGCCGGGTTCTTGGCCCGGTCGGCGGCCTTGACCATCGCGTTCCTCCGTGAGCTCACCTGTCAGCGGTCCGTCACCATGCTATGCAGCCGCTTCCCGCTTCTCCGACCGTTCGGCGCGGCGCAGCAGCGCCGCCGCGACCAGACCGCCCGCGAAGACGGCGACCGCGCCGACCAGTTGGCTGGTCTGGAGTCCGGAGGCGAAGGCGTCGGAGATCTCCGCCCGTTCGGCGTCGCTCCCGGCCGCGGCGAGGGCCGCGGGCAGCGAGGTCGCGGTGACGGCGACGAGCGCCGCGAACCGGGCGTTGAGCACGGCGCCGAGGACGGCGACACCCAGGCCGTTGCCGAACTCGGCGAGGGTGCCGTTGATCCCGGCGCCCACGCCCGCCTTCTCCGGCGGGATCGCGCTCATGATGGCGTTGGCCATGGCGGGGGACGAGACGGCGATGCCCGCGCCCATCAGGACCAGGCCGAGGAGCATGCCCCAGTAGCTGCCGTCCGTACCTCCGCCGAGCACGGCGATCGAGGTGAGACCGCCGGCGACCAGGGTCATGCCGAGGAGCACCGCCACCGGGGTGCCGGTCCTCATCACCAGCTTCGGGCCGAGACCGGTCAGGTTGAGGCCGACGATCGTCAGCGCGAGGGGCGCCATCCGGAGACCGGCCTCCAGCGGCTCGTAACCGAGGACGAACTGCAGGTGCTGGGTGAGGAGGAAGAGCGAGCCGCCCATGCCGAAGACGACGAGCAGCGAACCGCCGATGGCACCGATGAACTTCTGGTTGCGGAAGAAGTGCATGTCGAGCATCGGGTACGGGGTGCGCAGCTCCCAGAGCGCGAAGGCGCCGAGGACGAGCGCGCCGACGGCGGCCGGGAACAGCACCTCGGCGGAGGTCCAGCCGTGCTCGGGGCCGGTGATGATCGCGTAGACGACGGCGGTCATACCGATCGTGGAGAGCAGCGCGCCGAGCAGGTCGGGGCGCTCGCCCTGGGGGTTCTTCGACTCCGGCACGAGCTTGAGGACGGCGACGAGGCCGATCAGCGCCACCGGGATGTTGATGAGGAAGATCATCCCCCACCAGAAGTGGTTGAGGATGGCGCCGCCGATCAGCGGGCCTCCGGCGAAGCCCAGCGAGCTGACCGTGGACCAGAGCGCGATCGCCTTCACCCGCTCCGAGTCGTCGAAGATCTGCATGACGACGGCGAGGGTGGTGGTCATCAGGAGCGCGCCGCCGACGCCCATGCCGGCCCGGGCGGCGATCAGCTGCGTGGTGGAACCGGCGAGTCCGGCGGCGAGCGAGCCGAGGCCGAAGAGCGCGAGGCCGACGGCGAGGAGCTTCTTGCGGCCGTAGCGGTCGGCGGCGTTTCCGGCGGTGAGCAGGAGGCCGGACTGGACGAGCGAGTACGCGTTGATCATCCACTGGATGTCGGTGGTGGTCGCGTGGAGTTCGGAGGTCAGCGAGGGGATCGCGACGCTCAGGACGGTGTTGTCGAGCAGCACGGTGAGCTGGGCGAGGCAGATGACGCCGAGGATCAGCCAGCGCTGCGGGTGGCCGCCGGTGGTGGCGGGTGAGGAGGCGGCGGTCGTCGCCGTCATGGTTCCCCCTTGTACGGTGTACGGGATGAGGTCCCGTACACCGTACAAGGGCGCCTCTTACGCTGTATAGCGATTACTTCGCGCGGGTCAGGTCGTAGAGGGTGGTGCCGTCGACGGTGACCTGCTCGAAGGTGTCCGTGACCCACGCGGAGATGTCCGATCCACCGCCCATGCCCCCTCCGCCACCGCCCGTGACGCCACCGATGAAGTAGTGGATCTTCCCCTCGGCGACGTACTGCTTGAACCGGGCGAGGGTCGGGGACGGGTCGCTGCCGTTGAAGCCGCCGATCGCCATCACGGGCTCCCCGGTGGCGAGCTGGTAACTGGCGGCGTTCTGCGCGCCGATGGCCGCCGCGACCCAGGTGTAGTCGTCGGCGCCGGCGAGGAGGGTGGCCTTGGTCTTGGAGCCGACGGAGGCGCCGTTGAGGAGCCCGCCCATGCCGCCACCGCCGCCGGGACCGCCGCGCTCCATGCCCTGCGGCGGCGTACCCCCGGGCATCTGGCCGCCCTGACCGCCGGGGGCCTGACCGCCGGGAGCTTGGCCGCCTTGCCCGCCCTGGCCAGGCATCTGACCACCCGGCATCTGCCCGCCCTGGCCACCCGGCACCATGCCTCCCGGCGCCTGGCCTTGACCTTGGCCTTGGCCGTCCGGGCCCTGGCCGCCCTGGCCGCCGGGGCCCTGGCCGTCGCCCATGCGCATGCCGCCCGGGCGGCCGCCCATGCCGCCGCCCGACGGGCCCGCCGTCACGATCGACCCCTGGTGTCCGGTGCCCAGCGTCTCCAGCGTGTACGCGAACGGTCCCGCGAACCCCGCCGCCAGAGCGAGCCCCGCGATCCCGAGCCCGATCCGCCGGTCGAGCCGGCCCGCGAGCAGGAGCCCGATCGCGGCGGCCGAGCCCGCCGCCAGGACCGCCCAGCGCAGCCACGGCAGCCAGTCCGGAGTCCGGCCGAGCAGGACGTACGCCCAGACCGCCGTCGCCGCGACCGTCACCGCGAGGGCCGCCGAGGCGAGGAAGCGGCCCCGCTCCTCCCACAGGACGCTCGCGCCCATGCCGACGAGCGCCGCGACGTACGGGGCCAGGGCCACCGTGTAGTACTCGTGGAAGATCCCGGCCATGAAGCTGAACACGGCCAGCGTGATCAGCAACGAACCGCCCCAGACGAGGAACGCGGAGCGGGCGGTGTCCGTGCGGGACGAGCGCCAGGTGATCACCAGACCGGCCACGAGCAGGACCAGCGCGGCGGGCAGGAGCCAGGAGATCTGGCCGCCGACGGCGTCGTCGAACATCCGCCCGATGCCGGTCTCGCCCCAGCCGCCACCACCACCGCCGCCGCGGCCACCGCCCCCGCCGCCGACGCTTCCGGTCTCGTTGCCGTTGATCCGGCCGAGGCCGTTGTAGCCGAAGGTGAGCTCCAGGAAGCTGTTCTTCTGCGAGCCTCCGATGTACGGCCGCGAGGACGCCGGCCAGAGCTCCACCACGGCCACCCACCAGCCGGCCGAGACGACCATCGCGAGCCCGCCGAGCGCCAGCCGGCCGAGCCGGCGGCGGAACCCGCCCGGCGCGCACACCCCGTACACGAGCGCCAGCGGCGGCAGGATCAGGAACGCCTGGAGCGTCTTGGCGAGGAACGCGAAACCGAGGGCGACCCCGGCCCACACCAGCCACTTCGCGCCGCTCTCCGCGTCCTCCAGCGCCCGCAGCACGCAGTACACGGCGACCGTCATCAGCAGCGCGAGCAGCGCGTCCGGGTTGTTGAAGCGGAACATCAGCGCCGCGACCGGCGTGAGGGCGAGGGCCGCGCCGGCGATCAGCCCGGCGCCCGCGCCGAAGCGGCGCCGTACCGCCGCGTAGAGGACGGCGACGGTCGCCACCCCCATCAGCACCTCGGGCAGGAGGATCTGCCAGGACCCGAGCCCGAAGAGGCGCACCGACAGGGCCATCGGCCAGAGGGCGGCCGGCGGCTTGTCGACGGTGATGGCGTTGGCGGCGTCGAGCGAGCCGAAGAAGAAGGCCTTCCAGCTCTCGCTGCCGGCCTGGACGGCGGCGGAGTAGAAGGAGTTGGCGTAGCCGGAGGCGCTCAGGTTCCAGACGTAGAGCGCGGTGGTGACGGCGAGGAGGGCGAGGAACGCGGGGCGCACCCAGGGGGCGTCCTCGGCCCGCCCCCGCCGGAGGCGCGCGAGGCGGCCGGCCGGCGCGGGCCCGGCAGGAGGCGCCGGCAGCGCCGACGGGTCGTACGTCGTGGTCATCGGGTGTTCCTTGCGAGGGAGGTGTCCGGGAAGACCCAGAGCCGGAAGAGGAGGAAGCGCACGACGGTCGCGGCGAGGTTGGCCACGATCAGCACGGCGAGTTCGGTGGAGTGCGCGGGGTCGCCGGTGGCCGCCCCGAGCGCGGCGAGCGAGCCGCTCGTGAGGGCGAGGCCGATACCGAGGACGACGAGCCCCTGCGCCTGGTGGCGGACGGCCCGGTCCCGGCCCCGTACGCCGAAGGTGAGGCGCCGGTTGGCCGCGGTGTTGGCGACGGCGGAGACCAGGAGGGCGGCGGCGTTGGCGAGTTGGGGGCCCACGCCGAGCCGGAAGGCCGAGTACAGCGCCACGTAGAAGAGGGTGGACAGCGCGCCGACGGCGCAGAAGCCGAGCAGCTGCCGGGCAAGCCCGCCGGGAACGCCCGCGAGCCGGCGGTCGCGCGGGTCGTCGCCGAAGGGGCGGGCGAGCCGGTCGAGCGGCAGCGAGCCGGTGGCGAGCGCCCGGCCGACCCGCCAGACGCCCTTCAGGTCGTCGGTCGCGGTCCGCACGATGTGGACGGTGGAGTCGGGGTCGTCGACCCAGTCGACGGGCACCTCGTGGATGCGCAGCCCGGCGCGCTCGGCGAGGACCAGCATCTCGGTGTCGAAGAACCAGCCGGTGTCCTCGACCATCGGCAGCAGCCGCTCGGCGACCTCGCCCCGTATCGCCTTGAACCCGCACTGCGCGTCGGAGAACCGGGCGGCGAGCGAGCCGCGCAGGATCAGGTTGTACGCCCGCGAGACGAACTCCCGCTTCGGCCCGCGGACGACCCGCGAGGAGCGGGCGAGCCGGGAGCCGATCGCGAGGTCGGAGTGGCCGGAGATGAGCGGCGCGACCAGCGGGAGCAGGGCGTTGAGGTCCGTGGACAGGTCCACGTCCATGTAGGCGAGGACGGGGGCGTCCGAGTGCGACCAGACGGTGCGCAGCGCCCGGCCGCGGCCCTTCTGCTCCAGCCGTACGGACCGCACCTCGGGCAGCTTCGCCGCCAGCTCGGCCGCCACTTCGGGGGTCCGGTCGGTGGAGGCGTTGTCGGCGACCGTGACGCGGAAGCCGTACGGGAAGGTGCGGGAGAGGTGGTCGTGGAGCCGCAGGACGCACGGCTCCAGGTCCTTCTCCTCGTTGTAGACGGGAATCACCACGTCGAGGACGGGCCGCCCGGCCATCCCCACGGGCAGGTGGTCCCGGGCGGGGAGGGTGCCCGCGATCGTTTGGGTTCGCATGGCACAGACCCTCGCCAGAACGGCTGTCACGGCTGTGTGATGAGCCTGTGCCCTGCCTGTGAGTCGTGCGGACCGTGGCGGTGGGCGTGGTCGGGGTGGGGCTGGTGGTCGCCCAGGCCGGGCCGGTGGTCACGGTCACGGTCATGGTCGGGGTCGGGCCGGTGGTCATGGTCGGGGTCGGGCCGGTGGTCATGGTCGGGGCCGGGCCGGTGGTCATGGTCGGGGCCGGGCTGCGGTCCGTCGCCCGGGCCGTACTCCAAGGGGAGCGCCACGGTGAAGACGGTCTTCCCGGGCCGGCTGCGCACGGTCACCTCCCCGCCGTGGGCGGCCGTCACCGCGCGGACGATGGCGAGCCCGAGCCCGCTGCTGCTGCCGCCGGCCTGCCGGGTGCGGGAGGCGTCGCCCTTGGCGAACCGCTCGAAGACGACCGGCAGGAGCTCGGGCGGGATGCCGGGGCCGTCGTCCTCGATCTCGACGAGGGCCCGGCCGCCCTCCGTCCGTACGCGCGCGGTGACGACCGTGCCGGGCGGGGTGTGGGTACGGGCGTTGGCGAGCAGGTTGACCAGGACCTGGTGGAGGCGGGCGTCGTCCGCCCGTACGGACACGGCGGGTTCGGCCAGTTCGAGCCGCCAGTGGTGGCCGGGGCCGGCCGCCCGGGCGTCCGAGAGCGCGTCCACGACCAGGGGAGCGAGAGCGGTGCTCTCGTACGAGAGCGGGCGTCCGGCGTCGAGCCGGGCGAGCAGCAGCAGGTCCTCGACGAGCCCCGTCATCCGGGTCGCCTCGGACTCGATCCGTCCGAGCGCGTGCCGGGTGTCCGGCCCGCACTCCTCCCGGCCGCGCCGGGTCAGCTCCGCGTACCCGCGGATCGAGGCCAGCGGTGTCCGCAGCTCGTGGCTGGCGTCCGCGACGAACTGCCGTACCCGGGTCTCGCTCTGCTGGCGGGCGTGGAGCGCCGAGTGGACGTGGTCGAGCATCCGGTTGATGGCCGCGCCGACCTGCCCGACCTCGGTGCGCGGATCGGCCTCGGGCACGCGGTGGTGGAGGGCCGGCTCGCCGCTGTGCAGGGGGAGTTCGGAGACCTGCGTCGCGGTGGCGGCCACCCGCCGCAGCGGGCGGAGCGCGATCCCGACGAGCGCGCCGCCGGCGAGCGAGGCGGCGACGAGACCGGCGCCCGTGACGCTCACCTCGACGAGGACGAGGGTGGAGAGGGAGCTCTGGAGCTCGGTGAGCGGCAGCCCGACGAGGATGTCGCCGTTGCCCCCGGAGACGTACGCGACCCGGTAGTCCCCCAGGCCCGGCAGCTCGACGGTGTGCGGCTCCTCGTCGCGCGGGGCGGCTTCGAGCGCGGCGCGCTGCGCCTCGTCGAGCGGGCTGCTCTCGGGCTTCGGCCCGTACCCGTCCTGCTCGGCGTCGACCTCGACCGAGCGGTCGGCCGCGCCGAGCGCCCCGCCGCCCACGACCACCGCGCCCACCGTGCCGAGCGGCGCGCCGGGGCCGAGGACGAAGGCGAGCGGGTCGCCGCCGGGATCCCCGGTGGCACGCGCGGAGGGCGGCGGGCCCTTGGCCCGGGTGGAGACGTTCCGCAGCTGCCCGTCGGCCTGGTCGTAGAGGTACGAGCGGTACGCGATCGTCGTCACCGTCCCGATGACGGTGGCGACGATCGCGATCAGCATGACGGCGGAGACGACGAGCCGGGTCCGGAGCGACCAGGAGCGAGGAACCCGCGCCCGGGCTCGCGAACCGCCCGACCCGTCGCGGGAGCCTGGGAGCCGGAATCCGGGACCGACCGACGCGTTGCGGGAACCCCGGAGCCGGAATCCGGGACCGACCGACCCGTTGCGGGAGCCTCGCATGTGGCGGCCTACTCCCCGGGCTTGATGAGATATCCCGCCCCGCGCCGGGTGTGGATCATGGGCGGGCGGCCCGCGTCGATCTTCCGCCGCAGGTAGGAGATGTACAGCTCGACGACGTTGGCCTGGCCGCCGAAGTCGTACGACCAGACCCGGTCGAGGATCTGCGCCTTGCTGAGCACCCGGCGCGGATTGCGCATCAGGTAGCGCAGCAGCTCGAACTCGGTCGCGGTCAGATGGATCGACTCGCCGCCGCGCGTGACCTCGTGGCTGTCCTCGTCCAGGGTCAGGTCCCCGACCGCGAGCAGCGACTCGCTCCGCGCCTGCGCCGCGCCCGACCGCCGGATCAGCCCCCGCAGCCGCGCCACGACCTCCTCCAGGCTGAACGGCTTGGTGACGTAGTCGTCGCCGCCCGCCGTGAGCCCGGCGATCCGGTCCTCGACGGCGTCCTTGGCGGTCAGGAAGAGCACCGGCACCTCCGGCTGCTCGCGCCGCAGCCGGCCGAGGACGGAGAGCCCGTCCATGTCGGGCAGCATGACGTCGAGGATCACCGCGTCGGGCCGGAACTCCCGCGCCGCGCGCAGCGCCCCGGCGCCGTCGCCCGCGCTGTGCACCTGCCAGCCCTCGTACCGCAGCGCCATGGAGAGCAGCTCGGCGAGCGAGGCCTCGTCGTCCACGACGAGAACGCGGACGGCCGAGCCGTCGGGCCGGAGCATGTCGGTGCGCCCCTTGGGCTTCGTCGCAGTCATACGGCCACGCTGGCCGGAGGTACTGAGAGCGCCCTTTCCCTTACCTGTGAATTCCCTGAGAAACCCGGGGGAAGAGCGCGGCCCCGTTCTCGTACAGGACGCGGCGCAGCCAGTCGTCCCCGAGGCCGAGGCGTTCGAGGGCCTGGAGCTGGTGGAGGTACGGGTAGGGGATGTTCGGAAAGTCGGAGCCGAGGAGGATCCGGTCGCCCAGAGCCCGCAGCCGGGGCAGCTCGTCGGTGGGGAAGGGCGAGAGGCGTTCGCTGAAATCGGTGAACGCCATGGTGGTGTCCAGGTGGACGCCTTCGTACCGCTCGGCGAGGTCGAGGAAGTCGGTGTACTCGGGCATCCCCATGTGCGCGACGACCAGCCGCAGCCCGGGGCGGCGCGCGAGCAACCGCCCGACGGGCCCGGGGCCGGTGAACTTGCCGGGGGTGGGACCGGAGCCGCAGTGGACAACGACGGGCACTCCTGCCTCGGCGAGGAGTCCCCAACTCCCGTCGAGAAGCGGATCGTTGGGATCGAACCCGCCGACCTGGAGATGCACCTTGAAGACGCGGGCGCCGGAGGCGAGGGCGTGCCGTACGTAGCCGGTGGCGCCCGGCTCGGGGAAGAGCGTGGCGGTGTGCAGACAGTCCGGCGTACGGGCGGCGAAGCCGGCGGCCCAGCTGTTGAGCCACTCGGCCATGCCGGCCTTGTGCGGATAGAGCATCGAGGTGAAGGCGAGGACCCCGAACTCGCGGAGGATGGCGACCCGCCGGTCCTCCTCCTCGCGGTAGGTGATCGGCCACTCCAGGCCGGTCAGGGGGCCGACGGCGTCGAAGTAGGCCCATACCTTGTCGAGGACGTTCTGGGGCATGAAATGGGTGTGGACGTCGACGAGCCCGGGAATCCCGAGCCGCTGGACGATGTGCCGAATGCCCTCGGCCGTCTCGCCGGTACGGGGCTCGCTGGTACAGCCGGTACGGGGCTCGCCGGTACGGGGAGTCCCGCCCGCATCGGGGGTCTCAGGAGCGCTCAAAGCCGTAGCTCCGCTCGACCTTGCCGATGTGGACGCTGTAGCTCTCGTACCACTGCTCCCTGCCGTGACGCTTGGCGGCCTGGTGCTCGGCGTTGTCCCGCCAGGCGTCGAGGGAGGGCAGGTCGCGGAAGTACGCGACGGTGATGCCGATGCCGCCGGGGGTGCGGGCGGACTCGTAACCGAGGAAGCCGGGAAGGTCGCCGACGATCTCCTGCATACGGGCACTGGTCTCGGCGTACCCCTCGGGGGCGTCGGGACGGATCGAGGTGAAGACAGCGGTGTAGTAAGGCGGTTCGAGGCCCGCCATCAGGTTCGGGGTCATGTGGATCACCCTCCGGGCGGGGCGGGCATGTCCAGAAGGGCCGCCGGAAGGGATCCAAGTCTTTACTCCCCGGTCCTGTCCTGTCGGCACTCACTCCGGGAACAGCGAGCCCTGAACGTCGTTGACCGCCTTCGCGACGGGCACGGTGAGGGGGTGGCCGGGGTCCGCCGCCACGAGCGCCCATCCCCGTACGACACGGGTGTCGAGGGCGAGGCAGCGCCCGTCGGAGTCGAGCAGGTGCAGGTCGGGCCCGGCGGCGGCGAGGAGCCGCCCGGCGACGACACCGTCGTCGACCAGCTCGGTGACGGTGCCGGAGAGCGCGGGCAGCCCGTCGAGCCCGAACGCCTCGGCATGGTCGTACGCCCGGAACTCCAGCCGCTCCAGGGTCTCGGCCCAGCCGGCGAGTGCGGTGGCCCGCTCGTACAGCTCCTCGATCTCGCGGCGGCGCGCCTCCGGGCCGGGAAGGGCGTGCCGTACGGCGCGCTTCCGGGCGTACGGGATCCGGTCGGGCACCTTGAGGGCGTGCCGCAGCAGCTCCTCGGTCCGCCGTGCAGCCATGAGCGGCCCGCGCCCGAGCCAGCCGAAGGCGACGGCCCCCTGCTCCAGGAGCCGGGCGTCACCGCGCTCCTCGCCCGTGATCCCGACCTTGGTCATCCCGGGCCCGAACCAGGCGAGGTACACGCGGTACGTCCGGGGGTCGTCGGCGATCGTGTCGGCGGCGACCGAGTGGGCCCGGTCGAGCCGCGCGCACTCGGCGCACTGCCCGCCGGTGGCGCGGGCGGACACGGTGGCGTCGAGCGGGCAGGGGTTCCCCCGGGCGCCTGGGCACAGCCTCCCGCCGACGGCACGGAAGGCGAGCCGCTGCCCGTACGCGAGCGTGGAGACGCGCCCGCCTTCCCAGCGGAGCCCGGGCACACCCCCGCTCCACCGCATTCCGGCACACCGCCACACCACGCGCTCGCTCCGCCCCGCTCTCGTGAGGTGTCCAGTCTGCTCCACTGGTACGACAGCAAGGGGATCGCCGCCCACGCGGACGCCGGCCAGGTGGTGGCGGGGGCGGTACCGGCGCGGGACGGCCGGTAGTCCGGCGGGGGCACGCAGGGCGCCCCCACCGGCACGAGCGCTACGGGCTCAGCGCGCCACGAACTGCGTGAGGATCGCCTGCACCTCGTAGATGTCGACGCCCTTGGTGAAGGTCTTCTGGACGGGGACCGAGTTGCCGGAGATCCAGATCTTCAGCTCGGCGTCCAGGTCGAACGTACCGGCGGTCTCGACCGCGAAGTGGGTGATGCTGCGGTACGGGATCGAGTGGTACTCGACCTTCTTGCCGGTGATGCCCTGCTTGTCGACGAGGACGAGCCGCCGGTCGGTGAAGAAGATGGTGTCGCGGATCAGCAGATACGCGGCGTGGATCTGCTCCCCCGGCCCGAGCAGCCGCGCGTACTCCTGCTGCGCCTGCGCCGGGTCGATCTTGTGCGCGTTGCCGAAGAGTGCCATGCCCAACCCCCACAAATTCCGATGAAAGAACGATCTTCAGACTAACCCGACTGTGTCGGGCCCTCGTTCAGCGGTACGTGATGGCGGCGGACGTAGGCACGGACCGCATCCGGGAGGGAGGCGGCGGACCGTACGGGAAACGCGAGAGGCCCCGTACGGCACTACCGGACGCGGGCGGTTGCCGAGGTTGCGGCACCCGGCTGCTCTGCGTTGGCCCGCACCCCGTCGTCATGAAGCGGCCTTCACAGTCCTCCCCGCCCCACCCTCCGGGGCTGCGGCGGTCTGCGGCCCGGAAACGCAAGAGGCCCGGACTCTCGTCCGGGCCTCTTGCGTGCTGTGCACTCGGCAGGATTCGAACCTGCAACCTTCTGATCCGTAGTCAGATGCTCTATCCGTTAAGCTACGAGTGCTTGTGCTTCTCGGCTTTTTTCTTGCCGGTCGGCGTTGCGTGGACAACATTACATGACCTGCGCCGTAGCGCGAAATCCATTACCCAAACCCCGCCTGACCTGCGGAAACGCCATCCAGGGCCATCCCCCGTCGCCCCGCGCGACCGCCGGACGGGTGACGGCTGGATCCCCGGTCGCGGGCAGAAGCGGAGCCGAAGCATCCCCCCGAACGGCCGAAGCCCCGGCCTTGTGGGGCCGGGGCTTCGGGTGGGGCGGAGGCGGAGGGATTTGAACCCTCGATGGGCTTTAAGACCCAAACCGCATTAGCAGTGCGGCGCCATAGACCGGACTAGGCGACGCCTCCATGCACCCCGCGCGGGCGCGAGTGGTGCGTGCAGATGATGACACAGGCGAGCCTGCTGTCACCAATCGCTTCTCACCGTACTAGGCCTGCGGGGCGGAGAGCAAAGCCCCTCGGCGCACCCGGCTTGCGCAACGAACGGCAGTACGGAGCGTTAGAGGAGACGGGCCCGGCCCGCCCGACGGCCCCGGGGCCTCGACGGCCCCCGTCGCCCCCGCGCCCCCGCCCGCCCCACCCCCTGGAGTTCGTATGCTGCGCCGCCTCGTCATCGCCTCCCTCGTCACCACCGCCGCCGGTCTCGGCGGCGCGGGCGGGCTCGGGCCCCTGCCGGGCCTGCCGTTGCTGTCCCCCTCCGCGCCCGACGCGCTCACCGTGACGATCACCAAGAGCGGGCACAGGGCAGCCGACGGCTCCTTCACGCTGGAGTGCGACGGCGACCGGGCCGGCGGCGGGAACCACCCGGCCGCCGAGCGCGCCTGCGCGCGGCTCGACGGGTACGCCAAGGCGGGCGAGGACCCGTTCGCGCCCGTCGCCGAGGACCGGCTCTGCTCCCTCCAGCACGGCGGTCCCGCCCTCGCACACATCACCGGACAGTGGCAGGGACGGACCGTCGACGCCCGCTTCTCCCGGGCCGGCGGATGCGAGATCGAGCGGTGGACGAACCTGGAGCCCGTACTGCCCCACGTGCGGTGATGAGGTGAGGATGACGGTCGGATGTTGCCGGGGGCATGCGACCGCACCCCGCGACCGCCGGGGCTGCCTTTAGACTCCCTCTCAGTGACAGGCTGCGGCCCGAAGGGCAAGATGGGGCCGGCCAGCCGGGCAAGGTGCAGTGGGTCAGGGAGGAAGCGTCGTCGTGAGCAGCAGGCCATCCCGAGGCGCTGCTCGCCTCGCAGCCATACTTGACGCCCTCCCCGACGGCCTCGTGCTCGTCAACTGCAACGGCACGGTCGTCAACGCCAACACCATCGCCCTCGGCATGTTCGAGACCCCCGGCACCGCGCTCGTCGGGCGCGGGCTGCTCGATCTGCTCCCGAGCTTCGACTCGCGGCTGATCCCCGGCTCCATGCGGCGCCCCGAGGGCGCCGACGAACAGGGCCGTACGAAGCCGACCCGGATGATCGCCCGCCGCACCGACGGCAGCGAGTTCGCCGTCGAGGTGACCAGCGCCAGCCTGGAGGACGGGCGCGAGGCCTACGACTCGTACAGCGCCTACACCGGCGACGAGCTGCTCATGCTCGTCGTCCGCGACCTCACCGGCACGCTCGACACCGAGGCCGAACTCGCCCGCTCGCAGCGCCAGACCGAGATGATCCTGCGCGCGGCGGCCGAGGGCGTCGTCGGTACGGACACCGACGGGCGTGTCGTCCTCGTCAACCCCGCCGCCGCGCAGATCCTCGGCTACCGCGCCAGCGATCTCGGCGGCAAGGACCTGCACCCCCTGATCCTCCACTCGCGCGCGGACGGCGAGCCCTTCCCGTACGAGGAGTCCCCGCTCGCCGACACCCTCAAGTCGGGGCGCAAGCACCGGGTCCGCGGGCAGGTGCTGTGGGCGAAGAACGGCTCCCAGGTGCCGGTCGACCTCACCACCGCTCCCGTACGGGACGGGGACCAGCTCGTCGGCGCGGTGATGACCTTCACCGACCGCCGGCCGTACGAGCAGCTCGCCGAGGAGCGGACGAACGAGCTCACCGCCCTCACCGAGAAGCACACCGCGGAACTCGCCGAGCTCAGGAAGAGCCACGAGGAACGGGCGACGGCGGACAAGGAGCGGTACGAAGCCCTGGCCGCCCGGCACGAGCAGCTGACCGCCGTACTCGGCGAGTCGCTGCGCGGGCCGCTGGTGGAGCTGCGTACCGAGCTCTCCACCCTCGCCGACGACGACGCCGGGCAGCTCTGGCCGGAGGCCAACCAGCTCCTGCACCATCTGGCCGCCGGGTACGCCCGGATGACCACCCTCGTCGACAACGTGCTGGGCTACCAGCGGCTGGACGCCGGTGCCGAGACGCTCGCCAAGTCCGTCGCCCTGCTCGACACGGTCGTCACCGCGGGCGTGGACGGGGCCGTGGAGCTCATCGGGCCCGGCCGGGCGCAGTTCGCCGTGCACGCCCCGCCGATCGAGGCCGAGGTGGACGCGGGCCGGCTCGCGACCGCGCTCGCCCATCTCGTCGCGGACGTGGCCGGGGTCGACTCCACCGGCAAGGCCCGGGTCGTACCCGGCACCGGCTACGCCGACTCGACGATCGTGGTGGCCGCCGCGCAGCGCGGTGACGTCGTACGGATCGAGGTCCGCGGACCGTACGCCGGCGGCGACCCCGTCCACCAGCCCATCGTCCGCGGCATCGTGGCGGCGCACGGCGGTGTCGTGCAGACGCACGAGGTGCCGGGGATGAGCGGCAGCGCGTACGTTCTGGAGGTGCCGCTCGGCGCCGGCCAGGGCACGATCACGGCCCCGCCGCCCGCTCCGGCACCCGAGGCGGCCCCCAACGAAGGGGCGGCGCTCGCGCTGCCCGCGCAGGCCTCGGACACGAACGGCGGCGGGCGGCGGCGCGCCCGACGGGCCTCCACCGACGCCTTCCTGGAGAGCCCGGTGGCCGCCGAGGACGGCAGCGCCGGCCCCGTCGAACCGACCGGCCGCCGCCGGGGCCGTACGGAGCAGGCTCCGGCCGCCCCCGCCGAGCTGATCCCGGCCCAGAACGCCGGCGCGGCCGACGGGGCGAGCGGGACGAACGGGGTGAACGCGGCGAACCAGGCTGGTTTGGGTGACGGTTCGGCCGTCGCCGGTGGCCCTGCTGCCGTCGAGCCGACCGGACGCCGTCGCGGACGGCCCGCCGAGGGCTCCGTGGTGACCGCGGCCGAGGGCGCTCAGGGCCGTGCCGCGCTCGGCGCGGCCGTGCCCCCGCAGGGCGTACCCGTACCCGCTCAGGGCGCTCCCGCCGAGGCGCACGCCCTGGCCCGGGCCCTGCCCGCGGCGGGCGGCGGCGAGTCGGGCGCCCCCCAGCCCACCGGGCGCCGGGCGCGCCGGGCGCTCGCGGCCCAGGAGCGGACCGCGGCCGCCGAGGCCGGGCCCCGCACGCCGTTCGCGCTGCCCCCTGCCGACGCGGACCGCGCCCCGGAGGCAGCAGCGAGCGGACAGCCGCAGTCGGTAGCGGCGCAGTCTGTATCCGCGCAGTCTGTATCCGCGCAGCCCGGAGCGGTCCAGCCCGCGTCCCCGCAGCCCGCGTCTGCCCAGCAGATGCCCCAGGCGGCGCCCATGGCCATGCCGATGCCCGCGCCGATGCCCATGCCCGCGCCGATGGCCGTGAGCGACGAGGGGCAGCACGACGCCGTACGGTCCGTGCCGGACGCCGACCACACGCCCGGCCAGCCGCACCCCCATCCTCAGGCGCCCGCACAGCCCGAGCCGACCGGCCGCCGCCGGAACACCGGCGCGGGTGGGGGTACGAATACGGGTACGGGTACGAATGCGGGTACGGGCTCGGGTACGAGTGCGCCGCAGGAGACCCGGAGCGGTACCGGCACCGGATCCGTACCCCTGCCGCCTGAGATGCCCGCTCCAGGCGCTCCCGGCGCTCCCGCCGCTCCGGCCGCTCCCCCCGCGGCGAAGGAGCCGAAGGACGGGTCGCAGGGTGGGCGGGCGTTCAGCGTGCGGACGCTCGGGCAGGGCGTGCCCTTCGCCCAGCAGATCGCCGCGCAGCAGAACGGCCAGACCGTCCAGCCCGCCGCGACCAACGGCTCCGGGCGGCGGCGCAAGCTCGCCACTCCGCCCGAGGGCGACCGTCCGGCCCCCGCGGCCGTGACCGCGGCCCCCGCCGCCCCCGCGGAGCCCACCAGCCAGCCGCACCCGCAGCGCAAGCTGGCCCCCGCGGCGCCCGAAGGCCGCTCGTACGCGATAGGAGCCCCCGCCGAGGGCTCCGACGAGGGCCCCGAGCCGCTCGACGGTCCCGGTGGCGCGGTCGAGGTCGCGCACCAGCCTCAGCCGCGGCCCGTCGACGACGAGCTGCCCCCGGAGCCCCTGGACAACCCTCGCCGGCTGCTCGTCTGGCCCGCGCCGGACGTCTCCACCCAGCAGGCGCTGAGCGACCGCGGCTACCGCCCTGTCATCGTCCACTCCCGCGAGGAGGTCGACGCCCAGATCGCCGCCTTCCCGGCCGCGCTCTTCGTCGACCCCCTGACCGGGCCCATCACCCGTACCGCGCTCCAGTCGCTGCGCCAGGCGGCCGTCGCCGCCGAGGTGCCCGTACTGCTCGCGGCCGGGCTCGGGCAGGCGACCCGGGAGGCGGCGTACGGCGCCGATCCCGCCGTACTCCTCAAGGCGCTGGCGCCCCGCGACAGCGAGCAGCACCCCTCGCGCGTGCTGCTCATCGAGGAGAACGAGGACATCGCGCAGGCGCTCGCCGCGACCCTGGAGCGGCGCGGGATGCAGGTGGCGCGGGCGGCGACCGACACCGAGGCGGTCACGCTGGCCACGCAGATCCGGCCGAACCTGGTGGTGATGGACCTGATGCAGGTACGCCGCCGCCGCGCCGGGATCATCGACTGGCTGCGCGCGAACGGGCAGCTGAACCGCACCCCGCTCGTCGTCTACACCTCCGCCGGACTCGACGAGGAGGAGCTGACGACGCTCTCCTCCGGCGAGACGGTCCTCTTCCTCGCGGAACGCTCCACGAGCAACGAGGTACAGGCCCGGATCGTCGACCTGCTGGCGAAGATCGGCACCAACTGAGCCCGGCTGGGCTCCGCATCGACTGAGCCCGGTATCGACTGAGCTCGGTGGAAACACGGAAGGAGGGGGAGCGGCGCAGATGCACCGCTCCCCCTCCTCCGCCGGGAACCAGACCGGGACGCGAATGAGTGGCTACAGCTGGGTGACGTCCAGCTCGCCCTCCGCGTACTGCCTGCGGATGACCTTCTTGTCGAACTTGCCCACGCTCGTCTTCGGCACCGCCGCCACGATCGCCCAGCGCTCGGGCAGCTGCCACTTGGCGATCCCGCCCTCGTCGGCGAGGAAGGCCTTCAGCGCCTTGTAGTCCGCCGTCGCGCCCTCCTTGAGCACGACGGTCGCGAGCGGGCGCTCCCCCCACTTCTCGTCCGGCACGGCGACGACGGCGGCCTCGGCGACCTCCGGGTGCGCCATGATGGCGTTCTCCAGGTCGACGCTCGAGATCCATTCGCCGCCGGACTTGATGACGTCCTTGGCGCGGTCGGTGAGCGTCAGATAACCGTCCGGGCTGATGACGCCGACGTCACCGGTCTTCAGCCACCCGTCCTCGCTGAACTTGTCGGCGGGGCGGATCGGCTCGGCGTCGACGCCGCCGAAGTACGAGCCCGCGATCCAGGTCCCGCGCACCTCCAGCTCACCGGCCGACTCGCCGTCCCAGGGCAGGCGCTCGCCGCCGGGGCCGACCAGACGGCCCTCGACTCCGGCGGGGAAGCGGCCCTGGGTGACGCGGTACGGCCACTCCTCCTCGGCGGTCAGACCGGCCGGCGGGTGCGCCATGGTGCCGAGCGGGGAGGTCTCCGTCATGCCCCACGCGTGGCAGAGGCGGACGCCGAGCCGGTCGTACGCCTCCATGAGCGAGGGCGGACACGCCGCGCCGCCGATGGTGACCTGCTTCATCGAGGTGAGGTCGCGGGGGTTGGCGGTGACCTCGGCGAGCAGGCCCTGCCAGATGGTGGGAACGGCGGCGGCGTGGCTCGGCTTCTCGCGCTCGATCATGTCGGCGAGGGGGGCGGGCTGGAGGAAACGGTCCGGCATCAGCATGTTGATGCCGGTCATGAACGTGGCGTGCGGCAGGCCCCAGGCGTTGACGTGGAACTGCGGGACGACGACGAGAGTCGTGTCCTTGGACGTCAGACCCATCGACTCGGCCATGTTGACCTGCATGGAGTGCAGGTAGATCGAACGGTGGGAGTAGACGACGCCCTTGGGGTCTCCGGTGGTGCCGGAGGTGTAGCACATGGCGGCGGCCGAACGCTCGTCGATCTCGGGCCAGTCGAAGGTGGTCGGGCGGCCCGCGATCAGCTCCTCGTAGTCGTGCACGCGGGGCGTCACGCCCTCCAGGACGGAGCGGTCGCCGGGGCCCGAGACCACGATGTGCTCGATCGTCGGCAGGTGCGGGAGGAGCGGCGCGAGGAGGGGGAGCAGCGTGCCGTCGACGATGACGACGCGGTCGTCGGCGTGGTTGACGATGAACGCCAGCTGCTCGGGGGGAAGCCTCAGGTTGAGGGTGTGCAGGACCGCGCCCATGGCGGGGATCGCGAAGTACGCCTCGACGTGCTGCGCGTTGTTCCACATGAGGGTCGCGACCCGCTGGTCGCCGGTGACTCCGAGCTCGTCGCGCAGGGCGTTCGCCAGCTGGGTCGCGCGGGCGCCCGTCTCCGCGAAGGTCTGTCGGTGCGGCTCGGGCTCTCCGGTCCAGGTGGTGATCAGGGACTTTCCGTGGATCGTCATCCCGTGGTTCAGGATGCGGGTCACGGTCAGCTGTACGTCCTGCATGGTGCTCAGCACGGCGTCCTCCCGGTGGGCGCTACGTGGCAGTAAGGGTGTGGAGATTCTGCGCACGTACCGCGCGGTATGTCACTACCCGGGAGTACTGAAATTGCCAGTGATCGCTGGCAAAGGCGGCGGGAGGGGGCCGGCGGGGGGTGCGGGCTCCGGGTGGGGACCGACAGGGGGCGCGGGCCGGGGGCTCGGCCGGGGGGGGCTCCGGGTGCGGGGGCCAGAGGGGCGGGTCGGGGCGGGGGGCGCGGGGGGCTGGGCGTCAGCGCACGGGGGACAGCTCCGGGTCCTCGCGGAGCTTGCCGAGCGCACGCGACACCGCGCTCTTGACCGTACCGATCGAGACGCCGAGCACCTCGGCCGTCTGCGCCTCGCTGAGGTCCTCGTAATACCGCAGGACGACCATCGCCCGCTGGCGGTCCGGGAGCTTCATCACCGCACGCCACATGGCGTCGTGCAGCACCTGCCGCTCGGCCGGGTCCGGCTCGGGCAGTCCCGCCGGCTCCGGAAGCTCCTCGCACGCGAACTCGTCGACCTTGCGCTTGCGCCACTGGGACGTACGGGTGTTCAGCAGCGCGCGCCGTACGTAACCGTCCAGGGCGCGGTGGTCCTCGATCCGCTCCCAGGCGACGAACGTCTTGGTGAGCGCGGTCTGGAGCAGGTCCTCGGCGTCCGACGGGTTCGCGGTCAGCGAGCGCGCGGTGCGCAGCAGCACGGGCCCACGCGCCCGTACGTACGACGAGAACGACGGGTAGCCGGCGGCCGTGGAGGCGCCGACGCAGACGGGGCCGGAGGGAGGCGGGGTCATGACTCCACGCTAGGAGCGGGCACGTGTGCGGCGGATCGGCCCCAGGTCCCGAACCGCACTCCCCCTCAGGTTGTAGGGGTGGGGACGGCTGGACCTCCTGAAGGTGGAGGCCGTACGACCGTGAAGTCAGGGTCGGGACCGCCCGGGGCGGCCGAGGGAACGCTTCCGGAACCCGGGCCCGGTGCCCGGGAGCCGGGTGCCACGCGACCCGGCTCGGGAACCGACAGTGCACGCCCCCTGCCCGTCCCCCGTGCCCCTGGCCGCCCTGGGCCCTGGCTGCCCTGGCCGCCCTGGGGCCCTGGGGCCCTGGCCCTGGCCTGGCCCTGGCCTGGCGGCAGTGCGTGTCCTGGGCTCAGGCGTCCGTGCCCAGGATCAGGCCGGACGTGGGGACGCCCGTGCCCGCCGTGACCAGCGTCCTGGCCGCTCCCGGTATCTGGTTCACGGACGTGCCCCGGACCTGCCGGACCGCCTCCGCGATCCCGTTCATCCCGTGCAGATACGCCTCCCCCAGCTGGCCCCCGTGGGTGTTCAGCGGCAGCGCGTCCGCCGCGACGAAGTCGGCCGCCTCCCCCGGTCCGCAGAATCCGAACTCCTCAAGCTGCATCAGCACGAACGGGGTGAAGTGGTCGTAGAGGATGCCGACGTCGATGTCGCCCGGCGCGAGCCCCGACGTCCGCCACAGCTGTCTCGCCACCACACCCATCTCGGGCAGGCCGGTCAGATCGTCGCGGTAGAAGCTCGTCATCGCCTCCTGCGCGCGTCCGGCTCCCTGCGCGGCTGCCACGATCACGGCTGGCGGGTGGCGCAGGTCGCGGGCGCGCTCGGCGGAAGTGACGACGATCGCCTGGCCGCCGTCGGTCTCCTGGCAGCAGTCGAGGAGCCGGAGCGGTTCGACGATCCAGCGCGAGGCGGCGTGGTCGGCGAGCGTGATCGGCTTCCCGTGGAAGTACGCGGCGGGGTTGGTGGCCGCGTACCGGCGGTCGGTGACGGCGACATGCCCGAAGGCGTCCGGGGTCAGCCGGTACGTGTGGAGGTACCGCTGGGCGATCATGGCGACCCAGGAGGCTGGGGTGAGCAGCCCGTAGGGGAGCTGCCAGCCGAGCGCGGCGCCCTCGGCGGAGGGCTCCCGCTGCTGGACCCCCGACCCGAACCGGCGTCCCGAGCGTTCGTTGAACGCCCGGTAGCAGACGACGACTTCGGCGATCCCGGCCGCCACGGCGAGGGCTGCCTGCTGGACGGTGGCGCAGGCCGCCCCACCTCCGTAGTGGATGCGGGAGAAGAAGGACAGCTCGCCGATCCCGGCCGCCTGCGCGACGGTGATCTCCGGGTTGGTGTCCATGGTGAAGGTGACCATGCCGTCGACGTCGGCGGGGGTCAGCCCGGCGTCGTCGAGGGCCGCGCCCACCGCCTCCACGGCCAGCTTGAGTTCGCTGCGGCCGGAGTCCTTGGAGAACTCGGTCGCCCCGATCCCGGCGATGGCGGCGCGCCCGCCGAGCCGGTCGGCCCTCCGGATGCTCATGCCCCCGCTCCCTTCGGCTCGGACCCGTCCCGTTCCCGCCGCTCCCCGCGCTGGTCCGGCTCCCCGACCGGCTCCCCGACCGACTCCCTGTCCGGCCGGGCCCCCGTATCCGAAAGGCCGTCCGGCCGGAAATCCGGCTGGGCCGCCGCCCGGGAATCCGACAGGGCCCCCGGCCGGGCGTCCGGCAAGGTGACCGTCACCGTGCCCGTCACGTGGTGACCGAGCCCGTTCGCACCGACCACCCGCACCTGGGCCGTCGCGCCGTCCACCCCGGTGACCGTCCCCGTCAACGTCATCGTGTCTCCGGGGTAGTTGGGCGCGCCGAGCCGTATCGCCACCTTGCGCAGAACCGCCCCCGGCCCCAGCCGGTCGGTGATGTACCGGCCCACCAGGCCGTTGGTCGTCAGGATGTTCATGAAGATGTCGGGGGAGCCCTTCGCCCTGGCCAGCTCCGCGTCGTGGTGCACGTCCTGGTAGTCCCGGGATGCCACGGCCCCGGCGACGACGAGGGTGCGGGTGATCGGGATCTCCAGCGGCTCCAGCGTGTCCCCGGCCTTCATCGGTGCTCTCCGGCGTTCATCGGTGCTCTCCGTTCGCGATCAGGTCGCCCAGTTCGGCGAGGAGTTCGGTGCCGCAGCCGAGATACGCGTCGAGCTGTCTGCCCCAGAGGAAGTGCCGGTGGACGGGGTGGTCGAGGTCGGCTCCCATACCGCCGTGGAGATGCTGCCCCGCGTGGACGACCCGCTTCCCCGCCTCCGACGCCCACCAGGCGGCGGTCAGCGCGTGCTCGACGGCCGGCAGCCCCTCGTCGTGGCGCCAGGCGGCCTCGTAGGCGGTGACCCGGATCGCCTCGGTGTCCATGTGGGCGTCGGCGGCCCGGAGCTGGACGGCCTGGTGGGTGGAGAGCGGGCGCCCGAACTGCTCCCGTACCGAGGTGTACGCGACGGCCCGGGCCAGTGAACCCGCACAGACCCCCGCCTGGAGTCCCGCGAACACGATCCGGGCCATGGCCAGCACGTCCGCGCAGGCGCCCTGGCCCCCGATCCGTTCCCCCCGCGCGCCGTCGAGGACCAGCCGCCCCGCTGCCCAGGGGGCGGTGAGCTCCACGGGCAGCACCGACGCTTCCGACGTGGGCACCAGCCGGAGCGCGGCGTCCTGATCCGGTACGAGAACGTGCGTGGCATCCCTGAGCCAGGGCACCCACTCCACCTCGCCCGTGAGGCGGCCGTCCGCGTCCGCCCGCACGTGGCCGGCGGGCGGGAACGCCCCGGTCGCCACGCTCGTACCGTCCCGGAGCCCCGGCAGCAGCCGCTCGCGCTGCTCCGCCGTGCCGTGCCGGGCCACGGCGAGGAGGCCGAACACACCGCTCGCGGCGAACGGCACCTGAGCCGTCGTCCGCCCCTGCTCCTCGGCGAGCAGCACCAGGCCGAGCAGCCCGATCTCCTCGACCGCTCCGGGCAGTCCGGCCGCGCACAGGGCCTTCCACAGCTCGGCGTCCGTGCCCGTGCCGGCCGCCGCGAGCCGCTCGTGCGTGGCGAGGTCGCCGAAGATCCGCGCCGCCAGCTCCTGGGCCGCGGCCTGCTCCTCCGTGGGCGTGAAGTCCATGTCAGCCCTCACCGCCGTCCTGCGCCCGGAAGACGGGCAGCTCCAGCTCCTCGTCCACGCGGAGGAACTCCAGCCGGACCGGCACCCCGATCCGGACCTTGTCGTACGGCACACCGACCACGTTGCTGATCATCCGTACGCCTTCCGCCAGTTCGATCAGACCGACCGCGTAGGGAGGGTCGAAGGCCGGGAAGGGCGGGTGGTGCATCACCACGTACGAGAAGACGGTCCCGGTGCCGCTCGCCTCGACGGCGTCCCACTCCTGCGAGCCGCAGGCGTTGCACCCGGGGAGCCACGGGAAGCGGAGGGTCGCGCAGGCTCCACAGCGCTGGACGAGCAGCCGGTGCGCGGCCACGCCCTCCCAGAAACCGGCGTTGTCCCGGTTGATCACCGGCCGGGGGCGCCTGGCGCCGGGCGCGCCGCTGCCCTTCGGCTTCGGTGCCGCCGGCGCGTACTTGAGGATGCGGAAACGGTGGGTGCCCGCGAGCTCGCCGTCGGCCTGGATGTCCATCCGGGTCGTGACGAAGTGCCCCGCCCCGAGCTTGGTGGTCTTGCGCTCCGACACCGACTCGATGACGGCGTCGAAGGTGATCGCCTCGCCGGGCCGCAGCGGACGCGGATACTCCTGCTCGCAGTCGGTGGCGACCACGGACGTGTATCCCGCCTCGTCCAGGAGCGTGAGCAGCTCGTCGTACGCCCCGGAGCGGTCGGTGTGGCCGGAGAGACCGCCCATCGTCCACGCCTGGAGCATCGTGGGCGGCGCGACGGCGTCCGGTCCCCTGTAGGCCGGGTCGGTGTCCCCCATCGCCTCGCACCAGTGTCTGATCATGGGCTCGTTGACCAGGTCCTTGCCGACGCCCGCGGTGGCGGCGGGCTGCCCTTCGTACGCCTTCAACCGCTCGTACAGCCCGTCACTCAGTTCGCTCCGACCGTCGCCCAGCCCGTCACTCCGTCCGTCACTCAGTCCGCCACGCAGTCCCTCACTCATCGCCGCCCCCTCCCCTTCATGCCGAGTCGCATCGTCGCGACGATCTCGCGCTGCACCTCGCTCACCCCTCCCCCGAAGGTGTTGATCTGCGCGGCGCGGTTCATCCGCTCGAGCTCACCGCCGTCGAACTCCCCCGGCGACCCCGCCCGCACGAGACCCGCTCCGCCCGCGATCTCCTGACATATTCGGTACACCTCCACCGCCGATTCGGTTCCCGCGAACTTCACGCCGCTGGCGTCTCCCGGGGCCAGCCGGCCCGCCCCCACATCCCCCACCAAACGCCAGTTGAGCAGGCGCGTTGCCGCGAGACGGGCATGCGCCTCGGCGGCCCGAATCCGTATCCACGGCTCGTCAATGCGACGCCGCCCCGTCACCGGATCGGGTGTGCGGGCGCTGCGGAGCGCCGCCTCGTAGAAGTCCTCGGCCTGCATGCCGATCGCGGCGAGGGCGACGCGTTCGTGGTTGAGCTGGTTGGTGATCAGCCCCCAGCCGCCGTTCTCCTCCCCGACCAGGTTTCCGGCGGGGACGCGGATGGAGTCGTAGTAGGTCGCCGTCGTCGTCAGCCCGCCGACCGTCTCGATGGGCGTCCAGGAGAAGCCGGCGGCGTCCGTCGGGACCAGCAGGATGGAGATCCCGCGGTGCTTGGGGGCCTCGGGGTCGGTGCGGCAGGCGAGCCAGATCCAGTCGGCGTTCTGGGCGTTCGAGGTGAAGATCTTCTGCCCGTCGACCCGCCAGGATTCCCCGTCCCGTACCGCCTTCGTACGGAGCGAGGCCAGGTCGGTACCGGCCTCCGGCTCGCTGTACCCGATCGCGAAGACGGTCTCGCCACGCAGGATCCGGGGGAGGAAGTACGCCTTCTGTTCCTCGGTGCCGTACTTCATCAGGGTCGGGCCGACGGTGTTGAGCGTGACCATGGAGACGGGGGCGCCCGCCCGGTAGGCCTCGTCGAAGAAGACGAACTGCTCGTCGGGGCCGCGGCCCTGCCCTCCGTACTCGCGCGGCCAGCCGAGCCCGAGCATCCCGTCGCCGCCGATGCGGCGCAGCAGCGCGCGCTGCGCGGCGGTGTCGGCGGGAGGCGGCGGGCCGTCGGGCATCACGTCGCGGAAGTACGCGCGGAGTTCGGCGCGCAGCCGCAGCTGCCGCTCGGTCGGGGCGAGGTGCACGGCGACGGCCTCCCGGGGGTACGGCTAATGTTTCTGACTGTCCGTCAGATGCGGGAGCGTGTCAAGGTCACGGACGCGGCCGCCACCCCGGCGCCCCCGGCCGGCACCCCGTCGACACCCCGCCCGGCACCCGGGTTCGGCGCCCCGTCGGCGCCCCGTCCGGCGAAGGGCCCGGCCGAGGGTCCATGCGGAGAGCCGCGGGCGCACGCGCGGCGGCCTCCACGCTCAGCGGCCTCCACGCTCAGCGGCCTGCACGCCGGCGCCGAAGCGCCGCCGCACAGGCCGCCGTTCACCCCCCGGTCATTCCCCCCGGTCATTCCCCCCGGTCATTCCCCCCGTCGGGCCGGTCCCCAGCTCTCGGCTAGAACCACCAGGGGTGGAAGTTCACCACCGGGTTGGACTGACCGATGGAGGTGAACCCGGAGCCGTTCACACTCGCGGTGTTGTTCTGATTGGAGGCGCCCGAGCCGGTGGCCACCTGCTGCGTGGTCGTCGAGTTGCCGACGTTGTCGCCGCCCACGCCGCTGCCGATGATGGTGGCGACGCTCGTGTTCGATCCGTCGTCCGCGAAGCCGCCGTTGTCGGCCTGCGCGACGCCGCCGAAGAGAGCGGCGGCCAGGGGCAGCGCGGCGGCAGCGGCGAGAACGCGGGCGGTACGGATGCTTGCCATGTCTTTTCCTCCGTGAGCTGAGCTGAAGCTGAGCCGTGTTGAAGTCGTGGTGCTGAAGCTGTGGTCGTGCTGAAGCTGTGGTGCTACTGAGCCTGCGGTGCTGCTGAAGAATCACTGAAGTAGGGCTATTTACACGGCAGTTGGCCGGCCGCCTCGGTCGTTGTGCTCGACGTCGCGACTCCAGAGTTGCCCACGCAATCCCCGGCGAACCACCCCTCACAGACCGATTCCCCCTCAAGCGTGAGGACAAGTCGATAAACCCCCTTCACGCACCCAAAGCCGCAGCTCACGGAGGTCGGGGCGGGGGCCGCTCCGCCGAAACCGCACCGCAACAAGGGAGGAAGCGTTCCGGCAGATTTTCAGCCAATCCTCCCCGCTTCCCTTTTTCGAACGCATGTACGAAACTGGGTCCATGGCCACCTCCGACCGGCGCTCCGCCACCCTGGCCCTCGCCCACGCGCTGTCCGCGGCAGAACGTGGGCTCCCCGTCATCCCCCTGTCGCCCTCGAAGCTCCCCGCGCTGCGCTCACCCCACCGGGACGACCCCGAGCCGGCCCCCTGCCACGGCGAGTGCGGCCGCCCCGGACACGGGGTGCACGACGCGACCACCGACCCGGCGGCCGTACGGGCGCTGTTCGCCGCCGCGCCCTGGGCCACCGGCTACGGCATCGCCTGCGGCCGCCCGCCCCTCCACCTGATCGGCGTCGACCTCGACGTGCCCCACGGGGACACCCCCGCGGACGCCACGGCCGAGCTGCGCCACCTCGCGCTCCAGCACCTGTTCACGCTGCCGCCCACGGTGACCGTGCTCACCCCGAGCGGCGGCCGCCACCTGTGGCTGACCGGCCCGCCGGACATCGTGGTCCCGAACTCGGCGAGCCGCCTCGCCCCCGGCATCGACATCCGAGGCGCCGGCGGCTACCTCGTGGGACCCGGCTCCGTCACCGCCAAGGGCGCGTACCGGCTGGCACCGGGCAGCGAGCACCTCGATCCTGCGCCCTGCCCGCGCGCCCTCCTCGCCCTGATCGCGCCCCCTACGCCACCCCCGCGCCCCCACCACGCCCCCGTGAGCCCCCGACAGGGCCGCGGGCTGGTCCACTTCGTCCGCACCGCGCACGAGGGCCAGCGCAACACGCGCCTGTTCTGGGCGGCCTGCCGGGCGTACGAGAACGGCCTCGGCGACTCCCTCGCCGAGGCCCTCACCACGGCGGCCGTCCACACGGGCCTGACCGAACACGAGGCCCGCACGACGATCCTCTCGGCGGCCCGCCTCACCCAGAACACCGAACGCGTTCTCTGACCCGCTCAACCGCCGAGCCGCCCGGGAAGTGGATCTCCCGGGCGCCCGGCCCTCATCGTCCAACACGACCGATCGGGTGCCGTCAGACCGCCTCGTGGGCGTCCCGCGGGTGCCGTCAGATCACCTCATGGGCCTCCGCAGGCGCCGTCAGATCACCTCGTGGGCGTCCCGCGGATGCCCGCAGACGCGGATGATCGCACCTGCGCCGAAGTCCGGCCCCGTGAAATCCTGGTATTGGCTGAAGCAGAAGTCGGAATCACCACGAAATCCCGGACATCCGCACGGTCGGACCGGAGAGCCGGGCGAATCCACCCCGGTGCAGAATTCCAAGGACCCGTGTGACAGAGGAGTTGGGTCGATTCCGGACCGTGCGAGCACGTCAGCGGCTGTGGCTCGTGCCTGACTCACCAG
>NZ_JAMGSL010000018.1 GCF_025195125.1 Streptomyces sp. Je 1-79
TTTGCTCGCGTCCACTGTGTGGTTCCCGGGTTGCGAACAGTCGCACCGGTTGAACCAGTTTCACTTACTTAACTGAAAAGTGTGCTTGTTCGCTAGAACCCGATAGGGTTTCGGTGGTCATAGCGTTAGGGAAACGCCCGGTTACATTCCGAACCCGGAAGCTAAGCCTTTCAGCGCCGATGGTACTGCAGGGGGGACCCTGTGGGAGAGTAGGACGCCGCCGAACAATCTTTCAGGACCCTTGGTCCCAGCGTTCATGCTGGGACCAAGGGTCCTTTTGTTTTTCCTTGTATTTGCCGAAGCGCGTCGGGATGCCGACTGCGCGAGAATGACTGCAGTACCCGAAGACAGGAGTCACGCCGATGTCCACCAACTCTCCCGACGATCGTCCGGAGCGCGAGCCGCGTCGTAGGGACGGTGGCGAGCGGGGCGGCTTCCGTGGCCCGCGTCGTGACGACAACCGTGGCGGCGGTGGCGGCGGCTTCCGTCGCGATGACAACCGCGGTGGTGACAACCGCGGTGGCGGCTCCGGCGGTGGCTTCCGTCGCGATGACCGCCGTGACGACAACCGTGGTGCCGGCGGCGGCGGTTTCCGCCGTGATGACAACCGTGGCGCCAGCGGTGGCGGTTTCCGTCGCGATGACCGCCGTGATGACAACCGTGGTGGCGGCGGTGGCGGTGGCTTCCGCCGTGACGACCGGCGTGACGACACCCGTGGTGGCGGTTTCCGTCGCGACGACCGTCCCCGTGACGACCGTCGCGATGACCGTCCCCCCTTCCGCCGTGACGACAACCGTGGCGGTGGCAGCGGCGGTGGGTTCCGTCGCGACGACAACCGCGGTGGCGGCAGCGGCGGTGGGTTCCGCCGTGACGACCGCCGCGACGACCGTCCGTCGTTCCGGCGCGACGACCGTCGTGACGACAACCGTGGCGGTGGCACCGGTGGCGGTTTCCGTCGCGACGACAACCGCGGTGGCGACCGTCCGTCGTTCCGTCGGGATGACCGTCGTGACGACAACCGTGGTGGCGGCTCCGGCGGTGGGTTCCGTCGCGATGACCGCCGTGACGACAACCGCGGTGGCGGCTCCGGCGGTGGGTTCCGTCGCGACGACCGCCGTGACGACACCCGTGGTGGCGGCTTCCGCCGTGACGACCGCCCGCGCGACGACCGCCGTGACGACCGTCCCTCGTTCCGGCGCGACGACCGTCGCGACGAGCGGCCGGCCTTCCGTCGGGACGACCGTCGTGACGACAACCGTGGTGGCGGCTCCGGCGGTGGGTTCCGTCGTGATGACCGCCGTGACGACACCCGCGGTGGCGGTTTCCGTCGCGACGACCGTCCCCGTGACGACCGCCGTGACGACCGTCCCTCGTTCCGTCGTGACGACCGTCGCGACGAGCGGCCGTCGTCGTTCCGTCGTGACGACCGTCCGCGTGAGGACCGTCCCCGTGACGACCGACCTTCCTTCCGTCGCGACGACCGGAGTGACGACCGCCCCCGTGGGCCCCGTCGTGACGACAGCCGCGGTGGTGGCTTCCGTCGCGACGACCGGCGTGACGACAGCCGGGGCGGGGGTGGGTACCGCGGGCGCGACGACCGGGGTGGCTACCGCGGTCGCGACGACCGTGACCGGGACCGCCCCGACCGCGCGCCCATCAAGCGGCTGCCGATCCCGGACGACGTCACCGGTGACGAGATCGACCAGGACGTGCGCCAGGAGCTCATGAGCCTGCCCAAGGGGCTCGCCGAGGACGTCGCTCGCAACCTCGTCATGGTCGCCAACCTGATCGACGAGGACCCCGAGCAGGCGTACGCGTACTCCCGTATCGCCCTGCGGCTCGCCTCCCGTGTCGCCGCCGTCCGCGAGGCGGCCGGCTTCGCCGCGTACGCCACGCAGAAGTACTCCGAGGCGCTGGCCGAGTTCCGTGCCGCGCGGCGGATGACCGGTGGTGTCGAGCTGTGGCCCGTGATGGCCGACTGCGAGCGCGGCATGGGCCGGCCCGAGCGGGCGCTCGCCATGGCCGGTGAGGCCGAGGTGCATAAGCTGGACAAGTCCGGGCAGGTCGAGATGCGTCTCGTCGCCGCCGGCGCCCGTCGCGACATGGGGCAGCTGGACGCCGCCATCGTGACCCTCCAGAGCCCCGAGCTGGCGTCCACCGCCGTCCACCCGTGGACCGCGCGTCTGCGGTACGCCTACGCCGACGCGCTGCTCGCGGCCGGGCGTGAGGCCGAGGCACGTGAGTGGTTCGCCAAGGCGCTCGAGTCCGACAAGGACGGGGCCACGGACGCCTCCGACCGCCTCGCCGAGCTGGACGGCGTCGAGTTCGTGGACGCCATCGACGACCTGGAAGCGTCCGAGGAGACCTTGGAGACCGAGACCGAGACCGAGGCCGCGGACGAGGCGGACCGGGCCGACCAGGACGACGTCGAGGACGACGAGGACGACGACCTGGACGACAGGGCGTAACTGAAGAAGAAGGGCGGCACCCCTGCCGGGGGTGCCGCCCTTTTCTGTGCGCTCAGTCCAGCGCCAGGCTTCTGAGGACCAGGCCCGTCGCCGGCTTCGGTCCGAAGGACGTCGACTTGCGGGGCATGGTGACGCCCTGCCGCGCAAGGTCCCGTACGACTTCCTCCCGTACGGGATGCATGAGCACCGCCGTACCGCGTCGGCGTTCCGCCTGCTCGACGGCGGCCTCGGTGTCGTGGATGTAGCTGATGTCCTCCGGGTCGTCCGGGAGGTGCCACAGGTGGTCGAGGAGCGTGGCGTGCAGGACCGTGGCGTCCAGGGTGCGCCACGCCTCGGGGCGGTCCGCGGGGACCGTGCGGGCGAGGAGCTCCGGGGAGGGGCGGTCCACGATGTGGAAGGTGCCGTCGCCGGCGAGGAGGAAGGCGTTGCCCTCGCGCGCGGCGGACGCCAGGGTCTCCATGGCCTCCGTCAGCGTGCCCTCGACGCGGCGGACGCGGAAGCCGTCGCCGAGGGCGGCGAGGGCGTCGGCGACGGGGAGGCGGTTGAGCAGCCGGTGGATGGCGCGGACCCTGAGGGGGTAGCGGGCGGTGTCGATGAGCAGCACCAGGCCGTAGTTCCACGGGCTGGGCTGGGCGTGCTCCTCGCGGAGACGGAGGTACGTCGCCCAGCGGTGGTGGCCGTCGGCGATCAGCGCCTGCTGCTCCGCGAGCCCGGCGGAGACCGCCGCGAGATCGGCGGGGTCCGTGACCGCCCAGAGGCGGTGGCTGAACCCGTCCTCCGTGGTGGTGGCGAGCAGCGGGTCGCGCCTGACGGTGCGTTCGATGACGTCGGCGGGGCCGTCGGCACCGCCCCGGTAGGTGAGAAGGAGCGGCTCCAGGTTGGCCGCGGTGGTCCGCATCAGCGCCGCGCGGTCCTCGACGACGTGCGGCATGACGTCCTCGTGGGGGAGCACGATGCCCTCGGCCGGGGTGGAGAGCTCCAGGGCGCCGATGATGCCCCGCTGGAGGATGTCGCCGCTGCTCTGCTCGTACACGTACAGAGCGGGCTCGGGATCCGGTGCGAGGACGCCGTCCGCGAGCCAGCGGTCGAGGGTGACGGCGGCCTTGCGGTGGCGGGTGCCCGCCGTGACGGCCTGCGGCAGGATCAGCCGGACGATGTTGTGGGGATCGGCGGACTCGAGGTGGTGCAGTCCGTCGGGCCGTACGACGACGTCGTACGGCGGCGAGGTCACGGCGGCCAGACTGCCGACCCGCTCCGGGACGTAGCGGAGTCCCCGGAACGGGACCAGGTGCAGACCGTCGTTGGCCGCAGGACCTCTGCTGTTCATTGAGCAATCGTAAGTGCGCGGTGGCAATGAGCGATGATCGGGGGAGTGCGACGGCTGAGACGTGAGGAGTGCACGGTCATGGGTGACGGCGGCCAGGACGGTCAGGGGTTGCGGCAGGGCTCGGAGCGGGGCTCGCAGACGGGTCCGCGGCGGGACAGGGACCGGCCCGGCGGCAGCGAGGGGGCGCTGAGCGAGACGTACGACACGGCCCTCCTCGACCTGGACGGTGTGGTGTACGCGGGCGGGGAGGCGATCGCGCACGCCGTCGAGGCGCTGGCGGCGGCCCGGGCCGGCGGGATGCACCTCGCGTACGTCACCAACAACGCGCTGCGGACCCCGGACGCTGTGGCCGCGCATCTGACCGAGCTGGGTGTGCCGGCCGAGGCGGGGGACGTCATCACCTCGGCGCAGGCGGTGGCGCGGCTGATCGCCGACGACGTGCCCGCGGGGTCGCCGGTGCTCGTGATCGGCGGGGAGGGCCTTCGGGTGGCGCTGAGGGAACGGGGCCTGGAACCGGTGGAGTCGGCGGACGTGACCGGTCTGGCAGCGGTGGTGCAGGGGTACGGCGGGCCGGAGATGCCGTGGTCGCGCTTCGCGGAGGCGGGTTACGCCGTGGCGCGGGGCGTGCCCTGGTACGCCTCGAACACGGACCTGACGATTCCGGGGGCGCGGGGGATCGGGCCGGGGAACGGGGCGGCGGTGGAGGTCGTACGGATCGCCACGGGCGGTGCCGTGGAGCCGAAGGTGGCGGGGAAGCCGCTGCCGCCGATGCACCGGGAGACCGTGTTGAGGACGGGGGCCGAACGGCCGCTGGTGGTCGGGGACCGGCTCGACACGGACATCGAGGGGGCGTTCAACGGGGGCGTGGACTCGCTGCTCGTGCTGACGGGGGTGACGGACGTGGCGCAGCTGCTCGCGGCGGTGCCGGAGCACCGGCCGACGTATGTGGACGCCGATCTGCGCGGGTTGCTGACCGGGCAGCCCCAAGTGGTCGGGGCGCACGGCGGGTTCGTCTGCGGCGGCTGGTCGGCCGAGGCGCGCGGTGGCGAACTCGTCCTGGACGGCGAGGGGCCCGTGATGGACGGGGTGCGGGCGCTGTGCGCGGCGGCCTGGACGGAGGCCGGGGCCGGGGCGTGCGGGCTGGACGCGGGGAAGGCGCTGGAGCGACTGGGGCTGTGAGGCCTCTCCCGCCGGGCAAGGGGCTGTGAGGCCCTTTCCCGCCGGGCGACGGGCTGTGCGGTCCTCTCCCGCTGGGCGAGGAGCTGTGAGGCCTCTCCGCCGGGCGCTGACCTGCGGGGAGGGGATCGAACAGGAATAGCAGGGTAGGCTAACCTAACTCCCGTGTTGGTCGAGAGTCCCTCCCGAGCGAGCGCGGATCCGACCGGCCCCGACCAGACGCCGACGCGCCGGCACTCCGTGCGCGCGGTCGGGTTGGTCGCGGCCGTCGGAGTCCTGCTGCTGGTCTGTGTCCTGAGCATCATGGTCGGCGCCAAACCGGTGCCGCTCGGTGATGTGTGGCACGGGCTGTTCCACAACACCGGTGTCGGAAACGACGTCATCATCCATGACGTCCGCGTCCCCCGGACCCTCCTCGGGCTGCTCGTCGGCGTCGCGCTCGGCCTCTCCGGTGCGGTGATGCAGGGCCTCACGCGCAACCCGCTCGCCGAACCCGGCCTGCTCGGTGTCAACGCCGGGGCCGCGGCCGCCGTCGTCTCCGCGATCGCGTTCCTGGGGATCACGGACGTCGGCGACTACATCTGGTTCGCGTTCGCGGGCGCGGCCGTCGTCTCCGTCGTGGTGTACGTCCTCGGCGGCAGCCGCAGCTCCACCCCCGTACGCCTCGCGCTCGCCGGAACCGCCGCCACCGCCGCGCTGTACGGGTACGTCAACGCCGTGCAGCTGCTGAACTCCGCCGCCCTCGACCGGCTCCGCTTCTGGACCGTCGGCTCGCTCGCCTCCGCCGACATGGACACCGTGCGCCGCGTCGCGCCGTTCATCCTCGCCGGCGTCGTGCTCGCCCTCCTGATCTCCCGGCCGCTCAACGCCATGGAGATGGGCGACGACACCGCCCGCGCGCTCGGCGCCGACCTCAACCGCACCCGGATCACCGCCATGGCGGCCGTCACGCTGATGTGCGGAGCCGCGACCGCCGCCTGCGGGCCGATCGTGTTCCTCGGCCTGATGGTCCCGTATCTCGTACGCGCCATCACCGGCCCCGACATGCGCTGGATCCTCCCGTACGCCGCCGTCCTCTCGCCCGTCCTGCTCCTGGGCTCCGACGTGATCGGCCGGCTCGTCGCCCGCCCCGCGGAGCTCCAGGTCGGCATCGTCACCGCGCTCGTCGGCGGACCCGTCTTCATTCGCCTCGTCCGCCGCAAGAGGATGGCCCAGCTGTGACCACCAAGACGCTACGGACCGGCGGCGGACTCTCCCTGCGCTACGCGCCCCGCGCCGCCCTCTCCCTGGTCGCGCTGCTCGTGGTCACCCTCGCCGTGGCCGTCGTCCTCATCGGCAGCGGGGACTTCCCCGTGCCCCCCGGCGACGTGGTCGCCACCCTCCTCGGCGACGGGACTCCCGTCCAGGAGTTCGCGGTCATGGAGCTGCGGCTGCCGCGCGTCCTCGTCGCCGTCTTCGTCGGCGCGGCGCTCGGCGTCGGCGGGGCCGTCTTCCAGTCCATCTCCCGCAACCCGCTCGGCAGCCCCGACGTCATCGGCTTCGGCCAGGGCGCCACGGTGGGCGCGCTGGGCGTCATCGTGCTCTTCCAGGGCAGCGCCATGGCCGCCGCGGGCGGCGCCGTCGTCGGAGCGCTGGTCACCGGTACCGCGATCTACCTCCTGGCCTGGAAGCGCGGGATCCACGGCTACCGGCTCGTCCTCGTCGGCATCGGCGCGGCCGCGATGCTCACCGCCGTCATCCACTACCTCATCACCAAGGCCGACCTCGTCGACGCCACCCGCGCCACGGTCTGGATGACCGGCTCGCTCGACGGGCGCGACTGGGCCCAGTTCTGGCCGCTGTTCGCCGTCAGCTGCGTCCTGATCCCGCTGGTCCTGGGGCACGGCCGGGCGCTGCGGATGCTGGAGATGGGCGACGACTCCGCGTACGCCCTCGGGGTACGGGTCGAGCGGACCCGCATCGTGCTGATGGGCTCCGCCGTCCTGCTCGTCGCCGTGGCCACCGCCGCGGCCGGCCCCATCGTCTTCGTCTCCCTCAGCGCCCCGCAGCTCGCCCGCCGGCTGACCCGCGCCCCCGGGCCCAACCTCGCCGCCTCCGCCCTCATGGGCTCCGTGCTGCTGCTCGTCGCCGACTGGACCGCGACCCACGCCTTCGGCGAGCGGCAGCTGCCCGTGGGTGTCGTCACCGGGGTGCTCGGCGGCTGCTATCTGCTGTGGCTGCTCGTCACCGAACGCAAGGCGGGACGGATATGACGGATTCGAACGAGAAGAACATCAGGAGCACCACCATGGACCGTCGGACCCAGCGGCTCAGCGCGGAGTCGGTCACCCTCGCCTACGACCAGCGGGTCATCGCCCGCGACCTGTCCGTCGAGATCCCCGACAACTCGTTCACGGTGATCGTCGGGCCCAACGCCTGCGGCAAGTCGACCCTGCTGCGCGCCCTGTCCCGGATGCTCAAGCCCTCGGAGGGCCGTGTGCTCCTCGACGGGCAGAGCATCCACGCCATGCCGGCCAAGAAGGTCGCCAGGACCCTCGGTCTGCTGCCCCAGTCCTCCATCGCCCCCGACGGCATCACCGTCGCCGACCTGGTGGCCCGCGGGCGCTACCCGCACCAGGGGCTGCTGCGCCAGTGGTCGCCCGAGGACGAGCGGATCGTCCAGGAGTCGATGGCCGCGACCGGTGTCGCGGAGCTGGCCGAGCGGTACGTCGACGAGCTGTCCGGCGGCCAGCGCCAGCGGGTGTGGATCGCGATGGCGCTCGCCCAGCAGACCCCGCTGCTGCTCCTCGACGAGCCGACGACCTTCCTGGACATCCAGCACCAGATCGACGTACTCGACCTCTGCGCCGAGCTGCACGAGAACCAGGGCCGCACGCTCGTCGCCGTCCTCCACGACCTCAACCACGCGGCCCGGTACGCCACGCACCTCATCGCCTGCCGCGACGGCGAGGTCGTCGCCGAGGGGCCGCCGGCCGAGGTCGTGACGGCCGAGCTGGTCGAGCGGGTCTTCGGGCTCCGCTGCCAGGTCATCGAGGACCCGGAGACGGGAACGCCGCTGGTGGTGCCGGCGGGGCGCAGGGCCCGGGCGGGCGATCGCGCCGCCCGGGCGTCCACGCCGGCCCTACAGAAGTGAGCGCAGCTTCAGCAGGTCGCGGAAGCCGGCCTCCAGCCTGACCCGGCCGGAGGCCCAGGCCTTCGCGAAGTTCAGATCGCCGTTGACCATCGCCACGAGGTCGTCGCCCGTCATCGCCAGGCGGATCTGCGCCTTGGCGGGCGGCGGGCCCGGCACCGTGTCCTGGACCTCGATCCGGCCGCCCGCGAGGTGGCCGGTGAACGTCGTGTCCAGGTCCGTGATGTGGCAGCTCAGGGTGCGGTCGAGCGCCGCGGCGCTGCGTACCTCGCCGTCCGCGCGCGTGAGATTGTCCGAAAGTCTGTCGAGTGCGCTGCGGCACTCCTCGATCGTGGCCATCGTGACCGACCGTACCTCAGGGCTTCGCGATAGCGTCGGGGCATGAGCGACGTGACGGATGCTGCGCCGGAACCGGACGAGGAGCAGGCCACGGCCCCGGACGTGGAGACGGCACCGGGTGAGGAGGGGGCCTTCGAGCCCGCCGCGCCCGCGCCCCTGGGCGTGGAGCGGCTCCCCACCGGCCGTCCCGCCGTGGACGCCCTCCTGGAGCGGCTCGGCGACGCCGACAGCCTCGCGGCGGACGGACACCTGGAGGTGTACGAGGATGTACACCGTGGGCTGCGCGCCGAGCTGACCTCGCTCGATGCCGTCCGCCCAGGGCCGGCCCCCGGCCCGTGAACGGTCCCGTCCGCGTCTCCGTACAACCAGTCGTACAACCAGTCGTAAGAACCCCGTCGTAAGAACCCGTCGCACAACCTCAGGAGCTGAACCGAACGTGGCAGGAGTGGCACGCCGCCGTCTGGACGCCGAGCTGGTACGCCGCAAGCTCGCCCGCTCGCGCGAGCACGCCAGCCAGCTGATCGCCGCCGGGCGGGTGACCGTCGGCAAGACGGTCGCGACCAAGCCCGCCACCCAGGTCGAGACGGCCGCGGCCATCGTCGTCTCCCAGGACGACGCCGACCCCGACTACGTCTCGCGCGGCGGCCACAAGCTGGCCGGCGCCTTCGCCGCCTTCGTACCGCAGGGGCTGAAGGTCGAGGGCCGGCGTGCGCTGGACGCGGGCGCGTCGACCGGGGGGTTCACGGACGTCCTGCTTCGGGCGGGCGCCGCGCACGTCGTCGCCGTCGACGTCGGCTACGGGCAGCTCGCGTGGTCGCTGCAGAGCGACGAGCGGGTCACCGTGAAGGACCGGACGAACGTACGCGAGTTGACGCTCGAAGCGATCGACGGGACCCCTGCCGACCTGGTCGTCGGCGACCTCTCCTTCATCCCGCTCGGGCTCGTGCTGCCCGCCCTCGCGCGCTGCACCGCCCCCGACGCGGACCTCGTGCTCATGGTCAAGCCGCAGTTCGAGGTGGGCAAGGAACGCCTCGGCACCGGTGGCGTCGTCCGCAGCCCCGAGCTCCGGGCCGACACCGTACGGAACGTGGCGCGGCAGGCGGCCGAGCTCGGGCTCGGGGTGCTGGGTGTGACGGCGAGCCCGCTGCCGGGGCCCTCCGGCAACGTCGAGTACTTTCTGTGGCTGCGGGCGGGAGCGCCCGCTCTGGATCCGGCGGATGTCGACCGCGCCGTGGCGGAGGGACCTCGTTGAGCTCAACGACCGCACCATCTCCTGCTCGTACCGTCTTCCTGCTCGCGCACACCGGCAGGCCGGCCGCCGTGCGCAGCGCCGAACTCGTCGTACTCGGACTCCTGCGCAGCGGGATCGGCGTCCGTGTCCTGGAGGCGGAGGCGGCCGACCTGCCGCTGCCCCCGTCCGTGGAGACCGTGCCGGAAGCCTGTACCGACGCGCTGGAGGGCTGTGAGCTGCTCGTCGTCCTCGGCGGCGACGGCACGCTGCTGCGCGGCTCGGAGTTCTCACGGGCGTCCGGCGTGCCGATGCTGGGCGTCAACCTGGGACGCGTCGGCTTCCTCGCGGAGGCCGAGCGCGACGACCTCGACAAGGTCGTCGACCGGGTCGTCACGCGCGCGTACGAGGTCGAGGAGCGGATGACCCTCGACGTCGTCGTGTACGAGAACGGCGACGTACTGCACCGGGACTGGGCGCTGAACGAGGCGGCCGTGCAGAAGGTCTCCCCGGAACGGATGCTGGAGGTCGTGATCGCGATCGACGGCCGGCCGGTCACCGGATTCGGCTGCGACGGAGTGATCTGCGCGACTCCGACGGGCTCGACGGCGTACGCCTTCTCGGCCGGCGGGCCGGTGATCTGGCCCGAGGTCGAGGCGCTGCTCATGGTTCCGATCGGGGCGCACGCACTGTTCGCCAAGCCGCTCGTGACGACGCCCGAGTCGGTGCTCACGGTCGAGGTCGAACCCCACACACCGAACGGCGTGCTGTGGTGCGACGGCCGCAGGACGGTCGAACTCCCCGCCGGGGCGCGGGTCGAGGTCCGCCGGGGCGCGGTGCCGGTACGGCTCGCCCGGCTGCACCACGCCTCGTTCACCGACCGGCTGGTGGCGAAGTTCGCCCTCCCGGTGTCGGGGTGGCGCGGAGCGCCCCACTAGGGAGTCTCGCCGCCGGCCCGCGCCTGCCCACCCCCACGGGTGACAGCCGCGGTCCCGACCTGCGGATTCGCCCCGTTCCGGCAGGGCCCGTCGCACGGGGGGTGCTCGACCTCGTAAGGTCTTCCCCGTGTTGGAGGAGATGCGGATACGGTCGCTCGGGGTCATCGACGACGCTGTTGTCGAGCTGTCGCCCGGTTTCACCGCGGTGACCGGCGAGACCGGCGCCGGCAAGACCATGGTCGTGACCAGCCTGGGGCTGCTGCTCGGCGGGCGCGCCGACCCCGCCCTGGTGCGGATCGGCGCGGGCTCGGCCGTGGTCGAGGGGCGGATCACCCTGCCCGACGGCTCGGGCGTCGCCCTACGCGCCGAGGAGGCGGGCGCCGAGCTGGACGACGGCGCTCTGCTCGTCAGCCGGACGATCTCCGCGGAGGGGCGCTCGCGCGCCCATCTCGGCGGACGCTCCGTGCCCGTCGGCCTGCTGGCCGAGCTCGCGGACGAACTCGTCGCCGTGCACGGCCAGACCGACCAGCAGGGGCTGCTCAAGCCGGCCCGGCAGCGTGGTGCGCTCGACCGGTACGCGGGCGAGGCCGTCGCCGTACCGCTCGCCGCGTACGCGGAGGCGTACCGGCGGCTGCGGGCCGTCGTCGCCGAGCTGGACGAGATCACCACCCGGGCGCGGGAGCGGGCCCAGGAGGCCGATCTGCTGCGCTTCGGACTCGGTGAGATCGAGGCCGTCGAACCGCTCGCCGGGGAGGACGTCGAGCTCGGCGCGGAGGCGGAGCGGCTCGGGCACGCCGAGGCCCTCGCCTCGGCCGCCGCGCTCGCGCACGCCGCACTGGCCGGCCAGCCCGAGGACCCGGAGGCCGTCGACGCGACGACCCTCGTCGCCGGGGCGGGCCGCGCGCTGGAAGCCGTACGGTCGCACGATCCGGCGCTCGCCGCGCTCGCCGACCGGATGGGCGAGATCTCGATCCTGCTCGCCGACGTGGCGGGGGAACTCGCCGGATACGCCGACAACCTGGACGCCGACCCGCGCCGCCTCGCGGCCGTCGAGGAGCGGCGCGCGGCGCTGACCCAGCTCACCCGGAAGTACGGCGAGGACGTCGCCGGCGTCCTGGCGTGGGCGCAGGAGAGCGCGGCCCGGCTCACGGAGCTGGAGGGCGACGACGACCGCATCGGCGACCTGACCGCCGAGCGGGACGCGCTGCGGGCCGAACTGTCCGTCCTCGCGCAGGCGCTCACCGACGCCCGTACGGAGGCGGCGGCGCGGTTCGCCGACGCGGTCACCGCCGAACTGGCCTCGCTCGCCATGCCCCACGCGCGCGTGTCCTTCGACATCCGGCAGACCGAGGATCCGGAGGGCGTCGAGGTCGGCGGGCGCCGGGTCGCGTACACGTCGTGCGGCGCCGACGAGGTCGAGCTGCTGCTCGCACCGCACCCGGGCGCGCCCGCGCGGCCGATCGCGAAGGGCGCGTCCGGGGGTGAGCTGTCCCGGGTGATGCTGGCGGTCGAGGTCGTCTTCGCGGGTACGGACCCGGTGCCGACCTACCTCTTCGACGAGGTCGACGCGGGCGTCGGCGGCAAGGCGGCGGTGGAGATCGGCCGCCGGCTCGCGAAGCTCGCCAGGACGGCGCAGGTCGTGGTCGTCACCCACCTTCCGCAGGTCGCGGCCTTCGCCGACCGGCAGCTGCTGGTGGAGAAGACCAACGACGGATCGGTGACACGCTCCGGCGTGACCGTCCTGGAGGGCGAGGACCGGGTCCGCGAGCTGTCGCGGATGCTGGCGGGCCAGGAGGACTCGGAGACCGCACGGGCCCACGCGGAGGAACTCCTGGCGACGGCCCGCGCGGACGGCTGACGGGCGCCGCGCCCTCATGACGACCCGCCGCCCTCCGACGCGGCCCGTCCGCCTAGGGTGGCCGCATGGTCGGGAAGCTGGGCAGGGTGGGCGCGTTCGCGGTGGGCGCGGGGGTCAGCAGGGCGGTGTACGTGGCGCTGCGCCGTCGCGGTGACACGCGCGGGCGGCGTGAGAACCACGCCGGACGGAGCGTCGATCTGTACGCCGGTCCCGCCACCGCCCTCGGCGCCGCCGTGGGGGCGGCGACCGCGGCGACACGGGGGTCTCGCCGCTCGGAGGCAGTGGGAGGGCCCGCGGCCCTCGCCGTTCTCGCCGCCGGTGCCTGTGGGGCGTACGACGACTGGAAGGGCGACCACCGCCGGGGTTTCCGGGCGCATCTCGGGGCCCTGCGCGAGGGGGAGGTCACCAGCGGGGCCGTGAAGCTCGCCGGGATCGGCGCCGCCGGACTCGTGGCCGGGGCCCTGCTCAAGGAACGGCCTCTCGACAAGGTCCTGGCGGGCGTCGTGATCGCGGGCACCGCGCACCTCGTCAACCTCGTGGACGTCGCTCCGGGACGCGCCGCGTTGACCGTGCTCGCGATCGGCGCACCCGGACTGCTGCGCGGGGCGATCGCCGCCGCGCCGATGGGCGCCGCGGCCGCCGTCCTCGTCGACGACCTCGGTGAGCGGACCATGCTCGGCGACACCGGCGCGCACGCGCTCGGCGCCGCCGTCGGGAGTGCCATCGCCGCCGGGAGCGGGCGGTTCGGACTCGCCGTCCACGCGGCCGGACTCATCGCCGCGGCGGCGTACGGGGACCGGGTCAGCACCCTCGCGCGCTCACCCATGTGAGTGATAGCGCGTGACGAGTTGGGGCCCCGGACACGGCGACGAAGCCGCTTCGGTGCCGGAACGTGCGTACGGGCTGGCATCCTTGGGCGCGTGACACAGCTCCGTACGGTCCAAGTGCTGGGCGGCGGCAGCGCGGGCAGCAGCGCTCACGTCCGATCACTTGCCTCGGGGCTCGTGGCGAGGGGCGTGCGGGTGACCGTGTGCGCCCCGGCCGAACTCGACCGCGCCTACGACTTCATCGGCGCCGGCGCGCACTTCGTGCCCGTCCCGCGCCGCAACGACCCCGCGACGGTCGCCCAGCTCCGCAACGCCTGCATCGGCGCGGACGTGGTGCACGCGCACGGCCTGCACGCCTCGGTACGCGCCACGCTCGCGCTGTCCGGCGGGGTACGGGGGCCGTCGCTCGTGACGACCTGGCACACCCGCAGCCACGTGGACGGGGCGCGGGGAGGGCTCCTGCGGCTGCTCGAACGGAGGACGGCGCGGGCGTCGACCGTCGTCCTCGGGACGTCGTCGGAGCTGGTCGACCGGGCCCGGCGGCGCGGGGCGCGGGACGCACGGCTCGCGCCGGTGACCATTCCCGCGTCACGGGCGCCGGTCTGCCTGCACGACGGGAAGGCGCGGGCGGAACTGGGCGCGGTGGACCGGCCGTTGCTGATGGCGGTCGGCGCGCTGGTGCCCGAGCGGGGGTACGGGCTGCTGCTGGACGCGGCGCGCGAGTGGCGCGACATGGACCCGCAACCGCTGCTGGTGATCGCGGGGGAGGGCCGGGAACGGGCGGCGCTCCAGAGGCGGATCGAGGCGGAGGGGCTCGCGGTCCGGCTGATCGGCCGCCGGGAGGACGTGGCCGAGCTGCTGGCGGCGGCGGACGTCGCGGTCCTCCCCTCGCGCTGGGAGGCGCGCGCCCTGCTGGCGCAGGAGGCCCTGCGGCTCGGTGTCCCGCTGGTCGCGACGGCGGTGGGTGGCGTGCCCGAACTGGTCGGGGACGCGGCGGAGTTGGTGCCGTGGGGGGACGCGCAGGCGCTGGCGGCGGCCGTGCGGGGGCTGCTGGAGGACGCCCACCGGCGGATGGACCTGGCGGCCGCGGGGCGGGTCCAGGCGAGGAGCTGGCCGACCGAGGACGAGACGATCGCGCACGTCCTGAGCGTGTACGACGAGCTGTCGGGCCGCCCCTGAGACGAGCTGTCGGGCCGCTCCTGAGGCGGGGCCTACAAACGGCCCCGCGTCCGGTGCGTCCCGTCTCCCCTTACGTCGTGTGCCGTCGCGCCCGGAGCGCCAGGGAGAGGGCCAGGACGGTCTGCGGGTCGTCCAGGTCCGTGCCGAGCAGCTCGGAGATGCGGGCCAGGCGGTTGTAGAGCGTCTGGCGGTTGAGGTGGAGTTCGCGGGCCGTCTCCGCCTTGCGGCCCGCGTGGGCCAGGTACGTCTCCAGGGTGGGGAGCAGCGGCGGGCGGGCCGTGCGGTCGTGGTCCCGCAGGGGGCCGATCGCACGGTCCACGAAGGCCGCGAGGTCCGGGTGGTCGCGCAGCCGCCAGAGCAGGAGGTCGATGTCGAGGCGGCGCGCGTCGTACCAGGGGCGGTCGGAGAGGCCCTGCGCGGCCGTCGCCGTCTCGCCCGCGTGCCGCAGGGACGCCGACGCCGCGGCCCAGCCGCCCGCGACGCCCACCACGACCACCGGCGGGTGGCCGCCGCCCCTTTCGAGCCCCGCGCGCTCCACACCCGCCCGCAGCGCCGCGGCGACCCGGTCCGCCACCGCCGTACGCTCCGACTCCGAGCGCAGGCCCAGCAGGAGCGGGACACGGCCCTCCACCGGTCGGACGCCCAGCAGGACCGGGACGCCCACCGACGACAGCTCCTCCAGGACCGCCCGCGCCAGCAGCGCCCAGTTGCCCGAAGGGGAGAGTTCGGAGGCCAGGCGCATGACGACGGGCAACAGCGGGCCGTCCCCCGGGCGGAAGCCCAGCACCCGCGCCTGCGCCGGCGCGTCCTCCGGCGTGATCCGCCCCTCGGCCAGGTCCGTCAGGAAGTCGCCCCGGCCCCGCGCCGCCAGCTCCTCCTCCTGGCGGGCCTGCATCAGCACGACGGCCAGGATGCCCGCCGCCCGCTCCGCCGCCATCCGGTGCACCGGGGAGAGCGGGCCGGAGACCGCGAGCAGCACGAGACGGGCGCGGACCGACCCCGTACCCGGCCCGCCCCCGGGCACGTCCACGAGCACGGCGCCGGTCGGCGGCCCCGACTCCCGTGCCGCCCGCTGGCCCCGCAGTCCGTCCCACACCTGGAGCGGGTCCGCCGGACCCGATTCCGTACCGGCCGCGTAGAGCAGCTGTCCGTCCGCCGTCTCCAGGAAGACCGGGTTCGCCGTGAAGTCGGCGAGGATCCGCAGCACCTGCGGCACCCCGCCCCCGCCGAGCAGCGCCTCCGTGCACTGCCGGTGGACCTCCTCCGCCTGTCGCAGCAGCGCGTAGTGGCCGTTCACGATCTCGGTGTGGATCTCCTCCGTGACCGCGACGAACGGCACCTCCCGGTGGAGCTGCACCAGCGGCAGCGACGCCGAACGCGCCGTCTCCACGATCGTCGCCGGAAGTCGCGAGAACCGCGGCCCCAGCTCCACCACCAGCGCCGCGATGCCCCGGTCCGCGAGCCGGCGCACGAAGGCGCGCTGCTCGGCCGGGCGGGTGCCGAGCCCCAGCCCCGTCGTGAGCAGCAGCTCGCCGCCCTTGAGCAGCGACGCGATGTTCGGGACCTCGCCCGCGTGCACCCAGCGCACGGTGCGGTTCAGCCGGTCCGCGCCGGCCACCACCTCCGGGAGGCCGCTGCGGAGCCCGGGCAGCTCCAGCGCCCGCTGCACGGTGATCCCGCCCTGACTGTCCATGGAGCCGGACGCTACCTCCGTACCTGTTCCGGCAACATCACCCGATGGTCACGGGACCCGACAGTCCGTCCGTCCCGTCGACAACTTGTCGTCCCGTCGGGCCAATTGCGCGACCGCCTGTCGACTGTGACCTGCGTCACCCCTGGGGGAGCGGGTCGGCCGGTGCGATGTTGTGGTTGAGGTGGAAGACGTTGTCGGGGTCGTACACGGCCTTGACGGCGGCGAGCCGGCGGTAGTTCTCGGCGCCGAAGCCCGAGACGATCCGCTCGTCGCCCTCGGAGCCGATGAAGTTCAGGTACACGGCCCCCGTCGACCACGGCTGCACCTCGGAGCGGACGTCCCGGACCCACTGGACGGTACGGGCGTCGTCCGCCGGGTCCGTCCAGGTGGCGAAGGGATGCACGGCCCAGGGCGAGGAGCGCCACGGGATCGGGTGGTCGGCGGGCCCGTCCGCCACCGCACCGCCCATCAGGAACAGCACGTTCTGGGTGCCCGTGGGCATCGGGATCCGCGCGCCACCGGAGCAGAAGGCGTCCACGGCCTCGTCCGGGAGACCGGTCAGGTACTCCGCCGACCAGTAGTTCCGCAGCCCCGGCGGATCGTCGATCATGCACTGGAGATCGGCGTACGCGATGTTCGTGACGACCTCCATCGCGCGGTCCCTCGCGAACAGGGGCGCCGCCAGCTCGCGGAGCTCGGTGACCGGGCCCGCGTAGGTGAACAGCGCGCCGCAGACCAGCTCGCCGACGAGGTGCTCGGGTACGAACGGCTCGGGCGGCGCGGGGAAGTAGATGATCCCGCCGCCCACCTCGTCCGGGGCGGACTCGCCCACGTCACGGAAGGCGCGCACCACCTCGGGGGCTTCCTCCGGCAGGTAGAAGAGCATGGCGATGCTCATCTCCGGAAGCTCGTGCAGCCGCAGGGTGAGCGAGGTCGCCACGCCGAAGTTGCCGCCGCCGCCGTGCAGCGCCCAGAACAGCTCCGGGTTCTCGTCCTCGTCCGTGTGCACGTGCTTGCCCTCGGCGGTGATCAGGTCGGCGGCGAGGAGGTTGTCGCAGGCGAGCCCGAACTTCCGCTCCAGCCAGCCCGATCCGCCGCCCAGCGTGAAGCCGCCCACCCCCGTCGTGGACACCCGGCCACCGGTCGTCGCCAGACGGAACGGCTGGGTCGCGTGGTCCAGATGACTCATGGTCGCCCCGCCCTCGACCCGCACCGTCAGGTGCTCGGGGTCGGCGACGACCGCGTGCATCCGCCGCAGGTCGATCACGAGCCCGTCGTCGACGACGGAGGCCCCGGCGACGCTGTGCCCGCCGCCGCGCACGGCGATGGGCAGCTCGGTCTCCCGGCCGAAGAGGACGGCGTTGGAGACGTCGTCCGCGGTCTCGCACTGGGCGATGACCGTCGGACGACGGTCGATCATGCCGTTGTGGATCTTCCGGGCCTCGTCGTAACCGGGGTCGCCGGGCACGTACACCTCGCCGGCCAGATCCTCACGGAGTCCGGCGAGGGCGCTGTCCGGAACGTTGGTGCGGGGAGCCATGGGATGCCCCCCTTTCCGAGGGGGGACAGGTCCCTTTCAGCCTATTCCGGGGCGCTCTTTCCCGCGCCCCAACCGCCCGTACGCCCGCCTCAACCGCCCGTACGCCCGCCTCAACCGCCGTACGCGCCGCTCGCGGTCAGCCGCAGCGCCGTGTCGATCAGCGGAACGTGGCTGAAGGCCTGCGGGAAGTTCCCCACCTGGCGCTGCAGCCGCGAGTCCCACTCCTCCGCGAGGAGTCCGAGGTCGTTACGGAGCGCCAGCAGCCGCTCGAAGAGCTTGCGGGCCTCGTCCACCCGCCCGATCATCGCCAGGTCGTCGGCGAGCCAGAACGAGCACGCCAGGAAGGCGCCCTCGTCGCCCTCCAGGCCGTCCACGCCGGCGTCCTCGCCCGCGGTCGGGTAGCGCAGCACGAAGCCGTCCTCGGTGGACAGCTCCCGCTGGATCGCCTCGATCGTGCCGATGACCCGCTTGTCGTCCGGCGGCAGGAAGCCCATCTGCGGAATCAGCAGCAGCGAGGCGTCCAGCTCCTTGGAGCCGTACGACTGCGTGAACGTGTTCCGCTCCTTGTCGTAGCCCTTCTCGCAGACGTCCCGGTGGATCTCGTCGCGCAGCTCGCGCCAGCGCTCCAGCGGGCCGTCGGCGTCCCCGGACTCGATGAGCTTGATGGTGCGGTCGACCGCCACCCAGGCCATCACCTTGGAGTGCACGAAGTGGCGACGCGGCCCGCGCACCTCCCAGATGCCCTCGTCCGGCTCGTTCCAGTGGGTCTCCAGGTAGCGGATCAGCTTGAGCTGGAGCAGCGAGGCGTAGTCGTTGCGGGAGAGCCCCGTCATGTGCGCCAGGTGCAGGGCCTCGGTGACCTCGCCGTACACGTCCAGCTGGAGCTGGTTGGCCGCCCCGTTGCCGACCCGGACCGGGCCGGAGTTCTCGTACCCCGGCAGCCAGTCGAGCTCGGCCTCGCCCAGCTCACGCTCGCCCGCGATCCCGTACATGATCTGCAGGTTCTCCGGGTCGCCCGCGACCGCCCGGAGCAGCCAGTCCCGCCAGGCGCGGGCCTCTTCGCGGTAGCCGGTGCGCAGCATCGACGACAGGGTGATCGCCGCGTCGCGCAGCCAGGTGTAGCGGTAGTCCCAGTTCCGTACGCCCCCGATCTCCTCCGGCAGGGAGGTGGTCGGCGCGGCGACGATCCCGCCCGTCGGGGCGTAGGTCAGCGCCTTCAGCGTGATCAGCGAGCGGACCACGGCCTCCCGGTAGGGGCCGTGGTACGTGCAGTGCTCCACCCACTCCCGCCAGAAGTCCTCGGTCGCCTCCAGCGAGCCCTCGGGGTCCGGCAGGGCGGGCGCCTCCTTGTGCGAGGGCTGCCAGCTGATGGTGAAGGTGACCCGGTCGCCGGGCGTGACGGTGAAGTCCGAGTACGTCGTGAGGTCCTTGCCGTGCGTCTCGGCGTCCATGTCCAGCCACACCGAGTCGGGGCCCGCGACGGCGACCGTGCGGTCCCCGACCTTGTGCACCCACGGCACCACCCGTCCGTAGCTGAACCGCATCCGAAGCGCGGAGTGCATCGGGACCCGGCCCGAGATGCCCTCCACGATCCGGATCAGCTGCGGCGCGCCGTCGCGCGGCGGCATGAAATCGGTCACCCGGACCGTGCCGCGCGGGGTGTCCCACTCGGACTCCAGGATGAGCGAGTCGCCGCGGTACCGGCGGCGGTCGGCGGGCGCCGGGGGAGCGCCGTTGGGGCCGGCGGGGCCGACCCGCCAGAATCCGTGTTCCTCCGTGCCGAGGAGACCCGCGAAGACGGCATGCGAGTCGAAGCGGGGCAGGCAGAGCCAGTCGACACTGCCGTCCCGGCAGACCAGGGCGGCGGTCTGCATGTCTCCGATGAGTGCGTAATCCTCGATGCGCCCGGCCACGTGCTCTCTCCAGATCGAACGGCCACGTCCGCCCCGCAGGGCGCTTGCTACAGGTCAGCGGTCAGGTCGGCGGTCAACTGATCGTTGACGCTCGGCGGCGAGTGTCCGAGCAGGATACGACGCATCTCGTTGCGTTCTCGTCACGTCGTTGCTCCGATCGGATGAGCAGGGCTTGACGCCGCGAGAACCCCCGGCGCCGAGTCGTGCACCCGGCGGGCGCGTCGCCATCCGTGTGCACTCGACTGCCCCGTGTGGCCGGAAGCAGTCTCCCGATGTCGCTGATACCCTGGTACCCCGTGGACCGGTGGGAAACGGCGACAGCCGAGCCCCCGCAACCGCAGCGACGGCACCCCCCGATTCTTCCGGAGGGGACGCCGGAACGCACCTCCAGAACGCGACCACGGGAGCCCCCTCTTGGCGATGCCGCCCAAAACCACGACGACCAAGCACATCTTCGTCACCGGGGGTGTCGCCTCCTCCCTCGGCAAGGGCCTGACCGCCTCCAGCCTGGGTGCGCTCCTCAAGGCGCGGGGCCTGCGGGTCACGATGCAGAAGCTCGACCCGTACCTGAACGTCGACCCCGGCACGATGAACCCCTTCCAGCACGGCGAGGTGTTCGTCACCAACGACGGCGCCGAGACCGACCTGGACATCGGTCACTACGAGCGGTTCCTCGACGTCGACCTCGACGGCTCGGCCAACGTCACCACCGGCCAGGTCTACTCGCAGGTCATCGCCAAGGAGCGGCGCGGCGAGTACCTCGGCGACACCGTCCAGGTCATCCCGCACATCACCAACGAGATCAAGTCCCGGATCCGCCGCATGGCGACCGACGACGTCGACGTGGTCATCACCGAGGTCGGCGGCACGGTCGGCGACATCGAGTCGCTGCCGTTCCTGGAGACCGTCCGCCAGGTCCGCCACGAGGTCGGCCGCGACAACGTCTTCGTCGTGCACATCTCGCTGCTGCCCTACATCGGCCCCTCCGGCGAGCTGAAGACCAAGCCGACCCAGCACTCCGTCGCCGCCCTGCGGAACATCGGCATCCAGCCCGACGCCATCGTGCTGCGCGCCGACCGCGACGTCCCCACCGCCATCAAGCGCAAGATCTCGCTGATGTGCGACGTGGACGAGGCCGCCGTGGTCGCCGCCATCGACGCCAAGTCGATCTACGACATCCCGAAGGTCCTGCACACCGAGGGCCTGGACGCCTACGTCGTGCGCAAGCTCGACCTGCCCTTCCGCGACGTGGACTGGTCCACCTGGGACGACCTGCTCGACCGCGTCCACAACCCGGAGCACGAGGTCACCGTCGCGCTCGTCGGCAAGTACATCGACCTGCCCGACGCGTACCTCTCGATCACCGAGGCCATGCGGGCCGGCGGCTTCGCCAACAAGGCGCGCGTCAAGGTCAAGTGGGTCACTTCCGACGACTGCAAGACCGCGGCCGGGGCGCAGAAGCAGCTCGGCGACGTCGACGCGATCCTGATCCCCGGCGGCTTCGGCGACCGCGGTGTCAACGGCAAGATCGGCGCGATCCAGTACGCCCGTGAGAACAAGGTGCCGCTGCTCGGCATCTGCCTCGGCCTGCAGTGCATCGTGATCGAGGCCGCGCGGAACCTGGCCGACATCCCGGACGCCAACTCCACCGAGTTCGACGCCGCGACCGCCCACCCGGTCATCTCGACCATGGAGGAGCAGCTCGCGTACGTCGAGGGCGCCGGCGACCTGGGCGGAACGATGCGCCTGGGCCTCTACCCGGCGAAGCTCGCCGAGGGCTCGATCGTCCGCGAGGTGTACGGCGACGAGCCGTACGTGGACGAGCGCCACCGCCACCGCTACGAGGTGAACAACGCCTACCGCGCGGAGCTGGAGAAGAAGGCCGGTCTGATCTTCTCGGGCACGTCCCCGGACAACAAGCTCGTCGAGTACGTCGAGTACCCGCGCGAGGTGCACCCCTACCTGGTCGCGACCCAGGCCCACCCGGAGCTGCGCTCGCGTCCGACGCGTCCGCACCCGCTCTTCGCGGGTCTGGTCAAGGCGGCCGTGGAGCGGCAGCAGGAAGCGCGCAAGACGGGCAAGTAGTACGAGGAGTTAACGTTGCCGGGGTACAGGTCCTTCCGGGACCGGTACCCCGGCTTTCGCGTGTGGCTCGTGTGGGAGGACGCAGATGGAGTTGCAGGACACCCCTGAGGAGTGGCGGATCGTCGCGACGACGACCCCCTTCCAGGGAAACAAGACGAGTGTCCGCACGGACGACGTGGTCATGCCCGACGGCACGGTCGCGCGCCGCGACTACCAGGTCCACCCCGGCTCGGTGGCCGTCGTCGCCCTCGACGACCGGGACCGGGTGCTGCTGCTGAAGCAGTACCGGCACCCCGTGCGGCAGAAGCTCTGGGAGATCCCGGCCGGTCTCCTCGACGTGCCGGGGGAGAACCCGCTGCACGCCGCGGAGCGGGAGCTGTACGAGGAGGCGCACGTCAAGGCGGAGGACTGGCGGGTCCTGGTGGACGTGTACACGACGCCCGGCGGCTGCGACGAGGCGGTCCGCGTCTTCCTGGCACGGGACCTGTCGGAGGCTCAGGGCGAACGCTTCGACGTCGCCGACGAGGAGGCCGACATGGAGCTGGCCCGGGTTCCGCTCGCGGACGTGGTCCGGGGGGCGCTCGCCGGCGAGCTCCACAACAACTGCCTGGTCGTGGGGGTGCTTTCGCTGGCGGCGGCCCGCGCGGGCGACGGACTCGACGCGCTGCGCCCGGCGGACGCGCCCTGGCCGGCCCGCCCCTTCGAGGCGTAGGGGCCACGCGCCGTGTGGGCAATCGTCCCGCCCAGCGGAACGAATGCCCACAACGGTGTACGTGCGGTCTGAACATCTGCTGATCCGATCGGGGGACCTGTCCGCCCCGCCCCGCCGGGTCGGGCACACGCCCTGAACTACGCTCGGGATCACCCGTGCGGAGACCCCCCGCGGGGATCGGCTCGTGCGCAGGTGGACGGGAGCGTGGCCCGTGACGGATCAGGCGGTGGCAGCGGGCGGGGTGCGGAACTTCTTCGGGCGGCAGCGGGAGTTGAAAGCCCTCCGCGCCGACATCGAACGGACCGGACTCGACACCCTCGCCGGCCACAAGGCCCCCCGCGCGCGCGTCCTGCTGATCGCCGGCCGCCCGGGCTCCGGCCGGACGCGGCTCGCCCAGGAGCTCGTCGCGGGATTCGGCACCGCCTACCCCGACGGAGTCTTCCGCGCCCGGCTCACCGACCCCGGCGGGGAGCCGGTCCCGACCGCGCGCGTCGCCCAGGGGCTCCTCCAGGACCTGGGCGTCGCCGAACCGCCCGGCGCCGGGGAGGACGAGCTGACCGAACTGATCCGCGAGGCCCTCGCCGAACGCCGCTGCGTGCTCGTCCTCGACGACTGCGTCGACGCCGAACAGGTCGACCCGCTGATCCCGGACAACCCCGACGCCCTCGTCGTCGCCGTCGCCAAGGGTCCGCTCACCGGGATCCCCGACGTCCGGCCCTGCACCCTCGGCGGCCTCGACCCCAAGTCGGCCATCGAAATGCTCACCTCCTTCACCGGCTCCGTCCGCGTGACGGTCGACCCGCAGGCCGCCGAGACCCTCGCCGAGGAGTGCGGCGGCCAGCCCGCCGCCGTCGTCCTCGCCGGCGGCTGGCTCGGCGCCCGCCCGAAGGCGTCCGTCGCCGACCTCGCCAAACGGCTGCGCGCCCTCACCGGCGACCCGCTCTCCCGCGCGTTCCACCTGGTCCACGAATCCCTGGCGGGGCCCGCCGCCCGGATACTGCGCTACGTCACCCTCGCCCCGCTCGGCCGGGCCGACGCCCACACCGCCTCCGCCCTGGCCGGATGCTCCGTCTCGGCGGCTTCGAGCACCCTGGCCGACCTCGCCGGGCTGTGCCTCCTCGCCGAGGTCGAGGACGGCCAGTACGAGGTGCCCGGACACCTCGTCCCTCTCCTCCGCGAGCGGATGGAGGAGCGCGACCGGCCCGCCGAGGTGCAGCTCGCCCGCGCCCGGATGCTGGAGCGGACCGTACGGCTCCTCCAGTCCTGCCGCGCGGTCACCGAGCCCGAGGGGTCCGCGGCCCGCAAGAAGCTCGCCGGACTGCCCCGTGCCCTGCGCTTCCCGACCGTGCCCGCCGCCGCCGAGTGGCTCGACAGCCGCCGGCCCGTGCTGCTCGCCTCCGCCCGCCTCGCCGTCGCCGACGGCGAGCTCGACACCCTGGCCCGCCGGCTCGTCGCCGCCCACGTCAGGGCCGAGACCGCGCACCGGGACGCCGAGGCGGCCGCGCCCGTCCTCTACGGCCTGCACCGCCTGGTCCTGGACGTCGCCGAGCGGCGCGGACTGCACCGGGAACGGGCCGCCGCGCTGCTGAACCTCGCCGATCTCGACGCCAGGACCGGCCGCACCCAGGACGCGCTGACCCGCTACCGGGCCGCTCTGGACGCCGGCCGGGCCGCGAACGACCCGTACGCGATCGGCCGCGCGATGGAATCCGTAGGCGGTTCCTACCAGGAGCTCGGGGACTGGCAGCGGGCCGGCGACTGGTACGGGCGTGCGCTCGCCCAGCGCCTCGCCCGTGACGAGCGGGCCGACCAGGCCCGGCTGTACGCACGCCTCGGCACCGTGCACACCTACGCGGGCCGCTACGGCGAGGCGCTGCGGCACTGGCGCGCCGCCGCCGCGGGCTACCGGCGGCTGGCCGATCTCCCCGGCCACGCGCGGGCGTTGAGCGAGGCCGCCCGGGTCCAGGAGTACGCCGGGCGGCCCGAGGAGTCCCTGCGGACCTGCGAGGAGGCAGTGGAGTGGGCCCGGCGCGCCCAGGACGTGCGGCTCCAGGCGGCGCTGCAGCTCCGGCTGGCCGACACCCTCGATCGGCTCGGAGACCCCGCGGCGGCCGGTCTGCACCGGTCCGCGGCCGAAAGACTCCTTGGAAGCGACACTTCCGCCTGCGAAATCCGCAGTGCTTCCGCCGAAGATTAATGCTTTGCAAGGCTAGACACGGGGAACTCCTTCATTAGACTGGGCGGGCCGCGATCGACCGCGGTCTGCCCCGGTGCGCGGTAGTGCATCCGGGTATGTATCGCAGTGCACCCCCGTTTCCCCTGATTCAAGGACCGTGATCGACGATGAAGGTCGGCATCCCCCGCGAGGTCAAGAACAACGAGTTCCGCGTGGCCATCACCCCCGCCGGTGTCCACGAGCTCGTCCGCAACGGCCACCAGGTCTTCGTCGAGCAGAACGCCGGTGCGGGCTCCTCGATCACGGACCTGGAGTACGTCTCCGCCGGCGCCCAGATCCTGCCCACCGCGGACGAGGTCTGGGCCATCGCCGACCTGCTGCTGAAGGTCAAGGAGCCGATCGCGGAGGAGTACCACCGCCTCCGCAAGGACCAGACCCTCTTCACGTACCTGCACCTCGCCGCCTCCCGCGAGTGCACGGACGCGCTGCTGGAGTCCGGCACCACCGCCATCGCGTACGAGACCGTCGAGACCGCGAACCGCGCCCTGCCGCTGCTCGCCCCGATGTCCGAGGTCGCGGGCCGTCTGGCCCCGCAGGTCGGCGCCTACCACCTGATGCGCTCGGTCGGCGGCCGCGGCGTGCTCCCCGGCGGCGTCCCCGGCACCCACGCCGGCGAGTGCGTCGTCATCGGCGGCGGCGTCTCCGGCTGGAACGCCACCCAGATCGCCGTCGGCATGGGCTTCCACGTGACCCTGCTCGACCGCGACATCAACAAGCTCCGCGAGGCCGACAAGATCTTCGGCACCAAGGTGAAGACGATCGTCTCCAACGCCTTCGAGCTGGAGAAGGCCGTCGTCGAGGCCGATCTCGTCATCGGCGCCGTCCTCATCCCGGGCGCCAAGGCCCCGAAGCTGGTCACCAACGAGCTCGTCGCCAAGATGAAGCCCGGAAGTGTCCTTGTCGACATCGCGATCGACCAGGGCGGCTGCTTCGAGGACTCGCACCCGACCACCCACGCCGAGCCGACCTTCCAGGTCCACAACTCGGTCTTCTACTGCGTCGCCAACATGCCCGGCGCGGTCCCGAACACCTCCACCTACGCCCTCACCAACGCCACGCTGCCCTACATCGTGTCGCTGGCGAACAACGGCTGGGTCGAGGCGCTGCGCCGCGACGCCGCGCTGGCCCTGGGCCTCAACACCCATGACGGCAAGGTGGTTTACAAGGAGGTCGCCGAGGCGCACGGCCTCGACCACGTCGAGCTGGCGACCCTCCTGGGCTGAGCTCCTTAGACGTCGCGTCAACCCGCGCCGTCAACCTCACGCATCCGGCCACTTCCGGGGCGCCGGGCAACTCGCCTCGAACGTAACCCTTTAACCGTTTCGCACACCCCCGAAACGTACGGATGCATGGCTGCGCACCCTTGACAGAGAGGTGTTCGGTTGCCGACACATCGGGCCGGGTCCGGCGGATTGTGTTGCTGCGGAGCGGTGACACGCCATAGAGTCGCCAACCGTCGGCATGGTGCCACGCTGACCTATCGATAAATGTTCCTGGCCACAATCCAAGGAGGTAAGACGACTTGTGAATGAGTCGACATTTACTCCCGGGGGCGGACAGCCAGGAATCCCTGTCGGCTCCGTCGCTGTCCGCACCTTCGCGACCAACGCGACGCATCAGCCCATGACGACAGCCCACACGATGAAGATGATGGACGGCCTACACGTGAACGCCACGGCCGGCAACGAGAGTGGCCGAGAGTCCACCCACTTCGCCGCCTACGACGAGGTGCCCGAGGGGCACTTCTACGACCCCGACGCCGAGTACGAGCCCGACCCGGAGTACGCGGCTACCCTCGCACCCGACGCTGCCCGTCAGCGCCGCGAGCGGATCGGCCCGACCGGACGGCCCCTGCCGTACTTCCCGATCCCGGGTCCGCTGACCGATCACGGACCCGCGAAGATCATCGCGATGTGCAACCAGAAGGGCGGCGTCGGCAAGACCACGTCGACCATCAACCTGGGTGCCGCGCTCGCGGAGTACGGACGGCGGGTGCTGCTCGTCGACTTCGACCCGCAGGGTGCCCTGTCGGTCGGTCTCGGTGTGAACCCGATGGAGCTCGACCTCACCGTCTACAACCTGCTCATGGAGCGGGGCATGTCGGCGGACGAGGTACTCCTCAAGACCGCCGTGCCCAACATGGACCTGCTGCCGAGCAACATCGACCTCTCCGCGGCCGAGGTGCAGCTCGTCAGCGAGGTCGCGCGCGAGTCGACGCTCCAGCGCGCCCTGAAGCCGCTGATGAACGACTACGACTACATCGTGATCGACTGTCAGCCCTCGCTCGGTCTGCTGACCGTCAACGCGCTGACGGCGGCTCACAAGGTCATCGTGCCGCTGGAATGCGAGTTCTTCGCGCTCCGCGGTGTGGCCCTGCTGACCGAGACGATCGAGAAGGTCCAGGAGCGGCTCAACCCCGAGCTGGAGCTCGACGGCATCCTCGCCACGATGTACGACTCCCGGACCGTGCACAGCCGTGAGGTGCTCGCGCGGGTCGTCGAGGCCTTCGACGACCACGTGTACCACACGGTGATCGGCCGGACCGTGCGCTTCCCGGAGACCACGGTCGCCGGTGAACCGATCACGACGTACGCGTCGAACTCGGTCGGTGCCGCCGCCTATCGTCAGCTCGCCAGGGAGGTGCTCGCCCGGTGTCACGCCGAGTGAGTCTGCCCGGCGCCGACGAACTGTTCCGTACGACCGGGGGGATGGCGCTGCAGTCCTCCTCGCCCCGTGGCCGGGTACCGGCTCCGGCGGGCGAGAGCGACACGGAGGCCGCGGCGGAGGGCTCGGGTCCGGGCGCGGGGCCGGGCTCCGCGGAGCACTCGGCCGCGCAGCCCGCGGAGCAGTCGGAGCCGCGGGCCCGCGCGACGGAGTCCGCGTCCGCCGCCCCGGGCCAGGCGCCGGCCGCGTCCGCGGCTCCGGCGCGCAGGCGCGGCAGGTCGCCGAACCGGCGGCCCAGCGGGCGTGAGCGGCACGACGAGAAGATCACGGTCTACGTCTCCGCGGAGGAGCTGATGGACCTGGAGCACGCGCGTCTGGTGCTCCGCGGCGAGCACGGCCTGGCCGTGGACCGCGGCCGGATCGTCCGCGAGGCGGTCGCGGTGGTCCTGGCGGACCTGGAGTCCCGCGGCGACGCGAGCATCCTCGTGCGCCGCCTGCGCGGCCGCTGAGGGTAGCCTGCGGGCTGCCACGCCCTCTGCTCCTCCCTGGACCCCGATGCCGCCACCCCCTGCCGAAACGTCCCGCCCGCCGCACCGCCGCGCCCTGGGCAAGGGCCCGGGCACGGCGGCGGCCCCGCCGCGGGAGCCCGGGGACGGCCCCGCGCCGGAGGCCTCGGACGCCGTGAGCGCCGCCCCCACGGACGCGCCCGCGAAGGGCCCCACGCCCGACACCTCGCCGGACGAGCAGCCCACACCGCCGCAGCAGGACGCGGCCGGCCCGCCCGCCCCGGCGACCGACCCCGGACCGGCCACGGGCCCTGACACCGCACCTGCCGGCCCCGGGGCGCCCACCGCCCCCGGCGCAGACGCCCCCAGCCCGGCTGCCGCCCCCGGCGCGCCCTCCGGCCTTGGGCCGCGCTCCGGCCTCGGGCCGGCCACCGGTCCCGGTGCGGCCGGCGAGCCCGGCACCACACCTGCCGCCCCCGGCACCGCACCTGCCGCCCCCGTCGCGCCTTCCGGCCCCGGGCCGGCCGCTGCCCCCGGCGCGCCCGGCCCCGGCGGCGCCCCCGCCGCCGACGACGGCCGGTTCACCGTGCGGCTGGCCAACTTCGAGGGGCCCTTCGACCTCCTCCTTCAGCTCATCTCCAAGCACAAGCTCGACGTCACCGAAGTCGCCCTCTCCAAGGTCACCGACGAGTTCATGGCGCACATCCGCGCCATGGGGCCCGACTGGGATCTCGACCAGACCACCGAGTTCCTCGTCGTCGCCGCGACCCTGCTCGACCTCAAGGCCGCCCGGCTGCTGCCCGCCGCCGAGGTGGAGGACGAGGCCGACCTCGCGCTCCTGGAGGCGCGGGACCTGCTCTTCGCGCGGCTCCTGCAGTACCGGGCGTACAAGCAGATCGCCTCGATCTTCGAGGACCGCTGGGAGAGCGAGGGCCGGCGCCACCCCCGGACCGTCGGCCTGGAGGCCCACCACGCCGAGCTGCTGCCCGAGGTCGTCATCTCCATCGGCGCCGAGGGCTTCGCCAGGCTCGCCGTGAAGGCCATGCAGCCCAGGGCCAAGCCGCAGGTGTACGTCGACCACATCCACGCCCCCCTCGTCAGCGTGCGCGAGCAGGCCGGCATCGTCGTCGCCCTCCTGCGCGAGCGCGGCAGCGTCAGCTTCCGCGAGCTCGCCGACGGCGCCGTCGACACCCTCACCGTCGTCGCCCGCTTCCTCGCCCTCCTGGAGCTCTACCGGGAGAAGGCCGTCGCCCTCGACCAGGACGACGCCCTCGGCGAGCTCACCGTCACCTGGACGGGCGGGGAGCAGGAAGCCCAGGTCACCGACGAGTTCGATCACGTAGTGGAGGAGAAGGCATGAGCGACCTCAAGCCCGCCCTCGAGGCCGTCCTCATGGTCGTCGACGAGCCGGCCACCGAGGCCCACCTCGCCAAGGTCCTCGAACGCACCCCGCGCGAGGTCGGCGACGCCCTGCGCGAGCTCGCCGACGAGTACACCGTCCAGAGCCGTGGTTTCGAGCTGCGCCTGGTCGCCGGCGGCTGGCGTTTCTACTCCCGCCCCGAGCACGCCGCCGCGGTCGAGGCGTTCGTCCTCGACGGGCAGCAGGCCCGCCTCACCCAGGCGGCCCTGGAGACCCTCGCCGTCGTCGCGTACCGCCAGCCGGTCAGCCGCTCCCGCGTCTCGGCGGTCCGAGGAGTGAACTGCGACGGCGTCATGCGCACCCTCCTCCAGCGGGGTCTCGTGGAGGAGGCGGGCGCGGAACCCGAAACAGGTGCGATCCTGTACAGGACGACGAACTACTTCCTGGAGCGGATGGGCCTGCGCGGCCTGGACGAGCTCCCCGAGCTCGCGCCCTTCCTCCCCGAGGCGGACGCGATCGAGGCGGAGACGCTGGAAGGGGTCCCGTCGTTCGATCCGGACCTTCCGGACCGGGAAGACGCAGACGACAAGACGACGGACATTTGATGCGAAGCAGCAGCGGCAGGAACAGCGGAAACAACGGCGGGAGCCGTGGTGGCAACAGCGGTGGCCGCGGCAATTACCGGGGCGCCGGCAACAGCCGTGACGACCGGCAGGGCGGCGGCAGCGGCAGCGGGGGCGGTCGCCCGCGCAATCCGCGCCCCGAGGAGCGCAAGTACGACGTGGGCGGCTCCGGTGCCCCCTCCGACGGCCCCAAGCGGGGCCGCGGCGCGGCCGCCCGCGGTGGCGCCAAGGGCGGACCGAAGCAGTCCCCGCAGCGCGGGGGCGGCCGTACGGCCCCGGCGCGCTCGCGGGAGTACGACGCCCGGACCGAGGAGCGCAACCGGGAGCGGTACGCGAACAAGCCGGAGGTCAAGACCCCGAAGACCTTCCCCGGCGCCGAGCAGGAGGGCGAGCGGCTGCAGAAGGTGCTCGCCCGCGCCGGCATGGGTTCGCGCCGTGCGTGCGAAGAGTTGATCGAGCAGGCCAGGGTCGAGGTCAACGGCGAGATCGTGCTCGAACAGGGCATGCGCGTCGACCCGGAGAAGGACGAGATCAAGGTCGACGGCCTGACGGTCGCGACCCAGTCGCACATCTTCTTCGCGCTGAACAAGCCGGCCGGTGTCGTCTCCACCATGGAGGACCCCGACGGCCGCCAGTGCCTCGGCGACTACGTCACCAACCGTGAGACGCGGCTCTTCCACGTCGGCCGGCTCGACACCGAGACCGAGGGCATCATCCTCCTCACCAACCACGGTGAGCTGGCCCACCGCCTCACGCACCCGAAGTACGGCGTGAAGAAGACCTACCTGGCCGCCATCACGGGCCCGCTGCCGCGTGAGGTCGGCAAGCGGCTCAAGGACGGCATCCAGCTGGAGGACGGCTACGCCCGCGCCGACCACTTCCGCGTCGTGGAGCAGATCGGCAAGAACTACCTGGTCGAGGTCACGCTGCACGAGGGCCGCAAGCACATCGTGCGCCGGATGCTGGCCGAGGCCGGCTTCCCGGTCGAGAAGCTGGTCCGCACCGCCTTCGGCCCGATCGGCCTGGGCGACCAGAAGTCCGGCTGGCTCCGCCGCCTGACCAACACCGAGGTCGGCATGCTGATGAAGGAAGTCGGCATGTAACCCCCGTCGCCGCACGCGAAGAAGCCCGTGACCGCTCCACCGCGGTCACGGGCTTCTTCGTGTGCGCGTTCGTACTTGTGGCCGAGGCCCGTCGCCCTTTATAGTCAACGTGACTCTTAAGGAGGCGGGCGTGAGCCTCGCACACGTGCTCGAACCCCTGCAGCGGCCGCTGTTCACGGTCCTGGACACCCCGGTCAGCTGGACCGAGGTCCTCGGCTTCGGCAGCGGCGCGCTCTGCGTCTGGCTGGTCGCCCGCCAGCACCTCGCCAACTGGCCCGTCGGCATCGCGAACAACCTGTTCTTCGTCCTGCTCTTCACGCAGGCGGGGCTGTACGCGGACGCCGGCCTTCAGATCGTCTTCATCACCCTCGCCGTGTACGGCTGGTGGACCTGGACCCACGGGGGTGGACCAGGCTCCGACACCCTCCCGGTGCGCCGCATCACGCGCACCGAGTGGACATGGCTGCTCACGGCGGGGGTGGTGGGGACCCTCGCCCTCACCCTGCTGCTCGACCGCGCCACCGACTCGACCGTCCCCTTCTGGGACGCCCTGACGACCGCGCTCTCCCTCATGGCGACCTACGGGCAGTGCCGGAAGCGGCTGGAGTCCTGGTGGCTCTGGATCGCCGCCGACATCGTGTACATCCCCCTGTACGCGTACAAGGAGCTGTACCTCACCTCCCTGCTGTACGCAGGGTTCATGGCTCTCTGCGTCCTCGGCCTGCGGAACTGGAACCGGGACCTCACCGCGCGACGCGCGATCCCGGTGGAGGCGGCGGCATGAAGCCCTACGGACACGGCCTGGTCCTCGGCAAGTTCTATCCGCCGCACGCCGGCCACCACCATCTCGTCCGCACCGCCCGCGACCGCTGCGAGCGCCTCACCGTCCTCGTCTGCGCCTCCTCCGTGGAGAGCCTGCCGCTGGAGGACCGGGTCGCCTGGATGCGGGAGATCCACCCCGACGCCCTGGTCGTGGGCGCCGTCGACGAGATCCCCGTCGACCTCCACGATCCCGATGTGTGGGCCGCCCACATGGCCGTCTTCCGGGCCGCGGTACCCGAGCCGGTCGACGCCGTCTTCACCTCGGAGCCGTACGGCGAGGAGCTGGCCCGCCGCTTCGGCGCCGAGTCGGTCTGCGTCGACCCGGACCGTACGCTCTTCCCCGTCTCCGGCACCGCCGTCCGCAAGGACCCCGTCGGCTGCTGGGGTTACCTGGAACCGCCGGTGAGGGCCGCGCTCACCCGGCGCGTGGTCGTCCTCGGCGCCGAGTCCACCGGCACCACCACCATGGCCCGCGCCCTGGCCGACCACTACCGGTCCAGGGGCGGCGTCTGGGCCCGCACCCGCTGGGTACCGGAGTTCGGGCGCGAGTTCAGCGAGCTCAAGCTCGCCGAGCTGCGTGCCGGGCGCCCCGACGCCACCTGGGAGGACGTCACCTTCCACTCCGAGGACTTCCCGCTCATCGCCCTGCGCCAGGCCGAGCGGGAGGAGGAGGCCGCGCGGACCGGCTCACCCGTGCTCTTCTGCGACACCGACGCCTTCGCCACCACCATCTGGCACGAGCGGTACATGGGCACCACCAGCCCCGCCACGGGCGAGATCGCCGCGCGAGGCCGGCAGCACCTGTGGCTCCTGACCGACCACCGCGGCGTCGCCTTCGAGGACGACGGGCTGCGGGACGGGGAACACCTGCGGCCCTGGATGACGGCCCGCTTCCACACCCAGCTCGCCCACACCGGCCGCCGTGCGGCCGTGCTCACCGGGCCGCACGAGGAGCGGCTCGCGGCGGCGGTCGCCGCCGTGGACGCCCTGCTCGCCGAGGGCTGGGACCTCGCCGATCCCCTGCCGGAGCGCCGATGACCCCGCCCCAAGCCCCCGAGGGCTACGACCCGTACGCCTTCGAGCCGTTCGCCGTCACCGTCGACCTCGCCGTCTTCACCCTCCGCGAGGAGCGCCTGCACGTCCTGCTCGTCGAACGCGGCCAGGAGCCGTACGCGGGGGCGTGGGCGCTGCCCGGCGGCTTCCTCCTGCCCCGCGAGTCCGCCGAGGTCGCCGCACGCCGCGAACTGGCCGAGGAGACCGGCCTGTCCGGGGACACCGTCGCCGGGCTCCACCTCGAACAACTGCGGACGTACAGCGAACCGGACCGCGATCCGAGGATGCGGGTCGTCTCGGTCGCCTTCGCCGCCCTCGTCCCCGACGCGCCCGAGCCGCGCGGCGGCGGCGACGCGGCGCGGGCGCGGTGGAGGCCGTACGGGACACAGGGCGCGTACGGGCCCCTCGCCTTCGACCACGACCGGATCCTCGCCGACGCGCACGAACGGGTCGGCGCCAGGCTCGAGTACACCTGCCTCGCCACCGCCTTCTGCCCGCCCGAGTTCACGATCGGCGAGCTGCGGCAGGTGTACGAGACGGTCTGGGGCGTCGAGCTCGACCGCCCCAACTTCCGGCGCAAGGTCCTCGCCACACCCGGCTTCGTCCAGGCCGTGGAAGGGCCACCGCGCCTCACCGGCGGACGGGGGAAACCGGCCGCTCTCTACCGGGCGGGCGAGGCCACGGCCCTCCACCCGCCGCTGCTGCGACCGGAAGGACGATCCACCCCATGACGATCACCAAGCAGGCCGCCACCGGCTCCCTGATCGGGCTGGCGCTCGGCGACGCGCTCGGCTTCCCGACCGAGTTCAACGACGTGCCGACGATCCTGGCGAAGTTCGGCCCCTGGCGGGAGATGGAGCTGCCGGGCCGGCAGAAGGACCGGGCCCAGGTCACCGACGACACGCAGATGACCCTCGCCCTGGGACGCGGCATCCGCACCGCCATGGACCGGGGTGTCCTCGCCCCGCTCCGGCTCGCCCGGCCGGTCCGCGAGGAGTTCGTCGACTGGTACCACTCCCCGGAGAACAACCGCGCCCCGGGAAGGACCTGCCTGGTCGCCTGCCGGCTCCTCGACAGCGACCGCCCCTGGCAGGACGCCAGCCAGATCCACTCCAAGGGCTGCGGCGCCAACATGCGCGTCGCGCCCCTCGGCCTCGTACCCGGGCTGAGCGAGGAGCAGCGGTCCGGCGCCGCCCAGCTCCAGTCGGCCCTCACCCACGGCCACCCCACCGCCCTCGCCGCCTCCGACCTGACGGCCCGCGCGGTGTACCTGCTGACGCAGGGGGTCGATCCGACGGGCCTGGTGGGGCACCTGCGCTCGTACGCGTACGAGAACCGATCCGTGTACCGCGAGACCTGGCTCGGTGACCTGTGGACCCGCTCCCAGGACCCCTCGGCGCGGCACTTCGCCGAGCGCGGCTGGGACGAGTGCCTGGCCGTCCTGGAGAGGCTGGACGCCGTGCAGCGCACGGCCGACCCGGAGCTCGACCCCTGCACGTACACCGGCGACGGGTGGATCGCCGAAGAGGCCCTCGCCACCGGCCTCCTCTGCTTCCTGCTCTTTCCCGAGGACCCCGTCACGGCCCTGCGCCGCGCCGCCTGCACCCGCGGCGACTCGGACTCGATCGCCTGTCTCGCGGGCGCCTTCGCGGGCGCCCACCTCGGCGCCGGCGCGTGGCCGAAGGAGTGGGAGGAGCGGATCGAGTACCGCAGTGAACTCCTGACCCTCGGCGCCCTCTGGGACGCGTGAGCGCACCCTGGGAAGCTGTGGCCATGACCGTCACTCTCGTACCCGAAGTCGACCTCTCCGCCGTCGTCGCGGAGCAGCCCGATCCCCTGGTCTTCGCCACCGTCTCGGGCGCCCATCTGTACGGATTCCCGTCGCGGGACTCGGACGTGGACCTGCGCGGCGCCCACCGGCTGCCGGTGGAGGGGCTGATCGGGCTGCGCGAGCCCGAGGAGACGCGCAGCAGGATGTGGGACCGGGACGGCGTGGAGATGGACCTCGTCACGCACGACGTGCGCAAGTTCGTCCGGCTGATGCTGCGCCGCAACGGCTACGTGCTGGAGCAGCTGCTCTCCCCGCTGGTCGTCCACACCTCCGACGCCCACGCCGAGCTGGTCTCCCTGGCGCCGCGCGTGCTCACCGGCCACCACGCGCACCACTACCGGGGGTTCGCGGGGACGCAGTGGCGCCTCTTCGAGAAGACCGAGGAGCTGAAGCCCCTGCTCTACACCCTCCGGGCGCTGCTCACCGGCATCCATCTGATGCGCTCCGGCGAGGTCCAGGCCCATCTGCCCACGCTCGTCGGAGAGGTCGCCGAGGCCCCCGCGTACGTCGGGGAGCTGATCGAGGCGAAGGCGGCGGCCGAGCACGGGCGGGCCGCGGTGGACCTCGGGCGCGTCCGGGAGGACGTGGAGGCGCTGCACGGGGTGCTGGACGCCGCGCAGGCGACGACGGCGCTCGGGGAGGCCCCGGGGGCGCTGGAGGCCCTGGACGACTTCGTCGTGCGGGTCCGGCTACAGGGCGCGCAAGGCTGACGCGCGGCGGGCGCGGATCAGGAAGTCCTCGACGCGGGCGTGGTCGGGGGCGCCCGGCAGCGGGGAGCCGGCGGCCGCCGCGTCCGCCTCCTCGGTGAGGCGGGTCATCCAGGACTCGACCTCCGCCCAGGGGACCTCCCCGCGCTTCACCGCCAGGAGGCGGTCCCGGTCGGTGCCGACGTGGATGGTCAGCTCGCCGGTGCGCAGCAGGTCGCGGCAGCTCATCAGCAGCCGCAGCAGATGCATCGCGTGCTTCCAGCGCGGATGACCGTACTGGCGGACGTCCGCGTCGAGCTTCCTGCGCTGCCCGCCGGCGTACCGGACGAAGGTCTGGTGCGCCTGGCGGGAGAGGAAGGCCCCGCGCAGCGCGACCAGTTCGCGGCCGGTGTCGTCGATGTGCTCGACGACTGGGGAGTGCAGACACTCCAGGACGTTCGGGTTCGCGCGCAGCGCCAGCTCGCAGAACCGTTCCAGCTCCCAGCTGAACTGCTCCTGCGAGGGTCCCTCCACATGCGCCGGCGGCTTGTCGAAACGCCAGAAGAGCGGCGTCGGGGCGAGGAAGACGCCCCGGCGGTCGGTGTCGCTGTCCTCGGTCTCCAGACCGAAGGCGCGCGACCCCATGACACAGGAGTAGATCGTGTGGTCGCGCACCAGGTCTGCCGAAGTCATGCGGGCCAGGCTACGCGAGGGTGATCGACTCCCCCGACACGGTGATCTGCTCGGCCGGCAGCGGGCGCGTGGCCGGTCCGTTGACCACCGAGCCGTCCGTGATACGGAACTTGGAGCCGTGACAGGCGCAGTCGATCGTGCCGTTCTCGACCTTGGCGACGATGCAGCCCTGGTGGGTGCAGATCGCCGAGAACGCCTTGAAGTCGCCGGCCGTCGGCTGGGTGACGACGATCTTCTCCTCCTTGAAGATCGTGCCGCCGCCGACCGGGATGTCGGCCGTCTCGGTGAGTTCCTCCCCGCCGGGCTCCGAGGCCTCGGAGGCCTCCGGCTCCGACGTCGTGTCGGTGTCCGTGCCGGTGTCCGTGGCCGCCGGGGTGGTGGTCGTACCGCCGTCCGAGTCGCCGTCGGAGCCGCAGCCGGCGGTCAGGGCGGCGACGGAACCCGCACCGGCCAGCAGCACGGTACGGCGGGGCGTGGTCTCTGGAGTCATGCCGTACAGCTTGGTCGCGCGCCCGGGCCGAGGTCCGCAACACGCCTAGACCCAGGGCGTCAGCTCCCTCGCACGGCCGTCGGAGTCCCGGCGCACCTCCAGCACCGCGGTCACGGCCGCCCTCTCGACCGGCCCGTAGACGTGCGGGAAGAGCACGTCCTCCGACCCCTCCCAGCGCACCTCGGCGCTGAGCCGGGTCTCGTCGAGGACCAGCACCAGGAGCGGACCGGGCACATCCCGGTAGTGGGCGTCCGCGACGGTCAGCGCCGCCGTCTCGTCCGGGGAGCAGTGGACGAATCCCTCGGAGGCCAGGGTGGGCGGGGCGTAGGGGCGGTCGGGATCGGCGGACCATTCGTCCAGCGGTACCACGTGCAGCAGCATGCCGACAGTTCTACCGCGTCTCCCGTGACCGCCGGATACGCCGAGTGGCGGCACGGTCCGGACTGGGTGACATTGACCGTGTTCCGTACCGGACGAAAGGCAGGACGATGGCAGGAAACGATCTCGGCAGCCTCCTCGGAGGTCTCCTCGGAGGCCCCGCAGGCGGGCAGGGCGGCAGCGGCGGGAACATCCTCGGCTCGCTGCTCGGCGCGCTGATGGCCGGCAAGGGCGGCGCCGACGGCGGCAACCCCCTCGGCGGTCTGATGGACATGCTGACCAGGTCGGGCCTCGCCGACCAGGCCCAGTCCTGGATCGGCGCCGGTCAGAACCAGCCCGTCAGCGGTGAGCAGATCGCCCAGGCCCTGCCGGACTCGACCCTGCAACAGGTCGCGGCCGACGCCGGTGTCAGCACGACCGAGGCCGCCGACCAGATCGCCCAGGTCCTGCCGCAGGCCGTGGACAAGCTGACCCCCGCCGGACAGGTGCCCACGGAATCCCTCGAGGACCTCATCCGCAAGCAGAACCTGTGACCCGAGCCACGTGCGGCGGCCGCCCTCGTCTCGGAGGGCGGTCGCCGCGACGGCGTGTCCGCACGGCTGACTAGGCTGATCCGAGCACTTTCGAAGGATTCGCAGGTCGGACAAGGAGCATGACGTGGCGGTACGAGCGGTCCGAGGCGCCGTCCAGCTGGAACGGGACGACGCCGGACACATGCACGAGCAGGTCGAGGAGCTGCTCACCGCCGTCCTGGAGCGCAACGGGCTCACCGCCGACGACCTGATCAGCATCTGGTTCACCGCGACGCCCGATCTGCACAGCGACTTCCCGGCCGCGGCCGCCCGCCGGATCGGCATCGTCGACGTGCCGCTGATCTGCGCACAGGAGCTGGACATCGAGGGTGCCATGCCGAGGGTCGTACGCCTCCTCGCACACGTCGAGTCGGAGCTGCCCAAGTCCGCGATCGCGCACGTGTACCTCGGTGCCGCGGCCGCCCTGCGCAAGGACATCGCCCAGTGAGAACCGCCCTCGTCATCGGAACCGGCCTGATCGGCACCTCGGCGGCCCTCGCGCTCGCCGGGCGCGGCATCACCGTCCACCTCCGCGACCACGACCCCGCCCGCGCGCGTACGGCGGCGGCGCTCGGCGCCGGGACGGACGAGGCGCCCGAGGGGCCCGTCGACCTCGCGATCGTCGCCGTACCCCCGGCGCACGTGGCCACCACGCTGGCCGCGGCGATGCGGGAGGGCGTCGCGCGCGGCTACCTGGACGTGGCGAGCGTCAAGGGCGGCCCGAAGCGGGAGCTGGAGGGGCTGGGGCTCGACCTCACCGCCTACATCGGGACGCACCCGATGTCCGGCAAGGAGCGCTCCGGGCCGCTGGCGGGCAGCGCGGACCTCTTCGAGGGGCGGCCGTGGGTCCTCACGCCGACCCGCGACACCGACACCGAGGTCCTGAACCTGGCCCTGGAGCTGGTCGCGCTCTGCCGCGCCGTCCCGGTCGTCATGGACGCGGACGCCCACGACCGCGCGGTCGCGCTCGTCTCGCACACCCCGCAGCTCGTCTCCTCGATGGTCGCCGCCCGCCTGGAGGAGGCGGACGAGACGGCGGTACGGCTGTGCGGCCAGGGCATCCGTGACGTCACCCGGATCGCCGCCTCCGACCCCCGCATGTGGGTCGAGATCCTGTCGGCGAACCCCGGTCCGGTCGCCGACATCCTCTCCGGCGTCGCGGCGGACCTCGACGAGACGGTCCGGGCGCTCCGCTCGCTCCAGTCCGCGGACGAGGACAAGCGCCGGGAGGGCACCAGCGGCGTCGAGGACGTCCTGCGCCGCGGCAACGCGGGGCGCGCGCGGGTCCCGGGCAAGCACGGCGCGGCTCCGGCGCAGTACGAGACCGTCGCCGTCCTCATCAGCGACCAGCCCGGCGAGCTGGCCCGGATCTTCGCGGACGCCGGCCGGGCGGGCGTCAACATCGAGGACGTCCGCATCGAGCACGCGACCGGCCAGCAGGCGGGTCTGGTCCAGCTGATGGTGGAGCCCTCGGCGGCGCCCACCCTCGGCGCGGCCCTCAGGGAGAGGGGCTGGGCGCTCAGGACGGGGTGACGGTGACGGGAGGGGCGGATGCGCCCGCCCTTCCTCACACCACCCCCCGGCGGGGGCTCCGCCCGCCCCGGTCCGCGACCGCTCGGCCGAATGGGTTCCTGGGACTCGGTAACCTTGTGTAGGCCGCGCATGTCCGCGAGGCCGCACCGCTCACCCCAGGAAGGTGTTCCCCACCGTGGAAACCGTGATCGTCGCCATCGACGGGCCCTCCGGCACGGGCAAGTCGAGCACCTCGAAGGCGGTCGCCGCCACGCTGGGGCTGAGCTACCTGGACACCGGCGCGCAGTACCGGGCGATCACGTGGTGGATGATCAGCAACGGTGTCGACGTCGACGACGCCGAGGCCGTCGCCAACGCCGCCGCCAAGCCGTTCATCGTCTCCGGCACCGACCCGGCCCGGCCGACGATCACCGTCGACGGCGCCGACGCCGCCGGGCCGATCCGTACCGAGGAGGTCACCTCCAAGGTCAGCGCCGTCAGCGCCGTTCCCGAGGTGCGGGCCCGTATCACCGAGCTGCAGCGGTCCATCGCCAAGGAGGCGAAGGGCGGCATCGTCGTCGAGGGCCGTGACATCGGCACCACGGTCCTGCCGGACGCCGACCTCAAGATCTTCCTCACCGCGTCCCCCGAGGCCCGCGCCGCCCGCCGCTCCGGCGAGCTCAAGGGCGTCGACGTGGCCGCCACCCAGCAGGCCCTGATCAAGCGGGACGCGGCCGACTCCAGCCGTAAGACCTCCCCGCTCGCCAAGGCCGACGACGCCGTCGAGGTCGACACCACCGACCTCACGCTCGACCAGGTCGTCGAATGCGTCGTGACGCTGGTCGAGGACCGGCGGAGCGCGGCCGACAGCACGGAGAAGAGGGCGGCCGCGCAGTGACCGAACCCTCCGCGAAGGGTGCCGCCGTCGGGCGCGGGATCGGCATCGGGCTGATGTACGGCCTGTGGAGACCGCGCGTCCTCGGCGCCTGGCGGGTGCCGGCCGCCGGACCCGTCATCTTCGCCGTCAACCACGCGCACAACATCGACGGCCCCATGCTCATGGGCACGGCCCCCCGCCCGGTGCACTTCCTCATCAAGAAGGAAGCCTTCGTCGGGCCCCTCGGGCCCTTCCTGGAGGGCATCGGGCAGCTCAAGGTCGACCGGGACAGCACCGACCGCAAGGCGATAGGCAACGCCCTCGCGGTCCTGGAGAACGGCGGCGTCCTCGGGATCTTCCCCGAGGGCACCCGCGGCGAGGGCGACTTCGCCTCCCTGCGCGCCGGCCTCGCCTACTTCGCCGTCCGCAGCGGGGCGCCGATCGTCCCGGTGGCCGTTCTGGGAAGTTCCCAGCGCCGCGGACGGTTGGTCAAGGCACTGCCCCCGCTGCGCAGCCGTGTCGACGTCGTCTTCGGCGAGGCCTTCGAGGCCGGGGACGGCAGCGGCCGGCGCACCCGCAAGGCGTTGGACGACGCCACCGTACGTATTCAGGAGCGGCTGACCGCCCACCTGAAGGACGCCAGGCGCCTCACCGGGCGCTGAGCGAGACTCTGAGTAGTGGGCCCCGGGGCTCGGGGACCCACCGACCACGAATGATCAAGGAACGGACTTCATGAACGACCAGCACGACCACGGGGCACTTGGCGACGCCGAGTACGCGGAGTTCATGGAGCTCGCCGCGGAAGAGGGCTTCGACATCGAGGAGGTCGAAGGCGCGATCGAGGAGGCAGGGCACGGCCCGCTCCCCGTGCTCGCCGTCGTCGGCCGCCCCAATGTCGGCAAGTCGACCCTGGTGAACCGGATCATCGGCCGTCGCGAGGCCGTCGTCGAGGACAAGCCCGGCGTCACCCGCGACCGCGTCACCTACGAGGCCGAGTGGGCCGGCCGCCGCTTCAAGGTCGTCGACACCGGCGGCTGGGAGCAGGACGTGCTCGGCATCGACGCCTCCGTCGCCGCCCAGGCCGAGTACGCCATCGAGGCCGCCGACGCGTGTGTCTTCGTCGTGGACGCCACGGTCGGCGCCACCGACACCGACGAGGCCGTCGTCAAGCTGCTGCGCCGCGCCGGCAAGCCCGTCGTGCTCTGTGCCAACAAGGTCGACGGCCCCTCCGGCGAGGCCGACGCCACCGCCCTGTGGTCGCTGGGCCTCGGCGAGCCGTACCCCGTCTCCTCGCTGCACGGCCGCGGCACGGGCGACATGCTCGACGCCGTCCTGGAGGCCCTGCCCGAGGCCCCCGCGCAGACCTTCGGCACCGCGATCGGCGGCCCGCGCCGGATCGCCCTGATCGGCCGCCCGAACGTCGGCAAGTCCTCCCTCCTGAACAAGGTCGCCAAGGAGGACCGCGTCGTCGTCAACGAGCTCGCGGGCACCACCCGCGACCCGGTCGACGAGCTGATCGAGCTCGGCGGCAAGACCTGGAAGTTCGTGGACACCGCCGGTATCCGCAAGAAGGTCCACCTCCAGGAGGGCGCGGACTACTACGCCTCCCTGCGCACCGCCGCCGCGGTCGAGAAGGCCGAGGTCGCGGTCGTCCTCATCGACACCACCGACAACATCTCGGTCCAGGACCAGCGCATCATCACGATGGCCGTCGAGTCGGGCCGTGCGCTCGTCATCGCGTACAACAAGTGGGACGAGCTCGACGAGGAGCGGCGCTACTACCTGGAGCGCGAGATCGAGACCGAGATGCAGCAGGTCGCGTGGGCTCCCCGGGTCAACGTCTCCGCCAAGACCGGCCGTCACATGGACCGGCTCGTCCCGGCCATCGAGACCGCGCTCGCCGGCTGGGAGACCCGTGTCCCCACGGGCCGGCTGAACGCCTTCCTCGGCGAGCTGGTCGCCGCCCACCCGCACCCGGTCCGCGGCGGCAAGCAGCCCCGCATCCTGTTCGGTACGCAGGCGGGCACCAAGCCGCCCCGGTTCGTGCTCTTCGCCTCCGGCTTCCTGGAGGCCGGCTACCGCCGCTTCGTCGAGCGCCGGCTGCGCGAGGAGTTCGGCTTCGACGGCACGCCGATCCACATCTCGGTCCGGGTCCGCGAGAAGCGCGGCCGCAAGAAGTAGTTCCGAGGACGTCGTCCGGAACGTGACAACGGCCGAGGGCCGGGGCGGTGAGCCCCGGCCCTCGGCCGTTCACGCGTGTTCCGCGGGTCCTACAGCCCTCTGCGTGGTCCCGGCGGAAGGGCGGCCGGGAGAGCCGCCGGAACGTGGTGCTGCGCCGACCACGCCACCGGATGCGCCGTGTGCCGGTGTCCGTGGCTTCCGTACAGACCCGTGCCCACCGGCGTCCCGAAGGCCCGGAAGGCCAGATCCTCCTCGCCGCTGCGATCACCCGGGAGAGTGCGGAAGGACCGGCGGTACTCCGAGTACAGCGCGTCGTAGATCGGCGTGGTCGACTCGCCTGCCGCGACGTCCTGCGCCGGACGCATGGACGGGATCGGACTCGGATAGGGCTGGCGGGGTGGGTCGTAAGTGTGCACGTACGTGCCAACGACCCCGCCCTCCGTCGGATGCGGGCGGCTCTCGGAAAGAGACGGCCGCCGGGGCCGGGGGACGGCCGGACCGACGCGGACGTACCGCGGCTCCGTTCCGGCCCGCCCGTGCTCCGTCACGTGCCCGCCAGCGGCATCGCGGCGGCGACCAGCCGGCCGTTGACCGCGGCCTTCTCCAGGGCGTCCCGCAGCAGGTCCTCGCGCGGCTGCTGGCCGATCGACCCGACCGGGGCGGCGAAGACCAGGACCGTGTGCGACTTGTTGGCCGCCGCGCGCCAGCCCTCGGTGACCTGGAGCGGCTGGTGCGCCTGCCACCAGGCGGCCTGGCCGCTGCCGCCCGTGCCGGGCTGGAGCACGGAGTGCAGCTGGCCCATGGCCACGAGCACGGACCAGCCGGGGAGGGTGCCCGGCCTCTGGTTCACGTCGGCGATCGGCTGGAAGCCCTGCTCGATCAGGAGCGGCAGGAACTCGTCGCTCAGCCCGTCCGAGCCCGGGCGGGCGACCGGCGCGGTCGGTTCGACGACCAGGGCCGGGTGCAGCTCGCCCTCGATCAGGACGAGTCCGCTGGTGACACCCAGCACCGCCTGCTCGGGGTGGGCGGCGCTCAGTTCGTCCGCCGCGTCCGTCGCCGCGATGGAGCGGACGGCGCCCTGGAGCTGCTCCTCGGCGACCTTGACCACCTGGGACGGGATGCAGCTGGCGTGGGCGAACGCCAGGACGGCGGTCTCCTCGCCGACGAACAGCACCGTGCTCGTGCGCTCCTGGTCGGAGTCGCCCGGCGTGCGGCAGGAGGTGCAGTCGTAGCTGCCCGGGGCGTTGTCGCCGGCGAGCAGCCGGTCCGCTTCTTCGTCGCCGATCTCGGCGCGTACGTCCTCGCTGACGTCGAGCATGCGCGGCACGGGGGGCTCCCTGGACTCGGTACGTGCGACGCCGGGCGGTTCCCGGCTCGTCTCATGACGAGTTCAACGGGGAAGGCTCGGCCGGGGTCACGCGTTCGGGTCCGGCAACTTGTGTGACTCCGACCGGGTGGGTGATGCGGCTCCTCCCGCGCGGCACGGCAGCGGGCGCCCGTCCACTGCCTAGCCTGCCGCGATGTCGAAGATCAGATTGTGGGCGGCCGGTGCGTCCGCCGCGGCGCTGATGGCCCTCGTTCCGGCACCGGCCCAGGCGCGGGCGGCGCACGAGCCGGTCCGGCCCGCCTCCCTCCCCGCCTACGCCTGTGCCACGGACCAGTGGCCGTGGGGCTGCGTCGCCGAGTGCGAGAGCGGCGGCCGCTGGCACATCAACACCGGGAACGGCTTCTACGGCGGCCTCCAGTTCTGGCAGCCGACCTGGGAGGAGCACGGCGGGCTGCGCTACGCGAAGCGGGCCGACCTGGCGACCCGCCCGCAGCAGATCACGGTCGCGGAGGCGGTCCTGCGCACGCAGGGGTGGGGGGCCTGGCCGGTCTGCTCCAAGCGGTACGGACTGAGCGGGCGGGCGCACGTGGTCCAGCCGGGCGACACCCTCAGCTCGGTCGCCCGGCGGTTCGGGATCGCGGGCGGCTGGCAGGCGCTGTACCAGGCGAACCGGAGCGCCGTGGGGGCCGATCCGGACCGGCTCCTCGTCGGAACGATGCTGCGAATCTCACCGCTCACCGCCCTGCGGTGAACTCGGCGGCCTCCCCGCTGAACGCGAGGGAGCCGCGGCGCAGTTCGTGCAGCAGCGTGCCGGGCGGCAGCCCGGGCGGGGGCCGCTGCTCGGCGAGGACGACGGCGGCGCCCTGGCGGGCGAGGGCGGCGAGCAGCCCGTACGTACGCGAGGAGACCGCGGGCGACATGCCGAGGGACGGCTCGTCGACCAGGACCACGCGGGCGGGCGTCCGCAGGGCCCGGGAGAGCGCGAGCATCCGGCGCTCGCCGCCGGAGAGGGTGCCGGCCGGGCGCGCGAGCAGGGGCACCAGTTCGGGGTAGGCCGCCAGGGCCCGCTCCCGGTCCCCGGGGGCGAGGTCCAGGTTCTCGGCGACGGTGAGCGTCGCGTACACCGCCCGGAGATCCGGTACGAAGCACAGTCCGCGCCGTGCCCGGGCGTGGGCGTGGAGGCGGGTCACGTCCGCGCCGCCCCACACGACCCGGCCGGAGGCCAGGGGCACGGTGCCGGCGAGGGCGCGCAGGGCGGTCGTGCGGCCGGAGCCGTTGCGGCCGACGAGGACGGTGACGGTCGCGGACGGGACGGGCAGGTCGAGGCCGTGCAGGGCCTCCAGGGGGCCGTAGCGGACGCGGGCGGCGCGCAGGGCGATCTCGACGCTCATGACACGATCCGGCCTCCTTCCATGGTGTGGACGGTGTGGGCGACGCCGGCGACGAGGTCCGGGTCGTGCTCGACGAGGAGGACGGCGAGGCCGTCGGCGGCGAGGGCGGCGAGGATCCGGACGAGGGCGGCGGTCTCCGCGGCGTCCAGTCCGGCGGAGGGCTCGTCGAGGAGCAGGGTGTGCGGTCCGCCGGCGAGGGCGCGGGCCAGCTCCACCCGGCGGAGGGTGCCGGTGGGGAGGTCGGCGGCGGGGTGGTGGCGGACGGGGCCGGAGAGGCCGAGGAGGCGGAGGGCCTGTTCGGCGGTGGCGGGGGAGTGGACGTGGCCCTGCTCGGCGCCGAGGCGGACGTTGTCCTCGACGGTGAGGGAGGGGAAGACCGCGAGCTGCTGGAACGAACGGGCGACGCCGAGACGGGTGCGGGCGTGGGCGGGGCGGGCGGTGATGTCGGCGCCGTCGAGGGTGACCCGGCCGTCGGTGGGCCGCAGGGTGCCGGCGAGGCAGTCGAAGAAGGTGCTCTTGCCGGCGCCGTTGGGGCCGACGAGGGCGGTGACGCGGCCGGGGGCGAGGGCGACGGTGACGTCGGTGAGGGCGGTGAGGCCGCCGGGGTAGGTGAGGGTGAGGCGATGTGCCCGGAGCCGCGCCGGGGCCGGGGCCGGTGCCGGCCGGCGGGGGCGCGGCCGGACTCCGTCCGGCCCGGTGTTCCCCCCGCGCGTACCGCTGGGCGGGGAAGGCGCGGGGGCACCGGTGGGTCGTGGCGCGCCGGTGGCGGGTGCCGGTGCTCGCGTGGGGCCACCCGTGGGTCGTACCGCGTCGGCGGGGGCTGTCGGCGTCCGCGCGGGGCCACCGGTGGGCCGTGGCGCGTGGGTGGCGGGGGCCGGTGCCCGGCGGGTGGGCAGCCAGGACGTCAGGGGCGGGATGCGGCCCGTCAGGGCGGCCAGGACACCGATCGCGGCCGCTGCCACGCCGCCCCTCGTGCCCGCGTCCAGGCCGACCAGGAGGGCCGCCGCGGCCAGCGGGGAGAGGAGGCTGTCGGCGCCCAGGACGATGATCGCGGCGAACCAGAGGAGGCCGCGGACCGGGTCGTAGGCCTCCGGGTCGAAGGCGCGCAGGCCCATGCCCAGGAGGCCGCCGCCCAGGGCCGCCAGGGCCGCGCCCAGGACGAAGGCCAGGATCTTGAGCAGGCCCACCCGCACCCCGGACGCCTCCGCGCCCGCCTCGTGGTCGCGCAGGGCGGCGAGCGCCCGGCCCGTGCGGCCCCGGCGCAGGGCGGCGACCAGGACGAGGCAGCCGGCCAGGACGACGAGCTCCAGGGCGTAGAAAAGGCGGTCGTCGGTGAAGCCCGCCGGGCGCCCGAGCTCCAGGCCGGCCGTGGCGTACGGCTGCGCGAAGACGAACCGGCTCACCGCCACCCCGACCGCCAGCGTCGCGAGCGCCAGCGCGAGGCCGTGCCGACGGATGGCCGGCCAGCCCGTGACCAGGCCCAGCGCGGCCACGACGACCACGGCCAGCCCGAGCGCCGGCAGCTCCGGCAGGCCGCCCGCCGCGAGCAGCGCCGTGAACAACGCGCCCAGACCCGCGTACGCCGCCTGCCCGAGCGCGATCTGCCCGCCCCGGCCCGTCACCACCACCAGGGAGAGCAGCACGATCGCGAGCGCCGGGACCTGGATCGCCGTGTGCAGATCCGTACCGGCCAGGCCCAGGGGGAGCAGGAAGAGCACGCCGACCGTGAGCCACACCCCCCGCGGGGTCCGGGGCTCGACGGCCGGCGGCGGCAGCGCGTCCTGGCCGCGCCCCCCGACCCCCGGCAGGACCAGCGCGGCCACAAGGAGGGCGAGCACGAACAGGTTCGCCCCCACCGCCTGCACCAGCGGCCCCGCCCACCCCTCCGGGTGGAGACGGGTCAGCTGCGCCTGCGCCACCCCGAGCGCCAGGGCCGTCACCACCGCGACCGGCAGGCTCCGCATCCGGGCCACCACCGCGACCGCGATCACCTCGACGACGAGAAGCGGCATCCCGTAGGGGTCGAGCCGTACGTACGGGGCGAGCAGCACCCCCGTCAGACCCGCCGTGAACGCGCCGAACGCCCATCCCGCCGCCGACACCCGGTCCGCGTCGATCCCGCCCAGCATCGCCAGCGGCCGGTTGTCCACCACCGCCCGCAGCTCCCGCCCGAACCGGGTCCACCGATTCACCGCCCCCACCGCCACGGCCAGCAGGACCACAGCAGCGAGCTGCGTCCACGGGTCGTCGCCGAGCAGCACCGGCGCGTCCGCGCGCGCCCCGGTGCCCCACACCAGGGCCGCGCCGCCCACCAGCAGGACGAAGACGCCGATGGAGGCCACCAGGGTCTGCGCCGGGTTGGAGCCGAGGAGCGCCAGCGGCCGGAACACGGCCCGGTCGAGGACCAGGCCGATCCCGGGCGCGACCACGACCAGCGTCACCAGCGCGCCCAGGGACAGCGGCCAGCCCCACTCGACCACCAGCTGCCGCAGGACGTACGCGCAGACCATGGCGATCGCCCCGTGCGCCAGGTTGAGCACGCCGGTCGCGCGGTACGTGACGATCAGCCCGATGCCGGTGAGCGCGGCGGCGCTGCCGACCGCCAGTCCGGCGAGGGTGAGGTCGTACGTCAGCGAGGCCACGGCTCACACACCGGACAGGCGCCGAGCTCGGCGTCCCCCGCCGGTTCGGCATCCGCCCGGCCCGCCACCAGCGGGCAGTCGGGCCGGTGGGCGAGCGTCCCGCCCGGTACCCGGACCGGGGGCTCGTCCGAGGAGGGCGGGGCCGTGTCCTCCGGGGTCCCGGCGGCAGGCGTGGGCCTGCGCACCGGAAGCCGGCCCGCCGCCCCGACGAGCACCGCCCCGGCCACGATCAGTGCCGCTCCCGGCACCGTGCACGAGGCGAGATAGGGCAGCTGCCGCTCCGCGAAGCGCTCGCCGGAGATGCCGTACCAGCCCAGGACGCAGAGCACCGCGCCCCCAGCCGCCGCCGCGACACCGGCCCACAGCAGTCCCCGGGATGCCGGCACGGGACCTCCCTCACCTCAGCCCCCCGACCGACTCGCCCCTGATGTTCCCTTCCTTGCACTATGCCCGGAACCGGCTCACCCTGGAATCATCGGGCCGCTCGGCCCCGACGGACACCCGGTGGTGAGCCAGATGGTTCTCAAGCGACGCGGTGGACGCTCCCGCTCTCGTATCGCCGCCCTGGCGGCCGCCTCGGTTCTGGTGGCCGGGCCCGTCCTCGCGGGCTGCGGGAGCGACGACGGCGACTCGGCCGCCCCGGCGACCGAGACGGCCGCCACCGAACCGGACGACCCGGCCGCCGCCCGGGCGGAGATCACCGAGAACTGGACCACCTTCTTCGACCCCGACACCCCGGTGGCGGAGCGGGCGGAGCTGCTGGAGAACGGCGAGCAGATGCGGCCGGCCCTCGAAGCCCTCCTGGGCAACCAGGCCGCGTCCGCGGCCACGGCGAAGGTCAAGGGGATCGAGTTCACCTCGCCGAACGACGCGAACGTGACCTACGACCTGCTGGTCTCCGGGGCCCCGGCCGTGCCCGACTCCCGGGGCACGTCCGTCTTCCAGGAGGACACCTGGAAGGTGTCCCTGAAGACCCTGTGCGGCCTGGCACAGCTCAGCGGTGCGACCGTTCCGGGTTGCTGAGTGGACAGGGGCGCTGCTCCTGGCCGCGCTGCTCGCCCTGACCACGGCGTGCGGCAGCCGGCTCCCGGAGCGCGCGTTCGAGACGCGGCCCACCGCCACTTTCCCCTCCGGCGGTGAGCCGCTCAAGATCGGCATCATCACCAGCGCCACCAGCCCCGTCGGCGGCGACGCGTTCTCCGGCCCGCGCGACGGAGCCCGCGCCTGGTTCGACGCCCTCAACGCCCGCGGAGGGCTGAACGGACGCCGGGTCGAGGTCGTCACCTGCGACGACGGCGGCAGCGGCGTCGGCAACAACGAGTGCGTGCACCGGCTGATCGACGAGCAGAAGGTGTTCGCCCTGGTCGCCACCACCGCCCTCGACTACGCCGGGGCCCCACTGGTCGCCAGGGCCGGCGTTCCCGACATCGGGGGACAGCCGCTCACCCCGGCGTACGACACCTATCCGCATCTGTACGGGATCTACGGCAGCCTGGCCCCGCGCACCGGCGCGGCGCCCGGCTGGGGCGGGGTCCTGTACGGCGGGACCGAGGTCTACCGCTGGTTCGCACGCGAGCACGGCGCCCGTACCGCCGCGGTCGTCGCCTACAACCAGGCCGCTTCGACCGCGTACGCCCGGCTGATCTCCGACGGGCTGCGGGCCGAGGGCTACCGGGTCGTCGAGGAGCAGGTCGACTTCGCCCTGCCCAACTTCCGTGCCGTCGCGGCCGATCTGCGGGCCCAGGGCGCCGACCTCGTCTTCGACGCCATGGACACCCACGGCAACGCCCGGCTCTGCGCGGCGATGGAGGAGCTCGGCGTCAAGGTCACCGCCAAGGTGACCAACGTCCAGAACTGGAACGCGACCGTGCCGCGCGACTACGCCGACTCACCCGGCTGCCGGGCCTCGCTCTTCGCCACCGGCTCCAGCCGGAACTACGAGGACACCGGGCAGCCGGCCGTCCGGGAGTTCCGGGCGGCGATGGGCGATCGCCCGCTTTCCCAGTGGCAGTTGGAGGGCTGGGCGGCCGCCATGTGGTTCACGGACGCGGCGCTCTCGTGCGGGGACCGGCTCAGCCGCGCCTGCGTCGAGGAGTTCCTCAACCGGCCGGAGCCGTACACCGCCCGCGGACTGCTGCTGCCCGTACGCTTCGAGAAGCTCGCCGAACCGCCGAAGACCCGTGACACCTGTCTGTCCGTGGCCCGTTGGCAGGACGGACGGGGATGGGTCAGCCAGGGCGACATGAACACGAACTGCGCCACCGTCCCCCAACTCGGCTACCGGCCCTGAGCCACCGGCCGTGAACCGGACGAGGTCAGGGCGTACAGTCGCCAGCGACCGACCAATTGACCGGGGGGAACCGCCAGCCCGATGCGCATCTCGTTTCTGCTTCACAACGCCTACCACATCGGCGGAACCATCCGGACGACGTTCACCCTGGCCCAGGCCCTCGCCGAGCGTCACGACGTGGAGATCGTCTCCGTCTTCCGGCACCGGAACGCGCCGATCCTGAGCGTCCCCGACGGTGTGACCCTGCGTCACCTCGTGGACCTGCGCAAGGACAGCCCCGACTACGACGGCGAGCACCCCGACATCTCCCGGCCGGCCAGGGTCTTTCCGCGCGGCGACGGCCGGTGGAAGCAGTACAGCGCGCTCACCGACGCCCGGATCGGCGCCCATCTGGCGTCCGTCGAGGCCGACGTGGTGGTGTCGACCCGCCCCGGCCTCAACGTCCACCTCGCGCGGCAGACCCGCCGCGGCCCGGTCCTCGTCGGCCAGGAACACCTGATCCTGGACGGCCACACCTACCGGCTGCGCCGTGAGATCGCCCACCGGTACGCGGTCCTCGACGCCGTCACCACGGTCACCGAGGCCGACGCCCGCTCCTACCGCGCCCGGCTGCGGCTGCCCGGCGTACGGATCGACGCGGTGCCCAACAGCGTGCCCGCGCCGAGCGTCCCGCCCGCCGACCCCGCCTCGAAGGTCGTCGTCGCGGCGGGCCGGCTGACCCCCGTCAAGCGGTACGACGTGCTGGTCGAGGCCTTCGCCGAGGTGGCCGCGGCGCACCCGGACTGGAAGCTCCGGATCTACGGCACGGGCGACCACTTCGGCAACGTGAAGCAGGCGCTCGCCCGGCAGATCGACAAGCTCGGACTCGGCGAGAACGTCTTCCTCATGGGCACCGCCAACCCGATGGAGCCGGAGTGGGCCAAGGGCTCGATCGCCGCCGTCACCTCGCGGCGCGAGTCCTTCGGCATGACCATCGTCGAGGCGATGCGCTGTGGTCTGCCGGTCGTCTCCACCGACTGTCCGTACGGCCCCCGCGAGATCATCGAGGACGGCGTCGACGGCCGCCTCGTGCCCGTCGACGACGTCTCCGCCGTCGCCCGGGCCCTGCTCGAACTCGTCGAGGACGACGAACTGCGCGCCAAGACCGCGCGGGCCGCGCTGACCGCCGCGGAACGCTTCGACCCGGCCCGCATCGCGGCCCGGCACGAGGAGATCTGGTCCGAACTCGTCGCCCGGGGCACGAGCGGCCGCACCCACGGGCCGCTCCGCGAAGCCGGCCACCGCGCGGCCGGCACCCTCGTCGACGCCGTGTACGAGCTGAAGCGCCGGATCGGAGTCCTCGTCCGCCGCTTCCGCTGACCCCGGGCCCGGACCGGTGGCGCCACGGGCGGGAATCGAGGACCGTGGCTGTCCGCGACTGCTGGCAGACTCGCCCCCATGTTGGAGACGTCCGCACGGCTTCTGCGCCTGCTCTCGCTGCTGCAGGCCCATCGGGAATGGTCCGGGTCCGACCTCGCCGACCGGCTCGGGGTGACCACCCGGACCGTACGGCGGGACGTCGACCGGCTGCGCGAGCTCGGCTACCCGGTCAACGCCAGCCCCGGCACGGGCGGCGGGTACCAGCTCGGCGCGGGGGCCGAGCTGCCGCCGCTGCTGCTCGACGACGAGGAGGCCGTCGCCGTCGCGGTCGGGCTGCGCACGGCCGCCGGCCAGGGCGTCGAGGGCATCGGCGAGGCCTCCGTACGCGCCCTGGCCAAGCTGGAACAGGTGCTGCCGGGCCGGCTGCGGCGCCGGGTGAGCACGCTCAACGCCTTCACCGTGCCGATGCTGCGCACCCCGGCCACCCAGATCGACCCGGCCGTCCTCACCGACATCGCCAACGCCTGCCGGGACGGCGAGCGGCTCCGCTTCGAGTACCGCGACCACGGCGGGACCGCGACCCGCCGCACCGTCGAACCGCACCGGCTCGTCTGCACCGAACGCCGCTGGTACCTGGTCGCCTGGGACGTGGACCGGGCCGACTGGCGTACGTTCCGGGCCGACCGGATCGATCCCAGGCCGCCCCACGGCCCCCGCTTCCCGCCCCGCGAGCCGCCCGCCGAGGACCTGGCCGCGTATGTCGCGAAAGGCGTGGCGGGGGCGGCCTACGCGGCCGAGGCGACGATCCGGCTGCACGTGCCGCTCGCCGAGGCCGCCACGGTCGTCGGGCCCATGGACGGAGTCCTGGAGCCGGACGGGGACGCCGCCTGTCTGCTGCGCACGGGGGCGGGCAGCCTGGCGGGCATGGTCGTCCACGTGCTGATGCTGGGGCTCGAGTTCGAGGTCGTCGCCCCGACGGAGCTGAACGACTGGGTCCGGACGCTCAGGGACCGGCTTTCCCGCGCTGTCGAGCGCCCGGAGCGCTGATCCGCATCCGCTCGTAGGCGACGAACTCCGGGTGGTGCAGATCGAAGGCCGGTGACTCGGAGCGGATCCTCGGGACGGCGTCGAAGTTGTGGCGGGGAGGCGGGCAGGACGTCGCCCACTCCAGGGAGCGGCCGAACCCCCACGGGTCGTCCACCTCGATCTTCTTCCCGTATCTGGCGGTGAGCCAGACGTTGTACAGGAACGGCAGGGTGGAGGCGCCGAGCAGGAACGCGCCGAGGGTCGACACCGTGTTGAGCGCGGTGAACCCGTCGGCGTCCAGATAGTCCGCGTACCGCCGCGGCATGCCCTCCGCGCCCAGCCAGTGCTGCACGAGGAAGGTCAGGTGGAAACCGACGAAGAGGGTCCAGAAGTGGACCTTGCCGAGGCGCTCGTCGAGCATCCTGCCGGTGAACTTGGGCCACCAGAAGTAGAACCCGGCGAAGGTCGCGAAGACGACCGTGCCGAAGACCGTGTAGTGGAAGTGGGCGACCACGAAGTACGAGTCGGTGACGGCGAAGTCCATCGGCGGCGAGGCGAGGATGACGCCGGTCAGCCCGCCGAAGAGGAAGGAGACCAGGAAGCCGACCGACCAGAGCATCGGGGTCTCGAAGGAGAGCGACCCCTTGAGCATCGTGCCGGTCCAGTTGAAGAACTTCACCCCGGTCGGCACGGCGATGAGGAACGACAGCAGGGAGAAGAAGGGCAGCAGCACCGCCCCGGTGGCGAACATGTGGTGCGCCCACACGACCACCGAGAGCCCGGTGATCGCCATGGTGGCGGCGATCAGGGTCGCGTAGCCGAAGATCGGCTTGCGGGCGAAGACAGGGATGATCTCGCTGACGATCCCGAAGAACGGCAGCGCGATGATGTAGACCTCGGGGTGGCCGAAGAACCAGAAGAGGTGCTGCCACAGCAGCGCCCCGCCGTTCTGCGGCTGGAAGACCAGCGAGCCGAAACGCCGGTCCGACTCCAGGACGAGGAGCGCCGCCGCCAGCACCGGGAAGGCCATCAGGACCAGGATCGCGGTGAAGAGGATGTTCCAGGTGAAGATCGGCATCCGGAACATCGTCATGCCGGGCGCCCGCATCCCGACGATCGTCGCCAGGAAGTTCACCGAGGTGAGGATCGTGCCGAAGCCGGAGAGCGCGAGCCCCATGATCCACAGGTCGGGGCCGATGCCGGGGGAGCGCTCCAGGCTGTTGAGCGGGGCGTAGGCGGTCCAGCCGAAGGCGGCGGGCCCGCTCGGCACCAGCAGCGAGCCGATCACCATCAGGCCGCCGAAGAGGAACAGCCAGTACGAGAACATGTTCAGCCGCGGGAAGGCGACGTCGGGGGCGCCGATCTGGAGCGGCACCAGCTCGTTGGCGAAACCGGCGAAGGTCGGCGTCGCGAAGAGCAGCAGCATGATCGTGCCGTGCAGCGTGAACGCCTGGTTGAACTGCTGGTTGTCGATCAGCTGGAGTCCCGGGCGGGCCAGCTCGGCCCGCATGAGCATCGCCATCACCCCGGCGGCCAGGAAGAAGACGAACGAGGTGACCAGGTAGAGGTGCCCGATCTTCTTGTGGTCCGTCGTGGTGAGCCAGTCGATCAGGACCCGCCCATGCCGTTGACGAGGTGATTCGACGGCCGCGTGCGCGGTGTCGATGCCCATCGATGCCTCCGGTTCCGAATCGTCCGGACATGATGCGCGCTCGCGGGGCGGGGAGGCGGGAGGCGGCCGGCGGCGCTGCTCCGGTCGGCCGATCGTGTGCGCGTCATGCGGGGAAATCGTGAATACCGAGAGGAAGTCGCTCGGACCTGAATTCCCCTGACCAGGGCGTGGGAAGGAATTCCGGAAGCCCTCGCCCGCACCGTCGTGGGGGGCCTGGAATTACCGGAGAATGGGCCGGAAACTGCCCTTTCGAGTGACGGTGCTCGTGTCAAACATATGTCGAGAAGCTGTGACACAAGCGTGACCGGTAAGGGACTAACGTGAGCCACATGACACCCAAGCCGACGTTCCCCGTACCGCCGGAAGACTATGTGGGGCTCGACCAGGAGCAGGCCGAACGGCTCGCCCGCGACCACGGCTGGAGCGTGGTCCGGTCCCTGCCTCCGGGCTCGATCATCACGATGGAGTACCTGGAGAGCCGTATCAACTTCGAGGTGACGGAAGGTACCGTCACGCGCTGCTGGCTCGGCTAGGCACCGACACGAGGAAGGGCCCCGGCAGCCGCCGGGGCCCTTCCTCGTGCGGTCCTGTGCTCTCAGCCGCCCGTGAGCGGCCGCGAGTGCGGCGGGCGGCGGCTGCCGGCCGGAGTGACGGGGGTCCGCTCCGAGCGCGGGGTGTGCCCGGCGTGTCCCGCGTGTCCGGCGTGCGCCGGGTGCGACCGCGGGGCGGTGAGCGGCGGGTTGAGACGGCCGTCGCCGCGCGGGGCGCCCGCCCGCCCGCTGCGGGCGCCGATGATCTCCCGGACCGGCTCCTCGGCCGTCGCCGGACGCTGCGGGTACATCGCAGGACGCGGCCCACCGGTCGCGACGGGCAGCGACGGGACCAGCCTGCGGCGGGCCCGCAGCTGCTCGCGCAGCCGGTCGCGCGCGCTGAGCACCATGGCCTCCACGCGGCTGATCAGCGGCTCGCACCAGGGCAGCGCCAGCAGGATGAGCAGCCCCGCGGCCCAGCCGAGCAGCACGTCGCTCAGCCAGTGCGTACCGATGTAGACGGTGGTCAGGCCGACGCCGAGCGCGACCACGGCGGAGAGCGCCGACAGATAGCGCCGGGCCCGCGGGGTGGTCGCCAGATAGGCCAGGATGCCCCAGGTCACGACCGCGTTGGCGGTGTGGCCGGACGGAAATATATCGCCGCCCGCGAAGAGCTCGGCCGAGCCGATCTGCGTCGCGTAGTGGGGACCGAGACGGCCGAGTCCGAGCTTGACCGCGCCGACGGTGACGTTGAGCAGGAGCAGCGCGGCGCCGAGGGTGAGCAGTGGCCGCAGGGTGTGCTGGCGCCAGGAGCGCCAGCCCAGCCAGGCCGCCACCATCACGGCCGTCGGGCCGCGCTGGCCGAGGACGACGTAGTAGTCGAGGAAGGCATGCAGGTCCGGCCACTGCTGATAGGGCCGGAAGAGCATGATCTTCCAGTCGAGGGTCACCAGCCAGGTCGAGAGCAGCACGGCCACGACGATGGCGAGATAGAACGCCAGCGTCCCGCCGAAGAGGGCGAGACGCGTGCGGGTCATCCGCGGGACCTCTATCTTCGGCGGTTCCGGCTCCCGGTCCAGCCGGGCAAAGATGTCGGTACGCACCCAATCGACGTTACAGGGAGTGAGTGTCGACCTTGGTCGATCCGGTGTCTTCGTGATGACGATGTGATGTGGAGTAGGTCTCAGTCGGGGGTTTATCCCTGGCGTCTGTCGGAGAATCCGATGACCTTCCGCCCTATTGCCGCGGGGTGGCTTTCCGGAAGTCTGTTTGCACGCCGGGGAAATGCGTCAAACGGTTGTGCGGCGGAATGGGGGTCGCCGCGCGGCGCGGGCGGAGTGGCGTACGCCACACGCGGCGGCCCGCCGGGGTGAGAGCTGCACCACGCGCTCGGGCCTTGAACTCGCGTACGCTGACGGCTCACTCGCCCGTCGATGCCGGGCCGCCCCGGGGACCCGAAACCCGGCCGGTGCCCGCCGAGCGCGAGGGCTTCACTGGGAGGTACGTACATGCAGCGGACGATCACGGCCGGAGCACGACTCCGCGCCGCCGGCGGCGGTGCCAACCGCTGGGTCGTCCTCGTCGTCCTCTGCGTCAGCCTGCTGCTGGTCGCACTGGACGCCACCGTTCTCCACGTCGCCGTCCCCTCCCTCACGGAGGACCTGCGCCCCAGCTCCACCGCGCTGCTCTGGATCGTCGACGCCTATCCGCTGATCTGTGCCTCGCTGCTGATCCTCTTCGGCACGCTGGGTGACCGGGTCGGCCGCAGACGGGTGCTGCTGCTCGGGTACGGACTGTTCGGCGTCGCCTCCGCGGTCGCCGCGCTCGCCACCGCCCCCGGGGTCCTGATCGGCGCGCGCGCCCTCCTCGGCGTCGGCGGCGCGATGATCATGCCCGCCACGCTCTCGATCCTCCGGGCGGTCTTCCCCGACCGGCGCGAGCGCGCCACCGCCATCGGTATCTGGACGGCCGTCGCCGCGATCGGCGCCGCCACCGGGCCGGTCCTCGGCGGCTTCCTGGTCGAGCACTACTGGTGGGGCTCGGTCTTCCTGATCAACATCCCGCTGATGGCGCTGATCCTGCCGCTCGGCCGCTGGCTGCTGCCCGAGTCCAAGGGGCGCGCCGACGGCCCCTGGGACGTCCTCGGCGCCCTGATGGCCGCGGCCGGTGTGCTCGGCGCCGTCCTCGGGGTGAAGCGGATCGGCGCGGGCGAGAACCTCCTCGCGCCGGCGACCAGCGCACCGCTGCTCATCGGCGCGGCGCTGCTCATCCTCTTCGTACGGCGGCAGAAGCGCCGGGCGCATCCCCTGATCGACATGCGGCTCTTCTCCCGGGCCGCCTTCACCACCTCCGTCGGCTGCATCGTGCTCGCCATGCTGGCCCTGGTCGGCCTGGAGCTGATCGCCGTCCAGTACCTCCAGCTCGTCCTCGGGCTCAGCCCGCTGGAGACCGGGCTGCGGCTCCTGCCGCTCACCTTCGCCGCCATGGCGGCCGGTGCCACCGGCTCGTACAGCCTGCGCCGGATCGGGCCCCGGCGGATGGTCGGCTGGGGCTTCGTCCTGACCGCCGCCGCCGTACTGCTGCTCGTCATGATGGGCCAGCACGACCGGCCCGCGTTGCTCACCTGTGGCTTCGTGCTGCTCGGCTTCGGGCTCCAGACCACCCTCTTCTCGGCGTACGAGTCGATGCTCAGCGAGGCCCCGCCGGAGAGCGCGGGCGGCGCGGCGGCGATCGGCGAGACCTCGTACCAGCTCGGCGCGGGCATGGGCATCGCGCTGCTCGGCAGCGTGATGAACGCGGCGTACGCCCCCGGCCTCGCCGACGTCCCCGGGGTCCCGGCGGCCGCGAGCCAGGCCGCGGCGAACTCGCTCGGCGAGGCGTACCAGATCGCCGACCGGCTCGGCGGCTCGGCCGGCCCCGCGCTGTACCACGCGGCCCGGCACGCCTTCGTGGACGGACTGCACGTGACGCTGTTCGTCAGCGCGGGGCTGCTGCTGCTCGGTGCGCTGATGGCACTGCGGCTGCCGCGCGTGATGGAGTGCATGGTGGATCCGGAGGACCTGGTGGCCCAGGCCGACGTGCGGGTGCCCGCCACCCGCGAGCCGGTCGAGCCGGCCGGCTCGACCTCGCGGAGTGCCGGGCAGGGCGCCCACCGGTCGTGACGCCTTCCGGCGGAGCCGGCCGGCGGCGGCCGGTGAGCCGGTGAGCATCCCCCAGCGTCGCCGCTGGGAGGTGCCCTCGGCTCAGCTCTGGTTGAAGAAACCGTCCTGCGCACGCCCCGAGGGGTCTCCGCTGATGATCTGCGTGTCGGCGGGGGTCAGCAGGAAGACCCGCGTCGCCACCCGCTCGATCGAACCGCGCAGACCGAAGGCGAGGCCGGCGGCGAAGTCGACCACGCGCTTGGCGTCGGAGGGCTCCATGGACGTGAGGTTCACGATCACCGGGACGCCGTCCCGGAAGAGCTCGCCGATGCCCCGGGCGTCCCGGAACCCGTCCGGGGAGACGGTCGCGATCCGGCGGCCCTGCTCCTGCGCCGTGTCGGACGCCACCCGGACCCGAGGGTCCGTCACCCAGGCGTCGCCGCTCTCGGCAGTCTCGGCGTACTCGTCGTCGTAGTAACGCTCGTCGTTGTCCTCGACGAGGCCCAGCCATGCACTCGCCTTGCGCACCGATCCCATGGTCGCCTCCTTTCAGCGCGGTCACTTGTGGTTCCGCATGTCCCTATCGTCGTCCATGATGCGGATCGCGCGCCAAGTGGATAGTCGGCGCGCTCGTGTTTCGTGACGGTACTGGTGCAGAACGTGAGGGCCGCTTTCTGGCGAATCGTCAGGAATGGTGCGGTATACGGGGCCTGACGGAGGTTCCGCAGGGGCTGTGCAACTAAAATATGAAAGTCGGGCCAGAAGGGTGACGCTCGGAGCGTCCGGGTGAACGGGCCGGCTCGATACGATGCCCGCCACACCGCCGGCGCACGTGCCGCACGACTCACGGGGGAGTCTCTTGTTCGGAATAGTCAGGCCCTGCACGCACCGGCTCACCGAGAGCCTCAGGGTCGAGTGGATGGCTCATCTCTGCGGCCTCTGCCTCGCACTCCGGGCGGACCACGGGCAGTTCGCCCGGGTGGTCACGAACTACGACGGGCTCATCGTCTCGGTTCTGACGGAGGCTCAGACCGGTCTGGTCGACGGCGGACGGCGTACCGCCGGTCCCTGTCCGCTGCGCCAGATGAGGACCGCGCCGGTCGCCCAGGGCGAGGGAGCGCGCCTCGCCGCGGCCGTGTCCCTGGTCCTGGCCTCGGCGAAGGTGCGCGACCACGTCGCCGACCGGGACGGGCTGTTGGCCCGCAGGCCGGTCGCCGCGGCCGCCCGCCGCGTCGCCAGGTCCTGGGACCGGGCGGGCGCGCGCACCGGGCGGGCGCTCGGCTTCGACACCGCCGTCCTGGTGGACGCCGTGGACCGGCAGACCGGGATCGAGACGCTCGCCGGACCCGGCACACCGCTCCTCGCCGTGACCGAGCCGACCGAGACCGCGACCGCCGCAGCCTTCGCCCACACCGCCGTGCTGGCCGGCCGGCCCGGGAACGCCGAGCCGCTCGCGGAGGCCGGCCGGCTCTTCGGGCGGCTCGCCCATCTGCTGGACGCCGTGGAGGACCGGGAGGCCGACGCCGCCTCCGGCGCCTGGAACCCGCTCGCCGCGACCGGGACCTCGCTCACGGAGGCCCGCAGGCTCGCCGACGACGCGCTCCACGGGATCCGCCTCGCGCTGCGGGACGCCGAGTTCGCGAACGGCCGGCTGGTGCACATGCTGCTCGCCCACGAGCTCCGGACCTCGGTGGACCGTGCCTTCGGCACGACGACCTGCGCGCACGGGACGCCGGGGCCGGTGCCCGGAAACCCGTACGGGAACGGCGGTGGGAACCCGTACGGGAACGGCGGTGGGAACCCGTACGGCGGCGGCAACCCGTACGGGAACGGGGGCGGCAACCCGTACGGAGGCGGGACGGGTCACCCCGGCGGCCCCGCGGGGCCGGGTGGTCCGGGTGGTCCGGGTGGATTCGGCGGCCCGGGTGGTTTCGGTGGCCCTGGCGGTCCGGGTGGGATGCCGCCGCAGTTCGGTGGCGAGGGCCCGCAGCGGCCCAAGCCGCGCGGGTTCCTGGCCGGGTGCGCCGCGTTTACGTGGCTGTTCTGCACCTGCCAGATCTGTTGTGCGAAGGAGTACGAGGGTCCGTGGTCCCGGAAGAAGCGCAGGGGTGCCTGCCGGGACGCCGACGGGTGCGACTGCCCGTGTGACTGCTGCGGTTGCGACTGCTGAGTCCCGTCAGCAGGTCGGACGAGGGGAGTTGAGCTCGGCTACGCGTGAAGGCGCCGCGGGGACTGCGCGGGCAGCGGGAACACAGGGGTCGGGCTCAACAGGAAGAGGACCACACGCGACCGAGGTCGATGTGGGAGCGCGAGACCAGCCAGAGCTGCGAGTGCATGGCGTAAGTGGAACAGGCATCCGTTTGTCCGTCAACCACGGTGAGACGTACGGCTCACCGTTCGGACACGCTTGACACCCGAGGGCTCCACCGGCCTACCCTCGAAGGGCGGTTGGAGCTGAGGGGCTCCGAACCGTGCTCGCCGTGCGTGAAGGTCACCCCGTGTTCGATCGAAGCATCCACGGAGCCCTCGCATGTCCACGACCCTCGAACCCCCGCCGCTCACGCGGCCCTCCGACGCCCCGGCCAGACGCTCGCTGGTGATCGTCGGCGCCGGGCCGCGCGGAACCGGGGTGCTGGAACGTATCGCCGCCAACGCGCCCGAGCTGCACGACGGTTCGGGCCTCGACATCCATCTCGTCGACCCGTACCCGCCGGGCGGCGGTCGCATCTGGCGCCACGACCAGTCGCCACTGCTCTGGATGAACTCGCAGGCCCGGGACGTCACGATGTTCACCGACGAGACCGTCGAGATCGCGGGCCCCGCCCTCCCGGGCCCCACCGTGCACGAGTGGGCCGGCGGCGACGGACAGGCCTTCGTCAGCCGCCGCACGCACAGCGGCTATCTGCGCTGGGTGTACGAGAAGGCCGTCGCCGCCATGCCGCGGGACGTCGCCGTCCACCACCACCCGCACCGGGCGCTGCGCGTCGCGGGAGCGCCCGCCGACCGCCAGACGGTCTGGCTGGAAGGCGTCGGCACACCGCTCACCGCCGACCTCGTCATCCTCACCCAAGGACATCTGGACGCGGAACTCGACGACGAACAGGCCGCGTTGGCCGCCTACGCCGAGCGCCACGGGCTTGTGCACCTGCCGCCCGACTTCACCGCCGACAGCGACCTGTCACGGCTCGCGCCCGGCGCCCCCGTGCTCGTGCGCGGCTTCGGCCTCGCCTTCGTCGACCTCATGGTGCTGCTCACCGAGGGCCGCGGCGGCCGGTACGAGAACGGGGAGTACGTCCCGTCCGGACGCGAGCCCGTCCTGTACGTCGGATCGCGGCGCGGAGTCCCGTACCACGCGAAGATCGGCTATCCGCCGGAGGGTGAACGGCCCCCGCTCCCACGCCACCTGGGGCCGGACGAGATCGACGGACTCCTCGCCCGGCCCGGCGGCTTCGACTTCCGGCGGGACGTCTGGCCGCTGGTCGGGAAGGAGCTCGGATTCGCCCACTACCACCGCCTCTTCACCGCGCATCCCGAGCGCACCCGGATCCCGTGGGCGGACTTCGACAGCGCCTACGCCGCCTGCCCGCCCGGAGCGCCCGAGCTGGACGCCCTCGTCGCCGCCGCTGTGCCCGACCCGGCCGACCGGCTCGACCTCGCCGCGCTCGACCGCCCCCTCACCGGCGTGCGCCACACCGACCCCGAGGCCCTCCAGGAGCACCTGCGCGGCCACATCACCGCCGACCTGGCGCGCCGCGGCGACCCGGCCCGCAGCCCCGACCTCGCCGTCTTCCACGCCCTGATCTCCGTCTACGGACAGCTGGCGCGGCTCGGCGACATCGGGGCCTGGTGGCACGGCTTCTTCAGCTTCCTGGCGTCCGGGCCGCCGGCCCCACGGCTGAGGAACCTGCTTCCGCTCTCCCGCGCGGGCGTCGTGCGCTTCCTCGGCGCGGATCTGCGGGTCACCGCCGTGGGCGGGAAGTTCCGGGCCCAGAGCTCCACGCTCCCCGGGCACGTCACCGAGGCCCGCGCCCTCGTCGAGGCACGGCTCCCCGAGCCCACGGTCGTCGGCAGCCGGGACCCGCTGCTGCGGACGCTGTACGCCGACGGCGCGGCCGCGACCCCGGCGGGACTCCTCGCCGTCGACCCCGCCGACGGCCGCGTCCTGGACCGGGCGGGGGTGCCGCACCCGCGCCGCTTCGCGCTCGGACCGCACACCGACGCGCGCGGCGCCGGCGGCTTCACGCGGCCCGGCACCAACGGCCTCTCCTTCCGGCAGAACGACGCGACCGCGCGGACCGCGCTGGCCTTCCTGCGCGACCTGTCCCGTCATGCCCCGCTGAGCGCCTGACCGCGCGCCCACCGCCCCTGTCCGGCCCCCGCCGTCCGCGCTCCTCCAGGAGCGTCGCGTCCGGGGCTTCCCGAACCCGTATGGAAGGGTTGAACACCATGAGCACGGATCCCCAGCAGGACTGGCAGCACTGGCACGAGCAGCGCACGGCGGCGGTCTCCTCGTCGTACGGTCCGCTCTCCCTCACCGGCACGTACTGGCTCTCCGACTACCCGGAGGGTCGAATTCCGGCCGTTCCCGGGCGGTGGCTGGACGACGGCGACGAGGTGGTTCTCACGGCCGACGCCGAGGACGCCGTCACCGTGGACGGCAAGCCGCTGATCGGCAGCGTCCGGCTGGGCGCCGATCACCCTCCGATCCACGAGTCACGCGCCGAGTCGGCCGGACGGCGGCTCGTCGTACTGCGCCGCGAAGGGCTCTGGGCCGTACGGGACTTCGACCCCGAGTCCGCGGCACGCCGTGCTTTCCAGGGCATCGAGGCCACGCCGTACGACGAGCGCTGGGTGGGGCCCGGCACCTTCCGGGCGTACGAGGAGTCCCGGAGCGTCCGGGTCGAGAACGCCGACGGGAAGGAGCGAGGGCTCGGGCTCGCAGGCGAACTCTCCTTCCGGCTGCGCGGCGTCGAACACACGCTCCAGGCCGCGGTGGAGGACGACGGCACGCTGTGGGCGGTCTTCGCCGATTCCACCAGCGGCCGTGACAGCTACCGGTTCCGCTTCCTGCGTCCGCCCGCGCCCGCGGCGGACGGCTCGGTGACCGTCGACTTCAACCGTGCGCTGCTGCCGCCGTGCGCGTTCGCGGACCACTTCATCTGCCCGTTCCCCCCGCCGGGGAACACCCTCGACACCGCTGTGCCGGCGGGGGAGCGGCGACTGGTCCGGGGCTGAACCGGTCTTCCCGCGGACCGGGTGGGGAACGAGGGGCGTCGGTGGCGGTGGGGCCACGGCGCCCCCTTGTATGGCCACGGCGCTCCTTCGTGCGGCTACGGTCCGGCCGCCCGGTGCTGCGGCGGATGCGCTTCGTAACACCGTTGCCCCCTGCGGTAGTTGAGTGCCGTACGGCCGAAAGGCGCCCTTGCGGCGTCCGCCCGGGCGGCCCGAGACTCCCCCACAGCGCCGGCCTCTGGCCGCGCCTCACGGGTCCGGCCCCCCACGGCGGACCCCCGATTCCCCTCTGGAGGAACGAGAAGTGAGGACCACGCGCACCACCCCCACGAGATCCATCCGTCTGCTCGCCGTCGCCACCGGCCTCGCGGCCGCGGCGGCCGTCGCGATCCCCACCGCGAGCGCCGACACCGCACAGACCTTCAGCGCGTCGCAGCTCTCCGCCGCGGGCGACGCCGTCCTGACCGCCGATGTGGCCGGTACCGCCTGGCACGTCGACCAGGCCACCCACACCCTCGTCGTCACCGCCGACTCCACCGTCTCGAAGGCGGAGATAGCCGAGATCAAGCGCCAGGCCGGAGCCAACGCCGGGGCGATCCGCATCGAGCGCACCCCGGGGAAGTTCAACAAGCTGATCTCCGGCGGCGACGCCGTCTACGCCTCCAGCTGGCGCTGCTCCCTGGGCTTCAACGTCCGTGACAGCGCGGGCAACTACTACTTCCTGACCGCCGGGCACTGCACCGACGGCGCGGGCACCTGGTACTCCAACTCCGGCCGCACGACCGTCCTCGGCTCCACGTCGGGCTCCAGCTTCCCGACCAACGACTACGGCATCGTCCGGTACACCAACAGCAGCGTCACCAAGTCCGGAACGGTCGGCAGCGTGGACATCACCAGCGCCGCCAACGCCACGGTCGGCATGTCGGTGACCCGTCGCGGCTCCACCACCGGCATCCACAGCGGCTCCGTGACCGGCCTCAACGCCACCGTCAACTACGGCGGCGGTGACGTCGTCTACGGCATGATCCGCACCAACGTGTGCGCCGAGCCGGGCGACTCCGGCGGCCCGCTCTACTCCGGCAGCAGGGCCATCGGCCTCACCTCCGGCGGCAGCGGCAACTGCTCCTCGGGCGGCACGACCTTCTTCCAGCCGGTCACCGAGGCGTTGAGCGCGTACGGGGTCAGCGTCTTCTAGGCGGTGCTCCGGCCGCCGGCCCGGGCCGAGACGGCCTGGGCGGCCTAGGCGGAGGCACGGCCTCCGTAGCACCATGATCCGAGCGGGCGTCGGGCCCCTGCCGTGACACGGCCGGGGCCCGACGCATGGAATCGTGGTGGGGGAGAGCGCGTGACCGACCAGCCCGGTGGGCCGATACCCGGCTCCGACGCCCAGCGCAGGGTCCGGCGCAGCCCCCTGCTCTTCACGGCCCCGATCGTGCTGCTCTGCCTGCTCACCGTGATCCTCGGCTGGGAGATCGCCCGCGCCAACATGACGGAGCAGGCCAGGACCGACTGGCCGTGGCGGCTGCAGCTCCTGGACATGGAGCCGCTGGGCAGCCTGCTCGCGGTCGCGGCGGCCGCCGTCCTCGCGCGGGCCCAGTACGCCCGTACCGTACGGCCCTATCTGGGCTGGCGGAGCGACTGGACGACGGGCGCCCTGCGCGGGAACGACGCCGAATGGCATTCCGGGGTCTACAACGGCGGACAGCACCCGGCGGTGATCGAGAGGTACGAGTGCAGGGTCGTCCTGGCGGGGGAGTCCGACCAGGCGTCGACCCCCTGGACCGACGTCCCCGGGGTCGCGGCGACCCTGACCGCGGCCGGTCTCGTCGTCGGCGAGGACTTCCAGATCCCCCTGTTCGGCTCCTTCCCGCTGGTGGGCACGGGGACGTACGAGACCGTCCTGATGGGCGCATTCTCCCGCCGCTTTGTCGACGAGGTCGACGCCCTCTACATGCGTGTGCGGGTCGTGGACACGGTCGGCGACAGCCATGAGCGGATCATGAACTGTCTCAAGGGCGCCCGCTCCACCGGCTATCTGCCGCCGTCCTCCTGAGCCCCCAGCCATGCGAGCACGTCCGGCAGCGCGTACTGGGCGGCGAAGTGCCCGGCGTCCGGCTCCAGGACGAGTGCGGCTCCGGGGATCCGCCCGGCCAGCCAGCGGGTGTGGGCGGGCGGCGAGAAGGCGTCGTCGAGGCCGTGCCAGAGCAGTACGGGGACGGTGACGGCGGAGACGTCGAAACCCCAGGGCCGGGTGAAGGCGAGGCAGTCGTCGGTCCAGCCGTGGTGCGAGGCGCCGAGGCCTTCGCGGTAGGTGCGCAGGAGCGTGGCCCGCACGGCGGGGTCGGAGACGATCGGCAGGTCGTGGTCGGAGAGTTCGGCCCGCAGGTCCTCCACGAGGCGCTCGGGGTCCTGCCGGATCACCGCGGCCCGGGCGGCGAGGTCCGCGTCCAGCAGCTCGGGTGACGCGGCGGCCAGGCCGTACTCCCGTACGTTGAACGGCGTCATGCCGGCGAACCAGTCGAGCCCCGCCGCGTCCTGGGGTGCGATGCCGACCAGCGCCGCGGCGGCGCTGACCCGGTCGGGCAGCAGGGCGGCGCAGGCGAGCGCGTGCGGTGCCCCGCCGGACCGTCCGACCACGGCGAACCGCTCGACGCCCAGCGCGTCGGCGACGGCCGCCGCGTCCCGGGCCGCGTCGACGACCCGCCGCCCCGGGAGCCGGTCCGAACCTCCGTACCCCGGCCGGTCGTAGGCGAAGAACCGCAGGTCGGGGCGGTGTGACGCGAGATCGGGCAGCGCGGTCCCGAGCCGGCTGCCGGGTGTGCCGTGCAGGAGCAGTACGGGGGTGCCCGAGGGATTTCCCCATTCCTCGGCCAGCAGCAGGCGGCCGTCATCGGTGCGCACATGCTTTTCCATGGCCGGACAGCGTACGGGCCGGCTGCCCCGGAACGGCTGATTCCTGGGCAGCCCGTTCACCGGACTGGACCCGGGCCTGGAGAATTCTCAGTCGATGCAGAACTCGTTGCCCTCGATGTCCAGCATGGGGATGCACGACTCGTTCTCCTCGTCGGCATACAGCGTCTGCACGTGGGTGGCGCCGAGCGCGACCAGTCGTGCGCACTCGGCTTCGAGCGTGGCGAGGCGCTCGTCCCCCACGAGCCCGGTGCCGACCCGGACGTCGAGATGCACCCGGTTCTTGGCGCTCTTGCCTTCGGGGACGCGCTGGAAGTACAGGCGCGGGCCCTCGCCCGAGGGATCACCGCAGGCGAACCATGAGTCCTGCTCCTCAGGAGGCAGGGTCCGGTTGAAATCGTCCCAGGTGGCGAACCCCTCCGGTGGAGGCGGTACGACGTACCCCAACACCTCGCACCAGAAACGAGCGAGGCGCTCCGGTTCTGCGCAGTCAAAGGTGACTTGGAACTTCTTGATCGCTGACATCGGCGCACCCTAACAGGCGGACTCTGCCGCCCAGTTCCGTACGGCTCAGAGGGCGCGGGCGAACTCCAGCCGGTCGGCGAAGTTCACGTACCCGGCCCGCTCGAAGGCCCTGGCCATCGCGACGTTCGCGGCGTCGCAGTCCCCCCGGATCTCCGTCGCGCCGGCGGCCACCAGGACCCGAGTGCCCCGGATCACGACCGACGTGGCGTACCCCTTGCCGCGGTGGGCGGGCGCGACACCGACGAAACCGATCACCGGAACGCTGGGGTTCTCGGCGGGCAGGCTGATCACGGCGACGGTGCCGTCCGCCTCGTAGCCGAGCTCCCACCACTCGGGCTGGTGCTTCAGCTCGGCCGTCTCCTCGAAGAGCAGCTCGGCCGCGCGTCGCGCGCCGTGCTGCCGTACGTCTGCCGCGAGCCGGGCGTCCGCGGTGTCCGCGAGCAGGTCGGCGAGGACGGCGACGAAGGGTTCGGGGCCGAGCTCGGCGAGGGTGCGGAACGTCAGGCGGGGATCGTCGGCGGGAAGCGCACCGGCCCCGTCGGCCCTGCCGGCCTCACCCGTCTCACCCGCCTCACCGGGGATCCGGAGGCTGAACCGCCGTCCGTCGCGGACCACTTGGTACCCGGACGCACGCAGCAGTTCGCCCCGGCGCTCGGGGTTCCGCTGGAACTGCGGGGCCTGGGCGGGGGAGTCGACGACATGCCCGAGCTCCGTCGCGCCCAGCTCCCGGGCCGTGGCGGCCGCCGCGTCGAGCAGTGCGGACCCGGTCTCCGGCGAGTCCTCCGGCGCCTCGAACAGCACCACGGCGAGCGGGACCGCGTGCCCCGGTATGGTCCACAGCGCCACGCTGCCGGTGAGCCGCCCGTCGCCGTCCTCGGCGACCAGGCACCACTCGGGCCGGGTGCAGCCGCTGTCGAGGAGCTGGGCGAGGTACGCGCGGGTGGCGGCGTTGCGCTCGGGGTCGGCGGGGTGTTCGACCAGGGCGGGAAGTTCGTCGGGGCGGGCGGGGCGGACGAATGTCACGGAGAGCCTTGTCGGTTCGGGGACGGCCGGCGGTGCCCCGTGAAGGTAACGGCCCGCCGGCCGGCGGACCAGAGGTTTTCGGTCCGTCCCGCCCGCCGACGGCGGTCACGCGGCGGCGCCGCCCGCGGCGCCGAGTTCCTCGGCGATCGGCTCGGTGCCGGGCTTGCGCTTCAGGGAGGACATCACCAGGGTGATCGCGCTCCCGACGACCGCCCAGGCCGCGAGCACCAGGAGCGAGAAGGTGACGTCGTTCCCCTTGAAGTACGCGATCGAGCGCGCGACCCAGGTGCCGGCGCCCGGGGGGAGGCCCGGGCCGATCGCCTTCCAGAAGGGCGGCAGCATCGGCAGCGGGAACGCGCCGCCGGCGCTCGGGTTGCCCGCGATCACGACCAGCAGGATCGCCAGGCCGATGCCGACGATGCCGAAGAGCGCCTGTAGGGCGAGCGTGGTGGCGCCGACCGCGAAGACGACCAGGGCGCCCAGCCCCCACAGGGCCACGACGCTGCCCGGCAGAGCGCCCAGGATCGGTCCGACGATGACCGCGCCGCCGAGGCCGCCCAGGATCGCGTAGACCGCGAGGACCCCGAGCCGGATGATCGCGCGCTCCCGGTTGGCGGGGCGGGAGCCCGCGCTGATGGCGAGGATCGCGGCGCAGATGTAGCCGCCGACGCACCAGCCGACGACCAGGTAGAAGGCGGAGAGGCCGTCGAAGTCCTGCGGGGAGGCGGGGGCGACGTCGACGGTCCTGACGGTGCGCTGGTTGGCGCCCTCGATCCTGGTGAAGAGCGCCTCCAGGGAGGAGGAGAGCACGGTGCCGCCGCCGGAGGCGACGAGCAGGGTGTCGGTGGTCCTGGCCGGGTTCACCAGGAGGGCGCCGTCGATGTCCCGGTTCAGGATCTGCTGCCGGGCCTCGGCCTCGTCCGTGACGCTCCGGGGGTCGAGCGGCTCGCCGGGGAGCTTCTCCAGCTGCCCGACGAGCTGGGCGGAGACCTGCGGGGGTGCGACCACGCCGAAGGGGACGTCCTTCGGCTCGGGGTCGTGGAGCGCCCCGACGTACGAGGCGATGAACAGCAGCTGGAGGGCGAGCACGCCGACGACGAGCAGGGCGGCCCGGGGGGTGACGGCACTCTTCAGTTCATCGACGAGGCTCATGCCCCCACGCTCCGGGGAGGGGGGCGTTTGCGCAGGTGGGATGGGGCCGAACGGATGAGGTACGCGGCGTATCGTACGGACGTTCGAAATGGTCTATGGTGAAGAAGAGGGGGGTGGGAACATACATACGAATCGATGTGGGAGGTGTGCATGCCGGGGTTCACGCATCTGCACACCGCGTCGGGCTTCTCCCTGCGGTACGGCGCCTCCCACCCCGAACGGCTCGCGGAGCGCGCGGCTGAGCGGGGGATGGACGCGCTCGCCCTCACGGACCGCGACACGGTCGCGGGCGTGATCCGCTTCGCGAAGGCCTGCGAGGCGGCGGGCGTGCGCCCGCTCTTCGGCGTGAACCTGGCGGTCGCCCCGCCCGCCTCGGCTGAGGCGGGGGCGGGCGGCGGCGCCGGCGTACGCGTGTACGCCGTGAACGGTTTCGGACGGGGAGTGACCGAGCGCGCGGCGGGTGCGGGGGGCGCCGGTGCCGCTGGTGCCGCCGGGGGTGGTGCGGATGCGGGTGAGGCGTCTGGGGCGGGGCGTGGTGCGGATGGCGCGTCCGGGGGCGGGTGCGGTGTCGGTACGGGGGCGGCGCCACCGGCGGCGGGTCCCGCCGGCTCCGGTGCCGTTCACTCCCGTACGGGGGCGGGCGGCACCGACTCGCTTCGTACGGGTGCCGTGCCGTCGGCCGGGTTCGGTGCCGGCCGCTCCCGTACGGGTGCCGAGCTCCCGGCCGTCTCCGGGGGCGCGGCCGCCGGGCGGTCCCGTGCGGGCGGTTCCCGGCTCGTCGTGCCCTCGGGAGGCGCGGGTGGCGGGTGGCCCGGGCGGGGTGAGGGGGCCGCGAGGCGGGTCCCCGTCCGGGGCGGGGCCTTCGTCGACGAGTCCGCCGCCCGGGTCGTCCTCCTCGCCCGTTCCCGTACCGGCTGGGCCGCGATCTGCCGGATGGTCAGCGCCGCGCACGCCCAGGCCGCGGGCGGGCCCCTGCTGCCCTGGGACGACAACCACGGCGACGACCTCGTCGTCCTGCTCGGCCCCGCCTCCGACGTCGGGCAGGCGCTCGCCGCCGGGCGCCCCGACCGGGCCGCCCGGCTCCTCGCGCCCTGGCGCGAGCGGTACGGCGACGCCCTCCGGCTGGAGGCCGTCCACCACGGCCGCCCCGGCACCGGGCCCGGCTCGCTGCGGCTCGCCGCCCGTACCGTCGGCTTCGCCGCCGAGCACGGCGTCCGCCCCGTCCTCGGCAACGCCGTCCGCTACGCCGACCCCGGTCAGGGCCCTGTCGCCGACGTGCTCGACTCCGCCCGCCGGCTCGTGCCCGTCGACCCCCGCAAGGGGCTCGACAGCGGCGAGGCCTGGCTCAAGGGCGGCGGCGACATGCTGGCCGGCGCCGAGCGGATCGTCGAGGCCGCGGGCTTCCGCCGGGACGCCGCGCACCGGCTGATCGACCAGACCCAGGCGGTCGCCGCCGACTGCCTGGTCGACCCCCAGGACGACCTCGGCATGGGCTCCGCCCACTTCCCCGAGCCGTACCTGGTCGGCGCCGAGCGCCGCACCGCCCAGCGGGTGCTGGCCTCCCGGGCCGCCGCCGGCATGGTGCTGCGCGGGTACGAGCGGCGCCGCGACTACTGGGACCGGATGCACCGCGAGCTCGACATCATCGCCCACCACCACTTCGCCACCTACTTCCTGACGGTTTCCCAGGTCGTCGACGACGTGAAGAGGATGGGGGTCAGGGTCGCCGCCCGCGGCTCCGGCGCCGGCTCCCTCGTCAACCACCTCCTCGGCATCGCCCACGCCGACCCCGTCGAGCACGGCCTGCTCATGGAGCGCTTCCTCTCCAAGAACCGCACCGCGCTCCCCGACATCGACATCGACGTGGAGTCCGCCCGCCGCCTGGAGGTCTACCGCGCGATCATCGGCCGCTTCGGCACCGAGCGGGTCGCCACCGTCGCCATGCCCGAGACCTACCGCGTCCGCCACGCGGTACGGGACGTGGGCGCCGCCCTGTCCATGGACCCGGCCGAGATCGACCGGATCGCCAAGGCCTTCCCGCACATCCGTGCCCGGGACGCCCGCGCCGCCCTCGACGAACTGCCCGAACTGCGCGAACTGGCGAGGGAGAAGGAGAGGTTCGGAAGGCTCTGGGAGCTCGTCGAGGCCCTCGACGGCCTGCCCCGGGGGATCGCCATGCACCCGTGCGGGGTGCTGCTCTCGGACGCCTCGCTGCTCACCCGTACCCCCGTCGTGCCCACCAGCGGCGAGGGGTTCCCCATGTCCCAGTTCGACAAGGAGGACGTGGAGGACCTCGGGCTGCTCAAGCTCGACGTCCTCGGCGTGCGGATGCAGTCCGCCATGGCGCACGCCGTCGCCGAGGTGGAGCGGGCCACCGGCGCCCGGCCGGACATCGACGCGCTCCCGCCCGCCGACCCCGCGACGTACCGGCTCATCCAGTCCACCGAGACGCTCGGCTGCTTCCAGATCGAATCGCCCGGTCAGCGTGATCTGGTCGGCCGGCTCCAGCCCAGCACCTTCCACGACCTCGTCGTCGACATCTCGCTCTTCCGGCCGGGGCCGGTTGCCGCCGACATGGTCCGCCCGTTCATCGAGGCCCGCCACGGTCGGGCGCCCGTCCGCTACCCGCACCCCGACCTGGAGGGCCCGCTGAAGGAGACGTACGGCGTCGTCGTCTTCCACGAGCAGATCATCGAGATCGTGCGGATCATGACCGGCTGCGGCCGGGGCGAGGCCGACCAGGCGCGGCGCGGGCTCTCGCACCCCGAGTCGCAGGGCCGGATCAAGGTCTGGTTCGCGCAGCGGGCGGAGGAGCGCGGGTACGGTCCCGAAGTCGTCGCCCGCACCTGGGAGATCGTGGAGGCCTTCGGCTCGTACGGCTTCTGCAAGGCGCACGCGGTCGCCTTCGCCGTACCCACGTACCAGTCCGCCTGGCTCAAGGCGCACCACCCGGCGGCCTTCTACGCCGGGCTGCTCACCCACGACCCGGGGATGTACCCGAAGCGGCTGCTGCTCGCGGACGCCCGGCGGCGCGGGGTCCCGGTGCTGCCGCTGGATGTGAACAGGTCCGCGGTCGCCCATCGAATCGAACTGGTGTCCGGTACGCCGGAGCGATGGGGCCTGCGGCTCGCCCTCTCCGACGTCCACGGCATCAGCGAGGCGGAGGGCGCGCGGATCGAGACCGGACAGCCGTACGCCTCCCTGCTCGACTTCTGGGAGCGCGCCCGCCCCCGCAAACCGGTGGCCGAGCGGCTCGCCCAGGTCGGCGCGTTGGACGCCTTCGGCGCCAACCGCCGTGATCTCCTCCTGCATCTGACCGAGCTCCACCGCACCCAGCGCGGAGCCGCCTCCTACGGCGGTCAACTCCCGCTCGCGCAGGGCCGGAAGACCGCCCCCATCGGCCTTCCCGACCTCGACGAGTCGGAGCGTCTCAGCGCCGAGCTCGGGGTCCTCGGGATGGACGCCTCGCGCCACCTGATGGCCGACCACCATGCCTTCCTGCGCGAACTCGGCGTGGTCTCCGCCCAGCGGCTGCGCGAGGCCCGGCACGGAGAGACGGTCCTGGTCGCGGGCGCCAAGGCGGCCACCCAGACCCCGCCGATCCGCTCCGGCAAGCGGGTCATCTTCTCCACGCTCGACGACGGCACCGGCCTGGTCGACCTCGCCTTCTTCGACGACTCCCACGAGGCCTGCGCGCACACCGTCTTCCACTCCTGGCTGCTGCTCGTCCGGGGTGTGGTGCAGCGGCGCGGCCCGCGCAGTCTCAGCGTGGTCGGGGCCGCGGCCTGGAACCTCGCCGAACTGGTGGAGGTGCGCGCCTCCGGCGGTCTGGAAGCGGTGGCGGAGCGGCTCGCCGAACAGCCCGAACAGCCCGAACGCACGGGCGGAACCGACAACGGCCGCCGGATCACGATGGAGACCGGATACGAGATGAACCCCTGGGCGGATCTGAAGCCGGCCGGCGAAGGGGCCGCGGGCGGAAGGAAGCTGTGGCACCAGAGCCCGGGGAGCGCGGGATGATCCTCTGCGTACGGTTCCGGCTCGAAGCCCTCGGGGAGGCGATGCTTCCCCGACTGGTCGCGCTGGTCGGTGAGTTCACCCCGGTCGTCGAGGCCTGCCCGCCCGACACCCTGCTCGCCGACGTCCGCGGCGCGCTGCGCTACTTCGGCTGGACCCCGACGGAACTCGCCTCGGTGATCCGGGTCAGGGCGATCGCCCTGTACGGCGTCGACTGCGTCATCGGGGTCGGGCCGAACCCGATGCTGGCCCGGATGGCGGCCCGCGCGGCCCGCCCCGGCCTCACCCTGGCCGTCGAGGACCCGGCCGCCTTCCTGCGGGACCGCCCGGTCGCCGCGCTCGACGGGGTCGGCCGCACCACCGCCCGTACCCTCTGCTCGTACGGACTCGACTCCATCGGGCGGGTCGCGGACGCGCCGCTCGCCGTGCTCCAGCGGCTCGTCGGCGCGAAGGCCGGACGCGAACTCGCGGAGCGCGCCCGGGGGATCGACCGGACCGCGGTCGTACCGAACGCGGCCTCCCGGTCGCTCGCGGCCGAACGCTCCTTCCCCCGCGACGAGCTGGACCCGTCGGTCCAGCGCAGGGCGCTGCTCTCGCTCACCGAGGAGCTGGGCGTGCGGATGCGGTCGGAGCGGCAGGTCTGCCGCTCCCTGACGGTGACCGTGCGGTACGCGGACCGGTCCACCACCACCCGTACGCGCACGCTGCCCGAGCCGACCGCGCACTCGACGGCGCTGGCCGCCCTCGCGTACACGATCCACGGCTCCTTCGGGCTCCAGCGGGCCCGGGTGCGGGGGATCGCGCTGCGCGCGGAGGGGCTCGGGCCGGCGGAGGGGGCCGCGCACCAGCTGACCTTCGACCCGGCGGACGAGAAGGCCCGGCGGCTCGAGGCGGTGGCGGACCGGGCGCGGGCGAAGTTCGGGCCCCGGGCGATCGTGCCGGGCTCCCTGGCGGCCTGACGTCGGCGGCTGACGTCGGGCGTTACTCCTTACTGACGACCTTGCTGACGAGAAGTCACTTTTTACCGACGCGTAACTTCCCAGTCGAGGCTACCCGTGCGTAGCTTGGCTAGAAGCAGAGCATCCCCACTTGTGGTCCGGGCCGCAGGGCGTACTGCCGTTCTTCACCGTCGTCCTTGATTTCCCTTGAGCCGCAAGGAGATCGCACGATGCTGCCCTGGAAACACGCGCTCAGAACGCTCTCGGTCCTGCTGCTGACCGCCGCCGCGACCCTCGCCCCCACCGCCTCGGCCCAGGCCGCCGCCGCCCCCAGCCGTGGCTGGAACGACTTCTCGTGCAAGCCCTCGTCCGCCCACCCGCGCCCGGTCGTGCTGGTCCACGGCACCTTCGGGAACTCCGTCGACAACTGGCTCGCCCTCGCGCCGTACCTCGTCAACCGTGGCTACTGCGTCTACTCGCTCGACTACGGCCAGCTGCCGAACGTGCCCTTCTTCCACGGGCTCGGCCCCATCGACAAGTCCGCCGGACAGCTCGACGCCTACGTCGACAAGGTCCTCGCGGCCACCGGCGCCCCCGAGGCCGACCTCGTCGGCCACTCGCAGGGCGGCATGATGCCGCGGTACTACCTGAAGTTCCTCGGCGGGGCCGAGAAGGTCAACGCGCTCGTCGGGATCGCCCCAGACAACCACGGCACGACCCTCCTCGGCCTCACCAAGCTCCTGCCGCACTTCCCCGGCGTCGAGGACTTCGTCACCGAGAACACCCCGGGCCTCGCCGACCAGATCGCCGGCTCCCCGTTCATCACCCGGCTCAACGCGGGTGGCGACACGGTCCCGGGCGTCACCTACACCGTCATCACGACCAAGTACGACGAGGTCGTCACCCCGTACCGCTCGGGATTCCTCGACGGTCCGAACGTCACCAACGTCGTCATCCAGGACAGGTGCGCGCTCGACCTCTCGGAGCACGTGGCGATCGGGACGGTGGACCGGGTCACGTTCCACGAGGTCACCAACGCCCTCGACCCGGCCCACGCGTCCCCGACCACCTGCCTGTCCGTGATCGGCTAGCGGCGGGCGGCGCGGCGGCGCGTCGCACCGAAGAGCACGGCCGCGCCGACCGCCAGGACGGCGGCGCCACCCATCGCCAGGTACGGCGTGGTGGCGTCGCCCCCGGTCTCGGCGAGCAGCTCGCCCGAGCCCGCGGCGGCGGGCTCGTTGGGCGCGGCCGACTCGGAGGTCGCGGACTCCGTGGCTTCGGCCGGCGCGGGCGTCTCCGGCGCGGCCGGCGCGGAGGTCGCGGGCGCGGCGGCCGTCTCCTTCGCCCCGGTGCCGGCGTGGTCGTCCCCGTGGCCGCCGTGCTCGACGGAGGACTTGTCCTCCCCGTCCTCGAACTCCTCGTCGGTCGGCGCGGTCGCCGTCGGGGCGGGGGCGCCGCCGTTGTCCTTCCCGAACACGACGTCGGAGCAGGTGTAGAACGCCTCGGGGGAGTCGGAGCGCTGCCAGATCGAGTAGATCAGGTGGCGGCCGGACTTGTTCGGCACGGTGCCGTCGAAGACGTAGTCGCCGCTCTCCATCCGCGGGTCGGTCACCGTCGCGAACGGCTTCTCCTCCAGGTCCGACCACTTCAGCGGCTTCGAGGGGTCGTAGCCGTCCTTCGTGACGTACAGCTCGAAGGAACCCCGGTGCGGGGCGGTCCCCTTGTAGCGGAAGGTGTGCTTGCCGGAGGCGAGCGTGCTCGAGGGCCAGTCGGCGCGGGCCAGGTCGAGACCGCGGTACTTGTCGTTGCCGGCGCTGCACAGCTTGCCGTCCGGGATCAGGTCGCGGTGCTTCCCGGCGGCGTTGGCGATGTTCACCGCGTTCCAGTCGTAGAACGCCTGCGCCCCGCTCGCCGCCACGGCCGCCTTGCACGCGGCCGACTTCGGGCTCTCGGGCCCCTCCGCGTAACAGGCGGACACCCGGCTCACCGGATCGGTCATCGACCCGTGCGCCACGGCGGGCGAGACGGCGAGCCCCGACAGGGCCAGCACGGCGGTGGCGGTGACGACCGAGGCGGCGGTACGGCGAGAGGTCATGGGGGGACAGCTCCTTCACGAGTGTGGTGCGTGGGGGTCGCTCAGCAAGCTAGCCCGCGAAAACCCCGAGAAGTGCCGTGGAGAACGGGAGACGGCGATCCTTAGGACCGCTTTAAGGTGCAGGTAAGAGGGGGCTCAGAAAGGCCTCGCCGGACCCGGCGGGGAAGGGCGCCCCAGGGCGGGGCGAACGAGCGTGTCGGTCGTCGGGGTCAGCCCAGTCTGCGGTAGCGACGTTCCGGGCGGCCCGTGCCGCCGTACTTCAGGGTGATCTCCGCGCGGCCCGTCTCCGCGAAGTACTCCAGGTAGCGGCGTGCGCTGACCCGGGACAGCGAGCCCGCCTCCGCGCACTCCGTCGCCGAGAGGCCCTCCGGGTGCGCCCGCAGGATGCCGTCCACCAGCTCCGCCGTGTGGGCGGCCAGGCCCTTCGGGAGTTCGCGCGAGCCCGGCGGGCGGGTGCCGAAGATCTGGTCCACGTCCTCCTGCCGCGCCTCGTCGAGCTCGTCCAGGCGCGTCCGCAGCGAAGCCGCGTGCCGCAGCTGCTCCTGCAGCGCGGACTGGTTGAACGGCTTGATCAGATAGTGCAGCGCCCCCGCGCGCAGCGCCGAGCGGATCATGCCCGCGTCCCGCGCCGCCGTGATGAACAGGGCGTCCACCGCGAGACCGGAACCGCGCAGCTCGCGCAGCACGCTGATCCCGTCCATGTCGGGCAGGTAGATGTCCAGCAGGACGAGATCCGGGCGCAGCCGGTCGGCGAGGCGCAGCGCCTCACCGCCGCTGTGCGCGACCCCGACGACGGAGAAACCGTCCACAGCCGACACATAACGGCTGTGCAGCTTCGCGACCATGAAGTCGTCGTCCACCACCAGCACCTTCGTCACGCCGACACGCTAGGTCGCGACCACAAGGACCACAACGTCCGTTGATTGCGGAAGAGAGACAGGTTCTTAACGCGCGGGCAACATGTGGGCCACTTCACACATCTATCGAGAGGCGGCACACGTGCGTCTGCGCACCCCCCTCGCCCTGCTCGGGGCCGCGCTGCTGGTGTTGGTGGGGCCGCCCCTGCTCGCCACCGGCAGCGGCTCCGACACCGGTACCCAGATCCCGGGCCTGCGGTTCATGGTCCCCAACACGCCCGGCGGCGGCTACGACATCACCGCACGCACGGCGGCCAAGAACGCCGAGGACGCCGGTCTCACCACCGGCATCGAGGTCTTCAACCTGCCCGGCGCCGGCGGCACCGTCGGCCTCACCCGGCTCGTCGGCGAGCACGGCAACGGCAAGGTCGCGATGTCCATGGGCCTCGGCGTCGTCGGCGCGGTCCACACCAACAAGACCCCCAGGACCCTCGCCGACACCACCCCGATCGCCCGGCTCACCATGGAGCAGGACATCGTCGTGGTCGGCAAGAACTCCCCGTACAAGACCATCCAGGACCTGATCGCGGCCTGGAAGAAGGACCCCGGCAAGCTGCCCGTCGGCGGCGGCTCCTCGCCCGGCGGGCCCGACCACCTCGCCCCGATGCTGATGGCCCGGGCCGCCGGCATCGCGCCGAAGAGCGTCAACTACATCCCCTTCGACGGCGGCGGCGAGCTCCTCGCCTCCATCCTGGGCGACAAGGTCGCGTTCGGCGTCTCCGGCGTCGGCGAGTACCTCGACCAGATCGAGTCGGGGGAGCTGCGCCTCCTCGCCGTCACCGGCGCCGAACGCGTCCCCGGCCTGGACGCCCCCACCCTGCGCGAGGCCGGACTCGACACCGAGTTCATCAACTGGCGCGGGATCGTCGCCCCGCCCGGCCTCTCCGACGCCGAGCGCGACAAGCTCGTCGGCCTGGTGACGGAGCTCCACGACTCCCCGCAGTGGCGCGAGTCGCTGAAGAAGAACGGCTGGAACGACGCCTTCCTGCCCGGCGAGCAGTTCGGCGCCTTCCTCGCCGAACAGGACAGGCAGGTCGCCTCGGTACTGAAGGAGCTGGGACTGTGACGACCACCGAGACCACCTCGCCCCCCACGACACCGGCGAAGAAGTCCTGGCTGCGCGAGCACTCCGAACTCGGCGTCGGCGCCCTCCTCTTCGTCATCGGCGTCCTCGTCCTCACCGACGCGCTCACCATGACCGTCGACATCGCCCAGCGCGGCCCCGTCGGCCCGAAGACCGTCCCCGTCGTCGTCGGCACCGGCCTTCTCGTCGTCGCGGTCCTCCTCGCGGTCGACGTCCTGCGCGGCGGCCGCGGCGAGGCCGAGGGCGGCGAGGACGTCGACCTCTCCGAGCCGAGCGACTGGCGTACGGTCCTGCTCCTCGCCGGGGTCTTCCTCGCCTTCGCCGTCCTCATCGACCCGGTCGGCTTCCCCGTCTCCGGAGCCCTGCTCTTCTGGGGAGCGGCCTACGCGCTCGGCAGCCGCCACCTCACCCGCGACCCGCTGATCGCCGCCGCGCTCTCCCTCCTCACCTACGTCGTCTTCGACCACCTGCTCGGAGTTCCGCTGCCCGGCGGCCCGCTGATGGGAGTGCTCTGACCCATGGACTCACTGAACTCCCTGATCGACGGCTTCGGTACGGCCCTCACCCCGATGAACCTGCTCTGGGCGGCCATCGGCGTGCTCCTCGGCACGGCCATCGGTGTCCTGCCCGGCATCGGCCCCGCCATGGCGGTCGCCCTGCTGCTCCCGGTGACGTACGGACTCGAACCGACCGGCGCCTTCATCATGTTCGCCGGCATCTACTACGGAGCGATGTTCGGCGGCTCCACCACCTCGATCCTCCTCAACACCCCGGGTGAGAGCGCGGCCGTCGTCGCCGCCCTGGAGGGCAACCCCATGGCCAAGGCGGGCCGCGGCGCACAGGCGCTCGCGGCCGCCGCCATCGGCCACTTCGCCGGAGGCATGGTCGGCACGCTCCTGCTCGTCGCGCTCGCCCCGACCGTCGCCGCGCTCGCGGTCGACATCGGCGCGCCCGACTACTTCGCCATCATGGTCCTCGCCTTCATCGCGGTGACCTCCGTCCTCGGCTCCTCCCGCATCCGCGGACTCGCCTCGCTCCTCATCGGCCTCACCCTCGGCCTGGTCGGCCTCGACCAGATGACCGGGCAGCAGCGCCTGACCTTCGGCTCGCTCCAGCTCGCCGACGGCATCGACGTCGTGATCGTCGCGGTCGGCCTCTTCGCGATCGGCGAGGCCCTGTGGGTCGCCGCCCATCTGCGCCGGAACGCGGGCGAGGCCATACCGGTCGGCCGGCCGTGGCTCGGCAGGGACGACGTGCGGCGCACCTGGAAGTCCTGGCTGCGCGGCCCCCTCATCGGCTTCCCGTTCGGCGCGATCCCGGCGGGCGGCGCCGAGATCCCGACCTTCCTCTCGTACGTCACCGAGAAGCGGCTCTCGAAGCACAAGGACCAGTTCGGCAAGGGCGCCATCGAGGGCGTCGCGGGACCCGAGTCCGCCGCCTCCGCCTCCGCGGCCGGGACGCTCGTCTCCATGCTGACCCTGGGCCTGCCGACGACCGCCGTCGCCGCCGTCATGCTGGCCGCCTTCCAGCAGTACGGCATCCAGCCGGGACCGCTGCTCTTCGAACGCGAACCCGACCTGGTCTGGGGCCTGATCGCCTCGCTCTTCGTCGGCATGGTCCTGCTGCTCGCGCTCAACCTGCCGCTCGCGCCCGTCTGGGCCAAGCTGCTCCGCATCCCGCGCCCGTACCTCTACGCCGGCATCCTCTTCTTCGCTGCCGTCGGCGCGTACGCGGTCGGCGGCGAGGCGCTCGACCTCGTCATCCTGCTGATCATCGGCCTGATCGGCTTCGGCATGCGGCGCTACGGACTTCCCGTGCTGCCCGCCGTCATCGGCGTCATCCTCGGCCCGGCCGCCGAACAGCAGCTGCGCCGCGCCCTGCAGATCAGTGACGGCTCGCTCACAGGGCTGGTCGACACGCCGTTCTCGGTGACCGTATACGCCGTCGTCGCCGTCCTCCTGGCCTGGCCCCTGCTGAGGAAGGTGATCGTTCGCCGCCGTAACGTGTCGGCATGACACAGGACATCCGGCTCGCGACGAGCACCGACGTGCCCCGGGTGAAGGCCGTGACCGACGCGGCCTATCACCACTACATCGAACGGATCGGCGTCGTGCCGGCCCCGATGGAGGCGGACCACGCGGCGGACGTCGCCGCGGGGAGGGTGTTCGTCGCCGGTGACCCGGTGGTCGGCCTCGTGGTCCTCAGGACCGAGGCCGACCACCTGTATCTCGACAACATCGCCGTCCACCCCGACGCGCAGGGCACGGGCCTCGGCCGCCGTCTCCTCGCCTTCGTGGAGTCCCGCGCCCGCGCACTCGGCCTCCCCGAGGTCCGGCTGCTGACCAACGCGATGATGTGGGAGAACCAGAAGCTGTACGAGCGGTACGGCTACGAGGTCGTCGAGCGCCGACGGAACGGACCGTACGACCGTATTCATTACCGCAAGCCCCTCAACTCGCCCCCGATTGGGTGAGTTTCGGACACCTCGCGGCTTGATCCGATATCCCTGGCGGGCGAAACACCCCCACCCCGAAGGGATCTCCCCCATGCGCTTCCGTCTCGCCCTCGCCCTCGGCTCGCTGCTGGCCGCCGCCGCGGCGGGTGCCGCCCACGCGGGCCCCGCCGACGGCCTCTCCGTCGACGCGTACGGGACCGTCGCCACCGACGGCACGGTCACGCTCTCCGGCACCTACCGCTGCCTCGACGACAGCGCCGGCCCGGTCCTCGTCAGCAGCACGCTCGTCCAGGGTGACCGGTCCACCGGAATCGGCGGCACCCGGGCCGTCTGCGACGGCCGGGTGCGCGACTGGTCCCACTCGGCCGTCGTGAAGGAACCCGCCTACCGGGCGGGCGCGGCCCATGTCGAGGCGACCCTGATGCAGCTCACGCCCGACGGCCCGCTGGGCACGCCCATGCCCGGCTTCCTCGCCACCCGGGCCGCGGCCGTGACCCTGAGGTAGGGGACCGGGCAGGGGCGGGGCTCAGCCGAGCAGCGCCCTCAGGCCCGTACGGCCGAGGAGTTCGAGCTCGTCGAGGGCGTCGACGGCGTGGCCGGCCGCCTCCGGATCGGAGGCGGCCAGGCCGCTCGCCTGGAACTCGTCCTCGTCCAGCCGCAGCACCTCGCTGCCGTCCGCCGACACCCACAGGTCCAGGTCCAGGTCCTCGACCACGACCTCGGCGCCGTCGATCCCGGCCGGGCGGGTGACGTCGCAGTACCAGCCCTTGAGCGTCCCGTCCGAGGACCGGACCTCCTTGACCGCGTACCAGCGGTCACGCCAGTAGTGCTCGACGAAGACGTCACCCGGCTCGAACCGTACGAAGCCGAAGTCCCGCACCCCCTCGGCCGCCCACGGGGCGCGGACCGTCAGCCGGGTGCCGTCGTCGGCGAGGACCTCGGCGGGGTAGCGGATCTTCGTCCGCCCCGCCTTCACGAGCACGACCTCAACCGAGCGTGCGGGCATGACGTACCTCCGTCGCGCAGACCTCGTAACCGAACCACTTGTTGATCGCCAGCATCGGTCCGTTGCCGGCGTCGTTCCCGGTGAACGCCTCCGTGCAGCCGGCCGCCCGTGCCCGGTGCAGGGAGTGGTTCTTGGCGAGCTTGGCAAGACCGCGGCCCCGGAAGGCCGGGTCGGTGCCGGTCATCCCGGAGTTGTACCGCCCCTGCCCGTCGGTCTGCGCGGCGCTGAAGGCGGCGGGGCGGCCGTCGACGACCGCGACGACGGTCAGCTCCGCGTCGAACAGCGGATGGTTCCACGTGGTCGCCAGCCAGTGCTCGTAGTCCGTCATCTCCATGCCGACGTCGCTGGGCTCGTCCGCCGTGGTCAGCGCGTCGAGCACGAAGAGCGGACGGGGATCGGCGGCGAACTCGGCGGCGGGCCGCAGCTCGACACCGGCAGGCGGCTCCTGGAGCGGTGGCAGGTCGGCGGAGGCGAGGTCCAGACGGAGGAAGTGCGCGGAACGGCGGGCGGCGTACCCGTGCCGCTCGGCGAAGGCGCGGAACCCGGGCTCGTCCAGCACCCAGCTGTAGAGCGTGGTCGCCCCGCACTCCGCGAGGTGCTCCTCGGAGGCCCGCAGCAGCAGCGTGCCGGCACCGAGGCCCCGCTTCTCCGGGTGGACGTAGACGTTGACCGAGCCCACCCCGGGCTCGGGCGCGTCGTGCGCGATGCGGAGCTGGGAGGTGCCGACGACCTCCCCGTCGATCTCGGCGACCAGCGGACGGGCGTGCGCATCGGGATGGGCGTGAGCCCAGTCGAAGGCCACCTGTGCGCCGCTCGCGAGCATGTAGGGCAGGGCGGCGCGCCGGACACGGGCGAACGCCTCGGCGTCCTCGGGGCGTACATCACGGACGATCACAGTCATGGTGTCGCACGCTATGCGGGGGAGCCGGCCGGCCGCCTCCTATTTTCGACGGCGGCGGGAGGCGGGCAGAATCAGGCCCGTGACATTGCGAATCACCGTGGACACGGACTCGTCGACCGCCCCGTACGAACAACTGCGCGCCCAGATCGCCAAGCGGGCCCGCTCCGGCGCCCTCCCGGTCGGCTACAAGCTTCCGACCGTACGCGGCCTGGCGGAGGAACTGGGCCTCGCGGCGAACACGGTCGCCAAGGCGTACAAGTCGCTGGAGGCGGACGGCGTCATCGAGACGCGGGGCCGCAACGGCACGTTCGTCGCGGCGGCGGGCGACGCGGCGGAGCGCCTGGCGGCGACCGCGGCGGCGGCGTACGCGGGAGAGGCGAGGCGGTTGGGCCTGAGCCGCGAGGCGGCGTCGGCGGCGGTGACGGACGCCTTGCGGGCGGCGTACGGAAGCTGACCGAAGACCCCGGGAGGCGGGCCCCTACAGGTAGGGGACGGGCCCGCGTCCGGGGGTGCGGGACCCCGGACGCGGGCCCCTACGGGTGCAGGTGCGGGCTCCTACGGGTACAGGCGCAGGCCCCCTACAGGTACAGGCCCGCGTCCGGGGTGCGGGATTCCGGGATGCCCGCCGGGGACGTGCCGCGGCGCAGGGCGTACAGCTCGGCCAGTGTCGCGCCGTCGCGGCCCACGCCCTCCTCCCGGCCCAGCCACCCCACGGACTCGTTCCGCGTCAGCCCGCCCACCTCGATCCGCGCCAGGCACCGGCCCGGCCGGACCACCGCCGGGTGGAGCCGCTCCAGGTCCTCGTTGGTCGTGACGCCGACGAGGACGTTCCGGCCCTGGCCGAGCAGCCCGTCCGTGAGGTTCAGCAGCCGGGAGAGCGCCTGCCCCGCCGTGTGCTTCGCCTCGCCGCGGATCAGCTCGTCGCAGTCCTCCAGGAGCAGCAGTCGCCAGCGGCCCTTCGCCGTGCCCTCGTCCTCGCCGATCGCGATGTCCATCAGATAGCCGACGTCGTTGAAGAGCCGCTCCGGGTCCAGGACGCAGTCCACCTGGCACCAGTCGCGCCAGGAGCGGGCGAGGGTGCGCAGCGCCGAGGTCTTGCCCGTCCCCGGCGGCCCGTGGAGCAGCAGCAGCCGGCCCGCGATGTCGTCCGGGGTGACCTTCATCAGCCGGTCCATCGCGTCGGCGACCGGCGCCGTGTAGTTGGGCCGGATCTCCTCCCACGTCCCCGCGCTGATCTGCCGGGTCGTGCGGTGCGGGCCGCGCCGGGGCGACACGTACCAGAACCCCATCGTCACGTTCTCCGGCTGCGGTTCGGGTTCGTCCTTCGCCCCGTCCGTCGCCTCCTTGAGGATCCGCTCCGCCAGCTCGGGCGCCGTCGCGGTGACCGTGACGTCCGCGCCCCTGTTCCAGCGGGAGATCAGCAGCGTCCAGCCCGCTCCCTCGGCGAGCATGGCGGACCGGTCGTCGTCCTTGGCCGCGCGCAGCACCTTCGCCCCGGCCGGAAGGAGCGTCGCGGCGGGCTTCACCCGGTCCAGGGTGGTGCTCTGCGCGTGGGGCTGCTCGCCCGTCGTGAAACGGCCGAGGAAGAGCGCGTCGATGACGTCGGACGGCGAGTCGCTGTCGTCGACGTTGAGTCGGATGGGCAGCGCCCGTTGTGGTTCGGACGGCGTGGACCCCTCGGATGGCGTGGCAGACATGGCGAACATGATCCGGCAACCGGGCATTTCGCGCACGGTGTTTTGAACGGGACTATCCGGGGGCCCGTCACGGCCCCCGGATCCTCAGAGCCCGTACCTCCCGGCGGCCCGCAGCGCCCCGCGGGCCCGGCGCACCATCGCGTAGCCCTTGGTCAGGACCCGGTCCGCGGCGAACGTGCGGCCGATCGCCCGTCCCTCGACGAGCCGTTCGAACTCCTCGATGCCGGTGGACCGCCGTACCGTCAGCCGCTCCAGCGCGTACGGTCCCTGCCGGCGCCGCGCCGTCGCGTTGCCCACCGCGAGCGCCTGGGCGTAGCCGGCCGCCCGGACCGTCCGGCGGACACGGCGGTCGGAGTACCCGTACGGATAGGCGAAGGAGACCGGGGCGCGGCCCAGTTCCTCGCGGACGACCTCCTTGCAGCGCAGGCTCTCGTACCAGAGCCTCCGCTCGTCGACCTGGTCGAGCTGCGGATGGGTGTGGGTGTGCCCGCCGATCTCCGTACCCCCGGCGGCGAGTTCGCGGACCTGGTCCCAGTCCAGCATGGTGTCCGGGGCCCCGCCCTCGTCGTGCGCCCCCCGCAGCCAGCCCGTGGAGACGAACAGCGTCGACGGGAAGCCGTGCTTGGCGAGCACCGGCAGCGCGTGCCGGTGCACCCCCTCGTAGCCGTCGTCGAAGGTGATCAGGACCGGGCGCGCGGGCAGGACCCCGCCCGTGCGCCAGGCCTGGGCAAGCTCGGCCGTGGTGAGCGCCGTGAATCCGCGGTCGGCCACGACCGCCATCTGCGCGGCGAACGCCTCGGGGGAGACGGACAGCCGCCGGGTGGCGGAAGCGGGCTCGTGTCCCACCGCGTGGTACATCAGGATCGGTACGGGTGCGTTCACGCGGCCACCCCCGGAACGTCCGCGGCCTCCGGCGCCGTGGTCGTCCGCGTCGAGGCGTCCGACCAGCGGGGGATCGGGCCCGAGGAGAACGTCGCCCCGCCGCCGCGCGCCCGCAGCGCCCCCCGTACGTATCCGCCGGCCGCCACCGCCACGCCCGCCACGATCGCGCCCGCCCGGCCCGCGCCGCCCGGGCGTCCGAGCAGCGCGTCGCGCAGGCCGCGGGCGACGCCGGCCGGCAGCACCCGGGTGGTGTACCGCCGTTCCGACTCCAGCCCCCTGCTCGCGCCGACGCTCCGTGACACGAGCGCCTTGGAGAGCCCTTCGGCGTACGTCCGGGTACGGAAGTAGCCGAAGCGCTCGCGGGCGGCCGGGACCCTGTGGTGGATGACGGACCGGTCGTCGATCAACAGGACCGCCTCGGGGAGGGCCCGGGAGAGCCGGATGCACAGCTCGGTCTCCTCGCAGCCGAGCGGGCGTCGGTCGCCGTCGCGCCCGATGCCGGTGGCGAAGCCGCCCGACGCGTCGAAGGCCGTACGGCGGAAGGAGGCGTTGCCGCCCAGCACGTTGCGTACCCGGACCCGCCCCGGCGGCAGGCCGCGGTACGTACAGCCGACGACCCAGTCGAACTCCTCGGGGAACCAGTCGGGCCGCCGGCCCGACGCCCAGGCGGGCACGGTGCGCCCGCCCACCGCCATGACACGGGGGTCGTCGTACGCCTCGGAGAAGTACCGCAGCCAGTCCCGCTCGGCCACGGCGTCGTCGTCGAGGAAGGCGACGAACTCGCCGCGGGCCGCGGCGATCCCGGTGTTGCGTCCGGAGGAGAGGCCGCGGGGGCCCGCGTTGGCGAGCACCCGCACCTCCGCCGCGTGTGCGTCGTGCGCGGTCTCCGCGTCCTCGACGGAGAACCGCTCGGCCAGCCGGACCAGGAGCCGCTCGTTGTGGTCGACCACGAGCAGGATCTCCCGGGCCGGATGCGACTGGTCCCGTACGGAGTCGACCGCCGCGAGGATGTCCTCCCAGCGCTCCTCCGTGTAGACGCAGATCACCACGGAGAACCCCCGGTCACTCAAGACGTCTCCCCCCGGGGGACGTTGACCGAGAAGGCGGTGGGGCGGCGGCGCGCCGCGCGTCTCACGCCCTTCTCCCTGAGGATGACCTTCAGGACCCGGATGCCGTCGCGCACGGCGTTGAGGTTGCTGACGCCGTGGATGCGCAGGTACTCGTGGCTGGGCACCTCCTGGACCTTGAGGCCGGCCTTGACGACCCGGATGTTGATCAGGGTCTCGATCTCGAAGCCGGTGCAGTCCAGGGTGACCTTGTCGAGGCAGTGGCGCCAGAAGGCGTTGTAGCCGTAGCAGAGGTCGGTGTAGCGGGCGCCGAACTTGCGGTTGACCAGGGCGCACAGCGCCCAGTTGCCGAGCCGGCGGACGGGTGTCATGTCGTCCGTGCCGCCGCCGTTGGCGAAGCGGGAGCCCTTGGCGAAGTCGGCGCCGCCGACGAGGGCCGAGACGTAGGAGACGATCTCCTGGCCGTCGGCGGAGCCGTCCGCGTCGACCATCACGATGATGTCGCCGGTGCAGGCGGCGAATCCGCTGATGAGCGCGTCGCCCTTGCCCTTTCCGACCTGCTTGACGACCTTGACGTCGGGCCGGAGTTCACGCGCCACGAGGACGGTGTCGTCGGTGGAGTTTCCGTCGACGAGAACGACTTCGTGGATCCAGTCCGGCAGCGACTTGAAGACGTACGGAAGGTTTTCCGCCTCGTTCATCGCGGGGATGACGACACTCACCGGCGGCGTGATCGCCAAATGCGAGGTGATCGCCTTGTATTGGGCTGCTATTCGGCTCCGGTCCACTGCCTCGTGGCCGACGGCCGGGCGCAGGAATGAGCTCATGAGTGGTGTTTCCCTCTCGTCCGGTGGACCGCCCGCCCCCGGGCTGTCCGGTGGTCTGTCCGGTTACGAAAGGGGGGTACTCACCCGTCCGAGCAGCGACAATCGCCGTACGGCATGGGTGAGTTGGCATCTCAGAACGCGCGGCACGCGCCCCGGCGCACGCAAACGCGCACCGCGACAGCACCCCCCTACCGCGCCCCGCACGGGATCTTCGCGACGCTGAAGCCCTCCCCAGAGCCGTTGAGCGCGATGGTCCGATGCGAGTGAGATGTACGACGGTATTGATGAATAGGACTGTATGGCAAGTCCCGGATCGACGAATCCCTTTTCTGCTAATCGTCGAGCCTTCGGCGGTCAGATACGGAACCGTCCCGGTCGGTTTTTCACAATCCGTTTGTCTGATGGTGTTGTTGGGGCCGAATGAACCTCGTGCGCATTGTTGTGCGAATTCAATTCGACGCAAGATCCATCAGGTGGCCGGATCTCGACGGTCCCTGACGGGGTGTCGTCCAGTACTCGCCAAATCTTCTTGGCATGGACACTTCCAGCGCGCCGGACTCGCTGCTACTACCTAGTAACGCAGAGATCCTGCTAAAGGGAGGTTCCATGAAAAGGTCCCGATTCGTGGCGTTCTCAACCTCACTCCTGCTCGGCGCCGTTCTCGCCCTCACCGGGGCAGGAACCGCGCAGGCCGCCGAAACCGCCGCTCTCGACTACGTGGCGCTCGGTGACTCGTACTCCTCCGGCGTCGGCGCGGGGAGTTACGACAGCGCCAGCGGCGACTGCAAGCGCTCCACCAAGGCCTTCCCCGTCCTCTGGAAGAACGCGAACGCACCCTCGTCCTTCGCATTCACCGCATGCTCGGGCGCCCGAACGGGTGATGTCACGAGCGGACAGCTCGGACCCCTCTCCACCGCCACCGACCTGGTCTCCGTCACGATCGGAGGCAACGACGCCGGCTTCGCGGACGTCATGACCACCTGCGTCCTCCAGTCGGAGGCCACCTGCATCAACCGTGTGAATCAAGCCAAGGCCTACGTCGACAGCACCCTGCCCGGGAAGCTCGACGCCGTGTATTCGGCCATCAGAGCGAAGGCCCCCAACGCCCGGGTCGTCGTCCTCGGTTACCCGCGCTTCTACAAGATCGGCGGCAGCTGCGTCGCCGGACTCAGCGAGAACGAGCGTCGCGCCATCAACGAAGGATCCGACATCCTGAACGCGGCCACCGCCAAGCGCGCGGCGGACCACGGCTACACCTTCGCAAGCGTCGTCCCCGCCTTCACCGGACACGAGATCTGCTCCGGCTCGGCATGGCTGCACAGCGTCAACTGGCTCAACATCGGCGAGTCGTACCACCCCACCGCCTCCGGCCAGTCCGGCGGCTATCTGCCCAGCTTCAGGGCTGTGGCGTAGGCGTACCGCTCGGGGAGGTGACCCCGCCCGTCGGGGTCGCCTGCTCACAGGTCACCGAGAACGCCACCCAGTTCGAGCGCTTCTCGACCGGGGCGCGCACCTCCAGCCTGATCCGGTCCTTCCAGGTGCCGTCCGCCCGGTGGGTCAGCTCCGTGTGCTCGACCCGCTCCTCCGCCGGGCCTCCGGCCGGGAAGTCCAGCGTCCGCCACCCTTCCTCCGCCGAGCTCTCGCCGCTCTCGGTGACCCAGCGGTACTCCACCGAGGCGGGAACGCGCCCCACGGTCACGGCGGCGGCGAAGGCGGGAGCCTGGGCCTCCGGTGGCGGGCAGGCGCCGTTGTGGCTGTCGCGCACGGCCCGCACGTGCACCAGGACCGTCGGCGCCGGTGGTGTGGCGGTGGTCGGTGTGCCCGTCGGGCTGCTCGGTGCGGCGGTCGTGGGGGAGTCCGTCGACGGCGTGCCCGTGGGCGAACCCGTCACCGGGGCGCTGCTCGTGGCCCCACCGCCCGGTCCCGCGCCGCCACCCCCGTTCCGCAGCAGCGCGTACGTCAGTCCGCCCACGGCCAGCAGCAGAAGGACGACCCCGGCCGCCAGGACGGCCACCGCGCGCCCGGAGCGGTCCTGCGTCATCGGGCCCTGGGGGAGCGGGGACGCGGAGGTGGGAGGAGGGACGGGCAGGGGCAGGGGCGGGGTCGGCGCACCGGTCGAGGCCGGGCGCTTCGGCTCGTACGGCTCCGACGGCACGGACCCCGACGACACCGGTCCCGACGATGCAGGCCCCGGAGTGCCGCCCGCTCCGACGATCCTCAACTGCCGTTCCGCCGAGGCTGCTTGAAGGCGCTCACGGGGATCCTTGTGCAACAGGCCCTCGATCACCGGGGCGAGGGCCCCGGCCCGCCGCGGCGGCGGAAGCTCCTCGTCCACCACGGCCCGCAGGGTGCTCAAGGGGGTGTCCTGGCGGAACGGCGAATTGCCCTCCACCGCCGCGTAGAGCAGTACGCCGAGCGACCACAGGTCCGAGGCCGGACCGGGTGTGCGGCCCAACGCCCGCTCGGGGGCGAGGAATTCGGGAGACCCGATCAGCTCGCCGGTCATCGTGAGGGGCGAGGTCCCCTCCACCGCGGCGATGCCGAAGTCGGTCAGCACGACCCGGCCGTCGTTGGCGAGCAGCACGTTGCCCGGCTTCACGTCCCGGTGCAGCACCCCCGCCTCGTGCGCGGCGCGCAGGGCCGCCAGCACCTCGGCGCCGATGTGCGCGGCGCGCTGCGGGGACATCCGGCCCTCCGCGTCGAGGACGTCGGAGAGTGTCAGCCCGCGGATCAGCTCCATCACGATCCACGGCCGGCCGTCCTCGGTGGCCACGTCGTAGACCGTCACCACGTTGCGGTGCGAGATCCGGGCGGCGGCCCAGGCCTCCCGCTCCAGGCGCGAGTACAGCCGGCGCTCGTCGTCGCCGGCGAGGCCGGCCGGGGCGCGGACCTCCTTCACGGCCACGTCACGGCCGAGGACCTCGTCCCTGGCGCGCCAGACGGTGCCCATGCCGCCCTGCCCCAGCACGTCCAGGAGCCGGTACCGCCCCGCGATCACGGTCATGGCGTGTCCCCATCCGTCGACGGCCCAGGTGGTGCATTTCTGCCCCTTGTCCGGGTACTTGGAACACGACGCCGGAAGTGCGAGTGATCTTGGTGGTGGAGATCACACACCGTCAGACGACCGGAGGTGACGCCCTTGCGTGCAGGATGGTTCGTGACGGTTCGCCAGGTGTTCGAGCGCTGTCCAACTCACCCTGGAATCAGATGGATTCGGACAGTAGCCGTCAACCCCCGTACGAGTGCGGTGAATCCTGCCGCCGGGATACACGGGTGTCACAGCGGGACGATAGGGTTAACCTGCCCGGGCCGGGTGCCCTCGTTAGGGTGGGGAGTGACATGGAACAGATAGCAATGCGCAGCAGGCCGCGAGTGCCTGCCATCACATGCGGGAGCAGTGCGACCAGTTCGCGGCTGGACCGCCACCTCGCGGTGCTCGGCGGCCCCGTCGTGCCCCAGCGTGAGGCGGCCGAGGCGACGCTGCTGATGCGTGAGCTGACCTCGCGCGACCGCACGCAGAGCCACCGCAGCAAGAGCGCGCGCGTCTCGCTCTTCGCCCCGCTGCGTCGCCTGCGCCGCAGCCTCTTCGGCAGCCGCGGCTAGGGGTTCCTTCGGGGTTGTGCGCATCTGTTCCTCCCCCGGACCTCGTCCGGGGGTGTCCCAGACGGAACAGGTGGGCACGCCCGCGACGACGACGGCCACCCGCCCCGCTCGCCCCGAGGCCCCCGTCGCGCCACGACTCCGTCACGCCACGACACCGTCTCCTCGTAGCGTCGCCAGCTCCGCCGGCCCCACCCCGAGTTCACCGAGCACCGCATCCGTGTCCTCCCCCAAAGCCGGGATGCGGCCCATCCGGGCCTCGGGGCCGTCCGGGAACGTGACCGGCGGCAGCAGGGCCCGCAGCGGGCCGGCCGCCGAGTCGACGGACCGCCAGCGGTCCCGCGCCGCCAGCTGCGGATGGGCCGCCAGATCCGCCACGGTGTTCAGCCGCGCGCACGCGATCCCGGCCGCCTCCAGTCGCGCCAAGGCCTCCGCCGTCTTCAGCGGGGCCAGCGCCTCGGCCACCACCGCGTCCGTGCGCGCCCGCCCGGCCACCCGGGCCGTGTTCGTCGCGAACGCCGGATCGTCCGCCAGATCCGGCCGTCCCAGGACCTGTCCGGCCAGCCGGCGCCACTCGCGGTCGTTCTGCACCGACAGCAGGACCAGGCTCCCGTCGGCCGTCGGATAGGCGTCGTACGGCGCGATGACGGCGTGCGCCAGACCCGTGCGCGCCGGGGCCGTGCCTCCGTGCATCCCGTGGTGCAACGGATGTCCCATCCACTCGGCCAGCGAGTCCAGCAGCGACACCTCCACCGGCCCGCCCCGGCCGGTCGTCCCGCGCCGCACCAACGCGGCGAGGACACCCGCGTACGCGTACATCCCCGCCGCGATGTCCGCCGCGGGGATCCCCGACTTCACCGGCTGCTCCTCGGTCCCGGTCACCGACACCAGACCGGCCTCGCACTGGACGAGCATGTCGTAGGCCCGCTTGTGCGCGTACGGGCCGCCCGGACCGTAGCCCGAGACGTCGACGGCGATCAGCCGGGGATGCACGGCGCAGAGGGTGGCCGCGTCCAGCCCGAGCCGGGCCGCGGCCCCCTGCGCGAGGTTCTGTACGAAGACGTCGGCACCGGCGACCAGCCGGCGGACCAGGTCGAGACCGCGGCCGTCCTTGAGGTCGACGGCCACGGACTCCTTGCCGCGGTTGCACCAGACGAAGTGCGAGGCGAGCCCCCGGGCCGCGGTGTCGTACCCGCGCGCGAAGTCACCGCCGTCCGGGCGCTCGATCTTGATGACACGGGCGCCCAGATCGGCGAGCTGACGGGTGGCGAAGGGGGCGGCGACGGCCTGTTCGACCGCGACGACCGTGATCCCCTCCAGGGGGAGTGGCTGAGTGCTCATCAGCCCTCCCTACCGTGTGACCACCGCCTTGTCACCGTCACCCTCGTCACCCCGGGCGTGTCACCGGCCTTGATACAGCTCTCGTGCACGAACGTGGCGCTGCCCGGCAGCCCCTGGAGCAGCGCGAACCAGCCCTAGAGCAGCGCGAACTGGCCCTCCGGGCCCTCCTCCTGATGGTCCAGTACGGAGGCGGGGCGCCGGGCCGCGGCCGGTGCGGGCAGGACGCCCGCCTTCCGCAGCGCGTCCCGGGTCAGCCGCGGCCCCTCGGCGAGCGCGGCGCGCTCCTGGTCCCGCCCGGCGAGCAGCGCGAGAACCGTGATGAGCTCCAGGAGCTCCGACGTCCACTCCTGAGGCCAGGCGTCCGGGCCGATCGCCGCCAGACCGCCGGGTTCGGCGGGCGCCGTCCGGTGCGCGAACCACTGCTCCAGCATCCGGACGCCTCCGACGTGGAACTCCCACGCCTCGGCGGGGACGGGCGAGACCCTTCCCGCGCCCCCGTCGTCGCCGAGGGTCAGGGTCTCCTCCCCGGGCTCGTACGCGAGCGTGGTCGGCCGCGCCGGGATCGGTGCCCGGACGTAGGGGCGCCGGCCGCCGGGCAGCCGGGGCCGCTCGCCGCCGCGGGCGCCCCGCAGCTGGATGTCCGTGAGCCTCCGGCCGAGCTCCACGCCGGTGGACCAGAGGGCCGGGTCCGCCGGGAGCGGGACGCGGCAGCCGGCCGAGGAGGGGCGGGCGGCCGCCGTGGCCCAGGCCAGGACGTCGGGGGCGGTGACCCGGACCCCGTACCGCTCGCTCAGCAGGGGAAGCAGACCGGGTGCGAGGTTCGGCTCCTCGCCCCCGGGGCGGCGGAACAGCGGGCGGATCCGGCCGGGACGCCCGGCGGGGGAGCGGCCGTCGGGCAGCGCGGCGGTCACCAGCAGCGCGGGACCGGCCGCACCCGGCACGTACCCCTGCTCGACCGCGAAGAGCTGGTGCTCGTCGGCGACCCGCCACAGCTCCGGGCGGGCGGTGTCGATGAGGCGGTGATCGGGGAGCAGCCACTGCTCGTCGAAGGGGCCGTGGACCAGCCGTACCGGTTCCGGGCACGGCCCCGTCTCACGGGCGAACCGGACGGTGCCGGTCCGCTGCCCGGGCAGCGCGGCCACCGAACTCGACGTCGTGCGCGCCCGGCTGGGCCCGAACAGCTCCTCGCGTTCGGCGCCCTCCGCCCCGACCAGACGGTTCCAGCGCGCCCGCAGCGTACGGACGTCGGGCGCCACGATCCAGGACCGGCCGAGCCGCAGCGGCGCGACGGACCACGGCATCAGCTCGTCCAGGAGGGGCGCGTCGTCCAGCGGTACGTCTTCGGTCACGCCCCGGATGCTAGCGACCGGGCCCGGTGCGCCTCCACCGTGCCGGTGGTTCGCCGGGCCCCACCGGGCAGGGTCCGGCGCCTCCACCGGGACGGTCTGCGGGCCTCCGCCGGCATGGTCGGGTGGGCCTTCGCTGGGAGGGTCCGCTGGGCCTCCGCCGGGACGGTCCGCTGGGCCTCCGCCGGGACGGTCCGGCGGCGCGGCGTCCTGTGCCGTCGGGGGTCAGTGCGCCTCGACCGTCACGGTGAAGGAGAACCGGTCGCCCCGGTACCGGATCCGGGCCACGTCCACCACCCGGCCGTCCTCGTCGTAGGTGACGCCCGTGTAGTGCAGGATCGGGGAGAGCAGCGGCACCTGGAGCAGCGCCGCCGTCTCGGGGTCCGCGAGCCGAGCCTCGACGGTGTCGGTGATCCGGCTGATCCGGACCTTCATCACGTCCCGCAGCACCTTCGTCATCGGCCAGCGCTCCAGATCGGCCGGATCGAGTCCGGCCGCGACCTCGGGCCGTACCGCGTTCTCCGCCCAGTTGGTGGGCTCGCCGCTCTCCCCGTCCCGCCGCAGCCGCTTGTAGGCGACCACCTCCGTCACATCGGGGAAGTACTCGGCCAGCTCGCCCGGCACCGGCTCGGGGCCGTGCCCGAGGACGGTGGTCCGCTCGCCGGACTGCTGGGCCACGATCGCGTCGATCGAGCCCAGCAGCCGGCGCGGGGTGGAGCGCCGGGCGCCGGGCTCGATGAACGTGCCGCGCCGCCGGTGTCTGCTGATCAGGCCCTCCTCCTCCAGCTCCTTGAGGGCCTGGCGCATCGTCAGCACACTCACGCCGTAGTGCGCGGCGAGCTGCTCCTCGGTGGGCAGCCGCAGCGAGGCGTCGGGCGTGCGGCCCAGTATGGAGGCGCGCAGCGACTGCGAGACCTGATACCAGAGCGGGAGCTTGCGGTTCAGGACCAGCGAGTCGGGAGCGAAGGCGGTCACGGCGTTCTCCGTACGACGACAACGAGACTCGCGGAGTGCGGGACTCGACGGCTGCGAGCCTCCGGGACCGTGAGGCTCGACGGCTACGAGACTCTACGGCCGGAAGTGGCGCTCAAGACCCTGCCATACGTCGTCGTAGCCCTTCTGCAGATGGTCGGCGCCCGCGGCCTGACCCGTGGCCGTGACCGGCCAGCGGGTCTCGAACATGAAGGCCAGGCCGTCGTCGATCTTCTGCGGCTTCAGTTCGGCGGCGCTGGCCCTGTCGAAGGTCTCCCGGTCCGGGCCGTGCGCCGACATCATGTTGTGCAGCGAGCCGCCGCCCGGGACGAAGCCTTCGGCCTTCGCGTCATAGGCGCCCTCGATCAGGCCCATGTACTCGCTCATCACGTTCCGGTGGAAGTACGGCGGCCGGAAGGTGTCCTCGCCGACCAGCCAGCGCGGGGCGAAGACGACGAAGTCGACGCCCGCGAGTCCGGGGGTGTCGGTCGGCGAGGTGAGGACCGTGAAGATCGACGGGTCCGGGTGGTCGTACGAGATCGTCCCGATGACGTTGAAACGCCGCAGGTCGTAGACGTACGGCGTGTGGTTGCCGTGCCAGGCGACGACATCGAGCGGGGAGTGGCCGTACGTCGCGGACCAGAGGTTGCCGCAGTACTTGTTCACCACCTCGACCGGGCCCTCGACGTCCTCGTAGGCGGCGACGGGCGCGCGGAAGTCGCGGGCGTTGGCCAGGCCGTTGGCGCCGATGGGGCCGAGGTCGGGGAGCTGGAAGGGCGCCCCGTAGTTCTCGCAGACATAGCCGCGGGCGCTCTCGTCGAGGAGCTCGACGCGGAAGCGGACGCCGCGGGGGATCAGCGCGACCTCGCCGGGGTGGGCGGCGAGCAGGCCCAGTTCGGTACGGAGGAGGAGGCCGCCGCGCTCGGGGACGATCAGCAGCTCGCCGTCGGCGTCGCTGAAGACCCGGTCCATGGAGGCGTTCGCGTGGTACAGGTGCACGGCCATGCCCGTGCGCTGGGCCGTGTCGCCGTTGCCGCCGAGCGTCCAGAGGCCGGCCAGCCAGTCCGTGCCCGGCGCCGGGTCGGGCAGCGGGTTCCAGCGCAGCCGGTTCGGGTCGGGGACGGTCTCGGTGAACGGCGCGGAGCGCACGGCGCCGTTGTCGGTCCGGGTGAACGGGGGGTGCGCCGCCGAGGGGCGGATGCGGTAGAGCCACGAGCGGTGGTTGTGGGCGCGCGGCTCGGTGAACGCGCTGCCGCTCAGCTGCTCCGCGTAGAGGCCGAGAGGTGCGCGCTGCGGCGAGTTACGGCCGTGCGGCAGCGCTCCCGGTACGGCTTCCGAGCTGTGCTCGTTCCCGAAACCGGTGGAGTACTGGAGTCCGTCGGCCGTCTTTCTCGCCCGCTCGGTGTTCTCCGTGGTCATCGCACGCTCCTGTCCTGACGCCTCAAACAATCCTATGCATGACCGTAGGATTCCGCGCCCGCTCGCGTCAACGGGGTCTCCGGGGTCTCGGTTCGACGTGATGTGTGCATGAGGGGTTCCAAAAGATGAACAATGCTCTACTCTCACGCGCATGTCGTGGACCCACAGGCTCCTTGTCGCGCTCTCGGCCGTCCTCGCGGCGCTCGCCGCCGCCCTCGTCACCGCCCCCGGGGCCCAGGCCCACGAGGAGCGGCCCGTCACCTTCCCCGACGGCTCCGGCAGCGTGCCGACGCTGCGCACCGGCGAGCCCGATCTCCTGGTCTGCAAGACCGACCGGGCCGACTTCACCCGCCGTGTCTCCGGCTTCCCGGCCGCCGTGAAGGCCCGGAACCTGGCCCTCTTCGACCGCTGTACCCGCAGCGGCTTCCGCCACCTTCAGGAAGCCGTCGACGCCGTCGACCGGCCCGGCATGACCATCGCCGTCCTGCCCGGCCTCTACGAGGAGGAGCCCTCACAGCCCGCGCCGACCGGCGCCTGCGCCGCGTTGAAGGCCCCCAAGTCGGCGCTCGGCTACCAGATCCTGTCGTACGAGCAGCAGAAGCAGTGCCCGCACAACCAGAACCTGGTCGCCATCCTCGGCAAGAAGAACCTTCAGATCGAGGGCACCGGCGCCTCCCGTCTCGACGTCGTCATCGATGCCAAGTACACGAAGCTCAACGCCCTGCGCGCGGACGGCTCGGACGGCATCTACTTCCGCAACTTCACCGCCCAGCGGACGACCTTCAACTCGCTCTACGTGCTGGCGGCCGACGGCTTCGTCATCGACGACGTGCTCACCCGCTGGAACGACGAGTACGGCTTCCTCACCTTCGCCTCCGACCACGGCCTGTACAAGAACTGCGAGTCGTACGGCAACGGGGACTCCGGCATCTACCCCGGCTCGGCCTCCGACATCAACGACGGCCGGGGCTACGACGTCCCGCGCTACTCCATCGAGATCACCGGCTGCCGCAGCCACCACAACATGGTCGGCTACAGCGGCACGGCCGGCGACTCCGTCCACGTCCACGACAACGAGTTCGACCACAACATGGGCGGCGCCTCCATGGACTCCGCCTTCCCCGGCCACCCGGGGCTCCCGCAGAACCACGCCCGCTTCGAGCGCAACCTGATCCACGACAACAACCAGAACTACTACCGGTACGTCGCCGACGGCACCTGTGCCAAGCCTCCCGTCGAGCGCGGCTACGAACAGGGTGTCGTCTGCCCCCAGATATCGATGCCGCCCGGCACCGGCATCATCACGGCGGGCGGCAACTGGAACCTGTACGAGAACAACTGGGTGTACGGCCACCAGCGCGCCGCCTTCTTCCTGAGCGCCGTCCCCGCCTTCATCCGCGGCGAGTCGGCCTGGGGCAAGCAGACCGACACCTCCCACCACAACCGCTACGCCGGGAACCACCTGGGCGTCGACAGGTCGGGCGCTTCCCGCCCCAACCGCACCGACGTGTGGTGGGACGGCCAGGGCGGCGGCAACTGCTGGCAGTCCGAGGGCAGGTCGTCCGGGGCCTCGACCCCCGGCGCCCTGCCCGAGTGCGGGAAGCGCCGCGGCGAGGTCTCCGGGAACACCGACCGGCTCGTCGGCGAACCGGCCAAGCTCGCCCACCTCCTCGTGTGCGCCGACTACAACGTCCAGGCGCGGCGGCTGCCCGCGGGCTGCGACTGGTACGGCGCGCGGGGCATCCAGCGCGTGGAGACGCAGCTCGCCCTGGGCATCGCCGTCGTGCTCGCCCTCGTGGGCGGCGCGCTGTGGTGGCGCCGCTTCCGCGGCCACCGGCTCGCGGGCGTGGCGACGCTCCTCGGCCTCGCGGGTCTGGCCCTGGACGTGGCCGGCTCCACCCTGGGCCTCGCCTCCGGCCCCCTCCCGGCCGTGGCGCTCCTCCTGATCGGGACCTGGTGGACGGCCGTGGGCCTCTCCCTGCGCCCGACCCGCCCCGCCTTCGCCTGGACCACCCTCGCCCTAGGTGCCCTCACCCTCCTCGACGCCTTCGACAAGGCCGTCCTGATGATCCCGGGGATCCCCCTCAGCCCCGCCTGGCTGCGCGGTCTCCTCGCGGTGGTGTGGGTGCTGTGGGCGGTGATCGTGGCGGGCCGCCGCGCCCCGGGAGGAACGGACGACGAGGACCCCGCCCCGACCCCCGCCCCCGCGCCCGCCGCCACGCGCGAGAACCAGGGGGGTGCGGAGTGAGGCGCCGACTCACCGCGACGACCCAGGGCCCTGCGACGACGGCCTCGCTCCCCGGGGCGGCGACCCCGCTTCGGGCGACGGCGGCCTCGCTCCCCGCAGCGGCGGCCCGGCGCCCTGCGACGACGGCCCCGCGCCCCACGGCGCCGGCCTCGTGCCGCCGGGCGGCTCCCCGCCGCCAAGCCGTCGTCCTCGCCGGGGTGGTCCTCGCCCTTGCCCTGACCGCCGTCGGGTGCGGCGGGCGGGCCACCACCCACCACAAGCCCGGCACCAGCCACGAGGAGGCGACCGGGGGCAGCGGCACGCTCCTCGCCACGAAGGACGAGGCCGGGCACCGGCTCCGGGAGGTGCCGGCCGAGGGGGCGCCCTCCGTACGCGTCGAGACACGGCCGGACACCGAGGGCGGCTGGAACGTCCACCTCGTCGTGGAGAGGTTCCGCTTCACCCCGGAGAGCGTCGGCGGCGCGGCCATCCCGGGCCGCGGGTACGCCCGCCTTCTCGTCGACGGGAGCGAGGGAGAGCGGGCCTACGGCCCCTGGCACCACGTCCCGGCCGGTGCCCGCACCCTGACCGTCCGCCTCCACGCGGACGACCACACCGTCTGGGCGGTCAAGGGCAAGCCGGTCGAGGTCGCCGTCCCCCTGGCCGGCGCCCCGACGACGCCCGCCGCGCCCACCGCCACCGCGGACGGCCGGACCGTCGACATCACCGTCACCGGGACCTCCGTCAAGCCGGCCCCCTCCCGCGTCGAGTTGAAGAAGGGTGAGCGGATCACCCTCCGCGTCACCAGCGACCGCGCCGACACCCTCCACGTCCACGGCTACGACCGGGAACTCGCCCTCGCCCCCGGCGCACCCGGCTCCCTCACCTTCACCGCCGACCGCACCGGCCTCTTCGAGGTCGAGACCCACGGCTCGGGACTCCTCCTGACACAGCTCGTCGTCCGGTGAACACCCCCGCGCACCTCCTCGCCCCGCACCTCCTCGCCCACGGCATCGGCTCCCAGCACGACCTGCCGCTCTCGCCCTTCTACGCCTACGCGGGAGCCTTCGCCGCGCTCTTCGTCTCCTTCCTCGCCCTCGGCCTGCTCTGGCCGACCTCCCGTTTCCACGGCGACCTGGCGGGCCGCCCGCTGCCCGCCGCCGTCCAGCGTCTCGCCGACGCGCCGGCCACCCGCACCGCCCTGCGGCTGGCCGGGGCGGCCGCGGCCACGGCAGTCCTGCTCCACCTCCTCCTCGGTCCCGACGACCCCGACCGCAATCCCGCCCCCGGCGCCGTCTACGTCCTGCTCTGGGTGGGGCTCGTCCCCGCCTCCCTGCTCCTCGGTCCCGTCTGGCGCCTCCTCAACCCCCTGCGCGCCCTCCACTCCGTGCTGCCCGCCCCCCGCTCCACCCGCCCGCTGCCGCCCGGCCTCGGCATCCGCCCCGCGGCCGCCGGACTGCTCCTCTTCGCCTGGCTCGAACTCGTCGCACCCGACCCCGCCTCCTCCGCCACCCTCCTGACCCTCCTCGCCGTCCTCACGGCCATCGGCCTCCTCGGCGCCGCCCGCCACGGCCCCGACTGGTTCACCCACGCCGACCCCTTCGAGGTCTACTCCTCCCTCCTCGCCCGCCTCTCCCCGCTCGGACGCCGCGCCGACGGACGGCTCGTCCTGCGCTCACCCTTCGACAGCCTCGACTCCACCCCCCAGACCCCCGGCCTCGTCGCCACCGTCTGCGTCCTGCTCGGCTCCACCGCCTACGACGGCTTCTCGGACAACCCACGCTGGATCACGGCGCTCCAGACCTCGCCCCTCGGCCCGACCGCCACCGCCACCCTCGGCCTCCTCACGGCCGTCGCCCTCGTCGCCGTCCTCTACGGCCTCTGCGCCGGCACCCTGCGCCTGATGTCCCGCGAACTCACCACCCCCCTCACCTCCTTCGCCCACTCCCTCCTGCCCATCGCCCTCGGCTACCTCGTCGCCCACTACTTCACACTCTTCGTCACCGAAGGATCACGTACCGTCATGATGGCAGCGGGCACTGACAACGCCCCCGAACCCGCCCCACCACTGGCCCCCGGCGCCCTCGCCACCCTCCAGGTCGCCGCGATCGTCACCGGCCACGTCCTCGGCGTCGTCGCGGCGCACGACCGCTCCGTGCGCCTCTTCCCGCCCGCCCGGGCCGTGGCCGGCCAACTTCCCCTGTTCGCGCTGATGATCGTGTACACCCTCGGCGGCATCGGCCTGCTCATCGCCTGACCCGATCGGGAACGGAGCGGCATCATGGACCCCGTGCCCCAGCCATCCCTCCGCCGCACCCCCGTCCAGCAGCGCAGCGCCGAGCGCCTCGCCCGGATCCTCGACGCCTGCGCCGAACTCCTCGACGAGACCGGCTACGAACAGCTGAGCACCCGCGCCGTCGCCCTCCGCGCGGGCGTCCCCATCGGCTCCGTCTACCGCTTCTTCGGCAACAAGCGGGCGATGGCCGACGCGCTCGCCCACCGCAACCTCGACCGCTACGCCGAGCGGATCACCGTCCGTCTCGCCGCGGCCGGGCGGGTCGACGCGTACAGCGCGATCGACAGCGTGCTCGACGAGTACATCGCGATGAAGCGCACCGTTCCCGGCTTCGCGCTCGTCGACTTCGGAGTCCCCGCCCCGACGGGCCCAACACCCGGTGGCCCCGCCCCGACGGCCCCCGCCCCCGGCGGCCCCGCCCCGACGGGCCCCGCGCCCACGGCCCCCGCACCCGGTGGCCCCACCCCCGCCACCTCCGCGTCCACAGGTGGCGGGGCGTCGGCCGAAGACGCCAATCACCTCGTCGCCGACCGCCTCTGCGGCCTCCTCGCCACCCACCTCGACCGTACGGCCGACGACGCCCTGCGCCGTAAGGTCCTGGTCGGTGTCGAGGCCGCCGACGCGCTGCTCCAACTCGCCTTCCGGACGGCCCCGTCCGGAGACCCCGCTCTCATCGCCGAGACCCGTGAACTCCTCTACGCCTACCTCGCGCCCTCGCTGAGCTGACCCGCCCCGCGCCGTGCGCCGAGGTGCCGGGCGCCTCCCGGCATCGGCCGAGGCCGACCCCTCCCCAGCATGCCTACCGGTCGGTATGCTCGCTGGTGCCCGCGCGTCACCGCCGCCGCTCCAGGGAGTCGCCATGTCCACCGCCCTGCGCATCTGCCCGCTCTGCGAAGCCACCTGCGGGCTGACGCTGACCCTCGACGGCGACCGGGTCACCGGCGCCCGAGGGGACCGCGACGACGTCTTCAGCCAGGGCTTCATCTGCCCCAAGGGCGCTTCCTTCGGCGAGGTCGACGCCGACCCCGACCGTCTCGCCGGGCCGCTCGTCCGCAAGGACGGCACCCTCCAGGAAGCCACCTGGGAAGAGGCGTTCGACACCGTCGCCGCCCGGATCCGGCCCCTGATCGAGGAGCACGGTCCGGACGCGGTGGCGGTCGTGCTCGGCAACCCGAACGTCCACACCATGGCCGGCGCCCTCTACCCGCCCCTGCTGATCGGCGCCCTGCGGACCCGGAACCTCTTCACCGCCTCCACGCTCGACCAGATGCCCAAGCACGTCTCCAGCGGGCTGCTCTTCGGCGACCCCTTCGCGATCCCCGTCCCGGACCTGGACCGCACCGACCACCTGCTGATGCTGGGCGCCAACCCCCTGGAGTCCAACGGCAGTCTCTGCACCGCCCCCGACTTCCCCGGCAAACTCAAGGCCCTGCGCAGGCGCGGCGGCACCCTCACCGTCGTCGACCCGCGCCGTACCCGTACCGCGCGCCTCGCCGACCGTCATGTCGCCATCCGCCCCGGCACCGACGCCCTCTTCCTCGCCGCGCTCGTCCACACCCTCTTCGCGGAGGACCTCGCCGACCCCGGCCCGCTCGCCGAGCACGTCCTGGGGGTGGAGGACGTCCGGGAGGCGGTACGGGAGTTCACTCCCGAGGCCGTCGCGGACGCCTGCGACCTGGACGCCGCCACCATCCGTACCGTCGCCAGGGAGCTGGCCGCCGCCCCCACGGCCGCCGTCTACGGCCGGATGGGCAGCTCCACCGTCGCGTACGGCACCCTCGCCAACTGGCTCGTCGACGTCCTCAACATCCTCACGGGCAACCTCGACCGCCCCGGCGGCGCGCTCTTCCCGCTCTCGGCCACCGCCCCCGCGCCCCGGCCGGCGGGCCCCGGCAAGGGCTTCACGCTCGGCCGCTGGAGCAGCAGGGTCTCCGGCCACCCCGAGGCCAAGGGCGAGCTGCCCATGGCCGCCCTCGCCGAGGAGATCCAGACGGGAGGCGAGGGGCGTGTCCGCGCGGTGATCACCCTCGCCTCCAACCCCGTCCTGTCGGCGCCCGACGGGCTGCGCCTCGACCGGGCGCTCGGCTCCCTGGACCTCATGGTCGCCGTCGACCCGTACCTCAACGAGACCACCCGCCACGCCGATGTCGTCCTGCCCCCTCCGCCGCCCTCGCGGAGCGCCCACTTCGACTTCTCCTTCAACGGCCTCGCCGTCCGCAACCAGGTCCGCTTCACCCCGGCCGCCGTGCCGCTGGAGGAGGCCCGGATGGACGAGTGCGAGATCCACGCCCGGCTGATCCTCGCGGTCTCGGGGATGCACGGCGCCCCGCCCTCGGCCGTCGACGACCTCGCCATCGACACCACCCTCGCCAAGGCCGTCGCGCAGGAGCACTCGCCCGTCCACGGCGCGGACCCCAAGGCCGTCGCGGCGCGGCTGAGCGGCGCGACCGGGCCCCTGCGCCGCCTCGACATGATGCTCCGCCTCGGCCCGTACGACCTCACGCTCGACGACCTGCTCCGGGCGCCGCACGGCATCGACCTCGGCCCGCTCGAACCCCGCCTCCCCGGACCGCTCAAGACCCGCAGCGGACGCGTCGAGCTGCTGCCCGCGCCGATCGCCGACGACCTGCCCCGGTTGCGCGCCGCCCTCGGCACCGCACCCGGCGGCCTGGTCCTCGTCGGCCGCCGCCATCTGCGCTCCAACAACAGCTGGCTGCACAACGCGCCGTCCCTCAACAGCGGTTCGAACCGGTGCACGCTCCAGGTCCACCCGGCGGACGCCGACCGGCTCGGCCTCGCCGACGGCAAGCCCGCCCGGATCGCGGCCGAGGGCGGTGCACTGGAGGTCGAGGTGGAGGTCACCGACGCCGTACGGAGCGGGGTGGTGAGCCTGCCGCACGGCTGGGGTCACGACCGGCCCGGTACCCGCCTCGCGGTCGCCGCCGCACGCCCCGGGGTCAATGTGAACCAGCTCCTCGACGGCTCGCGACTGGACCCGCTGTCCGGTACGGCCGTCCTGAACGGCTTCCCCGTGGAGCTGACCCCCCTGCCTTGACCTGGTGTTTTGCTCGTATTGCTCACAGGTCAACACCTTGCTGAGCGCGGAAGGGGGCACCTAACGTCATCCGAACGCCGCACCGGTGGGAGCCGCCCCGGTGGGAGTTCAAAGGTGAACGTGAGGTGCCCTCCATGCTGACCGTCCTCGGCTTCGCCATGATCGCGACCTTCCTGGTCCTGATCATGATGAAGAAGATGTCGCCGATCGCGGCGCTCGTGCTGATCCCCGCGCTGTTCTGTGTCGCCGTGGGGCAGGGGGCACAGCTCGGCGACTACGTCATCGACGGCGTGGAGAAGCTCGCGCCCACCGCCGCGATGCTGATGTTCGCCATCGTCTACTTCGGCGTGATGATCGACGTCGGCCTGTTCGACCCGATCGTCCGGGGCATCCTGCGCTTCTGCAAGGCCGACCCGGTACGGGTGGTGGTCGGTACGGCGGTGCTGGCGGCGATCGTCTCGCTCGACGGTGACGGCTCGACCACCTTCATGATCACCGTCTCGGCGATGTATCCGCTCTACAAGCGGCTCGGGATGAGCCTGGTCGTGATGACCGGTGTCGCCGCCACCGCCAACGGTGTCATGAACACCCTGCCCTGGGGCGGGCCCACGGCCCGTGCCGCGACCGCGCTCAAGGTGGACGCGGCCGACATCTTCGTCCCGATGATCCCCGCGCTCGGCATGGGCCTGCTCTTCGTCTTCGCCCTCGCGTACGTCCTCGGCCGCCGGGAGCGCAGGCGCATCGGCTACCTGACCCTGGACGAGGTCCTTGAGCCGCAGACCGAGGCCGTCCTGGTGGCCGCGGGGGGCGGCACGGACGGCGGCACGGACGGCGGTACGGACCGGCCGAAGGCCTCCGGCGGGTCCGGTGCTTCCGGTGCGGCCTCGGGTGCCGCCTCCGGTACGGGCTCCGGCGCCTCCGTTACGGGCTCCGGCGGCGCGCCCGGGCTGTCCGAAGGGGCCGACGGGGGCTTCCAGGGGCTCGACCCGAACCGCGCGACCCTGCGGCCCGGACTGTACTGGTTCAACGCCGGTCTCACCGTCGCCCTCCTCACCGCGATGATCCTCGAACTGCTGCCGATCCCGGTCCTCTTCCTGCTCGGCGCCGCGCTCGCGCTCACCGTCAACTACCCGAAGATGTCCGACCAGAAGGCCCGGATCGCCGCCCACTCCGAGAACGTCCTCAACGTCACGGGCATGGTCTTCGCCGCCGCCGTCTTCACAGGTGTCCTCACCGGCACGGGCATGGTCAAGCACATGGCCGACTGGCTCGTCGGCGCGATCCCCGAGGGCATGGGCCCGCACATGGCGCTGGTCACCGGCGTGCTCAGCCTCCCGCTCACGTACTTCATGTCGAACGACGGCTTCTACTTCGGTGTCCTGCCGGTCCTCGCGGAGGCGGGCGCGGCCCACGGCGTCTCGCCGCTGGAGATCGCCCGGGCCTCGATCGCCGGCCAGGCGCTGCACATGTCCAGCCCGCTGGTCCCGGCCGTGTACGTCCTGGTCGGCATGGCGAAGGTGGAGTTCGGCGACCACACCCGCTTCACCGTGAAGTGGGCGGCGCTCACCTCGCTGGTGGTCCTCGCGTCGGGGATCCTCTTCGGGATCATCTGACGGCGAGGGGCGCGGAGAGCGATCCGGTCGCCGGCCCGATCACGGCCCGATCGTCGGCCTGATCATCGGCCGGGGGAGTGAATACGGAGGGTGTCGCCGCATCGGTGAACCCTCCGTACTTCCGTTGTGACAGATAGTCAGATTATCGGCTGATCCGTCCGACGTCTTCATGACTGGAGGAACCCCGCATGACCGCTCTGGCAGTTCGTCCTCTGCTGTCCATCGCCGCCGCGTCGCTCGCCCTGGGCAGTGCCGCGCTGGCAGGTGCGCCCACCGCCTTCGCCGCGCCCGGCGACAACGGTGACATCAAGGTGCACCATGCCGGCGGCCCCGGCGAACCACGTCGTACGACCGTGACCGACCGGACCAGCGAGCCCCGGGTCTGCACGTTCTACCTCGCAGGGTTCAACTTCGAGGGGTTGCAGCAGGTCAACTGGACGATCGCGCCGCAGCGACCGGTGGACAGCGTGACCACGAACGGCACGCTCACCGTCGACGCGGCAGGCCGCGGGATCACCCCGGACCTGCGGCTGACCGACGGCGCGTACAGGATCGAGTGGACCTGGGCGGGCCAGACGGGCACCAAGAAGAACAGGGACTTCCGCGTCGACTGCGACGCTCCTGCCAGCCCGTCGTCGAAGGCGGAGAGCGGCAGCAACGGCAGCGGCAGCACCGCGAGCAGAGGTGCTGGAAGCGCCAGCGCCAGCAACGGCGGTTCCGGCAACGGCGGTTCCGGCAATGGTTGGAACGGCAACGGCAACGGCAACGGCAACGGCAACGGCAGTGGCAATGGGACCGGCAGCGGGAACGGCGGTGGTTCCGGCAACCCCAACGCCGGCGGCAACGGCAACGGCAACAGCTGGAACGGTGGCGGCAGCTCCAACGGCACGGGCAGCGGCAACAGCTGGAACGGGAACGGCAACGGCGGCGGGAACGGCAACGGCGGCGGCAGCGGTACGGGCAAGGAGACCGGTACCGGTACCGGCAGCGGCACCGGCAACAGCTGGAACGGCGGCGGCGGCAACGGCAACGGCACGGGCACCGGCAACAGCTGGAACGGCGGCGGCGGCAACGGCAACGGCAACGGCACGGGCACCGGCAACAGCTGGAACGGCGGGGGCAGCGGTACCGGCAGCGAGAGCGGCAACAGCTGGAGCGGCAGCACCGGCAGGCCCCCGCAGGGCCCGGTCGGCGCGGGCGGCGGCGGCAGCGCCGGCACCCCCGAGAGCGGCTCCGCCTTCGGCGTCGGATCGGCTCTCGCCGCCGGCCTGGCGGGCACGGCAGGCCTGATCCTCGTCCGCCGGGCACGCCGCCGCACGCATGGCGCCTCGTAGGTTCCGCACCACGCGCAGGCAGCGGCGCCTCCTCCGGCTGGTCCGGACGGTGGTGGTGACGCTGTCCCTGGCCGGCGGTGGCATCTGGTGGGCCCAGCACGGGGAGTGGTCCGCCCCGTCGGCGCTCGCCGGCCCGGCCGCGCACCGGGCGGCAGCGGACTCCGCCGCCGCCCGGGCCGTGCCCGGGCCGGACCAGAAGCCGAAGGCGCAGCCACGGCCCGGGGCCACGGCCAAGCCCACGCCGCGGTCCGCGCCGTCGCCCGCGCCCCTGACCCGTTCCCGGGCCACCAGCCTCTCCGTCCCGGCGATCACCATCGAGGCTCCGGTCATGGACCTGACGCTCGACCGGACCGGGAAGCTCGGTACCCCACCGGTCGAGAACCCACGGATCGTCGGCTGGTACGCGGGCGGGCCCTCCCCGGGCGAGCCCGGGACGGCGATCGTCGTCGGCCATCGCGACACCCGCACCGGGCCCGCCGTCTTCATCAACCTCGACTCGCTCGCCCCCGGCAACACCGTCCGGGTCGCCCGGGCCGACGGCCGGGTCGCCGTCTTCACGGTCGACAAGGTCCGTACCTATGCCAAGGAGGACTTCCCCGACCGCGAGGTGTACAGCTCCACCAGGCGCCCCGAACTCCGGCTGCTCACCTGCGGCGGATCCTTCGACCCCAAGAAGGGTTACGAAGCGAACGTCGTCGTCTTCGCCCACCTCACGGGCGTCGACGTCGAGCAGAGGTCCTGAGCGTTCCGAGCGTTCCGAGACGCGCCGCCCGACGTCCCCCGGGCCGGCGCTCCTCGGCGTGCCCCGAGCCCGGCCCGGAGACGGGCTCGGGCCCCGTCCGCCCCCGAACCGCGAGGAGGCCTCGTGTCCGTCCGCCCGCCGACCATCCGTACCCGCGTCGCCGTCGCCGCCGCCGGAGCGCTGATCGCGGCCGGGGCCCCCGCCGCGTACGCCACCCTCGGCGAGGACCCGCCCGAGCGGCCCCCGGTCACGGCGCAGGCCCGCGGGAAGGCGTACGTCGAGACCCGGCTCTTCTTCGGGACCGAGCGCCCCGACGGCGGTCCGGCCGTCACCGACGAGCAGTTCCTGGCCTTCGTCGACCGCGAGGTCACGCCCGGCTTCCCGGCGGGCCTGACTGTCCAGAACGGGCGTGGACAGTGGCGCGACGGCAGCGGCACCATCGAACGGGAGCGTTCGTACGAGCTGATCCTGCTGTATCCGGCGTCGGAGGCCCGGCTCCACGATCCGCGGATCGAGGCGATCAGGGAGGCGTACCGGAGGGCCTTCGGGCAGGAGTCCGTGGCCCGGCTCGACGAGCCGACCCGGGCCGACTTCTGAATCCGGCCACCGAGGCGGGCGAAGCCGCTCTGGCGCCAAAAAACTAACAGCGCTAGTTTGGTGCGGGCGCCGAATCACTCGGGCGCCGAAGTGCTCGCACCGAAGCGCACGAGCGCCAAGGTGCACGGGCGTCAAGGCGCACGAGCGCCAAGGTGCACGGGCGCTCGGGCGTCAAGGCGCTCGGGTGCCACGGCGCTCGGGCGTCAAGGCGCTCGGGTGCCACGGCGCTCGGGCGTCAAGGCGCTCGGGCGCCATGGCGCTCGGGTGCCCACGTGCACAGGCGCCGTCGCCGGGCGCCGAGTGGCCGGCGACGCAGACCGTACGACCGAAGGACCGAAGGAGCAGCGGATGAAGAGCCACGACGCGATGTACATCGGCGGGGAGTGGCGACGCGCCGCCTCCACGGAGACCATCCCGGTCGTCAACCCGGCGGACGAGCAGGTCATCGCCCATGTCCCGGCCGGTACCGCCGAGGACGTCGACGCCGCCGTACGCGCCGCCCGCGCCGCCTTCCCGGGCTGGGCCGCCACCCCGCCCGCGGAGCGCGCCAAGCTGATCGGCGCCCTCCGTGACGGCCTCGCGGCCCGCGCCGAGGAGATCGCCGCCACGGTCACCGCCGAGCTCGGCGCCCCGCCGCAGCTCGCCGCCGCCGTCCACGCCGGCCTGCCCGTCGCCGTCGCCGGCTCGTACGCCGAGCTCGCCGCCACCCATCCCTTCGAGGAGAAGGTCGGCAACTCCACGGTCTACTCCGAGCCCGTCGGCGTCGTCGGCGCGATCACCCCGTGGAACTACCCGCTCCACCAGATCGTCGCCAAGGTCGCCCCCGCGCTCGCGGCCGGCTGCACCGTCGTCCTCAAGCCCGCCGAGGACACCCCGCTGACCGCCCAGCTCTTCGCCGAGGCGGTCCACGCGTCGGGCATCCCGGCCGGCGTCTTCAACCTCGTCACCGGTCTCGGCCCGGTCGCGGGCCAGGCGCTCGCCGAGCACGAGGGTGTCGACCTCGTCTCCTTCACCGGCTCGACGGCCGTCGGCAGGCGGATCGGCGCCCTCGCGGGCGGCGCGGTCAAGCGGGTCGCCCTGGAACTGGGCGGCAAGTCAGCCAACGTCATCCTGCCGAGCGCCGATCTCGGCAAGGCCGTCGCCGTCGGCATCGCCAACGTCATGTCCAACTCCGGCCAGACGTGCAGCGCGTGGACCCGGATGCTCGTCCCCGCCGACCGGTACGAGGAGGCGGTGGCGCTGGCCGCCGAGGCCGTCGCCAAGTACGTCCCCGGCGAGCGCGTCGGGCCGCTCGTCAACGCCAAGCAGCAGCAGCGCGTGCGCGGCTTCATCGAGAAGGGCGTCGAGGAGGGCGCCCGGATCGTCGCGGGCGGCCCCGAGGCCCCGCGCGAGACCGGCTACTACGTCTCCCCGACCGTCTTCGCCGACGTCACCCCGGACATGACCATCGCCCAGGAGGAGATCTTCGGCCCGGTCGTCTCGATCCTGCGGTACGAGGACGAGGACGAGGCCCTCGCCATCGCCAACGGGACCGTGTACGGGCTCGCCGGCGCCGTCTGGGGCGAGCCGGAGGCGGCCGTCGCCTTCGCCCGCCGGATGGACACCGGCCAGGTCGACATCAACGGCGGCCGCTTCAACCCGCTGGCGCCGTTCGGCGGTTACAAGCAGTCGGGCGTCGGGCGCGAACTCGGTGCGCACGGCCTCTCCGAGTACCTCCAGACCAAGTCCCTCCAGTTCTGAGCCCCGAGGAGCAAGACGCGTCATGAGCCTGGTCCGCGCCGCCTTCCTGCCCGCCGTCGGCTCTCCGCTGGAGATAGCCGGCATCCGACTGCCCGAGCCCGGCCCCGGCCAGGTCCGGGTGCGCCTCGCCGCCGCCGGGGTCTGCCACTCCGACCTTTCCCTCTCCAACGGCACGATGCGGGTGCCCGTCCCCGCCGTGCTCGGCCACGAGGGCGCCGGCACGGTCGTCTCCGTCGGCGAAGGCGTCACCCATGTCGCCCCCGGTGACGGTGTCGTCCTCAACTGGGCGCCGTCCTGCGGCTCCTGCCACCCCTGCACGCTCGGCGAGGTCTGGCTCTGCGTCGACGCGCTGAGCGGATCGGGGAACGTCCACGCCACCACCGAGGACGGGACCGCGCTCCACCCCGGCCTCAACGTGGCCGCCTTCGCCGAGGAGACCGTCGTCGCGGCGAACTGCGTCCTGCCCGTCCCGGACGGGATTCCGCTGACCGACGCGGCCCTGCTGGGCTGCGCGGTCCTCACCGGCTGGGGCGCGGTCCACCACTCGGCGCGGGTGCGGCAGGGCGAGTCCGTCGTCGTGTACGGCGTCGGAGGCGTGGGCCTCGCCACCCTCCAGGCCGCCCGGATCGCGGGCGCCTCGCCGATCATCGCGGTCGACGTGTCGCCGGAGAAGGAGGCCCTGGCGCGGGCGGCCGGGGCGACCGAGTACGTCGTCGCCTCGGAGACCACCGCCAGGGAGGTCCGGAAGCTGACGGGCGGGCAGGGCGCCGACGTGGCCGTGGAGTGCGTGGGCCGCGCCACCACGATCCGTACCGCCTGGGACTCCACCCGGCGCGGCGGCCGCACCACGGTCGTCGGCATCGGCGGCAAGGACCAGCAGGTCACCTTCCACGCCCTGGAGCTCTTCCACTGGGGCCGGACGCTCTCCGGCTGCGTGTACGGCAACTGCGACCCGGCCGAGGACCTGCCCGTCCTCGCCGAGCACGTCAGGGCCGGCCGCCTCGACCTGAGCGCGCTGGTCACCGAGCGGATCACCCTGGACGGCATCCCGGGCGCCTTCGACAACATGATCGCGGGCAAGGGCGGCCGGGCGCTCGTCCTCTTCTGATGCCGACACGCCCTAGACGGTCGTGGTGGTCTCGGCGCCGTCGGCCGGAGCCTTCGACGGGGGCTTCGGCCGCGAGCGCGAGACCGCCACACCCGCCAGACACAGCGCACCGCCCGCGAGAGTGAGCAGCCCCGGCAGCTCGCCGAGGAACATCCAGGCCATGACGACCACGAGCGCCGGTACGGCGTAGGTCGTCGCGCCCATCCGGCCCGCGGTCGTACGGGCAAGGGCGTAGGCCCAGGTCGTGAAGGCGAGCGCGGTCGGGAAGACCCCGAGGTACACCATGTTCAGGGTCGCCGAGAGCGGTGCGCGGGCCGCCTCGTCGACGAGCTGCCAGGCGAAGGGGAGACAGGCCACCGCGCCGACCAGGCACCCGAAGGTCGTGATCTGAAGGGCGCTCCCGTGTGCCAGCGCGGGCTTCTGCGCGACGACACCGCCCGCGTACGCGACCGCCGCCAGCAGGCAGAGCGCGACACCGAGCACCGAGGCGTGTCCCTCGCCCGACATCGAGAGCCCCACGGCCACCGCGCCCGCGAAGGACACCGCCATGCCCGCGAGCAGCCGGGGCGGCAGCTTCTCGCCGAGGAACCGGGCGCCGAGCAGGGCGATCAGGACGGGCCCGATGTTCACGACCATCGCGGCCGTGCCAGCGTCCACCTCCTGCTCGCCCCAGTTGAGCGCCACCATGTACGCGCCGAACCAGAGGAGTCCGGAGACCGCGATCCCCGGCCAGGCCGCCCGGGACGGCAGCCCCTCGCGCCGGACCAGCAGGACGGCCACGAGGACGAACGCCCCGGACAGCAGCCGTCCGAGGGCGAGCGCGCCGGGCGAGTAGGCCGCCCCCGCGCTGCGGATGGAGACGAAGGCGGAGGCCCAGAGGACGACGGTGACGCCGGCGGCCGCGAGTGCGAGACGCTCGGTGGAGCGGGAGGAGGTCATGGGGCGACCGTAGGCCCCGGACCCTTCGGTCTTCACCGCAATATCGCTGGCCGCACTGTGGCTGACCGCACTGTCGTTGACCGCCACGTCGTGCACCGCGAGGTCGCGGGGCTTCCCCCTCATCGCAGCACCACCGGGTCGATGCCCAGGGCCTCGTGGAGCGCGCGCTCCCCGTCGGCGGTCACCTTGACGGCCCGTTCGGACCCGATCCGCACGCACCAGCCGCTGTCCAGAGCGTGCCGGCACAGGGCCGCGCCCGCGATCCCGGCGAGATGCGGCTTGCGCTCGGTCCAGTCCAGGCAGCCCCGGGCGACCGGCCGCCGCCCCTTCGCCTCAAGGACCAGCCCCCGCTCCCCGAACCACGCGACACCCCGGTCGGTGAGCGCGAACCCCGTGTCCTGGCGCAGCAGTCCGCGCGCGGTCATCGCCTCGGCGATCGTGATCCCGAGTCGCCCCGCGAGATGGTCGTAGCACGTACGCCCCCGCGCCATCGCCTGCCCCGCGCTCGCGGCCCGCAGCGTGCGGGGAGGCGCCTTCCGGCCGGGCTCGGAGCGGGCGGCGAGATCCTCGACCAGGTGAGCGATCCCGGAGTCGGCGAGCCGTACGTAGCGGTGCCGCCCCTGCCGCTCCTCGGCGAGCACCCCGCCCGCGACGAGCTTCCCGAGGTGCTCACTGGCGGTGGACGGCGCCACGCGCGCGTGCCGGGCGAGCTCCCCGGCGGTCCAGGCCCGCCCGTCGAGCAGGGCGAGCACGAACGCGGCGCGGGTCTCGTCGGCGAAGAGTGCGGCGAGTGCGGCGAGGTCTTTGGAGGCCATGGCCCCAGGGTCCCGCACCGACGTTTCGGCGTTCGCCGAAAGGTCCTTCGTCGAACGGTCCTTCGCCGAAGGGCCTCGCCACCCGGAGGGGCGCACCCCGTCCCGTACCGCCGCTACGAGTCGCTCGGTGCGCCCTGCCGCGCCCAGGCTCCCCGTACCCCCGCCTCGTACTGCATGGTCAGGCCGTCGAGCAGTGCCCGCAGCCCCGTCTCGAACGCGCCCTCGTCGACCTTCTGCCGGTGTTCCGCGAGGAGGTGCGCCTGGCCGAGGTGGGGGTAGTCGGCGGGGTCGTAGGCCGTCTCGTCGTCGACGAAGCCGCGGGCGAAGGAGCCCAGGGCCGAGCCCGTGACGAAGTAGCGCATGAGCGCGCCGATGTACGTCGCCTGCGCGGGCGGCCAGCCCGCCCGGACCATCGCACCGAAGACCGCGTCGGCGACCTTCAGGCCCGCCGGGCGGCGGCCCGGGCCCTGCGCCAGGACCGGGACGATGTGGGGGTGGTCGGCGAGGGCGGCGCGGTAGGAGGCCGCCCAGTCGTGCAGGGCGGTGCGCCAGTCGCGCCCGTCGCCCTCCTCGAACATCGACAGGTCGACTTTCGCGCTGACGGCGTCGGCGACCGCGTCGAGGATCTCGTCCTTGGTGCGGAAGTGGTTGTAGAGCGACGGTCCGCTCACCCCCAGCTCGGCCGCGAGCCGCCGTGTCGAGACGGCCGCGAGGCCCTCGGCGTCCACGAGCGCGCTCGCCGTCTCGACGATGCGTTCTCTGCTGAGGAGGGGCTTGCGCGGTCGGGCCATGGCGCACATAGTAGGCCTGCGCACGATAAACTAGCGGTGCTAATTAAAGTCTTCACGAAGGTCGGTGGCGTAGTGAACCTGGAGCTCAGCGAGGAACAGGAAGCCGTACGGCAGCTCGCCGAGGACTTCGTCGCGCGCGAGGTCGCCCCGCACGTCGTCGCGTGGGACCGGAGCGAGAACGTCGACCGGTCGATCGTGAAGAAGCTCGGCGCCGTCGGCTTCCTCGGCCTGACGATCCCGGAGGAGTACGGCGGCTCGGGCGGTGACCACCTCTCCTACTGCCTCGTCACCGAGGAGCTCGGGCGCGGCGACTCCTCCGTGCGCGGCATCGTCTCCGTCTCGCTCGGTCTCGTCACCAAGACCCTCGCTTCCTGGGGCAGCGAGGAGCAGAAGCGCGCCTGGCTGCCCCGGCTCACCTCCGGCGACGCCCTCGGCTGCTTCGGGCTGACCGAGCCGGGCACCGGTTCGGACGCCGGCAACCTCTCCACCAGGGCCGTCCGCGACGGCGACACGTACGTCGTCAACGGTTCGAAGATGTTCATCACCAACGGCACCTGGGCCGACGTGGTGCTGCTCTTCGCCCGCACCGGCGACGCCCCCGGCCACAAGGGCGTCTCCGCCTTCCTCGTCCCCACCGACACCCCCGGCCTGACCCGCCGCACCATCCACGGCAAGCTCGGTCTGCGCGGTCAGGCGACCGCCGAGCTGGTCCTGGAGGACGTCCGCGTCCCGGCCTCCGCCATGCTGGGTCCCGAGGGCAAGGGCTTCTCCGTCGCCATGTCCGCGCTCGCCAAGGGGCGGATGTCGGTCGCGGCCGGCTGTGTCGGCATCGCGCAGGCGGCCCTCGACGCGGCCGTCCGCTACGCGGGGGAGCGCGAGCAGTTCGGCAAGCCGATCGCCTCCTACCAGCTGGTGCAGGAGCTGATCAGCGACATCGCCGTCGACGTGGACGCCGCCCGGCTGCTGACCTGGCGGGTCGCCGATCTGATCGACCGGGGCCAGGACTTCGCCACCGCCGCCTCCAAGGCCAAGCTGTACGCCTCCGAGGCGGCCGTGCGCGCGGCCAACAACGCCCTCCAGGTCTTCGGCGGCTACGGCTACATCGACGAGTACCCGGTCGGCAAGCTGCTCCGCGACGCCCGCGTGATGACGCTGTACGAGGGCACGAGCCAGATCCAGAAGCTGATCATCGGCCGTGCGCTCACGGGGGTGTCGGCGTTCTGAGCGGGTCGTCCGGCTGAGTACGTCGCGATGCGCCCCTGAGTATCCGGACGGATGTGGCGCGCACCACATCCGTCCGATGCTGTCGTCCATGAGTGACACATCGGTCAAGCAGCAGAACACGGCCGCCTACTACCTGCAGGCCGTCATCTCCTTCGGGCTCGCGCTCGCCGCCGTCGCCATCGGGATCTACAACCTCGACGCGGACGCCTGGGTGCGTGCCTTCCTCGCCATCGCCGTGCTCTACCTCACGACCTCCGCCTTCACCCTCTCCAAGGTCGTCCGCGACCGGCAGGAGGCCGGGCAGATCGTCAGCCGGGTCGATCAGGCGCGCCTGGAGAAGCTCCTCGCCGAGCACGATCCCTTCCAGAAGCTCTGAGCCCGAGCTCTAAGCGCTTGCTCAGCTTCGTTGTATGGTGTTGGTCCTGACGGCCGGCTGAGAAGGGGCGAGCGATGAGCGCGGCGGACGCGGCGGAGGAGACGCCCGGCGGCGAGGACGTGCCGTGGAGCGAGGTCACGCCGGAGGCGGCCAGGCGGCTGCTCGTGGCGGCCGTCGAGGCCTTCGCCGAGCGCGGCTACCACGCCACCACGACCCGGGACATCGCCGGCCGCGCCGGCATGAGCCCGGCCGCGCTCTACATCCACTACAAGACCAAGGAAGAGCTCCTCCACCGGATCAGCCGCATCGGCCACGACAGGGCCCTGGAGATCCTCCGGGCCGCGGCGGACGGTGAGGGAACGGCGGGTGAGCGGCTCGCCGCCGCCGTACGGTCCTTCGTGCGCTGGCACGCCGAGCGGCACACCACCGCCCGGGTCGTCCAGTACGAGCTCGACGCCCTCGGCCCCGAGCACCGCACCGAGATCGTGGCGCTGCGCCGGGAGTCCGACGCGACCGTGCGCAGGATCATCAACGAGGGTGTGGTGGCGGGCGAGTTCGACGTGCCGGACGTGGCGGGCACGACGGTCGCGGTGCTCTCCCTCTGCATCGACGTGTCGCGCTGGTTCAACGTCCAGGGCCGCCGGACGCCGGACGAGGTCGGCGCGCTCTACGCCGACCTCGTGCTGCGGATGGTCGGGGCTCAGAAGTAGTAGCGGGAGACCGACTCGGCGACGCAGACCGGCTTGTCGCCGCCCTCGCGCTCCACCGTCACGGTCGCGGTCACCTGAACCCCGCCGCCGGCATCCGTGACCTCGGTCAGGACGGCGCCGGCGCGGAGCCGTGAGCCGACCGGTACGGGGGAGGGGAAACGGACCTTGTTGGTGCCGTAGTTGAGGCCCATCTTCATGCCCTCGACGCGCATGATCTGCGGCACCAGGGTGGGCAGCAGCGACAGCGTCAGATAGCCGTGCGCGATGGTCTTCCCGAACGGCCCGGAGGCCGCCCGCTCCGGGTCCACGTGGATCCACTGATGGTCGCCGGTCGCGTCGGCGAAGAGGTCGATCCGCTTCTGCTCGACCTCCAGCCAGTCGCTGTGTCCCAGCGGCTCGCCCACCGCGGCCCGCAGTTCCTCGGCGGAGGTGAAGATCCTCGGCTCAGCCATGTCTCGCTCGTCCCTTCGTGAAGCTGTGACTCCAGTTTCTAAGCGCTTGCTCAGCATGTGGGGTGGTGGCCCCGCTGTCAACGGACAGTAGGGTTCGAGGGGTGCCGCAGATTCCAGAGAAAGTCCATGAACTCACCGTCGGCCAGCTGTCCGCGCGTAGTGGCGCCGCGGTGTCCGCCCTGCACTTCTACGAGACCAAGGGCCTGATCAACAGTCGCCGCACGAGTGGCAACCAGCGCCGCTACGGCCGTGACACGCTCCGCAGGGTCGCCTTCATCCGGGCCGCGCAGCGCGTCGGCATCCCCCTGGCGACCATCCGCGTCGCGCTCTCCGAACTGCCCGAGGAGCGCACGCCCACCAACGAGGACTGGGCGCGGCTCTCGGCGGCGTGGCGCACCGAGCTGGACGAGCGGATCAAGCAGCTCGGACGGCTGAGGGACCATCTGACGGACTGCATCGGCTGCGGCTGTCTCTCGCTGCAGAACTGCGTCCTGTCCAACCCCGACGACGCGATCGGCGAGCACATCACCGGCTCCCGCCTGATGGGGGAGCGCCGGGAACGGTAGGCCCCGGCACCCGGGCGCGTACGAGGAGGGGCCTGGGCGTCGGGAACGGCAGGCCCCCGGCACCCGGCCGTATACGAGGAGGGGCCCGCCACCCCCGTGGACGGGCCCCTCGGTCATCGCCGGCCGAATCGGCCGGCCGGTCACTCGTACTCGGTGCCGCCCTTACGGGTCAGATAGGCCGGGCTGACCGCCTTCGCGATCGCACGGCCGCCGACGACCGGGCTGTACCGCTCCGTCACCGGACGGATCACGACACCCTCCCGCAGATGCAGCTCGCGCCCGGACACGGTCTCCCGGCCGCTCGCCAGCTCCAGCACGGTGTCCAGGTCGTACGGTCCCTCGTACAGCCGCGGTACGAGCGGCAGCTCGCCGGCCTCCAGAACCTCGGCCGGGTCCAGCCACCGGACCTGCCCGTCGATCTCGGCCGACACGTCGAAGACCGCGTAACCGACGCCCTCGCTGCGGGCGTTCGCGCCGTAGCCGAGGTCCTGCACACCGGCCCCGTACACCTCACCGAACAGGCCGACCCGGCGCGCCCCGAGCCGCTCGGCGAGCCGCGCCGCGACGGCCGGTACTCCGTGGCCGAGGACGGCCCGCCAGTACAGGTTCCGCGGGTCCTCCTGGAGCGCCAGGCCCTTGGAGCCGAACCCCTTCGAGGAGACCTGGACGCGGCCGTCCTCCGCGAAGTACGTGGCGAGGCAGGCCGATCCGTGCAGCTTCTCCGTCAGCACGACCGGCTCGCCGGGCTCGAAGATGTCCGGATACCGCTGGAGGTTCTCGATGTCGACCCACGGCAGCAGCCCGGGCGCGGCCTCCACGTCCCCGCTCATCGTCGGCGGGATCGGCGGCACCCACTTCGTGATCCCGAGCAGCTCCGCGAAGTCGGTCCCCTCGGCGGCCGCCGCGGCCAGGTCGACATCGGCCAGCGCCTTCGGCCGGCACACGATCCCCTGCGACAACTCGCCCCGCAAACGCACCGCCTTGACCCGGTCGGAGGCCTTGCCCGCGAGCCGACCGGTCAGCCCCAGCTCGTCGACGAGCGCGACGGGCAGCACGGCCTGTTCCGGAATGTAGACGGCGACATCACCGCTGCGGTACGCGCCCTTGGCGACGACGGCCCGGTACAGGCCCACTTGGGCGAGCTCGAGCGCGTCGGCGTTGGGATGGGCGTGGACGGCCAGGGTTTCGGCGGTGACGCGCAGCGTCGACATGTCAGTTCTCCGGTGACTCGGGTGTCGTTCTCATCGCCGGACACTGTGCGACAGGGGAATTGGGGTGGGCCACCGGATTTGTGCTCTGGTACCGTCACGCTCTTCGCCCGGCCCCGCCCGCGTACCGGGTCAGACGGTCATCGACAGCGCGGCCGCGACCAGTTGGGCGTTGGACTCCGCGCGGGAGCCGTCCGGCAGGAGGAGTGTGTCCTCCAGGCCGATCCGGGTGCCGAGGCCGAGCCGGCGGGCCAGCCGCAGCACCGGCCACGCGCCGCCGTCCTCACCGTGCAGGAGCACCGGCAGGCCGTGGGCGGTGCCGAGGTCCGCGAGGAGCGCACGGGCCGTCGACCCGGCGGACGCGGGATCGGGGTCGGTGACCTCCGCCAGGATCCGCAGCACCCGGGGCGCCAGGGGCGAGCGAAGGAACCGTGCCGGTCCGTCCGTACCCGACCACAGGCCCGCCTCCACGCCCACGCCGCGCTCCAGGAGCGCCGCCGCGAGCTCCTCCGCGCCCGGCTCGTGCCAGTTCACCGACGCGTGGTCGGGCAGGACCGTCCAGGCCCGGACGCGCTCCACCCGCCGTACGGGATCGGGCTCGGCCCACGCGCCCGTCGTCACGCCCACCGGGACGCCGACGACCTTCCGTAGCGCGGGAAGCGTCACCGCGAGAACCCGGGGCGACAGCGTGTCGCTCCCGCACGGCGTCCTGGGGTGCACATGGACGTCGCACGCCCCCGCCGCGACGGCCCGCGCCGCCGACTCCGCCATGGCGCCCGGCGACATCGGCACCGCCGGGGAGTCCCCGGGCCCCCGGGTCCCGTTCAGACAGACCTGCATCAGAGCCGGCCCCCGTGTCCCCCGTGTCCCCCGTGGCCCCCGTTGGCCTTGCGTCTCGTCCTCCACGGTCTCTCAGGCCACCGACGCCAGACTGAACAGGGCCTCGCCCCGCGCCCGCGCCAGCGCACCCGCTGTCAGCACCGCCCGCGGCACGACCACTCCGCAGTCCGCGCACACCGGGCCGAACCACGGCTCGTCGTCCAGGTCCGGCCGCCACTCGATCCGGTCTCCCGCGCACACCGGGCAGTGCGCCCCGGGCGCGGACTCCAACGCGGCGATCAGCCGCAGCAGCACCTCGGCCAGCGGCTCCGACGGGTGCACGCCCGGATCGTCACACCGCGCCACTCCGTTGCCGCCCCACGTCCGCCGGTGCCAGTCGTCCAGCGCGCCCGGCCGGCGCAGGCCCTCGTGCTTCTCGCGCCGCCGTCGCGCCGCGAAATCCTTCTCGTACGCGAGCCAGACCGCCCGCGCCTCCTCCAGCTCCTCCAGCGCGGCCACCAGCCGCCCAGGATCGAGCTCCCGGTCCTCGGGCCCGAACCCGTGCCTGCGGCACAGATGGTCCCAGGTCGCGCGGTGCCCGTACGGGGCGAACCGCTCCAGGCACTTGCGGAGCGAGTACCTCCGCAGCGCCGTGTCACTCCCCGGATCGCGCACCTGTCTCGCAAGACTCCGGAAACCCGCCATCGCATCGCACCTCCGTCGCTCGTACTTCGGCGTCAAGGACGTTATGGAATGGACGAACGAGTACCCCTTCGTGTTCCATCGAAAATTCGATGGGCTCCATCAGAGGCGCACGGGGGAGATCTGTTGCGGGACGTACTGCCGGGACTCGCGGACAATCCGGCCCTGCCGGATCACCTGTTCGAACGGCTCCTGGCGACCGGCCACGAGGACGTCCCCTTCTTCCTCGCCCACCGCTCGGATCTGACCGCGACGCAGGTGAGAACGTTGCTCGCGCACACGGACGAGGAGATCGACAGGCTCGTCTCCGAGGGCAAGGTGCCCTGGGCCGACGTCCCGCGCGACAACCCCCAGGCGCTGCTGGCCGCCGTGCGGACGGGCATCGCGCCCCGCGCCGTCGCACAGCAGTTCGCCGTGCATCCCGATCCGGAGATCCGCCGTTCCCTGGCGAACCACGCGGAGCTGCTGCCCCCCGATGTCGTCGCCGTCCTCGCCCGCGACCCCGATCCCGAGGTGGTCCAGCGGGTGGCGCTCTACGCCGTCGACCTCCCCGCCCCCCTGGCCCACGAGCTCGCCCGCCATCCCCACACCGTCGTACGGGCGGAACTCGCGTCGAACGAGCACGCGCCGCCCGCCCTGCTCGCCTCCCTCCTCGCCGACGGCGGCCGGCCCGCGCCCACCCGCTGCGGCTCCTGCCACCGCCGGGCCGAGGGCTGCGCCGACCACGCGCCGGGCATCCGCCGGATACGGATCGCGGCGGCGAGCAACCCCGCCGTGCCGCCGGCCGGCCTCGAGGAGTTCCTGGACGCCGAGGAGGCCTGGGCCGCGGCCGAGATCGCGGAACGGACCGATCTGCCGGCCCACTTCCACCCGCGCCTGGCCGCCCATCCCGTCGCCTACGTACGGATGGCGGCGGCCGGCAACCCCGCCGTCGGCGAAGCCCTGCTCCGGCGGCTCGCCGACGATCCGGATCCCGCCGTGCGCGCGGCCGTCGCGGAGAACCCCGCCGTACCTCTCGCCCGGCTGACGGCCCTCGCCGCCGAACGGCGTCTCCCGCGCGATCCGCTGCCCCGTGTCCTCGCGGCCACCGAGGCCGAGCTCCGGGCCCTGGCCGGAAGCCGCGTCGCCCAGGTCCGCGCCCTCGTGGCCGCCCGGCCCGACCTCCCCGCCGACCTGCTGGACCTGCTCGCGGGCGATCCCGACCCCGGTGTGGCCCGACGGATCGCACCCCACCCGTCGCTCCCCGCCCGCCGGCTCACCGAACTCGCCGAGCGCCACGGGCCGCCCCTGCACGGCGCCGTCGCCCGGAACCCGGCGTGCCCCGCCGCGCTGCTGCGCCGGATGGCGCTGCACGCCGTGTCCTCGCCCAGGGCACTGGCCTCGATCGCCGCGCATCCCGCCACTCCGGCGGAGATCGTCGAGGACCTGCTGACGCACCCGGTCCGGGACATCGCCGTGACGGCCGCCGCCCACCCCTCGCTGCCGGTGGAGACGATGGAACGGCTCGTCGAGCAGGCCCTCGCCGGGCGGGAGACGAGCTGATCTACCGCCGCCCGATCCGGCCCGCCGACACCACCAGCCGGGCCAGCTCCGGGTGGCAGATGTCGCTGTGTTCCCCGACCACCTCCGCCGCGTCCACGCTCACGCATCCCGTCGCCGGGACTCCGTCGCGCAGCGCCCTGGCCAGGGGCAGCGAAGGCGTGCCCGGCACCGCCTGGACGCCGTCGTGGCCGATCGCCCACCAGCGCCTGTCGCTCCCGAGCAGCGAGTCGGCGTCCCGGGCCAGGCGAGAGGCCAGGGGATAGATCACGCGCAGCGCGGTGTCGTGGCGCGAGTAGCAGGCGACCACGGGACCGTCGACCCGCCGCTGGAGATCGCGCAGCGCCCCGCCCCGGCCCGGCTCGTGCGGCAGCCGGGCCGCGAACGCGTAGTGCGAGAAGGCCCCTTGGAGCAGCGTCACCGAGGCCACGTTCCGCGCCCCGGCGGGCAGTCCGCGCAGCGCGTACGAGACGAGCCGGGCTCCCATGCTGTGACCGACGAGGTGGATCCGCAGTCCGGGGGAGGAGCGGGCGAGTTCGCCGAGGAGCGGGCCGAGCCCCCGCTCGCCGACGGTGCCGGCGCGGCGCTTCATCGTGTAGTACGTGGCCTGGCGCAGGGCCTCCCTCGCGCCCTTCCAGTACCGCTTCAGCCGGTCGCCGAACGCCTCGCGCGGGGTCGGCACGCCCCCGGGGCCCGGCTCCGGCCCCGCCGCCTCCTCCAGCGCGTCGGTGAACATCGCGCAGACGGCCACCGGATCCGCGAGCAGGAAGTCCGGCACGTCCGGGCCGCCCTGCGCCAGGCCGTGCGAGCCGTTCGATGCGCCGGTGTCCGTCAACTCGCGTAGCAGGTCGCCGAATTCGGTGAACGCGGCCTCGTCGTCCGGCTGCTCCCGCAGCAGGGTGGCGAGCCGGCCCACCACCGCCTCCTTGCCGGGGTGCACGGCCGCCACGGTCTCGAAGTCGGGGATCGGCTCGTCCGAGAACATCATCGACGGCCACACCACCCCCACGTACCCCACGTGCGCGTCCGCCTCCACGGCCCGCGGGAAGGGGGCGAAGAACGCCGCGTACAACCGGGTGGCCACGGAACGGGTGTTGTTCCACCCGTGGGCGAACATCACCAGATCCGTGGCCCCTTGGGCGGCCAGTGCCGCGAGCGCCTCGTGCTGCCCGGTCGCCCCGTCGCCGTCCTTGTCGAAGGTGATCTCCCGGTACGGCTCCACACTCATCCCGGCCATGGTCTGCCCGTCCCTCCGCGTCGAGGAGTTGCTGAGGACAATGCTGAGGAAGCTGCTGGGGGAGTTCTTCCCGCGACAGCACCCTGCGCACGCGGAGGGACGGCCGGTTCTTCGGCACGGTCGCCGCACCCCGGCCCGTTCGGGGCTGCCCCACCGTCACCGGTAGAGCAGGTACTCCTTCCGTACGGCGCGGAACGCGGCCAGGTCGGCGCCCCACGCCCCCACGACCTCGTCCGTGTCCGCGCCCGCGTCGATCAGGGTCCGGACCCGCGTCGAGCCCGTCAGCTTGTCGATCCAGTTGTCCGGCCGCCAGGCGAAGCCGCTCCACGAGCGCTTTGCGCTGACGAGGAGCCCGATCCCGGTCCGTACGGGGTCGAAGACCTCCCGGTCGTCCACGTGGACCTGCACCCCGCCGACCGTCTTCCCCTGGAACTTGGAGAAGGTCGGGGCGAAGTACGCCTCCCGGAAGCGCACCCCCGGCAGCTCCAGCGCGTTCGCGGCCTCCGCCCACCGCCGGTCCACGCCCTCCGCGCCGAGCAGCTCGAAGGGGCGGGTGGTGCCCCGCCCCTCGGAGAGGTTGGTGCCCTCGAAGAGACAGGTGCCGGAGTAGACGAGCGCCGTGTCCGGCGTCGGCATGTTCGGACTCGGCGGCACCCACGGCAGCCCGGTGGCGTCGAAGAAGTCGCGCCGCCTCCAGCCCGACACCTGAACGGTCGCCAGCTCCACCGGCTTCGCCAGGAACTCCCCGTTGAACAGCCGGGCCAGCTCCGCCACCGTCATCCCGTGCGCCTGCGCGATCGGCTCGCGGCCGACGAAGGTGGCGAAGGCGCGGTCGAGGACCGGGCCGAGGGCCGCCCGCCCGGTGACCGGGTTCGGCCGGTCCAGTACGACGAACCGTTTCCCCGCCAGGGCGGCGGCCACCATGCAGTCGTAGAGCGTCCAGATGTACGTGTAGAACCGGGCGCCGGCGTCCTGGATGTCGAAGACGACGGTGTCGACGCCCGACGCGGTGAAGACGTCCGCGAGCGGCTGCCCGCTCTTCAGATACGTGTCGTAGACGGGAAGTCCGGTCGCGGGGTCGTCGTAGCGGCCCTCGGAGCCGCCGGCCTGGGCCGTGCCCCGGAAGCCGTGCTCGGGGCCGAAGACCGCCACCAGGTCCACCCGGTCGTCGGCGTGCATCACGTCGACGATGTGGCGCACGTCGGAGGTGATCCCGGTCGGATTGGTGACGACGCCGACCCGCTGCCCGGCGAGCGGCGCGTAGCCGTCGGCGGCCAGCCGCTCGAATCCGGTGCGGACCCGCCGGCCGCCCCCGTGCGCCACCGCCGACGGGGCGGCCACCGCGCCCGCCCCGATCGCTCCGCCGGCGGCCAGCAGGCCACGCCTGGACAGGCTCGACAGGTTCATGCAGAAACCTCCTTGATCGCCTTCCCTGACATGGCCACGCACGCTAGCGCTCCTGACGGCCCCAGGGAACGAGGCGTGCGCAGGGGACTTTCGCCACGACATACCGACTGGTTAGTCTGCTCGTACTGTCACGACGGAGAGGCGGGTCTCGATGAGCACGGTGCAGGGTTCCGGAGTGGTCGTCACGGGTGCGGGCGGCGGGATCGGGGCGGCCCTGGCCCGCCGGTTCGCCGCCGAGGGCGCCCGGGTCGTCGTCAACGACCTCGACCCCGACCGCACCAAGGCCGTCGCCGAGGAGATCGGCGCCACCGCCGTCCCGGGCGACGCCTCGGAGATCGTCGAGGAGGCCCGCGAGGCCCTCGGCGGCACCATCGACGTCTGGTGCGCCAACGCCGGACTCGCCTCGCCCGGCGACGCCTTCGCCGACGAGGCCGTCTGGGCCGCCGCCTGGGACGTCAACGTGATGGCCCATGTCCGCGCGGCCCGCGCTCTGCTCCCCGACTGGCTGGAGCGCGGCAGCGGCCGCTTCGTCTCCACCGTCTCCGCCGCCGGCCTGCTGACCATGGTGGGCGCGGCCCCGTACAGCGTCTCGAAGCACGGCGCGTACGCCTTCGCCGAATGGCTCTCCCTCACCTACCGCCACCGCGGCCTCAAGGTCCACGCGATCTGCCCGCAGGGCGTCCGTACGGACATGCTCACCGCCGCCGGATCGGCCGGCGAGCTCGTCCTCGCCCCCACCGCCATCGAGCCCGAGGACGTCGCCGACTCCCTCTTCGACGCCATCGAGGCCGACCGCTTCCTGGTCCTCCCGCACGCCGAGGTCGCCGACTACTACCGGATGCGGGCGGCCGATCCCGAGCGGTGGCTCGGCGGCATGAACCACATCCAGCGCACGTGGGAGGGAGAGGGCCGATGACCCCGACCGAGTCCGGCTACGCGGCCCGGCCCTGGCTCGCCCAGCTCACCGACGCCCAGCGCGCGCCGATAGCCCCGCCGCCCACCGCGCTGCACGCCTTCCGCGCCTCCGCCGCCCGCGTCCCCGAACACCCGGCCCTCGCCTACTTCGACGGCCGGCTGACCTACCGGGAGACGGACGCGCTCTCCGACTCCGTCGCCGGACACCTCGCCGCCCAAGGGCTGGAGCGCGGCGACCGGGTCGCCGTCATGCTCCAGAACAGCCCCCACTTCGTCCTCGCCCTCCTCGGCGCATGGAAGGCCGGCGCCACCGTCGTCCCGCTCAACCCGATGTACAAGTCGGCCGAGGTCGGGCACGCCCTGCGGGACTCCGGAGCCGTCGCGCTGATCTGTTCCGACCGCGCCTGGGACGGCTATCTGCGGGAGACCGCCGCCGACTCTCCCGTACGGATCGCGCTCACCGCCTGTGAACGCGACCTCCAGACCCGGGACGACCCCCGCGTCCTGGCCTTCGAGCGGGTGGAGACCGGCACCGACGACCTGCTGGCCGTCGCCCGCGCCGGACACCCCGCCCCCGCCGGCCGCGAACTCACCGGCGAGGACGTGGCCCTCATCAGCTACACCTCCGGCACCAGCGGCACCCCCAAGGGCGCCCTCAACCTCCACCGGGGCATCGCCTACAACGCCGAACGCCAGCGCACCGGGCACCCCGTCCCCGAAGGCGCCGGATACTTCGCGCTCGCCCCGCTCTTCCACATCACCGGCCTGGTCTGCGAGCTCGCCGCCTGCTTCGGCAACGCGGGCACCCTCGTCCTCGCCTACCGCTTCGACTCCGGAGTGGTCCTCGACGCCTTCCTGGAGCACCGCCCCGCGTACACGGTCGGTCCCTCCACGGCGTTCATGGCCCTCGCCGCGCACCCCGGCGCCACCCCGGACCACTTCTCCTCCTTCGCGGTCATCTCCTCGGGCGGCGCCCCGGTCCCGCCCGCGCTGGTCGAGAAGTTCCGCGCCGGCTTCGGCCCGTACATCCGCAACGGCTACGGCCTCACCGAGTGCACCGCCCCCTGCGCCGCCGTGCCGCCTGAGAAGGAGGCCCCGGTCGACCCCGCCTCCGGCACGCTGTCCGTGGGCGTCCCCGGGCCCGACACGGTCGTCCGGATCCTCGACGAGACCGGCGCCGAGGTGCCGTTCGGCGAGCAGGGCGAGATCGCGGTGCGCGGCCCGCAGGTCGTCCCCGGCTACTGGAGGCTCCCCGAGGCCACCGGCACCACGTTCCCCGACGGGGAGCTGCGGACCGGGGACATCGGCTTCATGGACACGGACGGCTGGCTCTACGTAGTCGACCGCAAGAAGGACATGATCAACGCCTCCGGCTTCAAGGTCTGGCCGCGGGAGGTGGAGGACGTCCTCTACACCCACCCGGCCGTCCGCGAGGCCGCCGTCGTCGGCATCCCCCACGCCTACCGGGGAGAGACGGTCAAGGCGTACGTGAGTCTGCGCCCGGGCAGCGCCGTCGGGCCCGACGAACTGTCCGCGTACTGCGAGCAGCGGCTCGCCGCGTACAAATACCCCCGCGAGGTGGAGATCCTGCCGGAGCTCCCCAAGACGACAAGTGGGAAGATCCTCAGAAGGGAACTGCGTTCCCTCACGTAGGACCACCCACGACGATGATCACCAGAGAGAGGCGGCGGCGCATGGCCAGGACGACGGACGGGAGCGGTACCCCCGTCCCCCAGAGGCTGCTGGCCGCCGCCACCCGGCTCTTCGCGGAGCAGGGCTACGACCGCACCTCCGTCCAGGAGATCGTGGAGGCGGCGGGCGTCACCAAGGGCGCGCTCTACCACTACTTCGGGTCCAAGGAGGACCTCCTCCAGGAGGTCTACTCCCGGGTGCTGCGGCTCCAGCAGGAGCGGCTCGACGCCTTCGCGGACGCCGACGCCCCGGTCGAGCAGCGGCTGCGCGACGCCGCCGCCGACGTCGTCGTCACCACGATCGACAACCTGGACGACGCCTCGATCTTCTTCCGCTCGATGCACCACCTGAGCCCGGAGAAGAACAAGCAGGTACGGTCCGAGCGGCGGCGCTACCACGAGCGGTTCCGCGCCCTGATCGAGGAGGGCCAGCAGGCAGGCGTCTTCTCCTCCGCGACCCCGGCGGACCTGGTGGTGGACTACCACTTCGGCTCCGTCCACCACCTGTCCACCTGGTACCGGCCGGACGGTCCGCTGACGCCGCAGCAGGTCGCCGACCAGCTCGCCGACCTGCTGCTGCGCGCGCTCCGCCCCTGAGGGCCGGCTAGAGGTACTTCTTCAGCTCCCGCCGCGCCAGCGACCGCTGGTGGACCTCGTCCGGGCCGTCCGCCAGCTTCAGCGTGCGCGCGGCGGCCCAGAGTTCGGCCAGTGGGAAGTCCTGCGAGACCCCGCCCGCGCCGTGCACCTGGACGGCCTTGTCGAGGATGTCGACCACCGCGCGCGGGGTCGCGATCTTGATGGCCTGGATCTCCGTGTGGGCACCCCGGTTGCCGACGGTGTCCATCAGCCAGGCCGTCTTGAGGACGAGCAGCCGCAACTGCTCGACCGTCACACGGGCGTCGGCGATCCAGTTCTGGACCACACCCTGCTGGGCGATCGCCTTGCCGAAGGCGGTACGGGAGACGGCCCGGCGGCACATCAGCTCGATCGCCCGCTCGGCCATGCCGATCAGCCGCATGCAGTGGTGGATCCGGCCGGGGCCGAGCCGGGCCTGGGCGATGGCGAAGCCGCCGCCCTCCTCGCCGACGAGGTTCGAGGCCGGGACACGGACGTCGTGGAAGACGACCTCGGCGTGACCGCCGTGGGAGTGGTCCTCGTAGCCGTACACCTGCATCGCCCGGCGGACCTCGACACCGGGGGTGTCGCGGGGCACGAGGATCATCGACTGCTGCCGGCGGATGTCCGCGCCGTCCGGGTCGGTCTTGCCCATCACGATGAAGATCTTGCAGTCGGGGTTCATCGCCCCCGAGATGTACCACTTGCGCCCGTTGACGACGTAGTCCTCGCCGTCGCGGATGATCCGCGTCTCGACGTTCGTCGCGTCCGAGGAGGCCACCTCGGGCTCCGTCATCGCGAACGCCGAACGGATCTCCCCGGCGAGCAGCGGCTCCAGCCACTGCTTCTTCTGCGCCTCGTCGCCGAACTGGGCGAGCACCTCCATGTTCCCGGTGTCCGGCGCCGCGCAGTTGAGGGCGGTGGGGGCCAGGTGCGGGCTGCGGCCGGTGATCTCGGCCAGCGGCGCGTACTGGAGGTTGGTCAGCCCCGCCCCGTGCTCGGCGTCGGGGAGGAAGAGGTTCCACAGACCCTGGCGGCGGGCCTCCGCCTTCAGCTCCTCCACGATCCGCGGGGTGTCCCACGGCGAGGCGAGCAGCGCCCGCTGCTCCTCGGCGACCGGCTCGGCGGGGTAGACGTGCTCGTCCATGAAGGCGAGCAGCTTCGCCCGCAGCTCCTCGGTGCGTGCGTCGAATGCGAAGTCCATGGCGGATCAGCCTTCCTGGAGGGTGGTGAGGCCGTGCTCGATGAAGACGGGGACGAGTTCGCCGATGCGGTCGAAGCCGGCGCCGACGGTCTGGCCGAGGGTGTAGCGGTAGTGGATGCCCTCCAGGATCACGGCGAGCTTGAACCAGGCGAAGGCCGTGTACCAGGAGATGGCGGAGGTGTCGCGGCCCGAGCGGGCGGCGTACCGCTCGATCAGCTCGGCGGGCGTGGGGTGCCCGGCGGCCGTGGCGGTCGTGCTGACGGGGGAGTGGGGGACGTCGAGCGGCGCGCTGTACATCGCGAGCAGACCGAGGTCGGTCAGCGGGTCGCCGAGCGTGGACATCTCCCAGTCGAGGACCGCCTTGATCCGGTCGTCCTCGCCGATCAGGACGTTGTCCAGGCGGTAGTCGCCGTGGACGACGGTCGGGGCGGGAGATCCGGGGAGCGCGCGGCCGAGCGCGGCGTGCAGCTCGTCGATGCCCGCCAGGTCGCGGTTGCGGGAGGCGTCGAGCTGCTTGCCCCAGCGGCGCAGCTGCCGGTCGAGGAATCCGTCCGGGCGTCCGAAGTCGCCGAGCCCCACCTCCGCCGGGTCCACGGCGTGCAGGTCGACGAGCGTGTCGACCAGGCCGAGGACGGCCGCGCGGGTGCGCTCGGCACCGAGCGGGGCGAGCTGCTCGGCCGAGCGGTACGGGGTGCCGGCGACGAACTCCATGACGTAGAACGGCGCCCCGAGGACGGTGTCGTCCTCGCAGAGGAGGACAATCTCCGGGACCGGCACGGCCGTCGCGTGCAGGGCGCTGATCACCCGGTGCTCGCGCTTCATGTCGTGCGCGGTGGCGAGGACATGGCCGAGCGGAGGCCGGCGTACCACCCACCGGCCGGTGCCGTCCGTGACGACGTACGTCAGGTTGGACCGGCCGCCCTCGATCAGCCGGGCGTCGAGCGGTCCGCGCACGAGTCCCGGCCGTTCCCGGTCGAGGAATCCGCGCAACTGCTCGGGATCGAGACCTGGCGGCGGGGCTGAGCTCATCGTGCGTACCTCCGGGGACGGGGGGCGGGTCGGCGTTCATGATGACCGACCAGTCGGTATGTCGTCCAGGGTTCGCGACGGAAACTGGTGCGGTCGGTCTGGCCGGGGATCGCCATCTTGAATAGGGTTCACATATGAATCCCGAGCTGATCGTCGAGGAAGTCCGGCTGACCCCGATCCTGATCGCCGACCCGCCCCTGCTCAACACCCAGGGGGTGCACCAGCCCTTCACCCCCCGCCTCGTGGTGGAAGTGGTCACGCGGGGCGGGGTCACCGGCCTGGGGGAGACCTACGGAGACCGGAGGTATCTGGACCTCGCACGGCCGCTCGCCGAGGCGCTGTCCGGCCACTCGGTCACGGACATGAATGGCTTGTTCGCGCTGGCAGCGCGGGTGTGCGGCGACTCACGGGCCGTCGACGGCCGGGTCGACGCGGGCGGGCTGCGCGGGGTCCAGACCGCCGACAAGCTCCGCCTCTCCGTCGTCTCGGCCTTCGAGGTCGCCTGCCTGGACGCGCTCGGCAGGAGCCTCGGGCTGCCCGTCCACGCGCTGCTCGGCGGCAAGGTCCGCGACTCCGTCGAGTACAGCGCGTACCTCTTCTACAAGTTCGCCGGGACGGACGAGTGGGGAGCCGCCCTCGACCCGGCGGGCGTCGTCGAGCAGGCCCGCCGCTTCGACCGGCTGTACGGCTTCCGCTCCTTCAAGCTCAAGGGCGGCGTCCTCCCGCCCGAGCAGGAGGTCGCCGCGATCCGCGCCCTGGCCGAGGAGTTCCCCGGCCGGCCCCTCCGCCTCGACCCGAACGGCGCCTGGTCCGTGGAGACCGCGCTGGAGGTGGCGCGCGAGCTGAAGGACGTCCTGGAGTACCTGGAGGACCCGGGCACCGGCACGGACGCCATGGCCGAGATCGCGTCCCGTACGGACGTGCCGCTCGCGACCAACATGTGCGTGACGACCTTCGAGGAGGTCCCCGAGGCCTTCGCCCGTGACGCGGTACGGATCGTGCTCTGCGACCACCACTACTGGGGCGGCCTGCACCGCACGCGCGAACTGGCCGCGCTCTGCCGTACGTACGGCGTGGGGCTCTCCATGCACTCCAACACCCACCTCGGGATCAGCCTCGCGGCCATGACCCAGGTGGCCGCGACCCTGCCCCACCTGGACCACGCCTGCGACACCCACTACCCCTGGCAGACCGAGGACGTCGTCACCACCCGGCCCGTCTTCCACGACGGCCGCCTCGCCGTCTCCGACGCACCGGGCCTCGGCGTCGAACTGGACCGCGAGGCGCTCGCCGCACTCCACCGCCGCTGGCTGGACGACGACGGCTCCCTCCGCGACCGCGACGACGCGGCGGCGATGCGCGAAGTGGACCTGGCATGGAGCCCCACCCGCTGGTAGCCGCAGGTCACGCGTGGCACGCCACCGGGACGCCGCCGTTCATCGCCGCCATGTCCCCGAAGACCACCGCCGGGTCCAGCGGCGAGCCCTCCGGCAGCCCGTCCAGCTCCGCGTACGCCCGGTGCAGGTTCGCCACGAGCCGCTCGCTCTCCCGCCAGGCCGCGAACTCCCCGAGGTCGGCCCGGCGTGCCGTCTCCAGCGGGGTGGCACCCTTGGCGCGCCCGTCACGGGCCAGTTCGGCCACCCGGTGCAGATAGCGCTCCGTCGTGTCGTACACCGACGGGTCGGTCACCGGACCGTGCCCCGGTACCACCGTCGGCGCGTCGAGGGAGCGCAGCACGTCGAGCGCGCGCAGCGAACCCGACAGCGAACCCATCGGCAGGAAGGGCGTCCCGCCGTGGAAGACCAGGTCCCCGGTGAACACCACGCCCCGTTCCGGGACATGGACGATCGAGTCGCCGGTCGTGTGCGCGGGCCCCGGGTGCAGCACGCGCACCTCCAGCTCGCCGACGTACAGCGTCAGACGCTCGCTGTACGTGAGTGTGGGCGGCTCCACCTCCACCGCGCCGAAGTCGGTCCGCGGCCACAGCAGATGGAGCTGGCGCCCGGCCGCGAGCTGCTCGGACCGGCAGTTGGCGTGCCCGACGATCCGCGCCTCCGGCAGGAACACCCCGTTGCCGTACGTGTGGTCGCCGTGGTGGTGGGTCGAGACGACGGTCCGGGGCAGCGGCAGCCCCTCGGCGAGCACCGCCTCGCGCAGCAGGCGGGCGCGCCGCTCGGTGGCGGCCGTGTCCACGAGCAGGCTCTCGCGGGCGTCGCCGAGGAAGCCGGCGTTGTTCAGGCACCAGCCGCCGTCGGGCTGCACATAGGCGTGCACCTGCGGCGCGAGCGGGACGACATACGGATCGGCGACGGACAAGGGGACCCCCTGAGGCGAACGGAAACGAGCCCGACCGGCAGGTGGCAGCCTGTCAGTCGGGCCCGGTCCGGGGGAAATCCCCGTGGTGTCGTCAGTGGTCGTCCCAGTGCCCGTCGTGCGCCGCGTGCCGGTGCCCGTCGTGCACGTAGTCCATGTGATCCCCGTGGGTCACCGCCGTGTGCCCGCAGTCCGGCCCGTGCTGGTGCGCGTGCCCGTCGTGCGCCACGTGCCCGGACCGCTCGCACTCGTCCCAGTGGCCGTCGTGCTCCCGGTGCAGGTGTCCGTCGTGGGCGTAGTCGACGTGCCCCTCGTGCTCGACGGCGGGATGGCCGCAGGCGGGGCCGTGGGTGTGCTCGTGGGTGGGGTGCTCGTGGTGGAGAAGGGTCATGACATCGCCTTCTGTGAGGGGGTGGTGCGACCGCTCCAGGCTAGCCCTGAATGTCCGGCTCGTCCTGGTTCCACCCCTGTGCGTCGACGAACAGGTCGCGATGCGTACGTCCCCTGCCGGGGGAGTCCGGCTTGCGGGGTGAGGGAGGCGCCGTGATCGTTCGGGGTATGAAGGCGATCAGCTACAGCCGGTACGGCGGACCCGAGGTGCTCGAGTACGGCGAGCGGCCCGACCCCAAGGTCGGTCCCGACGACGTCCTCGTGAAGGTACGGGCGGCCGCCGTGAACCCCGTCGACTGGAAGGCCCAGGCCGGCTACCTGGACGGGATGATCGACGCCGTCTTCCCCGTCGTTCCCGGCTGGGACGTCTCGGGGGTCGTCGTCCAGCCCGGCGTCTCCGTCACCGAGTTCGCCGTCGGCGACGAGGTCATGGGGTACGTCCGCGAGGACTTCCTCGCCCGCGGCACCTTCGCGGAGTACGTCGCCGCCCCCGTCCGCACCCTCGCCCGCAAGCCGCGCACCCTGGGCTTCGAGGAGTCCGCCGCGCTCCCGCTGGCCGGTCTCACCGCCTACCAGGTCCTCCACCAGGCCCTCAGCGTCCGCTCCGGCGACACGGTCCTGGTGCACGCGGCGGCCGGCGGGGTGGGCTCCATGGCCGTCCAGATCGCCCGCCACCTCGGCTGCCGGGTCATCGGCGCGGCGCGCGAGGCGGGCCAGGAGCGGATCAGGGAGCTGGGCGCGGAGCCGGTCCTGTACGACGAGGGCACCTTCGTCGCGCAGGTTCGCGAGCTGGCGCCGGACGGCGTGGACGCGGCCTTCGACACCCTCGGCGGCACCTTCCTCAAGCTCACCCCCCGGGTGATGGCCCCCGAGGGCCGCCTCGCCTCTATCGCGGACGGCGAGGTGATCGGTCTCGGCGGCCGCTACTTCTGGGTCCGCCCCGACCCCCAGGACCTCGCCGCGCTCGCCGCACTGGCCGACGAGGGCGCGGTCTCCGTCCGGGTGGCGCGGAGCTTCCCGCTGGAGAAGGCGGCCGACGCCCAGCGCGCCAACCAGGAGGGCGGCCTCAACGGCAAGGTCGTGGTCACCGTGGAGTGGCCGGACTAGGCGATGTACCGCGCCGGACGCCGTTCGCGGCCGCGGGCCATGGTGACGACACCCCCTAGG
>NZ_JAMGSL010000019.1 GCF_025195125.1 Streptomyces sp. Je 1-79
TTTCAGGAATTCGCTTTCGCGCTTTCCCTTGCGGCGGGGTCAAACACTACCAGGCTTTCTCACTGCCCCTGACCACCCCTCCGCAGGCACGCAGAGGTGTAGACCACTGGGGTTAGGATCTGGCTTGATAGGTGCTGCCGACCCACGACTCGAAGTCGCGTTGGGGTCAAGCAGGAGTACGACAGTACATCCCACCGCCAGTAGAGGCAAATCGTTTCTGGCTGGTCCTAGGTCTGCTAACTGGTACGTCTCGTGCGGAACCGGGACTTCCTATGACATACGCTTCTGAACAGTACGCCGTCCAGGACAGGCAGTGACGGCGCCACACCATCTCCGCCCCTGGGAGGCTTCCCATGACAACCGTGACGTCGCCGCTTGCTGGACGCGCCATCGGTCTCGCCGCTGTACCCGACCCGGTCTTCTCCGGTGCGATGGTCGGTCCCGGCACCGCCATCGATCCCGTACGTGAGCCGTCGGAGGCCGTGTCGCCGGTCGACGGCGTCATCGTCTCTCTGCACCCGCACGCGTTCGTCGTCGTCGACGGCGAGGGACACGGGGTGCTGACGCACCTCGGGATCGACACCGTTCAGCTCAACGGGCAGGGCTTCGAGCTGCTCGTGAGCAAGGGGGACACCGTGACGCGGGGACAGGCCGTCGTCCGTTGGAACCCCGCCGAGGTCGAGGCCGCCGGTAAGTCCCCGATCTGCCCCGTCGTGGCCCTGGAGGCCACGGCCGACTCCCTCTCCGATGTCGTGGACAGCGGCGACGTGAAGGCCGACGACCAGCTCTTCAGCTGGCGCTGAGGCCGGCGTCGTCCTCGTGACGACCACGAGTTCGACATTCATCGCGGCGGCCGGATGCCGCCGCTCTATCGGAGACGGGTGAGATGGAGACAACGCTGCGAGGCGTCGGCGTCAGCCACGGTGTGGCGATCGGCGAGGTCCGGCACATGGGTACGGCGGTTCTCGAACCGCCGGCCAAGCAGATTCCCGCCGAGGAGGCGGAGCGCGAGCAGGGGCGCGCCCGTCAGGCCGTGGAGGCTGTGGCTGCCGACCTGATTGCGCGCGGCAATCTGGCCGGCGGTGAGGCTCAGCATGTGCTGGAGGCCCAGGCGATGATCGCCCAGGACCCCGAGCTCATCGCCGACGTCGACCGTCGGATCGCGGTCGGCAGCACGGCCGAGCGCGGTATCTACGACGCGTTCTCCCACTACCGCGAGCTGCTCGCGGGCGCGGGTGAGTACATGGCCGGTCGCGTGGCCGACCTCGACGACGTGCGGAACCGTATCGTCGCGCGCCTCCTGGGTGTGCCGATGCCGGGTGTGCCGGACAGCGACGAGCCGTACGTACTGATCGCGCGGGACCTCGCTCCGGCGGACACGGCGCTGCTCGACCCGGCGCTCGTGCTCGGCTTCGTGACCGAGGAGGGCGGGCCGACCAGCCACAGCGCGATTCTCGCGCGGGCGCTGGGTGTGCCGGCCGTCGTGGCGCTGCCGGGTGCGGGGGAGATCGGCGAGGGCACGGTGATCGCCGTGGACGGTTCCACCGGTGAGCTCTTCGTGGAGCCGACCGAGGAGCGGAAGGCGGCTCTGACCGCGGCCGCCGCGGAGCGCAAGGCCGCGCTGGCCGCGTCCAGCGGTCCGGGTGCGACCTCGGACGGGCACAAGGTGCCGCTGCTGGCCAACGTCGGTGGTCCGGCGGATGTGCCGGCAGCGGTGGAGGCCGGGGCTGAGGGTGTCGGTCTGTTCCGTACGGAGTTCCTCTTCCTGGACGACAGCAAGAAGGCTCCGTCGGAGGCGAAGCAGGTCGAGGCGTACCGCAAGGTGCTCGAGGCCTTCCCCGAGGGCCGTGTGGTCGTGCGGGTGCTGGACGCCGGTGCGGACAAGCCGCTCGACTTCCTGACCCCGGCGGACGAGCCGAACCCGGCGCTGGGTGTCCGGGGTCTGCGTTCGCTGCTCGATCACCCGGACGTGCTGCGGACGCAGCTGACCGCGCTGGCGAAGGCCGTCGAGGGCCTGCCGGTGTACCTCGAGGTCATGGCGCCGATGGTGGCCGACCGTACGGACGCGAAGGCGTTCGCCGACGCGTGCCGTGAGGCGGGGCTGCAGGCCAAGTTCGGTGCGATGGTGGAGATCCCCTCCGCCGCTCTGCGGGCCCGTTCGATCCTGCAGGAGGTGGAGTTCCTGTCGCTCGGTACGAACGACCTGGCGCAGTACACCTTCGCCGCCGACCGTCAGGTCGGTGCGGTGTCGCGGCTGCAGGATCCGTGGCAGCCGGCGCTGCTCGACCTGGTGGCGCTGTCCGCCGAGGCGGCCAAGGCCGAGGGCAAGAGCTGTGGGGTCTGTGGTGAGGCCGCTGCGGATCCGCTGCTGGCCTGTGTGCTGACGGGCCTGGGTGTCACCTCTCTGTCGATGGGTGCCGCGTCGATTCCGTACGTGCGGGCGACGCTCGCGAAGTACACGCTGGCTCAGTGCGAGCGGGCCGCTGCCGCGGCTCGGGCCGCCGACACGGCCGAGGAGGCCCGGGTGGCCGCGCAGGCGGTGCTGTCCGGGGAGTGATCCCGGTTCGTTCGTTGGTGTAGAAGGGGCTTCCCGTCACGGATGTGGCGGGGAGCCCCTTCGGCGTCAGTGGTGGGTGGGCCGGTCGTCCTCGTCGGGGGCGAGGGTGAATCCGGCCCGGTAGTCGACGCCGGGTTCCGGGGCGATCGGTTCTCCGGTGGCTGCGTCGGTGCAGTAGGCGCTGAAGACTTCGGCTTCCGTGAGGGGGTGCAGGGTCCCCGCGGTGAGGCGCCAGCCGTGGAGGCGGTCGCGGGTTCCCGGGCTTGTGGTGCGCAGGACCACTCCCCCGGGTTTGTCGAGGGCGATGCCCGCGGCGAGGACGGTGGCGAATTCGGCGCCTTCGCCGCTGTCGAGGTGGGCGGGGCCGTTCCCCTCACGGGTCGCGTGGAGGACGGCGAGGAGGTGTTCGTCGTCGGCGGGGACGCTGCAGACCACGTGGTGGCTGCCAGGCCCTGCTGCTTCGAGGAGTCGCATGAGCAGGCGTGAGGCCTGTTCGAAGGCGGCTCGGCCGATGTCCTCTCCGCAGCCGGCGCACTCTCCGGCACCGGCGAGGAGTGTGGTGGCGTACTCCCAGGTGGCGTGGCGGACGGCGGTGTCGATGAGGGTGGGGACGAGCGTGGTCATGGGCTGGCCCGTATAGGGGACGAGGGCGCCCGTCGCTGCCAGTTCCGCGGTGTAGCGGCTGCGGCTGGCGGGGCGGTCGGGGTCGATGCCGGTGTCCTGGCAGTACTGGGCGTACTGCTCGGGGTCGAACAGGGCGACCGTGGTGTGGCCGCCCTGGGTGGCGAGGGCCCTGAGGAGGCCCTCGACCTGCTGGAGGTAGGCCGGGTGGTCGTCGAAGGCGAAGGTGGCGTACCGGCGCATGGCCGTGAAGTCGTCCTCGTCGGCGAGGAGGCCTACGGTGCTGGGAACTTCGCGGCGCAGGGCGCGGCGCATGGATGTGGTGGTGCCGGACTTGGTCATGTCTCCCCCTGAGCGCTGTCGATCAGTGCTCACTCACCGTAACCGAGGGCACTGACAGTGACGGCTTGGTCGTCCGGTCGCGGATCAGACGGTGCTGGGCCGCGCCCGCGGCGACGAGGCCGAGGCCGAGGAGGGGCCAGGCGAGAGGGCCGGCGGACATGACGCCGGTGACGAGGAGGGGGCCGGCGAAGCGCTGGCTCGAGTGGGCGAGCCCGTGGACGCCGAGGTAGGCGCCCTGCGCCTCGGGCGGGGCCAGTGCGACGGAGAGTTCCCAGGAGGCCGTCGCGTGGATGATCTCGGCGAAGGTGAGGGCGACGACCGCGACGACGAGGGCGGTGACGGCGAGGGCGGGTCCGCCGGCCGCGGAGGCGGCGAGGGCGAGGGTGCCGAGGACGAAGAGGCCGGTGAGCGGGACGAGGAGTCGTCGGGCGGCCGGGGTGGTGGCGCCGAACCGGGAGAGCGGGACCTGGAAGATCACGACCAGGACGGTGTTGAGGACCAGCAGCAGCGGGGCGAGCCCGACCGGTGCGGCGGTGGCGTGGACGATCCAGAGGGGGACGGCGACCTGAAGGATCGTGTCGTCGAGGAAGAGGGCGGCGTCGGTGGCGGTGTAGCCGAGGAACGTGCGGTCGCGCCAGGGGGAGGCCGGCGCGGCGGGTGGCCGGTCGTCGGCCTGGGCGGAGGCGGCGGCGATGCGGGAGGGGGCGGGTGGCTCGGCGCAGCGCAGGGTGAGGGCGGCGATCACCAGGTAGGTGACGACGTTGCCGATGAGGAGCAGTCCGTAGGCGCGGGTGCTGCCGGTGGCGAGTGCGGCGGCGGCGCCGAGGCCGCCGATCGACCAGCCGATGTTCACGGTGGTGCGCTGGATGGCCTGGTAGCGGACGCGTTCCGGGCCGGCGAGGCGGGCCGCGTACAGCTTGATGAGGACGCTGCCGGCGCGGTCGGGGAGGGCGCCGAGGGCGGAGTAGAGCGTCAACAGCAGGAAGTTGTCGGTGCTGAGCAGCGCGAGGAGCGCGCCGCCGCGCATGAGCTGGGCTCCGACGATGATCCGGACCAGGGGGAAGCGGTCGGCGAGGCGGCCGGCGAGCGGGGCTCCGGCGATCCCGACGCCGCCGGAGACCGTCATGAGGAGGCCGACCTGACCGAGGCCGAGGCCGGAGACGTACGTGAAGTAGAGGACCGCGCAGCCTGCCCAGAGGCCGGTGCCGGTCTTGTCGATGATGCTCACGAGGAGCATGCGGCGGCCGTCGCGGCCTCCGGGTATGCGATTGCGGACGGTGTGGTGCCGCGGACTCCGGCAGCTCACTCGGGATCCCCCTTGACCTGAGTATTGTATTGATACATAGTTCAGTACGTGGCAACACAATATTCGATCCAGGGGACGACGGCCAAGGAAATTGCCGCGTCCGTCGAGCGGGGCGTGGCGGACGGCGTACTCGCGCCGGGCGACGCGCTGCCTCCGGTGCGGAGGCTCGCGGACGAGCTGGGGGTCAGCCCCGGCACGGTGGCGACGGCGTACAAGGAGCTGCGGCGGCGGGGCCTGGTGGTGACGCGCGGCCGGGGCGGCACGGTGGTCGCGGAGGCGGCGTCGGTCGCCTCGCGGCGCCCGCCGCGGATGCCGCCGGGCTTGGTGGACCTGGCCAGCGGCCTTCCCGACCCCGCCTTCCTGCCGGTCATGCGGCCCCCGGCGGAGATCCGTCCGGTGCGCGGCTCGCACCGCGCCGCGCCTCGGCTCACGGCGTTGGAGGAGCTGACCCGGGCCTGGTTCGCCCGGGACGACGTGCCGGCGGAGGGGGTGACGTTCGCGCACGGGGCGCTCGACTGCATCGCCCGGCTGCTCTCGGTGGAGCTGCGGCCCGGGGACGCGGTGGCCGTGGAGGATCCCGGGTTCCACCACCTCCTCGACCTGGTACCGGCCCTGGGCCTGCGGATGGTGCCGGTGGCCGTGGACGGTGAGGGGATGAACCCGGACGCCCTGCGGGCGGCACTGCGAGGCGGCGTGCGGGCGGTGGTCTGCAGTCCGCGTGCCCAATGCCCCACCGGGGCGTCCTTCTCGCCCGCCCGGCGGGACGAACTGGCCGCGCTGCTGCGCGAGTTCCCCGAGGTTCTCGTCGTCGAGGACGACTACAACGCGCAGATCGAGGGCGAGTGGGCGCCCACACTGGCCGCCGCGGGGCTCGAACGGTGGGCGCAGGTGCGGACGGTCTCGAAACGGCTGGGCGTCGACCTGCGGTGGGCCGGGCTCGCCGGTGATCCGGTGACGCTCTCCCGGCACGACGGCCGGATGCTCATGACCTCCGGCTGGGTCAGCCACATCCTTCAGGAGACGGTCGTCGGGCTGCTGTCCGACCCGGCGGTCACGCGGCTGGTGGCGTCCGGCGAGGTCGCGTACGCGGAGCGGCGCCAGGCGTTGGTCGACGCGCTCGGCTCGTACGGTATCCGGTCCCAGGGAGCGAGCGGGCTCAACGTGTGGGTGCCCGTACGGGACGAGTCGGCCGTGGTCAACGGACTGCGGACGCGGGGGTGGTGGGTCGCGGCCGGGGCGCGGTTCCGGATCGCGTCGCCGACCGCGGTGCGGATCACGACGGCCGCCCTGGACATGGCGGCGGCGGGGCGGTTGGCGTCGGACTTCGCGGAAGTGCTGGGAGAGGCACAGGCGACGTACGAGGGGTGAGGGGGATGTGCTCGGGGGTGGGGCGGTCGCCGTGCGGCTGCCGGCCCACCCCCGTCACTCCGATCACTCGGCCCGCTTGCGGGCCACCTCCTCGTAGAAGTGCAGCAGGTCGAGGTTGTCGACCGAGCCCGGGTTGACCGCCTTGGACATCGGGGTGCCCTGGAGGAGGCGCTTGACGGGCACTTCGATGCGCTTGCCGGTGAGGGTGTGCGGGACCCCGGGGACCTCGATGATGTCGTCGGGGACGTGGCGCGGGGAGAGCTCGGTGCGGATCGTCTGCTTGATACGGGCGATCAGCGCCTCGTCCAGGGCCGCGCCTTCCGCGAGGTGGACGAAGAGCGGCATCCAGTAGCCGCCGTCGGGCTCTTCGAGGCCGATGACGAGGGATTCGCGGATCTCCGGGAGCCGTTCGACGGCCTCGTAGATGTCCGCGCTGCCCATCCGCACGCCCTGGCGGTTCAGGGTGGAGTCGGAGCGGCCGTGGATGACGACCGAGCCGTGGTCGGTGATCGTGATCCAGTCGCCGTGGCGCCAGACGCCGGGGAACATCTCGAAGTAGCTGTCGCGGTAGCGGCTGCCGTCCGGGTCGTTCCAGAAGTGGATCGGCATGGACGGCATGGGGTTGGCGACCACGAGTTCGCCGACCTCGCCGATCAGCGGCTTGCCGGAAGGGTCCCAGGACTGCAGGTCGGTGCCGAGGCCGGCGGCCTGGAGCTCGCCGATGTGGACGGGGAGGGTGGGGACCGCTCCCGCGAAGCAGGAGCAGACGTCCGTGCCGCCGCTGACCGAGGCGATCCAGAGGTCCTCACGCACCTCGTCGTGGAGCCAGCGGAAGCCGTCCGGCGGGAGGGGGGAACCGGTGGTCGCGACGCACTTGATCGTCGAGAGGTCGAAGTCCCGGGCCGGGTGGACGTCCGCCTTGGCGCAGGCCATGACGTACGCGGCGGAGGTGCCGTACAGGGTCGCCCGGGTCCGCTCGGCCACGCGCCACTGGGCGCCGGTGTCGGGGTAGCCGGGGCTGCCGTCGTAGATGACGACCGTGGTGCCGGTGAGCAGACCGGAGACGAGGAAGTTCCACATCATCCAGCCCGTGGAGGTGTACCAGAAGAACACATCCTCGGGGCCGAGGTCGCAGTGGAGGCCGAGCTGCTTCAGGTGTTCGATGAGGATGCCGCCCTGGGACTGCACGATCGCCTTGGGCAGGCCCGTGGTGCCGGAGGAGTACAGCACCCACAGCGGGTGGGAGAAGCCGACCTGCTCGAAGACCGGTTCCACGTCGGCCGCCGTGAGGTCCGCCCAGGCGAGGGCGCCCTCGGGGGGCTCGGTGCCGAGGAGGGGGATGTGGACCACGGCGCGGAGTGTGGGCAGTTCGGCGCGCAGCTCGGCCACGGTGTCGCGGCGGTCGTGCTGCTTGCCGCCGTAGCGGTAGCCGTCCACGGTGAACAGGACGACCGGCTCGACCTGCTGGAAGCGGTCCAGGACGCTGCGTGCGCCGAAGTCGGGCGCGCAGGAGGTCCATACCGCGCCGACGGCGGCGCTGGCGAGGAGGGCGACGACGGCCTCGGGGACGTTGGGCAGGTACCCGCTGACGCGGTCGCCCGGGCGTACGCCCAGGGTGCGGAGCTCGGCGGCGAGGGAGCCGACCTGGCGGCGCAGCTCGGCCCAGGTGATCGGGCGCGGCTCATGTGTCTCGTCCACATGGAGCAGAGCCGGCTCGTGGGGGCGCTCGTCCGCGGCGCGCAGGGCGTGCTCGGCGTAGTTGAGGGTGGCTCCGGGGAACCACTCGGCGCCGGGCATCGAACGGTCGCCGAGGACGCGTTCGTACGGGGTCGAGAAGCGGATGTCGAACCACTCGGCGACGGCCTGCCAGAACGACTCCAGCTCGTCGACCGACCAGCGGTGCAGGGCCGGGTATCCGCCCTCCGACGGGGCTCCGTGGCGCTCGGCGGCCCAGGCTTGGAAGCGGGTGACCGCGGCTGCGGCGATACGTTCCTCGTCCGGCTGCCAGAGCGGCTCGGTGTGCGCTGATGTCATGGGGTGGCTCTCCCTGGGCGTACGCGGGGTCTGCGTGTGTCGCGCGCACGTGCTGGGGTGTGCGCGTGACGCGGCTGACAGGGACGATGCCATGTGATCGTCTTTCGCACCAGGGTTCCCCGCCCATGGTCGGACGGTTGAATATGTGCTCTCACCACGGGTGAACGGCAGTTGAACGGACCTCGCGCGGGCCTCGCCGAATGGCAGGGTGAGCTGCATGGACGGTCGTGAGCTGGTGCGTTCGGTGAGGGTGTTCGGATCGGTGCGGGGATTGCGGGCGGTGCGTTCGGCGTGGCGGCAGCGCCGGACGGATGCGTGGGGGCTGCCGCCGAGAGGTACGGAGCGGGCACGGGTGCCGGGGCCGGTGGGCGAGGCGGAGCCGCTGCCGGGCGGAGGCATCGTCCGGTTCGCCCGCTCGGAGCTCCGGATCAGCGTGTCGGCCGGGGGCACCGTCTTCTGGGGCTGGGACGGGGCCGAGCCGCTGCCGTCGTACGCGCTGGCCGGTGAGGCGCCGGAGCCGGACCCGCGGGCCGCGCTGGAGCCGGACACCGACGGCGGCTGGCGGGTGGTGTCGGAGCGGGTGACGGTCGCGGTCTCCCGGCACGGGGCGGTGGAGATCCGTACGCCCGGCGGGGTGGTGCTCCGGCGGGATCTGCCGCCGCGCTGGTGGGAGCCGGTCTCGGGCGGTGAGGCGCGGTGGGTGCAGCGGAGCGAGGTGCCCTCGGACGCGCGGTTCTTCGGGCTCGGCGGGCGTGCCTCGGGTCCGCGCCTGCGCAACGGTACGTACCGGCTGTGGAACACCGACCCCAAGGGGCGCTTCTCCCCCGGCGACGATCCGCTGTACATCACGATGCCCGTGCAGTTCGTCGTCGCGGACGCGGGGACGCATCTGGCGTTCCACGACAACTCCTGGGAAGGCCGGGTCACCCTCACCGAAGGCGAGGAGGGTGCCGGGTCGGGGCACGACCGGCCGGGGACCAGCGAGGTCCGGATGGGCGGCGGGCCGCTGCGGTGCTGGGTGGTGGTCGGTACCCCCGCGCGCGTGCTCCATGGCTGGGCGGCCCTGACGGGGGCCGCGGCGCTGCCGCCGTCCTGGGCGCTCGGACCGCAGCACGCGCGGTGGGGGTTCGGCAGCGAGCGGGAGGTACGGCGGGTGGTGGCCGGGTACCGCGAGCGGGGCCTGCCGCTGTCCGTGCTGCATCTGGACATCGACCACCACGACGAGCACCAGGTGTTCACGGTGGACCGCGAACGGTTTCCGGACCTGCCCGGGCTCGCTGAGGAGCTGCGGGAGCAGGGCGTACGGCTGGTGTCGATCGTCGACCCGGCGGTGAAGGCGGAGCCGGGCAACGCCGTGTACGACTCCGGGGCGGCGGCCGGCGCCTTCGTCCGCGACGGGCGGGGCAACGAGGTCCACGGCGTGGTCTGGCCGGGCGAGTGCGCCTACCCGGACTTCACGGACGCCGCGGTACGGGAGTGGTGGGGCGGACTGTACGAGGAGCGGCTCGCGCAGGGCTTCTCCGGGGTCTGGCACGACATGAACGAGCCGGTCTCCTTCTCCCCCTTCGGCGACCAGACGCTGCCGCGCTCGGCCCGGCACTCCCTGGAGGGGCGCGGCGGGGACCATCGCGAGGCGCACAACGTGTACGGACTGACGATGGCGAGGGCCGGCTACGAAGGGCTGCGCCGGCTGCGGCCGGACGAGCGGCCCTTCCTCTTCTCCCGCTCGGGGTGGGCGGGCATGCAGCGGTACGGCGGGACGTGGTCGGGCGATGTGTCGACGGGGTGGCCCGGGCTTCGGGCGTCGCTTTCGCTGGTCCTCGGGCTCGGTCTGTGCGGGGTGCCGTACTCGGGGCCGGACGTGGGCGGCTTCGACGGGAGCCCCTCGCCCGAGCTGTTCCTGCGGTGGTTCCAGCTCGGGGCGTGGATGCCGCTGTTCCGTACGCACGCGGCGATCGACGCCGGGCGCCGGGAGCCGTGGGAGTTCGGCCCCGAGGTCCTGGAGCACGCGCGCGTGGCGCTCGCCGAGCGGGAGCGCATGCGGCCGTACTTCGTCACCCTCGCCCAGCTCGCCCGGCTGACCGGGGCGCCGTACATCCGGCCCGTGTGGTGGGGTGCGCCGGAGGACAGGACGCTGCGGGACTGCGAGGACGCCTTCCTGGTGGGCGACGCGCTGCTGGTCGCCCCGGTGCTCGCCCGGGGCGCCGACCGGCGGGCGGTGCGGCTGCCGCGCGGGCGCTGGTACGACACGGCGACGGGGCAGGCGTACGACGGGCCGGGGCAGATCCTGCTCGACGCGCCCCTGTCCCGTGTCCCCGTGCTCGCCCGGGCGGGGGCGGTCGTTCCCGTCCGCGGTGAGGACGGTGGCCTTGAGCTGGAGGTGTGGGCTCCGCCGGCCGGGCGGACCGGCGGCGGGCTCGTCGTACGGGACACCGGTGACGGGTGGGAGCCGGCCGAGATCGAGCGGTACACCTCGCGGCTGGTGGACGGGCGGGTGGTGGTGGAGCGGATGACGGACGAGGGAGCGGTCGGGGTGGGGCTGCCGGTGCGGGTGAGGGGTGCGGAGGCGAGGGGGTAGCGGCCGACCGGCCGGATCACGGAGCACGGATGTTGGATCCCGGATGTCGGATCACGGATCACGGATCCTGGATGTTGGATGTTGGATCCGATATCCGCGATCCGAAGTCCGGGATCCAGGATCCCGGCTCCGTGGGTGTGCCTCTCAGGCATACCTTCCCGAGAACCAGCGCCTCACCGCCTCCGTGTGCAGGGGGAACGCCAGCTCCGTCGGAGCGTGGAGCAGGTGCCAGCCGGTCGTCTCGTCCGTGGGGACGGAGGGCGGGAGTTCGGCGACGGGGCGGGCCGGGAGGAGGCCGAAGAGGAGAAGGTGTCCGCCCGGCGAGCTGAGCGCGTCGGCGAGCCGGACGTCCTGCGCCGCCGCCTCGATCCCGGTCTCTTCGCGCAGTTCGCGGACGACGGCGTCCCGCCAGTCCTCGGCGTGGTCGATGAAGCCGCCGGGCAGGGCGACCTCGCCCTTGGCGGGCTGGATCGTACGGGTGATGACGACGAGGCCGCTCCCCCGCGCGTCCGTGACGGGGAGCAGGGTGACGGCGACAGGCAGCGGGTTGCGGTAGGCCACGGAGCCGCAAGAGGCGCAGGCGCGGGGCCAGTCGGTGGCATCGGCGTAGCGGGTGCCACAGCTGGTGCAGTAGGAGTCCTTCACGTCAGGACCGTATGCGATCACCCTTTCCCATGCCCCGCGGAACTGATAGACGGTGCACATGAGAGGACTCGCTTCCGTTTTACGTACCCTCGGTGTGTCGGCAGCCGCCGTGCTGCTGACCGCCACCGCCGCCGTGCCGTCCGCGCAGGCCGGACCGGAGCCGAAGGCGCCCAAGGAGTTCGTGGCGCTGAGTTCCGTGGACCGGACGATCATTCAGGAGATGCGCTACACCACGGTCCACAACTTCGTGGGCGAGCGGGTCGACGGCTATCGCCAACCGCTGTGCATACTGACGCGTCCCGCCGCCGAGGCGCTGCACCGCGCACAGCGGAGACTGCTCGCGCGGGGCTACTCGCTGAAGGTCTACGACTGCTACCGGCCGCAGCGCGCCGTGGACCACTTCGTGCGCTGGGCGAAGGATCTCGCCGACGAGCGGATGAAGAAGGAGTTCTATCCACTCGTCGACAAGTCGAGGCTGTTCGCCGACGGTTACATCGCGGAGAAGTCCGGGCACAGCCGTGGCTCGACGGTCGACGTGACGATCGTGAGGCTGCCCGCCGCGCCCACGCGACCGTATCTGCCGGGTGAGAAGCTGGTGGCGTGCTCCGCCCCGCGGTCCGAGCGCTTCCCGGACAGCTCCGTCGACATGGGCACGGGCTTCGACTGCTTCGACACGCTCTCACACACCGACGATCCACGGATCCAGGGTGCCCAGCGCGCCAACCGGCAGCTCCTGAAGGGGACGCTGGCCGAGCAGGGCTTCGTGAACCTGCCCGAGGAGTGGTGGCACTTCACCTTCAAGCCGGAGCCGTTCCCGAGCACGTTCTTCGACTTCCCGGTGGCACGGCGGTCGGTGGCCGGGCACTGACACCCGGAGGGTGACGAGCGGCCGGGGCCACCCCCGTGGGTCCCGGCCGCCCGTTCCGAACGTATGGACGCGATAAGGGTCCGTACGGTTCTCAGCGCGCGGCATCCGTGGCAAACTTCTGACGCTTCGTCAGCTGAAGGTGATCTCGGGGTCGGGGGAGGCCGTCATGGCACGGACGCGCAGGCCGGTGGTGGCCGGATGGTTCACGGACGGCAGCGGCGGGGGCGGGGCGGGCGGTGACGGGGACTTCCGGCTCCTGGGAACCCGCTGTACGGCCTGCGCCTCGGTCTTCTTCCCCCGTGAGGACACCTGGTGCCGCAATCCCGGATGCCCGGGCGGGGGCGAGCTCGTCGAGACCGCGCTCTCGCGACGGGGCCGCGTGTGGTCGTACACCGACGGCCGCTACCGTCCGCCCGCGCCCTATGTCTCCGACCCCGACGCGCCCTGGGAGCCGTACACGCTGATCGCCGTCGAGCTGGCGGACGAGGCGATGGTGGTGCTCGGACAGGCGGCGCCGGGGGTGCGGACCGACGATCTCGCCGTCGGCATGGAGGTGGAAGTGGTGCCGGGCGTCCTCAACGAGGACGAGGAGCACATCTGGACCACCTGGCACTGGCGGCCGGTGCACGCGCGCGTGGCGCGGGAGACGGAGGAGCGGTCATGAACGACGTCGCCGTCCTGGGCGCCGGGATGCACCCGTGGGGCAAGTGGGGCCGCAGTTTCGTCGAGTACGGCACGGCGGCGGCGCGGGCCGCGCTCGCGGACGCGGGGATCGGCTGGCGGGACGTCGGTTCGGTGGTCGGCGCGGACACGGTGCGGTGCGGGTACCCGGGCTATGTGGCGGGGGCGACGTTCGCGCAGGCGCTCGGCTGGCAGGGGGCGCGCGTCACCAGCGTGTACGCGGCCTGTGCCTCCGGCGCGCAGGCCGTCGGCACGGCGCGGGCCCAGATCCTCGCCGGTCTGGCGGACGTGGTGCTCGTGGTCGGCGCGGACTCGGCGCCCAAGGGCTTCTTCGCCCCCGCGGGCGGGGAGCGGCCGGACGACCCCGACTGGCTGCGCTTCCGGGTCCTCGGAGCGACCAACCCCGCGTACTTCGCGCTGTACGCCCGCCGCCGCATGGCCCTGTACGGGGACACGGTGGACGACTTCGCGCAGGTCAAGGTGAAGAACGCGGCGGCCGGAGCGCTGAATCCGCTGGCCCGCTACCGCAAGGCGGTGACCGCCGACGAGGTCGCGGCCTCGGCCGTCGTGGCCGATCCCCTGCGGCTGCTCGACATCTGCGCCACCTCGGACGGGGGCGCGGCGCTGGTGCTCTCCAGCATGGAGTTCGCCCGTCGGCACGGGCACCGGGGCCCCGTCCGTATCCGGGCTGTCTCCACCGTCACACCGACGTATCCGAAGGCGGTCCTGGACCTGCCCGACATCGCGACCGACTCGGCGGTCGCCGTCTCCCCCGCGCCGCACACCTTCCGGGCGTCGATCGCGCGCGCCGCGTACGAGGAGGCGGGGATCGGACCCGAGGACCTGTCGCTGGCGGAGGTGTACGACCTGTCCACGGCGCTGGAGCTGGAGTGGTACGAGGACATCGGGCTGTGCGGGGCCGGCGAGGGCGCGAAGCTGGTGCGGGAGGGGATCACGGCCCTGGGCGGACGGGTGCCGGTCAACACCAGCGGCGGACTGGGGTCGTTCGGCGAGGCCGTGCCCGCCCAGGCCATCGCGCAGCTCTGCGAGCTGACCTGGCAGCTGAGGGGCGCGGCGGGGAGCCGGCAGGTGCCCGGCGCGCGGGCCGGGCTCACCGCGAACCAGGGTCTGTTCGGGCACGGTTCGGCGGTCGTGGCGGTGCGCTGAACGACGACACCGGCCGCCTCGCCGGGTGTCAGGTGGCCACCGGCGTCCCCTGGTCCGCCAGGACCAGGGCGTGCTGTACGACCGCCACGAGGACGTTCTTCACGGACTCGCGGTCGCGGGCGTCGCACATCACCAGCTCGACCTCGGGGTCGAGGTCCAGCGCCCCGCGGACGGTCTCCGCCGGGAACCGCTGGGCGCCCTCGAAGCAGTTGACCGCCACCGTGAACGGGATGCCGCGCCGCTCGAAGTAGTCGATCGCCGCGAAGCTGTCCTCCAGCCGCCGGGTGTCCGCCAGCACGATCGCCCCGAGCGCGCCCTGGGCCAGCTCGTCCCAGAGGAACCAGAAACGGTCCTGGCCGGGCGTGCCGAACAGGTAGAGGACGAGGTCCTCGCGGAGGGTGATCCGGCCGAAGTCCATGGCGACCGTGGTGGTCGTCTTGTTCTCCACCCCGTGCAGGTCGTCGACGGGCCGGCCCGCCTCGCTCAGGATCTCCTCGGTGCGCAGCGGTCTGATCTCGCTGACCGCTCCGACGAGTGTCGTCTTGCCCACCCCGAAGCCGCCCGCGACCAGGATCTTCAAGGTCACCGGTTCGACGAACGGCTTGGTGCGGCTAGAGCGCCCGAAGGCCATTGATCACCTCGCGGAGAATGCTCACGTCCGGCAGCTCGGCCGGCGGAACGGGGCGGGTCACATGGACGAGTTCGTCCTCGACGAGATCCCCGACGAGGACGCGGACGACACCGACCGGGAGATCGAGTCCGGCGGCGAGTTCGGCGATCGACTGGGGCGTCTTCGAGCAGCGTTCGACGATCTCCACATGTTCCGGGGAGAGCGTCTGGTCACGGCCGGGGTCCTCGGCGGCCGGCTCGGGCACCACCACGGCGATCAGGTCGAGGCGGTGCCGGGTGGCGGCGCTGGTCCGGCCGCGGGTCATCGCGTACGGACGGACCACCGGCCCCGCGTCGTCGTCGAACCAGTGGTGCGCGGGCTGCGGCCCCTGGTCCCAGGGGTCCGCGGCGCGGGCGCCTTCGGTGGTGCGCCCGGCCGTGCCCTCAGTCGTGCCGTCAGTCATGGAGTCCCCCCACTCACCCTCCGGTGGACAGCCCGGAGCGCGGCGCCGTCCCCAGGTGGATGCCGACCCGCTTGACCATCAGCGTCATCTCGTAGGCGACCTGGCCGACGTCCGAGTCGGCGTCCGCGAGCACGGCGAGGCAGCTGCCGTCGCCCGCCGCCGTGACGAAGAGGAACGCGTCCTCCAGCTCGACGACGGTCTGGCGGACCCGGCCGGCCTCGAAGTGGCGGCCGACGCCCTTGGCGAGGCTGTGGAAGCCGGAGGCGACGGCGGCCAGGTGCTCGCCGTCCTCACGGGTCAGGTCGGCGGAGGCGCCCGTGGAGAGCCCGTCGCTGGAGAGCACCAGGGCCTTGCGGATGGACCCGACCCGCTGGACCAGCTCGTCGAGCAGCCAGTTCAGCTCTCCCTTGCCGTTTCCGGAGGTGTGGGTTGCTGCGGCGTTCGGTGCGGTCATCGACCGTCCCCCTCGGGTGTCGTTCCTGGTGCTGTCGTCTCGGCGTTCTGCCGTCGTCCGCGCTGCCAGCCGCGCTGCATCGATGCCATGCGGTTGCGCACTTCCTCGGCGTCCCGCTCGAAGTCCGTGGCGGCCGGGGCGGTCGAGCCGCCGGTCGCCTCGGATTCGGTGCGTTCGCCCGCCTCGCGCAGCTGGGGCGCGAGGCTCGCCTGGCGGACGCGGCGGGGCAGTCCGCCGAACGGCGCGGGGCCGTCGGGCGGTACGGGCACCAGCGTGGGCGGTGTGCCCGGCGCGTCGGTGTCCGGGGCGGAGATCGGGTGGGCGCGGCCCGGCTCGTCGACCCGGCGGCCGTGGTCCACGACCAACGTGGGCGGCCGGCGTCGGGGCAGCGGTACGGGGCCGCGGTCGTGGGCCGGGTCGGGCGACTGGTCCGGGGCCTGCTGGTGCTGGTCGCCGTCGGGCGCGGAGACGTCCGGGGCGGGAGCGAGGCCGCGGCGGTGGCCACGCGGGCGGAAGAGGCCGCCGCGCTCGCTCTCGGTGTCCTCCAGGTCCGCGGCGGAACGGTCGAGCAGGTCGTCGAAGCCGGCGGCGCCGAGGGGCGCTTCGAGCTCGACGGGGCCGTCGAGAGGGACGTCCACCGAGTCGTCGAGCGCCCCGTCCAGCAGCGACGAGGCCGTGGATCGCCGGGGGCCGTGGGCCGGGGCGGCTCCGCCGGGCACCTTGGTGAGCGCGGGGCGCCCCGGCCGGTCGGCCTGCCGGCCCTGGGGCCCGCGTTCCAGGGGCGTGCGGTCCGGAGAGGTACGGTCCAGGCGGAAACCCGCGCCCTGGGTCTCAGGGGCGTCGGTGAGCAGCGCGGCCGGGATGAAGACGACCGCGGTGGTCCCTCCGTACGGCGACGTCTGCAGCGAGACCCGGACGTTCTGGCGCTGGGCGAGCCGGCTGACCACGAAGAGGCCGAGGCGGTCGGTGTCGGAGAGCTCGAACTCGGGGGTCTCGGCGAGGCGGAGGTTGGCGTCGAGCAGGATGTCGGGGTTCATGCCGAGGCCGCGGTCGTGGATCTCCAGGGTGAAGCCGTTCGCGACCCGTTCGCCGAGGACCTGCACGGCGGTGTGCGGGGGCGAGAACACGGTGGCGTTCTCGAGGAGTTCGGCGATCAGGTGGGTGAGGTCGGCGACGGCGGGGCCGCCGACGCCGAGCCGGGGCAGCCGGCGTACCTCGATCCGTTCGTAGTCCTCGACCTCGGCGACGGCCGCGCGCACCACGTCCATGAGCTGCACGGGCTTGCGCCACTGACGCGAGGGCGCGGCGCCGGAGAGGATCACCAGGCCCTCGGCGTGGCGGCGCATGCGGGTGGTCATGTGGTCGAGGCGGAAGAGGTCGGCCAGTTCCTCGGTGTCCTCGGTGCGCCGCTCCATGGTGTCGAGGAGCGTCAACTGGCGGTGCAGGAGGACCTGGTTGCGGCGCGCGAGATTGACGAAGACCTCGGAGACGCCGCGACGGAGCTCGGACTGCTTGACGGCGGCCTCGACGGCGGCCCGCTGGAGGGTGTTGAGGGCCTGCCCGACCTGGCCGACCTCGTCGTCCTCGTACCGCAGGTGCGGCACCTCGGTCTCGACGTCGACGAGCTCACCGGCGGCGAGGCGGCGCATGACGCTGGGCAGGCGTACGCCGGAGACCTCCTGGGCCTCCTTGCGGAGCCGGCGCAGGTCGCGGACGAGTTCGCGGCCGACGCGGACCGAGACGACGACGGAGACGAGCAGGGCGAGGAAGCCGAGGACACCGGCGACACCGGCCTTGAGCAGCACGCTGTAGGCGGCGGGCTGGACGCGGTCCTGGTAGCGGTCGCCCGCGGCGGTGTTCTCCCGCGCGAGGTCGTCGAGGACCGGGTCGGCCCGCTCCTGCCAGCGCTCGGCGGTGACGGCGCGCGGGTTCTTGGCGGGGCCCGCGGCGATCAGGTCCTCCTCGGCGCGGCGCAGCGGCTCGGTGTCGGGGCTGCCCCAGTACCGCTCGAACCTCTCGCGCTCCGCGGTGGGCAGGACTTCGAGGTTCACTTCGTAGAACTGCTTGCGCTGGGCGACGAGGTCGGAGACCGCGCGGATCTCCTGGGCCGTGACGCGTTCGGAGATGAGCGCGGAGACGACCAGCGCGTCCTCGCGGGAGAGCATCTCGCGGCCGCGGACGACGCCGACGAGGGCGCGGCCCTGCTTGTCCATCTCCACGTTCTCGAGCGCGTGGAGGGTGATGAGGAAGCTGTAGCAGGGGTCGACCAGGCGGTTGTAGAAGTCGAGCGCCCGGATCCGGTCGATGCTGCGGTTCTCCACCGAGCGGCGCAGCGCGTCGAGGCCGTCGAGGGCGGTGAGCAGCGAGTCGAGCCGCTGCGAGGCCACGGGCCGCATCTCGTCCCGTACGCCGGACTCGGCGGCGTTCCGCCGGATGACCGCGATCTGACGGTCCGTCGCCTCGCGCTGGGTGCGCAGAGTGGTGAGGGCGTCCGAGGCGCGCGGGTCGGCGAGGTAGATCAGGGACTGCCGGCGTTCCTTCTGGATGACGCGCGCGGTGTCCTCGATCGGGTAGCCGACCTTGTCCACGATGTAGCCGACGTCGAGGAGTTGGTCGGCCTCGCGGCCGGTGAGCACGGTCGCGAAGCCCCAGAGTCCGGTGAGGGAGACGAGTGGTACCAGCAGCAACGCCACGATCTTCCGGCGGATGGACTTCCCGCGAAAGCGCATGGCCTCCCCCAGTTCGGCCGGCCCCCGCCGGGCGCGGAGGTCCTCCATTGCGACGCGCGGCGTCAACTCACAGCGTCAACACATGGCGTCAACCATCAGCTTCAACAAACGGCGGCGCGAGCCTACTACTGCATCACAGCCAACTCGAAGGCGCATCCGGACGATTTTCAGCCTCCCGAGTGAGTGTTGATCATGAGATGTCCCGGTATTCGGGGAGTTGGGTTCCGGATGTGTGGCGCAGGACACCTGGCCCGAGGTAGCCGACAGCTGTAAGGGGGATGGCTGGAAGTGTTCGTTCCGGTACGAAGGTGGGGAAACCTTTTCCCCTTGTGGAGCGTCATTGTGTACGGGGAGGGGTGTGTCCGCGTAAAACCGCTCAAGCCGGGCAGCCACCCCTGAGGACGACTCAGCGGTGGGGAGTGAGAGACGATGGAGTACGAGGCGCGATCCGCGCGGCAGTTGTGGGTGGAGGACGAGAAGGCCCGGCGCCGATTGCCGGACCCGGTGCGTACTGCCGCCGTGAGGGCCGTGATGATCACGTCGGTGACACTGATACAGGCGATGGTGGCCTTCTTCTGCGCGGTGACGAGTTCGTGGCTCGCGTTCCCGATGCTGCTGAGCTCCGTGGCCAGCACGGTCGTCGCGACCTGGAGCGTGCTCGATGTGTGGGTGACGCGTCAGGTGTGGCGGCAGCGGAACGGTGTGGTGTCCGAGCCGAGCAGCGCGGTGCGCGCGTCGCGGCGTGAACGGCGCCGGGCGGAGAAGGTCGCGCGGGCCGCGGCGATACGGCGCGCGGACGGGCCGACGCTGTCCGAGGCCGCCTGAGGAACGACTGACGCGAACGGCCCGGTCCCCTTGTGGGACCGGGCCGTTCGCCGTTCACACCGCTTCACCACTGCACGAGCTCACTGCTTGGTTAGCTCACTGCTTGGTGAGCTCATCGCTTCGGGCTCATCGCTTCACGAACTCACCGCTTCACCGGCTCCTCCGCCGGCGAGCGGCGGAACATCCGGGTCGCGGTGATCTCGCCGTGTACCGCCCCGTCCTCCGCCGTCGGCTGCGGAAGGCCCGGACGCAGGTGCTCCTCCACACTGATGTACTTCAGTCCCGCGCGCAGGTCCGCGTCGTTGCGCAGCCGGATGACCAGGGGGAACTCCGCGAGCGCGGTCGTGTCGAAGAGACCGGTGGTGTACAGCAGCTGGACGCCGAGGGCGTCCGAGACGGCCCGCTGCAGCTCCAGCAGGTACGTCGCGTTGGCGCGGCCGATCGGGTTGTCGAGGAACAGCGTGCCCGCGTGGCGGTGCTTGTCGCGGCCACGGTCGTTGGAGCGCAGGGCGGCCATCGTGCAGTAGAGCGCGATGGCGGCGGTGAGGAGCTGACCGCCGGAGAAGACGTCGCCCATCTGACCGACCGGTACGCGCTCGGCCCGCAGCACCGCGTCGGGCTTGAGGATCTCGACCGCGATGCCGCGCGGCTCAAGGGCCGCCTGAACACCGCGCAGGAGCAGGGACATTCCGTCCCGGCGCATGTCGGAGTTCTTCTTGACCGCGGCGCGGGTCGCCTCGTCGACGACCTCTCCGAGCCGCTCGGTGAGGGTGGCCTGGTCGGGCTCCTCGAAGCGGATGCGGAGGAACTCCTGACCCGACCACTCGCCGAGCCCCTCGGGCAGCCGGGAGAGCCGCTGCGCGGAACGGAGCGTGGTCAGCGCGGACTCCACCAGGCCGCGCAGCCGGTCGACGATGGAGTCGCGGTTCCGCTCCAGCTGCTCCAGCTCGTCGGTGAGGACGCGGAGCCGGGGCGCGAAGGCCTCGGCCCACTTCGCGGCGTGCTCGGGGAGCGCGGCGGCGGGCAGTTCGCGGATCTGCTGGCGAGCGGGGGTGCGGACCTGCTCGTAGCGGGTCGAGTTGGCGTGCCGCACGAGGATGTCGCTCGCCTCGCGGACGGACGCGTCCGCCCCGGAGAGCTCGGCGGCGCAGGCGCGCAGCGAGCGGCGGGCCTCGGCGGCGGTCTGCCGGGCCTCCTCCAGCGTGCCGGGGTACGACTCCGGGCCGTCCTCCTCGTCCTCCGCGTGGTCGCGGAGCAGGTCGCGCAGGAGCGCCGCCGTCTCGTCGAAGCCGCTCGCGGCGTCCTCGGCGGCGCGGTGGGCCCGCAGGAGGCTCGCGTGCGCGGTGCGGGCGGCTTCCAGGGCGTCGCTGCGGGAGGCGAGTTCGGTGGTGGCGGTACGGAGCAGGGCCTGGGCCTCTTCGGCGTCGGCGGGGACCTGGTCCTCGGGAAGGTCGGTGTGCGACCCGCCGTCCTCGGGGGCCAGGCGCTCGGCCTCGCCGCGGAGCCGGCCGAGCTTCTCGCTCGCCTCGGACGCGCGGGTCTCCAGCATCTGGACGAGGGACTCGGCGCGGGCCGCGGCTGCCTGGCGGGACGGTCCGTCGGCGCCGTCGGTGGACTCCAGGAGCTGCTCGGCGCGGGTGCGGACCTTGTTGGTGAGGCGGTCGAGCTCGGCGAGCGCCGCGGACTCGTCGCTCTCGGCACGGGCCTGTTCGGCACGGAGGTCCGTGCCGACGCCGACCTTCTCGTACAGCTGGGACGCCGCGCGGTACGCCTCGCGGAGGGTGGGGAGCGCGGTGCGCGGGGCGCCCTGGTCCACCTCGGGGAGCTGGTCGGGAGCGCCGGCGATCTCGGCGCGCTCGGCCCTCAGGGCGCGGGCGGTGCGGTGGGCGTCGTCGGCGGTCCGCTGGGCGGCCCTGCGGTCCTCGTCGGCGGCCCGGGCGCGCTCCAGGCAGGTCTGGGCGCGGGCCTCGGACTCGGTGGCGTCGTCGGCCAGTTCGCGGAGCTTGGCCTGCCAGGCGGAGCGCTCACGCAGCCGGAACGCGAGGCCCGCGAGGGCGTCGGCGGCGCGGCGGGCCCGCTGGGCGGCCTCCTGGCGTTCGTCCCGTACGCGGGCGGCGTCGGCGGCGGCCTCGTCCGCCTCGGCCCGTACCGTACGGGCTTCGGCGAGGGTCGCCGCCGCGGCCTCGGCGGTCTCGCGGGCGGTGGCGGCTACGGCGGCCAGCTCGGCGAGCATGCCGGGAGGGCAGTCGGCGCGCCAGGAACCGATCCGGGCGGCGAGCGAACGGTCGCCGGTGAGCCGCGCGGCGAGCGTACGGATCTCCTCGTCGCGGGCGGCGGCGCGGGCGCGTAGGGCGTGCCGTTCCTCGTCGGCCGCGTGCTCGTCGTGCATGGCCGGGTTCGGCGGGACGAGGAAGACGCCCGCGTCCTCACCGGACTCGGGGCTCGGCACGGGCGCCAGCAGAGCGGCGGCCGTGCCGACGGCGACGGTGGAGCGCGGCAGCAGGGCGGCCGTGCTCAGCACCTCGCGGGCCCGGGTGTACGAGACGGGGTCGGTGATCACGACACCGTCGACCAGCTCGGGGCGGGCGGCGAGGACGGCGGCGTGGTCGGCGGGGTCGACGGCCTGGGCGAGGTAGCGCCAGCCGGGGAGCGCGGGGATGCCCTGCTCGCCGAGGTACTCGACGGCGGCGAGGACGTCCGGGCCCGGCGGCAGGAGGCCGCCGTCGCCGAGGGCGCCGAGGATGCGGGAGTCGTCGGCGGCGGCGGTGCGCAGGTCGAAGAGCTGCCGCTCGGCGGAGGCGATGGACTGGTCGAGCAGCCGCCGCAGCTCGTCGGCGTACCGGTCGAACTCGGTGACCGTGAGCGGGCCGGGGGTCCCCTCGGGACCTGCGGGCCGGATCGGTGAGCCGGTCTCCCCGGCGAGTCCGAAGGCGGCGCCCTGGGAGGTGCCGGACGGGCCCGAAGCGCCCTCCGGCCCGTCGGAGGACGTCGGTCCGTGGCTTCCCGGCGCGGATCCGAGGCCTCCGTGCGGGGATCCCGGGCCTCCCGGCGCGGATCCAGTGCCCCCGGCCGGGCCGCGGCCGGCGGCACCCGGGGCGTCGGCGGCCGCTCCCCTGCCGGTCTCCCCCGCGCGCTGGCCCGGCAGCGGGGAGGCGGACGGGGCCGGCAGGCTGAGGAGTTCGGCGAGGCGGTCGTCGGTGGCGAGCGACTCCGCCGCACGGCGCTCCGCGTCGTAGGCGCTCTCGGCGGCCTCGGCCGCGTCCGTGGCGCGGGCCGCGGCGAGTTCGGCGCGGGATTCGGCGGCGGCGGCCTCGCGGGCGCGGTCGGCCGCGGCACGGGCGGCGTCGCGGGCCGCGTCCCAGGCGGCGACCGTGGTCTTCTCCGCGTCGCTCGCGGCGAGGGCCGCGCGGGCCGGGTCGGCGTCCGGTGCGGAGTCGTCGAGCCAGCCCGCCCTTACCGCCTCCGCGGTCTCCTGCTCGACCTCGGCGAGACGCTGACGCAGGTGCCCCGCTTCGCTGCGGGCGCGCTGGGCCTCGGTCGCGGCGACGGTGGCGTCGCGATGGGCGGTCTCGCCCGCCTCCTGGAGGGCCGCGGAGCGCTCCTCCTCCTCGGCGGCGTGGCGCTCGCCGTCCTCCGCGGCGGCGTGCAGGGCGCGTACGAGGTCGGCGGCGGCCGTGGCGCGGGCGGCGAGCGCGGGGGCGGCGTCGCGCTCGGCCTCGCGGATCGCGACGGCCACGCGCGCGGAGCGGTCGCTCGCGGCGCGGTGCCGGAGCACGGCCTCGGCGGCCTGCCAGGCGGAGTGCAGGGTGCGGGCCTCGGTGAGTTCGCGGCGCTGGGAGGCGGCGCCCTTCTCGGCGAGGGTCAGGGCCAGGGAGGCGTGTCGGTAGGCGAGTTCGGCCGCGATGAGGGAGCTGCGCCCGCGCGCGGTCTCGGCCTCGGAGACGGCGTGCGCGGCGGAGGTGACCTGCTGGGCGAGTTCGGCCGTGCGGGCGCGTTCCCCGGTGGAGCGGGCGGCGAGCCGGCGGGCGAGCGTACGGGTGCGGCGCTCGGCCCCGGCGTGGACGTCACGCGCGCGTGCCCGGGTCTCGGCGGCCTCCACGATGCGGCCCAGGAGATCGACGGAACCGGCGGTGAAGTCCCGTTCGGCGGTGAGTTCGGCACGCCGTCCCAGCTTGTTGCCGAAGCCGCCGACCAGGTCGGCGAGGCCGTCGGTGTCCCGGGTGTCGGTGACGGCCCGTAGGAGCAGGTCGGTGAAGTCGGAGTCCTTCTTGACCGCGAAGAGACCGGCGGCCTCGCCCTCGTCGGCGTTCATCTCGCGCTGGTAGCGGAAGAGTTCGGGGTCGAGGCCCAGGTCGCCGAGGTGCTCGTTCCAGCGGTCGTGGATCTCCTCCCAGTAGACCTCCAGGTGCGGGTACGCCTTGCCCGCGTCCGTCAGGGCGTCACGGAAGCCCTTCATGGTGCGGCGGCGGCCCTGGGCGCCGGAGGCGCCCTCGACGGGCGGGCGGACGGACGTGGCCTCCGCGACGGGCAGGTTGTCCAGGCTCAGGCCCGGGCCGGGCCGGAAGGAGTACCAGGCCTCGGCGAACTTCCGCGGGTCGTTGGAGACCTGGCGTCCGCGCCACTCACTGGCCTTGCCGACGACGACCAGCTCGCCGGTGAGGGTGTGCTGCCACTCCAGGGCGACGTGGCCGCAGTCGTCGGCGAGCAGGAACTTGCGGAGCACACCGGAGCTGGCGCCGCCGAGGGTGTTGCGGTGGCCGGGGAGCATGACCGAGAAGATCAGCTTGAGGAGGACGGACTTCCCGCCGCCGTTCTCCAGGAAGAGCACGCCCGCGGGGGCAGGGCGGCGCGCCGGGCCGACCGGCTCCTCCTCGAAGAACTCCGCCTGCGTGGGGGCGGGGTTGGGCACGGGTGCCCCGACTCCGCGCAGGTCCAGGACGGTGTCGGCGTAGCGCGCACCGGCGGGACCGATGGAGTAGAGGCGGACCCGGGACAACTCGTACATGGCGGCGGACTCTCGTCGACTGGTTCTGTGAAATTACGCGGGGCGGTTACGCATGGAACGGGAGGCCGGCGTCGGCGGCGAGCTCCAGGTCGTCGCCGTCGGGCGGCGGCAGGAGGGTCGCTGAGCCGTCGCTGACCGGGACGACGCCGAGGTCGAGGAGCTCGGCCATCGCGGCGCTGCCGGCCATGTCGCGGACCTGGAGCTGGTAGCGGGCGGTGGTGCGGTAGGCGCCGCCCGCGTCGTCGCCGGTGCGCTGGAGGAAGCCGGAGTCGGTGAGGAAGGCGACGGCCTTGCCGACGATGCCCGTGGTGGAGCCGGCGAGGCGGCGGGCGTCCTTGGTGGCGCCGGTGGAGCTGCGGCGGGCGTAGATCCGCCAGGCGGCCTCCAGGCCGGGGGCGTCGGAGGCGGGGTCGGTGTTCTCGCCCTGTTCCTCGGCGCGCTCTTCGAGGCGTCGGCAGGCCTGGCGTACGAAGGCGTCGACGCCGTTGACGGTGAGGCGGCCGATGTACCCGTCGTCGGCGAGGTCCTCGGGGCGGGGGAAGGCCATGGCGGCGACGGCGAGGTGGGCGAGACCGTGCAGGAAGCGGTCGGCGGAGTCGGTGGAGGCGCGGCGGGCGTAGTCGCCCATGCGGACGGCGAAGACGGAGTCCTCGCCCGCCGTGACGGCCATCCCCGCGCGCGGGGAGACCTCCAGGACGACGAGGCCCAGTCCGGTCGCGACGGCGTCGGCGAGACGCGCGAAGGCGGGGTCCTCGCGGTAGCGCCGGAGCAGCTCGGTGTACTCGGCGTCACGGGCGGGGAGCAGCTTGGGCTGCAGCCCGAACGACACGAGCCGCGCCGCGTCGGCCGCGTCGGCGGGGGTGACGGGGTGAGGTGCGGCGGGGACGTGCGGGGGCTCCGGCTCGCTCCACGCGTCGGCGTGCTCGGCGTGGTGTTCGCTCACGGCTGGGGCTCCTCGGTACGGGCGGTCGGTGGTGCGGTGGGCTCGGGGCGGGGCAACGGGAGGCGGACGGGTGTCACGCTCACGCCGCGCCGCCGGGGCGGGGTCCGGTCACCGGGCTCGGCCGCGCGGGGCGGGGCCAGGCGGATGGCGCGCACGTACGGGGCGGGGCTCCTCCGTGCCGGTACGTACGTCGGTACGACACCCGTGCTGATGACGGGCCGCGGTGGGGCGGGGTCGGTCGCCGTGTCCGGGGCCAGGTCCCGGGCGGGGTCGGTGGCTGGTGCCAGGGCCGTGGCAGGAGGCGTCGCGGGATCAGTAGCCGGAGCCGTGGCCGGAGCCGTGGCGGGATCCGGCGCCGGAGCAGGATCCGTAGCCACGTCCGGAGCCGGAGCCGTAGCCAGGTCCGGAGCCGGAGCCGTGGCGGGAGCCAGGTCCGTGGCCAAAGCCCTAGCCAGGTCCGGAGCCGGGGCCGTATCGGGATCCGTAACCGGGCCCGTGGCCGCAGTCAGGTCCGGAGCCGCGGCCGTCGGCCGGTCGGTCGTCATGAGGCCTCCGAGCGGTCCGCCGCCATGCCCAGCGCGTCCAGCAGCGCGGTGCCCACTATCAGGTCGGCACCGCCGAATTCGGGGTCGTCGAGCTGCGTTCCGTCGTCGACCGCGAAGAGCAGCCGCTCCTCGCCCTGGCGGTACGCCGTGCCGACCGGGGGGCTCGCCGCGTGGACGGCGAGGAGGGCCACCAGGTAGGGCAGGTCGGGGTCGCGGAGCCGGGCCTCGGCGAGCAGGCCGGAGAGGCGGCGGGGGGCGTCGTGCTCCAGGTCGAGCAGCTCCATCGCGCTCGCCAGCTGCTGCTCGCTGAAGCGGCTGTCGTCGGGCGTGGCGATAAGGTCCGGCTCGGGCATCTCCGCGCCCAGGTGCTCGCGCTCGACGGGCGGGGTGAGGAGCATGTCGACCAGGTCGCCGACGCGCACGGACGCGGGGGTGCGCAGTCCCGTCCCCCGGGCGAAGAACGCGTCCGTTACCTTGATCGCCTGCTCGACGGGGAGCGGCAGGATCGGCGCGACCAGCTGCCCGTACAGGTCTATCCCGGTGTACGAGGTGGGGGCGGCGAAGGCCTGCCGGTCCTGCTCCGCCCGGAACAGCGGGCCCGCCTCGAGGAGGCGGGACTGGAGCTGGGTGTGACGGCGGATGCAGTCCTTGACGATGTCGACGAGTTCGGCGGCGCGGCGCTTGTGCTCGGGGTCCTCGGCCTCGTCACGGGCCTTGCGGATGTTGGTCAGGATCGCGTTCTCGTGGCGGTACCGGTCGGCGACGTGGTCGAGCGCCTCGGCGATCATGTCCGGGACGGCCTGCAGCCAGTCCACCGCGCGCACGTTGCGCCGGGTCGCCTCCAGGGTCTTGCGCAGGGTCTCGGCGTACTGGACGGTCCGGTACCGCGCCTGCTCGGCGGCGAGCTGGGCGTCGGCGAGCCGGCCCCGGCTGATCAGGACCTCCAGCTTGACCTCGGCGGCGATCTGGGCGCTGGTGACGTCGGTGTCGAGGGCGCCGACGAGGACGTTGACCGCTTCGTCCGTCGTACGGAGGTAGACCCCGCCGCCGTAGCCGGGGACTTCTTCGATCAGCTTGAAGTCGTAGTCGCGGCGGATGTACACGCCGTCGGCGCCGAAGGTGCCGTAGACGGCACGGAAGCCGCGGTCCACACTGCCGACGTTGATCAGGTTCTCCAGGACCCAGCGGGCCACGCGCTCGTGCTCGGCGGCGGGGCGGACGGGAGCCTGGGCGGCGACGCGGGGCAGCAGACGGGCGACGATCTGCTCGTGGTCGGCGCCCGTGTCGAAGTCCATGTTGAGTGTGACGAGGTCGATGGCGGCGAGGGCGACCTCGGCCATCGCGTAGACCGAGTACTCACCGGCCAGATTCGCCTTGCGCGTGTCCAGGTCGTGCAGCGGCGCCGTGCACGCGAGCGCGCGGAGGCGCCGCGCGAGCCCTTCGTCGGCGGCCGGACCCTGCGCGGGCCGCGGCCCCGCGCTGAGCTGGGGCGGAACGAAGTCCGTCGAGGCAGGCGAAGTCACGGTGCACAGATTAGGTCCTCGAACTGACAACGGTCGAAACGGCGCAGATGCGACCCCGGCCGGAGGCGGGACGTGGTAGCGCGGACGCGGCTCGCTCTCACGCGGCGTGGGGGCGCGTCGACGCCCGGCGTCCCGGCGCGGACGCGACACCGCCGTGCGCCGTACGACCGTGCAGCGTCTGCTGTGCGTCGGTGCGGCGTGCGCCGCGCGGCGTCCGGCCGTGCCGCGCGCGGCCCGCGGGCTCAGGCGTCCGGGGAGTCCGGTTCCTCGACCGCTTTCCCGTACACCGCGACGATCCGGGTGAGGGAGTCGTCGAGGTAGCGGGCCAGGAGGCGTTCCGCCGTCCCGCGCTCCCCGGCGAGCAGTGCGTCCAGAATCTCCCGGTTTCGCAGGAGATAAGGCTCGTGAAGACCGCGCGGGTCGTCCACGACGTGGAAGGCGAGGCGGAGTTCGGCGAGGACGCCCCGCATCAGTTCGTCCGTGCGCGCGCTGCCGGCCAGGGCGACCAGTTCGCGGTGGAAGTGGATGTTGGCGGTGGAGACGCCCTTCCAGTCCTGCGCGCGTGCCGCCTGCTCGCCCTCCTCCACCGCGCCCGCGAGGCCGTCCAGGGCGAACGGCGGCTGCCCCAGTCCGTGCACGACGGCGCATTCGACGAGACGGCGGGTGCGGTAGATGTCGGCGACGTCCTCGACGGCGAGGACCCGGACGAAGACGCCCCGGTTGAGTTCGTGGACGAGCAGCCGCTCATGGGTGAGCAGGCGGAACGCCTCGCGGAGCGTGTTGCGGGACACCCCGAGCGCGCCGCCGATGCTGTCCTCGGAGAGCCGGGTACCGGGCGGGAAGAAGCCCTCGGCGATCCGGGTGCGCAGGATGTCCGCCACCCGTTCCGCCGTGCTGGTCCGCCCGAGCAGTGCCCGGTCGTCCGCGAGTTCGCCGATTCCGCCCACCGTGCCTCGTTTCTCTCGTCGCCCGCGGCCGAGTCAATACCAGGTCCTTCGCGGAGACAAGAACATGCCGACATACCTCTTGTCGGATCGTTGAACGATCCCCTACGTTGACGACACCGCACAGTCCCCGGACACGTCACTCAGCACGCCCTCCCCCCTCCGCGAGGTGCCCATGAGCACGACACAGACCCAGCAGCAGACCCAGGGCGAACGGCCCGACGACACGGGCGCGTTCGCCTGGCTGCGCGCCCTCGGGCCGCGCGGCAGGCGCGCCTTCGGCGGCGCGTTCGGCGGATACGCCCTGGACTCCTACGACTTCTTCACGCTGCCGCTCTCGATGGTGGCCATCGCCGCCTACTTCAGCCTGGACAAGGGCCAGACCGGCCTGCTCACCACGGTCACCCTGGTCGTCTCGGCGATCGGCGGCGCACTGGCCGGCATCCTGGCCGACCGCATCGGCCGCGTGAAGGCGCTGATGATCACCGTCATCACCTACGCGCTCTTCACCGTCCTGTGCGGCTTCGCGCCCAACTACGAGACGCTGATGGTCTTCCGGGCCCTCCAGGGCCTCGGTTTCGGCGGCGAGTGGGCGGTCGGCGCGATCCTGGTCGCCGAGTACGCCTCCGCCAAGCACCGCGGCCGTACGCTCGGCGGCATCCAGAGCGCGTGGGCGGTCGGCTGGGCGCTCGCGGTGATCGTGTACACCCTGGTCTTCGCGTTCGTCGACGCCGACACCGCGTGGCGGGTCATGTTCTGGACGGGCGCCCTGCCCGCGCTGCTCGTCGTCTACGTCCGGCGGAACGTCGAGGACGCCCCGCAGGCCGCCGAGATCCGCCGCGCCTCGGCCGAGCGCGGCTCCTTCACCGCCATCTTCAAACCGTCCCTGCTGCGCACCACGCTCTTCGCGGTGCTGCTCTCGACGGGTGTGCAGGGCGGCTACTACACCCTCGCCACCTGGGTCCCGACCTTCCTGAAGACCGAACGGGGCCTGACGGTCGTCGGCACCGGCGGCTACCTGGCGTTCCTGATATCGGGCGCCTTCATCGGCTATCTGACCGGCGGCTACCTCACGGACCTGCTCGGCAGGAAGAAGAACATCGCGCTCTTCGCCGCCCTGTCCGCGCTGTCCGTCCTCGCCTACACGAACATCCCCTCCGGGGCGAACACGCTCCTGCTCGTGCTCGGATTCCCGCTCGGCTTCTGCATGTCGGCCATCTTCAGCGGATTCGGCTCCTTCCTCGCCGAGCTGTACCCGACGGCGGTACGGGGCACGGGGCAGGGCTTCACGTACAACACCGGCCGCGCGGTGGGCGCGGTCTTCCCGACCCTGGTGGGCTTCCTCGGCGAGAGCTGGGGCGTCGGCGGGGCACTGGTCTTCGGAGCTGTCGGCTATGGTCTCGCGGTCCTCGCCCTGCTGGGGCTGCCGGAGACGCGCGGAAGGGAACTGACGTGACACCGGCGACTGTGCTCGGCCCGCGGGCGGCACGCGCGCGTGCACGTGCGGGCCGGCCCTTCCCCACGGCCGGCCGGACGTCCGGCCACACCCGGGCCGATCTCATCTGGGAGGGACCATGACCGAGGCCTCGATCGACCTCAACGCCGACCTCGGAGAGGGCTTCGGCCGCTGGACGCTCACCGACGACGAGGAGCTGCTGTCCGTCGTCACCAGCGCCAACGTGGCCTGTGGCTTCCACGCCGGGGACGCGGTCACCATGCGCCGCGTCTGCGAACTGGCGGCCGCGAGGGGCGTACGGATCGGGGCCCAGGTCTCGTACCGCGACCTCGCCGGCTTCGGGCGGCGCGCGATGGACGTCCCGGCCGAGGAGCTGGCGGCCGAGGTCGCGTACCAGATCGGCGCGCTCGACGTCTTCGCCCGCGCGGCCGGGTCACGGGTCTCGTACGTCAAGCCGCACGGCGCGCTGTACAACCGGGTGGTCCGTGACCAGGAGCAGGCGGCGGCGGTCGTCGACGGGGTGCTGCTCGCGGGTGGCGGGCTGCCCGTGCTCGGCCTGCCCGGCTCCCGGCTGCACGAGGCCGCCCGGAAGGCGGGGCTGCCGGTGGTCGCCGAGGCCTTCGGAGACCGGGCGTACACGGCGGAGGGCACCCTGCTGCCGCGCGGGCAGGAGGGGGCCGTCGTCACCGATCCGGCGCAGGTCGTCGAACGGTCGGTGTCCTTGGCCCGGTTCGGGGTCGTGACCGCGCACTGCGGGCGGTCGGTCGCCGTGCGGGCCCGCTCGCTCTGTCTGCACGGGGACACCCCGGGCGCGGTCGTTCTCGCCCGGCGGGTGCGCGCCGAGCTGGAGGCGGGCGGCGTCCGGGTGGAGGCGTTCGCGTGAAGGCGCGGCGGGTGTTCCGGGTGGGCGAACGGGCGCTGCTCGTCGAGTTGGGGACGGGCACGGAGACGGAGGCCTTCCACGCCGAGCTGCTGCGCCGGCGGGCGGGCGGTGCGCTGCCGACCGTACGGGAGATCGTGCCGGCGGCGCGGACGGTGCTGCTCGACGGGGTCGACGCCCCGGACCAACTGGCGGGGCAGTTGCGGGAATGGACGATTCCGCCGCTCCACGCGCGCGTGGAGCAGGCCGTCGACGTACCGGTCCGCTACGACGGTCCCGATCTGGCCGAGGTCGCCGCGCTGTGGGGGGTGTCCGTGGAGACGGCGGTCCGGATCCACTCGGCCACCGAGTTCCGGGTCGCTTTCTGCGGGTTCGCGCCGGGCTTCGGCTATCTGACGGGGCTCGGCGAGCAGTACCAGGTACCGCGCCGGGCCACTCCGCGCACCTCCGTACCGGCCGGGTCGGTCGCGCTCGCGGGACCGTACACGGGCGTGTATCCCCGTTCCTCCCCCGGCGGCTGGCAGTTGATCGGCTCAACGGACGCGGTGCTGTGGGACGCGGGCCGTGAGCCCGCCGCGCTGCTGGCGCCCGGCGCCCGGGTGCGTTTCGTGGTGGAGCGCCGGTGACCGATCGTGCCCTCGCCGTCGTACGGGCCGGAGCGCTGACCACCGTGCAGGACCTGGGGCGGACCGGGTTCGCACATCTGGGCGTGCCGCGCTCGGGAGCGCTGGATCCGGGGGCGGCGCGGCTGGTGAACCGTCTGGTGGGCAATCCGGAGGACGCTGCGGTCCTGGAGACCACCGTCAACGGGTGTGCGGTGCGGCCCCGGGGCGCGGTCACCGTCGCCGTCGGCGGCGCGCCGTGTCCGGTCACCGTCGACGGCCGGCCGGCCGCCTGGGGAACGGCGGTACGGGTTCCCGCGGGCGCGCTCCTCGACGTCGGTCCGGCCCTCCGGGGCTTGCGCGCGTACGTGGGGTTCGGCGGCGGCCTCGCCGTCGAACCCGTCCTGGGCAGCCGCTCCACCGACCTGCTGTCCGGGCTCGGCCCGGCTCCGCTGGCGGACGGGACGGTGCTGCCGCTGGGAGCGGCGTCGGCCGTACGGGGGTCGGTCGACGCTCCCCCCTGGCCGGGCCCGCCGGAGGAACTCGTCCTGCGGGTCCGGCTGGGGCCGCGTCACGACTGGTTCACACCAGGGGCGCTCCACACCCTGGCCACGCGCGCGTACCGGGTCTCCGCCGCGAGCAACCGCATCGGGCTGCGCACCGAGGGGCCGCCCCTCCACCGGGCGATCTCGGCTGAACTTCCCAGCGAGGGCATGGTCCTGGGGGCCGTGCAGGTGCCTCCGGACGGGCGGCCGGTGGTCTTTCTCGCCGACCATCCCACGACGGGCGGCTATCCGGTGGTGGCGGTGGTCCGGGAGTCCGACCTGGCCGCGGCGGCGCAGGCGGTGCCGGGCACGGTCGTGCGATTCGTTCCGGTCCGCTGAGCGCACCGGCCGGCGGGCGGTGGCGACCGCATGACCGATCCAAGATCATGGATCCAATTTCCAACGTCCGGATCCCATATCCAACGTCCAATATCCATGATCCTTCGGCCCGTCGGAGGCAACGCTCGGACGTCGGACCGCGTCCTCCCGGGTGTGATCGAATCCCTCGCCCCCTCCCTCCCCGACGACGACTCCGAAGAGACGCCGCGCCCCGGCCCCTGGTGGCGCCACGCGGTGTGGGTGGCGGGCATCACCGTCTGCGCGGTGACCCTGGGGTGGGCGACCGGCTTCTTCCGCATCAGCCCCGAACGGTACGGGCTGCCGTCCGCCGCTCCGGGGCCACTCTGGCCGTACCTGCTCTTCTGGACCGCAGTCGGCCTCCTGGTGGCAGCCGTTCTGCGGGCCACGGCCGCACGGGTGCCGCTGTACGCCCCGGGCCGGATCGCGGGCGTCCTCACCCTCCTGGGCACGCGCCTCTCCCTGGGATGGCGGCCCGGGGCACCGGTGCTGGCGGGGATGGCGGTGGCCGCCCTGGCGGCGGCGGTTGTCTGGTGCGCCATCGGGTTCCGCTCCGCCCGCGCCGGTCGGCGCCACGGGACGGAAGGGGCGGCGGCAGAGCCGGCGGACGGAGCCCCTTCCCAGGCCCAGGACGCGGCCTCCTAGGACTCCACGGAGGAGCAGCCGCCGCCCGCGCCACCGGGGGCGGGAGCATCCGTGGAGGAGGCAGGAGTGCCGTATCCGCCACCGCCCGGGGTCCGCAGGACCAGGACGTCGTCCGGGCCGACGTCGGTGGTGTCGACCCCGGCGAGGTGCTCGACGGTGCCGTCGGCGCGTCGGACCACGTTCTCCCCGAGGGCCCCGGGCTCCCCGCCCGCCATGCCGTACGGCGGGACCCGGCGGTGACCGGTCAGCAGGGTCACGGTCATGGGTTCGAGGAAGCGGATCCGGCGTTCCACGCCCTGTCCTCCGTGCCGCCGGCCGCGGCCGGCGCTGTCCTGCCGTACGGCGAAGGAGTCCACCCGGACCGGATAGCGCCACTCCAGGATCTCGGGGTCGGTGAGCCGGGAGTTGGTCATGTGGGTCTGGACGGCGTCGGCCCCGTCGAACCCGTCGCCCGCGCCGGAACCGCTCGCCACCGTCTCGTAGTACTGCACGCGCGCGTTGCCGAAGGTGACGTTGTTCATCGTGCCCGAGCCCTCGGCCTGGACGCCGAGGGCCGCGTAGAGGGCGCCGGTGACCGCCTGGGAGGTCTCCACGTTCCCCGCGACGGTCGCGGCGGGGTAGGAGGGCGCGAGCATGGAGCCGGGCGGCACACGGACCTCCAAGGGCTCCAGGCAGCCGCTGTTGAGGGGGATGTCGTCGTCGACGAGGGTGCGGAAGACGTAGAGGACGGCGGCCATGACGACGGAGGTCGGCGCGTTGGCGTTGCCGGCCAGCTGGGGCGAGGTGCCGGTGAAGTCGAGGACGGCGGAGCGCCGTTCGCGGTCGACGCGGACCGCGACCTGGATGACCGCCCCGCCGTCCGTCGCGTAGCGGTACGAGCCGTCCCGTAGGCCGGCCACGATCCGCCGTACGGACTCCTCGGCGTTGGCGCGCACGTGCCGCATGTAGGCGTGGACGACGTCGAGGCCGAACTGGTCGACCATGTTGCGCAGTTCCTCGATGCCCTTCTCGTTGGCGGCGATCTGGGCGCGGAGGTCGGCGAGGTTGGTGTCCGGGTCGCGGGAGGGGTACCGGGCGCCGGCGAGCAGTTCCCGCGTCTCGTCCTCGCGCAGCCGGCCGTCCCGTACGAGCAGCCAGTTGTCGAAGAGGACGCCCTCCTCGTGGACGGTCTCGCTGAAGGCCGGCATGGAGCCGGGGGTGATGCCACCGATCTCGGCGTGGTGTCCCCGGGAGGCGACGAGGAAGAGCAGCCGGTCGCCGGAGTCGGTGAAGACGGGGGTCACCACGGTCACGTCCGGCAGGTGGGTGCCGCCGTGGTAGGGGTCGTTGATCGCGTAGACGTCGCCGGGGCGCAGGGAGTCGCCGCCGCGCCTCAGCACCTCCTTGATGGACTCGCCCATGGAACCGAGGTGGACGGGGATGTGGGGCGCGTTGGCGATGAGGTTGCCCTCGGGGTCGAACAGGGCGCAGGAGAAGTCGAGTCGCTCCTTGATGTTGACGGAGTGCGCGGTGTTCTCCAGGCGGAGGCCCATCTGCTCGGCGATCGCCATGAAGAGGTTGTTGAAGACCTCCAGGAGGACCGGGTCGACGTCGGTGCCGACCGCCACGCGCGCGGGGCGGGGTGCCGCGCGGGTCAGGACGAGGTGTCCGCCGTCGCCGGCCGTGGCTTGCCAGCCCGGGTCGACGACGGTGGTGGCGTCGGCCTCGGCGAGGATCGCGGGGCCCGTGACGGTGTCGCCGGGGCGGAGGTCATCGCGGCGGTGGAGCGGGGTGTCGGCGGCGGTGTGGCCGCTGTACATCCGTACGGTCGTCCGGGGGGACGGTTCGGCGGTGCGCTCCTCGGAGGACTCCGCCGCCTCGACGACGACGGGCCCATGGGGTCCGGCAAGTCCCACGGCCTCCACGGAGACGGCCTCGACGACCAGCGGCCGGTCCATGGTGAAGGCGTACCGCGCGCGGTGGACGGCTGTGAACTCCTCCCGCAGCTCCTCGGCGGGGGCAAGCGGCACCGGGAGGCTCGCGTCGGTGCCGGCGTAGCGCAGCAGCACGCGCGCGTGGGTGGTGATCGCGGAGTCGGGCAGCCCGTCGTCGCGCAGCTCCTGCCGGGTGCGCTCGCCGAGTTCGGCGCAGAGCTCCGTCACACGCGCGTGGGTACCCTCCGCGTCGAGTTCGGCCTCGACCGACTGCTCCCGCATGGCGGTGGCGTCGGCGAGCCCGATGCCGTACGCGGAGAGGACGCCGGCCAGGGGCGGTACGAGGACGGTGTCGACGCCCAGGGCGTCGGCGACGGCGCACGCGTGCTGGCCGCCCGCGCCCCCGAAGCTCGTGAGCGCGTAGCGGGTGACGTCGTGGCCCCGCTGGACGGAGATCTTCTTGACCGCGTTGGCCATGCTGAGGACGGCGATCTCCAGGAAGCCGGCGGCGACCTCCTCGGGTGTGCGGCCGCCGCCGATCTCCTCGGCGAGGGCGGTGAACTTCTCCCGTACGACGGTCCCGTCGAGCGGCTGGTCGCCGTCCGGGCCGAAGACGGCGGGGAAGTGGTCGGGCTGGACGCGGCCGAGCATCACGTTGGCGTCGGTGACGGTCAGCGGGCCGCCGCGGCGGTAGCAGGCGGGGCCGGGGACGGCGCCCGCGGAGTCGGGGCCGACGCGGTACCGCTGGCCGTCGTAGTGCAGGACGGAGCCGCCGCCCGCCGCAACGGTGTGGATGCTCATCATCGGGGCGCGCATCCGGACGCCGGCGACCTGTGTACCCAGTTCACGCTCGAACTCGCCCGCGTAGTGGGACACATCGGTGGACGTGCCGCCCATGTCGAAACCGATGACCCGGTCGAACCCCGCCTGCCGGGAGGTACGGGCCATGCCGACGACGCCGCCGGCCGGTCCGGACAGGACGGCGTCCTTGCCCCTGAAGTGGGCGGCCTCCCGAAGGCCGCCGTTGGACTGCATGAACATCAGCCGGATCCCCGCGAGTTCGCGGGCCACCTCGTCGACGTAACGGCGCAGGATCGGGGAGAGATAGGCGTCGACGACGGTGGTGTCGCCGCGGGGCACGAGCTTGATCAGCGGGCTGACCTCGTGGGAGCAGCTGACCTGCGTGAATCCGAGGGCGCGGGCGCGGTCGGCGATCCGGAGCTCGTGGGCGGGGCGGCGATAGCCGTGCATGAGGACGACGGCGGCGGAGCGGTAGCCGTCGTGGTGGGCGGCGCGCAACTCCTCGGCCACGGCGTCCTCGTCGAGCGGCCGCACCACCCGCCCCTGGGCGTCGACCCGCTCCGGGACCTCGATGACGCGCTCGTGGACGGCCTCGGGGAGCACGATGTGGCGGTCGAAGAGCCTCGGCCGGTTCTGGTACGCGATCCGCAGGGCGTCGCGGAAGCCCTCGGTGACGAGGAGGACCGTCGGCTCGCCGCGCCGCTCCAGGAGGGCGTTGGTGGCGACGGTCGTGCCCATCTTGACGACGGCGACCCGGTCGGCGGGCACCGGCTCGTCGGGGCGGAGCCCGAGGAGCAGGCGGATCCCGGCGACAGCCGCGTCGTGGGGGCGGCCGGGGTCATGGGAGAGGATCTTGCGGGTGACCAGCCGCCCGTCGGGCCGTCGGCCCACGACGTCGGTGAAGGTGCCGCCACGGTCGATCCAGAACTCCCAGCGCCCTGTCATTCCCCCATTGTGGCCACCGGAAGGTCCAGGGACACGGCCGCGAGCGCGGCGGTCAGGGCGTGTTCCGCCCGTCGGTCCAGCCGGGCGTCGGTCCCGCCTGCCCAGTGCCGCAGCTCGGCGCCGGCCAGGTGGAGCAGCTGGGGCAGCAGGTCGTGGCAGCGCCGGAGCACCCAGCCGGTGCCTGCGGTGGCTAGCCAGAGGACCGCCTCCGTGCGGGTGGGCGGCGGCTGCTCGGGGTCGGGCGAGGGCGGGGTGCCGTGGGCGAGGCCCCGGGCGGCCAGGAGGGCGTGGAACCGTGCGGCGATCGCCCGGTGACCGCGCTCGCCGGGGTGGAGCCGGTCCGCGCTCCACAGGGACCGGTCGTCGGTCCAGGTGCTGTCCGCGAGATGGAGATGGACGGTGTCGTAGCGCGCGGAGAGCGCGTGGACGAGGGCGTTGACGGCCTTCTGGCGCCGGGCGAGCGGGCGGGCGAGCGGTGGGGGGAGCCCGAGCATCCGGCCGGGGTCGGGCAGGCAGGCCGTGAGGAGTACGGACCCGGTCGCGGTGAGGTCCGCGCACACCCGGTCGAGGCGTCCGGCGAGCTGCGCGATGTCGAAGGTGTGGCGGAGCGTGTCGTTGACGCCGACGACGACGGAGGCGAGGTGGGGACGGAACGCCACCGCCTCCGGGGCCTGCCCCTCGGCCACCTCCCGGCTCTGGGCGCCGCTGACGGCCAGGTTACGGAACTCGACCCGCCGGCCGGGGCCCGCGAGCCCCTCGGCGAGCAGGGCGGCCCAGCCGCGCCAGGCGCCGTCGACTCGATCGCCGACGCCCTCGCTGAGGGAGTCCCCGAGGACGGCGAACCGCAGCGCCGCCGCCTCGACCGCGCCCTGCGCCCGACCGCCCCCTCCGTCGGCGACCGGCGCCGGTGCCCCCGCGTCGGAACCCGTACGCGGGGCGGGGAACACGTCCACGCGCGCGTGAAGGGGCACGGCGGGGGACGGAGCCCATAGGGGCGCGGCCGGGGACGGAGCCCGCGCAGGGCCCACGGGGACGGGCTCGGCCGTGTCCGGCGTCCGGGCGGTGACCTCCTGTTCGGGCGGGCAGGCCCGTGCTGCGGGGGTGTCCGACCCGGGCGGGCAGGTCCATACGGCGGTGGTGTCCGACCCGGGCGGGGAGGTCCGTACGGCGGCGGTCTCCGGCGGTTTCGGGCTGTCCGTAGTCGGCGGGGCCGTCGTGGTCATGCCCGTACCCCCTGCGGCGGGACGAGGATTGTGGTCGGGGCCGCGTCGTGGGCCTGGAGAAAGGCGGCGACGGACCGGCCCCAGCCGAAGAGTTCGGCACGCGCGCGTGCCGCCGCGCGGCGGGTCGGCTCCGGACGGTCGAGCAGGGACCGGATGGCCTGCGCGAAGGCGGACGGGTCGTCCGGGGCGCAGGCCCCCGCGTCGCCGATGACCTCGGGGAGCGCGGAGGAGGCGCTGGCGACGACCGGGGTGCCGCAGGCGAGGGCCTCAAGGGCCGACAGGCCGAAGGTCTCGGCGGGCCCGGGGGCCAGGCACAGGTCGGCCGCGGCCTGGAGGTCGGCCAGGGCCTCACGGTCGGCGACGTGCCCCAGGAAGCGCACCGGGAGCCGTTCCTCCCGCGCCCGCCGCTCCAGGGCGCCCCGCAGCGGCCCGTCGCCCGCCACGGCGAGCGCGGCCCGCACCCCCTGGCCGCGCAGGTGCGCGAGGGCGTCCAGGGCGGTCCCGGGCCTCTTCTCCACCGAGAGCCGCGAGCACATCAGCAGCAGTACCCGCTCACCGTCCGCGTGCTCGGCCCGCAGGACGGTGCTGCGCCGTCCCGGCCGGCAGCGGTCCAGGTCCACGCCGAGCGGCGCGCGCAGGACGTTGCGGGCCCCGATCCGTACGAACTCCCGCTCCGCCCACTCGGTCGTGCAGACGATCCGCGCATACGCCCACGCCGTACGGCGGTTGAGCCGGTCGGCGGCGCGGGCAGCGGCGGCCGGGGGCACGCCCCAGGTCCGCAGGACGCCGTCGGCGGTCTCGTGGGAGACCATCACCGAGGGCACCCTGGCCCGTCGCGCCCACTCGCCCGTCCAGCGCAGGGTCGTGCGGTCGGAGACCTCGATACGGTCCGGGGCGAGCTCCTCCAGGATCCGGCGGACGCGGCGCCGGTCGGCGAGGACGCGGTAGCTGCCGGTGCCGGGCAGGACCGGGCCGGGGAGGGTGATGACCCGCCCCTGGTCGGTGACCTCGTCGCTCTCCTCCTCGCCGGGGACGATCAGGACGGGCTCGTGCCCTGCGGCCAGGTAACCGCGGCCGAGCTGTTCGAGGGCGGTGCGCAGGCCGCCCGAGGTGGGGGTGACGAAGTTGGCGAGCCGGACGATCCGCAGCGGCCCGGATATGGCGGGACCTCTCATGCCGCCACCGCCGTCCGCTCGCGCAGGACCTCCAGGTAGTGCCCGATCAGTTCGTCGCCGACGGCCTCCCAGGTCCGGCCCTCGACGGCGGTACGGCCGGCCCGTCCGTAGGCGGCGCGCAGGGCCGGCGCCTCGGCGAGGGAGGCCACGGCGTCCCGTAGCGCGGTGGGATCGTCCGGCGGGACGAGGAGACCGGTCCTGCGGTGGTCGACTAGGTCCAGCGGCCCGCCGGCGGCCGGGGCGACGACCGGGATTCCGCTCGCCATCGCCTCCTGCACGGTCTGGCAGAAGGTCTCGTACGGGCCGGTGTGCGCGAACACGTCCAGCGAGGCGAAGATCCTCGCCAGGTCGTCGCCCGTGCGGCGGCCGAGGAACCGGGCGCCGGGGAGTGCGGTGCGGAGGGCCGGCTCGCTGGGCCCGTCGCCGACGACCACCACCCGTACGCCGGGCAGGCCGCAGACCCCGGAAAGCAGCTCGACCCGCTTCTCCGGGGCGAGACGGCCGATGTAGCCGACGAGGAGTTCGCCGCCGGGGGCGAGCTCGCGGCGCAGGGCGTCGTCGCGCAGGTCGGGGCGGAAGCGGACGGTGTCGACGCCGCGCCGCCAGAGCCGTACGCGGCCGATGCCGTGCGTCTCCAGGTCGCGCGCGGCGGCGGTGGACGGGGCGAGGGTGCGGTCGGCGGCGCCGTGGACGGCCCGCAGCCGGCGCCAGGCGGCGCCCTCCCCGGTGCCCATGTAGGTGCGGGCGTAGCCGGCGAGGTCGGTCTGGTAGACGGCGACGGCGGGCAGTCCGAGGCGGGTCGCGGCCGCCATGCCGCGTACGCCGAGCACGAAGGGGCCGGCCAGGTGCACGACGTCGGCCCGGTGGGCGGCGATGGCCGCGGCGAGGCGCCGGCTGGGGAGGGCGACGCGTACCTGGGGGTAGCCGGGCAGAGGCAGGGACGGTACGCGCACGACCGGGCAGGGCGCGTCGGCGTCCGGGTCGTCGGTGGCTCCGGCCACGGCGGGGGCGACGACGAGCGGGTCATGGCCTCGGCGGACGAGGTGGCGCGCGGTCTGCAGGGCGCAGTGCGCCACACCATTGACATCGGGAGGGAAGGATTCGGTGACGATGACGACACGCATACCCGTGTTGTCGTCGCGCCCGGCGTGTTCCCGCCGACGGGCGTCTGGACACCCGGGGAACGTCCCATGAGCGTTTGCCTCTCGGCCACGGCCCGCCCCGGGAAGCCCTGGAGAGCCGAGGCGTCCGTCCCGAAGGCCGTGGCCTCCGCCCGGAGGCCCGTCGGCCCTCCGAGCCCGGGAAGCGGTGACGTCCGCCCGGGAACCGTAGCGTCCGCCCGGAGGGCCGCCGACGCTCCTGCCCGAAGGGGGGTGCCGTCGGCGCTCCGGCTTCGGCCGGCAGCGCCGACGGCTATGGCCACCCCTGGGGTGGGTGCCGTCGGCGCTCCGGCTTCGGCCGGCAGCGCCGACGGCTATGGCCACCCCTGGGGCGACCGGCGCCGAGGAGGCCCGGGGGGCCGACGGCCAGGGCGCCCCCGCCGCCGACGGTCCATCCAGCCGGGGCGACCGCGCCGCCGACCGTCCGTCGGCGGCAGGATCAGACCTGTAGGTCCGGGCCTATCCGGTTGCGTACCGCCGTCTGGACCTCGGCCTCCTCGGCCGGGTCGACGGCCAGCCGCCGCAGTCGCTCCGCGACGCGGACGTCGCCGGTCTCGGCGTGCTGGGCCGCCACCTCGCGGGTGGTCTCCTCGCAGTCCCAGAGGCATTCGACGGCGAAGCCCGTCGGAAAGGTCGGGTCGGTGGCCGCGAGGGCGCGGGCGGTTCGGCCGCGGAGCTGGGAGGAGGCGGTCTCCCGGTAGACGTGGCGCAGTACGGGTGCGGCGCAGGCGATGCCGAGGCGTCCGGCGCCGTCGACCAGGGTGTAGAGGGCGGTCGCGTCGGGGCCCGCGGACCGGACGGTCTCGCGCAGGGCGCCGAGGACGAGCGTGGCGTCCTGGGCCCCGCCCCGGCAGGCGAGGACACCCGCGGCGGCGGCACCGAGCGCGTCGGGCCGGTGGACCCAGCCACGGGCACGGTCGACGGCGGGCTCCCCGCACATCCGCTCGAAGGCGGCGACGGCGGCCTCGGCGACGGTACGGGAGTCGCTGCCCGCCGCGGCCTCGATCAGGTCGAGGACGGCGGGGTCCCGTGACTCGGCGAGGTAGTGCAGGGCGGCGCAGCGCGCGCCGTCGGGGCCGCTGCGGGCGGCCTCGACGATCAGCGGCCGGTCCTCGGGGCCGGCGACGGCGGTGAGGCAGCGGGCGGCGGGCCCGTGCAGCACGGTGCCGCGCTCCAGGCCCTCCTGGGCCCAGTCGAAGACCGCCTGGACGCTCCAGCCGGGGCGGGGTCCGCTCGGCCGCATCTGGCGCTGCCAGCGGTCGAAGGAGCCACGTTCCTGGGCGGCCCTGACCCGGGCGCCGACGGCCTCCCGGCGGTCCTCGGCCCACAGCCGCCACGGCCGGGGCTCGAAGGCGTCCCGTACGGCGCTCGCCAGCTCGGCGTCGCCCTCCGCGCCGGCCGGGAAGCGGTCGAGGACGGGGAGGGCGATCGAGCGCAGCCCCGCGTCGTCGTCGCGCAGCGCGAGCTCGTCGAGGGCCCACGCCCAGTTGGTGCCGGTCGCGGCGTACCGCCGGAGCAGCGTCAGGGCGTCCTGACGGCCGTACGAGGCCAGGTGTCCGAGGACGGCGAGCGCGAGCCCGGTCCGGTTCTCCTCGGTGTCGAAGAGGTCCTCGGCCCCGAAGAGGTGGGCCTCGATCTCCCCGAGCCCGCCGTGCAGGTCGAGGTAGAGCCGGGCGTAGTAGAGGGAGCGGTTCTCGACCTGCCAGTCGTGGCGGGGGTCGCTGAGAACGCAGTGGTTCAGGGCCGCGAGGGCCTCGGCGCGGGGCGCGGCGAGCGCGTGCAGGGTGCCGTCGCCGCGGCCCCTCTGCAGCAGACCGAGCAGGGTGCCGCTCGGCGCTATGACTGGTTCGAACATGGAAGACGCCTCACATCAAGCTGTCGACACGACCGGGGAGTACCGGGGAGTGGTGATCGCCTATGCCGCGCAGCAACATGTAGGGCCGCCCGTCGTCCTTTGCTTGGTGTTGACCATCTTCCTCTGCCTCTCGTCGGTGGCCCGTTGCGGGCCCGACGTCATGATGACCCAGCCATTTCGCCACCGCGACCACATTTACGACACCGCTCTCACCTGGGGTTCAACGCCCGTTCACCTGGATCTTCACCGGGTGCCGAACAGCTCCAGGAGTTCTGCCTTCCCAAACATCCGAGCAGTATCCACGGCAGACGGAGTCCCCGCTTCCGGATTTGCGCCGCCGGCGAGCAGCGCGCGGACGACGGTGTCCTCGCCCTTGAAGACAGCACCCGCGAGCGGGGTCTGTCCGCGGTCGTTGGCGCGGTCCGCGTCGGCGCCCCGCGCCAGCAGGGCGGTGACCGCGTCCGCGTGCCCGTGGTAGGCGGCGAGCATGACGAGGGAGTCGCCCTTCTCGTTGGTGAGGTTCGCGGGGACGCCCGCGTCGATGTAGGCGGCCAGCGTCCCGGCGTCCCCCGTGCGCGCCAGGTCGAAGACCTTGCTCGCCAGCTCGACGACCTCCGGGTCCGGAGTCTCGCTCATCGGACGTGCCCGCCTCTCTCCTCGGAACTGTGGCCCGCGCACGGCGACCGCCGCCGTACGAGTGAATCGACAGGGTACTGCCCGCCCGGCGACATGAGGCGGGGCGTCCACGGCAAAGATCACCGCAGCTCATCCGGGGCGCGCGGGCCTCCCGCGCTAGCGCGCCGCGCGCGATTCGCCACCCGGGCGAGCCCTCCACATCCGCCAGTCAAGTGAAATCGCCCGACATTCACCCATATGCACCTTTAATCGCATAGATACTTGCTGTGAACCTGGAAGGACTCATGGTGACTGTCCCCTCAACCAGGAGAACCCCTCATGATCCTGTCCATCTCAGGCGTGGTCCTGCTCGGCATCATCTGCTTCCTGTTCTTCAAGAAGGACGGCCTCAAGGCATCCCACGCCCTCATCTGCGCGCTGTTCGGCTTCTACCTCGCCGGCACCGCCATCGCCCCGAGCATCACCGCAGGCGGCCAGAGCCTCGCCAGCCTCTTGGGCGGGATCAAGTTCTGACGCCCCACAGTCCCTTCCACAACTCCAGGAGTACGACGTGGCCCGGCGACCACTCCCCCGCATTCTGAGCAGCGGCAGCGACCGGATCGCTCGCAGTCGAGAGATCGCGCGCACGGCCGCCGACAGCGCCACCGATGTGCTCCATCCGCTGATCACCATCACACGTGGTCTGCGGAAGCTGGCCGCGACCGCGCGAGCCAGGTGGGCCGCGACCCCCAAGGAACGGCGAGGTCCCACGCTGTTCCTGGTCGCGGCCTGCGTACTGGTCGTCGCGCTCGTCCCGTACGGTCCGTTGCTCGCCCTCGTCTCGGTGATGGGCGCGGCCGCCTGGACGGGCCGTGAGCGCCCGGTCGTCAAGACCGGGCCCGACGAGTCCGAGATCGAACGCCTCAAGGGCCTCTACGAGGCTCTGGTGCCGTACTTCTCCGTCCCCGAGGACCCGGCCCCCCTCTTCGCCCACGGTGGCGACTGGAGCGGCGCGTTCGGGGACCACGCCTTCGACGACAGCGGGCGCCTCACCCACCTGCGCATCAGGTACCCCGCGTACTTCACCGACGGCGAGCCCGCCTCCCGCGCCCGTATCGAGCAGCTGCTGCACGCCAAGTCCGGACGCGGCCGCGAGTACCTCTTCGACTGGGACGAGGAGGGCAACCAGCTCGTCATGAGCGTCCTGCCCGCCCTGCCCACCACCATCGCCGCCCAGCGCTTCGTGACCGTGCCGGGCGAGACGGTCCTCGGTTTCACCGACGCCGGCGCCGTGCAGCGGACCGTCCCGGTCCTCGCCGCCGACGCCGAGGAGGACGCGCCCGCCGTGATCTGGCGGACCGGCCCGCGCTCCACCGAGCCGCATCTGCTCGCCGTCGGGCAGCCCGGCAGCGGGACGACCTCGCTCCTGCGCTCCATCGCCCTCCAGGCGCTGCCGCACGGAGACGTGCTGATCGTCGAGGGCAGCGGCACCGGCGAGTACGCCTGTCTGACCGGACGCTCGGGCGTCCTGGGCGTCGAGTGCGGCCTCGCGGGCGCCCTGGCCAGTCTGGAGTGGGCGGCGCACGAGACCGAGCGGCGGCTCATCGCGGCGAACCGCGCCCGTCAGGCGGGCCGTCCCGCGCCCGACGACACCCGTCGCCCGCTGTGGATCCTGCTCGACCGGCCGAGCATCCTCGGTCACCTGGCGGCCGCCGACGGACGTCGCGACCCTCAGGACCTCCTCCAGGTCCCGCTGCGGCACGGACGGGCCGCGCAGGTCACGGTGGTGGTGGCGGAGCAGTTCGACAGCGCGGACACCCTGAGCGAGGCCGTACGGACGCACACCCGCGCCCGTGTCGTGCTCGGCCCCGCGTCCGCCGAGCAGATCTCGTGGGTCCTCGGCGTCGAGCCGCACACCACGCCGGTCCCGGTCGTCCCCCCGGGCCGCGGCTACGCCCGCCTCGGCACCGGCCCGGTGCTGCGCCTGCAGGTGCCGGCGACACCGGACCCGTACGACGACGCGACGAGCGAGGCGCACCGCCAGGCCGTCATGGCGCTCCTGCCGGAACGGCAGGACGCGACGACGACCGCGGTGCCGCCGGCCCCCGGATCGGCCCCGGACCCGGGCCCGCCACCGGCCCACGCCCCCGCCACCGTGGCTCCCGCGCCGACCCCGGTCCTGGACCTCGGCCCGGTCCCGGCGGAGGGCTGACCACCCGCCGGCTCCAGCGCGGGGCGCGCCGCGGCCGCCAGGCAGACCCCGTCGCCAGACCGGCCCCGTCGCAAGGCGGGCCGTCGCCGCGGCCGCCAGGCTGACCGCCCGCCGGCCCCGGCACGCGGGCCGCGGCCGGCCAGGCGGGCCCCCGCCGCCCCGGCGCCAAGCGCGCCGCCGCCTCGTCGGCAACCGGGCCGCCACCAGGCGAGCCACCACCCCCGTCGCCGGGCGGCCGCCCCGCCCGGCGGGACGGCCGCCCGAGGGCCCGTTACGCCACGAAGGCCCGTGCCTGTTCGTTGCCCGTGCCCGCGCCCGACTCCACCAGGCGCGCCGCGGCCGCCAGGCGGGCCGCCGCCTCCTCGGCGACCGGGCCGCCCACGGTGAACGGCAGCCGCACGTACCCCTCGAAGGCTCCGTCGACGCCGAAGCGCGGTCCCGAGGGGACCCGTACGCCGACCCGCTCGCCGACCTCCGCGATCCGCGAGCCGGAGAGGCCGCCCGTGCGGACCCAGAGCGTCAGCCCGCCGGCCGGGACGTCGAACTCCCACTCCGGCAGCTGCCCCCGGACCGCCGCGACCAGCGCGTCGCGGTTCTCGCGCGCCTGGGTCCGGCGGATGGTGACCGCCTGCTCCCAGCCGCCGGTCCGCATCAGCCAGTTGACACCGAGCTGTTCCAGGACAGGGGTGCCGAGGTCCGCGTAGGCGCGCGCGGCCACGAGGGAACGGATCACGTCGGGCGCGGCCCGGACCCAGCCGATCCGCATGCCCGCCCAGAACGCCTTGCTCGCCGAACCGACCGTCAGCACGGTCGCGCCCGCAGGGTCGAAGGCGCAGACCGGCCGGGGCATCTCCGACTGCTCGTCCAGGTACAGCTCGGACATGGTCTCGTCGACGACGAGGACCGTGCCCGCCGAACGTGCCGCGTCCACCAGCTGCCGCCGCTGGTCCTCGTCGGCGAGGGCGCCGGTCGGGTTGTGGAAGTCGGCGACGACGTACGCGAGGCGGGGGGCCGCGTCGCGCAGGACCTGGCGCCAGCGGTTCAGGTCCCAGCCGGCCAGCCCCTCGGCCATGGCCACCGGCACCAGCCGGGCGCCCGCCTCCCGCATGAGCTGGAGGATGTTGGCGTACGAAGGCGACTCGACGGCGATCCGCTCGCCGCGCCCGGCGAAGAGGTGGCAGATGGCGTCGATCGCGCCCATCGCGCCGGTGGTGACCATGATCTGCTCGGGCATGGTCGGGATGCCGCGTTCGGTGTACCGGTCGGCGAGCATCTGCCGCAGCGCGGGAAGCCCCGCCGGGTAGTCCCCGTGCGTGTGGGCGTACGGCGCCAGCTCCTCCAGGGCGCCCTGGACGCTCCGGGTCAGCCACGGCTCGGGCGCGGGCAGTGCCGCGCAGCCGAGGTCGATCATCGAGCCGAGCGACTCCGGCGGCAGAGGTTCGAGCCCGCGCGCGGGCAGCGGGTTCCCCGCCGGTACGGCGGTCCAGCTTCCGGCCCCGCGCCGCGACTCCAGGAACCCTTCGGCCCGCAGCGCCTCGTACGCGGCCGCCACCGTCGTACGGCTCACGGTCAGCGCGACCGCGAGTTCACGCTCGGCGGGCAGCCGGGCGGCGACCGGAACCCGGCCCTCCAGGACGAGGAGACGGATCCCGTCGGCCAGCGCGCGGTAGGCGGGCGGCTTGCGCGTACCCGGCCCGGCGGGACGGGCCTGCTGCGCCTGAAGCTGCCGGGCGAGTTGAGCCGGCCCGACGGCCGAGGTCCACTGAGCCATGGAATTCAGTCCACCTTCCTCGAATTGGCCATGGTTGGCATCCGATCCCCCGCCACAGAGTGACATGAGTCAGTCCACCACCACCACACAGGGGGCACCACTTGTCCATCGCCTCCGGCCTCCGCGGCCGGCTCACCGGTCGTCATATGACGCGTCGGCTCGCGCAGCTGTACATCGGACTGGCGCTGTACGGGATCAGCTCGGCGCTGCTGGTGCGGGGCGGGCTCGGTCTGGAGCCCTGGGGCGTCCTCCACCAAGGTCTCGCCGAGAAGACCGGACTGACCATCGGTGTCGTCTCGATCATCGTCGGGGCGGCCGTCCTGCTGCTGTGGATCCCGATCCGGCAGCGGCCCGGCCTCGGCACGGTCTCCAACGTCTTCGTCATCGGCGTGGCCATGGACGGCACCCTCGCCCTGGTCCCGGAGGCCGGGGGCTGGGCGGCACGGATCGCCCTCCTCGTCCTCGGCATCGTCCTCAACGGGGCGGCGACCGGGCTGTACATCGCCGCCCGCTTCGGCCCGGGTCCGCGCGACGGACTGATGACCGGGCTCCACCGGCTCACCGGCCGTTCGATCCGGCTGGTCCGCACGGCGATCGAGGTGGCGGTGGTCGCCACCGGCTTCCTGCTCGGCGGCTCGGTCGGTGTCGGTACGGTCCTGTACGCGCTGAGCATCGGACCCCTCGCCCAGTTCTTCCTGCGCCGCTTCGCCATCCCCGAGCAGGACGCGAGCAGTACTGTGGTCGCCTCCGGGACACCGGAGCAGGCGATACTGCGGCGGTGACTCGCGTACGCCATCCCTATCTGGACCACCCGTCCCCCATACCGTTCGCCCATCGAGGCGGCGCCGCGGACGGCTTCGAGAACACCGCGGCGGCCTTCCGCCGGGCCGCGGCGGCCGGTTACCGCTACTTCGAGACCGATGTGCACACCACCGCGGACGGTGCGCTGGTCGCGTTCCACGACTCGACGCTCGACCGGGTGACGGACGCCGCCGGGCGGATCCGCGACCTGCCGTGGGACGCCGTCCGCGAGGCGCGGGTGGGCGGGAAGGAACCCCTGCCGCTCTTCGAGGAGCTGCTCGAGGAGTTCCCCGAGGCCCGCTGGAACGTGGACCTCAAGGCCGAGTCCTCCCTGGTCCCGCTGGTCGACCTGATCCGCAGGACCGATGCCTGGGACCGGGTCTGCGTCGGGTCCTTCACCGAGAGCCGGGTGGCCCGGGCGCAGCGCCTGGCCGGATCCCGGCTCGCGACCTCGTACGGCGTCACGGGGGTCGTCGGTCTGCGGCTGCGCTCGCTCGGCATCCCGGCGGCGCTGCGCGCGGGCGCGGTCGCCGCCCAGGTCCCAGAGCGCCAGGGCGGCCTCCCGGTCGTGGACCGCCGTTTCGTCCGCGCGGCCCATGCCCGGGGGCTCCAGGTCCATGTGTGGACGGTCAACGATCCGGAGCGGATGAACTCTCTCCTCGACCTGGGGGTGGATGGCATCATGACCGATCATCTGGAGACGCTGCGCGCAGTGCTCACCGACCGGGGCGTGTGGGTCTGAGGCACGCGCGTCCCTCCACGGGGACCAACGAGGGGGCCGCGGCCTTGACTGCCGACACCACCGAACCGGAGCTGCCCGCCGCGGGTCCGGCCGACCGCAGACGCGAGCAGCGCGGCTGGTACTTCTACGACTTCGCCTGCTCGGTCTACTCGACCAGCGTGGTCACGGTCTTCCTCGGCCCCTATCTGACGTCGGTCGCCGAGACGGCGGCCGACGCCGAGGGCTTCGTCCACCCGCTGGGCATTCCGGTGCGGGCCGGCTCGCTGTTCGCGTACGCCGTCTCCGCCTCGATCCTCCTGGCGGTCGTGGTGATGCCGCTGGTGGGCGCGGTGGCGGACCGTACCGGCCGGAAGAAGCCGCTGCTCGCCGCCGCCGCGTACACCGGCGCCGCGGCGACCGGGGGCATGTTCTTCCTGAGCGGCGACCGGTACCTGCTGGGCACGTTCCTGCTCATCGTGGCGAACGCCTCGCTGGCGGTCTCGATGGTGCTCTACAACGCGTACCTGCCGCAGATAGCCGAGCCGGACGAGCGGGACGCGGTCTCCTCACGCGGCTGGGCGTTCGGCTACACCTCCGGGGCCTTCGTCCTCGTCCTCAACCTGGTCCTGTACTCGGGACACGAGTCCTTCGGGCTCTCCGAGGGTGACGCGGTGCGGATCTGTCTGGCCTCGGCCGGACTGTGGTGGGGCGCATTCACAGTCGTACCGCTGCGGCGGCTGCGCGACCGGCACGTCGCGCCGCAGACCGAGGGGGCGGTCGGGGGCGGCTGGCGGCAGCTGATGGCGACACTCCGGGACATGCGCCGCCACCCGCTGACGCTGTCGTTCCTGCTGGCGTACCTGGTCTACAACGACGGGGTGCAGACCGTGATCTCCCAGGCGTCGATCTACGGGTCCAAGGAACTGGGGCTCGACCAGACGACGCTGATCACGGCGGTGCTGCTGGTCCAGGTGCTCGCAGTCGCGGGCGCCCTCGGCATGGGCCGGCTGGCACGCTCGTACGGTGCCAAGCGCACGATCCTGGCCTCGCTGGCGGTCTGGACCCTGATCCTCGGCGCCGGGTACTTCCTGCCGGCCGACGCGCCGGTGGCGTTCTTCTGTCTGGCCGCGGCGATCGGTCTGGTGCTCGGCGGGAGCCAGGCGCTCTCCCGCTCGCTGTTCTCACATCTCGTCCCGCGCGGCAAGGAGGCGGAGTACTTCTCGGCCTACGAGATGAGCGATCGTGGCCTGAGCTGGCTGGGCCCTCTGGTGTTCGGTCTCGCGTATCAGCTGACCGGGAGCTATCGGGATGCCATCATCTCTCTCGTGATCTTCTTCGCGGCCGGTTTCGTCCTGCTCGCGCGGGTTCCGGTGCGGCGCGCCGTGGCCGCCGCGGGCAACCCGGTTCCGGACCGGATTTAGACGCGGCAGTGAAAGGCCGGTAGTGTACGCCTTTGGCCTGCCAGGCGGACCGTTACTGCGTGCTGCTTTGGTGAAGACGCTGGGTGACATCTGCTGCCAGATGTGACAAACCGGGCACTGGTGGGTAGAACAAGGGCGGCACGACGGGCGACGCATGACCCGGAACGGGAATCTTTACCGCCGACCGGACGTTGACCGGATGACGACGACAGCGACACCTGTCCTGTGGGCGACAAGCCCGGGAGGCACGATTCATGAGTGAGCGAGCTCTTCGCGGCACGCGCCTCGTGGTGACCAGCTACGAGACCGACCGCGGCATCGATCTGGCCCCGCGCCAGGCCGTGGAGTACGCATGCGAGAAGGGCCATCGTTTTGAGATGCCCTTCTCGGTGGAAGCGGAAATTCCGCCGGAGTGGGAGTGCAAGGTCTGCGGCAGCCAGGCACTCCTGGTGGACGGGGACGGCCCCGAGGAGAAGAAGGGCAAGCCGGCGCGTACGCACTGGGACATGCTCATGGAGCGGCGCACCCGCGAGGAGCTGGAGGAGGTCCTGGCCGAGAGGCTGGCGGTCCTTCGTTCCGGCGCCATGAACATCGCCGTACATCCGCGAGACAGCCGCAAGTCCGCCTGACGGACGACACGGCCCGAGCGACGCCGCGGGGCCCGGTACACCTTGTGTGTACCGGGCCCCGCGGCGTTTTCCGGCCTCGCGCCCCGTCCACTGACAGGAAGCCGTGACGCCGCGTCGCGCGAAAGCCCCGCGGCCGGGGTCCGGCCGCGGGGCTTGTCGTCGTTTCGGTGTCTACGGCGTCAGGGGCGGCCGGGGCTCCTGGACCCGCCGCGGGCCCTGGGGGGCGTCGTCCCGGATGACCTCGCCCTGCACGACCTTTCCGTCGGGACGGTGCATGCGGGCCTGCTGGAAGGCGTCCTGGAGGCTGCCCGGCGGGGCTGCGCTCATCCTGCGCTCGGCGACCTTGTCCGCGTACCTGCCGAGCAGGGAGCGAACGGGCGGCACGAGCAGCAGCAGTCCCAGCGCGTCGGAGATGAGGCCCGGGATCATCAGCAGCAGGCCGCCGAGCATCAGGAAGCCGTTCCGGTCGCCCGCGCCGACCCGCTCGGCGCCGGTCGGCGGGACGCCGGTCTGCGCCGCCGCCTGAGCCTGCTGGAAGGTCTCGCTCAGGTTCTTGAAGGCCCGGCGTCCGGCCCGCTTGATCACCACGGCGCCGAGGAGGGCGCCGCCGACCAGCAGTCCGAAGACCGTGAGCCCGCCGGCCGCGTCGGCCACCACCGTGAGGAGCCAGATCTCGAGGACCAGCCAGGCGGCGAGGGCCAGCGGGAGAAACGTACGCGCGCGGGAGCGCTTCGGGGCGAGGGGAGGCGTCGAGCCTGTCGTCATGTCCCCCAGTGTGCCTGGCCCGTCGCAGGAACGTCGTAAAAGGGAGATCAGCCCCGACATGCGGTCCTCAGCCCGCGGACTTGCGGCCCAGGAGCTTCTGGACCTTGTTCGCCCGGGCCGTCAGACCCCAGCCGGTGACCCGCCAGAGGGCCTCGACGACGATGTTGCGGCTCATCTTGGAGTCGCCGATCTCGCGCTCCACGAACGTGATCGGGACCTCGACGACGTGGAAGCCGGCGGCGACGGCGCGACGGGCCAGGTCGACCTGGAAGCAGTAGCCGGCCGAGGCCACGTCCTCCAGGCCCAGGCCCTCCAGGGTCTCCTTGCGGAAGGCCCGGTAGCCGCCGGTGACGTCGCGGATCGGGACGTCGAGCATGACGCGCGAGTAGAGGCTGCCGCCGCGCGAGATGAACTCGCGGGACTTCGGCCAGTTCACGATGCGGCCGCCGGGGACCCAGCGGGAGCCGAGCACGAGGTCGGCGCCCTTCAGGGCGGTGAGCAGCCGGGGCAGCTCCTCGGGCTGGTGCGAGCCGTCGGCGTCCATCTCGACCAGGACGCCGTAGCCGTTCTCGATGCCCCAGCGGAAGCCGGCGAGATAGGCGGCGCCGAGCCCCTCCTTGCCCTTGCGGTGCAGGACGTGGACGTGGTCGTCCTCGGCGGAGATCTCGTCGGCGAACTTGCCCGTGCCGTCGGGGCTGTTGTCGTCGGCGACGAGGATGTGCGCCTCCGGTACGGCCGCCCGTACGCGCGAGACGATCGGCTTGATGTTCTCCGCCTCGTTGTAGGTCGGAATGATCACCAAGGCTCTGCCGAGCGGGCCGTAACGCCTCTGGCCACCGTCGTTCACTACTGCCCCTTCGGATACCTACGCGAACCCCCACCATAGCGAGCCCCGCTCGCGACGCGGTCGCGGCGGGGCTGATTGCGGTCGGGGGCGTCGCGGACGACGCCACGCGTGACGTGCGGATCGGGGCCCGGCGCCCTTCGGGCCGACCTGGAACCCGCTGGCTGCGGGTCGACCGAGAGCCGTTGTCTACTGAACGTCCGGGCCCCACCCGGGTCGCACCCTCCGCCGGGAAAAAACCTTCCCTCGCCCCCGAGGCGCGGGCGCGGAACCTGAGGTTTGGAACCGGTCGGACGTCCTGTGGTGGACGCGGGAGAACCTACCGGCCCCCGGCCGCTCGCTGTCAACACTCGCTCGACCTGCGGAGATGACCGATACGGCCAGGTCAGTGGCGCGATCGTGCAGGTCGACGAGAAGCCGGTTGATCATCGATCGGCGGTACGGAATGTCCCGACGTCACTCGTTCGGCCGGTCGAAGACCGTTTGTCCGAACACCACCGTGCGCAGGCAGACCGGGAGGTCGCGGCCGGGGGTCAGATCGGGCAGACCGGGCGTTCCCGAGCGGGGGTCGGTCGACCAGCGGGCCACCCGGTCGTCCGGGGCCTGGACCACGAGCTCGTCGGTGCGCCAGACCGCGTAGTCGGCCGGGGCGCCGGGGACGAGCGTGCCGGCGTCGTCGCGGCCGACGGCCCGCCAACCGCCCCGCGTGTGGGCGGTGAACGCGGCGCGGACGGAGATCCGGTGCTCGGGGGTGCGGTGGAAGGCGGCGGCCCGGACCGTGCCCCAGGGGTCCAGCGCGGTCACCGGGCTGTCGGAGCCGAAGGCCAGGGGCACGCCGGCACGGAGCAGTGCGGCGTACGGGTTGAGGGTGCGGGCCCGCTCGGCGCCGAGGCGGTCGGCGTACATGCCGTCCTCGCCGCCCCAGGCCGCGTCGAAGGCCGGCTGGACCGAGGCGGTCAGGCCCAGCTCGGCGAAGGCGGCGATCGTCTCGGGCGTCAGCATCTCGGCGTGCTCGACGCGGTGGCGCGCGGCGCGGACGCGGGCGAGGCCGAGCTTCTCGGAGGCGGCCCGGACACCGTCGACGACGGCGGTGACGGCGGCGTCGCCGATGGCGTGGAAGCCCGCCTGGAGGCCGGCCTCGGTGGCGGCGACGACATGGGCCGCGATCGTGGCGGCGTCGAGGTGGGAGACGCCGGTGTGGCCGGCGTCCTCGTACACGTCGTGCAGGCAGGCGGTGTGGGAGCCGAGCGAGCCGTCGGCGAAGAGGTCTCCCGCCGCGCCCACGGCGCCGAGCGCGCGGGCCCGTTCGACGTCGAGGTCGGCCCAGTAGCCGACGACGCGCGGGCCGGGCTCGGAGCGGGCGAGGTCGAGCAGTCCGGTGAAGTCGCCCTCGGAGGAGATCTCCGGTCCGCCGCACTCGTGCAGGGTGCCGATGCCGAGCGAGGCGGCGTGACGCCGGGCCGCGCGCTGGGCCTCGGTGCGCTGGAGGGGCGAGAGGGCCGCGTAGGCGGCTGCGCGGACGGCGTGGTGGGCTTCGCCGGTGAGCGGTTCGCCGTCGCGGAAGCCGGCGAGGTCGCGGATGCCGGGGACGAGGTCGAGCAGGGCGGTGGTGACGACGGCCGAGTGGACGTCGACCCGCGTGAGGTAGAGCGGGCGGCCGCCGGTCAGTTCGTCCAGTTCGTCGCGGCGCGGAGCCCGTCGCTCGGGCCAGCGCGCCGCGTCCCAGCCGTGCCCGATGAGGATGCGGTCGGCGGGGCGGGCGGAGGCGTGGGCGCGGATGAGCGCCGCCGCCTCGGCGAGCGAGGAGGCGGAGGAGAGGTCGAGGCCGGTCAGTGCGAGACCGGTCGCCGTGGTGTGCACATGGGCGTCGACGAACGCGGGGGTGACGAGCGCGCCTTCGAGGTCGACGACCTCGTCCACCCCCGAGGCGAAGGCGTCGGCGGCCCCCTCCGAGCCCACCCAGGCGACGTGCCCCCGTTCCACCACCATGGCGGTGGCGAAGGGGTCGGCGGGGCTGTGGACTTCTCCGCCGCGCAGCAGGACGGTGCGGTGCTCGCTGTCGAGGGTCTCGCTCATGGTGACCAGGCTAGATGCGCGGCGGGGCCCGGCCGAACGCCGGGCCCGCGGACCGTCGGCCGGGGCGCCGGACGCGGGGGGCAGAGCGCCGGACGCGGGGGGCAGAGCGAGGCGTTCAGATCCGGGGCGGCCTGGCTTCGTACGGGGTCGACAGGACGACGGTGGTGCGGCTGGAGACGCCGGCCTGGGTGCGGATGCGGGTGAGCAGGTGTTCCAGCTCCAGCGGGGTCGCGACGCGCACCTTGAGGATGTAGTTCTCGTCGCCCGCGACGCTGTGGCAGGCCTCGATCTCCGGGATGTCCGCGAGCCGGTCCGGAGTGTCGTCCGGTGCGCTGGGGTCGAAGGGTTTGACCGAGATGAAGGCGGTCAGCGGCAGACCGACGGCCTCCGGGTCGACGACGGCGGCATAGCCGCGGATGACCCCGCGCTGCTCCAGACGGCGGACGCGCTGATGTACGGCCGAGGTGGACAGGCCGGTGGCCTTGCCCAGGTCGGTGTAGCTCATGCGCCCGTCCCTGACGAGCAACTCGACGATCTGACGATCCAGCTCCTCCATGCGGTCAACCTATTGCCCCGCGTGGTCATCGGCACAGCCGGGGGGCCCGTCGCTATAGGCGTCTATGGGCATCCGCGGGGCACCTGCGAGGGGCATGTGACGAACGCCACAGGTTTGTGGCCAGCTGGATCGAGACCTCACGGTTATGCGGGCGGCCGTATGGGAATTGCTTGCTGTGGTCGAGGCCATACGTACTTCGGTCGACCCACCCGAGGGGGAGATTCTCCATGCAGGAGCCTGTTGATTCGGTCGAGACAACCGACGAGCTCGACGCCTACGACACGTTCGAGATGTACCGGGTGATCTGCCCGGACTGCGTCCAGCCGATCGCGCTGCTCGCGGACGAGGACGTGCTGCCGGAGCACGCGCTGTGCCCGACGCCCTGGAACCCGTTCGTGCTGACGGTCTGCCCGGGCACCGGCCGGGCCGCCTCCGACGCGCGCCCCGCCGACGAGACGCTGGAGGTCCAGGAGCAGGACACCGCGCTCCTGCTGACGCTGCCTCAGGGTCTCGACTGGCGGACGCAGCCCTTCTCGCACGTCGGCGGTCCGGGCTCGCGTCCGATCAGGGTGCCGCAGATGCGGCGCGCGGCGTAACGACGCCTACCAGTAGCTTCCCCGCACCATCGCCGCGAGCGTGGCGTGGTGCAGGATCAGGCTGTCGGCCTGTTCGGCGTTCACCGGCACCTGTACCTCTCCGAAGTGCGCCTGGCGGTACGCGACTCTGAGCATCACGATCGCGTGCCGCAGCGCCGCGTAGAGGGTGTGGAACTCCATGTCGCGCGGGGTGTGTCCGGTGAACTCGGCGTACCGTCGCTCGACCGCGTCCCGGCGCAGGAACCCGGGCAGTCCGGGCTGGCCGAAGCTCACGGTCAGGTCCTGGAAGAAGCGGTGCAGGTAGACGGTCCAGCCGAGGTCGACCTCGCGCGGGGCGAAACCGGCCATCTCCCAGTCGAGGACCGCCGCCGGCTCGAAGCCGTCGTAGACGATGTTCCCGATCCGGGCATCGCCCCAGTTCAGGACGGCGGGTCCTTCGTCCGTGGGCCAGTGCGCGTCGAGCCACTCGAAGGCCGACTCGATGAGCGGGGACGGCGCCATCCCCTCCACGACCCAGGCGTAGTAGGCGCGTTGGGCGTCGACATGTCGGCGCAGCGGGCTGCCCGCACCCTCGGGAAGCAGGAACTCCGCCTCCTTCGCGGGGAACTGGTCGTGCAGCCGGGCGAGCACGGAGACCGACGCGACCTCCAGGCGGCCGCGTTCGGCGTCGGTGGCGGAGTGCAGCCAGTTCCCCTCGTACGTATAGGGCATGACGTCCGGCGGGACGCGGCCCTCGGCGCGGGTCATCACGAAGAACGGCGCGCCGAGCGGTCCCGGGTCGCTCTCCAGCCAGAGGACGCGCGGGACGGGGATGTCGGTGTGCTCCCCCACCAGGCGCATCACCCGGTGCTGCCGCTCCATGTCGTAGACCGGGAAGATCGTGTACGCGGCGGGGTCGGCGGCCAGCCGCAGGGCGCAGCCGCGCACGGGGGCCTCGGGGTGCTCGATGTCGAAGAGCAGGGTCTCGCTGGACATCCCGTTGGAGCCGGGCACGGCGAGGCCGGTGACCCGGGCGCCGGGGAGCCGGCCGTCGAGCCAGCCGGTGAGCCGACGGCCCAGCTCCTCGGGGTCGCGGGTGGTGGTACGCGGGCGCGGTGCGGTGGCCATGGGCGGGCTCTCCTTCTTCGGGGCTCGGTCGGCCTCCGGACGCGGGCTGCCGGGGCCGGTCGGTCTCCGGCGGGTGGGCGGCTCGGCCGGTCTCCGGGTGACGCCGGCTGCCGGGGCGGTCGGTCTCCGGACATCGGGCGGCTCGGCCGGTCTCCGGGCGCGGGCTGCCAGGGGCGGTCGGTCTCCGGCGGGTGGGCGGCTCGGTCGGTCTCCGGGTGACGCCGGCTGCCGGGGGCTCCGTCGCCGGGCGTCGGCTGCCGGGCGGCTCGGGCGCCGGTCCTCGGGGTTCAGCCGGCGGTGGAGGTGTAGTCGGTGAAGCCGCTCGGGTCGTGGCGGCCGAAGGAGCCGTGCTCGAAGATCCCGTAGCCGGTGCGCCCTTCGAGCGTGAAGCGGGCCGCATGGTCGGTGACGCCGAAGGTGGCCATGGGATGGGCGGCCGGGTCGGAGAGGTCGTAGACCCTGCGGTCGGTCCAGTTCCGGCCCTGCCAGGTGCCGTGCTGCCAGTCGGCGGCGGGCGGATAGCCGGCCCCCACGGCGAGCGGGGAGGAGGCGAGGATCTCGACGTCGACCTCCAGGGGCTTGCCGGAGGGGTCGGTGAGATGGACGACGGCCCGCTCGGGATGACGCGTGCCCGTGCGGTACGTGATGTCGGTGCGGGGCCAGCCGAGTTGGACGTCGCGCTGCCCCTCCCGTACCAGCAGGGCATCGTTGAGGGTGCGGTAGCCGTCCGCGTCCTCCTGAGCGACGACCATGACGAAGCGGTCGTCGAAGCGCATGGGTATCCAGAGCCAGTGGAAGCCCTCGGGCCGGAACTCGTCGGCTCGGCCCGCTTCCTCGCCGGGGATGGGCCGTACTCCCCAACTGCGGTCGCGGGTGCCGGTCCACTCCCCCGCGGTGACGGTGAACTCCTCGCCGCCCGCCCGGACGCTGCCGGTGCAGTGCCCGGCCTGGACGAAGCGGCGGCCTTCGAGGGTGAGCCGGTCGCCGCGGCGCTGGGTGTGGTGCGGCTCCCAGACGGCCGGGAAGTCGCCGGTCCAGGTCAGGCCGAAGCAGAGCCCTTCGGGGTCGGCCGGGTCGGCGTCGCAGCGCAGGGTGAGCCGCTTCAGGGGCTGGTCGACGGTGATGCGGAGCGGCCCGACGGCGAGGTTCATCCGGTCGTCGCCGAGGGCGTCGGAGGCCCGGACCGCGTGGAGCCGGTCCCCGACGCGCAGGGTGGCGTAGGCGTCGACGACCCCGGTGTTCGGGTAGACGCCGAGCCCGGCGATGAGCAGGGCGCGGCCCCGGTGGTCGAAGACATGGAAGATGCACCGGTCGTAGACGTTGCGGTCGCCGCTGACGTGGTGCTTCATCGAGAGCGGCGCCTGGTGCACGGGGTACTCGTCGAGCGCGACGGGCCGGTCCTCTGACACGTGTGACCTCCTGGTCGGCAGCGGGATCTGACGGTAAGTCAGAACGACTGTCCGGGGCCAGAGTCGTGCGGCCACCGATCGGGCGGGCGCGGCAGCCGGACGGGCCCGGGCGGCTCCCGAACCGGGGTCTGGGCGGCTGCCGAACCGGGGCCCCGGTAGCTCCCGGATCGGGGCTCGGGCGGCTCCCGGACCGGGGCCCGGGTAGCTCCCGAACGCCTCCTCGAATCCGTCTGGCGGTGACCCCGGCCGGGCGGGTCGCGTTGTGCCGGGCATGACTTCGCTGTACACCGCCCCCATCGGCAGCGGACGGCGGCGCCTCGCCGAGCCGCGCCTTGAAGAATCGGTTCCGCAGCCGCCTCAGCCGCCTCCGGCGCCCACCTCCGACCCGCCCATCTACAAGGCGCTGATCAGCCAGTGGGCCAGCCACGGCCGCACGCTGCCCGGTCGTACCGACCAGGAGTGGAACCGACTGACCGCCGCCCCGGTGTGGGCGGACCGCACCGTGCGCGTGAGCGGGGTGAGCGGCACGCTCGTCAGCGGGTCTCTGGTCCGACAAGGTGGCGTGCGATGACCATCCGCTGGATCTGATTCGTGCCCTCGACGATCTGCAGCACCTTCGCCTCGCGCATGTACCGCTCGACGGGGAAATCCGCCGTGTAGCCGTAGCCGCCGAGGACCTGCACCGCGTCCGTGGTGATCCGCATGGCCGCGTCCGTGCAGAAGAGCTTCGCCATGGCCGCCTGCCGTCCGAAGGGCCGGCCCTCGTCGCGCAGGCGCGCCGCCTCCAGGTAGAGCGCCCGGCCCGCCTCGATCCCGGTGGCCATGTCCGCGAGCAGGAAGCGGAGCCCCTGGAAGTCAGCGATCGGCCGGCCGAACTGCCGCCGCTCCCCGGCGTACGAGACGGCGGCGTCGAGCGCGGCCTGCGCGACCCCCACGGCGCAGGCCGCGATCCCGAGACGCCCGGAGTCCAGGGCGGACAGGGCGATCGCGAACCCCTGCCCCTCCTCGCCGATCCGGCGCGCGTCGGGGACCCGTACGCCGTCGAAGTGGAGCTGCGCGGTGGGCGAGCCCTTCATGCCCATCTTCCGCTCGGGCGCGGCCGCGCTCAGCCCCTCGGCGGCGCCGGGGACCAGGAACGCGGTGATCCCCTTCGGGCCCTCGCCGCCCGTCCGGGCCATGACGGCGCAGAAGTCGGCGATCCCGCCGTGGGTGATCCACGCCTTGGTGCCGGTGAGGACCCAGTGGTCGCCGTCCCGGACCGCACGCGTCCGCAGCGAGGCCGCGTCGGAACCGGAGGCCGGCTCCGAGAGGCAGTACGCGCCGAGGAGGCCGCCGCCCAGCATGGCCGGCAGATGGGCGGACCGCTGCTCCTGGGTCCCGTAGTTCGCCAGGGCGTGGCAGGAGAGCGAGTGGACGCTGACGCCGAGCCCGACGGTCAGGCGGGCGGCGGCGAGCTCTTCGAGGACCTGGAGATGGACCGCGTAGGGCTGGTCGCCACCGCCGTACTCGGAGTCGTACGGGAGCCCGAGCAGGCCGGAGGAGGAGAGCAGCGAGAAGAGCTCGCGTGGGAAGTGGCCCGCCGCTTCCTCCTCGGAGGCGCGGGGCGCGATCTCCCGCTCGGCGATCTCACGGACCAGGGCGAACAGCTCCCTGGCCTCTTCGGTGGGCAGCCGGCGTTCCACGGTGTGCGGGGCGCGGTCGGGCATGGCGACGCATCCTCCCTCTCGGGCGCTGCGGCGGTGCGCGCGGGTGACACGGCGCCGCCGTCGGTCACTGCTGCGCCGATGCTGCCCCCGGCGGGTCGCGCGCGAGGGCGCCCGGCGCCCGTGGCGCAGGGAGTATGCCCGTTCGGCGGCCCCCGTCACACGGGCCGGCGCCTCAGGAGCCGGCGCCGCGTCACCGGGGAGACGAGGACACAGGCCCCGTCACACGGCTCGGCGCCGCGTCACCGGGGAGACGGGGTCACATCAGTCCGGCCTGGGTGACGAACATGGCGAGGACGACGACGAGGGCCCAGCCGAGGACGTGCTCGAGGATCTTCGGTCCGTCGTCCTTGGGGCCCCCGGTGCGGGCACGGGAGCGGGCGGCGGAGTGGGTGGTGGCGGTCATGGCGACCACAGTGCCAGCCGGGTACGGCCCCGGGGTAGAGACGTCGGTCACGCCCCCGGGGCCGCGCGGTTCGGGTCAGCGGATGCCGACCGCCGCCAAGGCCTTGCGCTGCGCGGGTGTCGGCCGGTCGGGGAAGTAGAGGTAGCAGACCCCTCCTGTGCCGGACACCACGTTGCCGCTCGCGTTGTACCGCTTGGTGCGGCGCCAGTTCTCCAAATGGGAGGACACCGGTTACCAAACGGCGCCCTCCCGCACAAACATGCAGGTCACAGGCTCGGGCTGCGTGAGACAAATCGAGCACAGAAGCGCTGGTGCTGACCCGGTGCTGACTTCCGCTGGCGTCCGTTCCGGCCCGTTCGGGTGCGTCGTGCTGGATCCGTGTTGACTCGGCACGCCTCAGCGCCCGGCACTTGGTGCGGCCGCTCTTCCTCACTACTGAAGCTGAACTCGTGATGTCGGTGCAGGCTGGCGGAGGTATCCGGCTGGCAGGCTGCGGTCCCAGCGTGGTGCGAGGGCGGGGTGCCTTCATTCAGGAGCCAGCCGGCCGCTTAGTAGTCTTCGGATCATATACAGAGAAGCGGCCCTTGAAATCTTTCCGGGGGCAGGATTACGGAGTCTTCCGTAGGAGCAATCAGCACCTGGTTGCCTCCCTGGATACATGCAGTCCTTGCTGTTCGCTCCAGCGATGTGCATATTCATTACAATCTGCAGACTCACGCCAATCTGTTTGGCCTGCTTCTGGATTTCCACGATTGCTCTAGCCTGCGCCAGATCGTGGGTCGTTGTCTTGCCTCCGTAACGCCCCTTCAGGATCGTGAGTTCGGCATCCGCGAACTCCTTCCGCATGTCCTCGGGCATCTCCTCGTATGGCAGCGGGGCGCAGAAGAACGGGTGCGTGCGGACCTCCAGGCTTCCCGCGGCCATGGCCTTCCAGAGTCGGCCGCCGATCCGGCCGGTTTCACCGGGCGCCTCGGGGAGGCGGCGGAGGCAGTCGACGACGTCCGCCGTCATCGCGTCGGAGACGTAGTACGGGTAGGGCTTCACGTGAAGCACCACCCGTTCGGCGTGCCCGTGTGCCAGGAGGTGGTTGATGAGGACGAGGTCGGGAATCAGCTCACGTCCCGCGTTGTCGCCCACCACGGCTGCGGTGCCCGAGGTGCCGACGGGCAGGAGCTGCCACAGCGTGGCGCTGTCGTCGGCAACCAGCGCCGCGACTGCGGCGTCAGCCACTGCCGGTTCCCCCTTCAAGACCCGGAAGCCGAGGTCTGCGCGGTTGCCCCAGAGCGAGGCTTGCAGGAGGGCCGTGGCCCGCTCCTCAGCCGGGGCGGCTCGCGAGCGTGTCGAGGGCCCGCAACTCCTCGGGGGCAAGCGGCTCGATCACACCGTTGGTGATCTCGTCCAGCAGGGCGTCGAGGGCCTTGTGCTGTCGGCGGTCGTATGGGAAGGCGTCTCGTACCTGCTGGATGAGGGCAGGGTGGCGCTGGGCCAGCACACCCCAGGCGAACGAGCCGGGCTCGTTGCCCAGGACGACGGCCGCACCCACTGTGCCGACCTCGCGAACAGCCTCTTCGCCCAAGGCGCGCGGGGTCTTCTCTGTCGTGGCGCCGAGGCCCTTCGCACGTCGCTCACGCGGCCATGATCCCCGAGGGCATGTCCGCTGTCAGTCCAGACCGCCGGTGGCTTCGAGATGAGCGAGGAAGGTGGCCACCAGGCGTGGACGGGGGACATGGGGCACGAGCGCGTCCGGCAGATCGGCTTCCAGACCCCACTCCGTGTTGAAGGTGATGCTGCTGCCGTCCGGGACGACGCTGCCCCACAACCACTTGACGAACCCCGCTGCGGCAAGGGCCGTGCACTCCTCGACGGCGATGCCTTCCGGGGACAGCTTGGCCATGCCCTCCAGCTTCTCCTCGCCGACCGTGATGCCGAAGTGCATGACGGACCCGCGAACGGGGCCCTCGTCCCCCTCATCGATACGGATGAACGTATCCGTCTCCCGCTCGCGCAGCTTGGCCTCGATACCCTCGTAGGTCAGGCTCCACGTGGAACCCTCGGCGGGGCCGAAGACGTACATAGTGCGGAGTTCGGCCAGTTCGGACGCGTCCACGCGCTCGCTCCCTCGTCGTGTGCTGCCGTTGGTCAGGGTACGTATCGGGCGTAGCCCTTGACGCCGTAGGCCGCCATCATCACGCGCCAGTAGGCCATGGAATCAGCGTTGTTGGTGACCGTCTCCACACCCCGCATCTCCTTGTTGCGCGGGTCGTTGAGAGCGGCGTTGTACTTCGTGAGCTCCTTGCGGTCCTTGTCGTACAGGAAGTCCTTCTTGCCGGACTGGTGGTTCGCGCGGAGTTCGTCGAGCGAGCGACCGACTCGGGCGGACCAGCGAGGCGGGCATCCCGGATCTCGCGCCCGAGGTCCAGCTCTTCTACAAGGCGAAGGCGACCCGGGAGAAAGACGAGATCGACTTCGAAGCGGTGCTGCCGCTGCTCGACGCTTCCGCACGCGCCTGGCTGGCCAACGCGATCAGCGTGATCGCACCTGCTCACTCCTGGCTCAGGCGGCTCCTGCCACTCAGCCGAACGTGAGCAGCGGAACGTCGTAGAGGTCGGGGTTCCTAGGCCGGGTCATCGTGGGCGACGTGACCTCCACGATCAGCAGCTCGCTGAGAAACTGGACCTTGGCACTGCGGAGGTGACTCGTCCTGCCGTCGGCCGACTGGGCCTTCAGGCCGGCGGAGACGTGGTTGTGCGGGAGGATTCCGCCGGTGGCGGGGTCATGGGCGAGGGTGCCGGCGCCGAACGCCTCGACGTTGGTGACGTACGTCTTCGCCCAGACCGGTGCGTCCGGGTCCGCGAGCTTCTCGCAGGCACCCACGATCTCGGCCTCCGCGAAGGCACCGATGAACGAGGGGATGTAGCCCTGCCGTACGCCGTTGTCCCGGCAGAGGGTGGACAGCGCCTCGAAGAAGTCCTACCCGTAGTCGACGGTGACGCCGAAGGTCAGCTCGTGAGCACGCATGCGCGGGTGTCTCCTGATGGGTGGAATCAGCGGGCGGAGGCGGTGGTGAAGGTCTCGCGGACAGTCGCCCCGTCGGCGCCCTGGGCGAGCAGGGCCCGCAGCAGGAGCCTCGCCTGGTACGGGCCGAGGTCTCCGGCATCGATGAGCCCGCGGCCGAGGAGGGGCTGCCTGCCCACAGGAGAAGGCCTACCCCCTCGCGAGGGGGGAGCACTGGTAGCGCAGTCCTCGGCTCACGATCTTGAACCGGTCACGCCCCTGTGCGGAGAAGGGGTTCGGCAGCTCGAAGACCCCGCGGTCCTCGGGGGCGAGGGACGAGGTGATCAGCAGGATGCGGTAGCGACTGTCGCGTGCGTGGCGGCGTGCCGCGTCCACCTCGGAAGGTCCGAGCTCGAACTCCACCCGCTCGGCGGGCGGTTCGCTCAGCGCCTTCACCTCGAAGAGCCGGGTGGTGCCGCGCCATTCGACCTCGAAGTCGTACCCGAGGGCATCGGACGCATCGCGGTCGCCGTTGACGACCGCGGCGTATCCGGACGTCCAGCGCACGTTCGGATACCGGCGCTGGAGCCATGCGCGGGCCGCCACTTCGCCGACGAGGCCGATGGCCGATCGCTGGTCCTCGTTGGTCTGGTTCATCTTCGCAACAACGATGCGCGGCTTGGGGGAACTGGTTCCTGTGCGTGGCCGGGGTACACCCGCGACGGCGTCGAGGCGCACTCTGCCGCTCTGGACGAGGAAGGATTCGCCGACCGACCGCGCCGCCCTGTCCGCGATGGCGGAGAGCTGATCGCGTCCCACCGTGACCTCATCGTCCCCGATAGTGATCGTGCGGGGCGCGGCGCCGTTCGTGGTGCCGGAGCTCTGGGGTCGTTTCGTCGCGTACGCCAGATCTTTCGGGGTCAGGCTCAGCCGGGTGGGGTCCGCAGTCTTCGGCATGCCGTCCGGCCACCCCACGGCGCGCTCCACGGCGTCGAGCAGTTGGTCCTCGCTCAGTGTCACCAGGTCACCCAGCCCTGACCTTTCGACGCAGCTCTTGGACTCGAGGAGTACGGCACCGCGCCAGCCGGTCGGAGGCTCGACGTTCTGGCGCCGGCACCAGGCTTCCACAAGGGGGATCAGGCGCGCCACGAGCGCGTCGACCGCGGACGCGTTGCGTTCACGGAGCCGGTCGACGGGCTGGAGGAGCCCCGGCCGCTCCAAGTCGTCGTTGGCGCCGTGCTGGCGCAGCCACTCCCGGACTCTGCCGCGCATCACCTCCGGGGGCGGAGTCATGAACCGGGACAGCCAGTCCGGGTCCGGCCGGAGGTCGTGGAGCCCGCGGGCCACCATGTGGCGGAAGAAGTCGCCGCCCTCGTCGGCGACGGCCGCGTAGTGCTCGCGCAGTCGGTCAAGAAGGGCATCGGCGTGGGCGCGCAGGAAGTCACCGAATGCCTGGTCGTGGACGTCTGGGTAGGCGTACGTGGAGTACCCGAGTGTGGCAAGTACCGCAACATCTACGTCGACCACGACGCCGGCAAGGTGTCGCTCCGCCGGGACGCGGACGACTGGCTCGCGAAGAAGACCTCTTCCGCCGGAACCCTTGAATCGTACGAGCGCATCGTCCGCCTCCACGTGGCCCCCACCTGGGGACCAAGATGATCTCGCAGGTCACTGCGGCAGACATCGAGGGTCTGTACGCACCTTGGCGCCGGGACGTGGCCGCCCTCAACACCATCGAGTCCCGGCACATAGCCCTCTCGGCGCTGTTCTCTCACGCTGTGCGCCACAGGCGGATTCCCGTGAATTCCATGACGCAGGCCGAGAAGCTGGAGAACCCTGTCATTCCTGTCGACGACAGGAAATTTCCCAGCTTCGACGAGATAACCGCCATCGCCAAGGAGATCGGACCTCGCCTGTCTCCGGCGATATCGCTCATGCCGTATTGTGGACTTCGCATAGGGGAATCTCTGGGAGTCTTCCCGGAGGACATGCGCGACGGCACCCTGCGAATTCGGCGGCAGGTGATTCGCTACAAGGATGCCTCCGGAAAGTACACGCCGAAATGTGCCCCGTTGAAACATCAGAAAGAAGGCGAGCGGGCGCCACATACCCGTGCCCGCTTCCCTTGAGCCGTTCATCGACGGGCTTCCGATCCGGAACGCACGACGTGCGCAAAAAATGGACCACCGCGGCCCTGACCAACGGAGTGTCCATTCACGAGGTGTCTCGCTGGCTCGGACATCGTTCGATCAAGGTCACGGTGGACCGGTACGGCCACCTCACGCAGGACGGCCAGGAGCGCTGCCGTCAGGTCGTCGAGACGACCGTCGGGCCGCACATGCTCACACCAGGCCGAGCGACCGCAGCGCTCGGTGCTGACTTGGTGCTGACTTGACCGGCCAGAAGACGTAGCAGACACCGCCCGTACCGCTTCTGACCTTGCCGTTTGCGTCGTAGCGCTTCGTACGCAGCCAGATGTTCTCCCACTCGCGCCGCTTGTAGACCCGGCGCACCGCCTCGTTGTTCGGTGAGGCGGGGTCGTTGGCGATCACGTCGCCGTCCGCGGTGAAGCCGATCACGGTCATGAGGTGGCCGGAGGTGCCGTATCCGGCGCCGGTCAGCTCCTCCTTGCGGAAGGACTGTGACGTTATGGCCGGGATCCCCGCCCGGATCAGGGTCTCCAGGTCCGTGAGCGAGCGCAGGCGGGTCACGACCGCGTTCATGTCGGGGTAGGTGGCGGCGTAGGCGGCGTTGAAGGGCCAGTTCCCGCAGCCCTCGTACTGGTGGTCGAAGGTGAAGCGCGCCGCGTGGCAGACCTGGGGGTCCTCGAAGGCCGGGTCGACCCAGGCGAGGTCCTCGGCGCTCGGACGGCGCCCCCAGTACTCGACGATCATCTGCGAGGAGGTGGGGCTGCACCAGGCCTCGCCGCCGTTGTCGTACTCCGGGTACTGGCCGACGTGGGTGTTCTGCGAGTAGCGCGGGACGTGCAGCTCGCGGGCGAGGCAGGGCGTGGAGGCGGGCACGGTGAAGCGGTCGGGGATGTCGGACGCCATCGCGCCGAGCCGCCACACGAGGGGGGTGAGCTCGGTGCCGGGCGCCCGGTACAGGGTCAGCCGCAGCTGGTACGCGTTCAGACGGAGCCCGCTCGCGGGGTCGTCGACGGAGAAGGTGTCGGTCCACACCGAGCTCTTGCCGTCGCTCTGGTCGTCCACCGAGGTCCGTCGGATGTCGCCGTCGCCGGCCGCCCAGCGGCCCATGACGTACCAGGGGGTGGCGGTGGCGTCGCTGTAGGTGCCGCGCAGCTCGATCTGGATCCAGGTGCCGGGCGGGGTGTCGGCGTTCCAGGAGGCGATGACCTCCGTGGCGGGGACCGGGGAGGCGTGGACCGGGGAGGTCCAGCTCGCGTACTCCCAGGTGGAGGTCGTACCGGTGTGCGGGTCGGCGTAGTCGGTGACCCCGGCGGGCGTACCGATCACCAGACCGGGGCGGCGCCCGGCGACGGCCCGGGTGCCGGCGCGGTCGCCGCCGCGCCAGTCGGTGAAGGAGACCCAGGAGCGTTGGTCGACGAGCGCGGGTGCGGGCGCGTGGCCCCGGACGCCCGCGGCGGCGGCCGCGGCCGGTGCGGTGGAGGCCACGGAGGTGCCGGCGACGGCGGCGAGGGCCGCGGCGAGGACGGTTCTGCGCGGGGTGGAGTTGGCCATGAGCGGTGACGACCCCCAGTCGAGAGCGACGGAACGACGGCGCCGAGCGGACGGACGGGCGCGAGGTGGGGACCACTATCGCGGCTCGCGGAGCGGTTCTGCCAGCGATTCGGCACGCGTCGCCCGACCAATATTGGTCTCCACCACTGGCACCGTCACGCCCCTGACCTGCGGCGCCTCCGGCCGCCCTCGTTACGCTGGCCCCATGACCCACGGGACCGACCTCGACCGCGCGGCCGACGCGCTGCGCGGCCTGCCGCCCTCCTGCGGACCGGTCCGGCTGATCGCGGTGGACGGCCACGCGGGCTCGGGCAAGTCGACCCTCGCCGGGCGGCTCGCCGCCCGGCTGGGCGCGCCCGTCCTCCACCTCGACGACCTCGCGAGCCACGAGGAGCTGTTCGCCTGGACGGAGCGGATGCGGGACCAGGTGATCACGCCCCTCTCCCGGGGCGAGATCGCGCGCTATCACCCGTACGACTGGAATCTGCGGACCTTCGGCGCACCCCGGGAGCTGCCGCCGGCTCCCGTGGTTCTCGTCGAGGGTGTGGGCGCGGGGCGGCGTGCGCTGCGCCCGTCTCTCGCCGCTCTTCTCTGGATGGAGCGGGGCCCCGAGGAGTCCTGGGCGCGCGGCCGGCACCGGGACGGACCTGCGCAGTCGGAGTTCTGGGACGACTGGACGGTGGCGGAGACTCGCCATTTCTCCGAGGACCCTTCGCGCCCCTTCGCCGACACGCTGGTACGGGAGTGTCCAGAGGGGTACGAGTGGCTCTCCGGGCCTGCCGTGACAGCGGGCCCGCACCAGATCATCACGGAGAGTGAAGGCCTATAAGCGCGGAAATGAGTAGCCGGAAGGCCACTTCCGCAAGTACCTCAACTCCGCTTGACCCAAGGGGCGTACAGGTCCTACGTTCTCAATGTGCGGCTTTCCGAAGCCGCCGCAGACGCGAAGCCCCCGGTTGTTCCCCCGTGATCGGGGGCTTCGTTCTGCCCCGATCATCCCTTTCTCCGGCCGCTCGCCGCCCCTGACGTTTACCCAGGGTAACGGCCACCGGATCATGTACTTCTCCTTCGTCGCGCCCCCTCTGCGCAGGTACGATGCCCTTCGGTGGGGTCAATTCCCGTCCACGAGAAGGCGGTTCTGTACGGTTTCCGGCGGGCGCCCGCCCGCCGGGACAGCAACGGGGGCACGTTTTGTGGGGGACCCGATGGACATCGGCACGCAGGGCGGACAGGCCCCGGCCGAGCTCGCCTGGCTGCGGGGAGTCGACGCCTACACGATGGGCGCCTACCCGCAGGCCGAGGAAGAGTTCCGAACGGCGGTACGGATCGATCCCGGCATGGCGGACGCCTGGCTCGGGCTGCACGCGCTCCGGGTGGACACCACCACCGCGCTGCTGAGGATGTACCGCAACCGCGACCGGTTCGGCGAACAGCGCACACGCCACCGCAGGACCCTCAACTCCTGGTACTGGCTCGGCTGGTGGGTCCAGCCCGTGCTGGAGAGCCCGCGCGATCTCCTGCTCGCGCACGCCTCGCACTGGCTCGACGGCCGCCATGTGCCGGAGCTGGACCGGGCGTTGGCCGGGCTGCCGCCGGTCGACACCGATCCGCAGGTCCGCTTCCTGCACGCCTGCCGGTCCTATCTCGTCAAGGACTGGGACCAACTGGTCCGGCACACCGAGACACTGGTGGACGATCCGCTGCTCGGGATCGAGGCCGGACTCTTCGGCGGAATGGCCCGGGTGCGGCTGGAGATGTACGGCCAGGCGGAGCCGCTGCTCTCGGCGGCCCTCATGCGCTGCCGCAGCGAACAGCCGCAGCGCAAGGAACTGCGCTACTGGCTGGCCAGGGCCCACGAGGGCACCGGACGGAGCGCCGCCGCGCTGCCGCTCTACCGGGCGGTGCACCGGATCGACCCGGCGTTCATGGACACGGCCGCACGGCTGGCGGCGATCACCGAGTACGACGGGTTCGAGGGGCCGGACGACACCGCGGGGCTCGCCACGGTGGCCCTCGGCGGTGCCGGGCAGGACGCGGCCGCCGACACCGCACAGACCGACCTCGACGGCCCGGCCTCCGACGGGCTCCGGCTCGGCGGCGAGCCCGGGACGCCGACGCCTCCCGCCGGGCCGCCCGAGCCCCCCGACGTCGAGCGCCAGAAGGCCTCCGTCCCCGCCCAGCCGGCGCCACCGCGCTTCCCCGCGAGCCCCACCGACCCCGCCCTGCTCGCCCAGGCGCTCGCCGAACTCGAGCGCATGGTCGGGATGGAGCCGGTGAAGCGGCAGGTCAAGGCGTTGTCGGCGCAGTTGGAGATGGCGCGGCTGCGCGCCGGGCAGGGCCTGCCCGTGCAGCCACCGAAACGTCACTTTGTCTTCTCGGGCCCCTCGGGCACCGGGAAGACCACCGTCGCCCGCATCCTCGGCCGGGTCTTCTACGCCCTCGGGCTCCTCGGCGGCGACCATCTGGTGGAGGCGCAACGGGCGGACCTCGTGGGCGAGTTCCTGGGGCAGACCGCCGTCAAGGCGAACGAGCTGATCGACTCGGCGATCGGCGGGGTGCTCTTCGTGGACGAGGCGTACTCCCTCTCCAACACCGGCTACAGCAAGGGCGACGCCTACGGGGACGAGGCGCTCCAGGTGCTCCTCAAGCGGGCCGAGGACAACCGGGACCACCTGGTGGTGATCCTCGCGGGCTACCCGGAGGGCATGGACCGGCTGCTGGCCACCAACCCGGGGCTCTCCTCGCGTTTCACGACCCGGGTCGACTTCCCCTCGTACCGTCCGCTCGAACTCACCGCCATCGGTGAGGTGCTCGCGGCGGCGAACGGGGACCGCTGGGACGAGGAGGCGCTGGACGAGCTGCGCTCGATCAGCGGCCATGTCGTCGACCAGGGCTGGATCGACGAGCTCGGCAACGGCCGCTTCCTGCGCACGCTGTACGAGAAGTCCTGCGCCTACCGTGACCTCCGGCTCTCCGGCTACCTGGGAACGCCCACCCGCGACGATCTGGCCACCCTGCGCCTGGCCGACCTGATGCAGGCCTACGGCGAGGTCCTCTCGGGCCGCCGCGGCCCGTCGGGCCGAGGGCCGCAGGACCCCGGAGGTCCGTGAGCGGCCACGCGCGACGCCCGCCGAACCCACAGACCACGCGCGACGCCCGCCGAACCCACAGACCACGCGCGACGCCCGCCGAACCCACAGGCAGGGCACGACGGGCATCACCGTGGCTCAGGCCGTCAGGGCTCCGTCCGCGCGCTCGGGGCGGGGCTCCGCGAGGATGCGCACCGGGACCGCGGGCGACGGCATGCGGTGCGCCGGGTCGCGGACCTCGCCCACCAGCATCTCCAGCACGTCCTCCAGGGCCACGAGGCCGAGCACCCGGCCCGAGCCGTCCGAGACCTGGGCGAGGTGGGTCGCCGCACGGCGCATCACGGTGAGCGCGTCGTCGAGCGGCAGCTCGGCCCGCAGCGTCGCCATCGGGCGCCAGATGTGCTGCGGCACCGCCCGTTCCCGCTCCTCCAGATCCAGGACGTCCTTGACGTGCACGAACCCCATGTACGTCCCGCGCCCCTCGGCGCACACCGGGAAGCGCGAGTAGCCGGTCCGCACGGTGAGCTCCTCGATCTCGCGGGGGGTCACGGACGGCGGAACGGTCACCAGGGCCGACGGGGCGATGAGGACGTCCGTCACCGTACGGCTGCCCAGCTCGAGGGCGTCCTCCAGGCGCTCCTGCTCGACCGGGTCGAGCAGTCCCGCCTGGCCCGCGTCCTCCACGAGCCGGCCGAGCTGGGCGCTGGTGAAGACCGCCTCCACCTCGTCCTTCGGCTCGACGTGGAAGGCCCGCAGGACGAGTCGGGCGCACGCGCCCAGCGCGCGCGTGACGGGACGGCACACCCGGGCGAAACCCACCAGGGCGGGGCTGAGCCAGAGCGCGGTCCGCTCGGGCGCGGCCATGGCGAGGTTCTTCGGGACCATCTCGCCGACCACGAGGTGGAGGAAGACGACCACGGCCAGCGCCACGACGTACCCCAGCGGATGGATGAGCCCGTCCGGTACGCCGACGGCGTGGAAGACCGGTTCGAGGAGTCGCGCCACGGTCGGCTCGGCGACCGCGCCCAGGGTGAGGGAGCAGACGGTGATGCCGAACTGGGCGGCCGCCATCATCTGGGGCAGGTTCTCCAGGCCGTGGAGGACCTGCCGCGCCCGCTTCCCGCCGAGTTGCTCGATCTGGCTGCGGCGTACGGAGACGAGCGCGAACTCGGCGCCGACGAAGAAGCCGTTGGCCACCACGAGCAGGACGGCGAACAGCAGCTGGAGCAGGCTCATCGGACGGCCTCCGGCACCTGCGGCACCTCGGCCGTTCGGACGATCCGGACCCGCTCGGCGCGATAGTGGTCGACCTGGCGGACCAGGAGCCGCCAGCCGGGGAGTTCGACGCGGTCGCCGGGGGCGGGGATACGGCCGAGGAGATCGGCGACGAGCCCGGCGACCGTCTCGTACGGCCCGTCGGGCACGTCGAGTCCTATCCGGTGCAGGGTGTGCACCCGGCAGGAGCCGTCGGCCTCCCAGGCGGGGTTTCCGTCCTCGGCGGCCGCGGCGGCCAGCTCGGGCCGCTCGTCGGCGGCGGTGTCGTGCTCGTCGCGGACCTCGCCGACGAGCTCCTCCACGATGTCCTCCAGGGTGACGACCCCGGCCGTACCGCCGTACTCGTCGACGACCACGGCGATCGGCTGCTCGCGCCGCAGCCGCTCCAGGAGCGCCTGGGCGGGCAGGGTCTCGGGGACGAGCAGCGGCGGCACGGCGATACGGCCGACCGGCGTGCGCAGCCGCTCGTGCGGAGGCACGGCGAGCGCGTCCTTGAGGTGGACCATGCCGACGATCTCGTCGATGCGCTCCCGGTAGACGGGGAACCGGGATAGTCCCGTCGCCCGGGTGAGGTTGAGGACGTCGGCGGCGGTGGCGTCCGACTGGAGGGCGCTCACCCGCACCCGTGGGGTCATGGCCTGCTGCGCGGTGAGTCCGCCCAGCGTCAGGGTCCGTACGAAGAGATCTGCGGTGTCCTGTTCCAGCGCCCCCGCCCGGGCCGAGTGCCGGGCCAGCGCGACCAGCTCGCCGGGAGTACGGACGGAGTCGAGCTCCTCGGTGGGCTCGACGCCCAGGAGCCGGACGAGCCGGTTGGCGACCCGGTTCAGCAGGGCGATGACCGGCCGGAAGAGGGAGGCGAAGAGGTGCTGCGGCCCCGCCACGAACCGCGCCACCTGGAGCGGCCGGGAGACCGCCCAGTTCTTCGGGACGAGTTCGCCGACCACCATCTGAACGGCGGAGGCGAGCAGCATGCCGATCGCCACCGCGACACCGGAGACGGCGCCCTCGGGCAGTCCGGTGGCGGTGAGGGGCCCGTCGAGGAGCCGGGCGAGCGCGGGCTCGGCGAGCATGCCGACGACGAGGGAGGTGATCGTGATGCCGAGCTGGGTGCCCGAGAGCTGGAAGGACAGCTCGCCGAGCGCCTTGACGACGGTGCGGGCGCGCCGGTCACCGGCGGCCGCGGCCCGTTCGGCCTCGGGGCGTTCCACGGTGACGAGACCGAATTCGGCCGCCACGAAGAAGCCGTTGGCGAGGATCAGGAGGAAGGCTGCGGCGAGCAGAAGAAGAGGGATGATCATGCCGCCGCCTCCGCGGAGGGGGCGGCGCAGGTACTACCGGACGATCCGTCCATTGCCGGAGGGAGTCACTCCTCGGGTCGCAGGGTGGCCCCGCGGGCCGCGGCAAGCGGCCCTGCACACGCGAGGCGGTGGTGCCGCTCGGCACCACCGCCTCCAGAGTAGTCACGCGGACCGTCCGCGGGGCAGGGGGTCGGCCCCGTATGGGGGACCCGCGAGGCCCGTCCGCGTCAGCTCGCCTCGGGTCCCGTACCGCGGGTCTCGGCCAGGGCCCGCAGGGCGCGGGCGTCGCGGATGGCCTGTTCCCGGGCGATGCCGGGCTGGATGCCGAGCGCCGGCAGGCTCGTGCCGTCGCTCAGGTCGAGGAAGACCCAGGCGTCCCCGGGGCGCAGGTTGACCCGCAGGATCTCCGCCCACGCGAGTCGGCGTGTCCGGGTGATGTTCACGACGGTGACGCCGTCGTCGTCGGCGACGACCTTGGGGCGGCTGAGCAGCACGAGGATGCCGAGGAAGAGGGCCGCCGTGAAGACGAAGCTGGCCCGCTCTCCGGGGCCGAGCTTCTCCAGCATCAGCGCGACGGCGGTGATGACGACGAACATCACCGTCCCCACCGTCAGCAGCACCGCACGGGTGCGGCCCGGCCTGAAGGTGACCGGCAGGGCGGGCGTCGGGGCCTCGGACATCGTGTTCCTCGGTGTGTCGGTGCCGTGCCGTCAGAGGCGGCAGGCGTGGATGGCCGTCGTCAGGATGGCGCGGGCACCCAGCTCGTACAGGTCGTCCATGATCCGCTGGGCCTCCTTGGCCGGGACCATCGCCCGGACCGCGACCCAGCCCTCGTTGTGCAGGGGCGAGATCGTCGGCGACTCCAGGCCGGGGGTGAGGGCGACGGCCTGCTCCAGGTGCTCGGCGCGGCAGTCGTAGTCCATCATCACGTAGCTGCGGGCCACCAGGACGCCCTGGAGGCGGCGCAGGAAGGTCTGGACCCGGGCGTCCTCGGTGTCGGCGCCGGCCTGGCGGATCACCACGGCCTCGGAGGTGAGGATCGGCTCGCCGATGACCTCGAGGCCGGCGTTGCGCAGGCTGGTGCCGGTCTCGACGACGTCCGCGATGATCTGGGCGACGCCCAGCTTGATGGCGGTCTCGACGGCGCCGTCGAGGTGGACGACGGACGCGTCGATCCCCTGGTCGGCGAGGTGCTTGGCGACGATGCCCTCGTACGAGGTGGCGATCGTCATGCCGTTGAAGTCCTCGGGACCCTTCGCGGTTCCCGGCCGGGTGGCGTAGCGGAAGGTCGACCGGCCGAAGTTCAGCGGGAGGATCTCCTCGGCGTTGGCTCCGGAGTCGAGCAGCAGGTCACGGCCGGTGATGCCGATGTCCAGCTTGCCGGAGGCCACGTAGATCGCGATGTCCTTCGGGCGCAGGTAGAAGAACTCCACCTCGTTCTCGGGGTCGATGACCACGAGCTCCTTGGACTCCTTGCGCTGGCGGTAGCCGGCCTCATGGAGCATCGCCGACGCAGGTCCGGACAGTGAACCCTTGTTGGGGACGGCGATGCGCAGCATGGGAGGGGCTTCCTTTGCCTGAGGAGTTTCGGGGAGGGTGTTTCGGTGCGCTCGGAGGTCGCGAGGGTGTCGCGCGTCAGAGATGGGCGTAGACGTCGTCGAGCGAGATCCCGCGGGCGACCATCATCACCTGGACGTGGTACAGCAGCTGCGAGATCTCCTCGGCGGCGGCTTCCTTGCCCTCGTACTCCGCGGCCATCCAGACCTCGGCGGCCTCTTCGACGACCTTCTTGCCGATGGCATGGACGCCCTTCTCCACCAGTTCCGCGGTGCGGGAGGTGGCGGGGTCGCCGTTCTCGGCCTTGAGCTTGAGCTCGGCGAAGAGCTCTTCGAAGGTTTTGTTCGCCATGATGGTCCTAAGAGTACGGGGTAAGGGGCACGCACTTAGCGCCAGGGTTCGCTGACCGTGCGCAGCGTCGTCGCGGTGGCGACGGCGGCGGTGACGGCCTCGTGGCCCTTGTCCTCGCGGGACCCCTCGAGGCCGGCCCGGTCCAGGGCCTGCTCCTCGTTGTCCACGGTCAGGACGCCGAATCCGACGGGTACACCGGTGTCGATCGAGACCTGGGTGAGGCCGTGGGTGACGCCCTGGCACACGTACTCGAAGTGCGGCGTTCCGCCGCGGATGACGACGCCGAGCGCCACGATGGCATCGTAGCCGCGCCCGGCGAGGACCTTCGCCACGACCGGCAGCTCGAAGCTGCCGGGGACGCGGAGCAGGGTCGGCTCGTCGATGCCGAGCTCGTGCAGGGCCCGCAGCGCGCCGTCGACCAGTCCGTCCATGATCTTCTCGTGCCACTGGGCCGCGATCACGGCCACCCGCAGGTCGCCGCAGTTCTTCACGCTGAGGACGGGTGCGCCCTTGCCGCTCATGTCTCTCCTTGCTCCGTACTGATCGCTGACTTACTGATTGCCGCAGGTGGACGCGGTGCCCGCGTCCAGCCAGGGCAGGTCGTGCCCCATCCGGTCCCGCTTGGTGCGCAGGTAGCCGAGGTTGTGCTCGCCCGCCTGGACCGGCATGGGCTCGCGGCCCTCGACCTTCAGGCCGTACCGGGTGAGGGCGGAGATCTTGTCCGGGTTGTTGGTCATCAGCCGCAGGCTGCGGACGCCCAGATCGACGAGGATCTGCGCGCCGGCCGCGTAGTCGCGGGCGTCGGCGGGCAGCCCGAGCTCCAGGTTGGCGTCGAGGGTGTCACGGCCGCGCTCCTGGAGCTCGTACGCGCGCAGCTTGGACAGCAGGCCGATGCCACGGCCCTCGTGGCCGCGCAGGTAGACCACGACGCCGCGGCCCGCCTCGGTGACGCGGTCCATGGAGGCCTCCAGCTGCGGGCCGCAGTCGCAGCGAAGCGAGTGGAAGATGTCGCCGGTCAGGCACTCGGAGTGGACCCGGACGAGGACGTCCTCGCCGTCACCGATCTCGCCGTGGACGAGGGCGACGTGCTCGACGCCGTCGACGGTGGAGCGGTAGCCGTACGCGGTGAACTCGCCGTGGGCGGTGGGCAGCTGGACCTCGGCCTCGCGGCGGACCGTCGGCTCGGCGGAGCGGCGGTAGGCGATGAGGTCCTCGATCGAGATGATCGTCAGGCCGTGCTTGCGGGCGAACGGGACCAGCTCGGGCAGGCGCAGCATCACGCCGTCCTCGCCGGCGATCTCGACGATCGCGCCGGCCGGACGCAGGCCCGCGAGGCGGGCCAGGTCGACGGCGGCCTCGGTGTGGCCGTTGCGGGCCAGGACGCCGCCGGGCTTGGCCCGCAGCGGGAAGATGTGGCCGGGGCGGACGAAGTCGGACGGCTCGTGCGCGCCGCTCGCGAGCATCCGCAGGGTGGTGGCGCGGTCGGCGGCCGAGATGCCGGTGGTCACACCGTGGGCGGGTGACGCGTCGACGGAGACGGTGAAGGCCGTACGCATCGACTCGGTGTTGTGCTCGACCATCTGCGGGAGGGCGAGGCGCTCCAGCTCCTCGCCCTCCATCGGGGCGCAGATCAGGCCACGGCACTCGCTCATCATGAAGGCGACGACCTCGGGGGTGGCCATCTCGGCGGCGATGACGAGGTCGCCCTCGTTCTCGCGGTCCTCGTCGTCGACGACGACGACGGGGCGGCCCGCGGCGATGTCGCGGATGGCCTGCTCGACGGGGTCGAGGGACAGGTCGGAGACGTCCCAGATGGGAAGGGCGGCGCTCATGCGTGGGCTCCTTCCAGAGCGGTGGGGGTGGTGCGCGTCCTGAGCCACCAGTCGCGCATGCCCCAGATGACGAGGGCGAAGTAGATGACGTAGACCAGCCCGGAGAAGGCGAGGCCGCTGTTGAAGGCGAGGGGGACGCCGACCAGGTCGACCAGGAGCCAGGCGAACCAGAACTCGACCAGGCCGCGGGCCTGGGCGACCATCGCGACGAGCGTGCCGACGAAGATGTACGCGTCGGCCCACGGGGACCAGGAGAGCGACGGGTAGAGCGTGAACAGGCCGCCGACGGCGAGCGTGCCGATGACGGCGCCGCCGAGGAGCAGGCCGCGCTCCTTCCAGCTCGCGAAGCGGACGGCGATGGAGCCGTCCTGGGCCTGCTGCCGGCCGCGGTTCCACTGCGCCCAGCCCCAGGCGGCGACGCCGATGACCAGGAGCTGCTTGCCGACTCCGCCGCTGAGGTTCGCGGAGGCGTAGGCGCCGACGAGGATGACGCCGGAGAGCAGCTGCGCGGGCCAGGTGAGGATGGAGCGGCGCCAGCCGAGCGCGAGGGCGATCAGACCGATCGTGTTGCCGATCATGTCCGACCACATGATGTGCTGGTCGAGGACGGTGAACGCCTCGGAGTTGAGCCAGTTCACTTGACGTTCTCCTGCGCGTTGGGGCCGAGCAGCCGCTCGACGTACTTGGCGATGACGTCGACCTCGAGGTTGACAGGTGCGCCGCTCTGCTTGATGCCGAGCGTGGTCAGGGCGAGGGTGGTGGGGATGAGGCTGATGGTGAACCAGTCGTCCGCGACCTCGACGACGGTGAGGCTGACGCCGTCGACCGTGATCGAGCCCTTCTCGACGACGTAGCGCGAGAGGTGCGCGGGCAGGGCGATCCTGACGATCTCCCAGTTCTCGGACGGGGTCCGGTCGAGGATCGTGCCGGTGCCGTCCACATGGCCCTGGACGATGTGGCCGCCGAGGCGGTCGCCGACGGCCATCGGACGCTCCAGGTTGACCCGGGAGCCGACGTCGAGCGCGCCGAGGGAGGAGCGCTTGAGGGTCTCGGCCATGACGTCGGCGGTGAACTCGCCGTCGCCGAACTCGACGACCGTGAGACAGACACCGTTGACGGCGATGGAGTCGCCGTGCTTGGCGCCTTCCGTGACCAGGGGGCCGCGCAGGCGGAAGCGGGACGCGTCCGCCAGCTTCTCGACGGCGGTGACCTCACCCAGTTCTTCGACGATTCCGGTGAACACGCTCAACGCTCCTTGGGAGTGGCAGTGATACGAAGATCGGGGCCGATGCGGACGGTCTCGGTCACGTCGAGCCGCAACGCGTCGGTGATGGTGGTGATTCCGGCGTCGGCGAGGGCGTGGGGGCCGGCACCGAGGAGGACCGGGGCGAGGTAGCCGACGACCCGGTCGACGGCGCCCGCGGCGACGAAGGCGCCGGCCAGGGTCGGCCCGCCTTCGAGGAGGACGGAACGGACGCCCTGCCGGTGGAGCGCCGCGAGGAGTGCCGGGATCGCGAGGCCGCCGCCGGGTGCGCGGGAGATCCGCCAGGTCTCGGGGAGGTGCGCGGTGTCCTCCGGCAGGACGTCCTCGGCCACGGCGACGACGGTGCGGGCCGCGTCGTCGAGGACCCGGGCCCCCGGCTTCACGGCGCTCGCCTCGGTGTCCACGACGACCCGCAGCGGCTGCTGGGCGCCTTCGACGCCCCGTACGGCCAGGTGGGGGTCGTCGGCGCGGGCGGTGCCGGATCCGACCACGACGGCGTCGGCCTCGGCGCGCAGCCGGTGGACGTCGGCGCGGGACTCGGCGGAGGTGATCCAGCGGGAGGTCCCGTCGGCGGCGGCGATCCGGCCGTCGAGGGTGGCGGCGTACTTCCAGAGCACGTAGGGGCGACCGAGGCGTACGGAGGTGAGCCAGGCGATGTTGCCCTCCTCGGCCTCCTCCGCGAGGACCCCGGAGGCGACCTCGACCCCGGCGGCGCGCAGCGTGTCCGCACCGCCTGTGGCCTGCGGGTTCGGGTCGCCGACCGCGTACACGACGCGGCGGATCCCGGCCTCGACGAGCGCCTGGGCGCAGGGGCCGGTGCGGCCGGTGTGGTTGCAGGGTTCGAGGGTGACGTAGGCGGTGCCGCCGCGGGCGCGGTCGCCGGCCGCGCGCAGGGCGTGGATCTCGGCGTGCGGTCCGCCGGCGCGCTGGTGGGAGCCCTCGCCGGCCGGCTGTCCGGAGGCGTCGAGGACGACGCAGCCGACGACCGGGTTGGGGCTCGTGGAGCCGAGGCCGCGGGCCGCGAGCGCGATGGCGCGTCGCATGGCGGTGATGTCGGCCTGGTCTGCCACCGGGTCCTCCTGCCTCTTCTGGCACGGACTCCGGGGCCTGTCGATGACGACAGAGAGCGGATACGACGCTACGCACAGGGATGCCGAGGCCGGACACACCGGTCGCCGACAAGGGCGACCAGCGGTGATACGGCCGCAGCGCCCCTTGAAGGGTCGCCCGCCGCGCACTGCCTCCCATCCGGACTTTCACCGTCGGTCCAGGAGTTTCACCTGGTCAACCGGCCGCTGGCTGCGGACGGGTCGCGGACTATACCGCCGGTTCGGAATTACACCGACCCCGGAGTGCGCTGCTGCTGATACAGGGCCAGTGTGCCACGGCCCGCCGTCGGTCATGCGGGCGATGTCCTGTGGGCTGGCTCACAGCACCCCCAGAAGCCTTTCGTTGGTCCAGACCTATTGACGCACTGGTCTAGTCCTCTTAATCTCCGTGTCACCTCCGAGGTACGGCCCGCGGTGTGCGCACTCCACGGGCCCAACACGACCCACCCCCTTGTTCGTTGTGTTTCTTGACCTCCCTTGGAGGAACCGATCGTGTTGTCCCCCATGAAGACGAGGGCCTCGCTGCTCGCGTCCGGCGCGGCCGTCGCCGGTCTGTTGATCAGCTCCCTCGCAGGTGGTGTCTCGTACGCCGCCGACAACGAGGGCTGTCGCCCGGACGGGCTGTACAAGACCCCCGGTGTCGACGTCCCGTACTGCTCGGTCTACGACACCGAGGGCCGCGAGAAGATGGGCGCCGACCACCAGCGCCGGGTCATCGGATACTTCACCGGCTGGCGCACCGGCAAGAACGGCCAGCCCGCCTATCTGGCCAACAACATCCCGTGGGACAAGATCACCCACATCAACTACGCCTTCGGGCACATCGGTTCCGACAACAGGCTGTCGGTCGGCACGGACGGCCCGAACAACGCCGCCACCGGAATGACCTGGCCCGGCGTCGCCGGGGCGGAGATGGACCCGGGCTTCGCCTACAAGGGCCACTTCAACCTGCTGAACAAGTTCAAGAAGCAGCACCCGAACGTCAAGACGCTGATCTCGGTCGGCGGCTGGGCGGAGACCGGCGGCTACTTCGCCGACAACGGCGACCGGGTGAACTCCGGTGGCTTCTACTCGATGGCCACCAACGCCGACGGCTCGGTGAACCAGGCCGGCATCGACACCTTCGCCAACTCGGCCGTCGCGTTCATCAAGAAGTACGGGTTCAACGGCGTCGACATCGACTACGAGTACCCGACGACGATGAAGGACGCGGGCAACCCGCTCGACTGGCAGCTCTCCAACGCCCGGCGCGCGGGCCTGGTCAAGGGCTACGACGCGCTGATGAAGTCCCTGCGCGAGAAGCTCGACCGGGCCGGCGCCGCCGACGGCAAGCACTACCTGCTCACCGTCGCCGCGCCCTCCTCGGGCTATCTGCTGCGCGGGATGGAGACGTACCAGAGCCAGAAGTACCTGGACTACGTCAACATCATGTCCTACGACCTGCACGGCGCCTGGAACGAGTACGTCGGCCCCAACGCCTCGCTCTTCGACGACGGCAAGGACGCCGAGCTGGCCGCCGCCAACGTCTACGGCTCCTCGCAGTACGGCGGCATCGGCTACCTCAACACCGACTGGGCGTACCACTACTTCCGCGGCTCGATGCCGGCCGGCCGGATCAACATCGGCCTGCCCTACTACACCCGCGGCCACAAGAACGTGCAGGGCGGTACGGACGGACTGTGGGGCAAGGCCGCCGCGACCACCTGCCCGGCCGGAGCGGGTCTGACCAAGTGCGGTGACGGCGCCGTCGGCATCGACAACCTGTGGCACGACAAGGACACCAACGGTGTCGAGTCGCCCGCCGGCTCGAACCCGATGTGGCACGCCAAGAACCTGGAGAAGGGGATCGTCGGCGACTACGTCACGCAGTACGGCTTCCCGGCGAACACCACGCTGACCGGCACCTACGCCCGCAAGTACGACTCGACCCTGGTCGCGCCGTGGCTGTGGAACGCGCAGAAGAAGGTCTTCCTCTCCACCGAGGACGAGCAGTCGGTGGCCGCCAAGGCCGACTACGTGGTCAGCAAGGGCATCGGCGGCACGATGGTCTGGGAGATGGCCGGCGACTACGACTGGAACGCGGGCAAGGGCCAGTACGAGATCGGCGACACGCTCACCTCGCTGATGTACGACAAGTTCAAGGCCGCCGCCCCGTACGGCGCGAAGAAGTCGAACGCCACGCTTCCGGCCAAGGCCGTGAACGTGGGCGTGGAGTTCACCGAGTTCAAGCTCGGCGACTCCAACTACCCGATCACCCCGAAGATCAAGATCACCAACAACACGGCCACCTCGCTGCCGGGCGGCACGGAGTTCCAGTTCGACTACGCGACCGCCGCTCCGGGCAACGCCTCCGACCAGTCCGGCTTCGGCACGAAGGTGATCAGCAGCGACCACACCGGCAACAACGTGGGCGGTCTGAAGGGCGACTTCCACCGGGTGTCGCTGAAGCTTCCGGCCTGGCAGTCGCTGGCCCCGGGCGCGACGGTGGACCTGGCGTTCAACTACTACCTGCCGGTCTCCACGCCGTCGAACTGGACGGTGAACATCAGCGGCACGACGTACGCGCTCGCCGGTGACCTGGCGCGCGGCACGACGGTGGTGGAGCCGGGGACGGCCACCCCGCCCACGACCCCGCCGACCACGCCGCCCACCACCCCGCCGACGACTCCCCCGACCACGCCGCCGACGACGCCGCCGGGTGGCACCTGCACGGCGCCGGCGTACGTGGCCGGCACGGTCTACAACGCGGGCAACGAGGTCTCCCACAACGGCCGCAAGTGGAAGGCCCAGTGGTGGACGCAGAACGAGGCACCGGGCACGACCGGCGAGTGGGGCGTCTGGAAGGACCTCGGCGCCTGCTGACGTTCTGACCCCCCCAAGAACGCCCGGCGGCGGAATTCACAGGCCCTTGCCGCCGCCGGGTCCTCCCCTCCTTCGCCGCGGCCCGCATGTGCGGGCCGCGGCGAAGGCGTTCACGCTGGAACCATGACCACCATCCTGGTGACCGGGGGCACGGGCACGCTCGGCCGCCCCGTCACCGAGCGGCTGCGCGAGGCGGGCCACGAGGTGCGCGTCCTGAGCCGCCACTCCCCGCCGTACGCGGTCGATCTGCGACGGGGCGGGCCGCTCCTCGACAGGGCGGTCCGGAACGTGGACGCGATCGTCCACTGCACGAACATCGTGCGGGGCGACGAGGAGGCCGCCCGCGTGCTGATCGAGGCCGCGCGGCGGGCCGGGGTCCCGCATCTGCTGTACATCTCGATCGTCGGCGTGGACCGGGTGCCGCTGGGCTACTACCGCAGGAAGTACGCGGTGGAACGGATGATCCAGCAGTCGGGCATCGACTGGACGTTGCTGCGCGCCACGCAGTTCCACGATCTGGTCCTGACGCTCCTGGAGGGGCTGGCCAGACCGCCGGTGATGCTCGTGCCGAAGGGCGTACGGGACCAGCCCCTGGACGTCACCGAGGCCGCGGCGCGCCTCGCGGAGCTGGCGCCGGGTGCCCCGGCGGGCAGGGTGGCGGACATGGGCGGCCCCCACATCCGCACGTTCGCCGAGCTGGCGGGCGCGTACCTGCGGGCGAGCGGGAAACGCCGCCGCGTCGTGGGGATCCCGCTCCCGGGCAAGGTCTACCGGGGCCTGCGCCACGGCGGCCACCTCGCCCCGGAGCAGGCGGTGGGCCGGGTGACGTTCGAGGAGTTCCTTGCGGCCCGCTTCGGAGACGACAGGGCCTAGGGGCGCGGGGCCGACGCCCCTGCCTACGGGAAGAGCACGTCCTGGGCCGCGTCGCGGGCCGCGAGGAGGGCGCCTCGCAGGACCGCCGTGTCGCCGAGGGCCGTGGCGCGGACCTCCGTGCGCAGGGGCGAGAGCGCGGCGAGTTCCGCCTCGACGCGGGCGGCGAGCTCCGGGCCGCCGCGGTGGCCCGTCTCGCCGCCGAGGACCACACAGCCCGGGTCGAGGACGGACGCCACGGCCGCGGCGCCGACCGCGAGGCGCCGGGCCAGGGTGTCGAGGAAGGGACCGTGCCCGGAGCCGAGCGCGGACGCCGGGTCCAGGCCGTGCTCCACGGCCAGGGCCTCGACCGCGGCCACGCAGGCCAGCTCGTGGAAGCCGCCCTCGCAGCCGGTCGCCGAGGGCAGGCCGGAGGTGCCGGGCACCGGCAGGAAGCCGAGTTCGCCGGCGCCGCCCGAGGCCCCTCGGCGCAGCCGGCCGTCCAGGACGACGGCCGCGCCGACCCCCTGGCCCAGCCAGAGCAGGACGAACGTGTCGCGGTCGCGGGCGGCGCCGACCCGCTGCTCCGCGACGGCCGCGAGATTGGTCTCGTTCTCGACGAGCACGGTCGCGGGCAGCCGTTCCTGGAGGGCGGCGATCAGCCGCCGGTGCCATTCCGGGAGCTTCGCGGAGTCGCGCAGCTCGCCCGTGGCCGGGTCGATCAGTCCGGGGGCGCCGACGACGACGCTGTGGAGCCGCTCCACGCCGGCCTCCTTGGCGGTCCGCTCCAGGAGCGCGACGGCCTTCTCGACGGCGGGCCCGGTGCCGTCCTCGCCGCCGATCGGGGCCGATGCCTCGCCGAGCGTGGTACCCAGGAGGTCGGAGACCGTGAGCGAGACGGAGGTCGTACGGACGTCGAGCGCGGCGAGATGGGCGCGGTCGGCGGCGATCCCGTACAGCTTGGCGTTGGGGCCGCGCCGCTCCGCCCCGGACTCCCCCACGACCCGGACGAGTCCGGAGCCCTGGAGCCGTTCGACGAGGTCGGCGACGGTGGGGCGGGAGAGTCCGGTCAGCGTCTTCAGCTGAGTCGCCGTCAAGGGCCCCTCGTCCTGGAGCAGTCGCAGGGCGAGCCGGTCGTTGAGGGCCCGGGCGGTACTCGGGGATGCGGCCATGCCGGGATCCTCTCAGACGCGGTCTCTGCTGCCCTACTATTTATCAGGCAGGGTTCCTGATAGTTTACCGCCACCAGACCGAGGGAGGGCACACATGGCGGGCGAGACCGTCTTCAGTACCGAGCGACTGCGGCGGGCCCGGTTCGCCGTCGCCGCCGTCTTCTGCGTCCATGGCGCCGTCACCGGCAGCTTCGCCACGCGCATCCCCTGGATCCAGGACCACGCGAGCGTCAGCGCCGGCCAGCTCGGACTCGCCCTGGCCTTCCCGGCCGTCGGCGCCTCGCTGGCGATGCCGTTGGCCGGTGCGATCAGCCACCGCTTCGGCGCCCGCACCGCGCTGCGCGGACTGCTCGCGCTCTGGACGCTGGCCCTGATCCTGCCGTCGCTCGCGCCCGACATCTACGGGCTCTGCGCGGCGCTCTTCGTCTACGGCGCCACCGCCGGCATGTCCGACGTGGCGATGAACGCCCTCGGCGTCGAGGTCGAGAACCGTCTCGGCAAGTCGATCATGTCGAGCCTGCACGGCATGTGGAGCGTGGGCGCGCTCGTCGGCTCCGCCGCCGGCACCGTCGCCGCCCACTTCGGCGCGGACGCCCGGCTGCACCACCTCGTCGCCGCCCTCGTCCTGACCGCGCTCGGACTGGTCTTCTGCCAGGGCGTGCTCGACCTGCAGAGCGCGCCCGAGGACGAGGCGCCGCCCCGCTTCTCGCTGCCGCCGAAGTCCGCCCTGATCATCGGCGCCATCGGCTTCTGCGGGGTGTTCGCCGAGGGCGCGAGCCTGGACTGGTCCGCGGTCTACCTGAAGGACGAGCTCGGCTCCTCGGCCGGAGTCGCGGCGGCCTCCACCACCGCCTTCGCGCTGACCATGGCCATCGCGCGGCTGGTCGGCGACCGCGTGGTGGACCGGTTCGGCGCCGTACGGACGGTACGCGTCGGCGGTGTCGCCGCGACCGTCGGCGGCGTCCTGGTGGTCGTCGCCCCGCACCCCGTCGTGGCGATGGCCGGATTCGGTCTCATCGGCCTCGGGGTCGCCGTCGTCGTGCCGCTGGCCTTCGCCGCGGCCGGGCGCAGCGGTCCCAACCCCAGCCAGGCCATCGCGGGCGTGGCCACCATCACGTACACCTCGGGGCTGATCGCCCCCTCGGCGATCGGCGGCATCGCGGACGCGACCTCCCTCATGTTCTCGTTCGGCCTCGTCACGGTGCTCGCGTTCGGTCTGGTGATCGGTGCCGGTGTGCTCCGGCAGGGCTCCCGGCCCTCCAGCGCGGCCGCGACCACGAGCGGAACCCCCGCGGCGAGCTCGGGCAAGGTCTCGTAGACCCCGTGCCGTGCCCCCGGTGACCTGCGGCGCATTACCATGTGGCTGATCATTTTCGGCTGATGTCTCGCGTGTCGAACCGGCCACCGTCACCGGAGAACTGGAGCGACCACATGAACCTCGGCGTGCGCTGGACCCTGCACGGCGACGGACGGACACCCGCTCCAGGAGCCGTCGTCCGCCCGGACGAACGGCTCTCCTGGCCCCGTACGGTCGGCCTCGGCGCCCAGCACGTGGTGGCCATGTTCGGCGCGTCCTTCGTGGCGCCCGTCCTCATGGGCCTCGACCCCAACCTCGCCATCATGATGTCCGGCGTCGCGACCGTGATCTTCCTGCTCGCGACGCGGGGCACGGTCCCGAGCTATCTGGGCTGCTCGCTCTCGTTCGTCGGTGTCGCCGCGGCCATCCGGGCCTCCGGCGGCACCAGCGCGACGGTCACCGGCGCGGTGTTCGTCGTCGGTGGCGTGCTGTTCCTGGCGGGTCTCGCGGTACGGAGGTTCGGCGCGCGGATCATCCACGCGGCGATGCCGCCGATCGTCACGGGCGCCGTCGTGATGCTGATCGGCTTCAACCTCGCCCCGGTCACCGCCGCCACCTACTGGCCGCAGGACCAGTGGACGGCGCTGCTCGTCATGCTGTTCACCGGCCTGGCCGTGGTCTGTCTGCGCGGCTTCTGGTCGCGGATCGCGATCTTCCTCGGCCTGATCTTCGGCTACGGCATCTCCTGGATCTTCGACCTGGTCTTCGGCAAGATCCACTCGATGGGTCCCGGCGGTGAGGTCACCGACCACTGGCGCCTCGACCTCTCGGGCGTCTCCCAGGCCGACTGGGTCGGCCTGCCGTCCTTCCACGGCCCCAGCTTCGAGTGGTCGGCCATCCTCGTGGCGCTGCCCGTGGTGATCGCCCTGATCGCGGAGAACGCCGGGCACGTCAAGGCCGTCGGCGAGATGACCGGCGACTCGCTCGACGACAGGCTCGGCACCGCGATCGCGGCCGACGGCGCCGCCTCGATGCTCTCGACCGCCGTGGGCGGCCCGCCGAACACCACGTACTCCGAGAACATCGGCGTCATGGCGGCCACCCGCGTCTACTCGACCGCCGCCTACTGGGCCGCGGCCGGCTTCGCGCTCCTCTTCGGTCTCTGCCCCAAGTTCGGCGCGGTCGTGGCGGCCATCCCGGGTGGGGTGCTCGGCGGCATCACGGTGATCCTGTACGGCATGATCGGCCTGCTCGGCGCCCAGATCTGGATCAACGCCAAGGTCGACCTGCGCAACCCGCTCAACCTGGTGCCGGCCGCGGCGGGCATCATCATCGGCGTCGGCGGGGTGAAGCTGACCTTCACCGACACCTTCGAACTCGGCGGCATCGCGCTCGGCACGATCGTGGTGATCACCGGCTACCACGTGCTGCGGGCGTTCGCCCCGGCGCACCTGAAGCAGCAGGAGCCCCTGCTCGACTCCGGCACCAGCTCGTACGAGGACACGAAGGACGGCGGGCCCACCACCAAGTCGTAGGCACATTCGCCCGTTCTGGGGAAGCCGGGCCGAGAAAGTTCCCTCCCGGGCCCGGCTGCTGGGACGCTGCCCCCATGGCGCAGACCACACAGATCGGGCAGTTCACCGCGGTCGACCCGGTGGTGGAGCGGATGCGGAGCATCCGCTCGGCCTGGCACCCGGCCGACGGCGTCGCCGTCTTCAACCGGGTCTACCTGACCGTGACGGAGGAGATCGGCCGGGCCATCGACGCCGGTACGTTCACCGACCGGCGGGCGGCCGCGACCCTCGACGTCCGCTTCGCGGAGCGCTATCTCTCGGCCGTCGACGCGGTCGCCACCGACGGCCCCGCCCCGGCCTGCTGGCGCCCGCTCTTCCGCTACCGCCGCCATCCCGGCGTACGGCCGCTCCAGTTCGCGCTGGCCGGGATCAACGCCCATATCGGCCACGACCTGGCGCTCGCCGTGGTCGACAGCTGCCGGGCCCTCGACTGCGCGCCACCGGACATCGAGGACGAGTTCGACCGGGTCGGCGACATCCTCGTCCTGCTGGAGGAGCGGATCCGCGAGGAACTGATGCCGGGCCCGGACCTCCTCGAGGTCGCGGACCCGCTGACACATCTGCTGGGCTGCTGGAGCCTGGACCGCGCCCGTGACGGCGCCTGGCTCGCGGCCCGCTCCCTCTGGCAGCTGCGCGAACTGCCCGACCTGGCCGAGGAGTTCAGGGAACGCCTCGACCGGTCGGTGGGTCTGGTGGGGCGGATGCTGCTCACCCCGCTGACCCTGCGCGGCTGACCGCGGGGCCCGGCGGCCCCGCGTCCCGCTCTCAGTCCTCGGGGAGCTCCACCGGGGCGATCTCGTCGTACACGTCGCCCGGGCCCGGGTTGGTGGCGTCGGTCGAGCCGCCGAAGTGGTGCATGACGCCCCACACCGCGTTGAGCGCGGTCTGCACGGCGCCCTCGGCCCAGCCGGCCGTCCAGGAGATGTCGTCGCCGGCGAGGAAGATGCCGCGCTTGTCCTCGGGCAGCCTGTCCTGCATGAAGTGCGTGAACAGGCGGCGCTGGTAGCGGTAGTGGCCCGGCAGGTTCGCCTTGAAGGCGCCCATGAAGTAGGGCTCGTTCTCCCAGGAGACCGTCACCGGGTTGCCGATGATGTGCTTCCGGATGTCGACCTTCGGGTAGATCTCGCCGAGCGACTTCAGCATGACCTCCATCCGCTCGTTCGCGGACAGCGGCAGCCACTTCAGGCTGTCGTCGCACCAGGTGTACGAGAGGCAGATGACGGCGGGCTTGTCCGGACCGTCGTCCAGGAGGTAGGTGCCGCGGGTCATCCGGTCGGTCAGCGTCATCGACATGACGTCCCGGCCCGTCTCCTCGTCCTTGTCCAGCCAGAACGGCCGGTCCACCGGCACGAAGAGCTTGGAGCTCTCCATGTAGTGGGTGCGCTCGATCGCGGTCCAGTGGTCGATCGGGAAGAGCGAGTCGTCGCAGGCGATCTTGGAGAGCAGCATCCAGGACTGGGCGGTGAAGATCGCCGCCTTGTACGTACGGATGTCGCCGGAGGCGTCCGTGACGGTGATCCGGTTGCCGGCGGTGCGGTTCAGCCGCGTGACGGCAGGCTTCGGGTCGCCCTCGTGCAGGGACCGCAGGGAGGTGCCCTGCGCCCAGTGGACGATCTTCTCCGGCTCGCGCTCCCACAGGCGCAGCGGGAGCTGCTGCGAGCCGCCCACGATGCCGCGGTGGTGGTCGTCGGCCTCGGTGTAGACGACGCGGAGGATCTCCAGGATGGAGTTGGGGAAGTCGGTGTCCCAGCCGCCGGTGCCGAAGCCGACCTGGCCGAAGATCTCGCGGTGCCGGAAAGACTTGAAGGACTCCGACTCGCACAGGAAGCCGTAGAAGGTCTGGTTGTCGAGCTTCTCGACGAGCTTGGACCAGATCTCGCGGATGCGCGGCACGTCGCGCTCGCGCATGGCCTGGTTCATGTCGGAGAAGTCGGCGCCCTCGTCGAGGCAGGCGTTCCACGCGTTCATCACGTCGCGGTAGACCTGCGGGAGGTCGTCGACGGTCTGCGCGTAGTGCGACTCGCCCTTGAGGTCGACGACGGTCGACGGGGTGGACTCGGCCAGCGGGTTCGGGAAGGGCTGCGTCTCCAGGCCCACCAGGTCGATGTAGTGCTGGAAGGCGGTGGAGGAGGGCGGGAAGCGCATGGCACCCATCTCCGCCGTCATGCCCTCGGTGCCGGTGCCCTCGAAGCCGACGGTGCGCAGCCGGCCGCCGATCTGGTCGGCCTCGTAGACGACGGGCTTGAGGCCCATCTTCATCAGCTCGTACGCGGCGATGATGCCCGAGAGACCGCCGCCGATGACGGCGACCTCGGTGCCGTGCTCGGTCGCGGGTATCTGGCCGAGCCCGGCCGGGTGGGCCAGGAAGTCGTCGTAGGCGTACGGGAAGTCCGGACCGAACATGGTGATCGGCGGCTGGCCGTCGCTGTGCGGGACGGCGGTCGTGGGCACCGTGGACGTCATGGGGTACGGACTCCTTGCACGGAAAAAGCGGGGCAGGTCGGGGAGGGTGACGGCTCAGACGAGGGAGCCGTAGAGGCCGGGGCGGCGGTCGCGGAGGTAGGGGTTCTCCTCGCGGGAGGCCGCCAGGAAGGCCGGGTCGACCTCGCCGACGACGAGGTCCTCGCCGCGGCCGGCGCGGGCGCGGGAGGTGCCGTCGGGGGCGGCCAGGGTGGAGAGGCCGACGAACTCGTAGTCGCCCTCGGGGCCGGTCCGGTTGGCGTAGGCGATGTAGAGCTGGTTCTCGAAGGCGCGGACCGGGACGACGGACTCGGCGACGACCTCGGCGGGGTGCATGAGCGCGGTCGGCACCAGGAGGAGGTCCGTACCGGCCAGCGCCTGCGCCCGGACGTTCTCCGGGAACTCGACGTCGTAGCAGATCATCAGGCCGACGGTGAGGCCGCCGAGCTCGGCCTGGACGACCCCGTCCTCGCCGGGCGTGAACCACTGGTGCTCGAAGGCGCCGTAGAGGTGGGTCTTGCGGTAGTGCAGAAGCACCTGGCCGTCGGGGCCCATGAGCTGCGCCGCGTTGTACAGGACGCCGTGGCGTTCGACGTCGCGCTCCGGGTAGCCGTAGCCGACGGCCAGACCGTGACGCACGGCGACGGCCGCGACGGCGCGGGCGGAGGGGCCGTCGGCCGGCTCGGCCAGGCGTGCCATGTCGGCGCCGATGGCGTAGCCGGTCAGGAACAGCTCGGGGGCGAGCAGAAGCCCCGCTCCGGCCTCGGCCGCGCGGGCGGCGGCCTCGTCGAGGATCTTCAGGTTGGCGGCCACGTCACCGAGCTCGCCGGAGCTCTGGAGCAGGGCGGTGCGCAGCGCGGGCATGGGCCATCCTCAGGGGGTCCGGAGTACAGGGGGAAGACGTCAAAAACGGTACGGTTCCGGGCTCTGCCGGGACAAGGCGGGAGCGTTGCGGACCGACCGTCGAACCGTTGCGCGATCTCCGAGCGGGGCGGCGATTCGTTGCGTGGGGCTCCGACGAGGGTCGTACGCCTCCCCCGCCGCGCGGCGGAGACGAGGACCGTTCCCGGGCGCGACGTCACGCGGCGGACCGGGCGGAAGAGTGGTGGCTGTCCGGTTGACCTGCCGAAAGGACCGAGAAACCATGAACCGTCGCACCAAGATCGCCGCTCTCTGTGCCGCCCTGCTGATCACCGCGGGAGGCGCGGGCTCGGCCGTCGCCTCGGGGGACGGCCGGGGCGGAAGCCGTGAGGCGGCCGCGCTCACCGGCAGCGCGAAGCTGTACCGGCCGGCCGGGGACGACATCACGTTCACCTTCGACGCGCATCTGGCCGCGAAGGACCGGCAGGACCCGATGGCCGCCACCGGCACGTTCCGCTTCAGCCACTACAAGGGTGACTGGGGCGGCACCGCGAAGGTGAAGGTCGACTGCCTGACGACGGGCGGCAAGGTGGCCGTCGTCACCGGCATCGTCGTCGAGACCGACGTGAAGGAGTTCCGGAACAAGCGCGTCGGCGTCACGGTGCACGACGACGGCCGGCACGACCGGCTCGGCTACTCCTGGGCGGCGTCGGACCCGGAGAAGGACGTGGTGCCGCCGTGCCTCAGCGGCGCGCCCTTCGAGCGGGTCAAGGAGGGCACGGGCGACTTCAAGGTCCTGCCCTGGGAGTTCGTCTACCCGACCGAGTAGCCGCCCCGGCCGGGCGGCCATTCGGGGGCGCTAGGCCCTGTCGTCGAAATGGCCCCCTGCTCCCGACGCCTGGCACGGCACCTCGCCGCGTTGTCGGAGTCGCCCGAGTACGTCCAGTACGAGGGCGATCCTCCGCCTTGCGATGCACCGCGCCAGACGCCGCTCGCGGCCGGGGGCCATTTCGACGACCGGGCCTAGGGCGAAACACGCCCTAGGCGGGCGAGCCGGAGGAGAAGCGCCGCAGCAGCGGCGACAGCACCAGGACCGACTTGGTGCGCTCCACGAACGGCTCGCCCGCGATCCGCTCAAGGACGCGTTCGAAGTGGCGCATGTCGGAGGCGAAGACCTGGACGACGGCGTCCGCGTCGCCGGTGACGGTCGACGCGGACACCACCTCGGGGTAGCGCTCCAGACCTCGCCGGATGTCGTTGGGCGAGGTGTTGTGGCGACAGTAGATCTCGACGAACCCCTCGGTCTCCCAGCCGAGCGCCGCCGGGTCCACCCGTACGGTGAATCCGGTGATGGCGCCCTCGGCCCGCAGCCGGTCCACGCGCCGCTTGACGGCGGGCGCGGACAGACCGACGAGCGAGCCGATGTCGGCGTACGAGCGGCGGGCGTCCTCCGCGAGGGCGTGGACGATGCGTTCGTCGAGGTCGTTGAGTCGCACTACGGGTGGATCACTTCTCTGCGTCGGAGACCACGATGTCGGTGGCCAGGCGGGAGCGGCGCATGCCGTACAGGAAGTAGAACACGAGGCCCGCGGCCATCCAGCAACCGAAGACCACCCAGGTGATCGAGTCGAGGCTGAACATGTTGTACACGCAGAAACCGAAGCCGAGGATCGGGAAGGTCCAGCCGAGCGGCACGCGGAAGGTGCGGTCCATGGTGGGCCGGGAGCGGCGCAGCACGATCACCGCGATGTTGACCAGGGCGAAGGCGAACAGGGTGCCGATGCTGGTGGCGTCGACGAGCTTGCCGAGGGGGATGACGGAGGCGAGGGCGCCGCAGAAGAGCGACACGATCACGGTGTTCACGCGCGGGGTGCCGGTCTTGCCGCTGACCTTGCCGAAGACCTTGGGCACGAGGCCGTCGCGGGACATCGCGAAGAGCACGCGGGTCTGGCCGTAGAGGACGGTCAGCACGACGCTGGCGATCGAGATGACCGCGCCGGCGGCGAGCAGGGTGCCCCAGAACTTCTGACCGCTCACGTCGTTCATGATCGCGGCGAGCGGGGCCTCGGAGCCCTCGAAGTCCGTCCAGTTCCAGGCGCCGACGGCGACGGCCGCGACCAGGACGTAGAGGACGGTGACGATGAGCAGCGAGAGCATGATCGCGCGCGGGAGGTCGCGCTTCGGGTCCTTCGCCTCCTCGCCGGCGGTCGAGGCGGCGTCGAAGCCGATGTAGGAGAAGAAGAGGCTCGCGCCGGCGGCGCTGACGCCGGCCATCCCGAGCGGCATGAAGTCGGCGTAGTTGCCGGACTTGAAGCCCATGAAGCCGATGGCGCAGAAGAGCACGAGCGCGGCGATCTTCACGAACACCATGACGGTGTTGACGAAGGCGGACTCGCGGGCGCCGCCGAGCAGGAAGACCATCGCGAGCAGCACGACGATCAGGCCCGGCAGGTTGATGATGCCGCCCTCACCGGGTGCCGAGGAGAGCACGTCGGGGATGGTGACGCCGATCGTGCCGTCGAGCAGCTCGTTGAGGTACTCGCCCCAGCCGACCGCCACGGCGGCGACGGACACGCCGTACTCCAGGACCAGGCACCAGCCGCAGACCCAGGCGACGAGTTCACCCATCGTTGCGTACGCATACGAGTACGAGGAGCCGGCGACCGGTATGGAGCCCGCCAGCTCGGCGTACGAGAGGGCGGAGAAGAGCGCCGTGAGACCGGCGATGACGAAGGCGATCGTGACCGCGGGGCCGGCCTTCGGAACGGCGTCGCCGAGGACGACGAAGATGCCGGTGCCGAGCGTGGCGCCGATGCTGATCATGGTCAGCTGCCACATCGAGAGCGTGCGCCTGAGCGAGCCGCCCTCGCCCTGGCCACCCTCGGCGACCAGGCGTTCTACCGGCTTGCGCCGGGTCAGGGCGGAGAGCCCGGAGGTCTTGGGGACGGTCGGCTCGGTGGCCGGTGAGGCTGTGCCTTGATCCAGCACTGCGGAGGCTCCTTGATCGCTGCCTGTCGAAATGCGACGACCACGGCGGTACGCGGGCAGGACGAGCCGGCCCGCGAGGGAGGGGGAACCGCCGAGCAGGCGGTCGCCGCCACTCCTGGTACGAGGCACGAGCCTAAGCCCCCGCACTTCGCGCTCGTAATGCAGGGTTGTTGCGCACCAGCAGATGATCATTGCGCTCTTGGGGTCCAGGCGAGGAAACATTGCGCCCCACCGCATGAATCGGCACATTGGGGCGAGAAGCGGGGTGTGAAGCACTCGCGGCGTGCGCATTGACTCCTCGTGCGCGATGACCGAATCTGCGAGCCCGCTGCGTCACCTCGATCGGAGGCTTCGGTGGGCTGGCTGGACCCCACTCCCTATCTGCGCGGCACGGCCTGGCTCGACGCCGGCCGTGCGGTCCGCGCCGACCCCGCCGACCTGGCCCGGCTGCCCTGGGACACCGCCGAGCGGGCCGCGCTGCCCATCGGCGTACGGGTGGAGTTCGTGGCCGCGCCCGGCACCCGGGCGGTCGAGCTGCGCTACCGCGCGGCCGTGCCGGGGTCGGGGGACGCGATGCGGGCCCTGCGGCACTGTTTCGCGCTGTGGCGGGACGGCCGGTGCGTGGGCGAGAGCTTCACGGAGCCGGCCGAGGAGGCGACGGTCACCCTCGAACTCCCTCCCGACGGAGGGACGTTCGCCGTCCACCTGCCGGAGAGCCAGGCGCCGGTGGTGCTCGGGCTGCAAGCGTGCGACGGCTCCCTCTCGCCCGCCCCCCGGCGGCCGCGCTGGCTCGTGCACGGCGACTCGATCACCGAGGGCTGGTGGTCGACCCGGCCCGCCCACTCCTGGCCGGCGACGGCCGGGCGGGCGCTCGGGCTGGACACGGTCAACCTCGGCTTCGCGGGCGGGGCGCGCGGGGAGCTCCCCCTCGCCGAGCAGCTCGCAAGCCTCCCGGGGTCGCTCGTCACCCTGGCCTTCGGCACCAACTGCTGGTCCAAGGCGCCCAGTTCGGCGGGGTGGCTGTACGAGACGGTGCGGGCGTACGTCGGCCTGGTGCGCCGGGGCCACCCGGACGCCCCGCTGCTGATCCTCTCCCCCGTGCTGCGGCCGGAGGCCGAGACCGCCCCCAATGCCCTGGGAGCCACCCTGGAGGACCTGCGCACGGCCATGGAGGACGCGGGCCGCGACCTGGCGGCGGAGGGCGACAGGCGGCTGCTCGTGCTCTCCGGGCGCCCCCTGATCGATGCCGAGGACCTGGCGGACGGCCTGCACCCCAACGACCGCGGCCACGCCCGGATGGCCTCGGCGGTCGCGGACGCGCTGAGGCCGTACGTACCCCGGTGAGAGCCGCTCGTACGGCGCCGGGGCCCGTAGCTCGTAGCCCGTACGGAACGACGAAGGCCCCCGCGAGTCGCCTCGCGGGGGCCTTCGTACGACCGGCTAGTTCCAGCTGGCGTGCAGCGGCTTGCCCTCGGCGTAACCGGCGGCGCTCTGGATGCCGATCACGGCCTTCTCCTCGAACTCGGCCAGCGAGCCCGCACCCGCGTAGGTGCAGGAGGAGCGGACGCCCGCGATGATCGAGTCGATCAGGTCCTCGACGCCCGGGCGGGCCGGGTCGAGGAACATCCGGGAGGTCGAGATGCCCTCCTCGAAGAGGCCCTTGCGGGCGCGGTCGTAGGCCGACTCCTCGCTCGTGCGGTTCTGCACGGCGCGGGCCGAGGCCATGCCGAAGGACTCCTTGTACGGACGCCCGTCCGCGGTGTGCTGGAGGTCGCCCGGGGACTCGTACGTCCCGGCGAACCACGAGCCGATCATCACGTTGGACGCGCCGGCGGCGAGCGCCATGGCGACGTCACGCGGGTGCCGGACGCCACCGTCGGCCCAGACGTGCTTGCCGTACTTCTTCGCCTCGGCGGCGCACTCCAGGACGGCGGAGAACTGCGGGCGGCCGACACCGGTCATCATGCGCGTGGTGCACATGGCGCCGGGGCCCACGCCGACCTTGATGATGTCCGCGCCGGCCTCGACGAGGTCGCGCACGCCCTCGGCGGCGACGATGTTGCCGGCGACGATCGGGACGTGCGGGTCGAGGCCGCGGACGGCCTTGATCGCGGCGATCATCGACTCCTGGTGGCCGTGCGCCGTGTCGATGACGAGCGTGTCGACGCCCGCGTCGAGGAGCTGCTTGGCCTTGCCCACGAAGTCGCCGTTGATGCCGACGGCGGCGGCGATGCGCAGCTTGCCGTCGGCGTCGGTCGCCGGGGTGTACAGGGTCGCCCGCAGGGCGCCCTTGCGGGTCAGGATGCCGACCAGGCGGCCGTCCTTGTCCACGGCCGGGGCGTAGCGGCGGTTGGCGTGGTCGAGGGTGTTGAACGCGTCGCGCGGCTCGATGTCGGCGTCGAGGAGCAGCAGGTCCTTCGACATGACCTCGGAGAGCTGGGTGAAGCGGTCCACGCCGGACAGGTCGGCGTCGGTGACCACACCGACCGGGCGGCGGTCCTCGTCGACGACGACGGCGGCGTCGTGCGCCCGCTTGGGCAGCAGCGAGAGCGCGTCGGCGACGGTCTGGTGCGGCGCGAGGACGATCGGGGTGTCCAGGACGTGGTGGCGGCTCTTGACCCACGAGATGACGTCGGTGACGACCTCGATCGGGATGTCCTGGGGGATGACCACGAGGCCACCGCGGCGGGCGACGGTCTCGGCCATACGGCGGCCGGCGATCGCGGTCATGTTGGCGACGACCAGCGGGATCGTCGTGCCGGTACCGTCCGGCGAGGCGAGGTCCACGGCCTGGCGGGAACCCACGGCCGAGCGGCTCGGCACCATGAAGACGTCGTCATACGTCAGGTCGTAGGGCGGCTTGACGTCATTGAGGAAACGCACGTGCTGACATCCCAGTCGTTCGGATCGGCCCCTAGGCATTTCAGCCAGGGGAAAAAGCACGTAGTTCATTGTCCCACGCCAGTACGAATACCAGTCCCAGGCGATTCATCCGAGGCTTGCGGCACCCGTCTTGTCGTTTCCTCCAAGAGCGAGGAGGACGGTGAGGCCGGTGGGGCTGGTGTCGGACGCCGTGGCGAAGACGTCGCGCGCGGTCTCCCAGTCGCGCGGCCTGGCCTCGGCGTAGCCCTGCCAGCCGGTGACGACGACGGCCACCGGCCCGGGGAGATCCGTCAGGCAGTCGGCGAGGGCGTCCCAGTTCCGTCCGAACCAGCCGGGAAGCCCGAGGGCGGCGGCGCAGCGGTCCATGAACCCGGCCTTGTCCACGATCCCGCTCAGGTCGAGGACGAGCGCGTCATCGAGCGTCATCGGGTACCACCTCGCGGAAGCTCTCGTAGTGGTCGTCGGTGTAGAAGATCTCGCCGTCCCGCCCGATGACGAGGCGCCGTGCGCCGCGGTCGTCCGCGCCGGGGGTGCGGACGGTGTACTCGCGGTAGTGGCCGCGCTGCTGCCGCGGCAGGATCCGCTCGAAGTTGGAGAAGGTCGCGCCGTCCTTCTCGTACGGGAAGGGCCCGCCGCGCTCGATGAGTTCCAGGGTCGCCCGTGCCTCGGCGGGCAGGTCGTCGACCCGGACGGTCTCCAGCCCGGAGGAACCGGTGGGGGCGGGGGCGCCGTCACCGGCCGCGGTGGAGCAGCCGGCGAGTGCCGTGACGCACAGCACGAGCGCGAGGAGCGCGCGGAGTGTCCGGGGCAGCATGTCCTGACGATACCGGCGCGGGCCCCGCCGGTCCGGGTCCCGCGCAGGCGGCGCCGGACGCCCGGTCCGAGGCCGCGCGCGGCGGCAGCGGCGGCGTCAGACGCCGTCCGGGTCCTTCCGCTCCAGCGCGGGGCGCGGGCCGGGCGCGGACTCGGTGAGGAGGTAGTCGGCCGCCGCGCGGTCGGTCACGAGGCTGGTGACGAGTCCGGAGCGGAGCACCGCACCGATCGCCGCCGCCTTGCGCTGGCCGCCCGCGATCGCCACGACCTCGGGGATCCGGCGCAGCCGGTCCGCCTCGACCGTGATGCAGCGCTCGCCCAGGTCCCGCCCCACCCGGCGCCCGTCGGCGTCGAAGAGGTGTGCGGACATCTCGGCGGCGACGCCGAGGGAGGCGTAGTGGGCACGCTCCTCGTCCGTGAGCATGTCGTGCACGGTCGAGATGCCCGGCTCCCAGGAGCCGATGGAGACACAGGCGACGGTGACCTTGTCGAAGTACTCGAAGGCACGCGCGATGCCCGTCTGGTTGCGCAGCGCGGCCGCCGTGGCGGGGTCGGGCAGCAGCATCGGCGCGTAGATGGGGTGCGCCTCGCCGCCGGAGACCTGCGCGGCCCGGCGTACCGCCTCGACCGAGCCGCGCTCGGCGGTCCCGGCGTCGTACACACCGGTGAGCTGGACGACCGTGCACGGGGGCAGCCGGTCGAGGGCGGCGGCCATGTGGATGGTCGAGCGGCCCCAGGCCAGGCCCAGGACGTCGCCCTCGTTGACCAGCTCGCCGAGCAGGTCGGCCGCGACCTCGCCGAGGTTCTCGGGGTCGGGCGACTCGTCCTCGCCCTCCGCCGGGGACTCGACGACGACGGCGTGGCGGAGCCCGTAGCGGGCACGGAGCGCGTCCGAGCGCTCCGCGTCCAGCTCGGCCGGGACGCGGATCTCGATCCGTACGAGGTCGCGTTCGAGCGCGGTCTCCAGGACCCGGGCCACCTTGAAGCGGCTCACGCCGAACTCCTCGGCGATCTGGATCTTGGACTTGCCCTCGAGGTAGAAACGGCGCGCCATGGCCGCCGCCTGCACCAGCTCCGCGGGTCCCATCCGCAGGGCTGACCGTCCCGCCGAGATTCCCGCCACCGCGATCTCCTTAGCTCTGTTCACGTACCGCTGCTCACGTGCCGCGTCGTGCTGCTGTCGTTCACACTCTGGACTCGCCGTTCATCCTGTCAGATCCGGCGGGTCACGATCGGTCCTGTCGGCCCTCCGACGGACCGCGTTCATCTGCCGGAGGCTCAGTGGCCACAGGCCCACGCCGCCGTGGCGGTCGCGGACTCGGCCTGCGCGCGCAGCGAGCGGACGGCCTCGGCCGGGTCCTGGGCGCCGTAGACCGCCGATCCCGCGACGAAGACGTCGGCACCGGCCTCGGCGCACCGCTCGATGGTGGATTCGGCGACCCCGCCGTCGACCTGCAGCCACAGCTCCAGTCCGTGCTTGGAGATGAGCTCACGGGTGCGACGGATCTTGGGCAGCATGATGTCGAGGAAGGCCTGCCCGCCGAAGCCCGGCTCGACCGTCATGATCAGCAGCATGTCGAGCTCGGGGAGCAGGTCCTCGTACGGCTCGATGGGCGTCGCGGGCTTCAGGGCCATCGACGCCCTCGCCCCCTTGGCCCGGATCTCGCGCGCCAGCCGCACGGGGGCGGCGGCCGCCTCGACGTGGAAGGTGACGGAACCGGCGCCGGCCTCCACGTACTGCGGGGCCCAGCGGTCGGGGTCCTCGATCATGAGGTGGCAGTCCAGCGGCGTCTCCGTGGCCCGGGCGAGCGACTCGACGATCGGCACGCCGAGCGTCAGGTTGGGCACGAAGTGGTTGTCCATGACATCGACATGCAGCCAGTCGGCACCGTCGACCGCCTTCGCCTCCTCGGCGAGGCGGGCGAAGTCTGCGGACAGGATGCTGGGGTTGATCTGCGCCATGTGCCAAGCCTGCCATGTTCTTGGGCACTTCTTTGCCGCAGAGCGGTTTCGGTCCCGGATCCGCGCGGGTTCGGTACGGATTCGGACCGGATTCGGGCCCGATGCCCCACGTGCTCCACGCGATCCGCCGTCCACATGCCGGACAGGGTCCGGTCCGGACGTACGGCGCGCGTGCCCCGGGCCGCACGGCCCGGGGACCCGATCCGGCCGTCAGGCGGTGCGGCGGAGCAGCGCCAGGTACATCGCGTCCGTGCCGTGGAGGTGCGGCCACAGCTGGACGTCCGGGCCCTCGCCGAGCGCGGGGACTTGGGGCATCAGCGGGCGGACGTCGATCCACTCCGCCTCGACCGCGGGGCCGCCGCGGCCCTTCAGGACGTCCTCGACGACCACGCGGGTCTCCGCGAGGTGCGGCGAGCAGGTCGCGTAGCCGACGACTCCACCGACGCGGACCGCCGACAACGCCTCGCGCAGCAGACCGCGCTGGAGCGGGGCGAAGCCGTCCAGGTCCTCCGGCCGGCGGCGCCAGCGGGCCTCGGGACGACGGCGCAGGGCGCCGAGACCCGAGCAGGGCACGTCCATGAGGACCCGGTCGAAGGAGCCGGGAAGCCACGGCGGGCGGGTGCCGTCGGCGGCGATGACCTGGTACGGGCCGGGGTTGCCGGCCAGCGCGCGCTCGACCAGACGAGCGCGGTGCGGCTGCTTCTCGGAGGCGAGCAGGGCGGCGCCGCGCTCCGCGGCCAGGGCGCCCAGCAGGGCGGCCTTGCCGCCGGGACCGGCGCAACCGTCGAGCCAGCGCTCGTCGCGGCCCTCCAGTGGCGCGTTGGCGAGTGCGATGGCGACCAGCTGGCTGCCCTCGTCCTGGACGCCCGCCCGCCCCTCCTTGACGGCCTCGATGGCCCCGGGCTCGCCGCCCTCGGCCAGCCGCACCGCGTAGGGCGACCAGCGGCCGGGCAGCGTGTCCTCGCCGGTGAGCTCGTCGGTGGTGGCGCGCCCCGGCCTGGCCACGAGCGTGACCTCGGGCCGCTCGTTGTCCGCCTCCAGGAGGTCCTCGATCCCGGCCCGGCCGCCGCCGAGGGCGTCCCAGAGCGCCGAGACGACCCAGCGGGGGTGGGAGTGGACGACCGCGAGGTGGTCCTCGGCGTCGTCCTCGTAGGGCGGCGCGACCTGCTCCACCCAGGTGTCGAGGTCGTGCTGCGAGATCTTCCGCAGAACGGCGTTCACGAACTTGGCCCGTCCGTCGCCGAGCACCACCCGCGCCAGCTCCACGCTGGCCGACACGGCGGCGTGGGTCGGGATGCGGGTACCGAGGAGCTGGTGCGCGCCGAGCGAGAGGACGTCGAGGACGGGCGGGTCGACCTCCCGCAGCGGCCGGTCGATACAGGCCGACACGATGGCGTCGTAGGTGCCCTGGCGCCGCAGGGTGCCGTAGACCAGCTCGGTCGCGAGCGCGGCGTCACGGCCGTCGAAGCCGTCCTTCTCGCGGGCCTTCTTGAGCAGGGGCGGCAGGACGAGGTTCGCGTAGGCGTCCCGCTCGTCGACCGCCCTCAGCGCCTCGAAGGCCAGGATCCGGACGGGGTCCTTCTGGGGACGCCGGTACGGCTTGGGGGGACGGCGACGTGCCTGCTCGCTCAAAAGGTGCTCCGCGTGAGGAATGACGAGGTCGAACCCCCTCAGCCTACGTCCGCCGCGCCCCCACGCCGAAAACACCCCGGTCCGCACACCGAGAACGCCCGCCCGCCCCCGCCCTCCGCGGCGTGCGGGGGCGGGCAGAACACGAGGCGCGGGGCCAGGAGCGTCAGACGCCGACCGGCGGGGCCAAGGAGCGTGGGGACACGAGGCGCGGGGCCCAGGAGCGTCAGATGCCGACCCGCTCGCCCGGGGCGATGCGGACGCCGCGGGCCCAGTCGGCGGCCTTCATCGGCTTCTTGCCCTGCGGCTGGACCCAGAGCAGCTCGACGGCGTGCGAACCGGTGCCGACGTGGACGTTGTTCTTGCCCGCCGCGAGCTCGCCGGGGGCGAGGTCCGTACGGTCGGGGACGAGCGCGGCCTGGATCAGCTTGAGGCGCTCGCCGCGGAACACGGTCCACGCGCCCGGGGCGGGCGTGCAGCCGCGCACCACGCGGTCCACGCGCAGCGCCGGGGCCCTCCAGTCCACGTGCGCGTCCTCGACCTGGATCTTGGGCGCCAGAGTGATGCCGTCGGCCGGCTGCGGGACGGCCTTCAGGGTGCCGTCCTCGATGCCGTCCATGGTCGCGGCGAGCAGCCCGGCGCCCGCGAACGCGAGCCGGGTGAGCAGGTCGCCACTGGTGTCGGTGGGGCGGACGTCCTCGGTGATCACGCCGTAGACCGGTCCGGAGTCGAGCCCCTCCTCGATCTGGAACGTCGACGCGCCCGTCACCTCGTCGCCCGCCATGACGGCGTGCTGCACGGGCGCCGCGCCGCGCCAGGCCGGCAGCAGCGAGAAGTGCAGATTGACCCAGCCCTGGGCCGGGATGTCGAGGGCGGCCTTGGGGAGCAGCGCGCCGTAGGCGACGACCGGGCAGCAGTCCGGGGCGATCTCGCGCAGCCGCGCGAGGAACGCCTCGTCCCGCGGCCTCGCCGGCTTGAGGATCTCGATCCCGGCCGCCTCGGCCCGCTCGGCGACCGGGCTCGCCACCAGGTGACGGCCGCGGCCCGCGGGGGCGTCGGGGCGGGTGACGACGGCCGTCACCTCGTGTCGGCCGGAGGCGAGCAGGGCGTCCAGGGCGGGCACGGCGACCTCGGGGGTGCCTGCGAAGACCAGCTTCACTCGGAAAAACCTCGCGTCTCGGGGCGATGGGGTACCTCCCTGCTCGAGCGCAGCCGAGAGCTCGGGGGAGGGCAGCACACCAGTCTAGGGGCCGGGCCACGAGGGGGCGTACGTGGCGCCGAGCGCCCCACGCATATGCGTGTACGCCCCTTCAGCGTGACCCAACCACGGGTAGCGCGTTGGTCAAGAGAGATTGACCGAAGCGGGCCCGCCCCCTCGTCGTGGCCCGACCCTTTTACACGCCGGTTCGAGAGGCTTCCACATGGCCGACCACGCAGCCCACGACGCCCAAGCCCGGGCGAGTCTGCACCTGTTGGTGCGAGACATCGAGCGGGTCCGGCGCCAGGTCGACGCACTGCGCACGCTCACGGCCCAGTTGGGCAATGTCTACCGCCCGCGCCGCTCCGGCCCCTCGACGGGCTTCGTCGTCTACGGACGGGCGCCCGCGCCGACGGTCCGGCTCGCCCAGGAGCTGCGGGACAGTGTCGAGACGCTGGTGACGGCGGCGGTCGACTTCGACCGCTCGCTCGGGTTCTCATGGGACGCGGTGGGCTCGGCGCTCGGGGTCACGAAGCAGGCCGTCCACCGCCGCTACGGCTCGCGGCGCGCGCCGCAGCCGGGCGCCGTCGTGGAGCAGGAGCGCGCGCCGGAGCCGGGCCCGACCCGCACGCTTCCGGTGGTGCCGCCGGCCCGCACGATGCCGCCGCAGCCCGCCACCGCGTCTCCGTCCGCGCTCCGCGAGGACCCCCGCCCCCCGGCCTTCCCCGGCCCCCGCAACGGCTGACGCACGCCGCACGTGCCCACCCCGTCGTGGGCGACGGTTCCGCCCTGCGGAATCGCCCACAACGGGTGGTGGGTCAGCCGATGTCCGGGGGGTCCACCCGGACCCTGACCGGCTCCCCGCCGCCCCGGGCCAGCCGCGCCGCCTGGGCCTTCTTCAAGGCCGCCGCCAGCGCCGACCCGTTGCCCGGCAGGACGCGGACGAGCGCTCGCTCCCACTGCTCCCCCGGCGGGGTGTCGCCCGGGCGGCGTGGTCCGCCCGGGCGGACCACGGGGAGCGGGACCGGGCCCAGCACCTCCGCGTCGCCCGGGAGTTCGGCCGCGCCGAGGAAGGCCACGACCGCCTCCGGCGGGCCGGAGACCGCCGCCATCCGGGAGACCGGCGGGAATCCCAGCTCCGCCCGCTCCGCCAGCTCGCGCTGGGCGTGGCCGACCGGGTCCCAGCGCACCAGCGCCTGCACCGGCCGCAGCGTGGGTTCCGCGACCACCACCACCGTGCCGCCCTCCCCCTGCCCCCGTACCAGCGAGGCCGCGTCGATCCAGCGCCGTAGCGCCTCCTCGCCCGCGCGCAGGTCGGGGCGGCCGAGCATCGCCCAGCCGTCGAGGAGGAGCGCCGCCGCGTAACCGCCCTCGGCGACCGGTTCCGCTCCCGGCGTGGAGACCACCAGCGCGGGCCGCCCGGGCACGGTGTCCAGGATGTGGTCCCGCCCCGAGGTCCGTACCGGCACCGCGGGGAACGCCCGGCCCAGCTCCTCCGCCGTGCGGCGCGCGCCCACGATCTGGGCCCGCAGCCGCGTCGAGCCGCACTCCACGCAGTGCCAGTCCGGGGCGCCCCGCCCGCACCAGCCGCACCGCAGCTCCTGCTGCTCGGGCGCCTCCAGGGGCCCGGCGCAGTGCCGGCAGCGGGCGGGCGTCCGGCAGCGCTCGCACGCCAGCCTCGGTACGTAACCCCGGCGCGGCACCTGGACGAGCACCGGGCCGCTCTTCAGGCCCTCCCGCACGGTCTCCCAGGCCAGGGAGGGCAGCCGGGCGGCCCTGGCCGCCTCGTCGCGGGCGAGCAGTTCGTCCCCCACGGTCCGGACGAGCGGGGCGGCGGTCCGCACCTGTTCGCGGCCCGCGACGAGCGGGGCGGCCCACCCGGACTCCACGAGCTGGGCGGCCTCGACGGTGCAGCTGGTGGAGCCGAGCAGGAACGCGCACCGGTCGTGGGCGGCGCGCAGCAGCAGGACGTCGCGCGCGTGGGGCTGCGGGGCGTGCGGCTCGCTGTGGCTGCCGTCGCCGTCGTCCCAGATCGCGACGAGCCCGAGGTCGCGGACGGGCGCGAACATCGCCGCCCGTGTGCCCACGACCGCCCGCACCGAGCCCCGCCGTACCGCGAGCCACTGGGCGTACCGCTTCTCCGGTCCGGTCTCCGCCGTGAGCAGCGCGTGCCGTCCGGGCCCCAGGAGCGCCGCCAGGGCCGCGTCCACGCGCCCCGCGGCGCGCCCGTCGGGTACGACGACCAGGGCGCCCCGCCCGGAGGCGAGCGTGGCGCCGACGGCCCGGGCCAGTTCCTCGGCCCAGTACGGGCCCGGCAGCGCGTTCCACACCGCGCGCGGGGCACCGCCGCGGGCCAGGGCCTCCAGGAAGCCGGGCCCGCGTTCGTACCGCGACCAGCTGCCCGCCTCCGGCGCGGCGGGAGGCGGCAGCGGCTCCGGGGACGCCTTCCCCTCCGCCCGCGCGCTACGGGGCGGTACGGCGAGCTGGAGGACGTCGGCCAGGCTTCCCGCGTACCGGTCGGCCACCGCCCGCGCGAGCCCCAGGAGCTCGGCGCTCAGCACCGGCTCCGGGGAGACGACGTCGGCGAGCGCGGCCAGCGCCCCCTTGTAGTCCGACTCTGCCCGCCGCTCGACGAGGAACCCGTCGATCAGCCGCCCGCCCTCGCGCCGCCCGTCGCGGACCTGGTGCGCCCCGGCCCCGAACCGCACCCGCACCCGCACCCCGGGCTGCGCGACGGCGTCCAGCTCCTCGGGCACGGCGTAGTCGAAGAACTGGTCGAGATGGAGCACCCCCTTGTTGACCACCACCCGCGCGACGGGCAGCTCCCTGGCCAGCGCGGCCCCCCGCCACGTCCGCGGCTTGGCCCGCGGCACCTTCGCCTTCCGTACGGACTCCCGAATGAGCGCGAGCTGCTCGTGCGACTCACCGGCCGCACCCTCGGGCGTCTCGTTCTCGCTGCTCACAGCCACATACCTACCAGACCGCACCGACACCCGGCCCGGGCCGGACGCGCGGAAGCCCGGCTCCCCCAGGGGTGCCGGGCTTCCGCCTCGTGTCTCGTCGGCGCCTTACAGGCCCGCGGCCTTCTTCAGCGCGTCCACACGGTCCGTGCGCTCCCAGGTGAAGTCGGGGAGCTCGCGGCCGAAGTGGCCGTACGCCGCGGTCTGGGCGTAGATCGGGCGGAGCAGGTCGAGGTCGCGGATGATCGCGGCCGGGCGGAGGTCGAAGACCTCGCCGATGGCGTTCTCGATCTTCTCGGTCTCGACCGTGTTCGTGCCGAAGGTCTCGACGAAGAGGCCGACGGGCTCCGCCTTGCCGATCGCGTACGCGACCTGGACCTCGCAGCGCGAGGCGAGGCCGGCGGCCACGACGTTCTTGGCGACCCAGCGCATGGCGTAGGCGGCCGAGCGGTCGACCTTGGACGGGTCCTTGCCCGAGAAGGCGCCGCCGCCGTGACGGGCCATGCCGCCGTAGGTGTCGATGATGATCTTGCGGCCGGTGAGGCCGGCGTCGCCCATCGGGCCGCCGATCTCGAAGCGGCCGGTCGGGTTGACCAGGAGGCGGTAGCCGTCGACGTCCAGCTTGATGCCGTCCTCGACGAGCTGCTTCAGGACGTGCTCGACGACGAACTCGCGGATGTCGGGCGCGAGCAGCGACTCGAGGTCGATGTCCGAGGCGTGCTGGGAGGAGACCACGACCGTGTCGAGACGGACGGCCTTGTCGCCGTCGTACTCGATGGTGACCTGGGTCTTGCCGTCGGGGCGCAGGTACGGGATGGTCCCGTTCTTGCGGACCTCGGTCAGACGGCGGGAGAGGCGGTGCGCCAGGTAGATCGGGAGCGGCATCAGCTCCGGGGTCTCGTCCGACGCGTAGCCGAACATCAGGCCCTGGTCGCCGGCGCCCTGCTTGTCGAGCTCGTCCTCGTCGCCCTCGACGCGCTTCTCGTACGCCGTGTCGACGCCCTGCGCGATGTCCGGGGACTGCGACCCGATGGAGACCGAGACGCCGCAGGACGCGCCGTCGAAGCCCTTCTTCGAGGAGTCGTACCCGATCTCGAGGATCTTGTTCCGTACGAGGGTGGGGATGTCGGCCCACGCCTTCGTGGTGACCTCACCGGCGACGTGCACGAGGCCGGTGGTGATCAGCGTCTCGACGGCGACGCGGGAGGTGGGGTCCTCGCGGAGCAGCGCATCGAGAATGGTGTCGCTGATCTGGTCAGCGATCTTGTCGGGGTGACCTTCGGTCACGGACTCCGAAGTGAACAGACGACGGGACACAATGCTCCCTGGGGTTGCAGCGGCTGCTGGCTGAACAATGTCGGACGGCAGGGGGCTGCGCCCCGCGTCGTACCAAGAACAGTCTATCGGGCGTGGTCGGGCATTGGGCCAGGTGTCTCGCAAGGTGGGAGCCCTGCGCCCACCGGATCCGGCCCGGACGGCTTCCCGCGCACCCGCGCGGATCGGCCTGCTGGAGCGGTATTCCGGGGAATTCACTCGCCCGGGACGGTGAATTCCGGCCGCTGGTGAGATTTCCCCGGATTCTGCCCGGGAACGGACCGCAGACGGGGTGCGACGAGGTCCCAGACCGTCTCCGCGAGGGCTTCCTTCGGTCCGTACGGTACGGGCGTGTCGGAGCCGTCGGAGGCGAGGATCACAGCCTCGTTCTCCTCGGAGCCGAAGGTCTTGCGCTCCCCCACCTCGTTGACGACCAACAGGTCGCAGCCCTTGCGGCGGAGCTTCTCGCGGCCGTTGGCGATCACGTCGTCCGTCTCGGCGGCGAAGCCCACGACCACCTGGCCGGGCAGGGCGCGCTCGGCGGAGATCTCGGCGAGGATGTCGGGGTTGCGGACCAGCTCGACGACCGGCGCCTCGACGTCGTCCCGCTTCTTGATCTTGCCGGTGGCGTAGACGGCGGGGCGGAAGTCGGCGACCGCGGCGGCCATGACCACGGCGTCGGCGTCGGCCGCCGCCTTGAGGACGGCCTCGCGCAGCTGGACGGCGGTGCCGACGTGGACGACGTCGACCCCGGCCGGGTCGGGGATGCCGGTGTTGGCCTCGACGAGCGTGACCCGGGCGCCCCGGGCCGCGGCGGCCTTGGCCAGGGCGTAGCCCTGCTTGCCGGAGGAGCGGTTGCCCAGGTAGCGGACGGGGTCGAGGGGCTCCCGGGTGCCGCCCGCGCTGACCACGACATGGCGGCCGGCGAGATCGGGGGCGGCCGTGCCGCGCGCGAGGATCCGCCGGCAGACCTCGAAGATCTCGACGGGGTCCGGCAGCCGGCCCTTGCCGGTGTCGACGCCGGTCAGCCGCCCGACGGCCGGCTCGATGACGACGGCACCGCGCCGGCGCAGCGTGGCCACGTTCTCCTGGGTGGCGGGGTGCTCCCACATCTCGGTGTGCATCGCCGGGGCGAAGACGACCGGACAGCGGGCGGTGAGCAGGGTGTTCGTCAGGAGGTCGTCGGCGAGGCCGTGGGCGGCCTTGGCGAGCATGTCGGCGGTGGCGGGGGCCACGACGACGAGGTCGGCGGCCTGCCCGATCCGGACGTGCGGGACCTCGTGGACGGACTCCCACACCTCGGTGGAGACGGGGTTGCCCGAGAGGGCGGACCAGGTGGCGGCGCCGACGAAGTTCAGGGCGGAGTCGGTCGGCACGACGCGTACGTCGTGGCCGGACTCGGTCAGCCGCCGGAGCAGCTCGCAGGCCTTGTAGGCGGCGATGCCACCGCTGACCCCCAGAACGACCTTCGGCTTCGTCACCACTGCCACTCCCCGCACTCGGATGCGTACGACTCCATGAGACACCACAGGCCCGGCGGATGTTCCGCCGGGCCTGTGGTGACGAACGTTACGTTCTGGCGTGCTTACTGCGCCGGGCCCTCGATGGCCTCGGAGGTCAGCAGACCCGCGTTGATCTCGCGCAGGGCGATCGAGAGCGGCTTCTCGTGGACGTGCGTGTCGACGAGGGGGCCGACGTACTCGAGCAGGCCCTCGCCGAGCTGCGAGTAGTACGCGTTGATCTGACGCGCGCGCTTGGCCGCGTAGATCACGAGGCTGTACTTCGAGTCGGTGGCCTCGAGCAGCTCGTCGATCGGCGGGTTGATGATGCCCTCGGGCGCGGTGATGGAAGAGGACACGCTCTAGCCTTCCGAAGAAACTTCTGGGTGAGCTGATCGGGATGATCAGATCCAGGTGATCAGAAAAAGATCAAACAACGTTCATCAAGGCTAGCAGCTCACGCGCCACGTCCTCGACGGAGGTGTTGACCAGGGTGGTGTCGAACTCCGTCTCGGCGGCCAGTTCGATCTTGGCGGCCTCCAGCCGGCGCTCGATGACCTCGGGCGACTCGGTCCCCCGGCCGGTGAGCCGGCGGACGAGCTCGTCCCAGCTCGGCGGGGCCAGGAAGACCAGCTGCGAGTCCGGCATGGACTCCTTGACCTGCCGGGCGCCCTGGAGGTCGATCTCCAGGAGGACCGGCTCGCCGGCCTCCAGTCGCTCCAGGACCGCGGCGCGCGGCGTGCCGTAGCGGTTGCCCGCGAACTCGGCCCATTCGAGGAGTTCCCCGTTGGCGACCAGCTTGTCGAATTCGTCGTCCGTGACGAAGAAGTACTGGACACCGTGCTTCTCGCCGGGGCGCGGCTTTCGTGTCGTGGCCGACACCGAGAGCCAGACCTCGGGGTGGACCTTGCGCATATGAGCGACGACCGTGCTCTTACCCACCCCGGAGGGGCCGGAGAGCACGGTCAGCCGCGGACGTACCTCTGCTGCCATGCAGCGATTATTCCAGCTTTGCGGGGGTGCCTGGGACGGCGGTCCCGTCTCAGGCGCCGGTGCTGCCGAACTCGCGCTCCAGGGAGGCGATCTGGTTGGAACCGAGCCCGCGCACGCGCCGGCTCTCGGAGATGCCGAGTCGCTCCATGATCTGCTTGGCGCGGACCTTGCCCACGCCGGGGAGGGACTCGAGCAGCGCGGAGACCTTCATCTTGCCGATGACGTCGTTCTCCTGGCCACTCTTGATCACCTCGTGGAGGGAGGCGCCGGAGTGCTTGAGTCGATTCTTGACCTCGGCCCGCTCCCGGCGAGCCGCGGCGGCCTTTTCGAGCGCGGCTGCGCGCTGTTCAGGGGTAAGGGGCGGAAGAGCCACGCCTACGTCACCTCGGATGTCGAACTGTCGGATACGGACCGGTGAGGAACGTGGTCGCCCCACACCATGAGCAGCGACCAACGCATGTGACGTTGAACGCCGACTCTGCCCCGGAGACTAGCGGCCAATGTCTCTCCAGTCAGCGAGAACAAGCGAAAAGTCCTGGTCAGCATCGACCGACCAGGACTTTTCCGGCATAACAACCGGGTTTTGGGTAAGGATCTTGTCAAGGAGTGAGACGGCTCTCACCTGCGGATTGGCCGGGAAGCCGGTCAGACGGCGACGGCCTCGCGGATTTCGGTCGCGTAGCGCTCCGCCGAGGAGCGCAGGGCGGCGGTGTCCGGACCGTGCTTCAGGACGCCCCGGCTGACGTTGGGGACCACGTTGCGGACCGCGGCGCCGAAGACCGCGGGGAGGTCGGCCGGGGTCGCGCCCTGCGCGCCGAGGCCGGGGGCCAGGAGCGGACCGTTGATGTCCAGGTCGAACGAGGACAGGTCGCCCAGCGTGGCACCGACCACCGCGCCGAAGGAGCCCATGGGGGTCTCCCCCGCGTTCTCCTCGGCGAGGTGGGCCAGCATGGTCGCGCCGATGGTGCGCCCGTCCTCGCGGACGGCCCGCTGGACCTCCGCGCCCTCCGGGTTGGAGGTGAGGGCCAGGACGAAGAGGCCCGCGCCGGACTCCCGCGCCAGGTCGACGGCCGGCTTCAGGGAGCCGTAGCCGAGGTACGGCGAGACCGTGAGCGCGTCCGAGAAGAGCGGGGAGTCCTTGCGGAGGAAGGCTTCGGCGTACGCGGCCATGGTGGAGCCGATGTCGCCGCGCTTGGCGTCCATGACGACCAGCGTGCCCGCCGCCCGCGCGTCCGCGACGGTCCGCTCCAGGACCGCGAGGCCCTTGGAGCCGAAGCGCTCGAAGAAGGCCGCCTGCGGCTTGAAGACGGCGACCTGGTCGGCCAGGGCCTCGACGACCGTACGGGAGAAGCGCTCCAGGCCCGCGATGTCGTCGTCCAGGCCCCAGGAGGCCAGCAGGGCGGCGTGCGGGTCGATGCCGACGCAGAGCGGGCCCCGCTCGTCCATGGCGGTGCGCAGCCGGGTGCCGAAGGAGAGAGTCACTGCGTGGCCTTTCGGGAGTCGGCGCCGACGGCCTCGGCGAGGGTGGCGTACGGGGAGGCGGCGAGGCGCGCCGCGAGGCCCTTGTGGATCGCCCGGGCGTAGAACGGGCCCTCGTAGATGAAGGCGCTGTACCCCTGGATCAGGGTGGCGCCGGCCAGGATGCGCTGCCAGGCGTCCTCGGCGTTCTCGATGCCGCCGACGCCCACGAGGACGAGTCGGTCGCCCACGCGCGCGTGGAGGCGCCTGAGCACCGCAAGGGAGCGCTCCTTGACGGGGGCGCCGGACAGTCCGCCGGTCTCCTTGACCAGCGCCGGGTCGGACTTCAGGCCGAGGCCCTCGCGGGCGATGGTGGTGTTGGTGGCGATGATGCCGTCGAGTCCGAGCTCCAGGGCCAGGTCGGCGACGGCGTCGACGTCCTCGTCCGCCAGGTCGGGGGCGATCTTGACCAGGAGCGGGACGCGGCGGTCGGTGACCGTGCGGTCGGCCGCCTCCCGTACCGCGGTGAGCAGCGGGCGCAGGGACTCCGTGGCCTGGAGGTTGCGCAGCCCCGGGGTGTTCGGGGAGGAGACGTTGACGACGAGGTAGTCGGCGTGCCGGGCGAGGCGCTCGGTGGACTTCACGTAGTCGGCGGCGGCCTCGGCCTCCGGGACGACCTTGGTCTTGCCGATGTTGACGCCCACGACGGTCCTGAAGACCGGCACGCGCGCGTGGAGGCGCTCGGCGACGGCGGCGGAGCCCTCGTTGTTGAAGCCCATGCGGTTGATGAGCGCACGGTCCGGGATCAGCCGGAAGAGGCGCTTCCTGGGGTTGCCGGGCTGGGCCTCGCCGGTGACCGTGCCGATCTCGACGTGGTCGAAGCCGAGCATCGACATGCCGTCGATGGCGACGGCGTTCTTGTCGAAGCCGGCGGCGAGGCCGAAGGGGCCGTGCATGCGCAGGCCGAGCGCCTCGGTGCGCAGCTCCCTGTACCGGGGGGCGAGGGCGGCGGCGACGAAGGTGCGGAGCACCGGGACGCGGGCGGCCAGGCGGATCCAGCGGAAGGCCAGGTGGTGGGCCTGCTCCGGGTCCATCCGCTTGAAGACCAGACGGAAGAAGAACTTGTACATGTGGGTGTCCTCAGCAAGAGGGGGACACCGTTTCCGGTGTCCCCCTCGTGGGTTGCTAGTCGCGGGCCGCGGTCAGGTGCTCCGCGTGTTCCTGGAGCGAGCGGACGCCGACGTCGCCGTGGCCGAGCGCCTCGATGCCCTGGACGGCGGCGGCGAGCGCCTGGACCGTGGTGAGACACGGGACGGAGCGGGCGACCGCCGCCGTACGGATGTCGTAGCCGTCGAGGCGGCCACCGGTGCCGTACGGGGTGTTGACGATCAGGTCGACCTGGCCGTCGTGGATCAGCTGGACGATCGTCTTCTCGCCGTTCGGGCCCTCGCCCTCGGACTGCTTGCGCACGACGGTGGCGTTGATGCCGTTGCGCTTGAGCACCTCCGCCGTGCCCGAGGTGGCCATCAGCTCGAAGCCGTGGGCGACCAGCTCGCGCGCCGGGAAGATCATCGAGCGCTTGTCGCGGTTGGCGACGGAGATGAAGGCGCGGCCCTTGGTGGGCAGCGGGCCGTAGGCTCCGGCCTGCGACTTGGCGTACGCCGTGCCGAAGACGGAGTCGATGCCCATGACCTCGCCGGTGGAGCGCATCTCCGGGCCGAGGATGGTGTCCACACCGCGTCCCTGGATGTCGCGGAAGCGCGTCCACGGCATCACGGCCTCCTTGACGGAGATCGGCGCGTCGAGCGGCAGGGTGCCGCCGTCGCCGGTCTTCGGGAGCAGGCCCTCGGCGCGCAGCTCGGCGATGGTGGCGCCCAGCGAGATGCGGGCGGCGGCCTTCGCCAGCGGCACGGCGGTCGCCTTCGAGGTGAAGGGGACGGTCCGGGAGGCGCGCGGGTTGGCCTCCAGGACGTAGAGGATGTCGCCGGCCATCGCGAACTGGATGTTGATCAGGCCGCGGACGCCGACGCCCTTGGCGATGGCCTCCGTGGAGGTGCGCAGGCGCTTGATGTCGAAGCCGCCGAGGGTGATCGGGGGCAGGGCGCAGGCCGAGTCGCCGGAGTGGATGCCGGCCTCCTCGATGTGCTCCATGACGCCGCCGAGGTAGAGCTCGTGGCCGTCGTAGAGGGCGTCGACGTCGATCTCGATGGCGTCGTCGAGGAAGCGGTCGACCAGGACCGGCCGGGTGGGGCTGATCTCGGTGGACTCGGCGATGTACGACTCCAGGCGGGCCTCGTCGTAGACGATCTCCATGCCGCGGCCGCCGAGCACGTACGAGGGGCGTACGAGGACGGGGTAGCCGATCTCGTCGGCGATGGCCTTGGCGCCGGCGAAGGTGGTCGCGGTGCCGTGCTTGGGGGCCGGGAGGCCCGCCTCGGCGAGGACCTGGCCGAAGGCGCCGCGGTCCTCGGCGGCGTGGATGGCCTCCGGGGAGGTGCCGACGACCGGCACGCCGTTGTCCTTGAGGGCCTGGGAGAGGCCCAGCGGGGTCTGGCCGCCGAGCTGGACGACGACACCGGCAACGGGTCCGGCCAGCGTCTCGGCGTGGACGATCTCCAGCACGTCTTCCAGCGTCAGCGGCTCGAAGTACAGGCGGTCGGAGGTGTCGTAGTCGGTGGAAACGGTCTCCGGGTTGCAGTTGACCATCACGGTCTCGTAGCCGGCGTCGCTGAGCGCGAAGGAGGCGTGGACGCAGGAGTAGTCGAACTCGATGCCCTGGCCGATGCGGTTCGGGCCGGAGCCCAGGATGATCACGGCGGGCTTGGTGCGCGGCGCGACCTCGCTCTCCTCGTCGTACGAGGAGTAGAAGTACGGCGTCTTGGCGGCGAACTCGGCGGCGCAGGTGTCGACCGTCTTGTAGACCGGCCGGACGCCGAGGGCGTGCCGGACCTCGCGGACGACGTCCTCGCGCAGGCCGCGGATGTCGGCGATCTGGGCGTCGGAGAAGCCGTGGCGCTTGGCCTCGGCGAGCAGCTCGGGCTGGAGCTTCTCGGCGGCGGCCAGCTCGTCGGCGATCTCCTTGATGAGGAAGAGCTGGTCGACGAACCAGGGGTCGATCTTCGTGGCCTCGAAGACCTCCTCGGGGGTGGCTCCCGCGCGGATGGCCTGCATGACCGTGTTGATGCGGCCGTCGGTCGGGCGGACCGCCTCGCGCAGCAGCTCGGCCTTGTCGCCGGGCTCGCCGGTGAAGGCGAACTGCGAGCCCTTCTTCTCCAGGGAGCGCAGGGCCTTCTGGAGGGCCTCGGTGAAGTTGCGGCCGATGGCCATGGCCTCGCCGACCGACTTCATGGTGGTGGTGAGGGTGGAGTCGGCCTGCGGGAACTTCTCGAAGGCGAAGCGCGGGGCCTTGACGACGACGTAGTCGAGCGTGGGCTCGAAGGACGCCGGGGTCTTCTCCGTGATGTCGTTGGGGATCTCGTCCAGCGTGTAGCCGACGGCGAGCCGGGCCGCGATCTTCGCGATCGGGAAGCCGGTCGCCTTGGAGGCGAGGGCGGAGGACCGGGAGACACGCGGGTTCATCTCGATGACGATGATCCGGCCGTCGTCCGGGTTGACCGCGAACTGGATGTTGCAGCCGCCGGTGTCGACGCCGACCTCGCGGATGATCGCGATGCCGATGTCCCGCAGCCGCTGGTACTCGCGGTCGGTGAGGGTCATCGCCGGGGCGACGGTGATCGAGTCGCCGGTGTGGACGCCCATCGGGTCGAAGTTCTCGATGGAGCAGACGACCACGACGTTGTCGTTCTTGTCGCGCATCAGCTCCAGCTCGTACTCCTTCCAGCCGAGGATGGACTCCTCCAGGAGCACCTCGGTGGTGGGAGACAGGGTCAGGCCCTGGCCGGCGATGCGGCGCAGCTCTTCCTCGTCGTGGGCGAAGCCGGAGCCGGCGCCGCCCATGGTGAAGGAGGGGCGGACGACGACGGGGTAGCCGCCGAGCGTGTCGACGCCCTGGATGACGTCGTCCATGGTGTGGCAGATGACCGAGCGGGCGGACTCGCCGTAACCGATCTTGGCCTTGACGGCCTCGACGACGCCCTTGAAGAGGTCGCGGTCCTCGCCCTTGTGGATGGCCTCCACGTTGGCGCCGATGAGCTCGACGCCGTACTTCTCCAGGACGCCCTGCTCGTGCATGGAGATCGCGGTGTTGAGCGCGGTCTGGCCGCCGAGGGTGGGCAGGAGGGCGTCGGGGCGCTCCTTGGCGATGATCTTCTCGACGAACTCGGGGGTGATCGGCTCGACGTAGGTGGCGTCGGCGATCTCCGGGTCGGTCATGATCGTCGCCGGGTTGGAGTTGACCAGGATCACCCGCAGGCCCTCGGCCTTGAGGATGCGGCAGGCCTGGGTGCCGGAGTAGTCGAACTCGGCGGCCTGGCCGATGACGATCGGGCCGGAGCCGATGACCAGGACGGACTGGATATCGGTGCGCTTAGGCACGCTCGGCCTCCATCAGGGATACGAAGCGGTCGAAGAGGTACGCGGCGTCGTGCGGGCCCGCGGCCGCCTCGGGGTGGTACTGGACGGAGAAGGCCGGCTGGTCGAGCAGCTGGAGGCCTTCCACCACGTTGTCGTTCAGGCAGACGTGCGAGACCTCGGCACGCCCGTAGGGGGTGTCCGAGACCTTGTCGAGGGGCGCGTCGACGGCGAAGCCGTGGTTGTGCGCGGTGACCTCGACCTTGCCGGTCGTACGGTCCTGCACCGGCTGGTTGATGCCGCGGTGGCCGTACTTCAGCTTGTAGGTGCCGAAGCCGAGCGAGCGGCCGAGGATCTGGTTGCCGAAGCAGATGCCGAAGAGCGGCGTCCTGCGCTCCAGCACGCCCTGCATGACGGAGACGGCGTGGTCGGCGGTGGCCGGGTCGCCGGGGCCGTTGGAGAAGAACACCCCGTCCGGGGCGACGGCGTAGACGTCCTCGACGGTGGCGGTGGCGGGCAGCACGTGCACCTCGATGCCGCGCTCGGCCATCCGGTGCGGGGTCATGCCCTTGATGCCGAGGTCGACGGCGGCGACGGTGAACTTCTTCTCGCCGATCGCGGGGACGACGTACGTCTCCTTGGTGGCGACCTCGGCGGAGAGGTTCGCGCCCTTCATCTGGGGGGCCGCCTTCACCTTGGCGAGGAGGGCTTCGTCCCGGACGCCCGTCCAGGCGTCGCCGGAGAAGATGCCGACGCGCATGGCGCCGCGCTCGCGCAGGTGGCGGGTGAGGGCGCGGGTGTCGATGCCGGAGATGCCGACGACGCCCTGGGCGGCCAGCTCCTCGTCCAGCGAGCGCTTGGCGCGCCAGTTGGAGGAGACGCGTGCGGGGTCGCGGACGACGTAACCGGAGACCCAGATACGGGAGGACTCGGGGTCGTCGTCGTTGACGCCGGTGTTGCCGACGTGCGGGGCGGTCATCACGACGACCTGGCGGTGGTACGACGGGTCGGTGAGGGTCTCCTGGTAGCCGGTCATGCCGGTGGAGAAGACGGCCTCGCCGAAGGTCTCCCCCACGGCCCCGTAGGCGCGGCCGCGGAAGATGCGGCCGTCCTCCAGGACGAGTACGGCGGGAGCGGCCTTGTGCCTCTGCGAGGCCGCTCCCTGGATGGAGGTCGTCATCGTGCGGTGCCTTCCGTCGTCTTGATCATGCTGTTCAGGGTCTCGACCCAGGTGGCGTGCTCCGCCGCCCGGTCGGACCGGAAGCCGGAGTCGAGCAGCTTCTCGCCGTGCGCCCACGTGACGATCAGCAGCCCGCCCTCGGCGAGTACCTTGCCCGCGATGCCCTTGTCGAGCCGGGCCTCGCGCAGGGCCGCGGCCGGGACGAAGAAGTCGTTCGCCCCGGGGCGAACGACCTCGATCCCCGCGTCCGTGAGGGTGAGCTCGACGCGGCTGCGGGTGCCGAGACCGTGGGCGACGATCCGGTCGAGCCACTGCCCGGCCGTGGTCGAGCCGTGGTACCGGCCGGAGAGCTTCAGTCTCGCCTCACCGGCGTTCTCGGGCATTCCCGGCAGTTCGGGGAGGTCCGACTGGAGGCTGCCCCGCCACTTCCATCCCTGGCGCATCAGCCAGTAGACGAAGGCGATGAAGAGCAGGAGTCCCGCGACCCAGCCGAGCCGCCCGGCCCAGTCGGTCACCTCCGCCGACTTCTGTTCGGCCTCGGCGGCCAGTTCGATGAGTGTCACGCCAGCTTCCCGTCCACGACCGTTGCCCGGCCCCGCAGGAACGTGTGGGTGACACGCCCCGGCAGCTCGCGCCCCTCGTACGGAGTGTTGCGGCTGCGGGAGGCGAAGCCCGCGGGGTCCACGAGACCACGGTATGCCGGATCGACCAGGGTCAGGTTCGCGGGCTCACCTGCCGAGACGGGGCGTCCGTGGCCCTTGGCCTGCCCGATCTCGGCGGGCTTGACGGACATCCGGTCGGCAACGCCGGCCCAGTCGAGGAGTCCGGTCTCGACCATCGTCTGCTGGACGACGGAGAGCGCGGTCTCCAGGCCGACCATGCCCATGGCGGCCGCGGCCCACTCGCAGTCCTTGTCCTCGTGCGGATGGGGGGCGTGGTCGGTGGCGACGATGTCGATCGTGCCGTCCGCCAGGGCCTCGCGCAGCGCCATCACGTCACGCTCGGTGCGCAGCGGCGGGTTGACCTTGTAGACCGGGTTGTAGCTCCGGACCATCTCGTCGGTGAGGAGGAGGTGGTGCGGGGTGACCTCGGCGGTGACGTCGATGCCGCGGGACTTGGCCCAGCGGACGATCTCGACCGAACCGGCGGTGGAGAGGTGGCAGATGTGGACCCGGGAGCCGACGTGCTCGGCGAGCAGCACGTCGCGGGCGATGATCGACTCCTCGGCGACGGCCGGCCAGCCGCCGAGACCGAGCTCGGCGGAGACGACACCCTCGTTCATCTGGGCGCCCTCGGTGAGGCGGGGCTCCTGGGCGTGCTGGGCGACGACACCGCCGAAGGCCTTCACGTACTCCAGGGCGCGGCGCATCATGACGGCGTCGTCGACGCACTTGCCGTCGTCGGAGAAGACGGTGACGCCGGCGGCGGAGTCGTGCATGGCGCCGAGCTCGGCGAGCTTCTTGCCCTCCAGGCCGACGGTGACGGCGCCGATGGGCTGCACGTCGCAGTAGCCGGACTCCTTGCCGAGCCGGTAGACCTGCTCGACGACGCCGGCGGTGTCGGCGACCGGGAAGGTGTTGGCCATGGCGAAGACGGCGGTGAAGCCGCCGGAGGCGGCGGCGCGGGTACCGGTGAGGACGGTCTCGGAGTCCTCGCGGCCGGGCTCGCGCAGATGGGTGTGGAGGTCGACCAGGCCGGGCAGCAGGATCTGGCCCTCGGCCTCGATCACCGTCGCGCCCGCGGCCGACAGGCCCGTACCGACCTCGGCGATGGTCTCGCCGTCGATCAGGACGTCCTGGGCCTCGCCGCCCAGCACCTTGGCACCGCGGATAAGGATCTTGCTCATGGTTACTTGCTCTCCTCGGTACGGGTCTGGGTGACGGCGGAGTCGTTTCCGCCCAGAAGCAGGTAGAGGACGGCCATACGGATGGAGACGCCGTTGGCGACCTGCTCGACGACCGTGCAGCGGTCGGAGTCGGCGACCTCGGCGGTGATCTCCATACCGCGGACCATCGGGCCGGGGTGCATGACGATCGCGTGCTCGGGCATCCTCGCCATCCGCTCGCCGTCGAGCCCGTACCGCCGCGAGTACTCGCGCTCGGTCGGGAAGAAGGCGGCGTTCATCCGCTCGCGCTGCACACGCAGCATCATCACCGCGTCCGACTTGGGCAGCACGCTGTCGAGGTCGTAGCTGATCTCGCAGGGCCAGGTCTCGACACCGACGGGGACGAGGGTGGGCGGGGCCACCAGGGTGACCTCGGCGCCGAGGGTGTGCAGCAGGTCGACGTTGGAGCGGGCGACCCGGCTGTGCAGGACGTCGCCGACGAGGGTGATGCGCTTGCCCGCGAGGTCCTGGCCGAGGCCCGCGTCGCGGCCGACGAGGCGGCGGCGCATGGTGAAGGCGTCCAGCAGGGCCTGGGTGGGGTGCTGGTGGGTGCCGTCGCCGGCGTTGATGACGGGGGCGTCGATCCAGCCGGAGGTCGCGAGGCGGTACGGGGCTCCGGAGGCGCCGTGGCGGATGACGACGGCGTCGACGCCCATCGCCTCCAGGGTCTGCGCGGTGTCCTTGAGGGACTCGCCCTTGGAGACGCTGGAGCCCTTGGCCGCGAAGTTGATCACGTCGGCGGAGAGGCGCTTCTCTGCGGCCTCGAAGGAGATGCGGGTACGGGTGGAGTCCTCGAAGAAGAGGTTGCAGATCGTCCGGCCGCGCAGCGTGGGCAGCTTCTTGATCGGCCGGTCGGCGACCCGCGCCATCTCCTCGGCGGTGTCGAGGATGAGGACGGCGTCGTCGCGCGTGAGGTCGGCGGCCGAGATGAGGTGACGCATCATCGGGGTGTTCTCCGTCGTAAGGAGGTGGGGGGTCCGGGGGTGTCCCGGGAGCCCCGTCGGGTGCGGGCGCGCAGGGGTGTGCCCTGGACCCGTCGGGAGGTCCGGGCCCGGCCGGTCGGCTAGGCGGAGGTCCTGCTGCCGAGCAGCACGGTGTCGCGACCGTCCTCCTCGGCGAGCTGGACCTTGACCGTCTCGCGCAGCGACGTGGGGAGGTTCTTGCCGACGTAGTCGGCGCGGATCGGAAGTTCGCGGTGGCCGCGGTCGACGAGGACCGCGAGCTGGACGGCGCGCGGGCGGCCGATGTCGCCGAGCGCGTCGAGCGCGGCGCGGATCGTACGGCCGGAGAAGAGCACGTCGTCGACGAGGACGACCAGGCGGCCGTCGATGCCGTCACCGGGGATCTCGGTGCGGCCGATGGCCCGGGCGGGCTTCATCCGCAGGTCGTCGCGGTACATGGTGATGTCGAGCGAGCCGACCGGGATCTTGCGTCCGGTGATCTCGGCGAGCTTGTCGGCCAGCCGGCGGGCGAGGAAGACGCCGCGCGTCGGGATGCCGAGGAGGACCACGTCGTCGGCGCCCTTGGCGCGCTCGACGATCTCGTGGGCGATGCGGGTCAGGACCCGCGCGATGTCGGGGCCCTCGAGAACCGGGCGTGCCGCATCGGAGTGCTGCTGTGCGTCCATATGAAACGGACCTCCTTCTCCGCCTCACGGGACGGACCTTAAAGGACGTCGGATTTGCGCCATCGACTCTACCAGGGGCGGGTGAGTGCCCTGCTCACCACCCTGCCGCCACTCCGGGCGCCGTCCCCCGGGAGGGGGCGGTATGGACCATTCGGCTTGACGGAGGAGAGTAACGCTGCGTAACCTCACAGTGAGTTACCAGCCAGGCGGCGGAGCCGCACGTTGTCTACAGCGTCCAGCGTCCGGGGAGCTATATGTCCAGCGAATACGCAAAGCAGCTCGGGGCCAAGCTCCGTGCCATCCGCACCCAGCAGGGCCTTTCCCTCCACGGTGTGGAAGAGAAGTCCCAGGGCCGCTGGAAGGCCGTCGTGGTCGGCTCGTACGAGCGTGGTGACCGCGCCGTGACGGTGCAGCGCCTCGCCGAGCTTGCGGACTTCTACGGCGTTCCGGTGCAGGAGCTCCTGCCCGGCACGACCCCCGGCGGGGCCGCCGAGCCGCCGCCGAAGCTCGTCCTCGACCTGGAGCGTCTGGCCCACGTCCCGCAGGAGAAGGCCGGTCCCCTGCAGCGCTACGCGGCGACGATCCAATCCCAGCGCGGCGACTACAACGGCAAGGTGCTGTCGATCCGCCAGGACGACCTGCGCACGCTCGCGGTCATCTACGACCAGTCGCCCTCGGTGCTGACCGAGCAGCTGATCAGCTGGGGCGTCCTGGACGCCGACGCGCGTCGCGCGGTCGCCCACGAGGAGAGCTGAGCAGAAACGTTGCCGCCGGGGCGGGGAAGGGCCTGAGGGCCTTCCCCGCCCCGGCGGTTTCTCTGTGCCCCGGAGGGGACCAGGAGATCGCCTGAGCGGCCCTGAGAGAGCCCGGAGCGGGTCCGCCGGAGGCCCAGAGCGTCCCAGGAGTCCCAGGGGCCACAGGGGCCTCACAGCTACGCCGAAGGGGCCCGCAGCGCATCGTGCTGCGGGCCCCTTCGACTGCGGGAGGGCCGTCTCAGGCTTCCCGGCGCAGGCGCGGCTTCAGGTCCTTGAAGCGGGCCAGCAGGCCGTTGACGAAGGTCGGCGACTCGTCCGTGGAGAACTCCTTGGCGAGCTGCACCGCCTCGTCGATCGCCACGGCGTCCGGGGTCTCGTCCAGCCAGATCAGCTCGTACGCGCCGAGGCGCACGATGTTCCGGTCGGCGACCGGCATCCGGTCCAGGTCCCAGTCCACCGCGTAGGTGGCGATGAGCTCGTCGATCCGGTTCGCGTACTCCGCGTACCCCTCGACCAGCACCATCGTGAACTCGTTGACCGGCGGCTGACGGTCGTCGGACCGTGCGTGCCGGACCCAGTCCGCGAGGACCTCCTGCACGGACGCACCGCGCTGGTCGGCCTCGAAGAGGATCTGGAAGGCACGCTTACGGGCCTTGCTGCGGGCAGCCACGGTTAGTCGTTCACCCGGCCGAGGTAGTCGCTGCTGCGGGTGTCGACCTTGATCTTCTCACCGGTGGTGATGAAGAGCGGGACCTGGATCTCGTGGCCGGTCTCCAGCGTGGCGGGCTTGGTGCCACCGGTGGAACGGTCGCCCTGGACGCCCGGGTCCGTGTGCTGGATGGTCAGCACGACGGCGGCGGGGAGCTCGACGTAGAGCACCGAGCCCTCGTGCTGGGCGACGGAGGCGGTGAAGCCCTCGATCAGGAAGTTGGCGGCGTCACCGACGGCCTTGCGGTCGACGTGCAGCTGGTCGTAGGTCTCCATGTCCATGAAGACGAAGTAGTCGCCGTCCATGTAGGAGAACTGCATGTCGCGGCGGTCGATGGTGGCCGTGTCGACCTTCACGCCCGCGTTGAAGGTCTTGTCGACGACCTTGCCGGACAGCACGTTCTTGAGCTTGGTGCGCACGAAGGCCGGGCCCTTGCCGGGCTTGACGTGCTGGAACTCGACGACGGACCAGAGCTGGCCGCCTTCGAGCTTGAGCACCATGCCGTTCTTGAGGTCGTTCGTGGAAGCCACGGTTGCGGAATCTCCTGGACTGACGTGGACCAGGGAGGCCAACGCGCTCTACAGCGCGAGCAGCTCCTTGGTCGTAATGGTGAGTAGCTCGGGTCCGCCGTCCGCCTCCTGGCGCACGACGAGCGTGTCTTCGATCCGGACCCCGCCCCGGCCCGGGAGGTGGACCCCCGGTTCGACGGTGACCGGCACACAAGCGTCCAGTTTACCCATGGCCGCGGGTGCGAGCTGCGGGTCCTCGTCGATTTCGAGACCGACACCGTGCCCGGTGACCGGCGGAACCGCCTCGCCGTGGCCCGCCGCGTCCAGGATCTGGCGGGCGGCGCGGTCCACCTCGCGGAACTCGGTGCCGGGGGCGAGCGACTCCCGTCCGGCGCGCTGAGCGGCGAAGACGAGGTCGTACAGCTCGATCTGCCAGTCGGCGGGGGTCGTGCCGATGACGAACGTACGGCCGATCTCGCACCGGTAGCCACGGTAGTTGGCGCCGAGGCAGACGGAGAGGAAATCTCCCTCCTCGACCCGGCGGTCGGAGGGCTTGTGGCCGCCGCGCCCGGAGTTCGGGCCGGTGCCCACGGAGGTCGGGAACGCGGCGCCGTCCGCGCCGTGGTCGACGAGCCGGCGCTCCAGCTCGAGCGCGAGATGCCGCTCGGTCCGGCCCACGAGGATGGATTCGAGGAGCTCGCCCAGCGCCTGGTCGGCGATCTCCGCGGCGATCCGCAGGCAGGCGATCTCGTCCTCGTCCTTGACGATCCTCAGCTGCTCGACGGCTCCGCCGAGATCGGCGAGCTGGAGCTGCGGCGCGACCGAGCCCATCGCCCGGTGGCGGGCCACGGTCAGATGGTGCTCCTCCACGGCGAGGGCCTCCGCACCGGCCTTACGGGCGAAGCCGACCGCCGCGACCGCCGGATCGCCGCCGGCCGCGGGCAGCACGGACTGGCGGAGCAGCTCGTCGAGCCGCCCGTCGGCCGGATCACCGCCGGGGGCGGTGGGGCAGACCAGCACGTCCTCGTCCGGACCGAGCAGAAGGACGGCGCCGGGGGGTGAACCGCCCGCGAGATAGCGGACGTTGGCGGGGCGGGAGACCAGGGCCGCCGGGCTGCCGACTGCCGCGCACCGGTCGCGCAGCCGCACACGGCGGTCCGCATACACCTCTGACATGTTCCGAGCCTACGAGGGGCCGGGCGTCCCGGCCCGCTCAGCGCGGCCGACCGGGCCACGGCCGGCCCCTTCGGCCGTCACCAGGCGGGCGGGCTCGCTATCGAACGGGCCAGGACCTCGTCGAGGACACGGGCGGTGGTCTCGACGTCGTACGTGGAGTTGTCGATGATCGGCAGGCCGGATCCGTACCAGCCGGCCATCCGGCCGTGTATGGAGGCGACCTCCTCGTCCGAGAGCCGCCGGTTGCCGCTGCGCTCGGCGTTCCGCTCCAGGACGATCTCCAGGCCGGGAAGCAGGACGACCGGAAGCAGCCCCGGGCCCACGTGCCGCTTCCAGCCCCCGAGGCCGACGACGGGGCGGTCCGGGAAGACGGCGTCGTCGACGATGCAGGAGATGCCGTTGGCCAGGAAGTTGCGGGCGGCGAAACCGCAGGTGCGGCGGGCCAGGCGGTACTGGGCCTCGGAGTGCTCGTTCCAGCCCGACTGGGGGTCGGCGAAGCCGGAGCAGACCCATTCACGGACGTCGTCGAGGCTGATGTGGGCGGTGGGCACGCGTCGGCGCTGGGCCCAGTGCCGGGCGACGGTCGTCTTGCCGGCGCCTGCGGGGCCGATCAGGAGCACGGCGAGGGTGGCCGCGCCGGTGCCGGGCTCGGCGGGCGGCGGTACGGGGAGGGCGACGGGCGGCAGCGGTACGTGTCCGGTGACGTCGCGCTGCGGAGAACCGGGCTGCCCGGGGTGCGCCGGTACGCCTGCGGAGCCCCAGCCGGGAGCGGGCGGAGCGGAGTACGGGGCGGCCGAACCGGGAGCCTGCGGGGCCGCGGACGGCCCGGGCGGTCCGGCGTGCGGCGGCGACTGCGGCTGAGGGTGGGGGTGGGGGTGGGGGTGCGGCGCCTGGTGGCCGCCTTGTGGCGCTGGCGGCACGGGGGGTCGGCCGGCGCCGGGCGTCCAGCCCGAGGGGTCGGGTGGCAACGGAGCCCCCACTGCGTGCTGCATCCGGTGCCACTCCGTCTCGTACGGCCGATACTTCCGGGTACGTTACCGCCCCCGGCCCCCGCAGGGGGAACGGCCGGGGGCGGTCAAGAGTGCCCTGCCTGCCACTTCGGCACGGCGGGCTGTCAGTCGGTCAGTTCCTCGGCCAGCGCCCGCAGCGCCAGCCGGTAGGAGCCGATCCCGAATCCGGCCACGGTCCCGGTCGCCACCGCGGCGACGACCGACGTGTGCCGGAACTCCTCCCGGGTGTACGGGTTCGAGATGTGCACCTCGATCAGCGGCGCGGTCCGCTGGGCGGCCGCGTCGCGCATCCCGTACGAGTAGTGCGTGAACGCACCCGGGTTGAGAACGACCGGAACCGATCGGTCCGCGGCCTCGTGCAGCCAGCGGATCATCTCGCCCTCGTCGTTGGTCTCCCGGACCTCCACGTCGAAGCCGAGCTCCTCACCGAGGGTCCGGCAGGACTCCACCAGGCCCTTGTACGACGTGGCGCCGTAGATGTCGGGCTCGCGGGAGCCCAGCCGGCCGAGGTTCGGGCCGTTCAGCACGAGGACGCTGCGGCGGTCGCTCACGCGGACACCTCGCCGTAGGCGGCGACGAGGACGGCGGGGTCGGGGCCTTCGAGGACGGTGGGCTTGCCGAGTCCGTCGAGGACGATGAAGCGGAGCAGGTCGCCGCGGGACTTCTTGTCGACCTTCATCGCCTCCAGGAGCTTGGGCCACTGGTCGCCGCGGTAGCTGAGCGGCAGGCCGACGGACTCCAGGATGGTGCGGTGCCGGTCCGCCGTCGCGTCGTCCAGGCGGCCGGCCAGCCGGCCCAGCTCGGCGGCGAACACCATCCCGACCGACACGGCGGCTCCGTGACGCCACTTGTAGCGCTCGTTCTTCTCGATCGCGTGCGCCAGCGTGTGACCGTAGTTCAGGATCTCCCGGCGGCCCGACTCCTTCAGGTCACCCGAGACGACCTCGGCCTTGACCCGGATCGAACGGACGATCAGCTCCGCCGTGTGGGGACCGGCCGGCGTGCGGGCGGCCTGCGGATCCTCCTCGACCAGGTCCAGGATCACCGGGTCGGCGATGAAACCGGCCTTGATGATCTCCGCCATGCCGCTGACGTAGTCGTGGACCGGCAGCGAGTCCAGCGCCGCCAGGTCGCACAGCACCCCGGCCGGCGGGTGGAACGCCCCGACCAGGTTCTTGCCCTCGGCGGTGTTGATCCCGGTCTTCCCGCCGACGGCCGCGTCGACCATCGCCAGCACGGTCGTCGGCACGGCGATCCACCGCACCCCGCGCAGCCACGTGGCCGCCACGAAACCGGCCAGATCCGTCGTCGCCCCGCCACCCACGCCGACGATCACATCGGTACGGGTGAAACCGGTCTGGCCCAGCGCCTTCCAGCAGTACGCCGCGACCTCGGCAGTCTTGGCCTCCTCCGCGTTCGGCACCTGGATCGCCACCGCCTCGAAGCCCTGCCCGGCGAGATCGGCGCGCAGCGCCTCACCGGTCTCGGCCAGCGCCTCGGGGTGGATCACCGCGACCCGCTTCGCCCTGCTCCCGATCAGGCCGGGCAGCTCGGCCAGCAGCTGCCGCCCGACCAGTACCTCGTAGGGATCCGTACCCGCCGAACCGCCGACCTGGATCCGGGTCACTTCCTGGTCCGTCATACGTCCTTCTTCAGCTCCAGAGCGTCGAGGACCGCGTCCGCGACCTCTTCGGGCGTGCGTCCGTCGGTGGCCACGACCACCCGGGCGACTTCGGTGTACAGATGGCGGCGCGCCTCCATCATGTCGCGCCACTGACGGCGCGGATTGACGGCGAGCAGCGGTCGCGCGGTGTTGAGGCCGACACGCCGGACGGCCTCCTCGACATCCATCGCGAGATAGGCGACGGGCAGTCCACCGAGGAGTTCGCGGGTGCCGTCGTCCAGGATCGCGCCGCCGCCGAGCGCGAGGACGCCCTCGTGCTCGGCGACCGCGGTGCGCACGGCCTCCCGTTCAAGGGCGCGGAAGTGCTCCTCGCCCTCCTCGATGAAGATGTCCGCGATCTCACGGCCCTGGGCGGCGACGATGTCGGCGTCGGTGTCCCGGTAGGGCACGTCGAGCAGCTCGGCGAGGAGCGCGCCCACCGTGGACTTGCCGGACCCCATGGGGCCGACCAGGACGATCAGGGGTGCGGTCACCGGATCTGGAGGTGGTCGAGGTACGAGCGCACATTGCGGCGGGTCTCCGGAACACTGTCCCCGCCGAACTTCTCCACCACCGCGTCCGCGAGGA
>NZ_JAMGSL010000020.1:0-72636 GCF_025195125.1 Streptomyces sp. Je 1-79
CCCGGGAGGCAGGGGCGTACGGGCAGAGACCCGTACGCCCCCTCGGCCGCGCCGCGAGGGTCCGGGGTGTCAGTGGCGCGCTGTACGTTGCGGCCATGGGGATCTACCTGGTCAGCGTCGGGGCGGAGGAATGGTTCGATGAGGGAGAGGGCGGGTGGGGGGAGGTCGCCTCTTCACTCAACGAGGAGTTGGGACGACGGGGGCTGCCACCCTACGAGTCGGTGCCGGAAAAGACCGACCTCGTTCGCGGTTCGGGGCAGGCGTTCGAGGAGAAGCTGATCCCGTCCATGGACGGGTTGGTCGCGTTGTGTCAGGCACATCTGCCGCCCGACGCCGTGGAGACGCTGTGCGGCTGGTCGGTGATGGTGCCGATGTCGCTCGACGAGGAGATCTGGCTGCCGGTCGGCTCCAGCTATACGGAGTCGTCGACGATGGTCGCCGGCGCTCCCCAGGTGTTGGAGGTCGCGGAACGGCTGGCCGCTGCCATCAGTCTGCCGAGGGAGACACCGGAGATGTGCGACAACCTCGATCTGACCATGTGGTTCATGGACGGATCGGCGAAAGACCTGGCCGCGGTCCGGCCAGGTCCATGGAGCGATGACCTGGACACGGCCTTCTACGTCGCCCTCTATCTACGCGCCGCCCAGCACTCGATCCGACGCGGCTGCCCGATCGTCTACTCCTGATCCGTCCGGGCGTGGACAGGCGGTGCGGAAGTGGCATCGGGATCCGCGCCGCCGGCACGGCCTGCCCGTCGCTAGTGCCGTGACCGGAAACGATCACCGGGTTGGTGGTGACGGGCCTCGGGCCGGTTGGATGTGGCGACACGTCCGATGGGCACGGGGAGGCGGTATGGCACGGACGGTCAGGGTGCGCAGGCTGACCGAGCAGGAGGGACAGAAGGCGCAGCGGATCGTGCGCCGGAGCAGCACCAGCACGGTCCGATACCGGCGCGCGGTGATGCTGCTGGCCTCGGCGGGTGGGAACAGCGTCCCCGTCATCGCCCGGCTCGTCCAGGCCGACGAGGACACCGTGCGCGACGTCATCCACAAGTTCAATGAAATCGGGCCGGCCTGCCTGGACCCTCGGTGGGCGGGAGGCCGTCCCCGCCTACTCACGGCTGACGACGAGGACTTCGTCATCCAGACGGCCACCACCCGCCCCACCAAGCTCGGCAAACCGTTCACCCGCTGGTCGATCCGCAAGCTTGCGGATCACCTGCGGCGCAACGTCGCCCATCCGATACGGATCGGCCGAGGGGCCCTGAGGCTGCTGCTGGCCCGCCGCGGAGTCACTTTCTAGCGCACCAAGACCTGGAAGGAGTCCACCGACCCGGACTTCGACGCCAAGCTGGACCGGATCGAGTACGCCGTCAACGAGCGGCCGGACCGTACCTTCGCCTTCGACGAGTTCGGCCCGCTTGGCATCCGCCCGACCTCCGGATCCTGCTGGGCCAAACAGGGCAGGCCCGACCGGCTGCCGGTCACCTTCCACCGTACTCACGGGGTGACGTACTTCCACGGCTGCTACTCGGTCGGCGACGACACCCTGTGGGGCGTCAACCGGCGCCGCAAGGGCATCGCCCCCAGCTGGGCCGCACTGCGCTCGATCCGTGCAGCCCGACCGGACGGTGCCCCGATCTACGTGATCCCGGACAACCTGTCCGCCCACAAGAACTGGCGCATCCGCCGCTGGGCAGCGAAGAACAAGGCCGAGCTGTGCTTCACCCCGACGAACGCGTCCTGGGCCAACCCGATCGAGGCCCACTTCGGACCGCTGCGGCAGTTCACCCTCGCCAACTCCAACCATCCCAACCACACCGTCCAGACCCGGGAGTTGCACCACTACCTGCGCTGGCGTAACCAGAACGCCCGCCACCCCGACGTCCTGGCCGCTCAACGCCGCGAACGCGCCCGAATCCGCAGCGAGAAAGGCATCCGCTGGGGCGGACGACTCGCCGCGTGACCGGTCAGTCAGGCAAGGCCAGGCCGGTTATCCGAGCGGGGTGATCTCCTTCGGGCCGTAGCAAGCGGCGGACTTCCCCGTGACCAGAGCCCAGTAGCGGTCGCCGAAGGACCAGTGCCACCATTCCGTGGGGTAGTTCACCAGCCCCGCCCCTGCCAGCGCGGAACCCAGCAGCCTCCGGTTGGCACGGGCCTCCTCGCTGATGTTGGCGGCATGGGTGTAGCAGGCGCCCTCGCTCTCCTCCGGGTCCGCGTTCATCCGTGTGCCCAGGTCCAGTTCGCGCCCACCGGCATCGGCCAGGGTCAGGTCGACGGCCGCGCCGGCGCTGTGCGGAGCGATGTCGGGCGGTGACACATATCGGCTCGCTGCCGAATAGATCTGCTGGGCGGACCATTCCGGGTGGGTAGCCCGCAGCTGGCTCGCGTACTCCTCGAAGTACTCCCGCTGAAGAGAAGGGGGCCGATATCCCTCGACGAACAGCAGCCGCAAGTCCTGGGGAAGCCCCGCCTGGGCCTTGAGCAGCCGCTCCAGCACGCCTTCCCGCAGGTAGGCGAAGGCATCTGCCGGGTCTTGCTTGCGTGCGTCGACCAGCAGCGAACCGGCGGCGCGAACGTCCACGAGACGTTCACCGCACTCCGCAACGGGTATGGCGGCGACCTTCGGGTCCGACATCAACACGATCTCACTCATGACGCGATCATCCCGCAGGGCTCAACCCGGCGAACCTATGCGGTCAGGGCACTAGCCGAGGCGCTCCAGGGTGTCCAGTACGGGCTGCGCTCCGTCCTCCTGGGCCAGATGCCCCGCGAGGAGACGGGAGCGTGTGCGCAGGGCGGGGTCGTGGGTCGCGGCGGTGATCGCGGTCGCGAGGCGCTCCGCCGTCAGGCGCTGGAAGCGCACTGGGGTCGGGGCGACGCCGAGACGGGTGAGGCGGGCGGCCCAGAAGTGCTGGTCGAGCTGGACCGGGACAGGGACGGCCGGAACCCCGGCGCGCAGACCGGCCGCGGTCGTTCCCGCACCCGCGTGGTGGACGACCGCGGCGGTCCGCGGGAACAGCCAGGCGTGCGGGACTTCCTGGACGGTGAGCAGGTCGTCGCCCTCCGCGTGCAGGCCGCTCCAACCCGCCTGGATGATCCCGCGGACCTTCGCCCGGCGCAGCGCTCGGGCGAGGAGGTCGCTGAGCCGCTCGGCCTCGGCGGTGACGCAGCTGCCGAAGCCGGCGAAAACCGGCGGCGGTCCGGCGGCGAGGAAGTCCACGAGCCGGGGATCGGGCTGCCACCCGGGCGTCGTCGGGGGCCACCAGTAGCCGCAGACCCGGTGGCCGTGGGGCCAGTCGGCGGGCCGCGCGACGATCCGGGTGCTGAACCCGTGCAGTACCGTCCGATCGCGTGGCAGGGACAGGGGGCCGCCCCAGCGCCGGGGCGGCAGCCCGAGCTCGCGCCGGAGCGTACCGACGGCGGGCGCGAAGATCCGGTCGGTGGCGGCCCACAGGGCGTGGGTGGCCAGCCGGTTGCCGTACGGTCCGAGAGACCGGCGCCCCGTCACCATCGGCGGGAACTCCGATGTGGGCTGGAGGGGCTGGAGGTGGAGGCCGATGGTCGGCAGGCGCAGCGCCTCGCCGAGCACGGAGCACATGGGTTCGGTGACCGTGGAGCTCAGCAGGACGTCGGTTCCCTGGCGTACGGCCTCCGTGACACCGGCGCTCAGCCTGGGCATGAACGCCGCTGCCATGCGCATGATCCGCGCCATCTCCACGGGTGCGCTGACGGCTCTGGCCAGCCCTTGTCCGCTCGCCGAAGCCAGTTCCTCGCGGGGGTCGACGGGCAGCGGCCGGAAACCGAGCCCGTGGACCGTCACCGCCTGTCTGAAGCGTTCATGGGTGGCGAGCACGACGTCGTGGCCCGCCGAGCGCAGCCGCGCGCCGAGCCCGGTGTAGGGAGCGACGTCGCCCCAGCTTCCCGCCGTCACGATCAACACGCGCACCGGAGCAGCATGCCAGACCCGGGGTGCGTCTTCGGGGAGGTGATGTCACGCGTCCTGGATGCGCCGGAACGGCTGCTCCGCCTCCAGTGCGAACGCGACCTCCAGCAGCGTCCGTTCGGCGCCGGGACGGCCGGAGAACATGACGCCGATGGGCAGTCCGTCGTCCGTGACGCTCGCGGCGGGCAGTGAGATCGACGGCGTGCCGACGACGTTGTTGACCGGGGTGAACGCGACGTACGCGAGGATCCGTTCGATCAGCGTCGCGTACGGAACGGTTGGGCTGAGGTGCCCGATGGGCGGCGTGGTGTGGGCGAGCACCGGGGAAAGGATGAGGTCCAGACCGCGGAACGCCGCCGCGTACGCCCGTCCTGTGCGCTTCAGCCTCCGCAGCACACCCGGGGTGCGCTGCCAGGTGCCGAGGTACGCCTCGCGCAGGCCTCGGCTGAGGCCGTCCATGCGGCGCCGGTCGAAGTCCGAGCCGAGCGTCCGGCCGGTGATACCGAGGAGGAAGGAGAGCATCCCCCAGTAGGTGAGGAAGTCCTCGGTGAAGCGCGGGTCGAGGGCAAGCTCCACCGGCTCCACGGTGTGGCCGAGCCGTTCGAGCGTGGCCGCGGTCTCCGTGACGGCCTCCCGGGTGGCGGTGTCGGCCTGGACGCCGTTCGGCGAGTCGAGCAGGAACCCGATGCACAGGCGCCGCCCCGAGGGACCTTCGACGAGGCCCAGGGGCGGCAGCTTCGGGTTGCGCCAGTGGCTCTCGGCGGCGGCGAGGAACGCGGCGGTGTCCCGGACGGAGCGGCTCACGACACCGTCGGAGACGATGTCGAGGGGCAGTTGGCGGCTCTGGGCGTTCGCCACGACCCGGCCGCGGGTCGGCTTGAGACCGACGAGTCCGCAGCAGGCGGCGGGGATCCGGATCGAGCCGCCGCCGTCGTTGGCGTGCGCGATCGGTACCGCCCCGGCCGCGACGAGCGCGGCGCTGCCACCGGACGAACCGCCCGCCGAGTAACCCGTGTTCCAAGGGTTACGCACGGGCTCGGCGCCCTCGTACTCCGTGGTCGGGCTGAACCCGAACTCGGGCAGCCGGGTCTTGCCCAGCACCGTGACACCGCTGCTGAGGAACTGCCGGGCGAACGGAGCGTGCCGGCGCGCGGCCCGCGGCGTGAAGGCCGCGCTGCCGTGGCCGGTGGGCAGCCCCTTGTGGTCGGTGTTGTCCTTGACGAAGGTCGGCACCCCGGCGAAGGCGCCGCCCGGGACCGCCGCACCGGCCGCACCGGCCGGGCCCGCCGGAACGCCTGCGGCCGGGCCCGTCACGCCGTTCGCGGGCGCGGGAAGGTCGACGTGCACCTGGACCGCGTGGAGCCGCGCCTCGACCGCCCGTACCCGCTCCGCCGCGTCCCGGGCGACCTCGGCGGCGCCGACCTCGCCTCGCCGAATCGCCGAGGCGAGACCGACGGCGTCGTGCTCCCCCAGGGCGTCGTCCCGGAATGCGTGCACCGTCGTTCGTTCGTCGGATGTCGTCACCGCTACCTCAGCCCCGGCCGTGTGGATGGTTGTCCGCCATCATTCCCTACCGCCAAGTAACACGCGAGGGGTTCGGGTCGCCGCCACGACCCGACAGTGAAGCGCACGGCAGGGCGGACCAATTGACGGGTCATCAACAATGACAGGTGCATGGCGAATGCGGGGCCGGGGGCATAACGTCGGAGAGCCCCGGGAGGATCGGCGAACGACCGCCCCGGTCGACCAGGCACCACGCCGCTCGTCCCGCACTCTCGGTTCCGCACGGATCCGAGCCCCCCACGAGTGAAGGAGCTGCAATGCCGCTCTACACATGGCTGAAGGCGGGAACCACCGCCGCCGTGGTCGTCCTGGCCACGGCGACGGCGGCGACCGCCGCGCCCGCACCGGAGCCGTCGACGGCGAGCGCGTCGGCGGTGGTGACACTTCGTTACGACGACAGCCGGGCAGGCGGCTGGGAGTCGGCGATCGCGGCCGGGGTCGCGTCGTGGAACGCGAACGTCGGAAACCTGAAGCTGGTCGAGGCCGCTCCCGGCACCCGGGCCGAGATCGTGATCGTGGCCACCACCGGCTGGCCGCAGGCCACCCTCGGCCCCGTCCGTCCGGGTCGGCAGGTCCGCGTCGAGCTCGGGAGCCAGGCGGTGACGCAGGGGTACGACAAGACCCGCATAGCCGCCCACGAACTCGGCCACAGTCTGGGCCTGCCCGACACCAAGCCCGGCCCGTGCTCGCAGCTGATGTCCGGTTCGAGCGCCGGTACGAGTTGTGCGAACGCGGTCCCGAACGCGACCGAGCGCGCCCGGGTGGAGTCCGCCTACGCCAACGGCGCCGCCTTCCGCATCCCGACCGACGGCCGGATCCTGGTCGACGCCCCCTGACCGAGGGCCCAACGGCAGGGTGTCCGACCGAACTTCGCGGTCGGGCACCCTGCCCCTCGTAGGCCGGCAGCCGACCGGAATCCCCGCCCACCCGGCATCGAAGCACGGCGCCGAACGCGGCGCCCCGGGCCGGCCCTCTCCACGGTCTCACCACAGGACGGGCGCGCGGTGTCCACGCCCTCATGGTCGGAACATGCCAAGCTCTTGGGCCTGAACCACCCACCGTGATCCGTCTGTCGGGCACCACGTCCGGGCCTGCCGACCGCCGGAACGAGGCGACGTGCCCGCCGAGCGAGAGGACACCCCCCACACATGTCCGCTCACCACAGGCAGCGCCCTTGGCGGCGCCCCGTCCTGAGCATCGTCGCGACCGCCGCGGTCGCCGTGTCCACCGCGGCCTACGCCTCCGGCGCCGACCCCACACCGGCCGGTGGCGGAGCGCCCGCCCCGGCTGCCGCGTCACTGGACGACACGTACTACGAAGGCGCGCTCGGCAAGTCCGGCCCCGAGCTCAAGAGCGCCCTCCACACGATCGTCAGCGAGCAGACCAAGCTCTCGTACGACGAGGTCTGGGAGGCGCTGAAGACCACCGACGAGGACCCGGCGAACCCGTCGAACGTCGTCCTGGTCTACTCCGGCCGCTCACAGGCCAAGGGCACCAACGGCGGCGAGGCGGACAACTGGAACCGCGAGCACGTCTGGGCCAAGTCGCACGGCGACTTCGGCACCTCCACCGGCCCGGGCACCGACATCCACCACCTGCGCCCCGAGGACGTCTCCGTCAACGCGACGAGGGGGAACCTCGACTTCGACAACGGGGGCGACCCCGTCGACGAGGCACCCGGCAGCCTCTCCGACGGCGACTCGTTCGAGCCGCGGGACGAGGTCAAGGGCGATGTCGCCCGCATGATCCTCTACATGGCCGTGCGCTACGAGGGTGGCGACGGCTTCCCCGACCTCGAACCCAACGACCAGGTCGACAACGGTTCCGCGCCGGCGATGGGCCGCCTCTCGGTCCTCAAGCAGTGGAGCGACCAGGATCCGCCGGACGCGTTCGAGAAGGGGCGCAACGACAGGATCTTCGCCATCCAGAAGAACCGGAACCCCTTCATCGACCACCCCGAATGGGTCGCCGGCATCTGGAAGTGACGCGGTAGCGGAGCACGAGGGCCCCGGGCCACGGAGGTCTCCGTGGCCCGGGGCCCTCGTGCGTGACCACGTGGCCGACACCTCACCCACCCATGCGATACGCGCGGTATGTCCCGTTCTGGGCCGCCACCGAGGGTGAGACAGAACACTCTCCGTGATGCATTGCGCATGGATCCACCGGGCCAGGGCAGGCGGCCGGACTGCCGGTACGACCGGCAGGGGGATTCAAAGGAACGAAAGGCCGTACCCGACGTGACCGCAGCACACCAGACCATCCACGTGGGCGGAGAGTGGCGCACTGCCCTCTCCGGCGCCACGCGCGAGATCATCGACCCCGTCGACGCGACCGCCTTCGCGGTCGTGTCGGAGGGCGGTGCCGCGGACACGGACGAGGCCGTGGCCGCGGCACGAGCGGCGTTCGACGACGGTTCCTGGCCGCGTACGCCCGTCGCCGAGCGGGCCGCGCTGCTGCGGCGCGTCGCGGCACTCCTGGAGCGCGACCGCGAGCGGATCGGCGCCCTGGAGAGCCAGGACGCGGGCAAGACGCTCGAGGAGGGCCGCGTCGACGTCGACTGCGTCCGCGACGCCTTCCTCTACTTCGCCGACCTCGTGGAGAAGGAGGACGGCGGACGGGTCGTCGACGCCGGTTCGGACGAGATCCGCAGCGTCGTCGTCCACGAGCCGGTCGGCGTCTGCGCCCTCATCACGCCGTGGAACTATCCGCTGCTCCAGGCCAGCTGGAAGATCGCTCCCGCCCTCGCCGCCGGCAACACGTTCGTGATCAAGCCCAGCGAGATCACCCCGCTGTCCACGGTCGTGCTGATCGAGCTGCTTCTGGAGGCAGGGCTTCCGCTCGGTGCGGCCAATGTCGTCACCGGCCCCGGCCACACCGTCGGCGCCCGGCTCGCCGAGCACCCCGATGTCGACCTCGTCTCGTTCACCGGCGGTCTCGTCAGCGGTACGAAGGTCGCCCGCGCCGCCGCCGACAGCGTGAAGAAGGTCGCCCTCGAACTGGGCGGCAAGAACCCGAACGTCGTGTTCGCCGACGCCTGTGCGACGCCCGAGGGGTTCGACACCGCCGTCGACCAGGCGCTCAACGCCGCCTTCATCCACAGCGGCCAGGTCTGCTCGGCCGGCTCGCGGCTCATCGTCGAGGAGTCGCTGCGCGAGCGCTTCGTCGCCGAACTCGCCCGCCGTGCCGAACTGATCCGGCTCGGCCGCGGCACCGACGAGGGCGTGGAGTGCGGTCCGCTGGTCTCCGCGGCCCAGTTGGCACGGACCGAGGAGTTCGTGTCCTCCGCGCTCGGCGAGGGCGCGGTCCTGCGTGCGGGCGGCGAGAAGCCGGCCGGCTCCGGCTACTTCTACCGGCCCACCGTCCTCGACCGGTGCCACCGACGCATGCGGGTCGTCCGGGAGGAGGTCTTCGGCCCCGTCCTGACCGTGGAGACCTTCCGTACCGAGGAGGAGGCCGTCACGCTCGCCAACGACACCGAGTACGGCCTCGCCGGAGCGGTGTGGACCTCCGACGAGGACCGTGCCCGGCGGGTGGCCGCCCGGCTGCGCCACGGCACCGTCTGGATCAACGACTTCCACCCCTATCTGCCGCAGGCGGAGTGGGGCGGCTTCGGGAAGTCCGGCATCGGCCGCGAACTGGGCCCCACGGGTCTCGCCGAGTACCGCGAGGCCAAGCACATCTACCAGAACCTCGCTCCGCGCCCCGTGCGCTGGTTCGCGGGCACGACGGAGAAGGACCAGGCATGAACGACCAGCAGGTGTACGACTACGTCGTCGTCGGCGGCGGCACCGCCGGTTCCGTGATCGCGTCCCGGCTGACCGAGGACCCGGACGTCACGGTCGCCGTCATCGAGGGCGGCCCCAGCGACGTCGGCCGCGACGACGTGCTCACCCTGCGCCGCTGGATGGGCCTGCTCGGCGGTGAGCTGGACTACGACTACCCCACCACCGCGCAGCCCCGGGGCAACTCGCACATCCGTCACAGCCGTGCGCGGGTCCTCGGCGGCTGTTCCTCGCACAACACCCTCATCGCGTTCAAGCCCCTTCCCTCCGACTGGGACGAGTGGGCCGAGGCCGGGGCCGAGGGGTGGGACGCGGCGGCCATGGATCCGTACTTCGCCCGGCTGCGCAACAACATCGTCCCCGTCGACGAAGCCGACCGGAACGCCATCGCCCGGGACTTCGTCGACGCGGCGCAGACCGCTCTCGGTGTCCCGCGCGTCGAGGGGTTCAACAGACAGCCCTTCCACGAAGGTGTCGGCTTCTTCGACCTCGCCTACCACCCGGAGAACAACAAGCGGTCGTCCGCCTCGGTCGCCTATCTGCACCCGTTCCTGGACCGGCCGAACCTGCACATCGCCCTGGAGACCTGGGCGTTCCGGCTGGAGCTCGAGGGCACCCGCGCCACCGGCGTCCACATCCGTACCAAGGAGGGCACGGAGCACGTCGTCCGCGCCCGGCGCGAGGTCCTGGTGTGCGCGGGGGCCGTGGACACCCCGCGTCTGCTGCTGCACTCCGGCATCGGACCGCGGGCCGATCTGGAGAAGCTCGGCATCCCCGTCGTACACGACCTGCCGGGCGTCGGGGAGAACCTGCTCGACCACCCCGAGTCGGTCATCGTGTGGGAGACGCACGGCCCGATCCCGGAGAACTCCGCGATGGACTCCGACGCCGGGCTGTTCGTCCGCCGGGACCCGGAGGCGGAGGGCCCGGACCTGATGTTCCACTTCTACCAGATCCCCTTCACCGACAACCCCGAGCGCCTGGGCTACCAACGGCCCGCGCACGGCGTGTCGATGACCCCGAACATCCCCAAGCCGCGCAGCCGCGGCCGGCTCTACCTGACGAGCGCCGACCCCGAGGTGAAGCCCGCCCTCGACTTCCGGTACTTCACGGACGAGGACGACTACGACGGCCGGACCCTCGTCGACGGGATCCGTATCGCCCGGCAGATCGCTGCGAGCGAGCCGCTGGCCGGATGGCTGAAGCGCGAGGTCTGCCCGGGGCCCGAGGTGACCTCCGAGGAGGAGCTCAGCGCGTACGCCCGCCACGTCGCCCACACCGTCTACCACCCGGCCGGCACCTGCCGGATGGGGGCCGCCGACGACGAACTCGCCGTCGTCGCACCCGATCTGAGGATCCGTGGGCTCGACAGCATCCGGATCGCCGACGCGTCCGTCTTCCCGACCATGACCGCCGTCAACCCCATGATCGGCGTACTCATGGTCGGCGAGAAATGCGCCGACCTGCTGGGAGGAACGACCCGATGAGCACTCCGCCGCACACCACGACCAGCTCGCAGAGCCCCGAGGGGCCTGTCTTCTCCGTACGACACCTGTGGAAGGTCTTCGGCCCGAAGGCCGACCGCGTTCCGGCCGACACGGCACTCGCCTCCCTCGACGCCACCGAGCTGCGCGAGCGCACCGGCTGCACCGCCGCCGTCCGTGACGTCTCCTTCGACGTCCGCAAGGGTGAGGTCTTCGTCGTCATGGGCCTCTCGGGCTCGGGCAAGTCGACGCTCGTCCGCTGTCTGACCCGGCTCATCGAGCCGACCTCGGGCACGATCTCCATCGACGGCGAGGACGTGCTGTCCATGGACACCGGCCGGCTCCGCGAGCTGCGCCGCCACCGGGCGGCGATGGTCTTCCAGCACTTCGGGCTGTTGCCGCACCGGACGGTGCTCGACAACATCGCGTACGGGCTCGAGATCCAGGGCGTGGGGCGCGGCGAACGGCGCGAGCGGGCGGCGGAGTTCGTCACCAAGGTCGGTCTGGAGGGGATGGAGCACCGCAGGCCGAGCCAGTTGTCCGGTGGCCAGCAGCAGCGGGTCGGACTGGCCCGCGCGCTCGCCGTGGACCCCGAAGTCCTGCTGTTCGACGAGCCGTTCAGCGCGCTCGACCCGCTCATCCGCCGGGACATGCAGGAGGAGGTCGTCCGCCTGCACCGGGAGGAGGGCCGCACGATGGTCTTCATCACGCACGACCTGAGCGAGGCGCTGAAGCTCGGCGACCGCATCGCGCTGATGCGCGACGGCCGGATCGTGCAGCTCGGTACTCCGGAGGAGATCGTGGGCTCCCCCGCCGACGAGTACGTCAGGGACTTCGTCCGCGACGTGCCGCGCGAGCAGGTGCTGACCGTCCGCTCGGCGATGCGCCCCGCGCTCGCCGACGAGCGCGAGGCCGGGCCCGCGCTCGCCCCGAGCGCCACCGTCCACGAGGCCATCGAGGCCGTCGCCCGTACGGGCGCCAACGCGCGGGTCGTCGAGGACGGCCGGTGCCTCGGTGTGGTCGACCACGCGGGACTCCTCGGTGTCGTCGCCGGGGTCCCGGCCGCCACGGGGAAGGCGGTGGCCTGATGTACGCCCATACGACCTGGCCGCCGCCGTGCGGCATGAGCGGTACCGCGACCTCGTGGCCGCCGGGCGGGACGAGCGATACCGCTACCGCGTCGGCTTCTGGCAGTGCGAGCGGTATCGCGAGCTCGCCGGCGCCGGGCAGTACGACCGGTACGGCGACCGCGTCGGCTCCGGGCAGTACGACCCGCGCCCTCGCCACGGGGCGGTGGGGCCGATGACCGCCACCGTCACCCCTGCCTCTCCGCGCTCCGCGAGCCCCACGGCCGCCGGGCCCGGTGCGCTGCGCGGGCTCGCGCGCCACCGTGGCCGGCTGATCGGCGCCGGCACGGCCGTCGCTCTCGTCCTGGGTGCCGTACTCCTGGGCGGCGGCAGCTGGCCGACGTCGCTCGCCGTCGATCTGTCCGGACCGCTCGGACGCACCAGCGACTGGATCATCGACAACCGCGACGGCCACCCGCTGTTCCTCTACTTCCTCGGGCACGTCAGCAACATCGTGGTCGTGTCCGTCCGCGCCGTGTACCTGGTGCTGCTCGCCCTCGGCTGGGCCGGTGTCACCGCCGCCGCCGGGCTGGTGGCCTGGCGGGTCGCGGGCGTGCGGCTCGCGCTGACCTCCGTCGCGGCCTTCGCGGTGTGCGGACTGCTGGGCATGTGGGTGCCCACCATGCAGACGCTCGCTCTGATGGTGGTGGCCGTCGCCGCGTCCGTCCTGCTCGGGGCTCTCCTCGGGCTGGCCGCCGGCCTGTCGGACCGGATGCACCGGATCCTGCGTCCGGTGCTCGACACCATGCAGGTGCTTCCCGCCTTCGCGTATCTCCTGCCCGTCGTCCTGGTCTTCGGGATCGGCGTGCCCGCGGCCGTCCTCGCGACGGTCGTCTACGCGGCCCCGCCCATGGCCCGGCTGACCGCACTGGGGCTGCGCGGCGCGGACGCCGGTGTCATGGAGGCCGCCGCGTCCCTCGGCGCCACCGGCAGGCAGCGCCTCCTTACGGCCCGGCTGCCGCTGGCCCGTAAGGAGCTCCTGCTCGGCCTCAACCAGTCGATCATGATGGCGCTGGGGATGGCCGTGATCGCGTCGGTCATCGGCGCGGGCGGTCTCGGTGACCGTGTCTACCAGGCGCTGGCCTCCGTGGACGTCGGCGCGGCGCTCGCCGCGGGTGTGCCGATCGTGCTCCTGGCCATCGTTCTGGACCGGGTCACCGCCGCGGCGGGCGAGCGGATCGGCGCGGCTCCGGCCCGCCGGGCCGGGCTCGGCTGGGCCGTCGCCCTCGTGGCGACCGCCGCCGTCGCCGTCGCGGGCCGTCTGTCGGACCGGCTCTCCTGGCCCGACGCGTGGACGGTGGGCATCGCGGAGCCCGTCAACGGCGCGGTCGACTGGATGACCGCGCACCTCTACTCCGGCGTGCCGGTCGTCGGCGGCACCGCCGACTGGGCCGGGCGGTTCACCACGTGGGTCCTCAACCCCCTGCGCGACGGCCTGCAGTGGCTGCCCTGGTGGGCGGTCCTGCTGGGCGTCGGAGCCCTCGCCCTGCTCATCGGCACATGGCGCACCGCCGCGACCGCCGTCCTCGCGATGGCGGCGATCGGTGTGCTGGGCGTCTGGGCCCCGGCGCTCGACACGCTGTCGCAGGTGCTGGCCGCCGTCGCCGTGACGCTGGTGATCGGTGTCGCCCTCGGGGTCGCCGCGGCCCGCAGCACGCGCCTCGGACGCGCGCTGCGTCCGGTGCTCGACGTCTTCCAGACGATGCCGCAGTTCGTCTATCTGATCCCGGTGGTCGCGCTGTTCGGTGTGGGCCGCGCCCCGGCGGTCGCCGCCGCCGTGGTCTACGCGCTGCCCGCCGTCGTACGGATCACGGCCCAGGGTGTGCGTGGCGTGGACCCGGCCGCCATGGAGTCCTCGCGGTCGCTGGGCGCGACCGGGCGGCAACAGCTGTTCCAGGTCCAGCTGCCGCTGGCACGGCCCGCGCTGCTGCTGGCCGTCAACCAGGGAGTCGTGCTGGTTCTCGCGGTCGTCGTCATCGGCGGTCTCGTGGGCGGCGGCGCGCTCGGTTACGACGCGGTCTTCGGTCTCGCCCAGGGCGACCTGGCGACCGGTCTGGTCGCGGGCGCGGCGATCGTCTGCCTGGGCCTGATGCTCGACCGCGTCACCCAGCCGACGGAACGCCGTGACCTCACCGGAAAGGGGGCCTGAGATGGCTCGTACACGCATCGCACTCGGCGGCTCCGCACTCGCGGCCGCCGTCGCCCTGACGGCCCTCACCGGCTGTGGCGCGGCGGACATGACCCGCCAGGCCTCCCCGTACGCCGACGCGAAGGGTTCCCGCACGGTGACCCTGTCCGTGCAGTCGTGGGTGGGCGCCCAGGCGAACGTCGCCGTCGCGAAGTACCTCCTGGAGCACGAGCTCGGCTACCGGGTGGACACCGTCCAGATCGACGAGGTCCCCGCCTGGGACGCGCTCAGCCAGGGCCGGGTGGACGCCATCCTGGAGGACTGGGGTCATCCGGACCAGGAGAAGCGGTACATCGACGACAAGGGGACGATCGAGCGCGGCGGCGATCTCGGGGTGACCGGCCACATCGGCTGGTTCGTGCCGACGTACTTCGCCGAGAAGCACCCGGACGTCACCGACTGGAAGAACCTGAACAAGTACGCCGACGAGTTCCGTACCGCGGAGAGCGGCGGCAAGGGCCAGTTGCTGGACGGCTCACCCTCCTACGTCACGAACGACAAGGCGCTCGTGAAGAACCTGGACCTCGACTACCAGGTGGTGTTCGCGGGTTCGGAGGCGGCGCAGATCACGCAGATCAAGCAGTTCGCCAAGGAGAAGAAGCCGTTCCTGAGCTACTGGTACAAGCCCCAGTGGCTGTTCGAGAAGGTCCCGATGACGGAGGTGAAGCTGCCCGCCTACAAGGAGGGCTGCGACGCCGAACCGGAGAAGGTGGCCTGCGCGTACCCGCACACACCGCTGCAGAAGTTCCTCAACGCCCGCTTCGCGGACGGCGGGGGCGACGCCGCCGCGTTCCTGAAGAAGTTCCGGTGGACGACGGAGATGCAGAACGACGTCGCCCTGATGATCGCGGAGCAGAAGCTGTCGCCGGAGGAGGCGGCCGGCCGCTGGGTGAAGGAGAACGAGTCCACATGGCGGGCGTGGCTGCCGTCCTGACGCGCACGTGACTCCCGTCCTGACGCGGGAGTGGCGCGCGGCCCGACGCGGGCGGGGCGGGCCGGACCGGGCATGGTTCCGGTCGCCCCGCCCCGCCCGCCGGGCCCCGGTGTCAGTCCCCACCCCGGCGGCGCGCGTACAGGCGGCCGATGGGCTCGCTGCTCAGGCCGTGCAGCACGATGCTGATCATGACGGTGATGACCATCACCCGGGAGATGAAGCCACCGCCGGCATCGGGCAGCTCGATCGCCGCCAGCAGGCCGAAGACCACCGAGGTCACTCCCCTGGGGCCCATCCACCCCAGGAAGAGCCGGTCCGACAGGGACAGATCCGTACCGATCAGCGACAGCATCACGGGCACCACGCGCACCAGGGTGACGGCGAGAAGGCCGTAGAGGATGACGGACAGGTGGAAGCCGTCCCAGAATTCGTCGTTGACCATCTGGCCGAAGAGGAACCACAGTCCGAGGGTCATCAGGATGACCAGGTCGTCGGTCATCTGCACCGCGTCCTTGGGCAGATGGCGCATCGTGGGCGCGATGCAGACACCGGCGACGAAGGAGGCGACGAAGCCGTTGCCGTCCAGGGTCGCGGACAGGGTGTAGGCGGCGATGGGCACGCTCAGCACCGCGAGCCTCGTCGCGGCGGGCTGCGTCCAGCCCCTCGCCCAGGACCGGCGCAGCAGCCAGCCGGTCACGTAGCCGACGAGTGATCCGGCTCCGATGGCCCAGGCCGCCGCTCCGACGGCGTCGAGGACCGCCTCGGCGTAGTCGTCGCTCCCCGTGTGGGACTCGACGGCGCCGGCGACGCAGAGCAGGAACACCGGGGAGACGATGCCGTCGTTCAGCCCGCCCTCGACGTTGAGCACGTCCCGCAGGCGCGCCGGGATGCGCTTGTCCCGCACCACGGCCGCTGTGGGCGCCAGATCGAGGGGGACGACGACGGTCGCCAGCGCGGCCAGTACCCATCCGGGCTGGTCGGGGAAGAAGGCGAGCGCCGTGAGGAAGGCGGCGAGCAGCGTGAGCGGCAGCGCGCCGCCCAGGAGTCGGGCGACGACGTTCCGCTCCCGCCGGAAGACCCCTGCGGGAACCTCGGTGGCGTCGACGAAGAGCAGGAGCGCGAGGACGACCTCCACCGCGTGCTCGAAGCCGGCCAGGTCGCCGAGGTCGAAGACGAGCGGCGGATCGGAGCCGCTGGTGAGGGCGATGCCCGCCACCATCATGGCGATCGGTGCGGTGATGCTCCATCGCGCGAGCCGGTGCGACAGGACGCACCAGGTGAACAGAATGCCCGCGATGACGGTTACGGCAAGCAAGACCATCCGCGCTTTCGAAGGGGCTCTCTCGGACAGACGCAGCGTAAGGCGGATGTGCCTCCGCCTCGTGCGAGCGCGCCGACAGAGCCCCGACCCACCCCCGAGCGGCCTCTAGACGCCGTCGAGGAGCAGTTTGGCGGCGCGCAGCGCCCCGTCCGTGCGGATCGTGCCGGCCACGGCCCGCGCACGGGCGACGGTCTCGGGGGCCAGGGCGCTCTTGAGCGCGGCCGACAGGGAGTCGACGGTCGGGGCCGGACCGTCGTGTGCCACGCCGACGCCCAGCCGGGCGACCCGACCGGCCCAGTACGGCTGGTCACCCCCCTGGGGCACCACCACCTGAGGCACGCCGGCCGCGGTGGCCGTCGTCGTGGTGCCCGCGCTGCCGTGGTGCACGACGGCGGCCACCCGCGCGAACAGCGCCTGATGGTTGGCCTCGCCGACGGCGATACGGTCGTCCCGGTCGTCGAGCAGGTCCAGGTCGGCCCAGCCGCGGGACACGACGGCACGGTGGCCCTGCGCGCGGATCGCCTCGACGGCCACCGTGGCGGCGTTCTGTACGGCGCCTACGGGCATGCTGCCGAAGCCGACGTACACCGGGGGTGCGCCGGCGTCCAGGAACGCCACCAGTTCGGGCGGCAGCGGGCGTTCGTCCGGCCGGAGCCACGCCCCGGTCTGCACGACGTCGAGATCCGTCGGCTCCCACGGGCTCAGGACCGGATCCGTCGCCAGCCACGGGCGGTCGCTGAAGGCGTAGTCACGGACGTTGTCCACCGGCGGCAGGCCGATCGCCGCCCGCCGGGTGTTGATCTCCGCGCCGAACATCTCGTTCGCGATCCGGGCGTCCAGCTCCCACAGCGCCCGGTTGTCGGTCACCTCGGCCGGCAGCGGGCGGCCCCGGCGCCCGGGCGGCGGCTGGTGCGGTGAAGGCAGGCTGACGGGCTGGTGGCTCACGTGCACGTAGCGGATGCCCAGCTTCTCTGCCACCGACCGCGCGCCGGCCGTGACCGGCAACGGGCCGGTCGCCACCAGCACGTCGCATCCCTCGGCCGCCGCGGCGACCGTGCCGAACTGCTCGGCGATCAACTCGGCGGCACGCTCCGCAAGTCCCGCCGCGGACCCCGGTACCACCGAGGTCACCACGGGGCGCACCGGCGGGCCGACCGGAACCAGCGGCACTCCGACGCCGGCCAGCAGCTCCGCGAACTCCTGGTCCGGCGGTGCGCACACGCTCACCTCCGCGCCGAGTTCCCGCAGCCGCACCGCGAGCCCCACCATCGGCTCGACGCTTCCGCGCGCCCCGTACGTCGACACCAACACGCGCATCCCGCCGCTCCCAACGTCTTCATCGTCCGCGGTCCCACCTGCCAGGCGCCTTCGCCCGCCCACGTTCCGTCAACCTATCCCCCGCTCGACGCGAGGAGCGGGGCGGGAATCCGTTCGCCAGGTGAGGAGTTGATCACTACGGTGACGTTCTCGACGGAAGAGTGCCACGAGGTTCCGACCCCCGAGGAGCTGTTGCCATGCCGCCGCTGCTGAAGCTTTCGGCGATCACCCTCGACTGCGCCGATCCCCTGGCGCTGGCCGCCTTCTACCAGCAGGCCACGGGGCTGGAACCGCACCCCGAGTCCGACGAGGAGTTCGCCGGCCTCACAGGCGGGGACGGGCTGCTGATCGGTTTTCAACGGGTGGACGACTACCGGCCGCCGCGGTGGCCGGGGCAGGACGCGCCCCAGCAGTTCCATCTCGACTTCGATGTCGACGATCTCGACGAGGCCGAGCGGCTGTTGCTGAGACTGGGCGCGTCCAAGCCTGATTTCCAGCCGAACGAACGCTGGCGCGTCCTCACCGATCCGGCCGGCCACCCTTTCTGTCTGACCGCCAGAGGCTGAGCACGGCCGCACCGGGCCTTGCTGGTCTCCCCTCGCCGGGGCCGCTGCTCCGACGGCGTGGGCGCGGCTGGGATGCGGTGTGGTCACACGCGCGTGCCGTGTGGTCGTACTAGCCTCCCCGCATGCGTTCGGACAGACTCCGCACCGTCCTGGCCCTGGCCACCACCGCGACCCTGCTCGGTCTCACCGGGGCCGCCTCCCCCGGCGCGCGTCCCGAGCAACGACGCGTCGTCTTCGACGACGCCAAGCCCACCGCGCTCGACAATCCCGTACTTCTCCGCCCCGCCGGGGCGCCGATGACGGTCGTCGCCCATCGCGGGGCCTCGTCGCTCGCGCCGGAGAACACGATGGTCGCCCAGGAGGTCGGACGGCGTTCCGGGGCCGACTTCATCGAGAACGACGTCCAGTTGAGCCGGGACGGCGTGCCCTATCTGATGCACGACACGACCGTGGACCGAACGACGAACGGCAGCGGGGACATCACCACCTTGACGGCCGCGCAGATCGACAGGCTCGACGCAGGGGCCTGGTTCGCCCCGGTCTTCGCCGCCGCGCGCGTCCCGACCCTCGCCGCACAGCTGGCCGACCTGCGGAGCCGCGGCGGGAACCTGCTCCTGGAGATCAAGCGCGCCACCACGGTCCAGCAGGTCAGGGCCATCATCGCCGTCGTGAGGGCGCAGGGGATGACCGGCCGGGTCGTCGTCCAGAGCTTCGAACCCCAGCATCTGCGCTGGGTGCACGAGTCGGCCCCCGAGCTTCCCCTGGCCCTGCTCCGGCGCGCCCTGGACGCCGACCCCGTGGCCACCGCCGAGGAACTCCACCTGTCCGCGTACAACCCCAGCGGAACCGCGCTCGAAACCCGGCCGGGCGTCGTCGCCGACCTGCACCGGGCGGGCATCGCCACGTGGGTGTGGACCGTGGACTCGGCCGCGAAGTGGAGCACGTACGACCGGTACGGCGTCGACGGCATCATCACCAACCGCCCGGGCGAGCTCACCGGCTGGAGCGACGCCCGGAGCACGGCTCCGCCCGCTGCGGCACCATGACCTCCGGCGCACGCCCTCGCCTCTTCACGAGGCTCGGACCGCGTGCCCGCCGCCCCGCGCACCGGTGAAGTGCACGCGGACCGTGAGGCCGCCGCCCTGCGTGTTGGCGAACGCCTCGGCGGTCGCGCCGTGGGCGCGGGCGATGGACTCGACGATCGACAGGCCCAGGCCCACGCCCTCCCCCGGGGCGTGGGTGCGTTCGGTCAGCCGGCGGAAGGGCTCGAAGAGCAGCGGGACGACGTCGGGAGGGATCGCCGGGCCGGTGTTCGCGACCTCGATGCCGTCCGGTCCCGTACGGACCCGGACGCGGCCGCCCGCGACGTTGTGGCGTACCGCGTTCCCGACCAGGTTGTGGAGCAGCCGGTCGAGGAGCACGGTGTCGCCGGGGACGGTCAGGGGCCGGGCGTCGACCGCGACGGTCACGGCACGCGCCTCGGCCTCGGACGCCAGTGCTTCCACGGCCTTCCTCGCGAGTTCGTGCACCGCCACCGGTCGCCGCTCGCGCAGTCCCTGGTCGCAGGCGGCGAGGAGCAGCAGTCCGTCGATGGTCCGTTCGCTGTCGTCGGCGACTTCGAGCAGCTTCCCCCGGATACGGGCGACCCGCTGCGCGTCCGGCTCGCCCGCGAGTCCGATCTCGGCGGCGGCACGCTGCACGGCGAGGGCGGTCCGCAGCTCGTGGGCCGCGTTCGCGGCGAAACGCTGCTGCGACGACACCAGCCGTTCCATGCGCCCGAGCATGTCGTCGAAGGTGTCGGCGAGGTGCTTCAGCTCCCCCGGCGGCCCGTCCAGGGCGATCCTCTCGTGCAGGTTCTCCCCGGAGAGCCGGCGCGCCGTGTCGGTGATCACGGCGACCGGCCGCAGGACACGTCCCGCCATCCACCAGGCGAGGACGACCGACACGACCGCGTACACGGCGAGGACGATCAGGGAGACCGTGAGCAGCCGTTCCAGGGCGGCGCTCTCGGCGGCGTCGCTCAGCGTCCGGGTGATCGCGACGCCGGGGGCCACTCCGGGCGGCACGGGGCCGGGACTGGTGGGCAGGGCATACTCCCACAGCGGTGACGCCGTGGAACGCGGGGTGGCCGGGACGGTGTCGAGTCGCTGTGCGGGGACGGCCGTGGTCATGGCGACGCTGATCGACGCGTAGAGGCCCTCCTTGACCAGGAAGTACACGACTCCCGTGAGCAGCGCGCCCGCCAGGAGCAGGAGCCCGCCGTACAGCGCCGTCAGACGGGCGCGTTCGCCGCCCGTGAGGCGTCGCGCCGTCGCGGCGATCCGTCGTGCGGCCGCGCTCCGTCCGGGCCCCGGGGTCCGTGTCCTCGCCGTGCTCCGGCCCGCGCGCGTTCCCGGGGACGGCTCCCGGCCGCCCGCGCCCGCCTTCACGACCCGATCCGGTAGCCCGCGCCCGGCACCGTCTCCACCACCGGCGGCTCGCCGAGCTTCGCGCGGAGTTTGCTCAGGGCCACCCGAACCGCGTTCGTGCGGTAGCTGGTGTGCTCCTCCCACACCTGCTCGATCAGGTCCTCGCCGCTGACCACGGCGCCCTCCGCGCGCAGCAGGGCTTCGAGGACCGCGAACTCCTTGCGGGACAGCTGCAGATGCCGGCCGTCACGGCTCGCCTGCCGACGGGCGGTGTCCAGGACGATCCCCGCGCGTTCGAGTACGGGCGGCAGCGCGGGCCGGGCACGGCGGCCGAGCGCGAGGACGCGGGCGAGCAGCTCGTCGTACGCGAAGGGCTTGGCCAGATAGTCGTCGGCGCCGAGCCCGAGGCCGTCGACCCGGTCCCGTACCGTTCCCGCCGCCGTCAGCATCAGGACCCGGGTCATCAGGCGCTGCTCGACGACCCGGCGGCACACGTCGTCGCCGTGCATCCCCGGCAGGTCACGGTCGAGGACGAGGACGTCGTACTCCCCGAACTGCAACTTCCGCAGGGCCTCCAGGCCGTCGCCCGCCACGTCGACCGCGAGCGCGTCGCGGCGCAGCCCCTCGGCGATCATCTCGGCGAGGAAGGCCTCGTCCTCCACCAGTAGTACACGCATGCACCCTGTGTATCGGAAACGACCTTTCGTCTCTGTAAACCGATCCGCTGAGAGAAACGAAACACCGCCTGCGCGCACCATCCGGTCCATGACGACTCGACGTATCCGAGAGACCCTCCAGCTGACCGCGGCGGCCTCGCTCGCCGCCCTCTGCCTCCTCGCCACCGCGTGCACCGCCGACGGCGGCAAGAAGACCGGAAGCGAGAGCGTGAGCGAGGAGGGCAAGAAGGCCGACCAGGCGCTGGAGCACCGCAAGTGTCTGCGCGAGCAGGGCCTGGACGTGCCCGAGCCCAAGCCGGGCGAGGAGGGCGTCGGCCTGACCATCGGCGGCGACGGCATGTCCAAGGAGAAGATGGAGAAGGCGTTCAAGGCCTGCCGTGACAAGGGCGGGGCCGGCATGGGGAAGGAACTGACCCAGGCCGACAAGGACAAGATGATCAAGTACGCGCAGTGCATGCGGAAGAACGGCTTCGACATGCCCGACCCGACGTTCGGGGAAGGCGGCGTGTCGGCGGCGCGGCCCATACCGCAGGGCGCGGAGATGAAGAAGTTCGAGAAGGCGAACAAGGCGTGCGAGAGCGTGTCGCGATGAGCCGGCGCAGGCTGGTGGCCGCCCTGGCCACGATCGCGGCGGTCGCGGGCGGCGGCGTGGCCGTCACCGCTCTGGGCGAGGCGGACGAGCCGCGGGCCGTCGCCGACCCGGGGCTTCCGCCCGAGACGGTCCCGGTGACCCGGGGCGACCTCAGCGACAGCTCCCAGCAGGACGGCACCCTCGGGCACCTCGGCGAACGGAAGATCAACGCCGGCCCGGCCGGAACCCTCACCTGGCTCGCCCCGAGCGGCTCCACGGTGGAGCGGGACGAGCGGCTGTACGAGGTCGACGGCGCCCCCGTCCGTCTGATGTACGGGGCCGAACCCATGTACCGGACGCTGAAGACCGGCGACAAGGGCAAGGACGTGCGGCAGCTGGAGGAGAACCTCGCCGCGCTCGGGTACGTCGGCTTCACGGTCGACGAGGAGTTCACGGCGAAGACCGCCGACGCCGTGAAGCGCTGGCAGAAGTCCCACGACCTGAAGCGGACGGGCACCGTCGGCCCCGACGCGATCGCCTTCGCCGGCAGCGCGGTCCGCGTCAAGGAGGCGGGCGCGGCTCCGGGCGACCAGGTCGCGCCGGGGCGGCCGGTGCTCACGGTGACGGGTTCCGAGCGCGTCGTACGGTTCAAGATCCCTGTCGCGGACGCCGGCCTCGCGAAGGCCGGCACCCGGGTCCACGTACAGCTCCCGGACGGGACCCGGGTGGGCGGAAAGGTCTCGTCGGTCGGCAGGACGGCGTCCGCGGGCGACGATCCGCAGGACCGGACGCCGAAGATCGACGTCACGGTCTCCTTCGACACCCCGGAGAAGGTCACCGGCGTCGACCAGTCCCCGGTCACCGTCGACCTCACCGGCGAGACCCGCGAGGACGTGCTCTCGGTCCCCGTCAACGCGCTGCTCGCGCTGCCCGGCGGCGGCTTCGGCGTCCAGGTCGTCGAGAACGGCACGGCGCGGGACGTCGAGGTGGAACTCGGCATGTTCGGCCAGGGCCGCGTCGAGGTCAGCGGCGACGGGCTGCGCGAGGGGATGAAGGTCGGGGTGCCGTCCGCATGAGTACGGTCGTACGACTCTCCGGCGTCACCAAGGAGTACGCCGGCGGGGTCCGCGCCCTCGACGGGGTGGACCTCGCGGTCGGCGAGGGGGAGCTCCTCGGCATCGTCGGTCCGTCCGGTTCCGGCAAGTCCACCCTGCTGCACATCGTCGGCACGCTGGACCGGCCCAGCGCCGGGACGGTCGAGATCGCGGGGCACGACGTGGCATCGCTGACCGACCGGCGGCTGTCCGCGCTGCGCGCCCGCCACATCGGGTTCGTCTTCCAGGCGTTCCACCTGGTGCCCGGGGTCGGCGCGCTGGAGAACGTCGCCGAGGGGCTGCTGTACTCGGGCCTCCCCCGGGCCCGGCGCCGGGCGATGGCCGCCGACGCTCTCGCCCGCGTCGGCCTCGCCGACCGGATGAAGCACCGGCCGCACGAACTGTCCGGCGGGCAGAAGCAGCGCGTCGCCATCGCCCGCGCGGTCGTCGGCGAGCCGGACCTGCTGCTCGCCGACGAGCCGACCGGGGCGCTGGACTCGGCGTCCGGCGAGGCCGTGATGGATCTGCTGCACGACCTCAACGAACAGGGCGCCACGATCGCCGTCATCACCCACGACACGGAGATCGCGGGGCGGTTGCCCCGGCAGGTGCGCCTCCGCGACGGCCGGGTCACGGCCGACACGGCGCTCGGCACGGCGTCCGGAACGGCGTCCGGAACGGTCCCGGCCGCCGGGCCCGGCACCACGCTCGGAAAGGCCGCCGTCTGATGCCCCGTACACGCAGGTCGCTGAAGGCGGCCCGGCTCACCCCGCGTGACGTCCTTCACGTCGGCTCGGCAGGGTTGCGCAGCCGTCCCGTACGCGTGGTGTTGTCGGCGCTGGGAATCGCGATCGGGATCGCCACGATGATCGCCGTGGTGGGCATCTCCGCCTCCAGCCAGGCGCAGTTGATCCGACAGCTCGACGCGCTCGGCACGAACATGCTGGTGGCGAAGCCGGGCGAGGGCATGTTCAGCGGGGAGGAGGTCAAGCTGCCCAAGGACGCGGTCGGCATGGTGGGACGGATCGACGGCGTCGAGGACGTCGGCGCCACCGGCGAACTCAAGCGCTCCGTCCGGCGCTCCGAGAAGATCCCCGAGGCCGAGACCGGCGGCATCGCGGTGAAGGCCGCCACGGAGGGGATGCTCGACGTGCTGCGCGGCGGCATGGGCAGGGGCACATGGCTGAACGCCGCCAACGGCCGCTATCCGTCCGTCGTCCTCGGTCACGTGGCGGCGGAGCGGCTCGGGATCACCGAGCCGGGGCGTCAGGTCTGGATCGACGACCGGTACTTCACGGTCGTCGGCATCCTCGACCCGCTTCCGCTCGCGCCCGAGATCGAGCGCTCGGCGCTGGTGGGCTGGGAGGGCGCGCAGAAGCTGCTGGGCTTCGACGGGCATCCGACGGCGGTGTACGAGCGGTCCACGGACGCGTCCGTGCCGACGGTCCAGAAGCTGCTCGCCCCGACGATCGATCCTCAGAACCCGCAGAACGTCCAGGTGAGCGACCCCTCCTCGGCGCTCCGGGCCAAGGCGGCCACGGAGGGGGCGTTCTCCACGCTGCTCCTGGGCCTGGGCGGGATCGCCCTTCTGGTGGGCGGGGTCGGTGTGGCCAACACCATGATCATCTCGGTTCTGGAACGACGCCACGAGATCGGCCTGCGCCGCTCGTTGGGGGCGACGAGGGGCCAGATCAGGGTCCAGTTCGTCACGGAGTCCCTGATGCTGTCCGGCCTCGGCGGCATCGCGGGGGTGGCTCTGGGCGGCGCGGCAACGGGCGTCTACGCGTACACGGGCGGACTGCCGTGGGTGGTGCCGCCGTGGGCGGTGGGCGGCGGCTTCGCGGCGACGCTGGTGATCGGCACGATCGCGGGCCTGTACCCGGCGGTCCGCGCGTCCCGCCTGTCCCCGACCCTGGCCCTCGCGGCGGCGTAGCGGGGCGCTGTCCGAAGACGGACCAAGGGGCGCCGGGGGCGAAGGCGGTCCCGGACGCCCCTCCGGGGAGACGGCTCGCCCCACCGGCCGTCCGACGCCGTGTGGGCTCCTCGCCGTGGGACACACCGGCCGACTGGCGGGACGGCGCGATCGGAGGGGCCGATGGCAGAGTGGGGCGTACGACCGATCCTTCCCAGCACGCAGTCGGCCGTCCCCGGAGACCGAGCGTCGGGGGTCCGGCGCCCGATCAGAAAGCCTCCATCATGCGGCTTCACCGTCCCCGGCACCGGCTCCTCGCCGTGCTGGCCGCACTCGTGCTCGTACCGCTCTCCGGGTGCGGCGACACCCGGCCCCCGGTCGACAGCGCCCCGCCGCCACGGGCGTCGGCCACCGCGCCGGGCGGCGTGGAGGCGGCCCGGGCACGGTTCCAGGCGCTGGAACGGAGCTACGGCGCCCGACTGGGCGTGTACGCCCTCGACACCGGCAGCGGGCGTGAGGTCGCGTACAACGACGGCGCCCGCTTCCCCTACGCCTCCACCTTCAAGGCCCTGGCCGCCGGCGCCGTGCTGCGCAAGCACCCCGGCGACGGCATGAACCGGGTGGTCACGTACTCCCGGGACGACCTGGTCGCCCACTCCCCCGTGACGGAACGGCACACCTCCACCGGGATGACCCTCGCCGAGCTGTGCGACGCCGCCGTGCGGTACAGCGACAACACCGCCGCCAACCTGCTGTTCGACCAGATCGGCGGCCCCGGGGGCCTGCAGAAGGCTCTCGCGGAGCTGGGCGACGGCGTCACCCGGATGGAGCGGCGCGAGCCCGAGCTCAACGAGTGGACGCCCGGCGCCACACGCGACACCAGTACCCCACGGGCCCTCGCGCAGGACCTGCGGACGTTCGTCCTCGGCAACGCTCTCCGGCCCGCCGAGCGCGCCAGGCTGACCACCTGGCTGCGCACCAACACCACCGGAGCGGAACTCGTCCGCGCGGGCGTGCCCGAGGGCTGGACGGTCGGCGACAAGACCGGAGCCGGCAGCACCTACGGCACCCGTAACGACATCGCCGTCCTCTGGCCGCCCGGCCGGGCCCCGATCGTCCTGGCCGTCCTCTCCAACCGCCTCGGCGCCGACGCCGCGTACGACGACAAGCTCATCGCCGACGCGGCTTCCGCCGTGGCGGAGGCCCTGTCCTGACGGTCAGAGGCTCGCGTCCCGGTGAGTGGTGCGGCCGTCGAGGACGGTGAGGAGGACAGGGAGGTCCACCAGCTCCGTCGCCGGGACGGTGAGGGGGTTGTCCGCGAGGACCGTCAGGTCGGCGCGGTGCCCGATGGCCAGTCGGCCCGCCTCGTGTTCCTCCCCCGCCGCATGGGCCGGAGCCGTCGTCAGCCCCTGGAGCGCCTCCAGCGCGGTCAGCGCCTGCTCGGGGCCGTGCGGGGGCTGGGTCAGGTCCCGGGAGGGACGACGGTGGCGGGCACCCGCCATCACACCCAGCGGCGGGAACGGGGCGATCGGCCAGTCGGAGCCGAGAACGACCGTGGCGCCGGAATCCCGCAGGTCGCGGCAGCGCCACGCGCGCGAGGCGCGCTCCTCGCCGAGACGGCGGGACCAGTTGTCGGTGTGGTCGGCGCGGGTGAAGTCGCAGCAGTGGGTCGGCTGCATGGACGCCAGGACGCCGAGGTCGGCGAAACGGCCCAGCGTGTCGTCGGGCACGCTCTCGATGTGCTCGATCCGGTGCCGCACTCCGCTGCCGCCGCCCGCCTGGGCCTTCTCGACGGAGTCGAGGACATGCCGTACCGCCGCGTCGCCGATGGCGTGGGTGGCGGTCGGAACGCCGGCGCGGTGCAGTTCTCCCACGATCCGGGTGTAGACGTCGGGGTCGGGCCAGAAGGCGTGGGTCGACTCGCCGTGGCAGTCCGGGCGTTCCAGCCAGGCCGTGCCGTTGTCGATCGTGCCGTCCATGAAGAGCTTCACGCCCGCAACGCGCCACAGCTTCCCGCCCGCGCCCTGCTGCTCGATCAGGGCCTTGAGCCCCTCCACGTCGATGCCGGGCTGGCACCAGGGTGCGACCCGCAGCCGCAGAGGGAGCTCCCCGGCCGCCTCCAGCTCCGCGTACAGGGCGAGGCTCTCGCCGTTGGCGTCCATCGCGTGACCGCCGGTCAGGCCCGCGGCGGACATCCGGCGCAGGGCGGCGGCGAGGCGGTCGCGGCGCTCGCCGTGCGTGGGCCGGGGAGCGGCGCGCTCGACGAGTTCGCAGGCCGCGTCCTCCAGGAGCAGCCCGGTCGGCCTGCCCGTCTCGTCGCAGACGATCTCGGCGGCCTGGTCGAAGGTCCGCGGTCCGTCGATGCCGGCGAGTTCGAGCGCGCGGGGGCTGGCCAGCATGGAGTGTGCGTCGAAGAGTTGCAGCAGGGCCGGTACGCCGTCCAGTACAGGAACGAGCGCGGCGGACTCGACGGGCCGGTCACCGAACACGTTCGGGTCCAGGCCCCAGCCGAACAGCCATGCGCCGGGGGCGAGCGTACGTACCTCGCGGGCGACGGCCTCACGGAGCGAGACGAGGTCGGTGCAGCCCGACAGGTCGAGCCCGTGGGTGAGTTCGGCGCCGGAGACGGGGTGGAGGTGCCCGTCGGTCAGGCCGGGGGTGACGACGGCGCCCTTGAGGTCGAGCACCGTCGTCGAGGGGTCGGCGAGCGCGTGTATCTCGCGGTCGTCACCCAGGGCGAAGATCCGGCCGCCGGACACGGCCAGGGCGCTGTCCGGCAGGAGAAGCCCGGTGGCGGGGTCGAGCAGGCGGGCGGAGAGGAGGACGAGAGAGGGACGCACAACGGCTCCAGGAAGTACGGGTGGGGGAAGGTCAGTTCGGGCTGCGGCCGGGGGCAGCGTCGAGCGTGCCGGTCGGGAGGCCCAGTTCGCGCTCCGCCGTGGTGATCGCCATCCGGGTCACCGCCTCGGGGCGGTCGCTCCGGTCGGTGTTCGCGTGGGCGCCGAGGCCGTCGAGGACGACCAGGATCTGGATGGCCGTGGTGCGCGGGTCGTCCGTACGGAACTCCCCGCGTTCCACGCCCTCCCGGATGAGGCCCTCCAGCCGGTCGTCGGACGCGAGCTCCTGCTCGGCGACCCGGTCGCGCAGGAGAGGCCGGTAGCGGCTCAGGTGCCGGGCGTTGGTCCAGAGGCGGCTGATGTCGTCGTACGCCTCTCCGGCCGAGAGCGCGAAGTAGCGCGCGAGGTACGTCGTGGGGGTCCCGTCCGGCCGGTCGGCGGGCAGGAGGGCGTCGAGCTCGCCCGTGGCGGCCGTGGCGAAGGCCTCGGCGACCAGTTCCTCCGCCGACGGGAAGTAGTGGCTGATCAGTCCGGGGCGTACGTCGAGTTCCTCGGCGATCCGCCGGAGGGTCACACACTCGAGCCCCTCGGTCAGGGCGACGCGGGCCGCGGTCTCGACGATCTCGGCCCGCCGGGCCTCCGGAGATTTGCGGATTCGTTTGCGCTGGACGCTTGACGACATACCGGCGATGCTATTGAGTGTGCGACCAATAAGCAAGCAGGTGGGCACGACACGCATCCGGAGGGCCTCATGGCTTCCACCCTTCCCGACCCCAGCCCCGGCGCTCAGGGCGCGCATCTCACGCCGCCCGACACCGACCGGGCGGGCCGGGTCGAGGTCCACGGCATCGACCACATCCCCGATTCCGAGCGCCACGGCCGTCCCCGTGAGCTGTTCGCCGTCTGGGCCGCGGCCAACGTCAACTACCTCAGCCTGGTCATCGGCGGCGCCCTGATCCTCATGGGTCTGAGCCTGGGGCAGGCGCTCGCGGTGATCGTCGTGGGCAATCTGTTCTGGCTGCTCACCGGAGTGCTCGCGATGTCCGGCCCCGCGGCGGGCGCGCCCAGCGAGGTGATCACCCGGGCGATGTACGGCGTACGCGGCAACCGTGTGAACAACGCGGTCACCGGCTGGATGATCTCCGTCTGCTACTTCGCCCTGAACCTGGCCGCCGCCGCGTCCGCGGCCTTCGCCCTGGTCGCCAGGACCGGTCTGCCGACGAACACCGCGGTCAAGATCGCCGTCGTCCTGGCCATCGCGGCGGCCACGCTGACCATCAGCGTCTACGGGCACGCCCTGATCGTGAAGCTCTACCTGCCGATCACGGTCGCCCTCACCGCCGCCTTCGGCGTGGTGGCCTACGCGGTGCTGCTGCACGCCGACTTCGGCTACGCGCCCGAGGGTTCGCTGAGCGGTGTGGACCTCTGGGCGACACTCCTCGCGGGCGTCACGGTGATCGCCTCGGGCCCGCTGTCGTACACCACCAGCGCCGACTTCTCGCGCTATCTGCCGCGTACGGCTTCCTCCGGGGCGATCGTCGGCTGGACCGCGCTCGGCGGCTTCCTGCCCAGCGTCGGCGTCTGTTCGCTGGGGGCGCTGGCCGCGACCGCCGTCGACATGACCGACCCGCAGACGGCGCTGGAGCAGATCCTGCCCGGTTGGTTCACCCCGGTGTTCCTGCTCGCGCTCGTCCTCGGCACGATCTCGATCAACGCCCTGACCGCGTACAGCGCCGGCCTGGCCCTCCAGGCGGTGGGCATCCGCATCCGCCGCTCCTTCAGCGTGATCGTCGACGGCGCCGTCGCCTCGGCCCTGACGCTGTACGCCCTGCTCGTGTCCAATTTCCTCGACACCGTCAGCAACGTGCTCCAGCTGACCGTCGTACTCCTCGGCCCCGCCATGGCGCTGTACGCCACCGACATCGCGCTGCGCCGCAACCGCTACGACGGCCCCGCGCTGATGGACGAGTCTCCGGCGAGCCCCTTCTGGTACTCGGGCGGGGTCAACCGGGCCGGCGCGCTCGCGCTCGGAGCGGGTGTCGCGGCGGCGGCGCTGTGCGTCAACACGCTGTATACGGGCCCGATCGCCGGGGCCCTGGGCGGAGTGGACCTCGCCCTGCCGTTCGGCATCGTCGTCACCTCGGCGGGCTACGCCCTCCTGATGCGGAGGTCGAAGACGGTCCTCGCCGCGCGGGCGGGCGGCTAGGCCCCGAGGTCGGGTGGGGGCGCCCTCGGGCGTACCCGTCCGGTAGGCCGAGCCGCCCCTGCGGCACTCCGGAAGCGGCCCGTCCGGACGACTTCCGGGATCAGGGCGGTCGACTCTCCTACCGGCCGGTAAGGTCCCACGGAACGACAGGGAGGTCGCCGATGGAGCGCCAGTGGAGTCTTGAGGAGTCCGTCGTGGTGGACGCCGCGCCGGAGGTCGTCTACCGGCTGGTGGCGGACCTGCGCGCCATGGGCCGGTGGAGCCCCGAGTGCAGGCGCGTCTGGGTGCGGCGCCCTCCCGTGGGGGCCGGCAGCCGGTTCGTCGGCTTGAACCGGCGGGGGCCGTTCGTCTGGTTCACGACGGGTCGGATCTCCGCGGCCCGCGTGGGCGAGGAGTTCACCTTCGACGTCGGCGTCTTCGGGCTCCCGATCGCCCGCTGGGGCTACCGCTTCGCCGCCGAGGGCACCGGCACTCGCGTGACCGAGACCTGGCAGGACCTGCGAACCGGCCGTGCCTCGCGCCTCACCGAGCTCCTCGGCACGGTCTTCGCGGGAACGAACCCGGAGCGTCGGATCGCCGTGAACCGCCACGGTATGCGCACGACCCTCGACCGGATCGCACGGGCCGCGACGGTCGCCGCGCCATGAGGCGTCGTCCGAGGGGACCGCGCGGCGGCACCGCCCCCTCGGACGCGGCCCCCTCGGGTGCCGTCACGCCGTGAGGCCTGCCGCGCCGAAGGAGACGTCGAAGCGGTCGCACCAGATGGTGACGCTCGTGAAGGCGGACGGGTCGGTGCCCGGCGGGAGCGGGTAGTTCTGGTCCCCCTTGTTGCCCTTCAGCTTGCCCAGGCTGATGTACCTGCCGTCGTCGAAGACGCGCCAGCCGGCCACACCCTCCTTCACCGGGGCGTCCGTCAGCCAGACGCGCAGGTCCGGGCCGTTGCTGGTGTCCAGGTCCTCCAGACGCAGGGTGAGGCTGCCGTCGGCGAGGCGGATGAGCTTCGCCGTGCCGGTGGTGCTGTGCTCGTGGCTGATCAAGGTGCCCTGCGCGAGCGTCCGCGGCCCGGAGGCCGGACTCGGGTCCGGGCCCGGGTCCGGGTCCGCAGCGCCGGGCCAGGAGGCGGAGCCGGGCGCCGCCGTCGGCAGGGCTTCGTCGACCGTCTCGTTCTGCCACAACTTCCAGGGCTGGAACCAGTAGAGCCCCAGCGCCGCCAGCGCCACCGCCGCCACCATCGCGCCCCAGAGCAGCGACCTCCTGCGCCCACGTACCACGGTCGTCCTTCCTGAGTGCCGTTCTGCTTCCGTCCAGGGCATTCCACCCCAGTCGGTGCACGTCGCGCCATGTCCGGCCTGATGACGAAAGTCTTACGGCTCCGTCCTCCGCGCCCCCGAAGGCCGTCCCGGGCCGTGACCGGTGCGAGGCTGGCGTCATGCAGCAGCCTGAACAGTCCCCGCGGACAGCGCCTCGCGTCCTCGTCGTGGACGACGATCCGACCGTCGCCGAGGTGGTCACCGGCTATCTGGAACGGGCCGGATTCACCGCCGAGCGGGTGGCCGACGGCCCGTCCGCGCTGGCGGCCGCCGGGGCGCGCCGGCCGGACCTCGTGGTCCTCGATCTCATGCTGCCGGGCATGGACGGGCTGGAGGTCTGCCGGGAGCTGCGGGCCCTCGGGCCGGTTCCGGTCATCATGCTGACGGCGCGCAGCGACGAGGAGGACCGCATCCTCGGCCTCGAGATCGGCGCCGACGACTACGTCACCAAGCCCTTCAGCCCCCGTGAACTGGTCCTGCGCGTGGAGGCCGTGCTCCGCCGGCACACCGCCGTACGGCAGCCGGGACCGCTGCTGCGTCTGGGCGGTCTCGAGGTCGACCCGGGGGCCCGCCGCGCGGCCAAGGACGGCCGGCCTCTGGCGCTGACGCTGCGCGAGTTCGACCTGCTGAGCTACTTCCTGACCCATGCGGGAGAGGTGTGCGACCGCGAGCGGCTGATGCGGGAGGTGTGGGGGTGGGACTTCGGCGACCTGTCGACGGTCACGGTCCATGTCCGCCGGCTGCGCGGGAAGATCGAGGACGATCCGGCGCGTCCTCTGCTGATCCAGACGGTCTGGGGCGTCGGCTACCGCTTCGACGGGACCACCGGTGCGACGGCCGGAACGCTCGCGCTCCCGTCGCCGCCGACGCTCACGCCGACGCCCACGCGCACCCCCACGCCCACGCCCACGCCCACGCCCACGCCCACGCCCACGCCCACGCCGGAGAGTTGAGACCGTGCGCGACATACTCCTCATCGCCCTGTACGCCTTCGTGGGCGCCGCCGCGGCCGGACTTCTGGGCGCGGGCCTGCTGCGGTTGTCACGGAGCCGGTCGGTCGCGGTGTCGCTCGCCGTCGTCGCCGGCGTCGCCGTGACGGCGATGCTCTCCGGGACGCTCGCGGTGGCGTGGGCGATGTTCCTGTCGCCGCACGACCTCTCCGTGGTCACCACGGTCGTCGCGATGGCCGCCGCCGTCTCGCTCGGTACGGCGCTCCTGCTGGGCCGCCGCGTCGTCGTCAGCTGTCGGGAGCTGGCCGTGGCGGCCCGGGAGTTCGGAGAGGGCGGGGTGTTCACCGCGCCCGGCCTGCCCGCTCCGGCCGAACTGGCGGCGCTCAGCCGGGAGTTGGCGGCCACCAGCGCGCGGCTGGCCGCGTCCCGGGAGCGCGAGCGCGCCCTGGAGGCGTCCCGGCGGGAGCTCGTCGCCTGGATCTCGCACGATCTGCGGACGCCGCTCGCCGGCCTGCGGGCCATGTCCGAGGCTCTGGAGGACGGTGTGGTCGCGGACCCGGCCCGCTACCACCGGCAGATCCGGACGGAGGTCGACCGGCTCAACGGCATGGTGGGGGATCTGTTCGAGCTCTCCCGTATCCACGCAGGCGCGCTGGCCCTGAGCCCGGTCCGCGTCTCGGTCCACGATCTCGTGGGCGACGCCCTGGCCGGCGCGGTGCCGCTCGCGCGCGAACAGGGAGTGCGGCTCGTGGGCGAGCGGGTCGCGCCGGTTCCGGTGGAGGTCGACGGCCGGGAGATGACGCGGGTCCTGGCGAACCTCCTGGTGAACGCCATCCGTCACACCCCGGCCGACGGCACGGTCGCCGTCGCCGCGGAGTGCCGCGCCGACTCGGTGGTCCTGTCGGTCACGGACGGCTGCGGCGGCATCCCCGTCGACGAGTTGCCGCGCGTCTTCGACACGGGCTGGCGCGGCACGGAGGCCCGGACTCCGCCGGCCGGGGCGGGCCTCGGTCTCGCCATCGTCCGGGGCATCGTGGAGGCGCACGCGGGCAGCGCCGATGTACGTAACGTGGACGGCGGCTGCCGCTTCGAGGTCACGCTCCCCGCTGCCCGCTCGTAACGACCTCGCCCCACCCACGGGAGCTCGGACCCGGTCCGGTACCGAGACGCCCGCGACCGACGGCGACCCGGACGTCAGCCCGTTCAGTGCGGTGGTGGTTGCGGGTTCAGGGCGTTGCCGATGGTGCAGCCGCCCTCTCCGGGCATCCGCTGGATCCGGGACGGTACCCATACCCTGGTGTCGCCGGGGCCCACGCGGGCCACAAGGCAGTCCTGCGCGTCGAAGCCGTTGCCCTTCACCGAAAGGAGGACGCCGACCCGGTCGCCGTCCGCCTTCACCTCGGTACGGATCGCCGGATCCAGGTCCAGCGCGGCGAGCAGACGGTGCACCTCGGCCTCGTCCGCCCGGCCGCCCGCCGGCACCCGGGGAAGTCTCGCGCGGAGTTCCTCGTACGGCAGCCGCGGCGGTTCGGGTGGCGGGGCGAAGGTCAGCGGAGGGCCGTCGGGGCAGCCCACCTCGCGGGGATCCTCACGCCACTCCGACGTGGGCGACACCCGAACCGCGAAGCAGCGCCGCACGTCGACCTCTTCGACGTCGAACCATCCGTTGTACGCCGAGCCGGACGTGCGGACGACCAGGTCGACGCCGTCCCCGTCGTGTGTCGAGGTGCCCGTCACCCGCAGGACCTCCACCCCGTCGATGCCGGAAGCGGACCGTCCGACCTCCTCCGCCGTGCGCGGGCGCTGGCCGTAGAGCCTTTCGCCCGCCTTCCTGGCCACCTCTCGTGCGGCGTCCGTCGCCTCGCCCTCGGAGTTCTGCATCACCCCGCAGCCGACGGTGACCAGTAACAGCGGTGCGAGCAGCAGCAGTCGGCGCATGCGTCCACCCTTCCGTCACCCCGCGCGGCGGGCGACCGCTCGCGTACTCGGACCGGCGTAGGTGATCGTACTCATGCCGCCCGAGTCGGCTTGCCCGTACGGCAGTTCACCCCTCGATGAGGTCCCCGACCGCGCGGGCAGGCAGCGCCGGCCCCACGTGCCGTCGCGCGGCCCCGCGCGTCAGCCCGCGTCGGGGCCCGCGGTCAGCCAGGCACCGACTCCCGGGAGGGCGTCCGGCCCGCTGTCGCCCTCCACCGACGCGACGAGATCGGCGATGGTCGTCGCGGCGAGCGAGGCCCTCCACGCGGCGTCCGCGGCGCCCATCGCCCGGGCGATCGGGCACTGCTTCTCGCATTTCTCCGGCGGGGTCGCCAAGGGTCCCCGTTGGCGGATCTCGGTGCAGACGAACGCCGGAGTGGCCCCGTCGACGGCCTGGACGACATCCAGCAGCGTGATGTCACCGGCCTCCCTGGTCAGCACGTATCCACCCGTCTTGCCCTGCACGGATCGCACCAGGCCGGCCCGGGACAGCGACTGCAGCTGTTTGGCGAGATAGCTCGGCGAGACGTCGTGCAGCTCCGCCAGCCGTGCCGCCGGCACCGGCCGGCTGGCCGCCGTGAGGACCACGCAGCAGTGCAGTGCCCACTCGACACCACCGGACAGTTTCATGCGGCCTCCCCGTTTGACTCGGATACAGACTATCCGAGTATCATCTCGGACATCGGCTATCCGAGTTTGCGCCCCCGGGGGTCACCACCCCACGAAGGAAGGCTCACCATGAAGATCACCGTCATCGGCGGCACCGGCCTGATCGGCTCCCAGCTCGTCACCACCCTCAGGGACGCGGGCCACGACGTGCTCGCCGCGTCCCTCTCCTCGGGGGTCGACCTGCTCACCGGCCAGGGTCTGGACGAGGCGCTCGCCGACGCCCACACCGTCGTCAACGTGACCAACTCCCCGACCTTCGACGAGGCGTCGCTCGACTTCTTCCGCACCACCGTCGGCAATCTGCTCAACGCCGGCGAGCGGGCCGGCGTACGCCACCAGGTCGCCCTGTCGATCGTCGGCGTGGACCAGGTCCCCGCGCTCGACTACTACCGCGCGAAGGTGCTCCAGGAAGACCTCCTGCGCGACGGGCCCGCCCCGTACTCGATCGTCCGCGCCACGCAGTTCTTCGAGTTCATGGACGCCGTGCTGTCCTGGAGCGCGGACGACCGGACCGTACGACTGCCCTCGACGCCCCTCCAGCCGATCGCGACCGCCGACGTGGTCGACGCCCTCGCCGACGTCGCCACGGGGGCGCCGCTGAACGGGACGCTCGACGTCGCCGGCCCCGACCTCCTCACCCTGGACGAGATCGGCCGGATCACCCTGGCCGCGCGCCAGGACCGGCGTCAGATCGTCGTCGACGACCAGGCCGGCATGTTCGCCGCCGTCAGCGGCGACGTCCTCACGGCAGGCCCCGGCGCCCGCCTGGCCCCCACCCACTACCAGGACTGGCTCAAGACCAGCCTCGACAGCTGAACGACCCGGCACCACCGAGCCCCCTGCCACGTTCACCGGCAGGGGGCTGAGGGTTCCGGCACGCCGGACACCCTTGGGCGTCCGGACGGCAATCGGGCCCGCTACGCCGGGCGCAGCCGGACCGGGAGCGACTGGTGGCCGTTGCTGATCAAGGACGGCAGAGGGCGCAGCTCGGCGGGCGGGGTGGCGAGGGAGACGTCGGGGAAGCGGGTGAAGAGCTGCTCCAGGGCCGTGGCCACCTCCAGCCGGGCCAGGGGGGCGCCCAGGCAGAAGTGGATGCCGTGGCCGAAGGCGAGGTGGTCCTTGGTGGGGCGGGTGACGTCGAACGCGTCGGCCGTCGGCCCGTGCCAGCCGGGATGGCGGTTGGCCGCCGCGTACGAGGCGAGGATCGCCTCGCCCCGGGCGATGGTCCGGCCGTCGGGGAGTGCGATGTCCGTGACCGCGTAACGCAGCGGGAGGTGTTTGACGGCCGGTTCGTGGCGGAGGGTCTCCTCCACCACGTCGTTCCAGCCGGACCGGCCGGCGCGGAGGTGGGCGAGCTGTTCCGGGTGGGTGAGCAGGGAGGTCACCGCCTGGTCGATGACGTTCACCGTCGTCTCGTACCCGGCGCTGATCACCAGCAGGAGCGTGTCGCGCAGTTCGGCCTCGGTCAGGCGGGATCCGTCCTCGTCGCGGGTGGCGATCAGGAGTGAGGTCATGTCGTCGCCCGGCTCGGCCCGTCTGGCGGCGACGAGGTCGTCGAGGAGGCCGTAGAGGCGTCCGGCGTTGGCCGCGGCCTCCTCGGAGGTGAGCGTGGTGTCGAAGACTCCGTCGACGACCGCGCGGAAGCCGTCGCGCCGCGCTTCGGGGACGCCCATCATGTGGCCGATGAGCGCGATGGGCAGCGGGTACGCGAGCCGTTCGCGCAGGTCGACCACCTCGCCGGGCGGCTCGGCCGCCAGGTCGTCGAGGAGCCCGCCCACCAGAGCGTCGACGACCGGACGCAGGGCGGCGACACGGCGGGCGCTGAACGCGGGGGCGACCAGGCGGCGGAGCCTCGCGTGGTCGGCGCCGTAGGCGGTGAACATGTTCGTCACCGCGACCCAGAGGGCGAGCGGCCAGTCGCGTACGGCCTCGTCGAACACCGGCCAGTGGCGCCGGCCGTCCTTGGACACGTCCGGGCCGGTCAGGAGCTTCCTGAGCAGGACCGGGTCGGTGATCGACCACGCCCGCACGCCGAGGACGTCCACGAGGGCCGCGGAGCCGTGGGCGCGCAGCAGCCGGTGTTCGGCGTGGTGGTCGGCGCCTGTGGGGTCGAGGACGATCGGGCGGTTCGGCCGGCTCACGGTCGGTCCTTTCGAGGGCGGGCGAAGAAGGGGCCTCTCCAGGGTGGCGTCTCCGCCCAGCTGACGGAAGATCAGAAAGTCGCCCCCTCTGGCCGATTCGAGTCGCCGGACCTCGCATCAGGTCATCTGTCCCGGACTCTTGACTCCGCTCACGGCTGCCGGGATCCTCGACCCACCTTTCGTGCGGAACATGACAATTCCTCGACCGAAGACGTGAGTGATGTCCATGAGACCCCCCACGCACAGCCGTACGTCCGGCCGGCGCGGGCCGCTGGCCGTGCTGGCGCTGCTGCTCGCCACCGTGGCCATGCTGCTCGGGCCCGCGCCCGGTTCCGCGGCCGACGACACCTGGTGGAATCCCACCGCCCGCCCCGCACCCGACTCCCAGATCAACATCACGGGTGAGCCGTTCAAGGGCACGAACGCGCGGGGCGAGGTGCGCGGCTTCGTCGACGCGCACAACCACCTGATGTCCAACGAGGCCTTCGGCGGACGCCTCATCTGCGGCAGGACGTTCTCGGAGCAGGGCGTGGCCGACGCGCTCAAGGACTGCCCCGAGCACTACCCCGACGGCTCGCTCGCGATCTTCGACTTCATCACCAAGGGCGGCGACGGCAAGCACGACCCCGACGGCTGGCCGACGTTCAAGGACTGGCCGGCCCACGACTCGCTCACCCACCAGCAGAACTACTACGCCTGGGTGGAGCGGGCCTGGCGCGGCGGCCAGCGGGTCCTCGTCAACGACCTGGTCACCAACGGAGTCATCTGCTCGGTCTACTTCTTCAAGGACCGCAGCTGCGACGAGATGACCTCCATCCGCCTGCAGGCACGCAAGACGTACGAGATGCAGGAGTACGTCGACAAGATGTTCGGCGGCCCGGGCAAGGGCTGGTTCCGGATCGTCACCGACTCCGAGCAGGCCCGCGAGGTCGTCAAGCAGGGCAAACTGGCGGTCGTCCTCGGTGTCGAGACCTCCGAGCCGTTCGGCTGCAAGCAGATCCTGGACATCGCGCAGTGCTCCCGGGCCGACATCGACCGCGGCCTCGACGAGCTCCACCAGCTGGGCGTGCGCAGCATGTTCCTCTGCCACAAGTTCGACAACGCGCTGTGCGGTGTCCGGTTCGACGGCGGCGCGCTGGGGACCGCGATCAACGTCGGCCAGTTCCTGTCGACCGGGACGTTCTGGAAGACCGAGAAGTGCACAGGCCCGCAGCACGACAACCCGATCGGGCTCGCCGCGGCTCCGCAGGCGGAGAAGCAGCTCCCGGCGGGCGTGGCGGTCCCGGCGTACGCGGCCGACGCGCAGTGCAACACCCGCGGCCTCACCGAACTGGGCGAGTACGCGCTACGCGGGATGATGAAGCGCAAGATGATGCTCGAGGCCGACCACATGAGCGTCAAGGCCACGGGCCGCGCCCTGGACATCCTGGAGTCCGCGTCGTACCCGGGCGTGATCTCCTCGCACAGCTGGATGGACCTGAACTGGACCGAGCGGGTCTACGGTCTCGGCGGCTTCATCGCCCAGTACATGCACGGCTCCGAGGGCTTCATCTCGGAGGCGAAGCGGACCGACGCCCTGCGGGAGAAGTACGGTGTCGGCTACGGCTACGGCACCGACATGAACGGCGTCGGCGGCTGGCCGGGACCGCGGGGCGCGGACGCCCCCAACGCGGTCACGTACCCCTTCCGCAGCACGGACGGCGGCTCGCTCATCGACCGGCAGACGACCGGGCAGCGGACCTGGGACCTCAACACCGACGGCGCCGCGCACCACGGCCTGGTGCCGGACTGGATCGAGGACATCCGGCGCGTCGGCGGCCAGGAGGTCGTGGACGACCTCTTCCGGGGCGCCGAGTCCTACCTCGACACCTGGGGCGCGTCCGAGCGGCACCGGGCCGGGGTGAACCTGGCCTCGGGCGCTCCGGCTTCGGCGTCGACCACCGAGTGGTGGAACCCGTTCACCACCTTCGTGGCCGGCCGCGCCGTCGACGGTGACAGCGGCACCCGGTGGGCCAGCGAGTGGAAGGACGGCCAGTGGCTCCGTATCGACCTCGGCGAGCCGCAGCTCGTCAAGCGGGTCACGCTCGACTGGGAGCGGGCGTACGGCAAGGCGTACCGGATCGAGGTCTCCGACGACGGCTCCGCGTGGCGGACGGCCTGGTCCACCACGAGCGGTGACGGCGGCCTGGACACCGTGCAGTTCGCCGGTACGACCGCACGGTATCTCCGGATCTACGGGACGCAGCGCGGCACCGACTGGGGATACTCGCTCCGTGAGGTCGGCGTCTACAGCGGCTGACGGCTCTCCCCCGGGCGGGGCGACGGGGCGACACGCCTCGTCGCCCCGCCCGGGCCGTGGAGGCCGGGAGCCGTGACCGTGGCGAGGGCCATGGGTGTACGAGAAAGGAACCACCACATGTCCCGTCTGCCGCTCGTCGAACGGCGCCGGCAGCTCACCGAGGCGGCCATCCGCGCCATGACCCGGGACGGCGTGCCGCGTACGACGACCCGGTCCATCGCGGCGGAGGCGGGCGTGTCGCTGAGCGTCTTCCACTACTGCTTCGACTCCAAGCAGGCCCTTCTGGAGTCCGTGATCACGGCGATCACCGACCACTACGTCGGCACGGTGAAGAAGGCGCTGCGGCCGCGCGCGACGTTCCGGGAAACCCTCCGGGCCGGGTTCGAGGCGTACTGGGAGCATGTCCGCGCCCATCCGGGCGAGCACATGCTGACCTACGAGCTCACCCAGTACGCGCTGCGCACCCCGGGGTTCGAGCCGCTGGCGCGCCGTCAGCACGAGCGGTACGCCGAGATCTACCAGGAACTCATCGAGGAACTCGGCGCGAGCATGATGCTCGAACTACGCGTCCCCGTACCGGTGCTGGCCCGCTACCTCGCGGCGGTCACCGACGGGCTGACGCTGAACCTCCTCGTCGTGGGCCACGACGAGGAGTCCTCCACGGCGCTCCTCGACCTGGTCACCGAGCAGGTCGCGGCGCTCGTCGGGGACGGTGACCGGGACCCCTCAGTGGGCCCGCGAAGCTCCCACGCCTAGAACGTACGGCCGTCCAGTGGGGGCGAGGAGGGCGAAATCGCGGTCGACGAGTGCGGTCAGTTCTTCGGGCCGGACGGGCGGGCCGACGCTCGTACGGCTCTCCCCCGCGGCGGCCGACGCCGAGAACGGCCGGCGGCTGTGGGAGATGTCGGAGCGGCTGACCGACCTACGGTTCGACGTACGGGCCCGCGCCGCCGAATGATCGGTTTCCGTGGCCGGTCCGGCCACGGCCGCCCCGCGGGCGGCCGAATCCGCGTCAGGTGTGGGTATAAACAGGCGCATGCACCAGGCAGAACGCTTCGAGCTGACCTTTCCGGTGTCGGGTGACTCCATCGTGGTCACCCGCACGGACCGTACGGGCGCCGGCGGGCACCCCCTGTACGCCGACGAGACCGGCATCGTGCGGGCCGAGATCGACGATCAGGGGAATGTGCGCATGGTCGCCAGCGGTGGACACCAGAGCCACGACGTGCCCGCCCGGGCGGTTCCCGTGGACTGAGTGTCCACGGGAACCGCCCGGCGGGCGGGGACGGCTTCCAGGCGCCGGGCGCCCGTCACCGTACGAGCGGGCACGGCTCCCCGAACGCGGGCGCCCGTCACCGTACGGGCGCGGGCGGTGCTCAGGCGTACGGGTCGAACGGGATGCCGGCGGGCTTCGCCTCCGCGAGGTGGGGAGCGAAGCTGCCGTCCTTCAGCCCGAAGTGGGCGCTGCCGAAGTCTGCCTGGACGAGCTTGTCCCGCACCCCGGCGGGGTAGCCGTTCCAGCCGACCAGGGCGGGGAACTGCCACCGGCCCTTGTGGTTCTCCGGCGGCTCGTCGTTCGCGTTGGCGGGGCGGAAGCAGTGCGTGCTCACGCCGTCCTTGTGATAGACGACCTTGGGGTGCGTCCCGTCCCAGCGGATCTGGTCACGGCCGTACGTGTTGAAGTCCCCGTGCGCGGAGGTGGAGACGTACTTGGCCTGGTTGTCCTGGATCCAGACGACGACGTGCTCCCAGTCGTGGCGGTGGCCGCCGAGCCCGATGCCGGGTATCGCCTGGTCCTTCTCGAAGTACAGGCCGTAGAGCACGGCACACCAGCCGTTGTTGCACTTGGCGCGGGAGTACCCGTTGGTGTTGTCGAGGTCCCAGGCGTCCCGGCACGAGCCGTTGAGAGCACCGGAGGGCTTGAGGCCCGGGTTGATCGTCCCGTCGGGGCCGATGGCCGCCGAGGAGTAACAGCCGTCACCGTCGTAGTCGTAGGCGGGCTGGAACGTCTGCTCGAGCACGTCCGCGTTGGCGGGCAGCGGCGGGGGCGGCGCGGCGAACGCGCTGCCCGGGACGGCGACGACCAGTGCGATGCTGCTGCCGAGGGTGACGGAGACCCTGCGGATCCACGAACTCGTCTTCAACTGCGTCCTCCTGAGGGGCCGCGACGCGGGGTGCGAGGCGGTGTGTGATGCGGGGTGCCGTGCGCGTGCGCGATTGGCATGCCCAGATCAGCTGTCTCGAACCCCGCTGTCGCGTGGAGAACCGGCCGATGACGGCGCGATGAAGTTGAGGCGGGCGCCGCCCCGTCAGACCTTCGCCCCGGAGGGCGCGTTCGGGGCCGTGGCCCCCTCGCCGGTCGCGCCGCTCCCGACCTCCGGGCGGACGGGGATGAGGAAGGCGACGACCGCCGCGGCGAGACCCACGCCGCTGCCGATGAGGAGCGCGACCCGGAAGGCGCCCTCGGAGGGCAGGAGATGACCGGCGAAGTCCGTGGTCATCTGCGCCAGGACCACGCCCATCACGGCGGCGGAGACGGAACTGCCGATCGAACGCATCAGGGTGTTGAAGCTGTTGGCGGACGCGGTCTCGGACCGGGGCACCGCGCCCATGATGAGGGCGGGCATCGCCCCGTACGCCAGGCCCACGCCGGTGTTGCAGATGAGGGTCACGACGAGCAGGCCGGCCGTCGAGCCCATGAGCGGCAGGGCGCACGCGTACCCGGCGGCGATGACCAGGCTGCCGACGCCGAGGGTGATCTTGGGGCCGCGGGCCGCGGTGAGCTTGGCGCCGAGGGGGGCGAGGACCATCATCATCAGTCCGGCCGGGGCCATCCAGAGCCCCATCGCGAGCATCGACTGTCCCAGCCCGTACCCGGTGGCCTCGGGCAGCTGGAGCAGCTGGGGCACGACGAGCGACTGGGCGTACATCGCGAAGCCGACCAGCACCGAGGCCGCGTTGGTCATGAGCACCAGCGGACGTGCGGTGACCCGGAGGTCCACCAGCGGTTCGGCGGTACGCAGTTCCCACCATCCCCACGCCAGCAGCGCGGCCACCGAGGCGGCGAAGAGGCCGAGCGTCGTGCCGCTCGCCCAGCCCCAGTCGGAGCCCTTCGACACGGCGAGCAGCAGACAGACCAGCGCGCCGCCCAGGCCGACGGCGCCGGGCACGTCGAAGCGGCCGGCGTCGGACTCGGTACGGCCGGCGGGGACGCGCAGCCGGACGAGCACCCCGACCACGGCGGCCAGAGCGGCGACGACCCAGAAGAGCACGCGCCAGCTGGCGTTCTCGGCCACCGCGGCGGAGAAGGGGAGTCCGAGCGCGCCGCCCACCCCCATGGAGGCACTGATCAGGGCGATGGAGGCGCCCAGCCGTTCCGGCGGCAGCACGTCACGCAGCAGGCTGATCCCGAGCGGTACCACGCCCATGCCCAGACCCTGGAGGCCGCGGCCGACGATCATCGGGACGACGGAGGAGGACAGGGCGCAGACCACGGAGCCCAGCACCAGCGGCGCCACGGAGACGAGCAGCATGCGCCGCTTGCCGTACATGTCACCCAGCCGCCCGGCGACCGGCGTGGCCACCGCGGCCGAGAGCAGGGTGGCGGTGACCACCCAGGACGCGTTGGACGCGGAGGTCCCGAACAGCCTGGGCAGGTCACCCAGAAGGGGCACCACCAGGGTCTGGGTGAGCGCGGCCACGATGCCCGCGAAGGCGAGGACGCCGACGACGCCGCGAGGGCGTTCGTCGGTCTTGGAGCTGGTCACGTGCTTCTCCCTGAGGGACCGAATGGGCGACATGCATGATGCACAGACGATGCAGCATACACATCGCTTGTATCATGCATATGCCTGGTCGGTGCGTGACCGGGCACGGCGCGGGGTTGGGAGGATGGGGCACATGGAAAAGCCCACGCACCTGATCGAGTTCGAGACCATGCTCGTCGGGCGGCACTCGCATCTGTTCAACCCCCGGGCGCGCGGCGCCGACGGGCGACTCGACCGCAGCGCCTACGTGCTGCTCAGCCGCATCGAGATCGACGGGCCCCTGTCCATCGGACAGCTCAGCGAGGCCTTCGGCCTGGACGCCTCCACGCTCAACCGGCAGACCGCCGCGATGCTGAAGGCCGGCGTCGTCGAGCGCATCGCGGACCCCGACGGCGGCATCGCCCGCAAGTTCAGCATCACCGCCGAGGGGCGGCGCCGCCTGGACGCGGACCGCGCCGCGAACGTCCACGGTCTGGAGCGGGTCCTCGAGGAGTGGACGGCCGAGGAGGTGGCCGACTTCGCCGCGTACCTCCGGCGCTTCAACAGCGACATCGAGCGCCTGGAGCGACGCCCCTGGCCGCGGCCCGGGCAACCCTGACCTAGGCTCCGGGCGCATGACGACTGCGACGGCGGACATCGCCCGGGATCTCGCGCCGACGGGCGTACTGCGGGCCTCGATCAACCTGGGCAATCCGGTTTTGGCGCACGGCACGCCGGACTCCCCCGGCGGGGTCACCGTCGACATCGCGCGGGAGATCGGCGCGCGCCTCGGCCTGCCGGTCGAACTCGTCTGCTTCGACGCGGCCCGCAAGTCCTTCGAGGCGATGACCACGGGCCGCGCGGACCTCTGCTTCCTGGCCGTCGAGCCCGCGCGCGAGGCGGAGGTCGCCTTCACCTCCCCGTACGTCGTGATCGAGGGGGTGTACGCCGTACCCGCGGACTCCGGCATCGCGACGCCCGCCGACGTCGACCGGGACGGCGTACGGATCGGTGTGAAGCAGGGGTCCGCCTACGACCTCTTCCTGACGCGCACGCTGCGGCACGCGACCCTCGTCCGCGGCGAGGAGGGGGTCGACACCTTCCTCGGGGAGGGCCTGGAGGTGGCTGCCGGGATCCGGCAGCCGATGACCGCGTTCGTCGCGGAGCACCCCGGTCTCCGGCTGATCGAGGACCGCTTCATGGAGATCCGCCAGGCGGTCGGCACGACGTCGGAGCGGCGGCCGGGGACGGTGCGCTTCCTCACGGACCTCGTCGAGGAGCTGAAGGCCGTCGGGTTCGTCGCCGAGGCGCTGCGGCGCGCGGGCCGGTCCCCCGGCCTGGTGGCGCCGCCCCGGCCGGACGAGACCCGATCCCGTTGATCTTTGGCCCTCCCCGCGCTTCCGGGGGTGCGGTCCGGACGCGAGAGTGGGGTCGCCGGGTGAACACGCCCTGCCCGGTGGGGACCTGACACACGGTGAGGGAGAACGATGGCTCTGGAGATGCGTGAGACGTGCGAGCGCTGCGGTACGGCGGCGCTGCCGCAGGACGCTCCCGCCCGCATCTGCTCGTACGAGTGCACCTTCTGCGTGCCCTGCGGCGACGCCATGGACGGCATCTGCCCCAACTGCGGCGGGGAACTGGTCCCCAGACCGCGCCGGGCGGTCGCCGTGTAGGCGCGGTCCTGCCGCTCTACGCCGAGGACCGGCCTTCGTCGCGCGGGCTCCTCAGCACGAGCAGCGCGATGTCGTCCGTGCGGCGTGACTCGGGACGGACCCGTGCCAGAAGCGTGTCGATGAGGAGGTCCAGGTCCCCGTCGTCCGCCGCGGCGAGATGGCCGGCGAGTTCGGCGACGGAGTCGTCGAAGTCGGTTCCGGGGGTCTCCACGAGTCCGTCGGTGTAGAAGAGGAGCAACTGCCCGGCGGTGAACGGGATTTCGGTGACGGGGTAGACGGCCTCCGGGTCGATGCCGAGCAGCGGGCCCGGGGACATGTCGAGGGGCGCGGTACGGCCGTCGGGATGGCGCAGCAGCGGCGGCGGGTGGCCCGCGCTGGCGAGGCACGCCTGGCGGCGGGCGAAGTCCATGTGGATGTACAGGCAGCTGCTGAACAGGCCGGGGTCGAGGTCGTCGAGCAGCCGGTTGGTGGCCGAGAGGACCTGGTCGGGCGGCTCGCCGAGGGTCGCGTGGGCGTGGACCGCGGTGCGGACCTGGCCCATCAGCGCGGCGGCGGGGACGTTGTGGCCCTGGACGTCGCCGATGACGGCGGCGGCCGCGGTGTCGCCCAGCCGGATCAGGTCGTAGAAGTCGCCGCCGATGTCCATGCCACGGGTGGCGGGCAGGTAGCGGGCGGCGACGTCGAGGCCGGCGACGGCCGGGAGGCGGTGCGGGAGGAGGGCCTGCTGGAGGCCGTGGGCGAGCTGCTGCTTGGTGTCGTAGAGACGGGCCCGGTCGAGGGCCTGCGCGATGAGGCCGGCGAGCGAGGTCAGGACCGCACGCTCTTCGGACGAGAACGTGTGGGGCCTGTCGTACGAGAGAACGCAGCACCCGACGGGCCGGCCGGAGATGATCAGGGGCAGGAACGCCCAGGCCTGCTTGCCGCTGATCACCAGGGCCTCCGGGTAGATGCGCCGCATCTCCTCGGGGTCGGCGAAGAACGAGGGAATGCCACTGGCGAGCGCCTGCCCGGCGGGGGTCAGGGTGGTGTCGAGGGGCAGACCGTCGAGGCGCGTCACGTTCTCGACGGGGTAGCCGCGGTGTCCGGTGATCCGCAGACGGCCGGAGTCGGCCTCGGAGAGGACCAGCCCCTGGGCGCCGAACGCGGGCATGATCTGGTCGGCGACCAGGGCCACGACGTCCTGGACCCCGACGACCTCGGTCAGGCCCGCGGCCAGGTGCATGAGCTGGTAGAGCCGGCCGGCGCGGGCCGGGGCGAGGGAGGTCGGCGCGCGGCCGGGCGCGGGTGCGGGCGGCTGCTGGGCGCCGGTGGGGACGATACGGACGCTGACGCCGCCGGCGTCCGGGTAGAGGTGGAAGTCCAGCCACCGGTCCGGCGGGCGGCAGGCCGTGAAGGAGACGGGTTCGCGGCTGATCACCGCGGCGCGGTAACGGTCCTCGTAGGTCGGGTCGTCGAGCCAGGGCAGGGACACCCACGGCAGCGTTCCCAGCAGGGCGGAGGCGTCGCGGCCGAGGAGTTCGGCGCCGCCCGAGCTGAGGAAGGTGACGCGTCCTTCCAGGTCGAGGGCGCAGCTGCCGCCGGGCAGACGCTCGGCGAAGTCGGCGGCCGCCTGGGCCGGGGTGGTGGCCCGGCGACGGGTGTCGAGCGGTACCTCCCGGGGCACGTCCTCGGGCACGTACGGCTCTCCGGACCCGTAGGCCTCGTCCATGAGGCGGGCCAGGCGCCGGCAGCAGGAGAAGACGTAGCCGTGTTCCCGGCGGGTCAGCCGCGGCGGTCGGTCGGCGGGCCACATCAGGAGCAGGGTCCCCCAGCGCCGGGTGCCGGTGATCGGGGCGGCGGCGAGCGCGAGCGGGTACGGGAGGGCCAGCGCGGTCCGTGGGTAGGAGCGGGCCATCTCCTGCTGGCTGCCCACCCAGACCAGCCGGTCCTCTCGGACGGCGACGGCCACCGGGGCGGGCGCGGCCAGCGGCACCCTCGACCAGGGCCCGGCGAACTCGGCCGGGGCCCCGCACAGCGCGTCGAGGCGCAGGACCTGGGCGTCGGGCGGGAGGAGATAGACGGCGCCGATGGAGGCACCGGTGCGGCGGACCGTCTCGGTGAGAGCGGTGTCCACTGCTCCGGCGCCCCGGGCCGGACCGACCGTGCTGGTCACCAGGCACCTCCAGCGTCGCAGCCCCCATTATCCCGCCGACCCCGCGCCGGGCCCGCGGACGGCCCGCCACACGGCGGAGCGTGGAGAGTACGGAGCGTGAGCGGGGCGAGACAAGCCGGTGCGGGTGTGCGGCGCTGCGGGTGTGCGTAGGTGCGTGTGCGGCGCTGCGGGTGTGCGCGGGCGGGTACGCGGCGCGGCGGGAGCGGGGGGGCGTCCGGGGCCGGGTCCGTGAGGCCCGGCCCCGGACGGGGCTGCCGACGGGCCCGCCCTGCGCGCGGGCGGGCCCGTCGGCGGCCGTCAGCGGGACGCCGTGCCGGCCACCAGGCCGGCCGGGACGGAGGCGTACCCGGTGGGGCGCGTGGTGAACGTGCCCCGGCCCTGGGTGCGGCTGCGCAGCCGGGACGCGTAGCCGAACAGTTCGGCCAGCGGCACCGTCGCGGTGAGCACGGCCGTCCCGGCCCGCGCGGTCGAGCCGGAGACCCGGCCGCGGCGGGCCGCCAGGTCACCGAGCACGCCGCCCACGGCGCTGTCGGGCACCGTGACCGTGACCTCGACCACCGGCTCCAGGAGCGTCATCGCACAGGCGCGCAGTGCCTCGCGCAGCGCGAAGCGGCCCGCCGTACGGAACGCCATCTCCGAGGAGTCCTTGGAGTGGGTGGCGCCGTCGGTCAGCGTCACCCGCACGCCGGTGACCGGGTGGCCGCCGAGGGGGCCCTCGGCGAGGGCGTCCCGGCAGCCGGCCTCGACCGCGCGGACGTACTCCTGCGGCACGCGCCCGCCCGTGACGGTCGAGGAGAAGGCGAACTCCGCCGTGCCACGGTCCGCGACGCCGAGGGGTGCGCCGAGCCTCCCGTCGACAGGCCCGTCGAGCGGTCCGTCGAGCGGTCCGTCGAGCGGTTCGTCGAGCGGTTCGACGTCGATGACGACATGGGCGAACTGGCCCGCGCCACCGTCCTGTTTGACGTGCCGGTGGACCAGACCGGAGACGCCGCGGACGACCGTCTCCCGGTAGGCGACCTGCGGCCTGCCGACGGCGATCTCCAGGCCCTGGGCCCGTCGGATCTTCTCCACCGCCACCTCCAGGTGCAGTTCGCCCATGCCCGAGAGCACGGTCTGTCCCGTCTCGGGATCGGTCCGGACCGTCAGCGAGGGATCCTCCTCGACGAGCCGGGCGAGCGCCGTCGCCATCCGGTCGGTGTCCAGGCTCCGGCGCGCCTCGACCGCGACCGAGACGACCGGGTCGGCCACCGTGGGCGGTTCGAGGAGCAGCGGCGCGGAGGGCGCGCAGAGCGTCGCACCCGCGCGCGCCTCCTTCACGCCGACGACCGCGACGATGTCCCCGGCCCGAGCCTGGTCCACCTCGGTGTTACGGTCGGCCTGCACGCGCAGGATCCGGCCGATCCGCTCCGTGCGCCGGGCGGCCACGTCGAGCACGACATCCCCCTTTCCGATCGTCCCCGCGTACACACGGAGGTACGTGAGCCGCCCGGTGGCGGTGGAGTTGACCTTGAAGACGAGCGCCGCGAACGGTTCCGCCGGATCGGCGGTCCGCTCCTCTTCCGCGCCGCCCGCCGTGCCGCGCACGGGCGGCACGTCCAGGGGCGAGGGCAGGTAGGAGACGACGGCGTCGAGCAGCGGTTCCGTCCCGCGGTTGCGGTAGGCCGAGCCGCACAGCACGACCACGGCGTCCCCGGTCCGGGTCAGGTCGCGCAGTGCCGTCGTGAGCGTGTCCGCACCGAGCGAGGACTCGGCACAGAACTCCTCCAGCGCGGCCGGATGGAGCTCCGCCACCGCTTCCTCCAGGGCCCGGCGCCTGAGCCGTGCCTCGTCCGCGAGCGCCTCGGGCACGGGACCCTCGCTGTACGTGTCGGCGCCCGCGGCCCAGACCAGGGCGCGCATGCGCACCAGGTCCACCACGCCGGTGAACGCGTCCTCCTTGCCGATGGGCAGCTGGACGACGAGCGGCACCGTGTGGAGACGGTCCCGGATGGACGCGACGGCGGTGTCGAGGTCGGCGCCCGCGCGGTCCAGCTTGTTGACGAAGGCGATCCTCGGTACGCCGTGCCGGTCGGCCTGCCGCCAGACGGTCTCGCTCTGCGGTTCGACGCCGGCGACGGCGTCGAACACCGCGATCGCGCCGTCGAGGACACGGAGCGATCTCTCCACCTCGTCGGAGAAGTCGACGTGTCCGGGTGTGTCGATGAGGTTGACGCGATGGTCGTCCCAGACACAACTGACCGCCGCCGCGAAGATGGTGATGCCGCGGTCGCGCTCCTGCGCGTCGAAGTCGGTGACGGTGGTGCCGTCGTGGACCTCGCCGCGTTTGTGGGTGGCGCCGGTGAGGTACAGCATCCGCTCGGTGACGGTGGTCTTGCCGGCGTCGACGTGGGCGAGGATGCCCAGGTTGCGGACGCGGTTCAGGGAGTCGGTGACGTGAAGGGGAAGGCGGGTACGCACGGCCCGGGACCTTTCGGTGGGTACGGGAGAGGGCGGCGCGATTCCCGGACGAAGCGGCCCGGAGTCGGGCGGAGGAAGACCCCACGGCACCGGCCGCGGCACGGGCCGTCGCACGGCCGCGGACGGGGCCACGCCTGACGGCGGACCTCGTGAACGGCGTCACGGACTCGTCGCGGACTCGTCGCGGACGGACGCGTCGCGGACCTCACGGCGGGCCTTGGGCCGGGCCGGTGCCGGATGTCGGCGGCCGGCCCGAAGGGCGCCTCGGGCGCGAAGGGGTCAGATGTTCGTCACGGGCATCCGGTGGCGGCCGCGCAGCCGGCACCGGGCAGAGGGAGACACAAGGATCACGTCGTACCGGGACCGGGGAACGACGACAGCGGTGTGGCGGCACACGGTCGGGCTCCCCTCGTCGATCGTCGGCGTGCGCCGTCTACTCGGCGGCACGTGCGGCGAGTCTAGAGAGAGGAGCCCGGTCGCGTCACCGGATTTGTCGCGGGTCGGCCGGCTCGGCGAAGTACCGTGCCACGTCGGCGTCCGTCACCTCGGCGAGCGTGGACGGCGTCCAGTGCGGGTCGCGGTCCTTGTCGACGACCTGGGCCCGGATGCCCTCGACAAGGTCGGCGGAGGAGAGCGCGGCGCAGGAGAGCCTGAACTCCATGTCGAGGACGGCTTCCAGGGAGTCCAGCCGCCTGGCGCGGCGGAGGGCGGCGAGGGTGACCTTGAGGGCCGTGGGCGACCTGGTGAGGAGGGTGGTGGCGGTCTCCTTCGCCTCGGTGACGCCGGAGTCGAGGAGCCGGTCGACGATCTCCTCCACCGTGTCGGCCGCGTAGCAGGCGTCGATCCAGTCGCGGGCCGCGGCCAGCCGGCCGGGCTGCACGGGACGCGCGAACCGGGGCAGCACCTCGTGGGCGGGCGCCCGGGTGAGCTCGGCGGCCAGCCGGGGCAGCTCCGCCGACGGTACGAAGTGATCGGCGAGCCCGGTGAGGAGGGCGTCGGCAGCGTCGGCCTGGGAACCGGTCAGAGCGAGGTGGGTCCCCAGCTCGCCGGGCGCCCGGCTCAGCAGATGGGTGCCGCCGACGTCGGGGACGAAGCCGATGCCCGTCTCGGGCATCGCCACGCGGGACCGTTCGGTGACCACGCGGACGGAGCCGTGGGCCGAGACGCCGACTCCGCCGCCCATCACGATCCCGTCCATGAACGCCACGTACGGCTTGGGAAAGCGGGCGATGCGGGCGTTGAGCCGGTACTCGTCGCGCCAGAAGCCGAACGAGGCGGTGCCTCCGGCGCGGGCGTCGTCGTGGATGGCCCGGATGTCACCGCCGGCGCACAGACCGCGCTCACCGGAGCCCTGGATGACGACGGTCCCGACGGCCGGGTCGTCCTCCCAGGCGGTCAGCGCCTCGTCGATGGCGCGCACCATGGGGTGGGTGAGCGCGTTGATGGCCCGGGGCCGGTTCAGGGTGAGGAACCCGGCGCGCCCTTCGGTGCGCACGAGGACGTGCTCACCGTCGTCGGCGGTCGTCGCGGACGTTCCCGCCGTCATCGCGTGGGCCCCGCCGGGCCGATGGTCCGCGTGTGTCGCATGTTCCCGTCACCTTCCTCCGCACGATCTCCCGGCCACCGTACCGGCAGGCCGCGCGGGGCCTCACGCCGGAGGGACGGGGGGCGGCTCCCGGCCGGGAGGGGCGGGGGCTTTCCCTCAGGGCGGTTGAGTACGGACACTCAGGCGGCCGGCCCGTGGCCTTCGTAGCCTCCGTCGTATGAACAGTCATCAGGCCGTCGCGGACGGTCCTCTCCGTGTCGGGATCACCGGGGTCGGCGCCTGTCTGCCCGAGCGGGTCATGGATTCGGAGCGGCTGCGGCAGCGGGTCGTCGCCGGCAGCGGGATGGCCCTGCCCGCCGGGGTGTTCGAGCGCGCCACCGGGATCGTGACCCGGCGGGTCGTGGGGCCCGGCGAGTACGCCTCCACGCTGGCCGTGGGGGCCGCCCGGCAGGCCCTCGCGCGGGCCGGGGCCGCGCCCGAGGACATCGACCTGCTGGTGTTCGCCTCCGCCACCCGCGACATGGTGGAGCCGGCCACCGCGCACATCGTGCAGGCCGAACTGGGCTCCCGCGCCCACGCGCTGGACGTCACCAACGCCTGCAACAGCTTCGTCAACGGCATCGACCTGGCCCGCTCCATGATCCTGGCCGGGCGCGCCCGGCGGGCGCTCGTCGTCACCGGTGAGACGCCGAGCCGCGCCGTCCGCCACGACCCCGCGGACCTCGCGCAGTTCCGGGACGGGTTCGCCGGGTACACGTTCGGCGACGCGGGCGCCGCCGTGGTCCTGGAGGCGGTGGACCGCGGCGGGATACTCGACGTGGACAGCGCGACGCACTCGGAACACTGGCCGGTCGGGGGGATATTCGGCGGCGGTTCCCGTCACCCGCGGGGCGACGAGCACACGTACTTCCGGGGCGACGGCAGCGAGCTGCGCGAGGTGTTCGAGAAGGTGGGCACCTCGGTGATCGACCGGACGCTGCACCGAACGGGCCTCGAATGGCGCCACTTCCGGTACGTCCTGGTCCACCAGGTGACGGTGCCGTACCTGGAGCGGTTCGTGGAGGTCACCGGGGTCCCCGAGGACCGGCTCGTCGTCACCGTCCCCGAGCTCGGCAACGTCGCGAGCGCGACACTGGGCGTACAACTCGACCGGGTGCAGGACGGGTTGCGGTCCGGGGACCGGGTGCTCCTCGTGGGGCTCGGCGGTGGCGTGAGCATCATGACGATGGTCTGGGAGAAGGCATGAAGGACGCGCTGTGGGTGGTGGTGCCGGCTCACCAGGAGGCCGCGCGCATCGGTGACACCCTGGAGGCGCTCGCCGCCCAGGCGGACCGGGACTTCCAGCTCGTCGTGGTGGACAACGCCTCCGACGACGACACCGCCGCGATCGCCCGCGCGTTCGCGGAGCGGGCGCCGTTCCCCGTCCATGTGCTCGACGAGCGGGACAAGGGCGTGGGCTGCGCCGTGGACACCGGGTTCCGGTACGCGATCGGGCGCGGGGCCGCGCTGCTGGCCCGTACCGACGCCGACTGCCTTCCGCGGCCCGGCTGGACGGCCGCCGCCCGGGCGGCGCTGCACGGCGGCGCGGGGCTGGTGTGCGGCCGGATCGACGCGCGCAGGGACGAGCACGGACCGGTCGGCCGAGCCCTGTTCCGTACTCTCGTCCGCGTCGCCGCGTTCTTCGGCCGGATACGCCCGGCACACCGGCGCCGACACGGGTACCTCGCCCCCTACCGGATGCACGCGGGCAACAACATGGCCATCACCGCGCGGCTGTACGAGGCCGTAGGCGGGATGCCCCGCCGGCCCTCCCCCACCGACCGGCTCTTCCTGAACCGGGTGCGCCGCAGCACCACCGCCATCGTGCACGCCCGCGACATGGTCGTGGAGAACTCGACCCGGCGCCTGCGCGCGTACGGGATCGTCGGAACCGCCCGCTGGTACCTGGACCGGGGACCGGGGCGGCACGGGGAGGACCCTCGCTGATGCTGGACGCTCTCGCTCACACCCTGCGGTCGCACCCGGGCCGCCCCGCCGTCCTCGGCACGACGCGGTCCGGCGCGGTCCGGACGAAGGCGACCTGCGGGGAGCTCGCCGACCTCGCGGACCGTTACGCCTCCGCGCTCCACGCGCGCGGGCTGCGGCGCGGCGGCACGGTCGGGGTCGCGGTGCGGCCCGGGCCGCGCGCGCTGGCCGTGATGCTGGCCGTTCACCGGCTCGGGCTGCGGGCGGCCGTGCTCGACCCCGGCGCGGGCCCCGACGTGCTGCGGGCCCGTCTCGCGCTGGCCCGCCCCGACATCGTGCTGGCCGACGCGGCGGCCCAGGCGGTCGCCGGCTGGGCTCGGCCGCTCGCCCGCCGGGCCCGGCTCGCGCTGCCGGACCTCGCGGATCTCGGCGGCCCCGTCGCCACGGTCGGACCGAGGCTGCCGGGGTGCGCTTCCGCTCTGGAGACGGGGGCGCGTACGTCGGTGCTTCCGCGTGCGGTGGACGAGGACGGGGACGCGGTGATCGTCTTCACCTCGGGCACGACCTCGCGTCCGCGCGCGGTGGTCCACACCCGTGCGTCGCTCGCCGCCGGGATGGCGACGGTGACCGATCTCGTACGGCCGGAGCCCGGGCGGCCCGTGCTCGGCGGCACGTTCTTCGTCCTCGTGCCGTCGCTCGCGAGCGGTGCGCCGGTCGCGCTGCCCGCCCGCTCGCCGCGCGTGCTGGCCCGGCAGATGCGGCGGCTCGTCCCGCAGGCCACCTACCTGACGCCACCGCAGCTGAGGGCGGCGCTGGCCGTGGACGCGCGGTTCTCCGGTCGGGTGTGGACCGGTTCCGCGCCGGCGAGCGCCGAACTGCTCACGCGGGTACGGCGGGCGGGGGCGGACGAGGCGTGGGGGGTGTACGCGCTCACGGAACTGTTCCCCGCCGCCGCGGTCGAGCAGGCGGAGAAGGCCGCGTTCGCGGGCGACGGCGATCTGGTGGGTGCGCCGCTGCCGGGTGTGGAGGCGAAGACCGGGCCGGACGGCGAGCTGCTGCTCTCCGGGCCGGGCGCCCGGCACCGCTACCTCGGGGAGGAGCCGGAGCACTGGGTGCGCACCGGCGACCGGGGGCTGCTCGGGTCCGACGGCCGGATCGTGCTCGCGGGGCGCTGCAAGGACATGGTGCTGAGGCGGGCGGAGAACATCTACCCGGGTCTGTACGAGCCGGCGCTGCACGTGCCCGGCGTCGAACTCGCGCTGCTGGTGGGCGTCCCGGCCGGGGACGGGGACGAGCGCCTGGTCGCCGTCGTCCAGCCCCGCCGGGAGGCCGACCGGGACCGGGTGCGAGCGGCGCTCGCGGGTCCGCTCCGGCGCATGGGGGCGGCCCGCCCGGACGCGCTGCTGCTCGCGGACATCCCGCTGTCGGGCCGCTCGCTGAAGCCGGACCGTGCGGCCACGGCGCGACTGGCGGCCGCACGCACGACGGAGTCGGCCCGATGACGGGCACGCGGGGCTGGGCGCCGCCGGCCGGGTCGCCCGCCCGTGGTGTGAGGCCGGGTCCGGCCGGGCTCCGGGCCGCGCGGCGGCGGGATCGGCGGGTGTACACGCGGTCGCATCCGCTGCTGTTCGCGCTGCTCGCCGCCGTGCGCCGTCGGCCCGTGGCGCGGCTCGGACGGGCGGTTCTGGTGAGCGGCACCGAGGAGTACCGCGAGGCCCTCACCCGGGTCCCGCTGGACCGCGCGGCGGCCGGTACGACAGGCGGCGCGGCGCGCGAACTCTCCGGTGGGGGAACGCTGTTCGACCAGGAGGGGGCCGACCACCGCGACACGCGGAGGGCCGTCGCCGGGGACCTCGGCGCGGCCGGTGTGGAGCGGCTGCGCCCGGTCTGGCAGGCCGTGCTCGCCCGCCGGCTCGCCCCGCTCGCAGGCGGGCGCCCCGTCGATCTCGTCCCGCTGGCCCGCGAGCTCGCCGGCGCGACCGTCCGCGCCCTGCTCCACACCGCGGCCGACCCCTCTGCCCTCGCCGAGGCGGCGGCGGACGCCGCGGCGGCCGCCGTCCGGGACCACCTGCCGGGTCCGCGGCCACCGGGCACGGCCCGGGCGGCGGCGCGGGCGACGGCACGTCTGGAGGCGCTGCTGGCCGACGGCGCCACGTCCGCACCCGGGAGCGGCGAGACCGGGCTGCGCGCCATGATCGCCGTCGCGGCCGTCAACACCACCGTCGCCGCGGTGCCGCGCGCCGCCGCGTGGTGCGCCGACGGCGGGCTGTGGGAGCAGGCCGCCGACGACCGGCTGCGGCCCGCCCTCGTGGACGAGCTGCTGCGGGTCACCGCGCCGTCCCCGCTGTTGCCCCGGGTGGCGGCGGCCGACGCCGTGCTCGGCGGGTGCCCGGTGAAGGCCGGGGACCGGCTCGTCCTGGTGGCCCGGCATGCCGTGGGGGCGGACGTCGATCCGCCGGACGCCCGCTCTCCCGCCCCGCCCGCCGTCGGGCGGCTCGTCTTCGGCGCCGGTCCGCACGCCTGCCCCGGCGCGCGGCTCGCCCTGGCGCAGTTGGACGATGTCCTGGCCGCGCTCGCCCCGTACCGTCCGGCCGTCGTCGCCGCCCGCGTGGACCGGCGCGCCGCGCTGCCCGGCTGGCGCCGGCTGACCGTCCGCGCGACCACCACCCCGCGCCCCCTCACGGAGAGTCCCGCATGATCACGATCGCCGTCACCGGAGCGAGCGGCTTCTGCGGCTCCCATGTCGCCGCGCTCGCCGTTTCGCGCGGTGCCGACGTCCTGTGTGTCGGGCGGCGCCCGGGTCCGGTCGGGCGGCACGTCCCCTGGGACGCGGAGTCCTCGCCGCCCGACCTCTCCGGGGCCGACCTCGTCGTGCACTGCGCGGCGGCCGTCGGCGACCCCGTGCCCGGGTCGCCGGCCGAGGCGACGATGCGGGGCGTGAACGTGGACGGCACCGCCCGGCTCATGGAGGCGGCGGCGGGCCGCCCGGTGGTCTGGGTGAGCAGCGCCAGCGTGTACGCGCCCGGTCCCGGCCGGATCCGGATCACCGAGGACCACCCGGTGCGCGGGCAGTTGAACGCCTACGGCCGTACGAAGGCTGCGGGCGAGGCCCTCGCGCTCGCGGCCGGGGCGGTGGTCCTGCGGCCGCGGGCGGTCTACGGACCCGGCGATCCGCACCTGGTGCCCCGGCTCCTCGCGCGCGTCCGGGCGGGCCGGGTGCTGCTGCCCGGTCCGGACGTCGTCCTGAGCCTGACGGCCGTCGAGAACCTCGCCGACGCGTGTCTGGCCGCCCCCGGCTGGCGCCCGGGCGCGTACAACATCGCCGACCCCGTGCCGTACCGCCGCGACGAGGCGGTCCGGACGGTGCTGCGGGCCCATGGCGTACGCGCCCGGATCCACCACCTGCCTCTGCCGCTGGCCCAGGGGGCGGCGGTGGCGGCCGAGGCCCTGTCGCGTCTCCGGCCGGGGGCCGAGCCGCCGCTGACCCGGTACGCCGTCGATCAGCTGGCCCACCGGGTCGTCCTGGACGTGTCGAAGGCACAGGGTCAGGGCTGGCGTGCGGCCCGCACGCTCACCGACTACGCGACGGCGGCGCCGGTCTGACCCGCCGCGCGGCCCGGCACCGGCGCCGGTGGGGCCGCGCCACGGATCCTGGCAACAGGACACGCTCCGCCACCTGATGTATGCCTTTCCCATGGATGCCCGCCGGCGCGACCCAGCGGCCCGCCTCTCGCGGCGTGGCGGCCGGCTGCTGCTCTGCGCGTCGTTCGCGCTGATCGCGGTGGTCACGGTGGTGGACATCCTGGCTCCGCCGGAGGTGCATCTGGGACCGTTCCTGATCGCCGCGCCGGCGGTGACGGCCTCGTTCGCGGGGCCCCGGATGACGGCGTTCGTGGGTGCGGTCGCGGTCCTCGCGCAGGCCGTGGTGGCGATCGCGCGGACGAGCCTGACGGACCTCAACCACACGTACCAGATCGTGGCGCTGGTCCTGATCTCGGTCATCGTGACCTTCTTCGCCTATCTGCGCGAGCGGGACGAGCGCAGGGTGTCCCGGCTGCGCTCCATCGCCCAGGCCGCCCAGAGCGTCGTCCTGCGCCCGCTCCCTCACCGGGCGGGCCCCCTCCACATCGCGTCCGTCTACCTGGCGGCCGAGGAGGAGGCGCAGATGGGCGGGGACCTGTACGCGGCGGCCCGCACGGCGTCGGGGACCCGGCTGCTGATCGGGGACGCCCGGGGCAAGGGGCTCGACGCGATCAGCGAGGCCTCCCTGGTGCTGGGCGCCTTCCGGGTGACGGCGCGGCGGGAGACGGAGCTGCCCTCGCTCGTCGGGCACCTGGAGGCGGGCGTGGGGTCGGCGGAGGATCCGGCCGGTGCGGCGGCGCCGGGGTCCGGGGCCGAGGAGGGAGCCGACGCGGAGGCCGACGACGCCGCCGAGGCCTTCGTCACCGCGCTGGTCCTCGACATCCCCGATCACGAGCCGGTGGTGCGGCTGGTGAACTGCGGCCACCCGCCACCGCTGCTTCTGCGGCAGGGGCGGGTCGTTCCCCTCGACACCGCCGCCACCAGCCCTCCCCTGGGCCTGTCGGACGTCCTCTCCCCGGACGTCACCGTGGAGACCTTTCCCTTCGACGTCGGTGACGTGCTCCTGCTCTACACGGACGGGGTCGTCGAGGCCCGGGACCGGTCGAGGGCGTTCTACCCCCTGACGGAGCGGATCGTGGCCTGGGCCGGCGCCGACCCGCCGACCCTGCTCGCCCGGCTGCGCGACGATCTGCAGGCGTACGCGGGCGGCCACCTGGGCGACGACGCTGCGCTCGTCGCGGTCGAGCGCCTCGCCCCGAAGCCGTAGCCTGGTCGTAGCCGTAGCCCCGGGCCGCAGGTCCCGGCCGCTGCCCGGACGAGCGTGGTCCGGAGCCGGGTGGGCAGTCGCGGGGGCCCGGCGGTCCCCGCCCCCTCCCGAAGGAGCGCGCGATGCCGGCGGACGCGAGTTTCGGCATGTCGTACTGGATGCGTGGCACGGACTCCCCCGGTCGTCCCGCCCTCGCCGAGGACCTCACCACCGACGTCGTCGTCATCGGCGGCGGCATCGTGGGCGTGTGCACGGCGTACGAACTGGTCCGCGCGGGACGTGAGGTCGTGCTCCTGGAAGCCGGCCGGATCGGCGGCGGGGTCTCCGGGCACACCACGGGGAAGCTGACCGCGCTGCACGGCCTGACGTACGCGCGGCTCCGCGACACCCACGGCACGCTCGCCGCCGCCCGGTACGCCCGCGCCCAGCAGGAGGCCATGGAGCACGTCGTCCGCCTGTGCGACGAGATCGGGATCGACGCCGAGCTGGAGCGCGCTCCCGCCTACACGTACGTCACGGACGCGCGACGGGCGGACGAGGTCCGTTCGGAGGCGGCGGCCGCGCTGGAGGCGGGGCTCGACGTCGCGTACGTGACGGAGAGCGGGCTCCCCTTCCCGGTGGCCGCGGCGGTGCGCCTCGACGACCAGCTCCTCTTCCATCCCCGCCGTTTCCTCCTCGGCCTCGCCGAGGACCTCGTCGCGCGCGGCGGCTCGGTCCACGAGCACACCCGCGTCACCGAGCTGCGGGAGCTCACGGAGTGCCGGCTCACCACCGAGACGGGCCACACCGTCCACGCACGGGACGTCGTCGTCGCCACGCACTTCCCCCTGACCGTGCACAGCTCGCTGCTGACGAGGCTGACGGTACGGCGCGAGCTGGTGGTGGCGGCGCCCGTGCCGACGGCGCTGGCCCCGCACGGCATGTACCTCACCCCCGAGGACGACACCCGGTCGGTGCGGACCGCACCGTACGACAAGGGCCACCGGTTGCTCATCGTCACCGGCGAGGCCTTCGAGCCGGGCACCGACCACACGGGCGAGCGTCTCGAACGGCTCACCGGCTGGGCCCGCCGGGCCTTCCCGGAGTTCGGCGGGGCACCGACGACGTACCGGTGGGCGGCGCAGGACGTGCGGTCGGCGGACCACCTCCCGTACGTCGGTCATGAGCACCCGGACACCCAGCACGTCTTCGTGGCCACGGGCTTCGGCGGCTGGGGCATGAGCAACGGCGTGATGGCGGGCCGTCTGCTCGCCGCGCATGTGACCGGGGCGCCCCGCCCGGACTGGACCGAGCTGTTCGACCCGCGCCGCACCCTGCCCCTGCGGGAGTACCCCGACGTGGTCAGGGCCCAGGCGTCGGTGGCCCGGCACTATCTCGTCGCCCGTCCGCCGCGCTGCACCCACATGGGCTGCGAGCTGGGCTTCAACGAGCTGGAGGACGCCTGGGAGTGCCCGTGCCACGGCTCGCGCTTCGCGGCCTCCGACGGCCGTGTGCTCCAGGGTCCGGCGACGCGCCCGCTGGAGGGCGTCACCGGTGCCGCGCCGCACTCTCCTCGATCCTGACGACACGTTCCCGGGAGGGTTCCCCGTGTGGAATCGTGCGGTGGTGCGGCGCCACGCCCGGCTGCCGGGCGGTGCGTCAAGCGGAAGTCGGAGTACGGCACATGGGCCATCTGAAGCAGAGCCGGCTGATCACCACGCGGGAACGGCTGCGGGACCAGGTGGCCCACGCGCTGCGGGCGGCGCTGATCTCCGGCGAGCTGAAGCCCGGCGTGGTCTACTCCGCACCGGGTCTGGCCGAGGACTTCGGCATCTCCGCGACGCCGGTGCGCGAGGCCATGCTGGACCTCGCCCGTGAGGGCCTGGTCGAGCCCGTCCGCAACAAGGGCTTCCGGGTGACGGAGGTCGACGAGCGCGACCTCGACCAGTACACGGACATCCGTCTGCTGATCGAGGTGCCGACCGTGGGCCGCGTGACGCTCACGGCGGACCGCGAGGAGCTGCGCGCCTTGCGCCCGATCGCGGAGGAGATCGTGGCTGCGGCCCGTGCCCACGACCTCATCGGCTATCTGGAGTCGGACCGGCTCTTCCATCTCACTCTGCTCGGCCTGTCGGGCAACGAGCGCCTGGTGGAGACGGTCGGCGACCTGCGCAAGCGGTCCCGGCTGTACGGTCTGACGGCGCTGGACGAGCGCGGTGAGCTGCTGCCGTCCGCCGAGGAGCATCTGGAGCTGCTCGACCTGATGCTCGCGGGCGACGCCCAGGGGGCGGAGGCCTGCATGGTCCGCCATCTCAGCCATGTGCGCTCGCTGTGGGCACGGGACGACGCCGGGCCGCGGCCGGCAGCCGTCACGACCGTCGGCAGGCCGCGCGGCGGAGGCTGAGCGGTCCCTCGCCGGTCACGTCGGGGTCTCAGGAGCCTCGGGGGTGTACGAGGTCTCGGTCCAGACCGTCTTGCCCTCGTCCCCCCAGCGCACGCCCCAGCGGTCCGACAGTTCGCCGGAGATGAAGATGCCGCGTCCGCCCTCGTCGGCGGCCCTGGCGCGACGCAGATGCGGGGCGGCGGATCCGGCGTCGGCTATCTCGCAGGTGACGGTGGAGTCCGCCGGGTTGCGGATGATGCGAAGCCGGATCGGCGGGATGCCGTGACGGATCGCGTTGGTCACGAGCTCGCTGACGATGAGTTCGACGGCGAACGCGGTCTCCGTCAGGCCCCACTCCCCGAGCCGGCGGACGGCCCAATGGCGGGCTTCGGAGACCGAGGACAGTTCGGGGGTGATCTCCCGGGAGGCGACGTCGTCCGCGTCGAGCGCCCCGGTGCGGGCGACCAGGACGGCCGCCTGGTCATGGGGGAGGCCGTCGAGGTCCGAGGCCTGAAGCGTGCGGTGCCGGCCGGCGCCGGCCAGGTGGGCGCGCAGCTCGGCCAGGGCCGGGTCGTCGGACGCCGCGCGACCGGAGAGGACGACGAGGGTGCTGCCGTGGGGCACGGGGATCTCGTCGGCGGCGAACGGCGGTCCTTCCGCGCCGAGCGCCGTACTCTCCTCCAGAGGATGGATCCAACGGCTTCCCTCGGGGTCGCCGAAGAGGACGGTCTGGCGTCCGGCGCGGGCGATCGCGACGGTCTCCTTGACCGGGTCGTGCACGGCGTACACGCACTGGGCCGTCAGCTGTCCCCCCGTACCGGCGGTGGCACGCTCCTCGTCGAGGCGGCGGGTGGTGTCGTCCAGTCGCGCGAGCAGGTCGTGCGGGTCGAGGTCGAGTGCGGACAACACCTGCACCGCCGCCCGGAGTTGAACCATGGCAGCGGTGGAGTCGGGCCCGACTCCACCGACATGTCCGACCGTCAGGGCGACGCGGCTGCCCGACAGGGGGATGACGTCGAACCAGGCGCCCGTGCCGAGCCCGGTGGGGAGGTAGCGGTGCGCGGTCTCCATGGCGTTGCGGCCCGTGCGTCCGGGGCTGACGAGGTTTCCCTGGAGGGCGAGGGCCACCGCGTGGTCGTGCTCGCGACGCCGGGCGTTGTCGATGCAGACGGCGGTGTGAGCGGCGAGGTCCGCCGCGAGGAGCAGGTCGTCCTCCTCGAAGGGGTCCGGCCGGTGCGTCCGGGAGAAGCGGGCGAAGCCGAGCGCGACGCCGCGCAGGGTGAGGGGTGCGACCAGGGCCGGCGCGGCCCCGTCCGGCCGCTCGACGTACGGCCGGACCTTGTTCGCGTGCGCGCGGGACGGCTCCACGGCCCCGCCCACCTCCGGCACGTCGTCGGCATCGGGCGGCCACACGGCCACACAGCGCGGCGTCGCGTCGACCGCCGGGGACACGTTCGGGCCGTGGAGCGCCGGAGCGGTCAGGGCCACCGTGGCGACGTCGGCGAAGGTGGGCACGACGGCCTGGGCGAGCTCCCGGGCACACTGCACGGGATCCGTGCGAAGCCCCATCCGCGCGTGCACTCGGTGCAGTACGTCCAGGCGGTCGCGGGCCCGGTCGCGGGAGGTGACGTCGACGGCGGAGGCGACGAGGCCGAGGGGGCGGCCCCTGTCGTCCTCCAGCCGGAAGACGTTGACGGAGAAGATGTGCTCGCGGACGGGATCGGCGCTCGGATAGCCGGCGACCCGTCGGTCGAAGACGGGTATCCCCGTCGCGAGGACGCGGCGGAGGGCGTGTTCCAGCGGCAGGGGGTCGAAGCGGGCGTAGACCTCGGTCAGCGGCCGGCCGACGATCTCCCGCTCGGGGATCCCGCGCATGCCGATGGCCGCCGTGTTGACCCGGAGCACGCGCAGGTCGGTGTCGACGACGTGCAGGCCGACCGGGGACTGGGTGAAGACGGCGTCCAGGACACCGGAGCGGATGCCTCCGGGGAGCGGACCGGCGGGCCACATGCCCCAGCGCCCGAGACGCTCGTCGTCCCGCACCGGCCCGATCGTCACGGCCTCGGACAGGCCCTCGACGTCGATCTGGGTGAGCAGCTCGGTCACGGGACGGCCGAGGATGTGGTCGCGGTCGACGCCCAGAAGCCGTTCGGCGGCCCCGCTCCAGTGTGCGACGACGCCGCGCTCGTCGAAGACGGCGACGGCCTCACGCCCCGCAGGGGCCTGCGGCCCCGCTCGTTCCTCACGCTCTGCCATCGTGCCTCGCACTCGGCGTCGCCGGACACCTGTCTGGCGGATCTGCGGTCGTCGACGCAGCCTAACCTTCTGCGCGATCCGGGGCATCCTGTGCCATCACGGCCCCACGACGACCGGCACTATCACCGGAAAAGTTCGATAATGAGGCTTATGGCCCGTAAGGAATCACCTCCGCACGCCCCCTCGACCGTGACCGTCAAGGGCCGGGACATGCGGCTGCGCACGATCGGTTTCGTCGTGCTCGCGGCGCTCGCGATCTGGTTCATCGCCGCGAACACCGGATCGGTCACGATCAGGCTGTGGATTCCCACGGTCACGCTGCCGCTCTGGAGCGTCCTCACGGTGACCCTGCTCGTGGGGATCGTTCTCGGCCTGTACATCGCCCGTCGGCGCGCCCGGCGCTGACCGGCACCCGCATGGGCGACAGGGACCCGCTGCTGGAGCCGGGCGAAGCGCTCGCGGCGACCGGCGTGGGCTGTTTCGCGTGGGATCCCGCCGCCGGACGGATCGCCCTCGACTCCGTGGGCCGGGCCGCGTTCGGCCTGCTCCCGGCGGAGTTCACCGGACTGGCGAGCGACCTCCGCCCCCGGATCCACGGAGCGGACTGGGCGCTGCTGTCCGGACTCTCGGCCGATCTGCTGGCCGGCCGGCGGGACGCGTACAGCGCCTACTTCCGTGTCGTGCTCCACGACGGGCGCTGCCGGTGGACTCACTCCCGTGGCAGCGTGGTGCGGGCGCGGCCGGGCGGGGCGATCCGCGTCGTGGGGGTGGTCCGGGACGCCACGCTGGACCTCGCGCACTCCGCGTTGCGGCTGCCGGGCGAGGAGGCGCAGGACCCGCTGCGGGCCCTGGGCGAGGGAGCGCTGGCGCTGGCCCGGGCCATGAGCGTGCGCGAGGTCGCCACGCTCCTCGCCGACGAGGTGACGCTGCGCCCGCTGGGGGCGAAGGCGATGTCGCTCGGCGTGCTGGAGCAGGGGCGCCTGCAGATGGTCCGGACCGTGCTCGCCCCCGACGCGCGCGAGTTCCCGTTCAAGTCGCGGCTGGCGGACTCGTGGCCGCTGAACGATGCCGTACGCACGAGCAGCCCGCTCTTCTTCACCTCCGTCCACGCCTTCCTGGACCGCTATCCGAGGCTGGCGCACCACCGGCACGGCTTCGACGCCACGGCCGCCGCCTTTCTGCCGCTGGTCGACGAGGGGCAGCCACTCGGCGCCCTGGGTGTCTTCTACGACGACCGGTCGGTCTTCTCCCTCGCGGACCACACGCTGATGAACGCCTGGGCTAAGGCGGTCGCCCGGGCGGTGCACCGCGTGCTGCCCCTGGACCGGTCGCGGGAGATCGCCGCGGGACTGCAGAACGCCATGCTGCCGCGCCGGATGCCGGCGACGCCCGGGGGCCGCATCGCGGTGCGCTACCGGACGGCCAGGCAGGGGGTACGGGTCGGTGGTGACTGGTACGACGCGGTGACGCTGCCCGACGGCGGGCTCGGGCTGGCGATCGGTGACGTACAGGGGCACGACATCGAGGCGGCGGCGCTCATGGGGCAGGTGCGTGTCGCCATGACGGCGTACGCGGCCGAGGGCCATGAGTGCGACAGCGTCCTCGGCAAGGCGTCGGCCTTCCTCGCCGATCTGGACGCCGACCGCTTCGCGACCTGCCAGTACCTGCGGGTCGCGCTCGCCACGGGAGAGGTGCACGCGGCGAACGCGGGCCATCCGCCGCCGCTGCTGCGCCATGCCGACGGCGCCGTCGAGCACCTCCGCCTGCGGGGCGGGCCGCCGCTCGGTCTGCCCGCCGGGTGGGGTCTCGACCCGTATCCGTACACCACGGCCCGTCTGGCGCCGGGCGAGACGCTGCTGCTCTACTCCGACGGGCTGGTCGAGAAGCCGGGCGAGGACTTCGATCTCGGGCTGTCGCGGCTGGCCGCGGCCTTCTCGGACGGTCCGCCCGATCTGGAGGAGCTGGCGGACCACCTGCTCGACACCCTCACCGGCGGCCCCCACGCGGAGGACGACGCGGCCCTGCTGATGCTGCGCCGGGACGAGGCCGCTCCCGCTCCGTAGACGAGAGTCGCCGCAGCGGCGGTCACCGCATTGGCGCTCCCGCTCCGTAGACGAGAGTCGCCGCAGCGGCGGTCACCGCATTGGTTCAGAACGGGACCAATCAGATGGCCAGAGCCTGAAGCCCTCCGTAAGTTCACCCAAGAATTACCGCACGCATGTATACCTTTGGGATCCGCTCCCCCATCCTGTCCACCGTGTGCCATGAGGGCACCCGGTGACACGAGAGGCGGGGCATGACTCCCATCAGCCGCAGGGGATTCGTCGGGATCGGGGCAGGACTCGTGGCGGGGGCGGCCCTGCCCACGGGCACGGCGTCGGCCTCCGCCTCGGCCGCGACCGGCACCCTCACCGACGTCAAGCACGTCGTGATCCTCATGCAGGAGAACCGCAGCTTCGACCACTACTTCGGCAGGCTCCGCGGCGTCCGTGGCTTCGGCGACCGGGCCGCGGGAAACCTCCCGGGCGGCTGGGGCACGTTCAACCAGCCCAACTGGGGCGGCCGCCAGTATCCGTGGAAGCTGAGCGCCACCCCGCCGGCTGGCGGCGTCGACGGGGAGACGCTGGCCCAGTGCAACGGAGACCTCCCGCACAGCTGGACCTCGCAGCACGCGGCGTGGAACCAGGGCCGGATGGACAACTGGGTCACCGGCGTCGGCAACACCCGCACCCTGGGCTATCTCGACCGCGGCGACATCCCGTTCCACTACGCCCTCGCCGACAACTACACCGTCTGCGACGCCTACTTCTGCTCGGCGCTGAGCGCCACCGGCCCGAACCGCACCTTCCTCTGGAGCGGCAGGATCGACGCCTCCAGCAAGGACGGCGGCGAGGAGTCCGGGCTGACCTGGGAGACGTACGCCGAGGCGCTCCAGCGCGCCGGGGTGAGCTGGAAGGTCTACCAGAACGCCCAGGACAACTACGGTGACAACGGCCTCGCGTACTTCAAGAGGTTCACCGACGCGCGGCCCGGCGACCCGCTGTACGACCGGGGCATGGGATCCGTGCCGAAGGTCACCGGTTCCACGCCGGACGACATCGCCGCCGCGATCCGCGCCGACGCCGTCGCCGGGACACTGCCGCAGGTCTCCTGGGTGGTCGCGAGCGAGGCGTTCTCCGAGCACCCCTACGCCCCGCCCGGCGACGGCGCCCACTTCGTCGACCTCGTGTACCGCGCGCTGGCGGCGAACCCCGAGGTCTTCGACTCGAGCGTGCTGTTCCTCAACTACGACGAGAACGACGGGTTCTTCGACCACGTGCCGCCGCCGGTCGCGCCGGCCGGCACGGCCGGCGAGTACATCGACGGCGTGCCGATCGGCCTCGGCTTCCGGGTCCCCATGCTCGTCATGTCGCCCTGGACGCGCGGCGGCTGGGTCAGCTCCGAGGTCTTCGACCACACGTCCGTACTGCGCTTCATGGAGACCTGGACGGCCGCCCTCGGCACCCCCGCCGCCTGCCCGAACATCAGCGCCTGGCGGCGGAAGGTCACCGGCGACCTGACGGGCGTCTTCGACTTCGCGCACCCGGTGTACGGCGTTCCCTCGGGTCTCCCGTCCACCGCCGAGGTCATCGGTCAGTCCACCTGCGGCCCGCTGCCCAACCCGGTGCCGCAGGACAACGCGCTGCCCACGCAGGAGTCCGGCACCCGCCCGGCGCGCGCCCTGCCGTACCAGGTGAACGGGAACCTCGACCGGTTCGAGTTCGGGGCGGCGGGCAAGATCCTCGCCTGGTTCTCGATGACGAACCAGGGCGCGCAGGCGAAGCGGGCCGCGCACTTCACGATCCAGCCGCACCAGCACCGGTCCACGGCGGCCTGGCAGTACACGGTGGACCCGGGCGCGACCTCCACGGACTACTTCAACATCGGGCTCGGATCGGGGTCGGGCAAGTACGACATCTCGATGATGGGCCCCAACCGCTTCCTGCGCCGCTTCATCGGCGACGCGTCCAAGGCCGGCAAGGCGGTCGAGGTGGCGGCGCGGTTCGCGACGGAGCCGGGGACGGGGAAGACGGCGGTCTACTTCACGATGACCAACGCCTCCGCCGGGCCGGTGACCTTCACGATCCGTTCGAACGCCTACCGCACGGACGGGCCCTGGACGTACACGGTCCCGGCGAACACCTCGCGCGAGGACCACTTCAACGCCGTGGCGTACAGCAACGGCTGGTACGACTTCACGATCCTCGCCGACATCGACGGCACCTGGTCGCGCCGGTACACCGGGCACATCGAGACGGGCGGCCCGAGCATCACCGGATGACATACACCACCAGTCCCCACTAAAAGGGACATCGGAGCAAAAGGGATACAAGGGTAATTTCATGCCCTTGTATCCCTTTTATCAACCCAGCGGAATTTACCGGTATGACCGTTTTGGCTACGCGGGTGACATGAATCACGCGACATGGACGCAACCTCCCCGAACGCACCCCTTCGCCTTGCGCCTCAAGGAAGTTCGGCACGGCCCACACCCGGCAGGAACTCATTTCTGAATTGCCCGGGCATTTCGCACTCAGGAGCAGCCTTGTTCCGGCTGACATTTCTCGCCTACGGTCACCTCGACCCGGACGGATCGCCGAATCCTGCCACCGTCCGAAAAGACCCGCCATTCACCCGTCGGCAGGAGCGGGGGACCCAGTTTTTCCGCCGTTCCGGATTTCCGGCCCGGCTTGGGGTGCAGCCGCGCACACGCGGCCGGGCAGCTCCAGCCCGAACCCGACAGCTCACCCCGCAGGCGCCGGAGAGGAAACCTTCATGTCCGCTCACGGTAAGCACCGGCGCCCCAAGCGACGTCCCCTCAGCCGCGGTATCGCCCTCGCGAGCACGGGTGGAGCCGCTCTGGCCCTCCCCCTCGTCGCCACGGCCACCGCCCACGCGGCGCCGAGCACGGCCCCCGAGGTCGCGTCCGTCCAGAAGACCTTCGCCGGAACCCCGGTGAAGATCACGGAATCGATTCCCGCCGCCGCGAATTCCGGCACCAAGGCCGCCAAGACCTACACCGTCGTCCGCGGCGACTCCCTTTCCGTCATCGCGCACGAACAGGGTGTGCGAGGCGGTTGGAAGGCCCTGTACCAGGCCAATCGCAGCGTGGTCGGTGACAATCCGTCACTGATCCATCCTGGACTCGAACTCTCCCTCAAGGGGAAGCCCGCGACCGCTCCGAAGGCGAAGGCGCAGCCGAAGCCGAAGCCCGCGGAGCGTACGACGAGCACGGAGCGGGCCGACCGCTCGCAGCAGCGGAGCGCCGCTCCCGCGTCCGGCGCCGGCGCGAGCGCCGTCAAGGCCGCGCCCGCCAAGGCCGCCCCGGCAGCCGCCAAGAGCTACACCAACGACCTCGACGGCTGGATCCGCGAGTCGCTCGACGTCATGGCGAAGTACGGCATCCCCGGTTCGTACGACGGGATCCACCGCAACATCCTGCGCGAGTCCTCCGGCAACCCGCAGGCCATCAACCTCTGGGACTCCAACGCCGTCAAGGGCACCCCGTCCAAGGGCCTCCTGCAGGTGATCGAGCCGACCTTCCTCGCGTACCACGTGCCCGGTACGTCCATGGACCTGTTCGACCCCGTCGCCAACATCACCGCGGCCTGCAACTACGCCGCGGACCGCTACGGCTCCATCGACAACGTCAACGGGCCGTACTGACAGCCGCTCAGGACGTGGTCGGGAAGTGGTCGGTGAACCAGCCCGCGGCCAGCTCACCGACCTCTTCCAGCGTGCCGGGCTCCTCGAAGAGGTGCCCGGCACCTTCCACGACGACGAGGCGGTTCTCGCAGCCGAGCCGCTGCCGGGCCGTCTCGTTCAGCTCCCGTACGAGCGGATCGCGCCCTCCCACGATCAGCAGCGTGGGGGCGCGCACCTGGGCCAGGCGCGGGCCCGCGAGGTCCGGGCGGCCGCCGCGCGAGACCACGGCGGCCACGTCGGACAGCGGGTCGGCCGCCGCCCAGAGGGCGGCGGCCGCGCCGGTGCTGGCGCCGAAGTAGCCGGCCGGCAGCCCTTCGAGGCCGGGCCGGCCGGCCAGCCAGTGCGTGGCCCGTGCCAGCCGCTGGGCCAGGAGCTCCGTGTCGAAGACGTTGTCGCGGTCGTCCGCCTCCTCCTCGGTGAGCAGGTCGAAGAGGAGCGTCCCGAGGCCCGCGCGGTTGAGGCTCTCCGCGACGGCACGGTTGCGGGGGCTGTGCCGGCTGCTGCCGCTGCCGTGGGCGAAGAGCACGATCCCCGGGGCCGCGTCGGGCACCACCAGGTGGCCCGCGACTCGCACCTCACCCGCCGGAATGCGCACCTCCGGGTCCTGGGCGTCCGAGCCGTCGCCGGCGTGGTGGCGCTCCAGACAGGCGACGACCTCCTCGTCAGGGGTCTGTGAGAAGTCCTGGTAGAACTGGCCGATCGCGTAGAAGAGCTCCGGCTCGTGGACGCTGACGGTCTCGTCCGCCTCCCTGCCGATCCGCTCGGGCCAGTCGCGCGGCGCGACCGGCACCGCGAGGACGATCCGCGCGGCCCCCTGGGCACGGACGACCCGGCAGGCCGCGACCGCCGTGGCACCCGTCGCCAGGCCGTCGTCCACGACCACCACGGTCCGGCCGTCGAGCCTGGCCGCCGGCCGGTCGCCGCGGTAGCGCCGGGACCGCTGCCCGAGCAGGACGCGCTCGCGCGCCTCCACGGCGGCCAGGTCGCCGCCGCCGACGCCGGTGTCGGCCAGGACCTGCTCGTTGAGGACCCGTACGTCGCCCTCTCCGATGGCGCCCATGGCCAGCTCCGGCTGGAAGGGCACCCCCAGCTTGCGTACGAGACAGACGTCCAGGGGCGCCCCGAGTGCGTCGGCGACCTGTTCGGCGACCGGCACGCCGCCGCGGGGAAGTCCGAGGACCACCACGTCGTGGCCCTTGAGGTGCTCCAGACGTGCGGCGAGCTGGCGTCCGGCGTCCGTGCGATCGGTGAAGTACATGTCCCGCTCGTCTCCCTGGTTCTGAGCGTGCGCGCGGGCGGTGCGCGCCACCGCCGGTCAGGCGGGGCGTGCGACGAGGGTTCCGTCCTCGTCGAGGTCGACCCGCGCGCCGTAGGGCCGGCTGGTCCGGCCGAGTACGTCGTGGAGCCAGCGCGCGTCGCGGCGGGGGGCGTGCTCCAGCCGCATGCGCCGGGCCCGCAGGGGAATGATGCGTACCTCCTGGAGTCCGCCGTCTTCGGGCCTCACGGAGGCGAGGTGGAGCAGCCGGAGCTCGTCGCGGTACTGCTCGTAGCCGGTGATGCCCTCGTAGTCGTTGATCAGGTCGCCGCAGCCGTGGAGGACGAGCTTGCCCCGGTAGACCTCCAGGGGCCGGGGGTGGTGCGAGGAGTGGCCGTGCACGACGTCCGCCCCGGCGTCGATCAGCGCGTGCGCGTAGTCGACGTCGGTGCTCGGGAGCGCGTAGCCCCAGTTGGAGCCCCAGTGGATCGACACCAGCACGATGTCGCCGGGGCGCTTGGTGTCCCGGATCCGTGCGAGGAGGTGGACGGCGGCCGTGTGCGTGGGCCCCGAGGCGAAGTGGACCCCGCCGCGCCGCGCGGTGGCGGCCCACTCGCGCGGGATGCCGCTGGAGGCCATGCCCAGGGCGTACGCGACGAGCCGTCCGCCTCCGCGCAGGCCGACGATCGCGGGCCGCGCCGCCTCCTGGGCGTCCTCGCCGGCCCCCACCGTGCGCACGCCGTGCTTCGCCAGGGCGTCGAGCGTGTCGGCGAGGCCGCGGTGGCCGTGGTCCAGTACGTGGTTGTTGGCCAGGACGCAGACGTCGGGGCGGACGGCCGTCAGGCTCGGCAGGTTGTCCGGGTGCATCCGGTAGTGGACCGCCTTGCCGGGGGCGAACTCGTCGCTCGTGGTGACGGCCGTCTCCAGATTCGTGACGCGCACGTCGGGAGCGGCCGCGTCCAGGACGTCGAGGGCGACGCCCCACGGGTAGGTGAAGTCCACGCGGTGGGGAATGGGCCCGTTGACGTCCTCGGCGAGCGCCACATAGGACCGTGCATCATGCACGTACCGTTCGCGCAGGGCGGGGTCACCGGGGTGGGGAAGGATCTGGTCGACCCCGCGGCCGAGCATCACGTCGCCGCAGAGGAACAGTCCGACCAGGTCACTGTCCATACAGCCAGAGTAGACGCGGCGGGCCCGACGGGCCGGACCGGATCACGTCTTGGGGGTCGGGGTCACGGGCAGGTTGTACACGTGGTCGGGGCTCACGATCTTGGTGATCGCCTGGCCGAAGAGCGTGCTGGGTTCCGACCCGTCGTGCGGGATGTCCGTGTTCAGCATGACGACCATGGTGGCCCGTGCCTCGGGCAGGTAGACCGTCAGCGACTCGTAGCCGGGCAGCGAGCCGTTGTGGCCGATCCAGCCCTGGACGTCGAAGATGCCCAGGCCGTAGTCGGCGCCCGGGATGTTCGTCGGCAGCACCTTGAGGCGTTCCGCCTGGGTCTCGGGGGTCAGCAGCGTGCCGGTTGCGAGGACGCGGGCCCAGGCACGCAGGTCCCGGAGGTCGGAGATCATCGCGCCGGCCGCCCAGGCCCAGGAGGGGTCCCAGTTCGTGGAGTCCTCGACCTTTCCGGTCGCCGTCTGGTTGGTGTAGCCGTGGGCGTGCGGGCTGGGGATCGCCGCGTCGGTCGGGAAGATGGTGTGGCGCAGTCCGGCCGGCTCGGTCACGTTCTCCTCGATGAACTGGTGCAGGGGCTGTCCGCTCACCTTCTCCACCACGAGACCGAGGAGGATCAGGTTGGTGTTGCAGTACTCGAACTCCGCGCCCGGCTGGAAGTTCACGGGGTGCTTGAAGGAGTAGTCGAGCAGCTGCTCGGGGGTGAAGGGCCGTTCCGGGTCCGTGGTCAGGGCCTTGAAGAAGTTCTCGTCCTCGGAGTAGTTGAACAGCCCGCTGCGCATTCCGGCGAGCTGACGGAGCGTGATGCGGTCGCCGTTGGGGACACCGGCGACGTACTCCCCGATCGTGTCGTCGAGGCCGAGCTCGCCCTGGTCGACGAGTTCGAGCATCGCGGTCACGGTGAACGTCTTCGTCTCGCTGCCGATCCGCAGGTACAGGTCGGTGTCCATGGGAGCGTTGTTCGCCTTGTCGGCGACGCCGAAGGTCTTGACGTACTCACCCTTGCCGGGGGCCGAGAGCGACACCATCACGCCCGGCACCTGGGCCTCCCTCATGACCTGCTGGACGGCGGTGTCGAGGCGGGCCTCCACGGCCGGGGTGAGTTCGACGAACGCGCCGTTCGAGGCGGCCGGGGCGAGCTCCGCGGCGCTGTGCACGGCGGGGGCGGCCACGGGGGTCGAGAACGCCGTCCCGGCGGAGAGGGGGACGGCGAGCATGCCGGTGGCCGCGAGAACCACGCAGACCCGGCGCCAGCGCGCTCGCGAAGGCCCGTGGGCGGGTGATGACGCGTGCCTGCGCCGCGACGGCGCGTGCGTGTGCGGGTACCTCACGGCAGGCCTCCTGCCAGACGAGGGACTCCCCCCGACCAGGCTAGGCCGGACCCGCGGACGCTGCACGGCGAGTGCCACGGGCCCGATTGTCGGACCCCTTCGCTACGTTGGCGCCATGACGGAATTCGTACTGGTGGCAGGCGCGTGGCTGGGAGCATGGGCGTGGGACGAGGTGGTGTCCGAGTTGCGGGCGGCCGGGCATCGTGCCCATGCGGTGACCTTGTCCGGTCTCGCCGAGAGACAGGGTGAGCCGGCCGGGCAGCGGACGCATGTGACGGACATCGTCGATAGGGTCGAGCGCCTGGATCTGCGGGACGTCGTCCTGGTGGGGCACAGCTACGCGGGCATTCCGGTCGGCCAGGCCGCCGAGCGGATCGGGGACCGGCTGTCCCGGATCGTCTTCGTCGATTCCAACGTGCCGGTGGACGGTGAGTCGTTCGTGTCCGCGTGGCCGGAGGGCCGCCCGATGGTGGAGGCGTCGATCGCCAGGAACGGCGGCTTCTGGCCGCCGCTCGGGGCGGAGGAGTACGAAGGCCAAGGCCTCGAGGACGCGCAGATCGCGCGGATCGTCCACTCGACACCGCACCCGGGCGCCACGCTCACCGAACCGGCCGCCCTGGCCCGCCCGCTCGGTGAGCTGCCGGCGACGTACGTCAAGTGTCTGCTGGACGGCGCCGAGCCGAACGAGGACGTGGCGAGGCTGCTGAAGAGCGAGCGCTGGGAGCTCGTGCGGATGGACACGGGCCACTGGCCCATGTTCTCCCAGCCGCACGAGCTGGCCCGGATCCTCCTCGCCGCGGCGTCACGCACGGGCTCCCGGGCGTGACGCCGCCGAGGCGGGGTT
>NZ_JAMGSL010000020.1:72648-117772 GCF_025195125.1 Streptomyces sp. Je 1-79
CCGCCGCCTAGGGCGTGTTTCGAAAGTCCCGTCTGGCCGGGAACGCCTGGCACGCACTCCCCCGTAGCCCTTCGGGCACGGGAGGTGCCCCCACGCCGCGTTGTCGGTCGTCGGCGCAGCCCGCTGCGCTCTCCTCCCTCCGCCTTGCGATCGCACGCACCAGACGCCCCCGGCCCCGCCCTTCGGGCGGACGACGCTACTTTCGAAACACGCCCTAGAAGTTGCCGTAGTTGACCTGCCAGGTCGGCAGGCCCATGCGGCGCCAGAGGGCGACGACCCGGTCGCGGTCGTCGAGCGAGACCCGTACGGCGTACCGGTGACGGATGTGCGCGTCGAAGAGTTCGGCCTTGACGACGTCGTCGCCGCGGCCGTCGTCCCGGGCTCTCATCCACAGCTCGTCGTACGGCACTTCGTGGCGCGCGAGCCACTCCTCGGTGAGGGCGCGGTGGTCCTCGCCGCGCCCTGACAGCAGCACGATCGTGTCGTTCTCGGCGCTGCGGAAGGCGCGCAGCGCCCGGGCCACGGAGACGTTCAGCAGGTCGAGGTCACAGCGGGTGAAGTCGTACGGGCCACGGTCGCCGCGCAGCGCGAGCGTGCCGTCGATGTCGCAGAGCACGGCGGAGGGGAGCGCCGGGTCGGGGACGTACGGCGCCGCGGTGGGCCGCTCGCTCAGCCACTCGGCGGTCAGCCGCCAGCCGCCACGGGTGGCCTTGGTGTGCTTGTCCGCGAGGATGCGGATGATCTCCTCGCCGACGGACCGCTCGCGCGCGGCGTCGCGGCGTACGCACTCCTCGACCGGTACGTCGGTGAAGTCGTGCACCACGAAGCGGGCGTCGAGGCCGACGACGGCCGCCTTCAGCCGCTTGGGGATGTGCGGGGTCAGGTGGGTGTTGTCGACGACGACGTCGAATCCGCCCTCGACGGCCGAGCGGACCGCCGCGTCCTGGATGTCGAGGACGGTCCGCTCGTGCGCGTGCGAGCGGCCGCGCTCGGGGGACGGGACGTCCAGCATGGTGCGCAGGTCGTCGAGGTTGACCCGCCGCATCCGGCCCTCGGCCTCGGCCTGCAGCCGTCGGGCGGCCGTGGTCTTCCCCGAGGCGGGCAGCCCGGTCATGAGGTGTACGTCGGGCACGGGTCAGTTCTCCACATCGGTCGTGAACGGGTCTGATGCCTCGGGCCTGACGGCGCGCCAGACGAAGAGGTCGGTCGGCCGCCCGTCGAGGCGCAGGAACATGGCCGACCGGATGTCCGGGTCGACCGGCAGCGTCTTGACGGCCCGCGCGAAGGCGCCCCGGTCCGCGGCCAGGTGAGCGACGCACTTGTACGCCTCGTCGATGGCCGCTTCGCGGTCCGCGGCCTCGTCCTCCAGCCGGGCGATGACCCCCCGGACCCAGGCGTCGAACTCGTCCGGCACCTGCTCCAGGAGGGCGTCCAGCGGCCGGCCGCCCGCCGACTTGACGCCGCCGAGCTCGGCGACGGAGCATCCCAGGCCCTGCGCGAGGCGCTTGACGGACGTCCCCGCGAAGCGCTGGATGCCGTGGCTGCGCCAGATGTCCCGCTCGGTGACGCCGGTGAGCACCTTGTGGAGGCGTACGTACTCGCTCAGCTTGGCCTTCGCCCGCACGCCGGAGGCGTAGCGGAGCACGAACCCCTCCGCGTCCGTGCCGGTGGCCGCGTGCCCGCCGGGCAGGGTGTTCGACTCGGTCAGGGCGAGCAGTTCGTCGAGCGGCATGGCGGGCCAGGTCCGTACGACGGATCCGATCTCCGTCCAGTCGGCGGCGGCCTCGGCGAGCGGGATCTCGCCGCCGTCCGGTCCGAAGGCGGCGAGCAGCACCAGGTCCCGCCGGTCTCCGTAGTCGACGACGATACGATTCTGCGGGTAGAGGATCTCGGCCAGGTAGGTGACGCCGGGGGTCAGGGCACCGGTGTCCCGGCCGTCGAGCCGGCGCTGCGCCCAGGTGGCCTGCGCGCTGATGAAGGACCCCTTGGACGCGACCTGCCAGCGGCCCGCGTAGTGGAAGATCACCGCGAGGCTGCCGTCGACCTTGTCGTAGACCTCGAACGGCTCGTCGGGCAGTGCGGGCGCGTAGGGCTGACCGGCCTCGTGCTCACCGATGTTGAAGAACTTGGGCAGGGGAAGCGCGACGATCTCACCGGTCGCGTCGTCGGCGACGAGCCCTCGGCAGCGCGTGGTCACCTGGTTCCAGATCCGCTCGTACTGGCACGCCCGCGTGTACGTGTAGATGGACAGCGGCAGTTCGGGGTGTGCCTTGCGCGTGACGTGCCCGGCGTCGATGGCCGCGGCCAGATCCTGCGCGGGCAGCAGCTCCTGGAGAGTCAGGTGTGCCTGGCTCATGGGTTCCTCCTGGTCGGTGAGGGCCCATTCTCACCTGCGCAGACGCCGGCCCGACACTGCTTTTCCGCACCGCCGCGAGGAGGGGTGCCGGTCGGCCGGCGCCCCTCCTCGCGGGTGGTGCGAGCCGGGTCGGTCAGCCCGGGAACTTGACGTTGTCGTCGTCGGAGATCGGGTTGTTCATCACCCGCGTCGTGTGGCAGTACGAGACGGCGCCGTTGCTCACCTTGACCTTGCAGACCTCGAAGTAGGCGTAGTTGATCCATCCGCCGGGAGCGGCGTACGTCGTCCAGGAGGCGGTGTCCTGGCCCGTCGGGATGGTGCGCATCCGCCAGACGATCTTGCCGTTCTCGCCCCCCGTGATCAGCCGCGCCCCGATCGCGTAGCCGTCGGTCGCCTGGTCCCGCAGCGTGATCTTGACGGGGTCCAGCTTGTTCGGCCCGACCCGCCAGCCGATCTCGAAGCTTCCCGAGAACGAGAAGTCCGTCGCCTCGACCGAGTCTCCCGTGGTCGGGGTGGCGGCCGCGGCGGGCGTGGCGGCGAGCGGGACGAGCAGCGCGGCCATGGCCGTCGCGCAGGCAGCCAGAGTGTGCTTGAAACGCACGAATCCCCCAAAAGAATGACCAGAGTTGGTCGTAGGTGATCACTTTAACGGCAGGAGGAGGGTCAACCGATCGGATGACCCGGTGGTCCACCGGACGGTTCCCCGTGGAAACCCACTGGGCCGACCGCCGGCGGGCGCCGCCGGACGCACGATGGTGAGGAGAGCGGACCGACTGCCTCCGCCGACCGCAGGGGGCGACGTCCATGCTGCCGACAGCCGCGAGAAGGAGAACGTCCATGGATCCGAAGGACCGGCTGCTGCTCGCGGCCGCCCAGCGCGGGGACACCGCGGGGATCGGTGCCGCGCTCGGTGCGGGTGCCCACGTCGAGTGCCGTGACGCGGAGCGCCGAACTCCTTTGCTTCTGGCCGCTCGGGCGGACCGGGTGGACGCCGCCGCGCTGCTGGTCGAGGCGGGCGCCGATCCCGACGCCCGGGACAGCCGGGCGGACACGCCGTGGCTGGTCACGGGGGTGACGGGCAGCGTGCGGATGATGCGCGTGCTGCTCCGCGCGAACCCCGACCTGACGCTCACCAACCGCTTCGGCGGGACCTCGCTCATCCCCGCCGCGGAGTGCGGCCATGTCGCGTACGTACGGGCCGTACTGCGCGAGACCGACATGGACGTCGACCACGTCAACCGGCTCGGGTGGACTGCCCTCCTGGAGGCGGTCATCCTCGGCGACGGCGGCCGTCCCCACGAGGAGATCGTCGAGCTGCTGATCACCGCCGGGGCGAACCCGCTGCTCGCGGACCACGACGGAACGACTCCCCTGGAACACGCGCGGCGGCGCGGTTTCGCCGGCATCGCCGGCCTGCTCGACGCCGCGTCGGCACGCGCCGGACGGAAGGCCTCCCGATGAGGCGGGCCGGGCGCCCGAGCACGCGAGCGCGGCTCCACGCGCGCGTGGCCGCGTCGGCCGCCGCGGTCGCGGGCGTCCTCGTGGGATGCGCGCCGAGCGGCGGCGCCGACGCCCCCTCGGAAGGCACCTCCGCCCCCGCCTCGGCACCGGTCTCCGCCCCCACGGCCTCTTCCGGGGCCGGTCCCGCGCGGACCCCCGAAGGAACCCTCCTCGTCGCCGACTTCGGCTCCGACACCGTCACCTTCGTCGACCCCGGACGGGGCCCGCTCGGCTCCGTCGAGGTGGGGACCGCCCCGTACGGCCTGGCGGTCGGCGCCGACGGGCGCGCCTGGGTGGCCACCGCGGAGGGCGTCGCCGTCGTCGACACCCGCGCCCGCGAACGGCTCGCCCTCATCCCGTACGAGACCGACACCGGTCCCGTCACCACCGGCGAGTACCGGGGCGGCGGCATGGGGGTCGCCCTCTCCCCCGACGGCAGTCGGGTCTACGTCGGCGTCAACGTCCCCGGCGGGAACGGCACCCTGGAGGTCATCGACGCCGGGAGCCGCGAGGTGACCGCCGCGGTCCCCGTGGGCCGGCGCCCCTTCGACGTCGACGTGGCGCGGGACGGCTCCGAGGTGTACGCGACGAACCACGACTCCTTCGACGTGACGGTCGTCCGGGCGGACACGCTCGATCCTCGTCGTATCGAGGTGGCCCCGTACGGCACCGAGGGCGGTCTCGGCTCATGGCTCAAGCCGCACTACACGGCCGTACGGCCTTCGGACGGCAAGCTGCTGCTCCCCTTCGAAGGCGAACGGCTCGCGGTGGTCGACCCGCGGACCGGCCGCTCGGAGATCGCGCCGATGACCGCGAACACCCATCAGCACGGCGCCACGACCACCCCCGACGGAAGGCTGTTCGTCGTCGGGACGGGCCCGATCGACCCCGACGAGGACGGGGGCCCCTCACTGACGGTCCGGGCGCCCGACGGCTCCGAGCGGGTCTACCCGCTGGAGGGTCCGCACGAGGACGTCGCCGTGTCGCAGGACGGCCGTACCGCGTACGTCACGGGCGGCTTCACCCGTGACGGCTGGTGGGACGGCATCACGGTCGTCGACCTGCCGACCGGCGAGACACAGCGGCTCGCCGCGGGCGAACGACCGCTCGGCGTCGCGGTCCTGTAGACCCTGGGGACCGCGGGGCCCGGCCGGGCCCCGGCATCGCGGCATCCGTGCCCACCGCCGCCCGCTCGGCAGCGCGGCCCCGTGCCCCTCGGCATCGCGGGCCCATAGGCCCCTCGGTGCTGCCGGCCCGTAAGCGGGCCGTTCCGCTCCGATCGTGGTACACCACCCCCCGAAGACATCCCCGCCCGCTCATCGAGGAGTTCCCGCCGTGGCCCCGAACACTTCGCCCGTCGTCACCGTCTTCCGCGACGTCCGTCCCTGGGGCGGTCCGCAGGCCGACCTGATCGCCGTGGACGGCGTACTGGCCGAGGCGGACGCGGTCCCGGAGGGCGTCGACGTGGAGTACGTGGACGGGCGCGGCCGGCTGGCCCTGCCCACCCTCGTCGACGCGCACCTCCACCCGGACAAGACGACGTGGGGCGAGCCCTGGCACAGTCGGCGTCCGGCGCGCGGCATCGCCGCGTACGTCGAGGGCGACGTGGAGCTGTACCGCGCGCAGCGCACGCCCCTCGCCGAGCGGGCGCTGCGGCTGATGTCGCACGCCGCGGCACTGGGCACGCGGGCGATGCGGGCGCATGCCGACGTCGCCCCTGCGTACGGCCTCGAAGGCGTCGAGGCACTGGCCGCCGCGCGGGAGAAGCTGCGCGGTGTCGTGGACGTCGAGGCGGTCGCCTTCCCCCAGCACGGGGTGGGGCGTACGCCGGGCGTGGCCGAGCTCCTGGAGGAGGCGGCGGCCGGCGGACTCGTGTCGCACATCGGGGGCATCGACCCGGCCGGCTTCGATCTCGACGGCGCTGGACGCGACGGCGGTCAGCTCGACACCGTCTTCGGCATCGCGGAGCGCCACGGCCTGGGCCTCGACATCCACCTCCACGACACCGGCGAGCAGGGGCTCGCGCCCCTGCGGGACATCGCCGCCCGCACCAGGGCGCTGGGCCTGCGGGGCAGGGTCAACGTGGGGCACGCGTTCGCGGTGGCCGAACTTTCCGGCCGCGAGCTGGACGAGATCGCGGACGTCCTCGCGGACGCCGGGGTCTCGCTGACCACGGTCGCCCTGTCGGTGAAGACCGTGCTCCCCTTCCGGCGCCTCGCCGAGCGCGGGGTCCGGGTCGGTCTCGGTTCGGACGGCGTACGGGACAACTGGAGCCCGTTCGGCAACGCGGACATGCTGCACCGCGCCTGGCTGGCGGGCTGGGCGCTGGACGTCCGGCTGGACGAGGAGCTGGAGGCCTGCTTCCGGCTTGCCTCGGACAGCGGCGCGGATCTCCTCGGTCTTCCGCGCGCCGACCTCCAGGCCGGCTCCCCGGCCGACTTCATGCTGGTGGAGGGCGAGTGCGTGGCCCAGGTCGTGGTCGACCAGCCGCGCCGGGACCTGGTGGTGCGCGCGGGGCGCGTGGTGGCGAGGGACGGGCAGCTGCTCTGACGTGGCGGCCTCCGTCCGGACGCCGGGAACTGGATCTTGCGTGACGGCGTCCCTCCCCCGAAGGGGGTCATGTGGAGGGGACACGTAGAAGGCGCGGGCTGTTCACGGCGGTCGCCGTCGCCGTCGGCGGCGGACTGCTTCTGGCGCACCCGTGGGTGCCCGGGCTGCCCGGCCATGTGATGAGTCTGGTGGAGACCTTCCTGCCCTGGCTCGGTCTCGCCGTGCCCGTCGGTCTGATCGTCGCCGCCGTGCGCCGCTCGGTCGTCGCGGCGCTGGTGTGCGTGGTCGTCGGCGCCGTCTGGCTGGGGGTCTTCCGGGAGGCGCTGGGGTCGCCCGAGACCTCCCGGGCGTACGACCTGACGGTCGTCCAGCACAACGTGAGCGACGAGAACACCAGCCCGTCCCGCGTCGCGCGGATCCTTCTCGGTCCCGACCCCGATGTCGTCGCCCTCCAGGAGCTGACGCCTACGAGCCTGCCCGCGTTCCGTGTCGTTCTCGCACCCACGCATCCGCATCACGCGACGGTGGGGACGGTGGGGCTGTGGTCGAAGTACCCGCTGACGGACGTCGAGCGCGTCGACCTCAAGCCGGCGGAGGTGGCCCCCGGCTGGGAGCGGGGCATGCGGGCTGTCGTACGGAGCCCGCACGGGCCGGTGACGACGTACGTGGCGCATCTGCCGTCGGTCAGGATCCGGGCCACTCAGGGCTACGCGACCGCGTGGCGCGACGAGAGCGCCGTCCGGCTCGGCCGGGCGTTGGCGGCCGACAGGTCCGCCGCGGTGCTGGTCCTCGGTGATCTCAACGGCACGGTCGACGACCGGGGCCTGGATCCCGTCCTCTCCCAGGTGCGGGGCGACCGCTCCGCGTTCGCCTTCAGCTGGCCCGCGAGCCTGCCCCTCGCCCGGATCGACCACGTCCTGGCGCGCGGGGATGCCGAGGTCGGCGGCACGTGGACGCTGCCCGGCACGGGCAGCGACCACCTTCCCGTGGCCGCGCGCGTACGGCGTTGAGGGCGGGCCCCGGAGTCCCGGCCCGCCCCGCGTCATCCGGTCGGTCGCCCAGGGTTGCCCCGTCCGCCCGGCGCCGAGGCGGCTGGTCGGATGGCGTGGGCCCCGGACCGCGGCACCACGCCGCGCGGAGACGGCCGATGCCGGAGGGCGGGCCGTCAGGCAACCGGCCCAGCTCCACGAGCGCCCGGGGCAAAGGCCTGGTGAGCTGTACTGGGAGATCTCCGGTGCCCTCACATCCGAACTCCCGGAGCGTATGGAGGAGGATTCCGTGCCGGACTCAACGACGTCGTACGCCGACCTGCGCGCCCTGGTGATCAACTGCACCCTGAAACGTTCCCCAGAGCGCAGCCATACACAGGGGCTGATCGACATCAGCACCGGAATCATGGAGCGCCAGGGCGTGCAGGTCGAGGTGCTCAGGGCGGTGGACATCGACATCGCGACCGGTGTGTGGCCCGACATGACGGAGCACGGGTGGGAGACGGACGAGTGGCCCGTCATCTACTCGAAGGTAATGGCCGCGGACATCCTGACCCTGACGGGGCCTGTGTGGCTGGGAGACAACTCCTCAGTCATGAAGAAGGTGATCGAGCGTCTGTACGCCTGCTCGTCGATCCTCAACGAGCGCGGCCAGTACGCCTACTACGGTCGTGTGGGCGGCTGCCTGATCACCGGCAACGAGGACGGCGCCAAGCACTGCGCGATGAACGTCCTCTACAGCCTCCAGCACCTCGGATACGTCATTCCGCCGCAGGCGGACGCGGGCTGGGTCGGCGAGGCCGGCCCGGGCCCGTCGTACCTCGACCCCGGCTCCGGCGGGCCGGACAACGACTTCACGAACCGCAACGCGACCTTCATGACCTGGAACCAGCTCCACCTGGCGAGGATGCTGAAGGACACGGGCGGCATCCCCGCCCACGGAAACCAGCGCTCCGAGTGGGACGCCGGCTGCCGGTTCGACTTCGAGAACCCCGAGCACCGTTGAGTGCGGGCCGGAACGGTCGGAGATCCGGTGGAAGTCAGCTCCGGACCTAGCAGGTCCATCGCGACCTTGGAGACGTCGATGATCGTGCGTCCGGAGCGGTCCTGAGGTACGTCCCGCAGGGCGCGATAGAGGCAGGAGACGGTCGCAATGTCGAATTCGCCCACGGCACGCAGAACGAAGTCCTTGGAGCTGCCGGTGTGCTCCAGGGTGACGCGGGCTGTGCCCGTCGGGTCGATGAAGTACTTGCGATCGATGACAGGCGGTGTACTACGCCTCCCGCGGTCGAACAGCCTTGTAGACATGGCGCGCCTCCACGCGAGCCAGCGCCGGCGACGAGACGAGCCCCCCTTCAAGCCCTAGGGAGACGTGAGGGCGTCGAGCTGGGCAGCGAGGCCGGGATGGGTGGCGGTCAGGTGGGGACGCGTGGCGGCCAGCGGCTCGAGGAGGGTGGCGGGATTGTCATGGGCGAGTGCCGCGTGGAGTTCGTCGAGCGGGCCGCGGGCCGCGGCGGGCAGGTCCGTGAGGGCGGTGATCTGTCCGGCCAGGCGGCGCAGGTCGGCGGCGTTGTGGCGGGCCCGGGTTGCGGTGGTGCGTTCGGCAGCGCGGGCCTGCCGGGTGGCCTGGACACGTTGTTCGCCGGTGGTTCCGGCGGCGCCGGGCCGGCCGCGCAGGTAGCGGCGTTCGGCAGCCTGGCGGCTGGCGACACCGAGGGGGTCGGCGAGGTCCGCCCAGCTGGCTCCTGCGTCGCGGGCGGTCTCGATCAGGCCGGTCTCCCATGCGGCGAGCTGCTCGCGCACCTGCCGCAGCAGCATGAGGGAGGCCAGGGCCTGCTCCGGACCCGGCGCGTTGTCCGCCACGTCGGGGGCCTCGCGCCGGGCGGCGAGCAGGGCGTCGTCTATGGCGTGCAGGGCCGCTGCTGCGGCGAGGAACGACGCGGGGCTGTGGGCATCGCTACTGGTCCTGGGCGGCTGGCCGGCTGCGGACACGGGCACCTTCCTCGTTCCGTCGTCATAGAGACGACATCTTGTTTGTCATCCATTGGATGACATGCTACAACGGTTTCAGTGAAGCGCATTGGCAGCAACTGCCTGAACCTGCTGGAGGTGTTTTCACGATGTTGATGCGCACTGACCCGTTCCGTGAGCTGGACCGCCTGGCGCAGCAGCTGATGGGCCCGGGCACCTGGTCCCGCCCGTCCCCGATGCCGATGGACGCCTACCGCGAGGGTGACGAGTACGTGGTGGCTTTCGATCTTCCGGGCGTCACCGCGGACGCGATCGACATCGACGTCGAGCGGAACATGCTCACGGTCAAGGCCGAGCGTCGGCCGGTGGCGAAGGCCGACGACGTCCAGATGGAGCTGTCCGAGCGGCCGCTGGGTGCCTTCTCCCGCCAGATCGTGCTCGCCGACACCCTCGACACCGAGCGCATCCAGGCCGACTACGACGCGGGCGTGCTCACCTTGCGCATCCCGATCGCCGAGCGCGCCAAGCCGCGCAAGATCTCCATCGGTGTCGGGTCCGGCCGCAAGGAGATCTCCGGCTGACGCCGGCCGGACGGGTGCGGAGGGCGAGTATCCGACCTCCCCCTCATCCCGCTCTCCGCACCCCTGCGAGAAGTCCAATAGACAAGGGGCGGTGGCGACATGACTGTGCGACACGAAGCGTTCCTCGGCCACGTGAAGGAACGCGGCGAGTACGACACGCCGGAGGAAGCCGAGCGCGCGGCCCGCGTGGTGCTCGCCCTCCTCGGCGCGCACCTGGTCGGCAATGTCCGCGCCCAGCTGGCCGCCCGCCTGCCCGAGGCGTTCGCCCTGATCCTGCTCAACCCGCTGCAGAGCGCCGAGCCGCTGCCCCCGGAACGGTTCGTCCGCGCAACCGCGGCATGGATCGAAGGCGCCACCGAGCAGACCGCGGCCTGGGACGTCAGCGCCGTGCTGTCCACCGTCGCCGACGCCGCCGACGAGGACCTGCTGGGGCAGATCCTGCTCCAGCTCCCCGTCGGGTACGACCTGCTCTTCGGCCGACCCCAGCCCACTTGACCACCCCCGCGGGCCGGTGCCCCGAACACCGGCCACGAACAAGAAAGGCAACCACCTCCGTGATCTCCAACCGGCATGCATCGCCCCAGCAGCCGTACGGGACGGCATACGAGCAGATGTTGGAGAAGGTCCGCTACGAAGGCGCCTACCCCACCCGGGAGAGAGCCGACGAAGCCGTCCGCCTGGTTCTTGCCGGGCTGGGGCGCCAGCTGACCGGCGACGAACGCGTCGACCTGGCCGCCTGCCTGCCCTTGGAAGCCGCCCGCGTGCTGACCGCGCAGATCCCCGCTACCGAGCCGCTCACCGGCTGGTCCTTCGTCAAGGACCTCGCCGCCCGCACCGACGCCTCTCTGGCCACCACCCGCTGGGACACCGGCTCCGTCTTCTCCGCCGTCACCGCCTACGCGAGCCGCGACCTGATCACCCGCATCCTCCACCAGCTCCCCACCGGCTACGCCCTGCTGTTCGGCCGCGCCGAACTCGCCCCGGCCGCGTAGACGGCGACGTGCCGCCCCGAAGACGCGCCCGCCGCGTGATCCATCCTCCAAGGACCCCTGCCCCCTGGGTTCCGGCTTTGCCAGCAGATGAGTCGGAGTTGTCTTGATTCAGGCCAACTTCCGTACGGATCTAGCCTGGTGGCGGGAGGAGTGCGTGGTTAGCCTCAGGAGGCTCTGGGCACCACCCATCTTTCGGAGGGCACGTGAGGATCACCCTGGACGCCGGCGGGCCGGTCGAGACGGACGATCTGCGGGAGTGGCTGCGGCGGGATCCGCAGCTGCGGAGTCGCGTGGGGGCGCCGGTTTCCGCAGTTCCGGAGCCTGGGAGCATGAGCGGTGGAGTTACGGAGATCGTGCCGTTGCTGCTTGCGCCGGGCGGGCTGACTGCAGCCGTCGCCGCGGCGGTGGTCGCCTGGCTCCAGAGCCGCAAGGTCAACCAGATCGTGACCATCACCCGGCCTGACGGCACCCAGGTCACGGTCACGTCGGAGAGGATCGACGGTCGGGCCGCGCAGAGTGCCGGGGACTTGGCGCAGCAGGTCGCCGAAGCACTCGACCGGACGTCGCCTCAGCAAGGGCAGCAACCGCAACCCGCCAGGGCCGAGGGCACGGAGAGCGCCTGACGATGCCGGGCGAGCGGGGAGACCTGGCGGCGGCGAACTGCCATGCCGTCGTCGTCGGGACCGGCCGGTACGGCGCCGAGGGGGCTGCGGGGCTCGCGGACCTGCCCAGCGCGGCGCGCTCCGCACACGACATCGCGGACGTGCTGCGCCAGCGGTGCGGCATGGAGGGCCGGGTCACCGAGGTCATCGACCCCGAGGGGCCGACGGAGGTGCTGGCCGCCGTACAGGCCGCGATCGATGCCTCCGAAGCCGGCGTGGTGCTCTTCTTCTTCGTCGGGCACGGACTGCTCGGCCCGGGCAGGCAGTTGTACCTCGCCACCTCGGGCACCGCGTCACCGGGCGACACCGTCCACGCCGTGCCCTACGACCAGATCAGCAAACGACTCGGGGACGCGACGGCCAGCCCGGTCGTCGTCCTTGACTGCTGCTTTTCGGGGCTCGCGGACGCCGCGCCCCAGGACTCGTACCGCGAACTGCTCACCTCCGCCCGCCCCGAGGGCAGCTTCCTGCTCACCTCCGCCACGCACTACGCGGCGTCGTTCGCCCCCGAGGGAGCGCGGCACACGCTCTTCAGCGGTGAGCTGCTGCGGCTGCTGACCGAGGGCGATGCCGGCGGACCGGCCTGGTTCACGCTTCTCGACCTGTACCGCAGCCTCGACCAGCGGTTCCAGGGCGGTCCCGCGCGCCCCCATTCGGACGGCGTGGGGCGGGCCGCCGACCTGCGCGTGGCCCGCAATCCGGGACGGGTGGTGGGCGCGGAGACGGAAGCGGTCGAACCGCAGAGCGAGGGGCCATGCCCGTATCCCGGCATGCGGCCGTTCCTCCCCGAGCAGCACCATCTGTTCTTCGGGCGAGAGGAACTGACCCGGTCGCTGGTGGAACGGGTGAGGAGCAAGGAGTCCGCAGGGCCTGTCGTCCTCGTCGGGCCTTCTGGGGCCGGCAAGTCCTCGCTGCTCAGAGCGGGGCTCGTGGCGGCCCTGGCGACCGAGCGGGTGCTTCTCGTCCCCGGCGCGGGGCCGCGCCCGTTCCACACGCTCGCCGAGATGTGGGCGGCGGCCGTCGGCAGGCCGTTCGCCGAGGTGGAACGCGAGCTGGGCGCGGGGCGCTTCGGGACGGACGACGGGCCCGACGTCGTGGTCGTCGACCAGCTGGAGGAAATCTTCACCCAGTGCCAGGACGTGGAGGAGCGCGAGCTCTTCATCCGGGCGATCTCCGGCCCGCCGGACGGCAACGCCCCCCGGATCGTCCTCGGGCTGCGCGCCGACTTCTACGGACAGTGCCTGAACGACGCGCGCCTCGCCCGCATCGTACGGAAGGGGCAGTTCACCGTCGCCGCCATGTCCGACGACGAGCTGCGCGCCGCCGTCGAACGGCCCGCCGAGCACGCCGGCCTGAGCCTGGAGGAAGGGCTCGCTGACCACGTCCTGCGCGAACTGCGCCAGGAGCGCGCTGTCGAGGGCGACGCCGTGGCGCTGCCGTTCCTGGCGCACGCCCTGCGGCAGACCTGGGCACGCCGCCACGGCGACCTGCTGACCTACGCCGGATACCAGGCATCCGGCGGGATACGCACCTCTGTGGCGCGCACGGCCGACGAGCTGTACGACTCACTGGATTCGGCCGGGCAACGCACGCTGCGTGAACTGATGCTGCGCATGGTGCTGCTGGTGGACGACGGCGGCCGTGCGGTACGTCGCCGGGTGCCGTCGCAGGACCTCGCCGGCGTCACCGGCCTGGTCGACCGGTTGGCGGCAGACCGGCTGGTCATCGTCGACGAGGGCGAGGCGCAGCTCTGCCACGACTCGCTGCTGTACGCCTGGCCGCGGCTGCGGGACTGGATCCTCGAGGACCGGTCCGGGCTGCTGGAGCGCCGGAGGCTGGGTGCGGCGGCTGAGGGCTGGCACGAAGCGGGCCGTCCCGACAGCGGCCTGTACGGCGGCGACCAGCTCGCGTCGGCGCGGGCCCGGCTCGGGCGGGGCGGTGGCACGCTGCCGGTCCGGCCGGTGGAGCAGGACTTCCTCCAGGCGTCCGACCGGGCGCAGCGCCGCAGCCGGGCCGTCCGCCGGGCGGCGGTCGCGGTGGTCGTGGTGCTGGCCGTGCTGGCGAGCGTGCTGGCGGTGGTGGCGCGGGGTGCGCAGCGGGACGCCGAGAACCGGGCGACTGTGCTCATGGCCGATCAGTTGGCCTCACAGGCCGACACCATGCGTCGGCGGGACCCGCAGACGGCGCTCCGGCTGAGCCTGGCCGCGTACCGGCTGGCGGACACGCCCGCGAGCCGTTCGAGCCTCTACTCGTCCTATCTGACCCTGACACCGGTCGAGTTGTCCGCGGACGAGCGGGAGCCCGTGCTCTTCGTCGCTTTCAGCAGTGACGGGAAGCTGCTGGCGACCAGCCAGCGGGGTGGACGGGTGGCGCTGTGGGACGTCTCCAGGGCGAGCACCCCCCGCAAGGCGACGTCCCTGGAGCTCACGAGCAGCGCGGCCATCGCATTCCATCCTCGACAGCGGTTGCTGGCCGCGCAGACCGCGACGGAACTCGTCCTGTGGGACGTGGCCGACCCGGCGAAGCCGAGACGCCTGGCCCGCCGCGCGATCGCCGGTGGCGCGACCTTCACGGCGGCGTTCAGCCCGGACGGCCGCACGCTCGCCACCGGGAGCGCGGCGGGGAGGTTGCGGCTGTGGGACGTCTCCGAGCCGTCGGAGCCACGGCTGCGCGCGGAACACAAGACCGCGCGGGGGGACCTCGTCGCGTTGTCGTTCAACCGTGAGGGGCTGCTGGCGACAGGCAACGATGCCAGGGCGGAGAACGAGAAGGCGACGGTCCAGCTGTGGGATGTCGGAGATCCGTCCCGACCGCGCCTTCTGGACACGGCCAACCCGAAGACCGTCATGGCAATCTCCTTCCACCCCCGGCGCGACCTTCTACTGGCGGCGGGCGCAGAGGCGGAGACGGCCTGGTGGACGGTGGAAGCAGGCAGCCGCCTCGTGGCCGTGCCCCCGGGAGAGGAGTTGACCAGGTGGCCCTTCGGATACAAGGACATCAAGTCGATGAGCTTCCACCCGGACGGTGTCATGGTGGCCGCCGCCGACTCCGACAGCCTCGAAGGCGTCCGCATCCGTGTGGTGCCGGCCAAGGGGAACCTCTACGACGAGAACACCGGCGCCGGAGCCCTGCCGGGGGCCGAACCCGTCCAGAGTGTGGCGTACAGCCCGGACGGCCGTCACCTGGCCGTGGGCGATGTCGGGGGAAGAATCCGTATCTGGCCGGCCACGAAACCGGCCGAGGCGGTCGACGGAGAAGTGCACGACTACGAAACCGACACGGATCCCGTCAGCCCCGACGGCCGGTTCCTGCTCACCCAGGTCACGAACCCTGACAGATCCGTTGTTTGGGACCTGGCTACGGCGAGCACCGCGAAGGGCGCCGAACCGCGCAGACGATTCACGCTTCCCCACCCATGGTCCTCCAGGGCGTTCCTGCCCGGCAGGGACCGACCGATCGTGCTGGCGCACCGCTTCGGCGACGCAGGCAAGAACGTCTACCGCTTCTGGACGTTCGACGACGACCACGGGCAGCCCGAGGAAGCGGGCGAGATCACCTACACCACGGCACAAGGCATGACGACTGCCGTGTCGTCCGACGGCAATCTACTCGTGCTCAGTTCGTCCGACCATGCCACGGCGCAGGTGTGGGATGTCCGGGACCTGCGGCGGCCGGTGAAACTGTCGGACATTCCCGTTCTCGCGGACGTGCGCAACCGTGACACCTGGTTCATGGGCGACAGGGCTCTGGTCACGGCGGACAACAGAACCGGGGATCCCGACGAGTACGACCTGACGGTGTGGGACCTCAGTGACCCGCGCCGCCCCCGCGAGTCGGAAGGGCGGATCACGCTCGGCCGCGGCTCCACCGACGTCGCGTACCTGCCGGAGAGCGAATTGGTCGTTGTCCAGGAGGCGACGGAAACGGCGAAACTCTGGGACGTCAGCGACCCGACCCACCCCCGGGAAGGGGGCCGGCTCCCTGCCGCGCCCTACAGGCATTGGTCGGCCGGGCAGGACCGGCTGGTCACCGCCCTGAAGGACGGGAAACTGCAGTTCTGGGACGTGAGCGATGCGAAGGACCCGAAGGAGACCAAGGCTATGCGCTTCGACCTGGAGATAGAGGAGTTGCAGTTCAGCCCAGCGGGCGACCAGGCAGTGACGATCAGTGCCGGCGATCAGCCCTACCGGATATGGGACATAGGGCCGGACGGCGAATGGCGTACCCCGGAGGCGGTCACCCTCGACGCCGGGACCCAGGTCACGATGCCCGCCTCGCTCCACGGAACCATGCTGGTACAGGGAGGCGGGCCGAGGGACGGCGGAACCATGGAGCCCAAGTACACCTTCCTCCTCGACCGCGACACCGACGCGATCCACGAGCGCCTCTGCGCCAGGTACCCGCTCAGTGTCGAGGAGGACCAGTGGAGCGCACTGTTCCCTCACCTCCCACACCAGCGCTCCTGCGCCTGACGGCGCTCCTTGGGGCCTCTGCTCCGCCACGGGTGAGCGCTGCTCTCGTGCCTCGTCATCGGCCGGACCGCGCACGGTCCGAACGCGCCTGGCGACGGACCCTCCCCCACGTCCCGTGGCTCCACCCGAACGTCCGTCCACCACCCCGGTCGCCGACTCGGCGGCCCGACCGGTCGACCCGCGCATCGCGTTCTCCCGCAACCGTTGGCCCAACTCCCCTAAGGGATAACGCCCATGGCCGTGAAGACCATCTGACCGATCCACCACTCCTGGGACCACCGTGCCGATCGTGATCCGTCCCATCGGCCAGCCGACCGCCGTGCGGGTTCGCCGAGTGGCTATCCACGCAGGTGTGCAGCGGCTGCCGGCGGGCACCCAAAGAGAAGAACGAGAAGGGCAAGGCCGCCTGGGTGAAGGCCAGGCATGCCGAAGAGCAGGCCGAGTCCGAAGCCTGGTCGCAGCCCCTACCTCCAGACTGGCCAGCCCTCCGCAAGGGCGCGGACGGCCGGCATCGGTCCCATCCTCGACACACCCCGGGCGCTGGGGCTTGACGCCAGCCGCGCGGCGCAGTGCCATGTATATGGATGGAGGGGGCGGAATGGGCGACGAGGACAGCGACACCGAGGGCCAGGGCAACGGTCCGTCACGGCGGACGAGTCTCACAGATTTCCCAGGCACTGTCTGGACCGTGCTGCTCGCGCTGCTCGTGCTGGGGCTGTTCCTGTACGGCCTCACACGGGGCGAAGGTGGCGGAGGGCACCCCGACGGGTACACCGGTTGGCATTAGGCGGAAGAGGGCGGGCCGGGTCCGGCCGGCCCTCCACGAGGTGACCGGCCTCTGCGTCGCTCTCGCGTTCGCGACCGACGCCCTGGATCTATCGAACCGCCTCCGCCGAAGTTTGACCGAGAACCGCAGAAGGCCGCCCCGCGCCGACCAGGCAGGTCCCAGGGTCCCGGATCTCCACCGTGTGCTTCGGCTCGGAAGGAGCGGGGTTCTCGTTCGTCGAGGCGATGAGTGACGCGACGGCGGTTATCAGAAGGTCAACGCGGTCACCCGCACCGCTCGACACGGTCCTTGGCCCACCACAGGAAGGCGGCCGAGTGCTGCTGGTTGGCGAAGCCGTCGCCGACGAGGGAACGAAGGAGATCATTGCTCCAGAGAATGAGGCGCCCCCTGGTCCAGCTCACCGACTCCGGTGCCGGAAGCTCCAAGCCGTAGACCAGGCGCGCGATCTCGCGCTTGCCACCCGCATCTGTCATGTACTTGAGGATCGTGAGAAACCGCTCGGGGTACATCACGCACAGGACCTTCGTGAGGAGCGCTTCCTTGAAGCCGGTCATGGCGAAGGGCTTCGAACCGTCGAGCAGTTGCTGGAGCCGATCCTCCAAGGGCACCTCGTCAGGCCCGTACAGGAGGTACCCGATCGTCGAGCGGGTCGCCTCGGCTGCCGCCACCTCGCCCATCTCGTTCCACGCGGAGTTGAACGTGGCCTGGTTCCCGGGCCGCGCGCCGATCTCGGAGTTGGCGAAGTCCTTGAGTACCTGTGGGTCGCACGTCCGCAGTCCGTCAGGGGCGAATACCTCTTGATACTTGGCCCAGTAGACGGCCACGCGCGAGTCGAAGTCCGGCTTGACGGCGAGATACTGCGACTTCAGCCGGGCCACGCGCTCCAACCGCTCGGGATCGACGTCCTCGGGTTTCGGGAATCGTGCCCTGAGAACCTCGAAGGAGCGGGCCGTCTGTCTCTGCGTGGACGAGGACTCCCCATGCTCCCACTCGAAACCGCATCGGTGTCTGACCCTCCGGCGTCCGCCGTCGAGTCTCGCGCACACCTCGATGTCCTCGTCGTCACTGCACAGTGGACACATGGCCAAGGACATGGCTCCCCCGGTTCTCCGCACGCCGGTGGCCACCCCACTGAACCGGCCCGCTCCCCCATCGGATTGAAAGGCACGGTTCCGCGGCCACACCGAAGGCGAGCGTACCCAGCGCACCCGGCACGATGCCTCCAACCCCCGTGAGCGGAATGGCGGGAGCTGGAATTCGCTGCTGACGGCCCTGCTGGGACTGGTTCTGCGCCGCCGGATGCGCCCATGCCCGGCACCAGCCAGCCCGGAATCAGCGCGGTGGATTCGGGCCGAACCGGGGGGCGTCGAGCCGTAGAATTCGGCAGTGAGCGCCGACGGCGTCTGACCGTCGCGCGCCCTCGCGGGGAGGAGATCGCATGCAGGACCCATCGGACTCGATGGAGATCGGCGATCCGGGGGAGAACGGCCGGAGCGATACCGCCGACTCACCTGTTGTCGACGGTCCGGCGTCCAACTCGGACATCGACTCGACGACGGCGTCGACGGTCCTGGTGGAGGTGCTCCCAGGGGTGGCTGTCGTCGCCGGTGAGGTCCCGCCGGAGCTGAAGCCCGATCTGATCGACTTCGGGATCGTGCCGGCTGCCGACCGCAAGCAGATCTCGGCGATCCTCGCCTCGATCGGGAACGCGGCGACCCTGGCAGGCAATCTCGGAAACGCGTTCGTCGGCGTGCAGGGGCTCTACAGGATCGACGCCACGACACAGGCCCTGCTGAACAGCGGCGCGACGCTCGCCGTCAAGGACGGCGGGAACCTCGGAGCGGTGATGGTTCCTGGCCGCATCTCGCGTCAGGCACGCTTCTACTCCGTGAATGCGGTGAGCAAGGCGCAGACCGCGGCCTCGATCGGGCCGGCGCTGGCCATGGTCGCCCTTCAGATGATGCTGAGTGAGGTCTCGGGCCTCGTCAGAACCAACCTCGCGGTGACAAGTCAGGTCCTCGCCGACATCCGCAAGGATCAGTGGGCTGAACTGACCGGGCTCGTCGCCACCATCGATCGCGCGGTCGACCAGGCGCGAGAGATCGAATCGGTCCCGACGTCCTTGTGGGATGACGTCGCGGGCAGCGGAGCGCTGCTGCAGAAGCAGCTTGAGCTCTACCAGGGGAACGTCCGCGACCACGTCCGGCAGATCGGCCGGGCGGATGCACGCAGCAACCGGGAGTATCTGCAGACGAACGCCGAGGCGATCGCTTTCGACGCCTACGCCCTCCTGTCCTCCCTCAAGGCGTGGACCGGGTATCACGCGCTCCGCGCCGCGAGGGCGAGGGCCGCTGGACGCGAGGACGCCGCCGAGGCGCAGTACGCCGAGGTCATCGCACGCGACACCCGCGCGGAGTTCGACTCCACGCTCGCCGAGTCGACGAGCCTCGTCGACTCGCTGACGCGGGAACTGCGGATCACCGCCGAACTCCCCGGCCCCGACGCATGGCCGCTGCCAGGGAAGCGGAAGGACGTGAAGGCAGCCCGCGAAACCTCCGCCCGTCTTCTGGAAGCAATCGAGCCTCTTGCCGACGCTCTCCGTCCGCCGGCCCCTCCGCTCGAGGCTCCGGGCGTCGTCTGCGCACCAAAATCGCTGGATCTCGAGCCGTATCTTCCCATCCTGCGATGGTTCCTCGAGGACGGTGAGACCCTCCGTGTACTCGGCTTCCCCGACCAGCTCGACGCCCTCGGTCCCGTTTCGGCGATCTTCAGCGGAGCGAAGGAGAAGTTGGCGGCAGCGAGGGACAAGGCCGCGGCAAAGACGCTGGTGGCCGTCACGGATCGCCGCATCATCACGGCCAAGACGAACGCATTCCTCGAACAGGGCGAGATCGTTCAGGACATCCCGATCGACCGGGTGCGATACGTACGGGCAGCAACCGCACAGGACAGAAGCGCACGTTTGGCGATCGACCTCATCACGCGCGACGAGAACATCCGATGGCTCTTTCACGCCGACATCGACGACACTCAAGTGAACACGCTCGCCTCCGTGCTCGCCGAGTCCATGACGATCCCGGACGTTGAACGCGATGAGCTTCAAAGGCGGCGCTGCGCCCCCATCGAGGCGGGCAGGAAGAGCGAGAGCACCGGCACGAGTTCTATGAAACCGGCTGATTCCGAAGCCACGACCTGCGATGTCGAGTAGACCCCGAGGCAATTGACCCTTTCGTGGCCGGGGCCGACAGGGAGGCGGCCCGCGCGCCATAACGTAGACCCTGCGTACTGGCGTGAGAAGTTCGACCAGGATGGCCTGTATCGAACCGCACCATCATCCGGATGGTTCGTGTGGGTGGCTGACGCAGCGGGTCGCCCCGGGGCCGTCGGCCGGCTGCGTCTCGTACTGAAGGCCGCCACGAACGGCGCGGCCACGACAAGGAAGACGACCCCTGTGCCGGCGAGGTCGGGGCGCTCCTGGGTCTGTGCCCACACGGAGAACGCGATCGCCCCGATCAAGGCCTCGACGACGAGCACCGACACACACGCCGTCAGCACCGCGCCGAACCTGTCCCCGGCACGCGCCGACGCCCGCACCGGCCCGCGAATTTCTGAACGCATTCAAATCCCCTCCCTGGCCCGCATCCCCCTCCATGCGGGACCGACCTCCCCCGCCGGGGCCCCCGCCCGTTTTGGATTGTCGGACGATCATCCCTACGATCCGCCCATGATCACGAGAAAACGGCTGTCGACCGGGGCCTGCGCGCTGCTCGCCGTCCTGGCCGTCGGGCTGTTCCCGACCGGCGCCGCCGCCGACGAACCGGTGGCGAAGGAATCCCCCAAGGTCGAGCTGGTGCTCGACGTGAGCGGCTCGATGCGGGCACGCGACATCGACGGCCAGTCCCGGATGGCCGCCGCCAAGCAGGCCTTCAACGAGGTGCTCGACGCCGTCCCCGAGGAGGTCGAGCTCGGCATACGCACCCTGGGCGCCGACTACCCCGGGCAGGACCGCAAGAAGGGCTGCAAGGACACCCGGCAGCTCTATCCGGTCGGCCCGCTCGACCGGACCGAGGCCAAGACCGCCGTCGCCACCCTCGCCCCCACCGGCTGGACCCCCATCGGGCCCGCCCTGCTCGGAGCGGCCGAGGACCTCAAGGGCGGTGACGCCACCCGCCGGATCGTGCTCATCACGGACGGGGAGGACACCTGCGCCCCGCTCGACCCCTGCGAGGTGGCGCGTGACATCGCCGCCCGGGGCATCCACCTCACCATCGACACCCTGGGCCTGGTGCCGAACGCCAAGATCCGCCAGCAGCTCACCTGCATCGCGGAGGCGACCGGCGGCACGTACACCTCGGTCCGGCACACCGACGAACTCTCCAAGCGGGTCAGGCAACTGGTCGACCGCGCCGCCGAACCCGTCGTCACCCCGGTGGCCACCGAGGGCACCGACCGCTGCGCCGACGCCCCCACGCTCAAGCCGGGCCTCTACACCGACCGCGAGACCTTCGGACAGCACCGCTGGTACCGGGTGGACGTCCTGCCCGGCCAGGAGCTCCGTGCCTCGGTGAGCATCTCCGCCGACCGCGCCGTCAACGACGACTACGGCGTCCTCATGCGGGCCGTGACCCTGCACGGCCGTGAGATCGTCCGCGGCTCGGAGGCGGGCGACGGACGTACGGACGTCATCTCGACCGGTCTGCGCTACCCCAAGCAGCCGGTGGACGGCGTCGACGGGGACAAGCCCGCGGCCGAGGCCGTCTGCCTCCAGATCAGCAACTCCTTCTCCGCGCCGCCGTCCGTGAAGACCACGCCCGGTATGCCGATCGAGCTGGCCGTCGACGTGGTCGACGCGCCCGACGAGGCCTCCGACGTGGCCGCCTTCGGCCTCGGCCGCGGCTGGTGGCTGCTCGGTGTGCTCGTCCTGGCCGGTTTCGTGGGCGGTCTGCTGTGGGGCTGGCTGTCCCGCTGGCGCGTCGCCGTCTGGAGGACCAACTGATGCGTACCGTACGCGCCCTGAGCGCCGCGCTCCTCGCGGGCGCCGGCCTGCTCGGCCCGGTCGCCGTTCCCGCCTTCGCGGACTCGGCCACCCCGACCCCGAGCGGCAGCGCGGGCGCCGCCGAGTCGGCCGGACCGACCGAGGCCGGCACCACGTTCCGTACCGCCGCCGCCTTCCGCCAGGGCCAGCAGGCCACCGCCGAGGCCTCTGCGGGCGACTACCTGTACTGGGTGTTCCCCGCGGACACCGGTCAGCGGCCCACGGTGACGGCCTCGGTCACCCTGCCCGAGTCCACCGCCCGGCACGGCTCCTCCACCTGGCGGATCGACGTCTACGACGGTCTGCGCCGCCGTCAGCCGTGCATGTACGGCATGCAGTCGAAGACCGCGGCGAAGGAGGCCCCGGCCGTGGAGCTGTCCTGCACCCTGCGCCCCGTCCGCCCGTGGGCCGACACCTGGGACGAGGACCCGCTGCCCGGCAGCTACTACGTCCGGCTGACGGTCACCGGGATCCCGGAGGACGACCTCGGTCAGCCGTTCACGGCCCGGGTAGGTGCGGTCTCCGCCGAGAAGGGCGGCGCCTACGCGGGCGACGGCACGCTCGCCGCCCCGCTCGTGCCCGGTGCCACGACGGAGGACGCGGCCGCGGGCGACGCGCCGTCGGCGGTCGAGGCGCGGGCTCCCGAGGACGGCTGGTCCTCGGGCTGGTGGTCCGACCGCTGGGTCTGGACCGCCGTCGGCGGCGTCCTCGGCGCGCTCGCCGGCATCGGGGGCTACTCCCTGACCCGCGGCTCCGGCCGCCCGTCACGGGTACCGCCGGCCGTCTGACGACCCGGTACGAGCGGCCGCGACCGTCCTCGACGGTCGCGACCGCTCCCCGTTCCGGAGCATCGTGCCGCGCCGGTCACCGGCCGGCCGGGCGGACGAGCCCGGTGTCGTAGGCGTACACCGCCGCCTGGGTGCGGTCGCGCAGGCCCAGCTTGATCAGGATGCGGCTCACATGGGTCTTGACGGTCTGCTCGGCGACGACCAGGCGGGAGGCTATCTCGGCGTTGGACAGTCCGTGGGCGATCAGGCTCAGGACCTCGGTCTCGCGTTCCGTCAGACCTCCGACGCGGTCCAGGTGCGGGGGGCGGGGTCCGGCGCTGAGCCGGGAGAACTCGGCGATGAGCCGCTTGGTGACGTTCGGGGCGAGCAGCGCCTCGCCGCCCGCCACCACCCTCACCGCGTGGGCGAGTTCGTCCGCCGAGGCGTCCTTGAGGAGGAATCCGGAGGCTCCGGCACGCAGGGCCTCGTACACGTACTCGTCGAGGTCGAAGGTGGTCAGGACGAGGACCTTCACGGTGGCGTCGGCGGGCCCGGTGATGCGGCGGGTCGCCTCGATGCCGCCGATGCCGGGCATCCGGATGTCCATCAGGACGACGTCGGGGGCGAGTTCGGCGGCCTTGGCGACGGCGTCCTCGCCGTCCACGGCCTGCCCGACGACCGTGAGGTCGGGCTCGGCGTCGAGCAGCACGGTGAAGCCCTGACGGACCATCACCTGGTCGTCGACGATGAGGACCCGGGTCGTACTGCTCGTCATGTGCCGTCCTTGTGGGGCTCGATGGGGAGGGTGGCGGTCACCTCGTAGCCGCCGTCCGGGGTGGGGCCGGCTGTCAGTTCGCCGCCCAGCATGGCGGTGCGCTCGCGCATGCCGAGCAGCCCGTGCCCCAGTCCCGGCGAGAGGGGGGCCGAGGCGGGATCGACGGGCCGGTTCGGTGGGGTGTTGGCGATCCGCAGCGTCAGCCCGGCCGCGAGATGGCCGGTCTCCACCCGCACCCGCGCCCCCGGTGCGTGCCGCATGGCGTTGCTCAGCGCCTCCTGGACGATGCGGTACGCGGAGAGTTCGACGCCCGGCGAGAGCGGACGGCGTTCTCCCGTGGTGGTCGCGTCGACGGTGAGCCCGGCGGCACGGACGTTGTCGAGGAGCTCGTCGAGCCGGTCCAGGGTGGGCTGGGGGGTGTGCCGTGCGCCGTCGGCGGCCGGGTCCTCCGCCCGGAGGACACCGAGGACGCGACGCAGTTCGGTCAGCGCCTCGACGGCGTTCTGGCGGATGCCGGCGAGGTTCTCCCTCAGCTCCTCGGACGGGTTCTCGACCAGGTGCGGGGCGACCTGGGCCTGGATGGAGATGACCGACATGTGGTGGGCGACGACGTCGTGCAGCTCGCGGGCGATCCGGCCGCGCTCCTCCAGAAGGGTGCGCCGGGACCGCTCCTCGGCCGTGATGACCTCCTGGGCGACGAGCTGTGTCCGCGCCACTCGGCTCATGCGGAGTGAGGCTCCCACCACCGCCGCCGTCGCGAAGGCGATGGTGCCGCCGCCGAGGTCCTCGTTGTGCGGGAATCCCGTGGGAACAACGGTGTTGACCACGCCCGACAGCACGGTGATCACGAGAGTGACGACCGTGACCCGCAGCGGGACCCGCAGGGCGAGCAGCAGCACGACGAAGGTGTGGACGACGATGCCCCAGACGCTCCAGGGCCACACCAGGTCGGGTCCGACGGTCGACTCGCCGATCTCCGCGGTCAGGAACAGCGTGACCGTGGAGAGCCACCAGGCCGGCACGGGGCGGCTCAGGGCGAGGACCAGGGCAGCGGCCTGGAGGACGATGAGCAGTTGCACGGGCCCCGTGAGCACGGGCACCGCGCTGCTGTACTCGGCCAACTTGCCCAGGCCCGCGGCGACGGCGACCAGCACGAGGTGTCCGTGCGGCAGCCAGCCGAACCACGCCTGACGGGGCAGTGGGTCTCGGGCCATCGTCCAGAGGTCCTGGCGCAGGGTGCGCGGCACCCGCCCCAGGGCGGCGATCAGCGACCGCCCGTAACCGTCCCCCACCTGTTCCCCCTTGTCCGCTGCGTCCACCCTAGGCCTTGTCGTCACCATGGCCCCCTGCTCCCGACGCCTGGCACGGCACCTCGCCGCGTTGTCGTCAGTCGCCCGAGTACGTCCAGTACGAGGGCGATCCTCCGCCTTGCGATGCACCGCGCCAGACGCCGCTCGCGGCCGGGGCCATGGTGACGGCAGGGCCTAGGCACGTCGCATCTCCTTTCTCGCCTCGGGTCGCCTCTTGGGGGCGAGGCGACGGCCGCCCTGTTCGTACGTACGGAACGCGGCGACGCACACCAGCAGCGCGAGCGCGAAGAGCGGCAGCCAGGCCAGTCGGGCCAGGACCCAGCCGTACCCGTCGGGCACGGTGTGCAGGCCGGGGAGCGGGCCGTGGCCGAGGAGTTCGCCGGCCATGAGACCGGTGGCGGTGACGGCGATCATCGCGGTCTGGTGCCAGAGGAAGACGGTCATCGCACCGAGGTTGAGCAGTGCCACCGCGGCCCAGGCGGCGGGTCGGCGCAGGGCCCGGCGCAGCGGGCCGAGCAGCAGCAGGGCTCCGCCGCACTGGGCGAGGCCGAAGGCGACGGCGGCGAGCGTGGGCGGGTTGAGGTTGGACGTCGGCGCGCCGGGCACGCCGACCATGGAGCCGGGGTAGCCGGCGCAGAGGACGAGGAGGGCGGTCGCCGCGGCTCCGCCGAGCAGCAGGACCCAGCCGGTCGTCCGGGCCTTGAGCCCGTGTCGTGACCAGGCCGTGCCCAGGCAGTACGGCACGAGCCAGCCGGCGGCCACGTTGATCCAGCCGAGCCAGGCCGGTCCGTCGAGGCCGAAGCGGATCACGTCGACGTGGATGACGACGGCGAGGGGCCAGAGCGGGTGGATGCGGGCGACGAGCGGGGTCGCCGCCGTGAGCGCGGCGAAGACGAGCAGGAACCAGAGCGGGGAGAGCACCAGCTTGCCCAGGGCGTACACGGTCGGCCACGGCACACCGGTGGCGAGCATGGCGAGCGTCGCGACGATCCAGACCGCGAGCACGGCGGCGACGGGCCCGAAGAGCCGTCCCAGCCGGGCCGCGATCCAGTGGCGGTAGCTCTCCTGCCTGGCACGGGAGGCGGCGTGGCTCCTGGCGCCCACCTGCCCGCCGACCAGGAAGAAGACGGCCAGCGTCTGGAACACCCAGGAGACGGGGGTGAATTCGGGCAGTTCCTGCAAGGGGCTGGCCACGCGGACCGTGCCGCTGTCGGCGATCAGGGCGGTCACGAGCCAGTGGCCGAGGACCACGCCGAGGATGGCGAGGCCACGCAGGGCGTCAAGGGCGCGGTCGCGGCCCGGCGGGGTGGCGGCCTCGATACGGCGGACGAGTTCACGCATCGGCCGGCTCCCGTCCCATGACGATGCTCGCAAGCTGCTTCAGCGGTACGGAGCCGGGGACGAGGTAGTCGCTGTGTCCGCCGTCGCCGGCGTCGAAGACCCGGGCGCCGAACTCCGGTGCGAGGGGGTCGGTGCCGAATCCCAGCTCTCCGAAGGGCAGGGGCACGCGGAGGTGGGGCACCCGGGCGATCCAGTCGGACTCGCCGCGCCCGGCCCAGACGGGGGCCGCGGTGCGCAGCTCCGCTGCGCTGTCGGCGCCGGTGCCCGGGCTGCCGTAGAGGACGATGCCGGCGACGGGGAGCCCGGGCGCCGCCTTGGCGCAGACGACAGAGCCGTAGGAGTGGCAGAGGAGGGTGAGGCGGGCGGCGGGCTTGGCGGTCCTCAACTCCCCGACGAAGGCCCGCAGTCCGGGGGCCGCCTCCTCGGCCCGCCCGGGGGTGACCGCGGCCGCGCTCGCGGTGGCGGGGGTGGCGTAGCCGAGCCAGGCGAGGACGGCGGCGCGCTCCCCCAGCTGCCGTTGGAGTGCGACGGCGCCGTCCCGGAAGCGCTCGCTGCCGAGCGCGGTGTCGGAGCCGGGGACTAGGACGGCGATGTGTTCGGCGCTCGCGAGGTCGCCGACGACCTCGACGCTGCGGCCGCCGTCGCGGCCGTCGAAGGAGAGGAAGTGGCGGTTCGGGCCCGCCATGGCGCGCAGGGCGGCGGCCCGCTTCCGGTCGCCGTAGTCGGCCGCGGTGCGTTCGGCGGCGCGGACGGCGTCCCGGTTGGCGGCGTACCGCGCGTCGAGGGCCGCCGCCGTGACCCGGGCGAGGGGGCCGAGTTCGGCCGGTGCGGGCGCCGGGACGGCCGCCGGGCGCGCGGCGCCCGCCGTCGGCACCGCCACCGACGCGGTGACGAGTGCGGCGAGCAGGGTGCGGCGCAGGCGGCTGCGCTGGCGGGACGCCATGGTGTGGTCCTTCCGTACCGGACGAGGTGTTTCGTTCCGGTACCGAACGTATGGATCACGCCTTGTGGTCGGCGTCCCGCCGGAGGGGGCAGTCGGCGGGTAGCTCTGAAGTACTACGGGTAGGGGCGGGGCGCCTGGAGGCCGCGGCGCTCATGAGCCGGCGGTACCTCAGGAGGCCGCCTCACGTGCCGACTTCGCGTCATCGGACCTGCTCGTGGCGCAAGAGCACCACTCCCTTGCCGAAGGGCCGGGTGCCGGTGAAGGTGAGCGGCGCCGCGAAGTCGGTGGGGGCCGGAACAGGGGCTTGCCCCGGCCGATGAGGACGGGGTGGGCCAGGATGTGGAACTCGTCGATCAGGTCGTGTTCCCGCTGGTGCGGTTCTCTTCAGGGCATGCGGCGGGCTCCCGCCACGATCGCCTCACGGATCCGGTTGTAGGTGCCGCAGCGGCAGATGTTGCGGATTTCGTCGAGGTCGGCCTCGTCGATCTCCCGCCCGGCCTCGCGGGCCCCGCGGACCTTGGCGACGGCCGTCATGATCTGTCCGGGCTGGCAGTAGCCGCACTGGGCGACGTCGAGATCCAGCCAGGCCTCCTGCATGGGGTGGAGCTCCTCGCCGACGGTCGCGGGCAGGCCCTCGATGGTGGTGATCTCGTCGGTGGGGGCGATGTCCTTGACCGGCACGGAGCAGGGGTTGAACGCCCTGCCGTTGATGTGGCTGGTGCACGCCTGGCAGACGCCCAGCCCGCAGCCGTACTTGGGTCCCGTGACGCCGAGGACGTCCCGGAGCACCCACAGCAGCCGGACGTCGTCCTCGACGTCGGCCGTGACGGCCTTGCCGTTGAGGATGAAGGTGTGGTGCGGCACGGTGGCTCCTGCTCCTAGGGGATGTCTAGAACGCGCGGTCGAGGCCGTCGACCGGCGAGGCGGGGATCGGCGGGGTGGTGGGCAGCGGCTCGAATCCGAGCGGTTCGGCGTGGTTGACGGGGAAGGTCGTCGGCATGGTGCCGGTGGCCCTGCCGTACGCGCAGGCGACCGCGGCCATCGCGCCCGCGACGGCCAGCTCACCGGCGCCGCCCGGCCGGTCCGACGTCGCGGGCATGACGACGATCTCCAGCTCGGGCGGGGTGTTCCACTGCCGGGTGTAGAAGTAGTTGTCCCAGCTCCCCTCCTGGAAGTGGCCGTCCCGGAGGTGGAGGCCCGAGGTGAGGGTGACGGCGATGCCGTCGATGATGCCGCCCATCATCTGGGCCTCGAGACCGCGCGGGTTGACCGCGAGGCCGACGTCGACGGCGCAGACGACCTTGGTGACGCGCGGCCCGGTGTACGCGTCGTGGATCCTGCGGCCGGTCGTCTCGGGACGGCAGTCGATCTCGGCGAGGACGGCGACGACGGAGTGGTACTCGGGGTGGACGGCGATCCCCTGGGCCATCCCGGCGGGCAGGGACCGCCCCCACTCCCCCACCTCGGCGACCTTGTCCAGTACGGCCCGGGCGCGCTCGTCCTTGAGGTGGCGGCGGCGGAACGCGTAGGCGTCCTTGCCCGTCCGCCGGGCCAGTTCGTCCACGACGAGCTCCTGCGCGCAGCGGACGTTGGGCGAGTAGATGTTGCGCATGGAGCCGGTGTTGAAGCCCTTGTCGGTCTCGCTGAGCAGCTGGGTGGTGACTCCGAAGTGGTACGGGCTCTGCTGGGTCAGCTGGAAGATCGTCTCGGAGAAGGTGAGGTCGCCGACGGGGAGCCGGGCGGCCGCGGAGGTGATGATCTCGCCGAGGCCGTGGCCGAAGTCCGTGGCGACGGAGGTGTGGCGCTGCTCGTACGTCAGCACGTCGCCGAGCGTGTACGTGGCGCGGACCCGGGACGTCGACATGGGGTGCGTCCGGCCCTGGCGGAAGTCGTCGGTGCGGTGCCACATCAGCTTCACGGGCTTGCCCATGGCCCGGGAGGTCTCGGCGGCCTCACGGGCCGCGTCGTGGAACAGCTTGCGGCCGAACGAGCCGCCGCCCTCGGTGACATGGACCTTCACGGCGCCGACCGGGAGACCTAGCTCCAGGGCGATCTGCTCCTGGGCGACGACGGGCGACTTCAGGCTTGCCCAGATCTCGGCCGAGTCCGTCCGCACGTCGGCGATCGCGCAGTTGGTCTCCAGGGCGCTGTTGCTGGCGAAGTGGAAGGTGAAGCGGGCGTCGACGGCCTTGGTCAGCAAGGGCAGCGGCGGGACGACGAGGGGGAGTTCGGCGGCGCGCAGTTTCCGTAGGACGGTCGCGTCCGAGTCGCCCTCGGCGGTGCCGGGCCCCCAGGTGACCTTCAGCGCGCGGACGGCATCGATGCACTGGCCGAAGGTACGGCCGCGGACGGCGACGCCGGTGGAGATCCGTACGACGTCGGTGATGCCGGGCATGGCCCGGACCTCGTCCGCGTTGTCGACGGAGCGGACGGTGCCGTTGATCGTGGGCGGCCTGCAGACCATGGTCGGCAGCGCGCCCGGCACCTGGAGGTCCATGGCGAACTTCTTGCGCCCCGTCACGGCTTCCAGGGCGTCGATCCGCCGCTGCGCGGTGCCGATGACCTTGAACTCGGCGGGCTTCTTGAGGGCGACGCCGACCGCGGTGTCGGTGCCGGAGGCCGCCTTCGCGGCGAGTTCGCCGTAGGTGAGGCTCCGGCCCGTCGCCGAGGAGACGATCGCCCCGGCCTTGGCGGTGAGCGAGCCCACCAGCTCCCCGAGCTCCAGCGCGGCGGCGCGCAGCAGCCGTCCCCGGGCGACGGCAGCGGCGACCCGGATGGGAGTGAAGGTCGAGATGGTGGTGTTGGAGCCCCCGGTGAGCTGGTTGAACAGCAGCTCCGGGCGGGCAGGCGCGAGGGTGACACGGACCTTTTCCAGCGGAAGGTCGAGCTCCTCCGCGATCAGCATCGCGCTGGAGGTGGTGATGCCCTGGCCGACCTCCGCCCTGGGCAGGGCGAAGGAGGCGGAGCCGTCCGGGTCGATCCGGATGGTGATCAGGTTCGCGGTGGGCAGCGCGGCGTGCGTGAGCATGTCGTTGAGGTCGTAGATCTCGGAAGGACCGGGCAGCGAGGGCACCAGGGCGGGTGTCGCCGCCACCGCCGGAGCGGGGGCCAGGGCCGCCTCGCCGAGCTGCGCGGCGACCGTGAGGGTCGGTGCGGCCAGGACGTAGCCGAGGAACCGGCGCCGGCCCACGCCGTCGCCCGGCGCGGACGCCTCCTGCGGATCCTGCTGCGCTTCGTCGCGCGCTGTCATCGGCTGCCCTCTCGACGAACCTCGGAGTCGGACGGATCATCGCGCACGCGGCGCCGCGCGGGGTCCGGAACGGCTCAGCATTCACTCCGGGCCCGCCAATCCCTCACTCGGAGCGGGGCGGAAGCGAGGGGAAGTGGGGGGGGAGGAAAGGCGGGGGACGCGGGAGGGGGAAGCCGGGGGGCGCGGGGGAATAGCGCACGCGGACCGTCGGTTCCGGTCTTGCGTGGCACCTCGTCGCACCCGCTCGGAAGGACGTTCCATGAAGATCGGCATCATCGGCGCAGGCAACATCGGCGGCAACCTCACCCGCCGTCTCGCGGCGCTCGGTCACGACGTGTCCGTGGCCAACTCCCGTGGCCCCGAAACCCTGACGGCGCTCGCCGAGGAGACCGGAGCGACTCCCGTCACGGTCGGTGAGGCGGCGCGTGGCGCCGAGGTCGTGATCGTGACCGTCCCGCTGAAGGCCGTCCCGGACCTTCCCTCGGGCCTGTTCGACGGCGCCGCGCAGGGCTTCGCCGTCATCGACACCAACAACTACTACCCGCAGCAGCGCGACGGCCGGATCGCCGCGATCGAGGACGACGGCCTGACCGAGAGCCGCTGGACCGAGCAGCACCTCGGCCACCCGGTGATCAAGGCCTTCAACGGCACCTACGCCCAGGACATCCTGGACAGGCCCCTCCCGGCCGGCGACCCGGAGCGGATCGCGCTTCCCGTGGCGGGCGACGACGAGGTCGCCAAGAAGACGGTCCGCGCCCTCATCGACGAGCTGGGCTTCGACACGGTCGACGCGGGCGGCATCGACGACTCCTGGCGCCAGCAGCCCGAAACCCCGGTCTACGGCCTGCGGGCCGGAGCCGAAGCGGTCGCGAAGGCCCTCGCCGAGGCCTCGCCGGAGCGGCCCGCATCGTTCCGCGGCTGAACGACTCCCCGGGAGCCCCGGACCACTCGTCGGGACCAGCCGTCCGGGGCGGAGCACGCCCGCCCGCCCCGGGCGCGGGGGTCAGTCGGCGTACTCGGCCTTCGGCGGGCCCTGCGGCTGAGCACCGAGGGTCGGGGCGAGCCATCGGTCGTACGAGACCATCCAGGGGCTGCGCGCACCGCCCTCCCGGTAGTCCTCAAGGATCGCGTTGACCCGGCGGACCAGGTCGGTGTCGTCCTTGTTCATGGCGACGCCGTAGAGCGAGGTGTCGAGGCGCGGCCCGACCAGCCGGAGCGTGGGGTCCTGGGCGACGAGCCCGGCGGCGAGGGTGGCGTGGGTGAGGACGGCCTCGACGCTCCCCTGCTGGAGCTCGACAAGGCAGTCCAGATGGCTCGCGGTCTCGACGGCGACGGCGCCGGTCCCGGACGAACTCAGCAGGGCGGAGGCCGAACTGCCCTTGCTCAGACAGACGCGCCGACCCTTCAGCTTCGCGTCGAAGCCCTCGATCCCGGAGCCCTCGCCGACAAGAAGGCGATGGCCGGTCTCGAAGTACACACTGGAGAACGCGACGTCGGCGAGCCGCTCGCAGGTGATGCTCATCGTGCGCACGATCACGTCGACCTGGCGTGCCTGGAGGCGGGGAATCCGCTGGCTGGGCGGCATGCTGACGAAGCGGACCGTGGCCTTGGGGCCGAGGATGTCGCGGGCGATCGCCCGCACCAGGTCGACGTCGAATCCGACCGGTTGCTGGGAGCCAGGATCCAGCGAGGCCCAGAGATAGCTGTTGAGGTCCACACCCGCGACGAGATGGCCGCGCTCACGGATGCGCCGGACGGCCTCGCCGTCTACCCGTGCGGGACGCGGACTGGCCCGCCGTGGGTCGCAGGACGGAGCGCGGTCGGGCGGCGAGGCGGGGGGCCGGGCAGCGGTCGGACGTGAAGCGGCGGAAGGGCCTGCCGCGACGGCGGCGGCCGGGGCCGTGGTCAGGAGGCTGGCCATGAGCAGCAGCCAGAGCGCTGCGCGGCCGCTCAAGCGGTTCTTCCTCCGCCGTACCGACCACCCGGATCCAGCAGTCACACGCCTCACCCCCGCAGCCGACTCCCCTACCCCAAGGCTACGCAGCCGCGCCCCAACGCAGGGGGAGATACGGGGAGTTGGTCTGGAGTTGGTACGTGCTTCACCGACGCCGGAGGCCCGGCAGAGCGGGAAGCGCGGGAAGGGACGGCAGGGAAGGGAGCGCAGGGAGGGACGGAAGGGCCGGCAAGGACGGGAGCACGGACCGGGAAGACCGGGCGGACACCGCGCGTGTCCGGCCGAAGGCCAGGCTCCTGCCGCGCTCGCGCGTCGGCCGTACGGCGCGCAACTGGCAGCGGGAGAGACGGGCGCGCTGACCGCCGCTCGTGATCAGGGCGTTGACCGGCGCCATCGGGTCCGCTCCCACGCTCCTCGCCAGCAGCATGCCGACGACGAGCGGAAGCACCGCGACCGCCAGCGCCGAGCCGGTGGTCGTGACGTGCTGGATGCGGCGGGTGCGCCGGGCGTCCGAGATCATGGTCCTATTCGACCAGCGCGAGCGGGGGGCCGGGTATCGGACGACGTACTCAACCGGGCCGCCGCACGTACTCACGTCGGAGCCGTCGGCACGTACTCACGTCGTGCCAATCGGCCCGGGCGGGGGCAGCCGCGAGGCCGTACCGGCGCGCCCGCTTGGCGGGCCGGGGCGGGGTGGGGTTGCGTGGTCGGTCGACCGCACAGCATGGACCTGTACAGACACCGAGGAGCTCACGACACCATGGCCGACTACCGCATCGAGACCGTCCGCACCGGCTACCGGCAATGGGTGGCCCGCAACGACCGGGGGGCGGAGGTGCGCATCGGAGCGGCGGACGACGCGGACGCCCAGCCCTCGTTCACACCGGTCGAGCTGCTGCTAGCGGCCATGGGCGGCTGCGGCGGCATGGTCGTGGACCGGACGGCGCGCGCCGTGGACCACGACGACCTGCGGATCGTCGTGGAGTCGGTCTCCGGGCCGGAGGACGACGGACGGGTGGGCCGGATCAGGGTCAGTTACGAGTTCGAGCTGCCCGAGAGCAACCCGAAGGCCGCCGAGGTCTTCGCGCGCGGAGTGCGGCTGACGCACGAGAAGTTCTGCACGGTGAGCCGTACCGTCGAGCACGGCGCGACGGTGGAGGCGGTCCTGCCCGACGGCACGATCGGCTTCCGGGCGGGCTGAGCCGCGGCCGCGGCTGTTTTTGCGGCTACGGCTACCCTTACGGCCGCCCACGCGAGTGCGGGGCGGCCGCCCGGCACGTCCCGGCGTGAGCGGACACGAGCTGTCGTACGTCGCCAACAAGCACTTCTCGATCGTGCTGCTGCACGCTGCGATCGCCGACCTGGTGCCCGGTTCTCGTGAGCCCTCGCCGTATGTCAGAGGGATACCCGCGCTGTTCTGCCAGCGGCAGAACACCGGCCAGGCCGGGCTCGACGATCACTACAGTCCAGTCTCATGACGACGATTACGACGCGTACGGTCGAGTATCCGGCCGACGGTTTGACGATGATCGGGCACCTCGCGCTCCCGGCCGGTGTCGACCGCCGGCCCGCGGTGCTAATCGGACCAGAGGGCATGGGGCTGAGCGACGTCGAGCGCCGCCGGGCCGATGCTCTCGCCGAGCTGGGATACGTAGCGTTGGCCTTCGACCTCCACGGCGGGCGCTATTTGGGCGACCCCGAGGAGATGCTGGCCCGTTGCCTGCCGCTGCTCTCTGATGCCGACCGGATGCGGGGCATCGGCCACGCGGCGCTCGACGTGTTGCGCGCCGAACCGCGGACCGACCCCGACCGGATCGCCGCCATCGGCTACGGCACCGGGGGCGCCATCGGGCTGGAACTCGGGCGCGACGGCGTCAACCTGCGCGCGATCGGGACAGTCAACGCAACCACCACGGGCCGACCGGGTGAGGCAGCGCGCATTCGCTGCCCGGTGTGGGCCGGGGTCGGGTCGGAAGACCCGATCATGCCGCCCGCGCAACGGGATGCGTTCACCGCCGAGATGCAGGCCGCAGGCGTCGACTGGCGCCTCACGGTCTACGGCGGCGCCTTGCACGCCTTCCACCACCCGACGGTCGACCACCCCACGGTCCCCGGCGTCGGCTACCACCCACAGCACGCGCAGCGAGCCTGGCGCGACGTCGTCGACCTGCTCGCCGAGTGCCTGCCCGTGACGGAAGACTGAGGGCATGACCCAGGTAGGCATGCCGGCGGCCGGGCACTGACAGTCCCCTCCCTCAAGTCCGCACAGCAGAACCGCATTCGGGCGGATCGTGCCGCTGGGCGCGGGCGGACGAGAGGGACGCCGACACCGTCAACCGGGAGCTGTCCATCGCGCCCAAGGGGATCGGCTGGTGGAGCGCCAGGGCTGGAGCGAAGGCGATCCGACGATCGGCATCGAGCGGCGGCCGGCGCCGACGCTCGACGTGTGCCCGGAGACCGGCCGGGCCCGGCTCTCCTACCGCCGCGCTGAGGAGATCTTCGAGGTGAAACACCCGGCTGCTGGCCAACCTCCTCGCCTCACCCGACGACATCGAGGACCTGGACGGCTGGACGCTTCACCGGCTACGGCACAGTGCCCTGACGCACGACGCGGAGGACGGCACCTCCACCCCAGATGCTGCTGGCCCGCTCCCGCCACGCCTCCGCCCGATCCGGCCTCCGGCGCCGGCGGACGAGGCTCCACGGAATGCCAACTCCGGGGCGGCCGGGCCGTGGTGGCCGAGCGTTCCCGCCGAGGCACGAACCGACTGGCGCCACAAGGCAGTTGAACGGAACCATCCAGGCCACCTGTACGGCGGTGGCCCGCGCGCCGACCTGGATCGGCGCAGTACGTTCACGGGCGGGGCGGAGCGCCCGTCCCGTCTGTGCGCCGTCGCGCGCCGGAGAGGGGTTCACCGCAGTGATCGTGATCGCACATATCAGCGACCTTCACGTCGACAGTTCTCCGCGCAGCGCCGAGCGGACCAGAGCCGTGATGGCGTACCTCGAATCGCTCGACGTCGACCTCGACGCGGTGGTGGTGACCGGTGACATGGCCGATCACGGCCTGGAGTCGGAGTACACGCTGGTACGGGAGTTGCTGCGCACCCGGCACCCGCTGCTGGTCTGCCCGGGCAACCACGACCGCCGTGACGCCTTCCGCGACGTGCTCCTGGGCATGACGACACACCGTTCCGGCGCTCCCGTGAACCAGGTGCTGCGCGGCGACGCGTTCACCCTGGCCCTCTGCGACTCGTCGGTGCCGGGCAAGGACGAGGGGTGGCTGGAGGACGAGACGCTCGCCTGGCTGGAGGGCGTGCTCGACGAGACGCCCGAGGGCATGCCCGTCCTGGTCGGCTTCCACCACCCGCCGACCGCACTGCGGATGCCGTTCGTCGACGGCATCCGCCAGTTCGGTGAAGACCGCCTAGCCGAGCTGGCGGAGCGCCGCCCCGGCATCGTCGCGTTCCTCTGCGGGCACGCGCACACCGCGGCGGCCACCACCTTCGCGGGGCGCCCGCTGCTGGTGGCCCCCGGCGTGATCTCGACCTCGAAGCTGCCCTGGGAGCCGTACAACCACCCGAACGACCATGTGTACCGGGACGAGATGGCGCCGTCGCTCGCCTTCCACCTCCTGGACCAGGAGGGCCGGATCACGACGCACTTCCGCAGCGTCCCGGTCGAGGCGCGGGCCTCTTCGTGAGCGACCTGGCGAGGCGCTGACGCCGTCGGCCGAACCTCAGTCCAGCCAGATCTCCCGGACCTGGCGCAGCGGATCGTGCTCCACGCGCGGCTCCGCGTCCCAGATCATCGTCGCGCGCTCGTCGGCCGTGTAGCGCGGCCAGGACTCGCCCGGGTCCTGATCCCGTACGAAGGCGACCCAGGCGCGGTGCATCGCGTCGGCCAGCGCGCGGGGCGGGGCCTCGCCGGCCACGGCGGTGACCCCCTCGGCCTCCAGGAGGTCGAAGGCGTACGGCAGGTCCAGACAGTGGAAGGCGGTCCCGTTGACGGGCGACTCCCAGACGAACTCGTAGAGCCAGGTGGGACGTCGACGCGCCGCCCGGGCGTCCGCGAGGGCCAGGGAGGGTGCGCGGAAGGTGACGTCGGTCAGGGCCTGGCCGAACAGCGCCTCCGGGTCACCGTTCCCGTACGCCGCGGTGAAGGAGCGCACCCGCTCCTCGGCCAGCCCGAACGCGCCGAGGAGGACCGGCACGGGCGGGCCGTCCGGGCCCGGGCCGGGGAAGGCGTTGAACTCATGGGCCGTGAAGCCCAGCATGAGCGGGACGTCGGCCCCCGCCTCGCCTGCCGTCAGCGCGTCGAGGACGGGCTCCGGGATCAGCTCGCCGTCGGCGAAGGGCGCCAGAGAGAGCAGCGGCGGGAGGCCCTCGCGGTCCGCACCCGGCGCGCCCATCCGGTCCTGGAGGTCGAGGAGTTCGTCGTCGCTCAGGTCGCGGAGGGCCGCGGCGGTGGCGGGTACGCCGGTACGTGCCGTGAACAGGCGAGAGGCGGCGCGGGCGACCTCGGGGCCGTCGGGGCGCATGACGGCCCCGGAGACGGAGAGCGCACCGCGGAAGAGGCCCCGGGCGGCGGGGACGGCGAGCAGCGTCTGCACGGCGCCGCCGCCCGCCGACTGGCCGGCGACGGTGACCTTGGCCGGGTCTCCGCCGAAGCGGGCGATGTTGTCGCGGACCCATTCCAGGGCGGCGATCCAGTCGCGGACTCCTCGGTTGTCGGGGGCGTCGTCGAGGTGCAGGAAGCCCTCGATGCCGAGACGGTAGCCGAGGGAGACCAGGACGACGCCGTCCCGGTTGAAGGCCGATCCGTCGTACCAGGGGCTCGCCGCCGACCCCGCCACATACCCGCCGCCGTGGATCCAGACGAGAACGGGCAGACCGGCGTCGGGGTCGGCCTCGGGCGTGAAGACGTTGAGGTTGAGGACCCCGGCGCCCGGGACGGAGGGCTCGGGGATCGTGGTGACCTCGGCGAACGGGCGGCGCTGGGCGGTCGGCCCGTAGGCGGTGGCGTCCAGCGGTTCGGTCCACGGCTCCGGCGGGACGGGCGGCGCGAAGCGGAGGTCGCCGACGGGCGGCTGCGCGTACGGAATGCCGAGGAAGCGCAGGCTCCCGTCGGCCCGGCGCGCGCCGCGGACGGGGCCGCGGGTGGTGGTGACGGTGGTGACGGTCATGGGAGCAGCGTCTGGCCGAAGATCGGCCGCGTCAACGCTTGCGAGCGAAAGTGACACGTGTCACTTACGCGTGTCACCGAGCGCGATGCCTGGATTCGGGCCCGCCTGGGTACAACGTGCCTCGACGAGGAGGGGGCGGGGTGGCGGGGTTGCACGCGGAGACGGTGGTCGGGCTCCTGATCGTTGCCGGCGGAGCGGGTCTCATGGTGCTGGGCGCCGTCCGCAAGGGCCGAGCGGTCCGGCCGTTGCGCCCCGCACGGGCTTGGGCCGCCGCGCAGCGGAACCAGTGGCGGGTGCTGCGACGTGCGGCGGGCATGGCGATCGCGTCGGCGCGCGAGGCGGCGGGGGCGGGAGAACCGGCGATCGTCACGGTCGAGGACGTCCTGCGCCTGGCCGACGAACGCTTCGCCCACCCGGACGTGGCCCCTCACCTCGCGGCGGCCGCCCTGCGGCACGAGTACGAACGCGGGGCGTGCGCCAGGGACTGCGTGACGGACGCCTACGGCTGACGGCCCGGCCGGTTGACGAACCCGGCCGGCTGACGGGCCCGTACAGCTGGCGGTTCCGCATTATTGGCGCCCCCGTACGGCCGGTGGCCCCGTACGGCTGGTGGCCCCGTACGGCTGGTGGCCCCGTACGGCTGGTGGACGCGTCCAGCTGCCCCGCACCCTGGCGCGGGCCCCGGCCGGCCGCTCACCGGCACTCACCCCGGGCCATCCGGACAGACCTGCCCGGGCCGGCCGACCCGCACCGACCGACCCCGGCCGACTGGCCTCGCCCCCCTGGCTGGGCCATTGGTGCCCTAGCCCGGGAAGGGAGTCGCCTGGTGGTAGTACATGCGCCAGGTGCCGTCGGCGTGGCGGCGCCAGAGGGAGCTGCGGTGGGCGTGGAGGCCGTCGATGTGCGTGTCGTAGGTCAGGTGGACCAGGCCAGGCGCCAGGACCGTGCCGGTCATCTCCGAGGGCTCGTATCGCGGCCCGTCCTGCGATCCGCCGGCCATCGCGGGCAGCGCGGCGAGCATCTCCTCGTACGTCCAGCGGCGACCGGACGCGCCGATCTCCACGAAGTCGGGGTCGAGGAGTGCCCCGGCGAGCGCGCGCGAGGTGCGCACCTCGGGCTCCAGCAGGCGCAGCTCGGCGGCCATCGCCTCGCCCACCTCACCGGCCCCGGCGGCCTCCGCGTTCACAGGGCGATCCAGTAGCGACGCTTGCGGCCGATCTCCGTGTCGCGTGTGTCCTCCAGGACCCCGCCGTTGCGCTCGATCGTGCGGGCGGAGGCCACGTTGCCCTCGTCGCAGGTCACCAGGACCCGGTCCATGCCGAGGGCGCGGGCCTCGGGAAGTACGGCGCCCAGGGCCCAGGTGGCGAGGCCTCGGCGGCGGGCGGACGGCCGGATGCTGTAGCCGATGTGCCCGCCGGCGCGCAGCAGGAAGTCGTTGAGTTCGTGGCGGAGATCGATCGCGCCGACGTACGCCCCGTCCTCGACGACCCACCAGTGTGTGGCGTGCACCCAGCCCGGCGCCAACGGCCTTGTCCGGTCAGCCTGTTCGCGCAGCCGCCCGACCCAGGACGCGAAGACCTCGGGCATCGAGAAGGCCTCGACCTCCGCCAGCCTCATCCCCGCCCCGTCCTGTCGCGCGCCGGGACTCCACTCGGCGTGCGCTTCCAGCCAGGAGCGGTGGAGGCTGGTCGTGGGGGCGATCAGTTCGGGCATGCGGGCGACGATAACAGGCCATAGGCCCTGTTGATCAGGGCTTTCCGTGCCGTACGGGACAGGGGGCTACTCGCCCGTGACACCGTCGATGCGCTCGCGCAAGAGGTCCGCGTGGCCGTTGTGACGGGCGTACTCCTCGATCATGTGGGCGATGACGTAGCGCAGGGAGTACTCCTCCTCCCCCAGGTGGCCCCGGTCGTCCAGCGAGTCCGCCGCGTCCACGACGGCGCGCGCCCGTGCGCACTCCTCGCGCCACACGGCGAACGCCTCGTCGACACCGGCCTCGTCGAGGTCGTCGACATCGAAGTCGGCCCAGTCCGTGGAGCCGGCCGGCGTCCACGGACTGCGGCTCCGCTCACCGTTGATCACATTGCGGAACCAGCCGCGCTCGACCTCGGCCGCGTGCCGCACGAGGCCCACGAGCGAGAGCCCGGACGGCGCGATCGCCCGCTCCTTGAGCTGCTCCGTGGTCAGCCCCGCGCACTTCATCGCCAGGGTGTCGCGCTGGAACTGGAGCATCGAGGTGAGGGTGGTGCGCTCGTCGGCGGTACGAGGTGGCTGCAGGCGGTGATCTTCACTCATGGGGGCATCGTGACAGCGGCCACCAGCCCCGGGCCCGGCATTTTCCCGCGGGCTCGACGTCGCGGGTCAGCCGCCGTGCTGCTGCCGTCAGCAGACGCCGCGGGTCAGCCGCCGCGCTGCTGCCGTCAACCGCCCTGGGGTACGGCGTACTGACGGAAGCCGGACCAGTCCACGACCACGCAGGGCTCGTCACCGAGGACCCAGGCGTCGTGGCCCGGCTCGACGGCCATGAAGTCGCCGGGCCCCAACTCGGCCGACTCACCGTCGTTCATGACGACCTTCATCCGGCCACTGACGACGTATCCGACGTGTGCGGCCTCGCAACTCTCCGTTCCGGCGAGGGGCTTGATGTGCTTGGACCACTGCCAGCCCGGCTCGAACACGGCACGACCGACCGGACCGCTTTCCGCGTTGATCAGGTCCAGTCTGCCCTTGGCGTCCTCGAAAGGACGAGTCTCATCTGCGGAGTCGAAGCTCCGGGACACGATTCCGGTCATGTTCGTCCGCCTCCAGGCGGTGGGACGCGCCAGCCCCCGAGTCCACTTCCAGGTTACGCCGGAGGGCCCTGCCGGACCTCTCCCCGATTTCCCGTTGCCCGCCCGGATGATCACGGGTTAGCGTGACGGTATGACTGCCGGGTTGGCCGATGGCCGCGAGCGAGTGAGGTACCCGGCCTTGGCGTGACCGCCGCCGGGTGGGCGCGAGGCCCGCCTCGGTCGTCTTCCGCGCGCGCGTGCGCACCGTTGCGTACGTACGCGCTCGAAAGAACAAGCAGGAAGACACCGACGCAGCCTTTCGAGAGGACCCACTGTGGCCATCGAGCTCAACCACACCGTTGTTTACGCCCGTGACAGGCGGGCCTCCGCCGAGTTCCTCGCCGAGGTGCTCGGCCTGGAGGTCGGCGCGCCCTTCGGGCCGTTCCTGCCGGTCGAGACCGGCAACGGCGTCACCCTCGACTATTACGAGTCGCCCGACGCCTCCTTCACCCCTCAGCACTACGCGTTCCTCGTGCCCGACGAGGAGTTCGACACGATGATCGGCCGTCTGGAGCAGATGGGGGTCACGTACTACGCGGATCCGAGTCACACCGAGCCGGGGCAGATCAACCGCCTGTTCGGCGGCCGGGGCGCGTACTTCGACGACGCGGACGGTCACAACATGGAGATCATCACCCGCCCCTACAGCCGCGGCTGACCAGCGACGAGGCGTGGCGCACATCGATGCGGGCGGGGTGCGTGGATCTTTCAGGGATTGTTCATTCGGTGATCACTTCTTTGGTGGTTCCACGCACATCCGCCGCCTCATTTCTGTGTGGATCCCTTACCGGACAGACCTACACATAAAGGCCAGATAAGCGCACAATGAAACCGCGGCACCACGCCGCAAGCGCGGTCAGACGTGCAAGACGCCAGAAGGAGGCGAGTCGTATGTCTGACGTCTCTCACCGTCCTGGTGATATCAGGGAACACCCTGACGCGACGGAAATGCGGGAGCGTTACTCCCAGATACTCCAGACCCGAGGTGTCACAGCGGTCGAGGAACTGGTCATCCTGGCCGGCATCTGGGCCGCGATCTCCGCCTACACGGTTCACTTCGCGGGCCTCCACCCGGACCTCGCCCTCAGCAACCTGATCGTCGGTATCGCCATCGCGGCTCTCGGAGTCTGTATGTCGATGGCTCCGGAACGGGCGCAGGACCTGAACTTCGTCGCTCTGGTCGGCGGAGTGTGGCTGATCATCTCCCCTTGGGTGGTCGCCCGGAACGCCGAAACTGGCGCGATCCTGAGCAACGTCATCACCGGTGCGTGCGTCTGCCTCTTCGCTCTCACGGCGGGTGGGCTGCTCATGAGCAAGACCAGAAAAACGGGATGAACCTCTGATCCTGCCCAAGAACGGCGCCGCAACCCCTACGGGATGCGGCGCCGTCGCCGCGCCACAGCCGCAAATGCAGACACAACTACCCCCAACGCCCCTTCCCAGGTAACGAATTGACCCGCCGCGTTTCAGCCACATAAGTTCTGCGTAAGCTTGCTCCACAGGGACAGGCTCCCGCTCGCATTTCCCAGTCCTTGGGGGGACTAAGTGAACTGGTACCTCGACGTTCTCAAGAAGTACGCCGTATTCACCGGCCGTGCGCGCCGCCAGGAATACTGGATGTTCTTCCTGTTCAACTTCATCGCGCTGGTCGTCGTGGCCGTCATCGACATGGCCATCGGCACCTACCCGCTCCTCTACGCGATCTACGCCCTGGCCGTGTTCCTGCCCAGCCTCGGCGTGGCCGTCCGCCGCCTGCACGACACCGGCCGCTCGGGCTGGTGGCTGCTCATCGGCCTGGTCCCGCTGGTTGGCGGCATCATCCTTCTCGTGTTCCTCGCCAGCGAGGGCAACCAGACGGACAACTCGTACGGCGCGAACCCGAAGCTCGCGGCCGCGTACTGAGCTCCACAGTGACGAAGCCCCCGGAGGGAACCCCTCCGGGGGCTTCGCCCATTCCCGGTCCCGGCCCCGACCCGGACGCCGACCCCGAGCCCAACGGCCCCGACCCCGGCCCGGACGCCTCCCCGGGGTCGTAAGGCCAGTGACGCTTCGTAGCACTTGCCGGCCGCTCCTTGTGCACCGTGGCACACGACCCGCCTCCTCCCCCGCCCCTAGCCTCGCCGCAACGGTTCGAAATCGAACGAACGAGGGGCGGTACCGGTGAACTGGCTCATCCACGACTACCGCGAGAGCGATCTCGCCGCGGTCGTCCACCTGATCGACACCACGGCCGAGCTCGGACAGGAGTCCGTGTTCTCCCTGGCCGAGTGCATCGGCGCCTTGACCTCCCGCCAGCCGGCCGTCGTCGCCGTCCACCAGGGCGTCCCCATCGGAGCGGCGCTCGCCTCGGTCTCGGGCGAGCGGGCCTGGGTGATGCGGATCGCGATCTCCTCGGCCTGGCGTGGCCGGGGGCTCGCCAGCGCGCTCCTGGTCGAGCTGGAGCGGCGGCTGGTCGCGGCGCGCGTGGGACGGATCGCGTACGTCCTGCCCGAGGAGGAACTGCTCGGCGAGGGCCTGCTCAACGCCGGGTACACCCGTCAGCCCGCCGTCGCCTACTTCGAGAAGGTCGAGCCGCTGCACGGCCCCGCCGCCAATCTCCTCGACGACCTCGGCGGGCGGCTGCTGCCGGGCGATCTGTGGGCCAAGGTCGCCGGCATGGAGCGCGAGAAGGACCTGATCGAACGGCGTGTCGTCCTGCCGCTCGCCGAGCCCGAGCGCGCGGCGCGGCACGGCGTGCGTCCGCCGCGCGCGGTGGGCCTGTTCGGCCCGCCGGGCACGGGCAAGACCACGTTCGCCCGTGGGATCGCCTCCCGGCTCGGCTGGCCGTTCGTGGAGATCCTGCCGTCCCGGCTCGCCGACGAGGGCAATCTGGCGGCGGCGCTGCGGTCCGCGTTCGCCCGGATCGCGGAGCTGGAACGGGTGCTGGTCTTCATCGACGAGGTCGAGGAGATCGCCCCCGTGCGGCAGGAGCCCGCGCAGCCCGGCGGCATGCACGGGGTGACGAACGAACTCCTCAAGCTCATCCCGGGGTTCCGTGAGCGGGACGAGCGGCTGCTCGTCTGCGCGACGAACTCGATCCGCTCCCTCGATCCTGCCTTCCTGCGCCCCGGGCGCTTCGACTACCTGATCCCCATCGGGACACCGGACAAGGCGGCCCGCGCCGCGATCTGGGCGCGGTACACGGAGGGCCGGCCCGATGTCGACATCGACGAACTGGTGGCGGCGAGCGACCTGTTCACGCCCGCCGACATCGAGCATGCCGCCCGGATCGCCGCCCAGAACTCCTTCGAGCGCGATCTGGCCGCCGTCGGCGGTCGCACGGCGGCCGACGAGCGGCTTCCGGGCGCGACCACCGCGGACTATCTGGAGGCGGTCGGCCAGTGCAGGCCGACGGTGACTCCGGAGATGATCACCCAGTTCGAGTCGGACATCACCCGCCACGCGCGGTTCTGACGGGGTGTCGCGGTCCATATCGTGGTCGTCAGCGTTCCGGACGTCGTCCGCGGACGACGTCCGGCGACGAGGAGGGGGACTGATCCCATGGAGCGGTACGAGGGCCTGGAGCTCATGACGGTCACACAGACGGCCGAGCTGGAGGCATGGCTGGAGGCCCACCACGCCGACACGCCCGGGGTATGGCTGAGGATCGCCAAGAAGGGCAAGGGGGGCGAGTCGCTGACGAACCCCGAGATCCTCGACTGCATGCTCTGCTTCGGCTGGATCGACGGACAGCGCAAGGGCGGGGACGGGGCGTACTACTTCCAGAAGTACACCCCGCGGCGGTCGCGCAGCCTCTGGTCGCAGGTGAACGTCCGCAAGATCGAGGCGCTCACGGCGGCGGGCCGGATGCGCGAGCCGGGGCTCGCCGAGGTGCGGGCGGCGCAGGCGGACGGCCGGTGGGAGAGCGCGTACCCGTCCCAGGCCGAGGCGACCGTACCGGACGACCTCGCGGCGGCGCTGGCGGCCGACGCCCGGGCGCGGGCCTTCTACGAGGGGCTCGGGAAGACCGACCAGTACATGGTGATCATGCGGCTGTGGCAGGCCCGCACGCCCAAGGGCCGGGCGGAACGGCTGGAGCGGATGGTGGCGAAGCTGGCGGCCGGCGAGAAGGTCCGGTGAGCGGCGCGGGTTGCCGAGGTGTCAGCGTCGGCGGCGGTAGAGGACCTGGTGGGCGTCGTGCTCGACGAAGGACGAGACGTGGGTCATCCCGACGGCTTCGAGGAGCCGCCGGGAGGGGTGGTTCGCCTCCTGCGTGAGCGCGACGACGCTGGGGGTGCCGTGGAGCGTCGCGCCGACGACGGCGGCGACCGCCTCGCGGGCGTAGCCGTGGCCCCAGTGCTCGGGCAGGAACTGGTACGACACCTCGGTCTCCCCGTCCCGCGCCTCCGGCTCCACCGTCACGAGCCCGAGCAGCACCCCGTCCGCGGCCCGCACCACCGCGTAGACGCCGGGTGCCCCGACGACGCGCCGCTGGCGGATCCGTACGACCTGCTCGGTGACCGGCCCGCCCAGATGCCTTCTGACGTCGGGGTCCGTCCACAACCGCGTGACGGCCGGCACGTCGGCCGTCCGCACGGGGCGCAGCAGCAGTCGCTCGGTGGTGAGGTCGTCGGCCGGCGCGGCGGAAGGAGAGGCGTGCATACGTACGATCATCTCAGCCCGCACGGCCGCGCCGCCCTGCACCGGGGTGTGAGCGCCGTCGTCCTAGGCCCTCTCGTCACCATGGGCCCCGGCGGCGAGCGGCGGCTGGCGCGGTGCATCGCAAGGCGGAGGATCGCCCTCGTACTGGGCGTACTCGGCGACTGACGACAACGCGGCGAGGTGCCGTGCCAGGCGTCGGGAGCAGGGGGCCATGGTGACGACAGGGCCTAGG
>NZ_JAMGSL010000021.1 GCF_025195125.1 Streptomyces sp. Je 1-79
CCAGCCGCGCCGCCTCCCTGAGGGCTCGCACCTGCTCGTCACTGAGACCACCGGTCGGGTAGGACATCCTGGCTCCTGTCGATCGAAACGGCGCTTGGTGGCCACATCACTCCCTGGTCAGAGCGTCCGCGCATGACGAGCCCTGCACGGTCACTGCTCGTCGACGCGCTCGCAGACGACGAATCCGGGTTCGATCTCCGAGCATTCGAAGACCGGCTGAGAGATCCCCACCGTCATCGTTGTTCCCGATTCCTCGCCACGGCCCGCGGGGTGGTAGGCGAGCGAGAAGTGCCGGTCCGCACGGGGGTACTTCTCGAGCAGACCGCGAAATTCTGCGATCAGTCCGCCGAACTCCTCCGGAATGGCATCGCTGCTCTTGCGTTGCTCCGTCATGACCGCTCCCAGGTCAGAGAATCGCTGGTACCGACTCAATGGCATTCACAGCGCTTCAGTCTCGCGCGACGAACGCATATGCACGGCGTGCGCCACGCGGAGGGACCGGACCGAGCTCACGACGGACCCCGGTGCTCCTCGGCGAGGGCGGTGAAGGGGATGGGACAGCACGGGCTTCCGACGCAGACGGTCAGGTCGTCGCAGCCCGCCTCGACGGCGGCGGCCAGGGCGGTGCGGATGGTGGTCAGGTCGGCGATCTTCGCCTCGACCTCGGCAAGCTTGGCCTCGGCCCGCTCCTGGAGACCGGCGACGGGGCGGCCGTGGCGGTGACTCTGGCGAGAGCGGCCGTGGCGGCCGGCCTCCAGCAGTTCGGCGACCTCTTCGAGCGTGAAGCCGAGCCTCTGGGCAGCCTTGATGACCCGCAGGACGGTCACCGCGTCGTCACCGTAGAGGCGGTGGCCGCCGCTACTGCGTTCCGGTTCGGCGAGCAGGCCGCGCCGCTCGTAGTAGCGCAGGGTCTGGATGTTCACACCCGCCGCTTCGGCCACCTGCCCGCTGCGTAGACGGGAACTCACGGCGACTCTTCGGCGCCGGCGGTGCGTGCGGCGAGGGCGTCCAATACCGCCTCGTGCGCCCGGTCCACCGAGATGTCGAGGCCGATCAGGTCCTCGCCGGGGGTGGTGGTGAAGGTGAAGAACGAGCAGCAGTCGCTCTCACGCGCAACCAGGTCCCGCACTCGCTCCTCGACGCCCGGTCCGCCGGCCAGGTCAAGCCGCAGCCTCAACGGCTGGGGCCTGGACATCGAGGTCAACCGTTCGGAGAAGAGCGCGTCCCACTCCGCGACTCGCAGGGGACGTTCCTCGGTGGGCAGTGTGCAGGACTGCGGAACCCACACAAGATCGCTCATCGCCCTCACTCCCGTCATCACGTACCGCAAGGCCGGGGACGCTTCCCACCGTAAACCTGTACCTGGGTACAGGTTGCAAGCCGTACGAACCCCGGAGACGACGACCCCGCGCTCAGTTGCAGCACGCGCATCCGGGGCCGCACCCACAGGCGTCCTCCCCGCCCGCACTCGCGCTCACCTGCATGGCACGGGGTGCCGCGCAGCAGCCCCTTCCTTGCCAGGTGTCGCGACCTTCCTTGACGGCGATGACGGCGATGACCAGGGCGGCGATCGGGTCGGCCCAGGACCAGCCGAGGGTGGCGTTGAGGATCAGGCCGACCAGGGCGATCACGGCTGGCAGACAAGCCGACGGCCCCCGACCATCGATGCTGGTCAGGGGCCGTTCACCTGCGGTGGGTGTGGGATTTGAACCCACGGTGACTCGCGCCACGACGGTTTTCAAGACCGTTCCCTTAGGCCGCTCGGGCAACCCACCCCGCGCCGGATCCCGTTCGGGGCGGCGCGGGGGACAGCCTAGCCGGTCAGTTGTCGCCCGTGCGTTCGCCGAGGGTCACCGTGGTCGTCGCGGGCTTGCCGTCGCGCTCGTAGGTGACCTTGATCGAGTCGCCCGACTTGTGGGTCCAGATCTCGCTGATCAGCGTCGGGCCGCTGTCGATCTGACGGTCGCCGAAGCCGGTGATCACGTCGCCCGGCTTCAGGCCCGCCTGCGCCGCCGGGCCGTTCGGGGTGATCGCCGGCGTGCCGCCCGCGCCCTCGTCGGCGATCGTGGCGCCCTCGCCCCGGTCGGTCATGTTCACCGTCGCGCCGATCACCGGGTAGACCGGCTTGCCCGACTTGATCAGCTGCTCCGCCACGTTCTTGGCCTGGTTGACCGGGATGGCGAAGCCGAGGCCGATCGATCCCGCCTGCGACTGGCCGAAGCCGTTGCCCGTCGACTGGATCGCCGAGTTGATGCCGATCACCGCACCGTTCGCGTCGAGCAGCGGACCACCCGAGTTGCCCGGGTTGATCGAGGCGTCCGTCTGGAGCGCGCTCATGTACGAGTTGCTGCCTCCGGAACCGTCGCCCGAGGCCACCGGGCGGTTCTTGGCGCTGATGATGCCCGTCGTCACCGTGTTGGACAGGCCGAACGGCGCCCCGATCGCGATCGTCGAGTCGCCGACCGCCACCTTGTCGGAGTCGCCGAGCAGGAGCGGAGCAAGCCCCTCCGGCGCCTTCTTCAGCTTCAGGACGGCCACGTCGTAGCCCTCCGCCCGGCCCACGACCTCCGCGTCGTACGTCTTGCCGTTGGAGAAGGTCGCCGAGAGCGTGCCGCCCTCCGCCGCCGATGCCACCACGTGGTTGTTGGTGACGATGTGGCCTTCCTTGTCGTAGACGAAGCCGGTGCCCGTACCGCCCTCGCCCTCGCCCTCGCTCTCACCGGTGCTCGCACCCGACTTCGCCTGGATCGTCACGACGCTCGGCAGCGCCTTGCCCGCCACCGCCGCGACCGTGCCCGGATCGCGCTTGAAGGCCGCCGGGGAGTCGCCCGCGGAGACCGTCGTCGAGCTGATCCCGTCGTCGCTGCGCTCGGCCGCCCAGTAGCCGATGCCGCCGCCGACACCGCCGGCCACCAGAGCCGCCACCAGGACCGCCGCCACCAGTCCACCGGCCCGCTTGCGCGGAGCCTGCGGGGCGGGCGGGACGGGCGCACCCCAGGCCGGCACGGTCGGCGGAGGCGGAGGCCAGCCACCGGCGCCCGCGGGAGCCGGGGCCCCAGCCGCGGCCGGAGCCTGTGCCGGGTGGGCCGCCTGTGCCGGGTGCGCCGCCGTGGGCTGGTCCGGGGTCGGGTGGGCAGCGGGGGACGGGTGCGGGGTCGGGTGTGCCGCCGTGGTCTGGTCTGCGGTCGGGTGCGTCACCGCGGTCTGGTCCTGAGCCGGGGCGGCGGCCGTCGGCTCCGGTGCGGCAGGGGTCGGGGGTGTGGGAGGGGCGGGAGGGGCGGACGGGGCACTCGGGTCCGCCGGAACCTCGGTGCCCTCGTTCTCGGTGCTCACAGCTCTCTCCTCGTTCACTGCACGGGTGGATGCCATCTCTCGGGTGCTGCGAACAGCTTTTCCCACAGGACGTCAGGCCACTGTAAGGCGGAGCTGTGCATCCGCACCCCATTCTTTATTTACGGACAGAACGGACGCGATCCGATACGGTCGTCCCGCCAATGGCACCATGACGCGGTGACCCACGCACGGCAGCACCCCCGGCCGCACTCGAACCGCGCCCCCGTCCAGGTGGTCGCCCACCGCGGAGCCTCCGAAGACGCCCCGGAACACACTCTCGCCGCCTACGTGAAGGCCATCGAGGACGGCGCCGACGCCCTCGAGTGCGACATCCGGCTCACCGCCGACGGCCACCTCGTCTGCGTCCACGACCGCCGCGTCAACCGCACCTCCAACGGCCGCGGCGCCGTCTCCGCCCTGGAGCTCGCCGACCTCGGCGCCCTGGACTTCGGCACCTGGAAGGGCCGCGAGGAAGCGGGCGAGAGCCCGGACTGGAAGGACTCCGGACTCACCTCCGTACTCACCCTGGAACGCCTTCTGGAGCTGGTGTCCGACGCCGGGCGCCGCGTCGAGCTGGCCATCGAGACCAAGCACCCCACCCGCTGGGCGGGCCAGGTCGAGGACCGGCTGCTCCAGCTCCTCAACAGGTTCGGCCTCGCGGAACCGGCGACCCCCGAGGACTCTCCCGTACGGGTCATGAGCTTCTCGGCGCGCTCCCTGCACCGGATCGCGGCCGCCGCCCCGACCCTCCCCACCGTCTCGCTGTCCCAGTTCGTCACCCCCCGGCTGCGCGACGGAAGGCTTCCCGCGGGCGCGCGGATCGCCGGGCCGTCGATCCGGATCGTCCGCCACCACCCCACCGTGATCCTGCGGCTCCAGAAGGCCGGGCACCAGGTCCACGTCTGGACGGTGGACGATCCGGAGGACGTGGAGCTCTGCGAGCGGCTCGGCGTGGAGGCGATCATCACCAACCGGCCCAAGCAGGTGCTGTCCCAGTTGGGCCGCGTTTGATCCCCTTTCCCTCCCCCACGCGTCCCCTTCTTTCCCACCCGTCGCAGAGTGACAAGGAGTGCACCGGCGCGTTCGGTCCGTACTCGATCGTCACGAGTGCGTCACCGCACGCTCATGGGGCGGTTTCCGGTCCAGGCCATTGGGGCATTCACACCGTGGCGTGGGGCAAAGGAGGTCTCGGGGGTGGCGTTGGTGGTGGCACAGGAGGTGCCCACGTCGTCGAGCATGGCCGTACCCCATGGCCCTGCGGGCGTGGGTGAGGCGCGACACCGCATGCGGGAGCAGTTGAACCGCAGCGGGATGTCCGAATCGGTCGTCGACGATGCGGTACTGATCCTTTCCGAACTGCTCAGCAATGCCTGCCGGCACGGCAGACCGCTGGGGCGGGCGGAGGTGGGCGACGGGGATGTCCGTGCGGCCTGGCACGTCGATCCGTCGGGCGGGCTGACCGTCGAGGTGACGGACGGCGGTGGTCCGACGCGACCCGTTCCGTCGACGCCCTCGGTCACCGCACGCGGCGGCCGTGGGCTGAACATCATCAGTGCGCTGGCTCAGGACTGGGGCGTACGGGACAGTGCGTCCGGCGAGGTGACGGTCTGGGTGGTCGTCACCGAGGGCCATCGCCGCGAGGACTTCGCCGCGCGGGTCGGCGGCGGCTCGGGCTTCGACTTCCTGGACGCGTACGACGATCTGGACTGAACGCGCGGCGCGCGCAGGACTGACCGTGCACGTGCGATGGCGGGCACGACTGACGGTGAACGTGCGGCCGCGCGGGGCGCCCCCGGCCCGTGATCGTGCCCGCCTGAGGCCCTCGGCCCCTCCGTACGGCTAGGCTCGCCCGACACAGAGCCGTGCAACGAGCGCGGCCTGCACCACACGCACTGCCGCTATCGGGAGAAGCCACACCATGGCCAAGAAGCGCCCCCAGACGAAGGCCGTCAAGGCACAGGTCACGAACGGGGAGATCCCGGTCGTCGGTGCGCGCGAGCCGTGCCCCTGCGGCTCGGGTCGCCGCTACAAGGCGTGTCACGGCCGAGCCGCCTCGCACGCCGTGACCGAACTGGTCCAGCGCCCCTTCGAGGGACTGCCCGGCGAGTGCGACTGGGTCGCGCTTCGCGAACTGGTGCCCGCCGCCACCGTCCCGCTCACCCTCAAGGACGGGCTGCCCGAGGGTGTGCCCTCCGTGACGCTCGCGACCGTACTGCCCATGGCGTGGCCCGCGCTGCGCCGCGACGACGGTTCCGTCCTCCTCGCCCTCCAGAACGACTCCTCCTCCGGCGACCTCGCCCGCGACCTCGCCGACACCCTCCTGCGCGCCCTGGAGACGGAGCCCGGCACTCCGGTCACCGGCCGTCGCGTGCCGGCCGACGGCCCGCGCCTGCAGGATCTGCTCGACCCGAACAGCGATTTCACGCCGGTCGTGCACACGGGCTTCGAATTCTGGGTTCCGGAGTCCTCCGACAACTCCAACCCCGAGGTCAGCGCCTCCCTGGAGCGCGCCAACGCCGCCGCGATCCCCACCGTCAAGCTGACGGGCGTGGACTCCTCCTACTGGTGCGAGACCCCGGAGAAGAACCACCTGCGCTGGGTCATGCCGCACCCCGAGGAGAAGCTCCTCGACGCGCTCGCCCGCCTGCACGCCGCCGGCACCTCGTCCCTCGGCGACAACACCCGTCTGGTCGGCTCCTTCCGGGCGCACGGCCTCATGGTGCCGGTCTGGGACCTGCCGACGTCGATGAGCGCCGAGGAGTGCGAGAAGCCGGCCGCCGAGTTCGCCGAGCGGCTGGCCGCGGCGCTGGCCACCGACGCCCCGCTCACCCCTGAGGAGCGCCGGGCCCGCGGCGGCCTCACCAACCGTCAGGTCACTCTCAGCTGACACCGGTGATGCGGGTGGTGACGGCGGGGACTGACAGACCGACCAGTCGGTGACATCCGCCACAACTCCTCGCGCGGCCAGGTAAATCCCTGTCCGAATAACCGAGATCGAATTTGCGAACAGCAGATCTCTTGTTACCGTTCTAGAAGCCCGGTCGCTGGTGCATCCCCCGTCGCCAGCGACCGGGTCTTCTCATACCCGGACGGACCCCGTCCCGAGGCTCAACTGCCGCCCGCAGCGGCCATGTTGCTCCCCGAGCGCAGCAGCAGCGGAGCACTCCCGCTCTCTCCCACACCCGCGAATTCCGCCACGGCCGAATATGCCGAAGCAGCGCCCCGCGAGCGCTCCCGCGGCGTCTCACAGGCCCCCGGTTCATCCCTTGCCGGAACAGCACAACGCACTTGTACGGTCCGCCCGCCGGGCGCCATCAGAGTGAGTACGGAGTCGAGCCGCCGACCGGCCGCGTTGCGGTAGTACGTACGCGCCCAGGTGTCGGGCCCCTCCGTGAGCACGCACGTCTGCGCCTCGATCCCGTCCGGGGAGGCCAGCTCGGGCCCGCAGCGCGAGGCGCGGCCGACGGCCTCCGACGGCGCCCGCACGGCCGCCGAGGGGGCGGTCCCGGGCGCAGGGGTCGGCGGGCTCTCCGGCGCGCCGAGACCGAGCCCGGGCAGCAGGCCGCCGCCGGCGCGCCGTCCGGCGTCATCCGTCCGCGGCTTCGCATCGTCGCCCGGGCCCGGACCCGGGCCTGCGGCCTCGCCGGCGAGGGCGGCCAGCGGGAGGAGCGTGGCACACGCCACGACGGCCCCGAGCCCGATCATGCGGAGATTCATGGGACCCACCTGCCCGGCTGGCTGCGACGTGTGAACGGCGTGGACGGCGCGTACGCGCGTACGGCGTGAACTGCGAGAACGCGCGTGAACGGTGGGGCGAAGATATCGGCGGATCGGGGGCGCGCAGTGCTCCGCGCGCCCAATACCCGTACAAGTCGGGCAGCCTCACACTCGTACGGGTGAGGCCGGCCTTCCGGATTCCGTCCGACCTCCCGGATTCCGTCCGATCCGATCCCTCGTGAGCCCGGGCCCGCCGAGCCCCGTCCTCGTACGGGGACACCGCCGAGCCCCGTCGTCGTACGGGGACACCGCCGAGCGCCGACGGGCCTACCGAGCGCCCCCGAGCGCCGCCGACACGGGCCCCCGCCGCGGCCCGCCCCCCCCTGCCCGTCAGTACGTGAGTCTGCTGCCGCCGCCCGGCGCGCCCGTGCTCGCCTCGACCAGCGCGTCCACGACCGCCTCCACGTCCGGCAGCCAGGGCCTGGCCGAGCCCTCCAGCGGCGCCCGCTCCCAGCGCACCTGCCCCGTACCCGCGACCGACGGCGGCAGCAGCAGATAGCCGCCCTCGCCGTGGAACCGCAGCGAACTGGGCACGCTGTCCTTCGCGTAGAGGAGCTCGCCGAGCCGTTCGAGGCCGTACGGGGCGACCAGCAGCGACCAGCGCGTGGGCGTCGCCACCACCGGTCCCAGCCGCATGCCCATCGCGTCGAGGGCGACCAACGCCCGCGCCCCCGCCACGGCCGGCAGGCTCACCGCGCAGGGCGCGCCGCCTCCGGTGGCCATGACGACCGGCGCGTCCGGGCGCCTGGTCCACCACCAGCGGATCATGCGCTCGTCGGTGGTCGCCGCGAGCAGTCCGGGGTCGAAGGGGTGCGCGCCGGGGACGACACACCCCGGGTCGGGGCAGGCGCAGCCGGCCCCTCTGGACGTACGAGTCGTCGCCTTCAGCCCCACACCGGGCAGTACGGGCCATCCCCAGTCGCCGGCGCAGACGAGCGCCGCGTCGAGCTGGACGGTCCTTTCCCTGCGCCGGAACCGGAACCTGCGTCGCCTTCCGAGGATCTCGCGCATGAGCGCTCGTTCCTTTCCGTTGAACGCCGAATCCACATCACACCATGTGCAGATCACTTCACTGTGCGTATCAGCGCGTACAAGGTCGGCGGATCACCGCCCCGTGCGGTGGGGCGGGAGGGGCCGAGCTGAGGCTCGTCGTCCACTCGAGGAGCGCGGCCTGCGGCGGTGAGGACGCCCAGGCACCCTGCCAGGTTCCGGGGCCGTTCCAACTGCCCCTGGCCATCACCGATTACGTACCCGTCACGTTCAAATCAACGCGCCTTCAAACGACGCCAGTCGACCGTAAAAGGTGCGCCGAGGGGGTAATTTTCGGCCAACTTGGCCTGCACTTCAACCCCTCTGCCAAACCCCACGGACACCACAAGTCCCGTGGGGACAATGCTGGACATCGCTCCTCTTGTGCGTGTACATGTGGATGCATTGCTAGCGGCGCAGATTGACATGGGGGTTTGCGATGCTATTGAGCGAAACGCACCGGTCGGAAAGCCGGCCGACATGAGCGCCCCACACCTGCCGAAAGTGGCTGGAATCGATTCAACGGTTCCCTCGCCCGCGCACACTACCGCGCCCGTACCGCCCGCACAGCCGTCCCCGACAGCCCTCCCGGGCGTCCCCGGCGCGATGATCCAGGACCGCCTGGCCAGCTGGGTCTCCGACCTCACCACCCTCCACGAACTCACCGAACGCCTGGTCAAGACCGGTTCCCTCGACGAAGCCCTGCGCGAGGTGCTGCGCGCCGGAGCCGCCCTCGTCGGCGCCCGCCGCGGCATGGCCGTCCTCGAACCCGGCGACGGACTCGGCCCCACCTCCACCGTCGGCCTCGGACTCGCCCACGCCGACCTCGGCACCATCGAGACCGTCCCGCGCAGCGCCACCTCCTACGGCCGCATCCTCGACGGCCTTCCCGAACCCGCCGCCACACGCACCACCGTCCCCGGCCCGGTCGCCCCCAGCCCGGCCGCCCCGGACCCGATCGCCGTCCCCGAACCGATCGCCGTCCCCGACCTGCTGAGCGAGGCGGAACTCGACCCGCGCCACCGCGAGGTCGCCGCCCGGCTCGGCTACGCCGCCAGCTACGCCCTCCCCCTCGCCACCGAGGCAGCCGGGAAACTCGGCGCCGTCGTCTGGCTCTACGACGAGCCCGCCGAACCGGTCGAACGCCAGCGCCATCTCGTCGGCCTCTACAGCCGCCACGCCACCGAGCACCTCGCCCGCCTCCTGGAGCTGGAACGCGCCCGCGTCCGGGTCGCCACCATCGCCGAGGAGTTGCTGCCCAGCCGCCTCCCCCGGGTCCCCGGAGTCCAGCTCGCGGCCCGCCACCGCACCGGCCCCCAGGGCGGCGGCGACTGGTACGACGCGCTCCCGCTGCCCGAAGGCGCCCTCGGCCTCGCCGTCGGCTCCGTCTCCGGCACCGGCCCGAGCGCCCTCGCCGCCATGGGCCGACTGCGCGCCTCCCTGCGGGCGTACGCGGTCATGGAGGGCGAGGACCCCGTCGCCGTCCTCTCCGACCTGGAACTCCTGCTCCGGCTCACCGAACCCGCCCGCTCGGCCACCGCGCTCTTCGCCTACTCCGAGCCGAAGCAGCGCAAGCTCGTCCTCGCCGGAGCCGGACACACCCCGCCACTGATCATCGGCGACCACCGCACCGAGTTCGTCGAGACCTCGCTGTCGGCACCGCTCGGGATGCTCGCCTGCTGGGAGGCGCCCAGCATCGAGATCGCCCCCGCCGCCGGAGAAACGGTGCTGCTCTACACCGACGGGCTGCTCCGCCGGACCGGCGACCCCATGGACCGGGCCTTCGCACGGCTGCACGCGGCCGCCGCGAGCGTCCCGAGAGCGGACCGTACGGACCCCGGAGCCATCGCCGACCACATCCTGCGGACCCTGCTGCCCGAGGGCCTCGACCACGACGTCGACGGGGAGGACGTGGTCCTGCTCGCCGCCCGCTTCGAGTGAGAGCACACGTGCACGACGGCTCGCGCCCGTAGCACGCGGGCCCGCGGCAGGTCCGCGGCCCGCTCCCGGTGAGCCGCGCGCAGACCACCGGTGACTCAGCGGTGACTCAGCGGTAATGGGTCTTCCGGCCCTGGGCCCCCTTCCGTACGACCGTACGATGGAGGGGGTTCAGTGTCGTACCAAAAGGAGACCCCCCGTGGCAGACGAGCTCACCCCGGAAACCCCGGACGAGACCGAAGAGCCGATCAAGCAGCGCAAGAACGGCCTGTACCAGGGCGTGTCCGACGAGCTCGCCGAGAACATGAAGTCCGGCTGGGCCGACACCGAGCTGCACGACCTGCAGCCGATCGCCCAGGCGCAGCACACCGCCGACCGTCGCGCCGCGCTCTCCGCGCGCTTCCCGGGCGAGCGTCTGGTGATCCCCGCCGGCAACCTGAAGACCCGCTCGAACGACACCGAGTACAGCTTCCGCGCGTCGACCGAGTACGCCTACCTCACCGGCGACCAGACGGAGGACGGCGTCCTCGTCCTGGAGCCCACCAAGAGCGGCCACAAGGCGACGATCTACCTGCTGCCGCGCTCCGACCGCGAGAACGGCGAGTTCTGGCTCGACGGCCAGGGCGAGCTGTGGGTCGGCCGCCGCCACTCCCTGACCGAGGCCGAGCAGCTCCTCGGGATCCCGGCCAAGGACGTCCGCGAGCTGACCGCCGCCCTCAAGGAGGCCACCGGCCCGGTCCGCGTCGTCCGCGGCCACGACGCCGCGATCGAGACCGCGCTGACCGACAAGGTCACCGCCGAACACGACGAGGAACTGCGCGTCTTCCTCTCCGAGGCCCGCCTCGTCAAGGACGCCTTCGAGATCGCCGAGCTCCAGAAGGCCTGCGACTCCACCGCCCGCGGCTTCGAGGACGTCGTCAAGGTCCTCGACAAGGCCGAGGCCACCAGCGAGCGGTACATCGAAGGGACGTTCTTCCTGCGCGCCCGCGTCGAGGGCAACGACGTCGGCTACGGCTCCATCTGCGCCGCCGGCCCGCACGCCACCACCCTCCACTGGGTCCGCAACGACGGCGCGGTCCGCTCCGGCGAGCTGCTGCTCCTCGACGCCGGCGTCGAGACCAACGAGCTGTACACCGCCGACGTGACCCGCACGCTGCCGATCAACGGCCGCTACACCGACCTCCAGCGCAAGATCTACGACGCCGTGTACGAGGCGCAGGAGGCGGGCATCGCCGCGGTGAAGCCGGGCGCCGCCTACCGCGACTTCCACGACGCCGCCCAGCGCGTGCTCGCCGAGAAGCTCGTGGAGTGGGGCCTGGTCGAGGGCCCCGTCGACCGCGTCCTGGAGCTGGGCCTCCAGCGCCGCTGGACGCTGCACGGCACCGGTCACATGCTCGGCATGGACGTCCACGACTGCGCCGCCGCGCGCACCGAGGCGTACGTCGACACCACGCTGGAGCCGGGCATGTGCCTGACCGTCGAGCCGGGCCTCTACTTCCAGGCCGACGACCTGACCGTGCCCGAGGAGTACCGGGGCATCGGCGTCCGGATCGAGGACGACATCCTCGTCACGGAGGACGGCAACAGGAACCTCTCCGACTCGCTGCCGCGTCGCGCCGACGAGGTCGAGGCGTGGATGGCCGCCCTGAAGGGCTGACCCGCACACGGACGAAGACGGAAAGGGCCCCCACCGACGACGGTCGGCGGGGGCCCTTCCCCATGCCCTGTCAGGTCGGGTCGGGTCGGGTCGGGTCGGGTCCAGGATCAGATCGGCTCAGGTGAGCCGTAGGCCCCGGATCAGGTCGGCGCGGGCCGGGAGGGGGTCGGCGCGGCCCCGGATCAGGTCAGCGCCAGCGGAGCGTCCGTGCGCCACTTCACGATCTTGTCGAAGCTGACCAGCGCCCCGCCCCGGCCCGTACGGCCGAAGTGGACGTGGTCCGCCAGCTCCTCGATCAGGCGCAGCCCCCGCCCGCTCTCGGCATCCGGACCCGCGGAAGCCGTGAGGCACCCCGTCCCCGCGAAACCCGGCCCGGAGTCCGCGACCTCGATACGGCACGTCTCGCCATCCAGATACGCCGTCACCCGGTACGCCTCCGACGCCGGACCGCAACCGGTGTCCCCACCGTGCTCCACGGCATTGGCGCACGCCTCGGTCAGCGCCACCGACAACTCGTAGGAGACATCGGGATCGACCCCCGCCGTCTCCATCGTCCCGAGCAGAAGCCGCCGGGCGAGCGGAACGCTCGCGGCCTCGCGCCTCAGATGGAGGGACCACCAGATGCTCATGCTCCAGCCTCCTGGCTGCGGCTCGACATGCTGCGGCGCGACATACCGTTACCTATTGCCGCCCCACGGGGTCCGTAAGCCCCCCACGGCGTCAAGAGCGCTCGTTCGGCGGATGCGTGCACACCGCACGCCGGTGTATGACCGGCCCGAAGGCCCCAAACGTGATCTTCCGGACCTGCCTCATGCCGGGCGGGGGCCTGGTGCGATGATGGGCCCGCCATGTCTGCCCCCGCGCTCGCGCCACGCCTGCTGAGGGCCGCGGTGTTCACCGCGGTCTGCGTCGTGCTGTCCGGACTCGGACACGCCATCGCGGCATGCGAAGCCATCGCCCCCTGGGCACTGGCCGCCGGCTTCCTCGGAATCTTCGGCATCACCGTCCTCTTCACCGGACGGGAACGCTCACTGCCCTTCATCGTCACCGCCCTCGCCGGCGGACAGCTCGGACTGCACGTCCTCTTCGGCCTCGGACGGCGCCCGTTCACAGCCGGCGCCCTCGGTCCGGCCACCGACGACACGCTGATCCGGATGGCCGCCAAACTCGTCTGCGGCGGCGGCGCCGCGTCCCTGACCACCGCCGACGCCACCCGGATCATCAGCGACGCCGGCCTCGACCCCGCTGCCGCCACCACGTCGTCCGCGGCCCACGCCGCCCACCTCGCGACCGGAACGGCGGCCGGCGCCGGCCTCCTGCCCAACCTCCCGATGCTGCTCGGCCACCTGTTGGCCGCACTCGCCACCGGCTGGCTGCTGCGCCACGGCGACCTCGCCCTCGGCCGGCTCGCCCAGCTCTCCGCCCACGGGGCGACCGAGCTCGCCGAAAGCGCCCTCGTCCGCTCCCTGCGCGCCGCACTCACCCTCGTACGGGCACTGCTCGCCGGCCTCCCCGGGCTTCCCGCGGCCGCGCCGCGCCGCACCGCCCATCCCACGGACGCCACCTCACCGCCGCCCGGCGCCGAGGCACTCCAGCACACGGTCATCCGCCGCGGCCCCCCGGCCGTCGACTGCGCCCTCGCGGCCTGACGCGGACCGCTCACCGAGAGCCGGTCCGCGGCCCTTCGTACGCCCGTACCACCCGGATCACACCCTTCCGGCCCTCGGCGTGCCGGAACCCCGACCCTTCTCCCGAGCTGGAGTGTCCTCTTCCATGAACGTTTCCCGTATCGCCCTCACCACCGGCATCGCCCTCTCCTCCGTCGTGCTGCTCTCCGGCACCGCCTCCGCCCACGTCGGCGTACAGCCCCAGGGCGAGGCCGCGAAGGGCGGCTACGCGACCGTCAACGTCAAGGTCCCCAACGAGCGCGACAACGCCTCCACCATCAAGGTCGAGGTCAACTTCCCCGTCGACCACCCCCTCGCCTCCGTCATGCCGCAGCCCGTCCCCGGCTGGAAGTCCGACGTCACCAAGTCCAAGCTCACCAAGCCGCTGGAGCTCCACGGCAAGACCATCAACGAGGCCGTCACCAAGGTCACCTGGACCGCCGAAGGCGACGCGAAGATCGGCCCCGGCCAGTTCCAGCAGTTCCCGCTCTCCCTCGGCCAGCTGCCGGAAGCCGACCAGCTCGTCATCAAGGCCATCCAGACGTACGACAACGACGAGGTCGTCCGCTGGATCGAGGAGCCCAAGGACGGCGCCGAACTCCAGAACCCCGCGCCCGTGCTGAAGCTCTCCGCGGCGAGCGACGACCACCACGGCGGCGGCACCAAGACGGACGACAAGGCCGGCCACGACGACAAGGCCAAGGACGGGGCCAAGGACAAGGCCAAGGACCGCAAGGCCCACACCGAGAACGCCGCCCACGCCGACTCCGGCAGCGACACCACCGCCCGCGTCCTCGGCGTCGTCGGCATCCTCATCGGCGTCGCCGGCGTCGCCTTCGGCCTGCTCGCCGGCCGCCGCCGCTCGGCCTGAACCGACGAGAACCACGAGAGAACGAGTCCCATGGCCGTCCAGAAGACGAACGACCCCACCGATGAGCGGACCCGGCCCAGCCGCCGCGCACCCCTGATCATCGCCGCCGCCGCGGTCGTCGCCGCCCTCGCGGTGACGGCCGCCGTCGGCCTCGGCGACGGCGGCGACACCACCGGATCCGGCAACGGACCCGTCGCCGAGGTCTCCACCGACGGCGACAGCGCCAAGGCGGCGACCGTCCTCGACCGCCCCTTCACCAAGCCCGACCTCGTCCTCACGGACACCAAGGGCCAGAAGTTCGACCTCCGCGCCCAGACCAAGGGCAAGCCGACGCTGATCTACTTCGGCTACACGCACTGCCCCGACGTCTGCCCGATGACGATGAGCAACATCGCCATCGCCAAGAAGCAGCTCCCCAAGGCCGACCAGGACAAGCTCCAGGTCGTCTTCGTCACCACCGACCCCGAGCGGGACACCTCGGCCGAACTCGGCAAGTGGCTGCCCGCCGCCGGCGACCCGTCCTTCATCGGACTCACCGGCGACTTCCCCGCCATCCAGGCAGGCGCCCGCCAGATCGGCATCGGCATCGACCCGCCGAAGAAGGAGAAGAACGGCTCGGTCGTCTCCATGCACGGAGCCCAGGTGATCGCGTTCTCCCCCACGACCGACCAGGGCTACGTCCTGTACGGCGAGGACACGACCGTCGAGGACTACGCCAAGGACCTGCCGAAGCTCGTCAAGGGGGAGAACCCGTGAACCGCCGCACCACCACCCTGTTCGCCGCCCTCGCCCTCACCACCGGGCTGGCGCTGACCGGGTGCTCGTCCGACAGCACCGCCGGAGCCGACGGCACCGCCGGAGCCGACAGCATGCCCGAGCTGAAGGTCAGCGGCGCGTTCATGCCGCAGCCCGTGATGGACATGGCCGGCGGCTTCCTCACCATCGAGAACAAGAGCGGCACCGCCGACAGACTGACCTCCGTCACCAGCCCCATCTCCGACGACGTCACGATCCACGAGACGAAGAACCAGAAGATGCAGGAGGTGAAGTCCTTCGACATCCCCGCCAACGGCGAACTCAAGCTCGAACGCGGTGGCAACCACATCATGTTCATGGAGCTGAAGCAGAAGCCGAAGCAGGGCGAGAAGGTCAGCATCGAGCTCCACTTCGAGAAGGCCGACCCCATCAACGTCGACCTTCCCGTCGAGGCCGCCAACCACAACCCGAAGCAGCACTGAGCTAGTTGAGGGACTGACACACATATGCCCACCACCGCCCCGCGCCTCGGAACCGCCCTGACCCGGCTGCTGCTCGTCACAGCCGCGCTCCTCGGCACCCTGCTCGCCGGCGCCGCCCCCGCCTCCGCGCACGCCGCGCTCACCAGCAGCGACCCGCAGGACGGGGCGGTGGTCGCCACCGCCCCCAAGGACGTCAACCTCACCTTCTCCGAACAGGTCGCCATGAGCGCCGACTCGATCCGGGTCCTCGACCCCTCGGGCAAACGCGTGGACACCTCGGAGATACGCGACCTGTGCAGCGGATCCATCGTCAAATACGGAGTGGGACTCCGCTCCGGCCTGCCCGAAGGCACCTACACCGTCGCCTGGCAGACCGTCTCCGCCGACAGCCACCCCATCGCCGGCGCCTTCACCTTCTCCATCGGCGCCCCCTCCCAGACCACCGTCGCCCTCCCCGACACGGAAGTCGGCGGCGGACTCGTCGGCGCGCTCTACGGCATCGCCCGCTACCTCTCGTACGCCGGCTTCACCGTCCTCGTCGGCGGCAGCGCCTTCGTCCTCGCCTGCTGGCCGCGCGGCGCGAGCGTCCGGCCCGTCCAGCGGCTCGTCGTCCGCGGCTGGCTCACCCTCACCGCGGCCACCCTGGCCATGCTGCTCCTGCGCAACCCGTACACCGGCTCCGGCGAACTCTCCGACGCCTTTGACCTCGGCGGGCTCAGCTCCGTCCTGGAGACCAAGACCGGCGCCGCCCTCATCTCCCGGCTGATGCTGCTCGGCGCCGCCGCGCTCTTCGTGGCCGTGCTCTTCGGGACGTACACCAAGCGCACCGACGAGAAGGAGAAGAAGGACCTCACCTTCGGACTCGCCATCGGCGGCACCGTGGTCGCCGCCGGAATCGCCGGCACCTGGGCGCTCGCCGAACACGCCTCCACCGGCATCCAGCCGGGCATCGCGATGCCCGTCGACCTCCTCCACCTGCTGGCCGTCGCGGCCTGGCTCGGCGGCCTGACCACCCTGCTCGTCGCCCTCTACCGGGCCCCCGACATCGAACGCACGGCGGTGGAACGCTTCTCGAAGATCGCCTTCGGCTCGGTCGTCGTCCTCGCCGCCACCGGGCTCTACCAGTCCTGGCGACAGGTCGGATCCTGGTCCGCCCTGACCGGCACGGCCTACGGACAGCTCCTCCTGGCCAAGATCGGACTCGTGGCCGTCCTCGTCGGCATCGCCTGGATCTCACGACGCTGGACCCAGCGACTCGCCGCACCGGCGACTGCCGCCGTCCCTGCCGACGGCATCGAGAGCGTGGGAGACGGCGAGAGCGACCGGGACGGCGAGGGCACCGCGGGCGGCGAGGGCGTTCAAGAAGAGGCCTCCCCGGACGAGGCCCCGGTCGACCCCGAGCGGGCCGCACAGCTCGCCCGGCAGCGGGCCGCCGTCGCCACCGCGCGCAAGAAGCGGGACCGCGACGCCGACCCCGAGCGCACCGGCCTCCGCCGCTCCGTACTCACCGAGGCCGTCGTCGCCGTCGTCCTCCTCGCCGTCACGACCGTCCTCACCACGACCGAACCCGGCCGCACCGAGGAAGAGGCGGGACGGGCCCAGTCCGCCTCCGGCTCGACCGCCGTGCCCGACCGGCCCGTCGACATCCGGCTTCCCTTCGACACCGGAAGCGTCAACGGCAAGGGCACCGTGCAGCTCACCCTCAACCCCGGACGCACCGGCGCCAACACCCTGCACCTCTTCGTCGACGGACCCGACGGCCGCGCCCTCGACGTCCCCGAGATCAAGGTCGCCTTCACCCTGAAGGCCAAGGACGTCGGCCCGCTGCCCGTCGTCCCGGACCGCATCCAGGCCGGACACTGGAGCGCCAACGGCGTACAGATCCCGATGGCAGGCGAATGGCAGATCCAGGTCACCGTCCGCACCTCCGACATCGACCAGACCACCCTCGACAAGAACGTGAAGATCGGCTGACCGACGTGCGCAACGACGACACCCTCGAGATCTCCCGGCGCCGACTCCTCGGCACCGTCGGCGCCGCAGGCGCAGCCGGCCTCGCCCTCGGCGCGGCCGGCGGCACCGGGGTCCACGCGGCCGTCACCGACTCCGGAACCTCGGCGACCGACACGACAGCGCTCGCGACCGTCGGAGCGACGCAGGCGATGTTTCACGGGAAACATCAAGCGGGGATCACCCATCCGCTTCAGTCGCGCGGCCATCTGATCGCCTTCGACCTCACACCCGGAGCCGGCCGCAAGGAAGCCGCGGCACTGCTGCGCCGCTGGTCGGCCACGGCCAAAGCCCTGATGGCCGGCAAGCCCTCGACCGACGACACCGGCATCGCCCTCGACGCCGGCCCCTCCTCGCTCACGGTCACCTTCGGCTTCGGCCACTCCTTCTTCACCCGCACGGGACTCACCGCCCGCCGCCCCACCCAGCTCGACCCGCTGCCCGCCTTCTCCGCCGACGCCCTCGACCCCAAGCGGTCCGAGGGCGACCTCTGGGTACAGATCGGCGCCGACGACGCACTGGTCGCCTTCCACGCCCTGCGCGCACTGCAGAAGGACGCCGGCGCGGCCGCCACGGTCCGCTGGCAGATGAACGGCTTCAACCGGTCCGCAGGCGCCACAGCCACACCGATGACCGCCCGCAACCTCATGGGCCAGGTGGACGGCACCGGCAACCCCAAACCGTCCGACCCCGACTTCGACCAGCGGATCTTCGTCCCCGCGGGAGCAGCAGGAACACAGGAGTGGATGGCCGGGGGCTCGTACGCCGTGGTCCGCCGAATCCGCATGCTGCTCGACGACTGGGAGAAGCTCTCCCTCGACAAGCAGGAGAAGGTCATCGGACGGCGCAAATCCGACGGCGCCCCCCTGACCGGCGGGACCGAGACCACCGAACCCGCCCTCGACAAGACCGGCCACGACGGCACACTCGTCATCCCCGACAACGCCCACTCCCGGATCTCCGCCCCCGAACAGAACGGCGGAGCCGCCATGCTGCGCCGCCCCTTCTCGTTCCACGACGGCATCGCCCCCGACGGCACACCCGACGCCGGACTGCTCTTCATCTGCTGGCAGGCCGATCCGCTCAGGGGCTTCGTGCCCGTGCAGCGCAAGCTCGACCGGGGCGACGCGCTCTCGCCCTTCCTCCGGCACGAGGCGAGCGGCCTCTTCGCCGTGCCGGGCGGCGCCGCACCGGGGGAATACGTGGGCCAGCGGCTTCTGGAGTCCTGAAAGCCCGGCGCCTATTAGGGTGACCGTATGTCAGCCACCCGGTATACGTATCTCGGCCCCGAAGGCACCTTCACGGAGGCCGCACTGCGTACGCTGCCCGAGGCCGCGACCCGGGAACTCATCCCGATGGTCTCCGTCCCGGCAGCACTGGACGCCGTACGCAACGGAGAGGCCGCGGCCGCTCTCGTACCCATCGAGAACTCCGTGGAGGGCGGCGTCACCGCGACGCTGGACGAACTGGCCTCCGGCGAACCGCTGATGATCTACCGCGAGGTGGTCCTGCCGATCGCCTTCGCTCTGCTCGTACGGCCGGGCACCACGATGTCCGAGATCAAGACGGTCACCGGTCACCCCGTGGCCCAGCCGCAGGTGCGGAACTGGCTGCGGGGCCACCTGCCCGACGCCCTGTGGGAATCGGCCGCCTCGAACGCGGACGGGGCCCGGCTGGTGCAGGAGGGCCGCTTCGACGCCGCCTTCGCCGGCGAGTTCGCGGCGGCGACCTACGGCCTGGAGGCCGTGGTCAAGGAGATCCACGACGCGGAGAACGCCGAGACCCGGTTCGTCCTGGTGGGCCGGCCCGCCCGGCCCGCGGCGCCGACCGGCGCGGACAAGACGTCCGTGGTGCTGTGGCTGGGTGATGATCATCCGGGTGCCCTCCTCGAGCTGCTCCAGGAATTCGCCGTGCGCGGGGTCAACCTGATGCTGATCCAGTCCCGCCCGACGGGCGCGGGGATCGGTAACTACTGCTTCGCCGTGGACGCCGAGGGCCATATCTCGGACCGGCGCGTCGGCGAGGCGCTGATGGGGCTGAAGCGCATCTGCCCGAAGGTGCGGTTCCTCGGCTCGTACCCGCGAGCGGGCGTCGCCGTGAAGGACGTACGGGCGCTCCGGCGCGGGACGTCGGACGAAGAGTTCATGGCGGCCTCCGATTGGCTGGCGAGGGCCCAGGACGGTCGGGCCTGACGCGATAGTGCCCCACCGCCCCCTTCGCCGGGCGCGGTCGTCCACAGGTGTGAACCACTAGTCCTACCTGCATATTTTCCGACCGAACCCATAGTTATCCACAGGGGGCCTTCTCGACCTGGGGACAAGTCGATATGGCTGAAGGGTGAGGTCGACAAATCGCCCCAGTCGTCTCCCTGTCACCCACAGGGCGCGGATCGGCTCACGTCACCCGCATTCCGTTGATCAACTCTTTAGAGCGAGCGAGTGCAGGGAATTCCCACTCGGAAGAGTGCGTGGGGCACGTTTGATCATCACAGCGCCCAGGAATTCGTTCACCATCCACAGAAGTTCCGCACAGCCTGTGGAAAACTCTGGGGCGGGGCGCCCCGCTGTGGAGAAGTCCAGTAATCCACGCGGCGGTTCGGTCAAGCCGGGCATCTCGGTCCGCCCCATTTCGGGGGCTCCGGTACCGTTTATTGACGAATAGGGAGAGCATTTTCCAATACCGGCAATTCGGGCAAAGCGACACGCACGGCTATATCGGGTGGGGTGGGGCGAGCCCGCACCGGTAGCCTGGTGGGGTGATTGACCTTCGCCTGCTCCGTGAGGACCCCGACCGTGTTCGCGCCTCCCAGCGCGCCCGTGGAGAGGACGTCGAGCTCGTCGACGCCCTGCTCTCCGCCGATGAGCGGCGCAGGTCGTCCGGCGTCCGCTTCGACGAGCTCCGTTCCGAGCAGAAGGCGCTCGGCAAGCTGATCCCCAAGGCCTCCCCCGAGGAGCGCGCCGAGCTCCTGCAGAAGGCGGAACAGCTCAAGACCGACGTCAAGGCCGCCGAGGCCGAGCAGAACGAGGCCGACGAGACCGCGCGCACGCTCCTGCTCCAGCTCGGGAACCTCGTCCACACGGACGTGCCCGTCGGCGGCGAGGAGGACTTCGTCGTCCTGGAGACGCACGGCACGATCCGCGACTTCGCCGCCGAGGGCTTCGAGCCCAAGGACCACCTGGAGCTGGGCGAGGCGCTGGGCGCCATCGACGTCGAGCGGGGCGCCAAGGTCTCCGGCTCGCGCTTCTACTACCTGACGGGTGTCGGCGCCCTGCTGGAGCTGGCCCTCGTCAACGCGGCGATCGCGCAGGCGACCGAGGCCGGGTTCATCCCGATGCTCACGCCGGCGCTGGTCCGCCCGCGCGCCATGGAGGGCACCGGCTTCCTCGGCCAGGCCGCGGAGAACGTGTACCACCTGGAGAAGGACGACTTCTATCTCGTCGGTACGTCCGAGGTGCCGCTCGCCGCGTACCACATGGACGAGATCATCGACGCCGACAAGCTCCCGCTGCGCTACGCCGGCTTCTCGCCGTGCTTCCGCCGCGAGGCCGGCACGTACGGCAAGGACACCCGGGGCATCTTCCGGGTCCACCAGTTCGACAAGGTCGAGATGTTCTCGTACGTCGCTCCGGAGGACGCCGAGAACGAGCACAAGCGGCTCCTGGAGTGGGAGAAGCAGTGGCTGACCAGCCTTGAGCTGCCCTTCCAGGTCATCGATGTGGCCACCGGCGACCTGGGCTCCTCCGCCTCGCGCAAGTTCGACTGCGAGGCCTGGATCCCGACGCAGGGCAAGTACCGCGAGCTGACCTCCGCGTCGAACTGCGACGGTTACCAGGCGCGCCGCCTGTCCGTGCGGATGCGCGACGAGCGGGGCGGCAAGAAGGTCGTCCAGCCGCTGTCGACGCTGAACGGCACGCTCTGCGCCGTACCGCGCACGATCGTGGCGATCCTGGAGAACCACCAGCTCCCGGACGGTTCGGTGCGCGTGCCGGAGGTGCTGCGTCCCTACTTGGGCGGCCGCGAGGTCCTGGAGCCGATCTCCAAGTGAGCTCCTTCCCGTACAAGCTGGTCGCGACGGACCTCGACGGCACGCTGCTGCGCGCCGACGAGTCGGTCTCGGAACGTACGCGTGACGCTCTCGCCGCCGTGGTGGCGGCGGGGGCGGCGCACATCGTCGTCACCGGCCGGTCCGTCCCGTGGACCCGGCACATCCTCGACGACCTCGGCTACGACGGGCTCGCGGTGTGCGGTCAGGGCGCGCAGGTCTACCACGCGGGCCAGCACCGGCTGCTGACCTCGGTCACCCTGGACCGGCAGCTGGCCGGCCTGGCGCTGTCGAAGATCGAGGCCGAGGTGGGGCCGCTGGCGCTGGCCGCGAGCCGGGACGGTCTGGACGGCGAGGTGCTGATCAGCTCGGACTACCGGGTGCAGGAGGGGCCGCTCCCGTACGTCCCGTTCAAGGACCCGGCGGATCTGTGGTCGGCTCCGCTGAACAAGCTGTACATCCAGCACCCGACGCTCTCGGACGACGAGCTGGCGGGAGCCGCGCGGCAGACGGTCGGCAGTCTGGTGGACGTGGTCATGGCGGGCCCGGGGATCGTGGAGATCCTCCCGCTGGGCCTGAGCAAGGCCACCGGCCTTTCGCTCGCGGCGCGCAGACTCGGCGTGAAGGCGGCGGAGACGATCGCCTTCGGCGACATGCCGAACGACATCCCGATGTTCGGCTGGGCGGCGCGGGGCGTGGCGATGGCGAACGCGCACGACGAGCTGAAGGCCGTCGCGGACGAGGTGACGTCGTCGAACGAGGACGACGGCATCGCGGTGGTGCTGGAGCGCCTGCTGGCGGCCGCGGCTTAGGACGGGCCCCTTGGCGTCCGTACGGGAAAGCGGGGCGTCCGTACGGGAGAACGAGTCGTCCCTACGGGAAAGCGGGGCGTCCGTACGGGAAAGCGGGGCGTCCGTACGGGAAAGCGGGGCGTCCGTTCAGGAAGACGCGGAGGATGCGCGGATCGAACGCGCGCGGGGGTGACCCCGACTGCGGCTTAGCAAGCCGATGCCTTACCACTCGGCCAATCCTCCGGGTGGGCGGCCTCGCGCGGAGAACCCGCGCGCTCGAAGCGGCCGCCCCGGCGGCGCTAGGGGGCGCCGCCCTGCAGGGAGCTCGACGGACTCGAACTCCGGCTCGAACTGGTGTCGGTCATCGTCGTGCTCCTCCCCGGTCTCGCGGCCGGCCCGGCCTCAGGCGGGCGTTTCCCGCACAACTAGTGTGCGCGGGGCGGGGGTTCGAGGGCCACCGATTTACCGGGCGTGACGCCCCAGGTGAGTGGCCGACAGGCCAGTCCGACGGCCAGCGAGATCGCATGTCCCAGGTCCGTGTAGGTGTGACTCGTGCACAGCGGTACGGCGAAGAAGGCCACGGCCGCCGCCAGGTAGAGCCACCGCCAGGGCCGCGGGATCCGGTACGTCAGGATGCCGACCGACGCCGCGATGCCGTAGCTGACGCCGATGTCGACGACGTGCGCCATGCTGCGCGGCACGTCGTGGTCCTGGATCGCCTCCAGGACGACCTTCTGGCTGATGAGCGTCGCCGCGATGTGCGCCGTGGCGACCGTGACGACCCATCGCAGTGTGCCGAGCCAGCGTTCGACCGGCGCGTGGAAGACCTCGAAGAGCAGCGCGTACAGAACGAGGTCCGCCGGGTCCGCGATCCAGAACGCGCTGCCGAGCAGCGCCCGGACCGGGTGGTGGGAGAGCTGGTAGAGGTTGCTGCTGTTGCGGTGGAGCAGGTGGTGCTCGAGGCCGTCGGGCGAGAGCGCGATGACGAGGCTGGTGATCGCGATGACGAGCAGCCACACATGCGTACCGGGTGACGAACGCACCCACGACCGGATCGGTCGGGACGGTTCGCCACCCGGTGCGGCGGCGGCGCGGGTTTCGCTCGGCATCTTCAGTGCCTATCACCCCGGGCCGGGAGAATCCTCAGAAATTGATCATGTGTCCGGCAAGACCGTGGATGGCTTCCTTCACGGCCTCGCCCAGCGTCGGGTGGGCGTGGACGTTCCGTGCCACCTCGTTGACCGTGAGGTCCCACTGCTGGGCCAGCGTCAGCTCGGGCAGCAGTTCGGTGACGTCGGGGCCGATCAGGTGGGCGCCGATGATCTCGCCGTACTGCGCGTCGGCGATGATCTTCACGAAGCCGGTGGGGTCGCCGAGGCCGTGCGCCTTGCCGTTGGCGGTGAAGGGGAACTTGGCGACCTTGACGTCGTAGCCCTTCTCCCGCGCCTGCGCCTCGGTCCAACCGAAGCTGGCGATCTGCGGCTGGCAGTAGGTGGCGCGCGGGATCATCGGGTAGTCGAGCTCCATGGTCTCGGCGTCCCCGATGGTCTCGGCGGCGACGACGCCCATGGACTCGGCGGTGTGCGCGAGCATCAGCTTGGCGGTCACGTCGCCGATGGCGTAGATGTGCGGCACGTTGGTGCGGCAGCGGCCGTCGACGTCGATGGCGCCGCGCTCGGTGAGCGCCACGCCGGTGTTCTCCAGGCCGTAGCCGGAGACGTTCGGGGCGAAGCCGATGGCCTGCAGGACCTTGTCGGCCTCCAGGACCTTCTGCGCGCCGTCCTTGCCGGTGACGATGACGCGGACCTGCGGGCCGGACTCGTCGATCGTCTCGACGCGGGTGGAGGTCAGGACGTCGATGCCGAGCTTGCGGTACTGCTTGGCGAGCTCCTTGGAGACGTCGGCGTCCTCCAGCGGCGCGATCCGGTCGAGGAACTCGACGATGGTGACCTTCACGCCGTAGTTGTGGAGGACGTAGGCGAACTCGATGCCGATCGCGCCGGCGCCGGCGATGATGATCGACTGCGGGATGTCCTCGGCGAGGATCTGCTCCTCGTACGTCACGACGCGCTCGGTGCGGGCGGTGCCCGGCAGCAGGCGGGGGGTGGCGCCGGTGGCGATGATGCAGTTGTCGAAGGTGATCGTCTGCGTGGTGCCGTCGGACTTGGCGACCTGCATCGTGTTCGCGTCGACGAAGGTGCCGCGCCCGTCGAACTCCGTGATGCCGTTCTTCTTCATGAGGAAGTGGACGCCCTTGACCCGGCCGTCCGCGACCGTGCGGCTGCGGCTGAACGCCTCGCCGTAGTCGAAGGAGACGGTGCCGTCGACCTTGATGCCGAAGGTCTTGGCCTCGTGGGTGAAGATGTGGGCGAGTTCGGCGTTGCGCAGCAGCGCCTTGGTGGGGATGCAGCCGACGTTCAGGCAGACACCGCCCCAGTACTTCTCCTCGACGACCGCGACCCGCTTGCCCAGCTGGGCGGCGCGGATGGCGGCGACGTAGCCGCCGGGGCCAGCTCCGAGTACGACGACGTCGAAGCGGTCTGACATGACTGACTCCCGAGGGTGGTGAGGGTGTTCGGTCCCGTACGGAGCCACAGTAGTCCGGCGCTTCCCGGAGGGGCGGAGGACCCGAAGGCCAGTTGTAGGATGACTGGGCAACCGGGCGAATGGTGGTGGAGTGGTGATGGCGCTGAAGGCGGCGGGGCGGACCTCGCTGGTGGACTCGGTGGTCGAGCAGCTGCGGGAGCAGCTCGCGGAGGGGGTGTGGACGGTCGGCGACCGCATCCCGACCGAGCACGAGCTCGCCGAGCAGCTGGGCGTCGGCCGCAACACGGTCCGCGAGGCGGTACGGGTCCTGGTCCATGCCGGGCTCCTCGAATCGCGTCAGGGCAACGGCACGTTCGTCCGTTCGACCGCCGACCCGGCTGCCGTCCTGCGTGGCATGTGCCATGCGGGGGCACGGGACGTCCTGGAGCTGCGGGTGGCGCTGGAGGCGGAGGCGGCGCGCCTCGCGGCGGTACGGCGGGACACCCACGACCTGCTGCGGCTTCGGGCGGCCCTGACGACCCTGCGCGAGGAGGGCGACCGGGACGCGGACGCGGACCTGGCCTTCCACCTGGCCGTCGTCGCGGCCACGCACAACGCGGCCTTCACCGAGGTGTACCGCTTCTTCTCCACCCAGGTGCACGAGGTGCTGGTGGACGCGCTCGGCGACCGGGAGATGCCGCCGGTCGACATCGACGCCCATGAGGCGCTGATCGCGGCGATCGAGTCGGGGGACGCGGAGGCGGCGGAGGCGCAGGCACGCGAGCTGCTGCGCGTGCCGATGGAGACGGTGGCGGCGCTGACGGGGGAGTCGCGGTGAGGGCGGGGGCGGAGTCCACGGGGCCGGTGCTCGACGCACGGGGCGGGTCCACGGGGCCGGTGCTCGATGCGGGGGCGGAGGTTCTGCCCGGCGCGCGAGGGGGCGTGGGGCGGCGCGTGGCGCTCGCGCACCCGCTGCTGCTCATGGCCGCCATCGTGCTGGCCTCGCTCAACATGCGGGCGGCGCTGGCGAGCGTGGCCCCGCTGGTGGGTGAGATCGCGGCGCACTACGGCCTGTCGTCGACGGCCAGTTCGCTGGTGACGTCGGTGCCCGTGCTCTTCCTCGGGGCGGGCGCGCTGGTCGCGCCGTGGCTGGGGCGGCGCTTCGGCGTCGAGCCGGTGCTGTTCGCGGCGCTGGTGCTGCTCGGGGCGGGCATCCTCGTGCGGGTCCTGCCGTCGGTGTACGCGCTGTACGGCGGCGGTGTCCTGGTCGGCACGGCGATCGCCCTGCTCAACGTGTTGATGCCGGGCCTGATCAAGCGGGACTTCCCGGACCGGGCCGCGTCGATGACCTCGCTCTACACGGGCGCGATGATCGCGGGCGCGACGGTGGTCGCGGCGGCGTCCGTGCCGCTGGAGGAGGCCTTCGGCGGGAGCTGGGAGGCGTCCCTCGCCTTCTGGTCGCTGCTGGCGGCGGTCGCCGCGCTGGCCTGGCTGCCGCAGGTACTGCTCACCAGGGCCCGTACGACGAACGGGAGCCGTTCCGCGCCCGAGGCACGGGCCGCTTCCGGAGCGCCCGCGCGCGGTGTCTGGCGTTCGGCGCTCGCCTGGCAGGTGACCCTCTTCATGGGCCTGCAGTCCCTCTGGACGTACGTCCTGATCGCCTGGATGCCGACGATCTTCACGGACCACGGCATGAGCCGCTCGACGGCCGGCGTGATGTTCGCCTTCAACACCCTGACCCAGGTGGCGGGCGCCTTCGCGGTGCCGCTGCTCGCGGGCCGGATGCGGAGCCAGCGCCCGCTGGTCGTCCTCGTCACGGCGCTGGTCGCGGCGGGTTACGCCGGGCTGCTGGTCGCGCCCGTGGAGGGTGCCTGGCTGTGGTCCGCGCTCCTCGGCGTCGGACAGGGCGGGGCGGTCGGCCTCGCCCTCACCCTGATCGTGCTGCGGGCGGGCGACGCGGTGACCGCGTCCCGGCTCTCCGGGATGGCCCAGACCGTCGGTTATCTGATGGCGGCGGCCGGACCGCTGACCGCCGGGGCGGTCCACCAGGCGACCGGCTCGTGGACGGTGCCGATCGTCCTGGTGCTGTGCGTCTGCGCGGCCGCCCTGGTGGTGGGACTGCTCGCCGCCAGGGACCGCAAGGTGTGAAACGCCGGAGGCCCCCGCAAGGGGGGCCTCGGTGCTCGTCGAGCGGTTACTCCTCGCCCGCCAGCTTCAGCGTCCGCAGCTTCTGGCCCGCGTACCAGGTCGCGAGGACCGTCACGCCGACCAGCAGCGCCACCGCCGTCGGCAGGCCGACGTCCGAGGTGACCAGGCCCTCGCCGCTGACCTTCTGGGCGACCGCGAGCGCCCACTGCTGCACGCTGAGCGTCTTCGCGCCGGAGATCAGCGAGCCGAACAGGGCCTCCCAGACCAGCGCGTAGACCAGGCCGATGACCACGGCGTGGCGGCTGACCGTGCCGAGCAGCAGGAACAGCGCGCTGTACGCGATGGAGGCGACCAGCGCCGCGACGGTGTAGGCGACCGCCACCTGCTGCCCGTTGCCGTTGAGGATCATGCCGGCGAGGAAGGTCGGCACCGCGGAGAAGACCATCGTCACCGCGATCGCGACGATCAGCTTGGTGAAGATGATCGAGGGCCGCTTCACCGGCTTGGACAGCAGATAGACGATCGAACCGTCGTCGATCTCCGGGCCGATCGCGCCCGTTCCGGCGATGACGCCGATCAGCGGCACCATCGTGGCGAGCGCGAATCCGCCGAGGACGTCGGCGGCGACCTGGTCGTCTGCGCCGTTGAACGCCCGTACCGCGGCGGCGATCACCAGCAGGAGGGCGGGCAGTGCGAAGAGGATCAGCGCCCGCCGGCGGCCGAGCAGGGCCCGGTAGGTGAGCCGGGCGACTGTGGGGTTGTACATCGGTCAGGCTCCTTTCAGGCCGCTACGAGGTACGAGAAGACCGATTCGAGGGACTCGTCCGACGGCGAGACCGTCAGCAGCCGGATCCCCCGCGCCCGGGCGACCCGGGGCAGCAGCTCCGTGAAGCGGCCGAAGTCCACCGCCTGGATGCGCAGGGCGCCTTCGGCGAGGTCGACCTCGATGCCGGCCGTGGACGGGTCGGCGATGAGCGCGGCTGCGAGCCCCCGGTCGTCGCTGGACCGTACGAGATAGCGGTGCGGCCGGTCCGTCATCAGCCGGCGGATCTTGCGGAAGTCGCCGGAGGCGGCGTGGCGCCCGGCCACGATCACCTCGATGTGCGAGGCGAGCTGCTCGACCTCCTCCAGGATGTGCGAGGAGAAGAGCACCGTGCGGCCCGCGGAGCCCATCCGGCGCAGCAGGTCCATCAGCTGCATGCGCTGGCGCGGGTCCATGCCGTTGAACGGTTCGTCGAGCAGGAGCACGGACGGGTCGTGGACGAGGGCGGAGGCCATCTTCACGCGCTGCCGCATGCCCTTGCTGTACGTGGCGATCTTGCGGTCCTGCGCGTACTCCATCTCGACGGTGGCCAGCGCGTGCTGGGCCTCCTTGTCGCCGAGGCCGTGCAGCTCCGCGTTGGCGACGACGAATTCGCGCCCGGTGAGGAAGTCGTACATCGCCTCCCGCTCGGGCACGACGCCGATCTGCCGGTAGACGGACTCGTTGCGCCAGATCGCCTCGCCGTCGAGGGTGACCGTGCCGGTCGAGGGGGCGAGGAAGCCGCCCATCATGTTGATGAGGGTGGACTTTCCGGCGCCGTTGGGGCCGAGGAGACCGGTGACGCCCGGGCCGATGGTCATGGTGACGTCGTTGACGGCCACGACATTGCCGAACCAGCGCGAGGCGTGGTCGATGTTGAGCGTTGTCACAGCCCGACCTTTCGGTAGCGGCGCATCAGGACCCCGTACGAGCCGGCGATGAGCGCGAGGACGACCAGCAGGTACACGACGCCGACTCCGGCGCCCGGTCCCGCGCCTTCCCCTCCGGGGAAGGAGGTGGCGGCACCGAGGAAGGCGGTCTGCACCCCGTCGATGAGCGTGATCGGCGAGAACAGGCCCATCCACTGGATGGCGTCGATGTTGTCCGTGCCGTAGGCGATGCCCTGGAGCGTGGAGACCGCGCCGTAGGAGATCACCAGCGTCGCGATGACGGCGGCGACGCCGAAGCCGCGCCGCGGGGTGAGTGCCGCCATGACCAGGCCGATGCCGCCGAAGAGGAGCGAGAGCAGGGCCACGGAGACGAGCCCCTGGCCGAAGCCCGCGGCCTGGTCGGAGAAGTCCAGCTTCGCGAGCAGCGCGCCGACGAAGAGGATCACCAGCGGCGCGGCGGTCAGGACGAAGAGGGCCGAGGCCATCGCGCCGTACTTCGCGAGGACGTAGTCCACCCGCTCGATCGGGCGGGAGAAGTAGAGGGGGACCGTGCGGAACCTCAGGTCGCGCGAGACGGACTGAGGGGCCTGGGCGGCCAGGTAGATGCAGATCACCAGCTGGAGGTAGATCGCGTAGGCGGTGTAGTCCAGCGGCAGCTTGGACGCCTTGGTGACGACGGCCACCGCGACGATGATCAGAGCCGGCACGCACATGACGGCGAAGAGGATCATCGGCAGCACCTTGGACTTGGCGCTGCGGCCCAGTCCGTACGCGCCGCGCAGCGACTGCGAGAACAGGGCACGGCGCGCGTACGCGCGGCCGAGGCGCGGCCCGTCGTAGTTGCGGTAGCCGATGTTGTGGATCTGTGTGGTCTCGGGGGCCTGGGAGCTCATCGCGCCGGCACCTCCTCCTGCTGCTGCTGGGCGTCGGGGCGGAAGACCTCGGCGATGTGGTGGCGCCGCTGCTCCATCCGTACGAGACCGAGGCCGAGGTCGGCGACGGTGTCGCGGACGAGGTCGTACGTCTCCTCGCCCGCGGCCTCCACCAGGAGGATGTGGCCGGCGCCCGGCAGCCCGTCCTCGACACCCTCGTGGAGGGTGACGCCCGCCGCGGTGAGCGCGGCGCGCACGGCCTGGGAGCCGTCGGGGTGGGTGTCGGAGTCGGTGACCTCGACCGCGAGGGTCGTGGTGATCTGCGTGAAGTCGCTGGTGGAACTGGACCGCAGCAGCCGGCCGCCGTCGATGACGACGACGTGGTCGCAGGTCCGCTCCAGCTCGCCCAGGAGGTGGGAGGTGACGAGGACCGAGATGCCGAAGTCGGTCCAGACCCGGCGGATCAGGCCGAGCATCTCGTCGCGGCCGACCGGGTCCAGGCCGTTGGTCGGCTCGTCGAGGAGGACCAGCTGCGGGTCGTGGACCAGCGCCTGGGCCAGCTTCACCCGCTGCTTCATGCCGGTCGAGTAGCCGCCGATGGGGCGGTACCGCTCCTCGTACAGACCGACGTGGCGCAGGGTGTCGGCCGTCCGCTCGCGGGCCGCGGTGGCGGGCAGGCCCGACATCCGCGCCATGTGGACGACGAGCTCGGTGGCCGAGACGTCCGGCGGGAGGCAGTCGTGCTCGGGCATGTATCCCACGCGCTCACGGATCTGGGCGCCGGAGGTGGCGACGTCCAGGCCGAGCACTTCGGCGCGGCCCTCCGTGGCGGGGGACAGTCCGAGCAGGATTTTGATCATCGTGGACTTACCGGCTCCGTTGGCACCCACCAGTCCGGTCACACCGGGCCCGATGTCCAGGGAGAGCCGGTCGAGAGCGGTCACCCGGGGGAACCGCTTGCTGAGGCTTTCGGTGGCGATCACAGTCACGCTTCGACGGTAGTGGCGTGCACCACAGGAGTCGTCAGCCCAACGGCTCGATCCGTGTACGACTCCAGACGTACGGACCCGTAAGGGAGTCGAGACCAAAGTCGCTCGTCAGCCGATCACGCCCCCGAGTTTTCCACAGCCTGCCGCACACCCCTTGACGCAGCCGCCGGGCATTGTCACATTCATCAGTGTCAAGTTACGAACACGTAGCGCACACCTAGGTTCACGGGACGGACGGGTGGCATGACCTCAGCAGTGACGAGCGAACTGACCGCGGATCTGCGGGGGTTCCGGGAAGTGCAGCGTCTCTCCTACGCGTGCGCGGAGGCCGTCGCGGCGCAGCTCAGACCGGGGGTGACCGAGCGCGAGGCCGCGAAGATGCAGCGCGACTGGCTGTACGAGCGGGGCGTGCGGGACTGGTTCCACCGGCCCTTCGCCTGGTTCGGCGACCGCACCGCCTTCGTCGGCTTCAGGATCCCGCTCCAGTTCTTCCCCACGAACCGGCGCCTGGAGGCGGGGATGCCGTTCATCCTCGACATGGCCCCCGTGTACAAGGGCTACACCTCGGACATCGGCTATTCGGGCTGCCTGGGCCTCAACCCGGTCCACGACAAGCTGCTCGCCGACCTCCGGGCCCACCGGGAACTGATCCTGACCGAAGTGCGCGAGCGCCGCTCGCTGCGGGAGATCTACGAGAACGTGGACCGGCTCATGGTCCGCCAGGGGTACGCCAACCGGCACCGCGCGTATCCCTTCGGCGTGATCGCCCACAAGATCGACCGGGTCAGGGAGCGCCGCTGGTCCCCCACCCTCTTCGGCTTCGGGACCCAGTCGCTCAAGGGCCTGGCGAGCGACGCGATCCACGGCCACCGCGACGGCTGGTCGCCGCTCTGGTCGCCGTACACGTTCTCCGACCACCCGCCCCAACCGGGGTTGTGGGCGGTCGAGCCGCACCTCGGATTCCGAGGTACGGGAGCGAAGTTCGAGGAGATCCTCGTGGTCACCGACTCCAAGGACCCCGAGCAGAGCGCTTTCTGGCTGGACGACGACCTGCCGCACGTGCGGCGCTGGAACGAAGAGGGGGCGGCGGGATGACGGCGGGACCGAGCGGCACGACGGCAGGGTTGCAGGGGGCGCGCGAGCGCCGGGTCCGTACGGGCGGGATCGAGCTGTGCGTCGCCGAGCTGGGCGACGCCGGCCGGCCGACCGTCCTGCTCGTGCACGGCTACCCGGACTCCAAGGAGGTCTGGTCGGAGGTCGCGCACCGGCTCGCCGAGCGCTTCCACGTGGTGCTGTACGACGTCCGGGGCCACGGACGGTCCACGGCGCCGGCACCGCTGCGGGGCGGGTTCACCCTGGAGAAGCTGACGGACGACTTCCTGGCCGTCGCCGACGCGGTGAGCCCGGACCGGCCCGTGCACCTGGTCGGGCACGACTGGGGCTCGGTGCAGGGCTGGGAGTTCGCGACCGTCCCCCGCACCGAGGGCCGCATCGCCTCCTTCACCTCGATGTCCGGCCCGTCCCTGGACCACTTCGGGCACTGGATCAAGAAGCGCATGACCCGGCCCACCCCGCGCAGGGTCGGCCAGCTCCTGGGCCAGGGCGCCAAGTCCTGGTACGTGTACATGCTGCACACCCCCGTGCTGCCCGAGCTCGCCTGGCGCGGCCCACTCGGCAAGCGGTGGCCCAGGCTCCTGGAGCGGATCGAGAAGGTCCCGGCCGGCGACTATCCGACGCCCTCGCTGCCCCAGGACGCCGCGCACGGCGCCTGGCTCTACCGGGACAACGTCCGCCCCCGGCTGAGCCGTCCGCGCGCCGACGCCTACGCCCACGTGCCGGTGCAGCTGATCACGCCCACCGGCGACGCGTTCCTGTCCGAGCGGCTCTACGACGACCTCGCCGGCTGGGTCCCCGACCTGACCCGGCGCTCCCTGCCCGCAAAGCACTGGGTCCCCCGCACCCGTCCCGACCAACTGGCCGCCTGGATCACCGATTTCGTCCGGGCGAACGAGGACCCGGCCACCAAGGCACCGAGCACGGCGGCGAAGAGCACGGCCGACCCCGTGTACGCCGAGCGGTTCGGCGGCCGGCTGGTCCTGGTCACCGGCGCGGCCAGCGGCATCGGTCGCGCCACCGCCTTCGCGTTCGCCGAGGCCGGCGCGCGGATCGTCGCCGTCGACCGGGACGGCGTGGGCGCGGAGCGTACGGCGGAGATGGCCCGGCTGATCGGCGCCCCCGAGGCCCGGGGCGAGACCGTCGACGTCAGCGACGAGCAGGCGATGGAGAAGCTCGCGGCGAAGGTGGCGAGCGAGTACGGAGTCGTCGACGTCCTCGTCAACAACGCGGGGATAGGTCTCTCGGGCTCGTTCTTCGCGACGACCGGCGAGGACTGGAAGAAGGTCCTCGACGTCAACCTCTGGGGTGTCATCCACGGCTGCCGGATCTTCGGCGGCCAGATGGTCGAGCGCGGCCAGGGCGGCCACATCGTCAACACCGCCTCCGCCGCGGCCTTCCAGCCCTCCCGCGCGCTGCCGGCGTACAGCACGTCCAAGGCGGCCGTGCTGATGCTGAGCGAGTGCCTGCGCGCCGAGCTGGCGGACCAGGGCATCGGGGTCTCGGCGATATGCCCCGGAATCGTGAACACGAACATCACGGCGACGGCCCGGTTCGCCGGGGTGGGCGAGGAGGAGCAGAAGCGACGGCAGAAGAAGGCCTCCCGGCTCTACGGTCTGCGCAACTATCCGCCGGAGAAGGTCGCGGACGCGATCCTGCGCGCCGTGGTGCGCGATCAGGCGGTCGTCCCGGTGACCCCGGAGGCGCGCGGCGCGCACTTCCTGTCGCGGTTCGCCCCGAGGGCGCTGCGGGCGATAGCCCGGCTGAAGCCGCCGGCGTGAGGGGCCGTACGGCCGCCTGAACGCCGGGACGAGCGGGGGCCCGGCCGGGCGGGCGGCGGACGGCCGCCCTGGAGCGGGCCGCCGGTCGTGCCCCGTCCCTGTCGGCGGCCGTACCATCCCTCGCGGGAGGGCTCCCCGCGCAGGACCGCGATCGGGTGGCAGGAGCGAGCGGGTGGGAGTGGCTTTGTCGGAGCAGTCAGTACAGGGGGCGCCCTCGGCGCAGACGTCCCCGGTGGAGTACCGGATCGAGGATCTGGCCCACCACAGCGGTGCCACGGTACGGACGATCCGCGCCTACCAGGACCGGGGCCTGCTGCCCCGCCCGGAGCGCAGGGGCAGGTCCAACGTGTACGGGGACACACATCTGGCGCGGCTGCGGCAGATCGCGGACCTGCTCGACCGCGGGTACACGCTGGCCTCGATCAAGGAGCTGCTGGAGGCCTGGGACGCGGGGCGGGGCCTCGGCGGGGTCCTGGGGCTGGTCGCCGAGGTGGACGGGCCGTGGACGGACGAGGAGGCGGACCGGATCTCCCGGGCGGATCTGGACGCGGCGTTCGGGGGCAAGCCCGACGAGGACGCGATCCGGGAGGCGATCGAGCTCGGTGTCCTGGAGCGGATCCCGGACCGGGAGGACGAGTTCCTCGTTCCGAGCCCCCAGGAGCTGTCCGTGGCCGCGGAGTTGTACGAGGCGGGTGTCCCGCTCTCGGCCATCTCCGGGCACCTGAGGGAACTTCGCGTCCAGGTCGAGCACATCGCCTCGCGTTTCCTGGAGTTCACGACCGAGCATGTCTTCGCGCGCTATCTGGAGCACCGACCGCCGACGGACGCCGACGCGGCCGAGGCGGCGGCGATGGTTCGCAGGCTGAGGCCGCTCGCCCAGCAGACCGTGGACGCCGAACTGGCGCGTGCGATGCGCCTGTTCGCCACCCGGCACCTCCAGCACCATCTGTCCGCCGGACCGCAGCCGGTCCCCGACGACGAGGCGCGTCCCGTCAGCCTTCCTTCGGGGACGATTCGGGCCGTGCAGGGGCTGGTTGGCGCCGAGAACGTGGCGGCGTTCGTCACCGCGGCCGCCGAACGCGAAGTACAGACAAGGACATTGGATGCACTGGCCTCAAATCACCATGAAGAGAGCGGAGTAGACCAAATGGGTCGATAAATCACGCGAGTTGTCCACAGAATCGCCAATTCCCCTGTGGATAAATCAAGTTCGCTGTGGATCAAACATCCGGAGGGAATTCATTGGTCGTCCGATCCGCCCTCCGGCATGCTGGCGCCATGAACAGACCGATGGACGAGAGACGCACCGTGAAGGTGTCGAAGTACCTCTCGAAGCATCTTCGGCACCAGCCCGAGCGGATCGGACTGGTCCTCGACGCGAACGGCTGGACCGAGATCGACGCGCTCCTGGGCGCGGCGGCCGAGCACGGCTTCCCGATCACCCGCGCCGAGCTGGACCATGTCGTCGCCTCCAACGACAAGAAGCGCTTCGCGGTCGAGGGATCGCGGATCCGCGCCAGCCAGGGCCACACCGTCGAGGTGGACCTCGGCCTGCCGGCCGCGGAGCCGCCCGCGTACCTCTACCACGGTACGGTCGCCGCCCGGCTGGACGCCATCCGGGCGGAGGGCCTGCGGCCCATGGCCCGCCACCACGTCCACCTCTCCCCCGACCGGGAGACCGCGACCCGGGTCGGAGCCCGCCGGGGCCGCCCGGTGGTCCTGAGCGTGGACGCCGGCGCGATGCACCGGGCCGGCCATGTCTTCCACGTCAGCGCCAACGGTGTCTGGCTGGCCGACGCCGTCCCCCCGGAGTTCCTCCGCTTCCCCGGAAACGGCTGAACCGCCCGGAGCGGCCCGCGCCAGGGCATGATCGTTCCCATGACGCATCCTCATCTTCCGACCACCGAGTCGGCCGTCACCGCGATCCGCGAGATCGCCCGGGAGTACGACCTGGAGATGACGGTCACCGACGACATCGGTGCCGACCAGACCTCCCGGCGGACCTCCGCGGGCGCCTTCGCCGTCCTCGACCCGGACGGCTCGCTCCCGCACGAGGCCTTCGTCGAGCTCGGCGGTGCCCCGGCGGTCACCGTCCAGATCTTCCCCGAGGACGACGCGAGGATCCGTGTCGACGGCGTGGACTTCGAGGACATCCCCCGCGACTCCGTCCCGGCCTTCGTCCGCTCGGTCCACGGCGGACTGGCGTATGTGAAGGGCAGGTTCTTCCCGCCCGGCTGGTGGCTGGTCGTGCCCCTGCCCGGGGACGAGACGTACAAGGAGCTCGTCCTGGACGACACCCTCACCCCGTGGCTGAGCCGACGGGTCCGCTGACGGTCCGCTTCCGCTTTCGCACCCCGGATCCGCGCACGTCAACGGGCTATACTCGCGCCCGCATTCGACATGGTGAGAGGAATTCCAGGTGGCGGCTCCGACTGCGCTGAACTCGGTGATCGACGGCAAGGAGACCCCCGGAAGCGGTGTCACCTATATCTCCCGAAACCCGGCACGCCTGAGCGACGTGGTCGCCGAGGTCGAGCTGGCCGACGCGGGACAGATGCGGGACGCCTGCGCGGCGGCACGGCGGGCACAGCGCGAGTGGGCGCGGGTGCCGGCCCCGGTGCGCGGCCAGGTCGTGGGGGCCTTCGGGCGCCTCGTACAGGCGAACAAGGAAGGCCTCGCCCGGCTGATCACCCGCGAGGTGGGCAAGACGTACGCCGAGGCGCTCGGCGAGGTCCAGGAGATCATCGACACCTGCGACTTCTTCCTCGGTGAGGGCCGGCGTCTCTACGGGCACACGGTCCCGTCCGAGATGCCCGACAAGCAGCTGTTCACCTACCGCATGCCGGTCGGTGTGGCGGTCATCGTGACCGCGGGGAACTTCCCGGTGGCGGTTCCGTCCTGGTACTTCGCCCCGGCGCTGCTGTGCGGCAACGCGGTGGTGTGGAAGCCCGCCGAGTACGCCGCGGCGACCGCGCGCGCCCTGGCCGAGCTCGCCTGGCGGGCGGGCGTGCCGGCCGGTGTCCTCAACCTGGTCTACGCCGACGGCGAGACGACGTTCGGGGGCCTGGAGGCCGCGCTGGGCGAGGGCCTGGTGGACAAGGTCGGCTTCACCGGTTCGACCCTGGTCGGCCGGAAGATCGGCGAGCTGTGCGGCCGTCACCTCCAGACGCCGTGCCTGGAGCTCGGTGGCAAGAACCCGATGGTCGTCGCGCCCGACGCCGATCTCGACCTGGCCGTGCAGGCCGCGCTCTTCTCCGGCTACGGCACGGCGGGCCAGCGCTGCACCTCGCTGGGGACCGTCATCGCGCACGAGGACGTGCACGCCGAGTTCGTGCGCCGGTTCGCCGAGGCGGTGCGGACCGCGCCGGTGGGCGAACCGTCCGAGGGCGTCGTCTACGGGCCCCTGCTGGACGAGAAGTTCGCCCGCTCCTACGAGTCCGCGCTGGGCTGGATCGAAAGCCACCACACGGTCCTGGGTTCGAGCGCCGTCGGCAGGATCACGGCCGACGCGCCCCGGGAGGGCTTCGTCGGCGACCCGTCGGACGGCCTGTACTACCACCCGGTGCTGGTGGACGGGGTCCGGTCCACGGACCGGATCTTCCTGGAGGAGACCTTCGGGCCGATCGTCGGGGTCACCACGTACCGGACGCTCGACGAGGCGATCGAGCTGGCCAACGCCTCGGGTTACGGCCTCTCCGCCGCCGTCTGGACCAGCGACCCGGCCACCGCGTTCCGGTTCCGGGAGGGCGTCGGGGCCGGCATGGTCAGCGTGAACAACTCCACCTCGGGCGCGGAGGCCCACCTGCCGTTCGGCGGGAACGGCAAGTCCGGCAACGGCAGCCGCCAGTCCGGTGTGTGGGTGCTCGACCAGTTCACCCGCTGGCAGTCGATGAACTGGGACTTCTCCGGTTCGCTGCAGAAGGCCCAGATGGACGTGGCGACCGTCGAGGCCGACCTGGACTACCGCCTGCCGGAGGCGTGGACCGAGGGCGTCTGACACGGCAGGTGGGGCCGGGGGTGATGGTCGTACGACCACCGCCCCCGGCCCCACCGCCGTACCGGGCCCGTGTCAGGAACGGGGATCCGCGTAGGTGCGCGTGACGAGCGTCCTCGCGTGCCCCACCGTCCACTCCGGCAGCGCCGCCAGCGCCTTCTCGGCGTCCTCGCCGGTCCGCAGGAACACCTGGTCGACCTGGATCTCGACGGGGCCCGAGCGGTCGACCGTCACCGTGTGGCCGTCGAAGCGGCCGACGACGTCGACCACCGCCTCGCCGCCCTCGAAGGGCCGGCCGCCGACGGAGAGGCCGGGGCCCGTCACCGTGATCCTGACCAGCTCCGCACGGTTGGCGCCGACGGTGATCCGCACGGGTGCGGTCGTGCCGGCGGTGTCGAAGGAGACGGTCCCCTCCGGTACGGGCACCTTCCGCGCGGCGAGCGCGCCGTCGCGGACCCGCAGCCCGGTGTCGCCCGCCACCTGGTCGACGATGCCCAGCTTCTCGGGCGTGAGGTAGTCGCGGCCCTCCAGCACGATCCGCGGGTCCTTGCCGTCGGTCTGCTCCTGGAAGAGGCTGACCAGCTTGGGGTGCGCGCTGTCGTACGGCGGGACGAGACCGACGGCCAGCAGCCCGCAGGCGGTGTAGGCCACCAGGGCGAGGCCGGTCCGGCGCGGCGGGCGGCCCGCGTGGACGGCGAACGGCGCGAGGATCAGCGCCAGCGGGACGGCGACCAGGGTGCAGGCCACGGCGACGACCGCGTCCATCGGGATGGCGGCCGGCAGCCGGCCCATCATCGGGACCGCCAGCTCGAACAGGTTCCGGGCGAACTGGGCGATCAGCACGAACGACACGAACGCGCTCACCAGCAGCGGCACCGCCCGCCAGGGGCCCGGCAGCAGCAGGAACCCGCCGATCGACACGGCCAGCAGGGCGGAGGCGATCCACAGCAGATAGCCGGGCCCGACACCGAGCCAGGCGGTGAGGGCGCCCAGCAGGGCGACCGCCCACGCGTTGCCGAGAAGGGAGATGCGGGCCGCCGGCCGCCGGGTTCCCTCCGAGGTGCGGCGACGGCGCCTGCGCTCCAGGAGCAGCTGGGGCGCGAGCGCGCCGAGGACGACGAGGGGCAGGGTCACCCCGTACACCAGCCACGGATGCGCGAACCAGGAGTGCGGTCCTACGAGGGACTGTGCCGCGCCGAGCACGACGCCCGTGAGCACGGCCGCCGGGAGACCGAGCAGCGCGACGCCCGCGGTGGCGGCCACCCGGCCGGGCCGGACGCCCCAGACCCGGCAGGCCCGCCAGGTCAGTGCGGCCAGGGCCAGCAGCAGCGCGAGGGTGCCGGTCTCGGCCAGCAGCGGGTCGAGGGTCACCCACCAGCGCGACAGCACGTCGAAGTAGTACGGGGCGGGCTTCGGCTCTCCCAGATCGGCGGCCCCGGTCACGTCGGAGGCGAACCGGACGGTCAGGTCGGTCACCGCCTGCGCCGAACCGGAGCCGATCCCGGCGACCCGGTCGTTCGGCGTGTGGTAGCGGTAGCCGTCCTCGAAGAGGGCGTAGTCGAGCCCCGACCAGCCCTGGGCGCGCCACACCCGGCTGTCGGTGTCGGAGTTGATGAGGCCCGCCTGGAAGAGCCACTGGCCGAGGACCGAGCCGTAGGGCCGTGCGGTGTTGCCCGCCAGCTCGATCAGCCGGCCGTCGTCCTCGCCCGACTGGAACAGGATGGGCAGTCCGCCCGATCCGACGGCCTCCAGGTTCAGGAACCAGCGGACGTCCGCCGCCCACGGGTGCCGGGTGAAGGCGTCGGCGCCGGTGAGGCCGACCTCCTCGCCGCCGTTGAACAGGTAGATGACCGTGCGGTGGTGGTCCTGTCCGGCCAGCTGGCGGGCGGCCTGGAGCACCGCGCCGACGTTGATGCCGTCGTCGGCGGCGCCGGGGCCCTCCATCGCCGAGTCGACGTGGACGTTCACCAGCAGGGCGTCGTCCACGTCGCCGGGCTGGCGGGCGATCACGTTCTCGACGCCGTAGTCGACGGCGCGGTCGTGGAAGCGGTACGAGCCCGAGGCGCGCTGCCGTTCCACCTCCAGGCCCTCGATCGCCTTCAGGTCACGGGAGACGAGGTCGAGCGCGTCGGAGAGCTGCGGGCTCGCCGCGACCCGCGTGCCGAGGTCCTCCAGCTGCTGGGCGGTGGCCAGTGCGCCACGGCCGGCCTCCCGGTCGGGCGCCGGCCGGGTCGCCCCGTGCGCCAGCGAGAAGGAGACGGCCAGGAGCAGGACCAGGACCGCCCAGGTGCCCGCGAACCGCCTCGCACCGAGCCGGGAGGGCGTGGCGCCCGCCGGCGGCGGTACGGACGGAGGAGCGTCGACCGCACGCGGCCGGGACTTCAGCATGCTCACCGCATGACCCTTTCCATGGTTAGGCGGCCGTCTCCGGCGTCCGCTGCATCTCGCGCCACCACGTGCGCAGTTCGCGTACGACGGTGTCCTCGTGCTCCAGCGTGAGCGCGTGCGCGGCGTCGGGGACCCGGACGAGCCCGGCCCGCGGGCAGGCGCGCTCGATCTCCTCGGCCATGGCGCGCATGCCGGCGGTGTCCTCGTCGCCCACCAGCACGCGGACGGGGAGGTCGAGCTTCTCCAGCCGTTCGGCCGCGGGCTCGGCCTTCACGAAGTCCGGGGTGTCCTTCTGCTGCGTGTAGTTGAGGCGGAGCATGTCGGCGACCGCCTCCCGTACGGCGTCCCGCCCGGGCGCGGGTGCGCGGCCCGGTCCGTCGACGAAGAGCCGTACCTCGTGTGCGATGAGTTCCTCGACCGCCCGGGCGGTGTCGGCCGCCTCGGCGGTGTCCCAGGCCTCCTCGGCCGCCTCGACCGCCTCGAACAGCGGGCGCTCGGCGTCGGTGACCGGGGTGTCGTACCCGGAGATGTCGGGGGCGAGCAGGAACAGCCCGCGGACCCGCTCCGGATGGGCCAGCGCGAAGTCGATGGCCAGCCGCGCCCCTCGTGACTCGCCCACCAGGTAGGTGGACTCCAGTCCGTAGGCGTCCAGCACGTGTCCGAGGTCGTCGATGTCGGAGAACTCTCCGTCGAGCGTCGTGGTGGACTCACCGAAGCAGCGGCAGTCGTAGGAGATGCCGTACATCTCGTCCTCCAGCGCCCGCATCAGCGGTGTCCACATCTGTGAGTGGGCGATGCCGGAGTGGACCATGACGGCGGCGGGGCCGGCCGGTGCGCCGCTGACGGCGGTCCGGAGCGTGCCGCCGGGGACGGTGATCCTGCGCGTTTCCATGTTCATCCTTCGATTGACTGCCTATGGCTGTTGATCACGAATGTGGCGACGTCCTCGACGTGGCTCAGCAGGTACATGTGCCCGCCGGGCCACATCCGGGTCGGGCAGTCGCCCTGGGCCAGCTCCGCCCAGGCCGCGAGGGCCTCGGCGGGTACCTGGGCGTCCTCGGTGCCCCCGAGGGCGAAGACCCGGGCCGAGAGCTTCTCGCCCTCCCGGTACCGGTAGCCCATCGCCATGCCGTAGTCGGCGCGGATGCCGGGCATGACGAGTTCGAGGAGTTCGGGCTGCTGGAAGAACTCCGCCGGTGCCACCCCGTGGGAACGGAGGCTGGCGAGGATCTCGGCGTCCGTGGGCACGGACCTGGGGGGCAGTGTCTGGGGCGCCGGCATCCCGGACGCGACCAGAGCGCGGACCGGGAGCGAGCGCTTCTGGAGCCGGCGGGCCAGTTCGTAGGCGACCAGTGAGCCGAAGCTGTGCCCGAACAGGCTGGTCGGCCGCTCGTCCCCGCCGAGCTCGTCGAGCAGGGTGCCGACGAGCAGTTCCATGTCCTCGACGGGTGCTTCGAGCATCCGCTCCTCGCGTGCGGGGAGGTAGGGCGCCCACAGCTCCACCTCCGGGGGGAGCCACTTGGTCCAGCTCTCGTAGATCGACCCGTTGCCGCCCGCGTAGGGCAGGCAGACGATCCGGCTGGTTCCGTCACCGGCGCTGAGCCGTCTGAGCCACGTCATGACGGGTGGTCAGCCCCGCACGCAGCGCGGACGCATGTCGGTCCACAGCGTCTCGATGTGGTCGAGGCACTCGTCCTTGGTGCCGGTCGGCCCGTCGGCCTGCCAGCCGGCGGGCAGATCACGGTCGCTCCGCCAGATCGAGTACTGCTCCTGGTCGTTGACGACGACGACGTAGTCGGGCTCTGCGGTGGTCACAGTCATGGCGCTACCTCTTCGGCTTTCAGGATCGCGGGACGCGTGAGGGTGGGTTCGGGGGTTACGGGGGTGGTGGGTTCGGGGGTCACGGGTTCGGGGGGTGCGGAGAGCCGGCGGATGCGGCTCGCGAAGGCGACGCTGATCGCGATGCAGGAGAGCGCGATCACGGCCAGGGTCATGGAGCCGGAGGTCGCCTCCAGGGCGATGCCGGCCACCAGGACGGAGAGGGGTCTCAGGCTGAACGCGGCGACCTGCGCGGTCGTGGTCACGCGGCCGAGGAGTTCGTCCGGGGTGAGCCGCGCCCGCAGGGTGCTGTAGAGGATCGCGGAGAGCGACTCCCCGCCGCCCGCGAGCAGGACGACACCGAGGGCCAGCGGCAGCGACGCGGTGCCGCTCAGGACGAGCAGGGCGACGCTGCCGAGGACCGTGCCGGCGCACATGACCGCGACGGAGGCCTCCTTGATCCGCGAGGCGAGCACGGCGCCGGCGATCGCGCCGACGGCGTAGACCGCGATGATCGACCCCAGCACGCCGGGCGACCAGCCGAGGTCCTCGCGGATGAAGTACGTGGCGCAGATGATGATCGGCGACGTGAAGAAGGTGATCGCCGCCCAGTAGAGCAGCGCCGCCCGCAGCAGCCGGTGCCCGGCGATGAACCGGAACCCCTCCAGGACCTGCCGGCGCATCGGGGCGGGCGTCTGCTCCCGCGCGGTCTGCAGCGGGCGGCGGATCAGCATCAGGGTGAGTGCCGACACCGCGAAGGTGAGCGCGTCGACCCCCAGGGTGCCGGCGCCGCCGATGCCCGTCACCAGCACACCGGCGAGCGCCGGTCCGGCGATGTAGCCGAGGGCGTTGCCGATCGACAGCAGCGAGTTGGCCTCGCCGAGCCGTTCGCGGCCGACCAGCGACGGTACGCAGGACAGGCATGCCGCCTCGAAGACGGCGTACAGCGCGCCGACCGGCACGGCGATCGCGTACAGCACCGGCAGCATCGGCAGACCGAGCACCGCGGCCAGTGGCACCGCGGCGACCAGCAGGGCGCGCCCGACGTCCGACCAGAGCATCATCCGCCGCCGGTCGAAGCGGTCGGCCCAGGCGCCCGCGGGGACGCCCAGCAGCATCATGGGCAGCGCCGACAGCATGGCGATCAGACCCATGTGCAGTCCGGAGCCGGTGAGGGCCAGGACCAGCAGCGGCAGGGCGGTCTTGCTCAGCGCGTCGCCGAGTGCCGAGGCGCCCTGGCCGCCCGCGAACAGCAGGAAGTCGCGGTCCCGCAGCAGGTTCCGGCCCGCGGGGGTGGCCGTGCTCGCAGGTGTGGTCACCGTCAGGCCCAGTCGTCCCAGTCCTTGGCGCCGGTCACGTTGCGCAGACCGCCCTGGGACTTGAAGTACATCTGCGCCAGGTAGCGCTCGGGGATGCAGGTCAGCCAGCCGAGCGCGTTGTCCTCGCCGACGATCTGGTGGCTGTACGAGATCGAGGTGTCCATGGCCTCGATGGCGTGCCAGTAGCCGCTGGGGACGTACAGGGTCTCGCCCGGGTGCAGGACGGTCTCCTCCACGACCACGTCCTTGAAGCGCGGGTGGCGCGTCAGGTCGGGGCGGCGGTAGTCGACCTGGGCCATGCCGAACTGGCGGCGGAACGGGCGCGGGTAGAGCTTCTCGTGCTGGTCGGGGGAGACGAAGTAGCAGCGCTTGCGGCCGACGACCTGGCTCAGGTAGGCCGCGGTCTGCATGCCGTCGCTGTGGAAGGGGGTGACGGTGCCCTTGCTGCCGATGAACATGACGGCCGCGACCCGGGAGGAGACGGTGGCGCGCGGGGCGCCCTTGCCGCCGCCGCGGTTGAGGAAGGTCTTGGCGAGGTACAGCCCGAGCAGCTTGGCGGGGTTGGCCGTGCCGGTCTTCCAGTCGGCCTTGAAGCGGATGTCGGCCCAGTTCGGCGCCAGGTCCGGGAGGTCGTAGTCGTCGGCGAGCGCCGGGTGGTGCTCCACCATCCGGTGGACGGGGTAGGCCCGCAGGTAGTAGGCGCGGCCCTCGTCGGTGTTGTTCTCGATCTCGTCGAGAAGCTTGGACAGCTTCATCCCGCGGAAGCCGCCGACGTTGCCGAGGATCAGCTCGTTGTCGAGCCGCTGGAGGTTGGCGTGGATGTCCAGGTCGCCGAAGTGCTCGCGGAAGTAGTCCAGGCTCCAGCGCTCCATGGCCGGCCAGGAGTCCATCAGGCCGGTGATGACGGCGGGCTTGCGCTTGTAGACGTACTCGCGCTTGAACTCCTCGGGGTTGGGCGCGTGGATCCGGTCGATCGCGTCGGTCTTCACCGTGGCCTCGGGGAAGAACGTTCCGGCGACGGCCTCGTCCTGCTCGGGCGGGTTGATGGTCATGACGGGTCCTGTTCCTGTGTCCTGTGGGGTGGGGGTGGTCGAGAGGGCGGGCCGCGTCACCGGGACAGCGCCACGCGCAGCGCCTCGTGGATCAGCTCGCAGCCGTACCGGAGCACGTCGAGCTCCATGGTCAGAGCGGGAAGCAGCTTGAGGACGGCCTTGTCGCGGCCGGTCGACTCGACGATCAGCCCGCGCTCGAAGCAGTAGGCCACCACGTCGTCCGCGGCCCGGCGGCCGCCGGCGTGGGTCAGGTCGATGCCGATCGCGTGGCCCTCGGGGCGCACCTCGACGCCGGGCAGCGGGTGGTCCAGCCAGAAGGTGCGCAGCAGTTCGGCGCCGTTGCGGGCCTGGTCGAGGAAGGCCGGGCTCTGCCACAGGTCGAGGGCCGCGCAGGCGGCGACGAACGCCAGCTGGTTGCCGCGGAAGGTGCCCGGGTGGTCACCGGCCTGCCACGAGTCGAAGCCCTCGTGGATGAGCAGCAGCGACATCGGCAGGCCCATGCCGCCGATGGACTTCGAGACGGTGATGAGGTCGGGGACGACCCCGGCCTGCTCGAAGGAGAAGAAGCCGCCGGTCCGGCCGCAGCCGGCCTGGATCTCGTCGGCGATCAGCACGATGCCGTACCGGTCGCAGATGTCGCGCAGGTGCCGCAGGTCCGCGTCGGGGATCCGGTAGACGCCGCCCTCCATCTGGACGACTTCGAGGATCACCGCCGCGGGCAGGTCGACGCCGGACAGGTCGTCGCTGAGGAACTGCTCGAGGAGGTCCATGGTCGGGAACGGGCCGCGCGGGCCGACCGGGAAGGGCAGGTGGGTGACGTCGCCGAGGTGGGTGCCGGCCACCTTGCGCAGCGACAGGTCCGCGGTCGCGGCGAGGCTGCCGCGGCTGACGCCGTGGTAGGCGCCGGAGAAGGCGATGACCTGGGTCCGGCCGGTGTGCTTGCGGGCCAGCTTCAGCGCAGCCTCGACGGCGTCGGTGCCGGTGCTGCCGCAGAACTGGACCCGGTGCGGCAGTCCGCGCGGCTCCAGGATCTCCCGGCCGAAGCGCTCCAGGAACTCGCGCTTGGCCGCCGTGTGGAAGTCGAGCGCGTGCAGCAGCCCGTCGCCCTCCAGGTGGGCGATGACCTGGCGCTTGATGTGGTCGTGGTTGTGGCCGTAGTTGAGGGCGCCGGCGCCGGAGAAGAAGTCGACGTACTCCGTGCCGTCCTCGGCGACCAGAGTGGTGCCGCGGCCCGAGGTGAGGAGGACGGGGAACGCCCGGCAGTACGAGCGGACAGCGGACTCTCGGGTCTCGAACACCTGGGTAGAGGTGGTCAGATCTGCCAGAACCGTCATCGGAGGTCTCCAATCGAGGGGTGGGCGAGCGGGAGCACCTGGCCGACGGTGGCGGCAGGTGTACGGGCGACGGCGGCGAGCAGCGCGAGGTAGTCGTCGAGGAGCCGCCGGGCTTCGGTGTCGGCGATGCGGTCGCCGTAGTACGACAGGGCGATACGGGGTTCGGCGTCGTCGGTGACGTCCAGGCGGAGGGCGTACTCGGTCTGGTTGCGGGTGCCGTCGCTCTCGGCGCCCCGCTGCACGCTCGCGGACTGCTGGGCGCGCAGGGCCGAGGAGACCGGGTAGTTGGCGACGACGACCACCGAGTCGAAGAGCGGTCCTTCGTCGGCGCCCATCCGCTGGAGTGCGCCGGTGGGCACCGAGGTGTGCTCGGCGTCCTCGACGCGGGCCAGCTGGAAGCGGTCGAACAGGGCGGTCAGGGTCTCGTCCCGGTCGACCTCGACCCGGACCGGCAGGGCGGCGATGAACAGGCCGACCGCCCGTTCCAGACCGTCGACGGCCCGGTCGCGGCCGGCCGAGACCACGCCGACGGTGACGTCGGCGCGCTCCAGGCGCGAGGCGGCCAGCAGCGCCCAGCCCGCGCAGGCCAGGGTCGAGAAGGTGTGCCCGTGGCCGGCGGCCCGCTCGCGCAGCGCGTCGGCGACGGCCGGGTCCAGCCGGTCCGACACCCGGGTGAAGCGGGACGGGCCCAGCCGGCCGGGCTCCGCGGCGAGCCGCGACGGCAGCGCCCCGGCGAGCCGGCTCTGCCAGAAGGCGCGGTCCGCCTCGGGGTCGGTGTCCTCGGCGGCGCCGAGTTCGGGGACCGGCGGGAGGTCGGCCTCGCGGCCTTCGAGGGCCGCGAGGTAGAGCGCGAGGAGTTCGTCGAGCAGCACCAGGTTCGACCAGCCGTCGGCCAGCAGATAGCTCTGGATCTGGCCGAGCCACCAGGTGGAGGGGCCGCGCACCAGCCACACCCGCCACAGCGGCGGCTCGGACACGTCGAAGGGCGTGACGCGTTCGGCCTCCAGGAGGGCGATCAGCTCGTCGGCGACGGCGTCCGGCTCGTGGCCGCTCCAGTCCAGCACCTCGATCGCCGGGTCGAGCCGGTCGGCGACCACCGGGGTCCAGGCGCCGTCGCCGTCGCGCCGGAAGCCGGTGCGCAGGGCGGGGTGGCGGGCGGTGAGCCGGTGCCAGGCGACCCGGAAGAGGTCGGGGTCGATCTCGAAGGGCAGCTCCGTCGTGGACTGCATCTGGTACAGCCCGGGCACCGGGGAGGACTCCAGCACGTCGAGCATGTGGTGCTGGCCGGGCGTCACCGCGGGCTCGTCGGACCGGGTCCGGCTCGCCGGGGCGTTGGGGGCGGAGGCCTCGCGCTCGTCGACCGCCTTCGCGAGGGCCTCGATCGTCTGGTGGGCGAACACCATGCGCGGGGTCATCTCGATCCCCGCGCGGCGGGCGGCGCTCACCATGCGGATGACGGCGATGGAGTTGCCGCCCAGGGTGAAGAACCCGATGTCGACCGGGACGTCGTCGCGGCCCAGCGCCTCGCGCCAGAGCGTCACCAGGGCCCGCTCGGTGTCGGTGCCCGCTCCGCGCCCCGTCAGGGCGGTGGCCGTGGGCGCCGGCAGCTCGCGGCGGTTGACCTTGCCGTTGTGGGTGAGCGGGAAGGAGTCCATGCGGACGAACGCGGTGGGCACCATGTGCTGGGGCAGGCTCGCCGACAGCTGCCGCTTGAGCTCGGCGTCGTCGGGGACCTCCCCGCCGGGCGGTGCCACCAGGTAGGCCACCAGCGTCTTCGCGCCGTCCCGCGGGCCATGGGCCGCGACCAGGCAGGAGCCGCCGCCGATGACCTCCCGCAGGGCCGCCTCGATCTCGCCGGTCTCGACCCGGTAGCCGTTGATCTTGATCTGGAAGTCGATGCGGCCGAGCAGTTCGAGGTCGCCGTCCGGCATCCAGCGGGCGCGGTCGCCGGTGCGGTACATCCGGGCCCCGGGGACCGGGCTGAACGGGTCGGGCAGGAAGCGCTCGCCGGTCAGCCGGGCCCGGTTGTGGTAGCCCCAGCCGACCCCGACCCCGCCCAGGTACAGCTCGCCGGGCACCCCGACGGGCAGCGGGGAGAGCGACGCGTCGAGGACGTACGAGGTCTGGTTGGCCATCGGCGCGCCGTACGGGATGCTGCGCTGCTCCGGCAGCACCTCCCCGATCAGATGGATCGTCGAGTCCATGGAGACCTCGGTGGCGCCGCCCATGCTCACCAGCTGCGCCGAGGGGATCAGCTGCGCGGTGGCCCGCTGCGGGAGCGCCAGCGGGATCCAGTCGCCGCCGAGCAGGACCAGCCGGATCGGCAGCCGCTCTCCGCCACGGATCTCGCACTCCTCGACGAGCAGCCCGAACAGCGCCGGTACCGAGTGCCACACGGTGACGGACTCGCGCTCGATCGTCTCGATCCAGCGGTGCGGGGAACGCTCGTCCTCGGGCGCAGGGAACACGACGGTCGCACCCGCCATGAGCGTGCCGAACACGTCGTACGCGCTCATGTCGAAGGCCAGTGCCGAGACACCGAGGACCTTGTCGCCGGGGCCGACGAGGAAGCGCCGGTTGAAGTCGGTGAAGTTGTTGACGCGGCCCCGGTGGTCGAGCAGCACGCCCTTGGGCAGACCGGTCGAGCCCGAGGTGTAGATCAGGTACAGCAGGTCGTCCGGGCGGACCTCGCGCTCGGGCCTGGTCGCGGGGAAGGTCCCTGCGGAGGCGGGGTCGACGGCGGTGACGCCGTCGCCGGCGAGCCGGTCGTCCCGGGTGACGACGAGGCGGGCGCCGGAGTCCGCCAGCATCCACTGGAGGCGCTCGGCCGGGTAGCCCGGGTCGAGCGGGACGTAGCCCGCACCCGCCTTGGCGATGGCGAGCTGGGTGACGACCAGGTCGATGCCCCGCTCCAGGCAGACACCGACCCGCTCGTGGCGGCCGCAGCCCTGTGCGAGCAGCAGACGGGCGAGCCGGTTGGCACGCGCGTCGAGTTCGGCGTAGCTCACCGCCTCGTCGCCGCAGACCACGGCGACGGCGTCCGGCTCCAGGTCCGCCCACTGCTCGAACAGGCCGTGGGCGGTGGCGTGTTCGGGATACTCCTCGCCCGTACGGTTCCACTCGTCGACGACCAGCCGCCACTCGTCGGGGGTGAGCAGGTCCGCGTTGTCGACATGGACGTCCGGGGTCTCGATCAGCCCGGTGAGCAGCCGCCGGTAGTGGCCGAGGAGCCGTTCGGCGGCGGCGCCGTCCAGCACCGACTCGTCGAACTCGAGCGAGACCATGACCTCGTCGTCCGTCACCGCGCAGGACAGGTCCAGGGGGAACTTGGCCGTCCCGGAGTGCAGATGGGTGGGGGTCAGGGACAGGTCCCGCAGCCGCATCTCGTGACCGGGGCCGTTGTTGAAGACGAACATGGCCTCGAACAGCGGGCTCTCGGCGAGCGTGCGCTGCGGCGCGACCTTGTCGACGAGCACGTCGAACGGGATCTGGTGCTCGCGCGCCCACAGCGACTCGCGGGTGATCCCGGCCAGGACGTCGCCCAGGCTGCCGGCCCCGTCGGACAGGTCGGCGACCACGGGGACGGTGTTGGCGAAGTAGCCGACCAGGCGCTCGGTCTGCCGGTTCCGGTTGGCCATGACCGTGCCGATGGCGAACCGTGAGGTGCCGGTGTACCGGTTCAGCAGCACCGCGAACGCGGTGAGCATCACGTTGAAGACGGTCGTGCGGTGCGCCTCGGCGGTGCGCTGGAGCTCGCGGCCGAACTGCCCGTCCCACTGGCAGCGAATGCGCCTGCCGGTGCGGGCCGTGCCGCGGTCCCCGTTCGGCGAGAGCCCGAGCGGCTGGGCCCAGGCCAGCTGCTCGCGCCACTGCGCGACCAGCCAGCCGAAGTCCTCGGGCTCCTGGGCCCGCTCGTGCGCCGCCGCGTCGGCGTAGTCGATGCCGAGCTCGGGCAGCCGGGGCGAACGGCCCTCGCGGGCCGCGTCGTACAGCTCGGCGAGGTCCTCCAGGAGGACGCCCACCGACCAGGCGTCGGTCGCGATGTGGTGCACGACCAGCGCGAGGAGGTGGTCGTCGGCGGCGATCCGGAACAGCCGTCCGTGGATCACGGGGCCGGCCGCCAGGTCGAGCGGCCGGGCCGCCTCACGCTGCGCGGCGGCCAGCGCGGCCTCCTCGCCGTCGGCCTCCTCGACCGGCAGCGCCACCGGCGCGGCCGGCAGGACGACCTGCTCCAGGCCGCCGTCCGGCCGCTGCCGGTAGACGGTGCGCAGGACGGAGTGGCGGGCGACGAGCCCGTCGAGCGCGGCCTTCAGCGCGGTGACGTCGAGCGCACCGCGCAGCCGTACGCCGTAGGGCACGTTGTACAGCGGCCGGCCGTCCGCGAGGGACTCGGCGACCCACAGCTGCTCCTGGCCACGGGAGAGCAGGCAGGGCTGCTCGGGGTCGCGGCGGCGGATGGTGCGCGCCGCGGCCCGCTGCCTGCCGCGGGCCAGCAGCAGCGAGGCCATCAGCTCCCGCTTGGCCGCGGACAGGCCCTGAGACGTCTCCCGCTCGGTGGCGGCTTCCCGGATCATGCGTCCCTCTCCTCGCCGGCCGCGAGGAGTTCGCGTGCCTGGTCGTCGGTCACGCCGTCGAGCAGCACCTCGAGTTCGAGGAGCTCGGCCTCGCTCAGCCCGGCCAGCTGGAGTTCCTCCAGGGCCTGTGCGACTCCGCGCACGGTGGGCTGCTCGAAGACGGTGCGCAGCGGCAGTTCGATGTCCGTCTGTGCGGCCAGTTCGGCCACCAGACGGGTGGCGAGCAGCGAGTGGCCGCCCAGGGTGAAGAAGTCGTCCAGCGCGCCGACCGTCGGGGTGGCGAGCAGCTCCTCGAAGACCGAGGCCACGAGCCGCTCGGTCGGACCGGACAGCTCCTCGAAGCGCCGGCGGACCCGCTCGACGGTCACCTCGCCCCGCTGGAGCGCGTTCCGGTCGACCTTGCCGTTGGGGGTGCGCGGCAGCCGGTCGGCGAAGACGTAGCCGGTGGGGACCATGTAGCGCGGCAGGCGGGTGCCGAGCGCGGCGGCCAGGACGGCCGGGTCGCGTTCGGTGCCGACGACGCAGGCGACCAGCGTCGGCTCGCCGTCGCAGTCCCGCAGGACGACCGCCGCCTCCCGCACGGCCGGCAGCTCGCACAGGGCCGTCTCGACCTCGCCCGCCTCGATGCGGAAGCCGCGGATCTTGAGCTGGTCGTCGAGCCGGCCGAGGAACTCCAGCCGGCCGTCGGCGTGCAGCCTCACCCGGTCGCCGGTGCGGTACAGCCGGGCACCGGGAACGTCCGAGTACGGGTCGGGGACGAACCGGTCCGCGGTGGCCCTCGGGTCACCGAGGTAGCCGCGTCCCACCACCGGGCCGCCGATGGCGAGTTCGCCCGGCAGACCGAACGGCAGGCGCCGTCCCTGCGCGTCGAGGACGTACGAGGTCACGCCGGCGACGGGGCTGCCGAGCGGGACCGCGCGGTCGGTCGGCGGCGGGGTGGACAGCACCGCGATGTGGGTGTCGTCCGAGCACTCCGCGGGACCGTAGGCGTTGACCATCGGGATCCCGGGGAACCGGCGCAGCCAGTCGGCGGCGAGGTCCGGCGGCAGCGCCTCGCCGGTGGCGATCAGGAAGCGCAGGCTCGCGAGGCCGCCCTCGTCGGCTCCCTCCCGGCCCGCGTGCTCCAGGAGCGCCCTGATCATGCCGGGCACCAGCTGGAGCACGGTGACGCCGCGCTCCTTGACGAGGGCGAGCAGCGCCCCGGCGTCGCGGCTGGTGTCGTCGTCGCTGACCACGGTGGTCGCGCCGCGCATCACCGCGACGAGCATCTGCCAGACGGAGATGTCGAACGACTGCGAGGCGGTCTGCGCGACGACGTCGCCCGAGGACAGCTCCAGGTCGTGCGCCATCAGCTCCAGGTGGTTGAGCAGACCGGCCTGTTCGATCTCCACGCCCTTCGGCTCACCGGTCGTACCGGAGGTGAAGATGACGTAGGCGCGCCGCGCCGGGTGCGTCTCGTCCGCGTCGAGCGGGCGGCCGGCCGAGACGGAGTCGTCCAGCACCAGGTGGGTGCCGCGGGCCTCGCCGAGCAGGGCGGCGATGCGGGCCGCCTGCTCGTCGTCGGTGACGGCGACGACCTCGCCGAGACGCTCCAGCATGGTGGCGATCCGCCGGTCCGGGACGGCCGGGCTGACCGGCACGTACGTCGCGCCGGCCGCGCCGCAGGCGAGGGCGGCGGCGATGTGCCGGGCCGAGCGCCCGGCGCACACCACCACGGCCGGTTCGGGGCCGGTGGCCGCCGTGGAGATCCGTTCGGCGAGCGCCGCCACCCGGTCCCGCAGTTCGCGGTAGGTCCAGACGGTGGCGCCGTCCACGACGGCGGGGGCGTCCGGGGTCTGCCGGGCCCAGTGCTCCAGCGCCTCGGCCGTGGTCCTCGGTGTGAAGGCCTCGGGACCGGCGCTCAGGGCGTCCTGGGACGCGGCCTCGGTGACCGAGCGCAGTTCCAGGTCGGCCACGGACCGCTGCGGGGCGGCGGCGATGCTGCCGAGCAGGGCCTCGAAGTGGTCCAGGAGCTGCTCGCCGGCCGCCGTGTCGAAGAGGTCGGCGTTGAGCTCCAGCGTCGCGTGCAGACCGTCCTTCTCCTCGGCCAGGTCCAGGCTGAGGTCGAACTTGGCGGTGCCGGTCGGCGCGTGCAGCCGCTCCAGCCTGAGGTCGCCGAGGTCGATCTCCGAGTAGGGCGCGTTGTGCAGGGTGAACATGACCTGGAACAGCGGGCTCATGCTCATGTCCCGGTTGGGCTGGAGCACGTCGACGACGCGGTCGAAGGGGACGTCCTGGTTGGCGTAGGCCGCCAGCGTCGTGGACCGGACGCGTTCGAGCAGCTCGGTGAAGGTCTCCTCCGCGGAGAGACTGTTGCGGAAGACGATCGTGTTCACGAAGAACCCGACGACGTCCTCGATCTCGACCGAGCGGGTGGACACCGGGGTGGCGACGGCGATGTCCGCGGCGCCGCTGTAGCGGTGCAGCTGGGTGTTGAACGCCGCCAGCAGGGTCATGAACAGGGTCGCGTTGTGCTCGCGGCCCACGTGCCGGACCCCGCTCACCAGGTCGGCGTCGATGACCCGGCGGACCGTCAGGCCCCGGTTGGTCATCGCCGCGGGCCTCGGCCGCTGCCCGGGGAACTCCAGCAGCGGCGCCGGTTCGGCCAGCGTCTCGCACCAGAAGTCGAGCTGCGCCTGGTGGTCGCCGCCTTCGACGCGGTCGCGCTGCCAGCTCGACCAGTCCGCGTACTGCACCTCGAGCTCGGGCAGCGGGGAGGCCGCGCCCTTGCTGCGTGCCTGGTAGAGGGCCGCGAAGTCGCGGACCACGATCTGCAGGCCCCAGCCGTCGGCGACGACGTGGTGCACGGTGAGGACGAAGACGTGGTCCTCGGCGGAGAGCCGGATCAGGGTCGCCTGCTCCAGCGGGGCCGCGGCCAGGTCGAAGCGGTGCCGCGCGGCCTCCTCGACGAGCTGCGGCCAGCGCTGCTCGGCGGTCTCGGCCGGCTCGCCGCTCAGGTCGACGAGCGTGAGCGGCATGGTGACCTCGTCGGCCGGCTCGACGATCTGGCTCACCCGGCCGTGGTCCATGACCAGGCGGGTGCGCAGCACCTCGTGCCGGGCGACCAGCTCGTCCAGGGTCGCGGAGAGGGCCTCGGTGTCCAGCGGGCCGCGCATGCGCACGACCGTGGCGCTGTTGTAGGCGCCGGTGTCGCCCTCCAGCTGGTCGAGGAACCAGAGGCGTTCCTGGCCGTAGGAGGCGGGCAGCGGGCCGGTGCGGGGCAGCGGGACGACCGGCTGGGAGACGTTTCCGCCGCCGGCGACGCCGTCGATGTACGCGGCGAGTTCCCGCACGGTCTGCTTCTCGAACAGCGTGCGCAGCGCGATCTCGCAGCCGAACACCTTGCGGATCCGTGAGACGACCTGGGTCGCCATCAGGGAGTGGCCGCCGAGGTTGAAGAAGTTGCCCTCGGGACCGACCTCCGGTGCGCCGAGCACGTCCTGCCACAGGCCGGCCACCAGTTCCTCGGTGGGGGTCAGCGGCGAGCGCGGTCCGTCCTCGTGGCCGCCGGTCACCGACGAGGGCTCGGGGAGCGCCGCCCGGTCGATCTTGCGGTTCGGGGTCAGCGGGAAGGCGTCCAGCGCGACGACGAAGGCCGGGACCATGTAGTCCGGCAGCGCCTTGCGGACGAAGGCCTTCACCTCGTTGGCGACCGCCTTGGTGCCGGGCCGCGACACCACGTACGCGACCAGCGCGTTCTCGCCGCTCGCGTCCGCCCGCGCCATGACCAGGGCGTCCTGGACGTCGGGCGCGGCGCAGATCACGTGCTGCACCTCGTCCGTCTCGACGCGGTAGCCACGGATCTTGACCTGGTTGTCGGCGCGGCCGAGGGGGGTGACGGAGCCGTCGGGGAGATAGCGGCCGAGGTCTCCGGTGCGGTACATCCGGTCGCCCTCGGTGGAGCCGAACGGGCTGCGCACGAACTTGGCGGCGGTGAGCGCCTCGTCGTGGGCGTACCCCAGCGAGATGTGCGGGGAGCGGATGACGATCTCCCCCGGCTCGCCGACCCCGGCCTGCTGCCCGGCCGCGTCGAGCACCAGCAGCTGTACGTCCTTCATGCCGCGGCCGAGCGGGTAGGTGACACCCGGGTCGGTGTCGGCGACGCCGTGGGCCGCGGGCACCACGTAGTAGCCGACCGCGCGCTGCGTCTCGGTGGAGCCGTAGAGGTTGACGCAGGTCGCCGAGCCCGCCATGCGGGTGATGGCCCGCACGTCACGGCTGGTCAGCGTGTCGCCGAGGAAGAAGACCCGCTCCAGCAGCGGCAGCGTGCCCGGAGCGACCGACAGCTGGTCGAAGAGGCGCGCCATCGGAGGCGTCATGTGGCTGACCGAGACCTGCGCGGTACGGAACCACTGCGCCAGCCGGCCGGGGGTCTCGATGTCGAGCCGGTCGGGCACGCAGATCGTGGCGCCGGTGACCAGCGGTGTGAACACCTCGCGGTGCAGCGGGTCGTGGCTGATGCCGGAGAGCAGGCTGTAGCGGTCGGTCTCGCGCAGCCCGAAGGTCTCCACCATCCAGGGCACGAAGTGGGTCAGGGAGCCGTGCGCGCCCCGGATGCCCTTCGGCTTGCCGGTGGAACCCGAGGTGAACGCGATGTACGCGCAGTCCTGCGGCCCGACCTGGACCGCCTTGGCCGGCTCCGCCCCCTGCGGCACCAGGTGCCGGGCGTCCTCCAGCCGGGACGGCAGCTCGAAGCGGCAGTGCAGGGAGAACCCCTGGAGCGCGGTGTCCACCGCGAGCGGCACGGCTCCGGCGCCCTCCAGCTGGAGGAAGGCGCTCGGGCGGGCCACCGCGAGGCAGTCGGCGATGCGGTCCGCCGGATAGCTCGGGTCGAGGATGGCGAACGAGGCACCGCTGCGCAGCACGGAGAGGATCGCCCAGACCAGCGAGGCGCTGCGCTCGCCGTAGATGGCGACGACATCGCCCTTGGCGACGCCCTGCTGGGTCAGCAGCCCCGACATCGCGGCCGTCGCCCAGGCCAGGTCGCCGTAGGTCAGCTCCTGGCCCGGCTCGGTGATCGCGATCCGCTGCGGTTCACGGGCGGCCCGCCGGTCGAACTGCTCGACCACCGACCCGTACCAGGTCGTGTCCAGCGGCGCGGCCGGGTCGGGCAGCTCGCGGCGCGCCAGCGGCGTGTCGAGCCGCAGCGAGTCGATCGGGCTGCCGCTGTGGGCGACCGCCTGCTCGATGACCCTGACCCACTGGGCGAGCAGCTCGTTCGTCGTCGCCTCGTCGAAGCGGTCGGCGGAGTACATCAGGTCGAGCGTCAGCCCCGCCTGCGCCGGGTCGACGTAGAAGGTCAGGTCGAACTTCGCGCCCAGGTCCGGGACGGCGAAGGTGTCGACCGTGAGGCCCGGCAGCTCGGCCTCGTGCGGCGGGATGTTGAGCAGGTTCAGGTAGACCTGGAACAGCGGGGTGGTGGACAGGTCGCGCTCGGGGGCGAGCTTGCCGACCAGCGTCTCGAACGGGACGTCCTGGTGCTCGTACGCGTCGAGGGTGGTGGTGCGGACCCGCTCCAGGAGCTCGGCGAAGGTCGGGTCGCCCGACAGGTCGGCGCGCAGCACCAGCGAGTTGATGAAGAAGCCGATGAGGTCCTCCACCTCGCGGTGGCGGCGGCCCGCGATGGGCACGCCGATCGCGAAGTCGCGCTGGCCGGCGAGGCGTCCGAGGGTGAGCTGGAGGGTCGCCGCGAGCACCATGAACAGGGTCGCCCCGGACTCGGCGGCGAGCCGCTCCATCGCCTCGCGCAGCTCCGGTGTGACGCTCGCCCGCACCCGGTGGCCCTGGGCGGCCGGGGCATCCGAGCCGCCGCGCGAGCTCGGCAGGTTCAGCGAGGGCAGCGCGTCGAGCTGCTCGCACCAGTACGCGACGGAGGCGTCGAGTCCGCCGTTGTCGAGCTGGTGGCGCTGCCAGCGGGAGAACTGCTCGTAGGTGACCTGGAGCGGGGGCAGCGGGGAGTTCGGCGCGTGGCCGGTCTCCTCGGCGTAGTAGTGCGTCAGGTCCCGCTTGAGGATCTCCATCGACCAGCCGTCGCCGACGATGTGGTGCAGGGTCAGGACCAGCACCGCGTCGTCGTGTCCGAGCTGGAGCAGCCGGACCCGCAGCAGCGGACCGGTGGACAGGTCCATCGGTTCCGCCGCCTCGCGCTCCACGAGGGCGAGGGCCTCGGCCGCGCGCTCCTCGGCGCTCACGCCGGTCAGCTCGGTGCGCGAGATCGTGACGTCGGCGCTGTCCAGGACGGCCTGCGTCAGGACGCCGTCGTCGTGGGAGACGACCGTGCGCAGCGTGGTGTGCCGGTCCACCAGGCGGGTGACGGCCCGCTGGAGGGCGGCCTCGTCGAGCTCACCGGTCAGCCGGATCGCGCCGGCCAGGTGGTAGCGCCCGGTGTGGGCGTTCTGGACGGAGCCGTTCTCGATCTCCTCCAGGAGCCAGAGCCGCTCCTGCATCACCGACAGCGGGGCGTCGCCCCCGTCGGCGGTGTGGGACGCGATCCCGCCGGAGGTGTCCCGGACGGCCGCGGCGTCGCAGAGCGCGGCGTACTCCCGGAGCACGGGCGCCTCGAACAGGGCCCGCAGCGGGACCGTACGGCCGAGCTCCTCGCTCACCTGCGAGGTGATCACGGTCGCGAGCAGGGAGTGGCCGCCGACGGTGAAGAAGTCATCGCCGGCGCCGACCATGTCGACGTCCAGGACCTGCGCCCAGACACGGGCGACGATCCGCTCGGTCTCCGTCTGCGGTTCGGCGAAGTCGGCGTGCGCGAAGTCGGCGCGGCGCGGGCGCCCGAGGCGGTTCGCGTCGATCTTGCCGCCGGGCAGCCGCGGCAGTTCACCGCGGACCACGAAAGCGGCCGGGACCATGTGCGGCGGCAGCTCGGCCGCGCACAGCCTCCCCAGCGTCTGCGGGGTCAGCTCCGGGTCGGCCGTCTCGACATGGGCCACCAGGACCCCGTCGACGCCCCTGACCACGGCCTGCGTCACACCGGCCAGGGCCAGCAGCACCGACTCGATCTCGGCGGGCTCGATCCGGTAGCCGCGCAGCTTGATCTGGCTGTCGCGACGGCCGCAGTAGTCCAGGGTCCCGTCGGCCCGCAGCCGGACGAGGTCGCCGGTGCGGTACATCCGGGCGTCGGGGCCGGCGGCGAACGGGTCGGGCAGGAAGTGGGCGGCGGTCAGCTCGGGCCGGTCGTGGTAGCCGAGGGCCAGGCCCGCGCCGCCGACGTACAGCTCGCCGACCGCTCCGGCGACCACCGGCCGCCGGTCCGCGTCCAGGACGTACGCCGTTCCGCCGGGCAGCACCGCGCCCAGCGAGGCGGGCCGCCCCGGCTCGCACGCGGCGGCCGTGATGACGACGGTGCACTCGGTGGGGCCGTACGCGTTGACGAAGCGCCGGCCCGGCTGCCACTGCTCGACCAGCTCGGCACGGCAGGCCTCACCGCCCGACACCAGGGTCGTGAGCAGCGGCAGTTCGCGGGCGGGCAGGGACGCGATCACCGACGGCGGCAGCAGGCAGACGGAGATGGCGCGCTCGGCGAGGACATCGGCCAGCGCCTCGCCGACCAGGGCGTGCTCACGGCCGACGACACACAGGGTGCCGCCCGCGGCGAGCGTGGAGAAGATCTCCCAGACGGACGCGTCGAAGCTCAGGCTCGCGAACTGGAGCATGCGCGACGCGGCGTCGATCCCGAAGACACGCGCCTGGTTCGCCGTGAGGTTGGCGAGCGCGCGGTGGGAGACCAGCACGCCCTTGGGGCGGCCTGTGGAGCCCGAGGTGTACAGCAGGTAGGCGGCCGCGTCGGGGTCGGCCTGCGGGAGCGCCACCGCCCCGGTCGGGGCCTCGCGCAGCGCCTCCTCGACAAGGTCGCGGGTCACCAGACCGCGCGCCCCCGAGTCGGCCAGCATGAACTCCTTGCGCTCGGCCGGGTAGGCGGGGTCGATCGGCAGGTACGCCGCTCCGCAGCGCTGCGCCGCCAGTACGGCGACGACCGCCTCGACGGACGGCTCGACCGCCACGGCGACGACGTCCCCGGGACGCACGGCGAACCGCTCCGCGATCACCCGGGCGACCTGGTCCACCCGCGTGCGCAGCTCGCCGTAGGTCAGCGCGCTGTCCGCGCCCTCCAGCGCGATCGCGTCGGCGCGGCTGTCGGCGATCCGCTCGAACTGCGCCCAGAAGGTGTCGGGCTGCCGCTCGTCGTCCGCCCCGGACGGCCAGCGGTCGAGTGCGGCCGCGGCCGAGGGGGTCTCGACGCGCTCGTCGGGCCGCTGCGCCATGGCGCGGGCCGTCTCGCCGAAGAGGCGGGCGATGAGCTGCGCCGTCTCGGGCCGGAACAGGTCCGAGTTGAACTCCAGCCAGCCCGTCAGCGGACCGCCGTCGTCGGTGATCTCGAAGGTCAGGTCGGTCTTGGCGGTACCGGTGTACAGCGGGGCGGTCTCGACCCGCAGGCCGGGCAGGGCCGGCGAGGGCAGCGCGCCGCTGCGGACGTCGAGGATCGCCTGGAAGAGCGGGCTGCGGCTGGGGTCGCGGTCCTGGCCGCTCGCCTCCACGATCGTGGAGAACGGGACCCACTTGTGCGGCATCGCCTCGAGGGTGGTGGCACGGGCGCGGTCGACGAGGTCGCGGCCGGTGGCTCCGCCCGGCGCCCGGAAGCAGAGCGGGACGGTGTTCACGAAGAAGCCGACGACGTCGTCGTACGCGCCGTCGTCCGGACGGTTGGCGTCGGGCACACCGATGACCACGCGCTCCTGGCCGGTCAGCCGGGAGAGGGTCGAGGACATGCACGCGGCGAGCGTCATGAAGACGGTCGCCCGCTGGTCCCGGGCGAGGGAGCGCAGCAGGTCCGAGTCGGCCTGGCTCAGCGTCAGCGGCACCCGCGCGCCGTCGAAGGTCTGCACGGCCGGCCGCGGCCGGTCGAAGGGCAGGTCGAGGGCGAGGGGCGCGCCACCGAGGTGCTCGGTCCAGAACTCCAGTCCGCGCCGGCCCTCGGCCGACTCCAGCCGGGCGCTCTCGTCGACCGCCCACCGGGCGTACTCGTGGACGACCGCGGGCGGTTCGCCGTCCGTGGCGCCGGAGCCTTGGGCGTACAGCCCGGCCAGCTCACCGGCGATGATCTCCATGGAGCGGCCGTCGGAGACGATGTGGTGGAAGGCCAGGAGCAGGGCGTGCTCGTCGGGCCCGAACTCCACCAGGGCGGCGCGCATCAGCGGCGGCGTGTCCAGCTCGAAGAGCCGCCGGGCGTGGCCGTCGACGAGCGCGGCCAGTTCCGCCTCGCGCCGTGCGGGCGTGACCGCGGTCCGGTCGAGCACCTCGAAGGGGCAGGCCAGGCCGGTGTGCACGAAGGGCACGGGCCGGCCGCCCTCGTCCTTGAAGCCGGTGCGCAGGGCGGGGTGGCGCTCGACGATCGCGTCGAGCGCGCCGCGCAGGACGTCCCGGTCGAGCTCCCCGTACAGCCGCAGGACACCCGGCACGACGTAGGCGGCGGAGCCGGGGGCGAACTTCTCCAGGAACCACAGCCGGCGCTGGCCCAGCGACAGGGTGGGCTCTGCCGCGGCGGGCAGGGCGGGCGCCTCGACGTCGGCCGGTGCGGTGGCGGCGAGTTCGGCGATCCGCGCCGCCTGGGCGCGGACGGTGACGGACTCGAAGAACATCCGCAGCGGAGGCTGTACGGAGAACTCCCGGCGCACCCGGGTGTTGAGGTCCGCGGCGCGCAGCGAGTGCCCGCCGAGCGCGAAGAAGTCCTCGTCGGGACCGACCCCGGCGACTTCGAGCACCTCGCACCAGAGGGCCGCGAGCCTGCTCTCCAGCGGCGACATGTCGGCCGCGCCGGCCGAACGGGAGACCTCCAGGGCGAGTTCGCGGAGCGCGTGCGCGTCCACCTTGCCGTTGGAGGTGAGCGGGATCGAGTCGAGGACGAGGAGCCGGCTCGGGACCATGTAGCTCGGCAGTTCACGGTTGAGCCAGTCCCGCAGACCGTCGGTGCCGACGCCTTCGCCGGTGACGGCGGCGATCAGCTCCGTCTCGCCCGTACCGCGTGAGGCGACCACGGCCGCCTCGGCGACCTCGGGGTGACGCCGCAGCGCCACGTCGACCTCGCCGAGCTCGATGCGGTAGCCGCGCACCTTCACCTGCTGGTCGGCGCGGCCGACGTAGCGCAGCTCGCCGTCGGCAGACCGGCGCACCAGGTCGCCGGTGGCGTACAGCCGCCGGCCCGGCTCGGTCGCGAACGGGTCGGGGACGAACCGCTCGGCGGTCTTGCGCGGGGCCGACGCGTAGCCGCGTCCGACACCGACACCGCCGATGTACGCCTCTCCCACGACGCCGTCGGCGACGGGCCGCAGCTCGGCGTCGAGGACGTGGATCACCGCGTCGGTCATGTCGGCGCCGATGGAGACGTCACGGGCGCGGGCGACCTGACCCGACTCGGGACCGAGGTGGGCGACGGTCGAGCACACCGTGGTCTCGGTGGTGCCCCAGCGGTTGTACAGCTCGACGTGGCCGCGGTCGGCCGCGAACCACTGCGCGAGCTTGTCGGGGTGCGCGGCCTCGCCGCCGATCAGGATCGAGCGCAGCGCCGGCGGCACCTGCGCACCGGCCTCCAGGGCGGTGACCAGCACGTGGAAGAAGGCCGTCGGGATGTCGACCAGGGTGAGCCGCTGCTCCTCGCACCAGGCCCAGAACCGCTCGGGCGAGCCCAGCACCGACTCGTCGCGCTGCACCAGCGTCGCGCCCCGGGTCCAGGCGGAGAAGATCTCCTCCAGGCAGGGGTCGAAGGTGAGCGGCGCGAACTGCAGCACCCGGTCGCCCTCCGCGACGTCGAAGGCGTCGAGGAAGGACAGCAGGTAGCTCACCAGCGAACGGTGCTCGATCTGCACGCCCTTGGGGCGGCCGGTCGAGCCCGAGGTGAAGATGACGTACGCCAGGTTGTCGCCGGTGACGGCGAGCGCGGGGCGGTCCTCGGGAAGGTCCGCTCCGGACTCCTCGTCGACGCGGGTCGCGGCCCCCAGGGAGCCCGCGAGGTCCGCGGTCGCGGCGTGGCACAGGATCCGCGCGCACCGCGCGTCGCCGACCATGTCGGCGAGCCGGGTCTGCGGCAGCGTCGGGTCCAGGGGCACGAACGCGGCGCCGGACTTCATGACCGCGAGCATCGCGACGATCAGCTCGGGGGAGCGCTCCAGGCAGAGGCCGACGGTGTCCTCGGGGCCGAGGCCGTCCTGCCGCAGCCGGTGCGCGAGGCGGTTCGCCGCACGCTCCACCTGGGCGTACGTCAGCTCCACCGCGCCGGCCACGAGGGCGGTCGCGTCGGGGGTGCGGTCGGCCGTCGCCTCGAACAGCTCGTGGACGGAGGTGACACCCGGCAGGGCGCGGGCCGGCACGTCGGCCCGTGCGAGCGACTCGGTCGCACCGGCCAGCCGCAGCGCGGAGACCGGGGAGTCGCCCTGTACGACCATCTGCTCGAGCAGCTCCAGGAACTGCTGCCCCAGCTGCCCGGCGAGGGCCTCGTCGAAGCGGTCCGCGCGGACCAGCATGTGCGCGAGCAGGCCGCCGTCGGCCGGGACGGCGTGCAGGGTGATGTCGAACTGGGTGGCCAGCTCGCCGGCCGGGAACTGCTCCAGCGTGAGGTCTCCGAGGACCGCGCTGTCGCTGCCCGCGCCGAAGAGCACCGAGGTGACGTCGTCGGCGATCGCGTTGTGCGGCCGCTCGTAGACGACGGCCGTGTTGATGGCGGCCGAGGTGTTGCCCCGGGCGCGCAGCAGCTCGACGAGCCGGCTGACCGGGAAGTGCTGGTGGCCCAGCGACTGGCGCAGCTGCCGGCCGGTGCTGCGGATCAGCTCGGTGACGCTCGGGTGGGCGCCGGGCTCGGCGCGTACCGGAATGGTGTTGACGAAGTAGCCGAGGGTGTTGCGGAAGCGCGCCTGGGGGCGGCCGGCGGTGGTCGCGCCGACGACGAAGTCACGGGCACCGCTGTGGGCCGCGACGAGGACCTCGAAGGCCGCCATCAGCACGGAGAAGACCGTGGTGCCGCTGTCACCTGCGACCCGCTCCAGCTCGGCGAGAAGCTCGGCGTCCACCGTCACCCGGTGGCTCGCGATGCCCTTGTCCGGCTCCGGACGCTCCCGGGCGGGCAGCGTCGGCGCCTGGACGTCGCCGGACAGGAGGTCGAGCCAGTAGCGCTCGTCGGCCTGCCACTGCGGGGAGCGCTCGTAGTCCTGCTGCCAGCGCACGAACTCCTCGTAGCCGACGGCCGCCGGGAGCTCGGGGGTGCGCTCGTGCAGCAGGTCGCCGTAGACGGTGGTCAGCTCGTCGAGCAGGGTCACCACCGACCAGAAGTCCGTGATGGCGTGGTGCTGCGCGAGGACCAGGACCGGCGCGCCGCAGCCGGTGAACAGCCGGGCGCGGGCGACGTCGCCGTGCTCGATGTCGAAGGGGGCGAGGGCGCACGCGTCGACGCGGGCCCGGAGTTCCGGCTCCGTCTCGCCCTTCAGGTCGACGACGCCCAGCTCGAACGGGACGCCGGGGTCGATCAGTTGGGTGCGCCGGCTGCCGTCGACGCCGAAGCGGGAGGTCAGGATGGGGTGGCGGGTGCCGATGTGGCGTACGGCCGCGGACAGCACGTCGGCGTCGACCGGCTCGGGCAGCCGGACGGCCACCGAGACGTTCTGCCGGCAGTCCGGGCCTTCGAGCTCCCGCATGAAGAGCAGCGACTGCTGGCCGGCCGACAGCGGTACGGCACCGCCGCGCCGTCCGGTCTCCTGCCGCGCCGGCGCCTCGGGGGCGGTGCGCATCCGCTCCTCGACGGCGACGGCCACCTCGCGCAGGCTCGTCGGCTGGAGCAGCAGGCTCGGGTCGGTGACGACACCGAGCAGCTCCTCGATCCGGAAGGCGAGGTCGACCGCGGCCAGCGAGTCGAGGTCGAGCTCGGCGACCATGGTGGCGGGCGCGTCGCCCTCACCGCGGCCGAACAGGCTCAGCGCGCGCTCGATCGCGTCGACGCGCTGCTCGGGGGAGAGCTCCGCCAGCTCGGCGCGCGGCGGGAACGTGAGCTGCCGCTGCTCGCCGCGGGCCGGGGCGGAGGTGGAACGGCGGTACAGCTCGCCCTCGACCTGACCGGCGGTGTACGCCGTCCGGCCGGCCAGGCGCTGGATCTTTCCGCTGGAGGTCTTCGCCATGCTGCGGGCGCCGAGCAGGACCACGTCGAGCAGGGCGATGCCGTGCTCGTGCTGGACGGCCGCGGCGATCGCGTCGGCGATCCGGGGGAGTTCCTCCTCGGGGGTCCCCGCCGCGACCTCGTGCAGGACCACGCACTCCTCGCCGTTCCCGGTCTCGACCGAGAACGCCGCGCCACAGCCGGGGCGGGCCCAGGTGGACGCCGCGACGGCGGTCTCCTCCAGGTCGTGCGCGTAGAGGTTGCGGCCGCGTACGACCATCATCTCCTTCAGGCGGCCGGTGACGTAGACCTGGTCGTCCAGGACGAAACCGAGGTCGCCGGTGCGCAGGTAGGGCTGCGGGTCGTCCGCGAGGCGGGCGCCGAAGGAGGCCTCGGTCGCGGCCTCGTCCTCCCAGTAGCCGGAGGCGACGGAGGCGCCGCGCACCCACAGCTCGCCCACCGCGCCGGGAGCGACGCGCTCGCCGGATCCCGGGTCGACGACGGCGAGTTCGTGCCTCTCCGCCACCTGGCCGGAGGAGATCAGGTGATCCCCGTCCGCGCGCGGCTCGGCGCGGCCCTGCTCCAGGGCCGCGCGGTCGATCCGGGTGCTGTGCGCACCGTTGCCGCGGCCGCTTCCCGCCACGAACAGGGTGGCTTCGGCCAGTCCGTAGCAGGGCAGCAGCGCGGACCTGTCGAAGCCGCTGACGGCGAACGCGTCGGCGAAGCGGTCCATCGTGCGGTTGCGGACCGGCTCGGCGCCGCAGAAGGCGACCCGCCAGGAGGACAGGTCGAGGTTCTCCCGCTCGGCGGGGGTGCTCTTGTTGACGCAGAGGTCGAAGGCGAAGTTCGGGCCGCCGCTGACGGTGGCTCCGCGGGAGGCGATGGCCTCCAGCCAGCGCATGGGCCGCCGCATGAACTCCAGCGGGGACATCAGCACGTTGGACAGGCCGGAGAGCATCGGCTGCAGGACGCCGCCCAGGAGTCCCATGTCGTGGTAGAAGGGCAGCCACGAGGCGACGATGTCGCCGTCGGCGAGGCCGAAACCGCCCGCGATCGCGGAGCCGTTGGACAGCAGGTTCCCGTGCGTCACCACGACACCGCGCGGCGTGCCGGTGGAGCCGGACGTGTACTGGAGCAGGGCGACCGAGTCGGAGGTGAGGGCCGGCCGCCGCCACTCCTCGGCGCCCTCCAGCATCGCCTCCTCGGTGACCACCCAGGGCAGCCGGGCCACCTCGGGTGCCTGCTGCTCGAACAGTTCGTGGGTGAAGGCCTGCACCAGGCTGTCCGAGAGGACGATCTCGGCGCGGGAGCTGTGGACCACCGCGCGCAGCCGGGGCAGCGTACGGGCGATCCGCATGGGGTCCGGCGGATAGACGGGGACGGCGACCATGCCGGCGTAGAGCGTGGCCACGAAACCCACGACGAAGTGCTCACCGGGTGGATAGAGCAGCATGACCCGCGCACCCGGCTTCGCCCGCTCCTGAAGGGAGACGGCTATCGCCCGCGCACGCCTGTCGATCTCGATCATGCTGAGCTTGCTGTCGACACCGCCGACGTCGGCGAGGAATTCGTAGCTTACGGCGGTGCCGCGCTCGGAGACATTGCGGCGGATGACATCAACGACAGAATTGTTTGCGTACATAGACCGTTCTCGCATCGGCGTGGAGTTTCGGAGCCCGGACGGGGCGGAGCAGACCTGCGGGTACACCGCGGCGGCGGAACCGACGGCGAATGGAGAGCCGTCGGCCCGCTCGGGAAATCGCGGTCAGTAGCCGGCGATCGGCCGGCGGTGGCAGAGGGCGCGGACCCGCTCCTGGACGCGTGCCTGTACGGCGGGGTCGAGCGCGTAGGTGTTGTTCGACGTGTTCTCGGTGGCGGTCAGCACCTCGGAGACGAGGTCCGCGACTTCCACGACGTCGGCGACGTCGAAACCACGGGCCGCCATGCTGTTGCTGCCGAACCGCACGCCCGACGTCACGAAGGCGGAGTGGGCGTCGCCGACGATCCGGTTCTTGTTGACGAGAATGCCGGCGCTCTCCAGCGCCTTCTCGGCGTTGACGCCGGTGATCCCGAACGACGTCAGGACGTCGGCCACCACGATGTGGTTGTCGGTGCCGCCGGAGATGACCCGGACGCCCCGGCCCACCAGCTGCTCGGCGAGCGCGGCCGCGAGGGAGCGCACCCGGCGGATCGTCGCGCCGAAGGCCGGCGTGGTCGCCGCCCCCAGGGCGTAGGCCTTGGCGGCGATGCTGTTCACCACCGGCGCGCCCTGGATGAGCGGGAAGAGTCCGCTCTGCAGGGTCTGCTGGAGCGTCCGGCCGCTCGGGAGGACGGTCTCGGCCGAGTCGCCGAGCAGGATCAGCCCGCCGCGCGGGCCGTAGAGCTGCTTGTGCGTGCAGGTGGTCACGACATGGGCGTGGGGCAGCGGCGACGGGTGCAGACCGGCCACCACCAGACCGGCGATGTGGGTGATGTCGGCGAGCAGGTACGCGCCCACCTCGTCGGCGATCGCGCGGAAGGCGGCCCAGTCGAGCGTACGGGGGTAGGCGGTGGTCCCCGCGACGATCAGACGCGGCCGGTGCCGGAGTGCCTGCGCCCTGACCTCCTCGTAGTCGATGAGCCCGTCGGGCCCCAGGCCGTAGCTGTGCGCGTCGAATATCCGGGCCGAGATGTTGACCGAGGCGCCGTGGCTGAGGTGGCCGCCGGCGTCCAGGTCGAGGCCCAGGATCGGGTCGCCGGGCCGCAGCAGCGCGTTCATGACGACCTGGTTGGCGGTGCTCGCCGAGTGGGGCTGGACGTTGGCGTAGCGGGCGCCGAAGGCCTGCTTGGCACGCTCGATCGCGAGCTGCTCGACCTTGTCGACGTTCACGCAGCCGGCGTGGAACCTCTTGCCCGGGTATCCCTCGGCGGTGACGTTGGCGAAGAAGCTTCCTTCGGCGAGCAGCGCGGCGGGGCTCACCGGGCTGCACGAGGCGACCAGGGCGAGGGTCTCGTGCTGCCGGCGGAGCTCGTCGTCCATCAGCCCGTACAGGGCCGGGTCCCCGAGCTCCATGGCGTGCAGGGCCTTCTCGTAGAAGGACGAGAGCGGAGCGGTCGGGGCGGTGAGCGTGGGCAGACCGACGGCGTGGGTCATGGAGAGGCATCCAAACTGTGAGAGCGGCGGTCGACGGGCGACAGGGCGCTGGGGGTGCCCGTGGTGGCGGGGGGCCCGTGGTGGCGGCGGGGGGTGCCCGTAGCGGCGGGGCGGCCCGGGCTCCGGCGTGCGGGGGGGGAGAGGGAGCCCGGTCGGCGTGCCCAGGGCCCCCCAGGGGCGCCCCCGGACTGGTGATCAGAAGTTCGGCGTCGAGAGCATCGCCGCGACCTTGCGGTCCGGGTCCTCGAAGCCACGCCGGCCGTGCATCACGCGCTTGTTGTCGATCATGACGATGTCCCCGGCCTCCCACTGGAGGTCGACCCGCACCTCCTCGGTGGCGTCGAGCGCGTCCCAGCGGCAGTGCTGCGGGATGGACGATCCGTCCTCGAAGGAGACGATCGCGCCCGAGCCCAGGTAGCTGTTGCAGAGCGTGGGCGCGTCCACGTAGGGCGCCTGCGGGACCGCGGAGACGGTCCACTTCCAGTTGAGGTTCCCGGCCTCGTCGAAGTCGTACTCGAAGTCGTCGAACGTGGCGAACAGCGCCTCCAGCTCGGCCCGGTCGGCCGTGCCGAACACCCGCTCCTGGTGCTCGGGGGCGGTCGGGAACGGCAGCCGCCAGGTCAGCCGGAGCTTGTCGAACAGGTCGCGGGTTTCCTTGGCGAGCCGCTTGTACGCCTCGACGCCGTCGTAGACCGTCGTCTCGCCGTCCTCGTCGGCCGGCCGTACGCAGTAGAACCACTGGAGGCCCGGGTGCAGCGGGCAGTAACTCATCTCGGAGTGCGCCGGAATGGGATTCCGGTGCGCGTCCACCAGCAGCACCGCGCCGTCGTCGGAAATCGTCTCGCGATTGGGATTCTGGTGGAAGAAAAGCTTCGACGAGAACTTCTGGACGAGTGCGCGGAAATCCTCGGCGGTTGCGCCGAATCCGCGGAACATCAGCGTGCCGTGCTGCTTGAAGAGTTCGGCGATCTCGGCGTGCGGGAGTTCGGCGAGGGGGAGATCTGCGCTCTCGATCACCAATCCGTGGTGATCGGAGAGGGGAGTGGTTTTGAAGGGGGTTATCGCCATGAGAATTCCTACGTTAGGAGAGGCCCTGACATTCGATCACGACCGTGACGTTAGACGGGCGTGAAGCCGCCGGGCAATATCGGGATCCTGGACTGATCCGGTCAATGAAAGGGGTGTGTCATTCCGTCCAGGGGCGGTTGCGCGCGATGTCCCCCGAACAGGTGTCACGGCTTTCGGGGGCGTGTGTTCCCGCCGTCCTGCCGTGAGCATGGGAGGCCGACTGGTACATGCGGTACCTCCCCGTCCAGGCAGAGGAAGGCAATGCGGTGAAGCACGACCTCGGACTCGACGCCGTACGTGGCCGGCTCGCGGAGATCTGGTGCACGGCGCCCGCCGTAAACCCGGTCGAGGCTCTGCCCTCAACCGCGGGGAGTGCCCGTGCTGCTTGACGCGCCCCCGACGGTCCCGGTCCTCGGTCCGGCCGACTGCCACATCTGGTGGGCCGATCCGGCCACGGTCACCGACGACTGCCTGCTCCTGCTCGACGGGGCCGAGCAGGAGCGGATCCCGCAGATGCGCAGGGTGGAGGACCGCCGGCGGTTCATCGCCGGACGGGCCCTGCTGCGCACCGCCGCGGCCGGCTATCTGGGGCTCGCGCCCCGGCACCTCGACGTGGTCGCCCGCTGCCCCGACTGCTCCAGGAACCACGGAAAGCCCGAACTGCCCGGCACCGGGCTCCAGGTGTCGCTGTCGCACTCGGGCGACCGGGTGGCGGTCGCCGTCACCCGGGCCGGCGCGGTCGGGATCGACGTGGAGGAGATCAGCACTTCGGTCTCCCCCGTGGAACTGCTCCCCCATGTCATCGGGCCGACGGAACCACGTACCCCCGCCCACGCCACCGCGAGCGGCTTCCACCGGATGTGGACCCGGAAGGAGGCCGTGCTCAAGGCGACGGGCCAGGGGCTGCGGGTGCCGCTGTCCGAGGTCGGGGTGTCGGCTCCCGAGGAGGACCCGAAGGTGCTCTTCCTGGGAGGCCCGGCGGCCAGACCGGCCGAGGAGTTCGTGCTGGCCGACCTGGAGGCCGGCGCGGGCTGTGCGGCCGCCGTCGCGGTGATCGGCGGTGGGCCGCTGGCCTTCACCGCCTACTCCCGGAGCCGCCCCTCGGCCGCCGCCTTCACCCCGTGGGCTGGGGGGACCGGACGCTGAGCGGCCGCATGTCCGTCCACACCCGCTCGATGTGGTCGAGGCACTGCTGCCGGTCGCCGCGGAAGCCCTCCGGCTCCCATCCGTACGGCAGTTCGCGGTCGGCGGGCCAGAGGGAGTACCGCAGTTCCTGATCGCGGACCACGAGCTGGGTGCCGCTGCCTTCGGACGTCATCTCTCCACCTGCTGTCGTTGTCGGGGTTCGGTGTGCACGGACTGGGCGGTCAGAGCGGCCGGTTCGAGGTGCACGGACTGGGCACGCGGGGCGGTCAGGGCGGCCGGTTCGAGGTGCACGGACTGGGCACGCGGGGCGGTCAGGGCGGCGCGGACCAGCTGTGCCTTGTTGTGCGCGCCGAGCTTGGAGCGGATGCGCTTCACGTACGTGTCGACCGTGTGCTGGCTGATGCCGATCCGCCGGGCCGCCTGGTCATGGGTGCAGCCCTCGACGAGGTGTCTGAGCACCTCCCGCTCGCGCGGGGAGAGCGTGGCGACACCCTGCCGGGCGACGGGACCGACACCGGCCGGGGCCGGTCCCGGACCGGCCACCCGCCGGATGGCGTCGACGAGCAGCAGGGGCGCGTCGTCGAACAGATGGGTCTCGGCCATCCGCCGGTCCGGGCCCAGCTCCCGGCCGGCGGCGGTGTCGGCGGTCAGCAGGACCGTCCGGGCGGCGGGCACCCCGGCCGTCCCCCACGGGGGCTCGGGCAGCTCGTCGAGCAGCCCCAGGTCCAGCACCAGGCAGTCGACCGCGCCGGCCGCCACCGCGAAGGGCGTGCCCGTGGCGAACGCGACCTGGATGTCGGCCTCCGCGTCGAGCAGACAGCGGATGCCCAGCAGGGCGAGCTGGTTCCGGACGAAGACCCCGGCACGCACCAATTCGACTCCCCGTCCGCGCTGTTCCGGTCCACTCCGGCTCTACGGAGCCCAATCTCCCCGACCGCCGCACGGACCGGAAGACGACTCCGGTGGCCCATTGGGGCGCTGGACGGAAGGGGACATCCGGGCGGGAGGGGTTACGCGGGTACGACGAGACGACCGGCCGTCGACGAGCGGGCGGCGGGGTGTGGACGAAGTCCAGGAAGGGGGCCGTCCGCGCGGACGGCGATGCGGCGATGCGGCGAACCGGCGGTTCAGCGGTGTTCCGGGATCCAGCCGTTCTGCACCGCGCGGACGCCCGCCTCGAACCGGCTGCGCGCACCGAGCCGGGTCATCAGCTCCGAGGCCAGCCGCCGCGCGGTACGCGGGGACACCCCGAGCCGCTTGGCGATGGTCTCGTCCGTGTGGCCCTCGGCCAGCAGGACCACGACCATGGCCTGCTGGTCGGTGAGCCCCTGGTCGTCGGCCCTGATCTCCTCGTTCAGCGGCCGGGCGCCGTTCCAGACGCTGTCGAACAGCGCGCAGAGCGCGGTCAGCGTGCCGTGGCCGGTCAGTACGACGGCGCCCTCGGCGCTGTTGTCGCTGTTCACGGGGATGACGGCGGCCTTGCGGTCGACGACGATCATCCGGGTCGGCAGCGTCGGGACGGTGCGCACCTCACCGCCGAGCTTGGAGAGCCAGCTCACGTACTGGAGGGTGTGCGGGCTGTTGCTGGCGCTGTTGAGGTAGACCGTCCGCATCCGGACACCGCGCTCGAGCAGTTCCTGGTTGAGCGGCTTCGCGGCTTCGATGTGTTCCGGCCGCTGGGGCCCGTCCGGGGCGAAGGTCATGACCTCTTCCCGGGTGTCCCGGGTGAGTGCCGCGAGCCGGTCGCGGATCTGGTCGATTCCGGTCAGGCGCTCGCTGTGCGGGCCGGTGTCGGCCGGCCGGGCCTCCGCGTACTCCGCGATCAGCCGGGCCGCGGCCGCCCGTGAGTCCTCCAACCGTTTCTGATGCGCGGCCAGTTCGGCCTGCTGACGCGCCATCAGTACCTGGAGGCCGACCTCGGGGGAGACGGGCCACAGCTCGCCCTCGCGGTCGTAGGAGGGTCTCAGCAGGGCCAGTTCGCTCAGGGTGTCCAGACCGTGGCGGACCTGCTCGGGGGTGAGGCCCAGTCGCTCGGCGAGGTCTGTCACGCCGTCACGCGGGCGTGCCAGGAGACCCCGATAGACGGTCTCGGCAATGGAATCGAGACCTAGCGACTTGAGCACGGCGCATCTCCCCCCGGAGCCTCGCTGTAAAGACGCCCCATCATCACACGCGTGGCTCGATTTCTACAGAAGGTGGCGTGGACTGTACCGGCCATTGCCGGAATGGGACTTCTGGTGCTCTTCTCCCGTGTTCGCCCTTTTGGGAAAATGCGAGGCGTGTATCTCGTTCACACCGAACTCCTTAACAGGAAGGCGGAGTTGTGTATCCCTCAGAACCTCGCGGATCTCCTGCGCGCCCTGGCGCGCCCCGGCGACGGCGTGGAACACGTGGTCGTCCACCCTCATCCGGGACACGGTGTGACGGTGGGCGTCTACCTGCTGGCTGACCGCCTCCTGGACGCGGAGAGGACGGCGGCGCGACTGTGCGGACGTGCGGTGACCCCGATCGGTCCGCTGCCTGGATGGGCGGTCGGGCGCTCCGAGGCGCCGCTGCTGGCCCCGTACGGCCTCGACGACGTCATGGACTACTGAGCCCTGGGCCACGGCCCGCTGACCGCTTCGGTCCAGGGCCCGTTCCGTCCACCGGAACTCTCTTCCGAAGCGCTTTCTGCTTGGCGAAGCTTTGTCGCACAGAAGGAACAACTCACCTGCTTCGGAAGGAATTCTTACGTTGCTGCGCTTTCGTCCCGCCCGCTGGGCCGCGGTTCTCCTGACGGCCTTCGCTCTCCTCACCCCCGCGTTCGGCATGACCTCCGACGACACCGCGGAGTCCGTGGTCGTCGCCTCCACGCCTTCGCCGAACGACATGATCTGGGGCTGACATCGGCCTCGACGCCGTGGCGTCGACCGGTGGCGCGGGACGAGGGCGCGAGAGGCGCCCCTTCCAGGACGCCGGGCGGCATCGAAGACAACGCCTTCGGTGTCCTCCCGGCCTTCGCACACCGGAATCACCGGGCGACCGGAAGCACCGGGCGGTCCGGCGGCCCGGGACACCGCGGAAGCGGAAGGACGCGGGCCGGAAATACCCCTCTCAGATGTGCGCCCCTTTGCACGCCCGTGCACACGGTGCGGGAGAATGGATCGGTGACCTCACCCCACTCCACGCGCCGCGCCGCCCAGGCCCCCCGACTGATCGCCACCGACCTCGACGGCACGCTGCTGCGCGACGACAAGTCCGTGTCGGAGCGCACCATCGCCGCGCTCGCCGCGGCGGAGCAGGCCGGGATCGAGGTCTTCTTCGTCACCGGCCGGCCGGCCCGCTGGATGGATGTCGTCAGCGACCACGTCCACGGCCACGGCCTCGCGATCTGCGCCAACGGTGCGGCCGTCGTCGATCTGCACTCCGGGGGAACGTTCCTGGAGGTACGCCCGCTGGCGCGTGACGTCGCGCTCGACGTCGTGGCGACGCTGCGTGCCGCCGCCCCGGGCACCTCCTTCGCGGTCGAGCTCACCACCGGCATCCATTACGAGCCGCAGTACCCGCCGTTCTTCCTCGACCCGGGTGCGACCGTCGCCCTGGCCGAGAAGCTGCTCTACGAGGAGAAGCCGGGCGCCGCCGCTCCCGTCCTCAAGCTCCTCGCCCAGCATCCGGAACTCGACCCCGACGACTTCCTGGCGACCGCCCGCGCGGCCGCCGGCACGCTGGCCTCGTTCACCCGGTCCAGCCCGACCGCGCTCCTGGAGATCAGCGGCCTCGGTGTCTCCAAGGCGTCCACCCTCGCTCTGTGCTGCGCCGAGCGCGGTATCTCCGCCGAGGAGGTCGTCGCCTTCGGTGACATGCCGAACGACATCGAGATGCTCAGCTGGGCGGGCCGTTCGTACGCCATGGGCAACGCCCACCCCGCCGTGATCGCCGCCGCCTCCGGCCATACGGTCGCCAACAACGAGGACGGCGTGGCCGTCGTCATCGAGCGGATACTCGCGGGCACGCTCGACGACTGACAGCGCCCGGTGCCGGGCTACAGCGGGGCCTGCCAGACCACCGTCGTACCGCCGCCGTCCTCGCCGATGCCAGGACCGCACCAGCTCGACCCGCCCAGCGACTCCGCGCGCCGCGCCAGGTTGCGCAGTCCGCTGCGCCGCCCGCCCTCCGGGATGCCCACGCCGTCGTCCGCGACCGAGAGCCGGACCCCGGGCGCGCCGTCCGGAAGCTCGGCTCCCGCGTCGACGACCACCTCGATCCGGGTGGCCTCCGCATGCCGGAAGGCGTTGGAGAGCGCCTCGCGCAGGGCCGCGATGAGGTTCTTGCCGGTGAGTTCGCCGACCGTCGAGTCGATCGCCCCGAGGAAACGGTGCGCGGGCTTGAAGCCGAGCGGCACGGCGGCCATGTTGATCTCCCGCAGCACGCGGGTGCGCAGCCCGGAGGGGGCCTCGGCGGGCCCCTGCTGGAGGGCGAAGATCGCGGTACGGATCTCCTGGATGGTCACGTCGAGTTCGTCGACGGCCTTCCCCACGCCCTCGCGCACCGCGGGCACCACCGACCTCCGCTGGGCGCTCTCCAGCATCATGCCGGTGGCGAAGAGCCGCTGGATGACCAGATCGTGCAGGTCACGGGCGATCCGGTCGCGGTCCTCGTAGACCGCCAGCCGCTCCCTGTCGCGCTGGGCCTCGGCCATCATCAGCGCGAGCGCGGCCTGGGAGGCGAACTGGGTGGCGAGCGTCCGCTCGGCCTCGGTGAACGGCCGGTCGCCCCGCGCGCGTGGCGTGGCGAGCGCGCCGAGCACCCTTCCGCCGCTCTGGAGGGGCAGCATCATGCTGGGGCCGTACTGGTGGGCGAGGCGGGTGACCATGCGCGGGTCGGTGGAGGCGTCGTCGACGAACACCGCCTCGCCTTCGAGGAGCCGCTCCACCACGGCGCTCTCGGGCGGGATCACCACGCCCAGCGACTGGGACGGCCGGTCGGCCGAGACCGCGACGATCTCCAGGCCGCCGTCCTCCGAGGGCAGCAGAACGATCCCGGCGGCCGCGTCGGCCAGTCTGCGGGCCTGTTCGGCGACGACCGCGAGGGCGTCGTCCGCGTCGCCGCCGGAGAGCAGGGCGGTGGTGACGGCCACCGAGCCGTCGATCCAGCGCTCGCGCTGGCGGGCGGCCTCGTAGAGCCGGGCGTTGCCGATCGCGATGCCGGCCTCGGTGGCGAGGACGCGGACCATGTGGACGTCGTAGTCGTTGAACTCGCCGCCGTCGTTCTTCTCCGCGAGGTAGAGGTTGCCGAAGATCTCGCCCTGGACCCGGATCGGGACCCCGAGGAAGGTCCGCATCGGAGGGTGTCCCGGCGGGAACCCGGCGGAGCGGGGGTCGGCGGACAGATCGGCGAGCCGGATCGTCCGGGGGTCGCGGATGAGCGCGCCGAGCAGCCCCGCGTGTCCGTCGGGACGCCGCCCGATCCGACGGGCGGTCTCCTCGTCCACGCCGTGGGTGACGAAGTCGGAGAGGCCCCTGCCCTCCTCGTCCACGACGCCGATCGCCGCGTAGCGGGAACCGGCGAGCTCGGCCGCCGTCTCGCAGATGCGGTCCAGGGTGGAGTGCAGTTCGAGCCCGGTGCCGACCGAGCGCATCGCCTCCAAGAGCTGCGGCACCCGTGCGGTGAGCTCCGTGGACAGGCCCTGGAGGCTGCGGGTGGCCTGGGTCGCGGCTTCCAGGGGGTCCGGGAGATCGGGCACGGCGGCGGTCATGGCCTTGAGCCTAGTAAGTCCTATTTGGCGAGAAAAGTCGGGCGCTCTGTGGCCTGGCCCGAAGACCGCCCCGCGGCGACCAGCAGATCGGTCGCCCTCTCCTGCTCCAGCATCCGCCGCAGCGGACCGTGGACCTCTGCCAGCTCCTCGTACGGTCCGCGCTGCACCGTGCGGCCCTCGTCCAGGACCACCACCTCGTCGACGGCGTCGAGGCCGTGCAGCCGGTGGGTGATGAGCACGGTGGTGCGGCCCTCGGTGGCGAGCAGCAGATCGTCGGTGAGCGCGTCCGCCGTGGCGAGGTCGAGGTGCTCGGCCGGCTCGTCCAGGACGAGGACGGGGAAGTCGGCGAGGAGCGCGCGGGCGAGCGCGAGACGCTGACGCTGCCCGCCGGAGAGTCGCGAACCGTGCTCGCCCACCAGGGTGTCGAGCCCGTCCGGCAGCCCGTCCACCCAGTCCAGGAGCCGGGCCCGGCCCAGCGCGGCCCGCAGGTCGTCGTCGCTCGCGCCGGTACGGGCCAGACGCAGGTTCTCGCGGATGGTGCTGTCGAAGATGTGCGCGTCCTGGGCGCAGAGCCCGACGAGGAGGCGGACGTCGTCACCGGCGAGCTCGGCCGCCTCCACTCCGCCGATCCGGTACGAACCGGCGTCGGCGTCCAGGAAGCGGAGCATCACCTGGGCGAGCGTGGTCTTGCCCGACCCGGAGGCGCCGACGACGGCGACGCGGCGCCCGGCCTCCAGGGTGAGCGCGAACCCGCTGAGCGCCTCCCGGTCCTGCCCCGCGTGCCGTGCCGAGAGGCCGGTGAGCTCCAGCGGGAAGGGACTGGGCGGCGGCGCGGCGGGCAGCTCGGGCTCACGTACGGGAACGGGCGCGTCCAGGACCTCGTACACCCGCTCGGCGCTCCGCCTGACCCGCTGGCGGTACTGGACGGCGAGCGGGAGGCCGGTGACGGCCTCGAAGGCGGCGAGCGGGGTGAGGACGACGACGGCGAGCGTCACGCCGTCGAGGCGGCCGTCACGGACGGCCTGGACGCCGACGAACGCGGCTGCGGCGACGGTCAGACCGCAGGCGAGCGCGGAGAGCCCGGCCCCGATCGCGGTGGCGGCGGCCTGCCGCGACGCGATGGAGGTGAGCGTACGGTCCGCCGCGGCGGCCCGGCCGGTACGGTCCTTCAGCGCACCGGCCACGGTCAGTTCGGCGCAGCCGCGCAGCAGGTCGACGACGGTGACGGTAAGGGCCCCGCGGGCGGGCGCGAGCTGCCGCTCGGCGCGGCGGGCCAGCACCCCGCTGAGCAGCGGTACGGCCACGCCCGCGACAAGGAGACCCACGGCGAGTACGGCCCCGGCCCCGGGCAGCAGCCAGGCGGTGAACCCGACCGAGCCGGCTCCCACGACGAGGGCGGCCCCCGCGGGCAGCAGCCAGCGCAGCCAGTAGTCCTGGAGGGCGTCGACGTCCTGGACGAGCCGGGAGAGCAGATCGCCACGGCGGGTGCGGCGCAGCCCGGCGGGGGCGATGCGCTCCAGGCGCCGGTAGACGGAGACGCGGAGTTCGGCGAGCATGCGCAGCACGGCGTCGTGGGACACGATCCGCTCGGCGTACCGGAAGACGGCCCTGCCGGTGCCGAAGGCCCGCGTCGCGGTGACGGCGACCATCAGATAGAGCACCGGCGGCTGTTCGGAGGCCCGGGAGATGAGCCACCCGGAGACCGCCATGAGCCCCACGGCGGATCCCAGGGCCAGACTGCCGAGCAGCAGGGCGAGCCCCATCCGCCCGCGCAGCTCTCCCGCCATGGCACGCACCCGCCCGAAGACGGACCGCGCGTCCCGTGCGCCGTGGGCGTCCACTTCGCCCGCGATGGCCGGAGGCCCGGCCACGGCGGACGTACCGGTCTCGGCGGACGCGCCGGTCTCGGCGGACGTGCCGGTCTCGGCCCCTGCCTGGGCGGGCACCACAAGCGCCCCGGACGGCGTGGCGGGCCTCCGCTCCTCCGAAGCGGTCGTCCGCACGAGCTCCACCACGCGGTCCGCGACCGCGAGCAGCGCCGGGCGGTGGACGACCAGAAGCACCGTGCGGCCGGCCGCGAGACGGCGTACCGCGTCGACGACGGCCGCCTCGGTCTCGCCGTCCAGCGCGGCCGTGGGCTCGTCCAGGAGCAGCAGGGGCCGGTCGGCCAGGAACGCCCGTGCCAGGGAGAGGCGTTGGCGCTGGCCCGCCGAGAGACCCGTTCCGTCCTCGCCGAGCACCGTATCCACACCAGCCGTGAGCGATCCGACGAAGCCGTCCGCGCCGGCGTCCCGCAGGGCCTCACGTACCGCCTCGTCGGAGGCGTCCGGCCGGGCCAGACGGACGTTCTCGGCGATGGTGCCCGCGAACAGATACGGCCGCTGCGGCACCCAGGCGATCCGCGACCGCCACTGCTCCACATCGAGCGTGCTCAGCGCGGCGCCCCCGACGCGGACCGAGCCGCCCTCCTCCGGTGCCGCGAACCCCAGCACCACATCGAGGAGCGTCGACTTGCCGACCCCGCTCGGCCCCACGAGTGCGACCGTCTCGCCGGGCTCCACGACCAGGGTGGCCGCGTCCAACGAGGCCTCGGAACGCCCCGCATGACGAACGGTCACGTTCTCCAGCTCGATCCGGGGCGAGGACGGCACCACGCCCGTGCCGTGCTCGGGTGCCGGGGTCTCCAGGACCTCGAAGATCTCCTCGGCGGCGGCCAGCCCCTCGGCCGCCGCGTGGTACTGCGCCCCCACCTGCCGGATCGGCAGATAGGCCTCGGGCGCCAGAACCAGAATGACCAGCCCCGTGTAGAGGTCGAGGTCGCCGTGGACCAGCCGCATGCCGATCCCGACCGCGACCAGCGCCACCGAGAGCGTCGACAGCAGCTCCAGAGCGAAGGAGGAGAGGAAGGCGATACGCAGCGTCTTCATCGTCGCCCGCCGGTACTCCGACGTGATGGCACGGATCGACTCGGCCTGGGCCTTGGCCCGCCCGAACACCTTGAGCGTCGGCAGCCCGGCCACCACGTCGAGGAAGTGCCCCGACAGCCGGGACAGCAGCTTCCACTGGCGGTCCATCCGGGCCTGGGTGTACCAGCCGATGAGGATCATGAAGACGGGGATGAGCGGCAGGGTGACGACGATGATCGCCGCCGAGATCCAGTCCTCGGTGACGATTCTGGCCAGGACCGCCACGGGCACCACCAGCGCGAGCCCCAGCTGCGGCAGATAGCGCGAGAAGTAGTCGTCGAGCGCGTCCACACCGCGGGTGGCGAGGGCGGCCAGCGAGCCGGCCTTCTGACCGCTGAGCCATCCCGGCCCCAGCGCGGCCGCCCGGGCCAGCAGCCTCCCCCGCAGCTCGGACTTGACCGCCGCGCTGGCCCGGTGGGCCGCCAGCTCGGTCAGCCAGGAGACCAGCCCCCGCCCCGCCGCCACGCCGGCGAGCAGCAGCAGGGGCGTGGTCAGATCGGAAACCGGCAGGCCCTTCTGGAAGGCGCCCACCACCACCTCGGCGATGAGCATCGCCTGGGCGACGACCAGCGCCGCCCCGGCCAGGCCGAGCACCACGACCGCTCCGAGGAAGAAGCGGGTGGCCCTGGCGTACCGGAGCAGACGCGGATCGATCGGTTTCACGTGAAACATCCCCCACTAGTGAGCGTCGGCCGCGATGTGCTGCGTGCCGATCCGCTTACGGAACACCCAGTAGGTCCAGCTCTGATAGAGGAGGACCAGCGGGGTGGCGATCGCGGCACACCAGGTCATGATCTTCAGGGTGTACGGGCTCGACGACGCGTTCGTCACGGTGAGGCTCCACTCGGGGTTGAGCGAAGACGGCATGACGTTCGGGAAGAGCGTGAAGAAGAGCATCGCCACCGCCGCGACGATCGTGATGCCCGACAGCGCGAACGACCAGCCCTCACGCCCCGCCTTGATCGCCCCGATGGCACCGACCAGCGCGACGACGGCGACGAGCATGGCGCCCAGGCTCCAGCCGTCGCCCTTGTCGGCCTGGGTCCAGACGAGGAAGCCCAGCGCGAGGACGGCCGTGACGAGACCCAGCTTCAGCGCGAGCGACCGGGCCCGGACCCGGATGTCACCGGCCGTCTTGAGCGCGGCGAAGACCGTCCCGTGGAAGGTGAAGAGGGAGAGGGTGACCAGGCCGCCGAGGATCGCGTACGGGTTGAGCAGGTCCCCGAAGGTACCGACGTACTCCATGTCCTGGTCGATCTTCACTCCGCGCACGATGTTGCCGAAGGCGACGCCCCACAGCACGGCGGGGATCAGGGAGGTCCAGAAGATGGCCTCCTCCCAGTTCCGCTGCCAGTTCTCCTCGGGCCGCTTCACCCGGTACTCGAAGGCGACACCACGGATGATCAGACAGACCAGGATGATCAGCAGCGGCAGGTAGAAGCCGGAGAAGAGGGTCGCGTACCACTCGGGGAACGCGGCGAAGGTCGCGCCGCCGGCGGTGAGCAGCCACACCTCGTTGCCGTCCCAGACGGGACCGATCGTGTTGATCAGCACCCGCTTCTCGGTGCGGCCACGGGCGAGCAGCTTGGTCAGGACGCCGACCCCGAAGTCGAAGCCCTCCAGGAAGAAGTAGCCGATCCAGAGGACGGCGATGAGTACGAACCAGACGTTGTGGAGTTCCATGCCTCGATCTCCTGAGCCTCAGTACGAGAAGGCCATGGGCCGGTCGGGGTCACGGTGGTCCCCGCCGATCTTGGTGGGCGGGTTGAGGTCGGACTCGGTGAGCTCGGGCGGTCCGGCCTTGACGTACTTGACCAGCAGCTTGACCTCGATCACCGCGAGCACCGCGTAGAGCAGGGTGAAGATGATCATCGAGGTGAGCACCTCGGCCTGGGTGGTACCGGGGGAGACCGCGTCCCGGGTGCGCAGCACGCCGTAGACGACCCAGGGCTGCCGGCCCATCTCGGTGAAGATCCAGCCCCAGGAGTTGGCGATCAGCGGGAAGGCCATGGTCCAGAGGGCCACGATCCAGTACCACCTGGCCAGGCGGGGGCTGAGCGCCTTCCGCTTGAACAGGACCAGATTCGGCACCTCGTCCTCACCGGTCCGCATCCCCGGCGCCAGCATGAACTTCTTACGGGTCAGCCAGAGGCCGACCATGCCGATGGCCAGCGAGGCCATGCCGAAGCCGATCATCCAGCGGAAGCCCCAGTAGGCGACGGGGATGTTGGGCCGGTAGTCGCCGGGGCCGAACTTCTCCTGCTCGGCCTTGTTGATGTCGTTGATGCCCGGGACGTACGAGCTGAAGTCGTCGTTGGCCAGGAAGGACAGCAGTCCCGGGATCTCTATGGCCACCTTGTTGTGGCCCTTGTCGACATCGCCGTACGCGAAGATCGAGAACGGCGCGGGTGCCTCGCCGTCCCAGAGCGCCTCGGCGGCGGCCATCTTCATCGGCTGCTGCTTGAACATGACCTTGCCGAGCAGGTCGCCGCTGATGGCCGTGCCGAGTCCGGCGATGATCAGCGTGATCAGGCCGAGCCGCAGCGAGGTCCGCATCACCGGGACGTGCTTCTTGCGCGCCAGGTGGAAGGCGGCGATGCCCACCATGAAGGCGCCACCGACCAGGAAGGCGGCCGTCATGGTGTGGAAGAACTGGGTGAGCGCGGTGTTCTGCGTGAGCACCAGCCAGAAGTCGGTGAGCTCGGCCCGGCCGCGCTCCTCGTTGATCCGGTAGCCGACCGGGTGCTGCATCCAGGAGTTGGCCGCCAGGATGAAGTACGCGGAGAGGATCGTGCCGATCGAGACCATCCACATGCAGGCCAGGTGGATCTTCTTCGGCAGCTTGTCCCAGCCGAAGATCCACAGGCCGATGAAGGTGGACTCGAAGAAGAAGGCGATCAGCGCCTCGAAGGCGAGCGGCGCACCGAAGACGTCGCCGACGAAGCGGGAGTAGTCGGACCAGTTCATGCCGAACTGGAACTCCTGCACGATGCCGGTGACCACACCCATCGCGATGTTGATCAGGAAGAGCTTGCCCCAGAACTTCGTCGCCTTGAGGTACTTCTCGTTCTCCGTGCGCACCCAGGCGGTCTGGAGGCCGGCGGTGAGGGCGGCGAGGGAGATCGTCAGGGGGACGAAGAGGAAGTGGTAGACGGTGGTGATGCCGAACTGCCAGCGCGCCAGAGTCTCCGGCGCCAGAGCTAGGTCCACGTCTTCTCCTTACATCGCGCGATCACGTCGGCAGTCTGCCCCTTTGATCCCACCCATTTCGGGAGGAACGAGACACGCTTGTGAACGCGTTCACATTCACAAGCATTATGGCTCATACGAAATCCGTACGTAAGACCGGGGGGTCCCCCTACCGAAGGTCACCCCTTCCCAGGACCTTCAACATATTGTTGAATCCTGGCTATGACCCTTCAGATCCGTATCTCCTGGCCCGCCGGGCACACCACGGCGACCCTCGAAGAAACCCCCACGAGCAAGGCGCTCGCGGGGGTTCTCCCGATCGTCTCCACCGCCCGGACCTGGGGCGAGGAGGTCTACTTCGACACTCCGGTCTCCACCGCCGTCGAGTCCGACGCGCAGCAGGTGGTGGAGCCGGGCACGGTCGCCTTCTGGACCGACGGCGACGCCCTCGCACTCCCCTACGGCCCCACCCCGATATCCCGGGGCTCCGAGTGCCGGCTCGCGAGCCCCTGCAACCTGTTGGGCTCGCTGGACGGCGACCCGCGCGTCCTGGCCACCGTCAGGGACGGCGACCCGATCCGCGTCGAGCGCGTCGAAGGCTGACCGGCCGCCCCCGACCCACTCCACCGGGCCTGATCGGCGTCCGCCCTGGTCAGCGTCCGCTCCGCTCAGCCCTGCTCCCGGTCAACCGGCGTTACGGAAGCCCTCCGCCGTCTTCAGGAACAGGTCGTTGGCCTCGCACTCACCGATCGTGACGCGTACGCCCTCACCCGCGAACGGCCGCACCACCACACCGTGCCGCTCGCACTCCGCCGCGAACTCCAGCGTCCGCTCACCGAGCCGCAGCCAGACGAAGTTCGCCTGGGTGTCCGGCACGGTCCAGCCCTGGGCCACGAGCCCCGCGTGCACCCGCTCGCGCTCGCCCACCAACGAGCCGACCCGCCCGAGCAGTTCGTCCTCGGCCCGCAGCGAGGCCACCGCCGCGTCCTGGGCCAGCTGACTCACGCCGAACGGCACCGCCGTCTTGCGCAGCGCCGCCGCCACCGGCTCATGGGCGATCGCGAAACCGACCCGCAGCCCGGCCAGGCCGTACGCCTTGGAGAACGTCCGCAGCACGGCGACGTTCGGACGGTCGCGGTACAGCTCGATGCCGTCCGGGATGTCGGTGTCCCGGACGAACTCGCGGTACGCCTCGTCGATCACCACCAGGACGTCGGAGGGCACCCGGTCCAGGAACCGCTCCAGCTCGGCCCGGCGCACCGCCGTGCCCGTGGGGTTGTTCGGATTGCAGACGAAGATCAGCCGCGTCCGGTCGGTGATCGCCTCGGCCATCGCGTCGAGGTCGTGCACCTCGCCGTCGGTCAGCGGCACCTGCACCGAGGTGGCCCCACTGATCTGCGTGATGATCGGGTACGCCTCGAAGGACCGCCAGGCGTAGATGACCTCGTCGCCCGGCCCCGAGGTCGACTGGAGCAGGGACTGGGCCACACCGACCGAGCCCGTGCCGGTCGCCAGGTGCGAGAGCGGCACCCCGAAGCGGTCGGCGAGCTCGTTCATCAGGCCCGTGCAGGCCATGTCGGGGTAACGGTTGAAGGCGGCGGCCGCGGCCAGCGTGCTCTCCATCACACCGGGCAGCGGCGGGTACGGGTTCTCGTTGGAGGACAGCTTGAAAGCGACCGCACCGCCCGCGGCGGCCGGCTTGCCCGGCTTGTAGGTGGGGATGCCGTCCAGCACGGCCCGCAGCCTCGGGCTGCCCGCGCTCGTCCCGCCGGTTCCGCCGGCCTCGCTCACTGCGCTCACTGTGGTCCTCCTCGACCGTCCGTACCACCAATACTCCTCACCTTATGAGGATTCGCCTCCGCTGCGAATGGGCTGTGGACAACGGAACGGGGAACCTGTGGACGAGTGGGGGAGCGCGTGGCCGGGTGGCGCGCGCCGGTGGCGGGCGCCGTGGCGCGCGTCGCCCGTAGAGGTGAGTTGAGACCTCTTCGAGACATGACCCCCGTGGCAGGCCCATACGGTTCGACGACCGCAGATCACACTCGAAGGGGCCCAACTCCCTTTATTTCTAAGGCAATTGATGGTTTTTGATCATGCAGAAACGTGCCTGTCAACGAGTGCATATGCGGCCGTCCCAACCACCCGCCCTCGCCCTACTATCGGCTCGCCATGACAGCAGCAGGGAAGCACCAGGTGAGCCGGGCACAGACCCGGGGAAGCCGGCAGGGGCGGGCGGGCATCCGGGATGTGGCCGCCGCCGCCGGGGTCTCCATCACGACTGTCTCCGACGCGCTCAACGGCAAGGGCCGGCTCCCGGACGCCACCCGCCGCCACGTCCGCGAGGTCGCAGACCGGCTGGGCTATCGCCCATCCGCGGCGGCCCGCACGCTCCGTACCGGCAAGTCGGGCCTCATCGGCCTGACCGTGACGACCTACGGGGATGAACCTTTCACCTTCACCGAATTCGCGTACTTCGCGGAGATGGCCAGAGCCGCCACGTCGGCCGCGCTCGCCCGTGGCTATGCCCTGGTCATCCTGCCCGCCACCTCCCGCCATGACGTCTGGTCGAACGTCGCCCTCGACGGCACCGTCGTCATCGACCCCTCCGACCACGATCCGGTCGTCACCGAGCTCGTCCGCCAGGGCCTGCCGGTCGTCTCCGACGGTCGCCCGGCCGGCACCCTCCCGGTGACCGCCTGGGTCGACAACGACCACGAAGCCGCCGTCCTCGAACTCCTCGACCACCTCGCCGCCGCCGGCGCCCGCCGGATCGGCCTTCTCACCGGAACCACCACCGACACGTACACCCGCCTGTCCACCACCGCGTACCTGAACTGGTGCGAGCGGGTCGGCCAGGACCCCGTCTACGAGGCCTATCCGGCGCACGATCCGTGCGCGGGTGCCGTCGCGGCCGACCGGCTGCTCGCCCGCCCCGACCGTCCCGACGCCGTCTACGGCCTCTTCGACCCCAACGGAACCGATCTGCTGGCGGCAGCCCGCCGCTACGGACTGCGCGTACCGGACGATCTGCTGCTGGTCTGCTGCAGCGAGTCGACCGTCTACTCCAACACCGAACCGCCCATCACGACCCTCTCGCTCAAACCGCGCCGGATCGGCACGGCCGTCGTCCAGCTCCTCATCGACGCCATCGAGGGAGTCGACACCGACGGACCGGTCGAGCAGGTGATACCGACCGAACTCATCGTGCGGACGTCCTCCCAGAGGCGTTCGCCGCGGACGACGGTCAGCCCGCCCAGGTCACCCTCGAAGGACTAGCGAAGAACACGTACGCGCCGGAACCCGACCCCTCTCGGGTCGGGTGAGGGCCGGGTACGGACCCGGTTCCGGTCACAAACCAGACCCCGGCCCTGCCCCAACCCTGGACTGGACCTTCTCAAATCGGGCGAAACAACCGGCGAACCCGGAGTGGGCCCGGATTCACCACCCCTGGTGCGTCACACAGGCGGACCCTCATTCCTATGATGGGCGCACGACATCGCGGACCACCCCGACCAGGCCGGTCCGCGATGTGCAGGGCATCGCGACGGTGGTGGAGGGGTCGATGACTCAGGGGGCCGGGCAGGAACCCGTGGTGCGCACGGCGACACTGCGTGATTTCCGCGTACCGCCGTACGCCCGGGTGCCCGTGCAGGGCCATGCTCCCGAGCCGCCGGCGGGTCACCCTCTCGAACCGTTCGAGCCCGGGGCATCCGACACCGGCTTCGAGCCCGTCGGGCCCGTGGCTCCCGTCGACCCCCGCGCGACGATGGCACCCACCGCACCGCTCGTCTCCGTCGAACCCGCCGCACCCGCGGCCCCCTCCGCGCCCACCGAGCCGTTCGCGCCCGAGCCCTCCGCGTCCGCCGAGCCGTTCGAAGTCGCCGAGCCCGGCGAGCCCGGTGCCCCGTTCGAGCCGGCCCGCGTCGCTCCCGCCCCCACCCCCGTCACCGACCCCACGCTCCTCCTCGGCCGGCCCGCCTCCGCCCTCTCCGCCCTCACGACCCTGGTCACCCCCGCGGCCGTCACCCCCGGCCACCCCGGGAACGCCTTCCCGGAGGGTGATGTCCCCGAGGGCTACACCCCCACCGAGCGCGACCTCCCGGTGATCAACCGGGGAGACACCGTCCAGGTCCACGTGGACCCGGCCCAGGCCCCCGCTCCCGCCCCGGCCGGCGAGGGTCCCGGCCCCCTCTACGTGGTCGGCGACGTCCACGGCTACCTCGACGAACTCGTCGCCGCCCTGCGCGAGCAGGGCCTCATCGACGCCAACGGCGCCTGGGCCGCGGGCAACGCCCGGCTCTGGTTCCTCGGCGACTTCACCGACCGCGGTCCCGACGGCATCGGCGTCATCGACCTCGTCATGCGGCTGTCCGCGGAGGCCGCGGCAGCCGGCGGCTACTGCAAGGCCCTGATGGGCAACCACGAGCTGCTGCTCATCGGCGCCAAGCGTTTCGGCGACACCCCCGTCAACTCCGGTGCGGGCACCGCCACCTTCCAGGCGGCCTGGCTGCTCAACGGCGGCCAGAAGAACGACATGGACCGTCTCCAGGACGTCCATCTGCAGTGGATGTCCCGGCTCGACGCCGTGGTGGAGGAGGACGGGCATCTGCTGATGCACTCCGACACCACCGCCTACCTCGACTACGGCAGCACCATCGAGGACGTCAACGAGACCGTCCACGAGATCATCAACCGGAACGACGCGGACGAGGTCTGGGACCTGTTCCGCAAGTTCACCAAGCGCTTCGCCTTCCGCGACGACGCCGGCCCCCAGGCCGTCCAGGAGCTGCTCGCCACCTACGGCGGAGGCCGCGTCGTGCACGGTCACAGCCCCATCCCGTACCTCCTGGGCCAAGTCGGCACCGAGGACGGCGAGGGCGGCTCGGACCCGGTCGTCGACGGTCCGCACGTGTACGCGGACGGTCTGGCGATCGCCATGGACGGCGGAGTGACCATGGCCGGAAAGCTGCTGGTCGTCCAACTCCCCCTGAACGGCTGAGACATAACCCTGCGCATCCGGGGAAGTCGATTTCGGGAAACCCCCTGTCACCCTGTGCCGAAACCGCAATACCATCGGATCATCCGTAGCAGGCTCTCCTCCGTTTCCGCCCGACCGGCCGTATCCCACGGTCGATAAGGCCCTACGGAGCATCGGGGGATGCACATGAACGTGGCTCCGCACCTGCTGACCGAGGACCGTGCCGAGTACGTACGCCTCCTCGACGACGCACTGCGCAACGCGCACGACCATCCGGATCTCGCCGAGACCGGGAAACGGCTCACGGCCGAACAGCTGCGCACGATGGCGCTGAACGCGACGGCGCTCATCACGGCCGCCGCGGCGGTCGAGTACGACCACTTCGTGAAGGTCCGCGAAGAGGGTCGCTCACCGAGCGGTTCGAGTGTCATGAACGCCGTACTGGCGGCGGAGGGCGAAGGCGTGGGAGCCGGCCCGGGCGCCGGCGTCGTCGCGATCGTCACGGTCCTCGCGCCGGTCCTCGCGGGCACGGCCGCGGTGATATTCCTGCTGGTCGGCGCGGTACTGAAGGTGCTGGCTCCCACCCTCGTGTTCGCCGACACCCTGCTGACCGCGGCCTGGTTCTTCGGCGCCGTCGCCGCCGCGGGCCTCTTCTGCGCCGCCGTCGGGCTGCTGCTCACGGCGCTGCGCAACCGGTCCACGCAACTGGCCGCGAGCGATCCGCCGCGCGCCGAGACGGACGACGAGCTGTCCCGCGCCCGCGAGGCATGGCGCCGCGCCCTGCTGGAACGGGGCATCCTGCCGTTCCTGCGCGACGCCCTGGCGGCCCCCCTCGCCCGCCCGGCCACGCCGCCCGGACCGCCGCCCCGCGCCGACCGCATACCGAAGATCGGCTACAGCGGCCCGGACTTCTCCAGCCCGAACGAAGGCTCCTCGGGCACCCGCCCGACGTACAGCAGCCCGGACTTCAGCAGCCCCGACTTCGGCCCCCCGGACCACCGGCCGGAGTAGACCGGGGCCCGGGGCGCGAACGCGAGCGGCGGACACGAGCCGCACGACCCCCCGGCCGCGCGGTCCGCCCCGCCGCTTCCTGCGTCCTGCCCGGTCGTACGTACGGAAGGGCGCGGGCTACTCAGCCATCGGCAGGTACACCCGGTTGCCCGCGGCCGCGAACTCCTTGGACTTCTCCTCCATGCCGGCCGCGATCTCCTCCGACTTGAGGTCGCCACCGTGCTCCCGGCGGATGTCCTGCGAGATCTTCATCGAGCAGAACTTCGGACCGCACATCGAGCAGAAGTGCGCGGTCTTCGCCGGCTCGGCCGGCAGCGTCTCGTCGTGGAACTCGCGGGCGGTGTCCGGGTCGAGGGCCAGGTTGAACTGGTCCTCCCAGCGGAACTCGAACCGGGCGTCCGACAGCGCGTCGTCCCACTCCTGCGCCCCCGGGTGGCCCTTGGCCAGGTCCGCCGCGTGCGCCGCGATCTTGTACGTGATGACGCCGGTCTTCACGTCGTCGCGGTTGGGCAGGCCCAGGTGCTCCTTGGGCGTGACGTAGCAGAGCATCGCCGTACCCCACCAGGCGATCATCGCCGCGCCGATGCCCGAGGTGATGTGGTCGTACGCCGGGGCGACGTCCGTGGTGAGCGGGCCGAGCGTGTAGAACGGCGCCTCCTCGCAGATCTCCTGCTGGAGGTCGATGTTCTCCTTGATCTTGTGCATCGGGACATGACCCGGGCCCTCGATCATCGTCTGCACGTTGTGCCGCTTGGCGATCGTGTTCAGCTCTCCGAGCGTACGCAGCTCGGCGAACTGCGCCTCGTCGTTGGCGTCGGCGATCGAGCCGGGGCGCAGGCCGTCGCCCAGCGAGTACGTGACGTCGTACGTCGCCAGGATCTCGCAGAGCTCCTCGAAGTTCGTGTAGAGGAAGTTCTCCTTGTGGTGCGCGAGGCACCAGGCGGCCATGATCGAGCCGCCGCGCGAGACGATGCCGGTCTTGCGGCGGGCGGTCAGCGGCACGTACGGCAGCAGCACGCCGGCGTGGACCGTCATGTAGTCGACGCCCTGCTCGGCCTGCTCGATGACGGTGTCCTTGTAGATCTCCCAGGTCAGCTCCTCGGCCCTGCCGTCGACCTTCTCCAGGGCCTGGTAGAGCGGCACGGTGCCGATCGGTACGGGGGAGTTGCGCAGCACCCACTCGCGGGTGGTGTGGATGTTGCGGCCGGTGGACAGGTCCATGACCGTGTCGGCGCCCCACTTGGTCGCCCACGTCATCTTCTCCACCTCCTCCTCGATGGAGGAGGTGACGGCGGAGTTGCCGATGTTGGCGTTGACCTTCACCAGGAACCGCTTGCCGATGATCATCGGCTCGATCTCCGGGTGGTTGACGTTCGCGGGGAGCACCGCGCGACCCGCCGCGATCTCCTCCCGTACGACCTCGGGGGAGACGTTCTCGCGGATCGCGACGTACTCCATCTCCGGCGTGATCTCGCCCCGGCGGGCGTACGCGAGCTGGGTCACGGCCTGGCCGTCGCGGCCCCGGCGGGGCTGGCGCGGGCGGCCCGGGAAGACCGCGTCGAGGTTCTTCAGGCCACCACGCGGCGAGGTGTGCTTGATGCCGTCGTCCTCGGGGCGGACCGGACGGCCCGCGTACTCCTCGGTGTCACCCCGCGCGATGATCCAGTTCTCGCGCAGGGGCGGAAGGCCGCGCCGTATGTCGGTGTCGATGGTGGGGTCGGTGTACGGACCGGACGTGTCGTACAGCGTCACGTCCTTGCCGTTGGTGAGGTGCACCTGTCGGACGGGCACCCGGAGGTCGGGGCGCGAGCCCTCGACGTATCCCTTGTGCCAGCCCGGCTTGCGCTCGTCCTGGCTGGTGGCAGGCGTGCGTGCATCCTGAATGGTCATGAGACCGATCTCCCTACGCCGGCATTACCCGGTAACAGGTTCGGCGGTCGGCGCAGCCTCCTCCCGTACGTACGTTCAGTACGCGCGTACGGTGATCAGCGCCCTCTCAGCCCGGTGCTCCGAGCTCCCGCGTGTGCAAAGGTGCCACCACGCTAGCGTCAATCCGGCCGTGCTGAACAGTGGGCCCCCTCCGTTCTTGCGATGATCTGTCCGTGACTTCCTCGCAGCGGACCCCAGAACCCGACGGCCACGACGCACACGGCGAGGCGGGTCACGGGCACGGCCACACCCACAGCCATGGGCCGGCCGCACCCGTCTCCCGGCATCTGCGCAGAGTCATCGCCGCGGTCCTGATCCCGTTCGCCACGGCCGTGGTGGTCGGTCTCGTCGTCCTGTGGCCGGGCGGCGCACCCGACCACGAACGCACGGGCGTCGGTTTCGACCGGCAGACCTACCAGGGCGAGGTCGTCTCGGTCGAGGCGGTCGACTGCCAGGACGTGAACGCCGCTCAGGTCCCGCCGACCGGGGACGTCTCGACGCCCCAGGGACGCGAGGCGGTCAACGCCCAGGAGGGGGAGTGCGACAGGGCGACGATCGAGGTCACCAGCGGTCCTGACGCGGGCCGTACCTTCGTCGAAATCGTGCAGCCGGACGCTCCGCGTCAACTGGACGAGGGACAGGGCGTGGTGGTGGCCTACGCGCCGGACGCCCCGCGCGATCTGCAGTACTCGGTGACGGATGTGAACCGCAAGGTTCCGCTGGCGGTCCTCGCCCTGATTTTCGCCGTGGTGGTCGTGCTCGTCGGCCGGATGCGCGGTGTGATGGCGCTGATCTCGCTCGCCTTGAGCTTCCTCCTGCTGACCTTCTTCATCCTGCCCGCGATCCTCCAGGGCTCGAATCCGCTGGTGGTGGCGGTGGTCGGGTCGAGCGCGATCATGCTCATCGCCCTCTACATGTGCCACGGGCTGTCGGCCCGTACCTCGGTCGCGGTGCTCGGGACGCTGATCTCGCTGATGCTGATCGGGCTGCTCGGCTCGTACTTCATCAGCTGGGCGTCGCTGACCGGGAACACCGACGACAACACCGGCCTGATCCACGGGCTCTACCCGGAGATCGACATGTCGGGTCTGCTGCTGGCCGGAATCATCATCGGTTCGCTCGGTGTCCTCGACGACGTGACGGTGACGCAGACCTCGGCGGTGTGGGAACTCCACCAGGCGGATCCCCGGATGGGCACGCGCGCGCTGTACCGGGCCGGGATCCGGATCGGCCGCGACCACATCGCGTCCGTGGTGAACACGCTGGTGCTCGCGTACGCCGGTGCGGCCCTGCCGCTGCTGCTGCTCTTCTCCATCGCGCAGAGCAGCGTGGGAACGGTGGCCAACAGCGAGTTGGTCGCCGAGGAGATCGTCCGCACGCTGGTGGGATCGATCGGTCTGGTCGCGTCGGTGCCGGTCACCACCGCACTCGCGGCCCTCGTGGTCTCGGCCGACCGGCGGGGAACACCGGGGACTCAGGGCGCGACGGGTGCGACGGGCACGACCGGAAAGCGTTCATCCAAGGGTGGGCGCCGCCGCCGGGCCAAGTGACGACGGCCGGTGGTTCAGCCGGCGTTCTCCTCCGCGAGGATCCGGCCGAGTGCCGCCTCCAGGTTGTCCTCGAAGTCGCCCAGTGTCCGTTCCTGACCGAGCGGAACCAGCTTGTCCGTACGGTCGAGGAAGGCCACGAGCGGCGGGGCGCTGGCCCGGAACAGCGCGCGGTCGCTGCCGACCTGGAGCCTGATGGCGACGTCCGAGAGATCCTCGGGTTCGGTCGGCGCGATGTGCACATCGCCGTCCCCACTCGGCCGGTTGATCCCGTCGAGCAGCAGCTCCCTCCCGAACGCCCAGGTCACGGGCGCGTCTCCGGGGAGGTGGAACGTCATCCGCACCGCGTAGGGATCCCGGGTCTCGTAACGCAGCTCCACCGGGATCCTGAAGGAGAGCTCCTCGGAGACGAGGAAGCTCATCAGGACCTCGGCCTGCACCGACTCTCGCATGATGTACCCCGCAGTAGATGAAGCAGTTGTGTGAACGCGGCTGCTGAAAGCTGTGATCAAAACGGCCAGGAATGATCCCCGCCGGCCCTTTGACGTAATCGTGCTGTAAGGCCTAGCAGATCACAAGGAGTGATTTTTCAGATACTGATAGAGAACGCGAAGGAGCTGAAGAGCTTGCCGATCTCATTGCGTAGCTGTTCGACTGCGGGGAGCAACCGTTCTTGCTGGTGAAGCGGGAGAGAAATCGCCATGGCGGCCGCCGTGGACCCCGCAGTGATGGGGATTGCGGCACAGACCGTGCCGAGCGCATATTCCTGACGCTCCACCAGGGGCTCCATTCGCCCCATACCGCCCAAACGATCCAAAAGCGCCCGGCGGTTACGCACCGTATATGGGGTGATGGATTCGACCGGATGCCGGTCGAGGTGGTCTTGACGAGTCTTCAGATCCAGTTGACTGAGGAGACACTGGCCGATCGCGTGCGCGTGACCCGTCTCCCGGAAGTCGGCCCACTCGTCCACGGCGGGAGCGGAAGGGGTGTCCGAGACGGCGACCAGCTCGATCTCACCCTCGCGGTAGATCGCGAAGTAGACGGGGACGCCGATCTCGTCGCGCCAGTGCGCCAGGGAATCCTCGATCTTGGTGCGACGATTCTGCAGAACTCCCCCGCCGGCCAGCCGACCGGCCGCGTCGCCGAAGACGAACACACCCTTCTCGCGGCGCAGATAGCCCTCGTGCGTCAGGGTGCGGAGCAGGTGGTACGCGGTGGGCAGCGGGAGTCCCGCCTCACGCGCGAGTTGTTTGGCGGGAGCTCCGTCTTCGTGGGAGCCCACGGCCTCCAGTAGTCTCAGCGCCCGCTGCACCGAGCCGATCAGGGTAGGAGCGGCGGACTGCGTAGCCGTGGCCAAAGGTCACCCCCAGGCGTGACGACGGGTGCCGTACACCCGCCCGCGGGGGCCGCCCCCGCGCGCCCGCCGCGGCCTGGGAACCGGGTGGGGTCCGAGGCGGACCCGCCCGGGACAGGCGGACAACCGCAGGTCAGTGCGGAGGGCTACGCCGTTTTTCCCCGGGGCGGCAGTGGTCTGCCACTCTAATGGCAGCTCCGAGGCCCGGCCCTGGATTCAGGGGCCACGTCCCTCGCCCGGGCTAACACCCGGCGACCCGGCCCCTACCGCTCGATAGCGTGTGCCTACCAGTCCTCGCGCGAGGACGACGAGGACATGAACTTCCGTACGACGTAGATCAGTCCGCCGACGAGGGCGACGAAGACCAGCACCTTGAAGAGCAGACCGATCACGACCATCGCGATGCTGGTGATCAGTCCTCCGAAGACGAACAGGGCGATGACGGGTATGGCGACCCACTTCACCCACCAGGGCATCCCCGCGAGAATCTCTCGTACCGCCATCGTGCTTCCCTCATCTCCCGAAGAGTCCGCCCCGCGCGCTCTGCGCCGGGCACCTTCGATGCTAGAGGTGGCACAGGTGCCCGCGGGGGCCTCGGAGCCCTTGCTCTCCCCTGATCCTCCCCCTAGGGGAGCTCAGCCCTCCGGCGGCGAGAACACCACCATGACCCGCAGATCCTCGGTGATGTGGTGGAACTTGTGGGCCACTCCCGCCGGGACGTAGACCACGCTGCCGCGCGCCACCTGCGTCGTCTCCATGCCGACCGTGATCGCGGCCCGCCCGCTGACGACGAAGTACACCTCGTCCTGGCCGTGCGGCTGCTGCGGGTCGAGCGAACCGGCGTCGAGCGCGTACAGACCCACGGACATGTTCCGTTCCCGAAGGAACTGGAGGTACGCACCGTCGTTGGCGGCGCGCTCCGCCTCCAGCTCGTCCAGTCGGAATGCTTTCATCGTGCGTCCGCCCCTGCCCTTGGCCCGATCATGTCTGCCACGATCAGACACATGAAGAATTTCGTAGTCAAGACGCTCGCCAACGCGGGCGCTTTGGGAGTGGCCATCTGGCTGCTCCAGGACATCACCCTGACCGGTGACAGCACGGGCAAGAAGGCCTGGACGCTCATACTCGTCGCCCTGGTTTTCGGCTTGGTGAACTTCTTGGTGAAGCCGATCGTCAAGCTGATCTCGCTTCCGCTGTTCATCCTCACCCTCGGCCTGATCACCCTGGTGATCAACGCCCTGATGCTGCTGCTCACCTCCTGGCTGGCAGAACAGCTCGACCTGAGTTTCCATGTCGAGGGCTTCTGGACCGCCGTGCTCGGCGGTCTGATCATCTCCGTCGTCTCCTGGGCGCTCAACGTCGTTCTCCCCGACGGGGACTGAGTGCGGACGATGACCTACCGCGTCTGTTTCGTCTGTACCGGCAACATCTGCCGCTCGCCGATGGCCGAGTCCGTCTTCCGCGCCCGCGTGGAGGAGGCCGGCCTGGCCGACAGGGTCGAGGTGGACAGCGCGGGCACCGGCGGGTGGCACGAGGGCGACCCCGCCGACCCGCGTACGGTCGCCGCCCTGGAGGGCCACGGCTACCGCTCCGGGCACACCGCCCGCCAGTTCCGCGCCTCGTGGTTCCCCGCGCTCGACCTGGTGATCGCCCTCGACGAGGGGCACCTGCGGGCCCTGCGCCTGCTCGCCCCGACCCGGGAGGACGCGGAGAAGGTACGGCTGCTGCGCTCGTACGACCCGGCGGCCGACGGCCTCGACGTCCCCGACCCCTACTACGGCGGGACGGACGACTTCGAGGAATGCCTTGAGATGGTGGAGGCGGCGAGCGAAGGACTGCTGGCCGCGGTACGCGAGAGTGTGGAGGAACGGGCGGTATGAGCACGGACACGTTCGGGGGCGCCGAGGGCCTCGGCGCCGTCGGCGACGGGACACGGGCGGTGCGGGCAGGGCTCCCCGAGCCCGTGAAGTACGAGCCGGCCCTGCCGGGGCCGGTCTTCGCCGCCCACTTCCATCTGCCGGGGGACCCCACCGGCCCCTATACGTACGGGCGGGACGAGAACCCCACCTGGACCCATCTGGAACGCGCCCTGGGCCAGCTGGAGGCGCCGGGGGAGCCGGGCGTCGAGACGCTCGTCTTCGCCTCGGGCATGGCCGCCATCTCCGCCGTCCTCTTCTCCCAGCTGAAGGCCGGCGACGCCGTCGTCATGCCGGACGACGGCTACCAGGCGCTCCCCCTGGTCCACGAGCAGCTCAGGGCGTACGGGATCGAGGTCCGCACCGCGCCCACCGGCGGCGACGCCCAGCTGTCCGTGCTGGAGGGAGCGCGGCTGCTGTGGATCGAGACGCCCTCCAACCCCGGGCTCGACGTCTGCGACATCCGGCGTCTGGCGAAGGCGGCGCACGAGGCCGGCGCGCTGGTCGCGGTCGACAACACCCTGGCCACCCCGCTCGGCCAGCGGCCCCTGGAGCTCGGCGCGGACTTCTCCGTGGCCAGCGACACCAAGGGCACGACCGGGCACGGCGACATCCTCCTCGGCCATGTCAGCTGCCTCGATCCGCGGCTCGCCGCGGAGGTGCGGCGCTGGCGCAAGATCGTCGGAGCCATTCCGGGCCCCATGGAGGCCTGGCTCGCCCATCGGTCCCTGGCCACGCTCCAGCTCCGCATCGACCGGCAGTGCACCTCGGCACTGACTCTCGCGGAGACCCTGGCCAAGCGGGGCGAGGTGAGCGGGCTGCGCTACCCCGGCCTCCCGGACGACCCTTCACACGCGGTGGCGGCGACGCAGATGAAGCGCTTCGGGCCGGTGGTGTCCTTCGTCCTGCCCGACCGGGAGTGGGCCGAGCGGTTCCTCGACGGGCTGCGGCTCGTGGACGACGCCACCAGCTTCGGCGGTGTGCGCTCGACGGCCGAACGGCGCGGCCGGTGGGGCGGAGACGCCGTTCCGGAGGGCTTCATCCGCTTCTCCGTCGGGGCGGAGGACCCTCAGGACCTGATCGCGGACGTCCTGCGCGCCCTCGACGCGGCCGAGGCGGCGGCGCCCACCGGATGACCGCCGAGTGAACCCGCACGGAACCGGGGCGCTCCGAGCCTCCCCCCTCATGGCTCGGAACGCCCCGGGTTCCACGCGCGGAGAACCGCCTGACCAAGGCTAGTTGACTCTGCGTCAGTGTCCAATCACGGTAGCGACAGAGACCTATCGACTTATTTATAGTTGGACGGTCCTGAGGCGCCGTCAGCCGACCGCCTGAGTCGAACGGCCGTGACGGCCGGGAGGGGGCGGACATGGATCTCGCCCTGCTGCGCACCTTCGTCGCGGTACACCGGGCCGGCTCCTTCACCCGCGCCGCGGCCCTCCTCGGACTCTCCCAGCCCGCGGTCACCAGCCAGATCCGCACCCTGGAACGGCAGCTGGGGCGTCCGCTCTTCCTCAGACAGGCCCGTGGGGTCACCCCCACCACCATCGGCGACGAGCTCGCCCACCGCGCCGCGCCGCATCTGGACGCGCTCGTGGAGATCGCCGAGACCGGTCTGGACGAGGAGAACGGTGTTCGCACCCTCCATCTCGCGGGGCCTCCCGAATTCACCTCGGCGCGTGCGCTGCCCGCCCTCACCCCGCTGGTCTCCCAGGGACTCGCGGTACGGGCCTCGTTCCCCGGCACTGCCGAGGAGACCCTCGACGGGCTCGCCGCGGGACATCATGACCTGGCCATCGCCACCGCTCGCCCGCGTGGGTCTCTCTTCGGCTCCACACCGCTCTGCGACGAGGAACACGTCCTGGTCGCCGCCCCGCGCTGGGCCGCCCGGCTGGCGCCCGACCTGCTGCTGCGCAAGGGCGCCGTGGTCCTGGAGCAGCTGCCGGTGGTGGAGGTGCACGAGTCGCTGCCGTTCGTCTCCCGCTACTGGGCGGCCGTCTTCGAGACCAAGCCGGCCGCGACCGCCACCGTCGTGGCGCCCGACCTGCGGGCCGTCCTGGAATCCACGGCCGCCGGGGCGGGGCTCGCCGTCCTGCCCCGCTATCTGTGCGAGGAGGCCTTGGAGCAGGGGCGTCTCGTGGCGCTCCTCGATCCGCCGGTTCCCCCGCTGCGGACGTACTTCCTGGTCGTCCGGGCCGGGACCCTCGCGCTCCCGCACATCGCGCGGGCCCACGACTGGCTCCTGCGGGCCTCCGGAGGCTGGTGAGTTTCAGGACACCTTTCGTGGGCCATTTTCTTCCCATGACCGAACGTCCTGTGGTCAAGCGCACCGCACGCGCCATTCTGCTCGATGGAAACGACCTCATCCTCATCAAGCGCACGAAGCCGGGGGTGGATCCCTACTGGGTGACGCCCGGAGGCGGGGTCGATCCCTCCGACACCACCGTCGTCGAAGCCCTCCACCGCGAGGTGCACGAGGAACTCGGCGCCAAGATCACCGATGTGGTCCCCTGCTTCGTCGACACCGTCGAGCACATCGTCGACGGCGGTGTCTCGGGAGTGAAGGTCCAGCACTTCTTCGTCTGCCGGCTCGAATCGATGGACACCTCACAGCGGCACGGGCCCGAGGTGGAGGAGCCCTGCGGCGAGTACGAGATCGTCCGGGTGCCGTTCAGCCGCGTCGGCATCGCCGCCGTCCATCTCGTGCCGCTGTCCCTGCGGCACTACCTGGACGGCAATATCGAGGGCGTCCGCGCGATGCACGCCCCCGACCTGGGCTAGGAGGCGGCCTGCCGGTCAGGAAGCGAGTTCCGACAGAAGGTCGTGGCGGATCCGCTCCGCGGGGATACCGATCCCCCGCAGGGTGTCCACCCCGCGCCGGATCATGCCGGGCGGCCCCGACAGATACGCCTCGTACTCGGTCCACGGGCCGTACTGGCGCACGGCGTCCGGCAGCAGGGCCTGGTCATCGGTGACCGGCCGCACCGACAGCCAGGGATAGGCCTGCTGGAGCCGCATCATCGTGTCGATGTCGTACAGGTCATGGCCGCTGCGCGCCCCGTAGAACACCTCCATGTGCCGCCGGTCCCCGTGTTCCGCGACATCCTCGACCATCGCCTTGATGGGCGCGATCCCCGTGCCGCCGCCCAGGCACAGCAGCCCGTTGTCCGTGGAGTGGTCGACCGTCATCGACCCCGCGGGCGGTCCGAGGCGTAGCACGTCACCGGGTCTTGCGTGGTGCACGAGGGCGTTGGAGACCCAGCCGGCCGGGACCGCCTTGACGTGCAGGGAGAGCAGCCCGTCGGGCCGGGGCGCAGAGGCGAAGGAGTAGTGCCGCCATACGCGCGGCCACCAGGGGGTCTCCAGCGTCGTGTACTGGCCGGCGAGGAAGCTGTACGGCCGGTCGGGCCGCAGGGTGATCACGGCGATGTCGGGGGTCCGCAGATCGTGCGAGACGACCTCGGCCTGCCACCACGCGGGCGCGTGCCGCTCGTTCTCGGCCGCCGCGTCGATCATGATCTGGGAGATCGTCGTGTACGTCCGCACCCAGGCGGCTTCGGTCTCCTCGTTCCACGTCAGCGTGGCGTACCGGATCAGCGCGCCGATCAGCGCCTCGCCGACGGCCGGGTAGTGGGCGGACCGAGTCCCGTACTTACGGTGTCCACGGCCCAGGTTCTGGAGGTACTCGGTGAGGACGGGGGCGTTGTCCATGTGCTCGGCGGCCGTCAGCAGCGCCTTGAGGAGGCGGTCGCGCTGGGTGTCCATCGCCGCGGGGAACATCGCACGCAGCTCGGGGTGGCGGACGAAGAGCAGGGCGTAGAAGTACGAGGTCACCTTGTCGGCGACGGGCGCGATCTCGGCCAGTGTGCGGCGTATGAGGATCGCGTCGGGGGACGGGCCCGGAGCTATCCGGGGCGGTGCGTCGCCGTCGTGCACGGCCTCTTCCATCGTGTGCCTCGCCTCGCGCCTGCGGCTCTAGTCGCCGCAGCTTGGCAGGTTCGACCACCGGTTCGGACAGAAAGTGGAATTCTCGGGCATTAGCCCCGCGATGAGGCTAGGCTGCGCTCTTTCGGACCAGGTCGTACGCCTCACGCAGATCGGCTCCGGTGTACGCGTGGCGCGAGAGCCCGGCCAGATGCCGGTCCGCGTTGACCGCCACCGCGAGCGGCACGGCGGCGAAGAGTTCCGCGTCGGACATCGAGTCGCCGTAGGCCACGCAGTCCTCCAGGCCCAGCCCGTACTCAGCGCAGAGCCGGCGAGCGATCCTCACCTTCGCGGCGGCGTTGAGGATGCCCGGGCGGTGGATGGGCTCGGTGAACGGTACCGCCGGCCAGCGGGAACCATGCGCGGCGTCGGCGCCCCAAGCGAGGAGGCGCTCGACAAAGAAGTCCGGCGAGAGCGAGATGACAGCGCAGCGCCCTCCCTGGGCGTGGATGTCCGCCCAGACCTCGCGGATGCCGGCCAGCCAGGGCGCCCCTTCGAACGCGGCCGTGACCTGCTCAGCCGTCAGCGCGGACCAGAGCCCATGGGCCTGGACGGCGAACTCGTCGGGCGTCATCCCGTCCAGCAGGAATGCGCGCTCCAGGGCGGCGATCTCCTCGCTGACACCGAGCTGCCGCGAGATCTCCACCGCGGCGGCCGAGCCCCGGATGAGGGTGCCGTCGAGATCGAAGAGATGGAGCCTGCCGGCGCCCGGGGAACTGGTCATGTACGCCGAGGCTAGTACGTCTGCTTACTCCCCCTGTCAGACGCGCGGTGAGCGCGCGGAGCGGCACGGTGTTTCACGTGAAACATCTCCAGCGCCCCGCTCGGCGGGCTCTCCTCGTCGTCCATGTCGCCGTCTCCGTGGCGTGGCTCGGGCTCAGCGTGGGACTGCTGACGCTCGGGATCACGGCCTATACGACGGGTGACCCCTCGCTCACCGAAGCCTCCTACCGTGCGATGAAGGTGTTCGCGGACTGGCTGCTCGCCCCCGTCGCCGTGGCGACGCTGGTGAGCGGCCTGGTGCTCTCGCTGGGCACACCCTGGGGGCTGGCCCGGCACCGCTGGGTCTGGATCAAGTTCTGGCTCACCCTCGCCACTGCGGCCGCCACCGTCTTCGCTCTGCGTCCGGAGATCGAGCACGCGGCGACGGCCGGGGTGGCGGACCCCAGCCTGGTGGCAGCGCCGACGGTGTCGACGGCGGCCTATCTCTTCATGACCGCGATCTCGGTGCTGAAGCCCTGGGGACCGACCCGCCGAGGCCGTCGCCTGCGGGCAGAGGCCGGCTCCCGCGACCGGGCGCCGGCCAGTTCTCCTAAAACGGTGGACGAACGATCATCGCGTCGGACAGCCTGAGCGCCATGCCGACTCCGCACGCCGCACTCGACCAGCTCCCCATCCGCACCCTCACCTCCGCGGACCTCATCGCCTGCGCCGACCTCTCCGAGGACCGGGGCTGGCTGCGTGAGGAACACAAGTGGAACCTCCTGTTGACCGCTGGGACCGGCTACGGCATCGACGACCCCGAGGGCAAGGGACTGATCGCGGCCAGTGTGGTCACCTCGTACGGGCCCGGGCTCTCCGCGATCGGCATGGTGCTGGTCGCCGAGCGGTACGCCCGACAAGGGGTGGGGCGCCGCCTGATGCGCCACGTCCTGGCCGAGGCCGGAGACACCCCGCTCACGCTCCACGCCACCCCGAACGGGAAGCCGCTCTACGAGCAGCTGGGCTTCGTCCAGACCGGCCGCGCGGAGATGCTCCGTGGCCGCTTCACCGCGGTGGAGCCGGCCCCCGGGATCCCCACCCGCGCCGCCACGGCCGAGGACCTCCAGACCGTTCTCCACCTGGACACCGAGGTCTTCGGCCTGGACCGCACCCACATGATCACCCGCCTCCCGGCCTTCGCGGACCAGCTTCGCGTCGCCGAGGCGGACGGCGAGATCACCGGCTTCGCCGCGGCCTGGCCGAACATGGACACCCATGTCATCGGCCCTCTGATCGCCCGCGACACGGCCACCGCACAGGCGCTCGTCGCCGCCCTGGCCGCCACCACGGACCGCCCTCTGCGCACGGACATCGATGTACGCCACGAGGCCCTGGTGGCCTGGCTCAAGACGAACGGCCTCTCCCCGATCATGTTCAACGCGGTCATGGTGCGCTCCCTCCCCGACCTTCCCGGCGACTGGAGCCGCCGGTTCGCGCCGCTGACCGTCGCGGCGGGGTAGGCCCCAGGGCGTTGAGGCGGAGCAAGGGCCCGGTAATTGCACACGCGGGCTTTTGCACTCATCGTCTACTCTGGGAGGAGCCGCTCCGGACCGAGGAGAGACATGACCGCGACCGACCCCGCCCTCACCGCCCTCTCCCAGGGGTGGTGCGCCCTCTCGTTGCTGCACGGCAGGATCGAATCCCGCATCGAGCGCGCTCTGGAGTCCCAGCACGGCCTGAGCGTGCGCGAGTACTCCCTCCTCGATGTGCTCAGTCGCCAGCACAGCGGTCCCGGCGGGCATCTCCAGATGAAGCAGGTCGCCGACGCCGTCGTGCTCAGCCAGAGCGCCACCACCCGGCTGGTGACCCGCCTGGAGGACCGCGGTCTCCTCACCCGGTACCTCTGCGCCACCGACCGGCGCGGCATCTACACCGACGTCACCGAGGCCGGCCTGGCTCTGCTCGCCGAGGCCCGGCCCACCAACGACGGGGCGCTGCGCGAGGCCCTCGACGAAGCCGCGAAGAACCCGGAGCTGGCTCCCCTGGTCCGCGTCGTCGAAGGACTGCACGTCGCCGCCTAGG
>NZ_JAMGSL010000022.1:0-50709 GCF_025195125.1 Streptomyces sp. Je 1-79
CCTTCGCCGCGCGTACGAGGATCGGCGCCGGCTGGAACACGTACAGCCACCTCGTCGGCGTCGGCGACGCCGACCGCGACGGCCGCCCGGACCTGTACGCGGTCGGCGCCGCCCCGTGGGAGGCGCTCCTGTACAAGGGCACGGGCGACTGGCGCGCGCCGTTCCGCTCTCGCGAGCAGGTCGGTGTGTACTCCGACGGCACCGAGCGCCGCCACGACCTCTTCGCCTGATCGCCGCCCCCGTCGAGCACCACCTCCCAGGGAGAGACCTTGAGTTCCGCACGCACCACCCGCCACCTCGCGGCGGCGATCACGGCCGCCCTCGCCATGACGACGGGCACGCTGGCGGCCGGACCGGCCGTCGCGGCACCGGCCACCGAGGGCGTGGTCCTGCCGGCCTCGGAGACGGACCAGCAGGACGTCATCGCGTTCCCTAAGCGCTCCGACATCACTTTCGCGGGCCGGACCGGGTTCCTGACGCGAGCGTGGTACTCCAACGAAATCCGATGGACGCGGTTCTCGGACGGGTCCTCGTCCGTGCTTCCGGGCATGCGGGTCCTCGGTGTCCCCGGTACAGACCGCGTCGTCGTCGATGACGGGCGGCGGGGCATATCACTGACGGACATGGCCACGGGATCGGACGTCGTGGTCGTCCCGCCCGAGAAGGTGGGCTACCCCGAGGGATGGGCGATCGGCGCCGCCGATTCCACCATCCTCTCCTCGGTCGGCGACGGGTCCCTCCGGCTGTACAGCGTGATCGACGGCGCGTTGAAGCGGAGGTCGGTGACCGGACTCCCTCCGGACGCCGACCTCGTGACCGGCCGGGCGGGCACGGAGCCTGGGACGGCGAACGTGACCTACGCGACCGGGACGAAGAAAAGGCATGAGGCCGTCGTGGACCTCGCGACCGCGACGGTCGTCGGGATCCACGATCTCCCGGCGCCCGGTCCGGACGCGGTGATCGACGACTCCGCCGAGTCGGACACGCACAGGGCCTGGGCGGAGAGGTCCCTCGTGTCCGGGGACACGACGCTGGTCGTGTCGGACCGGCAGACGGGCGCGACGCAGCGCATCCCGCTCGGAACCATGACCTCCCCCGCCGTCGGCCTCGCCGGGAACTGGGTGACGTACGCGGCGAAGGGAGGGTACGGACCGGAGCCCAAGTACGCCCTGACCGCCCGTTCCCTCAAGGACGGATCCACGCGCAGGCTCCTGGATCACGTCTCGTCCGAGGTCATGGCCCCCGACGGCACACAACTGGTACGCGGTGGCACGGTCGCCCAGGGCGAGGGGCTGTACCGGATCGCACCCGGTGCGGACGGTGCTCCGATCGCCACGCTCGTCGCGACCACCGGAGAGCCGACCAAGGTCACGCTGGTGCGGCACAGCATCCCGAGCGTGATCGACCTCGACCGCAACGGTGGGGTGGTCAACCTGGACTGGGAACTGTCCCGGGTCAACGTCGAGATGACCGTCACCCTGCGCCACACACGGACCGGGACGACGGAGACGGCGTACCTGTCCCCCAGCCAGGACGAGCTCGTCAGGGAACGAATCGCCCGTCTCCCGTGGGGCGGCAACGTGTACAACGGCGACTACACCTGGGAGATCAGCGCCCGGCCCCTGAACGGCATCGGGCCGGTGCTGAAGGAGTCCGGCGCGTTCAAGGTCGTCCGCAAGACCGCCCCGCACGACTTCAACGACAACGGCTCCCCCGACGTGCTCCTGCGCGACGGCGCAGGTCGACTCTGGCGCAGCGACACCAACTACTTGGCGGGCGGCGACCAGTTGTACGGCCGGCGCAGCCTCGTGGGCAGCGGGTGGCAGATCTACGACCGGATCGAGGCGACGGGGAACCTCGGCGGCCTGGCCGTCGGAGACTTCGTCGCCCGTGACAAGGCCGGCGTGCTCTGGCTCTACCTCGGCAAGGGCGACGGCACGTTCGCCTCCCGTACGCGGATCGGCTCCGGCTGGAACACGTACACCCGGCTCGCCGGCGGCAGCGACCTGACGGGCGACGGCCGCCCCGACCTCGTCGCCACCGACAGGGCCGGGGACCTCTACCTCTACAAGGCCACGGGAGACCACAAGTCCCCCTTCTCCGCACGGAAGAAGATCGGCCACGGCTGGGGCATCTACAACGACCTCACCGCCGTCGGCGACATCGCCGGAGGCACCGCCGGAGACCTCGTCGCCCGCGACACCTCCGGCGTCCTCTGGCTCTACCTCGGCAAGGGCGACGGCACCTTCGCCGCGCGTACGAGGATCGGCGCCGGCTGGAACACGTACACCGACCTCGTCGGCACCGGCGACGCCGACCGGGACGGGCATCCTGACCTCCTCGCGTACAGCGCCGAAGGCTCGTACCTCTACAAGGGGACGGGCGACTGGCGTGCACCCTTCAAGGCGCGTGAACTCGCGGCCGTGGATGAGCTTGCCACCGCGTACAACCTTCTCTCCTGATCAAGGACCCGGGCACGCAGCCCTGGTGCGGCCGGTCGATCGAGAGGAACCGTCCGAACAAGAACTCCGCGCAACTGACGAACAGGTGTACAACCCTCCCCCGCGATCATGAGTCTGACCGGGCGTGGCGCATGGTGCGCCCGGTCTCTCTGGGGGAGGACCTCACTTGTTCCACGTACGAGCCGCCGCTCGTCATCGCCTCGCCGCCGCCGTCACCACGGTGCTCGCGGTCACGGCAGGCGCGGCCCTGACCACGGCCGCCCACGCGAACGCAGTACCCGCAGGGCCCGCCGGCGTCGTCCGGGCGGCTTCCGCCGCACCCGCCGACGCGCGGGACGGCGTCATCACCATCCCCGCGACCTCCCGGATCGTCGGCGCCGGCCAGAGCGGGTTCCTCGCCGCCGAGGCCACCGACAGCGGGTCCGTCTTCCGCTGGACGAGTACGACGACCGGCACGACCACGGAGCTGCCGAAGCGGTACAGCGGGTACCACGCCGGCGGCACCGACACCGTCGCGACCAAGGAAGACGGCAAGACCCAGTACCTGCTGCACGACATGTCGTCGCCCGGCAGCGCCCCGAAGGTCATCTCGCAGCCGGACACCCGCCTCTCCTGGCGAGGGCTCGTCGACAGGACCCTCGTCTTCTCGTCCTGGGACCCGAACGGCAAGAAGGGGCAGCTCCGCCTCGTCCGCGAGGGCATCCACGAGGGCTCCGACCGGCAGGTGACCGGCCTCCCGGCGAACTTCACCTTCCAGAGCATGGAGCCCGTCTCCGCGACCACGATGTTCGTCCGGTACTACGTGGACGACCCCGACGCCCGCCGCTTCCACTTCGCCGTCGTGGACGTCACCAGCGCCTCCGTCGTGGAGCAGCGTGAGGTCGGGGCGGCCGGGTACTCCGTCGACTCGGCGGTCTCCACGGGCCGCATGGCCTGGGTGGAGGGCGCGTCGACGGCGAAGAACGAGCTGAAGTACGCCGACCGCGACGGCACGGGCAGCGCGCCGGCCGTGAAACTCCTCGACCTGGGCAACGCCCTCAACACCCACGTGAGCATCCTGGGCGACTGGCTGGCCTACACCGCCGTGCCGTACGCGCAGTCCTACGACCTCAAGTCCGATCGCTTCGCGTTCAACGCCCTCAACGTCCTCGACAACAGGACGGTGAAGCTGCTGGACCACGCCACGTCCGCGGTCCCCACCCCCGACGGCGCCCTCCTGGTGCGCGGCGGAACGCTCGCCCAGGGCGAGGGCATCTACCGGGTCGCGCTCGGGGAGGACGGCACGCCCACGGCCACGCTCGTCGCGGACACCGGCGTTCCCACCGCGCTCACCGTGCTCAAGACGGACGTTCCCCCCGTCGTCGACCTGGACAGGAACGGCGGCTCGGCATCGCTGAGCTGGACCCTCGCCCGCTACAACGCCAAGGGGACCGTGACGCTGCGTCACGTCCGCACGGGCCAGAGCGTGGAGCGTACGTTCAGCGGGACCAGCGCCACCCACGGGCCCCGAGTCGTCGAGTTCCCCTGGAACGGCCTTCTCACCGGCGCCCAGGGCTACGCAGCGTTCGCCCCCGGCGGCGACTACACGTGGGAGTTCAACGCCACCCCGGTCAACGGCATCGGGCCGGACGTCAAGGAGTCCGGCACCTTCAAGGTCACCCGTGCGGTCACCCTGCACGACTACACCGACAACAGCACCCCGGACCTGCTCTCCCGTGACTCCTCGGGTGTCCTGTGGCGCGACGACTCGGCCAAGACGCCGTCCTCGTCGGCTCCGTACTCGACCGGCCGTGTCCGGGTCGGCAGCGGCTGGCAGATCTTCAACCAGCTGGAGGCCGTCGGGGACGTCGCCGGCAGCCCGGCCGGCGACGTCGTCGCCCGTGACGCCTCCGGTGTCCTGTGGCTGTACCAGGGCAAGGGTGACGGCAACTTCGCCGGCCGTACGAAGGTCGGCGGCGGCTGGAACACGTACAACAAGATCACCGGCGGGAGCGACCTCGACGGGGACGGCAGGTCCGACCTGCTCGCCACCGACACGACGGGTGCCCTGTGGTTCTACAAGGGCACGGGCGACGCGGCCTCGCCGTTCGGCGCCCGGGTGAAGGTCGGCAGCGGCTGGGGGATCTTCAACCAGCTCACGGCCACCGGCAACCTCTCCGGCACCGCCGCCGGCGACCTCGTCGCCCGCGACACGGCCGGTGTCCTGTGGCTCTACGAGGGCAAGGGCGACGGCGCCTTCGCGCCCCGTACGAAGATCGGCGGCGGCTGGGGCGGCTTCACCCACCTCGTCGGCATCGGCGACGCGGACCGCGACGGCCGCAACGACCTCTACGCGGTCGGAGCGTCGGGCTCGAAGCTCTACGCGGGCACGGGCAACACGACGACCCCCTTCGCGCCCGCCGTGGCCGGCAACCTGCTCGGGGACTCGGCACCGGTCAACTCGGTGTTCTGACACCGCCGGCAGCCCTCCGCCTCCTCCCTTGCGAGGGAGGGGCGGAGGGCTGCCCTCGTCCTGACGGACGTCGGCGCGGGCGCCCAGACCGCCTCGCCCGGGTCCCGTACGTCGTGTACGCGGCCGTGCGACCGACGGCGTCGTTGTCAGAACGCGAAGACGGTGCCCGTCTTCGCGTTCAGCTCGCACGTGTTCCCGAACGTCTTCTTCCAGCCGACCGGGACGTTGTCGAAGGTGCCCTGCGCCTCCGCCACCACCGGTTCGTAGACCATCGGGCACATGACGTCCGCGTCGCCGCCCTTCAGCCTGTCGAAGTCGCCGCCCGCGTCGTCCAGGGCGGTGCACGCGACCTCGGCCTGCGGGTGGTTTCCGCCGGTGGGGCCGCACCCGAGATAGACCTCCTTCACGTCGCCGGTCGCGCCGGACGTGATCGTGAGGAAGATCCGGGTGGGCGGGGTGGGCGCGGCGTCCGCCGCGCTCGCGAGCCCGAGGCCCGCGACGGTGGCCGTGGCCACGGCCAGTGCGTGGGTGCTCTTCATGCACCGCAGAACGAGGGCTCCGACCCCGGGTCACCAAGCACCACCCGCATGACCGGGAAGTTCATCCACTTCGCCGTCAACTGGCCGCGTCCCAGCCGGCGACGAGGCCGCCCGGCGGCGGTGGAGAGTCCGCGGCGAACGGGGGTGCTGGCTCCGGCTCCTCGGGCGGGGGCTCCACCCCGTCCACCCCCAGGACCACCCGGCCCGCTCCCCCGCCCTCCGGCGGCGGCTCCTCGGACTCGGGGGCGTACTCGCTGAACGTGGGTGACGGGAAGTGCCTGACGAGCAGCGCCTTCGTGGTCACGTACGCGTGTGAAGGCACCAGTACCCAGCTGTGGCGGAACATCGCCCCCGTGTGAGCGGGCCCGCACGCCGGCCGCCGGGGCCCCGTTCAGTCCGCCCGGCCCTCGTGCTTACCGAACACCGGCACCCGTACCTCTCCCTCCGTACGGAACGTGACCTCCAGGTCCATCCCGATCCGGAGGTCCGCCTCCGCCACGTCCACGATCTCCGTCATCATCCGCGGGCCTTCCGCCAGGTCGACGACCGCCGCCACATACGGCACCCGTTCGCCGAACGGCGGGAGGTCGTTGCGGTGGACGACCGACCAGGTGTACAGCGTGGCCCGGCCGCTCGCCGGCTCCCAGGTCACGTCCTCGCTCCAGCAGTGCGGGCAGAACTCCCGCGGGTAGTGGTGGGCCCGGCCGCACGCGGTGCAGCGCCTGAGCAGCAGACGGCCTGCGCCCGCCGCCTCCCAGTACGGGCGGGTGAAGGCGTCGATGTCGGGGTCGGCGGCCGTCATCAGAAGAGTCCGATCGCGTGGTCGAGGGACCAGGTCTGCCAGGACATCGCGAAGAGGGCGACGAGCGAGATGAGCGCCATCATCGCGTTCTGCCCCTGCTCGGCCCAGTCGTGGATCATCAGGCCGAGGTAGAGCAGGTTGAGGAGCAGGCCGCCGACCAGGGCGATCGGGGTCAGGAAGCCGAAGGTCAGGCCGAGGCCCAGGGCCAGTTCGGCGTAGACGACGACGTACGCCATCAGCTTCGGGCGCGGGGCGACGACCGAGTCGAAGCCGCGCTTCACGAAGGGCCAGCGGTGCTTGCCGGCGACGTCGGCCGCCCAGGCGATGCCCGTGCCGCGCTCGAACCAGCCCTTCCTGTCCTTGTGGCGCCAGCTCTCCAGCCACCAGAGGCCGAGGCCGATGCGGAGGACGGCGAGCCATTCGGCGCCGGTCAGCCAGACGGTCTGCATCGCTCGGTACCTGCCCCTCCTCGATCCTGATCTGACGGTACGTCAGTTCAGCGGATCCGTCACCGTCTGCGCAAGACCCCCGCACGCCACCGCACAGTCCACCCACGCGTGACCGTTTCGCAACCGATTCCCCTCTTGACCGAGACCCACCGAGTGAGCACGCCGTTACGCTGAGCACTCATGGTCAACACCCCCCATTCCAGCCCCGATCACCCGGTGTACGTCATCGGGGGCGGACCCGGCGGACTCGCCGTCGCCGCCTCACTGCGCGCCAAGGACGTCCGGGCCGTCGTCCTGGAGAAGTCCGACGCCGTGGGCGCCTCGTGGCGCTCCCACTACGACCGGCTGCGGCTGCACACCACCCGGCGCCTGTCCGCGCTCCCCGGCCTCCCGATACCCCGGTCCTTCGGGCGCTGGGTCGCCCGCGCCGACATCGTGCGGTACCTGGAGAAGTACGCCGAGGTGCACGAGCTGGAGATCGTGACCGGCGTCGAGGTCTCCCGCGTCGAGCGCGCCGGGGACCAGTGGCTGCTGCACGCGACGGGCGGGCGGCAGCTGACCGGGCGGGCCGTGGTCGTCGCCACCGGCTACAACCACACCCCGCGCCTGCCCGAGTGGCCCGGCCTGGAGGCGTACGGCGGCGAGATCGCGCACGCGAGCGCGTACCGCAACCCCGCCCCGTACGCCGGGCGGGACGTCCTCGTCGTCGGCGCCGGGAATACCGGCGCCGAGATCGCCGCCGACCTCGTCGAGGGCGGGGCGGCGCGCGTACGGCTCGCGGTGCGCACGGTGCCGCACATCGTGCGCCGCTCGACGGCCGGGTGGCCGGCCCAGCGCACGGGCATCCTGGTGCGGCGGCTGCCGGTGCGGCTTGTGGACAAGCTGGGCGAGCTGATGTGCCGCATCGCCGTACCCGACCTGTCGGAGCACGGGCTGCCGCGGCCGGACACGGGGCTCTACTCGCGGGTGCGCCAGGGCGCGATCCCGGTGCAGGACGTGGGTCTGATCGACGCCGTGCGCCGGGGGAAGGTGGAGATCGTGGGCGCGGTCGCATCCTTCGACGGCGACAAGGTCGTCCTGGCCGACGGCTCGGCGGTCACCCCGGACGCCGTGATCGCCGCGACGGGCTACCGTCGGGGCCTGGAGCCCCTCGTCGGACACCTCGGGGTCCTGGACGAGCGGGGAAGGCCGGTGACCCACGGGGCACGGACGCCGCGCGAGACGCCGGGGCTGTACTTCACGGGGTTCACGAACCCGATCAGCGGGATGTTCCGCGAGATGGCGCTCGACGCGGAGAAGATCGCCCGGCGGATCGCGAGAACAGCCACGCGCTGACAGCCACGCGCTGACGGCTACGCGCCGACAGCTACGCCGCCTGACGCCCGCGCGGGTGGACGCGCGGGCCGCCCGTACGGGCTGACCGCGCGGGCCGCCCGTGCGGTCAGCCGAGTCCCGGCGGCCGCGCCCTGCCAGCCGCGCGAGGGGCAGGCCGCGGGGAGGGCAGGCCGCGCGAGGGGCAGGCCTCGCGGGGAGGACAGGCCGCGCGGACGCGGGCCGCGCGGGGGCGGGCGTTGCCTGCCGTCGCCAGTCTCCTCGACGGCTCCCTTCCGGGGCGCCCCACCGGCCCGTATGCGCACACCCATTCCTGACTGCGCGTCAGTTCTGTAATCTGACTATGCGTCAGGTCGATGTGCGGACTGTTCAGCGACGAGCAGGGGAGCGGCGGAACGATGCTTGGATCGACTCACGGCACCTTCACCACCGATCTCCGCGCCCGCGTGGTCGCCTGCGGAGACCACTCCGGGACCCCGGGGGTCGCCGTGCACGGCGTCACCGCCGTCGAGGGGGACACGGACGTCAGCGGGCGGCCGCTCCACGCGCCCGTGCCCGACCTCGACCGGTTCTTCCGGCCCGGGTCCGTCGCCGTCGTCGGGGCATCCGACGCCGAGGGGCGGCCGAACACCGGGATCACCCGGCAGCTGATCGCCTGGGCCGAACGGGTCGGCGCCCGGCTCGTGCCCGTGCACCCCACCCGTACGACCGTCTTCGGCATCGATTGCGCGCCGTCCGTCGCCGCGCTCGCCGAGCCCGTCGACCTCGCCGTCCTGCTGGTGGCCGATCCGCTCCCCGTGATCGAGGAACTGGCTGAGGCCAAGGTGAGGTTCGCCGTCGCCTTCGCCTCCGGGTTCGCCGAGACCGGCGGCGAGGGCGCCGCCGCGCAGGAACGTCTCGCCGACGCCGTGCGGCGCTCCGGGATCCGTCTCCTCGGCCCGAACACCAACCTCAACGCCTTCGAGCGGTTCCGGGACGACCTGGACGGGCCCGCCATCGCGCTCATCACCCAGTCGGGGCACCAGGGGCGGCCCGTCCACACCCTCCAGGAGCTGGGGGTACGGCTCTCCCACTGGGCGCCGACGGGCAACGAGGCCGACCTGGAGACCGCCGACTTCATCTCGTACTTCGCGACCCGTCCCGAGGTCGGGGCCATCGCCTGTTACGTCGAGGGGCTCAAGGACGGCCGCTCCTTCCTCCTCGCCGCCGACCGCGCCGCCCGCGAGGGCGTGCCCGTCGTCGCGGTCAAGGTCGGGCGGACGGAGACCGGGGCGCGGACGGCCGCCTCGCACACCGGGAAGCTGACGGGCGCCGACCAGGTGGTGGACGCGGCCATGCGGCAGTTCGGAGTGATCCGGGTCGACGGGCTCGACGAACTCCAGGACACCGCGGCCCTGTTGGCCCGCGCGCGCAAGCCGGTCGCCGACGGCGTCGTCGTGTACTCCATCTCCGGCGGTACCGGAGCGCACTTCTCCGACCTCGCCACCGCCGCCGGGCTCCGCCTGCCGACCCTCCCCCGGACCAAGCAGGACGAGCTGCACCAGTGGATACCGCCCTATCTGAACGTCGCCAACCCGGTCGACAACGGTGGGCACCCGGTGGGCGACTGGCGCGGGCGGAAGATCATCGACGCGATCCTCGCCGACCCGTCCGTCGGCGTCCTCATCTGTCCGATCACCGGTCCGTTCCCGCCCATGAGCGACAAGCTCGCGCAGGACCTGGTGGAGGCGGCCGAGACGACCGACAAGCTGGTGTGCGTGGTGTGGGGGTCGCCGGTCGGTACCGAGGCGGCCTACCGCGAGACCCTGCTCGGTTCGTCGCGCGTCGCCACCTTCCGTACCTTCTCCAACTGCATCGGGGCCGTGAAGGCCTACCTCGACCACCACCGCTTCACCACCGGCTACCGCTCCCCCTTCGACGAGGCCCCGCGGACCCCCTCCCCCTCCTTCCGCAAGGCGCAGGCCCTGATGCGGCCGGGCCGGCAGCTCAGCGAGCACGCCGCGAAGCAGCTCCTGCGGGCGTACGGCATCAGGGTGCCGCGCGAGCAGCTGGTGACCAGCGCGGCAGCGGCGGTCCGGGCGGCCGCGCTCGTCGGCTACCCGGTCGTGATGAAGGCGTCGGGCGCGCAGCTCGCGCACAAGACGGAGCTGGGGCTCGTGAAGGTCGGGCTGACCTCGGCGAGCCAGGTGCGGGACGCGTACCGCGAGCTCACCGACATCGCCCGCTACGAGGGCGTCGACCTCGACGGGATCCTGGTCTGCCAGATGGTCGGGCGGGGGGTCGAGATGGTGGTGGGCGTGACCCGCGACCCGCTCTTCGGGCCGACGGTCACCGTGGGGCTCGGGGGCGTCCTGGTCGAGGTCCTGAACGACGCGGCCGTGCGCGTGCCGCCGTTCGGCGAGGACCAGGCCAGGGACATGCTCGGCGAACTGCGCGGGCAGGCACTGCTGAAGGGCGTACGGGGGGCTCCGCCGGCGGACGTGGACGCGCTGGTGGAGGTCGTGCTGCGGGTGCAGCGGATGGCGCTCGAACTGGACGGCGACCTCGCCGAACTGGACATCAACCCGCTGATGGTGCTGCCACGGGGGCAGGGCGCGGTGGCGCTCGACGCGCTCGCGGTCTGCCGATAGGAGCCCTGGTGGAAGACCTGCTGCACGAGGTCGGGAACGGCGTCTCGTGGATCACCCTCAACCGGCCCGAGGCGATGAACGCGGTCACCTGGGACCAGCGCGAGCGGATCATCACGCTGCTGGCGGAGGCGTCCGCCGACCCGGACGTACGGGCGGTGGTGGTGACGGCCACCGGGCGGGGCTTCTGCGCGGGGGCGGACCTGCGGGGCACGCCGTCGTCGGACGAGCGTGTGCCGGACGAGCGTGTGCCCGGGGGGCATGTGCCGGGCGAGCGTGTGCCGGGGGAGCGTGTGCCGGGGGACGTGGCGCGGACGATCCGGCAGGGCGCGCAGCGGTTCATCGGGGCCGTACTGGACTGCGAGAAGCCGGTGATCGCGGCGGTGAACGGGACGGCGGCCGGGATCGGGGCGCATCTGGCGTTCGCGTGCGATCTGGTCCTGGCGGCCGAGTCGGCGAAGTTCATCGAGGTGTTCGTGCGGCGGGGTCTGGTGCCGGACGGGGGCGGGGCGTATCTGCTCCCCCGGCTGATCGGGCCGCAGCGGGCGAAGGAGCTGATGTTCTTCGGGGACGCGGTGACCGCCCACGACGCCCGGGAGCTGGGCCTGGTGAACCGGGTCGTGGCGGCAGAGGAGCTGGAGAAGACCGCGCGGGAGTGGGCCGAGCGTCTCGCCCAGGGGCCGACCCGCGCCCTGGCGCTCACCAAGCAGCTGGTGAACGCCTCGCTGGACGCGGACCGGGCCGCCGCCTTCGCCGCGGAGGCGGCGGCCCAGGAGATCAACATGACCACGCGGGACGCGAACGAGGGCGTCGCGAGCTTCGTGGAGCGCCGGACGCCCCGGTACGAGGGCCGCTGAGCCGCGCGAGGGGTCAGGGCGCGGTCAGGGCAATCAGGCGGTCAGGGCAATCAGGGCGCGGTCAGGCTGAACTTCTGCCCGTTGGTGTTGCTGGCACCAGGGCTGTTGATGTTGTTGTTGGTGCTGATGTTGTTGAACATCGGCAGGACGCCGTTGAGGTTGACGGGGAGGATCGACAGGACGCCGCCCCCCTCCTCGCCGTCGTCGTCACAGTCGCCGCCGGTGACGGTCGTGGGGTCGCTCGCGGAGTCCGAGGCGCCGGTCGGCGTGTCCTCCACGATCGCGGTGTTGGTCAGGTTGCAGGGAGCGTCGGCGGCGACCAAGACCGTCACGTCGATGGCGTAGCCCTGGCCGGCGGGGATCGCGGGGGTGTTGCACGTGAGCGTCTGGGTCCAGACGCAGCTGACCGCGACGTCGTTGTCGACGACGTTCAGGTCGTCGATCTGGAGCCCTGCCGGAAAGGTGTCCGTCATCTCCGTCCCGCCGCTCGCCTCGTCACCGGAGTTGGTGACCGTGATCCGGTAGACGCCCTGACCACCCCGGGCGAAGTCGCCCGTGTGGGTCTTCGTGATCTCCAGCTGGGCCGCCGCGTAGGCGGAGGTGACCCCGAAGGCGAACGGCAGCCCGAGACCGAGTCCCAGGACGGTGCCGACGGCCGACATGCGGCGCCCGAACGTGTGCGTGGCCATGTACGTCTCCTGTCGTGTGATGTCTGTCGCGACCGGCTCCGGCTGCTCCACGGCGGCACGGTCCACGGATGTCTGCACGTCGGCAACGCACCAGGTGGGGGCCTGATTACGGGGGCATGGCCCGCTTCACCCGATCGCCATGACGAGGTGGCCGCCGTGCGGGGTACGGACGGTCCTCGGCACACGGGTTTTCATCTGACGACTCGTCAGGTTCAATGGACGTGTGATGGGACACGCTGGGATGGCGGCCACCGCCGTCCGATACCTCAGGTCGGCCGGATCGCCCACGACCGTCGAAGCACCGCCCAGGCCGCGGCTCCGGGCGGTACGGGAGGACGAACGGCTGCCCGTGGACCCGGCCGAGTTCCGGCGCGTGCTCGGGCACTTCGCGAGCGGCGTCACCGTGGTGACGGCGCTGGACGCGGACGGCCCGGCCGGCTTCGCCTGCCAGTCCTTCGCCTCGCTCTCCCTGGACCCTCCCCTGGTGGCCTTCATGGTCGCCCGTACGTCGACGACCTGGCCCCGGATCGCCCGCGCCGGGGTCTTCTGCGTCAACGTGCTGGGCGCGGACCAGCGGGCCCTGTGCCTGGGCTTCGCGAAGAGCGGGGCTGACAAGTTCGCGGGGGTGGCGTACGACGCGGCTCCGGTCACGCGCTCGCCCCGGCTGGCCGGGGCCCCCGCGTGGATCGACTGCACGATCGCCACGGTCCACACGGGCGGGGACCACCTGATCGTGGTGGGCAGGGTGGAGGCCCTGGGCACTCCCGACGAGGACGAGGGCGAGCCGCTGCTCTTCCACCGGGGCCGGTTCGGGCGCTTCGGCGACTGACGGGCGCCTGTGGCGGGTGCCGTCGGGGCCAGGCGTCGCCGGTTCCTCGATGCCGGGGACGCCGTGTATCGCGGGCGTATCGAAAACCGCATACGCCACCGCAACGGCCCCCCGTCTCCAATGGGCACATGACCCACGACGCATCCCTGCCGGTACCGACCCGCCGCACGCGCAGGACCGTGCTCCTCGGCCTGGCGGTCCTCGGCGTGGCGAGCGCCCTGTTCGTCGTACGGAAGCCGCTCATGATGTCCGCTCCGAGGTGCATGGCCGGGCGGTGGCACGGCTGCCTCGACACCTTCAACGGCGTGATGCTCATGACCTTGGTCACGCTGCCGCTGGCCGCGCTGGTGGCGTGGGCCCTGGCGCGTCGTCGGCGGGCCGCAGGCGTCGCGTCGGCGTGGCGGAAGTCGCTCGCCGAGGTGGGCATGGTCCACGGGACGGTGCCGTTCGTGTGGATGACGATGATGCCGGGCGGCGGGGCCGGGACCGTCCCCGCGCGGGTGAGCCTGGTACCGCTGCGGGACCTGGTCACGATGGGGCCGCTCGGGATCGGCGGCAACCTGCTGGTCTTCGCGGCGCTCGGCTTCTTCGCCCCGATGCGGTCCGCGGCGCTGACATCCGTACCGCGGATCCTGGCGCTCGGGGCGGGCTGCTCGGTCCTGGTCGAGACCGCCCAGTACGTCCTGCGGCTCGACCGGGTGTCCTCCGTGGACGACGTACTGGTCAACGCCGCCGGCGCCGCGCTGGCCGGGCTGGCGTCGCGCCGCTGGTGGCGCACGTCGCCGGAGACGCCCTCCTCGTACACGTCGGCGGTACGGCGTGCTGCTTAGGCTTCCGGCATGCGCGTACTGATCGTGGAGGACGAGCCCTACCTGGCCGAGGCCGTCCGTGACGGCCTGCGGCTGGAGGCGATCGCCGCCGACATCGCCGCCGACGGCGACACCGCCCTGGAACTGCTCAGCGTCCACTCCTACGACCTCGCGGTCCTCGACCGCGACATCCCCGGCCCCTCCGGCGACGAGGTCGCCCGGCGCATCGTCGCCTCCGGCAGCGGCATCCCGATCCTCATGCTCACCGCCGCCGACCGGATCGACGACAAGGCCTCCGGGTTCGAACTCGGCGCCGACGACTACCTCACCAAACCGTTCGACCTGCGAGAGCTCGTCCTGCGGCTGAGGGCGCTCGACCGCAGACGCGCGTACGCCCGGCCCCCGGTCCGCGAGATCGCGGGCCTGCGGCTCGACCCCTTCCGCCGGGAGGTCTTCCGCGACGGCCGCTACGTCGCGCTCACCCGCAAACAGTTCGCCGTGCTGGAGGTCCTCGTCGCCGCCGAGGGCGGGGTCGTCAGCGCCGAAGAGCTGCTGGAGCGGGCCTGGGACGGGAACGCCGACCCCCTCACCAACGCCGTGCGCATCACCGTCTCCGCCCTGCGCAAACGGCTCGGCGAACCGTGGATCATCGCCACGCTCCCCGGCGTCGGCTACCGGATCGACACCGGCACGGACAGCGCCCCGGGCACGGACACCACCGGCCCCGGCACGGACCGCGCCCCCGGGACGGACGCCACCGGCCCCGGCAGCACTCATGCCTAGACGCCGAGGGCTCAGCGCCCGACTGAAACTCACCCTCAGCTACGCCGGGTTCCTCGCCGTCGCCGGAGCCCTCCTGCTGGCCGTGGTCTGGGGGTTCCTGCTGCGCTACGTACCCGACAACTCCCAGGGCCTTCTCGGGATCTCACCCAACCGCTACCTCCTGGTGCGCACCTTCGTCCCCGCCGCGGCCGTGGCGATGCTCTTCCTCCTCCTGTTCGGCCTCGTCGGGGGTTGGATCCTCGCCGGCCGGATGCTCGCGCCCCTCACGCGGATCACGGACGCGGCACGGAGGGCCGGGAACGGGTCGCTGTCCCACCGGATCCGTATGAAGGGCCGCCAGGACGAGTTCCGCGAACTCTCCGACGCGTTCGACTCGATGCTCGAACAGCTCGAGTCCCACGTCGCCGAGCAGCAGAGGTTCGCCGCGAACGCCTCCCACGAGCTGCGCACCCCGCTGGCGATCTCGCGCGCGCTCCTCGACGTCGCCCGCGAGGACCCCACGCGGGACCGGGGCGAACTCGTCGAACGCCTGCACGCCGTCAACACGCGGGCGATCGACCTCACCGAGGCCCTCCTGCTGCTCAGCCGCGGCGACCGCGGAACCCTCACCCGCGAGAGCGTCGACCTCTCCCTCCTCGCCGAGGAAGCCGCCGAGACGCTGCTTCCCCTCGCCGAACAGCGCCGGATCACCCTCGACGTCACCGGCGGGGCGGCCCGGACCAGCGGCTCGGCGGAGCTCCTGCAGCGGATGGTGACGAACCTCGTCCAGAACGCCGTCGTCCACAACCTCCCCGCCGACGGCACCGTGACGGTCCACACCGAGGCGTACGGCGACAGGAGCGTGCTGCGGGTCGAGAACACCGGTCCTCGGCTGCCACCGGAACTCGTACCGACCCTCACCGAACCCTTCCAGCGCGGAGCGGAGCGCGCCCGCACCGACGAGCACGCCGGCGCCGGTCTCGGCCTGGCCATCGTGGCCAGCATCGTCCGCGCCCACGACGGGACCCTCGAACTCGCCCCCGGCCCGGCCGGCGGTCTCCTCGTCACGGTCGGGCTTCCCGGCACGCCGTAGACACAGTCTCTGAGCCTCGGTCCGTGCTCGGGCGCGGCCCGTTCAGTCCGTGTTCGTGGGCTCAGCGACGTCCGTGGCCTCCCTGGCCCTGGTGACCAGTGCGTCGGCGACGTCGGCGGCCAGGTAGAACGGCAGCCACCGGTTCACCAGGTCCTCGTTGTCGCGGTAGCGGGCGAAGGGGAGCAGGGAGGCGAGCAGGGCCCACTGGTATTCGAGGTCGTTGAAGGCCCAGTTCGACTGCTCGCAGCCCTTGAGGATGCTCCGCAGCTTGATGACACAGGTCAGGATGCGGCGCATCGAGTCGTCCGCGCCCGGCGGGAGGTCCGACAGGGACGGGCTCCACAGCTTGTCCGCGTGCAGTGACGCGGCGAACCACTCGCGGATCAGGGTCACCTGTTCCGGCCCCCACAGGAACGTCCGCGACCACAGCGCCGCTTCGAGGCGGGCGAAGTCCTTGGCGATGTGGCCGCGGTGCGTGGTCTCGAAGTCGATCACGTACAGGTGGGGGTCGGCCGGGTCCGGACCGCTGGCGAGGATGTTCTCGCAGTGCAGGTCGCCGTGCGAGACGCAGGTGAGGTACCGGGTCGTCAGGCCGTGCTCCCGGTCGTAGAGCAGCCAGTCGATGAGCCGGGCGGAATCCGGCTCGGGCTTCGCGATGTCGGCGATCCGGGCCACCAGCCACAGCGGGCTGGTCCGCTCCTTGTCCGACGCCAGTCCGCCGACGCGCGAAGGGTCCCCCAGCAGCCTGCCCAGGGTGTCGGGCCGCGAGGAGAGACCGTCCGGGACCCCGAAGAGGGCGCCGACCTCCTCGGAGGCGAACTTGTCGAGCTCCGACTCGGCGTCCTTGCCCGGGCGGTAACCGGCCCGTTCGAAACCGGCCGGGCGCAGGGCCGGATACTCGCCCCGCAGGTCGCCCACGGCCCGGCTGGCATTGCTCAGCCACGGACCGAGCGCCTTGACGAAGAGCCGCTGGACCACGTGGCCGAGCGCCTCGTCGCTCACGGGCTCGGGCCGCGTGAGCCAGTCGCGGAACGTGCTCGGTTCGTCGTCCTCACGGAAGACGTACGACGTGAGGATCGCCTGGTAGCGGCTGCCGTTGCTGCGGTTGACGATCGCCGTGGACGAGACCGTGCACTTGCTCGACCGGTAGAACGGCTGGAGCTGTTCGCCGAACTCGTCGAAGTTGTCCTTCTCCCGCTGGACCTTGCTCTCCTCGTCGATCTTCAGCACACCCACCGGGCCGAAGACGTTGCGCGCCAGGAACGTCGGCACGGGGCGGCCGGCGAACAGGGCGCCCTGCACCATGAGGCCGCCGTGCCGGGGGGCCAGTTCGGCGGCCACGCCCTGGAGGAGCCGGTTGGGCAGCTGGAGCATGTGGTCCCGCTCCGTGAGGGACATCGAAGCGGTCGTCTCCGACGCCGTGCCGGGCTCCCAGGCGTTCTTCACGACGCTCACGTCCCGGGCCTTGTCCAGCAGGTCGACCGCGTGCCGGCGCCAGAACCGGCGGACGTCCCTGTCGCGCGCCGAAGGCTCCCTCTGGGGATTGTGGTACAGCCCCGTGAGCAGCCGGTCGAGCTGGTCCTCCTTCCAGCCGGAGAGGTTCAGCAGCATGAAGGCGGTGCTGTGCCGGTGCTCCGGCATGTTGGCCCACTGGTCGAGCAGATGGGTGGCCCACCACTCGGCGGTGTCCACGTCCCTCACCCGCGGGTCCTGATTGCTGTACTCGGGGTCGACGGGGTCGGGGCCGCCGATGAGCAGCTGGATACCCACGGCATGCCGCAGCCAGCCGCAGACCGGGAGCAGGCGCAGCTCCAGGTCGACGTCCTGCAGCTCGCTGACGGCGACCAGCGTGGTCGCCTCCGCGGCGGCGAGCAGCAGTTCGCGCTGATCGCTGTTGCGCCGGTGCTCGGCCTGGATGGTCTGGAGGTAGGCGACGACGTCGGCCACGATCTGGTAGTTGTTCGATCTGAGGTGCTCGCGCAGGCAGAAGTTCAGCAGGGCGCTCTGCAGGAACCTCATCCGGACCTGCTGCGCCTCGGAGGCGGTACCTCCGTTGACGTAATTGCGCATGGCCGCGCGCGCCGCGTTCCGGACCCTCATCGCGCCGTCGTGCAGGGGCCAGTACTCGTCAGCCGGAATCCGGACGTCCGCGAGCTCGTCCGTCAGCATCTTCAGGTCGGAGTCGATGAGGGGCCGCAGAAGCTCGGCCGCGTCGGGGGCGTGCTCGGTGAGGCGTTCCACGAGCCGCTTCTGGAAACCGGCGTACAGCTCCGAGAAGGAGGCCTTCCACGGCTGGTCGGACCGCCAGCGCGCGAACAGATCCAGCGCGACCTGTCCGGCGGGGGCGGTCATGCGGGTCTGACCGGGAATCCTGGCCCGGGTCGGCCCCGGTGAGTTCGACGGCTCGGCCTCGACCTCCACCTCCACCTCCACCTCGACCGCCACCTGGGCCTCGGCCGCGTCGGCCGCCGGTACCTCCTCCTGGACCGGTGGCGGGGGACCGAGCAGCACGAGCCCCTTGCGGCACTCGTCGATCGACTGCTGGAACCTGTCCGGATGGCGAGACTCATATAACCGGACCGCCAGGTCGAACAGGACGCGGGCGCGTCCGGGGTCCGCCTCCGCGTAGTGCAGCTGCGCGGCGATCTTGGCCGCATTGGCGATCTTGAAAGTGGGACCCGCGAAGTTCCCGTTCGCGAGCTCCTCCTCGGCCGTGGCCAGGATGCCGAGCGACCTGGACAGGTCGCCCGGCAACCGGCCGTCGGCCCCGGCGGCGTCGTGCAGGGCCTTGGTGACGATGTTGTACGCCTCATTGAACTCATCCGGCGACACCGACGAAGCAACCATCATCTGTTCCTTCCGAGAGATCACGACAGCCCCGTGCGAGCGGGGGGCGGAGCGGGACGAAACCGGCAGGTGGCACACGGTTGATGCCAGGGGGAAGCGGGTGGGGCCGGCCGCGGTGCAGGCGCGCCGAGCCGGACGTGGTCCGAGCCGGAGTGGTCCGAGCCGGCCCTGGTCTGAGCCGAAAGCGGTCCGACCGGGAGCCCTTCACGCCGGGCGCGGTCCGGGCCGAGGCAGTCCGGACGGGACGGGAGAGTCGGCCCCGAGGGACGGCGGACCGCCGCGGCGGGTCAGGACACCGGGGCGATGTCCTCCCGGACCCGGCGGTCGCCCGCGAGGAAGGCCGACTGGGGCAGGACCACGTGGGCCTGGGACCGCCCCCGGGTGATGTCGCGCCGGGTCACGCCGATGACCAGGGGTTCGTCGGCATCCGCCGCCAGGTTCAGCACGGCCGAGCGGAGCTCGGTCGCCTCCGGCTTGTCGGGCACGAGGTCGTACACCTCGAAGAAGCGGATCTGCCGGTAGGTCTCCCCCGGCACCTTCAACGGCCCGTCGATGTGCCGGCCCACCGGGCGGAAGCCGGCCTCACGGGCCAGCGGGGCGAGCTCCTCGTGGCCCACCTCGCCCAGTTCCTCGACGAGTTCGCGGCGCAGGCACTCGGTCGCCGCCTCGCGGTCGGTGCCTCGCTGGAGCCAGCGGGCGAAGCCCAGGACCCGCAGGGCGGGCAGGAAGCCGCGCAGGTCGTGCCGCATCTCGGCGCGGGCGCGGCCCTCGGGTTCGAAGCCGAACCGTTCGAGCCGGGGCTTGGCCGCTTCGTGGTACTTCACCACGCCGCCGGGCGGGCCGAAGGCCCCCGGGCGGGTGACCGAGGAGAAGAGGACGTAGTGGTCCTCGTCGTTCACCCGCAGCAGTACGGCGACGGAGACGCGTATGCGGCGCGTCGGCGTGAGCAGGACGCGGAGCAGGGTGAGGTGACGCCTGTTCTGCCACAGTATTCGGCCCACCGCCGTCAGCAGAGCCACGACGACGCCACCGACGATCTTCTCAACCACCAGGACAGCCCTCCCCGTCGAGCACGTCGCACCCGGCGGAATCAATGTACTCCGCGAACAGGCGAGTTGACCCTCGGTCACGAGATCCGGTCGGCCTCGCGCGACGGCCGCCCGGTGGGGCGGGAGGAGCCCCACCGCCTCGGCACCGGGCCCTCGCGATCAGACCGCGGCCGCCGGCCCGGCTGCGGCGGCGGTTCAGGCGGTGGCAGTCACGGCCGGGCTGCGGCGGCGGATGACCAGCGCCATCAGCGCCGCCGCCGCGCAGAGCGCGCCCGAGGCGTACCAGACCACGTCGTACGAGCCGAAGACGTCCCGCGCCACTCCGCCGGCGAAGGCGACGACCGCCGCGCCCACCTGGTGGGAGGCGAGGACCCAGCCGAAGACGATCGCGCTGTCCTCGCCGTAGTGCTCGCGGCACAGGGCGATCGTCGGCGGGACCGTGGCCACCCAGTCCAGGCCGTAGAAGACGATGAAGAAGACCATCGGCGGGTGGACCGAGGGCGCGAGCAGCATCGGCAGGAAGAGCAGGGACACGCCGCGCAGCGCGTAGTACACGGCCAGCAGGCGCCGCGCCTCGAAGCGGTCCGTGAACCAGCCGGAGGCGATCGTGCCGACGACGTCGAAGACCCCGATCACCGCGAGCAGCGAGGCCGCCGCGGTGATCGGCATGCCGTGGTCGTGGGCCGCGGGGACGAAGTGGGTCTTGACCAGCCCGTTCGTCGAGGCGCCGCAGATGGCGAAGGTGCCGGCGAGGAGCCAGAACGGGCCGGTGCGGGCCGCCTTGAGGAGCACCGTCACGGCGCGGCGGGCCGCCCCGGTGACGGGGGCGGGCTTCGGTACGAACTCACCGCCGTAGGGCGCGAGACCCACGTCCGCCGGGTGGTCGCGCAGCAGCAGCCAGACGAAGGGGACGACCGCGAGGGCGGAGAGCGCGACGGTGACCGCGGCCGGGCGCCAGCCCTCGTTCTCGACCAGCCAGGAGAGGAGGGGGAGGAAGACGAGCTGGCCCGACGCGCCGGCCGCGGTGAGGATGCCGGTCACGAGGCCGCGCCGGGCCACGAACCACCGGTTCGTCACCGTAGCCGCGAACGCCAGCGCCATCGAGCCGCTGCCGAGGCCGACGAGCACGCCCCAGTACAGGACGAGCTGCCAGGACGCCGTCATCCACACCGTCAGGACCGAGCCGAGCGCGATCACGCTCAGCGCGACGGCGACGACCTTGCGGATGCCGAAACGGTCCATCAGGGCGGCCGCGAAGGGAGCCGTCAGGCCGTACAGGGCGAGGTTCACCGAGACCGCGAAGCCGATCGTGCCGCGCGACCAGTCGAACTCGCTGTGCAGCGGCTCGATCAGCAGCCCGGGCAGCGAGGCGAAGGCCGCGGCGCCGATGATCGTGACGAAGGTGACGACCGCGACGAACCAGGCGCGGTGGACACGGGGAGTACGGGAGGGGGCGGCCGTGGGCGCCACGGGCTCGGTTGTCTGGGTCACGTCACACAGCTTCGCGGCCCGGACCCGCCCCCCACCATTGGCCCGAACGACAGCTTTCGCAAGGATCGGGACACGGATCGGGGCACGGATCGCGCCATGGATCACGCCAGGGATCACGCCATGGACCGGACGTCAGCCTGTCGTGGGTCTCGTCGCCCGGGCCCACAGGAGGCGGCCCGTCGCCCCCGTCACCAGCAGTCCGGCGAGGAGCGTCACGAGCGAGAGCCCCGGGCCCGACGCCCAGTCCACGTCCGGCGCATGGACGGCGAGGACGACCGCCGACGCGAGCGCCACGGACGGGACGGCCAGCAGGGCGGGGCGCAGGCGGGCCAGGTCGTCCTCGGCCAGGGAGCCCAGGACGCCGACTCCGAGCGCGAGCGCCCACACCCCCAGACCCTGCGCGTCGGCGCGGTTCACCTGCCACGGCACGAAGCCCGACCAGAAGTCCGGGACCGCCAGCAGGCCCGCGCCGATGCCGGCCCACCCCGAACCCAGCACCGCGAGCGGCGGCTTCGACCAGCCGGGGAGCGGGGCGACGCGTTCCGGGGACCCGAGCGCGGGCCGCCGGTACTGGAGGGCGACGCAGAGCACGGCCGCGACGGCGAGCGCCCCCAGGGTCGCGACCCAGCCGAGGCTGAAGAGTACGAGGAACAGCGAGCCGCCCTTCGCCACCCACAGCGCCTCGCCGTTGAGCAGGCTCACCACGAAGAGGCCGACCAGCACGACCGTGAGGGGGAGGACCAGGGTGCGCGCCTCCTCCCAGACCCGCGCCCGGCCGACCGTGAGGAGCGCGGGCGCCACGCCCGCCATCGCCGCCCCGACCAGCCCGGGGCTGAGCGCCTCGGGGGAGGTCCAGGCACCGGCGGCGTATCCGGCGACGCTGGTCAGGGCGAGCAGCGCGCCCACCATGACGCTGATGACGGCCACGACGGAGGCCAGCATCGCCACCCCGGGCGAGAGCTCCCGCCCGCCGACACCCGTCCGCGCACCACCGACCACCCCGCCGCCCGCCGGAGTCTCCTCTCTCATCGCCGCCCCGCCTCCTGCTCGTCGGCCGCCGCGGCCGCCACCGCGGGTGGCTCTGCCTCGCGCGCCAGGAGTTCGCGCCCGTACATGACCCGCAGGCTCACCACCGTCGTGGCCGCGAAGGCCAGCACCCCGCAGCCGATGGCGACGCCCGCGACCAGGGACGTCCACGCGTCCAGGCGGACGAACCGCTCCAGCACGAACGCCGCTCCGGCCGAGAACACCGGTGCCAGGCACAGCGCGACGAGATGCAGCCGCCACTCCTCCCGCGCCCAGCCGGCCCCGCGCCGCCCCGCTCGCCGGTGGCCGGCGGCCATGACCGCGTACGTCACGGCGTACGGGACGAGGTACCCGAGGAGCAGTCGCGGGCCCTCCGCGCCCGGACCGTCCAGGAGGGACAGGGAGAGCCGGACCAGGGCCGCGGCACCGGCCAGGTGCGCCGCCACGAACAGGGGCGTCGGGCACCAGGTGCCGCGGACGCCGGGGACCGTGGTCCGCCGGTCGAGCGCCCGCGAGGCGAGCAGCGCGCCGAACACGACCACGGAGCCGAGGTGCATGATCGCGATCCGGTTGATCTCGGCCATGGACAGACCGGGGAACAGCCGGGGCAGGCCGCCCCATTCGAGGCGGAGCAGCGGCGCGGTCAGCAGGAAGCCGTAGCAGAGCAGCATCCACCGCTGGTGCAGGTCGGGGAAGCGGGCGAGGGCGGCGAGGACGCCGAAGGTCACGCTTCCCACGGTGCCGACGAGGATGGTCGCGAGGACGACCCAGAACGCCGCGCCGCTGTACGCGTCCTCCGGTGCCGTACGGGCCAGATAGAGCGCGGCGCCGGCCATCGAGGCGTACACCGTGACCGCGAACACCGTGCCGGCGACGCGGTGCAGGCGGCGCCGCCGGCGGACCGCCGACAGGTACTGGACCGGGCCGAGCAGCATCAGCAGGCCGCCCAGGACCGAGTGGACGATCAGCGGGACCAGGCTGCGCCCGTACGGTCCGATCCGGTCCCGCACGGCCTCGGCGACGTACTCCGGCGACACGATCCGGCCCATCAGCCACTCACCGGGGGCGGGCGCTCCGGGCGACGCGTACGGCCACAACTGGGTCATGGCGACCGGCGCGTAGGCCACGCAGCCCACGATCACCGCGAAGGCGGCCACCCTCCCCCATCTGGTGACGCCCATCGGCACTCTCCCCGCCGCTCCATAGTCCTTTCTGGACTATGGAGGAAGGTAGGGGCGGGTGTCACCCGCGGTCAACGGGTCTGCGTCACGGGCCTGGGCCCGCCTCACGGACGTACGGAGGTCAGGGCTCCCGCCGCTCGACCCACTGCCAGAAGTCGACCATCATCCGCTCGTAGCGGATGCCGAACTCCAGCGCCTCGCGCTGCCCCCGGGTCAGCAGCTCCCCGACGCCCTCCGCGAGCCCCTCGTACTCGCCCAGGGTCCGGCGGTGCTCCTCGACCTGTACGGGGGCGTGCACCCGGGGGCTCGCCCCGAACCAGAGCTTGAGGATGCCGCGTTCGCGCGCCTCGACCGGTACGAAGGCGGGATCGTCGAGCCATGCGGCGAGGGCCGCCGCGCCCGCCTCCGTGAGCCGCATCAGGCGCCGGTTCCGCCCGCCCGTCTGCCGCGCCTCGGAGAGCAGGCCCGCCTCCACGAGGCGGTCGCACTGGGCGTACACCTGCGCGTGGGGCATCGACCAGAACGGCGCCACGGTCCGCGCCGCCTCCACCTTCACGTCGTACGGAGTGGCCTCGCCGAGCTTGTCGACGATGCCGAGCACGAGATAGGAGGGTGTGGTCAAGCGGACTTCAGACATGCCGGGACCGTACCCTCCTAGGCCCGCGGCAGCGTCCTGATCGGCCGGACCACGAGCAGCGCCACGACCACGAGCACCGCGATCCCCGCCCCCGCCAGCAGGACCTCCTCCGTGCCGACCGCCTCCGCGACCGGGCCCGCGAGCGCCCGGCCCGCCGCCATCATCAGGAGCGAACCGGCCACGTCGTAGGCGTGCATACGGTTCAGCGCGTCCTGCGGCACATGCGTCTGGACCGAGGTCGACCACATCACGAGCCAGAACGCGAAGGCCGCGCCGCCGACGAACTGCCCCACCGCCAGCAGCGCCACGGACGCCCCCGAACCGAGCAGGACGAGGTTCACCGGGAGACCGAGCAGCGCGACCGCGCCCGCCGCGAGCGGGCGGCGGGGCCGCAGCCGCAGCGCGAGGAGCCCGCCGGCCGCGTTGCCCGCACCGGCGACGGCCATCAGCACGCCGTACGTGGCCGAGCCATGGTCCCCGGTCACCAGGGTCGCGGTCAGCGGCACCATCGGCCCCGCGACCGTGAAGCCGTACACCGTCCAGATCGCGATCACGCCCCACAGCCAGCTCCGCGCCGTGAACTCCCGCCAGCCGACGGCCATCTCGGCCCGCAGCGAGCCGCGCCGGACCGCGTCGGAGAGGGTCCCGGGGATCCTCATCAGGGCGAGGCAGACGGCGCTGACGGCGAAGGTCGCGCCGTTCAGGCCGAAGGCGGCACCGGCGCCGCCGGTGAGCGCGACGAGGACGCCCGCGGCGGCCGGACCCGCCATCGTCATCAGCGACTCGACGACCCGCAGGACGGCGTTGGCGCGCTGCACGTCCGGGGCGATGCGCGGGATCGTGGACGCGACCCCCGGCTGGAAGAGCGCGGCGCCGACGCCGCTGACGGCGCTCAGCGCGTAGACGGACCACAGGGGCGGGCTGCCGAAGCCGAAGGAGACGGCGAGGACGGCCGCGCCGGGCAGCCGCACGAGGTCGGCGATGATCATCATCCGGCGGGCGGTGAACCGGTCCGCGAGGACGCCGCCGACGACGACGAACAGGGCGAAGGGCCCGATCCAGGCGCCCAGCGCGTAGCCGACGGAGGAGCCGGGGTGCCCGGCGCCGAGCAGACCGGCGGCGAGGGCGACGGGCACCATGCCCTCGCCGAAGACGGCGGCGGCCCGGGCCACGAAGAAGAGCCGGAAGTTACGGTTCCAGAGGGCCGGGGCCCCGGACCCTTCGGGAATGCGCTCCCGGGCCCCGGACTTGTAGGGGTAGTGCTCTGCTCGTCTGTCCGACGGTATGTCCGTCCGCTTGTCCGTCACGGATCCGACTTCTAGCAGCAAGTGGTCTGGACCACAAAGGAAATTCTTGTGCCGCACCGTATCGCCGTCCTGGCCCTGCCCGGTCTCCTCCCCTTCGAGCTGGGCATTCCCCACCGGATCTTCGGCCGCGCCAAGGACGCCGCGGGCCGGCCGCTGTACACGATCGTGACCTGCGCCCCGGTCCCGGGCCCGGTCCAGACGGACGCGGACTTCGCGGTCCACGTGGAGCACGGCCCGGAGGCGCTCGCGACGGCCGACACGGTCGTCGTCCCCGCCTCGTACGAACTGGGCCCCGTCCACGACGAGGGCCGGCTGACCGACGAACTGGCGGCGGCGCTCGCGCACATCCGGCCCGGCACACGGCTCGTGGCCATCTGCACGGGCGGGTACGTCCTCGCCGCCGCCGGCTACCTCGACGGGCGGCCGGCCACCACGCACTGGGCCTCCGCCGAGCACTTCCAGCGGCTCTTCCCGAAGGTCCGGGTCGACGCGGACGTCCTGTTCGTCGACGACGGAGACGTGCTGACCTCGGCGGGCGTCGCCGCCGGGATCGACCTGTGCCTGCACATCGTGCGCCGGGACCACGGGAGCGCCGTCGCCAACGACGTGGCCCGCATGACCGTCGTACCGCCGCACCGGGACGGCGGGCAGGCCCAGTACATCGAGCGGCCGCTCCCGGAGGCCGGGACGGCGACGACGACGTCGGCGCGCGCCTGGGCGCTGGCGCATCTGCACGAGCCGATCCAGCTCCGGGACCTGGCGGTACGGGAGTCGATGAGCGTGCGGACGTTCACGCGCCGCTTCCGAGAGGAGGTCGGCGTCAGCCCCGGCCAGTGGCTGACCCAGCAGCGCGTGGAGCGGGCCCGGCACCTCCTGGAGTCCACGGACCTGGCGGTCGACCAGGTGGCGCGGGACGCCGGATTCGGGACGCCCCAGTCGCTGCGGTCCCACCTCCAGGCGGCGATCGGCGTGACACCGACGACCTACCGCCGCACCTTCAGGACGAGCGCGGCGCGCTGACGGGCGTGGCGCGCTGACGGGCGTGGCGCGCTGACGGGATCAGTCGGTGCGCGAGGGGCGCCGGCTCTCCACGCCCGCCCAGGCGTCCCGGGCGTCCGGGGCTTGCGGGGCGTCCGGAGCGACCGGGGTCTCCCGGCCTTCCGCCGAGGAGCCCGCCCCTGCTTCGCCGAGGCGGACCCGGCGCCACTCGCCGGCCGCGCCGATCGCCGCGAGGAGCAGCGTCAGGCCCACGCCCCACAGGATGGCCGTCGACGGCGCCACGACCTTCAGTAGGGCGCCCGCGAGGGAGCCGCTCGCCGCGTATCCGGCGCCCACGGCCGCGTACATCACCGAGTAGCCGGCGGCCAGGGCGTGCGCCGGAAGCATCTGGCGGAGCGCCAGGTTGCGGGTGAGCATCGCCGGGGCCTGGAGCAGCCCGGCGAGGACGAGGGCGAGGGCGATGGCGCCCGCCCACGGCAGGACGGCGACCAGCACCACGCCCGCCGAGACACCGAGGATGAGGACCAGGCTCTGCACCGGCAGCCGGCCGGGCCAGCCGCCGCGGAGCCCGTACACGAACGCGCCGACGGCCGAGCCGATCGAGAACCCCGCGAGCAGGGGACCGGCCCAGCCGATCCCGATCGCGCGCTGTTCGAGGAGGGCCGGGAGGATCAGCTCGGCGAGGGCGAGCAGCGTCAGGCTCGCCGCGCCCGTCACGTACACCGGCCAGGCCCGGCCGAGGACGCGCCGCATCGGTTCGCCGTGCTCGTCGCCCCGCCCGTCCGCCCGCCAGCCGGCGGGCAGCGTCCACAGGCCGGCGACGGAGGCCGCCATGAGGACACCCATGAGCAGCAGCGGGACGCCGGGGCCGGCACCCAGCGCCAGACCGGTCACGAGGGCGGGCGCGGCGGCCCAGATGCCGAAGGTCAGTACGGACTCCATGGAGAGCGCCTGCGTGACGGCCTTCTCCGGGACCATGCCGGTCAGCAGCGCGCGCATGGCGCCGGGCGCGGCACTCGGCCCGGCGCCCGCGAGGAGGGCGAGGAGGCCGAGGACCACGGGGTGCGCGGTCCCGGAGATCCCGAGGCCGAGCCCGGTGAAGGCGAGCGCGCCCACCACGAGCCCGACGGCGAGGTGCGGCCGCGCCCGCTCCGCGTTCATCCTGATGCCGAGGACGGGCGCGGCGACGATCTCGCCGAGGACGTACGCGGCGGCGAGCGCCGCCCCGAGGGTGTAGCCGCCGGGCCGCTCGCGCACCAGGAACACCAGGGCGAGCGGCGCCATCGCCACCGGCAGCCGGCACGCGACGGCGACGGCCGACCAGGCGAGGACGGGGCGGGTGACGATGTCTCGGTAGGCCATGGCCACGACCGTAACGGGCGGACGGCCGTGGCCGGCGGGTGCCGGGCGGACGGGCGGACGGGCGGACGGGCGGACGGACTGGCGGACGGGCGGACGGACCGGCGGACCGGCGGACCGGCGGTGAGGCGCTAGAAGGTCAGCACGCCGCGTGCGACACGCCCCGCCTCGGCGTCCTCGGCGGCCTTGGCGAAGTCCTCCACCGGATAGGTCTCGGTGACGAGTTCGTCGAGGAGGAGGCGGCCTTCGCGGTACAGCTCCGCGTAGAGCGCGATGTCCCTCTGCGGACGGGAGGAGCCGTAGCGGCAGCCGAGGATCGACTTGTCCAGGAACATCGCGGCGGGCGGGAAGCTCGCCTCGGCGGTGGGGGCGGTCATGCCGAGGAGGACCGCCTGGCCGTGCCGGTCGAGGAGGTCGATCGCCTGCCGGACGAGGCCCACGTGGCCGACGCACTCGAAGACGTGGTCGGCGCCGGTGGGAAGGACCTCCCGTACGCCGTCTGCCGAGGCCAGGAAGTGCGTGGCGCCGAAGCGGCGGGCGACGTCCTCCTTGGCGGGGTTGGTGTCGACGGCGACGATCGTGAGCGCGCCGGCGATCCGGGCGCCCTGAAGGACGTTGAGCCCGATGCCGCCGGTGCCGATGACGACGACGGTGTCGCCCCGGTCGACCTTGGCGCGGTTGAGCACGGCGCCGACGCCGGTGAGGACCCCGCAGCCCATGAGGGCGGCGGAGGTGAGGGGGAGGTCCTCGGGGATCTTCACGGCCTGGACGGCCTTGACGACGGTCCGCTCGGCGAAGGAGGAGTTGGAGGCGAACTGGTAGAGGGCCTGGCCGGTGCCGCTCCGGGAGAAGGGCTGCTTGGGCATCCCGATGGCCTTGCGGCACATGGTGGGGCGGCCGCGGTCGCAGTCGGCGCAGGTACCACAGTTGGCGAGCGTGGACAGGGCGACGTGGTCGCCGGGGACGACATGGACGACCCCGGGTCCGACGGCCTCGACGACCCCGGCGCCCTCGTGGCCGAGGACGACGGGGGCGGGGAAGGGGATGGTGCCGTCGAGGACGGCGAGATCACTGTGACAGAGCCCGGCGGCCCGGACTCCGACGAGCACCTCGCCGGGCCCGGGCTCACGAACCACCAGGTCGTCGACGACCTGAACGTGCTTGCCGTCGTAGACGACACCTCTCATCTGCGTGCTCCTTCGTCGTCGGGGGCGGGAGTCCCCACCCCGCGGTGGGCGTCTGCGCGTCCGGGTGAGCGGAATCCCCACCCCCCAGTGGGCGTCTACGCGTTCAGGCGGGCCGGATCCCACCCGCGGTGGGCGGATACACGACCGGACGGGCCGGACCCCCACCCGCGGTGGGCGTCTACGCGCTCGGACGGGCCGGACCCCCACCCGCGGTGGGCGTCTACGCGTTCGGGCGGGAGCCCTCCGACGCGGCCCTCGCCATCTCCTCCAGGCGCGCCAGCATCGGCATCGGGTCCGTTCCCACCGTCCCCGGCAGGAAGTCCGCGATCCGTTCCGGCGTCCAGGCGCCCGCCTCCGCGTAGCCCGCCCGCAGCTCCCTGGGCTGCGCCCACACCGCGATCTTGGGGCCCGCGATCGTGTAGACCTGGCCGGTGATCTTCTCCTCGCGGGCCCGTTCCGAGAGCAGGTAGACGACGAGCGCCGCCACGTCCTCCGGCTCCCCGATCTCCTTCAGCTCCATCGGCACGTTCGCCGACATCCGCGTCCGCGCCACCGGCGCCACCGCGTTCGCCGTCACCCCGTACTTGTGCAGGCCCAGCGCCGCCGACCGCACCAGCGAGATGATCCCGCCCTTGGCCGCCGAGTAGTTCGCCTGCGCCACCGACCCCTGGTGGTTCCCGCTCGTGAAGCCGATCAGCGTCCCGGTCCCCTGCTTGCGCATCACGGCCGACGCCGCCCGGAAGACCGTGAACGTCCCCTTCAGATGTGTGGCGACGACCGGGTCCCACTCCTCCTCGGACATGTTGAAGAGCATCCGCTCGCGCAGGATGCCGGCCACGCACACGACCCCGTCGATCCGCCCGTACTCGGCCAGCGCGATGTCGACGATCCGCTGTCCGCCCGCCATGGTCGAGATGTCGTCGGCGACCGCGACGGCCGCGCCTCCCGCCGCCTCGATCTCCTTGACCACCGACAGCGCGACCTCCGACGTCGGCTCCCCGCCCTCGATGGAGACCCCGTAGTCGTTGACGACCACCTTCGCGCCCTCCGCCGCGCAGGCGAGGGCCACGGCGCGTCCGATCCCGCGCCCCGCTCCCGTCACCGCCACGACCTTGCCTGCCAAGAAGTTCCCCACGCCCGGCCCCTTCCCGCACTTTCTGACGGTCCGTTAGATTCGTTCGTCAGGTGGATTCTACGACCCGTCAGATACCGGAGAACAAGACCCGCGGAGGCCCCGATGTCAGATCCCGCGCAGCTCCCTGCCGAATTCCATGAAATCGCCAAGCGCGTGAACAACTGGGGACGTTGGGGCCAGGACGACGAGATCGGCACCCTCAACCTGATCACCGACGGCGTCGTGCGGGACGCCGTCGCGACCGTACGCTCCGGCCACCGCGTCCCCCTCGCCCTCGACCTCACGCAGGACGGCGTGCAGACCGGGATGATCCCCGGGCGGGTCAACCCGCTCCACGTCATGGTCCAGATAAACCAGGAGCTCTTCGGCCCCGGCACCGTCGCCACCAGCGACGACGCGGTGACCCTCGGCCTCCAGGCGGGCACCCACTGGGACGCGCTCACCCACGTCTCGCACTCGGGCAAGATCTACAACGGCCGCCCCGCCGCCACCATCACCCCGCACGGCCGCTCCGAGTTCAGCGGCATCCACACGGCCCGTCACATCGTCAGCCGCGGCGTCCTGCTGGACGTGGCCGCCGCCAAGGGCGTGGACCGGCTTCCCGGCGACCACGCCGTCACCCCCGAAGACCTCGACGAGGCCGCGGAATTCGGCCGGGTCACCGTCCGGGCCGGCGACATCGTCCTCGTACGGACGGGACAGGTGCGGCAGTACCTCGCCGGGGACAAGCACGGCTACGCGTTCCCCTCCCCCGGCCTCTCGGTCCGTACGCCCGAGTGGTTCCACGCCCGCGACGTGGCCGCCGTCGCCAACGACACGCTCACCTTCGAGATCTTCCCGCCCGAGATCGAGAACCTCTGGCTGCCCGTGCACGCGCTGGACCTCGTCGAGATGGGCATGCTCCAGGGGCAGAACTGGAATCTGGAAAGTCTGTCCACAGCCTGTGCACAGCGCGAGCGGTACGCGTTCCTGCTCTCCGCGATGCCCGAGCCCTTCGTGGGCGGTACGGGCACGCCAGTGGCCCCGGTGGCGATCCTCTGAGCCCCTGAACGCCCGTCAGGGGTACGTCACGGGCGGCGGCGCGCTCGCGCGCGCCCCGAGCACGGCGAGCGCGGCGAATGGGGGTCCTCCCGCGTGAGAAACGCTGCGGGGGACGCCGCCACCCGGACACGACCCGCACTCGTCGAGGGCGCAGGGCTCACCGGCCCGCCCTCGTCGTCCCCTCGCAACGAATCGCTCACCCCCAGGGTGAGCAAATCGCCACGAACCGTCAACAGTGCACCGAGACCGTCGGACCGACAGCCGGGGCCGAAGACGGCTTCGACGCACCCCGGTCCACCTCGCACCAGATGCTCTTGCCCGCACCCTCGCGCTGCCATCCCCACCGGTCGGCCAGACCGTCCACCAGTTCCAGGCCGCGCCCGTTGGTGTCCTCACCCTGCGCGTGCCGCGGCAGCGGCGGCCGGTCGCTCGAATCGGCGACCTCCACCCGTACCGTCCCGGCCTCGGGGCAGCCGGCGCCGAACAGCATCCGCAGCACGGCCGGACAGCCCGTGTGGACCACCGCGTTGGTCACGAGTTCGGAGATGAGCAGCACCAGCGTCTCGGCCAGCGGCTCGTCATCCCCTATGCCCGATCCGGCGAGCCTCGAACGCGCCCACCGCCGGGCACGCCCCACCTCCGCCGGGTCCGGCCCGACCTCCAACTGAACCTGAAGCACCTGCACCGCTCACACCATCCGAACCGGCGGACACATCGCCTCGCGCCTCACAGCCATCGACGCCCCTACGGAACGTGATTTCCTTGTGAGACAGCATGGTTGACGTACAGTCACCGCAACAAGCGCTTCGGGCATATTCCAGCGCGAAGGAGTACGCGTGGTCCATACTGTGCGACGCACGCTGCGGGGAGTCGAACAGGAGGGCGTCCAGCGCCTCCACGGGGTACGAGCGGCGGGCATCGCCCGATCCGGGGCCGCCGTTTCGGCGACACCGGGACGATCCGGGCTCACAACCACTCGCATCCCACGGAGAGTACCGGAGCGGGACCCCGACTCCGGGCCGTGACGGCCCGGCCGAAGGACACAACCCGATATCGACGCTCCGTGAGCGCCCACCCACCCCGGTGCCTACAAGTGCGACGCCTCCACCTCCTCGGCCCGCGCCTTCGAGAGGCCCCGCTCGGCCCGTACCCAGGCACGTTTCAGGTGCAGATGGACGTCCGCCTCCCAGGTAAAGCCCATCCCGCCGTGCACCTGGAGGCAGTCCCGCGCGCAGTCGACGGCCGCCTCGTCGGCGAGCAGCTTCGCACCGGCGATCTCGACGGGATCGCCGGTGACGGCGGCCGCGTAGACCGCCGCACGGGCGACCTCCGTACGCACGAGCATCTGCGCGCACAGGTGCTTGACGGCCTGGAACCCTCCGACGGGCTGCCCGAACTGCTCCCGGGTACGCGCGTGGGAGACGGCCATCTCGGTGGTCCGCCCGGCACTCCCGACCTGCTCGGCGGCGGTGAGCAGGTCCGCCGTCACGGGCACGGCGGAACGGCTCCCCGGCAGCCGGTGCAAGGGCGTCAGCGGATCCACCGACCGCACGGGCACGGCCCCGGCGACCTCCCCCAGGACCACGTCCGCCGCCTCCAGCCACTCGACGTGCGGCCCGCCGGCCGCGGTGACCACGACCTCCCCCTCCGCGGCGCCCTCGACCGAGCCGGCCGCGAGATGGGTGGCGATCAACGGCCCCGGCAGCAGCGCCCGCCCCGCCTCCTCGAACGCCAGCACCGCCTCCGGCAGCCCCAGGCCGACACCGCCGTCCCCCTCCGGCACCCGCAGGGCGAAGAACCCGGCGGCCCCCAGCTCCCGCCACAGCGCGCGGTCGAGCGTTCCGCGCTCGACCGAGGCCCGCAGCGCGTCCCGGCCGAAGCGGCCGGCGAGCAGCTCCCGTACCCCCGCCTTCAGCGCCTTCTGGTCGTCCGTCAGCCGGAAGTCCACGTCCGCTCTCACCGCCCCTTCGGCAGGCCGAGGATCCGCTCGGCGACGATGTTCCGCTGGATCTGACTCGTACCGGCAGCGATCGTGTACGAGAGCGAGGACAGCCGGTCGAGGTTCCACTCGCGCCCGAGGTCGAGCGCGTCCGGCCCGAGGACGTCCGCGGCGGCGTCGTACAGCTCCTGACGCGCGTGCGAGTACCGCAGTTTGAAGACCGAGCCGCCGATCCCCGGCACCCCGCCCGTCGCCTCCGCCTCGCTGACGTTCCACTGGGTCAGCCGCCACAGCGCCCGGAACTCGGCGCTCAGCCTCCCGAGCCGCCGCCGGATCACCGGTTCGTCCCAGGTGCCGTTCTTCCGGGCCGTGGCGGCGAGTTCACCGAGGACGCGGCGGCAGGCGACGACCTCGCCGACGAAGGCGGTGCCGCGCTCGAAGGACAGGGTCACCATCGTGACGCGCCAGCCGTCGTTCTCCTCGCCGACCCGGTTGGCGACCGGCACCCGCACCTCGTCGAGGAACATCTCCGCGAACTCCGTCGACCCGGCGAGCGTCCGCAGCGGCCGGACGGTGATCCCGGGCGCGTCCATGGGCATGGCGAGCCAGCTGATCCCCCGGTGCCTGGGGCCCGAGGCGTCCGTCCGCACGAGCAGCTCGCACCAGTCGGCGACCTCCGCGTGCGAGGTCCAGATCTTGGAGCCGGAGACCACGTACGCGTCCCCGTCCCGCACGGCCCTCGTCCGCAGCCCGGCCAGGTCGGACCCGGCCTCGGGCTCGCTGAAGCCCTGGCACCACACCTCGTCGCCGCGCAGCACCGGCTGAAGCCATCTCTCCCGCTGTGCGGCCGTCCCCTCGGCGGCGATCGTCGGCCCGGCGTGCAGCAGCCCGACGAAGTTCGCGCCGACGTACGGGGCCCCGGCGCGCTCGGTCTCCTCCAGAAAGATGAGCCGCCGGGTGGGCGAGGCGTCCCAGTGGACGTCGGCGTAGCCCGCGTCGAACAGCCGGCGCTGCCAGCCGCAGTCGTAGGCCCGGCGCCCCGGCCAGTCCATCGGATCGGGCTTCGGCGGCAGCGTGGGCAGGACGGTCGCGAGCCAGGCCCTCAGCCGCGCCCGGAACTCCTCCTCCTCTTCGCCGTACGCGAGGTCCATCAGACGATGCCGAGGTCCAGCATGCGGATGGCGTTGCCGCGCATGAGCTTGTAGACCGTCTCGTCGTCGAGGCCCTTGACGTGGTCGAGGGCGACTTCCTTGGTGTGCGGGAAGGTGGAGTCGACGTGCGGGTAGTCGGTCTCGAAGGTGGCGTTGTCCCGGCCGACGACGTCGAGCGAGGCGATGCCGTGCTTGTCGCGGAAGAAGCAGCAGAAGATCTGCCGGTAGTAGTACGTCGAGGGGGGCTCGGGGATCAGGTCGCGGACGCCGCCCCAGGCGCGGTGCTCCTCCCAGACGTCGTCGGCGCGTTCGAGGGCGTACGGGATCCAGCCCATCTGGCCCTCGCTGTAGGCGAGCTTGAGCCGGGGGAACTTCACCAGCACCCCGCTGAACAGGAAGTCCATCATCGAGGCCATGGCGTTGTTGAAGCTGAGGGAGGCCTGGACGGCGGGCGGGGCGTCGGGGGAGGCGGCGGGCATCTGGCTGCTGGAGCCGATGTGCATGTTGACGACCGTCCCCGTCTCCTGGCAGACGGTGAAGAACGGGTCCCAGTGGCCGGAGTGGATGGACGGGAGCCCCAGGTAGGTGGGGATCTCGGAGAAGGTGACGGCCTTGACGCCTCTCGCCGCGTTCCGGCGGATCTCGGCGACGGCCAGGTCGATGTCCCAGAGCGGGATGATGCAGAGCGGGATGAGCCGGCCGCCGCTGTCGCCGCACCACTCCTCGACCATCCAGTCGTTGTAGGCGCGGACGCAGGCGAGGGCGACCTCCTTGTCCTTGGCCTCGGCGAAGGTCTGGCCGCAGAAGCGCGGGAAGGTGGGGAAGCAGAGGCTGGCCTCGACGTGGTTGAGGTCCATGTCCTTGAGCCGCTCGACGGGGTCCCAGCAGCCGCGGCGCATCTCCTCGCGGGTGATGCCCTCCAGGGTCATCTCGTCGCGGTCGAAGCCGACGGCGGCGATGTTGCGCTTGTACGGGAATTTGAGGTCCTCGTAGATCCACCAGTCGGTCGGCGGTCCGTCCGGGTCCATCGTGATCTGGTACTTGCCGCCGACGTAGGCGAGCTCCCCGATCCCGGCGGTCAGCGGCTGCGGCCCGCGGTCGCGGTACCTGGCCGGGAGCCAGGCGCTGAAGAGGTGGGCCGGTTCGATCACATGGTCGTCGACGCTGATGATGCGAGGCAGTTCCGTCATGAGACCCTCCGTTTCTGATGGATCGTCAGATCCTGCTTCAAGCTAACGGGTTTCCCCGGCCATCGGTAGTGCTTCCTTGTCCGAGTGCCGACGGTGGACCCATCGAATACGCCCTCCGTGGCTCCGCTCCTCACGGCTGACCTTCTGGTCGCCGTGAGCGTCGGCGATCCCCGGCCGGGAACTCGGCTGGGGGCCGGAGCAGCCCCCACCACCGGCCGGCACCGGCCCAGAGGTGCGGGGCGCAGGCTTCCGCCTGCACGCTCAGGCCACTCGCCCTCGGCGGGACCCCCTGCCGGGCCCGAGTGCGCAGGGGAGCACAGGGCTGACGAGCGACGCCGGCCGCGCGCCTCTGGACCGACAAGCAGCGGGCCTCTACGCTCTCCAGGCAATCTGACTGACCGTCAGTTGGGGACGGAGAGGGGATCGTCGTGACCGACACCGCACACACCCTTGGCACCTCCCGCACCCTCTGGGAGCTGGTCGAGCGCCGCGCCGCCCTCACCCCCGACCGGCCCGTCCTCCTCCAGGGCGACCGCTCGCTCACCTTCGGTGAGCTGCGGGAACGTGCCGAGCGGTGCGCCGCCGGGCTGTACGGGAAGGGGGTCCGGCCCGGGACGGTCGTGGCCTGGCAGCTGCCCACCCGGATCGAGACCGCGGTCCTCTCCTTCGCGCTCGCCCGCGTCGGCGCCGTGCAGTCCCCGGTCATCCCCTTCTACCGGGACCGCGAGGTCGGCTTCGCGCTGCGCGAGTCGAAGGCCGAGTTCTTCGCCGTGCCGGGCGTGTGGCGCGGCTTCGACCACACGGAGATGGCCCGCCGGCTCGGCGCGCGGGGGGTCTTCGAGGCGTACGGCACGCTGCCCGACGGCGACCCGGCGGTCCTGCCTCCCCCGCCCTCCTCGGGCGAGGACGTCCGGTGGATCTACTGGACCTCCGGCACGACCTCGGATCCCAAGGGCGTCCTGCACACCGACCGCTCGCTCATCGCGGGCGGCTCCTGCCTCGCCCACGCGCTGCACCTGACCGAGGAGGACATCGGCTCGATGGCGTTCCCGTACGCGCACATCGCCGGGCCCGACTACACGGTGATGCTCCTGCTCTACGGCTTCCCGGCGGTGATGTTCGAGCAGTTCGCGCTGCCCGACGCGCTGGCGGAGTACCGCAGGCACGGCGTGACCGTGGCGGGCGGCTCCACCGCCTTCTACTCGATGTTCCTCGCCGAGCAGCGCAGGCTGCCGCCCGGCGAGAAGCTGATACCGAGCCTGCGGCTGCTCGCGGGCGGCGGTGCGCCCAAGCCGCCGGAGATCTACCACGCCGTCGTACGGGAGATGGGCTGTCAGCTCACCCACGGCTACGGCATGACCGAGGTCCCGATGATCACGATGGGCTCGCCGGACGACACCGTCGAGAACCTCGCGACCACGGAGGGCCGCCCGCCGGCGGGCATGGAGATACGGATCGCCGAGGGCGGAGAGGTCCGGCTGCGCGGGGAGGCCGTGTGCCGGGGCTATCTGGACCCGGCCCAGAGCGCCGCCGCCTTCGACGAGGACGGCTTCCTGATCACCGGCGACGTGGGGCACGTGACCCCGAGCGGGCATCTCGTCCTCACCGGGCGGATCAAGGACATCATCATCCGCAAGGGCGAGAACATCTCGGCCAAGGAGATCGAGGACCTCCTCCACCAGCACCCGGGGGTCGGCGACGCGGCCGTCGTCGGGCTCCCGGACCCCGACCGCGGCGAGCGGGTCTGCGCGGTCGTCGAGCAGCCGCCGGGCGCCGCGCCCCTGACCCTCGCGGCGGTCACCGGCTTCCTGCGCGGCCAGGGCCTCTCCGTCCACAAGCTGCCGGAGCAGCTGGAGGTGGTCGAGGCCCTGCCGCGCAACGAGACCCTGCGGAAGGTGCTGAAGTACAAGCTCCGCGAGCGGTACGGATCCGGCGCGGCTACGCCGTCATGAAGTAGCGGGCGAACGCCGTGACCGCCTCCCCCTCGTCGACCGAGCCGGAGGCGGCGGTCGGCAGGGTGCGGGCGCTCATCGCGGCCCCGACGGGCGTGATGCCGAGGGCCAGCAGGGCGCGCTCCACGTCGGCGGGGGTCGTGGCGATGGCGAGGACGGCGTGCACGAACGGGCGGGCGATCTCGGCGAAGCGTTCGGGATGGTCGTGCAGGCGCTTCACCGCGCCGCCGAGGAACTCCTCACGGCTGACCTTCTGGTCGCCGTCGACGTCGGCGATCCCCGCCATGCCCTGCCAGAAGGCCTCGGCGCCGTCGCACAGCGCCTGCCCCCGGTCGGAGCGGAACGAGACGTCGAACTCGTTCAGAAGTCGTTTCGCCGCCGTGCTGAAGTCCTCGCGCGAGATGGTCCCGTCGCCGTCCTGGTCGAACGCGGCGAAGCGGCGGGCGATCCGGCGCTGGTAGACCTCTGCGGGTTCCTGCTCGGGTTCCATGGGCTCCATTCCGGGAGGGTACGACGAGACGGGCCGCCGTGCCGAGAGGGACGGCGTCCACCTGTCGAGACGCGCCGAGGGGGCCGGAGACGACCCCTAGGCCGAGAGCGGCTGGGCCTCGTCGTCCACGGCGGCTTCCGCGTCCCCGTAGACGTCGAAGAGGCGGCGTACGCCCAGCGCGGCGAGGACCCGGTTGACGTGCGAGGCGTCCTCCGAGCCCCGCTCGGGCAGGACGACGCGCAGCCGGCCCTGGCAGGAACGCATCAGCCGGCGCGAGGCGATCAGCACGCCCACACCGCTGGAGTCGCAGAAGAGCACGCCCGAGAGGTCGAGGACGACATCGTGCCGGCCACCCGCGACGGCGTCGTGGACACGTCTCCTGACCAGGGGCGAGGACATCAGGTCCAGCTCCCCGCTGATCCGCAGCACGGTCCAGGGGTCCTGCTCGTCCTTTTCGACGTGGAGGTTCACGCGATCGTGCCCTTCGAGCGGAAGCAGATTCATGCGGCAGCGCTTTCAAGCGGAGGCATTCGTTCCCGTCCCCTCCCGCTGCCCCGCCACCGCTCGTCGAAACCCTTCGCTTCATGGATGACGCTTTCCTTACCATCGGACCCCGCCGCGGAGGCGTACTTGTCACAAAGGGGCGTGCGCTCTCGGGCGGCGCACTACTTTGGACGGAGAACTCGGGTCGGGAGGGCCGCCGAACAGCTCCGGAGGCAACGCATGGCGAAGGACACACCACCGCGCTGGGACCGCAGGATGCAGCAGCGGCTCGCGCGCGGTGAGGCCGCCGCGCTCGGAGAGCTCTACGACCGGTTCGCCTCCCTGGTGCACAGCCTCGCCCACCGCGTCCTGGACGACGACAGCGCCGCCGACCAGGTCACCCGCGAGGTCTTCGGCTACATCTGGGAGAACCCCGACGCCTACGACCCCAAGCAGGGCAGCATGCGCTCGTGGGTCGCCAGGCTGACCCAGCGGCAGGCCGTGCACCGGCTGCGGCAGACGGAGGCGACGGCGTACGCGGAGACCGGCGAGGGCTCGGCGGAGGAGCTGGAGCAGAAGGTGCGCAGGGCCTCGGTCGCGGCCCGCGCCGACTACATCGTGACGTCGATGCCGGCGCCGCTGCGGGCCGCGCTGGAACTGGCCTACTTCCAGCGGCGCGACTACCGCCAGACGGCGGCGGATCTCGGTGTGACCGAGGACGAGGCGCGGCGTCGGCTGCGGCTCGGGCTGCAGCTGCTCTCGACGGCGAACACCCGCCCGCTGGAGGGCTCCTCGCCGCCCGGTTACGGACGCTCGCTGTGAACGGGCCGGACGACGAGCCCGACGGCGTGGCGCGCGCCCCGCGCATACCGGGGCCGCGGCCCGCCGCGGACGACCACGCGGACCTGACGGGTAGCGCCGCCGTGGCCACGCCCGAGCGGATCGAGGAGCCCGCGGCCCTGCCGCCGCTCGCTCCCCTGCCTCCGCCTCCTCCCCCGCCCCCGCCGCACGGCGTGCTCAAGTCCCTCCTCGGGGCGTGGGCGCTGTCGGCGTGTTCGCCGGAGGAGACCCAGGCGGTCGAGGACCATCTGACCGTGTGCGCCCCGTGCGCGGACGAGGCGCTGCGGCTGCGGGACGCGGTCGGGCTGCTGCACTCCGAGCGGGATCTGGACCTCGATCCGCTGCTGCGCTCCCGGGTCCTGGAGAACTGTCTGGGCCGCCGCCCGGCCCGTATCCCCGTGCCCTCCTGGGCGACTCCGTACGACGCGAAGACGGCCCGGCTCGACGCGCTGCTGCGGGACATCGGCGAATCGGAGTGGCACGCGCCGGTCCGGCTGAAATGGTTCGAGGGCGAGCGGCCGGTGAACCGCAGGACGACCGTGGCCGGGGTGATAGGCCATCTGCTGACGGTGGACGGTCTGGTGGCCACCGCACTCGGCCTGGACGACCCGTTGGGCCCGAAGGCCACGGAGGTGGCGCCGTCGGAGCGCACGGAGGCGTACTGGCAGGGCTCGTACCACCCGCCGACGCGGGGCGTGCGCGAGCCGTGGCGGGAGCAGAGTCACACGCTGATCCGCACGGTGTCGTTCGCGGGGCGGGGCGTCGCGGACCTGACGGTGACGTACGGCGACTTCGCGCTGCCGATGCGGGACTCGCTGCTTGAGCGGGCCTTCGAGTGCTGGGTGCACGCGGACGACATCGCGAACGCGGTGGCGTACCCGTACGACCCGCCGAGCGGCGCGCATCTGCACGGCATGATCGACCTGGCGGCGCGGCTGCTGCCGGCGGCGCTGGCCGGCCGGCGCCGCGCGGGGCTGGCCTCTCCGCCGCGCCATCTGGTCGAGGCGGGCGCCCCGGGCCGCTCGCTCCACCTGGAGGTGGAGGGCTCGGGCGGCGGCCACTGGTACATCGCCCTGGACTCCCCGGCGGCCGTCGGCTCCCCGGACCACGCGGTGGCCCAGGTGGCGATGGACGGGGTCGAGTTCTGCCAGCTCGTGGCGGGTCATGTCCCGCCGGAGGAGGCCGCGGCGGGCCAGGACGGCGACCGTGAGGCGATCCGCGACGTCCTGTTCGCGGCGGCGTCCCTGAGCCGGCTGTAGCGGCCCGGGGACGGCGCCCCCACCCGTAGGCCTACGCGAAGACGACGGTGCGGCGGCCGTTGAGGAGGATGCGGCGCTCGGCGTGCCACTTCACCGCGCGGGCGAGCGCCTGGCACTCCACGTCGCGGCCGATCGCCACGAGCTGGTCCGGGGTGACCTCGTGGCCGACCCGCTCGACCTCCTGCTCGATGATCGGGCCCTCGTCGAGGTCGGCCGTCACGTAGTGGGCCGTCGCGCCGATCAGCTTCACACCGCGGGCGTGCGCCTGGTGGTAGGGCTTGGCGCCCTTGAAGCTCGGCAGGAAGGAGTGGTGGATGTTGATGATCCGGCCGGACAGCTGCTTGCAGAGGTCGTCGGAGAGGACCTGCATGTAGCGGGCGAGCACGACCAGCTCGACGTTCTCCTCGCGCACGAGGTCGAGCAGCTCGGCCTCGGCCTGCGACTTGTTGTCCTTCGTGACCGGAATGTGCCGGAACGGGATGCCGTACGAGCTCACCAGCTCGGAGAAGTCCGTGTGGTTGGAGACCACGGCGACGATCTCGACCGGCAGCGCACCGATCCGCGAGCGGAAGAGCAGGTCGTTCAGGCAGTGGCCGAACTTCGAGACCATCAGCACGACGCGCATGCGCTCGTCGGCCCCGTTGATGTGCCAGTCCATCACGAACGAGTCGCCGACCGCCGCGAAGCTCGCCCGGAGCTTCTCCACGGTCACCGGCTCCTCCGCGGAGAAGTGGACCCGCATGAAGAACAGGCCGGTGTCCCGGTCCTTGAACTGCTGGCTGTCCTCGATGTTGCATCCCGTGATGAACAGGTAGCTCGACACGGCGTGCACGATGCCCTGTTTGTCCGGGCAGGAGAGCGTGAGGACGTACTGGTCGGTCATCCCCGTAGGGTGCCACACCCCGCCGTGACGGCAGGTCCGGCGTCCGTCAGGCGGACCGCGTCATGATACGGAGCACGTCCAGGGAGCGCGGGGGCGTGTCGGGGTCCTCGCCGTCCGCGGTCGCCATCCGTATGTGCGCCTCGCGAGCGGCGCGGACGGCCTCCGGCCACCCGTGGTGCTCCATGTACGCCGAGAACGGCGCGTCGGGGCCCACCTGGTGCATGATCCGCAGCACCCGCAGCACGGCCACGTCCACCAGCGCGGCCTCGCCGGAGTCGCGGAAGATCGTCCCGACGTACTTCTCGGCGGACCAGTTGTCGAGCCACGTGTCCTCGACCAGGCGGTAGACGGCGTCGGTGACGTCGCCGTACCCCTCGTGGCCGGCCAGCCAGGTGGTCTCGTGGAACCCGGGGTCGGAGAGCATGTGCAGCGCCGAGCGCACATTGCTGCGCCAGCGCCACCACGGCATGTCATTGAGCGGCATGCCGCCCATGGTGGAGGAGCGACGGCCGCGACGGGAAGAGTTCACCGAAGCTGAGACTGGACTGGACACCGTTCGATCGTACGTTCCCCTTCAAGATCGGCGGACCGGGCCCCTGCTCCCCACTCGCCGACCCCGGCAATTCACCTTCACGTCACCCTTCGTTGAACCCCGCTCACTTCTGCGTTACCCGTGGGGCGGAATTGTGCGTGTCCATGACCGGTAGGCGACTGACCTCACTCCTCGCGTATGTCACGACGGCGGCGGCCGGGGCGTCGCTGCTCACCGGCTGTGGGGTGCTCCCTGGGACCGCGGGGGGGTCCAGGGAGCCCGTCACGGTGATGACGTGGGCCCCCGACGGCACCCGTGCCACCAACCAGCCCGGCATGCCCGCCATGGCCCAGGCCTTCGCCCGCTGGGTGAACGCCTCCGGCGGCATCGACGGCCACGAGCTGCGGATCCTCACCTGCAACGAGAAGAACACCTCCGCCGGGGCCGCGGAGTGCGCCCGCCGGGCCGTCCGCGAGGACGTCGTCGCGGTCGTCGGCTCGTACAGCCAGAACGGGCGCGCGTTCATGGCCCCGCTGGAGGCGGCCGAGATCCCGTACATCGGCGGCTACGGCATCGCCGAGGACGAGTTCACCAGCCCGCTCTCCTACCCGGTGAACGGCGGCCTCGCCTCGCTGATGGCCGGTCACGGCCGGCAGCTCGCCGAGTCCTGCCGCAAGGTCTCCCTCGTCCGGCCCGACACCCTGGCCGGCGACAAGCTGCCCGACCTCCTCAACTCCGGCCTCCGCAAGGGCAGTCACGACGGCGCCACCGACATCCCGGCCTTCGAGGACGCCGCCGAGTACACCGCGCAGGCCGACCGCGCCCGCGCCAAGGCCGGAAGCGAGGACGGCTGCGTCGCCGCCGTGCTCGGCGAGCGCACCCAGACGTTCTTCGACTCCTTCCGCCGCCTCCCCGCCGACGAGGACGGCTCGGGCGGCTCGGGCGACGGCAAGGGACAGGACGAGGGCGAGGTACGGATCTCCTCCGTGCTCGGCAGCGTCAGCCAGCCCGTCATCGACCGCACCGGCGGCGCGCACAGCCCCTTCGAGGGCGCGTACGTCACGGGCTGGTACCCGGAGGCGAACGACGCGCGCTGGGCGCCGATGCGCAAGGTGATCAAGGAGCACGCGTTCGCCGACAACCGGGTCGACCCGACCGACTCGGGCGTCCAGACGACGTGGATCGCGTACACCGTCCTGAAGAGGGTGATCGAGTCGCTCGACAGCGACTCGATCTCGGCGGGCGCCGTGGCGCACGCACTGGACCGCGGTGTACAGGTCGACACCGGCGGCCTCACCCCCGAACTGCGCTGGCGTTACGAGGACATGCTCGGCGCACCCCGCTTCCCCCGGATCGTCAACCACGAGGTGACGTTCCAAGTGGTCCGCAAGGGGCAGCTCGTGGCGCAGAAGCCCGGCTTCGTCGACGTCGGCGAGACCGTCCTCAGCGCCCCGTAGCGCCCCCGCGTGCCGGGCCCGCGGCGGGCCCCCGCCCTACAGCTGGGTGGGGGTCCGCTGCGACAGTCCGAACTTGCCGGCCGTCGGGTTCCACAGCGACGCCGCCTCGCGCTTGGCGATCGTGGCGTCGGAGCTCTTCTTGCCCGCCTCGGCCGTGTGCGGGGTGTTGCGGGCCTTGCCGCCCTTGCACAGCTTCTTGTTGCCCTTCACCTGGTCCGCCCAGGCGGCGTAGTGGTCGTCGGCGGACGCCGAGGCCTGCCACGCCTTGGTGAGGGCGGCGGTCAGCGCCGCGTTGTCCGGAAGCTTGTCGACCGTCAGACCCTGCAACCGGGTCACCAGGCCGCGGCGCTGACCGGCGGCGTCCCGGAGATCGGTGGCGGCCTGGTCGAGGTTCTTGCACTGCTTGATGCTCTCGACCGAACGGATCACCGCGTCACGGCTGTTGTTGCTGTCCGCGAGCAGCTTGTCGAGCTCCTTGGCCTGCGGCTCGGCCGGGTCGGCCGCCGCCTTGCCGGTCGGGGCGGCCGACGGGGTGCCGGAGCTGGCGGCCACGTTCTGCGCGGGGCCCTTGTCCTTCTTGTCGTCCCCGCCGCTGAGCAGCGCACCGGCACCGAGGCCGACGACCGCGCAGCCGACGACGACGGCGGCGATCAGGGCGACGGGCGACCGGCGGCGCGGCTCGGGCTCGTCGTCGTACCCGTCGTCGTACGCGCCCTGGTAGGCGGCCGGGGCGGGGGCCTGGAACTGCTGCTGCGGAGAGGGCTGGGGGGTGTACTGCGGCTGCTGGAACTGCGGCTGCCGGGGCTGCTGCGGCGGCTGCTGCTGGGGCATGTGCTGCGTCGCGTCGCTGCGGAAGAGGTTGTCGAACTCGGCGGGCGGCTGCCGCTCACCGTGCGTCTGCGACGGTACGGGAGCGATGTACTGCGTCGCGTCGGACGCCCCGGCGGGCTGCTGGCGGCTCAGGGGCCCCGTACCGAGGAACTGGGTGTCCGAGCCGCCGCCCTGCGCCGCGACGGGCGGGATGTGCTGGGTCGCCTGCATGTCGCCGGCGGACGGCCCGGGGGGCTGGTGCGCGGGGGCCTGGTGCACGGGGGCCGCGGGAGGGTAGCCGTAGCCGCCCTGGGGGCCGGGCTGCGCCGGAGCGGCCGGGTGCGGGTACCCGTAGCCGCCGGGCGGCGGGGTGTGGGACGGCATCGGATGCCCGCCCGGTATCCCGCCCTGCGCCCCGGGCATCGGCCCGGGCATCGGACCCGGCCCGGCGGGCTGGGCGCCCTGCGGCGGGACCGGCGCGATGTACTGCGTCGCCTGCATGTCCGAGGCGCCGCCCGGTACGGCCTCCGGCGGGAGCGGCTGGGCCGGCGGCAGCGGCTGCCCGGACGACGGGGGCTGCTGACCCTGCGGTCCCCCACCGGGGCCCCAGGCGCCGCCCCACGGCTGACCCCCGGTCGGGCCCGCGCCCTGACCGGTCTCCACGCCGCCCTCCGCGGGCAGCACGACACCTTCGTGCGTGGGCCGTACCGCCGGATACTGCGGCTCCGGACCCTGTCCGCTCTGCGTCACCGGGACTCCTACTGATGGACCTACGGAATCGTCGGTTCACGCTACCGGGTGCGTCCGGCGCCGTGCACACACGTGTGAGCCCGGTAACAGACCCACAACGACATCCCTCTCAACTCCCGTACCACCACGTCCCGATCGCCCCACCGTGCTTGCTTTGACGGTGACCCCCGTCACACCAGGTCAGGCCGCGTGGAGCTCCAGCCGCGCCCCGAACTCGCGCACCGCGGGCTCCTGCGCGAACGGCTCCAGACGCTCCTTGAGATCGTCCAGGTACTCCGCGCCGCGCGAGGACCGCAGCGTCGCGAGCAGCTCCAGAGCCCGCGTCCCCGTGTGGCAGGCCTGCTCCACCTCGCGCCGCTGCACCTGCGCCGAGGCGAGCAGCGCCAGACCGATCGCCCGCCGCCTGGCCCGCGTCTGCGGATGGCCGACGAGCGACTCCTCCGCCGCCAGCGCCGCCGCCGTCGCCTGCCCCAGGTCCCGGTGGCAGTGGGCCAGTTCGTCGGCGAGATACGCGTGGTCGAAGTGGGCGATCCACGAAGGGTCGTCGCCCGACTCCGGATCCGCCCGGTCGAGGGCCCGTACGGCCCGACCCGCGACCGCCTCGAAGGAGTGCGCGTCCCCGAGCAGCGCGTGGCCCCGCGCCTCCGCCGCGTAGAACATCGCCTCCGCGCGCGGCGTCACCCGCCCCCGTGCGCCCTCCTGCGCCGCCCGCGCCAGCTGGGCGATCTCCCGGGGGTTCCCGAGCTGGGCCGCGAGGTGGCTCATGGAGGCGGCGAGCACATAGCCGCCGTAGCCCCGGTCGCCCGCGGCCTGCGCGAGCCGCAGCGCCTGGATGTAGTACCGCTGGGCGAGCCCCGGCTGCCCGGTGTCCACGGCCATGTACCCCGCCAGCTCCGTGAGCCGCGCCACCGCCGCGAACAGCTGCCGGCCGACCGCCTCCCGGTACGAGCCCGACAGCAGCCCCGCCACCACGCTGTTCAGGTAGTGCACGACCACCGGCCGCACGTGCCCGCTGCCGAACCTCCGGTCCAGGTCGACCAGCGCGTCCGTCATCGCCCGGACCGCCTCCACGTCCGAGGCCCCCACCCGCGCCCCGGCCGACCGGGCCACGTGCGCGTCCGCGCCCGTGATCAGCCAGTCCCGGCTCGGCTCCACCAGCGCGGAGGCCGCCACCGTCGACCCGGAGAGGAAGTCCCTGCGCCCCACGTCGCTGCGCCACAGCTCGCAGACCTGCTCGATCGCGCCCAGCACCGTCGGCGAGAACTGCAGCCCGACGCCCGCCGCCAGGTTCCTGCCGTTCGCCATCCCGATCTCGTCGATCGTGACCGTGCGGCCCAGCTTGCGGCCCAGCGCCTCCGCGATGATCCCCGGCGCCCGCCCGCGCGGCTGCTGCCCGCGCAGCCAGCGCGCCACCGACGTCTTGTCGTACCGCAGATCGAGTCCGCGCTCGGACCCGACCATGTTCACCCTGCGGGCGAGACCGGCGTTGGAACACGCGGCCTCCTGAATGAGCGCCTGCAGCCGTTCGTTCGGCTGACGGGCGACGAGTGGCCTGGCTGACATGACTACCCCCTGAGGCCGGTGCGATCGAAGAGAACTGATCACTGCCCGGCGGATATCCGGTCAATGCCGATGTGAACACGCGAAACCGGACGGATCGGCCACGGGCAGCCGGCCGACACCCCCCACCTCTGGCTACCCCTCCACCGCTCCCCGGCCCCACGCGCGCCCCCGTCCGTGCACCCATGCGCCCCGCCGTGCAGGATCGATGCTCCAGACAGCGCGGCGCCCCGCCCGTAACCCCAGGTGACGGCGGGAGTTGAGTTCACCGTGGATGAGACCATCGGAGTCACGGAAGCCGCACAGATCCCCAAGCAGCGAGGCGAGCAGCTGCTGGACTGCGCCGTGCGGTATGCGGAAGAGCGGCACTGGGACGTGTTCCCCGGGACCTGGCTGGAGGCGGTCGAGGGCCGGGAGCGCTGCTCCTGCGGCGTGGAGGAGTGCGTCACCCCCGGCGCCCACCCGGCCAGGCCCGACTGGTCGACCCAGGCGACCGGCAGCGCGGTCGGTGCGCGGCGCATGTGGTCGAAGCAGCCCAAGGCGTCGATCCTGCTGCCGACCGGCCGCACCTTCGACGCGATCGAGGTCCCGGAGTCGGCGGGCTTCCTCGCGCTCGCGCGGATGGAGCGCATGGAGCTCACCCTCGGCCCCGTGACGTGCACGCCGGACCGCCGGATGTTCTTCTTCGTCCTGCCGGGCGCCGCCACCAAGGTCCCGGATCTCGTACGGAAGCTGGGCTGGACCCCGGCGTCGATCGACCTGACCACGCGCGGCGAGGGGTTCTACGTGGCGGCCCCGCCCACCCGGGTCGGCGGGCACGGCGCGGTGCAGTGGGCGAGGCGGCCCACCCCGGCGAACCGCTGGCTCCCGGACGCCGAGGAGCTGATCAGCCCCCTCGCCTACGCCTGCGGGCGGGAAGCCGCGGCCGCGAGGGCTCGCAGGCCGTGAGGGGCGGCCCCTAGGGTGTGCTCGTACGGAGTACGGGGACAACCGGAGGGTTGACGCACCATGCCTGACCAGGCATTCGACGGAGTACACGAAGAGGGCGGCGCCGCACGCGCGGGCGCCGGGCCGACGGCGGGCATCGCATCCCACGACCAGGACGACGCGGTGCCCGCCGTGCGTGTCGAGGGGCTGTGGAAGCGCTTCGGACAGCAGATCGCCGTCAACGGCATCGATCTCGTCCTGCCGGCGGGCAGGTTCATCGGTCTCGTCGGCCCCAACGGCGCCGGCAAGACCACCACCCTCTCCATGATCACCGGCCTGCTGCGGCCCGACGCGGGGCGGGTCCTCGTCGCCGGGCACGACGTCTGGCGCGACCCCGAGTCGGTGGCCGAGGTCAAGGCACGGATCGGGATCCTCCCCGAGGGGCTGCGGCTCTTCGAGAGACTCTCCGGCCGCGAACTCCTCGCGTACAGCGGGCGGCTGCGGGGGCTGCCCGGTGCCGAGGTCGACAAGCGGGCCGACCAGCTCCTCGGCGTACTCGACCTGACGGGCGCGCAGAACAAGCTGGTGGTCGACTACTCCACCGGTATGCGCAAGAAGATCGGGCTCGCCGCCGCACTGCTGCACAACCCAGAAGTCCTCTTCCTTGACGAGCCGTTCGAGGGCGTCGACCCGGTGTCGGCGCAGACGATCCGGGGCGTTCTGGAGCGGTACACCGCCTCGGGCGCCACCGTCGTCTTCTCCAGCCATGTGATGGAGCTGGTGGAGTCCCTCTGCGACTGGGTCGCGGTGATGGCCGCCGGCCAGATCCGGGCCCAGGGCCCGCTCGCGGCCGTACGCGGCGACGCGCCGTCGCTCCAGGCCGCGTTCCTGGAGCTGGTGGGCGCGAACGGGCGGGAAGCGGCCGGGGACTCCCTGGACTGGCTGGGCGGCGGTACCGCCCGATGACGACGGTCGCCCCGGCCTCCCCCTCCCTGACGCCCTCCCCCTCCGCCGCGCCCTCCCTGACGTCGGTCTTCGTACGGCTGAAGCTGTCGCTGCTCCGCAACGGCCTGCGGCAGTCGGCCGGCCGGACCGCCGCGTACGTGACGTCGATCGTCGTCTCCGCCCTCTTCGCCGCGGTGATGCTGCTCGCCTTCGTCCTGCTGCGGGGCAACGGGGACGCCGACTCGATCACGATCCTGCTGACCGGGGTCCTCGCGCTCTCGTGGACCGTGATGCCGCTGTTCGTACCGACCGGCGACGAGACGCTCGACCCCTCGCGGCTCGTGATGCTGCCGCTGCGCCCCCGGCCGCTGGTGCGCGCGCTGCTCGTGGCCTCACTGGTGGGCGTCGGGCCCGTGTTCACCCTGCTGATAGGGGTGGGCGCGGCCCTCGCGCTGGCGCGGGGCACGGCGGGTGTCGTGGCCGCGCTGCTCGCCGTGCCGCTGCTGGTCCTGGTGTGCGTGGCGCTCTCACGGGCCGTCGCCGCCGCCAACGTACGGCTCCTGACCTCGCGCAAGGGCCGTGACCTGGCGGTACTGAGCGGTCTGGTGATCGCGGTCGGGATCCAGGTGGTCAACTTCGGGGCGCAGCGGCTCAGCCGCGCCGGCGGCCTCTCGTCGCTCGAACCGGCCGCGGCGGTCGTGGGCTGGCTGCCGCCCGCCTCGGCGATCGGGGCGGTCGACTCGGCGAGCGAGGGCGACTACGCCCTGGCGGCGGGCCGGTTGCTGCTGACGGCCGTCGCCCTCGGGGCGCTGGTGTACTGGTGGCAGCGGAGCCTGGTGAAGCTGATGACCGCCCCGGACGGTTCGACGATCGGCGCGGCGGACTCGGGCGGCCGGGACCGCGCGAGCACGGGACTGCTCGGGCGGCTGCTGCCGGGCGGGCGTACGGGAACGGTGATGGAGCGCAGCCTGCGCTACATCGCGCGCGACCCGAAGACGAAGGCCGCGTGGATCACGTCGCTCGCGATCGGCGCGATCGTGCCGCTGTTCAACGCCCTCCAGGGCACGGGCTCCCTCTACTTCGCCTGTTTCGCCTCCGGCATGCTCGGCATCCAGATGTACAACCAGTTCGGGCAGGACACCTCGGCGTTCTGGATGGTCGCGCAGACGATCTCGACGACGAAGGAGGCGTACGCCGAACTGCGGGCGCGGGCGTACGCCCTGCTGCTGATCACCCTGCCGTACACGGTCCTGGTGACGGCGGCGACGGCGGCGGTCCTCGGCGACTGGGAGTCCCTTCCGGAGGCGCTGGGCCTGGCGTTCGCGCTGCTCGGCGCGATGCTGGCGACGGGCGCGGTGACCTCGGCGCGGTTCCCGTACTCGATCCCGCAGGACAGCGCGTACAAGAACGTCGCGCCGGGGCAGGGCGGTCTGGCGTGGATCTCGATCTTCGGCGGCATGCTCGGCGGCGCGCTGCTGTGCGCCCCGGTGATCGGGGCGACGATCGCCCTCCATCTGACCGACCAGGAGTCCCTGCTCTGGATCCTGCTGCCGGCCGGGGCGGCGTACGGCGCCCTGCTCGCCTGGGGCGGCCTGAAGCTGGCGGCGCCCGCGACGGCGTCGCGGCTGCCGGAGATCCTGACGGCGGTCAGCAAGGGGTGACGGCCTGACGGGAAGCCGAAGGTGAGGCGGGCGGCCGGTCCGAGGGACCGGCCGCCCGTACTGCTGTGGGAAGGCGCGCTGTTCCGCTGTCAGAAGGCGCCGTTCAGGCCCCTCCACTCGCCGTCGGTCCGCTCGCCGTCGTCGGTGAAGTCGCCGACGGCGAGCCCCGTAGGACCGGCTTCCGGTCGAACAGGGCTTCCGACAACTGCTCCAATTTCGAACAAATTTCACAACTCCGCAGGTCAGGCGGTCGTTCGAGGTTGCACGACCGGCCCGTGGAGCGCTCTCGAACACGCCGACACCCCTCCCGAACAGCCCGAACGTTCGGTCGTGACCGGAAAGCGGCGACGGATGTGCGATCACCCTCCGCGCCGACAAGACTCCGGGGCGCAATCAAGAAGCACCCGCCTCGAAGGGAAACCCCCGTGCGTTACGTCCTCCGCAACACCGCCCTCACCACGGCTCTCGCCACCGGCCTCGCCCTCGTCGGCGTCGCCGCGACGTCCGGCAGCGCCCAGGCCGAGCCGGCCGGGCTGTACCCGCCGTCAGCGCTCGTCCTCACGATCGGCAAGGGCGAGGCCGCGGCGACGGCGACGATCGACCGGGCGGTCACGCTGAACTGCGCCCCGACCGCGAGCGGCACCCACCCCGCGCCCAAGTCGGCCTGCGCGGAACTGAAGTCGATCAACGGCGACTTCGCCCAGCTGGGCACGGCGTGGAGCACCGCCGCCCCCTGTACGCGCATCTGGGACCCGGTCACGGTCACCGGCGAAGGCGTCTGGGACGGCAAGCGGGTCAGCTGGTCGGCCACGTACGGCAACGCGTGCGAGATGCGCGCCGGAATGGCGAGGACCTCGGTCTTCACGTTCTGACGCGCAGGGCGTGGAGCGGCGGCCGCCGGGAGGCATCCCGGCGGCCG
>NZ_JAMGSL010000022.1:50742-84684 GCF_025195125.1 Streptomyces sp. Je 1-79
GGAGGCATCCCGGCGGCCCGCCGCCATGCTGTTCCTGGCCACGCCGCTCCCGCGAACAAGGCCCGGTCGGAATTCTCGCGGGCACCTTGCCCCGACGACGCGTGCTTGGCCGTAACTCACCTGCCGGTCAAGCGGGTTCGGAACTACCTTGGGGCCGTCGCGCCGCGACGCACGTCCGCTTCTCCGAGGGGGAACCATGTCAGCAGTGCGCAAGACCCTGACGGTCCTGGCCATGACCACACTCATCACGCTCGGCTTCGCCGGGACCAGCCACGCCGACATCAGCTGCGAGTGGGTGTGGGACGGGGCCGGGGCCTTCTACTGCCAGCAGGCGTAACCGCGTTCGGCCCGCACGGCCCGCCGGTCTCCCGGCGGGCCGTCTCCCGGCGCGTCGCCGGGCGCGTCCGGGCCGTCAGGCGCGGCAGCGGAGCATCTCGAACGCCGGGTTGGTCCGGTAGTCCGCCCAGAACGCGTCGCCGTACGCGGCGACCCCTGCGGGCGACACCTCGGTCGGCACCCAGGTGATCTCGCTGAACCCGGCCTTGGCCAGGGACGTCTCGAAGACCTCGCGGCGCGCCAGACCGGAGGTGAACGAGATCGGCGCACCCTCAAGCAGCGCGGTGACCCGCACCCGGGGCCCGGTGCCGGCCTCCTCGCCCGTCAGCTCGGTCAGGAACCCGTACGGGCGCGGCGACGGGCCGGAGAAGTCGTAGTCCGGCCTCTGATGGAGCATGAAGAACTCGCCGCCGCTCTTCAGAGTCCCGTGCACCCGGCGACACATCTGCTCGAACTCGGGGACGGTCTCCGCGTAGTTGAGCAGCATCACCGCGGTCGCCACGTCGTAACGGTCCCCCGCCGTCGACAGGCCCGCCACGTCGCCGACCTCGTAGCGGACACCCAGCGGGTCGGCCTGCTCGATGCGTGCCGCGGCACCGATCATCTCGCCGGAGATGTCGACGCCGAACACCTCCGCCGCGCCGCGCCGCTTCAGCTCCCGGCTGTAGAAGCCGGTGCCGCAGGCGAGGTCGATCACCTTCTTGCCCTCGACGTCCCCGACCATGCGAAGGAAGCTGGGCGCTTCCACGTACTGGGCCAGCGGCAGGCCCTTGAACCCCTCGAACGCCTCACCGATCTCGTCGTACGTCTGCTGCGCGCTCACCGCGCACTCCTCCCGTTGGGTGTCCTTGCTCCGGACTCCGGCAGTCTCTCCAGACGCGACGGCGGGCTCGTACTGGCAAGAGCTACAAAGATCAGGGGGGCGAGTCGGTACTCACACGGACGAACCGCAGGACAGAGGTGGGGCGGTGGCACCTGGGCGCGAGAAGTACGCAGCCGCGCCAGAGGTGTTGCACAGAACAACCCCTCACTCGGCGGGCCCCTCGGGCACGGGCCTAACGTTGGTCCATGCCGAAGCTGCCGACCCGCGTCGAACTCCGCCCGCTCACCCGCTCCGACCAGGACGAGTTCTGCGCGCTCGCGCGGGCCAGCTCCAGGCTGCACCTGCCGTGGATGCAGCTGCCCGCGACCGCGGAGGAGTTCCAGCTCTGGATGGGCCGCTTCGACGACGGGGCCAACCAGGGCTTCCTGGTCCGGGTCCGGGAGACCGGGGCAGCCGCAGGCATGGTCAACATCAACTCGATCATCCGGGGCCGCTACCAGGGCGCGTCCCTCGGCTATGCGGCCTTCGCCCCGTCCGCGGGGCACGGCTACATGACCGAGGGGGTCGCCGCCACCCTGCGGTACGCCTTCACCGAGCTGCGCCTCCACCGGCTGGAGGCCAGTATTCAGCCGGGGAACAGGGCGTCCGTGGCCCTGGTCCAGCGGCTGGGCTTCCGCTACGAGGGCGTGTCGCCGGCCTACCTCTACATCGACGGGGCCTGGCGGGACCACGAACGCTGGGCCGCCACCGCACCGCAGCCCTGGACGCCCGATCCGTCCCTGCCCGAGGTCTGAACCACGGGACGCCGCACGCGCCGAGCCCCCGGCCCGTCTTGGGCCGGCGCGTCGACCGGGGCGGCCCCCTAGTCCTGCCAGTAGAAGAGCAGCGTCTCGACCGTGAGGGGTTCGCGGGCGCCGAAGTAGTAGACGCACAGGTCCGTGACCCGGATCGCGCCGGTCTCCGCGTCGATCCAGCGGAAGCCCGCCGATTCCAGCGCCCCGCGGGCGGCGCAGCCGTCGTCCTCGCCGGTCGCGAACGGGCCGAGGGTGCTGATCAGGAGCCGGCTCCCGCCGGCCTCGATCACGTAGTACGTCCCGTCCCCCTGCTGGTTGTCCTCGCCGCACGAGACCGGGGGCTTCGGGGCCAGGCCCGCTGCCGTGAGCGCGGACGTCGCGCGGCGCAGCCGGTCGTCCATGTCGGGGCGGGCGGGGGGCTCGGTGCACAGAGCCTCGACGCGCCACCGGGGGTCGCTCCGGTGCGCGCAGCCGGGGCCGTACGCGTGGACGATCGCGGCGCGCAGCTCCTCGTCCAGGCCCTCGACCTCGACCCGGGGGCGGCCCAGGCGCTCGTAGACCTCCCTGGTCTCGGCGGTGTCCTCGGTGAGGCCGTGCAGCGCGTACGCCGCCCACAACCTGGCCTCGACCGTCGGCGCCTCGTCGATGCAGTGGCGCAGGCGGTCCGCGTCGGTCGCGAGCGACTGGGCGAGGTACGCGACCCCACGGTCCGGGTCCGCGAGCGCGTCCGTCACGTCCTCGTCGGCGCGGTAGCGCATCCGGAGCTGGAAGATCCGGTCCTCGGGCCGGGCCGTGCCCAGGTCCGCCAGGACCGAAGCCGTGCCCCACCGGTCCACCAGTCCGTCCAGACCCGCCTCCCCGGCGGCCCGGACGCGCGGCCACGGCGAGGCGGCGAGGGTCGCCAGCTCGCGCGCGGCCGAGCGGTCGCCGAGCAGGCCCCGCGCCTTCAGGAACGCCTCGGCCATGCCGTACGAGGTGTCGCCGCGGCGGTCCTCGTGCCGCAGCCAGGGCAGCAGCTCCGGCCGGTCCGCGAGCAGGTCGAGGAGGGCGGTGCGTACCTCGGCGGTGTCGCGGGGGTCGCGGACGCGCGCCGTCAGCTCGGGGACGTACCGCTCCGGGACCCGCCCGGTCAGCGCGATCACGCAAGGCCTGCGGCGCCACCACGGGTGCCGGGCGTCGGCCACGTACCGGGCGAGTACCCGCGCGTCCACCTCCAGCAAGCCGGTGGTGTCGGCGCGTCCGGCCTGCGGGATCAGGGTCTCGATGCTCGGCATTCGGGGATGCTACTGCTCCCGCACCTCGCTGAGCAGGGCATTTTCATCGAGGTGCACGCGGTCCTCCCGGCTGGGACACCATGGACGTATGCCACTGATCAGCCCTGAGCCGGTCGTCGTCGAGGCTCCGTCCGTCCTCGGACTGCGGCCGTCCGGGGTCGAGGAACTGCCCGGGGTCCTGCTCGGCGGGATGCCGCGGGCGGGACGGTTGGAGGCTCCGGAGTACGACCCCGTACGGGACGCCGGGACGGGGATGCTGAATCCGGGCGGCATCGCGCGGTACTCCGTACAGCTGGCGGATGTCGTCGGCGAGGTCCTCGACTCCGGGCGGTTCCCCGTCGTTCTCGGCGGCGACTGCAGCATCCTGCTCGGCAATCTCCTCGCACTGCGCCGCCGGGGGCGCTACGGCCTCCTCTTCCTCGACGGGCACACCGACTTCTACCAGCCGTCCGCCGAGCCGACCGGCGAGGTGGCGTCGATGGAGCTCGCCCTCGCCACCGGGCGCGGCCCCCGCATCCTCGCCGATCTCGAAGGGCGGGGGCCGCTGGTCCGGGACGAGGACGTCGTCGCCTTCGGGTTCCGGGACGCCGACGAGTCCGCCGCGGCCGGGAGCCGGCCGCTCCCGCCGGGGCTGTACGCCCTCGACCTCGACGACGTGCGCGCGGTCGGTGCCGGCGAGGCCGCTCGCGGCGCCGTCGGCCGGCTCGCCGAACAGGGCGGGTACTGGGTCCATCTGGACGTCGACGTCCTGGACGACGCGATCATGCCTGCCGTCGACTACCGCCTGCCCGGCGGGCTGAGCTGGGCGGAGCTGGAGGCCGTACTACGGACGGCCCTGGCCGACGAGCGGGCCGTCGGGTTCGACGTCACGATCTTCAACCCGCGCCTGGACCCCGACGGGACGATCGCGGCCCGGCTGACCGAGTGCCTGCGCTCGGCCCTGTCGTCCCGGCCGGGCGGCTGACGGTCGAAGGCTGCCTGACAGGGCCCGGAGCGCTTCGTCGGCCGGGTCCGAACGAGTGGACTCTCCGGGGCGTTGGGCCGGGGAAAGGACGCGCGCGGGGGTCGCGGGGGTCACGTTGGCGTTCCCGATCCTGAACCGGCCCGATCCCGAACTGGAAGAGACGCCCCGACATGCGACGCACCCCCACCCGCCGTCTGTTCGCCGCCGCGCTGCTCGTGGCGTCCGTGCTGGCCCCCGTGGCCACCACTCCCGCCACCGCCATCCCCGCCCCGCCCTCCCACCGGCACGGCACGCAGGACTGCCCGCGCGACGAGGGTCTCGGCCCGGAGCTGACCGCGCGGCTGGACAAGGCCATCGAGGACGTCCGTACCCAGGCCGGCATCCCCGGGGTCGTCGCCGGGGTGTGGATGCCGGGCAAGGGGTGCTACGTCCGTGCCTTCGGCGTCGCCGACAAGGTCACCGGCAAGCCGATGACCACCTACGGCGCCGTACGGATCGGCAGCGAGACCAAGACCTTCACGGTCACCGCGCTCCTGCAGCTCGTCGATGCCGGCAGGGTCGGGCTGGACGACCCGATCTCCCGCTACATCGACGGCGTGCCCAACGGCGACAACATCACGCTGCGTCACCTGGCCGAGATGCGCAGCGGACTCTTCCCGTACACCTCCGACCCGGACTTCGTCCATGCCCTGCTGAGCGATCCGTACCGCGCGTTCACCCCGCACGAGGTGCTCGCGTACGGCTACCGGCACGACAACACCTTCGCGCCGGGCACGCAGTTCGAGTACTCCAACACCAACCTCGTCCTCCTCGGCCTCGTGATCGAGAAGGTCACCGGTCAGCGCCTCGCCGACGTCATCGACCGGCGGGTCCTCCGCCCGGCCGGGCTGCGCGAGACGCTCTTCCCGACGGGGGCGGAGTTCCCCGAGCCGCACCCGCGGGGCTACACCGACCAGACGCTGAGCGGCGAGGTCGCCGACTCGACGGACTGGAACCCCAGTTGGGGCTGGGCGGCGGGGGCGATGATCTCGGACCTGCACGACCTGCGCCGCTGGGCGAAGATCGTGGCCACCGGGGAGCTGCTCAGCCCGCAGTCCCAGGCGGAGCGGCTCAGGACGCTGCCGACGGGCTTCCCCGGCACGAGCTACGGACTCGGCATCTTCGATGCGAACGGCTGGATCGGGCACAACGGATCCATCCCGGGCTACGAGACCGTGACGGTCTATCTGCCCTCGCAGAAGGCCACGATGGTGCTCATGCTCAACACGGACATCTCCGCCGGAGGCCAGGAGCCGAGCACGCTGGTCGCCCGGGCCGTGACGGCGATCGTGACCCCGGAGAACGTGTACGACGGCTCGGTCCAGCCGCGGTAGCCGAGGGGGCGGCGGGGCGGCCGAGCGGTGCCGCGCGGTGCCGCGCCCGCCGTCCCACCGGCTACGACGTCAGGACGCCCTCCAGGAACGGCTCGATCGCCGTGCGCCAGGCTTCGGGGTGGTCGTAGTGGAGGAGGTGGCCCGCGTCCGGGATCTCCGCGTACGCCCCGCGCGGGAGGACGCGGACCATCTCCTGGGCCTCGGCGCGGCCCAGTTCGCCGTCCAGGCCGCGGACCACGAGCGTCGGGCAGCGGACCTGGGCGAGCGAGTCCCAGTGGGCGTCGTGGACCCAGGTCTCGCGGGAGGTCAGCATCTGGGCGGGGTCGAAGACCGGGTACCAGCCGTCGGGGCGTTCGGACATCACCTCGGCGAAGAACTCGCCGCGCGCGGGGTTCGGCCGCTCGACCCAGGGGTCTTCGTCGCCGAACCACTGGCGTACGCCGTCGAGCGAGGGGAAGGGCACCGGCCAGCGGCGGAACCAGTCCTGCCACTCCCGCTGGGAGGCGGCTCCGAGGGCCGACGCCCTCATGTCGCAGATGACCAGGGCGCGGACAAGGTCGGGGTGCTCGGCGGCGAGCTGCCAGGCGGTGAGCGCGCCCATGGAGTGACCGACGAGGGTGACGGGGCCGAGGCCGAGCTGCTCGACGGCGGCGGCCGCGTCCGCGACGTACGCCTCACGCGTGAAGGGGCCCGCGCCGGGCTTGTCGCTCCGGCCGTGACCGCGCTGGTCCAGGGCGACGACCCGATGGCGCTCGGCCAGCCAGCGGGCGGTGGGGGCCCAGTGGGAGGCGCGCCCCATCAGGCCGTGCAGAAGTAAGACGCCGGACCCGGCCGTCCCCGCCCGCTCTTCCGTGAACTCCCAGGCAGCCAGGCGTACGCCGCCGGCCCCGGTGACGTCGAGACGTCGCACCATGTTCCCTGGCACCCCCTCTTTCCCATCGAGCGTGTCGAGCACCGCCAGACTATCGAACCCATATTCGAAAATGGGGTTCTGCCACGTAACACCCCTCGTTCGAGTGACGGCGCTCAAGGATTGACGAGCGCCGCCGAGGGGAGATCTTCAGCGGGAGGCGGACCGCTCGGGGAAAACGGTCCGTGGGGAATGACCCTGGGAGCTCGGGGCTCCGGGTCAGCACAGGGGAGGACAGGCCCCGGCGCCCATGGGCGCCGGGGCCCTCTGTCTGGTGGCACACCGCCCCGGACGACTCCATCGCACCCACCCCTCCCCGGCCGTACGGCTGCACCCAGCGTGGCACGCCGAGGGGCGTGGGCGTGGCGATTCCGCCGTAAAACGGGCCGCGGAAGCCCCGCACCCTCCCGAGCTGCGAGGACCCGGGCCGACCACGGACGCGACGGCGCCCCGGCGCCGCCCGCGGAAGCCGGAGGACCGGGCCGACAGGCCCTAGCGCTTCGCCACGAAGACGTGCGCCGCCACGTCGGCCTCCAGCTCGGCCGCCTCGCCGCTGCTGCCGACCAGGATCCCGCCCGCCGACTCCGTCACGCTCACCACCGAGCCGGGCTGCACGCCCGCGCGGCGCAGCGTGTACATCAGCTGCGCGTCCGTCTGGATCGGCTCCCCGATCCGGCGCACGACGACCGTCTTGCCGTCCGTACCCGGGTCCAGGTCGGCGAGGGACACCATGGAGTCGTCCAGGAAGGACTCCGCCTCGGCCTTCTCGCCCAGCTCCTCCAGACCCGGGATCGGGTTGCCGTACGGCGACTCCGTCGGGTGCCGCAGGAGCTCCAGAACGCGCCGCTCCACGGCCTCGCTCATCACGTGCTCCCAGCGACAGGCCTCCGCGTGGACCTGCTCCCACTCCAGGCCGATCACGTCGACGAGAAGACACTCCGCGAGCCGGTGCTTGCGCATCACGCGCGTCGCCAGCCGCCGGCCCTCGTCCGTCAGCTCCAGGTGCCGGTCGCTCGCGACGGCCACCAGGCCGTCGCGCTCCATACGGGCCACCGTCTGGCTGACCGTCGGGCCGCTCTGATCGAGCCGCTCCGCGATCCGGGCGCGCATGGGGACCACACCTTCCTCTTCCAGCTCGAGGATGGTGCGGAGATACATCTCCGTGGTGTCGATCAGTCCGGACATACGTGCCCCTCGATGAGTCGTGCGCTGGCCCTGCACCAATTCTGACGCATCCCACGGACAACCGTGCCGCGCAGGGGAAACGGCAGGGAAAGGCGGTATTGACAGAGCAATGGTCCAGACCGCACCGTGATCCGCGACACGACGACAAGGAGCTTCCGGAATGGGCGACAGCGCGCGCGAGTCCAAGCTGGCAGGGCAGTTCTTCGACGCGGCGATCGGCCTGCTCCAGCAGGTCCGCGACCAGGACGCCGGGGAGGTCGCCGCAGCCGGAACGGCGATCGCCGAGGCCGTCGCCGCGGGCGGCCGCCTCTTCGCGTTCGGCGCCGGCCACTCCTCGCTGGCCGCCCAGGACGTGGTCTACCGGGCGGGCGGCCTCGCCCTGATGAACCTGCTCGCCGTCCCCGGCGTCGTCGGCGTCGACGTCATGCCCGCGACGCTGGGCTCCGCCCTGGAACGGGTGGACGGCCTGGCCGGCGCGGTGCTCGACTCCTCGCCCGCCAAGGCCGGCGACGTCCTGATCATCATCTCGCTCTCCGGGCGCAACGCGCTGCCCGTCGAGATGGCGATGAACGCCCGCGCCCTGGGACTGACCGTGATCGGCGTCACCTCGGTGGCGTACGCGACCGAGACGAAGTCCCGGCACGTCTCGGGGACGTACCTGAAGGACCACTGCGACATCGTCCTCGACTCGCGGATCCCGGTCGGCGACGCCGAACTGACCCACGAGGGCATCGAGGCGCCCTTCGCCCCGGCCTCGACGGTCGTCACCAGCGCCCTGATGCAGGCCACGATGGCCGCGGCGGCCGAGGAGATGGTCCGTCTCGGCATCGAACCGCCGCTGCTGCGCTCGGGGAACGTCGACGGCGGCCACGAGTGGAACGGCCGCGTGATGACGGAGTACGCCGACCGGATCTTCTACCGGCACTGAGCCGGAGGTCGCGGCGACGTGCGGACGGGCGAGGGCGGCAGTGCCGGGCCCGGGCGCGGATACAGACACGGACACGGACACGGTTACGCGACCCCGTACGGGTAAGGCCCTGAGCCCGGTCGCGGGCCCGGTCCCGTGGACGGCTACCGCCGCCCGCCCGCCTGACCCGCTCCCGGCCCACCCGGTCCACCCGTTCCCGGTCCGGCCGCCCCCGCGCCACCCGGTCCCCCCGCGCCCGGCCCCGCCGCGGTCGTCGTCATCCCCGCCAGGTCCAGCGACGCCGCGACCCGTACCGCCACCGCCTCCGCGTACACCGCGTCCGGGCGCTCGAAAGCCGTACGGGACGCGGCGCGCAGGAACGTCACCGCGCCCACCGTCCTGCCCCGGCTGCGCAGCGGCAGGCAGAGCGCGTGGACCGCGTCACGGGGCCAGTGCCGCTCCGTCGCCCAGTCCTCGGCGGCCTGCGGACCGGCCGTGACGGACGCCGAGGCCCGTACCGGTCCCGTACGGGAAAGCGCCTGGAGGACCGGGTGCGCCGACGGGTAGCGAAGGGGGATACCGCCGCCCGCGACCGGTACGACCGGGCCCGGCTCGCCCGCCGGCGTCGCCGCGACCCGTACGAGCCGCCGCTCCCCCGCCGCCACGTCCACCAGCGCGTGATCGGCGAACCCGGCGAGCGCGAAGTCCAGCAGGACCGTCGCGGCCTCCCGCGGGTCCTCGCACTCGGCCGCCACCGCGCCCGCCCGGTGCAGCTGGCTGTACCGGAACCGCAGCCGGCCCGCCTCCTGCTCGGCCAGCCGCTCCTCCGTGACGTCCTGGAACAGCCACCCGACCCCCAGCGGAACCGGCTCCTCCGCCAGCGGGGACGCCAGCCGCACGAACCCGCTGCGCCAGCACCGCCGCCGGTCGCCCTCCGGCGTCCGGAGCGTCACCCACACCTCCGCCGGCGCCTTCGGCGCGCCCTCCGCGAGCACGTGCTCCAGCGCGCCCTCCAACTCCTCCACGCCCTGGGTGATCAGCTCCCCCAGCGGACGCCCGAGCAGCGTCGTACGCCCCGCGCCCATGACGCGGGCGGCGTGGCCGTTGACGACGGTCGGGCGCAGGTCCACGTCGACGAGGACGACACCCCAGGAGGCCTCCTCCAGCAGCGCCTCGCTGAGCGCGATCGAACGTTCCAGGTCGATCTGCGCGTGCACCTCGCTGAACGCGCAGTACACCCCGGCGGGCTTGCCGTCCGCGCCGCGCACCCCGGCCGACTGCGTCCGCACGAGGACGCGGCCACCGTCCTTCCGTACCAGCGCGAACTCGTGCACCAGGCGGCCCGGCGCCTCCATCGCGGCCATCAGCCGGGCCAGCGCCTCGGCGGCGTCGGCGGGCCGCGCCGCCCACCCCTCGAACCCCCGCCGCCCTACGGCCTCCTCGGCGCGCCAGCCGAGAATCCGCTCGGCCTCCTTGTTCCAGTGCGTGACGGTGCCGTCGGCGTCGAAGGCACAGAGCGCCGCGTCCATCCCGTCGAGCAGCGCGGCGAGCAGATCGGCCCCCGGCCCCTCCGCGTCCCGCCGCTCCGCGGTCTCACTCCTGGCAGCACTCATCCCGGCACCCCCTGCAGGACGGTGTACGCACGTGCATCCGCACGCCTCAGATCATTCAACTCGAACGTGACGCAGGACACACCTGGTTCAATGAAATCGTTGCGCCCCGGAAACGAACGCGGGGCGCCTTCTGTAGGAACGACGGGCCCCGCGCGCCCAGTTCGGGGAAAGCGGGGGCGTGCCGAATGTCCTGACGCGGAGCGTGGGTGGACCAGGTCAAGGCGTTGAGGCACGGGAGTGGGGCATGGCCAGTACGTACGGGGAATGGCTCAGGGAACGACGCGAGGCGGCGGATCTCACCCAGCAGGAGCTGGCGGGTGCGGCAATCATGAGCCGTACGCACATCGCGCACATCGAGGCGGGGCGGCGCGTTCCGTCCAAGGAGGACGCGAAGCGGCTGGACAGAGTGCTGAACACCGGGGACGTACTGAGCACGTTCCGGCCACAGGACGACGGCGGCGTGATCGCCGACTACTTCGAGGCTGCCCGGCTGCTCGAGCAACAGGCCACGATGATCCGCGAGTTCGCAGTGTCGTACGTTCCGGGCATCCTCCAGACACCCAGATACGCGCGTGCGGTGCTGTCCACAGCCTTCCCGCCTCGAAGCGAGGAGGAGAACGAGAGGCACGTGGCCGCGCGGCTCAAGCGGTCCCAGATCCTGGCCGATCCAGTGACACCGGTCGTGTGGGCGCTGCTCGATGAAGCCGTCTTACGGCGCCCGGCGGGCAGCCCGGACATCATGGAGGAACAGCTCCTGCACCTCGTCCAGCTGGTCGAGTGCGGGCGAGTGCGCACGCATGTACTGCCCTTCGGAATGGGCTTGCACCCGCTGATGCAAGGGATGCTGACGTTGATGTCGTTCGAGGACCAGCCTCCGGCTGCCTACAGCGAAGGTACGTCGATCGGCAGGGTGCACGACTCCCCGGCCACGGTCGAGCGGCTGCAGAACAGGTACGATCTCGCACTGGGCGATGCACTGCCCCAGCGCGAGTCCCTGGCTCTGTTGCGAGCTACAGCGAAGGAGTACGGACGCGATGAGTGAGCGCACCATTTCCCACGCTTCCACCCTGAGCGGCTGGCGCAAGTCGACCTACAGCGGCAACGAGTCTGGTAGCTGCGTCGAGGTCGTCGACCACCACCCCGCCGGCGTCCCCGTCCGCGACTCCAAGGCCCCCGCCGGTCCGGCCCTGGTCTTCCCGCCCTCCGTCTGGTCGACGTTCGTGGCCGGGCTCAAGGGCTGACCGTCCGGGGCGGAAAAAACACTTGAGCCTTCGCCGAAGGGTTCCTAGTGTGGGGGTACACGCGAAAGGAGGTGATCCGGAAAAATGGTTTCTTTTCGGACTCGTGAGGTGACTGCGGGCTAACGGCCTGCCGTCGCACTCTGTGCACCTCGGCAGGTCAGCTGTCGAAACCCAAGCAGTCACCCGACCCGTGGGCCGCCGGTAAGTCCGGCCGGCTCTCGTCCGAACTCGAGCGGACGGGACCAAGGCCCACGGGTCGTCTGCGTTCCCCGGCCCTTCCGGCGCCGGCCGTGCGCCTAGGGGTGGTAGAGCTCCCGGGCGCGGGCGGAGTCGAGGGGGTCCTCCCGGTCCAGGTGGAGAAAGTACTCCCGCTGCCAGGCCTGGGAGCTGCCGGCCTGGCGGCTGGTCGTGGTCACCCAGGGCGGGTAGACGCGGAAGGCGCGCTTCCCGCCGGACCCGTCCGCCGATACGACACCACGCCGGCGCAGCGCCTCCGCGGGGAAGACGAACTGGCCGAAGTGGTGCTCGTCCCGGCTGCTGATCACGAAGAGATCGACGCGGTCCGTGACGTCGAAGGGCTGGATGGGGCCGCCCGGGGACCTCTTCCACACGGTGACGAACTGGCCGACCTTGGTGGGGGTCGTCCTCGCCGCGCGGAACCGGACCGAGAGACCGTCGAGGGTGAAGGTGTGGGCGGCGTACTCGGCGCTCTCGGCTTCGGGAAGTGGCTGCGAGCAGGTGAATCCGCAGGGGTCGTAGACCGCCTCCTTCGCCGCCAGGAGATCACCGTGGACCGGGGTGGCGTCGGACCACGGTTCGCGTCCAAGAGAGTTCACCGTCATGGGTCCACCCTGTCACGGGGGCTCGCCGCCGCCCGCCTCGGCCTTATCGCGGGCCCGGGCTACGCCATCGACAGCCGGCCCGTGCGCTGGGACCTCGCCTCGCCGGCCTTGAGGATGACCGCCGCCGCTCCCAGCAGCAGCGCGCTCAGGGCCGTGAGGCCGAGGAGGGTCGGGGCGAGGTCGGTCAGGGTGCGGTGTTCGAGGAGGGCTCCGCGGACCGCGATCAGGCTGCCCGTGAGCGGGAAGACCGCGCCGACGGCCTGGACCAGCGTGGGCAGGGCGAAGTGCGGCAGGCGGACGGCCGACACGAACCACAGCGGCTCGTCGAGGATCGTGTACAGGAACGCCGAGTCGCGCGAGAAGACCAGAAGGCTGTTGAGGAACGCGCCCCACGCCACCGCCGGGACCAGCAGGGCCAGGAAGACGATTCCGTACATCCACCAGGCCGCGACCGACAGCACGCCGAAACCGGTGAGGGCGGCGACGGTGAAGCAGGTGAGCAGCCAGGCGTTCTGGAGGAGGGCTCCCGCGCCGTTGGCGATCATGAGGGTGAGCCGGCCTGCCGGGGAGAGGAAGAGGAGCTCCAGGGTGCCCGTGGTCCGCTCGAAGGAGAGGTGCCAGGCGCTCTGGACGAGGGAGAAGAAGAAGGCGTACGCCAGGGTGCCGGTGGCCAGGAACGCCAGGAGGCGGTCGGGGTCCGCGGCGAGCGGCCAGTTCGCGGCGGCCGGGGAGGCGGTCGCGACGGGGCGCAGGGTGTAGTAGGTGGTGGCCAGTTGGAGGACCGGCCAGACCAGCATCGAGAAGGCGACCAGCGGCTGGCCGAAGAGGCGTCGGTGCTGCTTCAGGGCCTCCGCCGCGAAGACGCGCAGGGCGTGGTTCATACGAGGGCCTCCGCGCCGGTCTCCGCCAGCGCCATGATCGCGTCCTCCAGGCTCGCTTCCGCGATCTCCAGGCCGCCGATCGAGCCGCCCGCCCCGACGACGGCCGCCGCGAGCGGGCCCGCCATGTCGTCCGGGTGTCGCAGGGTGATCAACTCGGCGCCCCCTGGGAGGGGCTCGCGTACCGCGCCGAAGCGTTCGGCCACCGCGGCGGTCGCCGTGCCCGGGTTGGTGACGGTGAGGCGGATGGTGCGGTGGCTGCCGGTGGCCGCCTTCAGCTCCGCCGGGCTGCCCTCCGCGAGGTGGCGGCCCCCGGAGATCACGTACACGTGGGAGCAGAGCTCCTCGACCTCGGCGAGGTAGTGGGAGGTGAGGAGGACGCCCGTGCCCTCCTCGGCGAGGCGGGCCACGACGCGGCGCAGGTCGCGGGCGATCGGGGCGTCGAGGCCGAGCGTCGGCTCGTCGAGCAGCAGGTAGTCGGGGGTGTTGACGAGCCCCCGGGCGATGGCGAGGCGCTGGGTCATGCCGCGCGAGTACCGCTCGACCATGGTGTCCGCCGCGTCCGTGAGGCCGACCAGGCTCAGCAGTTCGTCGGTGCGGGCGCGCAGGTCCCGCTTCGGGACGTCGTAGAGCTGGCCGAAGTACCAGAGGTTCTCCCGGCCGGTCATGCGGGTGTAGACCATGCGCTCGCCGCCCGCGATGAGGTTGATGCGGCGGCGTACGGCGCGGGCGTCGGCGACCGTGTCGAGGCCGTCGACGGTGACCGTGCCGGAGGTGGGGCGCAGCAGGGTGGCGAGGGTCTTGATGGTCGTGGTCTTGCCGGCGCCGTTGAGGCCGAGGAGGCCGGTGATCCGGCCGGGCGGGATGTCGAGGTCGAGGCCGTCGACCGCCCGTTTGAAGGTGCGGGGGCCGAAGAGCCCCTTGTTCCGTACGGGGAAGTCCTTGCGCAGGTCCCGGACCTGGATGCCCGTCACGTCAGTACGTCCTTTCCACGGCGCGGGCCTCGGCCCGCGGCAGGTATGTCAGGCCCAGGAGCAGGTACACGGCGCTCACCGCCGCGGACACCGCCAGCCTGGGCAGGAGGTCGGGCAGCGACTGGCCGCCGGTGGTCGCCGCGTGCAGGACGTCCGTGGCCGCGGTCGTCGGGAGCAGCTCGGCGAACCACTGGACGGGTCCGGGCAGGTAGGCGCGGGGGAAGGTGAAGCCGCCGACCAGGCCGAGGACGATGAAGACGGTGTTCTGCGAGATGTGCGCCTCGCCCGCGGCGATCATCAGTCCGCCGAGCCCGACCGAGAGCGCGAAGACGGCGCCGGAGAGCGCGAGAGCGCCGAGGAGCAGGCCGGCCGCGGAGGAGACCGGGACGGAGATGCCGAGCAGGGCGACGACGACGCCCAGGGCGAGGAACTCGACCAGGCTGCTCAGGACGGCGAAGGCGGTGAAGCCCGCGAGGTACGGGAAGCGGCCGGCCGGGGCGATGAGGAGGGCGCCGAGCGTGCCCTGCCGCTGCTCGGTGATCAGCGCCTTCGCGGACCAGAGGATGAGGCGGACGGCGAACTGGAAGGCCGTGGCGCCGACGACGACGTAGGCGAGGTAGGCGGTGGTGCCGCTGCCGGCGGCGAAGTCGTCGGCGACGGCCCCGCCGCCGACGGCGTGGTAGCCGAGGTACGCCAGCGAGATGGCGAGCGCGGCGGGCAGGACCGTGCCGACGGCGTAGGTCCATGGATAGGCGCGGCGGGTCATCTGCCAGGTGCGCCAGGCGGTTGCCCAGGCTATGGGCATGCGAGCGATCCCTCCCCCGGTGGATCGACCTCCGCGACGAGTCGTGGAGATCGATCTCTGCGATCAGTGAGTTTCCTTTGGGAACTTACACTGAGTTTCTATCGGGAACTCACTCGATGGCGCAAGATGGAGCGGTTGCCCGACCGAGGAGGAACGCATGGCCCGAGCCGTGCCCGAGCGCGACGCCGCCTGCGCCATCGCCCAGGCCGCCGCCGTCGTCGGCGACTGGTGGAGCCTGCTGCTCGTACGGGAGACCGCGCGCGGCCGGCACCGCTTCGACGAGCTCCAGAGCGAGCTGGGCATCTCCCGGAAGGTCCTCGCCGAACGTCTCGGCCACCTCGTCGACAGCGGTGTCCTCGACAAGGTGCCGTACCAGGAGGGGCCCGTACGGTACGAGTACCGGCTCAGCCCGGCCGGCCGCGCCCTGCTGCCCGTCCTGGTCGCGATGCAGGACTGGTCCGACCGCTGGCTGCTCGGCGACGGCAGCCTCACCGCCTCCGCCGACGAGCACAGCGCCGAGGCCCACCGGGTCCACGAGCTCCCCGGCACCCGGCTGCCGCGCCTGACCCTGCCCGCGCACACCGGTGCCGAGCGGGACCCGGTCGCCCCGGACGCCGCCGCCACCGTGCTGTTCTGCTACCCCGCGACCGGGCGGCCGAGCCCGCTGCCCGAGGGGTGGAACGACATCCCCGGCACGGTCGGCTGCACGCTGGAGAACCGGCTGTTCAGGGACGCGTACGGGGATTTCACGGCGGCGGGGATCGCCGTGCACGGGGTCTCCACCCAGCGCCCCGACGAGCAGCGGGCCTTCGCCGCCGCCGAGGAGATCCCCTTCCCGCTCCTCTCCGACATGGACGCACGGCTCTCGGCGGCGCTCCGGCTGCCGACCTTCCGGGCCGGGCAGGCGCTCCGGCTCAAGCGCGCGGTCCTCGTCGTGGACCGGGAGCGGACCGTACGGCACGTGCAGTTCCCGGTCACGGACATCCCGCACGCCGTCGAGACGGCGCTCACGGAGGCGGCGCGACTGTCAGGGTGAGAGGCGCTCCACGCGCCACTCGGCGCCCTCGCCCTGGCCGCCCTCGCCTTCGCCCTCGCCCACCCGCACGTACCGCAGCCGGTCGTGCAGCCGGTTCTCGTGCCCCTGCCAGAACTCCACCGTCTCCGGCACGACCCGGATGCCGCCCCACTCCGGCGGCACCGGCACCTGCTCGTCCGCCGGGTAGCGCGCCGCCAGCTCCTCGTACCGGGCGAGCAGCTCGTCGCGCGACGCGATCACCGAGGACTGGCGACTGGCCCAGGCTCCCAGCTGGGAGCCGTGCGGGCGGGTGCGGAAGTACGCGACGGTCTCGTCCCGGCCGGTGCGGACCGCCCGGCCCGTGACGATGATCTGGCGGGCCAGCGGGTGCCAGGGGAAGAGCAGCGCGACGGACGGGTTGGCCGCCAGTTCGCCGCCCTTGCGGGAGGCGTAGTTCGTGTAGAAGACGAAACCGGCCTCGTCGTAGTGCTTCAGCAGCACCGTGCGGGACGAGGGGCGGCCGTCGGGCGTCGCGGTCGAGACGACCATGGCGTTCGGCTCGTGGATCGCCGGACTCGTGGCGGCGATCTTGAACCAGCGCGTGAACTGTTCGATCGGTTCGGGGGCGAGGTCGGCCACAGTCAGCTCCGTGGTGCGGTACTGCTCGCGCATGTCGGCGGGATCGAAGGCGTCGGTCACAGAAGTCATCCTGCCGCAGAGGCGCAGTCTGCCCGGCATCACGAGCCGCTAATCCTTCCTCGCCGGATCGGCGCACTGTGCCGGATGTCACGCTTCCCCGCATCATCGGAACCGTACAGACTCTTGGGCTGGATGACTGTTCATTCCCGACCAACAGGCCCCACGGGCCGACAGGTCCCCACCGACCTCCCGGTCCTTCCGACCGACAGGTCCGCCAACCCGCTGGATGATTGATCATCGATTGAGGAGCCGCCTGATGTCCGACTTCGTACCCGGGCTCGAGGGAGTCGTCGCGTTCGAGACGGAGATCGCCGAACCGGACAAGGAGGGCGGCGCCCTCCGGTACCGCGGCGTCGACATCGAGGACCTGGTCGGCCACGTCTCGTTCGGCAACGTCTGGGGTCTGCTGGTCGACGGGGCGTTCGACCCCGGTCTGCCGCCGGCCGAGCCGTTCCCGATCCCCGTGCACTCCGGTGACATCCGTGTCGACGTGCAGTCCGCGCTCGCCATGCTCGCGCCGGTCTGGGGTCTCAAACCGCTTCTCGACATCGACGCCGAGCAGGCCCGTGAGGACCTCGCCCGCGCGGCCGTCATGGCGCTGTCGTACGTCGCCCAGTCGGCGCGCGGCCAGGGCCTGCCGATGGTGCCGCAGAGCGAGATCGACAAGGCGCAGTCCGTCGTCGAGCGGTTCATGATCCGCTGGCGCGGCGAGCCGGACCCGCGGCACGTCAAGGCCGTCGACGCCTACTGGACCTCGGCCGCCGAGCACGGCATGAACGCCTCCACGTTCACCGCCCGCGTCATCGCCTCCACCGGCGCGGACGTGGCCGCGGCGCTGTCCGGCGCCGTCGGCGCGATGTCCGGCCCGCTGCACGGCGGCGCCCCGTCCCGCGTCCTCGGCATGATCGAGGAGATCGAGCGGACCGGTGACGCCACCGCGTACGTGAAGAGGGCCCTCGACAAGGGCGAGCGCCTGATGGGCTTCGGACACCGCGTGTACCGCGCCGAGGACCCGCGCGCCCGCGTCCTGCGCCGTACGGCCAAGGAGCTGGCCGCGCCGCGCTTCGAGGTCGCCGAGGCGCTGGAGAAGGCGGCCCTGGAGGAGCTGCACAACCGCCGCCCCGACCGTGTCCTGGCGACGAACGTGGAGTTCTGGGCGGCGATCATGCTCGACTTCGCCGAGGTCCCGGCGCACATGTTCACCTCGATGTTCACCTGCGCCCGTACGGCGGGCTGGTCGGCGCACATCCTGGAGCAGAAGCGCACCGGCCGCCTGGTCCGGCCGTCGGCGCGGTACATCGGCCCCGGTCAGCGCAACCCGCAGGAGATCGCGGGCTACGCCGACCTGGCGGCGTTCGCGGGCTGATCCCGAACAGGCGCCATCCGAACAGGCAGCATCCCGGGGCGAGCCCGCACAGCCCGCCCCGGCCCCGGCCCGGCACCGCGACCCGCGGGCCGGGCCTCGTCATGTCGGGGCGCCGTGAACCGGGCCCGGCAACGCGAGCCCCGGGGGCCCCTCAGGCGGTGGCGAGCGGGCGTTCCTCCGTGAGCAGCAGGTCCGCGTGGTGGCGGGCCGCCGCCAGCGGGTGGGCGCGCAGCTTGCCCTTCAGTTCGTTGCGGCCGTACTCGGCGAACAGCGGGTTCGCCGGGTCGGTCGTGACTCCGGGCGCCGTCGAGGCGTACGGGAAGGGCAGCGGGGCGATCCGGGCGTCGAGCCGCGGGTTGTAGAAGAACGGCACGGAGAAGCGCTCGGTCGCCGCGGGCGGGGAGACCACCCGGTGGTTGGTGGCGAGGAGGTAGCCGTCGGTCGCCACTTCGAGGAGCTCGCCGAGGTTGACGACGAACGCGCCGGGCAGCGGCGGCACGTCGTGGAAGAGGCCGTCCTCGCGCTGCACCTGGAGGCCGCCGACATGGTCCTGCAGGAGCAGGGTCAGGAAGCCGTAGTCCTTGTGGGCGCCGACGCCCTGGTCGGCGCCGTCACCGGCGCTTCCCGGGTAGCGGACCAGCTTGAGGTGCGGGTGGGCCCGGTCGCCGAAGATGTCGTCGTAGAACCCCTCGGGCGCGCCGATCGAGGCGAGCAGCTCGTGCAGCAGCCGCTGGGCGACGGCGCTGAGGCGCTCGACCCAGTGGAGTGCGGCGGTCCGCAGCTCGGGGAGGGCGGCCGGCCACTGGTTGGGGCCCTGGAGCCACCAGTACGGGGCTTCGCCGGGGCCCGGGGGCCGCGCCGCGCGTTCGGCGCCGATGTCGAGCTGGTCGCGCCAGTCGCGGGAGCCGCCGGTGCGCTCGTCGCCGATCCGGGTGTATCCGCGGAAGTGCGGCGAGCTGGTGGTGTCCAGCGCGAGCCGGTCGGCCTCCGGAAGAGCGAAGAAGGCCTTCATCGCGGAGGTGAGGGCAGCCGTCTCCGCCGCGGTGACGCCGTGCCCGACGAGCTGGAAGAAGCCGACGTCGTGCGCGGCGGAGTGCAGCTGGGCGTGGAGGAGACGCCGGTCCTGGGGGCCGCGGTCGGCGGCGGAGAGGTCGACGATCGGGAGCTGGGAGCTGTACGTCTGGATCTGCGACGAGTGCGTCATGGTGTGCGTCCGCTGGGTGTACGGGTGCCCGTGCGCGCCGCCAGGGGTGGGGCGGGGGCGCGGGTGCCTGAGAGGAGAGGGGCTCGGAGGTCAGGCGGAGCGCCGACAGCCCATGCTCGTGACGCGGAGGAAGTCCACGTGGCGGCGGCGTACGAGCGGAAGCATGGGACCAGCGTACTGCGGCGCACGCGAGACGTATGTGGCGTGGGTCACGCGGCCGGGCGACCATGGTGTCCGGGGTGGGTCCGGGGGCTGACCACAGGCGGAGGAACCCGTGACAGACAGCCGTACGACCGACGTACTGATCGTGGGCGCCGGCCCCGTCGGACTGAGCGCGGCCGCCGAACTCCGCCGCCGCGGGGTGGAGTGCCGGCTCGTCGACCGGCTGAAGGCCCGTCTCCCGTACGCCAAGGCGGTCGGCGTCCAGCCGCGCACCCTGGAGATCTGGGACCGGATGGGGCTGGCCCGGGCCGTCCTGGAGACCGCCGTTCCGCTGCGCGGCCAATTGGTCTACGTCGACGGCCGGGAGCAGGCACGGATCGACCTCGCCCTGCCGCCGGAGGTCCCGTACGGATTCGCCGCGCTGCCGCAGTACGAGACCGAGCGGCTCCTGGAGGAGTACGTCACCGCACTGGGCACCGTCGTCGAGCGGGGCACGGAACTGCTGTCGTTCGCCCAGGACGCGGACGGGGTGACCGCCCTGCTGCGCACCGACGCGGACGCCGACGAGGAGCTGCGCGCCCGCTACCTGATCGGCTGCGACGGCGCGCACAGCACGGTCCGCAAGGGGCTCGGGCTCGGCTACGAGGGCGGGGCCTTCCCCGAGGAGTACATGCTCGGCGACGTCGAGGCCGACTGGGATCTGCCGTACGGGTACGGGCTGCGGTCCGTGCACCGCGCCGAGGACGGTTCGACCGACGACCTGCTGGTCTGCATCCCGCTGCCGGGGACGAGCCGCTACCGGATGTCGATGACGGTCCCGCCCGAACTCTCCGCCGACGGCGCGGGGAAGGCGCGGGGCGACGGCGTCACGCACGGTCTGGAGGGCGGCCGGGCGCCGGAGCTGTCCCACATCCAGGCGGTCGTCGACCGGCTGGCCCCCGCTCCCACCCGTGTCTCCGCGCTGCGCTGGTCCTCGGTGTTCCGCATCAGCCACCGGATCGTCGACCGTTACGGCGAGGGCCGGGTCTTCGTCGCGGGCGACGCCGCCCACATCCACCCGCCCACCGGCGCCCAGGGGATGAACACCGGCATCCAGGACGCCTGCAACCTCGCCTGGAAGATCGCCCTCGTCGTGCGCGGGGAGGCGGGGCCCGCCCTGCTCGACAGCTACGACGCCGAGCGGCGGCCGGTCGGCGAGGAGGTCGTGGGCCGGACCGTCCGGCACGCGACCCAGGGCATCGAGACCGACGCGGAGGACCCGGACACCCTGATGCTCCGGGAGGCACAACTGCTGGTCGCCTACCGGGACGGGCCGCTCGCCGGCACCACGTACGGGCCGGAGGACGCGCCCCAGTCCGGTGACCGGGCCCCGGACTGCTCCGGCCTGACCGCCCCCGTCGCCGCCTATCCGCTGCGGCTGCTCGACATCCTGCGCGGCCGCACCGGGCACGTCCTGCTGCTGTACGCGGACCAGGCCGCCGATCTGGCCAGGGCCGCCGAGGCGGGCGCCGTGGTCGCCGCCGCCGTCGGCGGGCGGGAGCCCTCGGAGAACGGCCTCGCGTCGGAGGGCGGCCTGGCCGCGGAGGACGGTCTGGCCCCGGAAGGGGGTCCGGCGCCGGAGGGCGGCCTCGCGACCGTCGCCGTGCTCGCCCGGGACGCCGATCCCGATCCCGGCGAGGCCGTCTTCGGATACCGGGACGCGGCGGGCGAGTTCGCCCGGCTCTACCGGCCCGACGGCCCGACCGGTTTCCTCGTGCGCCCCGACGGGCAGCTCGGCGCCCGCTTCCCGCTCGCGGGCACGGCGGCGGCGCTCACCGGCTACCTCGCGGCCCTCTCGGTACCGTCCTGAGCGCCGCCCGGCCCTGAGCAGCCTCAACGGGCCCGCGCCTCAGCCCAGCGCCTCGTCCAGGATCGTCGACCACTGGGCCACGACCCGGTCGCGGCGGGCCCGGTCGTCGGTCAGGAGGGTCGCGAGGCCCAGGCCACGCGCCATGTCCAGGAACCCCTGGACCGTCTCCCGTACGCCGGGCACCGACTCGTCCGCGGCGAGGAGGGTCACCGCCATGCGGTGGGACTCGCGGCCGACGCGGGCCTCCAGCTCCGTCACGCGCGCGTGGAGCGGGGGCTCGTGCGCCGCCGCCACCCAGAGGTGGAGGGCCGCGCGGAAGAGCGGCCCGGTGAAGAGGTCCACCAGGGCCACGACGGCCTCGCGGCGGTCGCGCGCCGGGAGGGTGCGCAGGGCCTCGGACCGTTCTTCGGCGACGTACTCGACGGCCGCCGTGAACAGGTCCTCCCTGGTCGGGAAGTGGTGCTGCGCCGCGCCCCGCGAGACGCCCGCCCGCTCGGCGACCACTGCGACGGTGGAGCCCGCCCAGCCGTGTTCGGCCAGGCAGGCCACCGCCGCCTCCAGGAGCCGCTGCCGGGTGGCGCGGCTCCTGTCCTGCTTCGGGCCGGTCACAACCGCCATTCGGGGTCCCGTCGTTCGAGGAAGGCCGTCATCCCTTCGCGTGCCTCGGCGGAGGCGAAGAGCGAGGCCGACCTCTGGACCAGGTCCTCCGCGTCGCGTTCGAAGGTTTCCAGGACTTTAGCCGTGACCAGGCGCTTCGACTCGGCCAGCCCCTGCGGCGAGCCCTGGCGCAGCCCGTCCAGGATCGCGTCCAGCTCGTCCTCGCCGGCCGTCACCAGGCCCATCGCGCGCGCCAGGGCCGTCCCGAAGCGCTCGCCCGTCACGTAGTACCTGGCCGCCGCCCGTGGCTCCAGCTTCGGCAGCAGCGTCAGGGAGATGACGGCGGGCGCGACCCCGATCCGTACCTCCGTCAGCGCGAAGTCCGAGGCCTCCGAGGCCACCACGATGTCGCAGGCCCCGAGCAGCCCGAGGCCGCCGGCCCGGACGTGGCCGCGTACGACGCCCACGACCGGTTTCGGCAGCTCCACGATCCGCCGGAGCAGGTCCACGAAGGCGTACGGGCTCGGTGGCGCCTTCAGGTCGGCGCCGGCGCTGAACGTCGAGCCGGTGTGGGTCAGGACGACGGCCCGTACGGCCGGGTCCTGCCCGCACTCGGTGAGCGCCTCGGCCAGCTCGGCGACCAGGGCCGCCGAGAGGGCGTTGCGGTTCTCCGGGGCGTCCAGCGTCAGCGTGGCGATGCCACGGTCCAGCTTCATGCGTCAGTCCCTCGGTTCGTTCATGCGCGGTCCCTCAGTTCACGGCGGAGAATCTTCCCCGAAGCGGCGCGCGGCACCCCGTCGACGAACTCCACGCGCCTGACCTTCTTGTACGGGGAGACCTTTCCGGCCACGTAGGCCATGACGTCCTCGGCGCTCAGCTCCGCCGCGTTCGGCTGCCGGACGACGAACGCCTTGGGGATCTCCGTACCGTCCTCGTCCTCGACGCCGATCACGGCCGCGTCGGCGATCCCCTCGTGGGTGAGCAGCAGGGCCTCCAGTTCGGCCGGGGCGACCTGGAAGCCCTTGTACTTGATGAGTTCCTTGACCCGGTCGACGACGAAGAGCCAGCCGTTGCCGTCGACCCGGCCGATGTCGCCGGTGTGCACCCAGCCGTCGGCGTCGATCATCGCGGCGGTGGCGTCGGGGCGGCCGAGGTACCCCTTCATGACCTGCGGGCCCCGGATGGCGACCTCGCCCTCCGCGCCCGGCTCGGCGTCCTTCGACGGGTCGTCGAGGGACAGGATCCGCATCTCGGTGGAGGGCAGCAGCTTGCCGACGGCGCCGGGCGGGGGGTTCACGGCGGAGAGGGGGACGACGTGCGTGCCCGGGGAGAGCTCCGTCATCCCGTACGCCTGGCGGACCGGCGGCAGCTTGAGCCGGGCCGAGCATGCCTCGGCGAGCGAGGCGTCGAGCGGGGCGGCGGCGCTGACGATGTACTCGAGCGAGGAGAGGTCGTGGTCGGCGACGGCCGGGTGCTTGGCGAGGGCGAGGACGATCGGCGGGGCCACGTACAGGCCGTTGATGCGGTGCTTCTCGATGGCCGTGAGGAACTGGTCGAGTTCGAAGCGGGGCAGGACCACGACGGTCGCGCCGTGCCGCAGGGGCGCGTTCATCAGGGCCGTCAGGCCGTAGATGTGGAAGAACGGGAGGACGGCGAGGATGCGGTCGCCGGGGCCCATGGGGACGAACGGGTCGAGCTGGGCGAGGTTGGTGGCGATCGAGGTGTGGGTGAGCATCACCCCCTTGGGGACGCCGGTGGTGCCGGAGGAGTACGGGAGGGCGGCGACGTCCTCGTCGGGGTCGATGGCGATGTCCGGCACGGGGGCGGTGGACGCCAGGAACGACTGGAGGGAGCGGCAGTCCTCGCCCGTGTCGCAGAGGAATATCTCCTCGATGCCGCCCGCGTGTCCGGCCGCCGCGCGGGCCGCCGGGAGGAGCGGGGAGACGGTGACGATCCAGCGTGCGGAGGAGTCCCGGAGCTGCTTGGCGAACTCCTCCGGCGTGGAGAGCGGGTGGACGGTGGTGACGGAGGCGCCGGCGCGGGTGGCCGCGTAGAACGCGACGGGGAAGAGGACGGTGTTGGGGCTGTGCAGGGCGAGGACGTCGCCCTTGCGGACCCCGGCCTCGGCGAGACCGGCGGCGACCCGCCGGTGGAAGGCGTCGACCTGCGCGTAGGTGAGGCTCAGTTCGCCGGCCCCGTCGATCAGGGCGGGCGCGTCGCCGAACTCGGCGGCACGGCCGAGGACGGCCTCGTGGATGGGGAGGGAGACGACCGGGACGTCCGCGTACTCGCTGTGAAACACCATGCGTGCCCCCTGGAAGAGGTGGAGGGTGCGGGAGTGGCGTGCCGGGTCAGGATGGACCGGGTCAGTACGACTTGGGGAGACCCAGGGACTGGTGGGAGACGTAGTTCAGGATCATTTCCCGGCTGACGGGGGCGATCCGGGCCACGCGGGAGGCGGCGATCAGGCGGGCGAGGCCGAACTCGCGGGTGAGGCCGTTGCCGCCGAGGGTGTGGACGGACTGGTCGACGGCTTTCACACAGGCCTCTCCGGCCGCGTACTTGGCCATGTTGGCGGCCTCGCCCGCGCCGACGTCGTCCCCGGCGTCGTAGAGCTGGGCCGCCTTCTGCATCATCAGCCGGGCCAGCTCCAGCTCGATGTGGGCCTGGGCGAGGGGGTGGGCGATGGCCTGGTGGGCGCCGATGGGGGCCTTCCAGACCGTGCGCTCCTTGGCGTACGTGACGGCCTGCGCGAGGGCGTAGCGGCCCATGCCGATCGCGAACGCGGCCGTCATGATGCGCTCCGGGTTGAGTCCGGCGAAGAGCTGGAGCAGGCCCGCGTCCTCGTCGCCCACGAGGGCGTCGGCCGGCAGGTGGACGTCGTCGAGGGTGAGCTCGAACTGCTTCTCGTTCGCGTCGAGTTCCATCTCGATCTGCCGCCGCTGGAAGCCGGGGGCGTCCCGGTCCACGACGAAGAGGCAGGGCTTGAGATTGCCCGTCCGGGCGTCCGAGGTCCTGCCGACGATCAGGGTGGCGTCGGCGATGTCGACGCCCGACACGAAGACCTTCCGGCCGTTGAGGACCCAGCCGTCCTCGGTCTTGGTGGCCGTGGTCGTGATCCGGTGGGAGTTGGAGCCGGCGTCGGGCTCGGTGATGCCGAAGGCCATGGTGCGCGAGCCGTCCGCCAGGCCCGGGAGCCAGGTCCGCTTCTGCTCCTCCGTGCCGAAGCGGGCGATGACGGTGCCGCAGATCGCGGGCGAGACGATCATCATCAGGAGCGGGGCGCCGGCGGCCCCCGCCTCCTCCAGGACGACCGACAGCTCGGCCATGCCGCCGCCCCCGCCGCCGTACTCCTCGGGCAGGTTCACCCCCAGGTAGCCGAGCTTGCCCGCCTCCGCCCAGAGCGCGGCCCGGTCGAAGCCGGGGCCGTGGCGGTGGCCCAGCGCCGAGACGGCGGCCCGGAGGGCGGTGAGCTCTTCACTTTCGATCATGGTGCTCATACGGTCTGGTCCTCCTGTGCTTCGGTCTGTACGGGCTGCTGTACGACGGCGAGCAGGGCGCCGACCTCGACCTGGCGGCCGGGGGCGGCGTGGAGCGCGGTGAGCGTGCCGGAGGCGGGAGCGACGACGCGGTGCTCCATCTTCATGGCCTCCAGCCAGAGGAGCGGCTGTCCTGCGGTGACGCGGGCGCCGGGCGCGAGGCCGTCGGCGACGCGGACGACCGTGCCGGGCATGGGGGCGAGCAGGGAGCCGGGTTCCCGCTGGACGGCGGGGTCGGGGAAGCGGGGCAGCGGGGTGAGCCGGTGCGGGCCGACGTGCACGGCCGCGCCGTCGCCGTAGCGTGCGACCTCGAAGTCCCGTACGACTCCGTCGACTTCGAGCCGTACACGGCCGGGTTCGGCGCTCAGCACGCGGACGCCTTCGGGGGCGGTGACGGCGTACCCGTCGCGGGTGGGCCGGTAGCGGACCTCGTGCCCGTCGTACGCCTTCACCTGGTCCTGCGAGCGCAGGTTCCGCCAACCCCCGCCGAGGCGGCCCCGGTTGGCCGCCGCGTCGGCGAGCGCGGCGGCGACGGCGGCGTACGCCTCGCCGGGCGGGGCCTGGGTGAGCGCGTCGAGGTTCCGCTCGTAGAAGCCGGTGTCGAGCCGGGCCGGGTCGTGGAAGTCGGGGTGTCGCAGGGAGCCGACCAGCAGGTCCCGATTGGTCACGGGCCCGTGAATCCGGGCCTGCTCCAGGGCGTGGGCGAGCTTGCGGGCGGCCTCGGCGCGGGTGGGCGCGTGGACGACGACCTTGGCGAGCATGGCGTCGTAGTGGACGGGGATGGTGTCGCCGGAGGCGTAGCCGGTGTCGACGCGCAGGCCCGGGCGGAACTCCAGCGCGTGCAGCGTGCCGGTCTGCGGGGTCCAGCCCGACGCCGGGTCCTCCGCGTAGAGACGGGCCTCGATCGCGTGGCCCTGCGCGGCCGGCGGCTCCGGGTCCAGGGCGCGGCCCTCCGCCACGGCGATCTGGAGGGCGACGAGGTCCACGCCGTGGACCTCCTCCGTCACCGGGTGCTCCACCTGGAGGCGCGTGTTCATCTCCAGGAAGTGCGCCCGGCCGTCCGCCACCAGGAACTCGACCGTGCCCGCCCCGATGTAGCCGACCGCCTTCGCCGCCGCCACCGACCGGTCGTACAGCTCCGCGAGCAGCGACGGCGGCAGGCCGGGCGCCGGGGCCTCCTCGACGACCTTCTGGTGGCGGCGCTGGAGCGAGCAGTCGCGGGTGCCGAGCGCCCACACGGTCCCGTGCGTGTCCGCCAGGACCTGCACCTCCACGTGGCGCCCGTTCTCCACGTACGGCTCGACGAAGACCTCGCCGTCGCCGAAGGCGCTCGCCGCCTCCGCCGAGGCTGCCGCCAGCTCCGCTTCCAGGGAGGCCAGTTCGCGGACGATCCGCATGCCGCGCCCGCCGCCGCCGGCGGCCGCCTTCACCAGGACCGGCAGGTCGGCGGCCGTGACGTCGGCGGCCGCGAGCGGGGCGATCCCGAGGAGCTCCTTGGCCCGGGTCTTCGAGGCCATCGCCTCGATCGCCTCCGGCGAGGGACCGATCCACAGCAGGCCCGCGTCGAGGACCGCCCGCGCGAACTCCGCGTTCTCCGACAGGAAGCCGTATCCCGGGTGCACCGCGTCCGCGCCCGACGCGAGGGCGGCCTTCACCACCAGGTCGCCGCGGAGGTACGTCTCGGCGGGCGTGGCCCCCGGCAGCCGCACGGCCGCCTCCGCCTCCCGTACGTGCAGGGCGGAGGCGTCCGCGTCGGAGTACACCGCGACGGTCGCGATGCCCAGCTCCCGGCAGGTGCGGAACACCCGGCAGGCGATCTCGCCCCGGTTGGCGACCAGCAGCCTGGAGATCATCACTCGCCTCACATTCGGAAGACGCCGAAGCCGCCGCGCGCGCCCTCGACCGGTGCCGTGTGGATCGCGGACAGGCACAGCCCGAGGACCGTGCGGGTGTCGCGGGGGTCGATGACGCCGTCGTCGTACAGCCGCCCGGACAGGAACATCGGCAGCGACTCCGACTCGATCTGGGCCTCGACCATCGCGCGCAGCCCCGCGTCGGCCTCGTCGTCGTACGGCTGTCCCTTCGCGGCGGCGCTCGCCCGCGCCACGATGGAGAGGACGCCCGCGAGCTGCTGGGGGCCCATGACGGCCGACTTGGCGCTCGGCCAGGCGAAGAGGAAACGGGGGTCGTAGGCCCGGCCGCACATGCCGTAGTGCCCGGCGCCGTACGACGCTCCCATCAGCACGGACAGGTGCGGGACCTTCGAGTTCGACACCGCGTTGATCATCATGGCGCCGTGCTTGATGATGCCGCCCTGCTCGTACTCCTTGCCGACCATGTAGCCGGTGGTGTTGTGCAGGAACACCAGCGGGATGTCGCGCTGGTTCGCCAGCTGGATGAACTGCGCGGCCTTCTGGGACTCCGCGCTGAACAGCACGCCCTGGGCGTTCGCCAGGATCCCCACCGGATGGCCGTGCAGCTCCGCCCAGCCCGTCACCAGGCTCGGCCCGTACAGCGGCTTGAACTCGTCGAAGTCCGAGCCGTCGACGATCCGGGCGATGACCTCGCGCGGGTCGAAGGGGGTCTTCAGATCCCCCGGCACGATCCCGAGCAGCTCGTCCTCGTCGTACTTCGGGGGCTCGGCGAGGGCCGGATCGGGGTGCGCCTTGCGGTGGTTGAGGCGGGCGACGATCCGCCGGGCCTGGCGCAGGGCGTCAGTCTCGTCGACGGCGTAGTGGTCGGCGAGACCGGAGGTGCGGGCGTGCATCTCGGCGCCGCCGAGCGACTCGTCGTCGCTCTCCTCCCCCGTCGCCATCTTCACCAGCGGCGGGCCGCCGAGGAAGACCTTCGACCGCTCCTTGATCATCACGGTGTGGTCGGACATGCCGGGGACGTACGCCCCGCCGGCCGTGGAGTTGCCGAAGACCACCGCGATGGTGGGGATGCCGGCGGCGGAGAGCCTGGTCAGGTCGCGGAAGAGCGCGCCGCCGGGGATGAAGATCTCCTTCTGGGACGGCAGATCGGCGCCCCCGGACTCGACGAGGGAGATGACCGGGAGCCGGTTGGCGTAGGCGATCTCGTTGGCGCGCAGGGCCTTCTTGAGCGTCCACGGGTTGGACGCGCCGCCGCGCACGGTCGGGTCGTTGGCGGTGATCAGGCACTCGACGCCCTCGACGACGCCGATGCCGGTGACGATCGACGCGCCGACCGGATAGTCGCTGCCCCAGGCGGCGAGCGGGGAGAGCTCCAGGAAGGGGGTGTCGGGGTCGAGGAGCAGCTCGATCCGCTCGCGGGCGAGCAGCTTGCCGCGCTTCCGGTGCCGTTGGACGTACTTCTCGCCGCCGCCGGCGAGCGCCTTGGTGTGCTCGGTGTCCAGGGCGGCGAGCTTGTCGAGCATGGCGGCGCGGTGGGCCGCGTAGTCGGGTCCGCCCGTGTCGAGGGCGGAGGCGAGGACGGTCACGGCTGTTCCTCCAGAAGGTCCACCGGGATGTCGAGACGACGCGAGCGGAGCCACTCGCCGAGGGCTTTGGCCTGGGGGTCGAAGCGGGCCTGGGAGGCGACTCCTTCGCCGAGGATTCCGGTGACGACGAAGTTCACCGCGCGCAGGTTCGGCAGGACGTGCCGTACGACGTCCAGTGCGGCCGTCTCCGGCAGGAGCCGGCGGAAGGTGTCCACGGTGAGGGTGTGGACGAGCCAGCGCCACGCGGCGTCGGTGCGGACCCAGACGCCGATGTTCGCGTCGCCTCCCTTGTCGCCGCTGCGGGCTCCGGCGACGAGACCGAGCGGGGCGCGGCGCACCGGGCCCTCGGGCGGCGGTTCGGGGAGCGGGGGCCCGTCCACCGGCGCCAACTCCCGCGTTTCGGCGGGTACGGGGAGGCGGACGCGGCTCCCGTCGGGCAGGACGGCGGTGTGCGGGACGTCGGCGGCGGGGACGTACGCGGCCTCGAAGACGCCGTAGGGCGCCCCCTTGCCGGGCGGGGCGGTGACATGGAAGCCGGGGTAGCTCGCGAGGGCCAGTTCGATCGCGGCGCCGCTGAGGGCGCGGCCGACGGGCTCGGGCGCGGGGTCGCGGACGACGAGCCGAAGGAGGGCGCTCGCTGTCTCCTCGGTCGGGGCGTCCGTGTGGTCGGTACGGGCCAGCTCCCAGCGGACCTCGGCGGGACGGGACTTCGAGCGGGCGAACGCGTCCTCGACCTGCTCCTTGACGAGCTGGGCCTTGGCCTCGATGTCGAGGCCGGTGAGGACGAGGACGACCTCGTTGCGGAAGCCGCCGATCCTGGTGAGCCCGGCCTTGAGGGTGGGCGGCGGGGCCTCCCCCCGTACGCCGTCGATCCGCACCCGGTCCGGCCCTTCCTGGGTGAGCCGTACGGTGTCGAGCCGGGCGGTCACGTCGGGGCCGGCGTAGCGGGCGCCGGACGTCTCGTACAGGAGCTGCGCGGTGACGGTGCCGAGGTCGACGAGGCCGCCGGTGCCGGGGTGCTTGGTGATGACGGCGCTTCCGTCGGCGTGGAGTTCGGCGAGCGGGAAGCCGGGGCGGCGGAGCGCGTGCCGGTCGTGACGGGCGAAGAAGGCGTAGTTGCCGCCGGTGGCCTGGGTGCCGCACTCCAGGACGTGCCCGGCGACGACCGCGCCGGCCAGCCGGTCGTACCGGTCGGGGTCCTTCTGGTCCCAGCCGAACCGCCACTGGGCCGGGCCGGTGACGAGGGCGGCGTCGGTCACCCGTCCGGTGACGACGACATCGGCTCCGGCGGCCAGGCAGGCGGCGATGCCGGCGCCGCCGAGGTAGGCGTTGGCGGTCAGGACTCCGTCCCGGGGCGGGAGCCGGTCGCCCTCGACGTACGCGACGCGGGTGGGCAGTCCGAGCCGGTCGGCGAGTTCGCCGAGGGCCGAGGCGAGTCCGGCGGGGTTGAGGCCGCCCGCGTTGGTGACGATCCGCACGCCGCGTTCGTGGGCGAGGCCGAGGCCCTCCTCCATCTGCCGCAGGAACGTCTTGGCGTAGCCGGCGGCGGGGTCCTTCAGGAGGTCCCTGCCGAGGATGAGCATGGTCAGTTCGGCGAGGTAGTCGCCGGTGAGGACGTCGAGTTCGCCGCCGGTGAGCATCTCGCGGACGGCGTCGAAGCGGTCGCCGTAGAACCCGGAGGCGTTGCCGATGCGCAGGACGTCCACTAGGCCCCCCGGGGTGCGCGGCCGGTGCCGGCCGGGCCCGCGAAGGCCTGGGCGATGGTGAGCCAGTGCGCCGCGTCCTCGCCCGTCGCTTCGAGGGCGGTGTCGTCGCGGTGGACCCGCTGGGTGACGAGGAGGCAGAAGTCGAGGGCGGGGCCGGTGATCCGCTGGGCGGCGCCTTCGGGCCCGTACGCCCACTTCTGGCCGTCGGGGGCGGTCAGCTCGACCCGGAAGGGGTCGGCTGGCGGGGTGGTCCCCCGTACGAGATAGGCGTAGTCGCGGGCGCGGATGCCGATCCAGGCGACGTGGCGCAGCCGGGCGGTCGGCTCACGTACGGCTCCGAGGGCGTCGGCGATGTCCTGCCCGTGCGCCCAGGTCTCCATGAGCCGGGCGGTGGCCATCGAGGCGGCGCTCATGGACGGCCCGTACCAGGGGAAACGGGCGCCGGGCGGGGCGGAGGTCAGGGCCGTCCGCAGCCGCTCGCGCCCGACGCGCCACCGGCCGAGGAGTTCGGCGGGCGGCAGCGCGGCACCCTCCTGCGCGCCGTCGTCCACGAACGTCCCGGGCGCGGCGAGGGCCTTCTCGGTCTCGGCCGCGAAACCCTCGGGGTCGGTGACGGCGAGCAGGGCGGCCCGGTCCGTCCAGGCGAGATGCGCGATCTGGTGGGCGACGGTCCAGCCGGGCGCGGGGGTGGACGCGGCCCATCTGTCGTCGCCCAGCTCCCGTACGAGCCGGTCGACTTCCTCGCTCTCACTGCGCAGATCGTCGAGGACGACGGCAGGGTCGGACACGGTGCGCTCCCCTCGGGACACGGGCGTGTGCCGAGGAGCATGGCAGCGACGGAAGAAACAATCAAGCGTGCTTGCTTTAGTTTTTTGGGGCGGCTTGGCCGGTCCGTCGCGTCAGGAGGCGCGGGGGGGGGGTGGCCGGGGCGGGCGGGGGCCCGGGGCGCGGGCGCGACGGGGAGGGCTCGGCGGGGGCGGGCGGCGCTACGGCTCCCGGCGGCGCGGGCGGCGAGGCACGGGCGGAGAGGCGCGGCCGCGCGGGCGCCCGGGCGCCGGGGCGCAGACCGGCTCACGGCTCCCGGCGGCGCGGGCGGGCTCGGCGCGGCGGCCCGGCGGCGCGGGCGGGCCCGGCGCGGCGGCCCGGCGGCGCGGCGCGGCGTTACGGCTCCGGCGCGGCGCCGTCCCCCAGGCGGCGAGGCGCCGCTGCCTCACGGCTCCCGGCGGCGGATGCCCGTCAGGAGGCCGTCCAGGGCACTCATCGTGAGGTCCAGCGATGCGGGCGTGCCGCTTCGGGCGAGCCAGAGGGCGGCCTCGTTCATCGCCCCCGACAGCAGGCGCGCCAAGGGCTCGACCGGCTGCTCGGCGATGACCCCGGCATCGATCAGGGCCGTCAGGGCCTCGGTCAGGTGACGGGCGGAGGACTCCTCGTCCAGGGCGCGCCACTCCTCCCACCCGAGCACGGTCGGCGCGTCGACCAGCACGATCCGCCGTACGGCCGGGTCGGAACCGGCGGCCAGGAAGGCCCGGCAGCCGGCGCGCAGCTGCTCCCAGGGGTCAGCCTGCTCCTCCGCGGCCGCCGCGACCCGCTCGCCCAGCTCCCGCTGGACCTCGGCGACGACGGCGCGGAAGAGCCCGGCCTTGCTCTCGAAGTGGTGGTAGGCGGCGCCCTTGGTCACCCCGACGGCCTGGGCCACCTCCGCCAGGACCACCCCGTGGTAGCCGTCCTCGGCGAACCGCCGACGCCCTTCGGCCAGCAGCGCCCGCCGGGTCGCCGCCCGCTGCTCGGCCCGGTTGCCCACCGCCCGGTTGCCCACCGCCCGCTCGTCCGCCATCACCGCGCGCACCGCCCTTCCTCTTTCACATACCCCGGGTATGCTAGCGATACGGTTCACATACCTCGGGTATGTGAAATTGAGCGCACGCGCCGAGGAGTCATGTCATGAACACCGGACTCGACAGCTTCTACCCCGTGATCTGCACCCGCGACGTCGCCGCGGCCCGCGACTTCTACACCCGCCATCTCGGCTTCACGACGACCTTCGAGGCCGACTGGTACGTGAGCCTGCGCCGCCCCGACGCGCCGCACTACGAGCTCGCGCTGCTCGACAGCGGCCACCCGACCCTCCCCGAGGGTCACCGCACCCCCACCCGGGGCGGGCTGCTGCTCAACTTCGAGGTGGAGGACGTGGACGCGGAGCACCGCCGACTGGTCGGCGAGGCGGGCCTGCCCGAAGTGCTCCCGCTCCGCACGGAGGACTTCGGTCAGCGGCACTTCATCGTGGGAGCCCCGGACGGCGTACTCATCGACGTGATCACGACGACCCCGCCGACCGCCGCGTACGCGGATCAGTACACGTCCTCCACCGACTAGGGCACCACCGCCCGTCCGCGCGGGCTCTCAGACCGGCTGCTTGATGCTCTCGATGATGCGGGCGAAGCCTTCCGTTCCGTGGCCCGCGTCGATCTGGCGCCGGATGAGGTTCTGCACCATGCCGATCACCTCGGTGGAGATGCCCTGGTCGGCGCTGGCGGTCAGGATGTCGCCGAGGTCGGAGAACGCGAGGCTCTGCTGCCCCTCGACGGTGTAGTCCCCGCCGTCGATGACCTCGGCGAACCCCTGGAAGCCGCCGGTCATGGCGGTCAGCCACGGTGCGGCCATGGCGGCGAACTCGCTCGCCGTCACTCCGGCCGGCGCGACCATCGCGGCGCCGTGCACGAATCCGGCGAACATGACGTACATGCCCGCCAGCAGGGCGAGGTCGTACAGGGACGCCAGTCCGGCGTCCTCGCCGAAGTAGGTGCTGGTTCCCCACAGGTCGAGCAGCGGCTTGTACTGATGGAAGACCTCGGCCGATCCGCTATAGAGGATCGATGAGCCAGGCCCGCCGATCATGGGCGGTACGGCCATGATGCCGCCGTCCAGATAGGCGATCCCGGCATCGGCGGCCCAGGCGGCCAGCTTCCGTGACTGCTCCGGTGTCGTCGTGGTGACGTTGATCAGGGTTCGGCCGGCCAGTTCGTGGGTGAGCGGATCGAGCACCTCGTGGACCGACGCGTGGTCCAGCAGGCAGGCGATCACCACGCGGCCGGCCCTCACCGCCTCGCCGGCCGTGTCGGCACCCTTCGCGCCCTGCGCCACGAGGCCGTCCGCCTTCCCCGGTGAGCGGTTCCAGACAGTGGTCGCGTATCCGGCCTTCACCAGGGCGCCGGCGAGGGCGCTGCCCATCGCCCCCAGCCCGAGAACGCTCACCTGGACGCTGTTGTCGCTTGTCATTCCTGGGACTCCCTCTCGCGTTTCTCGTTCGGCTCGATCCTCTCCGCCGCCAGAAGGGTTGACCAGTACGGACTAATTAGTCGGATACGCACCCAGAGGTAAGTAAGCCCGCCGGAAGGGAAGACGGAGCGCCGTCCCGCACGCCCTAGA
>NZ_JAMGSL010000023.1 GCF_025195125.1 Streptomyces sp. Je 1-79
CCCGGCGATCGAGGCCCAGCAGGCCGAACGCCTTGCACGGCTGCGCGCCGACCGCGACCGGGCGGCCGTCGACACGGCGCTCGCCGCGCTGAAGAAGGCCGCCGAGGGCACGGACAACGTGCTCTACCCGATGAAGGACGCCCTCAAGGCCCGGGCCACGGTCGGCGAGGTCTGCCACGCGCTGCGCGAGGTCTGGGGCACGTACGTCCCGACCGACGCGTTCTGATCTTCCGCGATACGAAACACACGGGCGGAGTGTCGTACCCGCGTGCGACACTCCGATCCATGCTGGGTGTCACCGATCTTCCGACCTATCTCGTGGGTCTCGTCCTCATCATCCTTCTGCCGGGGCCGAACTCGCTGTACGTGCTGTCCGTCGCCGCCCGCAAGGGCACCCGGACCGGGTACAAGGCCGCCGCCGGCGTCTTCACCGGCGACGCGGTCCTGATGACGCTGGCCGCGCTCGGCGCCGCCTCGCTGCTCCAGACCACGCCCCTGCTCTTCATGATCGTGAAGTACGCGGGCGCGGGCTATCTGGCCTGGATGGCGTACGGGATGCTGCGGACGGCGTGGTCGATGTGGCGCGGCCGGGACGAGGAGCGCGCCGCGTCCGCCGAGGAGCCCGCACAGGCCCCGACGGCGCCGGGAGAGCACCCGTACCGCCGGGCGCTGATCATCAGCCTCTTCAACCCGAAGGCGATCCTCTTCCTGATCTCGTTCTTCGTGCAGTTCGTGGACCCGGGATACGCCTATCCGGCGCTGTCCTTCCTCGTCCTCGGCACGCTGCTCCAGATCAGCAGCTTCCTCTACCTCACGATGCTGATATTCGGCGGCACCCGGCTCGCCACCGCGTTCCGGCGCCGCAGGCGGCTCTCGGCGGGGGCGACCTCCGCGGCGGGCGCGCTCTTCCTCGGCTTCGCCGCGAAACTCTCGCTCAGCAGCGCCGCTTGACCCTGACACGGTGTGAGGCCGTTCCGTAGGAGTCGTCATGTTCACCATCGGAGACTTCGCCCGGCACGGGCGGGTGTCGGTCCGGATGCTGCGCCACTACGACGCCATCGGACTGCTGCGCCCGGCCCACGTCGACCCCCACAGCGGCTACCGCTTCTACGAGGCGGACCAGCTCGCCCGCCTCAACCGCGTCATCGCGCTCAAGGAGCTCGGCTTCACCCTCGAACAGGTGGGGTCGATCCTCGACGAGCAGATCGGCGCGGAGGAGCTGCGCGGCATGCTGCGCCTGCGCCAGGCCGAGCTGGAGACGGCCCTGGCGGAGGCGGCGGGACGGCTGGCCCAGGTCGGCGCGCGGCTCCGAGCCATCGAGAGCGAGGGGCACATGCCCACGCAGGACGTCGTGATCAAGAGCATTCCGCCGGTACGGCTCGCCGAGCTGAGCGGGGTGGCGGCCGGGTTCGGCCCCGGGGAGATCGGCCCGGTCATCCAGCCGCTGTACGAGCAGCTGTGCGGGCGCCTGGAGGCGGCGGGAATCACGGGGTTCGGCCCCGGGATCGCGTACTACGAGGACGCGGGGCGGGGTGACGGCTCGGTCGTCGTCCACGCGGGGATGACCGTCCCGGCGGGTACGGAGGAGGTGGCCGGCGTCGACATCGTCGTGCTGCCCGGGCTGGACGAGGCGGCGACCGTCGTGCACAGGGGGCCGATGGAGGAGCTCCTGCCGACCGTCCAGACCCTGGCCACCTGGATCGACGCCAACGGCTACCGCTCGACGGGGTACTCCCGCGAGCTGTACCTGGAAGTCCCGGAAGACCGCGCGAAGTGGGTGACGGAACTCCAGGAGCCCGTCACCCGCGCCTAGCGCGAACGACCCGCGCGTGGCGCGCCGAGCGACCCGCGCCCGACGTCAACGACTCGCCTGACGTCGAACGACCCGCGCCCGGCGTCGAACGGCCCGCGCCCGGCGCGAACAGGAGGTGGGGCCCGCCCGGACGCTCGCCGGGCGGGCCCCACCTCCACCTCATTTCGCCAGCGCCCGCTTCAGCTTCAGCGCGCGGCGGGCGAGGCGGCGGACCCTGGGGTGGCGGGGGACCGGGAGACCGCCCGGGAGGCCCAGGACGGTGAGACGGCGGCGCTTGAAGCAGTGCCGCGTCCGCTCCGCGAGCGGCCCCGACAGATGGGCCACCGCCGCCCCCCGTAGATCCGGCCGGATCCTGGGCTGCATCGCGAAGCCGACCGCCGCGACCAGACCCTTCAGGGCCTCCTCGTCCGGGAGGGAGGCCGGCGCCCCGCTCTCCTCCAGGTCGGGGACGAGCACGTCGACGAGGGTGGCCGGGACGCGGTTGCTGTTCTGGAACGGGGTCAGCCGCTCCAGGAGCGTCCGGGTGCCGACCCGGGCCACCGGGATCCCGTAGAAGGCGTGCGCCGTCATCAGCGCCGTCGAGAAGCAGCCCACCACCAGCGCGGGACGCTGCTCCCGGTACACCACCTCGGCGAGCACCGGCCGGTCGAGTACGGTCAGTTCGGCGCCGAGCGCCTCCGCCTCCCGCGCGAGCCGCCGCGTCCAGGCGTCCGGCGCGGTGGGGTGCGGTTTGAAGACGAGCCGCCGGTGCCCGCGCGCGATCGCGCCGCGGACCATCCGTACGTGCAGCTCCTCCTCCTCGGCCGGGGTGAGCAGGGAGAGCGCCGCCAGGTACTGGCCGAGCAGCAGCGCCGGGCCCTCCTCCCCGGCGGCGGGGCCGGCGGAGTCGGCGAGCTCCGCGACCACCTTGGTGAAGGCCTCCGTCTCCACCACCTCGGCCGTCGGCCCGAACTCGCCGAGCAGCAGGGGCGCGAGCCCGGGCACCAGGTCCAGATGGAGCAGCCGCCGCACCCGGTCGCCCACCAGCGGGTCGATCTTGTTACGGGTCGGGCCGTAGCTCATCAGACCGTCGGCGTACACGTCGAGCGCCGCCTCGGGGAAGAGCCGGGCGATCGTCAGCGCCGGCGCCACCTGCACCGACTCCAGGGCGAGTTCGATCCGGTCGTCGCCGAGCCCCCACAGCAGCCGCAGATGGCGTTCGAGCAGCGGCACGTCGTCCGCGCGGGGCGTCCAGCCGGCCGGGTGGAGCGGCGAGATCGCCTCGTTCCAGGACAGCACCTCGTCGAAGCGGCCGCGCAGCCGCTCGAAGCCGGGCATCGCGTCGAGGGCGGGCGTGGTCTCCGGTACCGCCGCGTTGTTGCCGACGAGCAGCAGCCGCCGGTCGGCCGGGCCGAAGCAGCCGCTGTCCAGGGCGGCGGCGAGCGTCGTCGCGCCGTAGAGCGTGGACGCGTAGAAGATCTGGGTGGTCCTCACGCGGCGGCCCCCGAACCCGCGGTCGGGGCGGGGGAGCCCGCGCGGCGGCGGCGCAGCTTGCGCAGCACGCCCGCCCGCTCCTCGTCCATCGAGGACAGGGCCTCGCCGAGCACGTCCTGCGGCATGCGCCGAAGCGCCGCCGCACTCATCGACCGCAATTTCTTCGCCACCGCCGGTTCGAATCGTCCAATGGAGGAGACGTGGTGCGAAATGAGGGCGCAATAGGTACGCACGGCTTTCGGAAGAAGCCGGTCCGCGTCCACGTCGTTCGCTGTTTCCTCGATCACCTGGTCGAAGGCCCGGATGAAATCGAGCTGGCGGATATCGCCGATCTGCGTGAGCGAGGTGGAGACTCCCCGCCGGTAGAAGATCCCGAGCGTGCTCACCGCGGCGAAGGAGTCCGCCTCCCGGTGCAGCTTCCAGATCCACGGCCGGTCCTCCGCCGTCCGCAGCCCGGGGGTGAAGTGGAGCAGCCCGCGGTCGAGCAGCCTTCGGTGGTACATCCCCGCCCAGGCGTACGGGTAGTCGACCGAGGTCGTCCGGTGGGCCGGCAGGATCGCGTCCCGGGGGCGCAGCAGCTCGCCCCGTCGCGCGATCGGGGCGCGCTTCACCGACCGGCTCCGGTCCGTGTTCACCACGTGGTCGGTGCGCAGGAAGTCGCAGTCCAGCTCCTCCATGGCCGTCACCAGGCGGGACAGATGACCGGGGGCGAGCCAGTCGTCGCCGTCGAGGAAGGCGAGGTAGCGGCCGCGGGCGGCGTCGAGGCCGGTGTTCCGCGCGGTGGCGAGCCCCTCGTTCTTCTCGTGCCGGAGCAGGACGGCCCCCGGGATCTCGCGCGCGGCCCGGTCGAGGATCTCCGGCGTTCCGTCCGTCGAGCAGTCGTCGACGAGAAGGAATTCGAAGTCCTCGCGGGCGTTCGCGCGCAGGCTTGTCAGGGTGTCGGGGGCGTATGTCTGCACGTTGAAGAACGGCACGACGACGGAGAGCTTGACCACCCGGCCGACGCTAGGCGCCGCCCCGGCATTCGTTCTGGCCGACAGAGGGATGTTCGGTGAACACGAAGAGGCGGGCGGCTTAACCGCCCCCGATCCCGGCCGTTTTCAGCGTGCGGAGATGCTCTGTTCACCGTTTGTTGTGGCTCAGTTGGGCCGGGAAACAAAATGCCCTTCTAGCGTCCTCGACGTGCCATCACGTACCCATGAACGAGTGCGCGTCGCCGTACTCGCCGACTCCGACACCCGGTGGAAATGGGGCGCGCTCACCGCGCGCCGCATCGCGGCCGCCGAGCCCACCGGCTTCGTCCTGCGGGGCCGGGCCACGCCCACCGCGCGGCAGCTCGCCGAGACCGGGGTGTCCACGACGCCCCCGCGCGAGGTGACGGGCGCGGAGTTCCTTCGTGAGGTACGGGACGGGGAGTACGACCTCGTCGTGCTCGCCCTCGTCGGCGGCACGGTCCGCGCGGTCCTCCAGGGGATCGCCGAACTGGGCCTGGAACGCCGCCCGGTGATCGTCACCGGTTATGTCGGAGTCGTCTACGAGAAGCTCGCCGACGGCCTCCTGCTGCGCCACGGCGCGGACGTCGTCCTCGCCAACTCCCGCCACGACGCGGAGCGTTTCCGCGCCGTGTACGAAGGAGTGGGCGCCGACGCCTCGTCGGTGGTGGAGGCCGCGCTGCCGTTCCTCGGCGGTGCGCCCTACGCCCCCGAGGCCGGCCGGGACACCCTCGTCTTCGCCGCCCAGCCGTCCGTGCCGGTCACCCGCGCCGACCGCGCGTACCTGCTCCGCAGGCTCGTCGAGCACGCCCGGCTGCATCCGGCGCGGGAGGTGCTGCTCAAGCTCCGCTCCAAGCCGGGCGAGCACACGACGCACCTGGAGGAGCTGCCGTACCAGAAGCTGGTGCGCGACCTGGAGACCCCGCCCAACTTCCGTCTGGTGTACGGACACATGGGCGAGGTCCTGGACCGCACCGACCTGCTGGTCACGGTCTCCTCGACGGCCGCGCTCGAAGCGCTCCACCGGCGGATCCCCACGGCGATCCTCAGCGACATGGGCGTGCGCGAGGTCCTCGGCAACCACCACTTCATCGGCTCGGGGCTGCTCACCTCCTTCGACCGGCTCGACGCGGACGTGCGCCCGGAGCCGGACGAGGAGTGGCTCGCCCGGCAGGGCGTGGCGTCCGACGGAGGCTACGAGAAGGCCTTCGACGCGGCCCGTGACCGGGTCGCCGAGCTGCTCGCCGGTCCGGCGCTGCCCCCGATCGACCCCTACTACACAGCGGAGACGGCCCCCGGCTACCTGCCCGGGATCCTCGCCCGCCACCGCCTCGACGTGACGGCGGCGGCACCCCGCGACAGCGGGCTGCGCCGGATCGTCCGGGAGGCGGCGCGGGGCGCGTACCGCCACGGCGTGCAGCGCGTGGCCCCCGTCATCCGCCGCCTTGGAGAACTGTGATGTCCACGACCGTGCTTGCCGTCATCCCCGCGCGGGGCGGTTCCAAGGGCGTCCCCGCCAAGAACCTGGCTCCGGTCGCCGGCGTCCCCCTGGTCTCCCGCGCGGTCCGCGCGTGTCTCGGTGCCCCCCTGGTCACGGACGTCGTCGTCTCCACGGACGACGCGGCGATCGCCTCGGCGGCCCGCGCGGCCGGCGCGGAGGCGATCCACCGCCCGGCCGCTATCGCGGGCGACACGGCGACCAGCGAGTCGGCCGTCCTGCACGCGATGGACGCCTTCGAGGCGACCAGCGGGCGCCGCGCGGACGTGGTCCTCCTCGTCCAGTGCACGAGCCCCTTCATCACGGCGGGCGAGGTGAACGAGGCCGCCGAGCGCGTCGCCTCGGGCGCGGCCGACACCGCCCTGACGGTGGCCCCGAGCCACGGCTTCCTCTGGCGCGAGGAGCTCGACGACACCGGCGCGGGGGGCGGCTACGGCGTCAACCACGACAAGGCGCACCGCCCCCGCCGGCAGGACCGGGAGGCCGAGTACCTGGAGACCGGCGCCGTCTACGCGATGACCGCCGAGGGCTTCCGTACCCACCGGCACCGCTTCTTCGGCACCACCGGCCTCGTCGTCACCGATCCCGCCCGGGTCCTGGAGATCGACGACCCGCACGACCTGGCCCGTGCCCAGGCGCTCGCGCCGCTGCTCGACACCCCGGTCACGCCCGGCTTCGACGAGGTCGACGCCGTGGTCCTCGACTTCGACGGCACGCAGACCGACGACCGTGTCCACCTCGACTCCGAGGGGCACGAGTTCGTCTCCGCGCACCGCGGCGACGGCCTCGGCATCGCCGCCCTGCGCCGCGCCGGCATGCCGGTCCTGATCCTCTCGACCGAGCAGAACGCCGTCGTCGCCGCCCGGGCCCGCAAGCTCAGGATCCCCGTCCTGCACGGCATCGACCGCAAGGACCTCGCCCTCAAGCAGTGGTGCGAGGAACAGGGCATCGACCCGCAGCGCGTCCTCTACGCCGGCAACGACGTCAACGACCTTCCGTGCTTCCACCTCGTCGGCTGGCCCGTCGCGGTGGCGAGCGCGCACGACTCCGTACGGGCCGCCGCCCGTGCGGTGACCCTCACCCCCGGTGGCTCCGGAGCCGTCCGCGAGATCGCGGCCTGGCTTCTCGGACCCGAGCTCCACACCCCCAACTCCTAAGGAACACCAGAACCATGACCACTCGCCTCCGCACCTTCGGCAGCAAGACCGCGGGCCCCGGCCACCCCGTCTACATCACCGGTGAGATCGGCATCAACCACAACGGCGACCTCGAGAACGCCCTCGCGCTGATCGACGTGGCCGCCGAGGCCGGCTGCGACGCCGTGAAGTTCCAGAAGCGCACGCCCGAGATCTGCACCCCGCGCGACCAGTGGGACATCGAGCGCGACACCCCCTGGGGCCGGATGACCTACATCGACTACCGCCACCGCGTGGAGTTCGGCGAGGACGAGTACCGCGCCATCGACGAGCACTGCGAGAAGCGCGGCATCGACTGGTTCGCCTCCCCGTGGGACACCGAGGCCGTCACCTTCCTGGAGAAGTTCGACGTCCCGGCCCACAAGGTCGCCTCCGCCTCCCTCACCGACGACGAGCTGCTGCGCTCGCTGCGCGCCACCGGCCGTACGGTCATCCTCTCCACGGGCATGTCGACGCCGAAGCAGATCCGCCACGCCGTCGAGGTCCTGGGCAGCGACAACATCCTGCTCTGCCACGCGACGTCCACGTACCCGGCGAAGGCCGAGGAGCTCAACCTCACCGTGATCAACACGCTGAAGGAGGAGTACCCGAACGTCCCGATCGGCTACTCCGGCCACGAGACGGGCCTCCAGACCACGCTGGCCGCCGTCGCGCTCGGCGCCACCTTCGTCGAGCGTCACATCACCCTCGACCGCGCCATGTGGGGCTCCGACCAGGCCGCCTCCGTCGAGCCGCAGGGCCTGCAGCGCCTGGTCCGCGACATCCGCACCATCGAGACCGCGCTCGGTGACGGCGTCAAGAAGGTCTACGAGTCGGAGCTCGGCCCCATGAAGAAGCTCCGCCGGGTCCAGGGGTCTGTCGCCGCATGACCGGCCGGCTGGCGTTCGTCGAGAGCCCGGTGCAGCTCCTGAACGTCCTGGAGTGGGCGCACGCCCAGTCCCTCGCCGTCGGGGGCACGACCGCCCCCGACGGCCGGGGGGCCGCGACACCCGCCGGCTCCCAGGAGCCGGACTCCGCCCCTCCTCTTGGCGGGGCGGGTCCGGCGGGGGCCCCGGCGGACCTCACCCTCGTCGTGCTCTCGCCGACCGACCCCATGTCGCGCGGCCAGCTGCGCCGGATGGCCCAGCTGGCCCGCGACGACGGGTTCACGGTCCACTGGCAGGAGGCCCGCGGCGCCCGCGGCTCCCTCCTGCGGACGCTGCGGGAGCTCGCTCCGCTGCTGCGGACGGCGGAGCGCGTGATCGTCGGGGACCCGTTCTCCCGCTACGTCCAGCTCCTGCTCACGCTCTTCGCGCCGAAGCGGCTGACCGTCGTCGACGACGGCACCGCGACCATGGAGTACGCCGCCCAACTAGCCCGTGGCGAGCGGCTGGTGCGCTGGCACCGGCGCGGCAGCCGGGGGCCCCGCGAGTTCGCGCTCGCCCCGGTCACCGCCGCCGCGCGCCGCAAGCTCGCCCCCACCCCGCGCCGTACCGTCGAGATCTTCACCTCGCTCCCGGTCGAACCGCCGCCCGGCACCACCGTCACCCCGAACACCTTCGCCTGGACCCGGTCCCGGTTCGGCCCGCCCCGCCTCACCAAGGGCGCGGACCTGGTCGGCACCTCGCTGGTCGAGACGGGTGTGGTCGATCCCGACCAGTACGCGGGGGTCGTCGCCGAGCTGGCCCGTACCCACGGCGCCACCCGTTACTTCGCGCACCGCCGTGAGGCCACCGAGAAGCTGCACCGGATCGCCGTGGAGACCGGTCTGGAGATCGTCCGGCCCGACCTGCCGCTGGAGCTGATCGCCCGGCGTGGCCCGATCGGCCGTACGGTGGTCAGTTTTCCCTCGACCGTCGTACACACCCTGCCGCTGGCCCTGGCCGGCACGGGGGTGAAGGTCGCCGTCTGCGAGATCGCGCCCGAGTGGCTCAAGGAGAACGCGTCCCCGCGGGCGCAGGGCTTCCTGGCCGGTGTCGCGGGCACGGCGGCCCACGAGGTCGACCGCCTCACCGCACAGTCCTCACAACGGCTCGAATTCGGGTGAGCTTACCCACACGGGATGGTCGTCAAGCCTGGTAAACCGAGATTCTTTCCCCTAACGGGCTGAACTTTTCGTGATCAACGGGCAGTTGATCTCTGAAGGGGCCTACCCTTCAAAAGGTGAACCAGTTGAAGTCCCGTGAGCCCGGCTCCGTCGCTCTGCCCGGAACGCTGTCCCCGTCGCTGCGCGCCGAACTGATCGCCTTCCGCCGCGACTTGCACATGCACCCCGAGCTCGGCAACCAGGAGTTCCGTACGACCGCGGCCCTCAAGGCCCGTCTCGAGGCCGCGGGACTCATGCCCAGGATCCTCGCCACGGGCACCGGCCTGGTGTGCGACATCGGCACCTGGAACCGCGAGCGGCCCATGCTGGCGATCCGCGCCGACATCGACGCGCTGCCCATCCCGGACGTGAAGACCGTCCCGTACCGCTCCACCGTGCCCAACCGCGCCCACGCCTGCGGTCACGACGTCCACACCACGACCGTCCTGGGCGCCGGGCTGGTCCTCGCCGAGCTCGACCGGCAGGGGCTGCTTCCCAACGCCGTACGGCTGATCTTCCAGCCCGCCGAGGAGGTGCTGCCCGGCGGCGCCGCCGACGCCATCGAGTCCGGGGTACTGGACGGGGTCGGCCGGATCATCGCCGTGCACTGCGACCCGAAGGTGGACGCCGGCCGGATCGGCCTGCGCCCCGGGCCCATCACCTCCGCCTGCGACCGGCTCGAGGTCACCCTCGACGGCCCCGGCGGCCACACGGCCCGCCCGCACCTCACCACCGACCTGGTCACCGCCGCCGCCCGGATCGCCGTCGACGTCCCCGCGCTGCTCGCCCGCCGGGTGGACGCCCGTTCCGGGCTCGCGGTGACCTGGGGCCGTATCGAGGCCGGCCACGCCTGCAACGTCATCCCGCAGCACGCCGAGCTCTCCGGCACCGTCCGCTGCCTCGACCTCCCCGGCTGGCGCGAGGCCCCGGACCTGGTGCACGCCGCGATCGACGAGATCGCCACCCTCCACCGCGCCAAGTCGACCATCAACTACGTGCGCGGAGTCCCGCCGGTCGTCAACGACCCGGTCATCACCGAGCTGCTCCGCGACGCCATGACCGCCCGCCGCGGAGCGGAGCAGGTGGAGGACACCGAGCAGAGCCTGGGCGGCGAGGACTTCTCCTGGTACCTGGAGCATGTCCCGGGCGCCATGGCCCGCCTGGGCGTCCGTACCCCTGGTGACCCGACACGCCGGGACCTCCACCGCGGCGACTTCGACGTGGACGAGGCGGCGATCGAGGTCGGCGTCGAGCTCTTCACCGCCGCGGCCCTGATCGACGCCGCTCCGAGGCTCTGAACACGCCGGAGAACGGTTCATCCGTCCGGCCCAGCCGCCCGCGTGCCGTCGCGCGGGACCAGCCCGAACCCCGGTACCAGGGTGTATAACCGGGCGTGCCGGGCCGGACGCCGTCGGTGGCCTTCCTGGCCGGTTCGCGACGATCCGATAACGACTCATGAACGGGTCTTTAACTGACATCTACGCGCGTTACGATCCACGCGAAACCAGCGCCGGAAGAGGCGCTTTCGGTCAGTCTCGAAGGGACCCTCCTCTTGCGCCGGGTATCCAAGATCGTTTCCGCGTCCGCAGTGACCGCGGCCCTCGCTCTCACGGCCACCGCTTGTGGTGAGTCGTCCACCGACTCCGGTTCCGACTCGGGCACCATCAAGGTCGGTATGGCCTACGACGTCGGCGGTCGTGGCGACAACTCGTTCAACGACTCCGCCGCCCGCGGCCTCGACAAGGCCAAGGCCGACCTGGGTGTCGAGACCAAGGAGCTCACCGCCAAGACCGGTGAGACCCCGGCCGACCGCGAGCAGCGCCTCGCCTCCCTCGCCGAGGGCGGCTACAACCCCGTCATCGGTGTCGGCTTCGCCTACAAGGACGCGATCGACAAGACCGCTGCCAAGTTCCCGAAGACCACCTTCGGCCTCGTCGACTCGGTCTCCGACCTGAAGAACGTCGACTCGATCGTCTTCACCGAGGAGCAGGGCTCGTACCTCGCCGGTGTCGCGGCCGCCCTCAAGTCCAAGGACGGCAAGATCGGCTTCATCGGCGGCGTCGACATCCCGCTGATCAAGAAGTTCGCCGCCGGCTTCCAGCAGGGCGTCAAGGACACCAACCCGAACGCCACGGTCCAGATCCAGTACCTGTCCACCGGCACGGACATGTCCGGCTTCGGTGCTCCGGACAAGGGCAAGGCCGCCGCGAAGGGCATGCTCGACAAGGGCATCGACGTCATCTACGCCGCCGCGGGCGGTTCCGGCGCCGGCGCCATCGAGGCCGTCGCCGCCAAGTCCGGCACCTGGGCGATCGGCGTCGACTCGGACCAGGCCAAGGACCCGGCCCTGTCGAAGTACGCCGGCTCGATCCTCACCTCGGTCGTCAAGAACGTCGACACCGGTGTGTTCGAGCTCGTCAAGTCCGTCCAGGACGGCAAGCCGCTGACCGGCACGCACGTCTACTCGCTCGCCGAGAACGGTGTCTCCCTCACCACCACGGGTGGCCACCTCACGGACATCCAGGCCAAGCTGGACGAGGCCAAGAAGAAGATCGTCGACGGTCAGATCAAGGTCGCCACGACCCTCTGACATCCGTCGGAGGGGGGCCCGGAGAGCGGCTTCGGCCGACACTCCGGGCCCCCTTCACGCGTATGCCCGCGGGCAGTTGAACGATTTTCCTGATGCTACGCGCGTAGCGCGCGGCCCACAGGGTATTTTTCGCCACCGACAGCGCCTGCGTCTCCCGCCGAATCCTCCTCACGCTCCCTGCCTAGGAGAGTGCGTCATCAAAGCCTCCAGCCCCAGCAGTCCGAACGCCGTAGAACTCCGCGGCATCACCAAGCGTTTCCCCGGAGTCGTGGCCAACCACGACATCGACATCACCGTGCGCCGCGGCACCGTGCACGCCCTCGTGGGCGAGAACGGCGCGGGCAAGTCGACCCTGATGAAGATCCTCTACGGCATGCAGAAGCCGGACGAGGGCACCATCACGGTCGACGGCGAGCAGGTGACGTTCCACAGCCCCGGCGATGCCATCGTCCGCGGCGTCGGCATGGTGCACCAGCACTTCATGCTCGCGGACAACCTCACGGTCCTCGAGAACGTCGTCCTCGGCTCCGAGAAGCTGTACGGCATCGGTGACAAGGCCCGCGCCAAGATCAAGGAGATCTCCGACGCGTACGGCCTCGGCGTCCGTCCCGACGTCCTCGTCGAGGACCTCGGTGTGGCCGACCGTCAGCGCGTGGAGATCCTCAAGGTCCTCTACCGCGGCGCCCGCACCCTGATCCTCGACGAGCCGACCGCCGTGCTCGTCCCGCAGGAGGTCGACGCGCTCTTCGACAACCTGCGCGAGCTCAAGGCCGAGGGCCTGACGGTCATCTTCATCTCGCACAAGCTGGGCGAGGTCCTGTCGGTGGCCGACGAGATCACCGTCATCCGGCGCGGCACCACGGTCGGCACCGCCGACCCGCAGCACACCACCACCAAGCAGCTCGCCGAGCTGATGGTCGGCGCCGAGCTGCCCTCCCCGGAGACCCGCGAGTCGACGGTCACCGACGTGCCGATGCTGACGGTCGAGGATCTGTCGCTCAGCGCTGTCGACCCCGACGGCGTGGTCCGTGCGGTCCTCGACGACATCACCCTCACCATTCACAAGGGTGAGGTGCTCGGCATCGCCGGCGTCGAGGGCAACGGCCAGTCCGAGCTCGTCGACACGATCATGGGCATGCGCAACGCCGACCGGGGTGTCGTGACCCTCGACGGCGCCGACATCTCGTCCGCCCCGACGCGCAAGCGGCGTGAGGACGGCATCGGCTGCATCCCCGAGGACCGCCACCGGCACGGTCTGCTCCTGGAGGCCCCCCTCTGGGAGAACCGCATCCTCGGCCACGTCACCGAGAAGCCCAACTCCAAGGGCGCCATCCTCGACCTCAAGGCCGCCCGCAAGGACACCGAGCGGATCGTCCGCGAGTACGACGTCCGTACCCCCGGCATCGAGGTCACCGCTGCCTCCCTGTCCGGCGGAAACCAGCAGAAGCTGATCGTCGGCCGCGAGATGAGCCACGACCCCAAGCTGCTGATCGCCGCGCACCCCACCCGTGGCGTGGACGTCGGCGCGCAGGCGCAGATCTGGGACCAGATCCGCGCGGCGCGCCGGGAGGGCCTGGCGGTCCTGCTGATCTCCGCCGACCTCGACGAGCTGATCGGCCTCTCCGACACCCTGCGCGTCATGTACCGCGGGCGTCTGGTCGCCGACGCCGACCCGGCGACCATCACGCCGGAGGAGCTGGGCTCGGCCATGACCGGCGCCGCCGCCGGCCACCTTGAGCACGATGAGAGCCCTGAGGGCACCGACGGCCCGGAGGACGAGGCCCGATGAAGAAGTTCGACAAGGAGCGGGTGCTCCTGGGCATCGCGGCGCCGCTGCTCGCGATCGTCGCCGCCTTCCTGATCACCGCACTGGTGCTCGCGGCCACCGGCAAGGAGCCGTTCAGCGCCTTCGGCATCATGTTCGACTACGGCATCAAGTCGGACAGCCAGGTCTACATCATCAACAAGGCGACGACGTACTACCTGGCGGGCGTCGCGGTGGCCATCGGCTTCCGCATGAACCTGTTCAACATCGGTGTCGACGGTCAGTACCGTCTCGCGGCCTTCTTCGCCGCCGCCGTCGGTGGCGCGCTGACCCTGCCGGGCATCGTCCAGATCCCGCTGATCATCATCACCGCGATGATCGTCGGCGCCATGTGGGCGGGCATCGCCGGTGTCCTGAAGACCACCCGGGGCGTCAGCGAGGTCGTCTCGACGATCATGCTGAACTTCATCGCGACCGCGATCATCGGCTACCTGCTCCAGCCCGGCCGCCTCGGCCACCTGGACGCGGCCGGCACCGAGGTCGCCACGAGCGCGCTCCCGGAGTCCTCGCACTTCTTCGAGTTCCCGACCACGCCGACCCCGATCTACGGCTTCGTCGTCGTCGCGGCCATCGCCGGCGTCGCGTACTGGTTCACGCTCGCCCGCACCCGCTTCGGCTTCGACCTGCGCACCGTCGGCCAGTCCGACACCGCCGCCGCGGCCAGTGGTGTCAACGTCAAGAAGATGGTCGTCACCTCCATGCTGATCTCGGGCGGCATGGCCGGTCTGATCGGTATGCCGACCCTGCTCAACGACTCGTACGAGTACGGCGGCGGCTTCCCCGTCGGCATCGGATTCACCGGTATCGCGATCGCCCTCCTCGGCCGCAACCACCCGATCGGCATCGCGCTCGCCGCGATCCTCTGGGCCTTCCTGGAGCGCGGCGGCCAGCAGCTGGAGTTCGAGGACTACGACCGGGAGATCGTCGGCGTCATGCAGGGCGTCATCGTCCTCTGCGTCGTCATCGCCTACGAAGTCGTCCGCCGCTACGGCATCAAGCGCCAGCAGCGTCAGGTCGGCGAGAAGCTCGCGGCCCAGGCCCGTTCCAACAACTCGACGGAGGTGTCGGCGTGACCGCCACGGCGACTTCCACCCCGCCGCCCGCCGCGCCCAAGGCGTCCGGTGGCAAGGGCGGCCGCACCCGCCTCTCCCTTCCCTGGATCCTGCTGATCGTCGCGGGCGGGCTCATCGCCCTCTCCGCCGTCCGGGCCATCACCGGGGCGCAGGACCTCACCTCCGCCGGCCAGATCAGCGCCGCGCTCTCGCTCGCGGTGCCGATCGGCCTCGCCGGTCTCGGCGGTCTGTGGGCCGAGCGCGCGGGCGTGGTCAACATCGGCCTCGAAGGCATGATGATCCTCGGCACCTTCTTCGGTGCCTGGGCCGGCTGGCAGACCAGCCCCTGGCTCGGCATCCTCGCCGGCGTCGTGGGCGGCATGCTCGGCGGTCTGCTGCACGCGGTCGCCACCGTCACCTTCGGCGTCGACCACATCATCTCGGGCATCGCGATCAACATCCTGGCCGTCGGTTTCACCACCTACCTCGCCAAGCTGTGGTTCAACACCGGCGAGGCCGCGGCCAAGGGCGGCAGCCCCAAGCAGTCCCCGCCGGCCGACGAGATCACCTCGGTCACCGTGCCAGGTCTCTCCGACTGGCTGGCCGACATCGAGAAGCACCACTGGTTCCTGGTCTCGGACGTCGCCGGCATCCTCGGCGGTCTGGTCACCAACCTCTCGCTGGTCACGATCCTCGCCGTGCTGCTGGTGATCGGCACGTTCTTCGTGCTGTGGAAGACCTCGTTCGGTCTGCGGCTGCGCTCCTGCGGTGAGAACCCGATCGCCGCCGAGTCGCTGGGCGTCAACGTCTACAAGTACAAGTACATCGCCGTGATCGTCTCCGGCGGTCTCGCCGGTCTCGGTGGCGCCTTCCTCTCGCTGGTCACCTCGCACATCTACAACGAGGGCCAGACCGGCGGCCGCGGTTACATCGGCCTCGCGGCGATGATCTTCGGCAACTGGCGGCCGGGCGGCCTCGCCATGGGCGCGGGCCTGTTCGGCTTCGCCGACGCGCTCCAGCTGCGCAGCGGCGGCGAGTCCGTGCACGCGCTGCTCCTGCTGCTGTTCGCCGCGCTCGTGGCCATCGCCGCGTGGAAGGCGTACAAGAAGCGCTGGATCACCTCGTCGATCGCCATCGTCATCGGTGTCGGCGTCTTCATCTGGTACCTCGGTACCGAGACCGTCCCGGTCGAGTTCGTCAGCGCGACCCCGTACGTCGTGACCCTGCTGGTGCTGTCGCTCTCCGCGCAGCGTCTGCGGATGCCCAAGGCGGACGGCATGCGGTACCGCAAGGGCGAGGGCAAGTGACGCCCGCCGGCCGGGAGCCCGACTGGGAGCTGCTGCGGGTCACGGCCAGGGACGCCATGTCCCGTGCCTACGCCCCGTACTCCGGTTACCCGGTCGGCGCCGCCGCGCTCGTCGACGACGGACGGGTGGTCTCCGGCTGCAACGTGGAGAACGCCTCGTACGGCATCGGGCTGTGCGCGGAGTGCGGGCTCGTCTCGCAGCTCCAGGCGACCGGCGGCGGCCGGCTGACCCACTTCGTCTGCGTGGACGGCCAGGGCGGGCCCCTGGTGCCGTGCGGACGGTGCCGGCAGCTGCTGTACGAGTTCGGCGGCGCCGAACTCGTCCTGGAGACCCCGGCCGGGTTCGTCACGCTGGCCGAGATGCTCCCGCAGGCCTTCGGCCCCGGCCACCTCGCGAAGTAACACAGCGGAGCGGCCCTTCCGGCACGATGGGAAGGGCCGCTCCTCCTTTCCCCCTCTATGCGCGTAGAAAGAGGCACCACCATGGACGTCATCTCCGTCATCCGCACCAAGCGGGACAAGGGCGAGCTGAGCCCGGAGCAGATCGACTGGGTCATCGACGCCTACACCCGCGGTGTGGTCGCAGACGAGCAGATGTCCGCCCTGGCCATGGCCATCCTGCTCAACGGCATGAACCGCGCGGAGATCGCCCGCTGGACCGCCGCGATGATCGCGAGCGGCGAGCGCATGGACTTCTCCTCGCTCTCCCGCCCCACCTCCGACAAGCACTCCACCGGCGGTGTCGGCGACAAGATCACCCTCCCGCTCGCCCCGCTCGTCGCCGCCTGCGGCGCGGCCGTCCCGCAGCTCTCGGGCCGGGGCCTCGGCCACACCGGCGGCACGCTCGACAAGCTGGAGTCGATCCCCGGCTGGCGCGCGCTGCTCTCCAACGAGGAGATGCTGAACGTCCTGGACACGACCGGCGCGGTGATCTGCGCGGCGGGCGACGGCCTGGCGCCCGCGGACAAGAAGCTCTACGCGCTGCGCGACGTCACCGGCACGGTGGAGGCGATCCCGCTGATCGCCTCCTCGATCATGTCGAAGAAGATCGCCGAGGGCACGGGTTCGCTGGTCCTGGACGTGAAGGTCGGCTCCGGCGCCTTCATGAAGAACCTCGCGGACGCGCAGGAGCTGGCCCACACGATGGTCGGCCTGGGCACGGACAGCGGCGTGAAGACGGTCGCACTGCTCACCGACATGTCGACCCCGCTCGGCCTGACCGCCGGCAACGCCCTGGAGGTCCGCGAGTCGGTCGAGGTCCTGGCGGGCGGCGGCCCGGCGGACGTCGTCGAGCTGACGATCGCGCTGGCGCGCGAGATGCTCGACGCGGCCGGTATCAAGGACGCGGACCCGGCGAAGGCGCTGGCGGACGGTACGGCGATGGACGTCTGGCGCCGCATGATCGCGGCCCAGGGCGGCGACCCGGACGCGACCCTGCCGGTCGCCCGCGAGCAGCACGTCGTGACGGCCTCTTCCTCGGGAGTCCTGACCCGCCTCGACGCGTACGACATCGGCATCGCCGCCTGGCGGCTCGGCGCGGGCCGCGCCCGCAAGGAGGACCCGGTGCAGGCGGGCGCGGGCGTCGAGCTCCACGCGAAGCCGGGCGACACGGTCACGGCGGGCCAGCCGCTGCTGACCCTCCACACGGACACCCCGGAGAAGTTCGACTACGCCCTGAAGTCCCTGGACGCCTCCTGGGACATCGCGCCCGAGGGCACGGCGTTCACCCCGAACCCGATCGTCCTGGACCGCATCGCCTGAGGACTATGCCCCTAACACATTCCGGGTGAACGGGACCGGTGGACCGCCACCGGTCCCGTTCGGCATGCTGGGATCGGTGACGACCGACTGAGGAGCACACCATGGGCGCACTCGCCGTCGAGCCCGGGCAGGGCTGGGACGACCTCGTCCGTCTCTGGCACGAGATGGACTGGCCCGAGGGCTGCAAGGTGGAGATCATCGAGGGGATCATCACCGTGGCGCCTTCGCCCGCCAACCAGCACAACGGCATCGCCAACAAGCTCCAGCGTCGGCTGTATCAGGCGATTCCCGAGGATTGGGGCGTTTACCAGACTCAGGCGGTCGCCATCCCGACGCGCTCGGGGATGTACATTCCAGACCTGTTGGTGACCCCCGAAGTGGCTCTCGACGAACCTGGCCACTACATCCCGGCTACGGCAGCCGAACTCGTTGTCGAGATCACGTCGCAGTCGAACGCCAACCATGACCGCATCAGTAAAGCGGCGGGATACGCCACGGCAGGCGTGCCGCTGTATCTGCTCATCGATCGGTGGGCACCAGGTGGCCCGACGGTGACCCTGTTCGGCGAACCGCGGAGCGACGTCTACCGGGTGCTGCGCGCCGTGAAGTTCGGCGAGGAGATCCACCTCCCCGCCCCCTTCGACCTGACGATCGACACCGGCACGTTCCCGATCTAGGCGCCCCCTGCGGGGCTCCGATGAGTTCCGCCCGCGGCGCGGGTCTTCCTGGTGTGGACACCAGTCAACCGCTCGTACTGACCCTCGCCCCCCGCGCCACCCCCGAGGAGGTCGCCCGGCTGTGCGCCCTGCTCGAAGGGGCGCCGCCCGCCGACGTGATCTGCGACGTCGGCGGGCTGGCGCACGCCGATCTCGCCGCCGTCGACGCCCTCGCCCGTCTGCGGCTCACCGCCGGGCGGGCCGGGCATCGGTTGCGGTTCGAGGGCGCCGGCCGTGAGCTGCGGCTGCTCCTCGGCCTGGTCGGGCTCGCCGACCTCCTCGTCTGACTACGCCTCCAGGCGCTCCGGAAGGTCGAACAGCGGGAACCACCGCTTGGTGTCCAGGAAGAAGTCCATCCCGCCGACCTTGCCGTCCCGCATCTCCAGGACGATCAGGGCCCACGGGCTGTAACCGCCCTCCGGGTCCGGGTGGTAGTGCGCGAACGCCGGCGAACCGTTCGCCACGGTCGGCACCAGCTTCGAGCCCCGGCAGACGTCGCCGACCCCCAGCATCCAGCCCACGATGTCGTCGTGGCCGCGCAGCCACAGGTCGTACGGCGGCATGGACATCGTCGCGTCCTCGTGGAGGAGCGCGGTCAGCGCCTTCATGTCGTACCCCTCGAAGGCCGCGACGTAGCGCTCCAGGAGCTCCTTCTGCTCCTCGTCCAGCGGGTCCGCGGGGTCCGAGGCCGCCGGCTCGTTCTCGGCGATCGTCGCGCGCGCCCGCTGGAGCGCGCTGTTGACCGAGGCGACCGAGGTGTCGAGCAGCTCGGCGACCTCGCCGGCCTTCCAGGCGAGCACCTCGCGCAGGATCAGCACGGCCCGCTGCTTCGGCGGCAGGTGCTGGAGGGCGGCGACGAACGCCAGCCGCACGGTCTCGCGGGACACCGCGGTCTCGGCCGGGTCGGCCACCGAGGGGAGCACCCGGCCGTCCGGGACCGGCTCCAGCCACGTGATCTCCGGCCGGGCGTTCAGCTGGGCCTGGGCGACGGGCGTCGCGGCCGTCAGGTCCATCGGCCGGGCCCGCCTGTTCCCCGCGTTGAGCGAGTCCAGGCAGACGTTCGTCGCGATGCGGTAGAGCCAGGAGCGCAGACTGGAGCGCCCCTCGAAGGAGTCGAAGGAACGCCAGGCGCGGACCATCGTGTCCTGGACGGCGTCCTCGGCCTCGAAGGAGGATCCGAGCATCCGATAGCAGTAACCGGTCAGCTCTGTGCGGTACTTCTCCAGCTCGGAGTTCCGGTCCTCGGTCGCCAGGTCACTCATGCAGGTCCACCCCACTCGCCCCTCACCGGCACCGGTGCTGTGCCGATGAGGGGAAGCTACCGCAGCCCACTGACAACAGGGGTCAGGTTCCCGGCTTCCGTCCGTAGACGTACACGTCGTCGCCGTTCCTGAGCAGGTTCCAGTAGGCCTTGGCGTCGGCCGGACGCATGTTGACGCAGCCGCCGGAACCCGGCGGGTTCCACATGGACTTGGTGGTGGAGTGGAAGGCCTGGCCGCCGTCGAAGAACTGCGAGTACGGCATGGACACGTGGTAGATCGTCGACCAGTGGTTGATGTTGCGCCAGTAGATCTTCTTGGCGCCGGTGCGGGTCTCGGTGCCGTCCTTGCCCGTACGGACCGGTACCGGGCCGAACTTCAGCTTCGAGCCGTCCTGGATCCAGGACAGCTGCCGCGTCAGGTCGACGCAGGCGATCCGGCCCTTGTTGGTCGGACACTTCCCGGCCTTGTTCGGGTTCTTGCCGGCCGCCTTCTGCTGCAGCATCGTGTCCATCGTCCGCCAGGTCAGCGGCCCCGCGTACCCCATGGTCGGGGTGATGCCGTGCGTGCGCTGGAACGACTGGATGGCCTTGCAGTCGGCGAGCGACTGCTTCCCGTCCGCCGTCCGCCCGAGGAACTTCTCCACCTGCTTCTGGTACGGCCCCGTCGTCACGTTGCACGACGCCGCCTGGGCCGTACCCGAGCCGAGGGCGACCGTCAGCGGCACCACCATCGAGGTGATGCCGAGGACGATCCCCGCCCGCTTCTTTATCCCGTGCATGATCACCAACTCCCCCTTGGGTCCTATGACTCATGACGAGCGGGGGAGCGTTCTGGTTGTAACGGATCGGGTATCGATTCAGTGCGCCGTACGGAGCTGGACCCGCCGTGCCTCGGCCCGCGCGCTGTGACTGCCGTACAGGGTGATCGACACGACGCCGAGGACCGCGACGATGCCCAGGAGGACCGTGCCGGCCCAGCCGCCGGAGTGGAAGGCGATCGCGCCGAGCGTGCCGCCCACGCTGCTGCCGATGTAGTAGGCGGACTGATAGAGCGCCGAGGCCTGCGCGCGGCCGGTCTTCGCGGTCCGGCTCACCGAGGAGGAGGCGACCGCGTGCCCGGCGAAGAAGCCGGCCGTGATCAGGACCAGGCCGAGCAGGACGGCGGCGAGGGCGTCGGAGAGCGAGAGCAGCAGGCCTGCCGCGGTGGTGGAGACGGCCAGGTAGAGCGCCCCGCGCCGGCCGAGACGGCCGACCAGCCTGCCCGCGGCGGCCGAGGAGGCCGTGCCGACCAGGTAGACCAGGAAGATCGAGCCGATGACGCCCTGGGGGAGCGAGAACGGGGCCTCGACCAGCCGGTAGCCGATCACGGTGTACACCGCGCCGAACACCGTCATGAACAGGGCGCCGATCGCGTACAGACGCATCAGGAGCGGATCGGCGAGGTGGCCGCGGACCGTCGCCGCGAGCCGCTTCGGGTTGAGCGAACCCGGGGTGAAGTGGCGGGCCTTGGGGATGAGGACCCGGAAGGCGACCGCGCAGGCCACCGCCATCAGACCGACCGCGAGCAGTCCGGCGCGCCAGCCCCACATCTGGGCCACCCAGCCGGTGACGATCCGGCCGCTCATGCCGCCGATCGAGTTGCCCGCGACGAACAGACCGATCGCGGCGACCAGCGCCTTGGGCCGCACCTCCTCGGCCAGGAACGCCATCGCCGAGGCCGGAAGCCCCGCGAGCGCCGCGCCCTGGACGGCGCGCAGGGCGACCAGCCACTCCAGGCTCGGGGCGAAGGGGACCAGCAGTCCGACGCCGACTGCGACGGCCAGCGAGACGGTCATCATCCGGCGTCGGCCGAAGCGCTCGGACAGGGCGCTCATCGGCAGGACGAGGAGGGCGAGGGCGCCCGTCGCGGCGGAGACCGTCCAGGAGGCGGCGGAGGCGCTCGCGCCGAACTCGGCGGAGATCGCGGGGAGGAGGGCCTGGGTGGAGTAGAGGAGCGCGAAGGCGGCGAGACCGGCGGCGAAGAGCGCGAAACTCATCCGGCGGTGACCGGGGGCTCCGGGGGCGAGGCGGGTGTCGGCGACCGTGCTGGTGGCGGCCGCCTTGGTACTGGCGGAAGGCATGTCTCGAACGTAGGACGATTCGTTTCATGCGTCCAATGCATGGAACTGCTGTAATCGTTCCTATGGTGCATGAGTACAGGTCACAGGGTCGGCTGTCACCGAGTAGTTACGAAGAAGACATGGGGCTGCTGCTCGCGCCTCGGCTCGCGTACTTCGCGGCGGTGGCCCGGCACGAGCATGTGACCAGGGCGGCGGCCGAGATGGGCGTGCCGCAGTCGACGCTCTCGCGGGCGATGGTCCGGCTCGAACAGGACCTGGGGGTGGCCCTCTTCGCCCGCAAGGGCCGGACGGTCTCGCTCACCCCGGCCGGCCGGACGTTCCTCGGCTCCGCCGAGCGGGCGCTCGCGGAGGTGGAGCGGGCGGCCGACTCCGTACGGGCGGACGCGGACCCGACGGCGGGGCGGGTCGCGTTCGGCTTCCTCCACACGATGGGCTCCGAGACCGTGCCCGGGCTCATCCGCGCCTTCCGGGTGGACCATCCCAGGGTCCGCTTCACCCTCGTCCAGAACTACGGCGAGGCCATGATCGAGCGGCTGCGCGCCGGTGACCTGGACCTGTGTCTGACCTCGCCCGTCCCGGACGCCCCCGACCTCGTGGCCCGCCGGCTGGACGAACAGCGCCTGAGGCTCGTCGTCCCCGACGACCACCGGCTCGCCTCCCGCAAGCGGGTCCGGCTCGCGGAGGCGGCGGAGGAGACCTTCGTGACCCTGGAGCCCGGCTACGGGCTGCGGCGCATCACGGACGACCTGTGCGCCGAGGCGGGCTTCACGCCGCGCGTCGCCTTCGAGGGGGAGGAGGCGGAGACCCTGCGCGGCCTGGTCGCGGCGGGGCTCGGCGTCGCCCTGCTGCCGCCGCCCGCGGTGCCGCGGCCCGGCGTCGTCGAGCTCACGGTGACGGCGCCGCGCGCGGTCCGCGAGATCGGTGTGGCCTGGCTCGACGGCCACCCGGACACGGCCCCGGTCGCGGCCTTCAAGAAGTTCCTCCTGAGCAAGCGCGGCACCCTCCTCCCCGACTAGGCCCTGTCGTCGAAATGGCCCAGGGCGCGCCGCCGCCCTACCGGCGCGGTGTGCCGCCGAAGCCCGCCGCCAGGGGCATCCGCAGTCCCAGCGGCGGCGGGGCCGCCAGCGCGTCCGCGACCGGGCGGGCGTAGGCGCGGGCGAAGAGGGAGCCGAGGACGAAGTCCGCCGCCAGGGCGTGGACTTCGTCGCGGTACTGGCGCAGTGCGTGGCCGTCCGAGTGGACCTCGAAGCGGCAGGTGTCGCGGTTGGTCTTCTTCGCCCGCTCCGCCAGCCGGTAGGACAGCTCAGGGTCCGTCCTGGAGTCGTTCGTGCCGTGCACGACCAGGATCCGGCGCCCCACCAACTGCCGTACCGGCTCCGGCTCCGCCGCCACGTCGTCCTCCGGCAGCCACGGCGCGAGCGCCAGCACCACGTCGACCGCCGGGTGCCCGGCCGCCCGCAGTGCCGCCCGCGCGCCCATCCCGTGTCCGGCCAGGCAGACCGGGACGTCGCCGTAGCGCCGTACCGCCTCCGCCACCGCCCAGGACGCGTCCGAGGCCAACTGCGAGTCCGTACCGTTCCAGCCGCGCCCCCGGTAGCGCACCACGTGCGCCACAAGGCCCTCCCCGCGCCCCGCCCTGACCAGCCGCCGGCCCAGCGGCAGCAGCGCCGCGTGCGCCCTGGCCGAGGCGCCCCGGGCGGACGCCACCTCCCCGTCCGGGAGGAGCAGGACCACACCGCCCACCGCGCTACCGGGGTGCGATGCGCCGACGGGCCGTCCGAGCCGGGGTGTCCGGCTGCCGGCAGTCCCTACGAGTGCGGAGTGCGCCATGGCAGAACAGTCTCAGAAGCCGAGGTGTACGCCATCCGTACGCGCGGTCACTGTTACGTATCGACGAGCGAGTTGAGGAGGGGCGCTCTACGCGCGTAGGGGCTAGAGTGCGGAAATGACGAGCCAGACCTCCAACGTCCCCACCGCGGACCAGATCCGCCGCGCCCCGAAGGTGCTCCTCCACGACCACCTCGACGGCGGACTGCGCCCCGGCACGATCATCGAACTCGCCCTCGCGCAGGGCTACACCAACCTTCCCGAGACCGAGCCCGACAAGCTCGGCATCTGGTTCCGCGAGGCCGCCGACTCGGGCTCCCTGGAGCGCTATCTGGAGACCTTCGCGCACACGTGCGCCGTCATGCAGACCCGCGAGGCCCTCGTCCGGGTCGCCGCCGAGTGCGCGGTGGACCTCGCGGAGGACGGTGTCGTCTACGCGGAGGTGCGCTACGCCCCCGAGCAGCACCTGGAGGCCGGGCTCACCCTGGAGGAGGTCGTCGAGGCCGTCAACGAGGGCTTCCGCGAGGGCGAGCGCCAGGCCAGGGCGGACGGTCACCGCATCCGGGTCGGCGCGCTGCTGACCGCCATGCGGCACGCCGCCCGCGCCCTGGAGATCGCCGAACTCGCCAACCGCTACCGCGACTCCGGCGTCGTCGGCTTCGACATCGCGGGCGCCGAGGCCGGCTACCCGCCCACCCGCCACCTCGACGCCTTCGAGTACCTCAAGCGGGAGAACAACCACTTCACGATCCACGCCGGCGAGGCCTTCGGGCTGCCGTCCATCTGGCAGGCCCTGCAGTGGTGCGGCGCCGACCGGCTCGGGCACGGTGTCCGCATCATCGACGACATCGAGGTCGCCGACGACGGCTCGGTGCGCCTCGGCCGGCTCGCCGCGTACGTCAGGGACAAGCGCATCCCGCTGGAGATGTGCCCGACGTCGAACCTCCAGACCGGCGCGGCGGACTCGATCGCGGAGCACCCCATCGGCCTGCTCCGCCGGCTGCATTTCCGTGCCACCGTCAACACCGACAACCGGCTGATGAGCGGTACGAGCATGAGTCGGGAATTCGAGCAGCTGGTCGAGGCCTTCGGTTACACGCTCGATGACATGGCATGGTTCACGGTCAATGCGATGAAATCAGCGTTCATTCCTTTCGATGAACGTCTCGCCATGATCAATGACGTCATCAAGCCCGGATATGCCGAGCTGAAGTCCGAATGGCTGTTCCAGCAGACCGCCACGACCAGCGAGTCTTCTCCCCAGGCGGGCTGAGGGAGGGCTTCGGAAATAGGAACAGGGCGGCCGGGGAACATACGCTCGGCCGCCTTTCGGTGTTTGCGGAGGCGTCATCCGGTGGCTAGGTTGCTAAGCCGCTCTGCATTCCCCGAAATTACCTGCTTTCCCCGAAGCATCACGATCCCCAAGATCCCCAAGGATGATTTTCTGATGAAGCAGTCTGCCGCCAAGACGCTCGGTGTCGCCGCTCTCGGTGCCGCTTTCGCCGCTGCCGCCGCCGGCACGGCCACCGCCGCCCCGGCGCTGCCCTCCGCCGACGGCGCGCTCGGCATGGTCACCTCGGCCGTGCCGCTGGGCGACGGCCTCACCGAGCTCCCCGACGGCGCCGCCGAGTCCCTTCTCTCCGGCGAGTCGTCGGTCGACCAGGGCGTCAAGACCCTGCCGGCCGCCGCCGGTCAGGCCACCCAGCACCTCCCGCTGGACGCCGCCAACGGCCCGCTGGCCAACACCCCGGTCGGCGGCCTGCTCGGCGGCCTGCCGATCGGCGCCCTGCCGCTCGGCTGATCACGCCGTACGCACACCGATGGGGCGCTCACCCGAAGCCGGGTGAGCGCCCCATCGGCGTAGGTACGTACGTCCTGCTGCCCCTACCAGGCCGTGCTCGCCTGCTTCTCCGCCGGCAGCAGCAGCCAGAGCGCCAGGTACAGCAGGAACTGCGGCCCGGGCAGCAGGCACGAGACGAGGAAGATGACCCGCATGGTGGTGGCCGAGGTGCCGAAGCGCCGTGCCAGCGCTGCGCACACTCCGCCGATCATGCGTCCGTCACGGGGGCGGACAAGTGCGGCCATGGTGGGCTCCTTCGGGAGGTCTTCCGGAAGCCGCTCCTGCGGGCCTCCGATGACTCCATACTCGCCCCGGACCGGAGGACAAAGCGTCGGTCTACGGGGCGATCCCGACCCTGGGAATCGTCGGGGTAGGCCCCTGAGAACCCTCGTCCCGCAGCAGGGCCGAACCCCGGCCGGGCCTGGTCCCCGAGGAGGACCGGCCGGCGCCCGACGCCCTCCGGCGGCGCAGCCGCGCCCGTCCGGCCGGGACCAGCAGCACATGGGCGAGCGCCACCCCGGCGGCGTTCAGGAGCAGTGAGTCGATGTCCACGACCTGCCCGGGCACGGCGGTCTGCAGCAACTCGACCGCGAGCGACACCAGCGCCCCTGCCGCGACCGTACGGGCCAGCGACGCCCACGGCGACACATGGAGCCGTCCGTCGGCCATCGGGAGCAGGACACCGAGCGGGGCCAGGAGCAGCAGCCCCTCGCCGATCCGGCGGACCGCCTCGGCGGGACCGAGCGCGAGATCCGCCTCGATCCCGGCCAGTGGGGTCAGGTTCGGCGCGGTCACCCAGGCCACGTCACGTGGGCGGAGCGTGACCCATGCGACGAGCAGCAGATGCGCGAGGAGGAGGGCGAACCCCGCCACGCGTACGACCATGGCGGCACTGCCGCCCGAACCTTGACGCTGCACGCCCCCCAAGACGCGCCCCGTCCCGGAATCGGTTCCGCCGGGGGCGGAACAGCTGCGTCAGGATGGAGACGGGCTCGGCAGAGCCGTCGTCGGGGCCGCCGACTCCGGGCGCTCCTTCAGCTCGGTGGTGCACGCGTACCGGCGCGGCGGGTAGGGGCCGGGACCGCCGAGGACCACGCTCGCCTCACCCGCGCCCGCCGAACTGTGCGCCAGGGTGCAGACGATCTGCGACAGCGCCGTCGGCGTCAGGTCCTCGGGCTGCCGGCTCAGCCGCAGCGTGGCCGGCGGATCGCCCTTGTATCCGCCGGTGACCACCAGCGGGCCCTTGACGGCCGTCGAGAAGCCGGCCTGCCGCTCGCTCTCCGAGGGATCGCCCAGCAACTGTGCGAGCAGCGCCGAGGCGGTGGGCACCGGGTCCCCGTCCGCCTTCTCCTCCGGCAGCGGGGTCCGCCGGTCCACCTCCTCCAGCTGCGACCCGCACAGCAGGAAGACCTGGACCGGGACACCCGTCGTCTGGGTGGTGACCCCGTCGCCCGTGACGCTGCACGGCACCCGCGAGGGGGCCGCCCCGGCGTCCACCGGCACCGACGTCGTCCTGATCCCGCACCCGGAGGCGAGCGCGGCCGTCACGACGGCCGCCGCCACCACTCCCGTACGTACTCCCGTACGGCGAAGCCGGCTCAACTCTCCTCCACCTCGTCCTGCTCGCTGTCCTGCGGAAGCCGCAGGACGAACACCGCGCCGTCGCCGTCCGGCGAGTTCGCGGCGGTGATCGAACCGCCGTGGATCAGCGCGTTCTCCATGGCGATGGACAGACCCAGACCGCTGCCCTCCGACCGGGGCCGGGACGCGCTCGCCTTGTAGAAGCGGTCGAAGACATGCGGCAGGACCTCCTCGGGGATGCCCGGACCGTGGTCCCGTACCTCGATCACCAGCTCGCCGTCCTCCGTACGGATCGCCACCCGCACCGGCGAACCGCCGTGCTTGAGCGCGTTGCCGATGAGGTTGGCCAGGATCACGTCGAGCCGGCGCGGGTCGAGCCGCGCCATGATCCCGCGCTCGGCGTCCAGCTCCACGGCGTCCAGCCAGGCCCGGGCGTCGATGCACGCCGTGACCTGGTCGGCGACGTCGACGTCGTCCAGGACGAGCCGCGCGGTGCCCGCGTCGAAGCGGGTCACCTCCATCAGGTTCTCCACCAGGTCGTTCAGCCGCCGGGTCTCGCTCACCACGAGCGCCACGGCCGGCGCGATCATCGGGTCGAGGGAGTCCTGCTCGTCCTCCAGGACCTCGGTCACGGCCGTCAGCGCCGTCAGCGGCGTACGCAGCTCATGGGACATGTCCGCGACGAAACGCCGGCTGGATTCCTCCCGCGCGCTCATGTCCGCGACCTTCTTCTGCAGGGACTCGGCCGCCCCGTTGAACGTCCGTGACAGATCGGCCAGTTCGTCCGTGCCCGAGACCCGCAGCCGGGTGTCGAGCTTCCCCTCGCCCAGCTGGCGGGCCGCCTCGCCGAGACGGTGCACGGGGCGCAGCACCGTGGTGGCCGCGGCCTGCGCGAGGAGCGCGGAGCCGACGAGTGCGAGCGCCGTCGCGATCCCCAACGACCAGGCGAGCGAGTTCAGATCGGCCCGCTCGGCCTCCAGGGACTTGAACATGAAGCCGGTGGGCCCGCCGCCCGCGATCCGCGTCCCGCCGACCAGGTACGGCGTCTTCCCGCGCTGCGTCCGCTGCCAGAACAGGTGGTACGGGCTGGTGTCGCCCTCCATGACCGGCCGCTCGGTGTCCACCGCGACCCGCAGCGAGTCCGGTACGTCGGCCAGGGTGAACGTGTCCGGGTTCGAGGCCCCGATGATCGGCTTGCCCGCGTCCCGCTCCCCGAGCAGCAGCACGCTGTACCCCGCGCTGCCGCTCGCCATCTGTTCGGCGGTACGCCGCAGGTCGTCCTCGGTGGGACGCAGCGGCAGCGTGGCGGCCCGGTTCTGCATCTCCTGCCGGAAGTCGTTCAGCGCCCCGTCCTGGGTCCTGGTCAGCACCGCCTCGCGGTTCAGCCAGTAGGCGATCCCGGACGCGGAGACCGCGGCCGTGAGCGCGACGAGCGCGAAGACGACGACCAGCCGCAGACGCAGGCTGGTGAAGCGCAGCCCGGTGAATATCGCTCGTCTCACGCAGGGACGTCCAGCCGGTAGCCCACGCCCCGTACGGTGCGGATCAGGGTCGGCGAGGACGGCACGTCCTCCACCTTGGCGCGCAGTCGCTGGACACAGGCGTCGACCAGACGCGAGTCGCCCAGGTAGTCGTGCTCCCAGACCAGGCGCAGCAACTGCTGGCGCGACAGGGCCTGTCCGGGCCGGCGGCTCAGTTCGAGGAGCAGCCGCAGCTCGGTCGGCGTGAGCTGCAGATCCTCCCCGTTCTTCGTCACCGTCATCGCGGAACGGTCGATGACCAGCGAGCCGAAGGTCGCCGAGTCGGTGGACTCCCGCTCGCCGCGCCGCAGTACGGCCCGGATACGGGCGTCCAGGACCCGCCCCTGGACGGGCTTGACCACGTAGTCGTCCGCGCCGGACTCCAGACCGACGACCACGTCGATGTCGTCACTGCGAGCGGTGAGCAGGATGATCGGCAGCTGGTCGGTGCGCCGGATGCGCCGGCACACCTCGAAGCCGTCGATCCCGGGCAGCATGACGTCCAGCACGACCAGGTCCGGACGCTGCTCCTTGAGCAGCTTCAGGCCGTCCTCGCCCGTCGCCGCGGTGGCCACTCGGTGGCCCTGGCGTGACAGGGAGAGTTCGAGGGCCGTGCGGATGGCGTCGTCGTCCTCGATCAGCAACAGGAAAGGCACGGACGCCATTCTGTCGCATCCGGCCACCTGAGTTCGACTGTGCGGCGGGACCGGGCCCTGTGACAGGTCTGTGACAGTCGGCGGACACCGCGATGAAGTGGCCCGGGCAAGCTTCTTGGCACACGGACAGAAACACACTCCAACCGACGGGGGGCGCGAAATGAACGCACTGCACAGCACCACCTCAAGCGCAGTTGTCACGCGTCTCCACGATGCCGTCGTGCGGAGCCCGGAGAAGTCCGGCGCGGCAGTGAACGGACGGGGGTGCGTTCGCAGCGTCGGGCGTCAGCACAGGGCGCCGTACATGGTCGCCGTGGCTGACGGGGGAGCGGCGTACGGGGAGGCCACGGGGGAGCGGCAGTCGGGGTCGGAGGCGGAGTTCACCGCCTACGTCCAGGAACGCCGCGCCTCCCTGTACGCCACCGCCTACCACCTGACCGGTGACCGGTTCGAGGCCGAGGACCTGCTGCAGAGCGCGCTGTTCTCGACGTACCGCGCCTGGGACCGCATCAGCGACAAGGCGGCGGTGGGCGGCTATCTGCGCCGCACCATGACCAATCTGCACATCAGCGCGTGGCGCCGGCGCAAGCTGAACGAGTACCCCACCGAGGAGCTGCCGGAGACGGCGGGCGACACGGACGCGATGCGGGGGACCGAGCTGCGCGCGGTGCTGTGGCAGGCGCTGGCCCGGCTGCCCGAGCTCCAGCGCACGATGCTGGTGCTGCGCTACTACGAGGGCCGTACGGATCCGGAGATCGCGGAGATCCTGGACATCAGTGTCGGCACGGTGAAGTCGAGCATCTGGCGCTCCCTGCGCCGGCTGCGCGAGGACGAGGTCCTGAGCTTCGGCCGTGACGAGGAGGAGTCCTTCGGCGAGCTGGTGGCCTGAAGGTCGGGGGGCAACGGGGGAAACACGGGGGAACGTACGGGGGTACGGGGGAAAACAGCGCGGGTCGGACAAGCCGGGGGGGCTTGTACGACCCGCGTTTCTCGTCGTGGTGCCGGCGCCCGTCACGGTCATGACGGTCATGCCGTGGGCCCTTACGCCCGTGCCGGTTACGCCCGTGCAGCCGGGGTCCGGTGGCGGCCCGCCGCTGCCGCGGCCAGGCGCCCCAGGGCCTCCTGCTTGGCGCAGGGGTGGGCGCCCAGAGCCGTCTGACGGGCCACGATGGAGCGCTCCGAGCGCATCAGGCGCCAGCCGCGGCGCAGCAGGAACGGGACCGACTTGCGGCCCTCCCTGAGGTCGCGCAGGAGACGGCGGCGGAACGTCGTCGACGGGCGGCCGCGCAGGCACAGCGCGTCGGCGAGGACGCCGAGCTCCTGGCAGCGCTCCACGATCTCCGCCGCGAAGATCCCCTCCGCGACGAACAGCGGGGTCCGGCCGATGTCCAGGGCCTCGTGGCCCACGCGCGCGCTGGTGGCGAGGTCGTACACGGGGACGTCCGTACGGCCCGTGCGGCACAGCTCCACGATCGCGGCGACGGCGACGTCCGCGTCCCAGGAGTGTGGGGAGTCCCAGTCGATGTCGGCGCTGCCCGCGACGAGCGGGAGCGTCGGGTCGTCGCACTCCTTGTAGAAGTCGTCGAGGCGCAGGACCGGGAGACCGGCGACGGCGGCGAGGGACGACTTGCCGGAGCCTGAGGGGCCCGCGAGCAGGACGACACGGGTCGGGATCGGTAGGGAACTCACGGGACACCAGTGTGAAGCATTCCCCCGGTCAGGGGACCCCCGAGGGAGGGGGTTGGTATCCAGCATCACACCTCAACTACGCTCGGTGCCTCATCGGTTACCCGACGTCGAAGGACTCCCATGGCGCGTCACAAGCAATCCAGGACCCCCGGCCGCGGGGCCGCCCTGCTGAAGGCAGGGCTGACCGCGACGGCGGCGGGAGCGGCGGTGCTCGGCATGGGCGCCACGGCGGCGCAGGCGGCTGCCCCGCTGCCGCTGCCGGTCGACTCGCTCGCCGGCAGCGACATCGCCTCGGCCCTCGGGGCCACCGGCCACGCCGTGGGTCCGCTCACGAACCTTCAGCTCGACCCGCTGGCGAACACCGGGGTCGACCCCCTGGACAACGGCGTCGGCACCCAGGTCGCCGACTTCAAGCCGGTGGGCACGAACGTGGTGACGGACCACGTCACGAAGGGCGGCGGTCTGGACGACCTGCCCCTGGTCGGCGAGGTGACGGGACTGCTTCCGGCGACGTAGGAGCCGCCTGGGGGGCCTGCCGCGTCGGGCGAGCTGCCGCACGATCGCCCCGGGTGCGACCATCGTCGGATGCGAGAGACCGATGAGCTGGTCGACGTGGACGATCCGGCGTGGCCGGAGCTTCAGGGGATTCTCAGGGCGAGCTCCGTGCCGGTCCACGTGCTGCCCGGCGACATCGACGAGGGCCGCCGAACCCTTCTGCACATGCAGGTCAGCGCGCGATCGGTGCTGGGCGCACTGGCGTTGAACACCGGCGGACTGCTCGTGGACGGCGGATGGGTGCGAGTGTTCGGTGGGGGTTCGGGCTCGGTCGCGGAGGGGCGGCTCCTGAGTCTGGCGCAGGTCAACCGTTTTCCCACGGACTTCGACCCCGGCTGGCGTCCCGCGGCAGGACTTGTCGTCGGCCACGACGTCCTCGGAGGGGTCTTCGCGTTGAACGGCGGCGATCCCGCGGCCGCCGGCTGCCCTGGGGCGCCTGGTCAGATGACGTAGTTCGCTCCCGACACCCTGGCGTGGGAGGCGATGGAGATGGGCCACTCCGGGTGGGTCTCCTGGCTGCTCTCGGGCAGGCTGGAGACGTTCTACGACGGACTGCGCTGGCCCGGCTGGAGTGAGGAGACCGCGGCCCTGGCTGTCGGGCAGGGTCTTTCCGTCTATCCGTTCCTGTGGTCCGAGGAAGCGCACGCCGACCTCGCCGCCACGAGTCGGCGGCCGGTGCCGATGCGCGAGGTGCTCGGAGTCGCAGCGGACTTCGCCCGGCAGATGGGACCGTCCGATCCCGGGTTCCTGGGCGACGTGTGACTGGCTTCGCTGCGGGCGCGGTGGAGCAGGAGAGGGCATGAGAAACGGCCCCCGGGTGGTTCCGGGGGCCGTTTCTCGCGCTGTCGGTACCGCCCGGCGACGGCCGCAGCGGGTGCCGCTAGTACGCCGAGCCGCTCGCGCCCAGCGAACCCGTCGGGTGCCAGACCGTCTTCGTCTCCAGGAAGGCCGTCATACGGTCCGTGCCCGGGGACTCCGTGAAGTCCACGGCGCGCGGGCGCAGGACGCGCTTGAGGTTGTCCGCCGCCGCGATCTCCAGCTCGCGGGCCAGATCCGTGTCCGCGCCCGTCAGGTCGATCGCGTTGACGTCCTGGTGGGCCGCCAGGTGCGGGCCCATCTCCGCGGCCTTGCCGGAGAGGATGTTCACGACACCGCCCGGCAGGTCGCTGGTGGCCAGGACCTCGCCGAGGGAGAGCGCCGGAAGGGGCGCCTTCTCGCTCGCGATCACCACCGCCGTGTTGCCGGTCGCGATCACCGGGGCGATGACCGAGACCAGGCCCAGGAAGGTGGAGTCCTGCGGGGCGACGACCGTGACCACGCCCGTCGGCTCGGGGGTCGACAGGTTGAAGTACGGGCCCGCGACCGGGTTCGCCCCGCCCACGACCTGGGCGATCTTGTCCGTCCAGCCCGCGTACCAGACCCAGCGGTCGACGGCCGCGTCGACGACCGCGGCCGCCTTGGACTTCGACAGGCCCTCCGCGTCCGCCACCTCGCGGACGAACTGCTCCCGGCGGCCCTCCAGCATCTCGGCGACGCGGTAGAGGACCTGCCCGCGGTTGTACGCCGTCGCGCCCGACCAGCCGCCGAACGCCTTGCGCGCCGCGACGACCGCGTCACGGGCGTCCTTGCGGGAGGAGAGCGGCACGTTCGCCAGCCACTTGCCCTTCGAGTCCGTCACCTCGTACACCCGGCCGCTCTCGGAGCGGGGGAACTTGCCCCCGACGTACAGCTTGTAGGTCTTGAAGACGTTCAGGCGCCCGGCGGCGGAGCCGCCTTTTTCGACACTGCGCTGCTCAGACATCGAGGTAGGCCTCCAGACCGTGACGGCCACCCTCGCGGCCGAAGCCCGACTCCTTGTAGCCGCCGAAGGGCGAGGTCGGGTCGAACTTGTTGAACGTGTTGGCCCAGACGACGCCCGCCCGGAGCTTGTTGGCCACGGCCAGGATCCGCGAGCCCTTCTCCGTCCAGATGCCGGCCGACAGTCCGTACTGGCTGTTGTTGGCCTTGGCGACCGCCTCGTCCGGCGTACGGAACGACAGCACGGACAGGACCGGGCCGAAGATCTCGTCGCGGGCGATGGTGTGCGCCTGCGTGACGCCCGTGAAGAGCGTCGGGGCGAACCAGTAACCGGCGGCCGGGATCTCGCACGCGGCGGTCCAGCGCTCGGCGCCCTCCGCCTCGCCCCGCTCGACCAGCGTGGTGATGCGGGCCAGCTGCTCGGACGAGTTGATGGCGCCGATGTCGGTGTTCTTGTCCAGCGGGTCACCGAGACGGAGGGTGGAGAGCCGCCGCTTCAGGCTGTCCAGCAGCTCGTCCTGGATCGACTCCTGGACCAGCAGGCGCGAGCCCGCGCAGCAGACCTGGCCCTGGTTGAAGAAGATGCCGTTGACGATCCCCTCGACGGCCTGGTCGATGGGGGCGTCGTCGAAGACGATGTTCGCGCCCTTGCCGCCCAGCTCCAGGGTCACCTTCTTGTGCGTACCGGCGACGGAGCGGGCGATCGACTTGCCGACCGCCGTCGAGCCGGTGAAGGCGACCTTGTTCACGTCGGGGTGCTCGACGAGCGCGGCGCCCGCGTCCCCGTAGCCGGGAAGGATGTTGACGACGCCCTTCGGCAGCCCCGCCTGACGGCAGATGTCCGCGAAGAACAGGGCGGAGAGCGGGGTCGTCTCGGCGGGCTTCAGGACGACCGTGTTGCCGGTCGCGAGCGCCGGGGCGATCTTCCACGCCAGCATGAGCAGCGGGAAGTTCCACGGGATGACCTGGCCGGCCACGCCCAGCGGCCTCGGGTTCGCCCCGTAGCCCGCGTGGTCGAGCTTGTCGGCCCAGCCCGCGTAGTAGAAGAAGTGCGCGGCGACCAGCGGGAGATCCGCGTCGCGCGTCTCCTTGATCGGCTTGCCGTTGTCCAGGGTCTCCAGGACGGCCAGCTCGCGGCTGCGCTCCTGGATGATCCGGGCGATCCGGAAGAGGTACTTGGCGCGCTCGGAGCCGGGCAGCGCCGACCACTTCTCGAACGCCTTCCGTGCCGCCCTCACCGCGCGGTCGACGTCCTCGGCGCCCGCCTGGGCGACCTCGGCGAGGACCTCCTCGGTGGCGGGGGAGACGGTCTTGAAGACCTTGCCCTCGGCCGCGTCGACGAACTCGCCGTCGATGAACAGGCCGTAGGAGGGAGCGATGTCGACGACGGAGCGGGACTCGGGCGCCGGTGCGTACTCGAATGCAGATGCCATGATGATCAGTCCACCGTCACGTAATCGGGGCCGGAGTAGCGGCCGGTCGCCAGCTTCTGACGCTGCATGAGCAGGTCGTTGAGCAGGCTGGAGGCACCGAAGCGGAACCAGTGGTTGTCCAGCCAGTCCTCGCCGACGGTCTCGTTGACCAGGACCAGGAACTTGACGGCGTCCTTGGTGGTGCGGATGCCACCGGCCGGCTTCACGCCGATCTGGACGCCGGTCTGCGCGCGGAAGTCGCGCACCGCCTCCAGCATCAGGAGCGTGTTGGCCGGGGTGGCGTTGACCGCGACCTTGCCGGTCGAGGTCTTGATGAAGTCGGCGCCCGCCATCATGCCGAGCCAGGAGGCGCGGCGGATGTTGTCGTACGTGGAGAGCTCGCCGGTCTCGAAGATGACCTTCAGGCGGGCCTCGCCGGAGGCCTCCTTCACGGCCTGGATCTCCTCGTAGACCTTCAGGTACTTCCCCGAGAGGAACGCCCCGCGGTCGATCACCATGTCGATCTCGTCGGCCCCGGCGGCGACGGCGTCGCGGGTGTCCGCGAGCTTCACGTCGAGCGCGGCGCGGCCGGCCGGAAAGGCGGTGGCGACGGAGGCGACCTTGACGGCGGAGCCCTTCAGGGCGGCCTTGGCGGTGGCCACCATGTCGGGGTACACGCAGACCGCGGCGGTCGCCGGGGTCGTGCGGTCGGTCGGGTCGGGATTGACGGCCTTGGCGGCGAGCGCCCGGACCTTGCCCGGGGTGTCCGCGCCTTCGAGCGTCGTCAGATCGATCATGGAAATGGCCAGGTCGATGGCGTAGGCCTTGGCCGTGGTCTTGATCGAGCGGGTGCCGAGGGACGCGGCGCGCGCCTCCAGGCCGACGGCGTCGACGCCGGGCAGCCCGTGGAGGAAGCGGCGCAGCGCACTGTCGGACGCGGTCACGTCGGCGAAAGCAGATGCTGCGGATGCAGTGGTGGGCATGGTCACCAGTCGAGCATATCTACGCGCGTAGCGGCCTGTACAGCCCCACGGTTCCCCGAGCGGGTTCGTGGCCTCTGTCACAGCGCCGTGACATGGAGCGGACAACTCCCGAATACAAGATCACTAACTTCGTTCTCGCAGCCAGCCAGAACTCACCGGCCCCAACCGAACGAGATGTCAGCGGCATGCGGCTCTTCCCACCCGACCTGTACTGATTCACAGGAGTCGTTATGCGCACCGCCCTTCGCACCGCCGTCGCCGCCGCCCTCCTCGCGGGCGTCGCCGCCACCCCGGCCCTCACCGCCGGCACCGCCTTCGCCGCCGACGCGAAGCCGAAGACGGCTGCCGTGCCCACCGCTGACGCGAAGCCGGCGACCGACGCCCGGCCGGCCATCGACGACCCCGCCGGTCTCGTCCGCACGGAGACGCTCCCCGGCGGGACCATCGCCAAGATCTACAAGGTCGGTGTGACGCACCACCGCGCCGAGCTGTTCTTCGAGGGCAACCCCGTCGGTGTGATCGACGCCAACGGCCGCCCGGCGGCCGGCAACGACAACGGCACCTTCTTCGTGCTCTACGGGGACGGCCGCACCCTCTCCTGGGTGGGCAACTACCTCTCCGGCGCGGACCTCTGGACCTACGAGCTCGCCGACGGCACCCTCCTCGAACTCGGCATGGCGCAGGACGGGCGCTACGGCCTCCAGCTGATCGAGAACGGCAGGGGCCGCGGCTTCACCTACCTGTACAGCGACCGTTCGGTCTGGACGTACGGCAAGGCCGTGGTCGTCCTGGAGAGCGACGGCGGATTCGCCGCGTACATCCCCGGCTCGAAGGTCCAGGCGGCCCCGAAGCCCGTGAAGAACGACACCCCGGCCCCGCTCCCCAAGCCGAAGCCGACGCCGTCCCCGGCCGGTCCCGAGGACGGCGCGCTGTTCGGCCGGCAGGACCTGGGGCACGGCTACAAGGGCGACGTCTACCGCAAGGGCGGCGACCTCACCGCGAAGATCTTCAAGGGGGGCAAGGAGGTCGGCCGGCTGTCGGCGAACCAGACGGACAAGACCTTCGAGAAGAAGGTGTTCGGCGACGAGATCGAGGTGACGCTCTCCTGGAACGGTGAGCTGCGCGCGGACTGGCTCGCCGACCGGCGGCAGGGCACGTCCCCGCAGACCACGAAGACCACGCAGACCACCGTCGTGCCGCAGGGCGGTGTCGCCGCCGGTGCCGAGTTCGGCGCGGAGACGGACCGGACCCTGCTCGTGGCCGGCGCGGGCGCCGCGTCCCTGGCCGCCGCCGGCCTCGGCTTCGTCGCCTTCCGCCGCCGTACCGCGGGCTCCCGCGGCTGACCGCCGTACCGCCACCGACCCGAGACCTGCCGCCGACCCGAGACCTGCCACCGATCCGAGACCTGCCACTGACCCGAGCAGGAGCACCACCCCACCCCGGCCGGCCGTCGCACCCACACCCCGTGCGACGGCCGGCCGCACCCCGTTCGGAGCCGCGCCGTGAACCGCCGTACCGCCGCCCCCGCCCTGTTCGTCCTCGCCGCCCTGGCCGCCCTCAGCGGCTGCGCCGGTGCCGCCGGGCCGGTGACCGACCCGCCGGCGAAGGTCGCCGAGACCCGGTCGCCCGCGCCGACGGCGTCCGTCGCCCCGCTGCCGCGCTCGGAGCCGGTCCGGGTCCGGCTGCCCGCCGCCGGGGTCGACACCGCGCCCACCGGCCCGGTCCTGCGGCTGGGACTGGCCGGGGACGGCACCGTCGAGGTCCCGTCCGAGACGGACGCGGAGCGCATCGGCTGGTACGACAAGGGCGTGACGCCCGGCGAGACCGGCCCCGCGGTCCTGATCGGCCACTTCGACACCGCCCGGGGCCCCGCCGTGCTCAAGGACGTCGCGAAGGTCCGCGTCGGGGACGAGATCACCGTCACCCGCGCCGACGGCACCGATGCCGTCTTCCGCGTCCGCGAGCTGGAGCAGGTCGACAAGAAGGCGTTCCCGACCCGGAAGGTGTACGGGGACACGCGACGGCCCGAACTGCGGCTGATCACCTGCGGGGGAGAGCTCGCCGACGGCCACCGCCCCGACAACATCATTCTCTACGCCGATCTGGTCGCCCGAGCCGCCTGAGCCCGGCCGCGGGCGCTGAGGCAGAATCGGCCTCATGACGAGCCCCCAGCCGCCCGCCGAGCCGGCCTACGCAGACCGTGTCTTCCGTTCGCCCTTGGGGATCGCGGGCGGTGTCCTGCTGATCGGGCTGACCGGCTGGTTCTGCGTCGACGCGATGATCCGGGGCACGGGCCGCACCCCGTGGGTGGCCCTCGCGAGCCTGCTGCTCCTGGTACCGCTCGTCGTGGCGTTCACGATCCGCCCCGCGGTGTACGTCAACGAGGACCGGCTGCGGATCCGTAACCCCTTCCGGTACGTCACGCTGCCCTGGGCCTCGGTCGCGGACGTCCGCGCCGGGTACTCCAGCGAGGTGTTCACCCAGGACGGCGGCAAGTTCCAGCTCTGGGCCGTTCCCGTCTCGCTGCGCCAGCGCAAGCAGGTGGCCCGGCGCCAGGCGCGCGCCTCGCAGGACGATCCGCACGGCCGTACCTCGGTCAACGCGCGCGTGGACGACCGGGGCCGGCTCGCTCCGGCCGATCAGACCATCGCCGACCTGCGGGAACTCGCGGAGCGGTGCGCGACGCGCCCGGAGGCGCAGGGCGAGCCGCGGGTGCGCTGGGCGTACGAGATCCTCGCGCCGGCGGCCGCGGGGCTCGTCCTGCTCGTGATCCTCCTCGCGACCGGCTGAGCGTCCCCACGGAGCCTTCGCGCGACCGGCTGAGCGTTCTCACGGAGCCTTCGCGCGACCGGCTGAGCGTCCCCACGGCGTTCTGCCCGTCAGCGGCTGAGCGTTCTCACGGCGCGCCCGGCCAGACCAGCAGCATGTGTCCGCCGAGCCATGCCGAGGACAGGGCCGCCCCGCCGAGCACCAGGGCGGCCGCAGGGCGGCGGGCGCGGCAGACCGCGCGTGCGAGCGGGAGCAGCAGCGGGAAGCCGGGCAACAGGAACCGGGCGCGGGGGAAGTACACGCCCCCGCTGCCCAGGACCACCAGGAGCAGCACCCCCGAGAAGACCAGCAGCGGCAGCGGCTGCCGGTCGGCGACGCAGAGCGGGAACAGCAGCGCGGCGGCGATCAGCACGAGCGAGACCACGACCAGGAACAGCTGCGGGTCCTCGGCGTAGACGAGATGCCTGCGCAGCTGACGCAGGGTCACCGTGCCGCCGTCCCAGGTGTTGCTCCAGCTCCGCTGTACCGCGAAGTAGCCGTCCCAGCGCCCCACCCGCAGCCCCACCCAGCCGACGTAGCCCAGCCAGCCCAGGGGAGCGGCGAGGGCGGCGGCGAGCGCGGGGCGGCAGCCGCGGCGGGCCGCGAGCAGCCCCGCGACCGTGACGGCCGCGGCGACCGCGACCCCGGTCGGCCGGGTCAGCCCCGCCCCGACGGCCAGCCCCGCCGCCCAGGCCCAGCGCCCGTCCAGGACGGCGTACAGCGACCAGGCCGCCAGCGCCGTGAACAGCGACTCCGTGTACCCCATCCACTGGACGACGGCGACCGGCAGCGCGCCCCACAGCACCGCGAGGACCGTGCCCGCCCGGCGCCCGTACAGCCGGTCGCCGACCGCGAAGATCCCCCAGGCGGCGGCCAGCGAGCAGAGCACCGCCAGGACCAGGCCCACGGAGGCGGGTGAGCCGGGGGCGACCACCGCCACCGCCCTGACCAGGGTCGGGTAGAGCGGGAAGAACGCCATCGTCCGGTCGCCCGGCGGCTCGCCGGGCTCGGGCGTGTAGCCGTGGTCGGCGATCCCGAGGTACCAGCGCGAGTCCCAGGACGTCGCCAGGGCCGGCCAGATGCCGTGGCCCCGCAGATGCGCCCAGCGGCCGAGCACCAGCAGCCCCAGGAGCCGTACGGCCAGATAGCCGGCCAGTGCGGGCGCGGCGTGGCGCAGGGTGCCGCGTACCCGTTCCGGGAGGCGCTCGCCGGGCGGCGACGGCGGCCGCCGGGAGGCGGGAACGGTCGGTCGGACGGTCAGGACCGGGGGCACTGGGGCGGCTCCAGGAACGCTCGGCGGGCTACCGGGTCACCCTGGCCGGAACCACCTGATCGCGGGACGCGCGTTGCGCCGGCTGCCGTACCGAATTCACCCGTACGGGACGGCGCACCGGCGCCCGTACGGGATACGGCGAGGCCCGTACGGAACCGTTTCCGTACGGGCCTCACGCGGAGCTCGGGCCGCTACAGACCGGCCGCCTCCGACAGGTCGCGCTTGATCGCGGCGAGGATCTCGGCGCCCTTCGCGCGCGCCGTCTCCAGCTCGCTCGCGTCGGCGACCGGGACCACGACCTCCAGGTAGCACTTGAGCTTGGGCTCCGTGCCGGACGGGCGGACGATCACCCGGGCCTTGTAGTCGCCCTCCAGGTAGTAGCGCAGGCCGTCCGTCGGGGGCAGCGACTCGGTGCCCTTCGTCAGGTCCTCGGCCGTGGTGACCGTCAGACCCGCGAGGTGGACCGGCGGCCGCGCGCGCAGCGTGCTCATCGCGTTCGCGATGATGCCCAGGTCCTCCACCCGCACCGACAGCTGGTCCGTGGCGTGCAGCCCGTGGGCCACCGCCAGGTCGTCCAGCAGGTCGGTCAGCGTACGGTCCTGCTCCTTGAGCTCCGAGGCCAGCTCGGCGACGAGCAGCGCCGCCGTGATGCCGTCCTTGTCGCGGACGCCCTCGGGGTCGACGCAGTAGCCCAGCGCCTCCTCGTAGCCGTACCGCAGACCGTCGACGCGGGCGATCCACTTGAAGCCGGTCAGCGTCTCCTCGTGGCCGACGCCCGCCGCCTCGGCGATCCGGCCGAGCAGCGAGGAGGACACGATCGACTCGGCGAACACGCCCCGCGCGCCCTTGTGCACCAGGTGCGCGGCGAGCAGCGAGCCCACCTCGTCGCCGCGCAGCATCCGCCAGCCGCCCTCGGCCGCCGGGTCCGGCACGGCCACGGCGCAGCGGTCGGCGTCCGGGTCGTTGGCGATCACGATGTCGGGGGCCACGGCGCGGGCCGCCTCGAAGGCGAGGTCCATCGCGCCCGGCTCCTCCGGGTTCGGGAAGGCGACCGTGGGGAACGCCGGGTCCGGCTCGGCCTGCTCGGCGACGAGCGCGGGCGGCGGGAAGCCGGCGCGGGCGAAGGCGGCCGTGAGGACGTCCTTGCCGACGCCGTGCATCGCCGTGTAGACCGTCCGGACGGACCGCGCGGAGCCCGGGCTCAGGACGGCGTCCGTGCGGGCCAGATAGGCCTCCAGGACCTCGTCGCCGAGGGTCTCCCAGCCGGTCTCCGGGCGGGGGACGTCGTCCAGGGAGCGCACCGCGTCGATCTCGGCGGCGATCTCGGCGTCGGCCGGCGGCACGATCTGCGAGCCGTCGCCCAGGTAGACCTTGTAGCCGTTGTCGCGCGGCGGGTTGTGGCTCGCGGTCACCTCGACACCGGCGACGGCGCCCAGATGCCTTATGGCGTACGCGAGGACGGGCGTCGGCAGCGGGCGGGGGAGCAGGGCCGCGCGCAGTCCGGCGCCGGTCATCACGGCGGCGGTGTCGCGGGCGAAGTCGGCCGACTTGTAGCGGGCGTCGTAGCCGATCACCACGAGGCCGCCCTCCTGGCCCTTCGCCTTGAGGTACGCGGCGAGTCCGGCGGCGGCCCGGATGACGACCGAGCGGTTCATCCGCATCGGCCCCGCGCCCAGCTCGCCGCGGAGTCCGGCGGTGCCGAACTGGAGGGTGCCGCTGAAACGGGCGGCGAGCTCGTTGCTCGTGCCGGCATCGATGAGCTTCGCGAGTTCCTCGCGGGTCTCACTGTCGGGGTCCTCGGCGAGCCAGGCCTTGGCCCGGGCGAGGAGGTCGTCGTCCTGCGTCACGGTGTGCCTTTCGGGGAGGCGGGCGGCGGGTGGGTGCGGGGTGGGCCGCTGCGCGGAGCCTTTCCCCACCCCGCCCCTTCCCGAACCGGGGCCCCGCCCCGGACCCCGCGCCTCAGGCGCCGGGCGGAGAATCCAGCCCGCCCGGCGTTCGAGGGCACGGCCGCAGGCCGTACGGGGGTCCGGGGGGCAGAGCCCCCGGTCACGGGAAGGGGCGGGGCGGGGAAAGAGACCCCGCGCAGCGATCCCTGCGAGCCGGGAGGATCAGATCCGGTCGAGGACCCGCGTCAGCAGCTCGCCCATCCGGGCGGCCGAGTCGCGGCCGGCCTGGAGGACCTCCTCGTGGTTCAGCGGCTCGCCGGAGAGCCCCGCCGCCAGGTTGGTGACCAGGGAGATGCCCAGGACCTCGGCGCCCGCCTCGCGGGCCGCGATGGCCTCCAGGACGGTGGACATGCCGACCAGGTCGCCGCCCATGACGCGGACCATGTTGATCTCGGCCGGGGTCTCGTAGTGCGGCCCGGGGAACTGCACGTAGACGCCCTCTTCGAGGGTCTCGTCGACCTCCTTGCACAGCGCGCGCAGCCGCGGCGAGTACAGGTCGGTGAGGTCCACGAAGTTCGCGCCGACGATCGGCGAGGCGGCCGTCAGGTTGATGTGGTCGCTGATCAGGACCGGCTGGCCGGGGCGCATGCCCTCGCGCAGACCGCCGCACCCATTGGTCAGGACGACGGTCTTGCAGCCGGCGGCGACGGCGGTACGCACCCCGTGGGCGACGGAGGCGACGCCCCGGCCCTCGTAGAAGTGGGTGCGGCCCAGGAAGACCAGGACGTGCTTGGCGCCGATCTTGTACGAGCGGACCTTGCCGCCGTGTCCCTCGACGGCCGGCGGCGGGAAGCCGGGCAGCTCGGTCACGGGGAACTCGGCCTCCGGAGCGCCGAGCGCGTCGACGGCCGGCGCCCAGCCGGAGCCCATGACGAGGGCCACGTCGTGGGTCTCGATTCCGGTCAGCTCGCGAAGTCGCGCGGCAGCGGCCTCGGCGGCCTCGTACGGGGTGGCAGTTGCGTTCACTGACTCTCTCGCCTCGGGGAGGGGGGTCCGAGGGGAGCCCCGGACGGATTTCCTACGCGCAGAAGCGTAGCCCGAGAATTCCTACGCGCGTAGATGACGTTGCGGACGGACATGCGATCGTTGTCTTGTCGTTTCCGACAAACGACCGGCCGGGAGGTGCCCCCGAGCCGTGCCGGAGGCGCGGCGAAGTGCAGGGCCGCCCGGCCCCGGTTCGCCCCGGCGAGCCCGGTCCGCACCGCGCTGACCTGGTCTTTCGGGGCGCTGCCGCGCAGCCCGGGGCGCTGCCGCGCGGGGAGCCGACGCGCGTAGCGCGCGTCCGCGTCAGCAGGGGCGCTTGCGCAGCTCCATCACGTAGTCGTGCGGCGCGCCCGCAGACTCGGCCGCGTCCGCGACCTCGCCCAGGTAGCGGGCGGAGGGAAGCCCGCCCTCGTACGCGTTCAGGACGTACACCCAGGCCGGCTCGTCGCCGTCCAGGGTGTGCACGCGCACCCGCATCCGCCGGTAGATGTCGAGGCCGACACCCTCCCAGCGGTCCATCGACTCCTCGTCCATGGGAGCGATGTCGTACAGCGCCACGAAGACCTGGGAACGAGGCGCCTCGACGATGGTGGCCAGCGCGCCCTCCCAGCCCATCTGCTCGCCGCCGAAGGTCAGCCGCCAGCCGTTCAGCCAGCCGGTGCCGCGCAGCGGGGAGTGCGGGGCGCGGCGGGTCATGAGCCGCGCGTCGAGGTTGCCGGCGTACGCGGCGTAGAGCGACATGGGATCGAGGGTACGGGAGGGGACAGGGTGTCCGGGGAAGTCGGCGGCCGGGGACGCGGCGGCGAGCGTACGGCTCCACCCGCCGGGACCGTGCGGAGGCCGTACGGAGGCCCCGGCGAGAGTCCAGCCCCGGCGTACGGGACAATGGGGTACGCACTTGAAGCGTGCGGGACAATGACGTACGCACTGCATCCCAGCGGGGGGACCCCCCGGCAGAACGAGAGCGCGAGGCGTAGATCCCAGTGACCCGGATCGTGATCATCGGCGGCGGACCCGGCGGATACGAGGCTGCCCTGGTGGGCGCCCAACTCGGCGCGGAGGTGACCGTCGTCGACTGCGACGGTCTGGGCGGCGCGTCCGTCCTGACCGACTGCGTCCCCTCCAAGACGCTCATCGCGACGGCCGAGGTGATGACGACCTTCGACTCCTCGTACGAGGAGCTGGGCATCATCGTCGCCGACGACACCCCGCACGTGGAGCAGGCCGCCCGCGTCGTGGGCGTCGACCTCGGCAAGGTCAACCGCCGGGTGAAGCGCCTCGCCCTGGCGCAGTCCCACGACATCACCGCCTCCGTCACCCGGGCCGGCGCCCGGGTGCTGCGCGGCCGCGGCCGGCTCTCCGGCCGACAGGCCGTGGACGGCTCCCGCCAGGTGATCGTGACCTCCGCCGACGGCACCGAGGAGGTGCTGACCGCCGACGCCGTGCTGATCGCGACCGGCGGCCACCCGCGCGAGCTGCCCGACGCCCAGCCCGACGGCGAGCGGATCCTCAACTGGACGCAGGTCTACGACCTCAAGGAGCTCCCCGAGGAGCTCATCGTGGTCGGCTCCGGTGTGACCGGCGCCGAGTTCGCCGGCGCCTACCAGGCCCTCGGCTCCCGCGTCACCCTGGTCTCGTCCCGTGACCGCGTGCTGCCGGGCGAGGACCCGGACGCCGCCGCGGTCCTGGAGGACGTCTTCCGCCGCCGCGGCATGAACGTCATGGCCCGCTCCCGCGCCGAGTCCGCGAAGAGGGTCGGCGACCGGGTCGAGGTCACCCTCTCCGACGGCCGGGTCATCTCCGGCACCCACTGTCTGATGGCCGTCGGCGCCATCCCGAACTCGGCCGGAATGGGTCTGGAGGAGGCCGGGGTCCGGCTGAAGGACTCCGGGCACATCTGGACCGACAAGGTCTCCCGCACCTCCGCCCCCGGCGTCTACGCGGCCGGCGACGTCACCGGCGTCTTCGCGCTCGCCTCGGTGGCGGCCATGCAGGGCCGGATCGCGATGTACCACTTCCTCGGCGACGCGGTGACCCCGCTGAACCTGAAGACGGTCTCCTCGAACGTCTTCACCGACCCGGAGATCGCGACCGTCGGTTACACGCAGGCCGACGTGGACGCGGGCAAGATCGACGCCCGGGCCGTCAAGCTGCCGCTCCTGCGCAACCCGCGCGCGAAGATGCAGGGCATCCGGGACGGCTTCGTCAAGATCTTCTGCCGCCCGGGCACCGGGATCGTGGTCGGCGGCTGTGTCGTCGCCCCCCGGGCGAGCGAGCTGATCCACCCCATCTCGATCGCGGTCGACAACAATCTGACGGTGGAACAGATCGCAAACGCTTTCACCGTGTACCCCTCCCTGTCGGGCTCGATCGCGGAAGTGGCACGGCAGTTGCACACCCGAAAGGCGACGGGCGAGGGCTGACGGCCCTCCCGCCTGGGGCGATCTGGACAACCCCCGGCAAGCCGGGGCATGGAACGATCAACGACGGGGCTTCCCATACCACTTGGAGGCCCCGTCTGTGCGCATCTTCCTCAATCCGGCGCATAGTGCTGAAAAGTGTCGGCCGCTCAGGTTACTGTCAGTTTCGTGTTCGCTGCAGAACGTCGTCAGTTGATCCTCGAAATGGTGCGCGCCAACGGAGCCGTGTCGCTCCGTGAGCTCGCCCGCGTCGTCCAGACCTCAGAAGTGACCGTACGGCGAGACGTGCGGGCACTGGAGGCAGAAGGACTCCTCGACCGCCGGCATGGCGGTGCGGTACTGCCGGGCGGTTTCACGCGAGAGTCCGGCTTCCCGCAGAAATCCCATCTCGCGACCGCGGAGAAGACGGCCATCGCCGACGTCGCCGCGAGCCTCGTCGAAGAGGGTGAGGCCATCGTCGTCGGCGCCGGGACGACCACGCAGGAGCTGGCGCGCCGGCTCGCCCGCGTGCCCGGCCTGACCGTCGTCACCAACTCGCTGCTCGTCGCCCAGGCGCTGGCGCACGCCAACCGGGTCGAGGTCGTCATGACCGGCGGCACGCTGCGCGGCTCCAACTACGCGCTGGTCGGCAGCGGGGCCGAGCAGTCCCTCCAGGGGCTGCGGGTCTCCCGGGCCTTCCTCTCCGGCAGCGGTCTGACCGCCGAGCGCGGTCTGTCCACCTCCAACATGCTCTCCGCGAGCGTGGACCGGGCGCTGGTGCAGGCGGCGGCGGAGGTCGTGGTCCTGGCCGACCACACCAAGCTCGGCACCGACACCATGTTCCAGACGGTGCCGACGGACGTGATCACCCGGCTGGTCACCGACGAGCCCCCGGCGCACGACGACCGGGCCGCGACGGAGCTCCAGGCGCTGGCCGACCAGGGCGTCCAGATCGCCGTGGCCGGCACGGGCGTGGGCGGTGAAGCGGTCCCCCCGCCCGGACGCCCCCGCCGCGACGTGCCCCTTCCGGGGCAGCGGGGACGCCACCCCAACGGTCAACTCCGCAGCGCGGGCGGGGCATTGACGAGTGAGGTGCTCGCCCCCGAGCGCGCGGCGCGGGTGGCGGACATGCGCAGGCGCTGAGACGCGCTCTGGGGATCCAGGGGCCCCTCCCCCAGGGGGCCGCCGGCCTTCCCGCTCAGCGCTTCAGACCCCGCAGGGTCAGGGCAAGGAGACGGTCGGCCAGCTCCTCGTCCTCGGGAGACTGTTCGGCGGCCAGCACGATCGCGTTGGTGAGCTGCATCAGATCCCCGATCGACACGTCGTCGCGTACGGTCCCGGCCTCCCGGGCCCGCGACAGCAAGGTCTCGCCGGCCGCGCGCAGCGGCACACCGCACTGAGCGAGCGCCGAACTCGCGTCCCGCGAGCCGGACATGGCCGTCATCAGCGCCCGCGAGAGTCCGCGGTACTCACCCGCATGGGTGATCAGGGAGCGCAGCCACTCCACGAGCGCCGGGCACGGCTCGTCGGCCTCCGCCAGCTCCCGGCCACGCTGGAGCAGTGCGGCCAGAGCCTCCTGGAAGACGGCGTTGATCAGCGCCTCGCGGGTGGGGAAGTGGCGGTAGAGCGTGCCGATCCCGACCCCCGCACGACGGGCGACGTCCTCCAGGGAGGCATCGGTGCCGTGCTCGGCGAAGACGGCACGGGCTTCGGTCAGCAGCCGCTCGTGGTTGCGGCGCGCGTCGGCGCGCATGGGGCCTCCCCTCCGGATACGGGCGAAGGGCCCGCAGGCGGTGCGCCTACGAGCCCTTCGTACGGTACCTGCGCCAACCCGCGCCCACGCGCGGGTTCCTGACGCGGTGATCAGTCCTTGATCTCGCAGATCGCGGCGCCGGACGTCACCGACGCGCCGATCTCCGCCGACAGCCCCTTGATCGTGCCGGAGCGGTGGGCGTTGAGGGGCTGTTCCATCTTCATGGCCTCCAGGACGACGATGAGGTCGCCTTCCTTGACCTCCTGGCCCTCCTCGACAGCGATCTTGACGATCGTTCCCTGCATCGGGGAGGCGAGGGTGTCGCCGGAGGCCGTCGGGCCGGACTTCTTCGCGGCGCGGCGCTTCGGCTTGGCGCCCGCGGCCAGACCCGTACGGGCCAGGGACATGCCGAGCGAGACGGGCAGGGAGACTTCGAGACGC
>NZ_JAMGSL010000024.1 GCF_025195125.1 Streptomyces sp. Je 1-79
AGCGTGCGTGCCGGGCGTTCCCGGCCAGACGGGACTTTCGAAACACGCCCTAGCTGCCCGGAAGCGCCACCACGATCTCCTGGTCCTCGAAGTCCCCGGTCGGCTGGAAGCCGAACGAGGTGTAGAGGCGGCCGGCGGAAGTATTGTCCGGGTGGTACGAGAGACGGATCTCCCGGCACTCCGGCAGCGCCGACAGGCGCTCGATCACGGCACCCAGGGTGGCGCGGCCCACACCCTTGCCTTGTTCGGCCGCGCTTACCACCATGCCGCCGATCCAGTGGGTGCCGTCCTCGTCGTCGTACGCCCACATGACGTGGCCCACGACGTCGTCACCGGCGCGGACGCCGAGGGACGTCCACACCTCCCCGCGCTGGGAGAGCAGGAGGTAGCGCGCCGCGAGCGCGGCCACATACCGGCGCTGCTCGTCGGCGGGCGCCACGTCGGCGACATCGCGCCAGTTGTCCTCCGTGATGTCCTCGAGCACCACGGCCCGGCCCTGGCGGTCGGTGAACTGCTGCGTCATGCGTTCCCCACATCTGTGCTGGTCAAAGCTGGTCAAAGGGGGGAGCGTAGCCCGACACGCAGACACCCGGGTAACGGTTTTCCGGTGGCTCCTGGGGTGCCCGGATGTCGAGGCCCAAGGACCGGACCAGCTGGGCGAGTTCGGCGCGGAAGAGCTTGTCGGGCGAGGGGTCTGAGCACGCAGGTGCCCGTCCGTGATCGCCCGGACAGCTCCTAGACGCGTTCCAAGGGGCGGTGGGGGGCGGGCGGGAGCTCGACCCGTACGGGGTCGTTCGGGCGGACGGGGCCGCCGTGGCGGACCACGGCCATGATGCCGGACTTGAACGTGAACTCGCCCGAGTCCGGGTCGAGGGCGAAGACTTCACTGAGCAGCCCCGCGCGGAAGTCGTTGATCTTCGCGCACGGGTTACGCAGCCCCGTCACCTCGAGTACGGCCTGCTCTCCGAGGTGGAGCAGGGCGCCGGTAGGAAGGCCCAGCAGGTCCACGCCGCGTGTGGTGATGTTCTCGCCGAGCTGGCCCGCGCGGACGTCGAAGCCCTTGAGGGCCAGTTCGTCGAAGAGTTCCTCGTGCATCAGGTGGACCTGGCGCAGGTTGGGAAGGTCCGGCTCGTAGGTCATGCGGAACTGATGGCGGATCGTCTCGCCCGCGTGCACGTCCCCCTCGATCCCGAGCCCGGCAAGCAGCGTGACGGACTCCCGATTGGGCTTGCTGAACGAGTACGTCGCCTCGCGGCTCACCGCCGTGACCTGTCCGGCCATTGCCCCCACCTGTCCCCACCTGTTCTTCGTCCACCTGCTCCAGGTCTGCGGCGAAGGCTGATCCTGGAGTCCGGGAGCCGTTCAGCCCGGCAGGCCCTTGCGGTCCGCCCCTGCCTTGGCGGCCGCCGAATGCAGCGCCTTCAGGGCCACCAGAAGTACGCCGATGTCGTCCAGATAGACCGGGTCCGGGATCAGGTCGACCGGCGAGACCGTGTAGACCACCGCCGCCCAGAACAGGGCTTTGGACTGCAACGGAATGCCGGCGTCCGCGAGCAGTCTGCGTGCCTTGAAGACGCGTACGAGAAGTACGGCCGCGAACCCCGCCACCACCAGCAGGAGAACCACGACCACGATGAGCCAGAGGGCACTGTCCATGCTGCTCTCCTACCCCGTCACCGTCCCGGCCGCGCCCGGTCGTCCGCGGCAGTGACAAGGCTACGACACCGGCCCCGTAACCGGGCCTCGCCGTCCCTCCCCGTGCCCGCCACATCGGTGATACCGGCACCCCGCTGGTTTGACCGCCCCAGAAGCGGCAAGCCGAATCGACAGGCGCGCCCAGCAAGCAGTGACGAACAGCCAGCCAGGAGTCACCACCCAGGAAGGCAGTCATGTCGACCCTGACCACAGTTCTCATCATCGCGGCGGTGGTCGCGGCGCTACTGGCGGCCGGTGTCCTGCTCCGGGCCCGCACGGGCACGGGCAGCGGCACACGCTCCCTGAAGCGACGCTTCGGCCCCGAGTACGACCGCACCCTCGAACGGCACGGTGGCGACAGCGAGGCGGCCCACCGCGACCTGCGTGAGCGGGTCGAGCGGCACGGCCACATCCGGCCGCTGCCGCTGGAGCCCGCGGCCCGCGAGCAGTACGCGGCTCAGTGGACCACGCTCCAGGAGCGCTTCGTCGACGCACCGCGGCAGGCCGTCGCCGACGCCGAACAGCTCCTCACGCGGATCGCGGCGGCCCGGGGATTCCCGGATCCCGACCGGCGGGACGAACAGCTCGACGCCCTGTCGGTGCACCATCCGCACCACGTCGACGGCCTGCGCACGATCGGCCGGGCGGCGCGCTCCGAGTCCGCCTCCACCGAGCAGCTGCGGGAGGCGCTGGTCCACGCACGTGCCCTGTTCGAGGACCTGGCGGTCGCCGGGCCTCCGGCCGGCGCCGACGCCCGGAAGGGCCCGGCGTCCGGGCGAGGCCGTGGGCATCTCCTCAAGCCGAAGGGAAGTGGCGTGTGATGGCGCGCGAGAATCGGGACCGGTGGACGGCAGGTGGAACGGGCGGAGACGCGCGGCGTGAATCCGCGCCTCCGCCGCCCCCGAAGCCTCCGCCGCCCCTGAGGGCCCCGGACGCGACGGGCGGCGCCGAAGCCCCGCCGCCCGCCGGAGGGGGAGCCCCCTCGCCCGCCGGAGGCCGGGGAGCCCCCTCGCCAGGGGGAGTCCCCTCCGCGGCCGTTCCCGCCCAGCGCACCAGCCGTCCCGTGCCCGGAAGCGGGGGAGGAGGAGCCCCGGGAGTCCCCTCCGCGGCCGTTCCTTCCCAGCGCACCGGCCATCCCACGCCGCCGGCCCCCACGCCCCAGCCGCCCACCCCGTCTACCGGGATGCCGGCCGCGAAGGCTCCCCAGCCTGCCGTGCCGTCCGACGACCCCGGTGCCACGGGCCGGACCGGCGGGAGCCGCACGACTGCTCCCGCCGGGACCCCCGCCGCACCGCGCGGACGAGGCACGACGGACCGGACCGACAACGGCCACGCTCCTGGCGACGGCCGAAGCCCGGGCCTGGGCCAGGGCGACCGAGGTGACCGCGCTGTCAGCGGTACGGGTGGTGCGTCCGGTACGGAGCACCCGCCGGCAGCCGACGGGGCCGTCGACGGCCCTGCCGGGCAGCTGCTCGGCGGCGACGAACGCGGCCGTCTCGGAGAACGCCTGCACCATGCGCTCGCCGGCTTCGTCGACTCGCCGCACGACTCGGTCGCCGAGGCGGCCGAGGTGCTCGAGGACGCGGAGCACCAGCTGATCGCCGCGCTGAGGGACCGGCGCGCCGCCTTGCGGGCGGGCTGGCAGACGGACGGCGACCCGGGCGGCGTGTCCCCGGACACCGAACAGCTCCGGCTCACCCTGCGGACCTACCGCGAGGTGACGGAACGGCTGCTCCGGGCATGACCCGGCGCCAGCCACCGCAGCAGGCCGAAGCCCCCTGGCTCCCAGGGGGCTTCGGCCGTTCCACACGCCGGCGTCCACGGTCGTACGGGCGGGGCGCGCACCGCTTGGCGCAGGTCCCGGCAGTGCCGGACAAAGCACTCGACCGGCTCAGCGACCCGTATCTACCCTGAGCGCAGCGGGACCGCGCGGTCCCGCAGGCTGCGGGACCGTGGCAGAGAGGCCCATTGCGATCGGCGTGAGCGGTGCCCCGCTCACGCCGACTGAGGGGGAGCGGGTGGGCATGCCTCTCCCCGTCCGCGGGTTCGAATCCCGCCGGCACCCGCGGCCGCCCCGCCTCGGTACGCGAGCCGGAAGGTTACGGGGTAGGCCGGGCGCCACGCGTGGCGCGCGTGGCGGCAGTCATCCCTTTTCGGAGTACGGCCAAAGTCGAATGTCGTACCGCTCCGGGGCACTCCCAGGGGCCACGGGGCAGCGCCACACCTTCACCTGGTACTCGTCCGCCTCCGGAAGGACCAGGACGGGGCCGGGTTCCCTGCCCTCCACATTGACGAGGGCGACCTCTCTGTCAGGCACTTCGATTCGCGCGGTGCCAAGGGGCGTGCCCGTTCCGTCCGGTGCTGGGCGGTCCCACACGGAGAGCGCGACCTCGATGCGGGTCGTGGAGCGCGACGTCGGGACTCCGACCGCCCCTCCGTTGCCTTGGACTGAATCACCGTCAGGGATCACGGGCGTGAAGTCAGCCCCCGGCCCACTTCCGGCGACGAGCCAGAACTCGCTGTACGACACCCACAAGGCGTCGAACACGACGTCCCAGGGCTGATCGGCAGGGAACATCGATTTGCCGAACGTCGAGTCGGTGACCACGCGGCCACCGTACCGGCCGCCGACGCAGGAATCTGGGCGCCCCCCGCCCGTCCGTCCACGACGCCCGTGGGTCCGGCCCGACGCGCTCGGAACACCCCCCAGCCCCGCCCCCTCGCTACCGCATGCCGGTCTCGCGCTCCGCGCCCTCGGCGTGACGGTCGTACTCAGCCGGGGCGCCGATGACGTACGGAGAGTTGAGTAGCAACGCTCAGGCCCGTGGTGGCCTCGCGGCCCGAGGATCAGGGCAACCCCGCGAGAGCCAGGGAGGCCCGCATGCTCAGTCGACTCGCCGCCGCAGTGGTTCCCGTACTGGGACGGCTGGCCGTCACGGCCGACATCCCACGGGTACCCGAGGGTGGCGCCGTGATCGTCGCCAACCACACCAGCCTCGCCGACCCTGTCGTCGTCCTTGCGGCCCTGCGCCGCATGGGCATCGAGCCCGTCGTGCTCTGCGCGGCCGGTCTGTGGCGCGTACCGCTGCTCGGCCGCGCCCTGACGCGCGAGGGGTACGTTCCCGTGCGCCGCGGGACGGCCCGGGCGGCCGAGGCCCTCACCGGAGCGGAGGCGGCCCTGCGAGCCGGACGCTACGTCCTCGTCTACGGGGAAGGCTGCATCCCGGATCGCCCGGACTCGGCGGACGCTCCGCCGCAGGCCTTCCGCAGCGGCCCGGCCCGGCTGGCAGCCGCCGCCGGAGTACCGCTCGTACCGCTCGGCCAGGCCGGTGCCCGCCGCATCACCTCAGGCGGCGCCGCCAAGCAGCTCGCCGGCCTGCTGACCGCACCACTGCGCCGCCCCCGCCTGCACGTCCACCTCGGGGCCCCGCCCCTGTTGCCCGCCGACACGGCCTCCGCGACCGATGTCGCCCAGGAGTCCGTAACGAAGGCCTGGCGCACTGCCGCACACCGCCGCACGCCCAGACGGACACCCCACGGTAGTGGCAGTGAAAGCCACGACCGTCGAACGGTTCTGACCAGGCAAGGGCAGGCGGGGTGATGGCACGGCAGCCGCGGGCGGGGCTGGCGCGACGAGGTAGCGTTCCGGCACATGACGGCGGGCGACAGCGAAGAGCGAGAAGCCGGCCCGCCATGAAGGAGAGGTACCTCCAACTTCGACCCTGGTGCGGGGCAGAGGACCCGGGCCCTACGGGGAAGCCGGAGGTGTACCAGGGTTTCCCCGGCGGCGGCCGCAGCTTTCGCCCCTCTACGAGAGCAGGCGTGCGGCGCGGCGTGAAGCGTCAGAACAGCAGTTCTCCCGCGGGGTAGCCGTCGGTGAGGCGGGATCGGGGCCGGTAGCCTCCGTTGCCTTCCGCGCGGTAGAACCAGAGCACTCCGGAGTTGTCGCGGCCGAGCAGGTCGACTCGTCCATCGCGGTCGAGGTCGCCGGGCATCACCAGCTGGTTGTAGATGTTCCACGCTGTACCGATCTGTGCGCGTGGAGCGAAGCCACCGGCGCCGTTGCCGCGGTAGAGCCACAGCACGCCCGCCGCGTCGCGTGCGAGGAGGTCCGCGCGGCCGTCTCCCGAGAAGTCGCCGGAGGCCGTGAGGATCGTGTAGATCTGCCAGCCGCCGCCCACGCGTACCGGTGCGGCGTAGCTGTTGTTGCCCACTCTGCCGACGTGCCGCCACAGGACGCCGGCGTTGTCCCGGGTGATCAGGTCGCTGACGCCGTCTCCCGTCAGGTCACCGGGGGCGAGTACGCGGTTGTACGTCTGCCAGCCGGTGGCTGCCCGGATGCGGGTGCTCCCCGAGTAGGCGCCGTTGGAGTCCGCCCGGTAGTGCCACAGCTCTCCGGCAGTGTCGACCGCGGCGAGAATACTCGTCTGCGGCAGGCGCACCACGTGGCGCATACCGTTCCAGCCCGTGCCGGTCTTACATGCAGCGCTGAGCGTGCCGCCGGTGGTGCCGGTCGTACGGAAGAGAGCACCGGAGGCGTTGCGGCGGAAGAGGGTGCCCAGGAGTGGGTCGGTGGCGCCGCAGTCGGCCCACGCCGCGGCGGCTCGAACCATCCGGTGGTCCGAGGCCGCGGTGTCCAGCGGGCGGACATCCGCCTGGGGGTTCTTGTGGTGCGTCGAGCTGACGAAGACGTAATCGCTCTTGTTGGACACCAACGGCATGGTGATTTCCCCTGAGCGGCAGGCCGGTGTGATGCCGGGGACGCACGCATCCGGGTCGAAGAAGTCCTGATCCGTCTGATCGGATTCGAAGAAGTCGCCCACAGAGCCGTCTTGGAGGCTCCGGTCGTAGAACTCGGAGAGCGTGGCGCTGCGGGGCGAGTGGTTGAAGTCGCCGACCAGGACGACTGGGATGCCTTGAGCCAACCAGCTCTGCGCCTGCGCGGCGAGTTCCTTCGCCTCGAAGACGGCCAATGTGCCGTCGTCCCAGTACAGATGTACCGAACACGACCAGGCGGTGCGGTACTGGATCGTGTGCTTGACGCACGGCACCCGGATGGGCTCCCGTTCCCCGCCGACCGTGAGGTCCATGTCCAGGGTCTGCGAGATCTGGCCCCGCACGAAGACGGCGTTGCCGTAGTCCGCGTTGCCGCAGACTCCCGGCGTCGCCAGCACGGTCCTGCTGAAGAAGCCCTGGAATCCCAGACCTTTCAGCCGGTCCAGGACTGAATTGAACTGATGCCGGCACACTTCCTGGAGAGAGATGTGGTCGGCGTTCCAGGCCGTGGCAGCTGCCTGCGCGACGACGCTGTCGATACGAACCTGGTTGTCGTACGGGGCGGAACCGCAGAAGTTGCCGCAAATGTTGTAGCTGATGAACCGCAGCGGCGGCGCCGTCCCCGCCGTCACCACATCACGTGCCTCGGCCGCTGCTGGAGTGCCGTCAGACCAGGTGGAGGCCGCACCAAGGCCCGCGGCAGTCGGCACGGCAACCGACATCCCACCCGCCAGGACGAGAGACAGCAGCGCAACAACACGAGTGCGACTGAGGAGACGGCGCAAGAGAGTTCCTCGGGTCAGGAACGCTGCGGGCCCGCCATGGCGGAGCACGAGCGTCATCCGTCATTCGATCGAAGAACTGCATAATTGCCTACTGAATGTTTCGAGGGGCTTCTCTGCCGTAGAGGCGCGTTCACCTCACTCCGAACGGCCCAGCATTTAGGGGTCTCCACAGCCTTGCCGGCACGACTGCGACGGTGACCGGAAGCCTGCTCGCCGACCCCACAGGACCGCTCAGGTCGACGTGTGCGGGATTTCCTGGCTGGGCGCGGTCGCGGGCGCGGTCATGTCGAGCAGCATCATGGCGTCGTGGTCGGGGGTGCCGGGTTCGGCGGTGTAGACGCCGATGCGCTGGCCAGGGGGGCCTTCCAGGTGCATGGACTGGGAGGTGAGCGTGAGCGTCCCGACGTGGGGGTGGTGGAAGGTCTTCTGCGCGGGCTTGCGGCCGGTGACCTCGTACCGTTCCCACAGCCGGGCGAAGTCGGGGCTTTTGAGGAGGAGTTCACCGACGAGGTTGGCCACGCGATAGCGGCCGCTACAGCAAGACCTTCCGTTCGTCGGCCTTGAGGCCGCGGAGTGTCCAAAGTCCGTACAGAGCCAGCAGCGGTTTGACGACCATCCACTCGCCAGGGCGGTAGTCGTCCGCGCGCACCAGCCTCTCTGCAAGATCGGGCCGCTGCCGCCGCAAGTACGCTCGCGCCTTGAGCGCATGAGCTGGTTGAGAGGCGATCTTGATGCGGCCCACGTCCTCAAGCAGTGGGATCACGTTGGTGATGTTTTCCCACGTCGTCGCGCTTTGGTCCTCGAGGAGCACCGTGCCGTCGAACTCAAGTACCGACTTCGCGTAGTCGGCCATCAGTTTGGCCTCCGCAGCGCCGCTGCCGGTCGCGCCGCCGCTGAAGATCACGCGGGTCTCATGCGCACCATCGGCGCATGAGCGGATTCCAGCACGGACTCGCCACCGGTTGATCAGGTTCGCCGTCGCTTGGGGATTCCGGTACCCCAACACCACCACGGCCTCGGATGCGCCCCCGCTGTCCCCCACGAGAACTTGAGACCAGCGCCAGTTCAACCACTCGCCCCAGGCCAGGGCTGCAACCCCAGCTATCGCCAGTCCTGTCCTTCGCCGCATGCGGCGACTCTAGGGCACCTCGGTGCCGAGCTGCGAGGAACCAGCCGCGCTATAAACGACGCATTCTGTTACGAGTTCTAAGGCACGGACGCCCTCGCACCCTGGTGCTCGCACGCTCAGGAAAGCCCGCACCGGCCGACCGTAGGAGAGAACTCAGGCACGGCGCTGTTCGTCTCCTCTCGGCGCGGCCATACTCGGGCGAGGGGAGTAGCGAGGGCGGGGGCTACGGCATGGATGGCGACGAGGCGAGCGCGGTTCACCGGCTGTTCGGCCCTGACACGGTGATCCTCGCCGAACCGAGGCGCTCGGTCCTGCGCAGGTACCACGGTCCGAAGATGCACATGGCGGCTGAGGACGGCACCGTCCTGGCGCACCTTCATGAACGTGCCTCGTTCGCGTACGTACTCCAGGACCTCGACAACCGGCACGTGCTGGGAGTCGACCTGATCTCCGGAAAGGCCGCCCTCGCCCGTCCGCGCTTCCGGTTGACCGCCGCCGCGGGCGACCCCATCGGCGAGGTCCACACACCCGGCCGTGTCAACCACACGCGGCTGCTCGACATCCGAACCGCCGGGGCCGGCACGTTGCAGCTGACCCGTAATGCGCTGCTGGGCAGAGCCTGGCTGGTACGGGACGATCTCGACGGCGTGATCGCCGAGGTGACGGTCTCGACCGTGCGCTCGATGGACGGCCTTCAGGGTTACACAGTGGAGTTCGACCGACGAGCCGGAAGCGAGCAGCGGCGTCTCGTGGTCGGCGCGACGGTGTGTCTCCAGGTGATCCGGCGTTGGTTGAACGGCCCCCAGGGCAATGCAGGCTGATCGCTAGGCTCAGCGCAAGCAGGTTGTCCTGTAGGGAAGTTCGGCAGCGGGCACGTCAGCCATCGCAGAGGCGGGCTCCGCGCCGATCCCACGCGCCGTCCAGGGATTCCCGCAGGTGACCGGTGCTCCGACACGTGCCACCGGAGGCAGATCCGCCACTCGCGGCGGACGTCACCGTCACTCCTCGGCGGGAGCGCACAGAAACAAACCGATTCGCACGTCTATCGCGCGGACGCCGATCGCTGCTACAAGAGTGACGCTTCAACAACTCCTGACCCCCACACCACCCCAGGGAGTCGCTTGTCATGTACGCATCCAGACGCAGACGGATTCTGCCCCTGTTGCTGGCCTTGGCCGCCGCGACGCTCGGCCTCGCACAGCCCGCCTCCGCCACCGCCGCAGGGGAGCGCTACGTCGCGATCGGCGACTCCTACTCCTCGGGAGTGGGCGCCGGCAGCTACCTGTCCGACAGCGGCAACTGTCAGCGCAGCAGCAAGGCATACCCGTCCCTGTGGGCGGCGGCCAACGCCCCGGCCTCCTTCTCCTTCACCGCCTGTTCGGGCGCCACGACCAGTTCCGTCAAGAGCAGCCAGCTGGCCCCGCTCAACAGCTCCACCACGCTCGTCAGCGTCACCGCGGGTGGCAACGACGTCGGATTCGCGAGCATCATGCAGACCTGTGTCCTGCAGAGCGAGGCGACCTGCGTCACCGCCGTGAACAACGCCATCTCGCAGATCAACAGCACCCTGCCCGGAAGCCTTTCGTCCCTCTACGGCTCCATCCGCACCAAGGCGCCGCAGGCTCACGTCGTCGTGCTCGGCTATCCGCGCTTCTACCAGCTGAACGGCGGCTGCATCGCCGGCCTGAGCGAGACCGAGCGGGCGGCGATCAACCGGGGCGGCGACGCCCTCAACGGCATGCTCGCGAAGCAGGCCGCCGACGCGGGATTCTCGTACTCCAGCGTCGTGGACGAGTTCACAGGCCACGAGATCTGCTCGAGCGCCGCCTGGCTGCACAGCCTCACGGTGCCCGTGTCCAACAGCTACCACCCCACGGCCACAGGCCACTCCGGCGGTTACCTGCCGGCCTTCCGCTCCGCCGTCTGACTCCCCCCGGCCGCATCCCCGGGGTCTTCCGCACCCAGAAGTCGACGCGGGTAGACCTCGCGGCCGCAGGGACAACCGCTCAGCGCCGCCGCACACGTCCGGTCCGTCCGCCGAAGTCCGCACCAGGAGGAACGCTCATGAAGTCCCGTCAGACCCCGAACAGCGCTCAGGCACCCGACGGCCCTCAGTCCGCCGCCCCGGCCCAGATCCGTACGCGAGGAACCGCACTCCGCGCGCTCCTCACCGCGCTCGCACTCGTGCTCGGCGCCTTCCTCGCCCCCGGCGTGGGCGTACTCGGCGGTGCGACCGACGCACACGCCGCCACCAAGATCAGCCACGCCACCGCCACGTCGATGTTCCGCAGCTCCGGGATCACCTGGTCCTCGTCCGGCGGCTGCTCCAACCGGAACAACCCCACCTGCACCTCCTTCGACCAGCTCAACCTCGCCACCGCCCAGGGCGCGCAGACCCTCAGGAGCGCCAGCGGCTGCGCCCTGATCATCACCGGCGGCACCGAGACCGGCCACGCCTCCGGCACGTACTCCCACTGGAACGGCTACAAGCTCGACTTCGGCAAGGCCACCTGCGTCACGAACTACGTCAAGAACACGTTCACCTACATCGGAGTGCGGGGCGACGGCGCTCCGCAGTGGAGGTCCGGCGCCGGCAACGTCTACGCCGACGAGGGCAACCACTGGGACGTGACGTTCTACAACTGCGGCGGCTGCTGAGCCGGCCGCACCCGCTGCGTAGCAGGGCGCGGGCTGTCTGCCCGGACTCCGGTCCGGGCAGACAACCCGGGTACCCGTGGGCCGCCCGCAGCTGTCGAGAACGTGACCAGCGCGGCACGCCCGGTGTGCGAGCTCCCGAGAGTGGCTTCGAGGAATTCCACCTCACGCTCCAGCCGCTGGGAGCCTCGGGCGCGCGCCGTCGTCCAGGTTCCCGCACACACGGGCACCGAGCAGGGAGCATGGCGGGTATGACCATTGAGCATCCCGCCGAGCGCGGTGGCGCGGGGCGCGACCGGTTCGCCGCCTTCGCCGAGCGGGCGTCGAACGTCACGAGCTCGCCCCTGTTCTACGTCCTCTGCGTGGTCCTGGTCCTCGGCATGGTCGTCGTACACCTCATGCATCTCCCCTTGCATTGGCTGGTCTTCGCGGGCGACGTCATGACGGCCGTCAACCTGCTCCTGCTCGCCTTGCTGAAGAACACGGAACGGCGCGCCACGCACGCCATTCAGGCCAAGCTGGACGCGATCGCCGAGCTCATGCTGGAACAGCGCGAGGGTACGGGCCACAGAGCGGCGGACGAGCTGCGGCGCGCGATCGGCATGGAGGAGGGGCAGTGAGGGGCCGACCGCACACGTGGGTCACGCGTCGAGCGGGCTGACCTGTCTCGGCGTCAGCCGCGGCTCGCCGCCTGTGCCGTGCGTGAGCAGAGCTAAGCCTCGGCCCACTCCCCGCCCTTGGAAGCGAGGAGACCCGCTGTCGCGGAGACCGCCGCGATCAGCGCCAGCGCCACTCCCAGAGCGAGGATGAGGTCGACGTGTACGAGCATGGCCCCGCCCGCGAGGGCGCCGAGGAGCATCGCCAGGACCGACAGAATCCGGCGCGCCCGGCCGGGTCCGGCGCCGCCGCCCGGCTCGGAGTCCGCCGCGATGCCGGTCAGCGTCTGGGTGAGGACGGTCGTGGTCAGGTCCGGGACACCGAGGCGGCGGACGACCGCGTTCTGAAATCCCATGGCGAGGCCGAGGCCCACGATCAGGGTGTAGCGGACGGGGTCGCCCGTCCGGTCCGGTGCCAGGACGGCCATGAGCAGCACCGCGGCGACGAGCACCGTCTGCAGCACCGTGCCCGCGGCGAGCAGCCGCCCGCGATGCGAGGCGAAGCGGAGGCCGAAGCGACCGCCCGCCGTCGCACCGGTGAAGAAGGCCGCTGTCGAAACGACGGAGGCGGGTGCGGAGAGCCCCTCGGCCCCGGCCAGGGCGAAGCCCATCAGCACGATGTTGCCGGTCATGTTGGCGACGAAGACCTCCCCCAGCCCGAGATAGCTCACCGCGTCCACCAGGCCGGTCACCACCGTCAGCGTCAGCAGCAACGGCGGCAACGGCCCGTGCCGGTCACCCCTCGACGGCACCAGCGTGCGGGCCGCGTCAACCAGCAACTTACGCATCCGCGGACGCTCCTTCTCGTGACGCAGGCCAAGAGCCCATGATCCACCGCCGGCCCTCGGAACCCCCCACGCCGCGACCCGCGCGCCCCGGACGGGAGTGTCCTCCGGCGGTGTCGGGTCCGCGCCGATGGACGCGCTCTGCTCAACAGGGGCTCATCCGGGCCCCGGAGACGGAATGCGAGCACGCTGAAACCGGTGACGCGCCCTGAGTGACCATGGTGCGCCGGGTCCTCCCATCCTGTGAAGGACCTGTGAACGCAAACGAGTTGTCGCGTGTGCGTCCGCAAGGTGCCCTTGTGTGCGACTGCGACGCCTCGGAATAGTACGGCGGGTCATCCTCCGCACCCGGACACCCCACATCGTCCGGTCGCGGCCCCCACAGGAGGTCAATTTGAAGCACCGTCGCATAAACCGGCGTAAGACTGTCGTCGCGGGTGGCGCAGTCGCCGCGCTGGTCATCGCGGGTATCACGTTCCAGAGTGCGAACGCCAGCGACAGCACCGAGCAACTCTCCGTCAAGACGCTCACCGCGCCGGCGGCAGGGACGCTCGCCCTCTCCCTCAAGGCGGACCTCGGTGCGTCCGAGGCGGGCACCTACTACGACGCGGCCACCAAGGCGCTCGTCGTGAACGTCGTGTCCGAGGACGCCGCCCAGGCCGTACGCGAGGCGGGCGCCAAGCCGCGCATCGTCGAGAACACCCTCGCCGAACTGACCGGGGCACGACAGACCCTGACCGAGAAGGCGACCATCCCGGGCACCTCCTGGGCCACGGACCCGGTCAGCAACAAGGTCGTCGTCACGGCCGACCGCACGGTCTCGAACGCCGAACTCGCGACGCTGCAGAAGGTCGTCAAGGGCCTCGGCGGCAAGGCGGAACTCAAGCGCAGCGCGGGCGAGTTCAAGCCCTTCGCCTCCGGCGGCGACGCGATCCACTCCGGCGGCGGACGCTGCTCGCTCGGCTTCAACGTGGTGAAGGACGGCGAGCCGCACTTCATCACCGCCGGGCACTGCGGCGAGGCGGGCAGCGAGTGGTCGACATCGGCGGGCGGCCCCGCGATCGGCTCGATGGTCGACTCCCAGTTCCCGGGCAACGACTTCGCCCTGGTGAAGTACAGCGGTGACACCCCGCACCCGAGCGAGGTCAACCTCTACAACGGCAGCGCCCAGGCCATCACCAAGGCAGGCGACGCCACGGTCGGCATGCAGGTGCAGCGCAGCGGCTCCACCACCCAGGTCCACGACGGAGAGGTCACCGGCCTCGACGCGACGGTGAACTACGGCAACGGCGACATCGTCGAGGGCCTCATCCAGACGTCGGTCTGCGCCGAACCCGGTGACAGCGGCGGTTCGCTCTTCGCCGGTGACACGGCGATCGGCCTCACGTCGGGTGGCAGTGGCAACTGCTCCTCGGGCGGGGAGACGTTCTTCCAGCCCGTGACCGAAGCGCTCTCGACCTTCGGCGCCGAGATCGGCTGACAGTAGGACAGACAGCGTGCGGCGGGGCTGCCTCCAGTGGGAGGAAGCCCCGCCGTCGTGCTCACACGGCACCGCGAAGCCGGGCTGCCCGATACGGCCCCGCCTCGCTGCGCTGTGGTTCAGCCGTGGTACGTGATGAAGCCGTTCCCGTCCCGGTCGTTGTCGCGCTTGGTGTAGGAATGCACGTCGGCGCGGGCACCGGAGGGCTTGTACAGGTAGATGGTGTCCTTGTCGTTGTTCCACATGAAGTTGCAGTTCTGCCGGTATGCCACGTTGTTGGCGTCGGACTCGGTGCCGCGGCCTCCGCGCAGGCTCACCGAATCGCCAGGCTGCAGGTAGTGGTTGACGGAGAACGTGTACTTGTTGCCGGCCGTGTCCTTGACGACGTAGCCCCTGAGGTTCACGGTCGTCGAACGCGAGTAGTTCTTGATCGTCAGGTACTCGTTCCGGGTGTTGCCCCCGGTGCACCGGTTGTCGTCCCGACCCGGTGCGTCGTACTGGATGCCCCTGACCTTCAACTCCGAGGAGTACTCGGCGGCCTGGGCGGGAGCCGCCGTGACGATGGTCAGTATCCCGGTGGTGGTGGCGGCGGCCGCGACGGCGTGGCGCATGCGTATGCGCATGAGGTGGTCCCCTCGGTAGTGCGAACGGTGCACGCGAGAGCGTATCGATTGTGACGAGGGTGTGTTGGTCTTGCGTAGAAATCGTGAACGGGCGAGATGTTCGGGCTTCGGAGCGTGACCCGCCTGCGGTGACCGAGGTACGCGGCCCCGCTTCCGGCTCGAGGTCTGCCTGGTCACCGCAGTGCGGGCGCGCCCTCACCCTCGTCTTCGCCCGGCTGGCACTTCCTGGTCTCGCACCCTTCCGGGGTCAGGAACCGGCGAGCCGCCGCGTCTCGCCCATGTGACCACCCTGATCGGCGCCACGCCCACGAGTGGAGCGCCCTGTGGGGTACCGCCTCGGGTCAACGCCCGCGCTGGCGGCCGGTGGCGGTGTCAGTACGCGAGTCCCACATGGGCCAGGGCCTGCCTCAGCAGAACCCCGTGACCACCGGGCATCTCGCCCTGCACGGCCGGAGAGGCTGCCTCCTGCGGGCTGAACCACACCAGGTCAAGTGCGTCCTGCCGCGGACGGCAGTCGCCGGCGACCGGCACGATGTACGCGAGCGACACCGCATGCTGGCGGGGGTCGTGGAACGGGGTGATGCCCGCTGTGGGGAAGTACTCGGCGACCGTGAAAGGCTGGAGCGAAGCGGGGACGCGGGGCAGGGCCACCGGACCGAGATCCTTCTCCAAGTGGCGCAGCAGCGCGTCACGGACCCGCTCGTGGTGCATCACCCGGCCGGACACGAGGGTCCGGCTGATCGTCCCGCCCGCGCCGATCCGCAGAAGCACTCCGATGCTGGTGACTTCGCCGCTGTCGTCCACGCGCACGGGCACGGCCTCGACGTACAGGATGGGCATCTGGGCCCTGGCGGCGTCCAGCTCGTCCGTGGTGAGCCAGCCGGGCGTGGTCTCGGTCATGTCAGACATCGCTTGATCATACTTTCCAGGTGGGGTGTCGGCCCAGGTCGCGTGTCTGCCAGCCGGGTGGGAGTTCGGACGGCCCGAATGAGGGGCGTCGTTGCCAAGCTACTCCAAGAGTGGCGCCTAGCGGTTCCGGCCGCCGACGAGCCCGACTTGGCTGCGAGGCCGGGCTCAGGGCGGTCAACACGCGCCGGCGGCACCGGGACCAGAGGCGAACGTCATCCCGCTCCCCCGTGGAAAGAGCCAGCGGCCGGCGCACGGCGCCGGCGTCGGGGAGGACGTCCTCCCTGGACAGCGGGGCCTGCGCAGAGGCCGGCCGCCCGTGGGCGAGTCACCCGACCTCGACGGCTCTTCCGGTTGTGGTGGTGGTTAAACGCGACGCGCGGAAGGATCACTGTTTTGGGGTAATGGGGGGCTGTGTGGGGGTGGGTGGAGTGGGGCGGGGGATATGGTTCCGGGGGATGTGGGTGGCCTTGTTTCCGATCCTGCCTTAAGTGCTTCTTGTTTCGGGTCTGTTCGTGTTTTCGCGTGGTTTTCGTGCACCTCTACGCTGCGGGCTTTCTGTGTTTCGCGTGCAGGTGTTGGTGGTTGTGAAGGGGTGTTTTTCGGTATGGCAGTGGGGACGGGTGGGGATGTGGGCGGGGAGCAGGTCGTCTTGTCCAGTCTGGGGACTTCGGCTGCTCGTCTTCTTGCGTCGGTGTCGAAGTCTCGTCCGCAGATGGAGGGTATTTCTTCTCGCTGGTTGCTGCGGATGTTGCCGTGGGTCGAGGCGGGGGGTGGTGTGTACCGGGTCAACCGGCGGTTGAGTTATCTGGTGGGCCAGGGGCGAGTGGGGTTTGTTGGGGACGGCGCCGGGCTGCGGGTGGTTCCTGGGGGGTTGGGGGAGCTCTCCTTGTTGCGTGGTTTTGATGACGTGGGTGTGTTGGGTGCGCTGGAGGGGCGGTGTGCCCGGCGGGAATTCCGGGCAGGTGAGGTGCTGGCCGAGCAGGGGGCGGTGGCGGACGGGGTTCATCTGATCGCGCGGGGCCGTGTCAAGCAGGTGGGGGTGGGCCGGTACGGGGACGAGGTGGCGGGGGCGGTTCTCGCGGAGGGGGAGCGGTTCGGGGAGGAGGCGCTTCTGGATGGTGAGATGAGATGGGGGTGGACGGTCGCTGCGGCGTCTGCGGGAACGCTGCTGACGTTGTCGCGGAATGATTTCGACGCGGTGCTGGCGACGGCGCCGGGTCTTGAAGATCATGTGCGGCGATTTGCATCTCTGCCTCGGCAGGCGCAGAACCGGCATGGTGAGGCGGAGATCGCGATGACGGCGGGGCATCGTGGTGAGGCACGGATCCCGGGTGCGTTCGTCGACTACCAGCTCACTCCACGGGAGTATGAGCTGTCCGTCGCGCAGACGGTGGTTCGGATTCATACCAGGGTGTCAGATCTGTACAACGGGCCGATGGACCAGGCGCGGGAGCAGATTCGGCTGACGATCGAAGCGTTGCGAGAGCGTCAGGAGTACGAACTGGTCAACAATCGGGATTTCGGGCTGCTGCCGAATGCTGATTTCAGGCAGCGGATCCAGACGCATTCCGGGCCGCCGACTCCGGATGATCTCGATGAGCTGTTGTGCCGACGGCGTGGTACGAAACTGTTTCTCGCGCATCCGAGAACGATCGCTGCGATCGGGCGAGAGCTGAACTCCCGCGGGATCCTTCCGGATGTGATCGAGCTGGACGGGCAGCAGGTGACGGCCTGGCGCGGGGTCCCGATCCTGCCCTGCGACAAGATTCCCATCGGCAGGGACAACACCAGCTCGATTCTTGCCATGCGGACCGGTGAGGACCATCAGGGCGTGATCGGACTTCACCAGACCGGGCTGCCGGGGGAGTACGAGCCGGGCCTGTCGGTCCGGTGCACGGGCGTCAGCGACCGGGCGATCGCTTCCTACCTGGTCACCGCCTACTACTCCGCCGCGATCCTCGTGCCCAACGCGCTCGGCGTGCTGGAGAACGTGCAGATCGCCCGCAGACGGGACTGACACCCCCGAGGGCCTTCCCTCCCGGCCAACGCCACGGTCGCCAAGCCAAGCCAAGCCACGCCACGGCAGGGCGTGACGCGCCCTGCGGTCCGCCACGGCGCGCTGCCTCGCCCACGTCGCCGGACCGCCCGAACAAGCCGAACAACCCCCAGCCCTCAGACGTGTTCGCGCCCTCGACGCGACCCCATGTCGGGAACCGTGCCGGTGCTGACCTCTGCCGGCACGCCCCCTGAGACGTTCCCGTCCGGCCGGGTCGTACCGCCTTCTGGACCCTGCCCGGTCCGGGTTCGTATGCCCGGTAACCGGGACTGCCCCATCCATCTCACCGAGGAGCTACGGATGCCCGAACCTGGGCTTTCCCCTCTGCAGTCGAGCCTGCCCATCGCTGCGGCCCGCTTCGGGGCCCACCTCGCCACACCCGTACCCGACACCGGTGACCCGTCCGCCACCGCCCCGCCGGCCGCGTCGCCACACCTGCCCGGCCCGCCCGCTCCTCCTGCCCTGCCGCTGCATCCCGTGGTGCCTGCCGCAGCGACCGCCTCCATGTCCGCGCCCGGTGTGTCTGCGCCTGTCGACGGCCCGACCACCGACCTGACGTCATGCCAGGCGAAGCCCGTGGAAACTGAGTTGGCCGGCGTGCTGGAGCGGGTTCTGCGGGGGCCGAGTGGCCTGGGAACAGCCGGTCTGTCTCTGTCTCTGCGCGAGGCACCCCCCGCCCCCGGCGCCACGGCGACTGGCGACCCGGTGGAGGGCAGACCGATTCCCGGGCTCTACTTCCATCCGGTGGCCGAGCCCGATCCGGTGCGTGTGGCGGAAGTCGGGCGGCGGGTCAGGCAGTGGGCGGTGGAGGAGGTCCGGGCGGTTCCTGAGGAGTGGGAGGACCAGTTCGACGGGTTCTCCGTGAGCCGTTACATGGTGGCCTGCCATCCGGACGCACCAACGGTGGAACATCTGATGCTCGCGGCGCGGCTGATGGTCGCGGAGAACGCGGTCGACGACTGCTATTGCGAGGATCACGGCGGTTCGCCTGTGGGGCTGGGCAGCCGGCTCCTGCTCGCCCATACCGCCCTGGACCCGCTGCACACCACGAAGGAGTACGAGGGGTCGTGGGCCAGGTCGCTGGAGGAGGATGCGCCGCGACGTGCCTACCGCTCGGCGATGGAGTACTTCGCGAATGCCGCCACGGCGTCGCAGGCGGACCGGTTCCGGCACGACATGGCCCGTCTGCATCTGGGGTACCTGGCCGAGGCCGCGTGGGCCCAGGACGGTCATGTGCCGCAGGTGTGGGAGTACCTGGCGATGCGTCAGTTCAACAACTTCCGCCCGTGTCCGACGATCACCGACACCGTCGGGGGGTACGAGCTTCCCGCGGATCTGCACGCGCAGGGGGCGATGCAGCGGGTCATCGCGCTGGCCGGCAACGCGACGACGATCGTCAACGACCTGTACTCGTACACCAAGGAGCTGGCCGGCCCCGGCCTGCATCTGAATCTGCCGGTGGTGATCGCCGAGCGGGAGTGCCTCACGGAGCGTGAGGCGTACCTGAAGGCGGTGGAGGTCCACAACGACCTCATGCACGCCTTCGAGGCCGAGGCCGCCGCTCTGGCGGCCGCCTGTCCCGTCCCCAGTGTCCTGCGCTTTCTGCGCGGGGTGGCCGTGTGGGTCGACGGCAACCACTACTGGCACCAGACCAACACCTACCGCTACAGCCTGCCCGATTTCTGGTAAATGCAAAGGGAATGAATCTGTGACCACTGAACTGACCACCGCCACCACCCCGTTCGTCCCGGCCCCCGCCTCCCCCTATCAGGGCGACATCGCCCGGTACTGGGACCACGAGGCGAGGCCGGTGAACCTCGCTCTGGGCGATGTCGACGGGCTCTACCACCACCACTACGGCATCGGCGACGTCGACCACGCGGCCCTGGGGGACCGTGCGGACAGTGCGTACGAGAAGAGGCTGATCGCCGAGCTCCACCGCCTGGAGTCGGCGCAGACCGGCGTCCTGCTGGACCACCTCGGGGCCGTCTCGGACGGCGACACCCTGGTGGACGCGGGCTGCGGCCGCGGCGGCTCGATGGTCATGGCCCACCAGCGGTACGGCGCACGCGTCGAGGGCCTGACCCTGTCGGCCAAGCAGGCCGACTTCGCCAACCGTCGCGCCGGTGAACTGGGAATCGGCGACCGTGTCCGGGCCCAGGTGCGCAACATGCTCGACATGCCCTTCGAGTCCGGGCAGGCCGCCGCGTCGTGGAACAACGAGTCGAGCATGTACGTCGACCTGCACGACCTGTTCGCCGAACACTCGCGCGTCCTGCGGGCCGGCGGCCGCTACGTCACCATCACCGGCTGCTGGAACCCCCGCTACGGCCAGCCCTCCAAGTGGGTCTCCCAGATCAACGCCCACTTCGAGTGCAACATCCACTCCCGCCGTGAGTACCTGCGCGCCATGGCCGACAACCGTCTCGTCCCCCAGACGGTCATCGACCTCACCGAGCAGACCCTGCCGTACTGGGAACTGCGTGCGACCTCTTCACTGGTCACCGGCATCGAGGAGGCGTTCATCAACTCCTACAAGGACGGCTCCTTCCAGTACGTCCTGATCGCCGCCGACCGCGTCTGACCGGCTCTGTCGGCGGTACGGGCCGGGTCCGTCCCCGAAGCGGACCCGGCCCCCTTCCGGCTCTCACCCCCGGCCGACCCCCGCGGACGGTTCAGTCCTGGCGGGGTGGGGGTGCGGTGACCCGGGTGCCAGGGTGGGCCAGCGCGCACAGGAACGCGATGGCCAGGGCGATCGCCATGCCGTAGAAGACCCACTGGTTGGCTTCGGCGAAGTCCATGCGGATCGCGTCGCCCGCGCCCCGCAGCGCTCGGGCGACGGGCCCGTCGCCGGTGGGGCCCTGGCCGTCCGGGTGCCCGGTGACCGCCTCGGCGACCTGCCGGGCTGTCTGCTCGGCCTCGGCGGTGGGCAGCCCGCGGTCCTGCAGGGTGGTGGTGATCCGGTCCGTCGTGACATGGGTCAGCACGGTGCCGAAGACGGCCATCCCGATCGCGGCCGCGTAGTTGCGGATCGTCTGAGTGATGCCGGTGACCTCACCGTAGGAGGCGTCGATGGACCGGTTGACGGCATCGGTGGAGGCCGGCGCGAGGAGGAACCCGATCCCGGCGCCCGCCATCGCCGCGTACGGCCACTGGTCGTGCATCGACAGGTCGGTCAGCTTCTGCGCCCACAGGAAGAACCCGACCGCGCCGAGCGCGCAGCCGATCTTCATGGCGGGCCGGGCGCCGCGCTTGTCCAGGATCTTGCCGCCCCACTGCGAGGCGATACCGAAACCGACGAAGAAGTACAGCAGGAACAGCGCGGCCTGGTTCGGCGAGGCGCTCAAGGACACCTGCGCGTACACGGACGCGAAGAAGAACACCGGTACGAACGCGAGCATCGCGAAGAACAGCACGAGGCTGTCGACGGTGAAGGCCCGGTCCCGGAACACGTCGAAGTTGATCAGCGGGTGGCGGGTGCGCCGCTCGTAGCCGTAGAAGAATGCCAGGACGACCAGTCCGCCGACGATGCACGCCCAGGTGGCCACGCTGCTCCAGCCCCAGGCCGAGGCCCGCTGGAATCCCAGCACACTCAGGGCCATGCCGGCCGCCACCAGCACCGCGCCGACGACGTCGAGGCGTCCGGTACGGCGCTTCTCCGGGATGCGGGCCAGCACGGCGAGCACGATCGCGACGACGGCGACCGGCACGTTCACCCAGAAGATCGCCCGCCAGGTCCATTCGGTCAGCCAGCCGCCCAGCAGCGGGCCGACCGCGGTCAGCGCCCCCGACAGCCCGAAGAACAGCGCAAGGGCCCGGCCTCGCCGGTCCACCGGGAACACCGCGATGACCACGGCCAGCGCGGCGGGGAACATCAGCGCCGCGCCCAGGCCCTGGGTGGCACGGAAGATGATGAGCCATGTCTGCGCGAAGCCACCGGAGGGCACACAGCCGCAGAGCACCGAGGAGACGACGAAGACGACTGTGCCCAGCAGCATGATCCGCCGGTGCCCGAACAGGTCCGAAAGCCGCCCGCCGAGCGCGAAGAACGCCGCCAGCGACAGCAGATAGGCGTTGACCACCCACTGCATTCCGGAGGCCGACAGGCCGAGCTCGTCGGTGATGTCCGGCGCCGCGATCGACACGATGGTCTGGTCGATGAACGTCATCGACACCGCGAACAGCATCGCCGCCAGGGCGAGCCTCTGACGGGGCGCCTCGGAGCGCGCGGCCTCGGTGGCCGGGGACGGCGGGGGATTACCTGTCATGCACGGATGATCTCCCCGGACCACCCCGCCTGCATGGCCGCCCGCCCGCACGCGGCAGTGTATGCGGCCGGCGGGCCGGCCCGAGGAGCCTGGCTGCCGCGCCGACGGCCCGGCCTGCGGGTGGACTCGCCCCACTGCGCCATACGGCGTACCCCCGGACTCCGGGACCGCAGCCCTGCCGGCATAAGCAGCCCGCGCGGTCCTGCCGACGGCTTGCGCACCCCCACAGCCCCCGCGCGGTCGGTCAGAGGCCGAAGGTCTCCGGGGAGGCGGCCAGCGCACGGAAGTGTTCGCGCGGGTCGGCCACCAGGCGGCGCGCCCGCAGGTCCATCAGACCGCCCACGCCCGTCACCTCGGCGGCCACGGTCCCATCGGCCTTGCGGATGGTCTGGTCGATACGGAAGGTCTTGCCCTCACCCCAGACGAACGTACACGTCACCTCAACCTCGTCCCCGGCACGCAGCTCTCGCAGGTAGCGCACCGTCACCTCCAGGGCCACCGGCCCCACACCCTTGTCCAGCAGGTCGGACTGCCGGATCCCGCCTGCCTGCAGCAGTGACCAGCGGGCGTGTTCGGCGTACTGGAGGTAGACGGCCTGGTTCAGGTGCCCCTGGGTATCGGTCTCGTACCCGCGTACGACCACAGGTACCGAAAACGGCTCAGCCACGGTGTTCCTCTCGACGTCCCGGGCGACCACCCGGCGGCACGCGGCATTCTACGAAGCACCGGGGGCCGGGGGCGGGTGAGAGGCCTCGCGAGGTCACAGAATGTGGATGCGCTCCAGGGATCCCTCGGTGTCACGGATCATCAGGTCGTGGCCCTTGGCCCGCTCGCTTTCGACGAACCCCAGGAGCAGGACGGCCCGGTTGATGACGTCCGCCTTGCTGACTCCGCTCGCCGCGACGAGTTCGGACACCGCCGTCACGGCGGGCGGGCACAGCGTCACGGAGAACCGTTCGCTGTCGGGGTGGGAGGGGAGCTGGTTCACAACGGTGCCTGCCTTCCGGATCGACCGACCTTCACGCACCATCATGACACGGTCGTGGTGCGCATGTGAACCACATTCGCACCACCAAGGCGCATGTCGTGTCTGATGTCCCTGCCCGCGCGACGGCTGGGCGGGCGCGGCTCCTTGCCGACGCCCGCCCAGCGGTCACCACGCGCCCGTGGGATCGGTGTCCGCGATCCCTCAGGCGGCGGCCGTCAGTTGGCGTTCACCAGGTCGTGCGCCGGCACCTTCACCGTCCGCTTACCCGGCGTGCCGCCGAGGACGATCTTCCGCAGAGCGCTGTTGTTGTTGACGTTGGTCTCCTTCAGCTTCTTCTCCGGGTTGGCCAGCACCTGGATGTAGTACGTGCCGTTGGGCACGTCGGTGATGTCGAACGACTGGCCCGGCAGATCCTGGGTGTAGGTGTCACCGGAGCCGACGTCCAGCACCTCGCGGACGGAGATCGAGTTCTCCTGGCCGCAGGCGGTGGACAGATCGGTGTTGTACGGGTGCCAGTTGGCGTTCTTCACCGTGTAGTCGACCGCGTCGGTGTTGGCCAGGCAGAACGCCTCCTTGCCGCTGCGCACGGCCTCCTTCTGGTCCGCCTTCAGCAGCCGGTAGCTGGCGAAGTCGGTGAAGTGCCAGTGGACATGGCCCGGCCGCGGGTCCCATTCCATGGTGCCGGTCGGGGTGAAGCCGACCTGCTTGCCCTTGGCGTCGTAGAAGTACTGGTAGGCGTCCATCTTGGCCTTGCCGGGCGAACGGAACCCGTCCACCACGAGCTGCGCCGGGCCGGCGTTCCAGACGTTGGCGCTGAAGGCCAGGTAGTCCTTGCCGGGGACGTCCTGTCCACCGTCGCTGATGGTGATGCCGTAGGCCGGCAGCGACCGCAGGTCGGGCTTGGGGACATTCGGTACGGAGGCCTTGCCGACGGGCCGCTTGGCCAGCGGCGCGAGGGCGGGGGCCTTGCGGGAGCCGTCGGTCTGACCACCGGTGTCGCCGACCTGCATCGAACGCGCTGCCGCCGCCTGCTGCTTCTTCAGTGCCCACGGCAGCGCCGGCGGCGCCGCCTTCAGCGGCCCGTGACCCACGTTGTACGAGGGGCCCGCACCGCTCGTCACCGGTGCGGCTGCCTGGGCCGGCGTCGGGGCGTGACCCGGCCCGTGGCCGGAGTGCGCGGCCGGCGGCTGGTGGGCGGCGCCGTGCCCGCCGTGCTCACCGGCCTGGGCCTTGGCCGACCGGGAGCCCGGGGCGCCCTGAGCGTCCTCGAAGCTGCGCTCCTGCACGGTCAGCTTCACCGTGGCGGGCTTGTCGGCGATGCCGAACAGGTCGCGGTACTTCTTCGCGACCGAGACCTTGGCCGTGTACGTGCCGACCGGCAGCTTGACCGACTCGGTGTAGGAACCGGCGTAGGTGTTGGCGGCCCAGCCCTTCTCGACGCCCCACACCGAACCGAGGGTGAAGGGGTTGGTCGGGCAGCTCTCCGGATACTTCGAGGTGGCGGGGGCGTCGGGCCGTACCCGGCCACTGGCGTTGTTGGGGCAGAAGTTCTCGGCACGCTTGAGAACCTGCTTGCCCGCCTTGTCGGTGACGGTGATCTCCGCGAAGCCCGGCAGGCCGGAGAAGTCCTTCACGGTGCCGGTGGGCAGCGTCTTGGACTTGGCCTTGCCGCCCTCGTACACGGTCTGGGTGATGGTCACCGGGTCCTTGTAGGACTTCCGGGTCACCTTCAGCTCCAGCGGTGTCCCCTCCGCGGTGAGGTAGGTGCCGAGATCGAGGTAGACGCCCGGCTCCTCCTTCCACGAGGTGAGCGTGAGCGAGGTGCTCGCCGCGATGAGGCTCAGCTTGGGCCCCGCCGGGGCGGCGTTCGCCGACTCCGTCGTGGTGCCCACGATGCCGGCCGTCACGGTCATGACGGCGATGGCCGTGGTGCCGGCGAGCAGCGGACGCCGCATCCGGGTGGTGCGTGTTCTGGTCATCGTTCCCTCGTCCTCCGGGTGCTGTGAGAAGGAAGCAGGTAGCGGCCGTACGGTTACGACACAGACGGCCGCCTCCCCGCGCGGTGAGAGGAAAGGACCGGATGCCTGGTTGTCCGCAGGGGAGAAAACGCCATGATGTTGGCCGGTTAGCGCTGTTGCGGAGGAAGCCGGCGCGCGCAGGCGAGGAGTGGGCGCCCGGTGAACGAGAAAGACTGTCGTTGCAGGCACGGCACATCGCGCGGAACGTCCGGCGGTGGGAAGCCGTCCGAGGGGGGCCGCATGAGCGCCGACGAGGAACGCGACGCCCGCGACGAGGACGCCGTACGGCGGCAGAACAGGTACTGGACGATCGGCGTCACGATCGCCCTGGTCGCGTTCGCGATTTTCCTGATCTCGATCTACGAGGACCCCGGCCCGGTCTGCGGCACCGGTCAGGACAAGGGCCCCTGCTGAACACGACGCGCCTCCCGCCGCGCCCGTGGTGCGGCCGCAGCGGGAGGCGAGGGCGTGAACTCCCGTACCTCAGCCCACCGTCCACTTCTGGTTCGCCGTTCCGGAGCAGGTCCACAGCTGGAGCCGCGTGCCGTTGGCCGAGCTGTTGCCGGTGGCGTCCAGGCACTTGTCGGCCTGGGGGTTGACGATGTCCCTTGCCGCGGTGACGACCCAGCGCTGGGCCGCGGTGCCGTTGCACTCCCACAGCTGGACGAGGGTGCCGTCCGCGGTGCCGCCGGAGGCCGCGTCGAGGCATTTGCCCAGCGCCCTGACCGTCCCGTCCGCGCCGACCGTCCACTGCTGCGCCGCGGTCGCGTTGCAGTCGTAGAGCTGCACCGCCGTGCCGTTGGCCGTGCCGGCGGCGGCGACGTCGACGCACTTCCCGCCGAATCCGGTGATCCGGCCGCCGGTGCCGGGACCGTCGCCGGTGGTGACGCGCACGTGGTCCACGACGAGCTGTTGCGGGAAGACGGTGGAGCCGTCCGGGTCGCCGGGCCAGTAGCCACCCACGGCAAGGTTCAGAATGAGGAAGAAGGGCTTGTTGAAGACCCAGCTCCGGCCGCCGAGATCGGCGGGCGTGCGGGTCTGGTACACGTTCCCGTCCACCGACCAGGTGATCCGGTCGGGGGCCCAGTCGACGGCGAAGGTGTGGAACGCGTCGGCGAACGCCTGTCCGCCGGGCAGTGTGTAGCCGGCGCCGATGCCGCCCGCGCCGGAGTAGCCGGGGCCGTGGAGGGTGCCGTGGACGGTGGAGGGTTCGAAGCCGACGTTCTCCATGACGTCGATCTCGCCGGAGTTCGGCCATCCGACCTGGCCGAGGTCGTTTCCGAGCATCCAGAACGCCGGCCACATGCCCTGGCCGCGGGGCACCTTCATCCTCGCCTCGACCCGGCCGTACTGGGCGGTGAAGCGTCCGGCGGTGTTCAGCCGGGCGGAGGTGTACTCGCACCGGCCGTACCAGCAGGTGTAGTTGCCGGGGTTCTCACGGCGTGCGGTGATGACGAGATGGCCCTGGCCGTCGAGGGCGGCGTTGGCGGTGCCAGCCGTGTAGTACTGCCGCTCGTGGTTGTTGACGTTGTCACCGGTCTCGAGCTGCCAGCGGCCGGCGTTGACGGCGGAGCCGGCCGGGCCGTCGAACTCCTCGGCGAAGGTGACGGCGGCGGCCTGGGCGGCGGGCACCGCGCGTGTGTCGTCCGCGGCGGCGGGCCCGGGGACGGCACCGGCGATGCCGAGCAGCAGGGCGGCGCCCGCGAGAGCGGACAGGACCTTGCGCAGGGGCCGGCCGGGTGGGCGGGAGGAGTGCATGGCTCTCTCTTCCGTCGGATGGTGTGGGGGAGGGGGGAGCAGGACGGCAGACAGACGGTGATCCGATCATGGGCATGACAGGAAGGGCGACAATCCGCTTTGCCGCCCACATGATTTAAGAAGTAAGTGAAGTGCCCGTCAAGGCTCCGGAGCGCCATTGCCTCAACAGGCCTGCCGGGCGAGGGATCGGCAGCAGCGGAACGGGGGCCGCCGGACGCCCCTCCGCGAACGACGACCGAACTGAACGCACCTGATGGTCAGTTGAGCGCGAGATCTACCCGGCGGCGAGGCGTGTCGGCGCTCAGGTCTCAGCGTCGAGGCGGGTGCGTGGCGAGCCAGTGGCGCGCGATCTGCTCGCGTGTGGTGACCCACGCCCCGCCCCGCTGCGCGACGTGTCGCAGGAAGCCGTCGAGCGCACGGATACGGCCGGGGCGGCCGATGATCCGGCAGTGCAGGCCTACGCTCATCATGCGCGGCCGGTCGGCACCCTCGTCGTACAGCGTGTCGAAGGTGTCGACGAGATACGTGAGCATGTCGTCGGCTGTCGTGAAACCGTGGACGAGAAGGAACTTGAAGTCGTTCGCGTCCAGGCTGTACGGCAGCACGAGGTGTGGCCGTCCGGCTGCCTCCACGTAGAACGGCAGGTCGTCCGAGTAGTCGTCGCTGTCGTAGAGGAATCCGCCTTCCTCGGCGACCAGGCGCCGCGTGTGGGGGCTCGTCCGGCCGGTGTACCAGCCGACGGGCCGGCGCCCGACGAGCCGCTCGATCGTGGCGATCGAACGCGCGATGTCCGCCCGCTCGGCGTCCTCGGGCACATGTCGGTAGTCGATCCAGCGCCAGCCGTGGCTCGCCACCTCCCAGCCGGCGTCGCCCATCGCCCTCGCCGCATCCGGGTTGCGGGCCAGCGCCTGAGCGACGGCGTAGACCGTGAGCGGGACACCGTGCGCCGCGAGCGTACGGCGGATGCGCCAGAAACCGGCGCGCGAGCCGTAGGCGAACATGGATTCGACATTCAGCTCGCGCCCCCCGACGACAGGCGGTGCGCCGACGAGCTCGTGAAGGAACCCCTCGGAGGCGGGGTCGCCTTCGAGAACGTTCTGTTCACCGCCCTCCTCGTAGTTGAGGACGAGGCTGACGGCCACGCGGGCGCCGCCGGGCCAGGTGGCGTGCGGCGGCTCGGCGCCGTAGCCGACGAGGTCACGTGCATGCTCGGACACGGGCGGCACGCTACCGCCACGCCGCGATGCCGGGACGGGGCGACGCCGCGTCCTGCCGTCATCAGCCCCGACCGGCCGCACGGCAACACGGCCGGTACCGCCACGGATTTTCACCACGCCGCCTGCGCGAAGCTCCCGCTCAACGGTCGCGCTCAACGGCGACGCGCCACCCGTCCCGGCATCCGGCCGACCGCCACCCACCTGCTCCTCAGCTCTGGCCCGCACCTCACCCCCGCAGCCGCGCGCAGGCGAGGAACCGTCAGGGCGGACGAGACGTCAGAGCATCAGCAGCAGCCGCGTGTTCGCCACGAGCTTCCGGTTCACGCTGGTGCTCTGCACGAAGATCGTGAAGTCGTCGTTGTGGTCCGGCCTGACGCGAACCTCCACGTCCGGCAGCCCGAGCAGCGCTCGTGCCTCGGGCCCGGTGTACACCCGGTCCGTCTTCTTCTCCAGAACCGCGATCTTCTTCTGCGCCTGGACCTTCTCCGACTTGCTCAGCTGGTAGAACGCGCCACCGGTGCGGTACGTGTGCCCGCATTCGACGACCCAGTCCCGGATGCCCGCGTCACGAGCCACCGGGATCAGCTGGTACCCCGCCGGATCCACCGGGACGAGACCGGCCGCCTTGACGGTGTCCTTGTTCACGGCCTCCGCGCCCGTGGAGAACACCGCCCGCGATCCCCGGATGCCCTGGGCGCGGCCCACCATGAACTTCTCGGTGGCCTGCTGGATGACCTGCCCGGCCTCCTCCAGTCCCTGCGTGCTCGTGGCGTCCCAGATCGCGACGTTGTCCTTCGGGAAGCCACCCTGCATCGCCTCGCGCTTACCCATCTGGTCCGGGACAAGGACGGCCAGCGTCCAGTTGTCCTCCTGAGTCCTGATCATCTCGGCCACGGCCTCGACCAGTTCACGCGGCTTGGTGGAAGGCGCGTCCGGGCAGCGATGGCTCGCGTTCTCCTGTCCGTCGGTGAGCACGAACGTCAGGAAGCTGTGGTCGCCGTACAACTGGGCCGTCTGCGCCAGCTCCCGCTGCGACTTCAGCGCGGCCGCCAGCAGTGCCGTCATCCCGCCGACCCGGTACAGCTGCTTCAGGGACGGCATCCGCAGCACGTCCTTGTCGTAGATGACGCACTCCACCTTGTCCGCGAAGACGTACACCGTGACGCGGGTCTCCTGCTCCAGCTCCCTCGACCGGCGGGCAAGATAGGCGATCTGCTGGTCGGCGACCTCCACGACCTTGCCGCTCAGGTGTGACATGGACGAACTGGCGTCCAGCACAAGGGCAACGTGGTTGATGTAGTTCTGGCTTCCGGACATGACGGCTCCCCCTCGTTTCTTCCGACTCGATGCCTCTACCGTCTCACCCACCACTGACAATCGATCTTGGTTCCGGGGTGGGCCCAAGAGCCATCCGGCCAGGGACGGCCCGGCATCCGCCGCTCGGGAGCAGGGGTTGGCTCTAGCGGGGGAGGGGCGCGTCCTGGCCGTCGGCGGGGGAGGCGGGGTCGGGGATCGAGGCGGCCCACTCGGCCATGGCCTCAAGTACGGGCCCCAGGCCCTCGCCGAGCGGCGTGAGGCGGTACTCCACGCGCGGGGGGATCTCGGGATACGCGGTCCGTGTGACGAGGCCGTACGTCTCGAACTGGCGCAGACGGCTGGTGAGGGTGTGCGGGCTGATGCGCGGGAGCGCCATGCGCAGCTCGGTGAAGCGGTGGGGGCCATGCAGCAGCTCGCGCACGATGAGCGTGGCCCACGGCCCTTCGAGCAGGGCGAGGAACCGGGCTACACCGCATTCGGGGAGGGTAGGAGTGGGCACATTTCCACTGTAGCCCATTAGTGCAGTTGAAGTAACTGGTGCATCACATGCACTAATGGGTCCATGAACTACGTGATCCACGGCGCCACCGGCGCCCAAGGTGCCCCTGTCGTCGCAGCCCTCACTGCCAACGGCGCGTCCGTCACCGCCCTCACCCGCAACGCCGACGCCGTCGTCGTGGGCGCACAGGTACGGGCGGTCGACCTCGACTCCGCCCACGCACTGGCCGACGCCTACCGCGCCGCCGGCGGCGTCTTCGTCCACCTCCCCCTCGGCGGGGAGGAGGACCGGCTGAGCCACGCCCGCAACATCGTCACCGCCCTGAACATCGCTCGCCCGGGCCGCGTGGTGTTCTCCACGAGCGGCGGCACGCCCGTCGAGCTCGCCGACCGAGCGGTCACGAGCGTCATCGACGGACTGAAGGAGAGCGGGCTGTCCCACGCGGTCATCGCACCGCGTCTGTTCCTGGAGAACCTGCTCCTGCCGCCCGTCCTCGCCGGGGCCCGCGAACAGGGCGTGCTGCGCTACCCGCTGCGCGCCGACCACTCTGTGTCGTGGGCCTCGCACCTGGACGTCGCCGATGCCGCGGTCGCCCTGTTCGACCGCCCGGAAGTCACCGGCGTGATCGAGGTCGGCCGGCACCCGGCGGTCACCGGACCCGAACTCGCCGAGGCGTTCGCCGCCCACCTGGGACACGGCGTCACCTGCGAGGCGCTCGCCCCCGCGGCGTTCGGCGACCTGCTCGCACCTCTGCTCGGCAGCGACGCGGCCGCGGGTGTGGCGGGACTGTACGCCTTCCTGGGCACGCTCCCGGACAACGCCATCGCCTCCAGCCGCTCCGCCCAGCGACTGCTCGGCCTGAACCCGCGCACTACCGCCCGGTGGCTGACGGACATGGGTCAGTAGCTTTACCCCGGAAGGGCCCTGGGGCTATCCCTTCGTCAATGCTCCATCCGGGAGGTGTATGGGACATTGCGGAGGACTCTACGCGCGTCGGAATCGGTGGCGGCATATTCGAAAACACCAGACCTGACCCGCGCAGTTGGAGCAATGGCCACAACCTCTCGACAGGGGGCGCCATTCGTCCCGAGCCAGGAGAGAATTCCGGACGCACTGTCCAAAAAGAATCAAGAGGAATGATCCGTGCGACCAAGACTCTTCGGCGCGACCGCCTCCGTGGCCGCACTCGCACTACTGGGCTCACTCGTCACCGCCTGCGGTTCCTCCGGGAGCGACGACGGGACGACACTGCGCTTCGTGGCCGCCGAATACGGCAACAGCCCGGCGACCAGCTCCAAGGCGTACTGGGACGAACTGACCGCCGCCTTCACCGCCGCCCACCCCGGCAAGAAGGTCGAGGTGACGCTCTACCCGTGGGCCGACGTCGACCGCGAGGTCACCCGCCTGGTCAAGGAGGGCAACGCTCCGGACGTGGCCCTGATGGGCGCGTACTCCGACTTCGCGGCGCAGGGCCGCCTCTACGCAGCGAGTGAGCTGCTGTCGGTCAGGGCGGAGGCGAATTTCCTGCCGCCGCTCGCGGAGGCGGGTTCGGTCGGCAACACCCTCTACGGGCTGCCCTTCGTGGCCAGCAGCCGGCTGCTCTTCTACAACGAGAAGCTGTTCGACAAGGCCGGAGCGAAGCCGCCGAAGACCTGGTCGGACCTGGAGGACGCGGCCAAGGCGCTGAAGAAGGAGGGTGTGCTCTACCCGTACGCCCTCCCGCTCGGACCGGAGGAGGCGCACGCCGAAGCTCTGATCTGGGAACTGAGCAACGGCGGCGGGTACGCCGGCAGCAGCGGGGGCTACAGCATCGCGTCCGAGCAGAACACGCAGACGTTCCGCTGGATCAGGAACCACCTGGTCGCGCCCGGCCTGACCGGACCGGTCCCGCCGGCCGAGCTCAATCGGCAGGACGCCTTCGCCGCCTTTCTGCGCGGCGACGTCGGCATGCTCAACGGCTATCCCTCGCTGCTCCACGAGGCGAGGGCGAAGGGCATCAAGGTCGGCACGCTCAGCATGCCGGTGTCGGACTCGCTGAAAGACGGGCAGGCCTTGCCGTCGGCGGGCGTCGCCGACTGGATGATGGCCTTCAAGCGCGAAGGAAATCGCGAACTGGTGGGCGCTTTCCTGGAATTCGTCTACGAGGACAAGAACCTCAGCGAATTCGCCGGGCGTTACCACCTGTTGCCCTCGACGGTCTCCGCGAGCCAGGCCTCCAAGGACGCGGCGGCGGACCCCAGCAGCGAGCAGTTTCTGAACGCACTGCGCGGAGCCGAGCTCTACCCGGTCAACGAGCCGTCCTGGCTCCAGGTCAGCAACACCATCAAGCGGAACATCGGCAAGGCCGTCGCGCCGTCCGCCGACCCGAAGGCCGTGCTGGAGGACATCTCCCGGGAGGTCCAGGACATAACGAAGCAGACGTAGGCGACCACCGGAGCCGCGCCGTACCCGCGTCCCTCTCTCCCGCCTCCCGCTTCCCGGCCCGACGGGTCACCGGGGATTCGGCCCTGCACGGGCTGCGAGGGGGGCACGCGCGCCGGGCGAGGGCCCACGGGTGCAGGGCGAGCGGGCACGGGCGCGCCGAGCGAGGGGCACGGGCGCCGAGCGAGGGGGACGCGCGCCGGGCGGGGGAGCACGGGCGCGCCTGGCGTCACAGTCCGGGGCGCGTTTCACTGGAAGGTGCCGTACACGCGTGCCGCGGAAGGGCCGATCCGCCGGCCCCGCCGGGCGCACGCCGGGAGGTCCGGTGAGCACACACACCCCACCACGCTTCGACCCGACCCGGGTACCCCACCTGCTGGGCTCGTTCGCCCCGGTGACCGAGGAGGTCGACGTCGCCGACCTGGAGGTGACCGGCGAGATCCCGGCCGCCCTGGACGGCCTGTACCTGCGCAACGGACCGAACCCTCGTTTCACTCCGATCGGCTCGTACCTCTACCCCATCGACGGCGACGGCATGCTGCACGGCGTCTGGCTCTCCGAGGGCCGTGCCCGCTACCGCAACCGCTTCGTCCGGACCCCCGCGCTGGAGGCCGAGGAGCGGGCCGGCCGGGCCCTGTGGGGAGGGCTGGCGTCGATGATCACGCCGGACGCCGAACAGGTCGGACCGGAGCTCGCGGGTACGTTCCGGGACCTGCCGGACATCAACGTCGTGCGGCACGGCGGCCGGATGCTCGCCCTCGCCGAGTCGGCCTGCCCCTTCCGTATCGACGCGAACCTGGCGACCGTGGGCCGCGAGGACTTCGGCGGTGCCCTGCCCGCGGGCATCACCGCGCACCCCAAGATCGATCCGGTCACGGGAGAGATGACCGTCTTCTGCTACGGCCTGGAGCCGCCGTATCTGACCTGGTCGGTGATCGCCCGCGACGGAACCGTCAGCCGCGGACCCACACCTGTCGACGGCGTCGACGCGCCGATGATGATCCACGACATGGCCCTGACCGACCGCTACGCCGTTCTCGTCCTGGCCCCGGCCTTCTTCGACCTCGGCGCGGCCATGGAAGGCGGCTCGTTCCTCGCCTGGCGGCCCGAGCACGGCACCCGCGTGGCGCTGATCCCGCGCGACGGCGGAACCCCGCGCTGGGCGGCCGACGAGGCCTTCTGGCTCTGGCACACGGTGAACGCCTACGACGACGGCCCCGGCGAGGACGCTCCGGTGGTTCTGGACTACGTGCAGTGGAGCCGGCTCACCGTCGGCGGGGCACCCGAGGATTCGGAGCACCAGGTGAGGAGCGGTCTGGTGCGCGCGCGGATCGATCCCGCGGCCGGCAGCGTGGCCCGCACGCTGCTGGACGAAGCCCGGGTCGAGTTCCCCCGTGTCGACGACCGGCGCATCGGCCGACGGCACCGTCACGCGGCGCTCGCGACCGGGACCGGACGTGAGGATCTGCTGACGGGGGAGTACGACGCCATCCGCTGGTTCGACACCGAGACGGGTACCGCCCGCGTCTGGCCTGCGGGGGACCTCTCCGTCGGCGAACCGGTCTTCGCCCCCGAACCCGGCCAGGACTCCGAGGAGCACGGCTACTGGCTGACCTACGCCACCGACCGTACGGACGGCTCGAGCTGGTTCCTGGTGATCCCCGCCGAGGACCCGGCCTCGGGACCGGTGGCCCGCGCCCGCATCCCGGTCCGCGTCCCGCTCGGCCTGCACGGCTGCTGGCTGCCGACCGACGGCGGATGAACAGGGCCGGTGCTGGGCGGCACCCGAGTGGCACGGCGCGGACAGCCGCACGGTCCAGACCGGGACCCGGGCTTACGCCCTGAGATGAGGCGGACGGCCGGGCTCGGGCGGGACCTCATGCCGGTGCGCCGCCCGGGAGCCCGGCCGGTCGACGCGTCAGCACGGGCAGGAGCCGGTCCGGCGTCAGGGGCAGCTCGCGCAGCCGCACGCCGACCGCATGGTGGACGGCGTTGGCGATGGCCGCGGCCGTGCCGACGATGCCGATCTCCCCGATGCCCTTGCTGCCCATCGGATTGAGGTGGGGGTCGTGCTCCTCCAGCCAGTGCGCCTCGATCCCGCGCACGTCGGCGCACGAGGGGACGTGGTAGGAGGCCAGGTCGCGCTCGGTGTAGTCGCCGAAGACGGGGTCCATGGTGCTGTGTTCGGTCAGCGCCATGCCGAGCCCCATCGTCATCCCGCCGATGAACTGGGATCGGGCGGTACGCGGGTTGAGGACACGGCCGACGGCGTAGACGCCGAGCAGCCGGCTCACCCGGACTTCTCCGGTGACGCAGTCGACGTGGACCTCCGCGAAGTGCGCGCCGAAGGCGTGGCGGGCGTAGGGGGACGTCCGTCCGGCCTCTTCCTCCGTGTCCGCCTCGGCGGTCACGCCCTCGGGCGGCAGCGGGCCGGAGCGGGCGGCCAGCGCGTCGCGCAGGGCCGTGCAGGCCTTGTGCACGGCCGAGCCCCAGGAGGACGTTCCGGAGGAACCGCCGGCGACGGGGGCGTCGGGCAGACGGCTGCAGCCGAGCTCGACGCGTACGGATTCGAGCGGTGCCCCGAGGGCCTCGGCGGCGATCTGGGCCAGGACGGTGCGCGCCCCGGTGCCGATGTCGGTGGCGTCGACCCGTACGACGTGGCTGCCGTCCGGCGCGGCGTGCGCCGAAGCCTTGGACGGGCCCAGGAGGAAGGGGTACGTGGCCGAGGCGACGCCCGTGCCGGACAGCAGGTCGCCCTCGCGGCGGAAGCCGGGCCGGGGGTCGCGGCCCTCCCAGCCGAAGCGCCGGGCGCCCTCCCTCAGGCACGCGGCCAGACCCCTGCTGCTGAAGGGCTTTCCGCTGTCGGGCTCCGCGTCGGGCTCGTTGCGCAGCCGGAGCTCCACCGGGTCGACGCCCGTCGCCTCGGCGAGTTCGTCCATGGCCGTCTCGAGGGCGTACATACCGGATGCCTCGCCGGGCGCACGCATCCACGAGGGGGTCGGCACGTCCAGGGCCACCACCCGGTGGCCGGTTCGGCTGTGGGGGGAGGTGTACATGGTGCGGGCCGGGACGGCGGCCTGCTCCACGAACTCCTTCACCGTCGACGTCTGAGTCACGATCTCGTGGGCGAGGGCGCCGATCACACCGTCGTCGGACGCGCCGATCCGGACGCGCTGGACCGTGGGCGCGCGGTGGCCAACGACCGCCGCGAGCTGACGGCGGGGCAGGGCGAGCCGGACCGGCCGGCCGGTGTGCCGGGCGGCCATCGCGGCGAGGACGGCCGGCGGCCGCGGGGTGCCCTTGGAACCGAAGCCGCCTCCCACGTACGAGGAGTCGACCGTGATCCGCTCCGGTGGCAGCCGGAACAGCGCCGCGAGGACGTCCCGTACCGTGGTAGCCCCCTGGCTGGAGTCGTACACGGTCAGCTCGTCGTCGTCCCACCAGGCCGTGGCGGCGTGCGGCTCCATCGGATGGTTGTGCAGGGCGTCCAGGGTGTACGTCTCGTCGAGCCGTACCGCCGAGGCCGCGAAGGCCGCGTCGAAGTCGCCGCGCTCCCGCACGGCCGGATGGCCGCCGTTGGCCTCCTCGGGCGTGTAGAGGCGCGGATGGTCGGCGTTCAGCCGCACGTCGTGGTCCTCGGTGGTGTAGTCGATCCGCAGCGCGTCGGCTGCGGCGCGCGCGATCTCCGGGGTGTCCGCGACGACGAGGGCGACGAACCAGCCCCGGTGGGGGACGCGATCGTCCTGGAGCAGGGCGAGTGTCGGGTCGTCGGCCTCGCCCAGGCGGGGCGCGTTCTCGTGGGTGAGCACGGTGTGCACGCCGGGATGCCGCAGGATCTCCTCCGTGTGCACGGCGGTGACGCGGCCGCGCGCGACGGTGGCGGGCACGGGCCAAGCGTGGAGACAGCCGGGCGGGGTCCGGTCGGCGGCGTAACGGGCCTCGCCCGTCACCTTCTTCCGGGCGTCACGCCGGACGGCCGCCGCGGGTCGCACGGGTTGGCTGGTCATGGCGTGGTGCCTCCTCCGGTCGTCGTACGGTCGTGTCCTCTGCTGTGCGCCGTCCCTGTCGTGGGGTGGGCGCCCGATGTCACGGGCGGGCCCCGGCGCGGGACGCGAGGTCGCGCAGCACGCTCACCACGAGGTTGCGGGCGAGGGGCACCTTGAAACCGTTGTCGCGCAGCGGCTCGGCAGCGGCGAGTTCGGCGTCGGCCGCCCGCTCGTACGTCTCGGAGGTCGCCGGTGCTCCACGCAGTACCTCCTCCGCCTGGCCGGCCCGCCAGGGTTTGTGGGCGAGGCCGCCGAGGGCGATGGCTGCGTGCTCCACGCGGTTGTCCTCGACGGTCAGGACGACGGCGACCGAGGCGAGCGCGAAGGCGTACGAGGCCCGGTCGCGGGCCTTGCGGTAGGTGCTGTGCGCACCCGGCGGGGGCGGGGGCAGGGTCACGGCCGTGATGAGCTCGCCGTGCTCGATGACGGTGTCCCGCTCCGGGCGGTCGCCGGGCAACCGGTGGAACGCGGTGACCGGCACGGTCCGCTCGCCGGCGGCTCCGCGCAGGTGGACGTCCGCGTCGAGCGCGGCGAGGGCGACCGCCATGTCCGACGGATGCGTGGCCACGCAATCGGCGGAGTGGCCGAGCACGGCGAGGTCGCGGTGTACGCCCTCCCGGGCGGGACAGCCCGAACCTGGCACGCGCTTGTTGCACGGCTTCGACGTGTCCTGGAAGTAGAGGCAGCGGGTGCGCTGGAGCAGATTGCCCCCGGTGGTGGCCGCGTTGCGCAGCTGAGGGGAGGCGCCGGCCAGGAGTGCCTGTGAAAGCACCGGGTAGCGCGTGCGCACGACCGGATGGGCCGCCACGTCACTGTTGCGCGCGGTCGCACCGATGCGCAGACCGCCCTCGGAGGTCTCCTCCACGCCGTCGAGTGCCAGACCGCCGATGTCGACGAGCAGCGGCGGTCCGGCGACCCCCAGCTTCATCAGGTCGACGAGGTTGGTACCGCCCGCGAGGAACTGGGCGCCAGGGTGGGCGGCGAAGTGATCGAGCGCCTCCTCGGCCCGCTCCGGCCGCACGTACGCGAAGGGCTTCACCGGGCGGCCTCCTCGATCGCGTCGACGATGTGCGGGTAGGCGCCGCAGCGGCAGATGTTCCCGCTCATACGCTCGCGGATCTCGTCCGGGGTGAGGGGCACCGCCTCGCCCGGTGGCTGCTCCGCTGGTGTGACGTGCGACGGATGCCCGTGCGCCGCCTCGTCCAGCAGGGCGACGGCCGAGCAGATCTGGCCCGGGGTGCAGTATCCGCACTGCAGGGCGTCCCGGGCGACGAACGCGTTCTGGACCGGATGGAGCCGGTCGCCGTCGGCGAGGCCCTCGATGGTGGTGACGGACGCGTCGTGGCAGGCGACCGCGAACAGCAGACAGCTGTTCACGCGCCGCCCGTCGAGGAGGGTGGTGCAGGCCCCGCACTGCCCGTGGTCGCACCCCTTCTTCGACCCGGTGAGGTCGAGATGGTCCCGCAGCGCGTCCAACAGCGTCGTGCGGTTGTCGACCTGGAGCGTATGGCTCGTACCGTTGACCCGGAGGGTGACCGTGGAAGTCGTGCCAAGACCGGGGGCGGCCCCGGTCTCCGGGCCGCGCCCTGCTTCGGCCCTACGCATGGCGTGATGCCTCACGACGGGCACGCCGAGCGGTCCGGGACCGCTTCCCGCCCGCGATTTCCGCGCGGATGATCACGGTCCGCTCCACGGCCTGCCTCCTCGCCCTCGCCTTCACCTTCGTCGACGTTATGCGAGGTCCGCCTTCCCCGCCTCCCACGACCCGTACGCCGATCCGGGGGTTCCACTCGCACGCACCGGCTTGTCTGTGGGCCTGCCACGGCTCCGCCTCCTCGGCTCGGATCGCCTCCTCGGCCTCCGGCGTGATG
>NZ_JAMGSL010000025.1 GCF_025195125.1 Streptomyces sp. Je 1-79
CGAGACGTCAGGAACCGCTGTTGACTTCGGCCGAGGTGACGGCCCCCGAGCCCGCACCCCACTTGTCCAGCGCCTTCTTGTACGAACCGTCGTTGATGATCACGTCCAGTGCTTCCGCCAGCGCGTCACGCAGCTGCGTGTCCTTCTTGTCGACCGCGATGCCGAAGGGGCCGGCCTCGATCTGCTCCCCGACGATCTCGAAGGTCTTCCCGCCACCGGCCGTACGCGCCAGGTGCAGGGCGACCGGGAAGTCGTTGACCCCGGCGACCGCGCCGCCGGCCTTGACGCGGGTCTGGGCCTCGGCGTCGGTCGGGAAGGCCTCGATCGCGACGGCCGGCCTTCCTTCGGCCTCGCACTTCTTCGACTGCGTCTTCACGACGTTCTCGAACGTCGTGCCTCTCTGTACGGCGGCCTTTCTCCCGCAGAGATCGGCTATGGACCTGATGTTCTGCGGATTGCCCTTCTGGACGTACACGACGGAGCCCGCGGTGAAGTAGTCGACGAAGTCCACGCCGTTGCCGGTCTTCTGGCCCTTGTCGTCAAGACCCTCCTGACGGGCCTTGGTGTCGCTCATCGACGACATGACGACGTCCTGCCGCCCGGAGGTGAGGGAGGTGATGAGGCTGTCGAACGTACCGCTGGTGAAGACGAACTTCACGCCGAGCTGCTTTCCGAGAGCGTCGGCGATGTCCGGGTCGACACCGACGATCCTGCCGTTCTCCATGAACTCCATCGGGGCGTAGGCGGCGTCCGTACCGACCCTGATGACGCCCGCGTCCTGGTACTTCTTCGGAAGCTTGGCGAACAGCGGAGCGTCGCTCCGGCCACCGTCGGTGCCACCGCTCTGGCTGGTGCCGGTCTGGTCGCCACAGGCGGCCAGCAGCAGCGTGGCTGTCGTCGCGGCTACGGCAGCGGTGATCGTCTGACGGATCGGAATGCGTGCGGCCATGGTCGTGCTCTCTCTCGGGGAGGGGTGAGGTGGAAAGGCCCGGGGCGTGCCCGGCGGCTCAGTCGACGACGCGCAGCCGGGTGACGCCCAGGTCGAGCGCCCCACGGACGTGTCCGTTCGGTGCGGTCGCGGTCTGCTGGAGGAAGTGGACGACCTCGGCGGTGATGACCTCGCCCGGCAGGACGTTGGGGATGCCGGGCGGATAGGCGGCGAGCGTGTCCGCGGAGATCCGTCCCACGGCCTGCTCCGCGGGCAGTACCCGGGTCGGGCTCAGGAACGCCTCACGTGCGGTCAGCTTCGCGGCGCCCGGGGCCGGCAGTTGCAGCATCGCCGCCCGCTCGGTGCCGGAGGCGGTGAGCGGGGAGGGCAGGGTGTGCAGCGCTTCGAGGAACCGGTCGGTGTCGGGGACGAATCCCGCGCCGATCACGGCGACGATCGCCGCGTCGGTCGCCACCTCGACCATGATCTGGTGGTCCTGGAAGAGCCGTCGCCTGGCCTCGTGCCCCGTGATCCCGCCTGCCCGGGTGTCGAGCGCGATCCGCAGCGGATCGGCGCCGACGATGTCGGGGAAGGCGTCGAACCCGTCGCTCACCACGGTGAAGCGGCCGAGTGCGCGCACCACCCCGCGTACCTTGTCCGCCGCCTCGACCGACGCCGCCGTCGCGTCCGTGTCGAGGACCAGGCTCCTGCGGGCGAGATCGAGCGACGCGGTCAGCAGGGCGCTCGCGCTGGTGGACTGCACCAGCCGGAACGCCCGGTCCACGAGCGGTTCGAGCCGGTCCGCGAACGGCCCCTCTGCCACGTGCAGCATCGCCGACTGCGTGAGGCTGCCCCCGAGCTTGTGCGTACTGGAGGTCACCATGTCGGCGCCCAAGGAGAGCGCACCCGCCGGCAGGGCGGGGTGGAACCCGAAGTGCGATCCCCAGGCCTCGTCGACGACGAGGGGAACACCCGCGGCGTGGGCCGCGTCCGCGATGGCGCGCACATCGGCCACCGCGCCGAAGTAGCTCGGGGAGACGATGTAGACGGCGGCCGCGTCCGGCGTCCGCTCCAGCGCCTCCGCCACGTCCGTGGCCGTCACGCCGTGGGCGATGCCCTGCTCGGGGTCGACGGAGGGCTGGACGAAGACCGCGTCCATGCCCGAGAGCACCAGTCCGTCGATCACGCTGGAGTGCACGCTGCGCTGCACGACGAGCGTGCCGCCCAGCGCGGGGGCCACCATCGAGGCGATCTGGTTGCCCTGCGAGGCGCCGTTGGTCAGGAACCAGGTGCGCCGTGCGCCCCAGGCTTCGGCGGCCAGCGCCAGCGCCGTGTCGAGCGGAGTGTCCGGACCGAGGTCGATGCCGTCGAGCAGCGGCGGGAAGTCCATGGCCGTGATCCGCGAACCGAAGAAGCCGGCGAGGTCCGACCCGGGGGCCGCGGCGTGGCCGGGGACGTTCAGCCTCAGCCAGTCCCGTCCCGCGTGGGCGAGTACGGCCTCGGCGTACGGAGCCGAGAGCTGGCCGGGGCCAGGATCGGTGGGGGAGGGGGTGCGGTGATCGGTCGTTCGCGTGTTCACCCCGGGAGCGTGACACGCGTCCAGCCATCGAGGAATGGTGGACTTTTCAAGACCCCTCCATAGGATCTCTATATGCTCGACGTACGACATCTCCAGGTACTCCGCTCCATCGCGCAGGAAGGCTCGCTCGCCGCCGCCGGCCGCGCACTGCACTACAGCCAGCCCACGATCACCCATCACCTGGCGTCCCTGGAAGCGCACTTCAACGCCCAGCTCGTCCAGCGCGGACCACGAGGTGCCACCCTGACCGAGCTGGGCGAAGCCCTGCTGCCGCACGCCGACGCCGTACTCGAACGCCTGCGTCACGCCGAGCTGGAAGTGCGGAACCTCGCCGAGCGCGGCATGCGCACCCTCCACATCGGCACCTTCCCCACCGCCGGGGCCCTGCTCCTGGCGCCGGCGGTCAAGCGCCTCCACCAGCAGGGCGTCCACATCTCGCTCACCGAAGGCGAGCTGCCCCGGCTCCTGCGGGGGCTGCGGTCCAGGGAGTTGCAGGCGGCGCTCGTCTTCTCCCAGCCCGGCGACCGCCTCAACCTCGAAGAAGAGGTCGAGGTCCACCCGCTGCTGTCCGATCCGCTCCTTCTGGTCATGCCGGTAGACCACCCGTGCGCGTCGAGGGACGAGGTTCCGCTCGCCGATCTGCGCGACACCGCATGGGTGGGTGCCGCCGACCCGCACGACCCGTGCGACCGCGTCCTGGCATGGGCGTGCGGCCAGGAGGGCTTCGAGCCGCTGCACGCGATGCGCACGGACGACTACGCGGTGGTCCAGGGCCTCGTGGCCGCCGGAACGGGCGTGGCGCTCATCCCCCGCCTCGCGCTCGGAGCTTCCCGACCCGACCTGGTCGTACGACCCCTGGCCGGACCGGTCCTCGCCCGGGAGATCAGCGTCGCCGTCCTGCGCTCGACCTCGGCCCAGGCCGCCCAGGAGCTGGTCTCGGCGCTGCTGGAACAGGCGGCGCTGATCGCCGGGCGCTGGGCCACGGCCTGACCAGCGGTCCGTCGGCCCATCACCCGATGTCGGCGCCGCCCACTGCGGTTCCGGCCCCGGGGGTTCACCCGATGCCGACGCCGCCCACTGCGGTTCCGGCCCCGGGGGTTCACCCGATGCCGACGCCGCCCGTTCCGGTGCCGCCGTCGACGTCGCGCCGCAGCAGATCGTCGTACGTCTCCCTGCGGACCACTTCACGGGCCTCTCCGTCACGGCAGAACACGACGGGCGGACGCCTGGCGCCGTTGTAGTTGTTGGCGAGCGAGGAGCAGTACGCACCGGTCACCGGCACGGCGACGACATCGTCGACCCGAGGCTCCCGCAGCGGGAGGTCACGGATCAGCGTGTCCCCCGACTCGCAGTGGCGTCCGACGAGATCGCACCGCTCGCCGCCGCCGACACGCGAGGCGACCGTCGCCTCGAACCGCTGGCCGTACAGCATCGGCTCCAGGTTGTCGGCCATCCCGCCGTCCACGGCGACCAGGGTGCGGGGCCCGGGCTTGACCGTGACCACGCGGTAGAGGGTCATGGCGGCCTCGGCCACCAGCGAGCGGCCGGGCTCGATGATCAGACGGGCCGTCGACGGAAGGTGCTTGCGCGCCGCGTCGGTCAGGGTCCGTACGTACTCCTCGACGGTCGGCGGACGGTCGTCGTAGGTGTAGCGGACGCCGAGTCCGCCGCCCAGGTCGTAGACGGCGTGCTCGCCCAGCTCCCCGATGGCGGCCAGAGCCTCGACGGCCTTCCGGAACGGCTCGGTGTCGAGCAGCTGCGAGCCCACGTGCACGTGCAGGCCCTCCAACAGCAGACGGTCACTCGCCGCGAGGCGCTCGGCCGCCCGGACCGCGTCGGGGACGGAGAGCCCGAACTTCGAGCCGCGCTGCCCGGTGACCATCGCCTCGTGGGTGTCGGCGGACACCTCCGGGATGACCCGGAGCAGCACCCGCTGTCGGCGGTCACCCACCACGCGCTCCAGACGGTCGATGTCGTCGAAGTTGTCGACCACGATCGTGCCGGCACCGGCGTCCACCGCCATTGCCAGTTCGTCCGTGGTCTTGGCGTTCCCGTGGACGACGAGCCGTGCGGGATCGACACCCGCCGCGAGGGCGGTCACGAGCTCACCGCCCCCTGCCACGTCCACTCCCAGGCCCTCCTCGACCAGGGTCCGGACGATCGCGGTGCAGGGGAACGACTTCGAGGCGAAGACCACTTGGCTGTTCGGCCAATGCTCCGTCATGGCGCTGACGTACCGCCGTGCCCGGCGGCGCAGCGCGTTCTCGTCGACCACGACCGCCGGGGTCCCGAAGCGGTCGGCCAGATCGGTCACGCGGCACCCGCCGACCACGAGCTCACCCTGTTCGTCCAGGTGAGAGCCATCGGGGAAGAGGCCGATGAGTGCGGTGGCGGGCGGGGCGGGCTGTTCGACGACGGTCATGCGCGAAGGTCTCCCTCTTCGGAGCGACTGCTGATGCGTGGCTATCCTGGCAGCCCGCACCCCACGTCACCGTGGTCGATCTCCCGAGGAAACGAGGCACCCGTTGTCCGATCCGACAGCCTCCGCGACGGTGCGGGAGAGCCGAGATCCGGTCACCCTGAGGGTCCTGGCACAGGACGCCGACGTGTCCCCGGTACGGGTGCTGGTCGCGCCCGCGGGCCTGGACGTGCGGGTGAGCGGCACGGTGATCCACGACCCCGAGGAGCCGATCCCGCACTCTCCCGGGGCCGTCCTCCTGCTCGTCGGCGTCACCATCGCCGACATCCGCGCACGCGAGGCGCTGCGCCGGGCCGCGGAACGGGAGTTCGCGGCCGTCGTGGTCAAACGACGCGGCCACGCTCCGGAGCCGCTGATCGAAGAGGCCCGGGCGTGCGGCATCGCCGTGCTCACCGTCGACGACGCGATGCCCTGGCGGAACGTCGACGCCGGGGTGAGCTGTGCGCTCGCCGCCCACGGCAGCGGGGAGACGACCGGCTCCGCACCGGCGGGCGGTGAGGAACTCTTCGCCCTCGCCGACGCGTTGGCCGCCGCCGTGGGAGGCTCGGTGGCGATCGAGGATCTGGACCAGAACGTGGTCGCCTACTCCAAGGTGGCCGGCGTCCGTATCGACTCCGTACGGGAGTGGGGCATCCTGCACCGCCGTGTCCCGGACGTACCGGAACAGCGCCGCCAGTACCGCCAGGTGCTGGCCGCGACCGGCGCCGTACGTTTTCCCGCCATGGGGGAGGAGTTGCCGAGGGCGGCGGTCGCCATCCGCGCCGGGGCACTTCCGCTGGGCACCCTGTGGGCGATCGAGCCGGAGGAAGGCCTCAGCGGCGACGCCGAGCTCCAACTCCTGGACGCGGCACGGTTCGCGGCACCTCACCTCCTGCGAGCGCTGAACCTGCCGGAGGCCGAGCGACGCATGCGGCGGGACACGCTCCGCGCGGTCCTCCACCGCTCGGGACCGCCCGCGGACGAGGCGGCGGACCTGCTCGGGCTCCGCCCCGGGGTGGAGTTCTGCCTCACCGCCTTCGCACCGGCCGCCCCCGGACGCGGCTCTGCCGGCACCGGCGAGGCCGCGACGGTGGGTGTCGACTCGGCGCTGCTCACCCATGTCGAGTGGGTGCTGATGCGGCACTGCGCCGCGCACCGGGCGACGGCGACCGTGGCCGCCGACGCGAGCGCGGTGTACGTCCTGCTGCCCGCGACGGGCCAGGCGGCGGGCCGCCGGTTCGCGGACAGCGCGCTCGCGGCCGTCCGGCGATCGGTGGGCGACGGCGCACGGGCCGCGGTGTCCCGGCCGTACACCGATCTCGGCCAGTCCGCCGCCCTGCGCCGCGAGGCGGACGGGATCCTGCGGGCGACGGCGTACGAGAGTCCCGGACAGCCGGCCGCCGCGACGTCCGACGTACGGCACCGGATCCTGCTGGACCGCCTGGGCGACGAGCTGGAGCGCGACGCCTGGCTGCGGCTGTCGGAGGTCGACGCACTGCTGGCTCACGACCGCACCCAGGGCACCGACTACGGCGCCACGGCCATCGCCTGGCTCGACGCGACAGGCGACATCGCGTCCGCCGCAGCACGGCTGAAGGTGCATCCCAACACCTTGCGCCACCGGCTGCGGCGGATCCACGAGCTCTTCCACATCGATCTCGGCGACCCGGACGTGCGGCTCGCCGCCTGGCTGGAACTCAGGCGCGCGGCACCGTCGGACCGCTCTCACCGGCGGGCGGCGGGACCCGGCCACCCGTGACGGTGTCGCCCGCGCCCTCCCAGCCCTCCTGGCCCTTCTGGCCCGGCGCGCTCTCGACCACGTGCGCGCCGTCCGGCGCCGCCCCGTCGTGCCGGAGCCTGGAACGGCGCCGCCCGAACGCGAGATACAGGACCGCCGCGAGGAGCAGCCAGATGCCGAACAGTGTCCAGGTGACGCCCGGCAGCAGATACGCCAGGTACAGGCAGGACAGCGCGGACAGCACGGGCACCACGGGGTAGAGGGGCACACGGAACGGGCGCGGCGCGTCCGGCGCGATACGACGGAGCACGACCACCGCCGCCGCGACGGCGACGAACGCGATCAGCGTGCCCAGACTGGTCAGATCGGCAAGGTGCTGCAGGGGCACGAAGGCGGCGAGGAGACCCACGCCGGCGCCGACGATCCAGGTGTTGTGCACAGGGGTGTGGCGCCTGCGGTCGACACGCCGGAAGACCTCCGGCACGAGGCCGTCGCGGGCCATCGAGAACAGGATGCGGGTCTGCCCGAACAGGGTGACCAGGACGACGCTGAAGATGGACACGACCGCGCCCGCCGAGAGCACCAGCGCCGGCCAGCCCAAGCCGGTGACGTTCCTGAGGATCTCCGCCAGGACGGGCTCACCCGCGTCCGCCTGCTCGCCGAAGCGGCTCGCCGGCTGGGCGCCCACTCCCGCGACCGCGACGGCGACGTACAGCGTGGTGACCGCGAGCAGGGTGAACAGCAGCGCCAGCGGGATCGTGCGCCGGGGGTTGCGTACCTCCTCACCGGCCGTGGAGACGGCGTCGAAACCGACGTACGAGAAGAAGACGCCCGAGGCGGCGACCGTCACCCCGCCGATGCCCTGCGGTGCGAAGTCGGAGAAGTTGTCGCTGGTGAAGGCGGTCAGGGCGACGGCGACGAAGAAGACGAGCACGCCGATCTTGACGCACACCATGGCCGCGTTCACGCGCGCGGACTCCCTCGTCCCCCGCGCCAGAAGCAGGGAGCAGAGCAGCACCACGACCAGTGCCGGCACGTTCACCAGGCCGCCCGCGCCGGGCGGTTGACTGATGGCGTCCGGCAGCGTGACGCCGAAGAGCGCGTCGGTGACCTCGTTGAGGTACTGCCCCCAGCTCACGGCCACCGTGGAGACCGCGACCCCGTACTCGAGGATCAGGCACCAGGCGACGAGATACGCGGCACCCTCCCCGAGGGACGCGTAGGCGTAGGAGTACGTACTGCCCGACACCGGCACGGCGCCCGCCAACTCCACGTAACAGAGAGCCCCGAGCCCGGCGACCGCCGCCGCGATGGCGAACGAGACGACCACGCTGGGACCGGCCTTGGGCACGGTGGTGCCGAGGACGAAGAAGATCCCGGTGCCCACGACCGAGCTGATGCCGAGCAGAGTCAGCTGCCACAGCCCCATGCTGCGGCGCAGCGGAGGCCCCGAGTAGTCCCCCTCGGCCTCCGCGATCATCTCGTTCAGGGGTTTGCGTCGGCGCAACTCGTCGGCGATCGAGCCCATGGCTTCTCCTTCGGATCCTGCGTGACCCGCGGTTCTGCGGGCACGGTGGATCCTGCGACCGGGCCGAGGGCGAAACAACGGAACCACCGTGCGTCCCTCGCCCCCGACATTGGCCGATCTCACAAAGACACAGCCGACGCGGGCGACGATGATCGTGCCGCATGGACGCAGCGGCCGGCGCGTGCCCCGGAGCGCCTCACAGGGGGAGGCCGGAATCGCCGTACAGGGAGCGCTCAGGAGACCACGTACGGCGCCCCGACGATCCAGCCGCCGCGGACCGGCTCCGGCCACTCCTCGTCGGTCAGCCGGACCTCGTCGCCCTCGGTGACGGTGCCGGGGGAGGCCACCCAGCAGTCCAGCGCGAACGTGCCGTCGTACAGCCGGTGGATGTCGCGCAGGACGTCGTGGTTCCGCTCGCCCGTGTCCGGGTCGACCGTCGTCATGACGCAGCGGGACCGCAGCTTGAGTACGCCGATGACGGCGTCGCCGATGCGCAGGGTACGGCCCGGCCAGTCGCGTTCCGCGAGGCCGGGGACGCCGCCGATCACCAGGTTGGACCGGAGCCGGCGCGGGTCGTGGCCGAGGGTCTGCGCGGCGCCGTCGGTGATGACGGTCAGATTGAGGACGTCGAACCGCTCCCGGCCGGTGTAGTGCACCGCCTCCGCGTCGGGTCCCGCCGCGGCGCGGATCAGCTCCGCCGCCTCCGGACCGTCCCACGGGTGCCCGTCGACGAACACGCTGCCGTCGTCCGCCGTGGTCGCCGACAGACCGAGCAGCCGCGACCGTACCCGGGCGGTCAGCAGGCCGCGGGAGTCCCGGACGTGGACGTGCCGGTCGCCGGTCAGGCCGTTGTCGGTGAGCTCGACGCTCTTCAGCTGCTCCCCGCGCATGGACTTGACGGGGAATCGCCAGATTTCTCGAAGGTGCACGCGGCCATTCTCGTGTCGGCCGACGCCGAACTCCAGTGACTCCCAGGTCATCCGTGGGCATCTTCCTGCCATACGTCCGCACCACATCGATGGGGGGAGCCGTGCCCACCTACGGCCTTGAGAACCGGCTGGTCGTCGGGATCGCCTCCAGCGCGCTCTTCGACCTGGAGGAGTCCGACGCCGTCTTCCAGGAGCGGGGCGAGGAGGGATACCGCGCGTACCAGGCGGACCACGTCGGCCACACGCTCCGCCCCGGCGTCGCGTTCCCTTTCATCCGGCGGCTCTTGTCACTGAACGACCTGAGCGCGGAGGACGACCCTCTGGTCGAGGTCATCATCCTGTCCCGTAACGACCCCGACACCGGGCTTCGCGTCATGCGGTCCATCAGGGACCACGAGCTGCGGATCAGCCGGGCCGTCTTCATGCAGGGACGCTCGCCCTACAGGTTCATGCCGGCGCTCAACATGTCGCTGTTCCTGTCGGCGAACATCGACGACGTCCGGCAGGCCGTCACGGCGGGACTGCCCGCGGGCCATGTGCTGGGCGGACTCTACGACGACGACCCGAACGACCCCGACCTGCGCATCTCCTTCGACTTCGACGGCGTCCTCGCCACCGACGCGTCCGAACAGGTCTTCCAGACCGGTGGCATCGAAGGATTCCGTGACCACGAGCTGCGGAACGCCGCGGTGCCGCTCGACGCGGGACCGCTCAAGGACTTCCTCGCCCACATCAACCGCATCCAGAAGCGGGAAGAAGCCGAACGCCGGGCGGACGCCGGCTATCGCACTCGTCTCCACGTGTCCCTCGTGACCGCCCGCAGCGCGCCCGCCCACGAACGGCCCGTCACAAGCCTGAAGGAGTGGGGTGTGACGGTCAACGACGCCTTCTTCCTCGGTGGGATCGAGAAGGCGAGCATCCTGGAGGTGCTCAAGCCGCACATCTTCTTCGACGACCAGGCGGGCCACCTGGAGAAGACCTCCCGGACCACGCCGAGCGTCCACGTGCCGTTCGGCAGGATCAACGAGCGGCCTGCGCCCCCGGCTCTCCATACCTGACGTGATGTCACGTGTCGTTTCGGGGGAGGGCCTTGACATAACGTGACGGGGATGTGAGGGCGAACGGGGGCGGCCCGCCGTGCGGGATCGGAGTGCCCGAAGGAGAGGTCCGACTCGCCGGCGGGGCCGCCCGCCGGGCTACGGCCGGCCGTCGAGCCAGCTCAGCTTGTGCCCGTAGAGCACGCGCTGGCAGTAGTCCGTCCCGTCCGGATCGGCCGAGTCCCGGTTCGCCGTGCAGTCGTCCGACGCCCCGGGGCGGTGCTCGGAGAGGGACCACAAGCGGCCGGTGCCACGCTCGACGTAGAGGTCCTCGGCTCCCCGGGCGGTCTTGACGGCCTGGCCGTCCTGGACCAGCTGGCCGCCGCTCCACCGGTAGCGCCAGAGATTGCCCGGTTCGTCGGTGCCCTTCGACTCGTTCACGTACAGCGTGCCGTCGTGCGCCGCCGCGCCCTGGGCGCCGCCGTTGGTCAGCGGCAAATAGTTGGCCCAGCCCTCCGCGGGCACGTCGGCCGAGCGGCCCTCCAGGGCGGCGACCGGGTACGAGGCGACGCGGCCGGTGGACGGATAGCCGCTCTCGGGACGGCAGTACTCACCCATGAGCAGGCGGTCCGGTGTGGTGCTGCGGTCCAGCGAGATGTAGGAGGCCTTCGGCGCGCCGGTGGAGACACAGGCGTAGGAGCCCTTGGGGTTGCTCTGCGTCGCCTTGAACTTCCACGCGGCGACCTGCGGCATCACGTACCGGTAGCCGAAGCTGTACCAGACGTTGTCGTGCCGGCCGACCTTCGTCTTGACCTCGACGTTGGCGGTGGTCTTCACGCCGTCGGTGTCGGTCCCCATCGCGTCGTGGGTCTTGGGGTCGCCGTCCGGGTCCAGGTCCATGATGTAGCGCATGTCGAAGACGCGCAGGCCGTTGCGGGTGTCGGCGACGTAGAGGTAGTTGCCGTACCAGACGATCCCGCCGGCGTGGACGCCCTTCTGGATCGGGTACTCGGCGGCGTGCAGCCCGTCGAAGGAGACGTGGTCGGCCGAGTTCACGTACGTCCAGCCCAGCAGGACATGCCGGTACTTGATCTCGGGGCTGCCGGTGGCCGGGTTGGTCCGGCTCTGTACGAAGGTGATACGTACGCCCTTCTGGTTGCAGGCGTCGTCGGCCTCCAGCTCGGCGGTGGTGCAGTCGCCGGTCGCCGGGTTCGGGTCGGTCTCCCGGCCCGGGTCCCAGCCGTCGTACGAGGCGAAGAGCTGGATGTTCCCGGCCTCGCCCCACAGCTCGTTGTCCTTGGCGTCGGAGACCCCGGTCATGCCCTGGGGAACCCACTCGCGCGACACGGAGTCGTCGCCCTGGAGGCAGTACTTGATGTCGGGGTCGGGGGCGGTACCGAACGGGTCCCGGGAGCACCACGGTTCCACCGTGCGGTTCGCCCCGGCCAGCAGGTTCTGCACACCCGACTTGGGCAGCACCGAGTCCAGGCGGCCGACCCGCGTGGTGGTCTCGGCGTTGAGCGCGCCCGGCGACATCGTGAAGTCACCGGGCGATGCGGCACCTCCGGGCGCGGTCCAGGCGCGGCCCCTCGACGGGACGGGGGAGCCTTCCGCGGTGCGGGGCTCCTGGATCCAGCTCTCCGGAACGCCCGGCGGAGGGTCGTCCGCCTGGGCCGGCACCGCGAGGGCGCTGAACGCGAGCGAGACCGCGGCGGCTGCCGTAAGCCAGGCGCGGCGTATTCGCCTTGTGGGCATGCGAGGTTGCCTCCGTCGCTTGTGTGGCAGGTAAGTCGAACGGAGGGTTCCAGAACGCTGGAGCGGAATGCAAACTTGATCGTTTTGTCGACAACGATCCGCCGCCGGGGGGCAGTTGGCGACGATACGGGCATATCGCGACCGTCCGGGCAGGCGCGGCAGCCTCCGGACCGGCGGGGCATGCGAGGTGCGCCCGCGGCCCGGAGAGGGTTCACACCCCGCGGCGAAGGGCGCCCGCCCATGCCGAGGATCCACTGGGCGTGCATCGCGTCCGCCGGGGCCTCGAAGAAGGTCTCGACGCCGTCGCGCTCGTTCCCCCGCTCACCGACACGCGTGAATCCGCACCCCGCGATGGCGGGCGGCCTTGACGGCAGCGCCGTCAGCACGGCGCGGGCAGGGAAAGGACGCCATGTCACCCACGCCGAGAGCCGTATCCCGCGATCGCCTCGCGCGCTTCTCGGCTCAGTCGAGCGACGGGACCCGCTCGGACGGGGGCGGCGGTCCGGGCGGTGTGCCGTCGCCGAACGGGCGGCCGCCGAGCTCCTCCCGGCCGTGGGGGGTCAACCAGCCCCCGGTGTCCGGGCCCTTCGGAACGATTCCGGTCGGATTGATGTCGCTGTGCACGACGTAGTAGTGCGCCTTGATCTGATCGAAGTCGATGGTGTCGCCGAAGCCCGGGGTCTGGAACAGGTCCCGCGCGTACGCCCACAGGGCGGGGAGCTCGGTCAGCTTCTGCCGGTTGCACTTGAAATGGCCGTGGTAGACGGCGTCGAAGCGGACCAGTGTCGGAAAGAGCCGGACATCGGCCTCCGTGATCGTGTCGCCCACCAGGTAGCGACGGCTCGTCAGCCGGTCCTCCAGCCAGTCCATCCGCTCCCACAGCCGACGGTACGCCTTGTCGTACGCCTCCTGGGTTCCGGCGAAGCCGCACCTGTAGACGCCGTTGTTGACGTCCCGGAAGACCTTGTCGGCCACGTCGTCGATCTCGTCGCGCCGTTCCTCCGGGTAGAGGTCGGGCGCGCCGTCGCGCTGATGGGCCGCCCACTCGTGCCCCAGGTCGAGCGTGATCCGGGCGAAGTCGTTGGTCACCACCTTGCCGGTGGGGACGTCCACGATCGCGGGCACGGTGATGCCACGCGGATAGTCGGGATCGCGCTTGAAGAACGCCTCCTGCAGCCGCTCGATGCCCAGAACCGGGTCCTTGCCGCCGGGGTCCAGGTGGAACGACCAGCTCCGCTCGTCGTGGAGCGGGCCTGCGAGACCCAGGGAGAGCGCGTCCTCGAGGCCCATCAGACGCCGGACGATCGCGGACCTGTTCGCCCATGGACAGGCCCGCGCGATGACAAGCCGGTAGCGCCCGGCCTCCACGGGGTAGCCGTCCCGGCCGTCCGCCGTGATCCGGGTCGTGAGGTAGTTCTGGTCTCGTTCGTACTCGCCGTCGCCAGCCACGTTCCGAGTCTAACCACTCGGGCCACTCGGGACCGCGCGCCGGATGGGGAGCATCGTCTCGGCCATGGGCCGCGCGAGGTGGTCGAGGATCAGCTGGTTGACGAGGGCCGGCTTCTCCAGCGGGGCCAGGTGGGAGGCGCCCGGGACGACCGCGAGTTGGGACCCGGGGATCGCCCCGTACAAGGCCGCGGTGTGCTCCAGCGTCATCATGTCGTCGTCGCCGACCATGACGAGGGTGGGCGCTGCGATGCGGCCCAGGTCCTGTGGGGTGAGCGCCGGCTGGGTGCGCCACATGTCGATCACCTTCGCCGCCACCACGGGCCAGTGGTCGACGCCGTCCGGTGTCACCGGCTCGTACATCTCGCGGAAGAACTCGAGGTCGGGGCTGCCGGGCGTCATCGCGTCGAGCATCGCCGGTTCGACGAAGCACTCGGGGGAGGGGCGGAAGTTGGTCCCGATCGCCACGACCTTGCGGACCAGATCGGGCCGTTCGAGGGCGACGAGCAGCGCGACGATGCCCCCATCGCTCCAGCCGACCAGATGGGCCGGGCTCCCGACGACCTTCTCCAGGAAGGCCACCGTGTCATCGGCCATGTCCCGGTACGACAGCGGCCCCTCGACGTCGGGGGTGTGCCCGTGCGCGCGCCGCTCGGGCAGGAAGACGCGGTACCGGGCGGCGAGGTCGCCTCGCTGTGCACCCCATGTCTCGTTGGTGCAGAACCCACCGTGGAGCAGGACCAGCGGATCGCCGGCTCCCTCGGTCTCGTACCACGTCCTGACGCCAGGAAGATCCGCGTAGTCGCCCATGCTTGCCGGCCCTCTCCGGACTGCCGTCACTTCCGGCCAGTCTCCGCCGCACCCCGGACCCCCGCAAACGCGGACCGTACGCTGACGGCATGACCGGGGCCTGCCCTCCGACGTACGCGACGTCCTCGCGACACTGCTGAACCCGAAGAACCCGGCCCCCACCGCGCTCCGCACATGACATGAGGCCGTACCGGCCGTCCGGCCGACACGGCCTCACATCACGGCCGACCTCGCAACCTGGCTGACGTCACATCCCGGCCGAGGTCACGCCTCGTCGCCGGCGTCGTCGACCACGTCGTCCTGGACTCGGAGTGCCGCCACCCACAGCGGCATGATCCAGTGAACGGCGAGTACGCCGACCAGGACCGGAGTGACGGCTTCCCGAAGCGGTGCGTCGGTCATCATGCCGTAGGCGCCCGTGCCCAACGCGGCCGCTATCAGGACCCACAAGGTGATCCGGTGGGCCAGGGCGCGCACCCGGTCGCGCTCGACGAGCTGACGCTCGTCGAGCATCCTGCCCCGCAGTTCGAGCAGTCCACGGGTCGAGCCGTTGAGGGCGCCGGTGAGCACGACCCAGGGGAGCAGGGCCGCGGCGACCACGAGGACCGGCCAGAACGAGGGCCCGAAGACCGCGCCGATCCACGCCCCCACGCCGACCGCGGTGAGAGCGGCGTGGGCTCCCACCAGCAGTCGGCGGCGGGACGCGGTGGCATAGAGCCCGGCTGCCCGTCGGTCGTTCATCACGGCGTACATGCGCTGGTCGAAGCGCGTTGCGGTCATCACTGCTTCCTCCCGTAAACCTCGTCGGTGAGCGGCTGGAACGGCTCCAGGGAGAACAGCGCCTCCACCGGCAGGCCGAAGAACCGGGCCACTTTCAGGGCCAGGTCGAGACTGGGGTTGTACTGGCCGCGCTCGATGTAGCCGATGGTCTGGTAGTGGACGCCCACCGCCTCGGCCAGTGCCTGTCGCGACACCTTTCGCTCAGCTCTGACAACGGCCAGCCTGTTGTGCACCTGCTCGCTCATGTATAAGAAGTACTACATTCATGCGCAGGATGACAACACGGAGCAGACCCGAACCGATCTCGGTCGGCCCTGCCCCCACCGCCGTCGCCTCCCTCCCCTGCGGAAAACCCTTTCGCCGCAGGTGACAGCGCACCTAAGTCCTGTCCCGTAAAGATCTTCGAGTCAGTGGGGCCTGGTCGGCTGCTGGCCGTTCTGCTTGCCGACGGCCGAGTGCAAGGTTGTACAGGTGAGCGATTCTGCTCATCGTGTGATGAACGCCGTCGCCCCTCAATCGGCAGTCACGGAGGATCTTCCAGGTCTTCATACGGGCGAAGGCGTGCTCGACACGGGCGCGAACCGGGGGTGGGAGGTGTTGTGCTCTTCCTTCCAGGCAAGCATCTCGCCTTGTCCGCGCTCGCGGCGGTGCGGGATGACCAGGCCGGTGCCCCGGTAGCCGCCGTCGGCGATCACGGTGGTCCTGCCGACGGCATCCTTGGCTCCGGACATTGCCCACGCCTGCAGTCGTTGCGGTTGCCAGGCAGCGGTCGCCCGACCACGACGACGCGTCGAGTGTCGGCGTCGATGACGACCTGGTGGTTGGTGGAGTATCGGCGTTCTTCGACTGCTCGGCGACCGTGTGGTCGCGGGTGGGGACCAGCGTGCCGTCCACGATAAGCACGGTGTCCTTGCGGAACCGTCTGCGGGGCTTGAGCGCGAGCAGGGGGCCGAGGTGGCTGATGATGCGGTCGGCCGCGGAGTTCGAGACGCCGAACAGTGGTGCGAGCTGCGTAGCGTCAAGTTGGTGCGTCAGTAGGCCGTGACCAGCAGTACCCGGTCCTCCAGCGGCAGGCTCCACGGTCGACCTCTGCGGACCGCGTCAGCTCCTTCACACCGCAGCTGTGTTACCAACGGGCCAAAACAGCGGGGGCTCAGCCCAGTGAACGGGGCTATCCAGCAAGGCTCCGACGCCGTAATCACACCAGACACCGCAAGATCTTTTCACGGGCCGCAGTGCCGGCCTGCGTGCAGTCAGGATGGACCTCGCTGCGGTTCCACAGCCCTGAGCAGGCACTCGCGGTCGTCCACGCTGATCAGTCCGTCCGGAAGGGTCCCCTCCTCCAGCAACGCGCGCAGGTCAGAAGCGTGTGCGGCGAAGGCGGCCCTGCACCACTCGCGTTCCGCGTGATCGGAGTCCTTCCCGAACAGCAGCACCTGGCGCTCATCGTCGGCGTCTACGGGTAGAGACAGCTCCGCGGCGACGACCAAGAGTTCTACCAGGTCGGACCGCACCGCGATGTCAGGGACAGCTGCCAGGCGGATCAGGAAGGGCAGGACGGCCGGCATCACGGCGCTCACGTGGAAGACGCTGTTCATCAGGACGTTCTCCAGCACGGGCAGAGCCGCAGGGCCGGCTACCTCATCCAGGAGACCGCGGAGCAGGACCGGGATCCCGGCAGGGCACCCGGGAATCCGCGACCAGTCGACATCAGCACAGCCCAGCAGCGCGGGGTGGTCGCATACAGCTCGCTCCATCTGCGGATATTCGCGGAGGAACCGGGCAACGGCAGCCTCTTTGACCGCCGCATCTATCACACACATCTCTCGGCCCCTGCCCCACGACTTCGCCCCGAACGGCGTCCGCGAAACTCTTCCCGGGGCGGGCGCCGAACGCAAGTACCAGGCCAGTAGCCGCCACTTCCCGCCCTGGGGTAGTAGGGCCCCAGCCCAGCCCTGGACTCCGGGACAGCCCTTAGTGTGGACTCGTGCATCACCCCCGAAGGCGCGACCGCCGCCCCACGCGGCGCGTGGCCCGCAGGCGGGCCCCGCGCCGGGCCCCATGCGTCACGGTCCTGGGGGCCGACGTTCTGGTCGTCGGCTACTTCTCCGCGAAGGAGAAGGATTTCGTCGCGCTGATGGACTCGGCCGAGGCGGAACTGACAGCGCGCGGCGCCCGGGTGGTCGGGAGGATCGTTCAGCGACGGGGCGTCTCGGCCGGGGGAGTGGGAAAGATGGCCCTGCCCTTCTCTTCGCGGACGCTGCTGAGCCATGGAAAGGTCCGCGAAGTGGCTGCCGCATGTGAAGCCGCCGCCGCAGACGTCGTGGTGTTCGTCGCCACCCTGAGCGAGCGTCAGCAGCATGCGCTCACCTCGATATTCGGCTGTCCCGCGGTGGGTCTCTCGGCGACCCGCACCGCTGACTGACCGTTCGCCCGCGCCCCCCGAGGCGCGCCCTTGACATCGCGTTCACTCGTCCCGGTGGACCCTCGCGCGGCACGTTCCCGACCCCGCCGCAGGTCAGGCACGGTGGCCCCATGCACCCCCGCCGCAGTGGCCCGCTGGCCCTCGCCGTACTCCTGATCACGACCGGATGCGTCGCCGTTCCCCCCACCCCGGACCCCGCGCCGCCGGGGAAGCCCGCGGGGCTCGCGCCTGCCGCAGTACGACCGCCCGCCCCGCTGCCCGCATGGCCCGCGCCCACGCAGGCGCGACCCCGCGAAACCCTCGCCGACACGGAGCCCGACGGTCACGACGCCGCAGACCGAAACGACGAGCGGAACGCCGGAGCGCCCCGCACGCACGACCGCACCGCCCAGACGCCCCCGGAACCCCGCAGATCCGCCACCCCTCGCCGGCAACAGCCCAAGGCCGCAGCTCCGAAGCAGAAGAAGCAGAAGCGGAGCCGCGCACAGACCCCGAAGCACACCCCTCAGCGACCCCCTGCCGCCGACCTGCGGTCCCTCTGCCGCCAGGCCGGCCCCTCCGGAGTCGTCCCCCCGGGCGTCGTCGCCCTCTGCCGCGACACGTACGGCCCCTGAGCAACATCAGCCACAACAGCCCCCGCCCGCGTCGGTGAGCGGGCGGGGCATCAGACCGTGCCGCCGAGCGCCTTCCTCGCCTGCGGTACGAAGGCGAAGGTGATCGCCTCGATGTTCCTACGGCGTTCCGCCGGGATCACGCAACCACCCGACGCGAGCTTCTTAGACGCCGCTTCATTTGGTGGTTCAGTTCGTTGTGCTGGGCATGACGAGTCTTGCCGAGCGGTTGGTGCCGGATGAGTTGTGCGAGTTGTTCCGCAGGGTGATGCCCGAGGCGGTGGTGGCCCAGGGTGGTGGCCGTCGGCGGGCGGGGGATCGGGAGTGTCTGATTGCGATCGTCCAGCGGCGCGTCGGGGAACTTCTGTCAGCGCTTCGGGCGCCGGCCGTTCATGCGCTCCTCGACAGCGTCGGCGCGGACATCGTCGGGTGAGCCCAGGAGTGCCGCGAGCGCGGTCTGTGCGTGACGCCGGTTGGCACCGTTGGGGAACCGCTTGTTTCGACGGATGTTCTTGCGTGAGCTCTTGTCGTTCTCGCCGTATTCGTTCCGATGGACTTTGGCGTAGCTCAGCCGCTTCTTCTCCTGGGGTGCCTTGCGCTTCAGCGTCCTGTGCCTCTTCCGGCTCCCAGGAGCGCCAGAGCAGCCATATGCGGGCATGTCGGCCACGCCGTTTCTGTGCGCCGGACGGCAGGTGGAAAATGTGCCAGAAACGTTCGGACCTTGGCAGACGGTCTACATACGGTTCCGCCGCTACGCGATCGACGGGGTTCACCCCGCGTGCACCCACCGCGCGACTGTCGAGGGGCAGTCAGGCCGCCTGCCGGGCCTGGTCAGTACAGTCCCCGTGACCACTTGTGCAGACGATCGCATTTTCCCAGGGGGACATCCATGAAGCCCACCGGGCCACGTCCGATACCTGCCCAAACCCTTGGAGGCGTGGGCCAGCGAGTCGTGTTGATCTTGGTGGGGAGCCTGTTCGCTGTGGCGGGCGCAACGGGCTTCGCTGGGCAACCGACCCGGCCAGCACCTTGATCAACGCCTCTGTCCTCGTGCTCGGCGCCTGGGTGGTCTTCCGAGGCGTCATTCTGGGGCTCCGGATCGATACCAAGGGCATCACCGATCGCAGGTCGGTCGCTCGAAGAACGTGCCGTGGTGCGCTCTCCGCGAGGTCGACACCGACACTCAGCGCCTGGGTGCAGTCCGGACCGGCGCACCTGGGCTCGTCCTCAAGAGCGGCGAACACATTCCGCTCACGTCCCTCGCCTCGTACTCCCATCGCATCACCGAGGCCAACCTGGCCCTGCTCAAGTCCCTGCACGCGACCCACCTGGCCACCTGCCCCGACTGCGAGTGACCCGCCCATGTTCACCGTGTCGTCGCACACGAGGAGGCTTTGTCGATGAGGGCGGGGTTCTGGCCCGCATTCCGTGAGGGCCGCGGTCAGGAGGGCGAGGGATTAGTTTCGTCCCAGTTCCATCCGGTTTGGGGGAAATGCTCCAGGAGGGCGGAGAGGGACGCTGCCTGGTGGATGGCCGATGACCAGTCTTCCGCAGAGACGTCGAGTGTCACCAGAGGTGGGGTGTCCTGGCGGAAGTCGTAGGCAAGCAGCTCGCGGCTTCCGTCCCCGCCGATGACGACGGCGCCGGGGAAGCGTTTCTGGAATTCACCGGCCTCGTTGTTGCCGATGAGTTCGTCCAGCGCGTCGATCACCAGAAAGTCGTCAGCGGGAGGAACGAACTGACTCAGACTCCCTGTAGTGCCCAGGAAGTCCCGGTAGTCCTGAGGAAACCGGACTCCGAAGTGGACCTCTACCTGCACGATCCGGTCGTCAATCGAACTCATGAGGCAGTTCTATCAAGGGCAGAGCGGGTGACGGTGGGCGCCTTGTGCTGCGGTGAGGAAGCAGGTCAGGGCGGCGGGCACGGCCAGGCCTCGGCTACGCCAGTCGTTGCGGGCCACGTACGGGATCTTGAGACCACGAGCAGCCCATGGCAGGCTCATGCCGCATGATCGATGAATTCGCGAAAGGCAACCTGCACGGGAGACTGCGGCGGGACCGCAAGGCGCTGCTCTGGAAACTCGACGGCCTGTCCGAGTACGACGCCCGCCGACCTTTGACAGCGACCGGAACCAACCTCCTCGGCCTGGTCAAACACGTGGCCACCGTCGAGGCCAGGTACTTCGGCGAGGTCTTCGACCGCCCTTCCCCGGAACCGCTGCCCCGGTGGCGGGACTCCGACGGCAGCGATCTGTGGGCGGCCGAGGACGAGACCCGCGATCAGATCATCGGGTTCTACCGGCGCACGTGGGAACACTCGGACGCGACGATCAACGAGCTTCCCCTCGACGCCCCCGGCCACGTGCCGTGGTGGCCGGAGCCTTATCCCAACACGAACCTGTTCGCCATCATGGTCCATGTTCTCGGCGAGTCCATCCGGCATGCCGGGCACGCCGACATCCTGCGCGAGGGCCTCGACGGCCGGACCGGGGTGCGGGCCGAAAACGAGGAGCGGATCGACGAGGAAGCCCGTGCGGCCTACTGCGCGAAGATCGAGCAGGCCGCGAGGACGGCCGCACCGATCAAGGCTTAGAGGTTGTCTCACGTGACCTGATGCTCGTGCGGCGTGACGGCGGTCGTGGGTGCTGATCCGTCGAAGTGTCTGGTTCCTGATGAACTCTGGGAACCGGCCGTCCCGTTGCTCCGCTCATCCGCGACATACCCACCGCCCGGTCCCGCCGGGGACCACGGCGGTGCCGACCCGTCGAACTCCGCGTGGGGCGAGGCGTACTTCTTCGACGGCCTACCCCCGTCCCCCATCGGGCCGCGTCGCCCCGCGCCGGGTCAGACCAGCGGGCCACCGTAGTGGCCGGCGAGCATGCGCCGGTACTCAAGGTCGTCCAGATGGCGCTCACGTACGAACTCCGGCGCGTTCCTGATCTGTTCCTTCGTCCGGTCGACATGGATCACCCGCGCCTCGGGATCGATCCGGGTGATGGTGCCCGCCGGCAGCAGGACCTCCTTGCCGAAGATCCACACACCGGTGTCGACCACGATCCAGGCCGAACCGGTCTTGTCGGAGTGCTTGTGCACCTTGCCGATCGAGCCGTCCAGCGCCTCGACCTTGTACCCCGTCAGCACGGCTCCCGCAGCATGGCCCGAAGTGTCGCGGTAGGCCCACATCCTGTCGGTCATCTGCTCGCTCCCTCACTGGTGCTCGTGCGTTCGATCGGTGGGCCGCCTCCTCCGTCAGGAGTGGAGGCGGCGCCGCACTTCGCGTTCCCCGCCTCGCAGGCCGCATGCCTACGGCTCGCATGCGCGGGCGATCGCAGAGGGGTGTCGGGCCGCCGCCGTCGCGTAGCGTGCCCGCTGAACGAGTGGTCCCGTCGGCAGCCGGCGCGCTGCCGCCGCCCCGCGTCGGCGTCATGCGCGGCCTATCGTTGCGGTATGCGGCTGTTGCTCATGTCCGACACCCACCTGCCCGCCCGCGCCAGGCGGCTGCCCGAGGCCCTTCTCGCGGGCGTCGACGAGGCCGATGTCGTCGTCCACGCCGGGGACTGGACCGACGAGGCCACCGTGGACCTGCTGGAGTCGAGAGCCCGGCGGCTGGTCGGGGTGTACGGCAACAACGACGGCCCCGCCCTGCGCCAGAGGCTTCCCGAGGTCGCGCGGGCCGACCTGGGCGGGCTCAGGTTCGGTGTCGTGCACGAGACTGGCGCCGCCGCGGGTCGGGAGCAGCGCTGCGCCCGGCGCCTTCCCGACCTGGACGTCCTCGTCTTCGGGCACAGCCACATTCCGTGGGACTCCACGGCCCCGGGCGGGCTGCGCCTCCTGAACCCAGGCTCGCCCACCGACCGCAGGCGGCAGCCCTTCTGTACGTACATGACCGTGAACGTCTCGGACGGCGTACTGGAGAACCTCACTCTGCACCAGCTGCCACCGAGGTCCTGAGCAGCCGATCGGGGAGGGGGCGGGCGGCTCGGCCGACCGTGCCACGCGTAGGTGCGCCGTGGATCGCGGGGCCTGTCGCCGGGAGCCGAGCGTCGGCAGGCGCGACCCAGGTCCGGGCAAGTCGGGATACGCCTCGCCGAGCAGGGTAGTCGGAGGCCATGGCCGTCAAGAAGACAAGCATGCTCGTACTCGACTGCGCCGAGCCGCGGGCTCTCGCGCACTTCTACGCCGAACTGCTCGCAGGCGAGGTGCACATCGGGGAGGATCCCGACCTGGTCGAAGTGGTGGGCGGATCCGGTGTCCGCCTCGCCATCCACCGCGACCATGGCTATGCGCCGCCGAGTTGGCCTCGGCCCGAGGACTCCCAACAGGCGCACCTGCGCATCCTGGTGGACCCTGGCGACCTCGACGAGGCCGAACGTGAAGTGGTCTCGCTCGGTGCGCGTCCGCTGGACTCGGATGTCGGGGACGGGCCGCGTGAAGCCCGCCTCTTCAGCGATCCGGCCGGTCACTCCTTCACCCTCGCGGCGACCGGTTGGACCGTCTGACCCCTGCGCCCCACTCGCCCGGCTTCCCGTCGGACGGAGCAGCCCCGGGCTGCCACCGGGGGCGGGGCCTCCCTCAAGGGGCTCCGTCCGCCACCCGCACCAGAAAGAGTTCGTCCACGAAGCACCAGGCCCAGTCCTCGTCGGCGGCAATGGAGACGGCCACGGGGTGGCCGGTCTCCGCGTGATGGGCGTGGGCATGGGCACCGCGGGAGCTGTCGCAGCACCCCACGTGCCCGCAGGTCGCGCACCATCGCAGCCTCCGCCAGCTCCAGCCCCGTGCCACACAGTCCGCGCACGTGGCCCCGCGGGCGGGCGGGGGAGCGGGCGGTGAGTCCAGAACGTCGAGGTGGGTGCAGCGCCGTGGCGACGTGCGACCTCCGTCGGGTGCCTCCCGCCAGGCCCGGTGGGACGACCCGCTCGGCTCGTCCGGTAGGCCGTCGAAGGAACCCTCGAAGGAACGGCCCTCCCTCACAGCTCCCTGCCTTCCGTCGCCACGGTCTCGCCGTTACTTCGGCCGGGTGGCGGCTGTCGGATGCGCCGGAGCCACATGACGAGTGGGGGACGCCGGTCCGGCGTCCCCCACTCCCCATGTTGCCGATCAGCGGTTCAGTCGGTCTGCTCGACGACGAAGACGGGGATCTCCCGGTCGGTCTTGCGCTGGTAGTCGGCGTAGTCGGGGAAGGCCGCGACCGCCCGCTCCCACCAGGTCTGACGCTCTTCACCGGTCACGATCCGTGCCTTCATGTCCCACTGTCGCGTCTCGTCCCGCAGCTCGACCTCCGGGTGGGCGACCAGGTTGTGGTACCAGACCGGGTGCTTCACGGCACCGCCGTTGGAGGCGACCAGCGCGTAGGCGCCCTCGTGCTCCACCCGCATGAGCGGCGTCTTGCGGATCTTGCCGCTCTTCGCGCCGACGTTGGTCACCAGGACGACGGGCAGGCCCCGCATCGTGGTGCCCTGGGTGCCGCCTGACGATTCGTACAGCTCGACCTGTTCCCGCACCCACTGCGACGGACTCGGCTCGTACGTTCCCTCGAGTGGCATGTCGTTCCTTTCTCGTCGTTCGGCGGCGCCCCGGCCTCGCGGACCGCGCCGCCCCGCGCCAGTCCATCACGGACGCGCTCGTGCGGCCAGGGAGGGCGCGCCCGGCGTGGCGCGGGGGTGCCGGGTCACCCTCGGGGGCATGCGGAACGACGAATCACCCGTCCCGCTGTACGGCTCCCGCTGCACCGCGACAGCCTCGCCGCCGTACGCCGGGCCGCGCCGGGCCCCCTGCGGCTGCCGCCGAGGGCCGCGCTAGGCCCCTGGGTCTGCCGCCGCGTCACCGGCGCCCTCGCAACCGGCCGAGAAGCGTGCGTGCCTGCGCGCGCTTGCGCGGGTCTGCGGCGGCGCGCCGGGCCGATGCGATGGCCCGCTGTCCCTGCGGGGTGCGGGTGAACTGCTTGATACGCGTGAGGAATCCGGACATGGTGCCTCCTTTGGCCGTGAGTACCGTCCGCTTACCCCGTGGCGTCGCGACGATGCTCGGTCGGGGCCGCCGGCGCAGCGGCGAACGAGGCTCAGTAGGGGCGGAGGTGTCGGGGGAGAGGAGAAGCCGCCTGCCCCCTTCCCTCAATCCACCGCCCGCCCCCAGCCTCACACCAGCTGCGTGAACACCCCGAGCGCCGCCTCCTCCGCTGCCTCTCGGTCCTCGGCTACGAGTCCGATGCGGGTGCGGCGGTCGAGGAGGTCGGACGTGTCCAGCGCGCCCTCGTGGCGGACGGCCCAGACCAGTTCGGCGCGCGTGACGGGGTGGCCGGGGACGATGGGCCGGGCGAGTTCCGGGTCCTTCAGGCCGAGGCCGTGTACGACGGATGCTTCGGTGCCGTAACGGCGTACGAGACGGGCGGGGACGTCGAGACCGGCGAGGGTCTGCGGCCGGGCGGCGCCCACGAGGGGGACGGAGGCGGTGCGGCAGGGGCCGGCGGTGAGGCCGCGGGCGGACACGGCCGCGTCGACGGCGTCCTGCGCCATCCGCCGGTAGGTGGTCAGCTTGCCGCCGACGACGGTGACGACGCCGTCAGCCGAGGTGAGGACGGCGTGCTTGCGCGAGATGTCGGCGGTCCGGCCTCCCGCCCCGCTGGTGTCGAGCAGGGGCCGCAGCCCCGCGAACGCCCCGACCACGTCCGCGCGGCGGAGGGTGACGTCGAGGGCGGAGCCGAGAACGTCGAGGAGGAAGCCGATGTCGGTCTCGGGGACCTCCGGCACGTCGGGGACGTCGCCGTCGACGGGTTCGTCGGTGAGTCCGACGTACACGCGGCCGTCCTGCTGGGGGAGCACGAGGACGAACCGGTTGGTCTCGCCGGGGATCGGGATGTGCAAGCCCGCGGAGAGCCGGCCGAGGTCCACGTCGCGCAGGACGAGGTGGGTGCCGCGCGAGGGCCGCAGCCGTACGTCGTCGACGAGTCCGCCCGCCCACACCCCGGCCGCGTTGACGACGACCCGGGCGCGGATGCGCAGCTCCTCGCCGGTCGTCTCGTCCCGGACCCGGGCGCCGTCGCCGGTGAGTTCGAGGGCGCGGGTACGGGTGAGGATCCGGGCGCCGTGCGCGGCCGCCGTCCGGGCGATCGCCGTGACCAGCCGGGCGTCGTCGGTGAGTTGGCCGTCCCAGGAGAGCAGTCCGCCGCGCAGCCCGGTGGGGCGCAGGGCCGGGGCGAGGTGGCGCGTCTCGACGGCGGAGAGGGTACGCGGCGCGGGCAGCGTGGTGCGTGCCGTACGGGCGGAGGCGCGCAGCAGGTCGCCCGCGAGGAAGCCGGCGCGGGCGAGGGCGGCCTGGCCGCGGCTGACGAGCGGGGTGAGGGGCAGGACGAAGGGCTGGGCGCGGACCAGGTGGGGAGCGGTCCGTTCCATGAGGATGCCGCGTTCGACGGCGCTCTCGTGGGCGACGTCGAGCTGTCCGGTGGCGAGGTAGCGCAGGCCGCCGTGGATGAGCTTGGAGCTCCAGCGCGAGGTGCCGAACGCGAGGTCGTGGGCGTCGATCGCGGCGACGGTGAGCCCGCGGGTGGCCGCGTCGAGGGCGGCTCCGGCTCCGGTGGCGCCGAGGCCGACGACCAGGACGTCGACCTCGGTGCCGTCGGCGAGCTCGGCGAGTTCGCGGGTCCTTCGCTCGGCGTTGAGCGAGGAGCCGGGAAGGGAGGGGCCGGGCAGCGAGGAGCTTCCCGGGTGGCTCAGGGGGGTGGGGGGCGTCGTCACGGGGTGAGGGTCCTCTCCAGCAGGGTGCGCAGCTCGTCGAGGAAGGCGGCTTCGCTCAGTTCGGGATCGGTCTCGTCGGTCATGGTGCGCAGCGAGAGCGTGAACGACTGCACGACGAGCAGCAGGGACCGGGCCTGAAGGTCGACGGGGGCGCGGCGCACCGAACCGTCCGCGTGGCCTTCGCCCAGCGCCGTGACGAGGAGGCGGAGGAAGGCCTCCTGGCTGGCGCCCCGGCGGTCGAGGATGTACGGCAGCAGCAGCTCGGGGTCCACGTCGAGGATCTTGTGGAAGAGCGGGTGGGCGCGGAACGCCGCGGCGCCCGCGACGAGCCCGTCCACCATCCGCGAGCGCACGGGCCGGCTGTCGGCCTCGGCCGGCATGGCGTCGGCGGCGACGGCGATCCACTCACGGGTCATCAGGTCGCCGACGAGGCTGCGCACGTCGGGCCATCGCCGGTACAGCGTCATGCGGGACACGCCGGCGCGCCGGGCGACGTCGGTGAGGGTCGTGCGCCGTACTCCGACGGCGAGCACACAGTCGCGTGCGGCGTCCAGCACGGGATCTGCGTCCGAGTGGTTGTGACGAATGGGCGTCATCTGTCACAGTGTAATGCCAGTACGGGCCGAGCGGCAGCACCGTCCGTGAATCAGACCGAGAGGAACTTCTCGAAGTGGACATGTTGTGGAGCGGCTGGGGCGACCCGGCCAAGGCGGCCCCCCTGCCCGACGCGGTGACCGGCCTGCTGCGTGACCTGCTCGGCGTCACCCCTCGCGAGAGCGGCCCGTCGACCCTCGACGGCATCGAGCTCCCCGCCCCGACGCTGACCCACGAGGCGCGCGCCGCGCTCACGGCGGCGCTCGCGGCCCCCGACGCGCTGCGCGACGACGCCGAGAGCCGCATCCGGCACACCCGCGGCAAGTCCACCCCCGACCTGCTGCGCATCCGGGCCGGCGAGGTCGACGACATCCCGGCCGCCGTCGTACTCCCGGCCGGCCACGACGAGGTGCTCGCCGTTCTCCGCGCCTGCGCCGCCCACGGCCTGCCCGTCGTCCCGTTCGGCGGCGGCACGTCCGTCGTCGGCGGCCTCGCACCCGAGACGAAGCGGCCGTTCGTCGCCCTCGACCTGCGCCGACTCGACCAGCTCCTCGCCGTCGACGAGGTGTCCCGCACCGCGACCCTCCAGCCCGGCCTGCGCGGACCCCAGGTCGAGGCGCTGCTGAACGAGAAGGGCTGGACCCTCGGCCACTTCCCGCAGTCGTTCGAATGGGCGTCCGTCGGCGGCTTCGCCGCGGCCCGTTCCAGCGGCCAGGCCTCCGCCGGATACGGCCGCTTCGACGAGATGGTCCTCGCCCTCACCGTCGCCACCCCGGAGGGCACGCTGGAGACCGGGCGCGCCCCCCGCTCGGCCGCCGGACCCGACCTGCGCCAGCTGATCCTCGGCTCCGAAGGCGCCCTCGGAGTCATCACCGCCGTGACCGTCCGCATCCGCCCCCTGCCGCAGAAACGCGTCTACGAAGGCTGGCGCTTCGCCTCCTTCGAAGCCGGAGCCACCGCCCTGCGCCGCCTCGCACAGGACGGCCCGCGCCCCACCGTGCTGCGGCTGTCGGACGAGACCGAGACCTTCGTCGGACTCGCGCAGCCCGACGCGATCGGCGCCGCCGACACCCCGCCGAGCTCCGGCTGCATGGCGATCGCCGGCTACGAGGGCACCGAGGAGGACACGGCGGCCCGCCGCGCCGCCGCCCGCGAGATCCTGCTCGCCTGCGGCGGCGAGTACGTCGGCGAGGAACCGGGCGACCGCTGGGAGCACGGCCGCTACAACGCCCCGTACCTGCGCGACGCCCTGCTCGACGCCGGCGCCTTCGCCGAGACGCTGGAGACCGCCGGGTTCTGGTCCACACTGCCCGAGCTGTACGCGGGGGTGCGCGACGCGCTGACCGGCACCCTCACCGAGGCCGGCACCCCGCCGCTCGTCATGTGCCACATCTCCCACACGTACGAGAACGGTGCCTCGCTGTACTTCACCGTCGTCTCGGCGCAGGGCGAGGACGCGGTCGCCCACTGGGCCCCCGTGAAGCAGGCCGCGAACGACGCGATCCTGGCGGCGGGCGGCACCATCAGCCACCACCACGGAGTCGGCACCGACCACCGCGACTGGTACGCCCGCGAGATCGGTCCCCTGGGAGTCCGCATGCTCCAGGCGGTCAAGACCGAGGTCGACCCGTCCGGCGTCCTCAGCCCCGGCGTCCTCATCCCCGTCCGCTGATCACGCCCACCCACCGGAACCCGCCCGCCCGTCGACCCCTTGTCCCGCCTTGTCCCGCCTTGTCTCGCCCTCTCCCGTCCTCTCCCGTCTTCTCCCGTCCGGAGGCCTGATCCATGCGACAGTTCACAGCCGTCGTCAACCCCACCGCAGGGGGATCCAGCGGGACGGCGGCCCTGCTCCCGCTGGCCCGGCTGCTGCGGGAAGCAGGCGCGCGGCTCGACACCGTGTACAGCCGCAGTCTGGAACACGCGCAGGAACTCGCCCGCAAGGCGGGAGCGCAGGGGCACGTCGTGCTCGCGGTCGGCGGTGACGGGATGGCCGGCTGCGTCGGTGGCGCGCTCAGCGGTACGGACACGGTGTTCGGCCTGGTTCCCGCGGGCCGCGGCAACGACTTCGCCCGCGCGCTGGAGCTGCCCACCGACGCCCCGGGGCTCGCCCGGGTGCTGCTCGAAGGGGAGGTGCGCGCGGTCGACACGATCGAGGTGGAATCCGCCGCCCACGCGCGGACATCCGTCCTCGGGAGCGTGTACGCCGGCGTCGACGCGGTGGCCAACCGGCACGCCAACAACTCACGCCTGCTGCGCGGCGCCGCGTCGTACTACGCGGGCGGCCTGCGGGCCGTCCTCGCGTGGCGAACGGCCACGTACCGGATCACGGTCGACGGCGTGCTGCACGAGCGCGCCGGCTACACCGTGGTCGCGGCGAACTCCGGCTTCTACGGCTTCGGCAGAAACGTCGCCCCCGGCGCGCGCCTCGACGACGGCATTCTGGACGTCGTGGTCATCGGAGACGCCCCCAAGCGCCACTTCTTCGCGACGATGAACGAACTGAAGACCGGGGCACACGTGAACCGCCCCCAGGTGGAGATCCTGCGTGGCAAGGAGATCCGCATCGAAGCGGACCGTCCGCTTCCGTACGGCGCCGACGGCGAGGTCGACGCGACCCTGCCGGTGACCGTACGGGTGCAGCCGGGGGCGCTCAACGTCCTGGTCTGACCCCTCTGCCCCCACGGGACGTAAGGGCCGCGTCCCGGCCGCCCCAGACCCGCGGCCGGGACGCGGTACCTCGTCCCCTTCCGACGACCACGGGTCGTCCGCTCACCGAGCGGGCGGCCCGTCGCCGTGCCACCGGGTGCCCCCCTGTCATACCGTCGCAAACCCGCAGGTTAGAGTCGTGGAAGGTCGCGCCGCCGCACCAGGGCGATGCGCAGGGCCGGGCCGGCTGTCGATCACAGAGCCCGCTGTTCGATCACAGAGCCCCAGGACGTCCGCACGTCCGCCGTACCACCACCACCGCCCGGCCCTCGGCCGCCTGCCACGGAAACAGCACAGATGACTACCGACGCACCCTCGCGTCCCCAGCCCGCCCCCGCCGCCGCCCCTGCCGCCGAGGGCGTTCCCGCCGCCGTCGAGGTTTCCCGCGCGCCCCGGTTCGGCGGCCGAGCCCCGGCCAGGCCCACGCCGGTGGCCGCGTTCCACAGCGTGAGCGCCGCGACGGCCGTCCTTCTGACGCTGGTCGCAATCGGCGCGGTCCTCCACGAACCGGTGCTGATACCCCCACTGGCCGCCAGCGCCGCCCTGGTGCACGCGGCCCCCACGCTGCCCCTGGCCCAGCCCCGCAGCGTGGTCGTCGGCCACCTCCTCGGCGCCGCCGTGGGCTACGCGGCCCTCGCCGCCGCGGGCAGCAACGCGTGGACGGCGGCCGTCGCCGCCGGCCTCACGCTGGCGCTGACCACGTTCGCCCGTACGCCGCACGCCGCCGCCTGCGCCACCGCCGTCGTCATCGTGCTCCAGACACCCGAGGCCACCCGGTTCGTCCCCCTCCTCTTCGGCTCCACGGTCCTCCTCGTGCTGACGGGGTACGCCGGGTCCCGCATCCGACGGACCTCCCCGAGGTACCCCGCCTACTGGTGGTGACCCACCGGCCCACCGGTCGACCGGCCCACCCGCCCACCGGTCGACCGGCCCACCCGCCCACCGGCCCGCGGGCGCCCGCCGCCCCTCGATCCGGCTACGGCAGGATCGAGTCGACGTACCCGCCGTCCACGCGCAGCGCCCCGCCGGTGGTGGCGGACGCCTGGTCCGAGGCGAGGTAGACGACCATGTTGGCGATCTCCTCAGGTTCGATCAGCCTCTGCAACAACGACTGCGGACGGTGCTCCCGCATGAACGCGCGCTGTGCCTCGTCCCACGGCAGGTCACGGTCGACCAGCTCGTACACGAACTCCTCCACGCCGCCGGTGTGCGTCGGGCCCGCGATGACCGAGTTGACGGTGACACCGGTTCCGGCCGCCTGCTTGGCGAAACCGCGCGTGACGGACAGAAGCGCCGTCTTCGACATCCCGTAGTGGATCATCTCGGCGGGGATGACGACGGCCGAGTCGCTGGCGATGTTCTGGACACGGCCCCATCCACGCTCGCTCATCCCGGGCAGGTACTGGCGGATCAGCCGCACCGCGGCCAGTACGTTCACCTCGAAGTAGCGGCGCCATTCGTCGTCGCTGATCTCCAGCGGGTCGGCGGACTCGAAGATCCCGAGGTTGTTCACCAGGATGTCCACCTGCGGCAGCGCCTCGGCGGCGCGCCGCGCGCCCTCCTCGGTGGTGACGTCGGCGACGACCGGGACCGGCTCCGTGCCCCCGGCATCGCGATGAATGCCGGCCACGGCCCGCTCCACCCGTTCCGCCGTCCTGCCGTTGACACCGACCCGCGCCCCGGCCCGCGCGAGGCCGGTGGCGATGGCGGCCCCGATCCCCTGGGTGGAGCCGGTGACCAGTGCGGTGCGTCCTGTCAGATCGATGTGCATGAGCGGACCTGTCCTCACAGCTCGTGCGGGTGGGACCATTGCCCTACCCGCTCCGTGCCGGGACCAACGGCAGTTCCCCCACCCGGCCCCCGGACAGGCAACGCCGTGGCGGGCTGCGGCGTCTGGCGGGCGCCGCGGGCGGGCCGCGGTCGCGCGCGCCTACCTCCTGACGTTCGGCTGGGCCGGCTGGCTGTGACACGCGCCGCTGGTGGACCTGCCGATGCCGGTCGGGCGGCTGGGATACGAACCGGTGCAGGTAGACGCCGGACGCGAGAGGATCGCCCGCAGCCGGCCGTACCTCTCAGGCCCACGTCTGGGAGTAGTGATCCTGGTAGTTGCGCCTGCCCTGCCGTGCCTCGATCCAGCGGCTGATCAACAGCAGTACGAGGCTCGCCGCGACGACGGCGAGGCCGGGCGCCACGCCCCCGAGCGGCCCGAAGTCGTCCGCGATCCCGGAGATGATGCCCGTACCCGATCCGTTCGCGGTGCCGCCCGTTCCGGCCGCCGCGGCCGGCGGACCGGCCTGGGCGCCGGCCGATGTGCCGGGCTGGGGGGAGGGGGAGTCCGTGGCGGGGCCCCCGGAGGGGCCGGAGGCCGTAGGGGAGGGCCGGTCGGCACTCTGATCCTGACCAGCCTGCCCGCCTTGTCCGGCCTCTTCGGGGTCAGTGGACGGGTCGACCAGTCTGACCCCGAGGGTCTGCATCGCCTTCACCGCCGGCTGGAAGTAGGTGAGGCCGCCGGTCGTACAGTCACCGTTGCCGCCGGACGTCACTCCGAGGGCGAGCCCCCGGGAGAACAGGGGCCCGCCGCTGTCGCCGCGTTCCGCGCAGACCGTGGTCTCGATCAGCCCGGTGACGGTGCCCTCGGGGTAATTGACGGTGGCGTTGAGCGCGGTGATCCGGCCAGTCCGGAAGCCGGTGGTGCTGCCGCTGCGGAAGACCTGTTGGCCGACGACGGGCTCGGTCGCACCGATGATCCGGACGCCACGCCTCCCCCCGAGGGTCACCACGTCCGCGCCGTTGAGCGTCTCGCCGTCCGCGTAGCGTACGAGGGCGAAGTCGCTGCCCGGGAAGTCGGCGGTGACGGTGGTGCCGAGTGGACGGGTGTCGTCCGGGTTCCGGAACCAGTCGGTGCCTGCGGCGCCGCAGTGTCCGGCGGTCAGGATGAAGACGTCACGACCGTCGGTGACGTTGAAGCCGGCCGTGCACCGGCCGCCGTCCGTGAAGATGGGGGCGGCCGCGTTGACCCGGGTGGTGAACGCGCCTTCCGTCCGCTCCATCCTGACGACGTCTCCGATGTCCCCGGCCACGCCGGACAGCCGCGACCAGTCGCCGGCGGAGACCGTACTGTCGGCACGTACGACGATCCGGTTGGCGGAATAGTCGGTCACCCAGGCGGTGCCCGACACCCGGGGCTCGGCCGCGAGGGTCTCGGTGGCGGCGCGGAGCCGGTCCATGCTGTAGCGGACCATCTTGGGCGCGACGCCCGCACGCCTCGCCTCCTCGGCCGCGTCGGCATCGGTGACCCCGACCACGGGCCGCCCGTCCGCGCCCGTCCAACTGCCGGCGGTCCGGGTGTCGCCGAGCCGGGTGATGACATCGACGGCCGCACGCGCCTCGTCGCTGCCCGCTCTCAGCGTTCCGGCCGTGCGCGTGCTGCCTCCTGACGGTTCGCCGGCCATCGCGTACGTGACCATCAGCGAACCGCAGACAAGACCGCCTGCGGCGGCGAGCCGCATCAGACGCCGTACGCCTCGTCGCGCGTGCTTCATCCCGCCCCTCTCTCGTACCGCCGCACTGCTTCCACCAGCGCGACCCGGCGAGCCGGGACCTGCCCGTCTCTACGTCCTCTACGTGCTCAAGGTGCTCTACGTGTCAGGGGTCGCGCATGTTCAGTACGAGCGGCAACTGCCGGTTCTGGTAGCGCAGTCGAGTGTCGACGGAGAGGTCGGAGGGGAGACGACTCGGAGGGGAAGGTGGCGTACGGCCCGCTCCGACCGACCGCGCCTTCGGCACAGCGGCCACCAAGTCCTGCAACCAGCCGCCCATCTCGCTCCACGGGGCAACTCCTCCCCAGGCGCTCAGGACAGATCCACTCCCACAGCGAACATGATCGGCCGGGTAGGTCCTAGG
>NZ_JAMGSL010000026.1 GCF_025195125.1 Streptomyces sp. Je 1-79
GCGCGCGGTCTGCTCCGCAGACACGACGCGCCGCCGCTACGCGGCGGTTCAACTGCCACGCTCCGCGCGGCAGTGACGAAGCGTCACTCCGTGACGCTGGTTCAGATCGCTCCGCGATCCGAACGCTGGGATTCGCTCCGCGAATTCCAGAAAATCGGCTGGCTAGAGAGGCGGGGGTCGCCCGGAAATTCGGCTTTCCGAATTCTTTAAATCAGGCAGAAAAGCCGATATTGGAAACGTATTCGTATTGTCCCCATTGTGAGCCGAGGTCCTGAATTACATCGCTGACCCAGGCGTCGTCCATGCGTTCAAAATCACCATCGGCCCAGGCCGAAACGATGCGGTCCCAGCGGCGCACGTTCAAGTGCCTGTATTCCACGTACCTCTGATGGGGCCTCGGTACCTGAGACTGCACGAGAGGGTGGAACTCCACCCTCGTACCACGTCCCTCCCTGTTCAGTCGGGTCAGAAGGTAGCGGGCCACATTCTGACGCCGAACAGCCCGGTAGGCAGCCTCTAGACGCTCCAGGTTCCGGCGAGAGGGCGCACGCTTGCCGGCCTTCCAAGCCTTGATCGTGCGGTCGGTTACCGTCAGGCCAGCCACCCGCGCTGCTTGACGCGCATGCTCACTGCGCGTCAAGTAGTTCAAGCGCGCCAAAAAACCGCGACGCTGCTCCACCGGCGTCACCACGAACCCGACCAGCTCGTCCAGCTGACGGGCCACCAACTCATGGCCCTTAACACCGCGAGCTCCGAACTTACCGAACTCGATATTCCTCTCCGGCATGTCCACTACCCCTCGATCAGGCGACTCGACAATGCAATGCAAACATTACCAGAGAATTCGGCATGGTAATTCACATACCGTCAAGTGCACGTCAGAATGCAGCATTCCTCCTGCACGCAAAACTTCATCCCATCGCTCGACTCGGGCGCCTGCTTTGCTGTGGGCGGCATTGTCGGATTCTTTCCGGGCCGATAGCTCGACCTAGCCGCGTTCTCCGGCGGTGCGGGATGACTAAGGGTTGTCCCGCAAATGATCTTTGGGTCGGCCTGGACGTGGCCGATCACTGTGCGGCCCGTCCGCCGGCGAGGGCGAGGTTGTGCAGTCGGGCGATGCCGAGCATGGCGTGGTGGACGCCGTCGCCTTTGAGGCGGCAGTCGCGGAGGATCTTCCAGTTCTTCATGCGGGCGCAGAGGTGCCCGACGCGGGCGCGGACCTGCTTGTGGGATTTGTTGTGCTCCTGCTTCCAGTCGGGCAGGTCTTCGTCTTTGCGTCGGCGGTGGGGCATGACGAGTCCGGTGCCGGGATAGCCGCCGTCGGCGATCGCCATGGCCTTGCCGACGGCGGCTTTGGCGCCGGATTCCTCCCACGCTTTGCAGTCATTGCGGTTCCCAGCGAGCGGCCGGCCGACTACCACGACCAGGCAGGTGTCGGCGTCGATCACGACCTGGTGGTTGGTGGAGTACCGGTACTTCTTGGACTGCGCGGCGATGGTGTGGTCGCGGGTGGGGACCAGGGTGCCGTCCACGATGAGCACGGTGTCCTGGGCGGACCGCTTGCGGGGCTGGAGCGCGAGCCATCGGCCCGAGATGGTCGATGATGCGGTCCGCGGCCGACTTCGAGACCCCGAACAGCGGGGCGAGCTGGCGCATCGTCAAGTTGGTCCGCCAGTACGCCGCGACCAGCAGTGCCCGGTCCTCCAGCGGAAGGCTCCACGGCCGGCTCCTGCGGACCGCATCCGCACCCTCACGCCGCAACACGGTCACCAGCTTCCCGAAACAGCGCGGGCTCAGCCCGGTGAACGGGGTTATCCAGGACGGCTCCGACGCCGTGATCACACCAGCCACAGCAAGATCGTTCCAGCTCCGACCGCCGGGAGACAGCGTGCTCGCACGACAGAAATCAGGCGATGAAGCCAGGCACGCCAGCGAGGATGTCCACATGAGTGAAGACCTGGTGACGTTCCTAAAGGCGCGGCTGGACGAAGAGGACGCCCTGGCCCGGCGCTGCGACGGTGACGGATGCGGGCGGTGGTCTGCCCATGGACATACGGTCGATTTCTGTCAGGTGGAGCTCGCAGGTTTCCACCCCGCGATTGCCTTGCATGTGGCCCTGCACGACCCAGCCCGCGTTCTGCGTGAGGTCGAGGCCAAGCGACGCATCCTCGCCCGCCACGTCCTCAGTCCGGCCGTAGGCGACCCGGAACTACCGTGGGACGACCGCGATGACTGTCAGTTCGACGGAGACCCCTGGCCATGCGACGACCTGCTCGACCTCGCGTCGCCCTACACCGACCACCCTGACTTCCCCCGAAGTTCCTGAAGCGGCGCAACCGCGAGCAGAGCGCGACACGGAGGCGCCGCACCGGACCGAGCCCGCCACTGGCGATCCTGTACGGGACAGCCCTTAGGCCGATGCTGGACGGGGATAGTTGGCCTGTCGCTCGGCCGGGGGGTGGCCCCACCGGGCTTGCTCGCGGTGCTCACGCCGAAGGCGTTCAGTGTGCTTCTGCTCCAGCCGTCGTAGACGGTGTTTCGACCGCTGCGTGAGCCACATTGAAACCAGCGAAACCGGGCCGTCGACAACAGTCGCTAGCAGTGCTCCAGCCGCTGCACCCACCGCATCCCGTACCGCCCCGTTGGTGCCAACAGTGCCCCTTTCCCCTTCATCAGCTTCCCCGCCGCGCACGCGCCCCGCCGACGGGGCCGGCGGCGGGGCGCATTCGGTGTGGCAGGGGAGGGCTGGGAGCATGCCCGTTCTGCCGCTTGGCTCGCAGCGCGCTGACGAAACGGTGGCTCGGTGGACAAATGGAGCTGGCGGAGGCAGTTGGGGCTGGCGGACGGGGCGGTGGCTGGGAAGCGGAGCAGGGACAACAGGGCAGGCACGGCCGACGCCCGCCCGGCCTGTTAGGACAACGGGTCTCTTTGCCGCGCAGGCATGGCGTGACTGACGGCCGAACATGTCCGCTCCAGAACACCCGAGGGTTGTTCGGTGCTGTGGGGCTGTCTGCCCGGCCGGCAAGGCCCGCTCAGCCGTGCCCTCTGATGTACTGGCTTCGGTGCCGTTCGATGCCGAGGTCCGGCGGGCGCTGGCAGGACTCTCCGTATGGGCGCCTGCTCGCGTAACTCCGGCCGTGTACCTCTGGCACTTGCGCGGAGGACGCTTCCACACCACGCATGCTCGCTGCACTCGCCTGCCTGGGACGACCACGGGCGCCGACCAGCGCCCCCGCGGCGCAGCGAACATGGGCGTCCGCGCATCGAAATCGGTTTTCGCCTGCTCCCACGCCGCCTGTGCCTCGCCCAGCATCTTGACGTACTCGAGCACGTGCTGCGCCACTGCAGCGAGTGAAGCGGCCGCAGCCCCGTGGCTCCGGGGACGGCCTCTCACGGTCGAGGGACGGCCAAGGCTTACACCGGATCCCGCGCCTTCGTGGATGGCTCCAGGCGGCTGCCGTCGGTTCGCGGTGACCGGCCTGTGCATGGTGGGGTGTGCGGTGATGCGGAAACCGCAGGCATCTGACGTGGGCGGCAGATGTCCCGCACGACGCGGCGCTTCACGGATGTCACCGGGATGGCGGTGGTGTCGGGCGGAGATGCGTCTTCGCGGCGATGGGCAGCGTCACTTCACCGGTGGGCGCGGTAGTGAACTCGATGGATCGGTCTGAGCGGCAGCGGATGTCTTCTGTGTACAGGCGGCCCGCACCGCGCGGAGCTCACCGCGGCCCCCGTAGACTCGCTAGCTGATTCCGCCATGGGTAAGGACCACTGCAGTGAACCAGTACGACCATCTGGGCCGGGCAGCGAGCGACGCTCCGATCTACGCGACTCTCATACGGGAGCGTGGGGACGTGCCGGCGGAGGCGAGGCAGGTGGCTGCTCGGGTGCTGGAGGAAGCTGACCGGGCTGTCGACTTCAGCTCGGTGCGCGCCATCTGAACGGACGGCGGGTGGGGCGAGGCACTCACCCGGTCTCGTCGGGCACGGCGGTGCCCTCTCGGCGCGCCAGGCGGTGTCCCTGTTCCTTGTGTCTTTGCGCGGGGGCTCGGATCCGATCCGTGTGCGGTCCTTTTGCGGCAGCCCTGTCCCACAGCACTCGCTGGGCCCGGTCGCGGGCGGCGGTACGCACTGCGGACTGCCAATCGTCCACCATGCGCTGATTCGGACGAGCGGCTGAGGAGAGGTACATCGTCAGTGCCGCTCGTTCCGGCAGCTCGCTCGGCGTCTTCTTTTCCATGCCAGGCCGAGGAGCGTATTCGCCAGGCGTGGCTCCTGCCGGGCTTCGCCGACGAGCCGGGATGCTTGGTCGTCGATGACTACATGCTGGACGGACGGCTTCGAGCCTGAGTTCCTCTCTGTCCGACTCCGCCGCCTAGCTCTCGGCGCTGACCATATGAAGGTGCCCGTGGTGTGCAGGCTAGCCAGGTAGGTGGTCGCGGTGTTGTCGGAGCGGTGGTGAGGCCGTGCCATTGCTTCAGGCTGTTGATGCACCGTGCGGCGGTGTTGCGCTGGTTGTAGGCCTCGCGGTCGAAGGAGGGTGGCCTGCCGCTCCAGCTGCCTCGGCGCAGCCAGTGCTCTGCTGGTCATGGTCGGCTGGCTCCCCTGCCGGGGGCCTCTTCTTGCGGGCCCGACCGGCTACTGATGAGCACGCATGATCGTGGAGTGCACCGAGACGGCTCGGTTCAGGTTTTTGTCGGCATCGGCCTGGGCCGTCAGCGCGGTGGGTGCCCGCTCCGGGGTTCTGGTGGTGCCCCCTGTGCGTAGCTGGTTGTAGGCGTCCCGCCGGTTACGTACCTGTCGGGCAGGTGGACTGCCAGGCGGTCGCATCGTTCAGCGAGCGGTGGTCCTGCCGCCGGCCGCCCCGCTTCGGTGTCCGGTCCGGGAGTAGCGGCTCGATTCGCGTCCACTGCGCGTCAGTCAGCGGCACGCGCGGCCAACCGATCAGATGATCTGGAGGAACGGCCTGGCTGTGGGGCGAGGTGCTGGGGTGCCTGCGGAACGGGCTGCCCATCATGTCGTCGGCGGACACGACGCCGGAGGCAGGTTCAGCCTGGTTGGCAAGGGCTGCCCACCTCAAGGACACCAGGCTTGTCGATGGTCACGCTGGCGGCCGTACCGCTCGTTGCTCACTGGCAGGAACGGGCGCGGCGCAGCTGCTCCCGCTGGGCGTCCGACAGTTCGCCCTGCTCAGTCCGTGCCATACCCAGCTCGACGCCCGGCCAGGCGGCTTCGAGGGGCTCAGTGTCGCACGAACGGCAGGTCGCTGGGCTGTACCCGTTCGCGGGGCCCTGCCGCCTGGAGCACGACGTCCAGTGCTCGTGCCGGGTCAGCGGCATAGGCGTGGGAGAACCAGGCCATGTTGGCTTCCACCACGGCCTAGCGGTGGCCCGGGCGGTGCGGGTCGAGTAGTTGTCCGATGTCGACAACGACGGCGCTGGGCAGGGCGGGTCCGGTCTCAGCGATCAGGTGGTCGATGAACTCGGCGATCTCTGCGGCGATGGGCTCGTGCTTGTCGAGGGGGTGTGGGTCGAGCCGGCCGAACACGGCGTATCGACTGCCTGCGGCGATCCGGCCGTCGAGCAGGAACAGTCGGTACTCGGTCGCGAAGGTCACCACCTCGGAGAGCAGCACCGGTGTGGCTGGGTCCAGATCGGTGGGCAGGCGGGAGCCGTCGGCGTAGATGTCCGCCGGGAAGGATTTGTCCCGCGGTGGCTTGACGAACGTCGGCCGTTCCATTGCCCGTGCGTCCGCGACAGTCGCAGTGCGGACCTTCCGCCCGGTGAATTTCTCCGGCAGCGTGGCTAGCCAGTCATCCGCGGGTTCGAGCAATGCGAAGCCAAGCCGTCGGGCCAGTCGTGTCCCCGCCGTCGGGCCGCCGTACCAGTACGCCGGTCCCCTCGCCGCGCCGATCTCCTCCGCTGCTTGGACCATGATCCCCCGGCGCGCTGCCTCAAGGGCCAGCAGCTCCATCGTCGACGTCCGCCGCCTAGGCATGACCAGCACCGCACCCCTCCTTGACGACGTGGAAAGCCGACCAGGTAGACCCGGCCTTGTCCCGTCCGCACCTCAGTATTCCGGCCCCGTAGGGCCGGAGTGGCGCGCGGGTGATCGCGGGGGCCAGGGAGCGGTTGGATGTGTTGACGGTTCGTGGTCTGCCGTTGCCGCGGTGCTTGCCTTCTGGGGTGCGGGGCCCGTGGGGGGGAAGCGGAGGGGCCGGACTCATTGTCACTGGGGGCGCCTGGGGTCTCTTCCACTCGTCACGGTGCGTTGCCGTTGACGGGTTTCATCAGCGTGCCGCCGGTTCGGTGGCCGTCCGGAGCAACGGGGGAACAGCGCGTGGTGGGTTGCGGCGGGGGGGCTGTGAAGTTGCCCTGGAGGCGGGCAAGGTGGTCTGCCGCAATGGGAAGGGGCGGCGGCTGAAGTTCGTTCCGGCCGGTTTGAAGGACGATCCGGCTGTCGTCGGGCTGGGGCTGTTGTCCGAGTGGCTGGTACGGCATGAACGCGGGTGCCTGAGTGATGTCGAGCAGTGGATGGCGTTCGTTGCCCGTGCCTACGGTCGTGCTCGCGCGGGTCTGGCCCGATCCGGCGTGGCAGGCGGCCCTGCGGGACGCGGTGGTCACGGGCGTGGACGGTGGGGTGGCCGGGTTTCTGCGCGATGTCGGCCCCGAGCGCGGTCTCGGCCTCGTCGAGTTGGACGGCGACACGGTCCGTATTACCCCGGACGTGGTCAGCGTGCCCCATCCCGTACTCCTCGACGATCTCGATGAGTTGCGGGAGTTCGCGGTCGAGCTGGGGGTGCGGCAGAGCGTGGAGCAGTTGTTCCGCGAGGTGTGGCGCCGCCCGCCGGGCCTCGCTCCGGGCACCGTCTCTGTGGATTCCTGCGCGGGTGGTGTGTTCAAGGAACTGCGGTTCCTGCACGGCCGTGCCCCTCGCTCGGGTACCGGTCGGGTGGCGGATACGCGGTCTGTCCGGTTGTCGAGGGCGCGCGAGTGCCGAGGCGCGTATCTGGATCGGTGCGCACGACGGATACGGCGAGTACGGCACCGAGACGGGCCCTCTGGGGTGGACCGGCCCTGGGGGGCGGGGGCTGACGGCCGCGAAAGGTGGGGCCGGTGGCGTGGTCTGAGGGGATGCGCATGGCGGCGGCGCTCTACGTCGGCCGTGACGTGGAGGACGAGGATTGGGCGGCATGAGCACCACGACGTCGAACATGGACGCGGGCACGGCGTCGGCGGGCGCGGTGTTCCTCCTCGCCCAGGCGCGGGGTGAGGGCACTTCCGCCCTTGCCGCCGGGGCCGGCGCGGCGGCGCTGCTGGATGCGGGTGCGATCCTCCCGGCCGGGACCTGCGATCGGGATGACGTCGATGCGCTGACCGCCTGTACCTATACGTACGCCGCCCTGGGCGAGCGTCGTGTGGTCCGGCTCGTGCCCGGCACTTTGGGCGAAGCCGAGGATCTGGCGCTGGAGTTCCTCGGGCTGGTCGGGGCCGGCGAGGCGCCCGTGGTGGGTCAGGTGCGCTGTGAGGCGCTGGGTTTCCCGGCCTGGGCGCTGGTCAACGACCCGGCCAACGGGCACCATGCTCTGGCGCTGGTCAAGGACATCGAGCGGCTGGGCCGGCAGGCCAAAACCCGTGCGGGTGCGGCGAAGGAGGGCTTCGACGCGCTCGGCACCCGGCTCGGCCGGGCCGTGCCCCACTTCCTGCCCGCCTACTACGAGCAGGTGGCACCTCTCTTCCTCCAGGCCGAGAACGCCACGTACGCCGCGTCCTTCTTCGGCAAGACCGCGCGAGGCGGAGCGGGTGCACGGGTTGGTTGTGGACGAGGAGCGGCAGCGGGCTGTGTTCCTGGAGTTCGCCTTCGCCGGGGCGCTGACCGTCAGGGCGCTGCGGCGGTACGTGCGGGACCTGGTGGCCCGGCTCGCGCCGGTGGACGCCTGGGCGCAGTTCCGCCGTCTGCTGGTCGAGCGCTGCGCGGCCGGTATGCCGCCGTACGCGGCGCTGCCGCAGGATGTGCGTGTGCAGCCGCCGTACGCGGCGCTGCCGCAGGATGTGCGTGTGCTGGTGAAGGCGGCGGGGCTGGACCGTGAGGCCGTCGATCGCGGGCTGGTGGCTGATCTGATCGGCTCTCCGGGCATGGTGCGTGCCCCTGCCTCGTTTTGGGCGGCCTACCGGGGCGCGCTGATCGCCCTGGCCCGTGGGGATGGGGCTTTGCGGGAGCGGCTGCTTGGTTTCTTCCCGGAGAGTTTCAGTGAGTGCGGCCGGGAGGCGGAGGGTGAACCCGGGTGGCTGGCGCTGCTGGCCGAGTGCGGCGCCGAGGACCTGCTGACCGCCGTGCCCGGTGTCTCCGGCAATGCCCCCTCTTCTGCTGCCCCTTCGGGCCCGTGTGTCTGTCCGTCGGAGTGGCTTGCCCGCTGGAGGCTCACCGTCGGCGCAACCGGGTCACTGCGGGCTGCTGCCCGCAGACTCTTGGCCTGACGGCCCGGATGGCGGGCCGGCTATGCGCGGACGGGCGGCCGGTGGAGCTGTTCCAGGGCCGCTGGCAGCGCACCGCCGACCTGGGCCTCCTCGAGCTCTGTCTTGCCGCGGGTGTCCCTGTCGCCGAGCCGGACGGGCAGGACGCGGGCACGGCGCAGCCTCCGGGCGTTCCCGCTCGGTGCGTGGCTGAGCGATACCGTGCCCGGCGCGCGGGATCTCGCCGCCGTCGCCGAACGGCCGGTGTTTCGTGTTCTGTTGAGCCGGGCCGTCGGCGATCTCGGCGGTGGGCGCGGTCAGCGGCTGGGCGACGCCGGCATGGCGAAGCTGGCGGTGCACCCGGTGCTGGGCGGGGTTTTGCGGGAGTGACTGGCCGCCTGCGCCGAGGAGTACACGGCCGGGCGAGGGCTCCCGGGGCTGCACATTGCTTGCCACAGGCTCTCGGCGTTCCGCGGCGTGGTCGCGGATGTCGCCCCGCAGGCCGTGCGGCTCCTGAAGGGCCATGGCGTCGTGCCGCTGCTGGCTTCGTCGCTGCGCATCGGCGTCCTGGACGAGCTGGGCTGGTCCGCGCTGGATGAGATCTACGCCGGACTGGCCGCGGAGGTCGCCGCGCGTCAGCGTCGTCACCGGTCGGGGGGTGTCGGTGTCACCGGCGCTTGGCCCGCGCTGATCCTGAACACCTCGAACGGGCCGTTGTCGTCGGCCCGGACGGTGTTTTGTTGCGGCACACCCTGCGGCTGCCTGCCGCCGTCGACCACTGGCGGGCGCTCGCCTTGCGTTACGTCGACGGCGAGTTGCTGGTCGGCTGGTGGGAGGAGGGCAAGCAGCGAGGCTACTGGTTGCACCGCGGCCGAGGTGTTCACCGTCGGCGGCGAGCAGATTCCCCGCTGGGGCGGTCCCAGGCCCTGGGAGGGGGTTTGCCTGCCGCTGCCCGGCGGCGGCCGCGCCACCGGCGGCAAGGCCCTGCACGCGGGCGACACCTGCCTGCCGGCGCAGCGCGCCGTCATCTGCGACGGCACCGGTCACTGGCGGGAAGGCCGCCAGGGCACGCAGCGGGTGTGGCTGGAGTACGACCTGGGCAGCGGCGCGCACGGCCGGGCGTCGCTGCCCGCCTTCCTGCGCTCCGGGGTGCGGGACGGCGCCCGGCTGCTCACCGAGCACTGGCAGGTGCTGCCCCTCCAGCCCGGTGTGGAGACCACCCCGTTCGGCACGGACGGACTGCTCCTGCCGTACTGCTACTGCCCGTGCACCACTGTGAGCCATTCACAATGATCCGAACGAAACGGCCTATGTGAGGCCTTCGCCTGACAGCGAAGGTGTTGGTGCCACGTCAGGATTCAGGGGTTAAGGGTAGTCCACGTTTGACCTCCGACGATTCCGTCAACCTCAATCTGCATGAGGTTTTGAAACCCTTTTACGGCTGTCGCTGTCGTAGGTCCAAAAGTGCCGTTGATGGGCCCTGGGTCGAATCCAGAATCCCGGAGGATTCGCTGGAGCATCGCCACGGCCCCGCCCACCGAACCCTCGGAAAGTGTGGGTAGGCCTTGCATATCTTCGTCCGGCAGCGCCTCCCACGTTTCGGGTCCGACGACGCCGCTCGCCGCTAGGCCATTCGCGGCCTGAAAGGCTCTGGCTGCTGTGGCTGCCTTGGAGCCAGCGACAAGCTTGCTGTCGTCGTTGCCGATCGTGCCGGGGTCGAAGCCCGCTCTCCGGAGCGCTCGCTGCAGCGTCTGCATGTGCGTTCGGAAGAGCACTGGATTGTCTTTTCCCTCCACAAACGTGGGAAAAATAATCATGCTCTCTCCTCCTGGCCCATGTGGTCTAATTCCCGGCCCCGCCTCGCGAGTAGGCTAATTTGAGCTACGTTGGGGCGCCAGCAGACAGGGGCCAGTGGGGTAATGGAGCGTGGGGTAATGGAGCAGGCCTGGCGCGGAGAGGGGAGTACCTAGATCCAACGGGTATTCCGCATGACTGGAGCCAGGTGCGCCTGGACCCTCCCGTCCGCATCCGCCGTCCCGGGAACCCGCTCACCGCCGAGGAGAGCGACCTGCGCGAACGGCTCCAAGTCCCAGCCTCACCCGAACGCCCAGACGCGGCAGAGCTGACCTGCGGCCGCCCCGCCATGCGTGTCAGCGGCTGGCGCCGCCCACCCTCCCCGCCCGCAGGCCGTACACCGCTGCCCCCAAAGCCAGGACGGCGGCTCCGATGATGACGGCGGTCGTCGGCAGCGCGAAGGCGAGGACCGACAGCCGGTCAGACCAACAACGGGGCACCAGTCGGTTCGGACGCCTTTCAGCGGGGGTGAGAGTCCACGCGGAGGCGTTGGCGATCGCGTAATAGGCCAGGACGCCGAAGGAGGAGAAGCCGATCGCCCCGCGTACGTCGGTGGTCGGGCCAGCACGGCGACCACCGCGCCGACGGCCAGTTCGGCGTGGTGCGGAACCCCGAAGCGTGGATGGACGGCGGCCAGTGCACGAGGCAGATGCCGGGCCCGGGCCATTGCCAGCGTGGTGCGGGACACTCCCAGGATCAGCGCGAGCAGCGAGCCGAGCGCGGTGACAGCAGCGCCCGCCCGGACGACCGGCACTAGCCAGCCGGCGCCCGCGGCCCGTGCGGCATCCGACAGCGGTGCGGCGGCCTGCGCCAGCCCGCCGGGGCCCAACACCAGCAGGACGGCCACGGCGACAAGCGCGTAAACAACGAGGGTGATCCCGAGGGCGAGCGGGATGGCACGGGGGATGGTGCGCGCCGGGTCGCGGACTTCCTCGCCGAGGGCGCTCACACCCGGCGAAGGCGAAGAACAGCAGGCCCGCCGCCTGCAACACCCCGCCGACCAGGGCGCCCGACCCGGCGTCCAACCGCGCCGCATCCGCGCTGGCGGAGGTCAGAGCGGTGACGACCACGGCGGCGATCACCGCCAGGACCAGGGCGACGATGCCTCGGGTGAGGATCGCGGACTTCTGCACGCCGGTGTAGTTGAGCGCGGTGAGCGCGGCCACGGCGGCCACCGCCACCGCGTGAGCCTGCCCCGGCCAGACGTACGAGCCGACCGTGAGCGCCATCGCCGCGCAGGAGGCGGTCTTGCCGACCACGAACGCCCATCCGGCCAGGTAGCCCCAGAAGTCACCGAGCCGTTCGCGGCCGTAGACGTAGGTGCCGCCGGACTGCGGGTAGAGGGCGGCCAGCCGGGCCGAGGACGTCGCGTTGCAGTAGGCCACCACAGGCCAGGGCCAGAGCAGCCAGCAGCCCGGTACCGGCGGCTTCGGCCGCCGGCCCGAGCGCGGCGAAGATCCCGGCTCCGATCATCGACCCCAGGCCGATCACCACCGCATCGGCCACCCCGAGCCGGCGCTTCAGTTTGTCCGGGCCGCAGAGGCCCCCGCCGCGTTCATCGTGCCCTCCCCCTGGACCAACCCTTGTTTCCGGTCCCGGTGCACGGTAGCGGCACAAGATGTCCGGCCGGGGGCGGCACCCTCCCCCCACCCGCATACGACGACCGCCTCCCACCCCCCTCCGGCCACCCCGCCGCAACACGCCCCACCACCACACCCGCCACACCCGCCACACCCGCCACACCCGCCACCACACCCTCCGCCGAGACCACCCCCGTGCGGACCCTCGCGCCCGCCGACCGGTGGCGCCTCGTCCTCGGCCGACGTCCCGACCAACTGCCGTACGGTGCCGCCCGCCTGGCGACCGCGCCGGACGGGCTCTACGGCGCGGGACGCGGCGAGGGGTCCCGCAGCGGCCTGCCCGGCCCCGGTCACGGTGGCGGACCGCGCGGCGGCCGGTAGGCGTCGTTCCCCGGCGTCCGCGAGTGGTCCGAGGTACTGGCCGCGCTGTTCGGCCCCGGCATCCGCGAGGAGGTCCTCGCCGCCGCAGCCGTGACCGGCCGGCAGGACGTCCTCGCCGAACTCGACCCGGCGGCCGCCACCCCTTGCGTGGAACTGCTCCGGACGGTCCTTCGGTACGCCGGCGGCCTCCCCGAAGCCCGCCTCGCCGCCCTGCGGCCCCTGGTCCGCCGCCTGGTCGACGAACTGACCCGGCAGCTCGCCCACCCGGCTGCGGCCCGCCCTCACCGGCACGATGCTCGCCCGGCCCACCCGCCGCCCCGGCGGCCGGCTCGACCTGCCGCGTACCCTGCGCGCCAACCTCGCCACCGCCCGCCGGACGTCCGACGCAACACTCCAGGTGATCCCCGAGCAGCCGGTGTTCCACAGTCGCGCCCGCCGGTCGGCCGACTGGCGCCTGATCCTGGTCACCGACGTCTCGGATCCATGGAGGCCTCCACGATCTGGTCCGCGCTGACCGCCTCCGTGCTCGCCGGGGCGGCGACCCTGAGCACCCACTTCCTGGCCTTCTCCACAGAAGTCGTCGACCTCACCGGCCATGTGCACGACCCCCTCTCCCTCCTGCTGGAGGTGAACGTGGGCGGGAGGACACACATCGCCGCCGGGCTGCGGCACGCCCGCAGCCTGATCACGGTGCCCACCCGCACCCTCGTCGTCGTCACCAGCGACTTCGAAGAGGGCCCGCCGCTCGGCGGACTGCTGGCCGAAGTACGGGCCCTGGTGACACCGGCTGCCACGTCCTGGGGTGCGCGAGTCTCGACGACGCCGGCCGGCCCCGCTACTCGACCGGCGTCGCCGGCCAGCTCGTAGCCGCCGGCATGCCCGTAGCGGCCCTCAGCCCACTCGAACTGGCCCGCTGGATAGGAGAGAAGACCTCATGACCGCCGCCCCGTTGCCACCCGTCGCACCGGAAGTCACAGCCACACCGGTGGAAGACCTCCCGCCCCGGCTGCTCAAGCGGCTGGACGCGACGGTCACCAAGCTCGGCTCCCGCCCGGCACACCGCGACGGGGACACGGTGACGATCGCGGTCGACGACGAGACCGAGCTTCGCCTGCACGCCCCGGGTGGCGTGGTAGCGACAGCGGACGCCATCACCTGCGGCTGCCTCCTCGCCCCCGCATGCCTCCACCGCGCGGCCGCCGCCTGCGCCACCCCCACCGACGCCCCGGCGCCGGCCGAGCCCGCCGAACAGCCCACCGAACCCACCGAACAACCCACCGAACAACCCCCCGGCCAGCCCACCGGGGCGGTCCCCGCCCCCGCCTGCGCAACAAACCCCGCCTCCGAGACTGCCTGCCCGCCCGAGGTCGCGAGCCCGGCCCAGCGTGCCCCAGCCGACGCCCTGTGGGCGGCGGGCGCCGCCGTCCTGGAAGCCGGCGTCGACGCGGCCGGCGCCGTCACCCAGCCGGCCCTCCTGCGCGCCGCCCACCGCCCGGCTCCGGCACCTGCCGCGCGCCGCGGGCGCCGCACTGTCCGTCGTCACCCTGCTGCGCGCGGCCCGCGCCGGGAACCCGTCCTACCGCACCGCCGACCTCGTCACCGCCCTGGCCGAACTCCTGGGCACCGCCCACCGAGTGCGGACGACATCCGGGGCGGAGCCGGCCACCGTCAGGGGCCGCGCGCGCCGCCCCTACAGCCCGGACGGCTCACTGCGCCTGTACGGCCTGTTCACCGAACCCGTGGTCACCGACTCCGGGCACGGCGGCGTCCGCACCTGGGTCGCCGGCCCCGACGGCCGGCTCCGCACGGTCGGCGACGTGGCACCCGGCGGCGGGCGCGCCCTGGGCGTGGCCGACCGGGCCGTCCGCCTGGGCGAGGGCGCGCTCACCCACCGGGAGCTGGGCCGGGCCGGCCTCGCGCTCTGCGGGGCGACACTCTCACCGGACGGCAGACTCGGCGCCGGGAAGGGCGTCAAGGCCGTCACCGCCCGCGGCGCGGCGTGGACCGAGCCGCCGCTCGCCGCCCTGTGGCAGACGCCGCCGTCCCAACAGGCCGCCCGCGCCCTTGAGTCCACCTCCCGCTACGCCGACCCGGACAGCGGCGGCAGTGGCAGCGACCTGCTCTTCCTGGATGTCGAACTCCTCGGCGCCGTAGAAGAGTCGGGCGGCGTCTGCCTGCTCGCGCTGTGCGACAGCGGGGTCCTCGTCCGGCTCACCGTCGCCGACGACGACCCCGCGCTGGCCCACCGCGACAACCTGATGCTGCTGGCCACGGCGCCGGGAACACGGCTGAGGATCATCGGCCGCCTGGTACCCGCCCTCCACCCCCGGCTCACCCTCCTCGCCTGCTCGCACCCCACCGGCCAGGGCACGATCGACCTCGGCCTCGACCGCCTGCGCCGCGCCGACCTCCCGCACCCGGCCGCCCCCGCGCACCCCGCCCCGCCACAGCCAGACGGGCCCGGCCCGCACCCGTCGCTGTACCTCCTGGAACGCCGGATCGAACAGAGCCTCACCGCGGGCCGTACTACCCTCGGCGTGCTCGGCGACACCCCCACCGAGACCCGCCGCATCCGCCGCGCCGGCCTGCCCACAGCCGCCGGACTCCTCACCGCACTGTGCACCTCAGCGGCCCGACGCGAACGCGACCACTTCGGCCACCTCCTCCCCACCGACACCGACACCGACACCGACACCGACAGCTTCACCACCCACTGACTCACCGCCACCCGCTACACCACAGCCGTCGCCGAATCCCTGTGCGCGGCAGCCTGGAAACCCACGCGTGAGGGCCCGGCCGCGACACCATCCGTCCCAAAACCGTCCCCCTGACCGGCGGCGGCGTTACTCCCGGCCCGCAGCCGCACCCCGCCAGCCAGCCAGCCAGCCAGGAGGGGTATTGCAGACGGAACTACGACAACGCCTCGACCACGGCCCAGAGCGCTGACGCGCCAGCCAGCCAGCCGGGCGACGGGCGCAGCCTCGTCGGCTGAGCACCCGACACTCCCCCGGCACACTGCGCCCCGCACCCCCGAAGAACGCCCGACAGGTCCTGAAACGGATCCGGGCCCACCGCCCGCAGCGGTCACCCGCGAACCCGACCCAGTGAGGAGACCTCCTCGTCGAACACGGCTTCATCCTGGAGTCGACCACGACAATCCACTCCCCGCCGCCGGAGAATGCGGCCTCAGCGCTGGTACGGGGACAGCTCGGCACACGTTCCGGCCAAGGGGCCACATACAGCCGGTAGGCCGAGGCGAGTGATCAGCCCGCACGCGGAAACTGTGGCGCGGGCTCTGCCGGGTCAGAATCAGGAGTGCCCACGCAGCGCACCCCTTGTCTCCACCGTGGACCAACGGCCGGTCCACGCCCGGAGCAACCAGCCCTATGACACCGGGCGTGCCAAAGTCGCTGGGAACGCGAATGGGGCCCGGCTGGTGCCGGGCCCCATTCCTCTCGTAGCGGGGACAGGATTTGAACCTGCGACCTCTGGGTTATGAGCCCAGCGAGCTACCGAGCTGCTCCACCCCGCGTCGGTAACGCCACTCTACACAGCCCCAAGGGCCGGCGAGACCCACAGACATCAGACGCGAACAACGCTCCCGACCTGCAGGCCCTTGAGCCATGGGTGACGCCGAGAGTGACCGGCTCGGCCTCGGCCGGCTCCCGGCAGCCGTACCGGAGATGCCGGAGCAGTGCGCGAAGACGTCCGGCCCGCCGTCATCGGGGATAAAACCCAAGCCCCTTTCTCAGCGACGAATCACTCCACAATGCCGCCGGTGATCCGGGCGCCGGGTGCCGTCGTAGGCTCGCAGGCGACATCGAGAGGGGATCGGCATGTGGAGGCGGTCTCTCGACCGGGCCGGAATCTGGGAGCCGCGGCTACGGCGGGACTACACGGAACAGCGCCGGGCGGTGCGGAGGTTCGCGACGGCCGAGTACACAGCCGCACGGCTGCTGCTCCCGGCCGCGCTGCTGCCGCACGTGGTGGCCGCTGTCGCGTTCATGCACGACACCGATGACCGGATCGACCGTGGGGAGCCGGATGTACGTGCGGCCGCGCTGGTGGAGTGGGACGGGCTCGTACACAAGGCCTTCGCCGAGGGTGCCTCCGCGCTGCCCGTGCTGCGCTGCCTGGTGCGCACCGCCGAGCGGCACCCGGACGTGTGCGCCAAGGTGGAGGAGTTCCTGCGGGGCTGCGAGCGGGAGGTGGCGTGGCGCGCTTTCGCCGATGAGGAGGAACTGGAGCAGTACGTGCGGGAGTACTCGCTGCCCGCATTGATGCTCACGGCCTGTCTCCTCGCGCCTGCGGACACGACCGGGCGGGCGGCGTTCACGGACGGCTGTCACCGTCTCATCCGTGCCATGCAGCGCATCGACTTCCTGGAGGACCTGGCCGACGACGTACGGGCCGGCCGGACGGGTATCCCCGCTGACGCGGTCGCACGCCACGGCGCGGATCTCACCCGGCCCGATGCGGCGCTGGGCCGGCTCGTCCAGGAGCAGGTGGACCGGGCCGCCACCGATCTCGCGGCGGCCGCCCCTCTCGCAGTCGTGGTGGACCCTCCCTACCGGCCGTTCATACGGGCCCTCCTCGGCATCCAGCACCTCCGTCTCGGCGCGGTGCGCCGGGCGGGCGCGTCTTTGGCGACGGGGAGCTCCGCGCCCCCGATACCGGCGGCCGCCCTACTTCTGCTGCGGGAGACCGCAGCACGAGCGGGGACCGGTAGGGGCCGGGGAGTCGGTACTGCTGGGACGGGGCCACTGCGCGGCTGAGGTCCGGCAGGCAGGTGCGAACCGGAACCACGGCGTGGTCCGGAACAGCGGTGTGAGCGATACCGAGCTGGTCGCCCATTTCGGGGCGCGGAGGCCGCGGCCTTCAGTGCGAGCCCGATCCGTTCCCGTGCGGCGGAAGCGGCGATCGTTGGGGCCGCGTGCCGGTCGGGGCGGATCCGGCATCACACCAGCGTCGAGATGACCCCCTCGCGTGTTCTCCACATGACGCCCTCTGCCCTTTCGCGGGCAGCGGTGCATCCGGATCTTGGGAGCGGCCGGTGTGAGCTCGGGTGGCGCACGGAGCGTGAGGCGAGGTGGCCGGCGGGTGATGCGGGCGCCTGGGCGGGAGGGGTGGCTGTGACGCCCCCCATAGGAGCCACGTCACGTCTTAAGGGAGGTAGTACTCCGGGATTCCGCCTGTCCCCCGCCCGAGTGGCTTGGGTCGTTCCGTTCCGGAGATTTCCTACCCGATGGGGTAGTACGTCACATTCTTGCGCCGTGCCCCGAGCGCCCCTAACCATGGCTGTCGTTCCGGGGATCCCGGTACGGGCGGGACAGCACAGCACGTGCGCCCGACCGCCCCAGCCGCTGCGCGGAGCGCCGCTCCGCCTCCGCCTCCGCCGCACCGTATTTCGGTCGGCATCCCCACGTCGCCTCAAAGGGAGATTCACCGCGTATGACCGCCCCCACGCAGAACACCACCAGCCGCACCACCCGATTCCGCAAGCTGTCCCTCGCCGGCATCGCCACCGCGGGAGCCGCAGCCGCGGCGCTCACCCTGGCCCCCTCGCCCGCTCAGGCAGCCCCCGCATCGGCGAACGTCTCGGCGACCCAGGTGTCAGCGGTGGATGCTGCGGCGGCGAAGAAGGCGAAGAAGCAGTACGCCGACAACCTCGACGGCTGGATCAAGGAAGCCCTGGACATCATGAAGTCCAAGGACATCCCCGGCAGCTACGAAGGCCTGCACCGCAACATCATGCGCGAGTCCTCCGGCAACCCCAACGCCCAGAACAACTGGGACGTGAACGCGCAGAACGGCACACCGTCCAAGGGCCTGCTCCAGGTCATCCAGCCGACCTTCGACGCCTACCACGTCCCCGGCACCCCGCACGACCTGACCGACCCGGTCGCCAACATCACAGCAGCCGCCAACTACGCGGCCGACAAGTACGGCTCCATCGACAACGTCGACTCCGCCTACTAATCCCCCCCAGCCCGACCACCACCTCAAGGTGTCCCTCGGAACATCCCAAACCATCGGCACAGGCAAGATCGGCCAGACAGCTCCACGCTGAGCCGCGCCGGGGACGCAACAAAGGGACCCGGCTATGCCGGGCCCCTTCTCTTTCGTGGCAGGGACAGAACCCGAACCCGCCACCCCCGGGCGGCATCGTGGCACGGACGACCAGGGACCTACACACGCACTCAGACAACTCCCGAAACCATAAAGACCGACTCCTCAACGTGCCCTCCGGCTTGAGGCGTAATCCTTCGCCGCGTGGCGTGACGTTAGCCGCATGTGCCGTTCTGGAAGCATCCGACGAATGCGGTCGTGTTGATCTTGGTGACGCCGGGTGGACCGGCGGCGCCTGTGTTGCGATGAACGATTCCGAGGCGCGGTGGCGATCGTCGCTGCCCAGGCTTGCTCGGTCGGCGCGGGCGGCAGCGGAGTCGCTGCGAGGGCGTAGGCCTATCGGTTCGGGCACAGGCGGCGCGCGGTGTCGCTGCCCTTGCAGGGGTGGCGTGGGCGTCCCGGCGAGTTGGCGTTATGTCGTCGGTCTGCTCGGCACCGATCGGGTACCGGTGCACGCCTCAGGGGGATGCGGGGTGATCTCCCCGCATCCCCTCTCGCGTCCCGATGAAATCGGCGGGCCGTAATGGCGGCCGGGGCTCGTATCAGGTGTCGTGAGATCTCCAGTGGCGTGTCAGCGTCGGCGCTTGATGCTTCGGCCGGCACCGATGCCCGCCACGTGGAGAGCCAGGGCCGTCAGCCCGAGCAGCATCACGTTCGTCGACGAGAAAACATCGTTGGTACCGATGTCCGCCGCGTTGATCAGCCAGGCGATGAAGAACAGCACCGCAGCCACTATGCCAAGCATGGACAGACTCCTCTCCAAGGGTGCTGTCCGTGTGCCCCCTTATCGCCCTTGCAAGCAAGCCGCACTCCACGACGGTGTCCCGTTCGTGCTCCCGCTGCGGTCCCTGGTCAGGCGTGGCCCTCTCCCCCGACCCGATGGTCACGAACACGCCGCCCCCTCGCAGCCTGTCAGCCGATGGATGGGCCGACTCCGCCCCGCCTCCGATTCCGTCACCGGCGGCGTGCAAGTAGGCGGCGGTGACCTGGCAGGCGTAGAGGCTGTTGCGGTACGGCAGCGGCTGCAGCCTGACGGGGGTGTGCAGGAGGGCGGCGGCGCGCTAGGCGGGGTCGGGGTCGGCGGTGGTGGGGCGGGGGGTGGGGGTCTTGTGGCGGGCGACGGCGGCAACGAGGGCGGAGTAGTCGGCGACGCTGACGTCTTCGATGTCCCCCGGCTTCTGGACGTCCAGGAGCCAGGAGACGTCGATGTTGAGGGCCACCAGGCCGCGTCAGAGGGGCTGGGTGTGCCCGCTCTCGCGGGCGCCATGGGTGGAATGGGGCAGGCGAGCGAGCGGGTAATGAGGAGCTGGTACGCGCACGGGCGGACCGGTCTGGGCTTCTCTACGGCGATATAGCTGATGCATGGTAAATCGACGAACGCGGCATGGGCCCGGCTCCTAGACTGCCGCTCTGCGGGCCCCTCCCCCAGGCACTTCGCCAGGTGCCTGATGGCCTGCGTCGGTTCGATGTGGGAGGGGATGTGGGCTGTACGAGGCCCTTATGAGCCAGCTCGCCGCCGGTCCGATGCTCTTCTGTCTCCAGGCGGCGAGCGACGAGCGCGGCAACCGGCTTCGGCGAAACCTGGCTGCGCTCCCCTGCACGAGATGACGAGACAGGCAAGCCTCGGAGGCGGAACGTGAACAGACAAGACCGCGCGAACGCGGTGGATCAAGAGATGATGACGCGCCTGCTGCCTCATGCCGCTCTGCTGGCATTGGGCCGGTGGTGGAACGACAACTCAGCAAGGTACGCGACCGGGACAGCCGGCGCGCACACGGTCCGCTACACCCCCAGCCGGTGGGCCCCGATCACCCCCTGGCCTGCGGCACTGGTTCAGCCCACTCACAATGGGGATGCTCAGGTCAGCAGGGCGGAGGTCACCTCGATCGTCGGCGATGCGCTGTGGCGCGGGGCGTTCAGGGAAGCCCTGGTCGCAACGTACGTATGGGGGAAGGGTAAGCGGGGCACTCCCGGCGGCAGCGGACCGGCCACATTAGGCAGGATCCTGGCTGTCGAAGGACTGAATGCGGCACTGGCTACCGCGGTCACCGCGCTTAGCGACTACGGTGCACGAGAGGCCTATTCGACGCTCCACCACCGGGTTCCCGGCTTGGGGCCGTCGTTCTTCACCAAGTTTCTGTACTTCACCGGTAAGGCACTGCCGTCCACGCATGGCCCGGGGCCGCTGCCGCTCATCCTCGACCGCGTGCTGTCTCAGCGCCTGCGGTCCCTGGCTGCTGCGGTCGGCCGGGAGACCGGCCACGACCCCGACGGCTCGGTCGCAGCTTGGGTATGGGCGGACTGGAACTGGTCGCCCCATCGCTACGATGTCTACCTCTCCTTCATGCACGAAGCCGCCCGTCAGGTGGCGGGCACAGGCGGCTGGCCACCCGAAGCCCCCGACCTGCTCGAATACGCGCTGTTCAACGCCGCATGGGAGTAGTCCAGCTGATGGCACGACAGGGCGGCCTTAACGGCTTGGGAGCGGATCCCTTCCGGCTTGGCGCGGGAGGGAGCCGGCTGCACCACGGTCACAGGCGGAGGGATCCGGGGGCCGGGGCTTGCCTGTGTGGTCGCCCGACGACCTGCTGACAACACCTCGCTTTACATGGACCTTCGACCGGCTGATCGTCGCCACCTTGCCTGCGACTACGAAACCCACCCCGCCGCTCCGAACCGGTGATCGGCCTTGCGGTGATCGACCTGATGAGCCGTAGGCTCAGCCGAGACTCCGAGTTGGAGAGACTCGTAGCCGCCGGGCCACGCTGACCCGTGCGTCCTCGCCTCTCATCGCCGGGGTCCGGCGGTTTTCGGTGACACCCACCGCTTCCCGGCAGGCGCCGCAGGCGTTGCCGCGTTCTGGCAGCCAGTGGCAAAGACGGCGACATGCCGGGTTCCTGGCTTCCGCAGTGTGTCCTGTCGAGGATGCTCGAGGTGTGGGAGACACCGCCAGGAAGACCATCCGCGATGGCTAAACGGCCGACGTTGTCCCCCGCGGGGCGAAGGGCACTTCTACGGCTGAGCGCGTCGGGCTCCCGATCTTCAGCCGCTCTTGGCATCACCACCCGATTCGCGGCGCCCCCAGGACCTCCGCACCCGCCGGCTCAACAAGCTTCCGTACACGGTCAGGGTTCATCCGTCGGTCAACGTGGACGAACACCGTGTGGTCCCCCGTCCGCCTGGCCAGATCCGGGTCGTCACTGTGAAACACCACCTGCACGCCGTCGTACTGCTGCGAACCCCCCGTCCCGGACTCGGGGTCCTCCGGCCAGCGGCCGTGCCAGTCCATCGAAGCGGACATCGCACCGAGAGCGTTGAAGAACGACTGTTCAAGGCGGCCGCGCGGACACCATGCGGACATGCTCAGCGGCAGTGCAGCCGACAGCGTGGCGTCATCTGCGATCGCCACGTCGTCGAAATCGCAGTGCAGGTAGTCGCCTGTCACTGGATCCGTCCGGGCGACCGCGTAGTCGACGGCCGCGCCCGGCACCGCCGCTGCCACCCGCCGAGCCTCCTCCGCAGTCCGCGGTTCCGCGCCCACCCAGAACTCGTCGTCGATCCACTCCAGGAACCCGCACAGACGCTTCGCCAGCCTGTACGCCTCTGGTGCATCGGCGGTCCGGAAGACGGGATACGCCCGCGAGTGGCCCATGGTCCAGAACCCTCACACAGCACCCCCTCCCGCCGCCACCGATTCGACGCCGTTGCTGGAGACCGGCGAACCTCTCGCCTGCGACTCCGGAGCAGGACGCTTGTCGTGTTCGAGGGGGCAGGACATCGAGTTGTAGACCTGGAAGCCCAGGCCGATCTTGGACCGCGTCGAGAACTTCAACGGACTCGTGTTCAAGTAGCGGTACAGGTCACCCTTGGAGGTGACACCGAGCAGATCACCCTTGCCGTCGGAGTTGAGATCGCCGGGGGCGACGAGGCGGTTGTAGCTGCCCTAGTTGCTGCTGATCTTCACGCGTTCCTTGGTGTTGCCCGTGTCCGTGTACGGGTACAGATCACCTCCCATGGTGCAAGCACCCTCGGCGACGGCCGCCTCCGCCCATGGGGCTCCACCGGAGTACTAAGCCTGCCCCCACCACTACACCGCTGCCTGCCTCAGACCGCTCTCGATCCGCGTCCTGCACGGGCGTCGGACGCGCCCAGGCCCCACAGCTCCAGAACTACGGCCGGCCTGCAACCGCAATTGGCTGGTCCGGCATTCCCAGTGACCCGTAGCATCCGTCCATGATCGAAGACGTGGCAGAGAAGGTGACGGGAAGGGTGGACGAGGAGAAATCGGAGATCCAGGACACCGGATCCCCCCGGCAGGTGTGCTGGCGCGGCAGGGGGATCGTCTTCGCACCGCTCGATGTCGACGACGCAGAGCTGGTCCACGCCTGGCGCGCCGACCCCGTGGCCGCCCACGAGATCGGCATGTGGCCACGGTCCCTCTCTGCCCTGCGCGAGCGCATCGAGCGTGACCGCGACGACCACGACCGCGACGACTTCCTCGTCCTGCTCCCCGACGGCACACCGATTGGCCACATCGCCCTGTTCGACCAGGACCTGGTCGACGGCACCGCCGAGATCCTCCTGATGCTGGACCCCGAGCGCCGAAGCCAGGGCTACGGCACGGATGCCGTGGACGCGCTGGTCGATCTCGCCTTCGGTGAGCTGCCCATGCACCGCCTCCAGGCCGTCACCCACACCACCAATACCGCGGCTCTCGACGTCCTGGCCAGGGCGGGTTTCTCCCAGGAGGGGATACGCCGCTCTGCCTGCCAGCACCGGGGCCGACGGTACGACGTCGCCGTGCTGGCCCTCCTCCGAGACGAGTGGCAGGCCCTCTCACGACCCCGGTCGTGGGACGTGCCGGCCACCGGCCAATGACCTGAGCTACGGCGCGTACGGCGCGTTCACCCCATCCTCCAATCCCCGGGCAACAACCCTGGCGGCCTGCTCGGAAGGGCGAGAGGCCCGGAAGGGGACCAGCGGACATCAGCGGTCCCCGCTGTACCGCGGTGCTGTGCTGCTCGAACAGTGCCGCCCTGGGGCGGATCACGGCATACGACGAGTTCCGACCGACATCAGTGGGAGCTCACACCGGGAAGCGCGCCCCGCCGGGCCGGTGCGGACCGGTGGACTGCACCGCTCGGGCCGCGGACCATACTGGTCGAGCCCCGATCACCCACTGGACGGTTCCATGGCCAAGAGCAGCTCCTCATCGACCACTGTCCCCCGTACCACATGGCTCGGACGGGGGCGTCACCTCGGGCCCGAGCCCGAGCGTGACGTCCGACGTAACCTGCTCGCCCTCAAGGCGGCAAGAGTGATCGACGACTTCCTCGACCTCGACCCCGTCGAGGCGGCCCGCTCGACCGATCTGTTTCCCCGTGATGAGTCCGCCGACCCCGGCCCTTCGGCCCGTCGCCTGTTCGAAGCGCGCTGGCGCGTAACCGGCGACGTCACGGTGCGCGCTCAGCTGACCACCTATGAGCCTGAGTCCCGCCGCAGCGACAACGAGAGCGAGGTCGCCTGGGTGCTAGCCGCCGAGGCGGAGCGGGCGTGGGAAGCGAGCTGGCCCTCGCCCGCTACCGTGTTCTGGCCCGACAGCGACCGGGTCGCCTGGGATCACGACAGGGTGCGTGGCGGGCGTCTGCGGACGGCCAACTACCTGCCCAAGGACGATGGCGAGTTGCGGCGCCTGCTGCGGGACTGCACCCGGCAGAGCTGGTTCATCCATGTCGTGGTGCACGAGGCGATGACGCCGGACGCGCTGGGGCGGCGGCCGGTCACGGCATTTTTGCCACCGAGTCTCAGGCACCGGGTGATCGAGCACCGGGCCACGCCGGAGCAGGCGCTGATCGCCGACTTCGCGATGAAGCGTGAGCTGGGCGTGGGGCTGCCGCGCGGCGGGGCCGTCGTCCTGCCCCTCACACCGGAGACTCCGGGCTACGACGCGGAACGCTTCACGGTGGGCGACGTCTTCCTCGACGGTACCGAGCCGACCGAACTCCTTGAGAAAATTTCGGAGTTCGCCTCCCTGCCACGACCGCTGGCGACTGACGCCGAACAAGCCCTGACACGGCTGCGCCAAGGCTGGCACCTGCTCACCCCCGATGAGGAACTCGTTCACGCCCGGGCCATGGTCACCCGGTATGCCGAAGCACTCAAAGCCATGACGGCATCCTGCGATCTGTACCGTGAGGCGGCCGAGTCGGCGCACGCCGCGCTCGCCGAAGCCGGCAGCGGCAACACACCCAGGACACCCGCACCGGCTGCGGCCGAGCAGGACACCTCACCACTGAAAGCCCTCACGAAGACGCTCGCCCTCTTCCGCAGGCCGGACCGGTAGAGGCCCGATGGGGGAACCAGCGCCGCCCGTAAGGTCGGTCGTGAGGCGGAGCGTAGGCCGGCCACGAGGGAGACATGAACAGCGCGCGGCCGTGACAGATGGGCGCTGCTCAGGGGAGCGATCCGGGCCAAGGTACAGGGCGAGAACCCACTGGATCACGGCCTCAACCCGCGCGCGACCGACCGAAGGACCTGGCGTCTGAGCTGGCGTTTCCGCGTCAGCTCGCCCACGCCTTCACTGCCCCCTCCCCCCATCGTCCTCGCCGCCGCGACCTGTCGCTCCAGCACCGGAGCGGCGCCGTCCAACGAGGAATCACCCCGGAAGCGACCTCGCGAGCTCTTCAGCAGATCTTCGACGACGCC
>NZ_JAMGSL010000027.1 GCF_025195125.1 Streptomyces sp. Je 1-79
TGAGGACAAGCCCTCGGCCTATTAGTACCGGTCAGCTCCACCCATTACTGGGCTTCCACATCCGGCCTATCAACCCAGTCGTCTACTGGGAGCCTTACCCTCTCAAGGAGGTGGGAATACTCATCTCGAAGCAGGCTTCCCGCTTAGATGCTTTCAGCGGTTATCCCTCCCGAACGTAGCCAACCAGCCATGCCCTTGGCAGGACAACTGGCACACCAGAGGTTCGTCCGTCCCGGTCCTCTCGTACTAGGGACAGCCCTTCTCAATATTCCTACGCGCGCAGCGGATAGGGACCGAACTGTCTCACGACGTTCTAAACCCAGCTCGCGTACCGCTTTAATGGGCGAACAGCCCAACCCTTGGGACCGACTCCAGCCCCAGGATGCGACGAGCCGACATCGAGGTGCCAAACCATCCCGTCGATATGGACTCTTGGGGAAGATCAGCCTGTTATCCCCGGGGTACCTTTTATCCGTTGAGCGACGGCGCTTCCACAAGCCACCGCCGGATCACTAGTCCCGACTTTCGTCCCTGCTCGACCCGTCGGTCTCACAGTCAAGCTCCCTTGTGCACTTACACTCAACACCTGATTGCCAACCAGGCTGAGGGAACCTTTGGGCGCCTCCGTTACTCTTTAGGAGGCAACCGCCCCAGTTAAACTACCCATCAGACACTGTCCCTGATCCGGATCACGGACCGAGGTTAGACATCCAGCACGACCAGAGTGGTATTTCAACGGCGACTCCACCATGACTGGCGTCACGGCTTCAAAGTCTCCCACCTATCCTACACAAGCCGAACCGAACACCAATATCAAACTGTAGTAAAGGTCCCGGGGTCTTTCCGTCCTGCTGCGCGAAACGAGCATCTTTACTCGTAGTGCAATTTCACCGGGCCTATGGTTGAGACAGTCGAGAAGTCGTTACGCCATTCGTGCAGGTCGGAACTTACCCGACAAGGAATTTCGCTACCTTAGGATGGTTATAGTTACCACCGCCGTTTACTGGCGCTTAAGTTCTCAGCTTCGCAACCCCGAAAGGTCACTAACCGGTCCCCTTAACGTTCCAGCACCGGGCAGGCGTCAGTCCGTATACATCGCCTTACGGCTTCGCACGGACCTGTGTTTTTAGTAAACAGTCGCTTCTCGCTGGTCTCTGCGGCCACCCCCAGCTCAGAGTGCAAGACTCATCACCAGTGATGGCCCCCCTTCTCCCGAAGTTACGGGGGCATTTTGCCGAGTTCCTTAACCATAGTTCACCCGAACGCCTCGGTATTCTCTACCTGACCACCTGAGTCGGTTTAGGGTACGGGCCGCCATGAAACTCGCTAGAGGCTTTTCTCGACAGCATAGGATCATCCACTTCACCACAATCGGCTCGGCATCAGGTCTCAGCCTTAATGTGTGACGGATTTGCCTATCACACGGCCTACACCCTTACCCCGGGACAACCACCGCCCGGGCTGGACTACCTTCCTGCGTCACCCCATCGCTTACCTACTACCACCTTGGTTCGCCGGCTCCACCACTTTCCTTTCCCCGAAGGGTCCGGAACGGCTTCACGGGCTTAGCATCAGAGGGCTCGATATTGGGCGTTTCAAAGCGGGTACCGGAATATCAACCGGTTGTCCATCGACTACGCCTGTCGGCCTCGCCTTAGGTCCCGACTTACCCTGGGCAGATCAGCTTGACCCAGGAACCCTTAGTCAATCGGCGCACACGTTTCTCACGTGTGTATCGCTACTCATGCCTGCATTCTCACTCGTGAACCGTCCACAACTCGCTTCCGCGGCTGCTTCACCCGGCACACGACGCTCCCCTACCCATCACAGCGGGCGTTGGCCCTATTGCTGCAATGACACGACTTCGGCGGTACGCTTGAGCCCCGCTACATTGTCGGCGCGGAATCACTTGACCAGTGAGCTATTACGCACTCTTTCAAGGGTGGCTGCTTCTAAGCCAACCTCCTGGTTGTCTCTGCGACTCCACATCCTTTCCCACTTAGCGTACGCTTAGGGGCCTTAGTCGATGCTCTGGGCTGTTTCCCTCTCGACCATGGAGCTTATCCCCCACAGTCTCACTGCCGCGCTCTCACTTACCGGCATTCGGAGTTTGGCTAAGGTCAGTAACCCGGTAGGGCCCATCGCCTATCCAGTGCTCTACCTCCGGTAAGAAACACACGACGCTGCACCTAAATGCATTTCGGGGAGAACCAGCTATCACGGAGTTTGATTGGCCTTTCACCCCTAACCACAGGTCATCCCCCAGGTTTTCAACCCTGGTGGGTTCGGTCCTCCACGAAGTCTTACCTCCGCTTCAACCTGCCCATGGCTAGATCACTCCGCTTCGGGTCTTGAGCGTGCTACTGAAACGCCCTATTCGGACTCGCTTTCGCTACGGCTTCCCCACACGGGTTAACCTCGCAACACACCGCAAACTCGCAGGCTCATTCTTCAAAAGGCACGCAGTCACGACCCATTGGGTAAACCCAATGAGCGACGCTCCCACGGCTTGTAGGCACACGGTTTCAGGTACTATTTCACTCCGCTCCCGCGGTACTTTTCACCATTCCCTCACGGTACTATCCGCTATCGGTCACCAGGGAATATTTAGGCTTAGCGGGTGGTCCCGCCAGATTCACACGGGATTTCTCGGGCCCCGTGCTACTTGGGTGTCTCTCAAACGAGCCGTCAATGTTTCAGCTACGGGGGTCTTACCCTCTACGCCGGACCTTTCGCATGTCCTTCGCCTACATCAACGGTTTCTGACTCGTCTCACAGCCGGCAGACTGTGAAAGAGAGATCCCACAACCCCGCATGCGCAACCCCTGCCGGGTATCACACGCATACGGTTTGGCCTCATCCGGTTTCGCTCGCCACTACTCCCGGAATCACGGTTGTTTTCTCTTCCTGAGGGTACTGAGATGTTTCACTTCCCCTCGTTCCCTCCACATGCCCTATGTGTTCAGGCATGGGTGACAGCCCATGACGACTGCCGGGTTTCCCCATTCGGAAACCCCCGGATCAAAGCCTGGTTGACGGCTCCCCGGGGACTATCGTGGCCTCCCACGTCCTTCATCGGTTCCTGGTGCCAAGGCATCCACCGTGCGCCCTTAAAAACTTGGCCACAGATGCTCGCGTCCACTGTGTAGTTCTCAAGCAACGACCAGCCACCCATCACCCCACCAGAACCTGGTGAGTGCACTGGGGCCGGCATCGCGAAGATACAAACCTTACGGCCGTACCCTCAGACACCCAACAACGTGCCAAGCGTGAGCCACCCTCCGTGTTCTTCTTTCCACGCCGAAGCAGTACTCGAAGAACCATCAGGTCACTCACGCCAACTAATCAACGTTCCACCCATGAGCTGACCGTGCAGAACGTTTGTCTGCAATCGGTACTGTGCTCCTTAGAAAGGAGGTGATCCAGCCGCACCTTCCGGTACGGCTACCTTGTTACGACTTCGTCCCAATCGCCAGTCCCACCTTCGACAGCTCCCTCCCACAAGGGGTTGGGCCACCGGCTTCGGGTGTTACCGACTTTCGTGACGTGACGGGCGGTGTGTACAAGGCCCGGGAACGTATTCACCGCAGCAATGCTGATCTGCGATTACTAGCAACTCCGACTTCATGGGGTCGAGTTGCAGACCCCAATCCGAACTGAGACCGGCTTTTTGAGATTCGCTCCGCCTCGCGGCATCGCAGCTCTTTGTACCGGCCATTGTAGCACGTGTGCAGCCCAAGACATAAGGGGCATGATGACTTGACGTCGTCCCCACCTTCCTCCGAGTTGACCCCGGCGGTCTCCTGTGAGTCCCCATCACCCCGAAGGGCATGCTGGCAACACAGGACAAGGGTTGCGCTCGTTGCGGGACTTAACCCAACATCTCACGACACGAGCTGACGACAGCCATGCACCACCTGTATACCGACCACAAGGGGGGCACTATCTCTAATGCTTTCCGGTATATGTCAAGCCTTGGTAAGGTTCTTCGCGTTGCGTCGAATTAAGCCACATGCTCCGCTGCTTGTGCGGGCCCCCGTCAATTCCTTTGAGTTTTAGCCTTGCGGCCGTACTCCCCAGGCGGGGAACTTAATGCGTTAGCTGCGGCACCGACGACGTGGAATGTCGCCAACACCTAGTTCCCAACGTTTACGGCGTGGACTACCAGGGTATCTAATCCTGTTCGCTCCCCACGCTTTCGCTCCTCAGCGTCAGTAATGGCCCAGAGATCCGCCTTCGCCACCGGTGTTCCTCCTGATATCTGCGCATTTCACCGCTACACCAGGAATTCCGATCTCCCCTACCACACTCTAGCCTGCCCGTATCGGATGCAGACCCGGGGTTAAGCCCCGGGCTTTCACACCCGACGTGACAAGCCGCCTACGAGCTCTTTACGCCCAATAATTCCGGACAACGCTTGCGCCCTACGTATTACCGCGGCTGCTGGCACGTAGTTAGCCGGCGCTTCTTCTGCAGGTACCGTCACTTTCGCTTCTTCCCTGCTGAAAGAGGTTTACAACCCGAAGGCCGTCATCCCTCACGCGGCGTCGCTGCATCAGGCTTTCGCCCATTGTGCAATATTCCCCACTGCTGCCTCCCGTAGGAGTCTGGGCCGTGTCTCAGTCCCAGTGTGGCCGGTCGCCCTCTCAGGCCGGCTACCCGTCGTCGCCTTGGTGGGCCATTACCCCACCAACAAGCTGATAGGCCGCGGGCTCATCCTTCACCGCCGGAGCTTTTAACCAGCCTCCATGCGAAGGCCGGTGTTATCCGGTATTAGACCCCGTTTCCAGGGCTTGTCCCAGAGTGAAGGGCAGATTGCCCACGTGTTACTCACCCGTTCGCCACTAATCCACCCCGAAGGGCTTCATCGTTCGACTTGCATGTGTTAAGCACGCCGCCAGCGTTCGTCCTGAGCCAGGATCAAACTCTCCGTGAATG
>NZ_JAMGSL010000028.1 GCF_025195125.1 Streptomyces sp. Je 1-79
CACCTGCGTGGTGATGTTCCGGAAGACGGTGTTGACCGAGTCGGTCAGGTCCTTCCAGGTGCCGGCCGCGCCGGGCACCTGCGCCTGGCCGCCGAGCAGACCCTCGGCACCGACCTCGCTCGCCACCCGGGTCACCTCGTCGGCGAACGTCCGGAGCGTCTCGGTCATCTGGTTGATGGTGTCCGCGAGCTGCGCGACCTCGCCGCGCGCGCTGACCGTGACCTTCTGCGACAGATCGCCGTTGGCGACCGCCGTCGTCACCTCGGCGATACCCCTCACCTGATTGGTGAGATTTCCCGCCATCGTGTTGACGGAGTCCGTGAGGTCCTTCCACACACCGCCGACCCCGGCGACCTCCGCCTGACCGCCCAGCTCGCCCTCGGTGCCCACCTCACGGGCGACTCGGGTCACCTCGGACGAGAACGAGGACAGCTGGTCCACCATCGTGTTGACGGTGTTCTTCAGCTCCAGCATCTCGCCGGCCACATGAACCGTGACCTTGTTCGACAGATCACCCCGGGCCACAGCCGTCGTCACGAGAGCAATGTCACGCACCTGAGCCGTCAGCCGGTACGCCATCGTGTTGACCGAATCCGTGAGATCTTTCCACGAACCGGACATTCCGCGCACCTGGGCCTGGCCGCCCAGGATGCCTTCCGTACCGACCTCGAGTGCGACACGCGTCACTTCGTCGGTGAACGCGGACAGCTGGTCGACCAGGTTGTTCACGGTCCGTGCGACCTTCAGGAACTCCCCGCGCAGCGGCCGCCCGTCAGGGCCTTCCGAGCGCAGGTCCATCCGCTGACCGAGATCGCCCTCGGCCACCGCCGAAAGGACCCGCCCCACCTCGGAGACCGGCCGCGTCATGTCGTCGACCAGCGCGTTCGCATGCTCGATGGCCGCCAGCCAGGCGCCCTCACTGGGCCCCGCCTCCAGCCGCTCGGACAGCTTGCCCTCGCGCCCCACCATGCGCCGCACCCGCGACAGTTCCCCGGTCAGATGCATCTGACGGTCGGCGACCTCGTTGAAGACGGCGGAGATCTCCGCCATCACCCCGTCGCCGGACACGGTCAGCCGCTTGCGGAAGTTCCCGTCCCGCATCGAGACCAGGGCAGCGAGCAGCCGCTCCATGGCCGCCGCGTCCACCTGCACCGTCCCGCCGCTCCGGGGCCGTCCGCCCTTTGTGCGCGTAGTGCCACCGCCGCGCCGCGCCGCCGTGCCAGACTCCACCGTGTCCCTCCCGAAGGGGTTGACCGTACTGCCCGGGCCGTCACCTCAAGCCTGCCCAGTGTTTCACCGCAGGCGAACCTGGCGATAACAGTTCGGCAGCTTCGCATAGCGTCCCCGCCCCCGGGGGACGGAAACAGCGGCGACCGGCATCCGCTCGGACAGCGAAGGTAAGTAACCTGGCATCCGGCTGTCCAACCGTCCCCGTCCGCCCGGCAGGGGCTGGGTGGCGCGAAACGACCACCGGGCAGCGGGAGGGGCAGACCGACCATGGCGGAGCCGGGCGTCGAGACGCGTACGAGGAGTTCTGTGATCACCGCGCGGGCGGCTGCCACTTTCGACCCGGTCGGGCGGTCCGTCGCGACCGCCCGCGCCTTCGTCCGGGACACCCTCCAGGGCTGGGGTTACTCCGAGGTCGTCGACGACGCCGTCGTCCTCACCAGCGAGCTCGTCACCAACGCCGTCATCCACGCCGGCACCGCGGCCGACGTCCTGTGCCTGCGGAGCGAGGACGGCATCAGGGTGGAGGTCGCCGACCGCTACCCCGAGCGCGAGATCCCCGTCCAGGGCGGCCGCACCCTCGCCCACCCGGACCGCGAGAACGGCCGCGGCCTGCTCCTGTGCGCCGCGCTCGCCACCCGCTGGGGCGTCGAATACACCCCCACGCACAAACGTGTCTGGTTTCAACTCGACCTTCCCGAGCGTCCCATCGGCACCAGGTCCGCCGGACCGGTCCTCCCCGACGCCCTCCTCCCCACCGCCGACAGCCGCGTCCGCGTCGCCGTCGCCCAGATCGACCGCGGCGGAGCCATCACCGCCTGGAACGAGGACGCGGAGGAGCTCTTCGGCTACGCCGCCGAACAGGTCACCGGAAAGCCGCTCGGCGACCTCGCCGCCTGGCCGCACACCCCCGGCATCAGCACCGGCCTCGCCGAGGCCCTGCGGCTCTCCCGCTGGGAGGGCAGCTACGGCATCCGCTGCGCCGACGGCCGTGTGATCCCCGTCTACGCCTCCCATCTCCGCGTCCGCGACACCGCGGGAGAGCCCTCCACGGTCTGTCTGCTGGTACGGGAGTACGAGCGCGCCGTCCTCCAGACCCCCCAGCGCCCCGCCGGCTCCGACGGGGGCGCGGAGAGCCGCGCCACGGACCCCTTCGAGGTCTTCATCGGCTCCCCGGCCCCCGACGACCTGGACGGCCTCCTGCAGCGCACGGTGGAGCGCGCCCGCGACATGCTGGACGGCGACTCCGCCTTCCTCCTGCTCGCCACCGACGACGAGACGGAGCTGGAGGTACGGGCGACCACCGGACTCCCCTCCGCCCGCCAGCGGTTCGCCCGCGTCCCCGTCGAGACCGGCGCGAGCCGCTACGGCTCCGCCCGCATGCCGGCCGTCCACGAGGACCTCGCCGCCGTCCCCGGCGCCGTCCCCCTCCTCGAAGGCACCGGGATGCGCTCCGTCGTGACCGTGCCGCTCAAGGTGGAGGGCCGTCTCACCGGCTCCCTCGGCGTCGCCGCCGAGAGCCCGAACCGGTACTCCAACGAGGAGGCCCTGCGCCTCCAGTTCGCCGCCGACCGCATCGCGCTGGCCGTCGAGTCGGCGCGCCTCGGCGAGCTCGAACGCCTCCGCCGCGGCTCCCTCAGCTTCCTCGTCGAGGCCTCCGACCTGTTGGCGGGCACCCTCGACCGCGACCAGACCCTGGCCCTGATGGCCCAGATGACCGTCCCGACGCTCGCCACCTGGTGCGCCGTCTACACGATCGCCGACCAGGCCTCGGATCCGTACCTCTCCTATGTGCTGCACGAGGACGAGGACCGCATCGACGGCCTGAAGGCCCTGCTGTCCTCGATCTCCCCGCCGGACCCGGTGCCGACCCTCGGCGCCCGCGTCTGGTCGGCGCCCGGCGAGGCCGCCCACCGGGCCGCGCTCTCCACCTCGATGCGCGAACTCGGCCACGGAAGCGGTCCGTTGTCCGGCGGTATCGACACCACGCTGGCCACGGCCGCCGCGGTCGGCGGCGAGACGGTGGTCCTGCCGCTGGTCGCCCGTAACCGCGTCATCGGCATGCTCACCCTGGGCAAGCCCTCCGACGACCATTTCCGCCAGGAGATCCTGGAACTGGCCGAGGACCTCTCCCGCCGGGCCGCCCTGGCACTGGACAACTCCCGGCTCTACTCGGAGCGCATGGCGATCAGCCAGTCCCTCCAGCGCAGCCTGCTGCCGCCCGGCCTCCCCCAGATCCCGGGCGTCGAGGTCGAGGTCATCTACCGGGCCGCCGGCGAGGGCAACGAGGTCGGCGGAGACTTCTACGACCTCTTCCCGATCCGCGACAACGCCTACGGGTTCGCGATCGGCGACGTCTGCGGTACGGGTCCGGAGGCAGCGGCCGTCACGGGCCTGGCCCGGCACGCGCTGCGCCTGCTGGCCCGCGAGGGCTTCGGCGGCCCCGCGGTCCTGGAGCGGCTGAACGCGGCCATCCTCGACGAGGGCGCCCGCAGCCGCTTCCTGACGCTGCTGTACGGCGAGATGTGGCCTCAGGAGGACGGCTCGGCCATCCTCAAGGTCGTCTGCGCCGGCCACCCGCTGCCGCTGCGCCTGCGCCAGGACGGCACGGTCGTCCCGGCAGCCGATCCCCAGCCGCTCCTGGGCGTCATCGACGACCTGGAGCTGTACGAGCAGACCATCACGCTCGAACCGGGCGACGTCCTGCTCTGCGTCACCGACGGCGTCACGGAACGCCGCGAGGGCACGAGGATGCTGGGCGACGACGGTCTGATCGAGGTCCTCAAGACCTGTACGGGCCTGACGGCCGGCGCGGTCGCCGCCCGCATCCTGCGCGCGGTCGAGCGCTTCGCCCAGGAGCCCGCCTCGGACGACATGGCGATCCTGGCCATGCGCCTCCCGGAGCCCATCGACGCCAGCTGACGGAGGTTCCCCGCCACGCTTTCGTGGCGGGGAATCCCTTCTCGTACGGGAGCACAAAACAAAGAAGGCCCCCGCCATGAGGCGGGGGCCTTCTTCTGTTTCACTGGAGCCCTTTAACGGAATCGAACCGTTGACCTTCTCCTTACCATGGAGACGCTCTACCGACTGAGCTAAAAGGGCGGGA
>NZ_JAMGSL010000029.1 GCF_025195125.1 Streptomyces sp. Je 1-79
AGCAGCCCCCGGAGCGGGAAGGCCGCCCGCCGCGTCGCGAGGACGGCCTGATCGAGCCGGTCCGCCGGGTCGTACCCCTCCTCCCAGTCCCGCCACCCCACGGGCCACCGCCCGTCCGTCATCCGCACCGGCCCCGGCTGTCGCGTCCGCGCGTACACCAGGTCCCGCCACGACGAGGGAATCACCGACTCGGGGGCGACCTCCGCGTGCGCGGCGATCCCCACCAGATGCGTCCACGACCGCGGCACGACATCCACCACCGCGTACCCGCCGCCGCCCAGCGCGACCCACTTCCCGCCGTCCACATGCGCGTGCGCGAGCTCATGACAGGCCACCTGCACCGCCCGCTGGGCGTCCAGCGACACCGCGAGATGCGCCAGCGGATCCTCGAAGTGCGTATCGGCACCGTGCTGGGTCACCAGGACCTGCGGCCGGAAGTCCGCGATCAGCTCGGGCACGACCGCGTGGAAGGCCCGCAGCCACCCCGCGTCCCCGGTCCCCGCCGGCAGCGCCACATTCACCGCGGAGCCCTCGCCGGCACCCGGGGCGCCCGTCTCCTCCGGCCACCCCGTCTGCGGGAACAACGTCCGCGGGTGCTCGTGCAGCGAGATCGTCAGGACCCGCGGGTCCTCCCAGAACGCCGCCTGCACCCCGTCGCCGTGGTGCACGTCCACATCCACGTACGCGACCCGCTCCGCACCCAGCTCCAGCAGCCGGGCGATGGCCAGGGAGGCGTCGTTGTAGATGCAGAACCCCGACGCCGAACCCTGCATCGCGTGGTGCAGCCCGCCCGCGAAGTTCACCGCGTGCGCGGCCTCCCCGCGCCACACGGCCTCCGCCGCCCCGACCGACTGCCCGGCGATCAGCGCGGACGCGTCGTGCATCCCGGAGAACGCCGGATCGTCGACCGTTCCGAGCCCGTACGCCTGGTCCGCGTGGCGCGGATCGGCCGATGCCGCCCGTACCGCCGCGACATAGTCCTCCCGGTGCACGAGCCGCAGGGTCGAGTCACCGGCCGGCTTCGCCGCCACCACGTCGACGGCACGGTCGAGTTCGTACGCCCGCACCAGCCCCATGGTCAGCGCGAGCCGAACCGGATCCATCGGGTGCTCGGACCCGAAGTCGTACTGCGTGACAGCTTCATCCCACATCAACAGTGCGCGGCCGCTCATGCCCGCCACCGTATCGGGCCGCCCGAGAGCCGAACGACGTGGCGTACGCCACCGTCACCAGGACCAGCACCATCGGCACGAGCATCGCCCCCCGATAGCTCCAGGCGTCCCCGAGCGCCCCCACCAACGGGGACCCGATCAGGAATCCGACGTAGTTGAAGACGTTCAGCCGCGCGACCGCCGCGTCGCTCGCCCCGGGGAAGAGCCGCCCGGCCGCCGCGAACGTCTGCGGCACGATCACACTGAGCCCCAGCCCCAGCACGGTGAACCCGGCCATCCCCACCCAGGCCCCCGGCGCCACCGCGACCAGGGCGAACCCGAGCGCCGCGAGGACCGCCCCGCACCGCACGACCGTGGCCGCCCCCAGCCTCCGCACACCGAAATCCCCCACGGCCCGCCCGAGGAGAGTGGTGACCATGTACGCGTTGTACGGCACCGTCGCGAGCTCCTCCGAGCTGCCGAGCACGTCCTGGAGGTACTTGGCGCTCCAGTTGGAGACGGTGGAGTCCCCGATGTACGCGAAGGTCATGACGAGACAGAGCGGCAGCAGCAGCGCGAAGGAGACCCCGGCGCCCCCCTTCACGGCCTCCGCCTCCCCCGCCTTCCCGACGCCATGCGGCTCCGTCCCCGGGGTGTACCAGCGGCTGCCGATGAGCGCCACCGGCAGCAGCACGCCCACGACGGGCAGGTAGGACACGAACAGCGGCAGGTGCCAGTGCGCCCCGGCCCAGGCCAGCGACGCTCCCGCGATCCCGCCCAGGCTGTACGCGGCATGGAAGCCGAGCATGATGCTCCGCCCGTACGCCCGCTGGAGGCTCACCCCGAGCATGTTCATGGACGCGTCCAGCGCCCCGACCGCGAGCCCGAAGGCCCCGAGGGCGACGGCGACGTGCCACAGCTCCGTCCCCGCCCCGACGGCGAGCAGCGCCAGGAGGACGACCGGCTGCGCCCACCGCAGCACCGCCCCCGGCCCCACCCGGGCCACCAGCTTCTCCGTGACCACACTGGCCACACCGGCCAGGATCGGCACGGCGGCCAGGAAGGCGGGCAGCAGCGCGTCGGAGATGCCGTAGCGGTCCTGGATCGCCGGTATTCGGGTCACAAGGAGCGCGAACGTCACTCCCTGCACGAAGAAACTGACCGCCAGGGATCCCCGCCCACGCCGCAACCGCGCATCCGTCATGGCGGCACAGCGTAGGACCCGGGTCTACCCATGGGTAGATGGATCACCGACCCAATCTCGGCTCCCCGGTCTCAGCGCAGCAGCCCGGGCAGCTCCGCCATCTTGGTGAAGAACCCCCGGGCGCCCTGGAGCCTGTCCGCGGGCGTCATGGCCGTGAACCCGTACACGTCCATCCCGGCGGCGAGGGCGGCCTCGACCCCGAGACGGCTGTCCTCGACGACCACACACCGCTCGGGCGGGACGCCCATGCGGGCGGCGGCATGCAGAAACAGGTCCGGCGCCGGCTTGCCCTTGCCGACGTCCTCGGCGCTGAAGACGTTCTCGTCCCGGAACCACCCGTCGAGCCCGGTCTTGCGGTGCCCGACGCGGATCCGCTCGTGCGACCCGGAGGACGCCACACAGTACGGAACACCGTCGTCGACCAGCTGCTTCAGTACGTCCCGCACTCCGGCCACGGCCTCCAGCTCACGCTCGAACGCGGCGAACACGCGCGCGTGGAACGTCGCGTCGAAGTCCGCGGGGAGCCGCTGCCCGGTCCGCTCAAGCACCAGCTCGTGAACGCGATGCATGGCGGATCCCATGTAGTCGCGCAGGGACTCCTCGTACGAGGTGGGGTGGCCGAGTTCGGTGAGGTAGCCGGCCAGGAGGGAGTTGGAGATCGGCTCGCTGTCGACGAGCACACCGTCGTTGTCGAAGAGGACCAGTTCATAGCGCATGCCCACACGATAGGCGGCCGGTAAACGCAGAAAAGCCCCGCACCATAAGGTGCGGGGCTTTTCCACAATGATT
>NZ_JAMGSL010000030.1 GCF_025195125.1 Streptomyces sp. Je 1-79
TCTCGACGACGGGTGAATCGTGACCCTCTGACGGCGGATCAAATCTGACCCACTCTGTGGTTCCCGTACCAACCTGATCTTGATCGAAGATCGGGAGGAGAGGGTGATCCTTGTGGAGGACTGGGCAGAGATCCGGCGGCTGCACCGGGCCGAGCAGATGCCGATTCGGGCGATCGCCCGGCATCTGGGCATCTCGAAGAACACAGTCAAGCGGGCTCTGGCCACGGACCGGCCGCCGAAGTACCAGCGCCCGGTGAAGGGCTCGGCGGTCGACGCGGTCGAGGTCCAGATTCGCGAGCTTCTGCGGCAGACCCCGACGATGCCCGCGACCGTGATCGCCGAGCGGATCGGCTGGGACCGCGGGATGACGATCCTTAAGGAGAGGGTGCGCGAGCTGCGGCCGGCCTATGTCCCGGTCGATCCGGTCTCCCGGACGGTCTATCGACCGGGTGAGCTGGCCCAGTGTGACCTGTGGTTTCCCGAGGCGGACATCCCCCTTGGCTATGGGCAGACGGGCCGGCCGCCGGTGCTGGTGATGGTGTCCGGCTACTCGCGGGTGATCGCCGCCAGGATGCTGCCGTCGAAGCGGACCGGTGATCTGATCGACGGGCACTGGCGGCTGCTGTCCGAGTGGGGTGCGGTCCCGAAGATGCTGGTCTGGGACAACGAGGCCGGGGTGGGTCGGGGCAAGGTCACGGGCGAGTTCGCCGCGTTCGCGGGCCTGCTCGCCACCAGAATGCACCTCTGCCGACCGCGTGACCCGGAAGCGAAAGGGCTGGTGGAACGGGCCAACGGCTATCTGGAGACCTCCTTCCTTCCCGGCCGACACTTCGCCGGGCCGGACGACTTCAACACCCAGCTGACGGCCTGGCTGAAGGTCGCCAACCGCCGCGTCCACCGCACCCTCGACGCCCGCCCCGCGGACCGGTGGGAAGCCGACCGGGCCGGAATGCTCGCCCTGCCGCCCGTTGACCCACCGGCCTGGTGGCGCTTCCAGACGCGTCTGGGCCGCGACCACTACGTCCGCGTCGACACCTGCGACTACTCCGTCGACCCCACCGCGATCGGCCACCAGGTGACCGTCCTGACCGACAACGACCAGGTCCTCGTCCTGGCCTCCGGTGGTGAGATCGTCGCCCAGCACCCGCGCTGCTGGGCCCGTCACCAGACCATCACCGACCCCGAACACGCCACCACCGGCAAGACGATGCGGCAGGAAGTGCACCGACACCAGGCCGGCCGGCAGGCCCAGGCCGCGGCCTCTTCCGGGCCGCTGGTCGACGTCGAACAGCGCGAGCTCGGCTCCTATGACCGCATCTTCACCGTCATCGAAGGCGGCGCCGGCAAGGAGGCCGGTTGATGCCCCGCACTACCGCCGCCCAGGAGATTACCCAGGCCACGAGCCGCCGCACCGGCCAGCAGACCACCGCTGACCTAGCCTTCCTCGCTCGGGCTATGAAGGCCCCGGCCCTGCTGGACGCCGCCGAGCGGCTCGCCGAGCGAGCCCGCAAGGAATCGTGGACCCATGCCGAGTACCTCGTCGCCTGCCTCCAGCGCGAGGTCTCCGCCCGCGAATCGCACGGCGGCGAAGCGCGAGTACGCGCCGCCCGGTTCCCCGCGATCAAGACCATCGAGGAACTGGACGTCACCCATCTGCGCGGCCTGAGTCGCCAACAGCTCGCACACCTGGGCACGTTGGACTTCATCGCCGGACGAGAGAACGCCGTTTTCCTCGGCCCGCCGGGCACCGGCAAGACGCACCTGGCGATCGGGCTCGCAGTGCGGGCCTGCCAGGCCGGGCACCGCGTCGCCTTCGCGACCGCCGCCGAATGGGTCGACCGCCTCGCCGCCGCCCACCAGGCCGGACGGCTCCAACAAGAGCTCACCAAACTCGGCCGTTATCCGCTGATCGTGGTGGACGAGGTCGGCTACATCCCCTTCGAAGCGGAGGCCGCGAACCTGTTCTTCCAGCTCATCTCGAACAGATACGAACGCGCGTCTGTGATCGTCACCAGCAACAAGCCGTTCGGGCGCTGGGGAGAGGTCTTCGGCGACGAGACCGTGGCCGCCGCCATGATCGACCGCCTCGTCCACCACGCGGAGGTCCACTCCCTCAAAGGCGACTCCTACCGCATGCGAGGGCGCGAACTCGGACGCGTCCCCACC